>NZ_QQRS01000001.1 GCF_003428875.1 Planomicrobium okeanokoites
GGAGGATTAGCTCAGCTGGGAGAGCATCTGCCTTACAAGCAGAGGGTCGGCGGTTCGATCCCGTCATCCTCCACCATTTCTTTCTCTTTCGCCGGAGTAGCTCAACTGGTAGAGCAACTGACTTGTAATCAGTAGGTTGAGGGTTCAAGTCCTTTCTCCGGCACCACTCATTGCATGAGCCATTAGCTCAGTTGGTAGAGCATCTGACTTTTAATCAGAGGGTCGAAGGTTCGAATCCTTCATGGCTCACCATTTTTAATTTCATATTTGCCACGCGGGTGTGGCGGAACTGGCAGACGCACTAGACTTAGGATCTAGCGCCTTCGGGCGTGGGGGTTCGACTCCCTTCACCCGCACCATTTTTTGCGGAAGTAGTTCAGTGGTAGAACGCCACCTTGCCAAGGTGGAGGTCGCGGGTTCGACCCCCGTCTTCCGCTCCATTTTTTTGCAGACAAGCCGACCCTAAGCCGGGGTGGCGGAACTGGCAGACGCACAGGACTTAAAATCCTGCGGTAGGTGACTACCGTACCGGTTCGATTCCGGTCCTCGGCACCATTTGTTTGACAAAAAAACAGCAGCACCATAACAAGCGCCCGTAGCTCAATTGGATAGAGTACTTGACTACGAATCAAGCGGTTAGAGGTTCGAGTCCTCTCGGGCGCGCCATATTTTTTACATCCAGCATTGATAGTCCGGGAAGTAGCTCAGCTTGGTAGAGCACTTGGTTTGGGACCAAGGGGTCGCAGGTTCGAATCCTGTCTTCCCGACCATTTTCACGGGGCCTTAGCTCAGCTGGGAGAGCGCCTGCCTTGCACGCAGGAGGTCAGCGGTTCGATCCCGCTAGGCTCCACAATTTTTATATTAAAGATCCAGGCGGCGTAGCTCAGCTGGCTAGAGCGTACGGTTCATACCCGTGAGGTCGGGGGTTCGATCCCCTCTGCCGCCACTTTATTAGGACCTTTAGCTCAGTTGGTTAGAGCAGACGGCTCATAACCGTCCGGTCGCAGGTTCGAGTCCTGCAAGGTCCACCACCATATATTATCACGGAGGAATACCCAAGTTTGGCTGAAGGGATCGGTCTTGAAAACCGACAGGGGAGTCAAATCCCGCGGGGGTTCGAATCCCTCTTCCTCCTCCATTTTTAAAAGTGAGTGGACAACTATTTATTATCGCGGGATAGAGCAACGAGCCGTACGAAGACGGCGAAGTAACACCGAAGCAGCCGAAGGCGATGCAGGTGTCATCAGCGATAAGCAATGAGTATAAAGAATCTTCGTAAATATTATTATCGCGGGGTAGAGCAGTTCGGTAGCTCGTCGGGCTCATAACCCGGAGGTCGCAGGTTCAAATCCTGCCCCCGCAACCAAATGGTCCCGTGGTGTAGCGGTTAACATGCCTGCCTGTCACGCAGGAGATCGCCGGTTCGATCCCGGTCGGGACCGCCATTTTTACAAAAAATATGGGTCAGTAGCTCAGTTGGTAGAGCATTAGATTGAAGCTCTAAGTGTCGGCGGTTCGATTCCGTCCTGACCCACCATTTTGCGGGTGTAGTTTAGTGGTAAAACCTCAGCCTTCCAAGCTGATGATGAGGGTTCGATTCCCTTCACCCGCTCCATTTTAGCATTATGGGCCTATAGCTCAGCTGGTTAGAGCGCACGCCTGATAAGCGTGAGGTCGATGGTTCGAGTCCATTTAGGCCCACCATTCCGAAGTAGCTCAGTGGTAGAGCACCGCACTGTTAATGCGATGGTCGTAGGTTCGAGTCCTACCTTCGGAGCCATACTGGGGAAGTACTCAAGTGGCTGAAGAGGCGCCCCTGCTAAGGGTGTAGGTCGGGCAACCGGCGCGAGGGTTCAAATCCCTCCTTCTCCGCCAGTAATTGGCCCCTTGGTCAAGCGGTTAAGACACCGCCCTTTCACGGCGGTAACACGGGTTCGAATCCCGTAGGGGTCATACCTTATAAAAAACGCTCTGCAATAAAATGCAGAGCGTTTTTTTTTATTGTCTAAAATTTTATTTGGATTGATAATTGGTTGAAGACTTAAATAGAATTAGAATAATTATAAAAAGCATCCTCATTATGAGAATGCTTTAATATGTTTTACAAAATGTGCCCGAGCAATAAACCTATCGCCAGTAAGAAGGCAAAGAGAGTATTTGTGATTCCCGTATCTTTCATTGCAGGCATTACTTTTATAGGCTCCGTAAAGCGTTTGAAAATCTGTATGATTTTAACTGGCTTGATGATGCTAAGGAAAACTAATAGTGCCCATGGAGTGATCATACCGAATAATACCATAGCAGCTATCCAGGCATATGAAAGAACGAAGAATGCCAGCAGTATATTAACTGCAGCCGGACGACCGACAAGGATCGCCAGGGTTTTACGGCCGCTTGCAGCATCACCGACTATGTCCCTGATATTATTAGACATCATAATAGCCGCTACAAGAAGTGTACTGGGTACAGATAATAGAATGGCATCCGTTGTAACCGTGCCAGTTTGGATGTAAAAAGCAATAATGACGATAAGAAAACCCATGAACAATCCGGAAAACAGTTCCCCAAAAGGAGTATAAGCAATAGGGTAGGGACCACCAGTATATAAATAACCGACCATCATGGCTATTCCGCCCACCGCTATCAGCCACCAGCTGGTTTCCATGCAAATATAGATGCCAAGAATACCAGCTATAGCGTACAAAATGAACGCAAGAGCAAGAACAGTTTTGGGTTTCACACCATTACGAACAATTGCTCCGCCAATCCCTACAGACTTTTCGTTGTCCAAGCCACGGGCAAAATCGTAATACTCATTGAACATATTGGTTGCTGCTTGTATCAATAGGCTGGCAACGAGCATTGCAGCAAATAAAAGCCAATCAATCTGTGTATCTCTTATAGCGATCATCGTTCCTAAGAAAACTGGAGCAAATGACGCTGTCAAAGTGTGCGGACGGGTTAACTGCCACCAGACGCGCCAGCCGCTGTCCGCATGTAAAGTTGTTGTCATGTTGTATCTCTCCTCTATATATTCCATATTATATTGTACTGCAAATTTGTTCGGATTACAGCAAATGTTGTGCTGATTTTAGGAGAAAAGAGTATGATAGAGGGTAGAGATTAAAAAGTTTGTGAGCTTGTCCAGGAATACTGGGGGCTACCATATAAACGGAGGTAATTTGATGAATCGACCACAGTATTCATCGGCCGAAAAACAAGATAATTCAAGGTATGTCGCATATCGCTTTTATACAGAAACGATTGAGGTAAACAGAATGTCAGCTTTGGCATTTTTCGAAGCAGGGGAAACTTTTTACAAAGGAAAACGATTCTTCTGGCAAAACCCGGAGAAAACTTTTACCCTTGTCGGCCTGGGACATGCACATGTATTAACGGCGTCGAATCACCAAGGGCGGTTTGAAGATGTCAAAAGTAATTGGCAAAGCTTATGCAAGCAAATTGTTAATGAAGAACATTTCGTAGAGCCGATTCTATTTGGCGGTTTTTCGTTTGATCCTTTAAACAAGTCGAAAAGTATATGGCGCGAGTTTCCTGAAGCTTATTTCGCAGTGCCGACTTTCCAGTTGGTGATAAAAAATGACCGTGCATATATCAGCATTCACTTGATTACTAAAAAAGAAGATACTTTCCCTGAATTTGAAGCATTGCGGAAAGAACGGGATAAGTTGATCCATGCTGCACAAGTATCTGAACCTGTTGCTTATAAAAAACCTGAAGTCACCGGTAGGGAAGAGCTGAAGAAAGATTCATATCTTTCTTCAATCGATAAAGTGACTGGAGTGATTAAGGCAAAACAGGCGGATAAAGTCGTTATAGCCAGAGTATTAAGGTTGGACTTTGACAAATCTTTATCCTCTTCATCAGCCCTATATCAGGTTTCGAAAGAACAGCCTGAAAGCTTCCTTTTCGGACTTGAATCTGAAGAACAATTCTTTTTTGGCGCTACGCCTGAACGTCTTGTGAAAGTTGAAGATCGACAGGCTTTATCCACTTGTCTGGCTGGCTCAACTCCAAGAGGGAAAACTGTCGAAAAAGATAATGAGCTTGGCAATGAATTATTGAATGACAGAAAGAATCGTTCTGAACATCAGTATGTAGTGGACATGATCAGTAAAGTTTTTTCAATTCATTGCAGCGAACAGTTTGTGCCAAAAAAACCAAAATTGATGAAGGTCAGGGATATCCAGCATCTTTATACACCGGTTGAAGGTGAATTGAAGCAAGGATCGAATCTGATAGACCTTGTACGGGACCTTCACCCGACACCGGCACTTGGCGGGGAACCGCGCCAGTCGGCCCTTAGCCTTATCAGACAGTATGAAACGATGAATCGGGGCTTCTATGCTGCACCAATCGGCTGGATAGATGCGAAAGGCGATGGCGAGTTTGCCGTGGCGATCCGTTCAGCTTTATTGGATGGGAAAGAAGCTTATTTATATGCAGGGGGTGGAATCGTCGAAGATTCCACTCCGGAGTCGGAGTATGCTGAGACTTGGGTGAAATTCCGTCCGATGCTTCGTGCCTTGGGAGGTCAATTGAGTGACGAATCGTAAATATCTTACAGAATACGTCTCTGCGTTCACGCATAGCTTGGTGAATCAGGGCGTGAAGAATGTGGTGATCAGTCCGGGTTCGCGGTCGACACCACTGGCTTATGCCTGTATGAAGGAAGAGGGGCTGACTGTTTACCGGCAAATTGATGAGCGGTCGGCGGCTTATTTTGCACTGGGAATGGCGAAGGCATCGGGAGAACCGGTAATGCTTCTTTGCACATCAGGAACGGCAGCGGCAAATTACTTTCCTGCAATAGTCGAAGCTTTCTATGCCAGAATTCCCTTGATCGTTGTGACGGCTGACCGTCCGCATGAGCTTCGGGAAGTCGGAGCGCCCCAGGCAATCAATCAAATCGATCTTTTCGGATCACATGTTAAATGGTCGGTCGATTTGCCGATGCCTGAACCTGAAAACCGTTTGGATTTTTTGGTGCGCCATCTACACCGTTCAGTTAAAAGTGCTGTCTCTGAGCCGAGAGGTCCGGTTCACTTAAATGTGCCTTTCCGTGAACCGTTGATCCTGGATTTCGAACAGCAATATGACAGTGCAGGTGAAATAACTCACTTGAAAGGTGAGGCACGATTATCGCAGTCGGTTGAGCAATTCTTAATGGAAACTGTACAGACTGACAAGGGGCTCCTGGTTATCGGTGAAATGACCGAGAAGATGCCTGCTGAGTTTTGGTCATTTATCCGTAAATTGAATTGGCCGGTGCTTGCAGATCCTTTGTCAAATGTTCGCGGGAATGTAGAGGATAACTGCAAGGATTTAATAATCGACAGCTATGACGCCATTCTGAAAAGCGAAGTATTTAAAGGGGTGATGGAGCCTGATGTGGTCATTCGTATCGGTCCACAGCCTGTCTCAAAACCTTTAACGCTTTATTTGGCTGCTGTAAAACCGAAAACGTACGCTGTTTTTGATGAATCACCGATGATGCGGGATGCGCAATCTGTTGTTACCCATCATATTCAGGCTTCTACAGATGGTCTTTGGCAACTGCCGATCGAGGTTAAGAAATCCAATTCTTATACCGAGAAATGGACAGCTGCTTCCGAGTTATTCTGGGAACTTGCAGAAGTCCATTGCAATGAAAAATTGGATGAAGGTGTGCTTGCGAAAGTTCTTTTTGATGAACTCGACAATTGTGACCTTATTGTCAGCAGCAGCATGCCGATCCGTGACACGGATACTTATTTCAAGACGACATCACGTGATGTCATGATTTATGCAAACCGCGGGGCCAATGGCATTGACGGCGTCGTGTCGACGGCATTCGGCTTACAGGCAGCGAAGAAGCGTCCGGCTTATCTGTTTATCGGGGATTTGTCGTTCCTGCATGACATGAACGGGTTGATTGCTTCAAAAATGCAGGAGACGGATTTGACGATAATTGTGATGAACAACGACGGCGGCGGAATCTTCTCGTATCTGCCGCAGTCACAGGAAGAACGTTATTTTGAAGAACTGTTCGGTACTCCTACGGGGTTGAAATTTGAGGATGCAGCGAGAATGTATGATGCTGATTACGCAGCTGTCGAAACGAAAGAGCAATTTGTTGAAGCGCTTCATACGAAAAAACAAAAGGCCGTTAAGATTGTCGAAGTGTTTACGGACCGCGAAACGAATGTGCGGGTCCATAGAGAGTTATGGAATCGGCTGATTGAGGAGCTGGACGGCCATGGAAATTGAAGGCGTCAATTATCATATTGAACTGATGAATGAAAATAAAGATCAGACGCTGGTACTTCTCCATGGCTTTACAGGAAGCACCAAAACTTGGCACAAGGTAATTACTGATTTCAAACAATATAAAATCGTGCTTATCGATTTGCTTGGCCATGGCGGCACCGACAGTCCGAAAGATCCCGAACGGTATTCGATGGAGCTGCAGCTGCAAGACTTGGAAAAGATATTTGATCATTTGAAGCTGAAAAACTTTGTCTTGGGCGGTTACTCGATGGGCGGAAGAACGGCTCTTGCCTATGCCTGTACATTTCCTGACAGGCTTTCGGTTTTATTGCTGGAAAGTTCTTCGCCTGGTTTAAAGACTGAAGAGCAGCGCAGCGAGAGAAGAAGGAATGATGGCAGATTGGCCGAACGGATTGTATCTGGCGGCATCATATCATTTGTTGACAGTTGGGAGAAGATTCCGCTTTTTAGAACACAGGACGCATTGCCCGAGCATGTTAAAGCAGAAGTCAGGGAAGAACGGCTGGCTCAAGATCCAATCGGTTTGGCAAACAGCCTGATCGGCATGGGCACGGGTGCGCAAGTATCCTATTGGGAAGCAATCAGCCAGCTGCAGCAGCCGGTTTTATTGGTTACAGGACAGATGGATGAGAAGTTTACGGCGATTGCGGAAGAGATGGTTTCTTTGATGCCGAATGCCGAACACAGGGAGATTATGGCGGGACATGCTTTACATGTGGAAAAACCTGCTGAATTTGCTACAATAGTAGGGGAGTATTTAAAAATGAATTTTTTAGGAGGAAAATCATGACACGTGAATGGGTAAGTGAACGTACATATGAAGATATCAAATATGAAATTTATAACGGGATTGCGAAGATTACAATCAACCGTCCGGAAGTGCGCAATGCATTCCGTCCAAAAACGGTCCATGAATTGATCGACGCGTTTTCACGCGCTCGCGATAATTCTGACGTTGGCGTTATCGTATTGACTGGCGAAGGGGAAAAAGCCTTCTGTTCAGGCGGCGACCAAAGCGTCCGCGGACATGGCGGTTATGTTGGGGAAGATGAGATTCCACGTTTGAACGTTCTTGATCTTCAGCGGTTGATCCGTGTAATTCCTAAACCGGTGGTAGCGATGGTTGCTGGATATGCAATCGGCGGCGGGCACGTATTGCACGTTGTATGTGATTTGACGATCGCTGCTGACAACGCACGTTTCGGCCAAACTGGTCCTCGTGTCGGTTCGTTTGACGCTGGCTATGGTTCAGGTTACCTTGCTCGCATCATCGGACACAAGAAAGCGCGCGAAATCTGGTACCTGTGCCGTCAGTACGACGCTCAGGAAGCACTTGATATGGGCTTGGTAAATACTGTTGTTCCTTTGGAGCAGCTTGAAGATGAAACAGTGAAATGGTGCGAAGAGATGCTTGAAATGAGCCCGACTGCACTTCGTTTCGTAAAAGCGGCGATGAACGCTGACACAGACGGCCTTGCTGGTCTTCAGCAAATGGCTGGTGACGCGACATTGCTTTACTATACAACAGACGAAGCGAAAGAAGGCCGCGACGCGTTCAAAGAAAAACGCAAACCAGACTTCGGTCAATTCCCGCGTTTCCCTTGATCTTAAATAATTGAAAGCTGTCCTCTCGGGGGCAGCTTTTTTTCAAGAAAGGATTTTTTTCATGACTTATCCGAACTGGCTAAGCCAACGGGCACATTTAAGCGGCAGCCGAATGGCGCTCTCATATGGCGGGCAGCAATGGACATTCGCGGAAATCAATGATGTGGCGAAAAATTATGCAGGCAGATTGACTTCTCTTGGCATCACTTCCGAAACAAGAGTTGCAATTCTCGCCAAATCGCATCCTGAGTCTGTGTTTGTTATGTATGCATGTCTTCATATCGGCTGTGAAATGGTCATGCTGAATGAACGGCTTTCAGCGACGGAATTGGATTATCAATTGCAAGATTCGGAAGCTGCTTATTTATTGGTGGATGAAGAACTGCAAGAGAAACTCGATTTCAGCAATAAAATCAGTTTTTCCGAGATTCAAAATGTAGCACCTTCCAAATTCACAACGGAAAAAGATTGGGCAGAGGATCGGACGATTTCAATCATGTATACATCCGGCACGACAGGCTATCCAAAAGGTGTAAGGCAAACCGCGGAGAACCATTTCTCAAGTGCCGTTTCCTCGGCATTGAATATTGGCATTTCGCCTGGGGACGTCTGGCTCTGTGTCATGCCTTTATTTCATATCAGTGGCTTTTCGATACTGATGCGGTCACTCATCTATGGTATGGGCGTACAGCTTCATCCGAAATTCGATGCAAAAGTCTGTGCTCATGAATTAAGCGCCGGAACCGTGACTCATATGTCTGTGGTGGCAGTGACACTGGAACGTGTTTTGAGTGAGCTGGAAGCGGCAAACCTCCACGTTTCGCCAAACTTCAAAGCGATGCTAGCCGGCGGTGGTCCGGTTCCGAGTTCCTATATGGAACGGGCTGAGAAGTTCGGCATCTCTGTTCTGCAGACATACGGTATGACTGAGACTTCCTCACAAACGACCACATTGCAGCCAGCAGATGCCAAACGGAAAATCGGTTCTTCCGGCAAGCCTTTATTTTTATACCAAATAAAGATTGGTGAAGATTCAGCGCCGGGCGAAAAAGCGGAAATACTGATTCGGGGACCGCAGGTGACACCGGGGTATATCGGCAAATTTGCGGAGCGGGACGTGCAGGAAGAAGGCTGGTTCCATACCGGAGACATCGGTTATCTGGATGAAGAAGGTTTCCTGTTTGTCGTTGACCGGCGTTCGGACCTGATTGTATCCGGTGGTGAAAATGTATATCCGGCGGAGATTGAAAAGGCCTTGCTTGGGCATCCGGCAGTCCGGGAAGCCGGGGTTTGCGGCATGCCGGACGAGCAATGGGGAGAAGTGCCGGCGGCTTTTGTCGTGCTTAATGGAGAAGCGGCAATGGAAGATTTGAAGGATTTTCTGAAATCACAAATTGCCGGCTATAAAATTCCGAAAGTGATCCGCGCAGTCCATTCATTGCCGCGAAATGCTTCGAATAAAGTGCTGAGAAGAGAGTTGAAATCATGGGTGTAATGATCCGGGAAATCAGTTTTCAACGAATCCATAAAAAGCTTAAGAAACCGTTTGTCACTTCCTTGCAGACTGTGAACGAGCGTGAAGCAATCATAGTAACAGTCGTATCTGACAGCGGGTTAGAAGGTTTTGGAGAATGTGTGGCATTCTCAACTCCCTGGTACACGGAAGAAACGGTGGAAAGCTGTGCTTTTGTGATGGAGCGGGTTTTAAAGCCGTTATTGCTGGATAGGACCCTGTCATCACCTCACGAAGTGGCTACTGCCTTTACACCGGTCAAAGGCAATAATATGGCGAAAGCGGCCATCGAAATGGCTGTTTGGGACCTGTTTGCAAAATATGAAAAGGTTCCGTTATGGCAGTATATTGGCGGAATCCATAAGGATATTCCGGCAGGTGTCGTGGTGGCCGCCAATCCTGACCGCCTTGTTGATGACATCGATCTTGCTGCTTCTAATGGCTATAGCCGCATCAAGATCAAAATCACCCCGGAATCCGATGTTGCTTTATTGAAGGGGGCAATCAGCCGTTATCCTGATATATTGTTTTTTGCTGATGCAAATGGCGGATTCAATAAAGACAGTTTTGACCAGTTCATTCTTTTTGACGCTATCGGATTCACATTGATTGAACAGCCTTTTGGCGAACAGGAATGGGATCTGCACACACAGGCAAAAAAACAGATGAAAACGCCGATTTGCCTGGATGAAAGCATTAAAAGTTTCCATGATGTAGAGCGGATGATCGTGATGCAGGCAGCCGATATCATTGTACTGAAAATGGGAAGGTTTGGTGGCTGGCATGAAACGTTGAAAATCGTGGAGTTATGCCGCAGCAATGGTATTGGAATGTGGGTTGGAGGCATGATTGAATTCGGTATTTCAAAAGCCCATAACCTCGCGTTGGCTTCGCTGCCAGATATAGTGCTGCCTGGCGATTTCTCAAATTCCCGGCATTTTTGGGAAGAAGACCTGATTGTACCTGAGATTGAAGTTGTCGATGGGAAAATCGAATTGAAGCAACAGGCAGGAATAGGCTATAGTGTGGACTTAAATAAAGCTGGGCTCTAAGAGTCTGGCTTTATTTTTTTGTTTTTTTATAGGTAAAATATGATACGATTAATTGGAACTTTCTGTATAGTGCGTAATTTAATTCAGTGTAAAGAAAAGGAGTCGTGAAAAGATGATGAAAAGATTTCTTGCATCAATGGTTCTGCTCTTAATTGGTTCCATCTGTTTTACTGGAAATGTAATTGCCGTAGCCATCAATGCTGAGAGAGGCGGTCAAAGTGAAGTCGGCTACTCACTTTTGATTATCTGTGGATTATGTGTGGCGGCTATATTTTTTATCGCATTCTGGTTAGAGCGGGATTATCAATATACCCAAAAAGGAGAGGACATTTCATGAATTTCTGGAAATTCATGATTTCGTTTTTTATTGTCAGCACGATCGCTGATTTTACTTATCTTAAACTTGATTTCTTTCAGTACAGCTTATTTAAGGCAGATGTATTTCAATGGGCAACTCCAATAAAGTTCTTACTGGAGATTATAATTTTTGCTGTTTTGCTTTATGGATTATACAATCTGCTGGAATTTTTGGAGAAATGGCGGATGGAACGAAAATACATTAAAACACAAAAGGAACTAGCCAATGAAGCAAAGTAAAATGAGCGCTATGAATCCAAGATTGTTTTTTAGTATATTGTTCGTGATAATTATCGGCTGGATAGCTGCAGCCACCTATGCTTTTTCGCAGGAGCTGGAACAGCCGGTTTATCTGGATCATTATTTTGAGAACTATGCACATGAAAATTTGCAAATGCAATTCTATTACATAACGAATAAGGATGATAATGAAACAGTAAACATGATAACCCTAGGCGATTTACCGGCTTTCATTGAAGACTTTCAGGAAGGGACATCCTATGTGCAGCAATTCGGCTTGCATGAATTAAGGACGCTCAGTGTCAAAATGGATCCATATGAGCTAAGTCAGTTAAAAGAGAAAGCTGTTATAAACGAAATCACCGTTTATTTGACTAATGGTGACTCATATACTGCTGACATTGGTGAAATCGTAATACATCCTGCAGAAGAGTCAACAAAACCTTATCTATCCCAAGTGTCTTCAGGAGATGGTGATTTGACAGTTTCCTATCTGGAGGCGGAAGAAGAAATAACGATAAATGGTTTTGAACCACATTTGCCTCCTTATGGTATGCCTGATCTAACGGTTCATCTACCGAGTGCTGAAGATTCCTTTAATGAAGTTAATTACGTAAAGAAAGTTGAGAAACGGCTTAAAGAAGGAAATGGTGTTGAAATACAGGACTTGGAGTTCCCTTTAAACCTTAAGAAAAATGAGGGTTTTGCACTCTCGATTCAGAATAGAGGAAACATAAAATATGTATTGAATTCATGGGCAATGATTGATGGTGAAGATAAAAACGGCACTGCTATAAGATTTCCAGCTTCTCTATATCACATTCCGATCTTGACGCGGGAGGATAGTCGTACAATTATAGAACGGAAAGGAGCGGGTAAATAAATGAAAAGATCGTTGGGACAGATTTTATATGGATACGTCTTCATTTTTCTCGCTATCCGTATTGGAGTTGACATCTTGGCGGATCCGATAGGATATTGCCTGATTGCAGCCGGTTGCTATAAAATCGGGGAAGTTATTGAAGACGGCAGTAAGGCAGCATATATCTCCATTGGATTGATTTTTATCTCAATCCCTTCGGTGTTCATTGATTTTAATCTTGTTGACAATGGGCCGTGGCATTATTACGCCAATTTTTTATTTGCTGGAGAAATTGTTCTGACCTTTTATCTGTTCAGGATGTTAATGAAGTTGGCTGCTGAGAATGGGGAAATGGGATTGTTTAATAGAACACAGCGTTTATTCAATATTTATATTCCCATAAATTTGCTGATGTTTGGTTTAAGTGCTGTCATGATAGCTTTTGTAAATGAAAGTCTGCACATATTGGCATTACTGCTGATAATCGTCTTGTTGATGTTAAATATCGCATTTATTTTTCTTCTTATCGCTTTTCGAAAAGCCGTTAAAGATGAAAAGCCGCTTACGTTTGAATTGGGTGAAGGGAGTAAGGAAAACTGATGAAATTTTACATCGCTTCGAGTTTTGCCAATAAAGATAAGGTCAGGGAAGCTGCAAGTATTCTTAGAGGGGCGGGACACGTGCAGACCTTTGACTGGACAGTGAATTTGCGTGCATCTTCGGTTGAAGATTTGGAGCTGTATGGAACGTTGGAGAAGAAAGCGGTGCTTGAGGCAGATTTTCTGATCGTTTTATTGCCAGCAGGAAAAGGCAGCCATATTGAATTGGGAATAGCGCTTGGACAAGGAAAAACCGTGTATCTTCTATCAGAAAGTGAAGAGCTGTTCGATTTTGAGGTTACCAGTACTTTCTATTATTTACCGGAAGTCAGGATACTAGTGGGAAAATTGAGAGACAATATCGAAACGGTCCAAAAATTCATAACACAGCAAAAAAGCGTCCGATGACTGTCATCGGACGCTTTCTGCATTTCATTTAAAAACGGGATTTCGGGACGATTTCAATGCTTTGAAAAGAAGTTGAACCAGGATGAAAACAGATGTTGCGGCCATACATGTGACAGCCAATAAAAAGAAGCTGTCGGCAAATTCCTCGTACTTGAAGGCCAAAGTCAGATAGGCGCCGTCTTCGAAGCCTGTTGGCTGATAATAGAACAGATGGTCGAGCAGAAGATCGAGAGTGGACAATATCCAGCCAATTACGAATGCGGCAAAAACCCGCATGCCATGAGCCAGCATTTTTTCCTTGCGATCTTCCGGAAACTTGAGCATTAGAGCAAGAAGAGCAGTTCCGATGACAATAATCGGTATTTCAAACTGTTCAACATACATGGATCGGTTCAAAATCAGACTTGTCAGGACCGCTGCGATTGTTAAGGCGGCAAGTATTTTTTTCATCTGGACCATCCTTTTCAAAAAAGAAGTTACTGCCAGTATACAATAAAAATGAAAATTTCGAAAATAGATCCGACATGAAGCTTTGATAGTTCCGGAAATGAAAAAAGCATACCCATGAAGGGTACGCTTCTATTTCAGGATCTTTTCAAGGACTTCCAGATTTTTTTCCATCAAAGTGAAGTAGGTTTCCCCATTATCGATATCTTCCTGGGTCAACACACCAAGATTATGCATTTGGACGGCTTCCGCGCCGACTTCTTTCTGGACAACTTCTGTCAGGTTGGAAGAAACGTTCTGTTCGAAAACGATGTACTCGATGTTCTTCTCCCGTGCCAAGTCGACGATTTCCGTCAATTCTTTCTGGGACGGTTCATCCTGGCTGTTCAGGCCGGCGACAGCCACCTGTTCAAAGCCGTATGGTTCCGCTAAATAAGTGAAAGCGGCATGGGAAACAAAAAAAGTATCCTTGGATACACGTTCCTGCAATTGGCTGAATGATGAGTCCAATTGTTCGAGCTCCTCGACAAGCTCGGCATGGTTTGTTTCATAAAGTTCTGTATTATCCGGGTCTTCGGCAATCAACGATTCTTTGATGGAAGCTGCCAGCTGCTGGCTGAGTTGCGGCGACATCCAGATATGTGGATCTGTCGAGCCGTGGTCGTGGCCTTCATGATCGGCTTCTTCAGATTGCTCATCATGTTCTTCTTGTTCATCCTCATGGGCTTCTTCACCGTCATGTTCGAGCGCAGCTTCCAATTGCTCATCCGTGATTGAATCCGCAAGTGCCGCAAACTTGACATCCTCACCTTCAAGCGTACTTTTCGCGCTGTCAATAAAACCTTCAAGTCCAAGGCCGATGTAGAACATAAGATCTGCTTCCGCAATAGCGATCATATCCTGCTGGGTGGGTTCAAAAGTATGTTCATTGGCTCCAGCCGGGTAGACGGATTTGACTTCCACTTGGTCTCCACCAATCCGTTCAGTGAAATAAGTGATCGGATAGACAGTCGTGAACACTTGGATTTTCGAACCGTCTGCCGGTGTATCAGCATTGTCTGCACCGGAATCGCCGCAAGCGGCCAAGAGAAGTATAAATATTAATAGTATAAAGAGAAGTGTTTTTTTCATATAAATCCTCCAAAATGTAACGATTACGTTTTAATTACATTGAGTATCTTACCGCAAACCAAATTTAAACACAAGAAAAACCTCCAACTTATTTCTTTGGAGGCCATTCTTCAGGTACGAAATCAACGCCGCCTTTATTGAAAGGATGGCAGCTGAGTATCCGCTTTATTGCCAAGTATCCGCCTTTCAAAGCTCCATGTTTTTCGACGGCTTCGATGCCGTAATGGGAGCATGTAGGGTAGAACCGGCAGCTGGGTGGTGACAGGGGGGATATGAACCGCTGGTAGAAGCGGAAAATTTTAATCAGTATCATTTTCATGCAGGTCGCCTTCTTCTTTCCATATGTTTGGGAACTCTTCATGTTTATTGTAGGGGCTTTAAAGGTATTAATAAAGTATAAGAACTTATTATATCGAATGGAGAGTGGATTTGGATGTCTAACGAATTAAATCAGGAATTGAACGTACAGGTCGCGACGTGGTCGGTGGTTTATACGAAATTACATAATTTTCACTGGTATGTAAAAGGGCCGTCATTTTTCACGCTTCATGTGAAATTTGAGGAACTTTATAATGAAGCTACAGCTTATATGGACGAAATTGCAGAACGCTTGCTTGCACTTGGGGGCAAACCGGTCGCAACGATGAAAGAGCAGCTTGACTTGTCTGTGGTAACTGAAGCGAGCAGCAAGGAAAGTGCTGAAGAGATGGTTGAAACCATCGTAAGTGATTATGATAAGATCATGGCTTCACTGAAAAAAGGCATGGAATATGCCGCTGAAGACGGCGACGATATGACGGAAGATATGTTGAACGCCATCCACCAGAATCTTGAGAAGCATTCTTGGATGCTTTCTGCATTCCTTGGCGAAAAGAAGTAGAATAAAAGTACACAAGCGCACACGTTTCGATTTGTGTGCGCTTTTTTTATTTGTTCAGGAGTGAGACAGGATGGAATATACGGATTTAAATGGCTTTGCTTGCAGCCTATCGTTTAAT
The DNA here is from genome assembly GCF_003428875.1 of Planomicrobium okeanokoites. Classification (GTDB taxonomy): domain Bacteria; phylum Bacillota; class Bacilli; order Bacillales_A; family Planococcaceae; genus Planococcus; species Planococcus okeanokoites. The sequence continues at coordinate 15,504 of NZ_QQRS01000001.1, forward strand.
AAAGGTGTTTTTCAAATCGAAAGCCGTCATGTGCTGGTCATAGCGAAATTCAATGGGAAATGGCTGTTGACTGAACACAAGGAACGTGGCCTGGAATTTCCGGGGGGCAAAGCTGAGACAGGAGAAAGTTTGGCCCATGCCGCTAAAAGGGAAGTATACGAGGAGACAGGCGGCTTAATCGAAGATCTTGAATGGTTTGCGGAATATATGGTTCAAAGCGAGCCGCCTTTTACTAAAACCGTTTTCACCGGAACGGTTTCAGCCATCGAAAAGATAGAACTGTTGGAAACTAAGGGAGCTGTGCTGGCAGACGATTTGGATGTGGACAGCAAATTCAGCTTTTTGATGAAAGATGAAGGAATGAAACAAATTATGGAGCGGGTGAAACTGGATGGAAAATGGGATGATTAAATCAAAAAGGATATATCCTTCACCGAACCCCCATGTGAAGCTGACGGAAATCGTTTATTGGTCGGAAGGCTTGAAAGTCAAAGGACTGCTTGCCGAACCCAAAAAACCTGGAAATTACAGCGGATTGCTGTACTTGCGCGGAGGCATCCAGTCCATCGGCATGGTAAGGCCGGCAAGGGCTGCCCAATACGCGGCTCAGGGATTTGTTGTCTTTGCGCCTTATTACAGGGGCAACAGAGGGGGAGAAGGGCGTGATGAATTTGCAGGTGCCGACCGCTGGGATGCGGTCTGTGCAGTGGATGTATTGAAACAGTTCTGCAATGGGCATGTACATCTGCTGGCATTTTCAAGAGGCGGCATCATGGCGCTGTGGACAGCGGTGCTGCGGGATGATATTACATCACTTGTAACATGGGCAGGCGTTACTGATACTGTTTTAACCTACAAAGAGCGACCGGATATGCGCCGCATGATGAAACGTATTTACGGTGGGACGCCGAATACCGCATTGACGGCCTATGAAGAACGGAATCCGCTGATGCGGCTTGAAGAAGCGACAGCACCGATGCTGATCATTCACGGACTGCAAGATGAAAATGTCCTGCCGGCGCAGGCTTACTTATTGGAAGAAGCATTGAAGCTGAATGATCATCCCCATCAAACCTGGTATTTCCCGGAGTACACGCATTTCTTTCCACCGGCGGCCAATCGGAAGACAGTTGAAGCGTTAGCGCATTGGATGAAGGAGAAAGAACAGGAATCTGCAAATTAAAAAGCACATCCGGCAGGTTGCCGGATGTGCTTTTGCTTATCAATTATTCAATGGTCCGCCTTGAGCGCTGATGTCAGCTGATACGGAACCGAATTTCTTGAAGTTGTCCTGGAATTTCTGAGCAAGCTCCTGTGCTTTCGCATCGTAAGCTTCTTTGTCAGACCATGCATCGCGAGGGTTAAGAACCTCAGTTGGCACGCCAGGGATTGCCTGTGGAATGCTGAGTCCGAAGACTGCTTCCTGTTCAGTCTGAACGTCGTTCAATTCGCCTTTGATCGCTGCGCGGACCATAGTACGTGTATAAGAAAGTTTCATGCGGTTGCCGACGCCGTATTCGCCGCCAGTCCAGCCCGTGTTTACAAGGAATACTTCCACTTCGTGTTCATCGATTTTATTGCCGAGCATTTCTGCGTAGACAGTTGCATGCAATGGCAGGAAAGGTGAACCGAAGCAAGTCGAGAACGTCGCTTCCGGAGAAGTGATGCCGCGTTCTGTGCCTGCCAGTTTTGATGTATAGCCGCTAAGGAAATGATACATCGCCTGTTCTTTCGTCAGTTTGCTGATAGGAGGCAATACGCCGAATGCATCAGCAGTCAGGAAGACGATCGTTTTCGGATGTCCAGCCATTGAAGGGTGGATGCTGTTATCGATCGCATCAATCGGATAAGCTGCACGTGTGTTTTCAGTCAATGAACCATCATCGTAATCGGGAATGCGTGTTTCCGGATCAACGACAACATTTTCAAGAACAGATCCAAAACGGATTGCATCGAAAATCTGTGGTTCATTTTCACGTGAAAGGTTGATCGTTTTAGCGTAGCAGCCGCCTTCGATATTGAAGACACCGTTATCAGACCAGCCGTGCTCGTCATCACCGATTAATTTGCGGTCCTGATCAGCCGAAAGCGTCGTTTTCCCTGTTCCGGACAAACCGAAGAATAAAGCAACGTCGCCTTCCTGTCCAACGTTAGCAGAGCAGTGCATCGGCAAAATGCCTTTTTCAGGAAGAATATAGTTCATGATTGAGAAAATGGATTTTTTCATTTCTCCGGCATATTCAGTTCCGCCGATCAAAATTACTTTCTTTTCCATGGAAACGATGATGAATGTTTCGGAATCAGTGCCATCGACAGCCGGATCAGCTTTGAAAGTCGGTGCATAAACGACAGTGAACTCTGCGTCATGGATTTTCATTTCCTCTTCAGTTGGACGGATGAATAATTGGTGGGCAAACAGATTATGCCACGCGTATTCGTTGATCGTCTGGATATGAAGGCGTGATTCCGGGTCTGCCCCTGCGAATCCTTTAAAGACAAAAAGTTCTTCTCTTTCTTTCAGGTGCTTCAGCACTTTTGCATACAGGTTTTCAAAAACCTCAGAAGAAATCGGACGGTTTACAGTACCCCAGTCAATTTTATCTTTCGAAATATCTTCTTCTACCATATACTTATCTTTAGGTGAGCGGCCAGTGTATTTACCCGTTTCGGCTTTGACTGCGCCTTCACGCGTCAAAATTGCTTCTCCACGTGAAGTTGCTGCCTCCACCAATTGTGGAACCGACCATTGGACATTGACGTTGGGGCCGTTTAAAAGATCTTTCAAATCGCTTGCTAAGTTAACTGAGTTCATATATGTACCTTCCTTTTCGGTTATTCCCAAGGCATTGGGGAAGAGTTATATTCGAACAATAGTATAACACATTAACTCGATTAGTCTATACTAATAACCCGGAGGAATTGAAAATTCATCATTTGTGCATAATTAATACCCGAAATGGGATGTTTTCATGCATCTAATGCGAATAAAACATAAAAAACGTTGACATCATTTAACCAATTCCGTATGATGAAAAATTGAACGGATACTCTTATTCCGAGCTGGTGGAGGGGGCAGGCCCTATGAAACCCGGCAACCTGCTGCAATGATGCAGCGCTGGTGCCCAACCTGAAGCAAGGCTCACAGGCCTTGGATGATAAGAGTGAAAGGTGCTTATGATGATTTCTCCTTTCCTCATTGAATGATGAGTGAAGGGATTTTTTTATGAATCGCCCTTAATCCTCGTGTACAAAGGCCACAACGGCTTGAAGTTCAATCCAGAATGTTTGGAACGGACTTGACATGGGAAAACGAGTACCGTATCAATTTCGAGAGCAATCTCGCAGGATATAAGGAGGAACATTTTTTGACAAACCGTCGATTATTCACATCAGAATCAGTAACAGAAGGACATCCGGATAAGATCTGTGACCAAATCTCAGATGCCATCCTGGACGCGATCCTCGCAGAAGACCCGAATGCACGAGTAGCGTGCGAAACTACCGTTACTACAGGACTTGTTCTTGTAGCAGGTGAAATTACAACAACAACATATGTCGACATCCCGAAAGTGGTGCGCCAGACTGTTAAGGATATCGGTTATACACGGGCGAAATATGGCTTTGACTCTGAAACAAGTGCGGTATTGACTGCAATTGATGAGCAATCGCCGGATATCGCTGCAGGAGTGAACGTGGCTCTTGAATCCCGTGAAGGCCAAATGACAGATAAAGAATTGGATGATATCGGAGCAGGAGACCAAGGTTTGATGTTCGGTTACGCGAACAATGAAACCGAGGAATTGATGCCGCTGCCGATTTCATTGGCACATAAACTGGCTCGCCGTCTGGCAGAAGTCCGCAAGGAAGAAATTCTTCCATATCTGCGTCCTGACGGCAAGACACAAGTTACGGTTGAATATGATGAAAATGACAAGCCGCTGCGTGTGGATACAATTGTCATTTCCACTCAGCATCATCCGGAAGTTACACTTGAGCAGATCCAGCGCAATATTAAGGAATATGTCATCGATGAAGTCGTTCCGGCTAATTTGCTGGATGATGAAACAAAATACTTCATCAACCCGACAGGCCGTTTTGTAATCGGTGGACCTCAAGGAGACGCGGGTCTTACAGGCCGCAAAATCATCGTTGATACTTACGGTGGCTATGCACGCCACGGCGGCGGCGCTTTCTCCGGTAAGGACGCGACGAAAGTTGACCGTTCGGGTGCATATGCAGCGCGCTATGTAGCGAAAAACATTGTCGCTTCAGGCCTTGCGGATAAATGTGAAGTGCAACTGGCTTATGCGATCGGTGTAGCACATCCGGTTTCCATTTCAGTTGATACATTCGGCACAGGCAAAATCAGTGAAGACCAGTTGATCGATCTTGTCCGCAATAATTTCGACTTGCGTCCGGCAGGCCTGATCAAGATGCTTGATCTTCGCCGCCCGATCTACAAGCAGACTGCAGCATACGGCCATTTCGGCCGCACAGATGTGGATCTTCCTTGGGAGCGCACTGACAAAGCTGAAGCTTTGAAAGAACAATCAGGAATTTAATGCAAACAAAAACCGCTCAAGCTTTGGCTTGGCGGTTTTTATTATTGCTGCAAAGATTTATAATAAGCGGCTTTCTCAGCATATTCACGGACGATGCGTTCCATGTCGGCGATGTCGTCTTCGTTGAGATCCCGGATGACTTTAGCGGGGCGCCCGAATGCCAGTTTGCCTGGTGGAATGACTTTTCCTTGCGGTACGAGGCTTCCGGCTCCGATAAATGCACCTTCGCCGATTTCAGCGCCGTCGAGGATGACAGATCCCATGCCGATCAATGCATTCTTACGGATGATGCAGCTATGGAGCGTCACCTGGTGTCCCACTGTGACATTGTCTTCGAGAATCAATGGATTATTGGGGCTCTGGTGCAGCATGCAGAGATCCTGGATATTTGTTTTATTGCCGATAACGGTTGGAGCTACATCTCCGCGGACGACAGTATTGAACCAGACGGATGATTCCTCACCGATTTTTACATCGCCGGTGATGGTAGTGTAATCAGCGATAAAAGCTGATGGGTCTATTTGCGGGTGTTTGTCTTTGTATGGGTAAATCATGGTAAAACTCCTTTAATCAAGATAAGATATCTTTAATGGTAGCAAAACCTTCTCAAAGGTCAACTTTAAGATCTGATATTACTAGAAGATAGATTAAAGGGGGCGTTGGCAAATGTGGAAATGGCAAGCTGAAGGCCAGGCGAAGGCAGTGATTGTAATCATTCACAGTGCATATGAACATCATCTGCGTTACGCCTGGCAGATCAAGGAATGGAGAAGTTCAGGGTTTGAAGTGGTGATGGGTGATTTGCCCGGCCACGGAAAAAACGGGACGATTCAAAAAGCGCATAGTGAGTCATTCGAAGCCTATGAAAAGGCCGTCAGCGAAATGCTGGATGTGGCAATTGAACTTGAGATGCCGGTGTTCATCGTGGCGCATGGTCTGGGTGCTGCGTTGGCCATAAATTATTTGAGCAAACATTCCCATGAAGTTGCCGGTGCTGTATTTACATCGCCATGGCTCCATTTGCTGAGAACACCATCCAAATTATCCAGCGCTTTATCCGGGGTACCGAAACTTACTTCACAGATTAAAATAAAACACGAAATTACAATTGAAGATCTGACCCGGAATCCTGAAGTGATCGAACTTGAAAAGGACGATGAATTATATAAACCGCTGATATCGATCGGCTGGTACCGCGAGTTGCAGGCGTATATGAAACAGGCTGTTAACGGGAAACAGACTTACCCCGATATCCCGACATTCGTGCAGACAGCCGAAAAAGATTTAATTGCTGATAAAGAAGTTTCGAAAAACTGGTTGAAGCAGCAGAATCTGAAAGAATTCAGTTACAAGGAATGGAAGGGCGCCTATCATGATCTTTTTCAGGAGCCTGAACGCGAAGATGTATTCATCACCTCTCATCTATTCATAAAAAATGTGTTGCGCTCGATCGGCTATTTAGTGAAATAAGGATGATAACTAGGTCTGAAGGGAGTGGATGAATGTGGTTCTGCGCTATAGTATTCTCGATCAATCACCTGTATCCGAAGGCAGCAGCCCTGGAGAAGCCTTAAAGCAGACAGTTCGACTGGCACAGTCTGCAGAAAAATGGGGCTATACCCGTTTTTGGGTTTCAGAGCATCACGACGCAGCGACATTGGCAGGGTCGTCTCCTGAGATTTTAATTTCCCATTTGGGGGCGGTGACCGAAAAAATCCGGCTGGGTTCTGGGGGCGTAATGCTGCCGCATTATTCCTCCTTTAAAATTGCTGAGAATTTCAAATTGCTGGAAGCCTTGTATCCAGGCAGGATCGATGCCGGCGTCGGCCGGGCGCCGGGCGGAATGCCACGCGCTTCACTGGCGCTGAATGAAGGAAGGGCCAGGAACATCGACCGTTTTCCGGACCAGATAGACGAATTATCCATGTATCTGAATGATGCCATTCCGGAAGACCATATGTACCACGGCATGAAAGCGACCCCGCTGACCGATTCTGCGCCTCCGATATGGATACTGGGTTCGAGCATGACGTCGGCTTTATTGGCGGCAGAAAAAGGTTTGCCGTATATGTTCGCTCATTTCATCAACGGTGAAGGCGGCCAGGATTTCACACATACTTACAGAGAACGTTTCAGATCCGGCGCAGACAGCCGTCCATATGTCGGGTATGCGATTTTCGTCATTTGCCAGGAAACTGAAGAGGAAGCCGAAAGGGTCGCGTCATCTTTGGATCTCGCGCTTTCAATGGGGGCGCAAGGTATGCCGTCAAAAGGAACGCCGCCACCCGAAAGGGCGCTTGCTTATAAATATACCAAGTTTGAGAAGCTGCTTGTTGAAGAGAATCGGCGCCGCATGATCGTCGGCACGCCTGCGATGGTAGGGGAACGTTTGGAAGCGTTGACGGAAGAATATCAGGCAGATGAAGTGATGCTGGTCTCAATGGCTTATGATTTCAATGATAAATTGAAGACATTTGAGCTGGTTGCTGAAGAAATGAAGAAAAGAAATTCCCATACTAAAATAGAACAGTGAAAAAACCGTTTGGCTGCATTTGCGCCAAGCGGTTTTTTAAAAAGGATACATAAGAAGCTAGATACCTATTCCCAGAAAATATTCACGATAGGCAATGAATGAAACTACCAGCATAACGGCGACATAAATGATGGAACCGATCAGGACATAAGAGCGCTCAGAAACGGGGGCTTTGTGTTCCATGCGGATTCCGGTCTGCCCTTGGATCGACATGTCCATCTGCCTTGAAGCCATGCCGCCTTTATTAGTGACAAAATAGATGAGGATAAGGGCAATACCGCCGACGGGAATGGAAATATCGAGAAAGGACATATCCAGCAGCAGCGAAGCAACCCAGTTCAAGGCTCCGATTATAACTGCAGTCAATAAAATTATACTTATATTTTTCATTGTATTTTCCTCCTTTCGAAAACTAGTTCGGTGTGCGCTTTATTGTGAACTAATAAAATATACGGTTTCAGCGGAAGGAAGTTTCATTTATTTCTGGAATTTTCTGTTTTTAATTTGAGCGCAGGAAAAGAGCGATTGTGTAGAAGACACAATCGCTCTTTGTCATTTCTTTTCTATCGCAACCAGGAACGGCGGGGAATGCTGCTGGTTGATAAACTGATATTTCATCACATCGAATTTAGTTTGTGGCAGTTGTGATACAAAGTCCATCACGGCATCGCGTTCTTCGCTGCCGCCTTCATGTCCCGAATAGATGACGATTGCAACAAGGCCTTTCTTTTTCAAAAGGTCCAGGCAGTGCGAGATAGCCAAAAGCGTTGTTTCCGCTTTCGTGATGATGCTGTGATCGCCTTTCGGCAGATAGCCAAGATTGAAGACCGCGGCAGCAATTTCTTCGGTGACATACTGATCGATATTGGCGTGGCTGTCGAGAACCGTTTCCACATTCCGGTGGTCTTTGACCCGCGCTTTCGTTGCTTCAATCGCGTCTTCCTGAATATCGAAAGCGTAAACTTTTCCGGCATCTCCGGCCAATTGCGCCAAAAACAATGTGTCATGTCCGTTTCCGGCAGTCGCGTCAATCACTTTGTCGCCTTCAGCAACAGCCTGTTCCAATAAAGATTTCGTGAATGGCAGTACGCGCATCAATGTCATGCTTCCACCATCCCTTTGTAGTGTTTCCCTTGCCAGCTCCCACGCTTTTCAAGCTCAGCGTCTATGCCATTGAGCACATCCCATTTATTGACGCTCCACATCGGGCCGATCATCAATTCGATAGGACCGTCACCTGTTATGCGCTGGACAATCATTTCGGGGGGAATCACTTCAAGCTGATCGGCTACGAGTTTGATATATTCATCTTTTTCAAGGAATTCGACCATGCCTTTCTCGTACTGTTTGACCATTGGCGTGCCTTTTAATAGATGCAGGAGGTGGATCTTTATGCCCTGGACATCCAATTTTGCAACTTCACGGGCAGTCTCCATCATCATGTCACGGTCTTCGAGAGGCAAACCATTGATGATATGGGTGCAGACACGGATGCCGCGTCTGCGCAATTTTTCGACTCCTTCTATATATAAGGAAAAATCGTGTGCCCGGTTTATTAAGCGGGCGGTTTTATCATGGACTGTCTGCAGACCAAGTTCAATCCATAAATAAGTCCGTTCATTCAATTCGGCCAGATAATCGACCACGTCATCCGGCAGGCAGTCAGGGCGGGTGGCGATGCTGAGTCCGATGACATTCTCCTGTGCGAGCGCCGCTTCGAATTTTCCTTTGATGACCGGAAGCGGGGCATGGGTATTTGTGTATGCCTGAAAATAAGCGATGTATTTACCGTCTTTCCATTTCTTATGCATTTTGGCTTTGATCTGTTCGAATTGGACCGGAATCGGATCGACGCGGTCGCCCGCAAAATCGCCGGACCCTGCCACTGAACAGAAAGTGCATCCGCCGAATGCGACAGTGCCGTCCCTATTGGGGCAGTCAAATCCCGCGTCAAGCGCAATTTTCATCACTTTATGGCCAAAATGGTCCCGCAGGTGGCGGTTCCATGTGTAATAGCGTTTGCCGTCTGAAGAAAAAGGCAGGTTCATTTCCATAACAACAACTCCTCTTTTTTGTATTGTAGCATGGCCGCTTTTCGCCTCACAACGGCAGAAAAATCTGTTATTTCCGGTTCCGGAAAAATCTTCTTGTAGAGTGTGGGTAAAAGGAATACAATGACTCTTGGAAATGAGCTAAGAGGAGACAGAACGATGCCGAAACAAGTATGGCTTTTAATCATCGGAATGCTTGTCAATGTTACAGGGAATTCATTCCTTTGGCCGTTGACGACTATCTATATGCATGATCATCTGGGGAAATCATTATCACTTGCCGGCCTTGTGCTGATGGTGAACGCGGGAGCCGCTGTCATCGGGAACCTGCTCGGTGGCATGCTGTTTGACCGCATCGGCGGCTACAAATCAATTATGGGCGGAATCATTGTCACGATTTTCGCTTTGACCGGATTGACCATCTGGCATGACTTTGTGCCATTTGTGGCGTTTTATACCATTATCGGCTTCAGCGGCGGAATCGTGTTTCCGAGCATGTATGCCATGGTCGGAACAGTCTGGCCTGAAGGTGGACGAAAAGCGTTCAATGCGATTTATTTGGCACAGAACGTTGGCGTGGCGGTCGGACCGGCAATGGCTGGTGTGCTGGCTGCTTTAAGTTTCGATTATATATTCATGGCGAATCTCGGAATGTACATCTTATTTTTCTTTATCGCATTATTCGGCTTCAAATCGATGTCGATATCAGCCGTATCGCATACCAGTGTTTTCAATGAAGGCAAAAAAATCCGCAACCGCGCGCCATTCTATGCGCTGCTGATTGTATCTGCCGGTTATCTGCTTTGCTGGGTCGGCTACGTACAGTGGCAATCGACGATTTCGGCTTATACGCAGGAGATCGGCATCACATTGCCGCAATATAGTTTTCTGTGGACATTGAACGGTGCGCTGATCGTACTGGGACAGCCTCTGATCCGGCCCATCATCAAACGCATCGAAGATAATATCAAACAGCAATTGCTGATTGGCATCGTCATTATGATGGCATCTTACTTGGTCGTCGCTTTTGCAGAGGAATTCAGCATGTTCGTCATTGCCATGGCAATTTTGACCATCGGCGAGATGTTCGTCTGGCCGGCTGTTCCGGCACTGGCCAATCAACTGGCGCCAAAGGGACGCGAAGGATTCTACCAGGGAATAGTCAATAGCGTCGCTACCGGCGGCCGCATGATCGGCCCATTGATGGGCGGAGTCATGGTTGATCTTTACGGTATGTCAGCATTGTTTATCCTTGTAACCATACTTCTGGTCGCGGCGATCGGTACTTCGCTGGTCTATGATCTTCCGTTGAAGAAGAAACAGTTGGCAATGGAGCAGGAAAAGGAAAAAGCGATCATTTGAATCAATTAAGAGAACTCTACTACCATGGGGTTTTCTTTTTTTTTTTTTGCCTCATTCCTATTTCAATGAACCGGACAGCTTTATAAGCTCTATGTTGCGTTTCAAAGGGGACTTTGTTTAAATTAATAATGAAAGCGTTTCAATAGTATGAAAACTATGTACATAAAGTTAAGGGGGCATAAAGATGAAACCTATTTACACTTCCGCGAAAGAAGCGGTCGAACAGATCCAGAACGGGGCCACAATTATGGTAGGGGGCTTCGGGCTTGTCGGAATTCCCGAGCAATTGATCTTGGCACTGGTAGATAAAGGTGTAACAGACCTAACTGTCATCTCGAACAATTGCGGCGTCGATGAATGGGGCCTGGGACTGCTGCTGAAAAATAAACAGATTAAAAAGATGATCGGCTCTTATGTCGGAGAAAATAAAGAATTCGAACGTCAGGTGTTGTCAGGTGAAATTGAAGTCGAGCTGACGCCGCAAGGCACGCTGGCAGAAAAAATGCGTGCGGGTGGAGCAGGGATCCCTGCATTCTTCACTCCAGCAGGCGTCGGTACAACCGTTGCGGAAGGGAAGGAAATCCGTGAATTCGACGGCAAAGAGTATGTGCTTGAACATGCTCTAAGAGCGGATTTTGCGTTGGTGCGTGCAGCTAAAGCGGATAAGATGGGCAACTTGGTGTACAACAAGACTGCGCAGAATTTTAATCCACTTGCAGCTGCTGCGGGTAAAATCACCATTGCGGAAGTCGAGGAAATCGTCGAAACCGGAACGATTGACCCGAATCATGTCCAAACACCAAGCATCTACGTGCAAGGCTTACTGGAAGCGAAACAGGAAAAACGCATCGAGCGTTTAACGACAAGACAGGCTTAAGGGAGGAAATCGATCATATGGACAAGCAATTAGTGAGAGAACGTATAGCAAAGCGCGCAGAAAAAGAAATCAAAGACGGCGACTACGTCAATTTGGGCATCGGCATGCCGACCTTGGTGGCGAACTTCATTTCAGACAATAAGCAAGTTGTGCTTCAATCTGAAAACGGCCTTCTTGGAATCGGGCCATATCCGACGGAAGACCAAGTCGACCCCGACCTGATCAATGCCGGCAAAGAAACGGTGACGACCATTCCGGGATCTGCTTTCTTCACAAGCGCCGAATCGTTTGCGATGATCCGCGGCGGCCATATCGACGTGGCAATCCTGGGAGGCATGGAAGTTGCAGAGAACGGCGACCTTGCGAACTGGATGATTCCGGGGAAAATGATCAAAGGCATGGGCGGCGCGATGGATCTTGTACACGGCGCCAAAAAAGTCATCGTCATCATGGATCATGTATCGAAAGACGGTTCCGCGAAAATCAAAAAGCAATGCGATCTTCCGTTGACAGGTAAAGGTGTGGTCAATAAAATCATCACAGAGCGTGCCGTTATAGAAGTGACTGAGCAGGGACTTGTGCTGTCGGAAGTGTTCGAAGGCTTCAGCGTGGAGGATATCGTCGATTCGACAGATGCGCCGCTGAACACTGAAAACGTCAAAGTATCCTGAGCTATTGCCAAAAATCAGCGGCTCAGCTAGAATAGGATGTAATAGCAAAAGACTTTGATGAGGATCAGTAGATCGTGTTTTATTCCCCCAGAGAGCCGGCGTTTGGTGCAAGCCGGTGGATAAAGCGGTTGAACTCGCCTTTGAGTCTGTGTATGTGAATTCAGTAATATGCACCGTTCTCCGCGTTAAGGAATCAAGTTGGGCGAGCAATCGCTAATTTGGGTGGTACCGCGGGTGATTCCCGTCCCTTATTTTCATAAGGGGCGGGAATTTTTTATTTTGAGGAGGAAAAGACAATGACATTCAAGCACAAAGTTATCGAAAAGAAATGGCAGAAACATTGGGATCAGAACAAGACATTTAAATTGGAAACGGATTTTGACAAGCCGAAATTCTACGCACTTGATATGTTCCCGTACCCATCAGGAGCCGGTCTTCACGTAGGCCATCCGGAAGGCTACACAGCGACCGATATTTTGAGCCGCATGAAACGCATGCAGGGCTATAATGTGTTGCATCCGATGGGCTGGGACGCATTCGGGCTTCCTGCTGAGCAATATGCGCTTGATACAGGCAACGATCCGGCCGAATTTACGGCGAAAAACATCGCAACATTCAAACGCCAAATCCAGGAACTTGGTTTTTCATATGACTGGGACCGTGAAGTCAATACAACGGATCCGAAATACTATAAATGGACGCAGTGGATTTTCATCCAGCTGTACAATAAAGGCTTAGCCTATGTCGACGAAGTGGCGGTCAACTGGTGTCCGGCACTTGGAACGGTTCTTGCCAACGAAGAAGTGGTTGATGGAGTATCCGAACGCGGCGGCCATCCGGTAGAGCGCCGTCCGATGCGCCAGTGGGTGCTGCGCATTACAGAATATGCGGACCGTTTACTGGAAGATTTAGATGATTTAGACTGGCCCGAAAGTTTGAAAGATATGCAGCGTAATTGGATCGGTAAATCTGAAGGCGCTGAATTGGAATTCCAAATCGATGGCAATGGCCATTCTTTCCGCGCATTTACGACTCGACCGGATACGATTTTCGGCGCGACTTATGCGGTATTGGCGCCGGAACATAAATTGGTGGCGTCAATTACCACTCCGGAACAGAAAGAAGCTGTTGAAAAATACATTGACGACGTGAAGACAAAGAGCGATTTGGAGCGTACGGATTTGGCGAAATCCAAAACGGGCGTGTTCACAGGAGCTTATGCCATCAATCCGGCAAGCGGCGACAAGATGCCGATTTGGATTGCGGATTACGTATTGGCAACTTACGGAACAGGCGCAATCATGGCTGTTCCGGCACACGACGAACGCGATTACGAATTTGCGAAGCAATTCGATTTGCCGATTGTGGAAGTCGTATCCGGCGGCAATATTGAAGAAGAAGCGTATGCCGGCGACGGTGAACTGATCAACTCGGATTTCCTTAATGGATTGAATAAAACCGAAGCGATTGCAAAAGCGATCGACTGGCTGGTTGAAAAAGGTGTCGGTGAGAAGAAAATCACTTACCGTCTTCGCGACTGGCTGTTCAGCCGCCAGCGTTATTGGGGAGAGCCGATTCCGATTATCCACTGGGAAGACGGCACGATGACCCCGGTTGATGAAAAAGATCTTCCATTGACGCTGCCGGTGACGACAGATATCAAACCGAGCGGCACTGGTGAATCTCCGCTCGCCAATATCGAGGAATGGGTCAATGTAGTGCATCCTGAAACCGGAATGAAAGGCCGCCGCGAAACAAATACAATGCCGCAATGGGCGGGCAGCTGCTGGTATTACCTGCGTTATATCGATCCGGACAATGCTGAAGCGATTGCTGATCCGGAATTATTGAAACATTGGTTGCCGGTTGACGTTTACATCGGTGGAGCAGAACATGCCGTGCTTCATTTATTGTACGCACGCTTCTGGCATAAAGTGTTATTTGATATCGGAGTCGTACCGACGAAAGAACCGTTCCAAAAATTGTATAACCAGGGAATGATCCTGGGTGAAGGCAATGAAAAAATGTCGAAATCCAAAGGAAACGTTGTCAATCCCGATCAGATTATTGAAAGCCACGGAGCGGATACGCTGCGCCTTTACGAAATGTTCATGGGGCCGCTGGACGCATCGATCGCCTGGTCGACCAACGGACTTGAAGGGGCACGCCGTTTCCTTGACCGTGTATGGCGACTGTTTATCGAAGAGGATGGATTGAGCGCGAAAATTGTTGATGCGAATGACGGCAAACTTGAAAAAGTCTATCACCAGACAGTCAAAAAGGTGACGGAGGATTTCGAAGGGCTTCGTTTCAATACAGCCATTTCGCAAATGATGGTCTTCATCAATGAAGGCTATAAAGCGGATGCGATTCCAAAGGAATATGTCGAAGGATTTGTGAAGATGCTGTCTCCGATAGCGCCGCACGTAGCGGAAGAGCTGTGGGAGAAATTGGGCTACACAGAAACTGTCACTTATGCGGAATGGCCAGTATTCGATGAGTCGAAAATGGTTGACGATGAAGTGGAAGTCGTTGTCCAGGTGAACGGCAAAGTGAGAACGAAAATTGTGGTGGCGAAAGACAGCACGAAAGAGGAATTGGAAGCGGCAGCGCTTGCGGATGAAAGTATCCAAAAAGCGGCTGAAGGCAAACAGATCCGTAAAGTGATCGCGATTCCAGGGAAATTGGTGAATGTGGTTATCGCTTAAATCTTTGGACCGGAGTTTCAGCTTGAGGGCTGAAGCTCTGGTTTTTTATTGGGTGAATTTGGAAGATTAGGAGCTGGATTGTTACCGGACAGTAATGTGTCGCTTCCGGACAGTATTTTTGATATGCGGACAGTATTTGATCCGTTCCGGATAGCATTTTAATTCTGCGGACAGTAAATCCTTAATTTGGAAATAAAAGCTTTGATTCGCCGTCAAATAAGCCATAAAAAAACCCTTCGCATGAGCTTGCGAAGGGTTTTCACTATTTATATCTGTTTTGCGAATTCTGCTGCGCTTCGTCCTGCCACATTTCCGGTCACCAGCGCGGAGGTGATGTTATAGCCGCCGGTATAGCCGTGGATGTCGAGAATCTCTCCGCAGAAATAAAGGCCGGGCTTTTTGCGCGAAGCCATTGTTTTCGGTTCGATTTCCTTGATGGAAACGCCGCCGCCAGTCACGAATGCTTTTTCGATTGGCTGTGTGCCGGTGACTTCCATCGTGAATGCAGTGAGCTGGACTGCCAGCGCCCGTACTTTGTCGCTGGCAAGTTCTGCACCGGTAAGAGCCGGATCGATTCCCGCCCGCTGCAGTAAGAATAGGAGCCAGCGTTCTTGTGCAAGGCTTTTCCAAACATTTTTCACGGATTTCTTCGGTTCATCCTTCATCATTTTGAACAGCAGCTGAAATGCAGATTCCGCATTTTCATCCGGCATGGAGTTGATGCGCATTTCAACCGGAGCGCCGCCGGTTTTCTTCATTTCCTTGACGACATACTGGCTGCATCTGAGAACAGCAGGGCCGCTTAAACCGAAATGGGTGAACAGCATGTCCATCTGGTGAGTCACCAGGACTTTCCCTTTTTTATTCAGCACAGAAACAGCGACGTCCCGAAGGGCTAGACCCTGCAGATCACGACCCACGATAAAAGGTTCCTTAGACAGCAGCGGCACTTCAGTCGGATAGAGATCGGTGACAGTGTGACCCGCTTTTTCAGCCCACGGATAGCCGTCACCTGTCGAACCGGTTTGGGGAACAGCCTTGCCGCCTACAGCGACGACTATGGCTTTGGCCGTATATTCGTCGCCCGAATGCAGCCTGACGCCCGTCACTTTATCATGGTCCATCAATAATTTCTTGACTGGGGAATCCAGCAGCACTGTAACGCCGAGGCGGTCCATTTCACGGAACATGGCATCGGCGACATCCTGCGCCCGGTTCGAGACAGGGAACATGCGGCCGTGATCTTCTTCTTTCAATGCCACGCCGAGCCCTTCAAAAAAGGAGATGATGTCTTCATTATTGAACACGGAAAACGGACTGTGGAGAAATCTTCCGTTCCCGGGAATATTTTTTACGATTTCGTCAAGAGGCAGCCTGTTGGTGACATTGCAGCGGCCACCCCCTGATATGATCAGCTTTTTCCCAAGCTTTTTGCCTTTTTCTATTAATAGGACTTTTTGGTTGCGTGAAGCTGCGGCGATGGAAGCCATCAATCCTGAGGGACCCCCGCCGATGATTATAACGTCATACATATAAGAAGAACTCGCTTTCGTTTTTAGTGTACAGATATTTGCGCCTAGCCTGGGTCTTACAAAGTTGAACAGGTGCATCTGTTTTTCTTTATTATAACATGCTTCAAAATCCGTTGAGTATTTCCATTTATAAGTGTAAACTATCGTGTAGATTGTTTTTTTTATCAAGAATTAGTCAGGAAGTGCAAAATGTCAACGTTAATCAAAGGAACCGCCATTTTGACTTTGGGCCTGTTTTTATCCAAAGTACTTGGTGTCATCTATATTATTCCGTTTTATGATTTAGTCGGGGAAGATAATATCGGACTCTACCAGTATGCCTATATACCATATAACTTGATGCTGGCAGTCGCTATATCAGGTGCGCCGCTCGCTTTCTCGAAGTTTGTAGCGAAATACAACAGTCTTGGAGATTATGAGACCGGCAGGAGATTGCTTCGTTCAGGTATTTTGACGATGATGGTCACAGGTTTTATATCATTTTTAGCACTATTTTTGCTAGCTGATGTTATTGCTGAAATAACAATTGATCCTGAGGACAAATTATTTACAGTTAATGATGTAGCTGAAGTCATCCGGTGGGTCAGTTTCGCTTTAATAGTCGTACCGTTCATGAGTTTATGGCGAGGCTTTTTCCAGGGTTATAATTATATGATGCCAACTGCGGTATCACAACTCATAGAACAGATTGTCAGAATCATTTTCCTTTTGGGAGGTGCATTCATTGTAATCCATGTTTTCGGTGGAACACCTAAGACAGCGGTACAGTTCGCAGTTCTATCAGCTGCAATTGGAGCATTGGGCGGAGTTCTCGTTTTGTTCTATTATTGGAAAAAACGGAAGCCTGAATATGATCAATTACGTGCTAATTCTGTTGAATCCTACGATGTGCGTCTTCGTGATATGTATAAGGAAATTTTATCTTATGCACTCCCAATCGTATTTTTAGGTGTTGCAAATCCATTATTCCAATTTGTCGATATGCTGACATTCAATAAAGGGATGAGCAGTACTGAAAATGCCGCAAATACAAGTCTTTATTTGGGAATTCTAAATTTGACAGCGCATAAGCTCGTTCTGATTCCGGTAATGCTAGCGACAGGATTTTCAATGGCTCTGATTCCGTTGATCACCAAATACTTTACGCTTAATGAACATAAGTCGCTGACAAGAACGTTGGATCAATCTTTCCAGATGATCATTTTCCTTACATTGCCGGCAGTTGTCGGTATGACGTTATTGTCGGATGAGCTTTATCATATCTTTTATAAACAAAGTGGTATCGGTTCGGAAATTTTGGCACACTATCTCCCGGCGGCGATTCTATTTTCTTTGTTCCCCGTTACGGCTTCCATTTTGCAAGGGATCAATCAGCAGAAATGGATTGTGTTGAATCTAATGATAGGTTTATTGCTTAAATTGTCATTGAATATCCCACTGATTAAAATGTTTGAAACGGACGGTGCAATTGCGGCCACAATCATTGGTTACTCAGTAGCCATCGCCATGAATATTGGCGTCATCATGGTGACGATGAATTACCGGTCTTCCATGGTTGTGCGCCGGATCATGCTGATCCTATTGATCAATGCTGTGATGGCAGCTGTTGTTTTATTGGCATTGGCTGGCCTCGATCTATTCATCGGCATGGATTCCAAGATTCAGTCGATTATCCGGATCCTGATTGTCGGTGGGATAGGCGGAGCGGTTTACGGCTTCATCTCGTTGCGCACCGGCATTGCGCAGAAAATTTTCGGCGAACGGCTGACGAAGTACACACGTAAATTCGGTTTATAGGAGGCACCAATGCGAATAGATAAATTTTTATCGAATATGG
Source organism: Planomicrobium okeanokoites (assembly GCF_003428875.1). Classification (GTDB taxonomy): domain Bacteria; phylum Bacillota; class Bacilli; order Bacillales_A; family Planococcaceae; genus Planococcus; species Planococcus okeanokoites. The sequence continues at coordinate 33,637 of NZ_QQRS01000001.1, forward strand.
GCTTTGGTTCCCGGAAAGATGTTAAGGTTCTTTTGAAATCGAAAGCGGTGGAAGTGAACGGTGATGTCGTGCGGGATGCGAAAAAGCATGTCGACGAAACAGCGGATAACATAACGGTTGCCGGGGAACAGGTGGAGTATGTGGAATTCATCTACCTGATGATGAATAAACCCCCGGGTGTCATATCCGCTACAGAAGATAAATACGACGAAACTGTCATCGATCTGCTCGGTGACGGGGAACGCCATTTCGAACCGTTTCCGGTCGGTCGACTCGATAAGGACACAGAAGGGCTGCTGCTGCTCACCAATGACGGTAAATTGGCGCATGAATTGCTGTCGCCGAAAAAACATGTGGCGAAGACGTATTATGCGCGGATTGATGGCGTCGTTACGGAAGAAGACGGAGAGGCTTTCCGGAATGGCGTGATTTTGGATGATGGCTATCAGACAAAAGAGGCGTTCCTGAAAATCTTGGAGAGCGGCGAGGAGTCGGAGATCGAACTGACGATTACGGAAGGGAAGTTCCATCAGGTGAAGCGGATGTTTGAAAGTGTCGGCAAAACGGTGGTTTACCTGAAACGCCTTTCGATGGGCTCGCTGGAATTGGATCCGGATCTCGAACTCGGCGAATACCGCTATTTGACGGAAGAAGAGCTGATTGGATTGAAAGAGAAAAAATGACCGCCAAAGTTGGCGGTCATTTTTTGATTGAAATCTTATTTTGAATATTGGACAGTCGAAAGCGCCCTTATTTAATGGGCGCTGTCGCTTTTCTTTGTCTAGACTCCGGTGGCCCAGCTCTTCGGGTCATAAGCCACTTTGGCTGTGCGGCTGAAGAAACGCCGCTTCGCCAAATCGTCTTATGCCTTTCAGAGCTTAGCGGGCACCGTCGCTTTTCGCTCTAAGATGTCATCTTCACTTTTTTTTGCGTCGTTGTCCATTTGCCCCGACTTGGACTTGTCACCAAATCGTTAAAGGCTAACACATTCAAATCCCTTTGAATGGTGCGAGGAGTGATGCCGAATTCATCGACTAAATCTTGCGTAGTTACAGTCCCATTTTCGAGGATGTACTTATACATATCTTTAATTCGAATTAGCATGCGATCCGTAGTAGGTTTCATAAAAGAGAACCACTCCTTCATCTTTTTTCCCGTTGGCAAAGACTAGCGGACGAGTTGCCGGGGTATACCCGGCTGGTTTAGGGCAAGTGTTTGAGACATCCTCCTAAAAATTATCTGCCAGTCTAATTTATCTGACAATTTGATTATATCGAAAAAGTGTTTTAATATCCATGTTTTTATTTTAATTTACTTAAATTAACAAATCGTTTACAAAAAAGTTATATTTAAAATCTGAAAAATATTTAACCGGAATTTCTTTTAATAAATTTTAAAAGGTGTACAATGGTTGTAATAAAAGCGGGGTGTTGAGATGGATTGGCAGCTGGAAGCAGAGAAAAGACAGGAAAGCATGCTGAAGGAATTGCAGGAACTGATTGCAATTCCAAGTATTTTAAGTGATGACGCGACTGAGGATGCGCCTTTTGGCAAAGAAGTGAAAAGGGCATTGGACTGGTTCCTGGATAAAGGCCGTAAAAAGGGATATGAAGTTAAGAATGTCGACAATATCGCTGGTCACCTGGAAATCGGATCAGGTGAGGAATTGCTCGGAATCCTCGGACACGTCGATGTGGTACCTACCGGAGAAGGGTGGACGAAAGATCCTTTCGGTGGTGTGATTGAAAGTGGCAAATTATTCGGCCGTGGGGCAATCGATGATAAAGGGCCGACGATAGCCGCCTGGACAGCGCTGAATTTGGTGAAAGATGCAGGGTGTGAATTCAATAAGCGCGTGCGCCTTATTATCGGTACAGATGAAGAAAGCGGATTCCGCTGTGTAGAAAATTATTTTCAAAAAGAGGAAATGCCCACTATGGCATTTGCACCTGATGCGGATTTTCCGATCATCAATGCTGAAAAAGGGATAGCGGCTTTAATTTTCTCTCAAGTTTATTCCGGTAAAGAAGACCAATTGATATCATTTAAATCCGGTGACCGGACGAATATGGTACCGGATCTCGCGAAAGCTGAAGTTGAAGGGAGCCTTTCTGATTGGCGAACTGAATTTGAAAAGTTTGCGGCTGAACATGATCTTGCTTCTTCAGCAGTTGAAGAAGACGGCAAAGTAACTTTGACCGTTCACGGCAAAGCGGCGCATGCAATGGAGCCGGACGATGGCCTCAATGCCGGCGTGATGCTCGCCTTATTCCTGAAAGAACATCTAACTGGAGACGGTCAGGTGTTTACTGAATTTATTGCTGATAAGTTTTATGGCGATACACGCGGCAAGGCTTTCGGACTTGCTTTTACGGATGAAGCATCAGGAGATACGACATTCAATGCAGGGATTATGCGTTTTGAAAAAGCCAAAGGGGGAAAAGTTGAAGTAAGCATGCGCTATTCGATTTCCTACCCGTTTGATGAAAAAATGCCTGATTTTCAGGTGGAAGGTTTTTCGATGAATATCCATTCCAATTCACAACCTCATCATGTCGATGAAAATGATCCGTTTATCAAGACACTCCAGTCTGCCTATGAAAAGCAGACCGGCGACAAGGCGGAGCTGCTGGCTATTGGAGGCGGCACGTATGCAAGAGTGATGGATAAAGGCGTCGCATTCGGTATGCTGTTCCCGGGCGAGAAAGATGTAGCCCACCAGCTGGATGAATTCGTGGATATCAACAACCTGACAAAAGCGGTTGCGATTTATGCGGAGGCGATTTATCAGCTGGCATGCAATAAAAAAGATTGAAAATGTCATAATCATACAACATTAATTGATTCATCATGGAAAAACACTATCAGAAGCGAAAGAGGGATTGGATATGGAATGGATCTTACACAAAGATGAGTTTATTCAGGAAGATGAGCTGAAGATATCAAAAGAGGACCGCGGGTATCAATTCGGCGATGGGATCTACGAGGTGATCCGTGTATATAATGGAAATCTCTATACGGCAAAAGAACATATCGACCGCTTTTACGCGAGTGCTGAAAAAGTGAAGATTGTCGTGCCTTACACGAAGGACGTTTTCCACAAATTGATGTACGATCTTGTCGAGAAAAATGAAATCAATAACGGGCAGGTCTATGTTCAGATCACACGAGGATCATATGTACGCCAGCACCAGTTTCCTGCAGATAGCTCGCCGGTTGTAGTCGGCTATACGAAGACTGTTGAACGTCCCGTGGAGTTGATGAGAAACGGTGCCCGTGCGAAATTCATCGAAGATATGCGCTGGCTCAGATGTGATATTAAGAGCCTGAACCTGCTTGGGAATGTGCTCGCGAAACAGGAAGCGTATGAGGACGGTTGCTATGAAGCAGTTCTGCACCGTGGTGAAATCATCACGGAAGGCTCGTCATCCAATATGTACGGCATAAAAGACGGCGTGTTGTATACCCACCCTGCCACGAACCTGATATTGGACGGCATCACGAGAAGAACAATTCTCGGTCTTTGCGAAGAGGTTGGAATTACGGTACAGGAAACGTCGATGACAAAAGTGCAGGCGCTTAAAATGGATGAGTTCTTCATGTCATCCACGACAGCTGAAATCATTCCACTTACAGAACTCGATGGCTTCAAAATCGGGAATGGGGAACGGGGCCCGTTGACTGAGAAATTGCAGCAGGCGTTTGAAGCGAAATTAAACCTGGGTGTTGAAGTGCAATAAACTCCTATCCAAAACAGCAGCCGAAATTACAGGCTGCTGTTTTTGATTTGAATCGATTTTTTGATCATCCCGATAAAATCAAGCTGACCGTTAACACCGGAGAAATGGTAAACTGATAAAAGGTGATGCAGATGGAAAAACATTATTTTATTGGAATTAAAATACCGTTTCCTGTAGCGCAAATTCTCGCGGAACAGCGTGATTCATGGCATTTGTCTAGCCATAAACGATTGCCTGTGGCAGAAGATCTTCACATCACATTGCTGTTTCTGGGCGGCGACCCGCATGGTGAAATCCAGGAAGTGGCGGAAGCATTGGAGAAAGTGGGTCATAACCCTTTTACTGTGAAAATTACAGGTACAGGATATTTCGGTAAAAAGGACCGTCCACGGGTGGTATATGCTTCCACCGAAGAAAATGAATCGTTGAATAATTTGCAGCAGAAGGTTAAAGATATCCTAAAAAAATTTCAATTGAGTCCGGACAATAAACCGTTTGTTCCGCATATCACACTCGCGAACAAATGGATGGGCCAAGAGCTGTGGGAAGGAATTCCCGAGCTTAAGACCGGCCGCTTCGAAGTCGGGGAGTTCAGCTTGTTCCGGATTGAACCGACCCAAACACCACGCTATATTGCTGTACAAAATTATAAATTGAAGGATGGCGTATGATTGCGCCAGTGGGCGAGGTCTTATGAGGACGATATTCATAATAAATCCGGTTGCCGGCAATGGAAAGGCTATGAAGAAATGGATGAAATTCAAAGAGACCATCGAATTTCCATTTGAATTGGCCGTCAGCCAATACAGCGGGCATGCCACTGAGCTCGTGCGGGAATTGCAACATTCACCGGAACCGGTTCTGGTGATCGGTTTCGGGGGAGACGGCACTTTACGGGAAGTGATTGCCGGGGCGGCAGGTTCACAACAAGTGCTTGTGGGCTCCATCGCAGCCGGATCCGGCAATGATTTTGGCCGCGGTTTTCATTCTTTTAAAGATGCCGTGGAAATTGCTGATTTTGTGAAGAATCCTGCTGCCAGCAGGAAAGATCTTGGAGAATTCTTTGACGGCAGGGCCTATCAGTTTGTCAGCAGCACAGGCATCGGCTTTGACGCGGAAATTTCAGTAAAGGTCAATCGATCAAGGATCAAGCATTGGCTCAATAAAATCGGGATGGGCAAACTGGTTTATTTGGTGTATGTCATTATTACACTGCTGAGATTTCGACTTTTCCGGCTTACTGTGGAACAGGAGGGTGAAATGCTCCATTTTGATAAAGTCTGGTTTGCGACAGTCAGTAACCAGCCCTATTTTGGCGGCGGCATGAAAATTTCGCCCCATTCTGTGCCGGACGATGGCGTTTTGGAGCTGACCGTTGTCAACTGCCTTTCCCGATTGAAACTGCTGCTCGTTTTTGGTACGGTATTCAGCGGGAAGCATCTGCGGTTTAAAGAAGTTCATCAAATTAAGGGCACCCGATTTTCATTGTCAGCCGACCAGCCGGTTTATCGCCATGTTGACGGCGACAGTGCCGGATGTACACCTGAAGATCGCAGCATCGGCTATTCGGTCAGTGCGAGTGACTGGCATTCTGTAAATAAATGATAGAAAGAGGAAGAAAAAATGAGAGCAAGATATAAACCATGGGCAGCGGAATTGATCGAAGCCCATCCGGAAATCGTAATTCCGGAACCAGCAAAATTGAAAGGCAAATGGAAAGAGGAGTTCGGCAATTCGAATCCATTGCACATTGAAGCCGGAAGCGGCAAAGGCCGTTTCATCACAGGAATGGCTATAGCGAATCCCGATATCAATTACATCGGCATCGAACTGTTCGACAGCGTGATCGTTACGGCGCTTCAAACAACGCTGGAGCAGGAAAATGGCATTCCGAATTTACGTCTATTGCGTGTAAACGCGCAGGAAATGGAAAGCTTTTTTGAAAAGAATGAAGTGGACCGCCTGTATTTGAATTTCTCCGATCCATGGCCAAAAACGCGCCACGCTAAACGTCGCCTGACGCATGAATCATTCTTGAAATTATATGAAACAGTATTGCTGAAGAATGGGGAAATTCATTTCAAGACGGACAACCGTGGACTTTTCGAATATTCGCTGACAAGCATCTCGGAATACGGCATGCTGCTGAAGGATGTTTCGCTGGACCTGCATGCAAATGAACCTGAGTGGAACATCATGACGGAATACGAAGAGAAGTTCATGAAAAAAGGCCAGCCGATTTACCGGATGGAAGCACAATATAATTCGTAAACTGAAGGGGATGGGATGATGGATAGATTTGATTTTCATGATATGAAGTTAACTTGGCTCGATGGGGGCACAACGAATCTCGATGGCGGCACAATGTTCGGCGTAGTGCCGAAAGTGGTGTGGTCAAAACGGTACCCGGTCGATGAAAAGAATAATATCGAGTTGCCGACACATCCGATCCTGGTTCAATTTGACGGCCATAATATTTTGATTGACAGCGGCCTTGGCGACGGGAAATTGACTGATCGCCAGAAGCGGAATCTTGGGGTGTCTTCTGAGTCTTCACTGAATAAGAATTTGGAGGAACTCGGTTTGTCTGCCGCTGATATCGACACGGTGCTGATGACGCATCTGCACGGGGACCATGCGGCCGGCTTGACTGAAATGCAGGAAGAGGAATACGTTTCTGCATTCCCGAATGCGAAAATTTATGTTTCAGCAGTCGAATGGAATGAAATGAAGAATCCGAATATCCGCTCACGCAATACCTATTGGAAAGAAAATTGGGAGCCGATTCAAGATCAGGTTGAAACATTTGAAGATGAGTTGACGCTGTTCGGCGCCATCACGATGATCCACACAGGCGGCCATTCAGATGGCCACGCGGTCATTAAACTGGAAAGCGGCGGGGAAACGATCCTTCACATGGGCGACATCATGCCGACTCATGCCCACCAGAATCCGCTTTGGGTATTGGCTTATGACGATTATCCGATGGATTCGATCTATGCGAAAGAACGTTTGATGAAAGAGGCTTTGGAGAACGAGTATAATTTCTCTTTCTATCACGACGCTTATTACCGTCTGCTGAAATGGAGCAAGGACGGCAAAGAAATTGTCGAATCGCTGCAATATAAAGAGAAGAATATCTGATTTTTGGGGGAGGCACCGCTTTTTGGCGGTGCTTTTTCTGTGGGGATTGGGGCAACCGCAACTAATTTGGATCTAACCGCAACTAAATGATGAAAATGCGCAACTTAGAAAAAAATATTGGAAAATATTTCTTTAATTTAAGTTGATTATGAGCTACCCGCACCTCAAATCGTTCTAACCGCACCTCAGATGGTTTAACCCGCACCCCAAAGTGGCCAAGCCGCACCCCAAACGATTCAACCCGCACCTCAAATCCTCAGCCGTCAATTAACTTATATTCCCAATTTAAAAAGGCTCCCGAAATGGGAACCAACATCGATTTTTTCACTTATAGATTTTAAATACCGCCCATAGATTCCTCACAACCCAAAATGTTCCTTAATCATGCCCGCGACTCTATCCGGACTGACACCCGAGTTATTCAGCCGCAAATAATGATCTGTCTGAATTTCATTTTCGAAGGAATTCAAGCGGTAGACCCTATTCGAATTCACCATCTCCTTCTCGGAGGCAGCGGTATCTCTTTTGGTCGGCTTATGTTGGAGGCGGTTGGCGGTTTTATTTCTTAAGAGTCTTTCATCCAAATCAGCTTCCAGTTCAACAAAGTAGATTTCTGCGCCTTGCGCCTGGAATATCGCGCAGGTCCTGTTGACGAAATCCCAGTCGGCCTGCTGGTCGAAAGCCCATACATATGTAAAGATCATGCCGTATTGATCGCTCTTGGCAAAGGCGCTGAAGATTTCTTCACGGAATTTGGTGGACAGTTTCCACATTTCTTTTTCGAAACCGAAAAACGGTTCCAGCAAATCGATGGTCATATGATTATGCAGCAATTTTAAATCAGTTATTTTCGCCAATTCCTGGCCGACAGTCATCTTGCCGACCGCCTGGGGGCCAAACAATAAAACAAACTTCATTTTCATCCACCCGGACTTTCACTGAGATTTTCCGAAAAAAATTGCAGGCAAGCGCTATTTCTGGCGCATGCCTGCAGATGGAAACGTTCGTTGAAATTTAAACTTTGGAAACTTCCACCACAGCGCCGGTGAAAGCGTCCGCCATGAATTCGAATTGCTCGAGTTCATCGTCGCGGTGGCGAGTGATGCCGCCTTTATAGACATCTGTCGTAATAGCGTGCTGTGTATAAGGTTCTGTTTTCATGTAAATCCATGAACCGTCAATCGGACCTTCTTCTTTAAACGAATTCTTCACTTGCTTCAATACTTCATCTGCCGGGTAAAGCTTCTGGTTGCGGTCGACCAATTCTTTCACGACAAACGTTGCAGCTACTCCTGTAGCAAAGCCGATCAATAAATCACGATTTTTCAATTAGATCCCTCCTATACTTACTGGCTAAATTGTACCATAACTGATAAATAAACGAGAAATGATAGCAGCGCCTTTATTTCGTTCCTTTCGATTTTCGAAATAAAAAAGTGGAAATAAACTGAAAAAAGCTCTAAACTGATTAAAGGCATTTCATTTAGGAGGAAGTTGTATCATGAATAATGAAACCAGAGAGTTATTTAAAACCTTGACAGAGTTACCGGGTGCGCCCGGCAATGAGCATGCTGTCCGTAAATTCATGAAAAAGGAATTGGGTGCAGTATCCGATGAATTGATACAGGATAATCTCGGCAGCATTTTCGGTGTCAAGCACGGCGAACAGAATGGGCCTCGCATCATGGTAGCTGGCCATATGGATGAAGTCGGCTTCATGGTTACCCAAATCACTGACAACGGCATGATCCGTTTCCAACCGCTTGGCGGCTGGTGGAATCAAGTCATGCTGGCGACACGAGTCGATATCATCGCCGGAGATAAAGTTGTACCAGGCGTCATCGGTTCAATTCCGCCGCATCTATTGAGCGAAGAGCTGCGCAGCAAACCGATGGATATCAAAAACATGCTCATCGATATAGGGGCGGATGATAAGGAAGATGCAATGTCATTCGGCGTACGTCCGGGACAGCAGATCATTCCATACAGCCCGTTCACTCCAATGGCCAATGATAAGAAAATCATGGCTAAAGCTTGGGATAATCGCTACGGCTGTGGTTTGGCCATCGAATTATTGCGTGAATTGAAAGATGAAAAACTGCCGAATGAATTGTTTTCTGGCGCGACAGTTATGGAAGAAGTCGGTTTGCGCGGCTCACAGACGGCCGCAAACATGATCAACCCGGACATCTTCTTTGCGCTTGATGCAAGCCCGGCGAATGACGCCGACGGCAATAAAAACGAATTCGGCCAATTGGGCAAGGGGACGCTCCTGCGCATACTCGATAAGAGCATGGTTACCCACCGCGGCATGCGGGAATTCGTTCTTGATACTGCTGAATCGAATAATATCCCTTATCAGTATTTCATTTCACAAGGCGGAACGGATGCGGGACGCGTGCATACGGCAAACGAAGGTGTGCCGAGTTCCGTAATCGGAATTTGCTCACGTTATATCCATACGTCGTCGTCGATCATCCACACCGATGATTATGCCGCAGCGAAGGAATTATTAGTGAAGCTGGTGAAATCAGCTGACCGCACAACAGTGGAAACGATAAAAAATAACGTTTAAAAAGTGCCCTCGGGCACTTTTTTTTGTAGAGGAGACTGGTGTTTATGAAAAAAATGAGTATTGCTGTGGCATCAAAAAATCCGGCAAAAATCAGCGCGGTGGAAGACTGTCTTGCTGAACTTGCGGTCCCATGTGAAATTACAGCTGTCGAAACGGATTCAGCCGTATCGGCACAGCCATTTTCTATAAAGGAAACGCGTCAGGGAGCTGTCAATCGCGCAGTTTCTGCGATTGAAGGTGGATATGATTTCGCTGTGGGCCTTGAAGGAGGCGTTTATGAACTTGATGGTACGATGTATGTCTGTAATTGGGGTGCATTGGCCACTTCAACGGGCAAGCTGTACACGGCTGGCGGAGCACAGATACCTTTGCCCGAAGAAATTGCGGTAGAAGTTAGAAATGGGCAGGAGCTCGGGCCGGTCATGGATGCTTACGCGAATGAAGCAGGAATACGCCAATATAAAGGTGCTATCGGCATTTTGACCGATGGGTTGATTCACCGGGGAGAAATGTTTGCACATATCGTAAAAATGCTTATCGGACAGTACCGGTTAGGCAGCGGTTGAGTTGCATGTGACCCGAAACATCTTTAAAATAGAAGACAGCAAAGCAGGGGAGGAAGACGCGTGAAACGGTCAGTTTTAATCACAGGAACTGTGTTATCCCTATTTTTTTTGGCAGGGTGCATGGCGACTCCTGAAGAGAGATTGGCAGAAGGGCTTTCAGAAACCCGCACGGCTTTTGAAGAAGAGCCGACGGAGACAAACGAAACCGCGGGAGAGACAGAATTATATCTGCCTGGCGGCTACGATATCGAAGAGCCTTCTGATGAAAACAATATCATTATAACGAAAGGCAGCGATTCCTATGTTTTGTTCATCAATCCGAATGAAGCCGCTGACAGCAAGTTTTTCTATGATTTGCAGAAAGCGAATGCTGAAGTGGAATGGATCGCTGACGAAACTTTTGAACAGAATGGCCGTTTCGGATTTACAACATTAAGAGCGATTGCTGAAGATCGGATCGAAATTGTCGTCAGTGCGGGTGGCGTGAAAATGACCACCATTTCGGAAGAAGCGGATGTTCCGGGAAATATGGAGTGGATGATGAAGACCGTCCGTTCCATCGAAGAGGGAAATTGAGGTGAAGAAACGATGAAAAAATTACAGTCGACCGAAGAATTCAATGCTTATAAAAACGGTGAAGGAACAGTATTTATGTTTACTGCCGGATGGTGTCCGGATTGCCGTGTCATTGATCCGGTCATGCCCGAAGTGGAAGAGTCATTCGGACAATTCAATTTTGTGTCAGTGGACCGCGATGAGTTCATAGACCTTTGTGCCGAACATGATATTTACGGCATCCCAAGTTTCCTGGCTGTGAGCGAAGGAGAGGAATTGGGCCGTTTTGTCAGCCGTGACCGAAAAACACAAGAGGAAATAGAATCCTTTATAGCAGGGTTGTCCTTATAATATTAAGACGGTTCGCCTGTGAGGGTCGAACCGTTTATTTTTGACAGAGAGGAAGATCGATATGAATTCCACACAATTATTCAATCTATTAAGAGAACGGTTACCGAGCCGGGATCTGGAATGGCGTTATGACCGGGAAAACAATACAGCGAACATCCGTCATATAAAAGTGGGTAAAGGGCTGACCCTCGACCTTCCGAAAATCACAAGCCGTTATGAAACAAAAGGTGAAGAAGCATTGACAGAAATCATTTATACAATCAACGAAACTTTCAATGCGATGGAACGTGAAGTTGAAGGGAATCTTCCTGGGGGAGAACATATCTACCCAGTGATTCGGTCAACCTCGTTTCCTACGGAGTCGAACGAAGGAAACCGCTTCATCACAACAGATCATACTGCTGAAACTCGTATATTTTATGCGCTTGATACAGGGGCGGCCTATCGCTTAATTGACGAAAATGTGTTAAATTCATTAAGTCTGACAGAAGAACAGCTTAAAGAACTGGCAAGATTCCAGGTCAAAAAGCTGAAAACTGCAGTCAAAGAAGATCACGTTGCTGGAAACGTGTTCTACTTCCTCAATGAAAATGATGGCTACGATGCCTCACGAATCCTGAATGAGACTTTCCTGAAAGAGATGAAAAAGAAAATTACCGGGGATATGACTGTTTCTGTCCCGCATCAGGATGTGTTGATCATTGGTGATATCCGGAACGAATCCGGCTATGATGTGCTGGCCCAGATGGCGATGCATTTCTTCACCAACGGCAAAGTGCCGATCACTTCCCTGTCATTCATTTACGATGACGGTGAATTGGAACCGATTTTCATCCTGGCTAAAAATAGACCTGAAGAGGAGAACGATAAAAAATGAACGCATTTTACAATAAGCAGGGAATAGGCGACGTACTGCTAGTTCAGCTGCAAACTGAAAAACCTGAAAAAATCCATACCGAAATGAATGGCGATGTAACGCTGATCAAAAATAGCGATGGTGATATCACAGGCTTCAATCTTTTCAATGCGAGCCAATATATCAGCTTCCCGGAAAGTGGAACGATCGATGTTTCCGAGCAGCTGGTCACCGAATTGCAGAATGCCCTGGAAAAAAACAGCATCGATCATTTGCTGGAAGTCGATCTGTCGCCAAAATTTGTCGTCGGTTATGTGGAATCCAAAGAGAAACATCCGAACGCTGATAAATTGAATGTCTGCCAGGTTGATGTCGGCAGCGAAAAATTGCAGATTGTCTGCGGCGCGCCAAATGTAGAAGCGGGACAAAAAGTGGTTGTGGCAAAAGTTGGCGCGGTAATGCCTTCGGGTATGATCATAAAAGACGCTGAACTTCGCGGAGTGCCTTCAAGCGGCATGATTTGTTCGGCTAAGGAATTGGCTTTGCCGGATGCTCCAGCGGAAAAAGGGATTTTAGTATTGGACAATGAAAATGAAGTCGGATCAGCATTTGAAGTAAAGGCGTGACTTGTTATGAGCTGGGTTAAAAAAGTATGGAATCGTATGTTTGCCGATGAAGTCGAGGAAGAAGCAGAACAGGAATATACAGCGCCTGTCGAGCAGAAAAGTGCGCATGTGCCTTTCCGCTTTCCATTGATCACGGATGAAGAAAGAGAAATCTTTTTGAAGAAAGAACAGAGTGGCCAAAAAGTGACGATGGCTGAAGTGAGGGAAGAGCTTATTCGTCATCCTTCACAATTGGCGCAGCAACCCGTTCGGAGAGAAGTCCGGCCGAAACCGGAACCGAAGCCGATTCAGCGGCAATCACCACGGCAGCCGATACAGCGCCAGTCACCTAATACAAAACCTGTTAAAGAGACACCTAAACCGGAGCCCATCAAGCGCCGCTTTGAACCAACCAAGGTTCCGTCGCCTATTCATGGTTTCAATGAACCTAAACCAGCGCCAATAGAAATTTTGCTTGAGCAAAAAGAGCGGAAAGAAGAATTCCATAAAGCGATTTCTCCGTTACAGGAATATCCGATCAGCGAAACCATTGATCAAGATGCAGCCCAAATATCAGCAGAACAAACAGAGCTGGAGCGCCAACTGCCTGTGACAGAAAATAGTTCTCAGCCCGATTTTGCTGAAAAGGAAGAAGAATCTTCATTGCAAACTGTTCAGGATGAAGAAGTTGCCAATGATCCTGAATTAGAACATCCGGTTGAGCAAAATGAGCCTGAAACAATAGAAGTTCAGGAACTGAATCCGTTGGAAGAAAAGACAACGACGGAATTGAAAGTTGAAGATGAAGAAACGCTACATAAAGAAATTCCAAAGGATAAGCCGGAAGAGCCTGGTATACTTCCTGAGAAAAAGAAAGAAAAAACGGTTCCATTCAATGTGTTGATGCTGAAGTCGGATAAGGAGAAGACAAAGAAAAATATCCCAGTCCAACATCATACGCACAACAGATTAAACGAAAAACCTGTGCAGCCAGCTGAAAAACAACCGGAGCCACTTGCTCCTACAGAACCTCCAGTTGCTGAAGCGGTTCCGGCACCAGTTATTTCAGCTTATGAACATCCACATAAAGAATTTCTTTCCGCTCCCGAAAATGACCGGAAAGACGACGAATGGATGGAAGAGCAGGGAGAACGGCTGGTCGAAGCCTTGTCGCATTTCCAGGTCCAAGCGACAATTTTGAGCATTGTCCAAGGACCGGCAGTCACTCAATTTGAATTGACTGTAGCGCAAGGTGTGAAAGTCAGCAAAATCCGAAACTTGGCAGATGACCTGAAATTGGCTCTTGCTGCAAAAGATATTCGTATTCAAGCGCCGATCCCAGGGAAAAGCTCGATCGGAATCGAGATTCCCAACAGAACATCACGTCCTGTCAGAATTTCCGAAGTGATAGAAAGCACACAATTCCAGACTTCTGATTCACCATTGGAAGCTGCGCTGGGTCTTGATCTCACAGGCAGACCGGTTACGCTGGATCTGCGCAAGATGCCGCATGGTTTGATTGCAGGAGCGACAGGTTCCGGTAAATCCGTATGCATCAACTCTTTACTGGTCAGCCTGCTCTATAAATCATCTCCGCGGGATCTGAAATTATTATTGATCGACCCGAAAATGGTGGAGCTTGCGCCTTACAACCATATTCCGCATCTGGTAAGTCCCGTCATTACGGATGTCAAAGCGGCTACCGCTTCATTGAAATGGGCGGTAACTGAAATGGAACGGCGATATCAGCTGTTCGCCCATACGGGTGTCAGAGATATCAGCCGATATAATAAGATGGTCAAAGATAAAGGCAATGACGCGCAGCATCTGCCGTATATCTTGATCGTCATCGATGAACTCGCTGATTTGATGATGATGTCACCTTCTGATGTTGAAGATGCGATTTGCCGGATTGCGCAAAAAGCGCGGGCATGCGGGATTCACCTTGTCATTGCGACACAACGGCCGTCCGTCGATGTCATAACCGGATTGATCAAATCAAATATTCCGACACGCATTGCTTTCTCTGTTTCCTCCCAAGTGGACAGCCGTACAATCCTTGATTCCCAAGGAGCGGAACGCTTGCTCGGAAGAGGGGATATGCTGTACCTCGGAAATGGCATGTCCGCTCCGAGCCGTATCCAGGGAACTTTTGTGACAGATGAAGAAATCGAAAAGATTATTGAACATGTCCGCGGACAGGGTGAGCCGGAATATTTCTTCAAAGAAGAAGAATTGATCAAACAGAACGCATCCGGTGCTGAACAGGATGATTTATTCGAAGAAGCCTGCCGTTTTATCATGCAGCAGGGCAGTGCATCTACTTCCTTATTGCAGCGGAAATTCCATATCGGCTATAACCGGGCAGCAAGGCTGATGGATCTGATTGAACAGCACGGTTTCATTTCTGAGCAGAACGGAAGCAAAGCCCGTTCAGTGTTGATTACCGAAGAAGATATATCAGAAGTATTCCAATAATTTGTTTCATTATTTTAAAATATCGATTATATCACATTTGGATAAAAATATGATATAATCGGATGATTGTTTGATCTACTCGGCTATCCACTAACTACAGATGGAATAGACTACTTTAAACTTCCACAGGAGGTTCACTTATGACAGTTTTACATTTTACCGGCATCAAAGGCTCAGGGATGAGTCCGCTGGCTCAGATTATGCATGATATGGGAAATGAAGTGCAGGGTTCCGATATCGCGAAATATTTCTTTACAGAAGAACGTTTACGGGAAAGAGGGATCTCCATCCTTCCGTTCGATCCCGAAAACATTACAGTGGAAATGACGATTGTTGCCGGGAATGCTTTTAATGATGAGCATCCTGAACTTGTGAGAGCGCGGGAAATAGGCGCTACAATCATCCGGTATCATGAATTTCTTGGGGATTTGATGAAACAATATGTTTCTGTGGCAATTACTGGCGCACACGGCAAAACGTCGACAACCGGCCTTATGGCACATGTATTGAATGGCTACAAGCCTGTTTCCTATCTGATCGGCGACGGAACTGGTTACGGCATGCAGGATTCACATTTTTTTGTGGTTGAAGCTTGTGAATACCGCCGTCACTTCCTGGCCTATCACCCGGATTACGCGATTATGACGAATATTGATTTTGATCATCCGGATTATTTTGCCGGAATCGATGATGTATTCAATGCTTTTGAAGAAATGGCTCAGCAGGTGAAGAAATGCATCATCGCATGTGGTGATGATGAATATCTTCAAAAGCTGCAGGCGCCCGTACCTATGGTTTATTACGGATTTGGTGAGGAAAATGATTTCCAGGCGAGAAATATTATTAAAACGACGGAAGGCACAACTTTCGATGTAGTGATCCGCAATGAATTTTTCCATACATTCACCATACCTATGTTCGGCGACCATACAATCCTGAACGCGCTGGCAGTCATTTCACTGTGCCATTATGAAAATATACCAGCCGATATCATCCAGCAGCAATTCACTGGCTATCAAGGCGTTAAACGCAGATTTTCTCAAACGGAGATCGGTGATCGTATTCTTATAGATGATTACGCACATCATCCGACAGAAATCCGCGCGACATTGCAATCGGCAAGACAGAAATTCCCTGACCGCGAAGTGATTGCCATATTCCAGCCGCATACTTTCACGCGTACGCAGACATTCCTTCAGGAATTCGCGGACTGCCTGAATGAAGCTGACCAGGTTTATCTGTGTGATATTTTCGGCTCCGCCCGCGAAGAAGCGGGGACGTTAACGATTGGCGATCTTGAAGAGAAAATTACAGACAGCCAATTATTGCAGGTGGAAGAAGTGGCGAAGCTCAGCGAACATAAGAATGGGGTATTCCTGTTCATGGGTGCTGGAGATGTCACGAAATTCAAAGAAGCATTCGAAAACCAGCTGAAGACAGAAGAAACAGTTTAACTTCCAAAGTTAAACTGTTTTTTTCTTTTTTAGCAGGTTTTTTATATACTTTTATAGAACTATTGTAGGTGGGCTGTGTTTATCCGCAGTTCGACAAGGGTAGAAATAGTATATAACAGAATGTAAAAGGAGGAATTATGATGGATTGGCAAATACTGCTTTACATAGCCGCTATCGTGGCTGCAGTCGGATTCTTAATTCTATGCGTAGCTTTGGCAATGACATTGAATTCGTTGAAGAACACATTAAAAGAAGTTTCCGGCACAGTTGCCGGGCTTGAAAATCAGCTGCAAGGGGTGACGCTCGAAACCACGAATCTTTTGCATAAGACCAATGAACTTGCTGAAGATATCCAGGTGAAAACCGAGAAGCTTAACGGAGTCGTGGATGCTGTCAAAGGCGTCGGCAACTCGGTGACTGACCTGAATGCATCAGTAAGACGCATTACCATGTCTGTTGCATCGTCTGCAGAGCAGAACGAAGAGAAAATCGCACAGGTAGTTCAATGGAGCAATGTCGCTATGGGGATCCGTGATAAATGGAAAGCCCGTAAAGCATACAGCACCCGCCAGTCAGAATCATATCAGCCGGTGCCAGGACAGAAACAGCTTCCACATAACGATCAATACTAATAAAAAATCAACTTATATAATTGGAGGAATGCAAAATGAATGGTAACAATAATGAGTACAACAACCAAAAACCTAATTATAATGACTCACAGTACAATAAAGATTATTATTCAAATTCCGGACAGAATTATCAGCAAAGCGATTATGTGCCGCAATCTTATGGCATGTCGAGCCGTTATGATGATCTCTACGATTACGAAGAAGAGTCAGGTTCAGGCAGCTTCATCGCCGGTGCTCTTGTCGGCGCGGTGATTGGTGCGGCAGCAGCGTTATTCCTGGCACCTAAGTCAGGCAAGGAATTCCGTGGAGACTTGAATAACCAGGTTACTACGCTGAAAGAAAAATCCCAAAGCTCTAAATCGGATTCAGATAACGAAGGCGGCGGCTTGAAACAGCAGCTGAAAGACCAGTCTTCAAAAGTGGTCGATAAAGTAAAAGGCATGAAAGGCGGCTCTTCGCCAATGGATGATGGAACAGCATCATCTGAAGGAGAAGAATCGATTGATATGCACGCAACTATCGAAAATACAGTCCATGAATCCAATAAAGAGACTGAAGCAGCAGGCAATGAAGCATTCACATCAACAGCAAATGCATTAAAAGAAGCTGTAGAAGAAGTGAATGAGGACAAAAAATCAGGATCAGGCTATGCTACTGGCTCAACGGCAAAAGATGCCGGCAATTCTAAAAACGGTTCGAATAAAAACCAGAACACTGGATCAGATTCGAATTCAAAACAAAATAATGTCGGAAGCTATAATGCAAACAAAAATAACTCCGGCAATAATAACTCAAACAAAAACAATTCCAATTCCAACAGCAACAAAAACAATTCAACAAAATGATTTGGGAGCGGATAAAATGAAAAACCTTATACGCGTACAGGATTTAGACGGCCTTAAAAAGGCGGTCGAAGGAACTCAAAGCTATTGGCTTTTCAAGCACAGCAGCACGTGTCCGGTTTCTGCAGCGGCATGGAATGAATACAATGAGTATTGCTCATTGCATCCACACCAGACTTTCCTGTTCCTTGTAGTTCAGGAAGATAAGGAATTATCGCAGGAAATTGCGGAAATCACGCAAATTAAGCACGAATCGCCTCAGCTGATGCATTTTTCAAATATGCAGGTTGACTGGCATGCCTCACATAATAAGATCAAAAGTAAGGCAATGCAAGAATTTATTGCTTGATAAGACAGGCCGGAGCCCAGTGCTCCGGCTTTTTTTACATTAAAATACTTTAGTGCGTTGAAGCGCTAAAACATTTTTCGTGACTTTCCCGAATACTTTGCATATAATAGTCCTATCATGTTAAGATAAGTCACCGATTAAAGGTGATTTATGAAAGGGGAAATTAGGATGAGCCAGATGGATTTAGAACAGCTGAGAGAACAGGTCGATGCAGTAAACCTGCAAATTCTGTCCCTGATCAATGAGAGGGCTTCAGTTATACAGGAAATCGGCAAGATCAAGGAAAAACAAGGAATGAAAAGATATGACCCGCTTCGTGAGCGTCATATGCTGGATTTATTGAAAGATAATAATAATGGTCCTTTGGATCAAAAAACGGTTGATCATATATTCAAGGAAATTTTCAAATCCGCGCTTGATATGCAAGAAGAAGATACACGTAAAGCTTTGCTTGTATCGCGGAAGAAAAAAGCTGAAGATACAGTAATTGATATCAATGGTGAAAAAATTGGGCAAGGAGAGCCATCATTCATTTTTGGCCCATGTGCAGTTGAATCACAGGAACAGGTGTCGATTGTAGCTGAAGCGATTGGCGGCAAAGGACTTAAAATGATACGCGGTGGAGCTTACAAACCCCGTACATCTCCATATGATTTCCAGGGGTTGGGGTTGGACGGTCTGAAGATGCTGAAAAAAGCAGCAGATGAATACAATTTGGCGGTTGTTTCTGAAATCGTCACACCACATCATTTGGAAGAGGCTCTTGACTATGTCGATGTAGTTCAGGTCGGTGCACGAAATATGCAGAACTTCGAATTATTGAAGGCTGTGGGCAGCATCAATAAACCTGTATTGCTGAAGCGGGGGATGGCGGCTACAATTGATGAATTCATCAACGCGGCTGAATACATCATTGCTTCCGGCAACAGCCAGATCATTCTTTGCGAACGCGGAATCCGCACTTACGAAAAAGCGACCCGCAATACATTGGATATATCAGCTGTGCCGATTCTTAAGCAGGAAACGCATTTGCCGGTATTCGTCGATGTGACGCATTCGACTGGGCGCCGTGATCTTCTATTGCCAGCTGCCAAAGCGGCAATCGCGATTGGTGCAGACGGCGTGATGGCGGAAGTGCATCCGGACCCAGCAGTCGCTTTATCGGACGCTCAACAACAAATGAATCTTCCACAATTCGACGAATACTACGATTCGCTGATGAAATTCATGAAGCAATATGAGATGAAAATGTAATGCCAAAAGTCGGGCGTAACCCCGGCTTTTATTTATTTTATATAAATTAAATTAATTTATCAGCTACATATAAAAATGTGACACTTAGAGTATTTTGAAGATATGGAGCAAAACAGCGAAGACGCCCAGGGGACTAAGCGAAGTGCTGAGATCCACTCGGGCGAAGTGAAACGAGCACGAGTGGATCTCAGCGCTAGCCCCCAGGCAAGCGAGCTGTTTTGCGGAATATCAGTCCACATAATATATAAATCAACATATTTAGTTGATATACATAAACTTATTGTCGTATGATTGAAGAAAAGGGAAGAGGGCGCTTACATGACCGTAACGATTTATGATGTGGCAAGGGAAGCGAACGTTTCCATGGCAACCGTTTCACGTGTAGTTAATGGGAACCAGAACGTTAAACCGGCTACAAGAAAAAAAGTATTGAAAGTAATTGAAGAATTAGGCTATCGCCCGAATGCAGTAGCACGGGGACTAGCTAGCAAGAAGACCACTACGGTCGGTGTCATCATCCCGGATATATCGAACAGCACCTATGCGGAACTGGCTAGAGGCATTGAAGATATAGCCACGATGTACAGATATAATATTATCCTTTCCAATTCAGACCAAAATGAAAACAAGGAATTACAGCTGCTTGAAACAATGCTCGGCAAACAAGTGGATGGAATTGTGTTCATGAGTGATGTCATCACACCTGAATTGCTGCATGAGCTGGAACGGTCTCCTACTCCGATTGTATTGGCCGGATCAATTGAAGAGACAGGCAAAATCGCTTCCGTTAATATCGATTATTACGGAGCGGCTTATGAAGCTGTTAAGAAATTGATCGACAATGGACATAAGAGCATCGCTTTTGTATCGGGTCCTTTAACCTCTAAGATAAACAGGGATTATAAGATGAAGGCATACCGGGAAGCGCTGGAAGACGCCAAAATCGAATTTAAATCCGAATTAGTGGTCGAATGCAATAATTCGTACGATGAAGGAATCGAAGCGGTGAAAGAACTGAGACCTCACAAACCGACAGCTTATTTCGTCAGCAATGATGAGATGTCGATTGGTGTAATTCACCAGGTGGAGGAAGAAGGACAAAAGATTCCTGAAGAAGTCGAGATCATAAGTTACGAGAATTCCAAACTGGCGCGTATGGCACGCCCGATGCTGAGTTCTGTGGCGTTGCCTTTATACGATATCGGAGCAGTTTCCATGCGGTTATTGACGAAGTATATGAATAAAGAAGAAATTGATGAGAACCAGGTTATTCTTCCATATCGTATTGAAGAACGCCAATCAACTAAAAATGATGGTTGATGGTTTTTCCATAAAAATAAAAGCTGCAGGGGAAGTTAATTCCGCTGCAGCTTTTTGATTTATCATAAATTTTTCTGAGTATGCCGGATAATGTATAGAGCTTTTTCCAGCATCTGATGATTTTTTTCAGTGATTTCCTCTTTACGCGGAATCGGATCATACATATTCTCAGGATCCTCCCAGGTCTTGATGAGCGGGACAGGTGACTCCGTCTGCCATTTATCCAGCCATTTTTGCGGTAAATTGCCGGTTGGAAGAGGTATATCATTCATTTCCATCCACAAATATGACCATGCGCGAGGAACTACTCGCCAGATGTCATAACCGCCGCCGCCCACAGCGATCCATTTGCCATCGCAATATTCGTGGGCCAGTTCATGAGCAATTTTAGGGATCTCCTTATAGATTTCCATCGTCCCGTATAAATGAGTCAACGGGTCCAGGTAATGTGCGTCTGCGCCATTTTGGGAAAGAATCACATCAGGTTTAAAATGTTCGACGATTTCACGCATGGCTGTACGATAAATTTCCAAAAACGATTCGTCTTCCGTGAATGCATCTATTGGAAAATTGAAGGAAGTGCCATATCCTTGGCCGTTGCCGCGTTCGTTGATATTTCCTGTGCCTGGGAACAGATATCGTCCAGTTTCGTGTATCGATACGGTGCAAACATCAGGGTCATCGTAGAAGGACCACTGGACGCCATCGCCATGATGGGCGTCTGTATCGATATAAAGCACACGCGCTCCGTATTTCTTTTTAAGGTAATTGATGGCAACAGAACTGTCGTTATAAATACAGAAACCGGAAGCTTTTCCACGGAAACCGTGATGAAGGCCGCCGCCAAGATTAAGGGCATGTTGGGCTTTGCCTTCCATGACATAATCTACAGCTGTCAAAGTTCCACCTACCAGCCGGGCGCTGGCTTCATGCATATTTTCAAAAATCGGGGTGTCTTCCGTACCGATCCCGTAACTTTCACCGGCTTCTGAAGAAATTTCCCCATTGCTGGCCTTTTTAACAATGTCGATATAACGCTGATCGTGCGCCAACAGTAATTCTTCGTCTGAAGCAATACGGGCGGGAACGATAAGGTCTTCTGAAAGCGCATTCATTTCGCGCAGCAGATCGATTGTCAAAACGAGCCGTTTCTGATTGAATGGGTGGGTTTCCGAGAACTTATAGCCCAGTTGGTCTTCAGAATAAATGAAAACGGCATGTTTTATTCGTTTATTTGCGGCATGTTTGGCCATAAGACATCAAAACCTTCTTTACGTAAGTCGTTAATGAGCGCCAGGGGATTCATGGTTTGTACCCGGAAGACGAGGATTTTGTTTTCTTTCTTTTCTCTATCGGGATAAACAAGCACACTGAGCACATTGATATTATGCTGGTAAAACACTTTTGATACTTCGAGCAGCACACCGGAGCGATCCGCCACACGGACTTCGATTTGGGATCCCGGCTGATGGGTGCCGGTCAATTCGATGAAAGTATACAACAGATCCGTTTCAGTTATGAATCCGGCAAGTTTACCTCCGCTGACCACCGGCAAGCAGCCGATCTGCTGTTCGTAGAAGACCATCGCTATTTCTTCCACAGAATCCATTGGATGGGCGATTACTGGATCTGAAGTCATGATTTCCCGGACAGTTTTCTTGTAGGGATCTCCTTTGGGAGATACTGTGAAGCGGGAAGGGAGAGCGTCTTTCAAATCGCGATCGGAAACGACACCGACGACTTTTCCGTCTTCAACAACAGGTGCATGGCGAATCCTTTCTTTTTCAAATAGATCGATGACATTCTGTACAGTCTGATCAGGGTTCAACGAATGGACTTCGGTTTTCATTATTTCTTCCAACAGCATTTACAACACCCCTTAATGGTTAATACATGTATCTGTGCTTGAAACGTAATTGATCGAACTTTTGAACGGACTCCCGGTCAACCCGTTTGCCGATTTTCGCCATCAGGCAATTTGCCGGGTGGGAGCTTATTTCAGGTTCATCTGTCGCGTAATATTCAAGACCGCCGGCCTGCATCATTTTTTCCATGATTTTACGGTACTCCCAGACATTAAGCCCTGTTCCTTTCAGATCCCAATGCCAATAATATTCTGTGGTGATGACTATGAAATCTTCGAAAGCATCATCCATCATGGACGTTTTCAGCAAGGCTTTACCAACGCCGCTGCCTCTGAATTTTGGAATCACTTCAATCGCGCCGAGTTCTATCAGGTTTTCCATATTGCCTTCTGACCACCGTTCGAGTGGATCAGGGTATAAGAACGTGACATAGCCGACGATCGTATTGTTATCACGGGCAATGAGTATGCGGCCTTCCGGCAAATCAGCAATTCCTATTACAGCTTCGTGCTGTTGTTTAGCTGGTCGGAATGCGATCAAATCTTCATGGAAATCCAATGATTTCAATTCACTCGAGGGAATCGGGCCCTCTACAATGATTCTTCCGTGTTTCGTTTTCAATTCCATCGCGTTGTAAGTTTTCTTATGTTCCATCATTTCACCGCCTGTAAGTTTGCAATTAGCTTCATTATACATGAAAGAAAGAGTGCTTGGCTAATCAGTTTGTAAGCGCTATCTATTTTTTAAATAGTTAAAAAAGTTGGCAATATTCGGCGGAGCTGATGTAGAATGAAAAAGAGATAAGAATAGAAAGGATGATTTGGATGAAAGTGGAAGCATTACCTGCAGTACCTGGAAATTCCAACCTACATAATTACGACGAAATTGCTTCTGATTTTAACTGGAAAGAAGCCGAGAAAGCATTCACCTGGCATGAAACCGGGAAAGTCAATATGGCGCATGAAGCTATTGACCGCCACGCTGAATCCGATAGAAAAAATAAGGTTGCTCTTTATTATAAGGACCAGCACAGAAATGAATCATACACGTTTTATGAGATGAAACGCATGACCAACCGTGCTGCAAATTTGCTGAAATCCCATTCTGATCTTGAAAAGGGAGATCGGCTGTTCATCTTCATGCCTCGATCTCCTGAATTGTATTTCACTATGTTCGGTGCATTGAAGATGGGGTTGATTGTCGGTCCGCTTTTTGAAGCGTTTATGGAAGGCGCGATTTATGACAGGCTGGATGACAGTGATGCAAAAGCGATCATTACAACACCAGAACTTGTTTCACGCGTGCCATTCGATAAATTGCCTAACTTGAAAACAGTTTTCCTTGTAGGGGAAGGTATCGAAGAGAATAATCATACAGTCGATGTTATGAAGTATTTACAGAATTGTTCAGACCGATTTGAAGTGGAATGGCTGGACAAGGAAGATGGGCTGGTCCTGCATTATACTTCGGGCTCGACCGGCAAACCTAAAGGAGTTTTGCATGCCCAGTATGCAATGGTGCAGCATCTCCAGACTGCCAGATGGGTGCTCGATTTCAATGAACAGGATATCTATTGGTGTACAGCCGATCCAGGCTGGGTGACAGGAACTTCCTATGGTGTATTTGCGCCTTGGCTCAATGGAACGACTACAGTGATTATCGGCGGGCGGTTTTCACCGGAAGGCTGGTATCAAGCCATCGAAGACTACGGAGTAACAGTCTGGTACAGTGCGCCGACGGCTTTCCGTATGCTGATGGGAGCGGGGGATGCGCTGGTCAAAGAATATAATTTATCAACTTTGCGCCATGTCCTTTCTGTAGGTGAACCTTTAAATCCTGAAGTGATCAGATGGGGAGCTCAAGTATTCGAACGCCGCATCCATGACACGTGGTGGATGACGGAAACCGGAGCACAGGTCATCTGTAATTATCCTTCACTGGCTATAAAGCCTGGTTCCATGGGTAAACCGGTCCCTGGCATTAAAGTTGCAATAGTCGATGACCAGGGCAATGAACTGCCGGCGAATCAAATGGGCAACTTGGCGATTGAAAAAGGCTGGCCATCAATGATGCGTCAAATATGGAATAACCCTGAGAAGTATGATTCTTATTTCTTGAAAGATAAATGGTATGTATCAGGGGATTCAGCTTATAAAGATGAAGAAGGATATTATTGGTTCCAGGGACGGGTTGATGATGTCATCATGACTTCTGGTGAACGGGTAGGTCCGTTTGAAGTTGAAAGCAAACTTTTGGAGCACCCTGCAGTAGCAGAAGCCGGGGTTATCGGGAAACCGGATCCGGTCCGTGGTGAAATCATAAAAGCGTTCGTCGCTCTAGTGGAAGGCTATGAACCTTCAGAAGAATTGATCCAGGATATTCAACAATTTGTGAAAAAAGGTTTAGCTGCCCATGCAGCGCCGAGGGAAATCGAATTCAAAGATAAGCTTCCTAAAACTCGAAGCGGTAAGATCATGCGCCGTGTCCTCAAAGCCTGGGAACTCGATTTACCGACAGGCGACTTATCGACAATGGAAGATTAATGACAAAAGAGAAAAACGCAGCGGAAATTCATCCGCTGCGTTTTTCATTTGCAATTAAAAGAGCCAGGCCAGTTTTAAAACACTGGCCTGGCTCTTAAGCATTATTATGCTGCATCATCTGTGTCTTCCGGTTCTTCCGGTTCCTCAGGTGGATCAATCGGTTCATCCGGTGGGTCTGTCGGTTCCAGCGGTTCTTCCGGTTCTTCTGGTTCTTCCGGTTCCTCCGGTTCAGCTGGAGGATCGGCTGGCTCTTCCGGTTCTTCAGGCTCATCCGGCTCAGTAGCAGGTGGAGTCGAAGGTGGTGGAGCCGGCGTATCACTCGGCTCTTCTTTTTCCGGTTCCGGCGCTTCTATCGATACGGCATTGGAGTTGGAAGACTCTCTGCCTGTGATATCAACTGCGACTACGTAATAGCTGCCAGGGCCTGGAACTGTAAATGAGTTGCTTTCGGCTTCAGAAATGGTGGCTACCTTCGAATTTGCACCGCCGGTATTTCTATAAACCCGATAGCCGATAACATCATTTGAAGATGAATTACTCCAGCTGAGCGATCTGCCGTCAAGAGTTGCCTGAACTCCTGATGGCGCTGCATCGTCCGCATCAAAGCTCGTTGATGAAACAACGTTCGAGAATCGGGAATCCGATGGGAACAGCTTGCTGGCATCTCCGCCGAACGGTGCAAGAATGCGGTCGATAAAGTCTTCAGAGACTCCAACACCACCGCCTGAAACGAATTCTGCAGGCGTCGAGGAAAGAGCAGCGTAGCGTTTACCATCGATTGTCGTATATTTCCCGGTTGTCAGGCTGTCATCCGCTTTGCTCGGTACCATGACATTGGCATTGAATAAATCAGACCGGACAAGTTCTCCGGAACAGCCGTCACTTGGTGCAAGACCCGAAATACCGCAGAAAGAACGGCTAACTACACCTTCAGGTGCTTTAAAGGTTTCCTGGGTTCCAAAGAACTCAGGGTTAACATCGTATGAGGCATTCATTAATGAGGCCCATACTTGGTTAACACGTGTTGATGGCTGCAAATTGCTGTTGCGCATGATATCCAGGGAACTTCTCTCCTGATCATACCCAAGCCATACGCTCATTGTAACGTTCGGATTATAGCCGACGAGCCAAACGTCACGTGTTTCTTGGGAAGTACCGGTCTTTCCGGCAAAATCGGAACTGAATTTCAAAAGATTATTTGCACGGTTTGCAGTGCCTCGAGCACCGTCGAACACGTCGCGCATCATATCTGTAATGACGTATGAGGTTTGCGGTGTATAGACTTCTTTAGTCTCGACTTTATGCTCATAAACGATATTGCCTTCCGCATCTTCAATGCGGTCGATCATGGATGCCTTGGCAAAAGTTCCGCCATTCGCAAATGTTGCATAAGCATTGGCAAGTTCTTCAGTTGTTGCTTCGACACCTGCTCCTAGTGCAGCACTGAGAATAGCATTATCTGATTCTTCAACTGCGGATAACCCATTTTGCAATAAGTAGTTTATAGGCATCTGATTTTGGATTTGTGCGAAAAGACGCACTGCAGGCAAGTTCTGGGATTGGGCCAAAGCGTCCCGAGCAGGCATGATTCCTTGCTCACTTGTAGCTGTAAAGTTGCTCGGACTCCAAATTTTGCCGCCGTTATCCACCATTTCAAACTTCACATCGACCACCGGACTGCCGGCGCCAATTTTGCCGAACTCGATTGCCGGGGCATAAACCAGCAACGGTTTAGCTGTAGATCCGATTGAGCGGTAAGCTTGTGTGGCATAGTTGAAATTGGAGATTTCATGGTCGCGGCCACCTACAAAGCTTAAAATCCGGCCAGTATCATTTTCAATTGTAGTGGATCCGACTTGGACCGGCATCGGCACTTCTTCTTCCTGGCCTTCCTGATTGACGATCGTCTTTGTTAAAGTAGGTCCATAAGATTCATATGCATCTTTAGCTTTTTGCTGTGCATCGAAAAGGTCTTTTTCAATACTTGAATGGATACGATAGCCCCTTGCGCGAACGGCACGGTCAGCTAATATCTCATATTCTTCAAATAATTTATCGTTTTCTTCTAATGTAGCAGGGTCAATTCCAGCTTCTTCAGCCAGAATATCCATTACAATGCGGGTTGCCCGCTTCTCAATTTCAACCGTTATATGAGGATATCTTTCATAAGAACGGGTTTCATCTGTTCTGAAGTCTTTTGCAATATCGTAGGCCAGTGCTTCATTATATTCCTGTTCTGTAATATATTCGGTTTCAAGCATCCTGAATAATACGGTTTTCATCCGATCAATGCCGAACTCCAAATACTCAGGCTCTTTTAATCCGCCATCAGAGGAATACGGTGTATAGCGGAATGGGGCTTTCGGAATCCCGGCAATGAATGCTGCCTGCGGCAAATTCAATTCACTCGCATTCACATTGAATATTCCGTTAGCCGCCGTTTCGATCCCTGCAATGTTCGTGCCAGCAGAGTTTCTGCCATAAGGAATGATATTCAGATAAGCTTCCATGATTTCTTCTTTGGTCATGAATTTCTCAAGGCGCATTGCCAAAAGGATTTCTTTAGCTTTACGCTCATATGAAACTTCGTTCGTCAAAATCTGGTTCTTAATCAATTGTTGGGTCAGCGTCGAGCCGCCAGTCTGGTTGTCTGCATTCGAGACATCCTGGAACAAGCCGCGGAAAATCGCTTTGGGCACGATGCCATCATGTTCATTGAAATATTCATCTTCTGTAGCCAGTACCGCATTTATTGCATAATCAGAAACCTCATCGAGATTTGTTTCCTCCCGCTCAAGATCGGTTCGCAGTTTACCCAGGTACTGGTCATCCGCAAAGAATATTTCTGAAGTTTCCTCGTAGGCATAAACTTCGCCCCGCATTTCGCTTTCGGTGCGGAGTTTTTCTTCATCGACAAGAGAAGCGAAATATCCAGCTCCTACGGATGCGGCAAATACACCGCCGACAACCAGGATGATCGCCAATAAAATGGCCAAGTTCCAAAAAACACCTGTTGTGATATTCAATCCTCTAGCCCATTTTGTCGAACTCCATTTATGGTATGTGTCTTCAGATTTCTGCTGCCAGTATTTTAATCGTTCGCGCACATTATCTACCCCCTAAAATCTTTTTATATTATAGCATATTCTTATATAGTCCACTAAGTTATTGACAATCTGTCATAATAAAGTACACTACTAGTATATTTCAATATTAAAACGATGAAGAACCCGAAGTAGGAACTGCGATTTTTCCAAGAGAGCCGGTGGTTGGTGCAAACCGGTAAAAACGCAGCGGCTGAATTACAGGTTTGGAGTTTTCGGCTGTGCCACGATCGGCACAAAAGAGTGGAAGGAATCTATTCCTTCAAGCTGGGTGGTACCGCGCAATTGCGTCCCTGCATGTCTGACATGCAGGGGCTTTTTTATTTGGTGCAATAAATACATCATACCAAAGCTTGTTTTTGGGGAATTCATCCTGCTGTCTATAGTAATAAAGTAATTGTACCTGAGGAGGAATCGGAATGTCGAATGAATTATTGGAAGATCTTAAATGGAGAGGTTTACTGTATCAGCAAACAGATGAAGAAGGGCTTGCTGACGTATTGGAAAATGAAAAGATTTCATTGTATTGCGGTGTTGATCCGACAGCTGACAGCATGCACATCGGGCATATCGTACCTCTTCTGACATTGCGCCGTTTCCAGATGCACGGCCACAGACCGATCTTATTGGTCGGAGGAGCGACTGGCATGATCGGGGATCCGTCAGGACGCAACGAAGAACGCCAATTGCAGACTACGGACCAGATAGACCGGAACGTTGAAGGCATCAAAGTCCAAATGCAGCAGATTTTTGATTTCCAGACTGAAAACGGTGCGAAAATGGTCAATAACCGTGATTGGATCGGAGCGATGAGCGTCATTGAATTCCTGCGGGATTACGGTAAATTGATTTCGGTTAATTACATGCTTGCCAAAGATTCAGTGGCATCCCGTTTGGAAACAGGTATTTCGTTTACAGAGTTTTCTTACACACTGATTCAGGCAATCGATTTTAATCATCTTTATGACAACTACAATTGCCGTGTTCAGATCGGTGGTTCGGATCAATGGGGAAATATCACCTCAGGTCTGGAAGTTATCCGCAAAACCCATGAAGAAGAAACAAAAGCTTTTGGCATCACCATTCCGCTGGTAACAAAAGCGGATGGCACGAAATTCGGCAAATCTGCAGGCGGTTCCGTCTGGCTGGATGCGAAGAAAACTTCTCCATACGAGTTTTACCAGTTCTGGATCAATACATCTGATGCGGATGTTGTGAAATACCTCAAAATTTTCACGTTTATCAGCCGGGAAGACATTGAATCACTGGAGTCATCAGTAGAGAATGAAGCTCATCTTCGTAAAGCGCAGAAAGTGCTGGCGGAAGAAATGACTAAACTGATCCACGGGGAATCCGCTTTGGAAGATGCACTTCGCATTACGAAAGCGTTGTTCAGCGGGGATTTGAAAGCATTGTCGGCAAGTGAGATGAAAGCGGCGTTCAAAGATGTCCCTTCCATTGAAATGGAACGGGAGCCAAAATCGATCGTGGACCTCATCGTGGAAGCCGGCATCAGTTCTTCTAAACGTCAGGCAAGGGAAGATGTTACTAATGGAGCCATTTCGGTGAATGGTGAAAAAGTGACGGATCTTGAATATGTCATAGATGAAAAAGATCGGCTCGAGGATGCATTCTCCATTATCCGCCGAGGCAAAAAGAAATACCATATGGTGCAATTCAAGGCTTAAGTCCGACTCTGAACGAGATTCGATTCTTCTTAGGCGCTGCCTCTGCAGGGATTTATTGACAGTGATGTTTAACACTTTGTCCAAGGGGTAACTTTGAAATGTGAGAGATTTTCTATTGACTTACAAATCTAAGGAGGCGTAATAATGTCAAGAGTAGTCGGATCTTATCGTTCAGAAAAAGAAGCAATTGAAGCAATCGAGGATTTAAAAAGAAGAGGGCATCGATCGGAAGACATATCTGTCCTTGGTAAAAATGAAGAAGAAACCCGAAATGTAACGGAAGAAACCGGTACGCATGCCGGCGAAGGCGCCGCTACAGGAGCAGTAACCGGCGGTGCACTTGGTGGCCTTGGCGGTGTACTTGCAGGACTTGGGGCACTCGCGATCCCGGGTATTGGACCGATTGTGGCCGCAGGTCCAATCGTAGCAGGCTTGACCGGTGCAGCAGCTGGAGCAGGGATTGGCGGACTGGCAGGTGCTCTGATCGGAATGGGTATTCCTGAAGACGAAGCGAAGGATTATGAAAACCGTTTCAATGAAGGTGAAATTCTCGTGCTTGTCGAGGACGATACATTAGACATTCCAGATCATAATGACCGCGACCGATTCACAGACAACGATCCGGTGATCGGTGATGAACGTCGAACTGGCGGAATAAGAGGGTCAAGAGACCTTTAAAATAGGGATTCAAATTAAAAGCAACGCCACCGATTTCGGTGGCGTTGCTTTTTGTATTATTATAGAAGGAAACTTCAAAATCAGAAGCTTGTGACTTACACACACTTCAGGAATTCAGGAACTTCCATTGAATTGAAATGATGCGGATGGATAAGCTTGCCCAGCCTGATTGCGCCTTCCAGCAAGCGGGGGGAAGGCCTGCAATAAAGCTCTTCTTCCATAATATGAATTTCATCTGCTGCTTTCATTTCTTTATAACCGGGCCTTTTACGGACCAGTTCCGGCTTGACTTTATCTGTCATGATTCCGACCCAGGCAAGCAGGATATAGTCGGGATCGCGGTTTGTAACATCTTCCCAGTCGGTTTGGACGTTCGCCTGATCCTTATCGTCAAACAGATTGCGTCCACCCGTGATTTCACTGATTTCCGTAAGCCAATTGACGTTTCCTGGAGTGAAAATCGGTTTTGGCCACCATTCCCAGTAGAGCGAGGGCCGGCTTTCAACAGCTGCAGATCGTGATTTTATCTCATCAATTGCTGCTGTATAAGCAGCGTATGCTGTAAGTGCGTCTACACCGCAGGCTTTTCCCACAGTCAAAAGATCCTGTCCGATATCGTCCAGGCTTTGTGGATCTAAAATGATATGGGGAATATTCCTCTTTTTCAATTCTTCGATATTTTTTTCCATGCCTGGCACACTTAACGATGCGAGCACCAGATCCGGCTCCAGTTTTTCAAGTTCATCCATACGGATGGAAAGATCGGGCCCGAGTCTCGGCAAGTGGGTGATGGATTCCGGCCAATCCGAGTAATCATCGATGCCGACCAGCATTTTTTCTGCACCCAAAAAAGCCAGCAACTCTGTGTTGCTTGGACAAATTGATATTAATCTCATTGCTGCACCTCCATTTTCTCCAGTTTATCATAAAGTCAGGATGGCTGAATGGAACAGAAAAACCCTGAACCGAAAGACCGGTTCAGGGTTTGAAATCTTAAGATTAACGTGAGTAGTACTCAACGATCAATTGCTCGTTGATTTCAGCAGACAATTCGCTGCGTTCTGGGTAACGTACAAACGTACCTTCTTTTTTGTCAGCGTCGATTGAAACGTACTCAGGAACAAAGCTGTTCACTTCGATTGCTTCGTTGACGATGTCAAGGTTGTTTGATTTTTCACGGAAAGCGATTGTTTGTCCTGGTTTCACGCTGTATGACGGGATGTCAAGGCGTTTGCCATCAACAAGAATGTGTCCGTGGTTTACCAATTGGCGAGCCTGGCGGCGAGTGCGCGCAAGACCTAAACGGTAAACAACGTTATCAAGGCGAGCTTCAAGCAAGATCATGAAGTTTTCACCGTGTTTACCAGGCATTTTGCCTGATTTGTTGAATAGTGTTTTAAATTGGCGTTCAGTTACACCGAACATGAAGCGCAATTTTTGTTTTTCCTGCAATTGCAAACCATACTCAGAAACTTTTCTGCGTTGGTTAGCACCGTGTTGACCTGGTGCGTAAGGGCGTTTTTCTAATTCTTTACCTGTGCCTGAAAGGGAAATACCCAAACGGCGGGACAGTTTCCATGCTGGACCTGTATAACGAGACATATAAGTCTCCTCCTCTGTTGTTGGTTTTTAGAGTAAAATAAAAACCAGATGCATTCATGCTGCAAGCCATTTTATAGTCCTGTATCTTCGCTCAGCAGCCAAGAGTTACGCGATACACCTCTATAGACTTGACGCAGGCCTCATTCGAAACCTGTGTTTTACTATAAGGAATAAAATGGACAAGCAGGCACATACAACTGCTGCGATTATTTTACACAAAGCATAGTATAACCGATTTCGTTGCCTAAAGTCAATTGTTAAATAAAACTATAAGAAAGGTGGCTTTCCTTTTTTTAGGTTTCAAGTTAGAATGGAAGTGAATAATGTAAGCGCTTTCTATTTATGCGTAAGGGGTGTAAGAAATGGATAAAACCAGAATGAGTATGGAAACTGCGGTAATTCACAAGGGGTATGACAGCTCAAAACATCACGACAGTTTAGCGACACCGCTTTATCAGACTTCGACATTTTCTTTTGCGACGGCAGAAGAAGGGGAAAATCGTTTCGCGGGCAATACGGATGGCAATATTTACTCCCGGCTCGGAAATCCGACAGTGCGTGTGCTGGAGGAAAGGATGGCCGAAATCGAATACGGCGAAGGGGCGCTGGCATTTGGTTCCGGAATGGCATCGGTAAGTGCGATTCTTATTTATCTGACGAAAGCCAATGACCATGTTCTTTGTTCGCGTGGGATCTATGGCTGCACATTTGGGCTGCTTGAAATAATGGAAGAAAAATACGGCATCACCCATGACCTTGTTTCTATGACTACTGAAGCGGAGATAGAAGCTGCCATTAGACCAGAGACGGTTTGCATTTATGTCGAAACGCCGATCAACCCTACTATGGAGCTTGTAAATCTGGAAGCGGTAATCAAAGTCGCAAAGAAACATGGCTTGCGTGTGGTAGTGGACAATACTTTCTGCTCGCCTTATTTGCAAAACCCGCTGAAAATGGGTGCTGATTTTGTTCTCCATAGTGCAACCAAATATCTCAATGGCCATGGTGATGTAATCGGAGGAATACTGGTCGGCAAAGACGGCGAAGAAATGCAGCATCTCCGGATGACTGTCCAGAAAGATGTCGGCGGCATCATGTCGCCGTTCGACGCGTGGTTGCTTTTAAGGGGGCTTAAGACGCTGCATGTCCGGATGGACCGCCACATTTCAAACGCTGAAAAGGTTCTGTTTT
Source organism: Planomicrobium okeanokoites (assembly GCF_003428875.1). Lineage (GTDB taxonomy): Bacteria > Bacillota > Bacilli > Bacillales_A > Planococcaceae > Planococcus > Planococcus okeanokoites. Next base: position 67,029 of record NZ_QQRS01000001.1, read on the forward strand.
TCTTGCAGCAGCAGCCTGGCGTCAGTAAGATCTTTTATCCGACCGATGCCAGCCATCCTCAATATGAATTGGCTCAGAAGCAGATGAAAAAAGGCGGAGGCTTGATTTCATTTGAACTGGAGGGCGGCAAGAAAGAAGCGCAGAAGTTCATGAACGCTCTGGGGCTGATTAAAATTGCTGTCAGTCTTGGGGATGCCGAAACGCTGATTCAGCATCCAGCTTCAATGACACATGCGGTGGTACCGGAAACAGTGAGGGAATCCATGGGGATAACGGATTCATTGCTGCGTCTATCAATCGGATTGGAGTCCAGCGACGATATTATCGCTGATCTGGCAGAGGCATTTGAAAAAGTGGCTCCAGAAGCGAAACTGCAGGAAATATAAATAAGTCCACCGCATAAATTAAAAAGGCAGTGAAATTAATAAAGCCAGAAGAGCGTCTCCGATGCTTTTCTGGCTTATTTCGTTGCCTGGAGTAAATCGGAAGGACATTTGGCTGAAAGATTGATTTTATTTTAATGAAAATGTTGATGTAGAAGGAGAATGTGCTATATTAACTATACTAAATTAATCGATTTGAACCTGAAAAATGGAAATACTTTAGAAATGGTAAAGAAATGTGATGTTTTGCCGATAACATATTGAATGAGTCTGTAAAAAATAGAAATACACTGGATGAGGTTGTATACATGACATTACATAGGAAATACGACAATTACATAAGTGAAACAGAGAGTATGAAGTCCAGGTTCACCAGCAGAATCGGAGATGCGATCGGCTGGGGCAATTTAGTGGGAGGCTTCATCTTCGGACTATACATGCTCTTGGATTCACAAAAAACCTCTTTTCTGGAGTATCCCGTCCCCTTCGGAATGATCATTTTGGGGCTTTTATCGCTGTGGGTCAGTAAACAGCAAGGAAGCGATAAAGTGCGTCCGCATGTTTATCTGCTGAATTACATGCTGTTTCCGCTGATTCTTTTGTACTTCATAGAAGATGCGGCGACAACCATCTGGTCCCTGACTTTCCTCTATCTATTGATGGCGATGGCTTTGCAAAGCCGGCGGATGCTGCTTTACTCTTTCGTTTCATCGATGGTGGGATTAAGCATCCTGATGATGACGGCTCCGAAACAATTAACGGTTTTATTGGGCATTGAAGACCATATTATCCGGATGATTCTGTTTTCGATTGCCGGCATTATCGGTCTGATTGCCGTCTATTCAGTAAAGGACAAAGAAAAACTGTTATACCATTACATTCATAAAGCGGAAGAAACCGCCTATCTCGATCCGTTCCTGAAAATACCGAATCGTTTCGACTTTAATTTATATGTCGATCACGAATTAAAAGAATCCCAGCTTTTACTTTGGAAACTGGAATTAAATCAATTTCAGTCGGTATATGATGTTCTTGGACATCAACGGACGGATGAATTGCTGTTGATGGTAAAACAAAGGCTTGAAACAAAAATGGCCGATGGTACGTATTTGGCAAAAGGGGAAGGCAGCACATTTCTTGGTGCTACTCCAAACTTCGAAGCTGACGAACTGGATTCAAACTTAAAGGAAATTCTGCGTTACCTGACTGCACCGTATGACCTGTTTGGCCATGATTATCAGTTGAATTTCAATATTGGTGCTGCACTATCAGGACCTGATGGAGACTCCAGCGACGAACTGATGCGCCATGCGCAATTTGCGCTGGACCAGGCAAAGCTTGATGGCATAAACCAAATCGTGTTTTCGTCTGATAAATTAAAAAGCAGCACAATGAACCAGGTACAGATATCAGAAGCTCTTTATCAGGCGAATCTGGATTCTGAGTTTCATGTGGTGTACCAGCCGCAAATTGAATTGAAGACCAACCAGATTATAGGAGTGGAAGCTTTGATCCGCTGGAATCATCCCCAAATGGGTATGATTTCTCCGGGTATATTCATTGAAATTGCCGAAAAGAATGGTTTCATCGTGCCGCTGGGCAAATGGATTCTTGAAAAAGCATGCTGGGAAGTTCAGATGCTGTCTGATTCCATTGGACGTCCATTGAAACTGGCCGTAAACGTGTCATTCATACAAATTCGCCAGGATGGATTCGTGGAAGAAGTATTGCAAATCCTGAAAAAGATCGGCTTCCAGCCGGATCGCCTGGAAATTGAACTGACCGAACGATCTTTATTCGAGAATCGGCCGGAAGATTTGGCTAAAATCGATGCGCTGCGGGCAAAAGGCATCCGCATTGCAATTGACGACTTCGGCACCGGTTACTCATCATTCGGCATTCTGGCAAAAGTTCAAGTGGATAAAATCAAGGTTCCACGCGATTTCATAGAAAATGTCGACAGCAATCAAAACAGCCAGCGAATCGTTACGACGATCGCATCGATGGCAGACCGCTTCCAATTAACCTGCCTGGCGGAAGGGATTGAACGTTTAGAAGAAAGCAATTTTCTTCATCAGCTGATCTGCCAGGAAGTTCAAGGCTATTATTATGCGAAACCGGCCGTGATCAACCAAGTGGAGAAATGGCTGGCGATGCCTCGCGAAACGATTATCAGCACAATAGCTGCCAGCCGCAATGAATCTGTCGCGGAATAGAAAAAGCCGGAAATCCTGAATGGATTTCCGGCTTAATTTTTTATAGGTGGCTCATCAGAATTTCGGTGAAAGCTTCCAGGCCATCCTGGTCTTCTTGTGTAAAACGGCTAAGTTCGGGGCTGTCGATATCGAGAACTCCGATCACTTCGCCATCTTTGACCAACGGAATGACGATTTCCGAACGGGATGCGGCATCACACGCGATGTGGCCAGGGAATTGATGGACGTCTTCGACGAGCATCGTCTTTTTCTCGGCAACAGCCGTACCGCATACGCCTCGTCCGACTTGAATGCGTACGCATGCCGGAAGACCTTGGAACGGCCCAAGAACCAGTTCGCCCTCTTCCATTAAATAGAAGCCTGCCCAATTGATGCGTTCAAGAAATTGGTTGAGCAAAGCGGCCGCGTTGCTTAGATTGGCGATTCTGTTCGTTTCGCCTGTAAGAAGCGCATCCAGCTGCTTGCCGAGCATTGAATATTGTTCAGTGCGTGTTCCGCTGTAATCTGTTTGAGTAAACATGGGGACCCTCATTTCATAATATGGTGGATTTATTATAGAGTTTTTCGTAATGCTTATGCAAGCCTGCGACACTATGGGCATCAGAACCGTAGACCAGAGGAATTCCCAATGATTCCGCGTAGGGAAGATAATTCTGAGGCGGATAGGATTCCTGGCAGCCTGGTTTTGAGAAACCTGCGCTGTTCAAATCAATTTCATATCCAGCTGCGGCGATGTGACGGAACAATTTTTTAATGCGATTGCTGTCATCTATCTTTTCACCGTGATCTAGCTGGAATTTGTGTATCAATGTCGGGTGTCCGATTCGAGTCGGCTTGTACAATCCCAAATCTGCTGAAATTGATAGTTCCACTGCATCGTAGTACAAATCATATAAAGCGGAAGTTGAGCCCGCAATCTGAGCCGCATCCTTAAAGGCCTCTTTACTGAAATCAATGCAGATATATTTATCCGCAAGCTTCAAGAAATGGACAGACAGGATCGAATCGTCAAGCATCGGACCGAATTCATCGAAGAAGATTCTGGTTTCATCTTCGTAGCCTTCGATGTAATCGACTTCTAGGCCTGTGCGGATTTTGATGTCCTTTTTATATTGGTCCTTCACTTTGTTGACGGCTTCCAGGTAAGCGGATAATGTTGCCAAATCCATCCCGCTGTCCTTATCAGGAGTAGTGTCTTCAAAAGAAGAGGGGAGGGGAGCGTGTTCTGTAAAACTGATATCTGTAAATCCGGACGCAAGAGCCTTTTCGACATAGGCGGTTAAAGCGTCTTTAGTGCCGTGGGGGCAATAAGGCGAATGGATGTGCGCATCTCTTTTCATGGATCGACCTGCTTTCGATTAAAATGAAAAAAATTCTCTTTTTTATTTGATTTTCGCGAACACAAGCGTAAATTACATGTTAAAATAGAAGAATCTAGATATTTTAATTACATAGAGCTGGAAATGTGATTTTGAACAGGGGGCTACATGACTTATGGTGAAGTATATCATCATTGCGGTCATCATTCTATTAGCGGTAATTATCGTCGGCTTTATGTTTCGAAAGAAGCATCACGCGGAAATTGAACGCTTGGAACAGTTAAAACTGCAAATACAAAATAAACCGATATTGGAAGAACTGACAAAAGTGAAGCAACTCAACATGAACGGCCAGACGGAGGAAATGTTTGAACGCTGGCGCGCGACATGGACTGAAGTGATGGATGTACATATCCCGCAAATCGATGGCATGCTTTTCGATGCGGAAGATGCTGTCGACCGCTTTAAATTCGGCAAGGCGACTGTATCCGAAAACAAAGCGGAGGAAAAAATCGACCAGGTCGACCGCCAGATGAATGAAATTCTCATTGAACTGGAAGAACTGATCGGCAGTGATGAAAAGAATCGCAGTGAAATGGATCTTCTCAGAGACCAATACAGACAAGCGAGAAAAAGCCTGCTGGCTCACCAGCATTCCTATGGTGCCGCTGCCGGACCACTTGAGAAGAAGCTGGAAACGTTCACTCCCTTATTCGAGGAATATGATCAATTGACCGCCTCAGGCAATTACTTGAAAGCACGTGAGATTGTCATCAATTTATCTGGTGAAGGAAAGAACATTTTCCGGCTGATTGAAGTCATCCCGCCGCTGCTTGCTGATATCCAGTCCAAGATCCCTTCCTATATACATGAGCTGCGCAGCGGAATCCGGGAAATGGAATCGCAAGGCTATTACCTGGAGCATCTGGAGATTGCTAAACAGCTGGATGGAATGGAAAAGGAACTGGAGGCTGCAAAAGAACAGGTGATCAATTTGAATATTGAAGAACCGAAGGATGCAGTTGAAGAAATGAAAGAAAAAGTGGATTCCTTCTATGAACTTCTTGAAAACGAAGTCGAATCCAAACACTATGTCGATCAGCATAAAAATGATACTGCAGGGACACTTGAGAAAGTGACACTGGAAACACGTGAAATGTCCGACGAATGTGCGGTTGTGCAACAAAGCTATAAGATCTCTGAAAATGACGCGAAAATCCCTAAAACCTGTTTAGAAGCACTTGAAGAATTGCAGAAACGTTTCGACTTGCTCGAATCCCGGACGAACGAAGACCAATCTGCATATTCCAGCCTTCAGCAGGAATTGAGTGAAATTCGTTCGGAACTTGAGGGCTTGAATTCGACTCAAGGCACTTTCTCTGAATCCCTGAAGAGCCTGCGTACGGATGAACATAAAGCCCGCGCAAGACTCGAAGTCCTGAAGCGGAAATTGCAGGAAACGGACAGAATGCTTCACAAGGCCAACACGCCAGGAATCCCGGAGGAGATGGATGTCAGACTTGAAGAAGCGGAAGAAAACTTGTTCGTTGCAATGCAAGGCCTGCAGGAAGTTCCGTTGAATATGAAATTGGTTGACAATTATTTGGTGAAAGCCGAAAGGTCCATTGAAGAAGTCGAGGAAAAAGCGGTTGAAATGGTTGAGAATGTCCAATTGATCGAACGGATCATCCAGTACGGAAACCGTTACCGCAAAACAAATCCTCAGATGAACCAGAAATTGATGGAAGCTGAAGAATCTTTCCGTCAGCTCCGCTACACAAAGGCGCTTGAAGAAGCTGCGACCGCAGTCGAAAACTTTGAGCCAGGATCCATGAAGCGGATTGAAGTGCTTGGCAAGGAAAGTGCTTGGAGAGTTTAGTAAGAAAAGCGACGGCACCCGTTTAGCTCTGACAAGCATAAGACGAATCAGCGTAGTGGCTTTAGTCACGCAGCTGATTTGGCTTATGACTCGAAGAGCTGGGTCGCCGGAGTCTGGACACAGAAAAGCGGAAACGGCCGCACAGCTCCGACAAGCGTAAGACGATTTGGCGAAGCGGCATGTTTTCAGCCGCACAGCCAAAGTGGCTTACGACTCGAGGAGTTGGCCGTTGGAGTCTGGACACAGAAAAGCGGAAACGGCCGCTCAGCTCCATTAAGCTCAGAAACAGTTCAAACAAAAAAATTAAAACCACCAGCCCCCGAGCTGGTGGTTTTCTTTTCGGAGGTAGTCAATTGATTTATTTGGATAATAGTGCCGCAACACAGCCCCATAAAGAAGTCCTGGAAACTTTCGTGAAAGCCAGTGAACAATATTATGGAAATCCTGCATCTCTTCATAAAATAGGCAACGATGCTGAAAACCTTCTCGAATCAGCGCGAAAACAAATCACGCAAATCTTGAATATGGATCATGCAGTTTTCACTTCAGGAGGCACAGAGTCGAATAATCTCGCCATTCTGGGTACCGCCGCGGCTTATGCCCATCGTGGGCGTCATATCATTTCATCGAATATTGAACATGCTTCTGTATTGAAGCCCTTGGAAGAACTTGAAAAGCGTGGTTTTGAAATTACACGGCTTACCGTCAATAAATCCGGCCATATCAATTTGGATGAACTAAAGAATGCCTTGAGGAACGACACGATTCTCGTTACTTTAATGCATATCAATAATGAAATCGGCGTTATCAACCCGATTGCTGATATTAAGAAGCTGTTGAAAGGAACTCGGACTTTCCTGCATACAGATGCGGTTCAAAGCGTCGGAAAGGTTCCACTGGATAAAGAGGATATGCCGGATCTATTAAGCTTTTCGGCACATAAATTACATGGGCTGAAAGGCAGCGGAATTCTGGCGTTCAATGATGTTCAGCCAGCAGCGATCCTTTACGGCGGCGGACAGGAATTCGGCTATAGAAGCGGAACTGTCCCGGTACCTCATGCAGCAGCGGCGGCCAAAGCGCTCAGAATTGCTCAGCCGAATCCGCAATTCATGGACTGGAATAAAAGCTTGCGGGAGTTTTTCAGCAGTTTTGATGATATTATGGTCATCAGCCCCGAAAATGCAGCACCGCATATTTTATCTATCGCCATGAAGGGCGTTAAAGGTGAAATATTGGTTTCAGGTCTGCAGGATGAATCCATCATCGTCTCAACGTCAAGTGCGTGTTCATCGAAAAACAAGAGGACAAGCCATGTGATTGAAGCGCTGGATATTCCGCCTGCTTATCGGGACGGCGTCATACGAATAAGTTTTGGCGCATTTACGGATCAGCAGGACATCAGTGATTTTCAGCAGGCATTCAAAAAGGTCCATCGGATAATCAAAGGAGTTTAATGGAAATGAAGACTAAACAAATTCTCGTCAGATATGGCGAGCTCTCAACAAAAGGTAAAAACAGAAGTTCTTTTATCGGACGCCTTCGGGATAATATCCATCACACATTCAATGATCTTGGCAAATTGCAGATCAAAGCTGAACGCGACCGCATGTTCATCAATTCAGACAGTGAAGAGGATATGGAAAAAGTGATTGCAAGATTGCCCAAAGTTTTTGGCATCCAGTCATTCAGTCCCGTCACTGAAACTGAATTATCGCTTGAAGCGATGCAAACAGCCGCGGTTGCATTGATCGGTAAAATGGATATTCAAGGAAAGAGTTTTAAAGTCTCAGTGCGTCGAGCCAATAAAGATTTCGATCTTCAAAAACCGGAGATTCTGCATGGAATCGGCTCTGTTGTGCTGCGGGCTTATCCGGAACTGTCAGTACAAATGAAAAATCCGGACATCGAATTGAAAGTGGAAATACGTGAAAAAGCGGCGTATATGACTGCAGAAGTGATCAAAGGAGCAGGCGGATTGCCGATTGGAGCGGGAGGAAAGGCGCTGCTTATGCTGTCAGGTGGTCTCGACAGTCCGGTAGCGGGTTACCATATGCTGAAAAGGGGAGTCCGTTTGGAGTTGATCCACTTCTTCAGCCCGCCGTTCACAAATGACCGGGCGAAAGAAAAAGTCTTCGATTTGGCTGAAAAGCTGAGTGAATTCGGCTCTTCCGTGAATCTTCATGTTATACCATTTACGAAGCTTCAACAGGAAGTGCATAAACAGGTTCCCGATAACATCACCATGACTTCAACCCGGAGAATGATGATGCGTGTCGCGGATAAAGTATTGGAAGCTACAGATTCAAAAGCCATCATTACAGGTGAAAGCCTTGGGCAAGTGGCGAGCCAGACCTTGGAAAGCTTATATGCAATTAATGCAGTAACCAGCACACCGGTTTTGCGGCCGTTGATTTCGACAGATAAATTGGAAATCATTGATACAGCCATGCGAATTGGAACGCACGATATTTCAATCAGGCCTTACGAAGATTGCTGTACCATTTTCACGCCGGCAAATCCTAAAACGAAACCGAAACTTGAAAAAGTGGAATTCTACGAAGGATTTGTCGCTTTCGATGAATTGATTCAGGAAGCAGTCGATGAACGGGAAATCATCAAATTCCCCAGACCGAAAAAAGATGAATTCGAAGATATTTTGTAAAGGCCGCCTATAGCGGTCTTTTATTTTTGGTTAATTATTTTGAATAATAAAATTATTGCGGTACAATATTAAGGGTAGAAAGCAAATCATTCAAGGGGGTTTCAGCATGAATCGTGAAGCATTGGTAGCGCCAAGAGATTATAATTTAGTGGATGAAATCGAAAAGTTCGCAGATGGCAGCCGGAAGACGGCGCTCATTTGGGAAAATGACAAAGGCGACTCGAAAAGGGTCACTTATGATGAACTGATGTCAGCGGCCAATAAAGCGGCCAATAGTTTCGAGAAGGCAGGTTTGCAAAAAGGTGACGTAGTATTGGTCATGGTACCCAGGCTGATTGAAGCATATATTACATATATCGGAGCGTTGAAAGCGGGGCTGGTCGTCATTCCGAGTTCAGAAATGCTCCGTGCGAAGGATATTTCCTATAGGTTGAATCATAGTGGAGCAAAAGCGGTAGTCGCTTATGAGCCCTTCATGGACCAATTTGGTGATGTACCCGAAATGGAACGGACAGTGAAATTCGTGATCGGCAATTCCGTCAGTTCCTGGATCTCTTTGACGGAGGAAATGGAAAGCGCTTCTGAAAAGTATGAAAAAGCCGCAACCCATAACGATGATATGGCTTTTTTGTCTTATACTTCCGGCACTACCGGTAATCCTAAAGGAGCGGTTCACAGCCACGGCTGGGCTTATGCGCATCTTCGGACTTCGGCAGAGCATTGGCTGGGAGCGAAAGAAGGCGATCTGGTTTGGGCTACAGCCAGCCCGGGATGGCAAAAATGGATTTGGAGCCCGTTCCTTGCAACATTGGGAAGCGGCGCTACAGGATACGTATATAACGGAAAGTTTGATCCTGACACATATTTGCGTATTCTTGAAAAACAGAAAATCAACGTCCTTTGCTGCACACCTACAGAGTATCGCCTGATGGCAAAGCAGAAAAACCTTGCCGATTTCGATTTGTCTTCACTTCACAGTGCCGTATCTGCAGGCGAGCCATTGAATGCGGAAGTCATAAATGTTTTCAAGGAGCATTTCGGTCTGGAAGTCAGAGATGGCTATGGGCAGACTGAGAACACATTGCTTGTAGGCGTCATGAAAGGGATGGAAATTCGGATCGGTTCCATGGGCAAGCCGACACCGGGCAATAAAGTGGAAATCATCGACGAGTTCGGGAATCCTTGTAAGACAGGAGAAGTCGGTGATATTGCGGTGCATTCTGAGACACCGGCATTATTCAAAGGTTATTTTAATGATGATGAACGGACGAAAATGCAATTCCGTGGCGATTACTACGTTACAGGAGATAAAGCGTCCAAAGACGACGATGGCTATTTCTGGTTTGAAGGGCGGGGCGATGACATCATCATATCTTCCGGCTATACAATCGGGCCTTTCGAAGTGGAGGATGCATTAGTGAAACACGCTGCAGTGCAGGAATGTGCAGTAGTCGGTTCACCGGATGAAGTGCGGGGGACGGTAGTAAAAGCTTTTGTTGTCCTGGTGGAAGGCATTGCCCCTTCTGAAGAGCTTATTAAAGAGTTGCAGGATCATGTAAAGGAATTGACTGCTCCTTATAAATATCCGAGATCCATAGAGTTTTTGGAACAGCTGCCTAAAACAGCTTCCGGTAAAATACGTCGTGTAGAATTGCGCCAAAAGGAAATGAATAAGTAAACATAAGACAGCCGGTAAATAACCGGCTGTTTTTTTATTGCCTTAGCATGGCTTGAAGCCTATAATTGAATAATATTTCGATATTGAAAATAAAATAAGAATGGTGATAAAGATATATGGCAGATGAGAAAAAAGGAATCATTTATACGATTTTGACTTACGCGATGTGGGGTGTGCTTCCGATCTATTGGAAGCAGCTTGGACATGTTCCAAGCGACGAGATCCTGGCAGCGCGAATTTTTTGGGCTTTCTGGGTGACGGTGGCTTTTATTTTCGTCATCGGCGGCCATAAAAAGCTGTTTGCAGACCTGAAATCCTTATGGAAATCAAAAAAAGCCTTTTTTACATTGATGCTGGCATCGTATTTGATAACGCTGAACTGGTTCCTGTACATATTCGCGGTGACCAATGACCGAATCGTTGAAACGAGTATGGCGTATTACATCAATCCATTGGTATCGATGCTGCTTGGCGTTTTCTTCCTGAAAGAGAAGCTGACGCCCGCCATCAAAATCGCATTTGTATTGGCCGCGATCGGCGTTGGCATCCTGACCGTTTCCTATGGCGCATTTCCTTGGATGGCTTTGGGTATGGCATTCAGTTTCGCGTTTTATGGCCTGATTAAAAAGACCATCAAATTGAATGCACTCCGCGGGCTCGCTCTGGAGACCTTGTTTGTATTGCCGGTGGCAACAGCCTTCTATGTTTACTTATTCGTAATTGACAGAGCGGCATTTACAACAGTGAACATTGAAACGGATGGATTGCTGATTTTGAGCGGAGCTGTCACAGCATTGCCATTGGTGCTTTTTGCTACCGGTGCGCCTTTGATTCCGATGTATATGATCGGTTTCCTTCAGTATATCGCCCCGACGATGATGCTCATAATCGGTGTATTGATGTACGGAGAGGAATTCAACCGGACCAGTTTGATCTCTTTCTCATTCATCTGGGTGGCGCTGATTTTATTCACAGCTTCCAAAATGGCGGAAGCCAGGAAGATCCGGCGTGAAAAAGTGTCACATCCCATCGCCTACAGTAAAAAACAATGAAACATTTTCAACGTTAAAGCGTATAGCTAGTAGAGAAATAAAGGAGGAATTTTTATGAATACAAAAAGGTGGATCGCACTGGTTATTGCTGCTGCAGTGCTTGTGATATCACTATTGGTCAACTCTGTCTTTGCCATGTTCCAAAGTGATTTTGCCGGCAGTTTTGATGAATTGATGGCGGTTGAGTCCAGTCAGTTTGAAGAAACGGTCATCGAACAGGGCAGCGCCAATTCGCGAATCGCAGTTCTTGAAGTTGACGGAGCCATTCAGGATACAGGAGAAGCTTCACCTTTGTTTGGAGCAGCCGGCTATAACCATGAATTCTTCATGGGTCAACTGGAACAGATTAAAGAAGATGACAGCGTCAAGGCAGTCATGCTGAAAATCAATTCACCGGGAGGCGGTGTGGTGGAGTCAGCTGAAATCTATGACAAAATCACGGAAATCCAGGAAGAAACCGGCAAGCCGTTCTATGTTTCAATGGAAGCGATGGCAGCTTCAGGCGGCTACTATATCGCTGCACCAGCCGATAAGATTTTTGTAAATAAAGAAACGCTCACAGGTTCGATTGGTGTCATTATGCAAAGTGTAAATTATGGGGAGCTGGCAGAACGTTATGGTGTGGATTTTGTAACGATCAAGTCTGGCCCTTACAAAGACATCATGAGCCCTACCCGCGATATGACTGAAGAAGAACGCGAATTGCTCCAGGAAATGCTGGATGATTCCTACCAAAGCTTCGTGGATATCATCGTTGAAGGCCGTGACATGCCGGAAGATGAAGTCCGCGCTGTGGCCGACGGCCGGATCATGAACGGACGCCAGGCTGTAGAAGCGAATCTTGCTGATGACTTCGGATATGAAGAAGATGTAATTGCAGCGCTGCGGAACGATTTCAAACTAGCGGATGCGGAGGTTTTCAAATACGGCGTGTCCCAAAGCTGGGGTTCTTTGCTTAACGTGAAAGTTCAATCACTGTTCGGAAACGATATCGAAACGCAGATGCTGGCGAAGCTGATGACTGAATACAGCTCACCACGTATGATGTATCTTTACGGTGACAAATAAGGAGGGGCGATCATGTCAGACAATATTAATACTGAAAAAACGGCGAATAATGAAGGGATTCATCAACCGGCTCAAAAGCAATATGAAGAAGTGATGTTCTATGAACGAAAGCCAGCCGGATTTTGGATACGGTTCTGGGCATATCTGATTGACCTTCTTGTTATTTCAGGTGTCACTTCCATCCTGCTGAAACCGGTATTCGCTTTAATCGGTGTTTCAGTGGATTCGACTAATTGGTACGCGCCTTTCACAATATTGTCGGCTCTGCTGTTCTACACGTATTTCGTCTTGATGACAAAGTTTTTCAGTCAAACGGTCGGTAAAATGATTTTTGCAATTAAAGTGGTGTCGTTGAAAAAAGATTCGCTCGATTGGGGGACTTTGCTGTTCCGTGAATGGATCGGCCGGTTAATTTCAGTGACCATCCTGCCGCTTTATTTCATTGTTGGATTCACACCGCTGAAGCAGGGAGTCCATGACTTTTTTGCTGATACGACAGTGGTGCATGAACAATCCTATCGTAAGCGTAAAATGATGCAGAAGGTCCGGGATAATGGGTCTGGGTTGCAAGAAGAGAGCGCCTTTTAGTATGATGAAAGTAATCTGAAAGGGAGGCGTTTGAATGGTACAAGTTACATTTCATGAAAATCCTGTTACCTTACCAAACAAAGAAGTCAAAGTTGGAGACGAAATCCCGAATTTCACAGTGCTCGATAATGATTTGAATCCGGTGACTGCCCAGGATACAGCTGGCAAAGTCAGACTTTTCACCGTATCCCCATCCTTGGACACCAGTGTTTGTTCAGATCAGGCGAAACGCTTCAGCGAGGAAGCATCATCGTTGGGAGATGGCGTTGCAGTCTATTATGTAACCTGTGATTTGCCATTCGCACAAAAACGATGGACTGAAGTTAATGAAGTCAAAAATCTCACTACACTTTCGGATCACCGCGATCTGTCGTTTGGTGAAGCATTCGGTGTCACAATGCAGGAATTGCGATTGCTGGCACGCTCCATATTTGTTGTGGATGAAAATGATAAAGTGACTTATGTGGAATATGTTCCTGAGGGAACGAATCATCCGGATTATGATAAAGCGATTGAAGCTGTAAAAGAGCTGACAAAATAATACTTGGAACCCACTCATTTGAGTGGGTTTCCTTATTGAGGACGGAGAACTAATGAATTCAGCAATGGAAAACGTATTTAATTTTATCGATGAGCAAACTTCTGAAATCCAGAAGGAGCAGGAGAATTCATATCTGGAAAGCCTGCTGATCACAACTGAAAAATGGCTGGACGGAATTATACAGCCCAATGAAGAAGCATCTAAGGAAGATATTCGCAAAGCGATTCAGCTGGCGGTGCTTAAAGGCATGAAAGAACATATCCAGCCTCATCATCAGATGACACCGGATGCGCTGGGGTTGCTGATGGGTTATCTTGTGGAATTGTTCGTGAAGAAAGACCAGGCGACCATTTTAGACCCAGCTGTTGGAACTGGCAATTTAATCTTCACTATCATGAATTATCTGGATGGTAAATTGACGGGTGCCGGAGTGGAAATTGACGATCTGCTCATCAAGCTTGCATCGAATACGGGCAATCTTGTTCAGCAGCCGGTGACGCTCTATTTGCAGGATGCTTTGCAGCCTTTGATGATTGATCCGGTGGATGCAGTGGTATCGGATTTGCCTGTCGGATATTATCCTAATGATGAGAACGCAGCAACTTATGAACTGAAAGCGGAGGAAGGAATGTCTTATGCACATCACCTCTTCATCGAACAATCCCTGAAACATACAGCTGATGGGGGATATCTATTCTTTATCGTACCGAAAGCTTTGTTTGAATCACCTATGGCAGGTCAGCTGCATAATTATCTGAAGAAGACGGCTGACATCCAAGCAGTGATGGAATTGCCGGATACGCTTTTTAAAAATTCGTCCCATGCAAAAGGGATTCTTATTCTGCAGAAGAAAAAAGAAGGTATCAAAGCTCCGAGAGAAGTCTTACTGGCGAGAGTCCCAAACATGTCGAAACCGGATTCAATGGCAAAATTCTTTACACAAGTAAATAATTGGTTCAAAGAAAATAAAGGTTGAAATAATAGGAATATGCTATACTGAAAGCAGCAGAACTATTGCATCAGTCCAATTGAAAAGAGGGATGACACGTGAGTGAGTCCAATGAAACACCGAAAAAAGTGAGCTTGCAGGAAGCAGTAAAACGCCAGCTTGAAGCCAAGAAAAATCAGGCTTCAGGTAAAAAAGGGAGCGGCAACGCATCTTTGGAAACGAAAAAGATGAAGAGCCAGCAAACAAAGAAAGTCAACAATACACGCCGTAAGATGGGAGTTTAAGGAAGAAAAGCGTTAGCGCCCGTTAAGCTCTGAAAGGCATAAGACGGATGAGCAGAGTGGCGTTACTTGCCACGGCAGCTGAGATGGCTTATGACCCGAAGAGCTGGACAGCAAAAACCCCCAAACACATAAGCCATCCTAAAAAAGCGGACCTCGCCGGGTTCGCTTTTTTTATTTTTATGCACTTTTTTCACTTCTATAATAAAGGGTTAAGCAGATTTTTATAGAATTATTCTTTAAGAGACAATATACCAATCACCATTCGAAGGAGTGGAAACCATGTACCGATCGATTTTGATAGCTGCAGACGGCTCTGAAAATTCATTTCGGGCTGCCAAAGAAGCGGTGAAATTGGCCTCGTTGGTCAAAGGGGCGGAAGTTACGATAATATATGTCATCGATCACAATGAAGCAGGCAACGAAGAAATCCATCGCCATGCTTCAGCTGAAATTGAAATGTCCCGCCAGAAGAAGATCCTGCCGATTATAGAACTGCTTGAGAAGGAAATGGTTTTTCATAAAGTGGAAATGATTTATGGAGTCCCCGTACATGTAATTGCTGAGTATGCGAATGACAGGAATTTTGATATTTTGATCATGGGGAAAAGAGGATTGAATCCGATGCAGGAAATGGTGCTTGGCAGCGTCAGCCGTTCAGTCCTGAATAAAGTTGATATGCCGGTGCTGATTGTAAAATAAACCGCAGATCCTATAAGATGAAGGAGTGTTCCTGTATGATGTGGATGATAATAGTTGTAATTGCTTATATACCGATTTTTTATAAGATTCATCACCGGATAGGCCAATTGGAAGACGAGATTGCTCAATTGAAGGAAGAAATGGATTGATCCCCGCTTTATCAATAGTGAAAAGAGTGTGAACGTCAAAAGACTTAAGTTTCCAATGCAGATATAAAGGATATAGAGAAAGGACGGGATTTATCCGTCCTTTTTCCTGTTTAATGAAGGATTTACTCCTTATTTAGGGTTAGCATTTCTATTTTGCTGTTTGAAAATGCTATAATTACTGATTGTGATGGATATTTAAGTGACAGAGGGAATGCCTATGAATAATGAAGGCATCCCGGAATGTGATAGACTAGGACTATAATAAATTAAAAGAGAGCTGATAAACTTGACTGCAAATAAGAGAGAACCCGAATTTTTACCGGTGCTTCTAGGTTCTGATATGAACGCATATGGAATGGCCCGGTCTTTTTACGAAGCATACGGCATTAAGCCGCTTGTTTTGGGAAGGTCAAATCTTTCTGCAACCCAGCACAGTGACATTCTGACTTTGCGGGTGATTGAAAACTTGAATGAAGAAGAAACTTTCCTTCCTTCGGTATTGGACATCGCAGAAGAATTCAAAGGGAGAAAGCTATTGCTGCTTGCCTGCGGAGATGATTACGCGAAACTCATCATTCGCAATAAGGATAAGCTGACGCCTTATTTTGCGGTTCCATATATTGATGAAAAACTGATGGATCGTCTGGTCCTTAAAGAAAATTTTTATGATATTTGTGAGCAGTATGGCTTCAGCTATCCACGTACAGACCTTTGCACATATGAGAATTATAAAGAGTTTACACCTAACTTTTCTTATCCGATCATCATCAAGGCATCCAATTCAGTCGCTTACTGGAATTGTTCATTCCCGGGCAAAAAGAAGGTTTTTGTCGCACATGATAAAGCGGAAAAAGATGCAATTCTGGATGCCATCTACAATTCTTCCTATAAAGATAATCTGACTATCCAGGAGTTCATACCGGGTGACGATTCTTTCATGCGGGTTTTGAATGCTTATGTCGGAAAAGACGGTAAAGTTAAACTGATGGCATTGGGAAATCCGATTCTTGAAGAGCATTCACCGGAAGGAATCGGCAGTTATGCTGCAATCATTAATACATTCGATCAGAAATTGATGGATAAAGTACGCTTTTTCCTGGAAGATATCGGTTATACCGGATTTGCCAATTTCGATATGAAGTATGATGCGCGTGATGATTCTTACAAATTATTTGAAATCAACCTGCGTAATGGACGCAGCAGTTATTATGTCACTGCAAGCGGACACAATCTTATGAAATACGTTGCGGATGATCATATTTTCAATAAACCCCAGAAATTGGTTTACGCCAAAGACAAGCATCTGTGGCTGATCATCCCTAAAAAAGTCCTTTTCAAATACGCACAGAACGCAGTTTTAAAAAATGAGGCAAAACGTCTGATTAAAGAAGGAAAAGTAACGAATTCCTTGTTCTACAAAAAAGATTTCAATACAAAACGTTGGATCAAATTGACATTGAATAATTTAAACTATCACCGGAAATATAAAAAATACTTCAATAATAAAGGTCTGTCATAAGTTATGGAAAAAAAAACACTGGGCATTGTTGGTGGTGTAGGACCACTCGCTACTATGTTCATAGGCGAAATGATCGTGCGCCGGACAAAGGCTGCAAAAGATCAGGATCATGTCAACTCCATTATTACGAATAATACGCGTATTCCTGATCGGACAGCTTTCATCATGGGGCGCTCCGATGATAATCCTGTTCCTGTCATGATTGACGACATGGCAAAACTATCATCAATCGGTGCTGAAATCATCATTATTCCTTGCAATACGGCTCACACATTTTACGATGAGCTCCAAATGGGCTCTCCGGTTCCGGTTATCCATATGATCCGGGAAACAATGAAGCGCGCAGCTCAGCAAGGCGCTGTAAAAGTAGGTGTTCTTGCCACCACCGGAACAGTTACATCGAAAGTCTATCAGCAAGCGGCAAACGAATATGGACTGGAACCTGTTTTACCGAGTCCGGAAATACAGGAAAAAGTCATGTCAATCATTTACGATAATGTTAAAGCGGGAAAAAATGCTGATAAAGATACATGGCGCGAAATCGTCAATCATATGGAAAATCAGGGATGCGATCGAGTGGTGCTAGGCTGTACTGAACTTTCCATTGTTAAAAAGGAAATGGACCTGCCCGATTTCTATCTTGATTCACTGATTGTATTGGCAGAAACGGCTATCTTATCATGCGGCTATGAGCTAGCTGAATAAACGACAGAAAAAACCCTTTTCCATCACTGGAGAGGGGTTTTAGCTTGTTGCGAAAAGTGTATGTAAGCAATCGATATTGCGCAAAACAGCTCGCTTTCCTGGGGGCTTGTACTGAGCTAACTCGGTCTCGTTTCACTTCGCCCGAGTGGATCTCAGCACTTCGCTAGAACCGGAGTTGAGTTTCAACTCCGGTTCTACTCCCCTGGGAGTCTCGTTGTTTTGCTCCATATCTCTGAATCGCTTCGCTAGCTTCGAGACATTAAAAGATATGCAGCGAAATGATCGAATAAAATGATGTTTTTGAAAATCAGAAAAACCCTCTTCCAACACTGGAAAAGGGTTTTTCGTGCTTGCCGTTTAAGCTGTTGGATTTTGTGATTGGTCTGCTCTGCCTTGCAAATCAGACGGGGCATCATCGGTACGGACTACGAGTACATCACAACTCGCTGAACGCACGATATGTTCGGATACACTGCCGATCAGGAATCGTTCGACTGCGTTGAGACCGGTTGCTCCACAGATAATCAGATCAGCATGCACTTTTTTCGCAAGATCTCGTGAAATCATTGTTTTAGGTGAACCGTAGTCCACTACGATGTTCACGTTTTGTACTCCTGCCGCCATTGCTTCCTTTTTATAATCGGCCAAGAGGTCCTCTGCGAATTTCTGTGCTCTGTCAGCGATGGAACGGTCATAGGCTTCGATTGCCGCAAATGATCGGGTATCGATGATGTTGACCAGGTTCAATGTCGCGTTATTGCGTGTTGCAATGCCCACTGATTTTTTGAAAGCCCACTCAGCTTCCTTAGAGCCATCCACTGCCACAAGAATTTGTTCGTATTTTAATGTCATGATTGCATTCCTCCTGTTCTATTTATGAAATTCGATACAAGCAGTACCAGCTCCTTCTTTTTCTTGAAAAAATCGCTTAAAACCTGTGTCCAAAATATGGATAAAATTAGAATGCCTGATTAAAGTTATATCGAAATAGAATAAAATTAAAGGTTAATTGGAATATTACATAATAATCCAGAAAAATATAGCTCGAAAAAAGGGATATAATAAAAGATTTTCAAATCGGTAAATAAAGTTGGGCAAAGTCTAATAATATCTGATAGAATGGATTTGCTTTGAAGTAAAAAATTTCTAATCTATATTTCCTATTAAAGATTAATGGAGGGTTTCACCATGCGTATTGGAGTTCCAACAGAAGTGAAAAATAACGAGAACAGAGTAGCAATGACACCATCGGGCGTTGTCAATCTCTCATTGTATGGGCATGAGGTGTTCATCCAGGCTGGAGCAGGTCTTGGCTCCGGGTTTACGGATGAAGACTATAGTTCTGCAGGAGCCAGCATTGTCGCGACAGCAGAAGAAGCATGGAACCAGGAAATGATCATGAAGGTGAAAGAGCCGACAGCATCTGAATATGGCTATTTCCGCGAGGGAATGATCCTGTTCACGTACTTGCATCTTGCGCCTGAACCGGAATTGACGAAAGCTATGCTGGATTCGAAAGTCATCGGAATCGCTTATGAAACTGTGCAGCTGCCGAATAATTCATTGCCGTTATTAACGCCGATGAGTGAAGTCGCAGGTAAGATGTCAACTCAGATCGGTGCTCAATTTCTGGAAAAAATCCATGGCGGTGGGGGAATCCTTCTAGGCGGAATCCCGGGAGTTTCACGCGGCAAAGTTACAGTAATCGGAGGCGGTGTAGCAGGAACAAATGCTGCCAAAGTAGCGGTAGGAATGGGTGCCAACGTAACGATCCTCGACTTGAATCCGGATCGTCTCCGTCAATTGGACGACTTGTTCGGACAGGATGTACAGACGATGATTTCAAATCCATTGAATATTGCGGATGCTGTTGAGAAAGCGGATCTTGTAATCGGTGCTGTGTTGATTCCAGGTGCAAAAGCTCCTAAATTGGTTACAGAAGATATGATCAAGTCGATGAAACCGGGCTCGGTTGTGGTCGATATTGCAATTGATCAAGGCGGTATTTTCGAAACGAGTGACCGCATCACGACTCACGACCAACCGACATACATCAAGCATGATGTGGTGCATTACGCAGTTGCGAACATGCCTGGTGCGGTTCCGCGTACTTCCACAATCGGTTTAACGAACGTTACTGTTCCTTACGCAGTACAAATTGCCAACAAAGGTTATAAACAGGCTATCCTTGAAAACGAAGCTTTGAAAAAAGGTGTAAATACGCTTAATGGGTATGTGACATATAAAGCGGTTGCCGATGATCAGGGTGTCGAATACAAATCAGTCGAAGAACTGTTGGCTTAATAGAATAGATGCTTGCAGCTGTTATGCAGTCTGCATGAACATGAAAAGCTGCGCCGGATAAAATTCCGGCGCAGCTCTTTTTTAGTTATTGATGATTTGCAGTTCTTTCGGATATTTCGTCAACACTTCGACGCCATCTTCGGTAACGGCAAGATCGTCTTCGATTCTGACACCCACTTTGCCGGGTACATAAATGCCGGGTTCAATTGTGAAGACCATGCCGGCTTCCATTTTCATATCATTCGAGCCATGGAGTGAAGGGAACTCGTGGACAGAAATGCCGAGTCCGTGGCCAAGGCGATGAGTGAAGTATTCACCGTATCCCGCTTCCTCGATAACACCGCGTGAAATGCCGTCCAGTTCAGCTGCTGTAACACCTGGTTTGACGGCGTTCAAGGCAGCCAGTTCAGCTGCCAGCACTATGTCATAGACTTTTTTCTGTTCTTCGCCTGGTTCACCCAAAGCCAGCGTGCGGGTGATATCTGAACAATACCCCTTGTGGACGACCCCTAGGTCAAACAGGACAAGGTCACCTTTTTGCAGTTTGCGGTCGCCTGTCTTGCCATGCGGAGAAGCAGCATGGTCTCCGGTCAATACAGTGGTATCGAACGACATATGTGTGACTCCGCGTTTTTTTAATGCAAGTTCGATTTCAGTCATGACTTCGATTTCAGTAATGCCTTCTTTGATTGTTTTCGCAGCCACTTCAATTGCATAATCGGCCAACTCCGCTGCTTCGCGAAGTATTTCCATTTCAGCAGCATCTTTGATAACGCGCATGGCACTTGTTTTTTCATCGATCCCAACGATGGTCGGAGAATGGAAAAACTCATTGATTGCATCATACCGCTCTACAATCATATGGTTTTTTTCGATTGCCAGTGCAGATATGGAGGAAACTGTTTCACTTGCTGTCCGGTACAGGACCTCCATTGCGTTATCTGTATCCGTGTGTCCGACGACCTTGCCGTTCCATCCAGCACTTTTGGCATCCGGAATCTCCATTTGGGGACAGATCAGAAAAGGTTCGGAATCGCTGAAAATCATGACCCCTAGAAGCCGTTCGTGCGGATTGCTCTTGAATCCCGTGAAGTAAAACACGTTATCCGGGTTAGTGATGAATGCTGCATCGATACTGTTCTCTTTCAGGTAATTCTGCAGATTACTGATTTTATTCATAGGTAAATTCCTCCTCTATATGTGTAGCATAACAAAGATGAGGGTATAAGACAGCTAGAAACTGAACGCATACTTAAATGGAGGGATAACATGAAAATTTCTTATCACGGACATTCAGTCGTCAAAATCATGACCGGAGGAAAAACGATTTTATTCGATCCATTCATCGATGGCAATAAGCTTTGCGACCTGAATTCCAGCAAAGAAAAGCCGGATATGATTCTCCTTACACATGCGCATAACGATCATGTGGGTGATACGGTGGACATTGCCAAAGAAAATGACTGCACGGTTGTGGCGCCGGTCGAGCTGGCGAATTATCTTGGAACATTCGGATTTGAAACGATCGGCATGAATTTGGGCGGTGCAAAGGAATTCGATTTTGGAACCGTCAAATACACGAAAGCGTTCCACAGTTCTTCATATACGACAGAAGACGGAGATGTCATTTATGGCGGCATGCCTGCAGGAATTCTTTTCAAAGCGGAAGGAAAGACGATTTACCATGCAGGCGATACCGATTTGTTCGGAGACATGGAGCTGATCGGCAAACGCAATGACATTGATATCGCGTTCCTGCCGATCGGCGATTTCTTTACGATGGGCCCTGAAGATGCGGCATATGCGGCAGAACTTTTGAAAGCGAAAACAGTAGTTCCCATCCATTACAATACATTCCCGCCGATTAAGCAGGACCCTGAAAAATTCAAGGAGTTGGTCAAAGGCTCTGAAGTGAAGGTTATGAAAGCTGGCGACCAGTTCGAAATTTAAACGCAGAACCCCCGAGGAGCAATCATTCTTCGGGGGTTTCTGTATTAGGAAATATGGTACACTAAAAGCATCAGGAAAGCAGAAAGAATGGGTGAAATCATGGCGACGAAACATGAACAGATACTTGATTATATTGAAACGCTGGAAGTCGGGGAAAAAATATCCGTCCGCAGGATCGCTAAGGAATTGCAGGTCAGTGAAGGCACAGCTTACCGCGCAATAAAAGAAGCTGAAAACAAAAGGCTTGTTTCCACAATTGAACGTGTCGGCACCATCCGCATCGAACGGAAAAAGAAAGAGAACATTGAGCGGCTGACGTATGCCGAAATCGTCAATATCGTTGACGGACAAGTGCTGGGGGGGCGGACCGGCTTGCATAAGTCATTGACTAAATTCGTCATAGGCGCGATGCAGCTCGAAGACATGATGCGTTATACGGAAGCCGGCAACCTGCTGATCGTCGGCAATCGCCTTAAAGCCCATGAATATGCGCTTCAGGCTGGTGCCGCTGTATTAGTGACCGGAGGCTTTGATGCTTCGGATACAGTCAAGAAACTGGCGGATGAATATGAATTGCCGGTCATTTCGACCAGCTATGATACGTTTACCGTTGCTACGATGATCAACAGGGCCATCTATGACCAACTGATCAAAAAAGAGATACTTTTAATAGAGGATATATTGATTCCTCTTGAGAATACCCATTACCTTCATCATCATGATCCAATCAGCCGTTACCGTGAATTGAACAAGGAAACCACGCACGGCGGATTTCCGGTAGTCGATGATACAGGAAGGATAATCGGGATATTGACGTCTCGTGATATTATCGGTTTTACGGACGAGGACAGCGTAGAGAAAGCAATGACGAAAGATCCCATTACAGTCACGCTGCAAACAAGTGTAGCATCGGCGGGACACCGGATGATATGGGAAGGGATTGATCTGCTGCCGGTCATCGATGACCAAGGCAAATTATGTGGGGTCATCAGCCGACAGGATGTATTGAAAGCCATTCAGACAGCGCAGCGGCAACCGCAGCAAGGTGAAACGATAGACGATCTCATCATCAGCCAGCTGCAGATGAAGCCTCATGAAAAGCTTTCATTGGAATTCCGGGTAACGCCTCAAATGACCAATTCGTATGGTTCAATATCCTATGGTGCTTACACCACTATACTGTCTGAAGCCGCAACGAGCGCATTGAAGACGAAAAATCGTAAGGACAGTGTGCTTGAAAATATGACGGTCTATTTCCTGAAACCGGTTCAGCTGGATTCCCTTATTTACATCAAACCTGCGATTTTGGATATCAGCCGTAAATCGGCTAAAGTGGATATCGAAGTGTCGTTTGAAGGGGAGATTGTCGGGAAAGCGATGCTGACTTTCCAACTGCTGGACCGTTAGAGAAATAAAAAACCCCCTCACTTAGAGGGGGATTTGCTATTCGTTCAGCCGTGCTTCTTCAGCGACGAATTTATGATAATGTCTTGCCGCTTTGTAATTATGGATGCAAAATGCCAGTCCCAGAATGATAAAAATACCGGCAACTATATAGGTGAGCGGGGTCTGAAAGACAATCAGCAGATCAATACCCAAAAACACTCCGAAACTTCCTAGAAAGAAAGCTGCTGTGGAAGCATACCACTTTTTACGGATTGGCAATGTTGCTCGAAATTGCTTTGTTTTATAATAGAAATAGAACACAATTGAAAAAATCATTAAAAATATAAAAATTAGCATAAGGACCTCCTGTATTCCGAAACTTTCTTCTATTGTACTGAGAAATGTGGCCGAATGCGAATGGATTTCCTTGAAAAATGGAGGAATGCCCTATGAACAGTCAAATCATCGACACAATTAAAAAATACGAAACGATCATTATCCATCGGCATGTGAGACCTGATCCAGATGCATATGGTTCACAGCTCGGATTAAAATACATACTGCAACATAACTATCCTGAAAAAACGATTTTAGCTGCTGGAGAACACGATTCGACGATGGAATTTCTTGGGACTCAAGATCAGGTGGCTGATGAAGACTATAATGGTTCGCTGGTTATTGTTACGGATACTGCTAATACTGAGCGGATTGACGATCAGCGTTATCTAAAAGGAGATAAAATCATTAAGATTGATCATCATCCCAACGATGATGCGTATGGTGATCTATTATTGGTGGATACTAGCGCAAGTTCATCTTCTGAACTCATCTATGAATTATTTGAAGCTGGCCAAGTCCAGGAAAATTGGAAGCTGCCGGCTACTGCCGCCCGCCAGCTGTATGCTGGCATAATTGGGGATACGGGGCGCTTTCTTTTTCCGAGCACAACACAAAAAACTTTCCGGATTGCCGGTGAACTGATCAAGAGTGATTTTGACCGCAACGAGCTTCACAATGGCATGTATGAAATGGAGAGAAAGCTTCTGCATCTGCAAGGCTATATGTACCAGAACTTTAAAATGGATGAAAATGGAGCTGCGTATGTAAAAATCACGTTGGATATCTTAAAGGAATTTGAAGTCACCGCAACCGAAACTTCGTTGCTTGTCAGTTCCCTGGGTAATGTGAAAGGAATGAAGGCATGGGTAATATTCATCGAGGAAGAAGAAGAGATCCGCGTGCGTCTCCGTTCTAAAGGCCCTGTCATCAACGAATTGGCAAAAGAGTTTAACGGCGGAGGCCATCCGATGGCTTCAGGAGCAACGGCTTATTCATGGGAAGAAGCTGACCGGGTGATTGACCGGCTGAAAGAAATTTGCGCAAACGCGGAATAAGAAAGGAGGGATTGCTTTGTCAATGGTTTATCCATATATAAGTACGTCAGCAGATTTGTTGAAAAGTACGGTGCGCCTTGATGAACTTTTCCCTTTTCTGAAACAGCAAGGGACTTCTTCGGTCGCAATCGTCAATTCGAAACTGTACGGCGTACTGCCATTCTGGGAAGCCTGCTATCAAGCCGGCATCCACGGGGTGATCGGTTTTTCAACATTTATTGAATACGACGGACAGCCTTATCCCGTTGTGCTTTATGCCCAGTCCAATCAAGGCTATGGTAATCTCTTGAAGATTTCCAGCGCGTTGGCCACAAGAAAACGCAAGGCGATTCCGGAACAATGGCTGAACGCATATCAAGAAGGGCTTGTATGTGTGATACCGAATGCGATTGACTGGACGCTGACCGATCGCCATGGTGCATTCGATTATATTTATCAACTTTTTGGGAAAAGATGTTTTGGATCCGTGCAGCGCCCAGGCGGAAATGTCTCAGATAATGAAACGAGATTTATCGCAGCATGCGAACAGTCGGGCTTGCCGATCATGGCGACACAGGAAGTCAGATACCTGAAAAAAGAAGGAGCTTTTGCATATGAAGTGGCGTCCGCCATCGGGCAGGGGCTAAAACTTTCAGATGATCAGCGTCTGCAGCCGGAACATACAGATGCTTTTGCGCCTGCCGCTGAAGAAATGACGAATTGGTTTTCGGACCGTCCTGAATGGTTGGAAACTGCAGAAAAAATGCTGTTGAGCTGCAAAGTCAGCATCCAGACCAACAGGCAGCTGTTACCAGTTTTTCCATTGGAAAAAGAAGTGGATAAAGCGGAATACATAAAAAATATCTGTTTGGATGGACTCAGAGGCAGATTGAATGCCAGCAATGTGCCAAAGGAATATCTGGCCAGACTTGAGTATGAACTTGGTGTCATTAAATCGATGGGCTATATCGATTATTTTCTGATCGTTTCAGATTTTATGAAATTTGCCCGAAATGAAGGGATAATGACAGGACCAGGCCGTGGGTCATCCGCCAGTTCACTGGTTGCATATTCCCTTCATATTACAGATGTCGATCCACTTGAACATGGTTTGCTTTTTGAAAGGTTCCTGAATCCGGAGCGGGTTACTCTTCCTGATATCGATATCGACTTCGCCGATCACCGGCGGCACGAAGTAGTGGAATATGTCGCGAATAAATACGGGCAGGCAAGAACCGCGCAAATCATCACATTCGGCACTTTATCCGCTAAAGCGGTGGCAAGGGATACAGCACGTGTCTTTGGTTTCGAAGCTGAAGACCTGGAGGCCATTTCAAAGATGATTTCGAGCCGTCCAGGCACAACTTTAAGATCTGCTTTGAAGGAAAATAGTAAACTGAACGACTGGATTGTCGCACGCGAAGAACGGAAAACCTGGTTTAAAACAGCGCTGCAGCTGGAAGGATTGCCGCGTCATGCCTCCACTCATGCCGCCGGAGTCATTCTCAGCCCCTCATCATTGGTGGATTATGTCCCAATTGAAGAAGGGAACGAAGGAATCTATTTGACCCAATGGCCGATGGGGGATCTTGAAGCCATCGGTTTATTGAAAATGGATTTTCTTGGTTTGCGTAATCTGACCATTTTGGAGCAAATAAAAAAACTTCTAGCCAGAGGCACGGGAAAATCGATCGATTACCGTAAATTGCCGTTGGATGATGCAAAAACTTTCAGCATACTGGCTGAGGGTGACACAAGCGGCGTATTCCAATTGGAATCAGATGGCATGAGAAATGCTTTAAGGCAGATAAGACCCACCGCTTTCGGCGATATCGTGGCGGTCAATGCATTATTCAGACCGGGTCCCATGGAATTCATACCGCTATATGCAAAAAGAAAACATAAACAGGAAACCGTAACATTCGTTCATCCGATTCTTGAACCGGTACTCTCTGAAACTTACGGCGTCATCGTTTACCAGGAACAGATCATGCAGATTGCCGCCCGTATGGCCGGCTTTTCACTGGGAGAAGCGGATATTCTGAGGCGCGCGGTCAGTAAAAAGAAACGTGAAATCCTGGATCAGGAAAGAGTCCATTTCGTTCAAGGGGCTTTAAAGAAAGGTTTCAAGGAAAGTGAAGCCACCGAAGTCTACGATTTAATCGTGCGTTTCGCCGATTACGGATTCCCCAAAAGCCATGCAGTCGCTTACAGTATGATTTCATATCAGCTGGCGTATATGAAAGCGAATCATCCCATATACTTTTACGCTGCAATGCTCGGCAACGCCTCTGGCAATGCTGAAAAGACCAAGCAGCTCCTTCAGGAAATAAAGGAGAAAAAGATTCCTGTTTTGCCTCCATCAATTCAAAGCAGCTATAAATCGTTTACCATTGAAGACGGTAAAGTGCGGATTGGTTTGAACAGTATAAAAGGCGTACCAGGCAACGTCATAAATGCTTTAATTGCCTCCAGAAAAGAAGGTGGACCGTTCAGCAGCCTATTTAATGTAGCTGAGCGGATTTCGGCCATCCACTTCACACGCAAGTCGTTTGAACCGCTTATAAAAGCTGGTGCACTGGACGACTTCGAACTTGACCGGGCAACATTGCTCGCCTCACTGGACAGTGCTGTCAAGCATGCGGAGCTTGTTAAACCGGATGAGGAGCCCGGACTGTTTGACGATATGGGCGCAAGCTTCATGAAGCCGAAATACACCAAAGCTTCACCGATTCCTGAGAATCTGAAATTGGATCTGGAAATGGAAGTGCTCGGATTTTACCTTTCGACACACCCGATCGAAAGGGAAAAAGAACAGCGGCAGAAAAATTTCGATGAGTTGAAATCCCTGAAGCACAAACCCGATAAAGATCGGGTTATTGTGCTGGGCATGATCGAAGACATCAAAAGGATCCGAACAAAAAAAGGGGATGCGATGGCGTTTGTCACGCTGCAGGATGATACAGGTCCGGCATCGGTCACATTATTTCCGGAAGAGTATGCAAAATATAATGCCATTTTGAAAGAACAGGCAATCATCGAAGTGCAGGGAACAATAGAAAACCGGATGAACCGGACATCGATTATCTGCAAAAATATCAATTTGTAACTGCTTTTCCAGTCGGAAAAGCAGTTTTTTCTTTACGTCGGACGATTTTTTTTGTATTGTAGGAATATGAGTGGTCAGACCACTTTCAAAAAAATGGAAACTGAGGTCTGTTATGAACCAACCAAAACGTTATTTGGACATTGTCCTGGATATACGCAAAATGATCAGCCAGGAAAATATCAGGCCTGGCGACAGGATTCCATCCGAAAGGGAATTGGCGGAAACTTTGAAAGTTGGGCGATCTACAATTCGGGAAGCTCTGAGAAGCCTTGAGTTACTCGGATTGATCGAAACACGAAGAGGAGAAGGAACCTTTTTGTCAGATTATCGCAACCATCGCTTGGTGGAAGTTCTGTCAACTTTCATACTGCAGGATAATCAGTCTCAAAAGGATGTATGGGAGACGCGGTTGATCCACGAAATTTCAGCTATCCGAACAATTTGCGGAGATGCCAATTCAAGCCGATTACCGGTATGGACCGGTTTTTCAAAACGTATTGATGAGGGCGACTTCTTTAGTCGCGAAGATTTTGTCAGGGAAATAATGGTTTTATCAGGAAACAGGCTATCTTTGAAGATATGGCTGTTATTGGCGCAGTACAGCGGCAATCCATACAAAGAACGCATAATAATAGAAGAAACTGCGATGCTCGAGAATATTTTAGCTGCAATCAGGCAGCAGGATACTGAAAAAGCCACTGAGGGCCTGAAAACCTGGATTGCATGGCTGCAAAAGGAGACTGGAAAAGATGACGATGATTCGTGATATATTCAAACGCAACAGAGAACGCAACGATCCGACTATACCGTCCAAAGCCGCGAAAGATGTACCGGAAGGCTTGATGTATAAATGCCCGGAATGCAAACATATCGAGTTGACGAAAGAGATGGCGAAGCTCCAAAAAGTGTGCCCGAAATGTGATCATCACTGTAAGATGACGGCACAGGAGAGAGTGGAGAGTTTAATGGATAAAGGTTCTTTTGAATCCATTGACAATCATTTGAAAACAGGCAATCCACTTGGTTTTCCCGGTTACACTGAAAAAATCGAAGCGGACAGCAAGAAAACCGGCTTGAATGAAGCGGTATTGACAGGCATCGGGAAAATCGATGGGCAGCCACTGGTTGCAGCTATCATGGATTCTCATTTCCGGATGGGCTCTATGGGCTCTGTAGTCGGTGAAAAGATAACCCGCGCCATCGAACTTGCTACCGATAAAGGTTATCCGTTTGTCATTTTTACGGCGAGTGGCGGAGCCCGGATGCAGGAAGGTGTTCTATCCTTGATGCAGATGGCTAAAACAAGTGTGGCATTGAAACGGCACAGCAACGAAGGGTTATTGTTCATCTCCGTATTGACGCACCCGACAACAGGTGGCGTTTCAGCAAGTTTCGCGTCTGTGGGTGATATCAATATCGCAGAGCCTAAGGCGCTGATCGGGTTCGCCGGGCGCCGAGTAATAGAGCAGACAGTCCGCGAAAAATTACCGGAAGATTTTCAGACAGCTGAATTTTTATTGGCGCACGGGCAGCTGGATGCAGTCGTACATCGTCATAAGATGCAAAACACTTTGTCTTCCCTGATCAAATTGCATACGAAAGGAGCTGTGGCAAATGGCTAAGAAAGTACAGAAATCATTGCCTTTTGAAGAGCCGTTAATACAGCTCCGAAAAAAAATCATAGAGCTGAAAGAATATACCGAGAATGCGGAAGTGGATTTGAGTACAGAAATTAACAGTTTGGAAGCCAGACTGGAAAAACTGGAAATCGATATTTATGAAGACATGAAACCGTGGGACCGGGTCCAGGTAGCAAGACACCCTAACCGTCCGACTACATTGGATTATGTACCACATGTTTTTGATGATTTCATCGAACTTCATGGCGATCGCCTTTATGGTGACGATGAAGCGATTGTAGGTGGAATCGCTTCTTTTAAAGGGCAGCCGGTAACGGTGATCGGTCATCAGCGCGGCAAGGACACAAAGGAAAATGTACGCCGAAACTTTGGCATGCCTCATCCTGAAGGATACCGTAAAGCGCTGCGCCTTATGAAACAGGCTGAAAAGTTCAATCGGCCGATCATCTGCCTGATCGATACGAAAGGCGCTTATCCCGGTAAAGCAGCAGAAGAACGAGGACAAAGTGAAGCAATTGCGCGTAATCTTGTGGAAATGGCAGGCCTTGAAGTACCGGTCATCTCTATCGTGATTGGTGAAGGCGGAAGCGGAGGAGCATTGGCACTTGGAGTAGGGAATCACATCCTGATGCTTGAAAACTCAACTTTCTCCGTAATTTCTCCGGAGGGAGCTGCGTCAATCCTGTGGAAAGATTCTGCGCTGGCCCAGACAGCGGCTGAAGCCATGAAAATTACAGCACCTGATCTTCTCGAAATGGGCATCATCGAACGGATGATTCCTGAAATACGTGGAGGGGCGCATCACGATCCGTTGAAGCAGGCCGAATTACTGTCTGAAGCCATTGAAAAATCTTTGAGCGAACTGAATCCTCTTAACCCAGAGGACCTGATTGATCAGCGATACAATAAATTCAAAGCAATCGGTGTATTTACAGAATAGGAACCGCTTCGGCGGTTTTTTTGTGTCTTTTGATAAATATATAAGAACAGGTATTTTACTTCTGAATTCAGGGGAACTGACCTGACAGCAGGCTGTAAATCGTGGTAAGGTGATTAAAGTATCAGGAAGATCAGGAGGCATGGATTATGAAGCGAATCGGAGTGTTAACAAGTGGCGGAGACTCGCCAGGAATGAATGCTGCAGTGCGTGCGGTAGTCAGGAAAGCAATCTATCATGAGGTGGAAGTTTTCGGGATTTATTATGGCTACCAGGGGCTGCTGGCAGGCAACATCGAAAAGCTTGAAGCCGGTGATGTAGGGGATATTATTCAGCGCGGCGGAACGAAATTATATTCTGCCAGATGCGAAGAATTTAAATCTGATGAAGGCCAGGATCGTGCTATCGAGCAGTTGAAGAAATTCGGAATTGAAGGCCTTGTCGTAATCGGGGGAGATGGATCGTACCGTGGAGCGATGGCATTGACAAAAAAAGGGTTCCCATGTATCGGTGTACCCGGCACCATCGATAACGATATTCCAGGAACTGATTATACAATCGGATTTGATACAGCGCTGAATACAATAATAGAAGCGATTGATAAAATCCGGGATACCGCTACGAGCCACGAGCGTACGTTCATCATCGAAGTGATGGGCCGTGATGCGGGTGACCTCGCGTTATGGGCAGGATTGGCTGGCGGTGCAGAGACCATATTGATTCCGGAAGTGGATTTTGATATGGACGACATGATCGACCGTCTGCAAAAAGGGAAAAAACGCGGTAAAAAGCATAGTATCATAATTGTCGCTGAAGGTGTCATGAGCGCCAATGAACTTGGCGAAATGATCCAAGGGAAAGTCGAACTGGAAACAAGGGTATCCGTTCTTGGACATATTCAAAGAGGCGGTTCACCTACAGGGCGTGACCGTGTTCTGGGAAGCCTTTTCGGCGCACGCGCAGTGGAAGTCCTATTGGATGGTCCCGGCGGTCGCGCTATTGGCATGAAAAATCATCAAGTGGTAGACTATGATATGACAAAAGCGTTTACTGGTGAACACGACACTGATATGAGTTTGTATACTTTATCAAAAGAATTATCAATTTAAATGCCAAATGGAGTGAGTCAATTGAGAAAAACCAAAATTGTATGTACCATCGGACCAGCGAGTGAATCGCCGGAAATACTGGAAGCCCTGATTAATTCGGGAATGAACGTCGCGCGTTTGAATTTCTCGCACGGCAATCATGAAGAGCATGCTGAACGCATTAAACGCATTCGGGAAGCTTCGGAGAAAACAGGCAAGATTGTCGGCATACTGCTCGATACGAAAGGTCCCGAAATCCGTACCCATCAAATGGAGAACGACGGAATTGATTTAGTAACCAATCAGAAAATCACAATATCTATGACAGAAGTATTAGGTACAGCTGAAAAATTCTCAATCACTTATGATCACTTGATTGAGGATGTGCAGGAAGGCTCAATTATTCTGCTGGACGACGGCTTAATTGAATTGCGCGTTGAAAGTGTTGACCAGCAAAACGGTTTGATTCATACAATCGTTGAAAACGCAGGTACGCTGAAAAGCAAAAAAGGCGTAAACGTTCCAGGCGTATCGGTTCAATTGCCAGGGATTACAGAAAAAGATGCACAGGACATCCTGTTTGGCATCAGCCAGAAAGTGGATTTTGTAGCAGCATCTTTTGTGAGAAGAGCTTCGGATGTAATGGAAATCCGTGAACTTCTTGAAAAGAACGGCGGATCTCATATCCAGATCATTCCGAAAATCGAAAACCAGGAGGGTGTCGATAATATTGATGACATCATTATGGTTTCTGACGGCCTGATGGTTGCCCGGGGAGACCTTGGCGTTGAAATTCCTGCGGAAGAAGTGCCATTGGTACAGAAATCCCTTATCGAAAAATGCAATAGCGCGGGTAAACCGGTTATAACTGCTACACAAATGCTCGATTCGATGCAACGGAATCCACGTCCGACACGAGCGGAAGCAAGTGATGTGGCGAATGCGATTTTCGATGGCACGGACGCGATCATGCTTTCCGGTGAAACAGCGGCCGGAATCTATCCGGTAGAATCCGTAGAAACGATGCACCGTATTGCAATGACTACAGAATCTGCGCTTAATTATAAGCAGCTGGTATCGAACAGAAGAAAAGATAAAGAAGCCAATATGACGGAAGCTATTGGACAAGCCGTCGTTTATACAGCGTTGAACTTGAAAGTCAAAGCCATTATTGCTCCTACAGAAAGCGGAACGACGGCCAAGATGATTTCTAAATACCGTCCTGAATCACCGATCGTTGCTGTAACTTCTTCCGATATTGCAGCTAAGAAACTGACATTGGTATGGGGTGTCCAGCCGATTGTCGGCATGCCGGTATCTTCAACGGATGAGGTATTCGCAACTGCAGTTGAAGAAAGCTTGAAGCATGAATATGTCGATCATGGTGATTTAGTTGTGATAACGGCAGGTGTTCCAGTCGGTAAAGCAGGGACAACCAACTTGATGAAAGTACATGTAATCGGAGATATCGCTGCTAAAGGGCAAGGAATCGGTAAAACCGTTGCTTACGGGGAGTCTCTTGTTGTGAAATCAGCTGCAGAAGCCAACGCTGTGGACACAGAAGGAAAGATTCTTGTAACAATCGGCACCGACCGTGAAATGATGCCTGCAATCGAAAAGTGCGCCGGCCTAATCACTGAAGAAGGCGGATTGACGAGCCACGCAGCGGTGGTCGGTCTTAGCCTTGGCATCCCGGTAATAGTGGGAGTTGCAGATGCGACAAGTGTCATCAAAAATAATGAAGATATCACCATCGATGCTGAAACAGGTGTCATTTACCACGGGCACGCTAGTGTGCTGTAACGAATAAAGGAGGTGACCGTTCAATTATGAAATGGCTGATCGCTTTATTGATTGTTGTGCCGGCCCTGGAATTGGCGCTGCTGATTTGGGCGGCGAACAATATCGGCTTCTTCGCTACTGTTGCCATGATTATTACGACAGGATTGGTTGGGGCATTCCTCGCTAAAAAGCAGGGACTGAAAGCGGTCGGAGATATCCAGAAGGCGATGTCGAATTTCCAGCCGCCCGGCGACAACCTGTTGAATGCGGGATTCGTCCTGGTCGGAGGCGTGATGCTTCTGACTCCTGGATTTATCTCGGATGCTGTCGGTTTCAGCCTGTTATTTAAGCCAACTCAAAAACTGTATAAGCCATTGGTTCACCGTTTCATCCAAAAAAGAATGAAAAATACTCGGGTTATAGTAGGATAATCCGAGTATTTTTATTGTTTTTTTTGCCTATCTTACAGAAAAACAAGCGTTTTCATTCACAAAGCCCTGTTTATTGATTATAATGAACAAGGTAAGGAACTTATCAGAGTTTCATAAACGCAGATGAATCATCATTCTGCCTTTTTTTGTGGAATGATGAATTATACTGGAGAAGGAGCGAATTTTATGACATCGTCAAAAGGTTTAGAAGGTGTAGTAGCTACACAATCCGCCATCAGTTCTATTATTGATGACACGCTTACATATGTTGGCTACAATATCGATGATCTGGCTAACAACGCCAGCTTTGAAGAAGTGATTTATCTATTATGGCATCAACGTTTGCCGAAAGCCGACGAACTTGCTGAACTGAAACAGCAATTGGCTGACAATATGTCAGTTCCTAAAGCTGTTTTGGATCATTTCAAAACATACGACATTAAAAATGTCCATCCGATGGCTGCTCTGCGTACAGCAGTATCCATGCTGGGTCTTTTTGATGAAGAAGCTGAAGTGATGAAGCCTGAGGCGAACTATCGCAAAGCGATCCGCATCCAGGCTAAAATCGCTACTTTGGTGACTGCATTCGGACGCGTCCGCAATGGCCAGGAACCGGTAGAACCTAAATCGGACCTAAGCTTCGCAGCCAACTTCCTTTATATGTTGTCAGGGGAAACGCCTGCTGACATCGAAGAAGAAGCTTTCAACAAGGCTTTGGTTCTTCACGCTGACCACGAATTGAACGCATCGACATTCACTGCACGTGTTGCTGTCGCAACTCTTTCTGATGTTTATTCAGGTGTTACTGCTGCAATCGGTGCCCTAAAAGGACCATTGCACGGTGGAGCCAATGAACAAGTCATGAAAATGCTGACAGAAATCGGTTCAGTGGATAACGTAGAAAAAGTGATCAACGAAAAACTTGAAAACAAAGAAAAAATCATGGGCTTCGGCCACCGTGTCTACCGTAAAGGTGACCCGCGTGCGAAACACTTGCGTGAAATGTCCCAGAAATTGACAAAAATCCGCGGTGAAGAGAAATGGTACGAAATGTCGATTAAAATTGATGAAATCGTAACTGGACAGAAAAATCTTCCACCGAACGTGGATTTCTATTCTGCTTCTGTTTATCATTCATTGAACATTGAACATGACTTGTTCACACCGATTTTTGCGGTATCACGCACATCGGGCTGGTTGGCTCATATCCTTGAGCAGTATTCAAACAATCGCTTGATCCGTCCGCGCGCAGAATATATCGGGCCTGGAATGCAGTCTTATGTTCCGGTTGAAGAAAGATAATTTTCGCAGACACTCTATAATAGAAGCAAAAAATATAAAGATGATGGGGCTGGCATATTCTGCAGCCCTATGACTTTGAACACAGGAGGAATTTTAACATGGCAAACGGCGAAAAGATTTCAGTAGAAAACGGTGTATTGAACGTACCTAACAATGCAGTAATTCCATACATCATCGGTGATGGTACTGGCCCGGATATCTGGCATGCAGCATCACGCGTTTTGGAAGAGTCGGTAAACAAAGCATACAATGGTGAAAAATCGATTGTATGGAAAGAAGTTCTTGCTGGCCAAAAAGCATTCGACGAAACTGGCGAATGGCTTCCGGAAGAAACTCTTGAAGTGATCCGTGAATATTTGATCGCAATCAAAGGTCCTCTTACTACACCAATCGGCGGCGGTATCCGTTCATTGAACGTAGCACTTCGCCAGGAACTGGATTTGTACACTTGCTTGCGTCCAGTCCGTTATTTCGAAGGCGTGCCTTCACCGGTTAAACGCCCTGAAGACACTGACATGGTCATCTTCCGTGAAAATACTGAAGATATCTATGCAGGCATCGAATACGCTAACGGCAGCGATGAAGTGAAAAAATTGATCTCTTTCCTGACTGACGAAATGGGCGTTAAAAACATCCGTTTCCCAGAAACATCTGGTATCGGCATCAAGCCAATTTCTGAGGAAGGAACAAAACGCCTTGTGCGCGCAGCGATCAACTATGCATTGACTGAAGGCCGCGAGTCTGTAACTCTTGTTCATAAAGGCAACATCATGAAGTTCACTGAAGGAGCTTTCAAAAACTGGGGCTATGAAGTTGCTGAGCAGGAATTCGGCGATAAAGTCTTCACGTGGAACGAGTACGATAAAGTGAAAGACGAGCAAGGAACTGATGCTGCAAACAAAGCACAGGAAGAAGCTCTTGCTTCAGGCAAGATCCTTATCAAAGATTCAATCGCTGATATTTTCCTTCAGCAGATCCTTACTCGTCCAAGCGAGTTCGATGTAGTTGCTACAATGAACTTGAACGGCGACTACATTTCAGATGCTTTGGCTGCTCAAGTAGGCGGAATTGGTATCGCTCCTGGAGCGAACATCAACTACGATACTGGACATGCGATCTTCGAAGCTACTCATGGAACAGCGCCTAAATACGCTGGCCTTGATAAAGTGAACCCGTCTTCTGTCATCCTTTCAGGTGTATTGATGCTTGAACACCTTGGCTGGAGCGAAGCGGCTAAATTGATCACAAACTCAATGGAAAAAACAATCGCTTCTAAAGTTGTAACTTATGACTTTGCACGTCTTATGGACGGCGCAACAGAAGTTAAAACTTCAGCATTCGCTGACGAGCTAATCAAAAACATGTAATTTTGGAGAGAGGGGATTTCCCCCTCTCTTTTTTTATGACAAAATTTTATGGCGTTGTTTCAGATCCTCCCTTAAAGGAAACAGTATGGAGTAGGAAGTGTTATTTTTGTTGATACGAAAATCTGATTTCAAGGAGAGATAGCATGACATTCAAACGCAAAAAGATTTCAGTAATCGGTTCAGGCTTTACAGGGGCAACAGCTGCTTTTCTGCTGGCTCAAAAAGAATTAGGTGATGTCGTACTGGTTGATATACCGCAAATGGAAGATCCGGCAAAAGGCAAAGCCCTGGATATGGCGGAAGCAGGGCCGGTGATCGGCTACGATTCGAATGTCATCGGTACTGCTAACTATGCGGATACCAAAGATTCGGATCTGGTCATCATCACCGCCGGCATCGCACGAAAGCCCGGTATGAGCAGGGACGATCTGGTTCAGACCAATCAAAAGATCATGAAATCCGTTACCGCGGAAATCGTCAATTATTCACCCGATTCAACCATTCTCGTTCTGACAAATCCTGTGGACGCCATGACTTATACAGTATTCAAAGCTTCAGGCTTTCCAAAAGAGCGTGTGATCGGCCAGTCGGGCGTACTCGATTCCGCGCGCTTCAGAACGTTCATCGCACAGGAATTGAATCTGTCCGTCAAAGACATCAGTGGCTTTGTGCTCGGAGGCCACGGTGATGACATGGTGCCGCTCGTCCGCTATTCCTATGCAGGCGGCATTCCGCTTGAAACGCTGATCTCCAAAGAGCGGTTGGATGAAATTGTTGACCGCACCAGAAAAGGCGGAGCTGAAATTGTTAATCTTCTCGGCAATGGTTCCGCTTATTATGCACCTGCGGCATCACTTGTGGAAATGGCTGAAGCGATCATCAAAGATCAGCGTCGCGTATTACCGGCTATCGCCTATCTGGAAGGTGAATATGGAATGGATGGAATCTATTTGGGAGTTCCGACTATCCTTGGAGCTGGCGGGATCGAGAAGATATTTGAAATTGATCTGAATGAAGAAGAAAAAGCGCTATTGAATAAATCAGCCGAATCAGTAAAAGCGGTCATGGAGATTTTAGCGTAAACAGTGAGAGGCGGACAGGGGTTTCCTGTCCGTTTTTTCTTGCTGTTTTATATAGTTTAATAATGCTGATATCCGCACGCGGTTTGCTTTTCAGTACTTAATTGATATTATTAAAGTATTAAGACAACAGGGGGGATTTTAATGTTGCTTGGAAAGAAACGGAAGTTAGGCCGTAAAATCGAAGATATGGCGACAGGTGAGAAGCTCAAGCTGACAGAAAATATCGAGGATAAAGATCTTCTGCTTTATTTGGGCCTTACAAATGACGGGAATCCGCTGTATATCCAGCATGATTTCGCTTCTCAGACAAAATTTGAAAAGCCCGTGGTTCCAACTGCGATGCTCACTGGCATCATCACTTCTGCAGTATCGAAGTACCTGCCGGGACCGGGTTCGTATATCACCGAACAGCATCTGAAATTCAAAAAGCCTGTATTCCATTACGCAACCGTTGATTTTCTTCTGGAAGTGACAGAAGTGAATGTACCGGCAAACGAAGTTACTGTGCGTGTGGAAGCGACGGATGAAAATGGTGAAATGGTGCTCGAAGGGATTCTTGTGGCTAATCCGCCTCAAGTGCTGAGCAAGCTGACCACTGAAGCAATGGATAATTTTTAATTGGTTTGAAATGGGGGTTTCAAACTGAATGTGGAGGCTGTAAAATGCAGAAGAAAATTTTAATCATTGAAGATGAACAATCCATCGCTACATTGCTGTCTTATAATTTGAAGCAAGCCGGATATGAAACAATTGTCGCAAATGACGGCAAAGAAGGATTTGAGCTTGCATTAAAAGAGGCACCATCTCTTATAGTTTTAGATCTGATGCTGCCATCAATGGACGGTGTGGAAATCTGCAAGGAATTGCGCCTGCAAAAAGTAAGCACACCCATCATCATGCTTACTGCCAAAGATGATGAGTTCGATAAAGTATTGGGGCTCGAACTCGGAGCAGATGATTATATGACCAAACCATTCAGCCCTAGGGAAGTTGTTGCGAGGATCAAAGCCGTACTTCGCCGGTCTGAAGGCATCAAAGTCCAGCGGGAAGATTCATCTTCATCTGAAATGAAATTGGGAGAGCTGAAAGTTTATCCTGATCGTTACGAAGCTTTTCTTAATGATGAGCAATTGGAATTCACACCGAAAGAGTTCGAGCTGCTGGTCTATTTGATGGAAAATAAAAACAGGGTGCTAACCAGGGATCAATTATTAAGCGCAGTATGGAAATATGATTTTGCAGGGGATACTCGAATTGTGGATGTCCATATCAGTCACCTGCGAGAGAAGATAGAAGAAAATAGCCGTAAGCCCGTTTTCATCAAAACGATTCGCGGCCTTGGATATAAATTCGAGGAGCCTAAAGCTGTATGATGCCATTTCGGCGGCGCCTTCTGGGCACACTGCTTCTTTGGCTCGGTACACTTTTGGTCAGCCTTTATATTGTTGTGGTCCAGATTTTGCCATTGCAACAGGAAATGGGCAGTGATGCCGAGTTTTGGCTGATACTGGCACTTGTATTTATTGCTGCATTCGTTTTTGCGGCAGTCATCGGTTACCGTATTATCAAGATTCATATCGCCCCTATTGAAAATATTACAGAAACTGCAATGGAGCTGGTAAAAGGCAATTACCGCGCAAGGGCTTATGAAGATTCGGATATAGGTTCTGCTCCACTCAGTTCAACGATCAATGTACTGGCGCGGAACCTCCAGGAAATAACAGCTGTCCGCGAGATGGAACAGGAGCGTTTGAAAACGCTTATTGAAACCATGGGCAGCGGTTTGGTCATGGTCGATAGGCAAGGGAAGATTTCGCTTTCGAACAAGTATTTCCAAAATGAATTCGGATTGAATGCAGATGATATAATAGGTAAATTTTATGGGGAATTGCCGATTCCCGAAACATTTGCGGGTTTCATTGAAAAAGTCTTTATGACTGAAACTCCGGCAAGGGAACAATTGGAGTACCAGTCGGGCATCAATAACAGGGCAATCGAAGTTTATGGAGCTCCTGTCATCGGCAGCCATGAGCAATGGCTGGGTATCGTCATCGTGCTGCATGACATTACCGAATTGAAGCGTCTTGAACAGATCCGGAAAGATTTTGTGGCGAACGTATCCCATGAATTGCGGACACCGGTGACATCGATTAAAGGATTCTCAGAAACGCTTATTGACGGTGCATATAAAGAAGAAGCCACTTTACTGTCATTTCTTGAAATTATCCAGACAGAAACGAACCGGCTGGAAACTTTAATAGAAGAGCTGTTGGAATTATCACGTGTTGAACAGAGCGGCTTTGAAGTGGATGCACAACCTACAGATATGAAAGCTGTTATCGAATACGCCTTTGAAATGGTCCATTCCCGTTTTGAAGAAAAGAACATGAAATGCGAAACTTTCCTGGATGAGGTTTATGTATCCGGGGATGCGAACCGTCTGGTGCAGATCATGATGAACCTGCTTGTAAACGCCATTACATATTCCGCTGCTGAAAAAACGGTTACAGTCAGGTTATCGCAAAAAGGGAGTCAGGCGGTCGTGGAAGTTGAGGATGAAGGAATTGGAATTGAAGCATCTGAAATCAGCCGTCTGTTCGAACGCTTCTATCGCGTGGATAAAGCCAGAAGCCGAAATTCCGGTGGAACGGGACTCGGTTTGTCCATCGTCAAACATTTGGTGGAAGCGCATCATGGAAAGATTGAGGTGCGAAGCATCCCGGGACGCGGGAGCGTCTTTACTATTTATCTTCCTCTGGCCGACTGAAACATTATAAATATACAAAGATTTACATTGCATTAATACTGTCTTCACATAAGGGTGGTATCTTCTAATAGAACCCCCTTTCAACACCCACTAAAGAAAAAGGACCTTCCACGAGGTCCTTTTTCTTTTTTTGGTGAAACTATTCATGTGGTTTTCCGTATATTTATTATACATAAATAAGGAGGAAAACTTATGACAGCAAAAAAAGTTCTGTCCATCATCGGGCTTTCTATTCTCGGTATATTGCTTCTTGTAGCGGTTCTGACGTCCTGGTATACCGTCGATGAATCTGAACAAGCGGTTATCATCACTTTTGGTGTGGCCAATGAAACCATTGTGGAACCTGGTCTGCACTTTAAGATGCCATGGCCGATTCAACGGGCCGAAGTGCTTTCCAAAGAAACCTACAGTCTTCAATTCGGCTACAGCCAGGATGAAGACGGGGAGATTGTCTCTTTTGACAAAGAAACAAAAATGATCACAGGTGATGAATATATAGTGCTGACCGATTTGGTCGTACAATGGAAGATCACCGATCCGAAAAAATATCTTTTCAATGCTGAAGAGCCGAAAGAGATTCTGCATGACGCCACTTCGGCTTCCATCCGGTCTATCATCGGCAGCTCTCTGATCGATGATGCATTGACTTCGGGAAAAGCGGAAATAGAAGCGGAAACGCGTGATCTTCTTGCTTCGTTAATCGAAAAATACGATATCGGAATTTCTGTTCTTGCAGTCAAATTGCAGGATGTCGAATTGCCGAATGAAGAAGTTCGTGCGGCTTTCACTAATGTCACAGACGCACGCGAAACCATGAATACAAAAATCAACGAAGCCAGGAAATATGAGAACCAGAAACGCAACGAAGCTCTTGGTGAAAAAGCTGCGATCAATTCCCGTGCTGAAGGCCAAAAAGTGGCCAGGGTGGAACAAGCTCGAGGTGATGTAGCGGTTTTCGATAAATTATTTGCAGAGTATGAAGCGAATCCCGAAGTCACCAGACAGCGGTTGATCCTTGAAACCTTAGAAATCGTATTGCCGAATGCAAAACTCTACATCATGAACGATGAAGGCGGCACGATGAAATACTGGCCGCTTGGTGACAGCCAGACATTATTGCCGCCGGCTGCAGAAACTGAGACGGGAGGCGATACAGATGGAAACGAATAAACCGCAGAATGAACCCAGCAAATTTGATGTTTATAAACCATCCAAGCCGAAAAAACAGCCGAAAGATCCCATCAACTTCAAAAAATACTGGAAGCTGATTTTGGGGCTGTCACTTGCTTTGATTGTATTGCTTACCCTATTTGCAAACGTCTACGTTGTGAAGGAAAACGAGTACCGCGTAGTTCGCCAGTTTGGTGAAGTCGTGGATATCAAAGAGGATCCGGGCCTCCATGTAAAGATTCCCTTCATCCAGAGTCTGACAACGCTGCCGAAATATCAGATGATCTATGATGTATCGGAAGCGGAGATCAACACGAAAGACAAAAAGCGGATCATTATTGATAATTATGCTGTATGGGAAGTAGTGGACCCGCGTGAATTGATCAGCAATGCCGCTACCATCGTCAATGCTGAATCCCGAATGGAAGAATTCATCTACTCAGTCATCAGGACGGAACTTGGCCAATTGGATTACGATGAAATCATCAACGACGAAAATTCTTCAAGAGGCAGCCTGAATGACAATGTCACAGCTAAAGTCAATGAACTGCTGGAAAAAGACCGATATGGAATCCGTGTCACGGATGTACGCATGAAGCGGACGGATCTTCCGGCGGAAAACGAACAATCAGTTTATACCCGTATGATTTCTGAGCGGGACTCCACGGCTCAGGACTATTTATCGCAAGGTGATGCGAAGAAACGCGAAATCGAAGCGCAGGCTGACCGGGAAGCCCAGGAAGTTATCGCAACCGCCCGCAAAGAAGCAGCGCTGATTCAGGCAGAAGGAGAATCGGAGGCTGCGAAAATCTATAACGAATCGTTCTCCAAAGACCCCGAATTCTATCAGCTGTATCGTTCACTCCAGTCATATACAAAAACCATCGGGGAAGATACAGTCATTATCCTGCCGTCAGATTCACCATATGCCAGTGTTTTAACCGGTATAATGGAATAAAACCTTCCGTCATTTCTCTTCTTTTTGCCCTCGTGGTAAAATAAAGGGAATGACGGTTTTTTATTGAAAGGGGTAATTTTGTGGCTAAGAAAATACTATTACTGGACGGCAATAGCTTGGCGTACCGCGCGTTTTTCGCGCTGCCGCTGCTGACTAATGAAAATGGCATCCATACAAATGCTGTATACGGTTTCACGATGATGCTCCAACGAATTCTTGAAGAGGAAAAACCTACCCATATGATGGTGGCTTTTGATGCGGGGAAGACCACTTTCCGGCATGAAACGTTCAGTGAATATAAAGGCGGTCGCCAAAAGACGCCACCCGAATTATCCGAGCAGTTCCCTTATTTGCGGAAGTTGATCGATGCATATCGCATCAAGCAGTATGAACTGCCGAATTACGAGGCGGATGACATTATCGGAACTTTGAGCCTGGAAGCGGAAAAGCAAGGCGACGAAGTGATCGTGATCTCAGGGGATAAGGATTTGACCCAATTGGCATCTCCTTCGACGACTGTATACATCACACGTAAAGGCATCACCGATATTGAAAAATACACCGTTGAACATATTAAAGAGAAATACGGTCTTACACCATTGCAGATCATTGATATGAAAGGCCTTATGGGGGATTCTTCCGACAACATACCGGGAGTTCCTGGAGTCGGTGAAAAAACGGCCTTGAAACTGCTCGCAGCCCACGGCTCAGTGGAAGGCGTATATGAAGCGATCGACCAGCAGAAAGGCAAGATGAAAGAAAAACTGGTCGCCAATGAAGACCTGGCCTACATCAGCAAACAGCTCGCTACGATCGAGCGCCAGGCACCTGTAGAAGTGAAGCTTGATGATCTCGGTTACGAAGGTCCTGATCAGGACGAGTTGGTTCGGGTCTGGAGCGAACTTGCCTTTAAATCTTTGCTTGAGAAAATGGATTACACGGCAGAAGAAACTGTCAAAGAAGAATTGAAATTTACGGTCGTGACCGAAATTGAGCCTTCCATACTGAAGGGTGAAATGGCCGTCCATCTGGAAATGTATGATGAACATTATCATACATGCGACCTTCTTGGGGTTGCGTTATCTGATGCAACTGACACCTATGTAATACCGATGGACGCTGTAAAAGGTTCGGATATTTTGAAAACCTGGCTGGCAGATCCTTCGAAGAAAAAATACATGTCCGATTCAAAAGCATCGACTGCCGCATTCCTGCGCAGTGAGATTGAACTGGACGGCGTCGATTTCGATTTGATGCTGGGTGCCTATATAGTCAACCCTTCACTGACGTATACCGATATGGCCAATATTGTTTTGGAATACGGCTACACCGATGTATCGACAAACGAACAGGTCTATGGCAAAGGCGCTAAAAAGAAAGTACCGGATGATGCTGTCTTGAATGAACATATTGCGAGAAAAGCGCGCGCTATTTGGAAAGTGCGTGACATCATCATCAAAAAGCTGGAAGACAATCAACAATTTGATCTCTACGATAAATTGGAGCTGCCGCTTGCTTCGGTTCTGGGCAAAATGGAATCGCTCGGCGTTAAAGTGGACAAAGCGCAGTTATCGGATATGGGTGAAGAACTGGCCGCGAAATTGGAAAAGATCGAATCTGAGATCTACAGTCTTGCCGGACAGGAATTCAATATCAATTCACCTAAACAATTAGGGGTGATCCTTTTTGAAAAACTGGGGTTGCCTGCTCTGAAAAAAACCAAAACCGGCTATTCGACAGCTGCTGACGTTCTTGAGAAACTGGAAGGCCAGCACGAGATCATTTCACATATCCTGCTTTACCGGCAGCTCGGCAAACTGCTGTCCACTTATATAGAAGGTTTATTGAAGGAAATCCATGATGACGGCAAAATCCATACCCGTTTCCAACAGGCACTTACCACAACGGGCCGATTGAGCTCAACGAATCCGAATCTGCAGAACATTCCTGTCCGGCTTGAAGAAGGGCGTAAAATCAGAAAAGCGTTTGTACCTTCTGAACCGGATTGGGTCATGGTCGCGGCCGATTATTCACAGATCGAATTGCGCGTACTTGCCCATATGTCTGAAGATGACCGGCTGGTGCAGGCATTCAAAGATGATCAGGATATCCATACCGCCACAGCGGCGGATGTATTCCATGTGCCGTTGGAAGAAGTGACGGGTGATATGAGGCGCGCGGCCAAAGCTGTCAACTTCGGTATTGTCTATGGCATCAGTGATTATGGATTATCCCAAAGTCTGAATATCCCGCGGAAAGAAGCGGCGGAATTCATCGACCGCTATCTGAAGAGTTTCCCGGGCGTACAGCAATATATGACGAATATCGTTTCTTCTGCGAAAAAGGATGGATTTGTCACGACATTGATGAACCGGAGACGTTATCTTCCTGATATTACGAGTTCAAACTTCAACCTCCGCAGTTTTGCGGAGCGCACAGCAATGAATACGCCGATTCAAGGAAGCGCAGCAGATATCATTAAAAAAGCGATGATAGATATGGACGAAGCACTTGAACGTGAAGGCCTGAAAGCCAATATG
Organism: Planomicrobium okeanokoites; assembly: GCF_003428875.1. GTDB lineage: Bacteria > Bacillota > Bacilli > Bacillales_A > Planococcaceae > Planococcus > Planococcus okeanokoites. The sequence continues at coordinate 111,909 of NZ_QQRS01000001.1, forward strand.
CTGCTGCAGGTGCATGATGAACTGATTTTTGAAGCGCCAAAAGATGAATTGGCTAAATTGATGGAGTTGGTTCCAAAAGTGATGGAATCGGCGATGGAATTGAATGTGCCGCTGAAAGTGGATATCGCATCCGGTGACACATGGTATGAAACAAAATGATTGGAGGCCGTTGGGATGCCTGAACTTCCTGAAGTAGAAGGTGTGGTCCGGCAGATACGGCCAGTTGCGATCGGCAAGAAAATAGAAGATGTTTTTGTATCCGATACGATCCGGCTGTCTAAAACCGGAGGCAAGGAAGCCGTTCTAAAAAAAGTCGAGGCCGACAGTTTTATTGAACGATTGAAAGGTTCACAGATTGTCAGTGTGGAGCGGCGCAGTAAGTACATCTATTTCGGCTTAAGAAAAGATGGCGAGTTTTTGTTAGTGAATCACTTGGGGATGTCTGGTGCCTGGTTTTATGTGGGCAGCCTGATGGCGATACCGGAAGATAAATTCCGCAAGCATGTCCATGTCGTGCTGACGCTGAGCGATGGCAATCTGCTGGCCTATTCGGACATCCGCCGTTTTGGTGAAATGCGGGTGTTGAATGAAGAAGGGGACTATCCGCCGCTGCTGTTGATGGCTCCTGAACCTTTCGACGAAAACGCTCTGCAGCATTTTCTCGATATGTCAGAAAGCCCGAAATATCGGAATAAACCCATCAAAGAAGTGATCATGGATGGCCAGGTCATTTCGGGTGCCGGCAATATCTATGCAACGGAAGCTCTGTTCCGGATGAAAATCCATCCGAACCGCGCTGCACATCGAATCAGCAGAAAGCGCCGTGCTGAACTGTTTCAAGCAATCGTGGATATTTTACTGGAAAGTATAGAAGCTGGAGGAAGCACAATTTCCGATTACCGGAACATCAACGGTGAATCGGGAGGCATGCAAAACCGCTTCGCGATGTATGGAAAAAAACAATGCATGACATGTGGCAGTGTGACGAAAACCCTGAAAATCGGGGGACGCACATCTGTTTTCTGTCCAACATGCCAAAAATGAGGGTTTAAGATGATTATTGGGTTAACAGGCAGTATAGCCAGCGGGAAAAGCACTGTTTCTAAAATGTTGGAGGAGTTGGGCTATCCGATTATTGACGCGGATTTGGTTGCCCGGCAAGTGGTTGAACCTGGGAGTGAAACATTAATGGAGATTGAGGCTTTATTCGGTCCGGAAGCCATCCGTGATGACGGGACGATGGACCGCGAAAAAGTCGGCGCTCTCATTTTTTCAGATCCCGCAAAAAGAAAGCAATTGAACGATATCATCCATCCCGCCATACGGACGGAAATGCTCCGCCAAAAAAGCGTGTTCATGGAGGATGGACATAGAACAATCGTGATGGACATTCCTTTGCTATTTGAAAGCAAATTGCAGCATTTTGTCGATAAGGTTCTGGTTGTCAGTGTTTCTGAAGAAAACCAGCTTGCCAGATTGATGGAGCGAAATGGATTAAACGAAAAAGATGCCAGGGCCCGGATCAGCTCGCAGTTGCCCATGTCTGTAAAAGAGGAAGGTGCTGACGCGGTCATCTATAATAATGGAACGATTGAAGAGACTGCCCGGCAGCTAGAGCGAATTCTGGAGCAATGGGGAGAAAGTTCACAAAGCTGAAATATTCATCCGGTTTTGAGGTTCTCGAATCGGGATAATGTGTTATACTATATAACGAATTAAAAATATAAGTATAACTTAATTAATGGAGGACTTTTAAATGACAGTTTCTATTGCGATTAATGGATTTGGCCGTATTGGCCGCATGGTGTTCAGACAGGCAATTTTAATGGATGATGTAACTATTTCGGCAGTAAACGCCAGTTACCCTGCCGAGACTTTAGCTCATTTGATTAAGTATGACACAAATCACGGAACCTTCGACGGAGATGTAAGCGCTGTAGAAGGGGCTTTAATTGTCAATGGAAAACGGGTTGAATTGGTAAGCGAACGCGATCCTTTGAAACTTCCATGGAAAACGATGGGGATCGATATCGTCATAGAAGCTACCGGAAAATTCAATTCACGTGATAAAGCAGCTCTTCATCTTGAAGCTGGAGCGAAAAAAGTCATTTTGACTGCACCCGGAAAAAATGAAGATGTCATGATTGTCATGGGTGTCAATGAAGATAAATTGGATATCGACAAGCACGATATCATCTCCAACGCCAGCTGCACGACAAACTGCCTTGCACCTGTAGCAAAAGTCCTCAACGATGCTTTCGGTATCGACAATGGTTTGATGACAACTGTACACGCTTACACGAATGACCAAAAAAATCTGGATAATCCCCATAAGGATCTTCGCCGAGCGCGTGCTTGTGCCCAGTCGATCATCCCGACTTCGACAGGAGCAGCAAAAGCTTTGTCGCAGGTTCTTCCTGATCTGGAAGGGAAAATGCATGGCTTGGCACTGCGTGTTCCAACACCGAACGTGTCATTAGTGGACCTTGTGGTTGATGTTAACCGTGATGTAACGATTGAAGAAGTCAATCAGGCATTCATCGATGCGGCAAACGGCCCGATGAAAGGGATTTTGAATTTCACAATGGAGCCGCTTGTCTCAAAAGATTTTAACACAACCACGGATTCAGCTATCGTGGATGGCCTTACTACAATGGTTATTGCAGACCGGAAAGTGAAAGTCCTTGCATGGTACGACAATGAATGGGGCTACTCCGCTCGCGTAATCGACCTGACAAAACGTGTCGCTTCGGCGATGAGTGTAATTTAATGACAAGAACCACTTTTTCTATTAGTATGAAAAAGTGGTTTTTTAATTTGTGCCAAAAACCCACGAAAAAAAAGAAATTTTTATCAGATTTATTTGTTGCATTTCCACGGAATACATCATATACTATGATTCGTAGCAAAAAAAGCTACCTTCCTCTGACGGATTCCAAAGCTCAATGAGGAATCTTTAGGAGAAATTTTATTCACATGACTGCTTAAAGGGTTAGGACCTCTTTGGACTAACTTTCCCCCGTGGTAGTCAACTTTGAATATTTTGAGCACGAAACCAAAATGATATCAAAGGGGGAAACGAACCATGGAAACAATGGGACGTCACGTAATTGCAGAACTTTGGCAGTGTGATTTTGACAAATTAAACGATATGGATTATATCGAACAAACTTTTGTTGATGCAGCACTCAAATCAGGAGCAGAAGTCCGCGAGGTCGCTTTTCACAAATTTGCGCCACAAGGCGTAAGCGGCGTAGTAATCATTTCTGAATCACATTTGACAATCCACAGCTTTCCTGAACACGGCTATGCAAGTGTAGATGTTTACACTTGTGGTGATCTTGATCCGACTATCGCAGCGGATTATATCGCTAAGGCACTTGGCTCGGGTTCGAGCGAAGTAACAGAATTGCCACGTGGAATGGGTCCAGTCGGTGCTGGAAAAACCAAAGTTACAGTAACTGCATAATCCATTTAAACCAAGACATTAAAGCAGGGGAGCTGATCCCCTGCTTTTTCTATTTGTGTACATAATTCATAGGTATTTTAAATATGCCGCTTCGTCGCTTTGGACAAGCCTCCCGCAATAAGCCGAGAAGAACACTCGTCTTATTGCTCCGCTCCGTCCTGGCGCGCTCCTTCGCTGGATTCAATTCTGGAAATGATATGAAATTAAGTGGACTTTTTTAAAAGAGTTGGGCTGTTAGTAACTCGGGCGATGGCCCGAGTTAGCTAAGCGCAATCTATTAGTTTTTCTCTAAAAAGGTGAACTAACTAAATTGCAATGTATAGACTGATTCATCTCTTAAAGGAGTTTCTAAAGATATGGAGCAAAACAACGCAGACTCCCAGGTGAGAAAGCGAAGTGCTGAGATCCTCTCGAGCGAAGTGGAACGAGCTCGAGTTAGCTCAGTGCAAGCCACCAGGAAAGCGGAGTTGTTTTGCGGAATATCGGTTACTTAATGTAATTTACTTTATATATCTTTAAATTGTTTTGATGAAAAAGCGGAAAGCGTCTGCTTGGAGCGAATTCATCAACCATACGTAAAGATTCCAAATTCAAATATTATAAACGCTGAAATTTTGTTATACTTATACCACAAGAAAGAGAATTTGGGGAGATGTCAAAATGAAATGTCCGGCTTGTCAGCATAACGGTACCCGTGTCGTGGATTCGCGGCCAGTAGATGAATTGAAATCGATCAGGAGAAGAAGGGAATGTGAAGAATGCGGCTACCGGTTCACCACTTTCGAGAAAGTGGAAGAGATGCCGCTGATTGTCGTGAAAAAAGACGGTTCCCGTGAAGAGTTCAGCCGCGAAAAAGTATTGCGCGGCTTGATCCGGGCTTGTGAGAAACGGCCGGTGCCGTTGGAAACATTAGAAGAGCTTGTCTTTACTATTGAAAAAAACCTTCGCAGAATCGGCAATGCCGAAGTGAAGTCTGAACAGGTCGGCGAAATGGTGATGGACAAACTGGCTGCAATCGACGAAGTGGCATATGTCCGTTTCGCTTCCGTCTATCGCCAGTTCAAAGACATCAATGTATTCATAGATGAACTGAAGGATTTATTGAACAAGAATCCGGATGACAAGATATCCGAGTAAGGCGGTGACTTATGACTGCGTTCTATAAGGAGTTGCAGGCAGCTGATGCTTTTAATATCCGTCTGCCCTATCCATTTTCCAATTACGACCGCCAATTACTGACGCTGCTTTATCAGCCGATGGTCGGTGCTGAAGCGATTTCGCTTTACCTGACGCTTTGGGCAGAAGGAGAAGCGGAAAGAAATGAAACACCGCATTACACGCTGATGAACACCTTGGGCATGCCGATTGCGAAAATTTTTGAATCACGTCTCCAATTGGAAGCGATCGGTTTGCTGAAAACATATAAAAAAGGAACAGAATCACGTACATTCCTTTATGAATTATGTCCGCCGCTTGACCCGAAAGACTTCTTCACTGATCCATTGTTGTCGATGTTCCTGTTCAGTAAGATTGGGGACATCGCTTACCGGAGAGTCAGGGATCGATTCATCCTGCCTGCGGAAGATATGGAATCATATGAGGAAGTTTCGCGTACATTCACGGATATATTTCAGCCGGTGCATGCAAAAGCGGGTTATCCGAATGATTCGCAAAAAATGCAGCAGCGCGGACGTAAAGGTTATGAAGCGGAATACGATTTTGATTTCAGTTTGCTTCACCAAGGGTTGTCCGAACAGCTGGTGCCGAAACGCGTTTTGACTGCGGCGATTAAAGACACCATCTGCAAACTCGCTTTCCTGTACGGATGGGGACCGCTTGAAATGCAGAAAGTGATCCTGTTGGCCATTGACGATGATTACCGCCTTACTATAGAAGGAATTAAAAAATCCGCATCGGAATATTATAAGATGACGGTATCTACCACTGCGCCCAAATTGGAACCGGTTCTCGTAAAAGCCTCGGAGCCTGCAACTGAACCGAAGAATCGCCAGGACGACTTGATTTTATACCTGGAATCGGCTTCACCTGTCGAAGTGCTCCGGGATATTGCCGGGGGCAAAGAGCCGTTATCAGCCGATGTGCAGCTTGCCAATAATCTGGTCATGCAGCACGGGATGGAACCTGCTGTGGTGAATGTCCTGCTGCAGTATGTTCTTTTGCGCACCGACATGAAATTGACTAAAGGCTATGTGGAAAAAATCGCTTCCCACTGGATCCGAAAAAATGTATCCACAGTTGCTGAAGCGATGGAACTTGCGCGTACCGAGCACGCCCAATATATGAAATGGAAATCAGAAGGGTCGCCTGCTGCAGCTTCGAAAAATCCAAGCCGTTCGGGCGGCAAGCCCGTTCGCGAGGAAAAATTGCCCGAATGGTTCTATACGAAGGACGAGCCGCAGGCAGCAGCTCCACAGAAAAACGAAAGCCTCGAAGTCGAAAAACAAAAACTTCTGGCGAAACTTGCTTTGAAAAAAGGGAAGGGTGATTAAATGGAACCGATACGGGAAACCTTAAAACGGGTTGTCAATGCACCGGCTTTTTCAGAGCGTTACAACGATATGCGAAAGGAAGTGCTAGAAAACCCGGGCGTCCAGAATTTTCTTGAAGAACATGCCTCTGAAATCGATAAAAGCATCGTCGACCGCGGCATGCATAAATTATACGAGTACATCGACCAATCGCATGATTGCAATAAATGCCCTAGCCTGGATGGCTGCATCAATCATCTGAAAGGCTTCGAACCGAACCTGGTACTTGAACGCAATACGATCGGCATCGCTTATACACCGTGTAAGTCAAAAAATGCCTATGACAATAAACGCCGCGCAAGCTCCCTGATCCACAGCATGTACATGCCGAAGGAAGTGATGCAGGCGACGCTGTCCAATTTCGAACCGGACGACAGCCGGATGGAAGCATTCCGTGCAGTCGGCACTTTTCTTGATCAGGCGACCGGGCCGGATAACCTGCCTGAAAAAGGCTTGTTCTTCTACGGCAAATTCGGTGTGGGCAAATCCTATCTTTTAAGTGCTGTCGCAAATGAGCTGGCGGAAATGAATGTCAAATCGGTTTTGGTCTTCGTGCCTGAATTCATGCGCGAAATGAAACAGGCCATCGGCGACCAGACGCTGCAGGAAAAAGTGGATTACGTCAAAAAGGCGGATGTTCTGATGCTGGATGATATTGGAGCGGAAGCAATGTCGAGCTGGACGCGTGATGAAGTGCTGGGCACCATCCTTCATTACCGGATGGCTGAAAAGCTTCCGACGTTCATGACGTCGAATTTCAGCTACTCAGAACTTCAGCATCATCTCACATATTCCCAGCGTGGTGAAAAAGAAGATTTGAAAGCGGCGCGTGTTATGGAACGGATCCGTGCACTTACGAGTCCTGTAAAGATGGACGGTCGCAATTGGCGGAATTAAATTAATTCGGAGAACATTTAAATGCATTTTATTTACAGTGATTGCATTTTGGATGCTTTCGGTTTATAGTGAATTTAATCGAAATATGATTTTAAATGCGACGACGAGGACAATAATGAATTGCACGACTTCCAGAGAGAGAAGCCCAGGCTGAAAGCTTCTTAAGAAACGGCCATCCATTTACCGCCTCCGAGCAGCAGTTGTGAACTTAATTAGTAGCAGCTGCCGGCAACCGGCCCGTTAGCCGATGCAGAGCTTCGTTCCATTCAGTTTGCTGAGTGGGACAGAAGAAGGGTGGAACCGCGAACTGAGCTTCGTCCCTTTGGGATGGGGCTTTTTTGTGTTCCAAAAGTTTCTGCAGTGCATCATGGAAAAAGATGAAACTCAAAAGGAGAGATTGCTATGTCAGACATGATCAATTTGAAATTCCCGGACGGGGCCGTAAAAGAATTCGAACGGGGTACAACAACAGAAGACGTGGCCCAGTCAATCAGCCCGGGACTTCGCAAAAAAGCGCTTGCCGGAAAACTTGGCGACCGCCTTGTTGATTTGAAAGCGCCGCTTAACGAAGACGGGGACATTGCGATCATCACAGCGGAATCGGATGAGGCACTTGAAATTCTCCGCCACAGTTCAGCGCATTTATTGGCCCAGGCAGTTAAACGCCTTTATCCGGACGCGAAGCTTGGCGTCGGTCCCGTGATCGAACATGGTTTCTATTATGACATCGATACAGAATCGGCGATCACTTCAGAAGACCTTCCGAAAATCGAGAAGGAAATGAAGAAAATCATCGGTGAAAACCTTGAAATCGTCTGTCACAGTGTTTCCCGCGGAGAAGCGCAGGAACGTTTCGCAGCGATCGAAGATCCATACAAGCTGGAGCTGCTTGAAGCAATTCCGGAAGACGAGCAGGTTACAATTTATGAGCAAGGCGAGTTTTTCGATCTTTGCCGCGGCATCCACGTTCCGGCAACAGGCAAACTGAAAGAATTCAAATTGCTGAGCGTTGCCGGTGCATATTGGAGAGGCGACAGCGACAATAAAATGCTGCAGCGTATTTACGGAACTGCCTTCTTCAAAAAAGAAGACCTGAAAGCGCATCTTGAAATGCTGGAAGAAGCGAAAGAACGCGATCACCGTAAAATCGGTAAAGAACTGAACCTGTTCATGAATTCTCAGAAAGTTGGACAGGGGCTGCCGATGTGGCTGCCAAAAGGCGCGACAATCCGTCGCATCATCGAGCGCTATATCGTCGATAAAGAAGAACGTCTGGGCTATGACCACGTCTACACTCCGGTTCTGGGCAGCGTTGACCTTTATAAGACAAGCGGACACTGGGATCATTACCAGGAAGACATGTTCCCGGTCATGAGCATGGATAATGAAGATCTGGTTCTTCGTCCGATGAACTGCCCGCATCACATGATGATTTTCAAACAGGGCATCCATTCCTACCGCCAGATGCCGGTCCGCATCGCGGAACTTGGGCTTATGCACCGTTACGAAATGTCCGGCGCATTATCAGGCTTGCAGCGCGTTCGCGGCATGACTTTGAACGATGCACATTTATTCGTAAGACCAGATCAGATCAAAGACGAATTCAAACGAGTGGTCAATTTAGTTGTGCAAGTCTATAAAGATTTCGACATCAAGGATTATTCATTCCGTGTGTCATATCGTGATCCTGAAGACAAAGAAAAATACTTTGATGACGATGCAATGTGGGAACGTGCACAATCCATGCTGAAGGAAGCGATGGATGAAATGGGATTGGATTATGTGGAAGCGGAAGGGGAAGCGGCATTCTACGGCCCGAAATTGGATGTACAGGTGAAAACTGCGCTCGGTAAAGAAGAGACTCTTTCTACTGTACAGCTTGATTTCCTGTTGCCTGAGCGTTTCGACCTTTCCTATATCGGAGAAGACGGCAAACAGCATCGTCCGGTTGTCATCCACCGCGGTGTCGTTTCAACAATGGAACGTTTTGTCGCATTCCTGATCGAAGAATACAAAGGTGCTTTCCCGACTTGGCTGGCGCCAGTGCAAGTGGAAATCATACCGGTATCTCTCGATGTCCACAGTGATTATGCGAATGAAGTGCAGGAAAAACTGCAGGCCCACAAACTGCGTGTAGATATTGACGGACGCGATGAGAAACTTGGTTACAAGATCCGCGAAGCGCAAATGCAGAAAGTTCCTTATATGCTCGTTCTGGGAGATAAGGAGCTGGAAGACGGTTCTGTCAACGTCCGTAAATACGGTGAACAGAAATCGGAAAGTATGCCTTTCGATGACTTCCTGTCGATGATCCGAGGGGAACTTCGATAGGGTTAAACTAAAGACATTCCATATGTAACGCTTCGGCGCTTAGGACAAAGCTCCCGCAATAAGCCGAGAAGAGCACTCGTCTTATTGCTTCGCTCAGTCCATAGGCGCGCCGGCGCTAGAGAAAGTTCTAAAGATATGGAGCAAAACAGCGAAGACGCCTTGGGGACCAAGCGAAGTGCTGAGATCCACTCGGGCGAAGTGAAACGAGCACGAGTTAGCTCAGCGCGAGCCCCCAGGCAAGCGTAGCTGTTTTGCGGAATATCGGCTATGCTGGAAACCTATATTGATAAACAAGTTGACACGCCTACAGGTGCGTGGTATTATAGTTAAGGTTATAGAATACTTATATGTGCAAGCAGGAGCACCCGCTTCTCACCTGATCGACCAATTGTTGGCAGGTAGACACGATTTGACTTTTTGCACGCCGAGGCGTGCTGTCATAAATTGCGGGTGGGCCGAACGAGGTCCATCCGCTTTTTCTTTGGATCGGAACCTGTAAGCCGACGTGGTCGGTTACGCATTTTAAGCTATTCGCAACACTATCCGGAGGTGGATTATTATTAGCAAAGACAGTAATGTAAACGAAGGCATTCGTGCACGGGAATTACGGGTTATTGATCAAAACGGTGAACAGCTCGGCATTAAAACGCGCAACGAAGCCCTAGAAATTGCAGGTCGTGTCAACTTGGATCTGGTTCTTGTGGCTCCTCAAGCTAAGCCGCCGGTTGCCCGCATCATGGACCATGGTAAGTTCAAGTTTGAACAGCAGAAGAAGGAACGTGAGATTCGCAAGAATCAGAAAGTCATCGTAGTGAAAGAGGTTCGTTTGAGCCCTGGGATCGACGATCACGACTTCAACACGAAACTTCGGAACGCAATCAAGTTCCTTGAAAAAGGCGACAAAGTCAAAGCTTCAATCCGTTTTAAAGGCCGTGCGATCACGCACAAAGAAATCGGACAACGTGTACTTGAACGCTTCGCTGAAGCGTGCAAAGAAGTTGCGACGGTTGAACAGCGCCCTAAAATGGACGGACGCAGCATGTTCTTGATGCTGGCTCCAGTCAACGAAAAAGAATAACAGTACAATTGTTTAGGAGGAACTCGAAATGCCGAAAATGAAAAGCCATAGCGGTGCGTCAAAACGTTTCAAGAAAACTGGAACAGGTAAAGTAAAACGCAATCGTTCACACACAAGCCACTTATTTGCAAACAAATCGACTAAGCAAAAGCGTAAACTCCGTAAAGGGAAACTCGTATCTTCAGGCGATTTGAAACGCATTAAATCTTTGATCTACAACATGAAATAAAAACGAAAAGCGAAAACGGCCGTTCAGCTCCGGCAGACTTAAGATGAACTTCCGAAGCGGCGTTTTTTGCCGCACAGGAAGGGCAGCTTAAGACCGAGGAGTTGGCCCGTTGAAGTCTGGACAAGACCGAACAAAAAATCGAATTCTTTATATTCAAGCAGGAGGTAATGTATTATGCCACGCGTAAAAGGTGGAACAGTGACGCGCCAGCGTCGTAAAAAGGTCATTAAATTAGCAAAAGGTTATTATGGTGCGAAGCACATCCTTTTCAAAGTAGCAAACCAACAGGTGATGAAGTCAGGTAACTATGCTTACCGTGACCGTCGCAACAAAAAACGTGACTTCCGCAGATTGTGGATCACTCGTATCAACGCAGCAGCTCGTTTGAACGACATCTCTTACAGCCGTCTAATGAACGGTTTGAAAGTTGCCGGCATCGACATCAACCGCAAAATGCTAGCTGAAATCGCTGTATCTGATGCAGCTGCATTCACAGCACTGGCTGACCAAGCTAAAAAAGCATTGAACAAATAAGATAATGCACAAAAAAGACTGGCGATCATTCGCCAGTCTTTTTTCATGGAGGAATATAAAATGTTTATTGTGATTTCCGCTTATATCGCTATCCTGTCCCTGATGGCTTTCATAATGATGAAAATTGATAAACGGCAGGCGCAGAAGCGTGGCCAGCGGATACCAGAGAAGAATCTGTGGAGAGTCGCTTTGTTCGGCGGCGGCATCGGCGCTTATATGGGCATGATGGCTTTCCGCCATAAAACAAAGCATACGAATTTCCGGATCGGTTTCCTTATGCTGGCATTGCTTCAGGCAGCGCTGCTCGTTTGGCTTTACACGGAATTCGGATTGCGTTAAGCGCCGGTTTCACTTTTCATCAATTGCTCAATCGGATTTTTCCAGTTGATCGCAGCATTCGGGTAGTTCATGCGGATTTCTTTTTCGAGAAAATGGAAATCCTCTTTCGTAAATCCCTGGAGCTTTGCGGGATCTTCTGCCCAAACGAATATTGAAACCACTTCAAAAGCATCGTCTGTGGTTCCCAGGTATTTTTCACCTTCAAAGATGGCGCCGCGCAATGTAATAAAAAAATTTTTGCGGACATTCTGGACATCATCAAAGAAGTAATACGATTTACTTTCGACTGCCGCATCGAATTTTCGTTTCGGGTCGAATACATAGCGCAATAAACGATAGAATAGATATATAATTAATGCAATTACAATGAAACGGATAATGATGGCCATGCAAAATACCCCCTTGGAAAAGTGGTTGTCATGTATAATACGGACATAAAGAATTATGGTTTCAAGATTTATTGAAAAAAAAGGAGGATTCTTATGAATTTAGAGAAATTATTCAGCATGCAGGAAGAATTGGACCGTTACATCCAGACGAACAACTCAGCTGAGGGTGACCTCTTCGAGAAAAAAGGGCTGGCCCTCATCGTCGAACTGGCTGAGCTGGCGAATGAAACCCGCACCTTCAAATTCTGGAGCGCAAAGGGCCCCTCGGAACGTGAAGTGATTTTGGAAGAATATGTGGATTCCATCCATTTTTTATTGTCCCTCGGAATCGAAAAAGATCTGAATATGCTGAAGGAGTGGCCGGATCCGTTGCTGGAAGAAGATCTGACTACAGTCTTTCTGAAGACGAATCAAAGCATATTGGAGTTTCTGGAGAAACATTCAATGTCGACTTACCAGCGGGTTTGGAGCTGCTACGGCAATATTGCCGACATTTTAGGATTCAGCTATGAAGAAATCTTGGATGCTTATGTAGCGAAAAACCAGAAGAATTACGACCGCCAAAAAGATGGCTATTAATCCATTAGATGAATTTTTTGAAAATAAACGCAGGTTCATTTATAATGGACAAGTGAGACTATTTAGGAGGTCGAAATAAATGGTAAAATTAGACGAAACGCTTCAAATGTTGAAAGATTTGACTGATGCAAACGGTATTCCAGGCAATGAACGCCAATCGCGCGAAGTCATGAAGAAATACATAGCGCCTTTTGCCGACTCAATTGAAACGGACGGGCTGGGAAGCCTGATCGCTAAAAAAGAAGGGCAAGCTGACGGACCGAAAATCATGGTAGCCGGCCACTTGGATGAAGTAGGCTTCATGATTTCACAGATCGACGATAAAGGATTCCTTAAATTCCAGACTGTCGGCGGATGGTGGAACCAGGTTATGCTGGCACAGCGCGTAACCATCACTACACGCAGCGGCAAGGAAATCACAGGCGTAATCGGTTCTAAACCACCGCATATCCTGTCTCCTGAAGCACGTAAAAAACCTGTCGAAATCAAAGACATGTTCATCGACATCGGTGCGTCTTCACGCGACGAAGTAAAAGAATGGGGCGTTACACCAGGCGATATGGTGACACCTTATTTCGAATTCCAGGCTATGACAAACGAAAAATTCCTATTGGCGAAAGCTTGGGACAACCGCATCGGCTGCGCAATCGCAATCGATGTATTGAAAGGTCTTAAAGGCCAGGATCACCCGAACGTCGTTTATGGCGTAGGAACAGTCCAGGAAGAAGTCGGACTTCGCGGCGCGAAAACAGCGACAGCGAAAATCCAGCCGGATATCGGATTTGCAGTGGACGTGGGCATCGCCGGCGACACTCCGGGCATCACTGCTCAGGAATCCAACAGCAAAATGGGCGACGGACCTCAAATCCTGCTATTTGACGCTTCCATGGTATCTCACCGCGGCTTGCGCGAACTCGTTGTTGATACAGCGGAAGAAGCAGGCATCCCGTACCAATTCGAAACGATTGCAGGCGGCGGAACTGACGCCGGCTCGATCCACTTGACGGCGAACGGCGTTCCAGCCCTGTCGATTGGCGTAGCAACCCGCTACATCCACTCACACGCCGGCATTCTTCACCGCGACGACTACGAAAACGCAGTCAAACTGATCATCGAAGTCATCAAAAAATTGGACAAAGACACAGTAGCGAAAATTACATTCGAATAAATATTACGACCCCGGCCGAGTTTGGCTGGGGTTTTTTGTTGTTTTTAGGAGTGTGTTACGCATACCGCAAACAAACAAAGCTATAACGCAAACAACACCAGCTATACTGCAAACAAAGTGATTCATATCGCAAACAACAGTGCTTTTCCCGCAAACAACTTTAATTTTCCCATGTTTAATTCTCCGTACTGTCGCTTTTCGCTCGCGAAAAGCATCCATTATAGATTTTTGAACTTTAAAAAAGATATGATAATTGAAGTTTCAGCTGAAATAGAGATGAAAAATTAAAAAAACCTTTAATGAGTACAGATTCTCGAATCCAAAATGGTCGGGAAAATCCCGCTATAGCCTCTAAAATAATGAACCAATTTCCAAGGCAGATTCAGAATGAGAAAGATATGAAAATTTATCTGTTTTTGTAGAATGAAAATCTGAATGATATACTCCAGGAAAACTTTTGGAGGTGTTAAATGAGTAAATTACAAATTGGCTTATTATCCGAAACAGAAGCATTGAAGCGATTGCTGTACCGACTCCCAGAGCAGCATGCACAAAGAACTTTTATTGAGAAGGAAATTTATAAAAGTGCGGCTGGAAAACGCGGAGAAGAAAGACTTGAGCAGAAAGTTGCCGAGTTTCATGTGGATGGAGACTATAAGTTTCTGCGAAATGTCACTCTTGCCATAGGCGACTGGAAAGTACAAATTGATGGACTATTGCTGACAGATCGCGGTGCTATAGTCATTGAATCTAAAAACATCAGCGGCAAATTGTTATTCGATGCAGCTAACGGAGAATTCTCAAGAACTGACAGGGATGGAATGCGCACTGTGATGAATGATCCTACATCACAATTGAACAAACATGTAAGGTTCATGGATCAATTCTTTAAATCCCAAAAAATTAAGTTGCCAGTAAAAGGTCTTGTAGTCTTTACATCAAAAGAATGTGAGTTTCTAACTAAACCAAAATCAAATTACGTCTGCAAAACTTATCAACTAGTGGATTACTTATTACATATTCATCAAACTTTACCTATGGAATCCACTCAAATCAATCTATTGAAAATCTCAAAGCTTCTTCAAAAACATAGAGCTCCTTACAAACGTGTTCCACTATGTCATCAGTTTTTAATAGATAAAGCAGATTTGCGGACGGGCATCTTATGCACACAATGCAAGCAACACACATTACAGAAGAAGAAAAGAGTGGGTTGGATATGTTCTCGTTGCAAAACTGTTGATTCAGATGCTTTCAAATTAGCCGTTCAGGAATATTTTTCACTGGTGGACATAGAATTAAACAACCGTCGTCTGCGGGAATTTTGCCAGATCTCGTCTGTTTATGTAACTTCCCGGCTATTAGGTACAATGGAATTGGAGCAGAATGGAGCTCTCCGTAACCGAGTTTATCAATTAAAGAAAAAGGATTAGACTTTCCATGAAATTCGGGAAGTTTTTTTATGTTGCAAACAAACAGCACTATAACGCAAACAACACCGGCTATTCTGCTAACAAAATGCTTTATTCCGCAAACAAGGTATATTGTATCGCAAACAACTCTTCATATCCCGCAAACAACAAGAGTTTTTCGCATTCAACTCTCTGAACCGTCGCTTTTAGACCGCGAAAAGCATTCAATCAGTGGTTTTGAAGTGAGAGAAACATACGAAATGACGTATTTCAGCCGGAATCGGGTTAAAAGCTGGTACCGCTTCAAAAAAACGCCAAAACCTAACCCAAACCCAAAACCCAAAGGCATGCGCCAAACCCGCGCATGCCTTTTAAAATGACCGGACCGCTTTCAGCGCTCCAATAAAAAAGTAAATAATACTTTACTTAATGTTAAGTATACTGTACATTATGTAATATAAACCGAACATCTTTACAGAAAGGAAGAAACGGATGCTGAAAAATCGGGTGAAGGAAATGCGGGCCCGCCACAGTCTGACGCAAAGTGATTTAGGCAAGCAGGTCGATGTGACGAGGCAGACGATCGCGTTTATTGAAAAAGGGGAGTTTTCACCTTCGATTACATTGTCATTGAAATTGGCAAAAGCGCTGCAGGTGGATGTCAACGAATTATTTTGGCTGGAAGGGGAGAAAG
Organism: Planomicrobium okeanokoites; assembly: GCF_003428875.1. Lineage (GTDB taxonomy): Bacteria > Bacillota > Bacilli > Bacillales_A > Planococcaceae > Planococcus > Planococcus okeanokoites. The sequence goes on from NZ_QQRS01000001.1 coordinate 127,577, forward strand.
AAGATGAAAAATGATATCAGAGTGACTTATCCGTTATGGATGATGGGATTCATAGCATTGCTTGGAGTTATTGCATATGGTATCAATTCGCCTAAAACCGAGTTTATCGATACTGCAACTGAAACAAGTCTTACGGTTCAAATTGGCCCATTTGAAAGCGCGCTTATATTCGGTGCCATATTCGTGTACTTGATTGTTTTAACGATTTTCGTGTCAAAAGTGAAGCAATACAATAAGAACAACCCGCAACAAAAAATATCGATGTTTTCCATCCGTCCGCCTGAGTACTTGGAAGCGGACGAAGGGATGACTTATATTACGAGATGGGCAGTGCAGAAAGTTTACACTTTTTACTCGCTGGCACTTCCGGCACTTGCGACGGTTGTGATCATATTGCCGATTCCACGTCTGCTTATCATTTATGCTATTCTCGGTTTAGCATTCACTCAATACGGGATCTACTACGCAGAAGTCCGCAAACATTTTAAGGAGGAAACGGAATGATTTATGAATATGCATTGGTCTTTCTTGGGGCGGCAATTCCATGGCTTGAAATTGCATTGGTCATTCCGCTCGGCATCGTTTGGGGGCTGTCGCCGTTTTGGGTGATGCTGCTGGCGTTTGTCGGCAATATGGTGACGGTGCTGGCGCTGATCATCGGCTTCGACCGTTTCAAGGATTGGTACAATAAACGCCAGGAAGCGAAAGGCAAGACGCAAAATAAGAAGAGCGAGCGCGCCAAACGCATCTGGAATAAATACGGATTGCCGGGACTGGCATTGCTAGGACCGATTCTGATTGGCACTCATATCGCGGCATTCATCGGAATGACGCTTGGTGCCACGAAGAAAAATACAACCGTCTGGCTGACAATCAGCATTGCCGTTTGGACGTTAGCTTTCGGCATCCTGACAGCACTTGGCTTTGATTTCTTCACACGGGAACTCTAAAGAAACGGCAACGGTGTGCTATACTAAAGCTATTCTGACTTAAAGGCGTGAACAAATATGAAACGAATCGAATCACTGCAAAATTCATTGGTGAAGCATTGGAAAAAACTCACCACTACTCGCAAGGAACGCGATAAATTTTCGGAATTTCTTGTGGAAGGATTTCATTTAACTGAAGAATCCCTGAAAAAGAAAGACCTCGTCAAAGGATTGATCGTCCGTGAAGGCGTGGATATTCCGGATGCATGGGATATTGAAAACGTGCCGCTCTATTCGGTGACTGCAGCGGTTGCGAAGGAAATCTCGGAGACGGAACATTCGCAGGGGATTTTCGCTCATTGCGCGCAACCGGAGTTTACCGAAGAGGATCAGCAGAGTTGGACGCGTCTCCTATTGATCGATGCTGTCCAGGACCCCGGCAATATCGGCACGATGATCCGGACAGCATCCGCTGCCGGCATCGATGCCGTTATCCTTGGCAAAGGCTGCGCAGATCCATTCAATCCGAAAACGGTCCGTTCGGCACAAGGTTCGCATTTTCAGATTCCAGTCGTCCGCGGAGAGCTGGAAGAATGGATTCCGCAGCTGAAAAATGCAGGAATTTCTGTGTTCGGCACGGCATTGCAAAGAGCTATTCCGGTACATGAAGTCCAAACAAAAGAGCAATTTGCACTGATCGTCGGCAACGAAGGAAGCGGCGTTGCGCCTGAACTTTTACAGATGACCGAACAGAACCTGATGGTGCCGTTATACGGCAGCGCGGAGTCGCTGAATGTCGCAGTGGCGACAGGGATTTTATTGTACAGCCTCGTTCCGAAGAACTAAGGTTGATAATAGAGTGGAACTTTCGTATAATTAACAGGTAAATAAAACACAAAAGCGTTGACCGGGAAAAGTACGGAATCCATTTGCATCGACAGGAAATTTGCGCCTTGACTGAAAGCGCGGATATGCAGACGTTTCGGAAGTTCACCCCGCGAGCTGCCGCCGGGACCAGCATATTGCTGTAAAGGTGGGCCGGTGAAGAGCCGTTACGTAAATGAGTGATTGCATACGTGCAATAACTAGGGTGGTACCGCGAATAATGCCTCGTCCCTTTTCAGGGACGGGGCTTTTTTATGTTTAGAGGAGGAGAAAAAAATGGAAGCACAATTGAATGAGTTGAAGACACAGGCGTTGGACAAAATTGCTGCCGCATCAAACGTGAAAGAACTGAACGCTGTCCGCGTTGCCTATTTAGGCAAGAAAGGTCCGATTACGGATCTGCTTAAAGGCATGGGTAAATTGCCAGCAGAAGAACGCCCGAAGATGGGTGCGCTTGTCAACGTGGTAAGGGAAGAAGTGACGGCGCGTCTGGAAGAGCGCATGGCGATTCTTGAGGAACAGGCGATCAATGAAAAGCTGCAAAGTGAAACGATCGACATCACACTGCCAGGCCGTCCTGTAAAATCGGGCAATGCCCATCCATTGACGCGTGTCATCGAAGAAATCGAAGATCTTTTCATTTCCATGGGCTATGAAATTGAAGAAGGCCCGGAAGTCGAGAAGGACTATTATAATTTCGAAGCTTTGAATTTGCCAAAAGGGCATCCGGCGCGTGATATGCAGGATTCCTTCTATATATCAGAAGATATTCTTTTGCGCACACATACATCTCCTGTGCAGGCGCGTACGATGGAAGCGAAAGGCGGAGAGCCGATCAAAATCATCTGTCCGGGGAAAGTGTATCGCCGTGATAACGATGACGCGACGCATTCACACCAGTTCACGCAAATTGAGGGATTGGTCATCGGCGAAGATATCCGCATGAGCGACCTGAAAGGGACGCTTTCTGTATTCGCCAAGAAAATGTTCGGGGAAGACCGTGAAATCCGTCTTCGTCCAAGTTTCTTCCCGTTCACGGAACCATCTGTTGAAATGGATATCTCCTGCTTCAAATGCGGTGGGGAAGGCTGCAACGTTTGCAAGAAAACCGGCTGGATCGAAATTCTTGGAGCGGGTATGGTGCATCCGAACGTTTTGGAAATGGCAGGCTATGATTCGAAGCGCCTGACCGGATTCGCTTTCGGTATGGGACCTGAACGCATTGCGATGCTGAAATATGGCATAGAAGACATCCGTCATTTCTATACAAATGACGTCCGCTTTTTATCCCAATTTCAACGCACGGAAGTTTAAGGAGGAAATGACATGTTAGTATCGATAAAATGGTTGAAGGATTATGTAAATACACAAGATTTGCCGCCGGCTGAACTTGGCGAAAAAATAACGCGTGCCGGAATCGAAGTCGATGCAGTAATCGACCGTTCGGATGGCCTTTCGAATATCGTCGTCGGATATGTGGAATCATGCGAAAAACATCCTGAAGCGGATAAATTGAGTATTTGCCAAGTTAACGTCGGCGAAGAAACAACACAGATCATCTGCGGCGCACCGAATATTGCGGCTGGCCAGAACGTGATTGTTGCCCGTCCGGGTGCACGTCTGCCAGGTGGAATGAAGATCAAAAAAGCCAAACTGCGCGGTGAAGAATCGAACGGGATGATTTGTTCATTGCAGGAACTGGGGATTGAAGGGAAACTGGTCCCGAAAGCATATGCGGAAGGGATTTATGTATTGCCTGAAAACGCGGAAGTCGGTTCGGACGTCATCACGAATTTTGATTTGGATGATACGGTCCTTGAACTTGGCCTGACGCCAAACCGCGCAGATGCGATGAGCATGCTGGGAGTAGCCTACGAAGTCGGGGCGATTCTGGAAGAAGAAGTGAAGCTGCCGGAAATCACTTATACAGAAGCGGAAGATACGGCTTCGTCCATGCTGACATTGAACATCGACTCACCGGAAGCCAATCCGCTGTATGTGGCAAAAGTGGTGCGTGGTATAGAAGTGAAGGAATCTCCGATGTGGCTGCAGCAGCGTTTGATGGCTGCTGGCGTCCGCCCGCATAATAACGTGGTCGATGTGACGAATTATGTCTTGATGGAATACGGCCAGCCGTTGCACGCATTCGACTATGATTTGCTGGAAACCGGCAATATCACGGTTCGCCATGCCAAGAAAGATGAATTGATCACGACACTTGATGGCAATGAACGCAAGCTTTCGCTGAACAACCTGGTTATTACAAATGGTGAAAAACCAGTGGCCCTGGCAGGAGTAATGGGCGGGGCAAATTCAGAAGTAAGTAAAAATACGAAAACGGTCGTCATTGAATCGGCTTATTTTGAATCCGGCTCGATCCGTCAAACGTCGAAAGAACATAACCTGCGCAGTGACGCGAGTTCACGTTATGAAAAAGGTGTGGATCCCAACCGCGTGATTCCAGCTGCAGAACGTGCAGCACAATTACTGTCGGAACTTGCAGGTGGAGAAGTCCTTGCCGGTTCGGTCATTTTCGACAAATTGCAGCGTGAAGAAAAAGTCGTCCATGTGTCCCCGGATTTCATTAACAGCCGACTTGGCATGAAAATCCGTTTCGACGATATGCTGGACATTCTGAATCGTCTGCAGTTCAAGACGGAAGCGATGAACAATCAATTGATGATTTCTGTACCGACACGCAGACAGGACATCCAAATTGAAGAAGACATTGTAGAGGAAATCGCCCGCCTTTACGGTTACGACGAAATTCCGTCGACATTGCCGGAAACAGCGACCACACCGGGAGGCTTGTCGCCGTATCAGCAGAAACGCCGCATTGTCCGTAATTATATGGAAGGTGCAGGTTTGCTGCAGGCAACAACCTACTCACTGACTTCTGAAAAATCAGCGACTCAATTTGCAATGAAACAAACCGAATTGACACGTCTATTGATGCCGATGAGTGAAGAACGCAGCACATTGCGCCAAAGCATCCTGCCACATCTGCTCGAGTCGGTTTCCTATAATACAGCAAGACGCACAGATTCCGTGGCATTGTATGAAACAGGATCTGTATTCCTGAAAGGCCATGATGAACTGTTGAATGAAGAAGAGCACCTGGCAGCTGCAATCACCGGTTTATGGCTCGACAACAGCTGGCAAGGCGAGAAGAAAGCCGTGGACTTCTTTGTACTGAAAGGAATTGTAGAAGGTTTGGCTGCTAAGCTGGATATTGAATTGGAGTTTGAACGCGGTGAAATGGATGGCCTACATCCAGGAAGAACGGCTTTCATCACACTTGATGGCCGCCGTATCGGCATCATCGGCCAATTGCATCCGAATGAGCAGAAGGCGCGTGACCTGAAAACGACTATTGTCATGGAATTGAACCTGGCAGAGCTATTCAAAGAACAAACGGAGCCTTTAGTCTATACACAAGTGCCACGTTATCCGTCAATTACGCGTGACGTTGCATTGGTACTCTCTAAAATCGTCGAAGCCGGCACGATCGAGAAACTGATCCGTTCCGCAGGCGGTAAGCTATTGAAAGATGTTCGCGTTTTCGATCTTTATGAAGGCGATAATCTTGAAGCCGGCAAGAAATCAGTGGCGTTCTCACTGACATACTTCGATCCGGAGAAGACGCTGACAGATGAAGAAGTAACTGCTGTACATGATAAAGTAGTTGGAGCATTGAAAGAATCAGGCGCTGAACTGCGCAGCTGATCAAATAGCAAGTAATCAGCCGGAATCCTTGGATTCCGGTTTTTTGTTATTTATTTCTTTACGCTTGAAAAAATAAGTTTGAGGATGGATAGAAATAACTAGTAAATACAGAAAGCTATGGTAAAATTAATTTAATTAACATATAAAAAAGTTAAATAATGTAAATTAAAAACATAAATAGTTAAATTAAGCGGAGGAAAATGATGAAGAACTTTTTAAATAAGGAAAAGGGCATGACCCTGGTAGAATTGTTGGCCGCAATTGCTCTGTTAGGAATCGTTTTATTTACTTTCATGTCTATTTTTACCCAGTCAGCTAAATTTTCAGCGCATAATCAGGAGACGTTGACGGCTGTTCAAATTGCGGAGCAAATCGTTTCAGATGTTAGAGATCTGGAGACTATTTTAACCCTGAATAACGTTGATAATTATAAGAAAGTCGGCGGTTTTATTGAAGACAAAGATACATATGATCATTTTATAGTTAAAGTCACAGAGGAAGAAATACAAGTGACTAGACCCGACTCTCCGGCTACGATACTTAAATTAAAAAAAGCCAAAATCTCTGTAAAAGCAAAACCTGGTTTTGGTATAAACGAACCTGAATTTAAGACAGAAATGTATTTGAAGGTTCAGCCATGAGGAATGAGAAGGGGATCACTCTAGTGGAATTGGTTGCAGTGCTTGCAATTGCCGGAATTATTGTAGCTCTAATTGCAAGTGTACTTTCAAGCGGAACAAACGCCTCGCAAAGGACAAGTTTGAATCAGCAGCTGCAGCAGGAAGGCAATATAATAGTAGAAAAAATTCGGGCCCAATACCTTTTAAATCATCATGACGATGCTGTACCTGATAAATTTGAGATTTTGGTGCAAAATGACCAACTGGTTTTTACTGATGAAACAGGTGGAAATATGATTATCTCAGAGGGATATTCCTATGATTTAGATCCAGCAGCCGTAACTTCTTCTCCCACCAAAAATAAGACAGTTCTGGACAGGACAAAAAAATCTAATTTTAACTTAATACTATTTGGTCCAGCTGACGGAAATTCAAAAAGACAGCAATATAAAATCAACACATCATTCAGTAAGATTAATTAGGAGGAAGATATGGGAAATTGGAAAAATGAAAGCGGATATGCATTATTGATGGTGTTGATGCTGATTATATTGTTTACAGTTCTTGGGATGGGGCTTATGGCTACTAATATGAACTCAGCTAAGCAATTCACACTCAAAGAAGATCAAGTCCAAGCAAGGCATCAGGCAGAAATGGGCGTTTTACATTACAGCGCAATACTGAAAGACAAGATTACCAGTTCATCAACTACATCTTTAAAATGCAGTGACATCGATGCATTACTAGGAACATCAAAAAAACTGAATGTAGGCGCCTATACAATTGAACCAGCCAATGCTGCAACTGGAATTTCATGCAAAGAAATGGAAAACAGCAAACTTATGGAGATAACTATCAAAAGTATTGGAGTAATCAATGGGAATACAAGAAAAGAAGTTGAGGCAACTTTCTATGCTGCTAATAAAGGCACGTCTTCAACATCTCCACCAGCTGGCGGTAGTACATTTTCTCCACCAGTGATACCTGCAAGTCAAGATACGGAAGTTAAAACAATTTTAGCAATGAAAAAAGACTATGAAACATTCACAGGTAATTTAATTATCAGAGACAGATTGGATATTGGTGGCGGTAACTCAGATGTATTAATAACCCAAAAAGATTTATATATTTCAGGTGACATAAGCATTCAAAACCATGCATGCATCAGCTCCGGAGGAGACTTCACAGCATTAAAACCTTTTAACTGGGGAAACAGCAAAACATCTTTATTGGTTAGAAAAGATGCATACTTGCCTGCTGCAATCGGAAACTGGCATAAAAATCAAGTGAATGTTTATATCTTCGGTGACTTATATTTGCCGAAAGCTTACAATTACCCTGTAAATAAACAAGATGATCGAAATCTTTATATAGGCGGACAGGTTTATCAAATGGATAACCAAAACAAATTTATAGCAATTTCAAATCCCTTTAAAATTCTAAAAGGAAATCAAATAAGTGCAGCAAATAATTTATCTTGTGCTGTTCCTGCTTCTAAAGACGAACCGCTTGGGACTCCGAATTGGGTATTGCAGGATGAAAAAATTGTAAATTATAATTAGAGGATTTTTTTATATATTTTTATCACTGATAACTTAAAGAAGCTTCAGAGAAAATTAAAAATCTCGTCAGAAGCTTCTTTTTTTATCTGATTAACTTTACATAATAAAAATATCCCTAACTCCGTCTCTTCCCAGCCAAAACCTTCGCCTTCCCAGCATTCGCAAAATGCCACTTCGTCAAAGTTTTCAAATACTCTTCACCATGCTTTATGATAATTTTCGCAGCCGCTTCATCCACAATTTTGCCGGCTCCTTTAGGAAGAGTGACGCCGGCTTCAGCGCTCATCCGATCCATTTCTTCCAGGAAAGCCACGCGTGCGATGATTGAAGCACAGGCTACGGAAACATGGAGGCCTTCCGCTTTCGTGGAGAATAGGACGTTCTCGCGGATAATTTCTTTTTCGCCTTTGATATGATTATAATAAATACCGCGTTCGGCGAATTGGTCGATAAGTATGGCATCAGGTTTTACTGGATCCAACTTTGCCAGCACGTGTTTCAGTGCCTGGTTATGGAGCAGGGCTTTTATTTTTCCTTGAGACCAGCCTTGTGCTTGGACTTTATTGTATTTTTCATTTTTCAAAGTAAGAACTTTATGGACGAAAGCTTCCCGAAGGTCGGGCGCAATTTTGCGCATGTAGTCATCTGAAAGCAATTTCGAATCCTTGACGCCAAGTTCGTGTGCTAGTTCTACTTTATCGGCAGGTACGAAACAAGCGGCGACTGTAATCGGTCCGAAGAAATCTCCGGTGCCGGTTTCGTCAGACCCCAAAACGGAAAGCTTCGCAAAATCTTCGGGCAGCGTGTCGCCTTTAGCGCCGGAAACTTTCGTGGCAGCAGCCGAAGCTTCTCCCCATTTTCCGGCTTCCCGTTCAGCTCCAGCCCCTTGGAACATGACTTTTCCGGAATTGTAGACGGTCACTACCGTATCAGTCAGTTTGGCGGTGAAACGGACATATTGCGCTTTGGCAGGGGTCTTTTTATTTTCATAATGCTTGATGATCTGGAGGAGACTTTCCTCTGGAAGTTTTAATACGACATTGGACATAGGACAGTCTCCTTTCTAATGATTCACAAGTTGCTTGTGTTCATGTTATGATTATGTACAGAAATAAAATGCGTTGGCTGGAATAGGCTGATGCTGTTATGCCGAGGCATAATTGATTGGGGGATGGAACATTGTCGGATCAGCAAAGAATTCGCACATCAGTTGAGATCTACGGCCATACTTACAAGATGGTAGGCACTGAAACCTCTGGCCACATGCGTTTGGTGGCTTCTACAGTGGACGAGAAGATGCGTGAGATTCATGCGATGAATCCATCTCTCGACAGTTCGCGCCTTGCAGTTTTGACTGCGGTAAATGCGGTACATGATAATCTTAAACTGAAAGAGCGTATTGAACAATTGGAAACTGAATTGAAAAAACTGAAGGGCTGAAGTAGATGCTAGATATAATTTTATTCCTGTTGCTAATTGCCGGCATAATAGTCGGTGCCAAACGGGGCCTTGTGGTCCAATTAATACATATGGTAGGGTTCATCATCGCGCTGGTCGTGGCATACCTCTATTATAAACCTTTATCCGAATACTTCGTTCTGTGGATTCCATATCCGGCAGTAACTAATGAATCCAGGTTTACACTCGCGATCGAGCAATTAGATCTTGACCAGACCTTTTATCAATTATTCGCATTCGCACTTATTTTCTTTGTAGTTAAATTTGGCCTGCAGCTGATTGCATCCATGTTCGACTTCCTGAAGTATTTGCCGGTACTCGGATTCCTCAGCAAAATCTTAGGAGCAATCCTTGGTTTTATCGAAATGTTGATCCTGTTATTCTTCTTCATCTATGTTTTTGCATTGCTGCCGCTGGATATCATCCAGAACCAGCTTGAAAACTCAGGAATTGCCCAGGCAATCCTTGAACACACGCCTTATTTCTCTGAGAAAGTGAAAGAATGGTGGTATATTTATATGTAAGCACTGACTTCTCTCATTGCGGGAGAAGTTTTTTTGGAGTTTAGGGGTATAAATTGAATAAAATTATCTTAAATAACGCTTCGGCGCTTAGGATAGTGCAAAGATTATGCTCCTGCGCACTGCTCGTCGCAAAGGTTGCGCCATCTTCGCATGGCGAACCTTGCCTCCCACAATAAGCCGAGAAGACCACTCGTCTTTTACTCCGTCGGCATTCGCCTGCTCCATAGGCGCGCCTTTGCTGAAAGATATCTCTGGAAGTACTTTTATAAATGTGATGTATTTAAAACCACTTATGAAGTACATCAAAAAATAATTAGCGGATTAAGAATGAAGCAGCAGACGGCGACTCCTGCGGGATTAAGAGCTAGTCCTGAGACCCCCAGGTAGCGCAGCGAACGTGGAGGCTCAGGCAGCTCCCCGCGGAAAGCGTCCGTCTGAAGCGGAATGGCTATCAAGATTATGTAATTTTTTAAACAGGAGGTCTCCCAATGAATAAAAAAGTCATTATCCGAACACTTGAAAAGATCGCTTTATATATGGAACTGAAAGGTGAAAACCCATTCAAAGTGTCCGCTTTCCGTAAAGCGGCGCAGGCACTCGAGCTCGATCAGCGTTCATTGTCTGAAATAGAAGACGTCACGAAGCTGAAAGGGATCGGCAAAGGTACAGGGGACGTCATCCTTGAGTTGATGGACAGCGGCAAATCGTCGGTTTTAGAGGAGCTGAAGGAAGAAGTGCCGAAAGGGCTTATTCCCTTAATGAAATTGCAGGGGCTTGGCGGCAAAAAAATCGCCAAACTATATAAAGAACTCGGCATCGATTCTGCTGAAGCTTTGAAACAGGCATGCATCGACCACAATATTCAAAAACTGCCTGGTTTCGGCCCGAAATCCGAAGACAAAATTTTAAAGGAATTGATGGAGTTCGACTCTAAACCCGGCCGCCATCCTATTTGGAAAACGGCTGAAGCTGTCGCCGCCATCAACGAAATACTAGAGGGCATAACAGAAGTCAGTGAGTTTTCTGTCGCAGGCAGCTATCGCCGTACGAAGGAAACAAGCAAGGATCTGGATTTCATCGTAGCGACCAGCCAGCCATCCATTGTAAAAGAGCAATTGCTTGCAGCGTTGCCGGTGCAGGAAACGATTGCTTCCGGTGACACGAAAGTATCGGTTACTGTTGAATTCCAGGACCCGATCGATATTGATTTCCGATTGGTGGCATCAGAGGAGTTTGTCACGGCGCTGCATCATTTCACGGGATCGAAAGACCATAATGTGAAGATGCGCCAGCTGGCGAAATCACAGAATAAGAAAATCAGTGAATACGGAGTCGAGCAGGAAGACGGTTCCATCAAGACCTTCAATTCGGAAGAAGACTTTTTCGCGCATTTCGGATTGCCGTTCATTCCGCCGTCGGTCCGTGAAGATGGACGTGAAACTGACCGCATCGAAGAATTGCCGGAACTTGTCTCTATTGAAGACATCATAAGCGATCTGCATATGCATACGGTCTGGTCTGACGGTGCGCATTCATTGAAAGAGATGATTGACGCCTGCCGCAGCCGAAATTACGAATATATGGTCATCACCGACCATTCGCAATATCTGAAAGTTGCAAACGGTTTGACGCCTGAGCGTTTATTGGAGCAGAATGGTCAAATCCGTGAATTGAATAAAGAATATGATGATATCGAAGTGCTGTCCGGTACGGAAATGGATATTTTGCCGGATGCGTCGCTCGATTTTGATGATGAAGTATTGAAGCAGCTTGATTTTGTCATTGCCAGCATCCATTCCAGTTTCCAGCAGCCGCAGGAGCAGATCATGGAGCGGATCCACACTGCGATGAAAAATCCATATGTCCACATGATTGCGCATCCTACAGGACGTATCGTCGGCCAGCGGAGCGGATATGACCCGGACGTCGAGCAGCTTCTGGACTGGGCAAGTGAATATGGTAAAATTGTGGAATTGAATGCAAGTCCATACCGGTTGGACTTGGCAGTGGAATTTCTTGAAATGGCGCAGGAAAAAGGGGTGCCTGTGGCAATCAATACAGATGCCCACGCCATTGATCAACTGGAAGTGATGGCCATCGGGGTTCGCCACGCGCAAAAAGCCTGGCTGAAACGTGACAATGTGGTCAATACATGGCCGCTGGAGAAATTTAAAGCATATCTGAAAAAATAGGAGGTGTCGCGAATGATCGCGGAACGCGCATTAAAGACACTCGAATTTTATAAAATCCGTGACGAAGTGGCGCGATATTGCACCTCTTCACTCGGTAAAAATCATATAGATAAATTGGTGCCATCTGTAGAAATCCGGGAAGTGGAGCAGCTGCTTGCTGAAATGGACGAAGCAGCCCAGGTTTTACGTGTGAAAAATAATGTGCCGATGGGCGGTATTTTTGACGTCCGGATGCACGCAAGAAGAGCGCAAATTGGAGGTTCGTTGAGCCCGGTCGAATTGATGGAGGTATCATCAACCATTCGCGCCAGCCGGATTCTTCGCCAATTTTTCGAAGCAATTCGTGAAGAAGGAGATATCCAAATCCCTTTATTCCTTGAGAAAAAGGAATCGATGCCGATTCTGACACAATTGGAACACGACATCAATGCGTGCATCGATGACAACGGAGGGGTGCTGGATTCAGCAAGTCCCGCATTGCGCTCGATCCGCCAGCAACTGCGTTCGCAGGAAAGCCGGGTACGCGAGCGGCTGGAAAGCTTGGTGCGTGGAAAAAATGCGTCGAAAATGCTGTCGGATTCCATCGTCACCATCCGCAATGACCGGTTTGTCATTCCAGTCAAACAGGAATATCGCAGCCATTATGGCGGCATTATCCATGACCAGTCTTCATCCGGACAGACGCTTTTCATCGAACCGGATGCGGTGGTGCAGGCAAATAATGAAGTGCGCCGTCTGAAAATGAAAGAGAAAGAAGAGATTGACCGTATCCTTCAGATGCTGTCGGCCCAGGTGCAGGAAGTGGCACATGACATTTTCGTCATGGTCGAAGTGCTTGGTGAAATCGACATGATCTTCGCCAAAGCGAAATACGGTTCAGCCAATAAATGCTCAAAACCAGCTATGAATACAGAGGGCTATATCAATCTTAAAAAAGCCCGCCATCCTTTGATTCCAAAAGATGAAGTGGTCGCCAACGATATCGAATTTGGCCGTGACATTACAGCGATTGTCATAACCGGACCGAATACAGGAGGTAAAACCGTCACCTTGAAAACGGTGGGACTCTGCACATTGATGGCCCAGGCGGGTCTGCCGGTTCCGGCGCTTGATGGCTCTGAACTTGCTGTGTTCGATCAGATTTTTGCCGATATTGGTGATGAGCAGTCGATTGAACAAAGCCTCAGTACGTTTTCGTCCCATATGGTCAACATCGTGGATATATTGACGAAGTTCGATGAGAATTCGCTTGTCATCTTCGATGAACTGGGTGCAGGGACGGATCCGCAGGAAGGTGCGGCACTGGCGATTTCATTGCTTGACGAAGTTCATGGCAGAGGCGCGCGCGTCATTGCGACGACTCACTATCCCGAGCTTAAAGCATACGGCTATAACCGGCCGGGAGTGGCGAATGCCAGCGTGGAATTCAATGTGGAAACTTTAAGTCCCACGTACCGCTTGTTAATCGGCGTTCCTGGACGAAGCAACGCATTTGAGATTTCAAAACGCCTCGGATTGCCTGAGCACATCATCACCCATGCACAAAGCTTTACCGGCACGGACAGCCGCCAGGTGGATTCCATGATTGCGTCACTCGAGAAGAGCCGCAGGGAATCTGAGCAGGATGCCGAACGCTCAAGCGAAGTACTGAAGGAATCTGAGAAATTAAAAGAAGAACTGGCTGCCCAATTAAAACAATATGAACAGAAAAAAGAGCAGCTTGAAGAAAAAGCGCGTGAAAAAGCGCGCAAGATTGTCGACCAGGCCCGTGCAGAAGCGGAAGAGGTCATTTCCGACTTGCGGAAGATGCAGCTGAACCAGCAAGGCTCCATCAAAGAGCATCAATTGATCGATGCGAAAAAACGTCTTGAAGGGGCCGCGCCAGAAAACCGCATTTTGAAAAAAGCGGCTAAAGACAAACAGCGCGAAGTGAAGTTGAAACCCAATGATGAAGTCAAAGTGATTTCATTCGGACAAAAAGGCACGCTGGTCGAAAAAGTTTCCGACAAGGAATGGATCGTGCAGATCGGCATCCTGAAGATGAAATTGCCGGAATCGGATCTTTCCTATACAAAACCGGAAAAGGAAAAAGAGACGCGCACCATGGCCACTCTCAAAGACCGCGACAGCCATGTGAAGCTGGAGCTTGATTTGAGAGGCGAACGCTATGAAGATGCGCTTGCCCGTGTTGAAAAATACCTCGATGATGCGTTATTATCGAATTACCATCAAGTTTCCATTATTCATGGAAAAGGGACAGGTGCGCTGCGGCAAGGCGTGCAGCAATACCTGAAAAAACATCCGCGTGTAAAAAGTTACCGCTTTGGCGAAGCGGGTGAAGGCGGTTCAGGAGTGACCGTCGCCGAGTTGAAGTAGGAATATAGGGGAGATTGAGCAATGTCAGAGACTGGGTTTTGGACGCATCCGCTTGTCGAGACGGCAGGCTATTTCAGTGTAGTAGTATTGTGTTTGATCGTGGCGATGGTGATTTTCGAAGTCATCACCAAGTATAAAAACTGGGAAGAAATCAAAAAAGGCAACCTGTCAGTGGCCATGGCGACTGGCGGGAAGATTTTTGGTGTAACGAATATTTTCCGTTATTCTATCGAACAGCACAACACGCTGCCGGAAATGATCGGCTGGGGAGTCTATGGATTCGGCCTGCTGATATTCGCTTATATCCTGTTTGAATTTTTAACGCCTAAATTCAAAGTCGACGATGAGATCGAGAACGACAACAGATCTGTCGGTCTGATTTCCATGATGATTTCCGTGGGGCTGTCATTTGTAATCGGTGCAAGTATTTCTTAGGAGTTGTGGCACTTGGAAAATCTAATAAAGATCCTGATCGTTTGTTGTGTATTGTTTGTACTCGTCGGGATTGTCTATCTTTTCATGATCTAGAAACGGAACTGCCAGCTAAAACAGCTGGCAGTTTTTTATTGTATGTATTTATGAAAATAAAGTTTGTAAGCGCTGACATATTTCTCTATAATTAAAAATAGGAATATTCACACGATTCTTATAATACAAAAGGAGGAAATTAGAATGACAGAAAAGCCATGGCTTGCACATTACCCGCCGGAGATTCCTCATACACTGGATTATGAAAGTAAGCCGGTACAGGATTATTTGACCCATACTTTCGAGGCCACACCTGAAAAAACGGCGATTCATTTCATGGGCAAAGATATGACTTACCAGGAACTTTATGATTCTGCGATGAAATTCGCAAGTTACCTGCAAGGTCTGGGCATCAAAAAAGGTGACCGCGTAGCGATTATGCTGCCGAACTCTCCACAGGCTGTCATCGGATTCTACGGTATCCTGTATGCTGGCGGTGTAGTGGTTATGACCAACCCCTTGTATACAGAACGTGAAATTGCCTACCAGATGAAGAACTCTGGCGCCAAAGCGATTTTGGCGATGGATATCCTTTATCCAAGGATTTCAAAAGTATTGAAGGATACGGACCTTGAAAATGTTATCATTACAGGTATCAAGGAATATCTACCGTTCCCGAAAAATATGATTTATCCTTTCATTCAGAAGAAACAATACGGCATTACAGTGAAAGTGGAGCATAGGGGCTCGAATCACCTATTCTCTGAAATCATGAAAACAGCAACAACCGATGTTGCGAAAACCGAATTCGATTTTGAAAAGGACCTGGCTCTCCTGCAGTATACTGGAGGCACGACAGGATCACCGAAAGGCGTCATGCTGTCACATAAGAACCTGATTTCAAACGCGACCATGTGTGATACGTGGCTCTATAAAACCAAGCGCGGCGAGGAAACGGTTCTCGGCATCATCCCGTTATTCCACGTGTATGGACTTACAACTGTGCTGATCCTATCAGTTATGCAGGGCAATAAAATGGTGCTGTTGCCGAAATTCGATCCAGAAACTGCTTTGAAGACGATCAGTAAACAGAAACCGACTTTATTCCCGGGGGCTCCGACGCTGTATATCGGATTGATGAACCACTCGGATATCAAGAAATACGACCTTTCTTCAATCAGCGCGTGTTTGAGCGGTTCTGCGCCGCTGCCGGTGGAAGTTCAGGAGAAATTCGAGAAGATCACGGGCGGCCGTCTGGTGGAAGGTTACGGGTTAACAGAAACTTCACCGGTAACGCATTCGAATCTTGTGTGGGGAGACAGAGTCAAAGGCTCTATCGGATTGCCATATCCGGACACGGATTGCAAAGTGTTTCAGCCAGGAACGACTGAAGAAGTGCCCCATGGTGAAATCGGTGAAATCGGCATCAAAGGACCTCAAGTCATGCAGGGCTATTGGAATAATCCAGAAGCTACGGCTGCCACGATTGTCGATGGCTGGCTGATGACAGGCGACCTTGGCTATATGGATGATGCAGGCCATTTCTTCGTGGTTGACCGCAAAAAAGACATGATCATCGCTGGTGGATTCAATATCTACCCACGTGAAATCGAAGAAATCCTTTATGAAAACGAAGCTATTCAGGAATGCGTCGTAGCGGGCATACCGGATCCTTACCGCGGAGAAACCGTGAAAGCATACATCGTCCTGAAAGAAGGCAAATCGATTACGGAAGAAGAACTGGATGCGTATTGCAGGGAACATCTAGCGGCATTTAAAGTACCTCGCATCTATGAATTCCGTACTGAACTGCCGAAAACAGCAGTCGGCAAGATTTTGAGACGCTCTCTGATCGATGAAGAGAAGCAGAAGCTCAGCGAAGCCGTCCCTTCATAAAGCTTGACACAATAAGCAGTAAACTATAATATGAAAATATGAATGAATCGCCATTCATATTTTCATATTTTTTTGGGTGGTGAGGAATTGGTAAAAAAAGATAAACCGAAATATAAGCAAATAATCGATGCGGCGGTGATCGTCATCGCCGAAAATGGCTACCATCAAGCCCAGGTTTCGAAAATCGCTAAACAAGCCGGGGTCGCGGATGGTACAATTTATTTGTATTTCAAAAACAAAGAAGACATTCTCATATCTGTCTTTCAGGAAAAGATGGCGGTTTTCGTCAGCAAATTGGAACAGATTCTCGAGAAAGATCATTCAGCCGCTGAAAAACTGAAGCATATGATCGAGAGTCACTTCAATTTATTGGCGAACGATATCCATTTGGCTATCGTCACCCAGCTCGAACTCAGGCAGTCGAATACCGAGATCCGGCTGAAGATCAACAGCGTCCTTCGGGAATATCTTCTATTGCTGGATCAAATCCTGATCAGCGGTATGGAAGCGAATGAGTTCGATAAGGACATGGATATCCGCCTGGCCAGACAGATGGTCTTCGGTACGATGGATGAAACCATAACGACGTGGGTCATGAATGAGCATAAATATGATCTGGTCGAATTGGCTCCGAAAGTCCATCATTTATTGATGAAGGGCATGCGTGCCTAAGAGAGGGGTTTATCAGAATGGAATTTATCAGTTATCGTGTAGAAGACGGGGTTGCGGTCGCAACGATCAACCGTCCGCCGGCAAACGCTTTGTCGCGCGCTTTGATCATGGAAGTGGATGAATTGTTGAGTGCAGTCGAAAACGATGACGCTGTCCGCGCAATCGTATTGCACGGAGAAGGCAGATTCTTCTCAGCTGGAGCGGATATCAAGGAATTTACCCAGGTCACTTCAGGTGAAGAATTTTCAAAACTCGCTGCAAGCGGGCAAAAAGTTTTTGAACGGGTTGAAACATTCCATAAGCCTGTTATCGCTGCAATCCACGGTGCTGCCCTTGGCGGCGGTCTGGAGCTCGCGATGAGTTGTCAAATGCGTTTTGTTTCAGAAAATGCTAAGCTAGGATTGCCGGAACTTCAGCTTGGGCTTATTCCTGGTTTTGCGGGAACACAAAGATTGCCGAGATATGTCGGCGTTGCGAAAGCGGCCGAAATGCTATTGACTTCCGACCCGATCAGCGGAACGGAAGCAGCGCAATTGGGATTGGCGAACAGAGCTTATCCGGAAGAAGAACTTCTTTCGCAAACGCTTACAATTGCCAAGAAGATTGCCAAGAAGAGCCCGGTTTCAGTTAAAGCCGCGATTAATATGCTGCAGTATGCCAAGCATGCAGGCTATTATGACGGCGTGGAAGCCGAAGCGAATTCTTTCGGAACCGTTTTTGTGTCCGAAGATGCAAAAGAAGGAATCCAGGCGTTTCTGGAAAAACGCGAAGCACAATTTAAAGGGAAATAATACTTGGGAGGTCTACGTTAATGAACATTTATGTATTAGTTAAACGTACGTTCGACACAGAAGAGAAATTAGTCATTTCTGGCGGAAAGATTCAGGAAGACGGCGCAGAATTCATCATCAATCCTTACGATGAATACGCGATCGAAGAAGCGATCAACGTCCGCGATGAGCACGGCGGTGAAGTTATTGTCATCACGATGGGCGGCGAAGACGCTGAGAAACAGCTTCGTACAGCACTTGCTATGGGTGCAGACAAAGCGGTTCTTATCAACACTGAAGACGATGTAGAAGAAATGGACCAATTCACTTCAGCTTACATATTGGCTGAATATCTGAAAGATAAAGAAGCTGACCTTATCCTTGCGGGTAACGTTGCAATCGACGGCGGTTCAGGACAAGTCGGACCACGCGTTGCAGACTTGTTGGACATCAACTATGTGACTACAATCACCAGCCTTAAAATCGAAGGCGAAAAAGTGACGATCGTCCGCGATATCGAAGGAGACGCTGAAGAGCTTGAAACTTCATTGCCATTGCTGGTAACTGCTCAGCAAGGTTTGAACGAACCGCGCTATCCATCACTTCCAGGAATCATGAAAGCGAAGAAAAAACCGCTTGAAGAACTTGAACTGGATGATCTTGATATCGACGAAGACGACGTTGAAGCGAAAACAGAAACTATCGAAATCTACTTGCCGCCAGCTAAAGCTGCAGGACGCATTCTGGAAGGCGATATTTCAAACCAGGTGACTGAACTGGTCAGCTTGCTTAAAAACGAAGCGAAAGTAATATAAATCAGAAAAGCGACGGCGCCCGCTAAGCTCTGAAAGGCATAAGACAGAACAGCAGAGTGGCGAGTTTTGCCACGGCAGCTGGGCTGGCTTATGACCCGAAGAGCTGGGCCCCCGGAGTCTGGACAAAGAAAAGCGACGGCGCCCGGTAGATAGACCGGCCGTCCCGTTTTAAACAGATAGAATGATTCGAGTTTTTACATCTACTTAGGAGGTAAACGGACTATGTCGAAAAAAGTATTAGTATTAGGCGAAACACGTGAAGGTTCTTTGCGTAACGTTTCATTTGAAGCAATTGCCGCAGCTAAAAAAATCTCCGGCGGCGGAGAAGTCGTAAGCGTATTGATTGGTGATTCAGTTGGTGAATTCGGAGCTGAATTGGTGAACTACGGTGCTGACCGTGTCATTACAGTCGAGCATCCTCACTTGAAGTCATACACTTCAGACGGCTATGGCCAAGCGATGATGGCAGTCATCGACCAGGAGCAGCCGGAAGCATTGGTCTTCGGCCACACAGCGGTCGGAAAAGACCTTTCTCCAAAAATCGCTTCCAAACTGCAAACAGGTTTGATCTCTGATGTTACAGATATCGAAGGAGAAGGCGATGATGCAGTATACATCCGTCCGATCTACTCCGGTAAAGCGTTTGAAAAAGTAAAAAATAAAGGCGGAATCGACTTCATCACAATCCGTCCAAACAACATTGCGCCTCTTGAAAGAGAAGAGCGTTCTGGAGATGTCAGCTCATTGTCAGTGGACATCACGAACTTGCGCACAATCATCCAAAACGTTGTCCGCAAATCTGCTGAAGGTGTTGACCTTTCAGAAGCAAAAGTCATCATTGCAGGCGGACGCGGCGTGAAGAGTGCAGATGGCTTTGCGCCGTTGCAGGAACTTGCTGACCTTCTTGGCGGAGCAGTCGGCGCATCCCGCGGTGCATGTGACGCGGATTACGTGGATTACTCACTTCAAATCGGCCAGACTGGTAAAGTCGTAACGCCGGACCTATACATTGCAGCTGGTATTTCCGGCGCAATCCAGCATTTGGCTGGTATGTCCAACTCGAAAGTGATCGTTGCGATCAACAAAGATCCGGAAGCGAACATTTTCAAAGTTGCTGACTACGGTATCGTAGGAGATTTGTTTGAAGTCATTCCGATGCTGACTGAAGAGTTTAAGAAAGTAATGTAATTAAGAAAAGCGACGGCGCCCGTTCAGCTCCGACAGGCTTAAGATGAACTTCCGAAGCGGCGCTCTATGCCGCACAGGAAGGGCAGCTTAAGTTCGAGGAGTTGGGCAGCCGGAGTCTGGACGGAGAAAAGCGACGGCCTGCATTGTGCAGGCCGTTTTTTAGTTTGGAAAAAGTCGATTTTTTAAATCATTACGTTTTAGACGGACGCTTTCCGCGGGGAGCGGCCTAAGCCTCCTCATCCGCTTCGCTCCTTGCGGGGTCTTAGGACTCGCTCTTATTCCCGCAGGAGTCGCCGTCTGTCACTTCATTCTGACACCATTCGATAATAAACTGTCTGCTTCTATTCTTGAAACAAGCAGGAATAAATCTTATATATAGAAATAGATTCGAGATATGGAGCAAAAGAGCGAAGACTCCCAGGGGATTAGAAACACAGTTGGCTTTCAACTGTGTTTCGAGCGAAGTGATGAGATCCACTCGGGCGAAGTGGAACGAGCACGAGTTAGCTAAGAGTTGGCCGTAGCTTGCAAGGCCAACTCTTTGCGACGAAGCTAGCGAAGCGATGCAGGAGCACGGGTTTTCACAAGCCCCCAGGAAAGCGAAGCTGTTTTGCGGAATATCGGAAATTCATTTTCACTTCTTAAATATCTTGCAAATTGCAGGCCTTTTTCTTCTGTTTATTTGTATAGCCAGCGGGTAAAGCAGGAGTAGGCAAAAAAATAGCTAGTGAAAAATACGCATGCTATAATCGGTTTATAGTTTGGTAAAACTAAGGAGGAATTATTCATGGCAATTGTACACGGAACAGATCAGAACTTTTCACAGGAAGTATCAGAAGGACTAGTACTTGTTGATTTTTGGGCAACTTGGTGCGGACCTTGTAAAATGATCGCTCCTGTATTGGAAGAGCTTGACGCTGAAATGAGCGATAAAGTGAAAATCGTAAAAGTGGACGTTGATGAAAACCAGGAAACAGCTGGACAATACGGCATCATGTCAATTCCGACCCTTCTATTGATGAAAGACGGAGAGACAGTTGATAAAGTTGTCGGCTTCCGACCAAAAGAAGCATTGGCTGATTTGGTTAACCAACACGCATAATTCTTAACCGGGTCCATGGCGGCCCGGTTTTTTAATAGGGTGAGAATATGGCAAACGAATTGATTCAACATAAATTGGCAGTACTTCCCGACCAGCCTGGCTGCTACCTCATGAAGGACCGTCAGGACACAATCATCTATGTGGGCAAGGCAAAAGTGCTGAAAAACCGTGTGCGTTCCTATTTTACAGGCAGCCACGACGCCAAGACTCAGCGCCTGGTCAATGAAATCGAGGATTTTGAATACATCGTGACGTCTTCGGACAAAGAAGCGCTGATTCTGGAATTGAACCTCATCAAGAAATACGATCCGAAATACAATATCATGCTGAAGGACGATAAATCCTATCCTTATCTGAAAATTACAGGTGAGCGTCATCCGAAACTGATCATTACACGCCAGGTGAAAAAAGATAAAGGGAAGTATTTCGGCCCTTATCCGAACGCCTACTCGGCGAGTGAGACGAAAAAATTGCTCGACCGCTTGTATCCGTTGCGGAAATGCCACCAGATGCCGGACCGGGCCTGCCTTTATTATCATATGGGCCAATGTTTGGCGCCGTGCATCAAACCGGTTGAAAAAGAAACTTACACGGAAATGATCGACGCCATATCGAAATTTTTGAATGGCGGCTTCCGGGAAGTGAAGCAGGATCTGGTCGAAAAAATGTCGGAGGCATCTGAAAACCTTGAGTTTGAACGTGCCAAAGAATACCGTGACCAGATCAGCCACATTGAAAACGTCATGGAAAAACAGAAGATGGCGATGAACGATTTCACCAATCGTGATGTTTTCGGCTATGCCGTCGACAAAGGCTGGATGTGCGTTCAGGTCTTTTTCGTGCGCCAGGGCAAACTGATTGAACGGGACGTCTCCCTGTTTCCGCTTTACCGCGACCCGCAGGAAGAATTCATGACGTATCTCGGCCAGTTTTACGAGAAATCAAATCATGTGAAGCCTAACGAGATTTTATTGCCGGAGGGTGAAGATGCTGAGCTAGTGAAGGATTGGCTTGGTGTGCGCACACTTGTGCCGCAGCGCGGGAAGAAGAAAGACTTGGTGCTGCTGGCGAAGAAAAACGCCGAAATCTCGATCAAAGAGAAGTTCCAGCTGCTTGAACGTCAGGAAGAACGGACGATTGGAGCTTGCCAGGAGCTTGGTGAAGCAATGAACATTGAGACGCCACTGCGAATCGAAGCATTCGATAACTCGCATATCCAAGGGGCGGATGCCGTATCGGCGATGATTACATTCATCGACGGCAAGCCTTCCAAAAAGGATTACCGCAAGTACAAAACGCGGACCGGTTCGAAGCCCGATGATTACGCGGCTATGCGGGAAGTCATACGGCGCCGTTATTCACGGGTGCTGAAAGACGGATTGCCGCTGCCGGACCTGATCGTCATCGACGGAGGGAAAGGGCAGATGTCATCGGCTCGCGAAATTTTGGAAGACGAACTTGGCCTGTCGATTCCGATTGCCGGCTTGGCGAAAGACGATAAGCACCAAACCTCGCAATTATTGTATGGGGATCCGGTCGAAGTTGTGCCGTTGAAACGGACGAGCGAAGCCTTTTATCTGATGCAGCGCATACAGGATGAAGTCCACCGTTTTGTCATCACATTCCACCGTCAGCTGCGCGGCAAGAATTCGATCGTTTCGGCGCTTGACGGACTGGAAGGCGTCGGTCCGAAGCGCCGGCAGCAATTGCTCAAGCATTTTGGATCTGTCAAACGAATCAAAGAAGCGGACGCAGCTCAATTGATGGAAGCGGGTATGCCAGAAAAATTGGCGGAATCCATTCATCTGCATTTTGCTGAACAAACATTGTCATCTGAATGAGTTCGTGTTATTGTAATAAGCATAAATTGAATCACTTGTAAAAGTGGTGATAGAGGCGCGGGCGTCAAAAGTAGCCATCCGGAGATTTGCAGAATCTGTGAAGGATGAGGAAAGGGACGACCGCCGAAGTGTGTGAAGGCTGCAGCCGAACATGCTGGTTCTGCATTTAAGAGATGCAGGGCTGTCAGAGTCATACTCTGGAGGGCTATCTCACATGGACGTTTTTCGTACATGATAAATGAGGTAGTTTGCCGGATCGACGGCAAGCTGCCTTTTTTTATGTCTGGTGAAGGCATCCTGTTTTAAAAACCGAAACGGATGCCGGCGCTTTTCATGCTGGGAGCCACATACTGATGTGGGAGTGGATGATAAATGGAAACTGTTGTGATGAAATTTGGTGGAACCTCGGTGGCGACACCTGAAAAAATTATCGGGGTTGCAAAGCGCGCAATCGCTGAGAAAGAGAAAGGCAAACGGGTTGTCATCGTCGTGTCTGCAATGGGCAAGACGACGGATACGCTCCTTGGACTGGCGGCGGAAATATCCGCGGAGCCGCCAAAACGTGAAATGGATATGCTGCTGGCGACTGGTGAACAAGTGACGATTTCCTTGCTGGCGATGGCTTTTAAACAGCTTGGCCACGAAGCGGTATCGTTCACCGGTTGGCAGGCGGGCATCGAAACCGAGTCCGTTCCGCGCAATGCGCGAATTGAACAGATTCATACCGAGCGCCTCGAAGCGGTCTTGGACAGTGGATTTATTGCAGTCGTTGCCGGATTCCAGGGCGTCGACCGCATCGGCAACATCACGACACTCGGCCGCGGCGGGTCCGATACGACGGCGGTTGCGCTGGCTGCCGCATTGAAGGCGGAGAAATGCGACATCTATACGGATGTCGACGGAGTCTATACGTCGGATCCGCGTTTTGTTGGAGGCGCTCGCAAATTGGAACAGATATCCTATGATGAAATGCTGGAACTGGCGAATCTGGGTGCCGGTGTCCTTCACCCGCGCGCCGTCGAATTCGCGAAAAACAATAACGTCCCATTAACCGTCCGGGCAAGCTATTCCGACGAACCGGGAACAATCATACAAGAGGTGGTCACTGTGGAAAAAAATCTCATCGTCCGTGGCGTAGCATTCGAGCCCGGCATTGCGCGCGTAACCGTTACATACAATAAACCATTCAACGGTTCACTCGCGAACATCTTCATGACGCTGGCAGAAAATCACATCGATGTAGACATCATCGTCCAAAGCATTTCAGAAGAATTCCAGCCTTCCGTTTCATTTTCAATCAAAGAGGACAGCCTGGAAGAAGTGCGTCGTGTGCTTGATGTCAATAAAGAAACGATCGGCTTCATGTCGACCGACTTTGAAGTCGGCCTGGCAAAAGTCTCAATCGTCGGCTCCGGCATGGTCTCCAATCCGGGTGTCGCTGCCCGGATGTTCGATATCCTTCGCCAGTCAGAAATCCCTGTCAAAATGGTCAGCACCTCTGAGATCAAGATTTCCGTGGTTGTGCCTGGTGGCGACATGGAGAAATCGGCGAATGCGCTGCATGAGGCTTATGGGTTGGGGTGAGTATAGGGAAGAAAGTTTTTTCTTGCCCACAGTTTGCTTTTAAGAAAGTTTTTGAGATGGATTAGTGAAATAACAGCTTATGTTGAACCCGGCGGTTGCCGGGTTTTTTGTGGAATGAAAAAGTAATAACCAAATTAGAAAGTGCAAACCACAAAATTGAAAGCGGACTTCGAAAGGTGAACGCCTCAAACTTTTTGCTCCACCCTAAACCTAGTGATAAATCCATTATTACCCAAGATCGGGCGGGGCGAGCCCTGCCCACTGGGCAGTCCGCGGATGCGGACTGCTTTCAAATCAGGGTTTGAATTTTATATCAGGAAGTAGCAAAAAGAATCATCTTCCTTCTATATAGTAGTGTTATAATTCAGATAACTTGATGGAGAGGCGGCGATTCGGATAGGGGAGGAACGGTTGGAGATGTGGGAATGCGTGCGGCTGCTGATGGAGCGGTTGCCGGACAGGCATCCCGAGCAGGAGTATTTGAAAAAGGAGTTTCATCGATACGAAGCGGGTTGGCAAGGCGAGAAGCGCCTGCACGCAAAAATGGTTGAATTTCATTGGGGTGAACCTTATGAATTGCTCTGGGATGTGGGTTTGAAGCTGGGCGACTGGAAGGTTCAAATAGACGGCTTGCTGGTGACGGAACGCTGCGTCATCGTGATCAGTTCCAAGAATATCAGCGGTAAAATCCATTTCGATGCAGTTACATCAGAATTTTACCGGTTCAATAATGAAGGCGAAAAAATGGTTATGGAAGATCCGCAGGTTCAGCTGGCCAAGCACATCCGCTTTCTCGAGCTGTGGCTGAAACGGAGGAAGATTTCGCATCCGCCGATTGATGGAGTGGTCGTCTTTACGCCGAGGCATTGTGAGTTTATTGCGAAACCTGCGAATAAGAATATCTGCAAGACATATCAGGCGGTTGAGACGGTTTACAAAATTCTTGATGCACATGTTATTTCGGCTGACTCCCCTAAGCCGAGCAGGATCAGGCGCCTTATTGAAGCGAACATTTGCCCGTATGAGCGGCCGCCTTTATGTGAATATTATCGGATTGACCCGCGTGAGTTGAAGGTGGGTGTGAAGTGCAGTGAGTGTGGGAAGATTGCGGTGGAGCGGTTGTTTAAAGTCTGGGAATGCAAAGAGTGCGGCCACCGTGATCCGAATGCCCATCAACAAGCTTTGCAGGAGTATTTTGCATTGGTCAGTAGTGAGATTGATAATAAGGAATTTAGGCGGTTTAGCGGGATTGAATCACGTTATGTAGTTTTCAGAATGCTTTCTGATGCTGGACTTGTCATTAAAGGGGCAAGGAAGAACCGTAAGTACATTAATGAAAACTAATTTTGTGTATCAAAGACACCTATTCAAGTAGGTGTTTTTTTATTTTTATTAGCAAGAAGTTATCACTACGCACATAAAACTGATTCTGCGCATATAAAATGGCGTCACCGCACATAAATCCGTATCTGCGCACACAAATGTCCCTCACCGCACATAAACAGCCGCCTCACGCCCACACCGCCAGCCACCAACCAAAAATCACACACAAAAAAACCGTCCCACCCCCGGAGACGGCCAATCCACATCATATTCGGCTCAAACTTGCTCGCGGAGATCCGTTTTCAGCGTGATTCGGACCAGTTTCTTCTTCGTCAGCACTTCATCGTAGGCTTCGGTCAGATAGCCGCTGATTTTTTGCTGCTGCTGGGCGAGGAAGCCGGCTTCGAGCTTGAAGCAGCGGTTATCGAGTTTGAAAGGGCGCAAAACAAAAACAGTTTCGTCCTTGCCGGTTTTTTCTGTCACTAATTCGCCAAATCCTGCCTGACGGAAAAAGTCGGCGGCTTCGTCCAGTGAGAAAAGAGGGAACTTGCGGGCAAGCGATTTGCCGGCCCAGTAGAGGACGTCGTTTTCGTGTTTGCCCAGTATATCTGATAATACATAGTCGCGAATAATTTCATAACCGAAATGTTCGGTGGTTTCAGGTTCTTTTGCAGTCATCGTAAACCCACTTTCAATATGTAGAAACCCCTGGGGGAATCTTCTGAATAAAGACAAGTTGCCTTGACGCTCCTAATTGAGCGGAGTACAATAAATATGTCATATTATTGTATCATGATGTTGTTTGCAGTCAATGGATGCTTTCGTAAAATATCGATTGCTTCATTTACTGCCTTATTAATGTTTTGAGGAGGGTAAAAGTTTTGGATAATCGTGAATTTTTATTGCGCAGGTTGCATTCATTGCTTGGAATTATTCCAATCGGGTTATTCCTTACACAGCATTTGATCGTTAACCATTTCGCAACACAAGGTGTCGAGGCATTTAACAACGCATCCCACTTCATGGCGAACCTTCCGTTCGTAATTTTCCTGGAGATCTTCGTTATTTATCTGCCGATTATGTATCATGCTTTCTACGGTGTATACATAGCTTTCACTTCTAAGAATAACCCTGGCCACTACAGCTATTTGCGCAATCTTCTATTCGTAGCTCAGCGATATACAGGAGTATTCCTGGTTGTCTTCATCGCTTGGCACGTATTTGAAACACGCTTCCAGGTAGCAATCGGGAATGCAGCGGAAGCTGATTTCAATATGATGGCTAACATTCTGGATAATCCATGGATGCTTGCATTCTATATTGTCGGAGTACTCACAGCTACGTTCCACTTATCAAATGGCTTGTGGTCATTCCTTGTAACTTGGGGCATTACTCAATCCGAGAAAGCTCAGCGATATTCGACATACTTCACACTTCTTGTGTTCCTTGTGTTGTCGGTAATCGGTATCCGCGCTTTATTGGCATTCGTTTAAAACGAATTCGATCATTGGTGAATTAAAAGAGGAGTGAATACCAAAATGGCGAAAGGCAAACTTATTATTGTCGGTGGCGGACTTGCCGGTTTAATGGCGGCTGTAAAAGGCGCAGAAGCTGGCGCGTCAATCGATTTATTTTCAATCGTTCCGGTTAAACGATCTCACTCGGTATGTGCACAGGGCGGCATCAACGGAGCGGTAAATACAAAAGGTGAAGGCGATTCACCTGATATTCACTTTGACGACACGGTTTACGGCGGGGATTTCCTTGCAAACCAGCGTCCAGTGAAAGCGATGACAGATGCGGCGCCAGCGATCATCCGCTTGCTTGACCGTATGGGCGTCATGTTCAACCGTACGCCTGAAGGCTTGCTTGACTTCCGCCGCTTCGGTGGAACGATGCACCACAGAACGGCTTTTGCCGGCGCGACTACTGGCCAGCAATTGCTTTATGCACTAGATGAGCAAGTACGCCGCCACGAAGTAAGCGGTCTTGTAACGAAATACGAAGGATGGGAATTCCTTGGTTTGATTCTTGATGAAAACGGCGTCAGCCGCGGAATCACTGCACAGAACATGACGACTATGGAAATCAAAGCGTTCCGCGGAGATGCTGTCATCATGGCAACCGGCGGACCTGGGATCATCTTCGGGAAATCGACGAACTCTGTCATCAACACAGGTTCAGCGGCTTCCATCGTTTATCAGCAAGGCGCATATTACGCAAACGGCGAGTTTATCCAGATTCACCCGACTGCGATTCCGGGAGACGACAAGCTGCGCTTGATGTCTGAATCGGCTCGTGGTGAAGGTGGCCGTATCTGGACATATAAAGACGGAAAACCTTGGTATTTCCTCGAAGAAAAATATCCTGCTTACGGAAACCTGGTTCCTCGTGATATCGCAACACGCGAAATCTTCGACGTCTGCGTTAATCAAAAGCTGGGCATCAACGGCGAAAACATGGTTTACCTGGATCTTTCACATAAAGATCCGAAAGAATTGGATATCAAACTTGGTGGAATCATCGAGATCTATGAGAAATTCACAGGCGATGACCCACGCAAAGTACCGATGAAAATCTTCCCGGCAGTCCATTATTCAATGGGCGGATTATGGGTCGATGATCATCAGATGACTAGCATCCCTGGCGTTTTGGCTGCAGGTGAAGTTGATTACTCTCAACACGGTGCCAACCGTTTGGGCGCAAACTCGCTTCTTTCAGCTATCTACGGCGGTATGGTTGCAGGACCGAATGCGCTTGATTACATCAACGGCCTTGAAGTTCTTGCAGAAGATATGCCGGAAGACATCTTTGCTGCTGCGGTTGCTGAAGAGCAGCGCAAATGGGATGAAATCCTTGCTCTTAACGGAACAGAGAACGCATATGTTCTTCACAAAGAGCTTGGCGAATGGATGACGGATAATGTAACAGTGGTCCGTTATAACGACCGTCTTCAGAAAACGGACGAGAAAATCCAGGAATTGCTTGAGCGTTTCAATAATATCAATATTACTGACACTCAACTTTGGAGCAATCAAGGCGCAATGTTCACACGTCAGCTGAAAAATATGCTACATTTAGCACGAGTGATCACACTTGGAGCGTTGAACCGCAATGAGAGCCGCGGAGCTCACTACAAACCTGATTTCCCGGAACGTAACGATGAAGAATTCTTGAAAACGACTATGGCGAAATTCAATGGCTATGACGCACCGATCTTCCATTATGAAGATGTGGATACAGGATTGATTCCGCCGCGCAAGCGTGATTATTCAGCCAAAGCATAAGAACGAGTCAAAGAAGGGAGATAAATTACTATGGGTGAAGCAGCAAAAACGGTAATTTTTGAAATCGAACGCCGTGATTCCACTGAAAAAGAATCCTATTTCGAGAAATTCGAATTACCATACCGGCCGAACATGAATGTCATCTCGGCATTGATGGAAATCCGCCGTAACCCTGTCAATATGGAAGGGAAGAAAACAACACCTGTAAACTGGGACATGAACTGCCTTGAGGAAGTTTGTGGAGCATGTTCAATGATCATCAACGGCAAAGCACGCCAGTCGTGTACAGCTCTTGTTGACCAATTGGAACAGCCGATCCGTTTACAGCCGATGAAAACATTCCCTGTCGTCCGCGACCTTGTCGTTGACCGCAGCCGCATGTTCGATTCATTGAAAAAAGTCAAAGCTTGGGTTCCGATCGATGGAACGCATGATCTTGGCGAAGGTCCACGTATGCCTGAACGCAAACGCCAATGGGCTTACGAACTTTCTAAATGTATGACTTGCGGTGTTTGCCTTGAAGCATGCCCGAACGTCAACGATAAATCCGATTTCATCGGAGCTGCGCCACTTTCTCAAGTTCGCTTGATGAATGCGCATCCAACTGGTGCCATGAACCGTGATGAGCGTTTGAACGCAATCATGGGCGAAGGCGGCCTTGCAAGCTGCGGTAACTCACAAAACTGTGTTGAATCTTGCCCTAAAGGTATTCCTTTGACAACTTCAATCGCAGCGTTGAACCGTGAAACTACAGTTCAAATGTTCCGTAACTTCTTCGGAAGCGATCACGCAGTCTGATTGATACAGAAAACCTCCACTTCGGTGGAGGTTTTTTTGTTTTGATTCGCAGGTCAAAAAATTAGTAAAAACACTCCTGCAGAAATGAAAATGAGAGCCACAAAACAGGGTTTTTGTTATACTGATAAAATAGTAAGGGAACAATTATTGGAGGCAATCAAATGAAAGCTAATTACATTAAGGATTTCGATCAATGGAAGCGGGAATTCAGTTTTTCGGCTCCGGTGCAAGTGCGTTTTTCTGAGACAGATATGTTCGGCCATGTCAATAATACGGTGCCGATCGCTTATTTTGAATTCGCTCGGATCGAATATATGAAAGAATTAGGTCTGATGCAGCGCTGGCTTAAAGGAGACGGGGAACTGTTTCCAGTTATCGCTGATATGCAGGTGGACTACACGCAGCAGGTTTATTTCGATGAAATGCTCGACGTGTTTGTGAAAATAGCATCTGTCGGCAGGTCGTCGATCGATATCCATTATTGGGTGGTAAACGCAAAAGGGGAAACCTGCTTTACAGGCAGAGGCGCGATGGTGCAGATTTCCAAAGCCACGGGCAAAGGACATCCTTGGACTGCTGAAGAAAAAGAGCTTTTTGAAAACAAGCAGTTAATTTCATCAGAAAATTAAGTCAGTTCTTGCTAAATCATAAAAAAACCTTCACTATATATAGTAATAGTTGTACTCAAGGAGTGGACATGAATGATGAATGAAAACAAAAATGAAATTCAGCACGATAAGGGACGCGTCGCTTTCATGGAAAAGGAACTGAGGTACATTTCCGGTATCATCAAGCAGAAAGGCCGGGAAATCCTCAATTCGTATACCATTACACCGCCGCAGTTCATCGCGCTGCAATGGCTTTTCGAACATGGTGATATGACGATCGGCGATCTGTCGAACAAGATGTATCTGGCATTCAGTACGACGACCGATCTGGTCGACCGTATGGAAAAGAATGAACTGG
Organism: Planomicrobium okeanokoites; assembly: GCF_003428875.1. GTDB lineage: Bacteria > Bacillota > Bacilli > Bacillales_A > Planococcaceae > Planococcus > Planococcus okeanokoites. Next base: position 158,559 of record NZ_QQRS01000001.1, read on the forward strand.
TGGTCCGGATCCGCGAAGAACAGGACCGCCGAGTGGTGCGCATCAAGCTTTTGAAAGAAGGCGAACGCATCATTGAAGAAGTGATTGAGAAAAGACAGGATTATTTACAGAACGTCCTGAGTGAATTCAGCGAAGAAGAAGTGGAGCAATTTTCATTCCTATTGGAGAAATTGCACACGAACATGAAATAGGGGCGGAAACATGCAAGCGAATGCGCCAATCGGAGTAATCGATTCAGGAGTCGGGGGCTTGACTGTCGCAAAAGAGATCATGCGGCTTTTACCGAACGAGCAAGTGATTTATATCGGAGACAACGCAAGATGTCCATACGGGCCGCGTCCACAAGCGGAAGTAAGGAAGTATACATGGCAGATGGCCAAGGCGCTAATGGACAAAAACATCAAGCTGCTCGTCATCGCCTGCAATACGGCGACGGCTGCAACGCTTGAATCATTGCAGAAAAAATTGCCGATTCCGGTCATCGGCGTCATTTTCCCGGGTGCCCGGGCAGCGATGAAAGTTTCTGCCACGAAGGAAATCGCCGTGCTCGGCACAATCGGTACAGTGAAAAGCGGGGCATACGAAAATGCGTTGAAATCATTGATGTCTTCTTGCCACGTTGTTCAACTGGCGTGCCCCAAATTTGTGCCGCTTGTTGAAAGTGATGAGTACGAAGGTGAATTTGCAAGAAAAATGGTGAGGGAAACGCTTGCCCAATTGGAGCGCAAACATTTTGATACTGCTATACTGGGCTGCACGCATTACCCGCTTCTTCATGACTTTATCCAGGAGAAGTTCGGACCTTCGGTGACGGTCTTGTCATCTGCTGCCGAAACCGCCAAAGATGTCGAAAATCACCTGCGCTTTCAAAACATGCTGGCATCAGCAGACAAGCGGCCAGTGCATAAATTCTATACATCAGGTTCCACTTCGATATTTGAAACGATCATCAAGAAATGGCTGGAGATCGACAAACCGGTCATCCATTCAATAAAATTCCCTCAAACCTGATGGCGCAGCCGTCAGGTTTTTGTCGGTCCCAATAAAATATGGTACGCTAATCGAGTAAATATAAGGAGGATATCCATGACAAGAGCAGACGAAAGAAATGCGGACCAATTGCGTCCGGTCAATATGCAGGCAGAGTATCTGATCCATCCTGAAGGGTCCGTGTTAATTACGGTAGGGCAGACAAAGGTGATCTGTACTGCGACAATAGAAGAAAAAGTTCCCGGTTTCCTGCGCGGCCAGGGGAAAGGCTGGATCACAGCCGAGTATGCCATGCTGCCGCGGGCGACAGGCAGCCGCAACCGGCGTGAAGCGTCAGCCGGCAAAATAGGTGGACGCACAATGGAAATCCAGCGCCTGATCGGCCGCGCGCTGCGTGCGGTGGTCGATCTCGAAAAATTGGGTGAACGCACGATTTGGCTCGATTGCGATGTTATCCAGGCAGATGGAGGAACTCGCACAGCTTCTATTACCGGAGCATTTGTGGCGATGGTCATGGCCATCAGCAAACTCGAGTTGACAGCTTTCCCGGTAACGGATTTCCTGGCGGCCACTAGCGTCGGCATCACAAAAGACAATGGCGCCATCTTGGATTTGGATTACAGTGAAGACTCAACTGCTGAAGTTGACATGAACCTGGTGATGACAGGCAAAGGCCATTTTGTGGAACTGCAGGGTACAGGAGAAGAATCAACCTTTACTCGTGTCCAGTTAAACGAAATGCTGGATCTCGGTGAAGCGGGAATCCGTCAATTGATTGAAAAGCAGAAAGAAATTCTTGGTGAAACCGCACTCCGGATCGGAGAAGAAACGAGGTCGGAATTATGAAAGAGATAATCATTGCGACGAAAAACAAAGGCAAAGCCAAAGATTTTGAACAATTGCTTGAACCGATGGGCTATAAAGTACTGACTTTGCATGATGTTGCTCCACATATGGATGTCGAGGAAACCGGTGAAACTTTCGAAGCGAATGCCATTCTGAAAGCGGAGGCGATTGCGCAAGAATTGCAGGCGACTGTCATCGCCGATGACAGCGGCCTTGAAATCGATGCGCTTGACGGCGAACCGGGTGTCTACTCAGCCCGCTATTCAGGCGATGAAAGAAACGATGAATCCAATATCGATAAAGTCCTTCAGAAAATGGTCCAGGTGCCGGATAGTGAAAAGACAGCGCGTTTCCGCTGCGTCCTGGCTTTGGCGTCACCTGGCAAGGAAACCATCCTTTTTGAAGGAACCTGTGAGGGCTTGATCACAGATGAAAGAAAAGGTGAGAACGGATTCGGATATGATCCGATTTTTTATGTGCCGGCTTTGGATAAAACGATGGCCGAAATGAAACCTTCTGAGAAAGCATCGGTTTCCCATCGCGGAAATGCTATTCGGGAATTAGGGAAAGCGATGCCTGGCTTGTCCGGCAACTGAGCCACCACTGATTTTGACAGATTTGAAATGTTTTTTTAAAATAGCGTTGACATTTCCATAAAAGATTTCTATAATTAAAATTGTCTTTCGAAATAGAATGCAAAACGAGCTGTTCACAGTTCCCATTGCATTGAGCAGAAAGTCATGTCCCAGTAGCTCAGCTGGATAGAGCAACGCCCTTCTAAGGCGTCGGTCGGGCGTTCGAATCGCTCCTGGGACGTAATTATGGAAAAGCCTTTCAGCCGGTCATCGGCTGGAGGGCTTTTTGTATGTTTGGACATTGTGTGAAGCGGCAGAAAAAAATGAAATTATTTTTTCAGAAACCCTTCCAATCGAACAACCGGATTTGCTAAACTGTTTTGTGATTATAGATGAATCAGAGAAAGAAGGATGAACTGGAATTGCTGACGAAACTGCCGGTTAAAATAGTGATCGCTGCTTTGATATTGCTTGTGGGATTCAGCGGCACCGCCGCTTATGATATATGGACTTATGCTAAAACTTCCGAGCTCGTGAAGGCGGATGCCGCCATCGTGTTGGGCACCGCGGTGTGGGGGGACGAACCATCGCCTGTGCTCCGTGAACGGATCAATCACTCCATTTGGCTATATGAAAACGATTATGTCGAAAAGATCATTTTTACCGGCGGCAAGACCAATGGTTCGGAACTGGCTGAGGCGGTTGTTTCAAAAAACTATGCGATAGCGCATAATGTCCCAGCAGAAGATATTTACATAGAAGATCGTTCCATGGTGACGATTGAAAACTTCCGCTTCGTTGCTGAAATCGCCGAGTTGCATGAACTGACGGATTTTCTGGTGGTAAGCGATCCGCTTCATATGAAACGTGCGCTGCAGATGGCTGAGGATACCGGCTTCGAAGCTTTCACTTCACCGACTACGACTTCCGAATACAATTCACTGACGACGATCGTGCCGTTCTTTTTCCGTGAAGTCGGCGCATACATGGCCTACTCACTGTCTATCGGCGATTAACTCCTGAAAAATCTTTCCCTGTTGGGGAAGGATTTTTTATTTTATTCGATTCATAAAATGATAAAGTAAGTGGTATAGTAAAATAAATGCGGGGACCGCCGCAAAAGGTTTAAATCTTGTGAAATAGGCAATGTTCAAGGGTATAGACAATAATTGCGCGACGGAGGTGATAAGATGCGTAAAAAATACAGGGAATTAAAGCGGAAAGGCAACGTCGTCGTTTTTCCGACTACGATTGAACGGCTGCTGACAGAAGGGATGACGCTGCTGAAGCAGGAGCGTTATGAGGAAGCGAGGGATGGTCTTTATCAGGTGCTGACCTATGAACCGGAGCATCCGGCTGCGCTCGGGGCTTATTCCTATTGCCTATATGAGCTTGGCGATTACGATGAAGCGCTGGAAGTGTGCCGTGAGCTGCTGAAAGTCGGACCGATCCATTACCTTGAAACGATGGAATTATACATAAGCATATTGATGCAGGTTCGGGAATTTGAAGAAGCGGAGCGGGTAATCGAAGCGCTGATCGATGAGAAAGTCTTGCCAGAAGAACGTTTGGAACAATTTCATCTGCTGCGGGACCTCAATGAGCGGATCGCCTCGAAATCGATCGAAAAGATCGACGCTGACCAGTTTACGCCGGAAGTTTTTCTGAAATTGAATCCTTATGAGCAGGAACGCAAAGTGATGGAATTGCCGCCATCGTCGTTCAAGCCGTTGAAAGATAAGCTGATTGCACTCGTCGAACATCCGGAAATTGATTTATTGGCGAAGACATACATATTATTCATCATGCAGCAGGAAAAAATAATAGCTAAGGTCAACATACATAAGTTTCATTATATCGGCGAGTTCAATATCTCAGACCTTACAGATCCTCAGGAAAGCCCGCGTGTACACGACATAAAAACGATTTTTGCCGAGCAATTGGCGAAGGATCCGACACGCCTGGAAATGGCGAACGAACTGTTTGAACGACATGTCTATCTGTTCTATCCTTTCCTGATGGATGAGTACGATGCAAAAGAAGTGGCGGAAGCCTATATGTCCTATCTGGATTTATTGTTCACAGGCGTAGCGGACGAGACGAGTGATGAAGACCTGCAAAATCTGTTGATGCAAGCGGAAATGTGGTTTGAAATGCGTAACAGATAGAAATAGTTGAACCTCGTATCATGTGTGATATAATATTGAAGTTGTCAAAATTCGTATAAACGTATGAATGACTTTTGTAAAAAATGTTTGGAGGGCTTATATATGTCAGCAAAATGGGAAAAACAAGAAGGTAACACAGGAACACTTACAGTTGAAGTTCCAGCAGAAGAAGTTAATGCCGGACTGGACAAAGCGTTCAAGAAAGTCGTAAAAGAAATCAACGTACCAGGATTCCGCAAAGGGAAAATGCCGCGCCAAATGTTCGAAAAACGTTTCGGTGCAGAATCTCTTTACCAGGATGCTTTGGACTTCATCTTGCCGGATGCTTATGCAAACGCTGTTGAAGAAGCGGGAATCAACCCAGTTGACCGCCCTGAAATCGATATTGAAACAATCGAAAAAGGCCAGCCGCTTGTATTCACTGCAAAAGTGACGGTTAAACCGGAAGTTGAGCTTGGTGAATATAAAGGACTTGAAGTTTCAAAACCTGAAACTGAAGTGACTGATGAAGAAATCGAAGAAAAATTGAAAGAGAACCAGGAGCGTTTCGCTGAACTTGCTGTTAAAGAAGACGAAGCGATCGTTGAAGGCGATACTGCAGTGATCGATTTCGAAGGATTCGTCGATGGCGAAGCTTTTGAAGGCGGAGCAGGAAACGACTATTCTCTTGAAATCGGATCGAATTCATTCATCCCAGGCTTTGAAGAGCAATTGGTAGGCGTGAAATCAGGTGAAGAAAAAGATGTTGAAGTAACATTCCCTGAAGAATACCACGCTGCTGAACTTGCAGGAAAAGCTGCAACGTTCAAAGTGAAAGTGAATGAAGTTAAAGCAAAAGAGCTTCCAGAGTTGAACGACGAGTTCGCTAAGGAAATCGATGCTGAAGTATCAAGCCTTGATGAACTTCGCACAAAAATGAAAGAAGCGGCTGCAGCTGAAAAAGCTTCAAACGCTGATGCGGCTGTACGCGACGAATTGGTGCAAAAAGCTGCTGAAAACGCAACAATCGATATCCCGCAAGCAATGATCGATTCTGAAATGGACCGCATGATGCAGGACTTCGAACAACGCTTGACGCAACAAGGCATGAATCTTGAGCTTTACTTCCAGTTCTCCGGACAGGACGAAGCGGCTCTTCGCGAGCAGATGAAAGGCGACGCGGAAACTCGCGTACGTGTATCATTGACGCTAGAAGCGATTGCAAAAGCTGAAAACATGGAAGTCACTTCTGAAGACATCGACAAAGAACTTGAGAAGATGTCTGGCCAATTCAACATGGATATCGAGCAGATCAAAGCTGCATTAGGCGGCACTGAAATGCTTGAAAATGATATCCGCATGCAGAACACTGTTGAATTCCTTGTAGAAAACGCTAAAATCAACTAATATTGCATAACACATAAGTTTTAATAAGAACAAGGCGCGGAGACGCGCCTTGTTTTCTCTACATAGAAGATAATTGTTTGCACATAGGCTTTGCGCAGCGGCATGAATCTAATTAGTTGCTCAAAGCTATAGAATCTTGTAAGATTATGGCTTGAATAGGGGTGAATACATTGTTCAAATTTAATGACGAAAAAGACCATCTAAAATGTTCATTCTGTGGCAAACCACAAGAGCAGGTTCGTAAACTGGTTGCAGGACCGGGTGTATATATTTGTGACGAATGTATTGAGCTTTGTACGGAAATCGTAGAAGAAGAGCTTGGTACCGAAGAGGCAGTGGAATTCAAGGAAGTGCCTAAACCGAAGGAAATCATGGATATCCTCGGCGGCTATGTAATCGGCCAGGACAAAGCGAAAAAATCGCTTGCCGTCGCTGTTTACAACCACTACAAACGTGTCAATTCGCAAAGTAAGATCGATGATGTCGAGCTTTCCAAGTCGAACATCGTATTGATCGGACCAACAGGAAGCGGTAAAACTTTATTGGCCCAAACTTTGGCCCGTATCCTGAATGTTCCTTTCGCTATTGCGGACGCAACATCTCTGACTGAAGCCGGCTATGTCGGTGAAGACGTCGAGAACATTCTGTTGAAACTGATTCAGGCAGCAGACTATGATGTGGAACGTGCTGAAAAAGGCATCATCTATATCGATGAAATCGATAAAGTGGCCCGTAAATCTGAGAACCCGTCAATTACTCGTGACGTATCAGGTGAAGGCGTTCAGCAGGCATTGCTGAAAATTCTTGAAGGTACGACTGCAAGTGTTCCACCGCAAGGCGGACGCAAGCATCCTCATCAGGAATTCATCCAGATCGACACGACGAATGTCTTGTTCATCGTGGGCGGAGCCTTTGACGGAGTAGACCAAATCATCAAACGCCGTCTTGGCAATAAAGTCATCGGTTTCGGTGCGGATCCAAACAAAGAAGAGCTTGACGACAAATCATTGCTCAGCCAATTGATTCCTGAAGACTTGCTTAAGTTTGGTCTGATTCCTGAGTTCATCGGCCGTCTGCCGGTATTGGCTAGCCTTGAACAATTGGATGAAAAAGCATTGGTGCAGATCTTGACTGAACCGAAAAATGCTTTGATCAAGCAATACCAGAAAATGATGGAGCTTGATGGCGTTGAATTGACGTTCGAAGACGAAGCACTGGTTGAAATCGCCAAACTTGCGATTGAACGCAAAACAGGTGCCCGCGGACTTCGTTCGATCATCGAGAACGTCATGCTGGATGTCATGTTCGACTTGCCTTCACGCGAAGACATCGTTGAATGTGTCATCACAAAAGAGACGATTACCGATAAAGTTCAGCCAAAACTCATCTTGGAAGATGGCTCTGAATACATTGCAGATAATAATGAGAAAACATCCGCATAATTTAGGATGATATGGGCTGACTCAGATTGTGCACATCCGCGCGGTCTGGGCTCAGTCCATTTTTTTGGTTTTTTAGATGAATTCGCTCCAGAAGGACGCTTTCCGCGGGGAGCGGCCTGAGCCTCCTCGCTCGCTTCGCTCACTGTGGGGTCTCAGGACACGCTCTGTATCCCGCAGGAGTCGCCTTCTTTCGCTCATTCATCTTAAATTGGTTCACTTAGATATGGAGCAAAACAGCAAAGACTCCCAGGGGAACAGAAACGGAGTTGGCTTTCCAACTCCGTTTCGAGCGAAGTGCTGAGATCCACTCGAGCGATGGGTAGCGAGCCCGAGTAAGCTCAGTGCAAGCCCCCAGGAAAGCGGAGCTGTTTTGCGGAATATCGATTTTGAAATTTTATTGTATGGAATAGATACACACACCCGGAGGTGGCTTATAGATGGCTAAGAAGAAAGTTACAAAACGAGTGCCTTTATTGCCGCTGCGCGGACTTCTTGTTTTCCCGACTATGGTATTGCATATTGATGTCGGACGCGAGCGTTCGGTGGCTGCACTGGAACAGGCATTATTGGAAGATAATATCGTCTTCCTTGCAACTCAAAAGGATATCAGTGTCGAGCAGCCTGAAAAAGAGGATCTGCAGAAAATCGGCACGATGGCGTATGTGAAACAGATGCTGAAGTTGCCGAATGGCACAATCCGTGTGCTGGTCGAAGGACTGGAACGCGGTCAGTGGAAGTCTTATGAAGAAGAAGAAAACTTCGCAGTTGTGGAAGTGACTTCATTCCCTGATGAGACTGAACGGGATGCGGAGCAGGATGCGTTGATGCGTCTATTGCTCGAGCATTTCGAGAAATATTCCAAAGCGTCGAAAAAAGTGACCAACGAAACCTATAAAACGGTTGCGGATATTGAAGAGCCTGGCCGCCTGGCGGATATGGTCGCTTCTCATCTGCCGCTGAAAATGGCTGGCAAACAGGAAGTCCTTGAGACTTTTGATATCAGCAAGCGTCTTGAAATGCTGATTGGGCGTCTGCACAATGAGCACGAAGTCATCGACTTGGAGAAACGCATCAATCAGCGCGTCAAAAAAGCGATGGAGCAGACGCAAAAAGAATTTTATTTGCGCGAGCAGATGAAGGCGATCCAACAGGAACTTGGAGACAAAGATGGCAAAACGGGTGAAATTTCCGACTTGAAAAAGCGGATTGACGCAGCTGGCATGCCGGAATCGACGAAAAAGACGGCGCTTAAAGAGCTTGACCGTTACGAAAAACTGCCTTCTGCAGCAGCGGAAAGCGGCATTATCCGTAATTATATCGAGTGGCTCGTGACGATTCCGTGGTCTGAGAAAACGGAAGACCGTTTGGATATCAAATATGCTGAAGAAGTATTGAACCGGGATCACGACGGATTGGAGAGCGTCAAAGAACGCGTCCTCGAATATTTGGCAGTTCAGCAGATGACGAAATCACTGCGCGGCCCGATTTTGTGCCTAGTCGGACCACCAGGTGTCGGTAAAACGTCTTTGGCAAAATCGATCGCTGAATCGCTCGACCGGAAATTTGTCCGTATTTCACTTGGCGGCGTCCGTGATGAATCTGAAATCCGCGGCCATCGCCGTACGTATGTCGGGGCGATGCCGGGACGTATTATCCAAGGAATGAAAAAAGCGGGGACGGTCAATCCGGTATTCCTTCTTGATGAAATCGAGAAAATGTCGAATGACTTCCGTGGAGACCCTTCTTCAGCAATGCTGGAAGTGCTGGATCCTGAACAGAACAATTCATTCAGCGACCATTATATTGAAGAAACCTATGATCTTTCGAATGTGCTTTTCATTGCGACAGCGAATGATCTCAGTTCCATTCCTGGACCGCTGCGCGACCGCATGGAAGTGATTTCGATCGCTGGCTATACAGAAGCTGAGAAAACACAGATTGCGAAAAACCATCTGGCGCCGAAGCAATTGGAAGAGCATGGTTTGACTGCTGAACAATTGCAGTTTACAGATGAGGCTTTATTGTCCATCGTCCGTTACTACACTCGTGAAGCGGGCGTCCGTGGACTTGAACGCCAGCTGGCAGCGATTTGCCGGAAAGTGACCAAGCAGATCGTATCAAAAGAGACGGAAGCTGTGGAAGTTACGGAGAAAGAAGTCGAGGAGTATCTCGGCAAACGCAAATTCCGTTACGGCATGGCTGAGACGGAAAACCAGATCGGTGTTGCAACGGGGCTTGCCTATACGACTGTCGGCGGTGACACGCTGCAGATCGAAGTATCGTTATCACCAGGCAAAGGGAAATTGCAGTTGACTGGTAAACTCGGCGATGTCATGAAGGAATCGGCGCAGACAGCTTTATCGTTTGTCCGCTCAAGAGCTGAATCGCTTGGCCTGGATCCGAATTTCCACGAATCCCATGATATACACATCCACGTTCCCGAAGGCGCTGTACCTAAAGATGGCCCATCTGCGGGTGTCGCCATTGCGACTGCATTGGTGTCTTCATTATCAAAACGTCCGATCCGCCGCGAAGTGGGGATGACAGGAGAAATTACATTGCGCGGCCGCGTCTTGCCGATCGGCGGCGTGAAGGAAAAAACATTGAGCGCACACCGCGCTGGGCTCACTACTATCATTTTGCCGAAGGACAACGAACGTGACATCGAAGATATTCCGGAAACAGTCCGCGAACAATTGACGTTCAAATTTGTATCCGAGGCAGACGAAGCGCTTGAAATCGCTTTAGAAGGAGTAAACAAATGAAAGTTAATAACGTAGAACTAGTAATCAGTGCCGTGCGTCCGGATCAGTATCCGGAAGACGGCCTGCCGGAATTCGCTTTAGCGGGACGTTCGAATGTCGGTAAATCTTCATTTATCAATAAAATGATCGGCCGTAAAAGTATGGCGCGTATTTCTTCGAAACCCGGAAAGACGCAGACGCTGAATTTCTATAAGATAGAAGAAAAACTATTCTATGTGGATGTTCCCGGCTACGGCTACGCCAAAGTTTCAAAAGGTGAACGAGAAGCATGGGGCAAGATGATTGAACGCTATATCACGGACCGCGAACCGTTGCGGGCTGTGATTCAGATTGTCGATTTGCGCCATCCGCCGAGCCGTGACGATATCGCGATGTATGATTTCATGAAGCATTACGACATCCCGTGCATCATCATCGCAACGAAAGCGGATAAGATTCCAAAAGGCAAATGGGACAAGCATAAGAAAATTGTCCGTGACACGCTTGAAATGGAGAAGTCGGATCCGTTGATCGTCTTTTCATCCGAAACAGGACTCGGCAAAGACGAAGCCTGGAAAGAAATCGAAAGCAGAATGTAAGAAGGGGAGCGCGGCTGAGGCTGCGCTTTTTTTTATGGAGAAAAACTGAATGGCTAAGTTCGGGTGGGGGGACCCCGCCCACTGGGCAGTCCGCGGATGCGGACTGCTTTCAAATCAAATGTCTTTTCTTTTGGTGATAATGATAGTGGTGGATGAGTCGGCTGATCCGGTCAATTTTCAGCTGAGTGATCATAGAATCGTTTGAATGATCATAGAATCGAATAAGTGATCATAGAATCCCGAAAAGCAATTTTAGAACCTCCAAACCCGCTCCCATCTTTCCAAAAAACCGATTTCATTCCCCAAGTAAACTGACAAATTCGAATACGAGCGTTATCCTTGTCCTGCAATATTCCCAATGCTAGAATTAGTTTATAATCATTATAAAGAGAAACTTTAATCAGTGCGGAGCTTGCTTTCCACTGACCATTATTTTGGGACAAATAGCATATCTTCATTGCTTGTTCACAATTTCAAAAGCTTATAAAGCATTGATAGTGGTATACTTATATATATGAAATATGGAACGTGAAAGGTGTTTTGAACCCATGCATACATTAGTAGTCGGGGTGAACTACCGATCTGCACCCGTGGAAATCCGCGAGAAGTTGTCGTTCATCGAAAATGAGCTTCCACAGGCGATGCAGGCTTTGAATAAACAAAAAAGCATACTGGAGAACGTCATCGTATCTACGTGCAACCGCACGGAGATCTACGCGGTGGTCGACCAGCTCCATACAGGCAAATACTATGTGAAGCAATTCCTGGCGGATTATTTTGATATTCCGCAGGAGTCGTTTTCACAGTATTTATTTGTGCATGAAAAAGATGAGGCTGTCGAGCATCTGTTCCGTGTTACAGCGGGAATCGATTCGATGGTTCTTGGCGAAACGCAGATTCTTGGACAGGTGAAGGGGAGTTTCCTTGCCGGCCAGGAAATCGGCACGACGGGTACGGTTTTCAACCAATTATTTAAGCAGGCGGTGACGCTTGCAAAACGGGCGCATTCTGAAACGGCGATCGGTGAAAATGCCGTATCGGTTTCATATGCGGCAGTTGAACTGGGCAAAAAGATTTTTGGCGCGCTTAAAAACAAGCATGTTGTCATCCTTGGCGCCGGCAAGATGGGCGAACTGGCGATTAAGAATCTTCAAGGCAGCGGAGCGGACCGCATTACGGTCATTAACCGCACATTCGAAAAAGCGGAAGTACTGGCTGATAAATTTGGCGGCAAAGCGAAGCCGCTGAATGAACTGCAGTGCGCATTATTGGATGCGGATATCCTCATTTCATCTACAGGTGCACAGGACTTCGTAATCGATTTGGAGCTTATGCAATTTGTTGAGAAGCTGCGCAAAGGCAAGCCTTTATTCCTTGTGGATATTGCTGTGCCGCGTGATATGGATCCGCGCATCGGCGATTTGCCGAATGTATTCCTTTATGATATCGATGATATGCAAGGCATCGTCAACGCCAACTTGGCGGAACGCGAACGCGCTGCAACTCAGATTGTTTCCATGATTGATAAGGAAGCACATCAATTCAATGACTGGCTGACGACTCTTGGCGTAGTTCCGGTGATTTCGGCATTGCGCGAAAAAGCGCTTGGAATCCAGGCGGAAACGATGGCGAGCATCGAGAACAAGATGCCGGACCTGACTGACCGTGAGAAGAAAATCCTGAACAAACATACAAAATCAATCATCAATCAATTGCTGAAAGAGCCGATCCTTCAAGCGAAGGAAATGGCCGGAGCGCCTAAATCACGTGAACAGCTTGAGTTGTTCCAGCAGATTTTCGGCATTGAAGATGAAGTGCAAGTACAGATTGAACAGCAGTCAAAAGCGGCGTTGGTAAAAGCTGAGAAAGCTGCTGAAGAAAAACAGAAGCAACAGCAGAAACAGGAATCACCCGGATATTCATTTTAATCGGTTGGAAAGAGGCGTTTTCGGATCTATATGTTAAAATGTAGAGACGAAGCGCCTTTAACTATGGAAATGAAGGGGAATGGGATGGCTGATATAACAATGGCAAGGCTGCACGAAGCTATGGTTATTCTATATGCTGTCAGCCTTGTTTTTTATTTTTTGGATTATGTATATAAAGAGAAGAAGGCGGCGAAGATTGCCATGTCGCTGCTTGGCGGCGTATGGCTGCTTCAGACGGTGTTCCTGATATTTTATATGATGGAAACACAGAGATTTCCGGTGCTGACCTTATTTGAAGGCATCTATTTCTATGCCTGGCTGCTGGTCACGCTGTCGCTCGTACTCAGGATTTTCTACCGGTTCGATTTCGCGGTATTCCTGATCAACATCATCGGATTCATCTTCATGACAATCCACACATTCGCGCCGGTCCAGATTGAGCGGTCGCCGGTCGGGGAATCATTGATCTCCGAATTGCTGCTGATTCATATCAGTTTCGCGATTCTTTCCTATGCGGCATTTTCGCTGTCGTTCGTCTTTTCGCTCCTCAATGTGCTGCAATACAGGCTCTTGAAACGCAAAAAATGGACTAAGCAATGGAACAGCCTGCCGTCACTCGGACAGACTGAGCGAGGGATGTCGATTTCGATCGGCGTCGGCATTTCGCTGCTGTTCGTGTCGCTCGTACTTGGCCTGCAATGGGCGTACATAGCGCTCTTTGATTTCTCGATTTTCGATTTGAAGATCGTCGGTTCATTTATACTCGTGGTCGTCTACAGTATAATCCTGTGGCGCCACCAGAAAGGCACATTGAATGGCATGTCCTATTCATTGGCCCATATCTATGCGTTTTTAGTGCTGCTGATTAATTTCTTTCTCGGCAGCCGTTTATCGGAATTTCATTTTTGGTATTAAAGAAAGGTAGGATTCATTTGAGAAAAATCGTTGTAGGATCTAGAAGAAGCAAGCTTGCTTTAACGCAGACAAATCAGTTTATCGATAGATTGAAGGCGGCAGGAGCCCCTTTTGAATTTGAAATAAAGGAAATCGTGACTAAAGGCGACCGCATTGTGGACGTCATGCTATCGAAAGTCGGAGGCAAAGGCTTATTCGTCAAAGAAATCGAGCAGGCGCTTTTTAATAAAGAAATCGATTTTGCTGTGCACAGCATGAAAGACATGCCATCTGTTCTTCCGGAAGGATTCGTCATCGGCTGTGTGCCGGAACGTGAAGACCCGCGCGACGCTTTTATTGCCAATGGCCACGTGAAATTCATGGATCTGCCAGTCGGCGCGAAAGTGGGCACAAGCAGCCTGCGCCGCAGTTCGCAATTATTGTTGATGCGTCCGGACCTTGATATCCAGTGGATCCGCGGCAATATCGACACACGCCTTGGAAAATTGGAATCCGGTGAATTCGACGCCATCATTTTGGCGGCAGCCGGCTTGAAACGCATGGGCTGGAAAGACGAGATCGTTACCGAATTCCTTAGCATCGAAGAATGCCTGCCGGCGATCGGCCAAGGCGCTCTAGGGATTGAATGCCGCGAAGATGATGCAGAATTATTAGCTGAACTCGCGAAAGTGAACGATGAAGACACGATGCTGGCGGTTAACGCTGAACGTAAATTCCTGAAAGATATGAACGGCAGCTGCCAGGTTCCGATTGCGGGCTATGCAACGGTCGATAAAGGTGAAATCACGTTTACGGGATTGATCTCTTCACCTGAAGCAGATCAGGTCTATAAAGAAACGGCGACAAGCAAAGATCCGGTTGAAGCGGGACGCATCGTTGCTGATAAGATCAGCGGCCAAGGCGGTTATGACCTGATTCAGCGTGTCATTGCTGAGAGCAATGTGTAAAAACGAAAGATCGCTCGAAGGCAAAACGATCGTTTTTACTGGTTCAAACTTTCCGGAAGAAGCTGCAGGTGAAATCGAAGAACTGGGCGGCAAGGCAATTTACCTGCCGCTTATTGAAACATCGGTCCGTCAAACGGACAAACCGGATTTCGATGCATACGGGTGGCTCATTTTTACGAGCCGCACAAGTGCGGAAGCTTTCTGCCAGCTGCATGCAGACAATGTGCCGAAAATAGCGGCTGTCGGTGAAAAGACTGCGGAAGTTCTCGAGAACAACGGCTATCGGGTGGATTTCATACCGACCGTCTACAGTGCCGACCGTTTTGTCGAGGAGTTTCCAGCTGTTGCTAATGGCGTAAAATGTCTTTTCATCAAAGGTGCGCTTGCGAAGAACACCATCTCGTCCATGCCGTTGCCTGTCGACGAATGGATCATCTACGACACGAACCTGAAATTGGATAACGCAGAAGAACTATCCCAAATGAAACACCAAACCATCATCTTTGCCAGCCCCTCAGCTGTTTCGGCTTACCGGAAAGCGGGAGGGGGATGGAATGATATAGAGGTTGCGGCAATTGGCCATGTAACCGAAAAGGCGATCAAGGATGCAGGCGGGCATATCGATTTTATTCCCGCGACCTATACGTATGTGGACGTCGTCAATGAAATAGCGAAAGGAAGATGTAACGAATGAAAGACTTGAAATTCAATCGTCACCGGAGATTGCGCGGATCTGCGAATATCCGTGCCATGGTGCGTGAAACTGGACTTTATAAAGAAGATTTCATCTACCCGATTTTCGTCGTCGAAGGCGAAAACGTTAAACAGGAGATTTCATCCATGCCTGGCGTTTTCCATTTTTCGATGGACCGCCTTGGCGAGGAATTGGACGAAGTCGTCGATTTGGGGATTCCTTCAGTGATCCTGTTCGGTGTGCCGAACGACAAAGATGCTGTAGGTTCTGAAGCTTATCATGACCATGCCATCACACAGGAAGCCATCCGTTTCGCGAAAGAGCGCCATCCGGACTTGGTTGTCATCGCTGATACTTGCCTTTGCCAGTATACAGACCACGGCCATTGCGGCGTTATCGAAGACGGGGTCATTTTAAATGACGAGTCGCTCGACCTATTGGCGCGTACAGCTGTGTCACAGGCAAAAGCGGGAGCGGACATCATCGCGCCATCGAATATGATGGACGGTTTTGTCGCAGCAATCCGCTACGGACTGGATCAGGCTGGGTTCCAGCATATCCCGATCATGAGCTACGCAGTGAAATACGCGTCGGCTTATTACGGCCCATTCCGCGAAGCTGCCCACTCAACACCACAATTTGGCGACCGCAAAACTTATCAGATGGATCCGGCCAACCGCCTGGAAGCACTTCGTGAAGCGGCTTCCGACGTGGAAGAAGGAGCCGATTACCTGATGGTCAAACCGGCCTTATCGTATTTGGATGTTGTCCGTGAAGTACGTGATAACTTCGACTTGCCGATCGTCGCCTATAACGTTTCGGGCGAATACGCCATGGTCAAAGCGGCGGCTTTGAACGGCTGGGTCGACGAAGAGAAAATCGTCCTTGAAACATTGCTCAGCATGAAACGTGCTGGCGCGGATATTATCATGTCGTATCACGCAAAAGACGCGGTACGCTGGCTGGAGGGGAAATAAATGGGATACGAAAAATCGCAAGCGGCATTTGAAGAAGCGAAAGGATTGATGCCAGGCGGCGTCAACTCACCTGTCCGCGCATTCAAATCCGTCAATATGGATCCGATTTTCATGGCTTCCGGCAGCGGCGCCACAATTACGGATATCGAC
This sequence comes from Planomicrobium okeanokoites, assembly GCF_003428875.1. Lineage (GTDB taxonomy): Bacteria > Bacillota > Bacilli > Bacillales_A > Planococcaceae > Planococcus > Planococcus okeanokoites. The sequence continues at coordinate 174,920 of NZ_QQRS01000001.1, forward strand.
GGCAACACATACATTGACTATGTGCTTTCATGGGGACCTCTTATCTTAGGGCATGCCCAACCGGACGTAGTCGCAGCGATTAAGGAAACAGCGGAACTCGGCACTTCATTCGGAGCACCGACTGTCCTTGAAAATGAAATGGCGAAACTTGTTATGGACCGTGTGCCATCCATCGAAATGGTGCGCATGGTGTCTTCCGGTACGGAAGCGACGATGAGTGCATTACGTGTGGCGCGCGGCTTTACAGGACGCAATAAAATCCTGAAATTTGAAGGATGCTATCACGGCCACGGCGACAGCCTGTTAATCAAAGCCGGTTCAGGTGTTGCGACACTGGGCCTTCCGGATTCACCGGGAGTGCCTGCGTCAATCGCGCAGAACACGATCACTGTTCCTTATAACGATCTTGAAAGTGTGCGCCACGCATTCAAAGAATTCGGCGACGATCTGGCAGCAGTAATCGTTGAGCCGGTTGCCGGCAATATGGGCGTTGTACCGCCAAGCGAAGGATTCCTGCAGGAACTCCGCAACTTGACGACTGAAAACGGCACAGTCCTCATCTTTGATGAAGTCATGACCGGCTTCCGCGTCGGTTACAATTGTGCGCAGGGTTATTACGGTGTGACGCCTGACATGACTTGCCTCGGGAAAGTCATCGGCGGCGGACTTCCGGTCGGTGCATTCGGCGGACGCCGTGAAATCATGGAACAGGTCGCACCGAGCGGTTCGATTTACCAGGCAGGTACGCTTTCAGGCAACCCGCTCGCAATGCGCGCTGGTTACGAAACCCTGTCGCGTCTCTCTGAAGATAGCTATAATATGTTCATCGAACGCGGCGACCAGCTTGAAGCCGGTTTCCGTGAAGCCGCAGAAAAATACAATATTCCGCACACAGTAAACCGTGCGGGCTCGATGATCGGTTTCTTCTTCACGAACGAAGAAGTGGTCGATTTCGACTCAGCGAAAACGTCCGATCTGGACCTGTTCGCGGATTATTATAAATTGATGGCGGAAGAAGGCATCTTCCTGCCGCCGTCCCAGTTCGAAGGCATGTTCCTGTCGACTGCTCATACCGAAGAGCATATCGCCAAGACAGTGGAAGCATTCCACACCGTCTTCGCAAAACTGGCACGCTAATAAATAAAGAGAGACAGCCGGAGTAAGTTATCCGGCTGTTTTTTTCGTAAGTTTTAGGGGAATTAGCTTATACTGCAAACAAAGAGAGTTATATCGCAAACAACGGGGGCTATTTTGCAAACAACAAGCTATATACCGCAAACAAAGCCAGTTATACTGCAAACAAATAGAGTTTTACCGCAATCAACGGCCTAGCCTCCTGTCCAATGCCCTTTGCACTTTCGCTTTTCGCCTGCGAAAAGCTTGTAATCGGGTTTTTCCATGTAAGGAAAGGGCCGATTACAGGACTTCGTCCGAAAATGCGGAGAGGAGGGAGCAGCCGGTGGATCTGGCTGCTCTTTCTTAGTGAATAGGGGGAATAAAAAATAGCGAGTGATCTTAGAATCATTTGAATGATCATAGAATCGAATAAGTGATCATAGAATCCCCTGAGTGATCATAGAACCCCGAAAAGTGCTCATAGAACTCCTAAAACCGCTCATAGAAGTTTTCACGGCCCGCAATTTATCTGTTAGGATAGAAAGACAGGTTATTTTGCGAAAGAAGGTAGAGTAAGTTTTGAAATTATTGCGTACAGCGCTGGTCGCGTTTGCGGCCGGCTTTATATTCCAGCAGGTCGGCATGTTCTTGCCGTGGCTTCTTGGGCCGATGCTGGCACTTTTACTGCTCCGGCAGTTTACGGAAATGGAGTTTTACTGGCCGCGAATATTGCGGACAATCGGCCTTATCCTCCTCGGCGTCATGATCGGCGCGTCATTTACGCGTGAGTCGGTGCTGCTGATGTGGGTGGATTTGCCGTACATGCTGTTTATGACGGTGTCCGTCATCATCGCGGCATTATTATTCGGGCTGTTATTCAGCAAGATGGCCAACGAATCGCTGCAGACGAGTCTGCTCGGTTCAATGCCGGGCGGCTTGTCACAGATGGTGCTGATTTCGGAAGAAGTCAAAAATGCCAATGTCACCGTCGTATCGGTGATGCAGACGTTCCGTATTTTCCTCGTCGTAACGATTGTGCCATTGCTGACAACATTTCTTGTCGGCAGGGAGGCGACATCAGCCGCCGCCCAGGCAAACGACTTTTCATTTTCACCGATGGCATTTCTGGCTGCCATAATACTCGGTATTTTAATTTATCTATCCATGAAAAAGTTTTCATTTCCTGCGAAGGAATTACTGGCGCCCGTTCTCGTCATGGCAATCGTCCAGTCCTTCACCGGCAGCACGCTCATCGAGATGCCGCCGCTTCTCACAATCTTGGCCCAACTCCTCGTCGGCGCACATCTCGGCCTCCAGATGGAGAAGCTGCGCGAAAATATGAGCGTGCGGCTGGCGTTGGCGATTGTGGTCAATAACGTGCTCTTAATCGCGTTTACCGTTTTTATTGCCTATATCTTAGCGGCACTACTTCCGGAGTACCTGTTCCTCGATTTCTTCTTGAGCGCGGCACCCGGCGGCATGGCCGAGATGGGGATTACGGCGCTCGCTGCCGGTGCGGATGTGGCACTCATCACGAGTTTCCATCTGTTCCGCCTGTTCTTTATTTTATTGCTTGCGGCGCCTGCAGTGGCATATGTGCTGAAAAAACTTGACGCTAAAACAGGAAATTGAGTACAATGGATTTAATCAGATACTGATGCGTTGAAGAGGATAGTAGAATGTGCGTGCATTTCAGAGAGGAAACCGAGTGGTGAGAGGTTTTCATGGACCAGCATTTGAATGTCACCTCCGAGCAGATTCCGTGAACACGAGTAGCGGAACCCGGATGCGAATCCGTTATCGAACTTGAGAGCCAGGCTTTTTTCAGCCTGTGTATAAAGGTGGTACCGCGAAAACTCCTTCGTCCTTTAAGTAGAGACGACAGGAGTTTTTTTGTACCCTTTTTTAAGCTCAAGAAGATGCTTCAACCCATCAAAACCAAGCGCTATGCGAATAAAACCCGCGGCGACTAGACGAGGAGGAATCTCTATGACAGAACAGATGTCGACCAAGTACGATCCGCAATCGATTGAAAAAGGGCGTTATGATTGGTGGATCGACAACAAGTATTTCGAAGCTAAACCCGAAAGCGGCAAGACGCCGTATACCATCGTGATTCCGCCGCCGAACGTAACAGGCAAGCTGCACCTGGGCCACGCCTGGGATACGACGCTGCAGGATATTCTGACGCGTATGAAGCGTATGCAGGGATACGACGCGCTATGGCTGCCGGGCATGGACCACGCCGGCATCGCGACACAGGCGAAGGTTGAAGGCAAGCTGAAGGAAGAAGGCAAGTCTCGCTATGACCTTGGACGCGCAGCTTTCCTTGAAGAATCATGGAAATGGAAAGAGGAATACGCAGGGCATATCCGCCAGCAATGGTCGAAACTGGGCCTTGGACTCGATTACTCACGTGAGCGCTTTACACTGGATGATGGCTTGTCGAAAGCGGTTCGTGAAGTATTTGTTAAGCTTTACGAGAAAAAATTGATCTACCGCGGCAAATACATCATCAACTGGGATCCGGCGACAAAAACCGCGATTTCGGATATTGAAGTTATCTATAAAGATGTGCAAGGCGCGTTCTATCATATGCGTTACCCGTTGACAGACGGCAGCGGCCACATCGAAATCGCAACGACGCGTCCGGAGACGATGCTCGGCGATACAGCGGTTGCGGTTCACCCGAAAGATGAGCGCTATAAGCATTTGATCGGCAAAACTGTGACGCTTCCGATTATCGGACGTGAAATGGAAATTGTAGCGGATGATTATGTCGATATGGAATTCGGAAGCGGCGCTGTGAAGATTACGCCAGCTCATGACCCGAATGACTTTGAAATCGGCAATCGCCATAACCTCGAACGCGTATTGATCATGCACGAAGACGGGACGATGAATGAAAATGCCGGCAAATACGAAGGCATGGACCGTTTCGAATGCCGCAAGCAGATTGTCAAAGACCTGCAGGAGATGGATGTTTTATTCAAGATTGAAGAGCATTTGCATTCCGTAGGCCATTCAGAACGCAGCGGGGCAGTGGTTGAGCCTTACTTGTCGACACAATGGTTCGTTGACATGAAGCCGCTGGCGCAAAAATCGGTGGATCTGCAGAAAGACGAAAATGGCGTCAATTTCGTGCCGGAACGTTTTGAGAAAACGTATCTGCACTGGATGGAAAACATCCGCGACTGGTGTATTTCAAGGCAATTATGGTGGGGCCATCAGATTCCTGCCTGGTATCATAACGAAACGAACGAAATCTACGTAGGGCACGAAGCGCCGGAAGATGCTGAAAACTGGACGCAGGATGAAGACGTTCTGGACACATGGTTTTCTTCAGCGCTATGGCCGTTCTCGACGCTTGGCTGGCCGGAAGACAGCGATGAACTGAAGAAATACTATCCGTCAGATGTTTTGGTTACCGGATACGACATCATCAATTTCTGGGTATCGCGCATGATTTTCCAGGCGCTTGAATTTACGGAAGAAAAACCGTTTGACGATGTGCTGATCCACGGCCTCGTTCGCGATGCGGAAGGCCGCAAGATGTCGAAATCACTCGGCAACGGCGTTGATCCGATGGATGTCATCGAACAGTACGGCGCCGATTCGCTCCGTTACTTCCTGGCAACAGCTTCATCGCCAGGCCAGGATCTTCGCTTCTCGATGGAGAAGGTGGAGAGCGTTTGGAACTTTGCCAATAAAATCTGGAATGCTTCCCGTTTTGCCCTGATGAACATGGAAGGCATGACGTACGAAGAAATCGATCTAAGCGGCAAGAAATCTGTAGCTGATTCGTGGATCCTGACGCGTCTCAATGAAACAATCGAACAAGTCACATCGCTTGCTGAACGTTATGAGTTCGGTGAAGTGGGCCGTCTCCTTTACAACTTCATCTGGGATGATTTCTGTGACTGGTATATCGAAATGGCGAAATTGCCATTATACGGTGAAGACGAAGACGCGAAACGCATGACGCGTTCGGTTCTTGCGTATGTACTCGATAACACGATGCGTTTATTGCATCCATTAATGCCGTTCATCACAGAAGAAATCTGGCAGAACCTGCCGACCCAAGGTGAATCGATCACGATTGCCGAGTGGCCGAAAGTGGACGAGTCATTGTCCGATCAAAGCCAGTCGTCGAGCATGAAGTTATTGGTTGATGTAATTAAATCGGTACGCACAATCCGCGCTGAAGTGCAGTCGCCGATGAGCAAGAAAGTGCCATTGACGATTTCGGCGAAAGACGCGGAAACTCACGCGGTGCTGGAAGCGAACTCGGCTTACATCGAACGTTTCTGCAACCCGGAAACGTTGACGATCGGGCGGAATATCGAAGCTCCTGAAAAATCCATGTCGGCTGTAGTGTCCGGCGCGGAATTGTTCATGCCGCTGGAAGGCCTCATCGATATCGATGCAGAGCTTGCACGTTTGAATAAAGAGCTGGAGAAATGGGCGAAGGAAGTTAAGCTTGTCCAAGGCAAATTGTCGAACGAGCGCTTCGTTTCGAAAGCACCGGAAGCGGTTGTGGCCGAGGAACGCGCGAAAGAAGCGGATTACCTGGAGAAACACGCGACGGTTGAAAAGCGTATTGAGGAATTGAAGAATCTTTAAGACTTTTGGAAACAGATATTTCGCTAAACAGCTTCGCTTTCCTGGCTGCTTGCGCCGAGCTAACTCGGGCTCGTTTCACTCTCCCGAGTGGATCTCGTCACTTCGCCTAGTCGCCTGGGAGTCTTCGCTGTTTAGCTCCATATCTTTGGGGATTTCTCAGTAATCGAAGAGGTAATAATAAAAAAAACCCTGATTAACTTCTATAATTACAGAAGATGATCAGGGTTTTTAAATAGTATTTAAATCTATGAAACAACTTGAGAAAGAAGTCATGTCAGATAGGTTTTGAGCTGGAAAAATTAAACAGAATATATTGCATTATCATAGGTTATCAAATTGGAAAGTATTACAGCCAAATTGGAAAGTATTTAGGCTGAACTGGAAAGTATTCGGGTTCAATTGGAAAGTATTCTAGGTGTTTTGGAAAGTAAGTCCAAATATTGGAAATTAAGTTTAAGGTGATAGCTCTAACCTATCTAATATGACTGTTCTTTTTTATAAATCTTAAACTTAAAAAACGTAATTGACAGTAAAGGATGCTTAATGGACAGTAACTGTGCTCTAACGGACAGTATTCAGCTGATAATGGACAGTAAACATACTCTAATGGACAGTACATCCAATTAACTGGAAATCACACTCGTATTTCACAATCCCAAACGACCAAATGAAACACAATACAAGGAAAAACCCGATCGGATCGGATGGTTTCCGCGCAGCGGGAACCATCCCAGAAACATTCGCCGCGGCGAATGTTTTTCAAACCAAGCCCTTCACGCTCCAAGAAAGAAGGTTGATGTCAGTCATACTTTTTCTCTATATGCCGAACCAATAGTTCAGCGATATTATCTTCGTGCGTCTGGTAGAAGGAGCGGGCACCGACGGGATCTTCGATTTCATTGAAGAGGTGGCGGCCGTCTTCCAGCAGAAGAAAGTCGATGCCAATATAGTCAGCTTTCACGGCGCGGGCTATTTTCAATACATGCAGTTCCTGAATGGAATCTAATTCATACCGCTCAACTTCGGCGCCGAGCGAAAAGTTTTTCTTGAATGAAGATTCCGAGCTGCGTTTTACAGCACCAACTACTTCATCACCAATGACATAAGCGCGTATGTCGGCTGTATGCGGGACCACCGGCTGATAGATAACATCAGAAGAAAAAGCTGGCAAAGAATCAGCCGATTCCACCATCTCAACTTCCTGGCCGCCGTGGCCGTCGACGCTCTTAATGACACACGGAAATTCCTGCGGTTCGCGGTAAGTGGTGATCGCCGGAATCCCTAATACTTGAAACAGCTGATAAGACAGCCACTTATTATTGGCGATCCGGTTCACTTCGGCGCGGTTCACAAGACGCACGGCACGGTCTTCCAAATAACGGGCTGCTTCAGGGCGACGGCAGCGAAACAGAACAGTCTGGCTCTTCAATTTCTCAAGCAGGCCATCCAGTCCAGCTTCGCTCCAATCGTCCCAGCAAACCAATTCGAAATCGGCAAATCGCTGCAATTCCAGGATAAATGCTTCATTGCGCTTGGCGTCCGCGGTTTCGTACAATAGGATCATCGAACGTCCTCCAGTATATAAGCGATCATGGCGTCCGCGACATTGATGCCTGTGACATTTAAGATATTGCGGATATGGGCGGCGGCGTTCACTTCGCAGACCAGCGGCTGTTCGTCGATATCGAACAGGAGATCGACTCCGGCGAATATTGCACCGGTCGCACGGGCTGCCGCAATGGCGATGACTTTCTGTTGTTCCGTCAATTCAATCGGGGACGCTTCGCCGCCGTTTGTGATGTTGGCGCGGAAATCGGTTTTCGACTCCCGGTACATGGCTGCGACGATTTCACCGCCGACGATGTTGACGCGGATATCACGTCCCCGGCTGGATTCGACGAATTCCTGAAATACGAAATCGATGCCGCGGAGCGATTCCACTTTTTCATAGAACTGTTCTTCTGTTTCAATCAGATAAACTTTCATGCCGAATGAACCATGTCCTTCTTTGATGATCATCGGAAGACCGAATCGTTCGAGCACTTTCTCGAAATAACCCGATTCCCGGATAGAGAAGGCGGGATAGACTTTCGGCGCAATGATGGTAGCCGGCATAGGGAGGCCGGCAGCCGCAAGCGCTATGTATTGCTTGGCTTTATTGTCGCAGAGGTCGATGATTGCCGGATCGTTGTAGACGGGGATGCCGCGGCTTTTCAGGAAATAGCCAAGCAGGATGTCTTTGTCGAGCATGACCGCGAAATCAGGCAATGCCATTTCCGACAACAGATCCATCACAACATCATTATTTTTCATGATGCGCGTTTTCACACCGGCTCTCTCGGCAGCTTCCGCCACCAATTCCGCCTGGTCGATAAATTTTTCGGAGATTAAACTTCCATTATAAATGATCCAACATACGGCCATTTCCATACCACCTTCATGCTATACTTATAAAAAAATTGTATCACGTTTAAAGGAAGAAAAGAGGTTTTCGATGATTACGGGACTTGATCATTATAAAGAAAAATGGAATATTGCCTCCGACACATCCATCAAACCTGGTTTGGACGCAATAAAACAAGCACTGCAGGAACTGGGCAATCCACATGAAAATCATCAGTTCATACATATCGCCGGCACGAACGGCAAAGGTTCTACAGCGGCGTTCATCGCCGCTATACTTATGCAGCATGGCAAGTCAGTGGGCAATTTCTTTTCGCCTGCCATTGAAGACGTGCATGACCAGATTCAGATAGACCGGGAGCCGGCAACGGAAGCGGATTTCGAAGCGGCATTTGAGCAGTTGTCGAAGGTTCAGACACCATTGACCGATTTCGAATTGCTGACAGCCGCTGCTTTTCTCATATTTTATAGAAGAAAGCCGGATTTCATCATCATCGAAGCCGGTATGGGCGGACGTTTTGACAGCACGAATGTCATCGATCCGCTGATTTCCGTCATACCGAGCATATCACTTGAACATACGAATTTCCTGGGCAGCACAATTGCTGAAATTACCTGGCATAAAGCGGGAATCATCAAAAAAGGGAAACCGTTAGCCATCGGGAAGCTGCCGGAAGAAGCGGAAAAGGTAATCTGTACCACTGCTGAAAAGATGAGTTCGGAAATATTGAAGTCTAAAGACCTATTTGAAGGTGAATTAAAAATGAAAGGCCAGCATCAGAAAGCAAACGCTGATTTAGCATTGCTCGTTGCTGAAAACATATTAGAAAACCAATTTAAAGAACATTTGGGAATATTAGGTTTATCCGAAGCGACACTGGCTTTCCGATTCGAAGAAGTATATCCGGATGTGATTTTCGACGGCGCACATAATGAAGCCAGTGTGGATGCTTTGGTTGAAACAGTCCGAAAAATCTATCCGGACCGCGAAATACATATAGTTATGGGTTTGTTAAAGGATAAAGACCACGGAGCGATACTGCGGAAACTGGAAACCATAAGCGACCATTTCACCTTCCTGAAATTTGAAAATGAACGGGCTTTACCGGCACAGATTTTATTTTCAAAAAGTAGTAGTAAAATAAAGACAATTCTAAATGATTGTGATATATTACCTGTATCTAGTAAAAATGAAGTGACAATAGTCACGGGTTCACTTTACCTTTTAGCGATCCTGAGAAAACGAAATTATTCGATGTTTGAACATTACAGACCCGATTAATCAAAATTTCTTTGGCAATAGAGAGAACCTAGTAGGGGAGAAGTTGCTATGGATAATGTACAGAAAAGAAAAGCAGTTCTGTGGACACTCTGGGCTCTCATTGTGCCACCGGGCCTTTACCTGATTTATCAATACTTCCCGCCGCCAACGATATCCCTGGTTGATGCCGCTGCTTATCTGGCATTCTTCATCCTGGCCTGTCTGCTGCCGATGAACATCAATGGTGTACCGACTTATCTGGTGCAATGGCTGACAGTCGCCGTATTTCTGAAGTATGGGCTTTTCGCTGAGGTAATTCTTTCGCAGATCACCATGCTGATCGTAATCTTGAGGCTGCGCACTTCCGAAAGCCTGAGCATCCGGATTCCATTCAACTCCATGATGTTTTTCGCGATTTCTTCACTTGCCGGATTATCTTTCATCTTCGCGGGCGGCGAAATCGGTTCACTGGATCTTGGCCATATCCTGATATATGGATTGCTGTTCCAAATGGTTTCCGTAGTTTCGAACCAGCTGATCCTCTACGTATATGTAAGGATTCTCGGTGAACACAAGGATTTCTTTTCGACCGATACGATCTGGGATTTTTCTATCACATTGCTGGTCTTTCCACTTGCCATCGCCTTATACATTTCTGAAACCTATATCGGCTTGACGGCGTTATTGCTGCTGGGCATACCGTTCTTCACGATGACCGCCATCATGCGCATGTATAATAACTCGGAAAAAGTGAACAGCGATCTGAAAAAAGCGGGTGAAATCGGCCATCAATTGGCGGCGCGTCTTTCTACAGATGAGGTGCTGGATCAATTCGTCATCCAGGTAACGGATTTATTCCAAGCGGATTATGCTTATGTCATTGATTACCGGGACGGCAAACTTCTAATGCTCCGTATGTTCGAAGATAATCAGTTCCAATCACTCGACGTTGAACCTGTTAAATATAATGAAGGCATTGCCGGCAACGCGATTGTCAACAATACTTCCTATATCTATGACAATAAAGCGCAGTGGAAAGGGATAGCTAGCGGCTATATGCCAAATGATACTGAAAGCTTGATGGCGACACCGATTTCCCGGAACAACCGGATCGAAGGGGTCCTTGTGATGGGTTCGAGAAGTAAGCATGCATTCGTCCATCATCAGCTGCAAATCATGGATATCCTGAGTACGTACTTTGCAGTGTCGCTGGAAAAAGCAGGGCTGATCCAAAAAGCCATTGCCAAAAGCGAACGCTGCGGCCTCACGAAATTGTATAATTACCGCTATCTTGATGAAGCTCTTGAAAAGAGCATGGCCAAGGTCAATAGCGGCGAACTGCGCAATCTGTCCGTTGTCATGATGGACATCGACCGCTTTAAGGGCATCAATGACAAGTACGGCCACCAAAGCGGCAATGAAATACTGGTCGCCCTGGCCAACCTGCTGACGGAAATCGTGGGAAAAGAAGGGACTGTCGCCAGGTACGGCGGTGAAGAGTTTGTAGTGCTCCTTCCAAACTACAGTAAAGAGCTGGCAATGTTATTTGCGGAAAACATCCGCAAGGAAATCGAAAAACGCGAATTCATGATCCAAAGTGATCTGGATGAAGACCGCAGCACGATTCCGATCAAGATTACCATGAGTATCGGCGTGTCATCCGCACCGGATGACAGCGATGATGGCATGGCGATGATCCGCAACGCTGACCGCGCGCTCTACATCGGAGCCAAACAGGCGGGAAGAAATAAAGTTGCAGCCTACACAAAATAGACTGAAAGCCGGAGAAACACCGGTTTTCAGTCTTTTTTACTATTCAAGAAAAATATTTGGTAAATATCTAAGAAATAAAGCAGAAAAATATGCAAAAAAATAGTGCAAGAAAAGAATTTAAGTGTAATAATGTTAGTAATTAGGATTTAAATCATATGGTAGGCTAAATTTCCAATATTTGTACATTAACGATTAAATAGTCCATGGGGGGTTGGGAATGAGGAAGTGCTCAGGCAGCAATGAAAAAGGATTAACATTGGTCGAAGTATTGGCAGCACTGGTAATTCTGGGTATCTTGTTTGTCGGCATCATGACGATTTTCCCGCAGATGACATTATTTAATGAAAAGACAGAAGCGAAATTGGACACCATGAACTTGGCGAGGCAGGAGATGGCGACGATAACGGCGCAGGATTTGTGGAAAAGACAATATAATTCCTTAAATGGGGAGGCGCCAAATTTTCTTTCTGAAAGCGAAATTGAATCAAAGCTTTTAGGTTTATCTTATACAGTGAACGCAGGTGATCCAGGAACATCCGAATATAAACGGTTCTATAATACTGGTTCCAGCGATTACCTGTATATCGCCGATGTTTATTTGGAATGCGAGGCTTATCAAAAACCTGATCCTGCAGCTCCACCGCCTTCCGCCAGCAGCTGCGCGCAACAAGACATCGTGAAATTACATAAAGTACATCTTCAAGTACTTTTAGAAACGCAACCGGGTAGTGGAACTTATCGTTTAAGCAGTGAAACTTTTTCTTTTATACCTTATAAGGAGACTGATATTAATTAGAAAGCTGGTGTAGGATTATGAGCATGAATGAGAAAGGCATTACGCTCGTGGAATTAGTCGCTGCACTGGCATTAGTATCAGTTATTGCGATTGCAGCTTGGAGCACATTAACGATTGGAATGAAGCATGGCGCAGCCGAGACCAGTAAAACGATGTTACAACAGGATGCAAATATTATAATTACTAAACTTTCAGCAGAACACAGAAGAAATGATTATTATTACTTGCGGCTGATGGGAGGCAATCTCGAAATCAGTACTTGCAATGATAATGACTTAACAGGAGTTGTGGATTGTGAACCTTTTACAAGGCTTACTGACAATTCATATCTATATAGTGGCAGCATAAATGGAACAGACTTTTCTTCCTGGAGCAGCACATCCATGATAGAACCAAAAAAACAGCATGTTAACTTCATCTTGAAAGTAGCAGATCCCATTAAAACTGCAAGATCAGTTGAGTTGAAAACCTCTTTAACTAGAATAATAACCAACTAATTATTCGAAGGGAGCAAAAAAGATGAAGTTTTTTAAAAACCAGAATGGTTATGCTTTATTAGTTGTTCTATTAATGGTTGTTTTATTTCTTGGAATTTCTGCAACATTTATGGCCGGTTCTCTCAGCAATGCGAAGCAAGAGAAGACTATTGATACTTCTAATCAAGCGGTCGCTTCTGCTGAAATGGGAGTTCGATATTTCTCCACGGATTTTCAGCGCGACCTCAGGATGATTACCAAAGAAGTCACAGGTAAAACACGGGACAAATTATTGGAATTGCGCAATTGTTTCCAATCGAAAACTGACACCACTTGTGATGAGCAGCTTGAAATAACCAATAAAGAAAAAGCTATTGATAATGAAATGCTTAATTTATACGTCACTTTGATCTTGAATAAAGTGGACGAATTAGTGGATATGCAAGGTGATGAATTTTTACCGTTTTCAGCAGACCAGATCAAATATTCCATTAAATCGGCAACTGCGACTAAACTCAATCAACTGGGAGAAGACGTTTCAGCTGTAGGTGTTACAGATACCAAGATAAGAGAGATTAAAGTCCTGCTTGAAATGGAAGGAAGTTCAGATGGAGTGATAAAGACTCTGGAAGCAATCTTTAGCATTGAAGTCCCTGAGACTTTTCTTAATCCATCGGATCCTCTAACTATCTATACCGAAACATTAATTCAAGATGGTATAACCTATTCAGACATTTTCAGTTCAGAAATGCCAGCTAAAACATGCGCTCAGTTATTGGCAGAGGTAGATGCAGGCACTGCAACTGGAATTATAGAATGTACCTTAGGTTCAGGTGAGAATCTCAAAGACTTTATAAACGATATTTTGGCAGAAGGATTGGATCCAGCCGATTTCAGAGTTCATACTGATAACTTTTTATCTAATGTTTGCCCCGGTATCCCAGGGAATTCATGTAATGGTTTTGAATTTCATGGAATTTCAGTGGTGATTGCCGAGGGGGATATAGATGCAAGTAATAATATGAATAATCTTGAAGGCGTTAACTTTATTATTAATGGAATGTGGTCAGTTGATAACAACATTCAAAATTTAGGTGACTTAACAGGTGACAAACAAACGATTGTTCTAAAGGAACTAGATGTAAGGATTAACTTTAAAGGTATGGTCAACACCAACCTAATAGCATTGGGTGGTGAAGAAGTAAACGGAGTTATGCCGCAGTCAACTCTAGACTTCGGTAATGTTAATCAAAATTTTAATGTGGGCGAATCGGCAAGATTTTGTATTGATATAGACAAAATTGATCCTACCGATCTAGCAGATATAAAGAATAGAACTACGTTTTCTGACGGAGGATTATTGATCTATTTTAGCAGAAATACAAACGCGGAATTTGTTTTAACCGGGAACAATGCTGTAGAGAGAAATAAATCTGTGGTAAAAGAATTGGACTATACCACTTTCTTAAGTGCTTGTGGACTTACGTTAAAATATACTATTTCAGATTTAACTGATGTTTCAGTAGTTGATAACCTCGACCCTATATTTGATATGGACGTCGAATACTAAACAGAAAAAGCACCACCAACAAAGGGGGATTCACATATGATCCAAATTTTCATCACCGTCATAACAGCGGCGCTCATCCTGCCGCTTGCTTACTTCCAGTTTAAAGAGACTCCTCTGCCAAAGAGAATGCTTATTGCCGGTTCGATTGTCGCTGCTGCACTCGTTTCAGCATTTCTTCAGATGCTTGAATTCGCTTTCTACATTCCGTTGTTGGCAATTGTCGCCATTTCAATGATTGGCGCGATTGTTTACGCGAAAATCGATGAAATGGAAAAGGCTGAGAAACGCCGTATCGCGGATGAGCGGAAAGAGAAAAGACAAAAGGCGGTTCATGTGGAAACAGGTTCTCTTGAAGAGAATGCTGCGCCAGTGAAAGCGGAACGTTCGCTATACGATGAACCAGTACAAGAGAAGAAATCATTTGCCATGCAGACAATCGGTGTGGGCGGGGAGGAGCGTTAAGTTGGATAATCAGGTATTTGGTAAGACCCTATTGACGATCACTTCTTCCGCTTTTCTGGTTTTCGGCGTTGCCAACGCCGGCTCGTTTGCTGCAGATAAATGGCTGTTCCCGGCTCAGGAGTTCGGGAGCAATACATATATCGGTACGACGGATGTTTCCAATATGGAGTTGACGGATGCGCGCATGGTGTTCACAGGCAAAGTGGAATCCTGGCGCTCGACTGCTGAACTGCTTGTCACGTATCAGGATGTGACGGCGTCATATCCATTGGACAATGCAAAGATTTTATTGGACGAAACGGTAGCCAGTGCACAGACTGGTGCACAAAATGATTTTGTCTTCGAGCTTTCGGAAGATTCGACGCGCACTTTCCTTGAACGACAATTTCCGGTAGCCGTTTTTTCAGCAGCGGATATTACAGTTATCAATGAAAAAATGGAACTTGCCTTACAATCCGGCCAGGCGATGAGCCGAGTGACGATCAGCGACGATACGCTGGGCGTCAGTTATGAGACTGTAGCTGAAACGTCT
Organism: Planomicrobium okeanokoites; assembly: GCF_003428875.1. GTDB lineage: Bacteria > Bacillota > Bacilli > Bacillales_A > Planococcaceae > Planococcus > Planococcus okeanokoites. Next base: position 189,932 of record NZ_QQRS01000001.1, read on the forward strand.
TGGAGCCATTCTTTCTCCAGTTCGGGTGCGCAGGAAGTCGTCAAAGCTCTCAATGATTACAAAATAGAAGCAGGCACGCAGTTTTCATTCCTTGATTTCATCAATGAAATGCAGCCGGCTGATGTAACGGATGAAGATTTGACCGAAATCGCATCCGCTATCTACTCATCGGTTTTGAAGACAAATTTCCTGGTTGACGAACGCAGCATCGGCACAGTGGTTCCTACATCGATTCCGCTAGGACAGGAAGCAGCAATCAACCGGAACCTCGGAATCGATTTTGTATTCACAAACGTTAACGCGAGTGCCTTCAATCTGCAATTATCAGCAGACGGTACACGCTTAACATCACAAATTGCCGGCATGCCGTTTGTGAACACGTATGAAATCCTAACCGGCGGCAAACAGGAACTTGAACCGCGGTTGATTCGCCAGTTCAGTGCTTTCGTCACTTCCGGCACAGTGGTGGAAGAAGAAGGCAGTGACGGTGTAATCGTGGAAGTATCGCGCGCAATCAAGTCGGATGGAAAAGAACTGGAAGTTGAAGTCATTTCGACGGATTTCTATCCGCCAGTCCACCGCATCGAAGTGTATCCGCTGACGAAAGCGGAAGCACCGGCTCCGGTCGCCAATCCTGATGGAACGATAACGAATCCGGACGGAACGATCACGCATCCTGATGGCACGATAAAAAATCCGGACGGCACGATTGTGATTCCGTTGCCGACGCCGACCACGCCGCCATCAACAGATCCGGTAATCGATTCCGATTTGGACGGCATACCTGATGATGAAGAGAAAGATCCAGAATACGATAAAGGTGGAAATCAGATTGATCCTTAACCGTTATGAAGGGGGTGGGACTTTGGCAGTCAGAAGAAAGAAACTTGGCGATTTATTGATCGAACAAGGCCTATTGACCGAAGAAGAATTACTCAGCGTACTTGAGGGCAAGCAAAGCGACCAGAAAATCGGGGATGCACTCCTGCAAAGAGGGATCATCACCGAACAGCAATTGATCGAAACACTGGAAGTACAGCTTGGCATCCCGCACGTTACGCTTTACCGTTATCCATTTGATCCGAAATTATTTAATATGGTGCCAAAAGAAGTCGCCAAGCGGAAGATGCTGGTGCCGCTGAAGCGGGAAAACGATAAATTGTATATCGCCATGACCGATCCGATGGACATCATCACGATCGACGATCTGCGTTTGACGACCGGTTTCAACATCGAGCCGGCAATCGCGTCGAAAGACGATATCATGAAAACCATCGCGAAATATTATGATGAAGAATCGTACGACGACCTGCTGGATGAATTGCCGGAAGTGACCAAAGAGCAACAGGAAGAACTGAATGACCTCGATGCGCCGATCGTGCGCCTCGTAAATCAGATTCTCTCAAACGCCGTATCGCAAAAAGCGAGTGACGTCCATTTCGATCCGCAGGAAAATAAAGTCCTGGTGCGTTACCGTATTGACGGTTCGCTCCGCACTGAACGCACGTTGCCGAAAACGATGCAGCAAATGGTCACAGCGCGGATCAAGATTTTAGCAAATCTTGACATCACTGAAAACCGCATTCCTCAGGATGGCCGGATCAAGACGAATGTCGACTTCCGTCCGATCGATCTGCGTGTGTCATCGTTGCCGACTGTTTTCGGTGAAAAAATCGTAATGCGGATTTTGGATCTAAGCGCGAACTTGACCGATATCTCGAAACTTGGCTTCAACGATACGAATATGGAACGCTTTATGCGTGAAATTGAAAAGCCGAACGGCATCGTATTGATTTCCGGTCCAACTGGTTCAGGTAAATCATCGACGCTTTATGCGGCTTTAAACAAACTAAACAGTGAAGAAGTGAATATCATCACCGTTGAAGATCCGGTTGAGTATCAGCTGGAAGGCATCAACCAGATCCAGGTGAACTCGAATGTCGGACTGACATTCGCGGCGGGTCTCCGTTCCATTCTTCGTCAGGATCCCGATATCGTCATGGTAGGGGAAATCCGGGACAAGGAAACGGCAGATATTTCGATTCGTGCCTCGTTGACGGGCCACTTGGTGTTGAGCACGATTCACACGAACGATTCGATTGCTTCGATCACTCGTCTGATGGATATGGGCATCGAGCCATTCCTCGTAACGGCTTCACTCAATGCAGTTGTCGCCCAGCGTCTAATCCGTAAAGTATGCCGGGATTGCCGAGCCATTGAACCAGCGACTTTGCGGGAACAGGAGATTTTTGCCAAGCGCGGCTTAACGATTGATGTGGTCGCACGAGGCAAAGGCTGTCCACAATGCAATATGACCGGCTATCGCGGCCGTATGGCAATCCACGAAGTGCTGGTTGTTGATGAAGACATGAAGAACATCATCAACAGAAACGGTTCAGCTGCGGAAATCCGTGAAATTGCCGTGAAAAATAAAACCATCTTCCTGATCGATGACGGCTTATTAAAAGTGAAGGAGGGCATGACCAGCACGGAAGAAGTTCTCCGCGTTGCGATTGCAGAATAGACTATGCTGACTACGACGACTTATATCGATAAAGTTTTGACTGCAGCCAAAGAACTGAATGTTTCCGATATCCATTTGACGACCGGCATCCCGCCGGTTTTCCGGATGCACGGCACCCTTCGCCGCTACGGAGAAGAAATGATCACACCCGATCATTCCGAAGCGATCGCGAAAGCCATTATGCCTGATTCACTATGGGAAACGTTCCTTGAAAAAGGCGAGATGGATTATTCTTACGCTATCTCTGGAATCGGCCGTTACCGTGTCAATACATTCCATCAGCGTGGCTCTATATCACACGCATTCCGTGCGATACCGACAATAGTACCGACTGTTGATGATCTAAAGATGCCGCAAACCTTGAAGAAACTCGCTGAAATCCATCAGGGGCTGATACTGGTTACAGGTCCGACGGGTTCGGGGAAATCAACGACACTTGCGGCGATGATCCGACATATCAATGAAGAAATGACGAAGCACATCATTACGCTTGAAGATCCCATTGAGTATCTTCACAGACATGGTACGTCGATTATTGATCAGCGCGAAGTCGGATTCGATACGAACAGTTTCGCTAACGGTTTGCGTGCAGCACTTCGTCAAGATCCTGACGTAATACTGGTTGGTGAGATGCGTGACTTGGAAACAATTATGACCGCCATCACTGCCGCAGAAACAGGTCACTTGGTAATGGGCACGCTGCATACATCGAGTGCTGCTACAACTATTGAACGGATCATTGACGTATTTCCACCTGAGCAGCAATCGCAGGTTCGGACGCAGCTAGGCGGTATTTTGAAAGCGGTTATCGCCCAGCGTTTATTGCCGACAGCAGATGGCAAAGGACGAGTAGCCGCAACTGAAATCATGATCAGTAACCCGGCAGTAGCCAACTTGATCCGGACCGAAAAAGTGCACCAGATTCCGAACGTCATTCTGACGAACCGGGCAGCTGGCATGCATATGATGTCGACATCCGTGCAGGAATTATTGGCACAAGGCAAAATAACGAGACAAATCGCTCAGCCTTTCCTGGAAGGAGAGGAGTAAGATGCCGCGTTTTAAATACGAAGGGCGAGACCGGAAACGTGTGCGAGCTGGGGTCGTAGTAGCAGGCAACCGCCGTGAAGCGGTCGAAAAATTACGTGATGATGGAGTTCGTGTCATCGAAATCCGTGAAATTGCTGAAACGGCTCTGCAAAAAGATATTGTTCTAGGTAACCCAGTAAAACGGGATCAGTTCATCATGTTCCTGCGCCAGTTTTCAACGCTGATGCGAGCGGGTGTGACGATCGTCGATTCCGTAAAGATCCTGTCTCAACAAGTGGAGTCGAAGGCTTTGCGAAAGACTTTAGTCAACATTGATGAAGATCTACGCAAAGGTAATTCGCTTTCTGAGTCGTTGCGAAAGCATCCGAAAATTTTCGAACCGCTGACAATCAACCTGATTAAAGCAGGAGAATTATCGGGGAATATTGATGAGTCGTTAGATCGTCTTGCAACTTACTATGATAAGGCGTATCAAACGAGGCAGAAAGTTAAATCTGCGATGTCTTATCCATTGGTGGTAGGGGTGCTCGCAATCGGGGTTGTTATTTTCCTGTTATCTTCAATCGTTCCGATGTTCGCTGAAATGTTTGAAGGGTTTGGCGGGGAATTGCCGATGCTGACGCAGATGGTTATGGCTGCAAGTGATCTCACAATTAAGTATTGGTACTTATTAGTAATGATTGGTTTGGGAATTGCGATGGCAATCTGGATGATGAAGCGAAACGAACAAGGAAAGATGATGCTTGATACGTTGCTTCTAAGAATGCCGATATTCGGCCGTATCATGAAAAAATCAGCATTGGCACGTTTAACAAGAACGTTAAGTTCATTGTTCTCAAGTTCTGTTCCGATTCTTCAGGCATTAACTATGGTCGAAAAAGTAGTAGGCAATGCAGTAATGTCTAAAGTTATCCTGGCATCACGTGATAATTTAGAACGAGGCGGCTCATTGACGGATCCAATGAAAAATCACTGGGCGTTTCCACCGTTGATTCCTCATATGATCCTAATAGGGGAACAGACAGGCTCGCTGGACCATATGTTGGATAAAGTGGCCGACTTCTACGAAAAAGAAGTGGAAGCGGAAACGGATCGCCTTAAAGCGTTAATAGAACCGCTGATGATTGTCGTTTTAGCGGCGCTTGTCGGGACTATCGTCATGTCGATAATGCTACCTATGTTTGAAATGTTTCAAAATATTGACAACATGTAGTTTGTTTTTGACTATATTATTTAAAAATAATGTAAAAATATCGAAAAATTTTGTTGCGTATTTCATAAGTATTGATATACTAAAGATGTACTCACAAAGTACTAAAAAATTAGGTCAAAGGGAGGAAATGAGATGATGAAGAAATTTTTGAAAAAGAAATTGGGCAATGAAAAAGGTATGACGCTGATCGAGCTTTTGGCAGTAATCGTGATCTTGGCGATTATCGCAGCAATCGCGATTCCGGCGATTGGAAATATTATTGAGAATAGTCGTATAGGAGCGGCGAAATCAGATGCACTAAATGCTATGGCAGCTGCGGAATTATTTTTAGCTGACAATCCTTCTGAAACGGTAGTTGACGATATTACTGATTTAAACGGCTATTTAGATGATAAAGGAACTTTAACTGCATTTAGTTACAAACCTGCAGTAGGTGCTACTGCTGCTGCTATGGCTGGAACCGCTGCTGTTACTGATACTATATCAATGGCTTTTGGCGCAGACCCGGCTGTACCATCTGTTACTAAAGCACAGGTTTCAGATTTCCCAAATAAAACAGCGAGTGGAACAACAGTTGGCGGCATTACAATTACAGGTAGATAATTAAAATATTCTAGGAGCTGATCAAATGGCCTTATCGTTTTTATCGAGAAAAACGCGCGTTGCGACCATTACAATAGAAGAAGATGCAATTCGCCATGTCGATTTGAAATCGGTCGATCCGCTTCAATTGAGCCTTGCCGAGGAGTATCCACTCCCGTCAGGCATCATTGAAGACGGCAAGATCACCAATTTCGAAGAGCTCGGCTCGGTACTCGATAAGGCTGTCAATCAGTGGGGTCTCACCAAAAAGTCAGTCCGATTCCTCGCCCCTGACGAATTTGTTATTATCCGCAAAGTACCTTACCCCGAAGACGTTGCAACTGATGAATTGAAAGGTCATTTCTTCATTGAAATCGGCTCAACGCTTTATCTTCCGTTCGAAGATCCCGTTTTCGATGTGGTTCCATACCACCCGGATTCGGAAAATCCTGAAGCGATCATCATCGCTTCGAAAGAATCGATCGTCCATGATTTTGAGCGAGCGTTCAGCGAATCAAAACTGGTGCCCGTTGTAGCGGATATTACGCCGCTTGCGTTATACCGTTTGGCATATCTGCAGCATGATATCACTGAAGACGACCATATTTTGATCATCGATGTGCAAGGTTCCAAAATGACAGTCTCCATCTTCCATGAACATTTTCCTTTATTCATGCGGCCGGTTGACCTGTCGGAATACAGTTCGTTTGCAGGTGATGCTTCCGCATTGATGGATGTCATCATTTCTGAGACGGAGAAGCTGGCTAATTTCTATCGTTATAACATGAATGAAGGCGAGAGCGGCATCACGAAAATTTTCTGCAATGGTGAATTTGACGAATGGTATACATTCCAAGCCCGTTTTGAAGGGCGCTTTTCAATTCCGGTATCACCGATTGTTTTGAAACCCATCACTACCGAACATGGCGACGACGTCCCTGGACGTTTCAACCGTGCCATCGGTCTGGCGCTGAAAGAGGTGTGACCATATGTTAGTTGATATTAATCTATTGCCGCAGAAGGAGCGGGACCGTCCCGCCTTCCTCATTGCGGCGCTTTCTATTTTACTTCTTGGTCTAATCGTTTTCGCCGCATTGTTCTTTATGGCAAAATCGGAGAACACCGAACAGGCGGTTCTGGCGGCGCAAAGCGCTGAACTTGCTGCGCAGCAAGCCGAAATTCGCGCACAGCTTGAAGCCACTGCCGGCATGAATGAAGAACAGCAGCTGAAAGCGACTGTCGATTGGGCGGAAAGCTATCAATACGATACAATTCCTTTGCTGGAAGAACTGTCCGCATTGCTTCCTGCACGTGGATTCTTTGATCAGATTGCATTCGCGGAGCCAAATACGGCTACTTTAACTGTCCAATTTGATGCCACGCGTGACGCTGCGTATTACCTGGCACAATTGAAAGGCTCAGAACTTCTTGATTTCGCTTCCTTGGACTCAGTTGAAAGTCAAAGCGACTTATTGACTGAAGACGAAGAAGACGAAACTAAAAAAGAAGATGAGCCTATCGAAACGCCGAGATATCTTGCTACATACACATTGGTATTCGTTGATGACCGCCTGCCGGTGCTTGACGCTGAAGGTAATATCATCGAAGAGCCGTTGGAAGAAACACCAGCTGCTGAAACGGAAGAAAATGTAGAAGCGGATGTAGATGTGGAAGTCGAAGTTATCGAAGAAACCGAAACCACTCCAGAAGAAACGGAGGGGGATACAAATGAGTAGTTTGACGAAGAAGCAGAAAGAAAATGGCTTGATTGCGATAGCTGTTTTATCCCTTTTAGCCATTTCAGCTTATGCCTATTTCATGGTCTATACGCCGGCTAAAGAAGCACGAATGATGGCGGAACAGACCTTTAAATCCGAAAGAGAAGTATTGATGGCTTTGCAGGAGCAAGTAAAAGCATTGCCGGAAGAAGAGCGCGTATCGACGGCTGAGTTGCAGCAACGTGTATCGGTCGAACCGTTATCGGAATTGATCGTCCTTCAATTGGAGCAGGCGGAATTGTTGTCGCGTTCCCAAGTAAAATCACTTCAGATCGCAGAATCGCCGCTTGAGTTAATGACGCCTGTCGAAGGCATTGAAAACGTCCAGAAAATCCAGACGACCGTTGCTTTTGAAACGGACGACTATGCGGGGATCACGAAATTCATCAAAGAAATCGAATCGATGAAGCGCATCCTGATCATCGATGCCATCGATTTTGCTTCAAACGGTGAAGTTACGACTGTTGAAGCGGAAGACGATATCCTGGAAGTCACGTTGAGCTTCTCAGCATTCTACCGTCCGGACTTGATCGCGCTCGCCGATACATTGCCGAAAGTCGATGCACCGCCGCCTGCGAATAAAGTCGATCCGTTGCCGAAAAACGACGGCGTCGATTTGGCCAAGGCTGAAGATGAAGACGAAGAGGCAGATGTGGAAGTCGACGTTAATGTAACAGTTGATGGAGAAGCTTCTGCTGAATCGAACGATCAGGTTGCGGGAGCACAGACTGCCAAAGCACATAGAGTGGTAAAAGGGGATACGCTATATTCAATTTCCGAGACATACTATGGCGACCGAAGCGGAGTGGAACTGATCCGCAATGCAAACAAAATGGATAATTATATCGTAAAAACCGGGACAACATTATTGATCCCTGAAAAACCTTGAAAGGAGAAATCATCATGATTTCTCCTTTTTTCTAAAATCAAAACGTGATGAGGGTTCCTATGACAATAACTTATACAGCATTCTTCTATCTTTTCGGTCTGGTATTCGGCTCCTTTTTCAACGTCGTCGGCCTGCGTGTGCCGAAAAAGGAATCGATCGCGTTTCCGCCTTCCCATTGCACATCGTGTGACCGCCGGCTGACGCCGCTGGACTTGGTGCCGGTCTTTTCTTTCCTGTTCCTGAAAGGGAAATGCCGCGGCTGTGGTGAGAAGATCCACTGGGTTTACCCGTTGATGGAATTCATAGCAGCAGGCTTGTTCGCCTTATCGTTTTGGCATTTCGGCTTCACACCTGAACTGATCATCGCGATTTTATTCGTATCAATGCTGGTCATCATCACCGTGTCGGACATCGCTTATATGCTGATTCCGGATAAAGTGCTGCTGCCGTTTGGCATCTTGCTGCTTGGATTGCGATTTTTCATCCCGCTTGATCCGTGGTGGGACAGTTTGCTCGGTGCTGCAACGGGCTTCCTTATTCTCTTGCTCATTTCGATTGTCTCGAAAGGCGGCATGGGCGGCGGAGACATTAAATTGTTTTTCGTCATCGGGCTGGTGCTCGGTACTGGTGGAACGTTGATGACGTTATTCTTCGCATCTTTAATCGGAGCGATTGTCGGCATCATCGTCTTGCGCGTCACTAAGCAGGGACGCAAAACACCGATTCCGTTCGGCCCATCCATTGCGGCGGGAGCTGTGATTGTTTATTTCTACGGAGAGCCTTTATTGAATTGGTATATGAATTTGTGGATGTAAATAAACTCCCTGAAGAGAAATCTTCAGGGAGTTTTTAGATGAATAGGAATGGAAGCCAATACAGATGAAGGGCGAGGATCATGGTGTAGAGCACATTGGCGAAAATGAATGTATAGCGCCAGAACGTTTTGCGTATGCCGGCGAATGTCGTGAACAACAAACCGAATAAACAAACGGATAGGAAAAGTTTGATGCCGAGAATCGTGAAAGGCGCGAACGAGCTTAATAAGGGATTGGCTTCAGTGACAAGTCCCCGGGTCAAACCGAAGTATGTCAGGATGCCATCAAGCCCATTCAAGATGATCAGCAGCCATATATATTTTTTCAAGGGAGCCTTATTGTCAGGGATAGACATGTCTTGCACCTCGTTTCGTGGGGCAGAGTTTATGTTTATGCATAGCAACTATTTGTTGAAATGACTCTTTTTTGCTCTTGTAACTGACATACCCGCACGAGAAAGATAATAGACATGAAAAATTATCCATAATTTTTTAAGGTAATTTATAAGGGGAAATTATTTTTAATGGCGTTGATGTATGGAAACTTATATTGCTTCTGATGAAGTTAATTTTTCCTCAACAGAACTTTTAATATAAGCAATTACAGGAGAATCGTGATTTGTTGTAGAAACACTTAACGATTGACTTAAACTAAGGAGGACAATATGAATAAATTCGGGTTATATGGCAAGTTTATAGTGGAAGATGGCAAGCGGGACACATTGGTAAGTATTTTACTTGAAGCTGCAGAGTCCATGGATAAATTGCCTGAATGCGAGATTTACTTAGTAAGTATTGCTGAAGATGAATCCAACGCTGTCTATGTTTATGAAGTGTGGGCAGATGAAAATGCTCATCAAGCATCTCTGTCTCTTGAAACTACACAAACTTTGATAAGGCGTGCAAAGCCGATCATTACTGGAATGGAAAGAATTAATACCTTAACTACGAGAGGCGGAAAGGGGATTTGATTGGATTACTAATAATCTTGTACGGGCTTAATTTGTTTAATATGCATAAATTAAATTATCAAGCTAGCATGCACTTGTATTTAGAGAAGCCAAACTAAGATATGGAGCAAAACAACGAAGACTCCTGAGGGAGCAAGCGAAGTGCTGAGATCCACTCGGTTGAAGTGGAACGAAACCGAGTTAGCTCAGCGCAAGCCCCTCGGAACGCGTAGTTGTTTTGCGGAATATCGTCTATAAAAACCCCACAAAAAAACCCCCACAAAAAAACTCCACAATAAAAGCCAACCCAGAAAAATCTGAGTTGGCTCTATTTATTTCCTTAATTATTATAATGCAATGGTGAACCAGGTCCGAGATCCAAACCGAGCATCATCCAGACGATCAGCATGATCGACCAGACAATCAGGAAGATGATCGAGTACGGGAACATGACCGAAATCAATGTCCCGATGCCCATCTTCTTGTCGTATTTCTGTGCAAACGCGATGATGATCGCGAAATACGTCATCAGCGGCGAAATGATGTTCGTCGATGAGTCGGCGATGCGGTAAGCCATCTGCGTGAGTTCAGGCGAATAGCCGAGCTGCATCATGATCGGCACAAATACCGGCGCCATCATGGCCCATTTTGCCGACGCTGAACCGATGAACAGGTTGATGACACCCGTGATGAAGATGAAGCCGAGAATCAGCGGGATGCCTGTCAAGTTGGCGCCTTGCAGGAATTCTGCCCCGTAAACGCCGATGACCATTCCCATATTCGATTCGGCGAAGTAGGCGACGAATTGTCCGGCAGTGAACGCCAGGACGATGAACATCCCCATCGACGCCATCGTGTCAGTCAAATGGCTCGCGACATCTTTATCGTTCTTGATATTCTTTGTGGCGATTCCGTAAAACAAGCCAGGGATGAAGAACAGGATGGTGATGATCGGAACAAGTGACGACATGAACGGTGATTGTACGATGCCGCCGTCTTCAGCTCGAAGCGCTCCGTTTTCCGGAACGATCAGCATGGCAAATGCGGCTGCAGCTATAAGGAATGAAATCGCAGCCCATAGCATGCCTTTCTTTTCTTCGGCGCTGAGGCCTGTCAATTCTTCACGGAACTCGCCTTTATATTCACCGAGGCGAGGTTCGATGATTTTTTCGGTGACGAATGCACCGGCAAGTGTCAGGACGAAAACAGAAGCGATGATGAAGTAATAGTTCATCGCGATATTCATGCCTTCAGCATACGCCGGATCGATGATTGCCGCGGCGGCAATCGTCAATTCACCGAGCATCGGGTCAGTTGCCGACAGCAGCAAGTTCGCACTGAAACCGCCGGATACACCAGCAAACGCAGCGGCAAGACCCGCAAGCGGATGACGGCCGAGCGCCGCGAATATGACTGCGCCAAGCGGAGGCAGGACAACGTATCCTGCATCAGATGCAACACTCGACATGATACCGGCGAACACAAGTCCAGCTGTAATCAGGAAGCGGGGAACGGACAAAACGAATCCGCGCAGCATCGCGCTGATCAAGCCTGTGCGTTCCGCGATTCCGATTCCGAGCATAGTCGCCAGCACGACGCCGAGCGGTGCGAATCCGATGAAGTTATCAACCATGCTGGTGAAGATATACTGGATGCCTTCCGCATTCAGCAGGTTTTTCACTTCGACCATTTCGCCTTCCTGTCCGGGATGTTCGACCGAGATGCCGAAGCTTGAAATGATGGCTGACAGCACAAGTACAAGCAAGGCAAGCAAGGCGAACAGCGTCACCGGATGTGGCAGTTTATTGCCTGCAAATTCGATTCCATCCAGGAACTTCTGGAAGAATCCTTTTCGCTTTTTTTCCATTTAATCTACCTCTTTTCAAATTTTGAACTCCCTATTCATTATTTCAAAATAGGAAATTTCAGAAATTAAAATCCGTTACCATTGTATAGGTTTGGATTGAAGGAATAAAGGCTTTTGAAGAAGTAGTAATAATGGAAAAATTGGATAATGTTTTATTGTTTTGACAACGTGCTTGAAATGGAAAATTTACTGGAGCTTGAAAAGGGCTGTTCAATCGTCATAATTGCTAAATTTAATGGCTGTTTTCAATGATGCCGCCGGATATTTAATTTGCCTGCCGCAAATTTCATATTTGGATCGTCCATAGCCGGCAAAATCCATTTTTCGCAATTTGAAGTGGCCGTCGGGGTGGTGGTATTCTTAAGGAAAGAAAAAGGAGGCGTTTTTATGTATTTCAAACCCCAGCAACCGGTTGTCCTGGCATCGCAGTCGCCGAGAAGACGCGAACTGCTCGAGATGCTCGGATTTGATTTCCGTGTGATTCCAAGCAAAAAGGAAGAGCCGAAACCGGAACAATTCCAGAATGCGCTGAACTATGTCATCAATTGTGCGGAAATGAAAGCGGCGGATGTCGCGAAAAAGAATCCGGAGGCAGTGGTCATCGGATCGGATACAATCGTCGTATGCGACGGTGAAATCCTCTTAAAGCCGGAAGATAAGAAACAGGCGATAGCAACGTTGCGCAAACTTTCCGGCCGAAGCCATGAAGTGATTACAGCCGTAGCGATTAAATCCGGAAACAGTGAAATGCAATTCCACGAGACGACTGAAGTGACTTTTTTCAATTTGCCGGACAACTGGATCGAAGCCTACACGAATACGGACGATCCTTACGACAAAGCGGGCGCTTACGGCATCCAGACGCTGTCGGGTCTATTTGTTGAGAAGATCAACGGAGATTACAATACGGTGGTCGGCTTGCCGGTTGCCCGTTTGGCGCGGAAACTTTCAGACGCTGGTTACATCAGCCTGTCGGGGAGCCGTGTCGAATGCTGAAGGAACAGTCATTGATGATCCGCGATGTCCATACAGCAGACCGGCCGCGCGAACGGCTGGTCAATCAGGGGGCGCCGAGCCTGTCGAACCAGGAATTGATCGCCATCATGCTGCGCACCGGTACAAGGCAGGAGTCCGTCCTGCATCTGGCGAACCGAGTGCTGAATCATTTTGAACAGATCCAGCAGCTTAAAGACGCCAGCATTGAAGAACTCACATCCATCAACGGCATCGGTCAGGCGAAGGCGGTCCAGTTATTGGCCGCTGTCGAACTTGGCAGGCGCCTGTCCTCCAAACAGACGGATGCGAAATTCACCATCCGTTCCCCTAAAGATGCCGCCTCATTTCTCATGGCGGATATGACTTCACTCAAACAGGAACATTTTGTCGTTCTATTTTTGAATATAAAGAACCAGGTTTTGCATAGACAGACAATATTTGTCGGAAGTTTGAACGCCAGCATCGTCCATCCGCGCGAAATTTTCAGGGAAGCGGTGCGCCGATCGGCCGCGTCCATTGTCTGCGCGCATAACCATCCATCCGGCAATCCCGCGCCGTCGCCTGAAGATATCGCGGTGACCAAGCGGCTGATGGAAGCCGGAAGCATTGTCGGCATTGAGTTATTGGACCATATCATTATCGGGGACCATCAGTTCATTTCATTAAATGAAAAGGGATATATGTAGCACTGTTACTTTCTTTACTTTTCAGCTATAATGAGTAGTATTGTGTAAACTCTATGGCTTTTTGGCATATAAAGAAGGGAAGATTTGACGTGTTTGGAATGGGATCAAAAGATGTAGGAATCGACTTAGGAACTGCTAACACACTAGTATTTATTAAAAATAAAGGGATTGTTCTGAGAGAACCATCCGTTGTCGCGAAAAATACGCAAACCGGCGAAATCGTCGCTGTCGGCAACGACGCGCGCAATATGATCGGCCGTACACCGGGATCCATCGTGGCAATCCGCCCGATGCGTGATGGCGTCATCGCTGATTACGATACAACAACTGCAATGATTCAATATTATATGAAGGAAGCGATGAAGAAAGTCGGCGGATCGATGAAAAAGCCGAACGTCATGATCTGTGTTCCTTTTGGCATCACATCCGTAGAACAGCGCGCAATCATCGACGCGTCACGTCAAGCTGGCGCACGTGAAGCGTTCACAATCGAAGAGCCGTTCGCAGCTGCAATCGGCGCAAGTCTTCCGGTTTGGGAACCAATGGGCTCCATGGTCGTCGATATTGGTGGAGGAACAACGGAAGTTGCGGTCATTTCACTTGGCGGCATCGTAACGAGCGAATCCATCCGTGTTGCCGGGGATGCGATGGACCAGGCAATCACGCAATATATCCGTAAAACGTATAACCTGACGATCGGGGAACGTACAGCTGAAGCCATCAAGATGGAAATCGGCGCAGCGCGTGTCACTACACCGGAAGAAAAAGCGGTGAAAATGGACATCCGCGGCCGCGACTTGTTGACAGGCTTGCCGAAAACGATTGAAATTTCTTCCGAAGAAATCGCTGAAGCGTTGAAGGAATCCGTTCTTTCAATCATTGAAGGCGTGAAGAAGACGCTTGAAACGACTCCGCCGGAATTATCGGCTGACGTCATGGAACGCGGAATCGTTCTTACTGGAGGCGGCGCTCTCCTGAAAAATCTGGATAAAGTCATTTCGGATGAAACTCAAATGCCAGTCCTGATTGCAGAAAACCCGCTGGATTGCGTGGCAATCGGCACAGGCAAAGCACTTGATAATATTGATCAAATCCGTCGCATGCAATCAACTAAATAAGTAAGGAGGATTGCTGCCATGTCTAGGTTCTTTTCGAACAAGCGGCTAATTCTGTTGATGCTCGGGGTTATTCTGCTCGTAGCATTAATTTCCTATTCCTTGCGGGATCGCGACAATGTATCCTTTCCGGAACAGATCATCAAAGACACAGTAGGTGCCGGACAGTCCCTGTTTTCCGGCCCGGCGCATTTTGTCACCGGCATATTCGATAACGTTGATTCACTTTTGAATACATATAAGGAAAATCAGCATTTGAAAGGCCGTCTGGAAGAATTCGCGGCAGTGAAAGCGGAAGTGACCGACCTGCGTTCCGAGAACGATCAATTGAAGGAAATCGTCGGCAAGGAAGCCGACTTGCGGGATTATAACCCGATCCAGGCAACCGTCATTGCGCGGAACCCGGATCAATGGGAAGAAAAAGTTATTTTGAATAAAGGCGAATCGGATGGTGTCATGGAAAACATGGCAGTCATGACGGCTCAGGGGCTGATCGGTAAAGTCACATTGGTGACTGCTACGACATCCACTGTCGAATTAATCTCAACACAAAACCCCAATTACCGGGTTTCTTCAATGGTCATCGGCGGGGAAGAAGGCGTCTTCGGTTTAATCGAGGGCTATGACGCTGAACGCCGCGAACTCTTATTGAAGCGTATTGATGCGCAAATCGAACTTGAAGTCGGCCAGCAGGTCGTTTCAAGCGGACTCGGCGGGATTTTCCCCAAAGGTCTGATCATCGGTGAGATTACAGAAATCACCATTGATGAATTCGGTCTGACGAAACTTGCGTATGTCAAACCGTCAGCCGACTTTACATTGCTGAACCATGTCATGATCGCCGATCGTGAAATGCCTGAAACAAAAGGTGAAGATGAGGGCGTCGCAACGGAGGAAGAAGGATCATGATCCGTTATCTCCTTCCGCTGATCGCACTCGTCCTGTTTTTCCTCGAACCCGTCTTTGGATTATTTTCCCCGTTGCAGCTTGACGGGGTTTATTATTATATTGTGCCTCGTTTTTTATTGATGTTCCTGATTTTCGTAACGGTCTATTATGATGCCAAACATGCAATGTTCTACGGTTTATTTTTCGGCCTCTTGTACGATGTCTTTTTCATTGATATTATTGGACTATATTCATTTTTGTACCCGATGATGTGTCTGATCGCGGGTTACATCGTCAAGTCAGTGCACCGTAATCTGATCGTTGCCACTCTCCTGACACTGGTCCTGACAGCACTTTTTGAATTTGTGCTGTATTTATTCTTTTCATTTATCGCCCTTGCTTCAATGCCGGTCGATGTCTTCCTGACTTCACGTCTTTTGCCGACAATGATCGCCAATTCCTTATTTCTGGTCATGCTTGGCTGGGCATTCAAATCAGTGATCGTCGCGCGGTTGATCGAACGTGAAAACAGTAAAGTCTAATCCGAATGAAAAGCGGGAACCATTTGATTTTGATGCTTTCTCAACGGAAAGAAGTTTATACTCAGGTATTTAATTTGAAAGCGCAGGTGACGTATTTTTGAAGAATCTTGTCCAAATAAGAGGAACGAAAGAAGGCCTTGTGCTGCAGCTCGACGATCAGTGCGACTACACGGACATGCTGAACGAACTGAAGGCCAAGGTTTCGGACCCTGCGCTTGATGGCAGCGCCGAAGTGCAGCTCCATCTGGGCTATCGCTATTGCACCGAAGCTCAATATAAGGAAGTCGTCGCAACCATCCAGAACAACTCGCATCTGCGGGTGTCGAAGATGCGCAGTGAAGTGATTTCCGTCGAAGAAAGCAATAAACGGATCCAGGAACGCCAGTCCGAGACTTATGTCGGCATCGTGCGTTCCGGGCAGGTAGTGAAAGCTGAAGGGGACCTCGTCGTAGTCGGCGATGTCAACCCGAACGGCCGTGTTGTGGCCGGCGGCAATATCTACGTGCTGGGCCGTCTTAAAGGAATCGCCCATGCAGGCGCGAACGGCAACCGTGAGGCTGTCATTGCCGCGTCCTGGCTTGAGGCGACTCATTTGATGATCGACGATTCCATCGAGACGATGACCGACGAATTGTCGGTGCTGTCCGAACAGCCCGAAATGGAATGCGCATATTTACATAGCAACGGCCAGAACATCGTCATCGACCGTCTGCAGGAATTGCGGTACATCCGACCGCAAATTTCAACGTTTAAAGGAGGAAGCTAGTGTGGGAGAAGCAATCGTCATAACATCAGGCAAGGGGGGCGTCGGTAAAACGACGACAACCGCCAATCTCGGCACTGCATTGGCTCTTCAAGGGAAAAAGGTTTGCCTGATCGATACCGATATCGGCCTGCGCAATCTTGATGTTATCTTAGGTCTTGAAAACCGCATCATCTATGACCTTGTCGATGTTCTCGAAGGCCGCTGCAAAGTGCACCAGGCTCTCGTCAAAGACAAGCGTTTTGAAGATATGCTGTATTTATTGCCAGCCGCCCAGACGACTGACAAGAACGCCATCAATCCGGAGCAGATGAAGGAACTCGTGACCGAACTCAAAAAAGACTACGATTTCGTCATCATCGACTGCCCGGCCGGCATCGAGCAAGGCTATAAAAACGCCGTCGCCGGTGCTGACCGCGCCATCGTCGTCACCACCCCTGAAATTTCAGCCGTGCGCGACGCCGACCGCATCATCGGCCTGCTCGAGCTCGAAGAAAACATCGAGCCGCCAAAACTCATCATCAACCGCATTCGCCAGCATCTCATGAAAGCCGGCGAAGCACTCGACATCAACGAAATCACGACCCACCTGTCCATCGACCTCCTTGGCATCGTAGCCGATGACGAAAGCGTCATCTCCAGCTCGAACCGCGGTGAACCCGTCGTCATGAACCCGGCCAACCCGGCCGCCATGGGCTACCGCAACATCGCCCGCCGCCTGCTCGGCGAATCCGTGCCGCTGATGACGATGGATAAACAGAGTACCGGTGTGTTTTCGAAGATTAAGGCTATTTTTGCTAAATAAAATTTTTCATCATGCGACCCTCACAGAATTTTGTGGGGGTTTTTGTGTTTTATCAATGGAATAAATACTTCACTAACAAAGCGCAATTGATAAGGTTGAGTTCGAAATATGAAAAGGGGTGCGGGTTGGACGTTCATATGTTGAAAGGGATGGTGTTATATGATCGGTTGCCGGTGGGTCATCCGGCAAAAGTGAAGATGTTTGGCGAAGTGAAAAGGTCTCTGGCGGGAGCGGCAGGCGAGAAGCGGACAGTTGAATTGCTGGAGCGGGAATTGGATCTTGTAGAGAAGGCGAAGATCTTTCGAGGCGTGTGGCTTCCTTATATGGATGGTTTCGCACAAGTGGATGTTCTCGTGCTGCACCCAAATTTTGTCTGCGCGCTCGAAGTGAAGAACATGATCGGTGAATTCCATTTCGATTCGATCAACTTTCAATTCCACCGGATCATCGACGGCCGCGTCGAAGGCATGCGCAATCCCGAATCCCAGCTCCACCGCGCAGTCAAAGCCTCCGAAAAATTCTTCGGCTGCAAAGTCCATGGCACCATCGTGCTGTCGAGCCGCTCGGGAAGAGTCGCCGTGCCGCCGAAACTCTATTCGGTCATTGCGCTTGATTACCTACCGTTCCATATCGAGAAGATGGTGGACGTTCGCACCGCGCACAACGTAGAAGGTCTTGAGGGCTTAGTGCGGCGCAGCCGCGGGCAATTCAACGGTCCTGATCTTTTGGAGAAGCATAAGCTGACGAGGGAGTGTTTGGAGGTGGGGGTGAGGTGTTTGGGGTGTGGGAAACAAAAGATGGAATGGTCGAGACTCAGGTGGCGCTGCAATAAATGCGGGAAAGTTTCTGCAGATACTCACGAATTCGCTTTGCAGGAGTATATGGTTTTATTTGGTGAGGAGTTGACTACAGAATTCGCTTATACCTGGCTTGGGATAAAAGATAAATACACTTTGTATCGAATGCTGGAAAAATCAACCATTAAAATTAATAATCGTGGCAAGAGGCTAATTATTGAAAAAAGGGAGCTACTTATTGATTATTTTGAGACGATTTATTCTTAGCCGCACTCCAAACGGTTTAACCCGCACCCCAAAGAGGTCAAGCCGCACCCCAACTCGTTTAAGCCGCACCTCAGAGCAATCAAGCCGCACCACGGAAATAAATATGTATAATACTTCCTGGACAAAGACGCCTTTTCAAGAACTCAACTACAGATTTCAACCAATTCACTGTTCGACAAGTCCATTTGAACATATAACTAACTCATTACCGCTCAAACCAGACCCATTTCCACCCAAACCAATCCAATTCCTTACTTAACTAATAAATTCTCAACCCATTCCCACCCAATCCAACAATATCTATTGACGCCACTAGCTCCGGCGTGATATTATTTTAATGTTATGTTTGTAGCGCACCTGTGCTACAACCGCTCGAACCGGGTCAGCAAGCATTCGCAGCAATGTGGATCACCTGGATAGGCGAGTCTTAGTCTAAGAGGAGGTGCAAGGATATGTACGCAATTATTGAAACTGGTGGTAAACAGATCAAAGTTGAAGCGGGTCAGGAGATCTACGTTGAGAAATTGAACGGAGAAGCTGGTGACACGATCACATTTGACAAAGTTCTATTTGTAGGTGGAGATGACACTAAAGTGGGTGTTCCTTTTGTTGAAGGAGCTACTGTTACAGCTAAAGTTGAAAAACACGGCAAACAGAAAAAAATCACTGTCTTCAAATACAAAGCTAAAAAGAACTACCGTAAAAAGCAAGGTCACCGTCAACCATACACAAAATTGACTGTTGACGCGATCAACCTGTAAGGATGATCAAAGTTAAAATTAAAGAGACGTCAGGTCGCATTTCGTCATTTGAGATGTCAGGACATGCGGACTTCGCTGAACATGGGCAAGACCTGGTATGTGCCGGCGCATCTGCTGTTTCATTTGGAGCAGTGAACGCCATTATGGAACTTACCGGAATTGAACCGGAAATCACGCAGTCGGAAAGCGGCTATTTAAAAGTCGGTTTAGCGGATGACCTTGACGGGAAAACAGATGAAAAGGTGCAACTGCTCCTTCGCAGCATGATTGTTTCGTTAAAAACGATTGAACAAGACTATGAAGAATATATTAAAATAACCTTCACAGCTTAGGAGGTGGGACAGAATGTTAAGATTAGATCTTCAGTTTTTCGCATCCAAAAAAGGTGTAGGTTCAACGAGAAACGGACGTGACTCAGAATCTAAACGCCTTGGCGCTAAACGTGCAGACGGCCAAGAAGTTACTGGTGGTTCAATTTTATACCGTCAACGCGGTACTAAAATTTATCCAGGAGAAAACGTTGGACGTGGCGGAGACGATACACTTTTCGCTAAAATCGACGGCGTTGTGCGCTTTGAGCGCTACGGCCGCGACAAGAAAAAAGTGAGCGTATACCCAGTAGTTGCACAAGAAGCTTAATAAAAACGAAAAGGGCTGCTTTCGCAGCCCTTTTTCTTTTTTAGGAATTTCTCGAATAAAATTGGTATACTGAAAAAAGAAGAAAGTTTAGGACGTGAGTGTAATGGATAACTCGATTACGGTGGCACAAGCGCTTCGGCATGCGCGCCACGATTTCTTGAATGAGCTTCAATTGATTCAGATGAAACTTGATCTTGGACGTGGGCAGGACGTGAAATCGATTATTCGATCGCGTGCCGAAGCGGCTGTGCAGCTAAACAGGCTGACAGCGCTTAAGATGCCGGCAACCGAAAATTGGCTGCTGACGGCGGAATGGCGTTTTCCGGAATTTCGTTTCCATTTGGAATGCCTTGCGGAAGCAGGGATGGCCACAAAAGATGCAGCATTCGCTGACTGGCTGGAACAGTTTTTCACCAGCCTGAAAAAGCAGGCGGATCCTGCGTCGGACACTAGTTGCCGAACGACGTTGAAAGAACATCAATCCGCATTTGAAATCGGGTTGGAATTGGACGGAAACTTGCCGGATGCATTAGAGCTTCCGGAAGTGCCGGGTTTATTGATAAAGAAAGACATTGCAGCGGACAATACAAAAATTATTGTCAGCGCAAAGATGGAGGGATAATATGTTTGTCGATCACGTAAAAGTTTATGTTAGAGGTGGCGACGGTGGGGATGGCATGGTAGCATTCCGTCGCGAGAAATATGTACCGAACGGCGGACCAGCCGGCGGTGACGGCGGTAAAGGCGCGAACGTCGTCTTTATCGTACAGGAAGGTTTGCGCACGCTGATGGATTTCCGCTACAAACGGATATTTAAAGCGGACCGCGGAACACACGGCATGAGTGCCAACAAACACGGCGCGAAAGCGGAAGATCTGGTTATCGAAGTTCCGCCTGGCACAGTGGTGAAAGATGCTGATACGGGCGAAACGATCGCTGATTTGGTTGAACACGGCCAAACAGCCATCATCGCTAAAGGCGGACGCGGAGGACGCGGCAACTCGCGCTTTGCGACACCTGCCAATCCGGCACCTGAGCTTTCGGAAAAAGGTGAACCAGGATTTGAGCGCAACGTCATTCTGGAATTGAAAGTGCTTGCGGATGCAGGGCTTGTCGGATTCCCGAGTGTCGGAAAATCGACTTTATTGTCAGTCGTATCGGCTGCTAAACCGAAAATCGCTGAATATCATTTCACGACGATCGTGCCGAACCTCGGAATGGTTGAAACGGAAGATCAGCGCAGCTTCGTTATGGCCGATTTGCCTGGATTGATCGAAGGCGCGCACGAAGGGATCGGCCTTGGCCATCAATTCCTGCGCCACATCGAACGGACGCGCGTCATCGTCCACGTCATCGATATGTCCGGCATGGAAGGCCGCGATCCGTATGAAGATTATTTGACAATCAATAAAGAATTGGAACAATACAATATGCGTTTGACGGAACGTCCGCAGCTGATCGTTGCGAATAAGATGGATATGCCGGATGCAGAAGAAAATCTGGAGGAATTCCGTAAGAAATTGCCGGAAGATGCCCGGATTTTCCCGATATCGGCTTTAAGCCGCCAGGGCTTGAACAATCTTTTATTCGCCATTGCGGATCTTCTTGAAGTAACGCCTGAATTCCCGATGATCGACGAAGAAGCCGACGAATCGGAAAGCTCTGTTCTTTACCGCCACGAATCGGAAGGCGATGGTTTCAACATCACCCGCGATCCGGACGGCGCTTATGTATTGAGCGGCTATGCGATCGAGCGATTGTTCAAGATGACCGACTTCTCGCGTGAAGATTCAATCCGCCGATTTGCCCGCCAGATGCGCGGCATGGGCATTGATGACGCATTGCGTGAGCGCGGTGCTGAAGACGGCGACACAGTTCGCCTGCTTGAATTTGAATTCGAATTTACTGAATAAATCTGGAGGGGACATGGATGAAGGATATTTCGGAACAGCGGTATTATTTGGTGCGCGAGGATGTGCTGACCGAAGCGATGCAAAAAACGCTCGAGGTCAAGAAGATGCTGCAGCGTGATAACATCTCCATACTCGATGCCGTGGAGAAGACCGGCTTATCCCGATCCGCTTTCTATAAATACCGGGACGCTGTTTTTCCATTTCATTCCATCGTCAAAGAACGGATACTGACGATTTTCCTTCAATTGGAGGACCGGACGGGCACGCTTGCGACTTTGCTCGAGGCGGTGGCCCAGGCTGGCTGCAATATTTTGACGATCCATCAGACGATTCCAATCCAGGGACGCGCCAATGTGACGCTGTCTTTGGATGTTACGGCGATGGAGCAGGATCTCGACAGCTTTTTGCATCAGCTGAAAAAACTCGATTTTGTCGAGTCGGCGGATGTGGTTTCAAGCGGATCATTATAATTTAGGAGTGGTTTGATGGCTGAGCAGCAGACGAAAAAACGAATTTCTTTTTTGGGTCCGGACGCTTCGTTCACCCATTTGGCGGCATTGAAGGCATTTCCAGACAGCGAATTGATTGCTTACACAACAATTCCGGAATGCATCGAAGCCGTAGCGGACAATGAAGTGGAATATGCGGTCGTGCCGCTGGAGAATGCGCTGGAAGGCTCAGTTCCGCTGACGATCGATTATCTGTTCCATGAAGTACAGCAGTATGTGACGGCTGAAGTGCTGTCGCCAATCGAGCAGCATTTGATGGTTCATCCGGATAACGCAAAATCGGATTCCTTCGAAGCGATTTATTCGCATCCGCATGCTTTGGCGCAATGCCATAAATTCCTTTACTATACCTTTAAAAACACACCGCTTGAACAATACAGCTCGACTTCGGCAGCGGCCAAAATGGTCAGCGAGCTGCCGGAGCGGAATATTGCAGCGATTGGCAATGAATTCTCGGCCCAGAAATATGGCCTGACCATTGTCCACCGGGAAATCCATGATTTCCATTTCAATCACACACGTTTTTTCGTACTGTCGAAGACGAACCACCAATTGGACAATCCGGCTCATAACGATAAAGTGAAAACGACGTTGATGATTTCGCCGCCGAAAGACGACCGTTCAGGAGTCCTTCATCAGGTGCTGTCCGTCTTCGCCTGGCGCCAGCTCAACTTGAGTAAAATCGAGTCGCGTCCGCTGAAGACGGGCCTCGGCAATTATTTCTTCATCGCCGATGTGGTGGATGACGAAATGTCGCCGATGATGCAAGGCGCCTTCATGGAACTCGCGGCTCTCGGCTGCACGGTTAAAACGCTCGGTTCGTATTATACCTACGAATAAAAGAGGAAAGCTCCGCTGCCGGATCGGCTGCGGAGCTTTTTTTACGTTCTCAGGGCTTTGGAATGAAAAGCCTTCGCGGACGCGAAGGCTCCCTTTAAGGACTTGGAAGTTTTCGCTATGCGAAAACTTCCGCTTGAGGTCTGGGATAAAGGGGGAATCGCTTGCCGATCACATTTCTGTCGTAGCCGATCATAAATTGTCCGTAGCCGATCACAAACCGGTGATAGCCGATCACAAATCATCCGTAGCCGATCATAAAACACAAAATCAGCTTAACGGCAAGCTTTATTCCAGTTTCCGGGCAATAAAATCTGCAGAAAAAAGAAAATCCCGTGAATCTGAAAGCGATTCACGGGAAAAACACTCAATTTTATTCACTTTCCTCCAATAAATAACCTGCTGCACGCATATCATTCATTGCCTGTTCCAAAATCGCGACATTCGGAGCGGTAATCGTGTGGAGATGCAATCCGCCGGTCAGCTCCAGTAAATAGCTGGCGCCGGTTTCCCGCACACGCTGCATGAACATATCGACTTCACGGCGTGACGACACGTGGATGCCGGCTGTCAGTTCGCCGTAGACAGGATGTTCAATCGTCACATCTTTGACGGTGACGCCCGCATCGACGAGCACATATAATTCATCCTGCGTATCTTCGGGTTTATGGAAACACGCCAGTACGCGGTACAGATCGTCATCTGCAGTTTCGCGCATGTACAGATAGCCCTGGCTGGTGGCGATAATCGGTTCGCCTTTCGCTTTCAACAATGTCATGTCGCCGACAATGACCTGCCGCGACACGCCCATAAGTGAAGCAAGCTCGCCGCCTTTCAGCGGATCGGCTGTCTCTTTCAATTTGTCCAGCAGCAATTGCCGGCGCTGTTCTCCCATAATTTTCTTCATTGAGATCCCTCGCTTTAATTCGTCATAAACCCATTTTACCACGGGGCGACTTTGGGCGGGTTTATTTCGTCTAAAGGGCTCAGATATGCTATAATCATAGAGTTGAATTGAAGGGGAGAAATGATATGTACGATTACATAAAAGGGCGGGTTACGCGAGTGACGCCTGAATATTTAGTGATAGAACAGGCGGGAATTGGCTGGCAGATTTTTGCGCCGAATCCGTATTCGTTCGGTTCGGATGAGCTGCAGGTATTCCTGCACCACCACGTCCGCGAAGACGCCCAATTATTATTCGGTTTTCCGACGCTGGAGCAGCGCGAACTTTTCCGCAAGCTGATATCGGTGTCGGGCATCGGACCAAAAGGCGCGTTGGCGATTTTGGCTAGCGGTCAGCCGCAGCACGTCATCGAAGCGATCGAGCGGGAAGATGAGTCGTATCTCGTCAAATTCCCGGGCGTTGGCAAGAAGACGGCGCGCCAGATGATCCTCGATCTGAAAGGCAGGCTGGCGGAATTCTTCGGCGATCCATTTGAGGACAATGAAGAGACGGGTGGTTTGCTGTCGGTTGAAGACAATGAACTTGAGGAAGCGATGCTGGCGCTTGGCGCGCTTGGTTATTCTGAACGCGAAATCAATAAAGTCAAACCGAAGCTTAAGGATCTCGACCTGAACACGGAAGCTTATATGAAGAAGGCTTTGCAGCTTTTGTTGAAGCAGAATTGAGATCTTAATCAATGGTGTAAATTTATATATCGCTTCGGCGCTTAGGACAAAGCTCCCGCAATAAGCCGAGAAGATCACTCGTCTTATTGCTTCGCTCAGTCCATTGGCGCGCCGGCGCTAAAACAGTAGCTTAGGATAAAATAGCATAAAAGATATGAAGCAAAACAGCGAAGAGTTGACCGAAGCCTGCAAGGGCAACTCTTTGCGACGAAGCAGCGCAGCGATGCAGGAGCAGAGGTTTTGGAAAGCAAGCTGTTTTGCGGAATATCGGTTATAAAGGATTAATATAAATAATAAGGAGGTGCAGACCATGGAAGAACGGGTGATAGGAAGCGAGATTTCCGAATTTGATGAGCGTTTTGAGCAGTCGTTGCGTCCGCAGTATCTGTCCCAGTATATCGGGCAGCAGAAAGTGAAGCATAATCTTGAAATTTTCATCGAAGCGGCGAAAATGCGTGAGGAGAGCCTGGACCATGTGCTGCTCTATGGGCCTCCGGGTCTTGGTAAGACGACGCTCGCAGCGGTCATCGCCAACGAGATGCAGGTCGGCGTCAAGATGACGAGCGGCCCGGCGATCGAACGTCCAGGTGATTTGGCAGCGATCGTTTCTTCGCTGGAGCCGGGAGATGTCCTGTTCATAGATGAGATTCATCGCCTGAACCGCTCGATCGAAGAAGTGCTGTATCCGGCGATGGAAGATTTCTGCCTCGATATTGTCGTGGGCAAAGGCCCGACGGCGCGTTCTGTGCGCTTAGATCTACCACCTTTCACATTAATCGGTGCCACAACGCGCGCGGGTGCTTTATCCGCGCCGCTTCGTGACCGGTTCGGTGTGCTGGCTCGACTTGATTATTACGACACGGAAGCATTGACTGAAATCGTTGTCCGCAGTTCTAAATTGTTTGAAGCGGATATCGACCCGAACGCGGCTGTTGAAATCGCGCGGCGTTCACGCGGAACCCCGCGGATTGCGAACCGTCTATTGAAGCGGGTCCGTGACTATGCGATGGTACGCGGCACCGGTTCGATCACAATGGACATGGCGGATCAAGCTTTAGAGATGCTGCAGGTCGATCCGCTTGGTCTGGATCACATTGACCACAAACTGATCACCGGAATGATTTCCCGTTTCCGCGGCGGACCGGTCGGGCTGGATACGATTGCGGCAAGCATCGGGGAAGAGTCGACGACGATCGAAGATGTCTATGAACCGTATTTATTGCAGATCGGCTTTATCCAGCGGACACCGAGAGGCCGGACTGTCACAGCTGCAGCCTACGAACACTTTAAATTGGAGATGCCTGAATGACGAAAACTACTCAACAACCCAATACACTTAATGTAAATGATTTTGACTTTGAGCTTCCTGAAGAATTGATTGCTCAAACGCCGCTTCTTGACCGTACGTCAAGCCGGCTTTTGGTCATGAATAAAGAAAGCGGCAAGACCGAACATAAGCATTTCCGCGACATCATCGATTATCTGCACGAAGGCGACACGCTTGTTTTGAATGACACGCGCGTGCTGCCTGCGCGCCTGATGGGCGTCAAGGAAGATACAGGCGCCAATATCGAAGTTCTTCTATTGAAACAAATCGAGGATGACGTATGGGAAACACTTGTGAAACCGGCGAAAAAAGTGAAAGTCGGTACGGTCGTAAGCTTTGGTGAAGGATTGCTGCGTGCTGAATGTACCGGCATCCTTGACCACGGCGGGCGCCATTTCAAGATGATCTATGATGGGATTTTCTACGAAATCCTCGATCAGCTTGGTGAGATGCCATTGCCTCCATATATTCGCGAAAAACTGGAAGATCAGGACCGTTACCAGACGGTATTCGCGAAAGAGCGGGGAAGTGCTGCGGCACCGACTGCCGGGCTTCATTTCACCGATGAATTATTGAAGGAAATCGAAGAGAAAGGCGTCAATATCGCCTTTATTACCTTGCATGTCGGCCTTGGAACCTTCCGTCCGGTATCGGTCGAATCGATCGAAGACCACGAAATGCACGCTGAATTCTACCGCATCACCAAAGAGACGGCAGAACTCATCAATAACACGAAAGCACATGGCGGCCGCGTCATTTCGGTAGGCACTACATCGACCCGTACGCTGGAATCCGTAGCCAATAAATTCGGCGGCGAGCTCCAGGAAGACAGCGGATGGACGGATATTTTCATCTTCCCGGGCTACGAGTTCAAAGCGATCGACGGCCTCATCACGAATTTCCATTTGCCGAAATCGACGCTGGTGATGCTTGTCAGTGCTTTATCGAACCGGGACAATATATTGAACGCATACAACGAAGCAGTAAATGAACGTTACAGATTCTTCAGTTTTGGAGACGCCATGTTCATTGAACCACAGAAAAAGGAGAATCACCATGACTGAAGCAGTCCGTTATGAACACATCAAAACCTGTAAACAGACCGGCGCGCGACTTGGCATCGTCCATACGCCGCACGGCTCATTCGAAACACCCGCTTTCATGCCGGTAGGCACACAAGCGACCGTTAAAACGATGTCACCGGAAGAATTGAAGGCGATGAACGCGGGGATTATCCTCAGTAACACATATCACTTGTGGTTGCGTCCTGGTAATGACGTCATCAAGGAAGCGGGCGGCCTTCATAAATTCATGAACTGGGACCGTCCGATTCTGACGGATTCCGGCGGCTTCCAGGTATTTTCATTGAGTGAATTCCGCAATATCAAAGAAGAAGGCGTCCATTTCCGCAATCACATGAACGGCGACAAATTATTTTTGAGCCCGGAAAAAGCGATGGAAATTCAGAACGATCTTGGATCTGATATCATGATGGCTTTCGATGAATGCCCGCCATACCCGGCGAGCCATGAATACATGAAATCATCTGTAGAGCGTACATCGCGCTGGGCAGAACGCTGCCTGGAAGCGCATGCGCGCAAAGATGTGCAAGGTCTTTTCGGCATCATCCAGGGCGGCGAGTACGAAGATCTTCGTAAACAAAGTACACAGGATCTGGTGTCACTCGATTTCCCGGGATACGCAATTGGCGGACTTTCTGTCGGCGAACCCAAAGATGTCATGAACCGTGCACTTGAATTCACGACCCCTTTGATGCCGACGAATAAACCGCGTTACCTGATGGGCGTCGGATCTCCTGATTCATTGATCGACGGAGCAATCCGCGGCATCGATATGTTCGATTGTGTCTTGCCGACACGCATTGCCCGTAATGGTACATTGATGACCAGCACTGGCCGTTTGAATATCAAAAACGCAGCGTTCAAGCGTGATTTCAATCCGATCGATGAAAAATGTGATTGCTATACATGCAAAAATTACACACGCGCTTATGTCCATCATTTAATTCGCGCAGATGAAACTTTTGGAATTCGACTTACCAGTTATCATAATCTGCAATTTCTGTTAAACTTAATGGAACAGGTGCGCCAAGCGATTCGTGAGGACCGCCTGGGAGATTTCCGCGAAGAATTTTTTGAGGCTTATGGCTTCAATAAACCAAACGCAAAGAATTTCTAAGACACAGATAGAGAGTGAAAGGGGGAATATGAATAATGGAAACTTTAGTTGCTTTATCACCTTTACTTCTAATGTTCGTTTTGATGTGGTTCTTTATTATCCGCCCAGCGCAGAAGCGCCAGAAGGCTACGGCCAACATGCAGTCTGAATTGAGACGTGGCGATCGTATCGTTACGATCGGGGGACTTCACGGCACGATCGATGCTGTGGATGATGCGACGATCTACATCACAGTTGCAGACGGTACTCGTATGCAATTCGAACGCCAGGCAATTGCCCGCGTTGTGGATCAGGCAAAAACGACAGTCTAAGAAATCTTCGCCTTCGAACTGAAGGCGATTTTTTTTAGAGATAATTCACGGATTGTTCAAATAAATTAAATATAATTAAATTGAAAACTTTAATAAACGATATTACGTAAAACAGCTCGCTTTCCTGGCTGCTTGCGCCGAGCTAACTCGGACTCGTTTCACTTCGCCCGGGTGGATCTCGTCACTTCGCTTGGTCGCCTGGGAGTCTTCGCTGTTTTGCTCCATATCTTTAGAAATTTCTCTAGCGCAGGCGCGCCGCAGGACTGGCCGGAGCAATAAGACGAGTGATCTTCTCGGCTTATTGCGGGAGGCTTGTCCAAAGCGACAAGCGGTGTGTAAATTTTATTTCTTTATTCAACTGATAAATGAGGGAAAAAACCATGCCGAAATATACCGAGCAATATGATGTCGTATTGCCATTCTTAGAAAGTAAATGTGAGGAATTCCAGTTTTCCGATTACGATACATTTACACCGGAAGATATTTGGCAATACCTGATTAAGAAGAAATGGCGCAAGAAAGATATCGGCGATATGCCGCTGCATGAAATGGTCAATGAAATCATGGAAATGCGGGCTTCGGAATTTGTGGCGTATCATCAGATCGAAGGCTTCAAGGGAGACAACTGGTTTTCAGGAGAAAATTCCGATGATCTGGAACAGCTGCTTCGGCCCACCCAGAAAAAACCAAAATGAATTTGACACGCTTTGATGCGTGTTTCATAATGAAGTTGCTGCGTTTTAGATAATGAGGAGGAACTATACATATGAAAGCAAGAGGTCGTATAATAGCCTTTTTCTTACTGGTCATTGTACTGATAGGAATGATTGGCACCACCAGCTTACCGATAGCTAAAGACATTAAATTGGGATTGGATCTGCAAGGCGGTTTTGAAGTTCTCTACGAAGTCCAGCCTTTGGAGGGCGGCCCTGAAATCACCAATGAAATCCTGTCTGACACAACTGACGCTCTGATGAACCGGATCAACGTTCTCGGTGTCAGCGAACCGGTCATCCAGATTGAAGGCGAAGACCGGATCCGAGTCCAACTGGCTGGCATTGAAGACCAGTCCCAGGCACGTGAATTATTATCCACGGAAGCGAACCTGACTTTCCGTGATGCGGATGATAATGTCGTGCTGGACGGATCGGATTTAAAAGAAGGCGGAGCTACTGGAACGTTCGGTGAAAACGGCCAGCCGATCGTATCGCTTGAATTGAAAGATCCAGGCCAATTCGCAGAAATTACGGGCGAAATTTCACAGCGTCCGCCAGGTGAAAACGTTCTGGTCATTTGGCTGGACTTTGAAGAAGGCGTCGATTCCTATGAGGAAGAACGCATGAAAGCAGATCCGAAGTTTGTTTCTGCTCCAAGCGTGCGCCAGCGCATTAACTCACCCAGTGTTCAAATCGAAGGTTCATTCACTGTAGAAGAAACACAAAATCTTGCAGGCATCCTGAATGCTGGCGCACTGCCAGTCAAGTTAACGGAGATCTACTCGACTTCAGTTGGCGCACAATTCGGGGAAGAAGCTCTGGATAAAACGACATTTGCCGCTGCAATCGGTATCGGCCTTGTCCTGTTGTTCATGCTTGTGTTCTATCGTTTCCCAGGAGTGATCGCTTTCATCACCTTATCGGTATATGTCTACTTAATCCTGTTGATCTTTGTATGGATCGGCGGAGTGCTGACACTGCCGGGTATCGCAGCAATCATGCTCGGTGTCGGTATGGCGGTTGATGCCAACATCATCACTTACGAACGGATCCGTGAAGAGATGCGGACTGGTAAGTCTGTCAGGGATTCATTTCGCATCGGCGCACGTTCATCGTTCTCGGCTATCATTGATGCCAACGTAACGACGCTGCTTGCTGCAGGTGTCCTGTTCTATTTCGGTACCAGTTCCGTAAAAGGATTTGCGACCTTATTGATCATTTCAATCCTTGCCAGCTTTATCACAGCGGTTTGGGGATCACGTCTATTGCTTGGCCTTTGGGTCCACAGCGGATTCCTCGACAGAAAATTCGGCTGGTTCGGTTTGAAAGCTGATAAGATCCACAATCTTTCCGAAGAAAAAGAAATCACTGATCTATCAACACCTTTCGACCGTATCGACTTTGCCGGCAACCGCAATAAATTCTTTGCCGCTTCACTGGCATTGATTGCAGCTGGAGCCATCGTGCTCGGCATCTTCCAGTTGAATCTCGGGATTGATTTTTCTGGAGGCACACGAGTTGAAGTAACTGCTGATTCAGCACTCAGCCAACAGGAAGTTGAAGAGTTCCTTGAAGAGACGGGTTATCCATCAGATGATGTGGTCATTTCGGGAGACGAATCCAATATCGGCGTTGCCCGTTATCAGGATGATTTCACCCAGGATCAGATCGATGAATTAACACAGGCGGCCAATGAAGAATATGGCCAGGATCCAAACGTTTCCACAGTTTCGAACCAGGTGTCCATCGAGCTTGCACAAAATGCTTTGTATGCCTTGGCGATTGCCGCGCTCGGCATCATCATCTATGTCGCATTCCGCTTCGAGTGGCGCATGGGTGTTGCGTCCATCGTTGCATTGATTCATGATACATTCTTCATCGTGGCGGTATTCAGCCTGCTTCGCCTTGAAGTGGATATCACTTTCATCGCGGCAGTACTGACGATAGTCGGTTACTCGATCAACGATACCATCGTTACGTTTGACCGGATCCGTGAAAACTTGAAACGCATGAAGAAAATCGAGACCGTCGAGCAATTGGAGAACGTCGTCAACGTTTCCTTGCGCCAGACACTCGTCCGTTCAGTCAATACTGTCATGACCGTCGTGCTGGTGGTTATAGCGCTTCTGATTTTCGGCGCACCTTCCATCACGAACTTCTCGATCGCTCTGTTGATCGGTCTGATTGCGGGTACTTATTCATCCATCTTCATCGCAGCCCAGTTGTGGCTTGTGCTTAAGAAGAAGGAACTGAACAAGAAAGGCCCGATCGATGTAGAGAAGAAAGAGCAGGAAAACAAATGGGGTTCTGATGAGCCTGTCGTCTGATAAGTTTATAAAGGAAATGGAACAGGGTATAGTAAAAATGACCCTGTTCCATTTTTTTATTTCAGAAAGGAGTTGGACGGTTTGAAAATACAATGGCTATTATTGATCGCACTCATTTTCGCAGTTATCATCGCAGCCTTTGCAGTCGTCAATGTCGACGCTGTTCCAGTCAATTATATCTTCGGGGAAGCAGAGTTTCCGTTGATCCTTGTCATCCTGGCTTCGGCATTGCTTGGCTTCCTGTTAAGTGGGGTTGTAGCAATTGCACGCAGCTATTCTCTGCAGCGCAAAGTAAAAGCTCTGCAAAAAGAAATGGCTGTCAAGGAATCCTTGATCGCTACGCAGCAAAATGAAATCGCCGAGTACCAGAAAGCTGGCGTCAATCCGGAAGCACAGGTTGTCACGAGCGACGAAGTGACGCGTGATGACCGGGTGGATAATTACGAAGAAAAACAACGCGACACATATTAAACAAGAAACCTTTCGGCAATTGCGCCGAAAGGTTTTTGTCTGCAGTTTTTTCTTGTATAATGAATCAGTGAGGAAGTGACTGATATGATAGAATCCAAAAAAAGATGGCGTTTGACGGAGCCCGATGCTCATGCAGTACGGGACATCCAACAGGAATTATCCCTTTCTTCTGTGCTGTCGAAAATCCTCGTGACCCGTGGAATTCGTACGGCGGAAGAAGCGCGAGCGTTTATGGCGACGGACGTTTCGGCCATACATAATCCTTATTTGATGAAAGACATGGACATCGCAGTGGAGCGGATCCGCCGAGCTGTCGATAATCAGGAAAAAATAATCGTCTACGGAGATTATGACGCGGATGGTGTAACGAGCACCGCTGTCATGATGACCGTTTTGCAGGATTTGGGAGCGGATGTTTCATTCATGATCCCAAACCGTTTTAAACATGGCTACGGCCCCAATAAAGAATTGTTCCAGCAGGCATATGACAAAGGCGCGAAATTGATCGTCACGGTCGATAACGGAATTTCCGGCATCGAACAAGTGGATTTTGCGGTCGGACTCGGGATGGATGTTATCATCAGCGACCACCACGATATCGGAGAGGCGATGCCGAATGCGCTGGCGATCGTCCACCCCCGTCATCCGGAAGGCAGCTACCCGTTCGGTGAATTGGCGGGAGTGGGTGTGGCATTTAAAATGGCGCACGCCTTATACGAAGAAATGCCGGATCACCTGCTTGAGCTCGTAGCGATCGGCACCATCGCCGACCTTGTGCCGATGCACGGTGAGAACCGGATTTTCGTTAAAGAAGGTTTGCAGGCATTGCGCGACACGCCGCGGCCGGCGATTGAAGCGTTGGCGGAAGTTGCCGGCGTGAAGCAGGAAGAAATCAATGAAGAAACGATCGGCTTCATGTTCGGTCCGCGCATCAATGCAATCGGCCGTCTGCAGGACGCCGACCCGGCAGTGGATATGCTGCTGACGGAAGACGCTGCTCAGGCACGTTCTTTGGCGGACGGACTGGATGTCTTGAATAAAGAACGGCAGGCGATCGTCAAGCAAATTGCGGATGAAGCGACAGCCCAGGTGGAGTCGCAATATCCGGACGGGCCACCGCATGTCATCATCGTTGAACAGGAAGGCTGGAATCCGGGAGTCGTCGGTATTGTAGCGTCCAAATTGGTTGAGAAATATTACCGTCCGACCATCGTTCTTTCATTGGATCCGGAGACGGGCAAAGCGAAAGGTTCGGCGCGCAGCATCGAAGGTTTCCACCTTTATAATGAATTGGCTGAGAACCGCGATATCCTGCCGGCATTTGGGGGACACCCGATGGCAGCGGGCATGACGCTCGAAGCCACTAATGTGGCAGATCTCCGCAAGCGCTTGAACAAACAGGCGGAAGCTTGTCTGACAAGTGAAGATCTTGTGCCGGTGGTCGATATCGATATTCCGGTTCAGCTGGAGGAAATCGACACGGATACAATTGAATCCATGCGCTATCTCGCGCCGTTCGGCATGGGCTTTGCCAAACCGAAGTTTTACATCCAAGGAGTCAAAGTGGCATCCATCCGCAAAATCGGAGCAGCGCAGAACCATTTGAAAGTGGAGCTTGCTTCAGGCGGTTCCACACTTGACGCTGTTGGTTTCGGGATTGGTGAAATCGGCGATCAACTGACGCCGGATGTGCTGATCGATGTGATCGGTGATCTGCAGATCAATGAGTGGAACGGCCGTAAAAAAGCACAGATGCTGATCGAAGATATCCGGACCGACCAGTGGCAGCTGTTTGATATCCGCGGCATCCGTCAGGTGTCGCGCTGGTCGAAGCTGATTCCTGAAAGAGATCAGGTTTATCTGGCATTCAATACGGAAACTGTGGCGGTTTTCAAAACTTTGATACCGCATCCGATCCACTCGGTCGATTCGATAGGACAGCTGGCAGGTGAGAAGCATCATCTCGTGCTGCTGGACCTGCCCGAGTCGGAAGAGCAATTGGAAGAAGTCTTGAAGAGGCTTACTCCGAAGCGGATCTACGCGCATTTCTATGCGAAGGAATCACAGTATTTCGAACAGATTCCAACGCGTGAGCAGTTTAAATGGCTGTTTGCTTTTATTAAAAAAAGGGGCACTTTTGACTTCAAAAAGCATTGTGATGAGCTTGCGAAACATAAAGGATGGACACGTGATTCGTTATTTTTCATGTTGCAGGTGTTTTTTGAACTCGGTTTTGTTACACTTAACAATGGACTTACTGAGATCGCAGAATCTCCAGGCAAACGCGACTTGGCCGAAGCGCCGAGCTATAAGAAGCGTGAACAGCAGATCGCCCTGGAACAAAAGCTTCTGTATGCATCTTATCGAGACTTAAAAGAGTGGTTCGACGCGAAAGTGTCTGCCAAGGAGGAACAGGTATGGATTTAAAAGAGTATATTACAATTGTAGAAGATTGGCCGAAACCGGGGATCCGTTTCAAAGATATCACTTCTTTGATGGACAATGGCGACGCCTATAAATACGCAACTGACCAGATTGTCGAGTATGCGAAACAAGTGGAAGCGGATATCATCGTCGGGCCGGAAGCCCGCGGTTTCATCATCGGCTGCCCGGTTGCTTATGCACTGGGACTCGGATTTGCTCCTGTCCGTAAAGAAGGCAAATTGCCGCGTGAAGTGATTCGTGCGGAATATGGCCTTGAATACGGCAAAGATGTTCTGACGATGCACAAAGATGCCATCAAGCCGGGACAGCGCGTCCTGATCACGGATGACCTCCTGGCGACAGGCGGAACGATCGAAGCGACGATCAACCTTGTCGAACAGCTTGGCGGAATCGTTGCCGGCTGTGCATTCCTGATCGAATTGACGTATCTCGACGGCCGCGACAAACTCGAAGGCTACGAAGTCTGTACCTTATTGCAATACTAATGAAAACTGGAGACAGCCCTGAACGCGTGATGCGTTTGGGGCTGTTTTTTTTGTTATGGGAAATGAAATCAGGTGGTATTGGCTGGGAATATTTGCTTTAATTTATTTTATAATTAACCAAGTCAGCCTCGAGTGGAATTTATGTGCGGAGAATGAGATTTATGTGCGCAGAACGAGATTTGTGTGCGCAGAACAAATCTTGTGTGCGCAAAACCATGCTTCATACTCAATTTAATATTAATTTGATATTTTAATAAATGGATTTATGAGAATAAAAGATGTGAGTTTATTTATGTTAAATATTTCCGGATCAAGTTGAGGAATTTATTTAAAATAAACTTACAAAACCTCCACATGAATTTTTTATTCCGCAAGCGGGTATGGATAGAAAAACCGAACACTAAAGAGGTGCGACTATGCTGAAATGGGACGACAATCATTATCCAGCCAATAATGCGCGGCTGATCGACATGCTGCTGGACACAGATGAGCCGCTAAAAAATATCACAGAAGAAACGCAGGAATTATTCAACCAAATCTATCAGCCGCTAAAGCCGCAGACAACTACTCAGAAAAGAAAGCTTCAGGAAAAATTCTGGTCACTGATTTCAACCGATTTCACAATCGACGACAATAAAGAAATCGGCTTTCAAACAGAAGGAAACCAGATCTATCCTTATTGGAAAACGGAACTGGACCGCCAATACGACCGGCTGCAAAAAGTGACCGGAAATTACATATCAGTGACGCAATTCGGTGCGCGGGGAGACGGCAAAACCGACTCGACCGCCGCTTTCAAACGAGCGTTCGGCAACGGGGGCAAAAAGATATTTGTGCCGGAAGGCGTCTATCTAGTGAAAGGATTGAAGCTGCCGTCATGGACACTGCTGATCGGCGCGGGCAAAGGCAAGGCGGTGATTCGACTGCACGATGATGCGCCGAGACGCAGAACGCTTCTCGCCAATAAAAATCCGATCAGCGGCAATCGCAATATTTCCGTGGAGGGACTGACACTCGACTGGAATATCGAGCGCTTGAAGCCTGGGCAAAAATCAGCAACCGGCAATAATTTCTCGAGCTGTTTGACGTACGCAAATGTACAGAATGGCTGGGTGAAAAATGTCGAGGCCATCAATCCGGGGCTTCATTGTTTTGATATTTCCTCTAGCTTTTATAGCTACGCGGGTGACGGAACAAAGGCCAAAGGTGGCAGCAGTTCTATCTGGCTCGATCAGGTCTCTGGTTACGGTTTCGGGGATGATGGGGTGACGACGCATCACAGCGACAACATTTTCATTTCAAACAGCCATTTCCGCGATCCAGGCGGCCGTTCCCACAAAGAAGGGTTTTCCAACTCAAACGGTTTTGAAATTGATGACGGCTCGCGCAATGTCTGGCTAACTAATAACTCCAGTACCCGCTGTTTTGGCGGCGTCGAGATTAAAGCACATGCCACTTCATCCGCCGCGGCTGGCGTGCATATTTCAGGACATCTGTCGGTGAATGATAACAGGGCGTTCAATTTCCGCCATATTGGCCATCACCATGAGGATGACGAGGAGTCGAAATCTGCCTACTCGATAACGGCTCAGAAACTGGTGGCCATTCACCCTGTTCACACTCAGCTTTATAAAAACTCTTCACCCCGCGCATTGGTGGTGTCTGGCTATCGAAATGTGGCGGTAAACCATTTTTTATTCGCAGGAGATCCGCATTATGATTACCGAAACGAAACTGCGACATCCGTTCAATTCCGTGCGGCTAATGTCGCGCTGGCAAATGGCCGCATCCAGGGATTCAGAAGCGCGAAGACGGATTTGACGATTGCATCCGGTGAAAAAAATGTCCGGAATGTGTTGGTGCAAAATGTTCATTCTTATCATTCAGCGTCCGAGTTGTTGGACCTAGGAAAAGACGATTCGACGGTGCAAATAAACAATATTTTGAGGGCAGAAATATAATCTTTTGGGAGAATCTCTATTTAATGCAACCAGATTTTCCAGTTCTTGAGAAAAGCAGGGAGATAATAACTTTTCCCGGTTGACCAAGCTTTACAATTAGCCCAATTGTTTTCTATAATATATAGATATACTTTTCGAAAAAAGAGGAGCAAGGTGGGCAATTATGGCGAAAGACCAAGTAAAGACAGCTGATGATGTATTTGATACTGTTGCTTCGTATATGAATGAAGAAAATGTTGAAATGATTCGAAGAGCATATCAAGTGGCATATGATGCCCATATGGGACAATTCCGCAAATCCGGAGAACCTTATATTGTTCACCCGGTACAGGTTGCAGGAATTCTCGCAGAATTGGAAATGGACCCCGCTACAGTAGCAGCGGGCTTTTTGCATGACGTCGTGGAAGATACGGAAGTCAGCAGGGCAGACATCGTCCGTGACTTTGATGAAGAAGTCGCTTTGCTGGTGGACGGCGTAACGAAACTGAGCAAAATCAAATATATGTCGAAAGAAGAGCAGCAGGCGGAAAATCATCGCAAAATGTTCGTGGCGATGGCACAGGATATCCGTGTCATCCTGATCAAACTCGCTGACCGCCTGCACAATCTTCGTACATTGAAATACCAGACGGTTGAGAAACAGCGGATCAAGGCCAACGAAACGCTTGAGATTTTCGCTCCGATTGCGCATCGCTTAGGGATCAACACGATCAAATGGGAACTCGAGGACACGGCTCTCCGTTACCTTAACCCACAGCAATATTACCGCATCGTCAATCTGATGAAGAAAAAACGAACGGAGCGGGAAGAATACCTGAACAATGTCATGAATGAAATCCGCGTCCAGCTTGATGAAGTGGATATCAAAGCGGATCTTTTCGGCCGGCCGAAACACATTTACAGCATCTATAAAAAAATGGCGATCCAAAACAAGCAATTCAACGAAATCTATGATTTATTGGCAGTGCGCATTACCGTTGAAAGCATTAAGGACTGCTACGCGGTGCTGGGTATCATCCATTCCACATGGAAACCGATGCCGGGCCGTTTCAAGGATTATATCGCCATGCCGAAACAGAATCTTTATCAATCGCTTCATACGACTGTGATCGGACCACAAGGCGATCCGCTTGAAGTGCAGATCCGTACGGAAGAAATGCATCGCATCGCTGAATACGGGGTGGCGGCTCACTGGGCTTATAAAGAAGGCAAAACGTCAGATAAGCCATTGAGTTCCGTTGACTCGCGGTTGTCGTGGTTCCGCGAAATCCTCGATTTCCAGAACGAATCCGACAATGCCGAAGAATTCATGGAGTCGCTTAAATTCGACCTGTTTTCTGATATGGTCTACGTATTTTCGCCAAAAGGTGATGTTATTGAAATGCCGGCGGGTTCCTGTCCGATCGATTTTGCCTACCGCGTGCATTCTGAAATTGGCAATAAAACCATCGGCGCCAAAGTGAACGGCAAAATGGTGCCGCTTGATACGCAATTGAACACCGGCGATATCGTTGAAATCCTGACGTCCAAGCAATCATTCGGACCTAGCCGCGACTGGCTGAAAATCGCCAAGTCGACGCAAACGAAAAATAAGATCAAGCAATTCTTCAAAAAGCAATTGCGTGAAGATAATGTCCAAAAAGGCAAGGAAATGATCGAGCGCGAAATCAAAGCGCAGGAATTCGTGCCGAAAGACATTCTTACGAATGAGAACATCAAGCGTGTCTGCGAGAAATTCAATTTCGCCGGTGAAGATGATATGTATGCAGCTGTCGGTTTCACAGGAATCACGGCTCAGCAAGTCGTCAACCGACTCGCGGAAAAAGAACGCAAGAAGCGTGAGCAGGAAGAAGCTCTCGAGAAAATCACTGTTGAGATGAAGTCGAACCAGCCACGTAAACAGACCGAATCGGGTGTAATCGTGCGCGGCATCGACAACATGATGATCCGTTTGTCGAAATGCTGCAACCCGGTGCCGGGTGACGCAATCATCGGTTTTATTACCAAAGGCCGCGGCGTTTCAGTCCACCGTGCGGACTGCCCGAATGTCCAGGCCAATGAAACCGACCGTCTCATTCCAGTTGAATGGGAAAACGGCGAGACGCCTGAAAACAAATCCTACCAAATTGACATCGAAGTGCAGGCCTATGACCGCACTGGCTTGATCAACGAGGTCATGCACATGGTCAGCGAAACGAAAACGACAATCGTCGCCGTCAGCGGCCGTGCCGATAATAACAAAATTGCGACCATTAACCTGTCAATCATGATCCCTCATATTTCACACCTGAACCGTGTAGTGGAGCGGATCAAGCAATTGCCGGATGTCTATTCGGTCACGCGTGTCACGAATTAAGGAGGCATTATGCGAGTTATTCTTCAACGAAGCAAAAGAGCATCTGTGACTGTCGAGGGCAGCATCACCGGAGCGATCGATTCCGGTTATGTGCTCCTAGTCGGTATTACGCATGAAGATACAGAAAAAGACGCTGATTATTGTGCGCGCAAGATTGCACAAATGCGTCTCTTCGAGGACGAAGATGGCAAGATGAACCGTTCGATTTTCGAAAACGGCGGCGATATCCTGTCCATCTCGCAATTCACGCTTTACGGTGATATCCGCAAAGGGCGCCGGCCGAGTTTTGTCGAAGCGGCCCGTCCGGAAAAAGCGGAGCCTTTATGGAATTATTTCAATGAAGTGCTGCGAAATGAAGGCTTGCGTGTCGAAGAAGGCGTATTCGGCGCCATGATGGACGTCGAACTGGTGAACGATGGTCCGGTGACGATGATTGTGGAATCGAAATAAAGGTGGAAATGGCGATGCTGATTATTCAGTGTCGCTGTTTTTTTATGCCATGGAATATAGATACAGTTCGTGAGTTGCGAATAAGCGCTTTTTGTATGGGATAAAATTTTATTTTTGTAAAAGGGAAACCAAATTGTAATTTTTTCGTAAAAGATAAAAAGGGTTCAAGGAAAGCAGGGATTGCGGTGATCGAATATTACATCGATGGTTCAGCAAAAGACAAAACGATAGGGGCAGGCATCGTTAGAATAAATGAATTTGGATTTATGGATAAGCGGCATTTCGCTGCTGAACATATAAATCCTACTCCTCAAATTGCTGAAGGTTTTGCCTTTGAAAAGGCTTTGGAAATGATTAAAGAAAACGATATACATAAAAATGAATTGATTAATGTTTATTCAGATTGCAGACACCTGATTAGCAGTCTGCAATTTTATCAACAGTTCGATTTTCATCAAAATGAATTCTTCATTAAACAAGAGACGAATCACTATTTTCTGTATTTGAGAGAGCTTTATAAAGAATTGATTGCCAGAAAATCGAAATCCTCTATTTACCATTGTTCAAAAAGCAACGAAGCAAGGCCGCTGATCAAAGTGTTCTATAAAGAGGATGCTGATAATAGGAATTACTTACAGGATGCTCATTCAATGAGCAGGCAATATATCAAGAAAGAAGAATCGAAAGTTTTAAATGTCGTTTCAAAAGCGACTCCTAAAGTGGAAGCGAAAATTAATAAAATCGATTTAAAAGCTGTCAAAAAAGCGAACGCTTGGCATATCGTGAAAAACAACGGTAAAACGATTGCTGTTAATAAGAGACCGTTAATCGCATTATCTGAAGCCTTGGTGCAAACGAAGGTTAAGAATCACCAGATTCAACTGTGCAGCTATTTAGAAAACCTGTTGAAATCCACAAACAAAAACAAATAGAGCAATGAATCGATGATTTCTGCAGTAAAAATCATAGACGAACATAAAAATAAATTTGTTTCTTGAATTGATGAGAATAGAAGTTAAGTGAATGGTTTTTTTGCTAGCGTTTCTAAGCTGCCGCAACTATTCGTCTTTTAACCGCAACTAAAACTCCAAATCGCGCAACTAAAAATACTGAAATTCCTAATTTTTCCATAGTGACTGAATGTACTTTAAGCAAAACAAGAAAAGCTGCCCGCAATGGACAGCTTTTTCTATTTCTCTAATTGTGCATCGAAATAATTGATGGTCCCCTGGTACAGGCCAAGTGCAGCCTGTTCGCGGAACTGCTCGGATGAAATGATGCGTTCTTCGTTGTAATTGCTCAGGAAGCCGAGTTCGACAAGGACAGCTGCCTGGCGGTTCTCACGGAGCACCAGGTAGTTGCCCGGCTGCACACCGCGGTCGCGGATGGTCAGCTTTTTGCCGAGGCCGGCATTCAGATAGCTGGCGAGTTCTTTCTGGTAGTCGTGCATATAATAGGACGTGAATCCGGAAACGGTGCTGTCTTCGGTCGCATCGTAATGGATGCTGATAAACGCGTCGGCTGCTGAATTATGACCTTCAGCCACTCGTTTCCGAAGATCGACATAGACATCGGACTGGCGGGTCATATGCACTTCTGCGCCAGCTGACTGCAAATGTTGCGACAGCAATTCCGCCGTTTTGAGGGTCAACCCTTTTTCTTCGGTTTTGCGGGCGCCGACTGTGCCGCCGTCATTGCCACCGTGACCCGGGTCTAGGACAATCGTTAAGCCGTTCAATGTCCCTTTTTTGCGCTCGACTTCTTCTTTTTGGGCTTTGATTTCCTGCTCGCCGGCTGCAACTACCCACGATGCAATAAAACCGGTTGCGCCGCCGGAAAGCTGAACTTGGTACCAGTCGCCTTGTTTAGCAAGCACGGCTAATTGTTCACCGGCATTTGCGCGGGCGACAACTTCAGAAGAAGTGGATGCTTGCGTCCGGATATTGGTGCCGTTCGTTTGTACGGTTACTGTTTCAATGCTGCTGTCGGTTTTTGTCTCGACGGTTTCATTGGAAAGGTGGCCATAGAAAGAATAGACCCATCCGGTTTTATTGCCATCCAATTGAATTTTTACCCAATTACCTGCGAGTTCCAGCACAGGGTAGATTTCACCTTTTTTGACGGTTCCTTGTTTTGAAGAGCTGAGGTCCGCTTTCTTGCGAACATTCAACACATCCACAGCAATTTCGATGGAAGAAACATCGCTGGCGGCTGGAGCGGGATTCGCTTGCGTAGTGTCATTGATGCTTATGTATTCTTTCGAAACATATCCGCGGCTGCCGCGGAATTCGACTTCAACCCAGTCATCGGAATCGTTGATGATATTCGCTTGCTCTCCAGCATTCATCTGCGCCAGGACTGAGGCGGAAAGATTTGGCTGTGCCCGGACATTCAACCGGTTTACTGAAGATACAGCCGTTTTGCTGGAATGGGCAGCTGCTTCCTGCTCGGAGCTTTTCGTAAGCCAGGAAGCGATCCATCCTGTTTCGCCGGAAATGGAAACTTCTATCCAATCGCCGCTTCTTGAAATTTCATCTACGGCATCTCCCTTATTCATCGAAGCGATGACAGGGTAGCTTAAGCCTGGACCGCTGCGCACGTTGACCGATGACTCAGATACTTCAATTCCGGAAGTGTTGGCGAGCGCAGTGGAATTATCAGCGAAAGGCAATGCCTGTGATATCAATAAAATCAGGATTATGTATGCAATTGTGGATTTTCGGTTCATATAGGACCTCCTCTTAAGACGGTATATTTATTTTAGCAAATAAATCATACGAAATGTGAAAAAGGTTGACAAGGGGGATAGGAAAATTTAAGATTAAGCTTATTATATGATTTGAACGCCGATGACGAAGAAAGTAACCGCATGATTGGCTGATAAGAGAGGGGAAGTCCCAGGCTGCAAACTTCCCTGCAGAGACGTGTGGTGAACAACACTTTAGAGGCTTTTCTTCGAAAGATGCAAGGTATTTTCATGTCGCATTTA
Organism: Planomicrobium okeanokoites; assembly: GCF_003428875.1. Lineage (GTDB taxonomy): Bacteria > Bacillota > Bacilli > Bacillales_A > Planococcaceae > Planococcus > Planococcus okeanokoites. The sequence continues at coordinate 232,786 of NZ_QQRS01000001.1, forward strand.
CTAGGGGAAAACGGAACCGGCCGTTATCCGGGAATGAGAGGGTGCAGGAATTTCTGCATCAACTAGGGTGGAACCGCGGAAGCTTGTATACAGGCTCTCGTCCCTTGCGCAAGCAAGGGGCGGGAGCTTTTTTGTATGGAAAAAAAGAGGAGTGACAGACATGGGCAAAAATATTCAATTGCCGCGCGGCACGTATGATGTGCTGCCGGAACAATCCGCCAAATGGCAGGAAGTGGAACAAAAAATCAACGAACTTTGCAGACTTTATCAATATAAAGAAATCCGGACGCCGGTTTTTGAACACACAGAATTGTTCCAGCGCGGTGTCGGTGATACGACAGATATCGTCCAAAAGGAAATGTATACATTCCAGGACCGCGGCGACCGTTCATTGACATTGCGTCCGGAAGGCACAGCTTCAGTTGTGCGTTCATATGTTGAAAATAAACTTTTCGGCTTGCCGGATCAGCCGGTGAAACTTTCCTATATGGGCCCGATGTTCCGCTACGAGCGTCCGCAGGCAGGACGCACACGCCAGTTTGTCCAGTTCGGTGTGGAAGCGATCGGCTCGAAAGACCCTGCAATTGATGCAGAAGTCATTTCACTCGCCATGGAAGTTTACCGTTCCGTCGGTTTGAAACAGCTGCGTCTGGTCATCAATTCATTGGGGGACACGGAAAGCCGCATCGCACACAAAGAGGCGCTGATCAAACACTTTGAACCAAGAATCGATGAATTCTGCGGGGATTGCCAGTCACGTTTGACGAAAAATCCGCTGCGCATCCTTGATTGCAAAGTGGACCGCGATCACGAATTGATGGGGACAGCGCCATCTTTAGCGGATTACTTGAACGAAGAATCCCAAGCTTATTTTGACGGCGTCAAAGCTTATCTTGAAGCGCTCGGCATTGAGTATGTCGTCGATCCGAATCTGGTTCGCGGGCTTGATTACTACAATCACACAGCATTCGAAATCATGAGTGACGCTGAAGGATTCGGCGCAATTACCACGCTTTGCGGCGGCGGCCGCTATAATGGCTTAGTCGAAGATCTGGGCGGACCTGAATCGCCGGGAATCGGATTTGCGATGAGCATCGAACGCCTCCTATTGGCGCTGGAAATGGAAAAGGTCGAAATCGGCCAATCAGCGGATCTTGAAGTATATGTGGTGGCAATGGATGAGTCGACGAAGCAAAAAGCGTTCACTTTAGTTCGTGACTTGCGTGGGAATGGCATTTCAGCAGATATGGATTTCAATGGCCGCAAAGTCAAAGCCCAGATGAAATCAGCCGACCGTAAAGGGGCGGCATATGTCATCGTCATCGGTGAAACCGAACTTGAGAGCGGCAAAGTGGCTTTGAAAACCATGGCAACCGGTGAACAGAAGGAATTGGAATTCGACAAAATTGCGGGAGCGATTTTGGAGAATAGATAAGCTTACTGAAATTTGCTTTAAAATTTTCTAATTTAATAAGGTGTACCAAGATATGGAGCAAACAGCGAAGACTCCCAGGTGAGCAAGCGATGTGCTGAGATCCACTCGGGCGAAGTGTAACAAGCACGAGTTAGCTCAGCGCAAGCCACCAGGAAAGCGGAGCTGTTTGCGGAATATCGATTTTTTTAGCTTTATAACTTTATATAGAAGAAAAATGTGAAGAAACAATTGGAGGAATAGTTATGACTAGAACGCATTATTGTGGTGAAGTGAACGAAACTGCTATCGGGCAGCGCGTTTCCATTAAAGGCTGGGTGCAGAAAAGACGCGATCTTGGCGGCTTGATATTTGTCGATGTACGCGACCGTTCGGGCATCGTTCAGGCAGTTTTCAATCCGGAAATTTCAAAGGAAACTGTTGAAGTCGGGGAAAAATTGCGCAATGAGTTCGTCGTCCATATCGAAGGATTGGTTGTTGAACGTGCAGACGGACAGATAAATGCAGCATTGAAGACGGGCAAGATCGAGATCCAAGTGGATTCTGCGAGCATCATAAATGCAGCGAAAAACCCGCCGTTCGCAATCGAAGACAATACGGATGTCAGTGAAGACCTCAGATTAAAATACCGTTATTTGGACCTTCGCCGCCCTGAAATGTTCGAGACGTTCAAAATGCGTTCAGATGTGACCAAATCAATCCGCCGTTTCCTGGATGAAGAAGGATTTTTGGAAGTTGAAACGCCGATCCTGACAAAATCGACTCCGGAAGGCGCGCGTGACTATCTCGTTCCAAGCCGTGTGCACGATGGTGAATTCTACGCATTGCCACAGTCACCGCAATTGTTCAAGCAGATGCTGATGGTATCCGGATTCGATAAATATTTCCAGATTGCCCGCTGCTTCCGAGATGAAGATCTGCGTGCTGACCGCCAGCCTGAATTCACGCAAATCGATATGGAAATGAGTTTCCAGACGATGGAAGAGATTCTGGAAATGAACGAGCGTTTGATGGTGCAGATGATGAAAGAAGTCAAAGGCATCGACATCGAGCCGAAATTCGAACGTATGGAATATACCGAAGCGATGGAACGTTTTGGTTCAGATAAACCGGATGTCCGCTTCGGAATGGAATTAATCGACGTTTCTGAGTTGGTGAAAGACTCTTCATTCAAAGTTTTCGCAGGTGCAGTAGAGAATGGCGGCCAAGTGAAATTGATCAATGTCAAAGGCCAGGCAGCCAATTATTCCCGTAAGGATATCGATGCACTCGGTGAATTTGCCGGCCGTTACGGAGCAAAAGGACTGGCATGGATGAAAGTTGAAGAAGACGGCATTAAAGGGCCGATTGCGAAATTCTTCGAAGGCGAAGCAGCTCAAGGATTGATGGAAGCAGCCGGCGCTGAGGCAGGAGACCTTCTTTTATTCGTAGCTGATAAAAAAGCAGTGGTAGCTGACGCACTTGGCGCTTTGCGAATGAAATTCGGCAAAGAACTCGGGCTTATCGATGAGTCGGTCTATAAATTCCTATGGATCACTGACTGGCCATTATTCGAGTATGACGAGAAAGAAGGGCGCTATTATGCAGCGCATCATCCGTTCACTATGCCATATGAAGAAGATATCGATAAATTAACCACTGAGCCGCAAAATGTCCGTGCCCAAGCATATGACCTTGTATTGAACGGCTTTGAGCTTGGAGGAGGTTCGGCTCGTATTTACCGCCGCGACATTCAGGAGAAAATGTTTGAAGTGCTTGGCTTCTCTGAAGAGGAAGCGCGCGCTCAATTCGGATTCCTGATGGAAGCATTTGAGTATGGAACGCCTCCACATGGCGGGATTGCCTTTGGTTTGGACCGTTTGGTGATGCTGCTTGCAGGCCGTACAAACCTTCGCGACACCATTGCATTTCCTAAGACAGCCAGCGCAAGCGATCTGTTGACGAATGCGCCAAGCCCGGTTTCAAAAGACCAACTTGATGAATTAAGCCTATTACTGAATGTTCAGAATAATTCAAAAGGGCTAGAGTAAAACGGTTGTAGAAATTTGCAGCGTGTGCTAATATAACCTTAGTAGAGAATCCTGATGTGTTCGTTACAGGCAATTCAGTTTTGACCCAACATTTTGTCGTCGGGAGACCGAATTTCAACGTGGCTAACATGCCTTAACCGGAAGTTATAAGCGGTGAAGAGGTCACCCACCTGCTAGAAGCGGGTTCAAAAACGATATGCAAGTCAAGGACGGCACGATCGGGATTCTCACTTAAAAATGTTATTCATCCCTTCAGCAATTTGCTGGAGGGTTTTTATTTGTGTATAATTCCTACTAGGTTAATTCCAACTAAGTCCATCAACATTGAAAGGCAGGAAAACTATGTTACATCAATTTTCACGAAACGAACTGGCAGTCGGCAAAGAAGGAATCGAAATGCTGAAGAATTCGACTGTAGCAATTCTAGGAGTCGGCGGAGTCGGTTCATTCGCAGCTGAAGCCTGTGCAAGAAGCGGTGTTGGCCGTATTATCCTAGTCGATAAGGACAACGTCGACATCACCAATGTAAATCGGCAATTGGTCGCCAACCTTTCTACAGTGGGCCAATCGAAGAGTGCCGTCATGAAGAATCGCATTGCTGACATCAACGAGGACTGCGAAGTCATCGATCTGCATATGTTCTATACGGAAGATACATATGAAGAATTTTTCAGCTATAACCCGGATTATGTCATCGATGCATCGGATACGATGATCTATAAAGTACATCTGATGCAGGAATGCTATAAACGAGGCGTTAAAATCATTTCAAGTATGGGTGCTGCCAATAAAACCGATCCAACCCGCTTCAAGATTGCGGATATCTCGAAAACGCATACCGACCCATTGGCGAAAATCATACGCAAGAAATTGCGTGAAGCAGGCATCCGTAAAGGGATTCCGGTGGTATTCTCGGATGAAAGTCCGATAATTGTGCGGGAGGATATCGTAGGAAGTGTAGGCAAACCGGAAGCGGCTATCCGCAAAGCCAAGATGCCGCCTTCATCGAACGCATTCACGCCATCCACTGTCGGCTTGATTTGCGCGAGCTGGGTTGTGAATGACATTACTTCATCGATCCCGATCAACCGTGTAAGAAATAATTAAAATGAACCGGCTCATTTCGGACGAGCCGGTTTTTTTATGGACATTTAAGGTTGATAAAATTAAATAAAACGTTTAACGCGCATAAGTCTTCAGGAACGCGCATATAATTTTTTAATCGTGCGTAAAAAATTCTAACCGTGCGTAAAAAAATTTAATCGCGCATAACCAAGTAAAACCGGTTCTCGAAAAGCTATTCAGCTGGAAACTTCCTTCAAAAACGCAATGTAATTAACAAAATGAAAGACAATCCCCACAAAAATACGAAATTCCAAATAAAGAGGCCACTCCCGAAGGAATGGCCATACAAAATCCTCTTATTTTTTATTCTTTCGGAACGATTTCAATTTTTCATAAATTCCGGCAAATTTTTTCTCCTCGCCGGCGATGACCGGTTTATAGAATTCCGTTTTCTGCACTTCTTTCGGCAGGTAATCCTGATCGGCCCAGCCGCCGAACGAGCCGATCGGGGTGTCATGCGGATAGATATAGCCGCCGTGGCCGAGTTCGGCACTTCCAGCGTAATGAGTATCACGGAGATGCATCGGAATATCGCCGGTCAATCCTTTATTGATTGCGGCTGTGGCTGCGTCGATTGCTTTATAAGCGGAATTGGATTTTTCCGACAGGCACATTTCCGCAACAGCCTGTGCCAGCGGGATGCGCGCTTCCGGCAATCCTAAGCGGTCAGCTGCCTGGCAGGCGGCAAGCACATGCGGGCCGACAGAAGGATTCGCGAGTCCGATATCTTCATAGGCCATGACCAGAAGGCGGCGGGTGACAGCGGTCAAATCGCCGTTTTCCAAAAGATGTGCCAGATAATACATAGCGGCATTGATGTCACTGCCGCGCACGGATTTCTGAAGAGCCGACAGGAGATTGAAGAAATGCGAGCCTTTTTTATCCCCAAATACTCCGACACGCTTGATCATCTGTTCGATCATCTGATCCTCGACAACATATTTCCCGTCAACTTCATCGGACGCAATGACAATCGACTCGAGCATCGTCAACGCTTTGCGGGCATCACCATTGGTTCCTTCGGCAATGCGTTCGACCTGCGCCGGAGAAATCTCAATTTCTTCACGTCCGAGTCCCCGTTTCGGATCCTTCAGCGCCGTATCAAGCAAATGGACGATGTCTTCATGGGTCAGCCGCTTCAATTGCTTTATTTCGCCGCAGCGTGAACGGATTGCCGGATTGACGTCGTGAAACGGATTTTCCGTCGTGGCGCCAATCAGGACGATCGAGCCGCTTTCCACATGCGGCAATAAGGCATCCTGCTGGAGTTTATTGAATCGATGGATTTCATCAAGGAATAGGAGGACTTTGCCGGTAACACGGGCTTCACGGACAACGTCTTCGACATCTTTCTTGCCGGAGGTTGTGGCGTTCAACGCGATGAACGGCAGATTCGAAGTGCCTGCGATGGCATGTGCGATCGACGTCTTGCCGATTCCTGGCTCGCCGTACAGCAGCATGGACGGCACGTGGCCGTTCTGGATCATTTTGTATAGAGCCGTATACGGTCCGATGACATCCTGCTGTCCTACCACTTCGTCGATGGTGCGCGGCCGCATGCGAAAAGCCAATGGTTCGTTCTGCAATGAAAAAACTCCTTCCGTACATCTGTTCCATTAGTATATCGCGACAGCTTTCAAAAGTCATTGCAAGTCCATAGGCGTGATTTATGCTATACTATTTTGAAGAATAATGGAATCTGACTCAGAGGTGTATTTATGAAAATTTCAACAAAAGGCCGCTACGGCTTGACGATCATCATCGCACTTGGCAAAGAATATGGCGAAGGGCCGCTGCCGCTGCGTAAAATTGCGGCGGAGCACGACTTGTCCGAGGCCTATTTGGAGCAATTGGTTGCACCACTCCGCAATGCGGGCTTGGTGAAAAGTGTGAGAGGGGCCTACGGCGGATACATGCTGTCGCGCCATCCGAAGGAAATATCAGCGGGAGACGTCATCCGTGTTCTGGAAGGACCGATACAGCCCGTCGAAGGAATCGAAGACGAGGCCCAGCCGCAGCGTGAACTATGGATCCGCATCCGGGATGCCGTCAAAAATGTCCTGGATACAACAACAATCGAAGACCTGGCTAACCAGCAGGAATCAACAACAGAAAATTATATGTTTTATATATAGAGGAGTTTAAACGATGAATCGAATTTACCTTGACCATGCGGCCACTTCTCCGATGCATCCGGAAGTGGTCGAATTATTTTCAAACAGACTGGCGGAAGTATACGGCAACCCTTCAAGCATTCACGGCACTGGTCGCGAAGCGAGAAAGATACTGGACGAAGCCCGCAATGTCCTTGCGAAAAGCATAGGTGCGGACGATCCGGAAATCATTTTTACCAGCGGGGGAACAGAAGCGGATAATTTGGCGATCTTCGGCACCGCGTTAAAAAAAGAAGGCAAACATATCATCACTTCGCAGGTTGAACATCACGCTGTTCTCCATGCCTGCCAGAAACTTGAACGGGATGGCTATGAAGTGACGTATCTGCCGGTGGACAGAGATGGGCTTGTAAAAGCAGATGACGTGAAAAAAGCGCTCCGGGACGATACAATTCTTGTGACGGTGATGCTTGGCAACAACGAAGTCGGAAGCATGCAGCCGATTGAGGAAATCGGTGCATTGCTGGAAGGCACAGAGACAGTGTTCCATACGGATGCTGTCCAGGCATATGGCGTTCTGCCGATAGATGTCGATAGACTGAAAGTGGATCTATTGTCCGTTTCGGCCCATAAGCTGAACGGACCAAAAGGCGTTGGTTTCCTGTATCAGCGCAAAGGCACGAGCCTGGGGCAGCTGAGTTACGGCGGCGAACAGGAACGCAAGCGCCGCGCAGGAACTGAAAATGTTCCGGCAATCAGCGCTTTTGCAAAAGCTGTTTCCATTTCTTTGGAATCAAGAGAAGAAAAAGCAGCGCAGTACGAGCAATACAAAGATGAGTTTAAAAAAGCACTCGATGATGCGGGTGTTGCATATAAAGAGAACGGCAGTCAGCAAATGCCGCATATCCTGAATCTCAGCATCGAAGGAATCGAAATCGAATCCTTTCTTGTAAACTTGGATCTGTCGGGTATTTCCGCTTCAAGCGGTTCTGCCTGCACGGCCGGTTCGATCGATCCGTCACATGTTCTCGTGGCGATGTATGGTGAAGAAGCGGAAGAGATCCGCAATTCCATCCGCTTCAGTTTCGGTTACGGACTGACCATTGAACAGGTCCGGCAAGCGGCTGAAAAAACAGCCCAAATCAGCAAGCGCCTGGCGCTAAAGTGAAAAGGTGATTGAAATGACAGAAAAAACACCGCAAGATACGCGGGTTGTTGTCGGCATGTCCGGAGGGGTGGACTCTTCGGTTGCCGCTTATTTATTGAAGGAACAAGGGTACGACGTCATCGGCATCTTCATGAAAAACTGGGATGACACGGACGAAAATGGCGTCTGCACAGCGACAGAAGATTATGAAGACGTTATTCGCGTGTGCAACCAAATCGGCATTCCGTATTATGCCGTCAACTTTGAAAAACAATACTGGGATAAGGTTTTCACGTACTTCCTGGATGAATACAAAGCAGGCAGAACACCGAATCCGGATGTCATGTGCAATAAAGAAATCAAATTCAAGGCGTTTTTGGAGCATGCTCTGAGCCTTGGCGCGGATTATTTGGCGACCGGCCATTACGCACAGGTGGAGCACGCTGCGAATGGTGAAACAAAAATGCTGCGCGGCAAGGATAACAACAAAGACCAGACTTATTTCCTTAATCAACTCGATCAGGAGCAATTATCGAAAGTGATGTTCCCGATCGGCCATATGGAAAAGAAAAAAGTGCGTGAAATCGCATTGGAAGCGGGTCTTGCAACTGCAACGAAAAAAGATTCAACAGGCATCTGCTTTATTGGCGAACGTAATTTCAAAGAATTCCTTGGCCAATATCTGCCTGCACAGCCAGGTTCAATGGAAACACTTGAAGGCGTCAAAATGGGCAGCCATGACGGTTTGATGTATTACACGATCGGCCAGCGCCAGGGACTTGGCATCGGCGGAGCGGGCGATCCGTGGTTCGTCATCGGCAAGGATCTTGACCGCAACATTCTTTACGTCGGACAGAATTTCCATCATGATGCCTTGTATTCCGACAGCTTGACCGCGGTGAATCTGAGCTTCACAGCTGACACGATGCCTGCGGACAACTTCCATTGCACGGCTAAATTCCGCTACCGCCAGGAAGATACAGGCGTAACAGTCCAATTGAAAGACGGCGAAGCGATCGTGACTTTCGATGAGCCGGTCCGCGCAATCACTCCTGGTCAGGCAGTCGTCTTCTATGACGGCGATGTATGCCTGGGCGGCGGAACAATCGATAAAGTGTTTAAAAAAGGCGCACGCCTTGACTATGTAGGCTAATGGGAGAGAGACATATGAATTACAATGAAATCGGCATACAGGCCATCCAGGATGGCAAAACCGAAGAAGCGGTGCAGGCATTCACGAAAGCCATTGAAGAAGAACCGGAAAATCCGCTTGGTTATATCAATTTTGGTCATGTACTGACTTCGATGGAAGAAACTGAGCGTGCCGAACGCTTTTTCCAGAAAGCGATCACACTCGATGAAACATCGGCAACCGCTTATTACGGATTGGCTAATCTGTATTTCAATGCTGAACGCTATGATGAAGCATTGAAGCTGTATGAAAAAGCGGTGCAGTATCAATTGGAAGGCGCGGATGCGCATTTCATGATCGGCAAATGCCTGGAGCGGCTGGGCCAGACAAAATTGGCACTGCCTTATCTGCAGCGTGCAGTGGAACTGGATGAAAACGATGTGGCGGCACGGATGAGCTACGGCGTGACGCTGGCAGCAATGGAATTATTCGAATTGGCGGAACCGCAATTCATAAAAGTTCTGGAATTGCAGCCGGACCATTCGGATGCCCATTATAATCTGGGTGTTTTATATGCCGTTTCAACCAATCGCACAGAAGATGCCATGCACCATCTCGAGCAGGCATTCACGCTGGACGAAGAAAATGAAATGGCGCGCTACGCGTATGATATGATTAAAACAAATCTTCAATAGGAATTTGAAAGGGGAACGATCGGCATGACAGGACAAATTGATTTATTTCAGGAAGAAACGCAATTTGTGCTTGGTCGGCCGGTCGTTTCAATTTTTCATAACCCCCAGAATCTTTTCACCATTGCAAAAGTGAAAATCCACCAGACCAACACCTCTTATGCAGAAAAAGAAATCATCGTGTCAGGATATTTCCCTGAACTTTCCATGGAAGAAGAATACCGTTTTACAGGAGCGGTGAAAAATCACCCTCGTTACGGCATCCAGTTCCAAGTGGAGACATTCACGAAAGAAGTGCCGGAAACCGAGCAAGGGATCGTCCATTATCTGTCGAGCGATATGTTCAACGGCATCGGCCGGAAGACAGCGGAAACGATCGTCAAAAAATTAGGCAAAGATGCCATCAAAAAAATTCTGGAAGATCCGGAAGCACTGGATGTTGTCCCGCGTTTGTCAGATGAGAAAAAGGACACCATCCGCTCGACGCTCCAGATGAACCTAGGGCTGGAGCGGGTCATGATCCAGCTGAATGACTGGGGATTCGGTCCGCAGGTCGGCATGCGCATTTTCCAGGCCTACCGCGAAGAAACGATCGACATCCTGACGAAAAATCCGTTCCGCCTGATCGAGGAAATTGAAGGGATCGGTTTTCAGCGGGCTGATGAACTCGGCGCGAAGCTGGGCTTGACCGGCAGCCACCCCGACCGCATCAAAGCGTCGATCCTGCATTTATTGAATCAGGCCTCCCTGTCAGAAGGTCATGTCTATATCGATGCCAAAACACTTATCCCACAGGTTAAGGAAATGCTTGAAGCGAGGCAGCGTGAAGAAATTTCGATCGAAGCGATTTCCCAAGCGGCCATCGAGTTGAATGAAGAAAGCAAAGTCGCGGGGGAAGAAACCCGCCTTTATTTGCCGTCTCTCTATTATTCGGAAGTGGGCATTGCGACTAAACTCGAAACCTTGCTCGCTTCGCAGGAAAACCGCGACGGCTTCCCGTCATCAGAAGTGCGGAAAGCGCTCGGTGAAGCGGAAGAACGGCTTGGCGTCAATTACGCGGAAACGCAGGTGCAGGCAATCGAATCGAGCCTTAATTCGTCAGTCATGATCTTGACCGGCGGTCCGGGGACCGGGAAGACGACAGTAGTTCGTGGGCTCGTTGAAGTGTATGCGGAACTCCACGGCTTGTCGTTGGACCCTAAAGACTATGCCAAGAAAAAAGAACCTTTTCCGATTATCCTTGCGGCGCCGACTGGCCGTGCAGCAAAACGCCTGAGTGAATCCACGGAACTTCCGGCGATGACGATCCACCGTTTGCTGGGCTTTAACGGCCAGGAAAAAGAAGAAGAAACCGAAAAAGAAATCGAAGGTAAGTTGATCATCATCGATGAAATGTCGATGGTCGATACTTGGCTTGCGCATCAATTGCTGAAGGCAGTGCCTGATGATGCGCAGATCATTTTCGTCGGTGACCAGGATCAGCTGCCGCCGGTGGGACCGGGCCAGGTGCTGCGAGACCTTCTCGATTCGAAACGGATTCCGACGGTTGAATTGACCCATATTTACCGTCAGACTTCGGGTTCTTCCATTATAGAACTGGCCCATCAGATGAAAAACGGACAGCTGCCGGCGGATATCACCGCTAAAACTTCTGACCGTTCATTCATCAAAGCCGGTGCCGAACAAATACCGGAAGTGGTCGAAAAAGTGGTGAAAAGCGCGCTTGCAAAAGGACATCACATCAAAGACATCCAGGTACTCGCCCCGATGTACAAAGGACCGGCGGGTATAGATGCATTGAACAAAATGATCCAGCAGATGGTCAACCCGAATTCGGACGGCAAACGGAAAGAACTTGTTTTCGGTGACATCACCTACCGCGTAAAAGATAAAGTGCTGCAGCTTGTCAATCAGCCGGAGAGCAATGTCTTCAACGGTGACATGGGTGAAGTGGTCGCCATCATGAAAGCGAGCGAAACGGTCGAAAAGCAGGACGTCCTGGTCGTGTCGTTCGACGGCATTGAAGTCACCTATCAGCGCAGCGATTTGAATCAGCTGACATTGGCCTATTGCTGTTCGATCCATAAATCGCAGGGCTCCGAGTTTCCGACCGTCATCATGCCGGTGGTGCGCGGCTATATGAAAATGCTGCGCCGCAATCTGCTTTACACCGGTATCACCCGCAGCAAGGATTTCCTGATTCTCTGCGGCGACCCCGGCGTCTTCCGCTACGGAGTCGAACGCACGGACGATACGAAGCGCATGACCACTCTAAAAGACCGGCTGTCGCTGTCAGACCCTGAAGCGGATGACAATAAAACCATAAGTGAGCCGGCGCAGCAGAAAGCTGTTGCTGCTAAGCCAGCAGCGTCTTCACAAACGGCTGTACAATCTGAATCTGCGCAACAAACTGCTGTCGCAGAAGCGGATGGACCAGTTTCCCTGACAAATGACAATGTGCATGCAATCCATCCATTGATTGGCATGAAAGGCATCACACCGCGTGATTTTATCGAATCCTGACGGCTGTTGTTGACAGGACCAAATAACTTTTCTATAATTCAAGCTATACAATATTCAAAACGTTGATGGAGAAAGTATAAAATAGCAAGCGTCCAGAAATAGATCCCCCGGCTGAAAGGATCTTCGCGATGATATTTTAGAAAGCTACTCCTGAGTGCAGCTAATCCCTGCCGTAAAGCCGCGTTAAGGCACCAATGAGAGACACGGAAGAACATTTCCGTGTAATTAGGGTGGTACCGCGAATCAATAGCCTTCGTCCCTTGCGTTTACGCAAGGGATGGAGGCTATTTTTATATCCATCTGATATCTTTTTATTTTTAATAACCAGATGAATTAGCTCCATATGGAAGCTTACCGCTATTTCATCTAAAGGTTCACTCCCAGATATGGAGCAAAAAAGCGGAGACTCCCAGGGGATTAGAAACACAGTTGGTTTTCCAACTGTGTTTCGAGCGAAGTGCTGAGATCCACTCGGGCGAAGTGAAACGAGAACGAGTTAGCTCAGTGCAAGCCCCCAGGAAAGCGGAGCTATTTTGCGAAATATCGATTATTCAATTTAACTAAGTTATAAGGAGGAAAACAAATGAAGAATTTAAAAGCAGAAGAAATCAGACAGCTGTATTTGGACTTTTTCAAAGAAAAAGGACATGATCAGGAGCCGAGCGCACCGCTCGTGCCATTTGAAGACCCGTCATTGCTATGGATCAACAGCGGTGTCGCAACACTTAAGAAATATTTCGATGGACGTGTCATCCCGAAAAATCCGCGGATCGTCAATGCGCAGAAATCCATCCGCACGAACGATATTGAAAACGTGGGTGTGACAGCACGCCACCATACATTCTTTGAAATGCTAGGCAACTTCTCGATCGGTGAATACTTCAAAAAAGAAGCGATCCACTGGGCTTGGGAATTCCTGACGGATCCGAAATGGATCGGCTTTGACCCGGAATTGCTGTCGGTGACAGTGCATCCCGAAGATGAAGAAGCTTATGGCATCTGGCTCAATGAAGTCGGTGTGCCGGCTGAACGCATCATCCGTTTGGAAGGGAATTTCTGGGACATCGGAGAAGGCCCAAGCGGACCGAACTCGGAAATCTTCTATGACCGCGGTGAAAGCTACGGCAATGACTTGAACGATCCGGAATTATACCCAGGCGGCGAAAATGATCGTTACCTTGAAATCTGGAACCTCGTGTTCTCTCAGTTCAACCATAACGCTGACCATACCTATACACCGCTGCCGAAACAGAACATCGATACGGGAATGGGCTTAGAGCGCATGGCGTGTGTCGTCCAGGATGTGCCGACGAATTTCGATACAGACCTGTTCATGCCGATCATCAGAAAAACGGAAGAGATTTCCGGCAAGCAATATGGGGAGGACAAAGACAGCGATCTGGCATTCAAAGTGATCGCCGACCATGTCCGCACTGTCGCTTTCGCAATCGGTGATGGCGCGCTGCCGTCCAATGAAGGCCGCGGTTATGTGCTTCGCAGACTCCTGCGCCGCGCCGTCCGTTACGCTAAAAAATTGGGCATCGAAAAACCGTTCATGTTCCAGCTGGTTCCGATTGTCGGCGATATCATGAAAGCCTTCTATCCGGAAGTGAACGAAAAAGAAGACTTTATTGTACGTGTCATGAAACTTGAAGAAGAGCGTTTCCATGAAACGCTGAATGAGGGACTGGCTATCTTGTCCAATGTTACGGATAAGCAAAAAGCTGCGGGAAGCAATGAAATTCCTGGTGAAGAGGCCTTCCGTCTTTATGATACGTATGGTTTCCCGATTGAACTGACAGAAGAATACGCTGAAGAGGCTGGAATGACAATCGACCATCCTGGCTTTGAACAGGCAATGATGGCTCAGCGTGAACGTGCAAGAAGCGCTCGACAGAACGTCAATTCGATGCAGACGCAATCAGAAGTTCTCGGCAATATTAAAGAACCGAGTGAATTTATCGGTTATACAGATACAGTCGCAGAAGCGAATGTATTGTTCATCATCAAAGACGGAGAACTTGTCGAACATGCTCAGGAAGGTGAAGAAGTGCAGGTAATTCTTGACCGCACACCTTTCTATGCGGAAAGCGGCGGACAGATTGCCGATCACGGAATCTTGAGCAATGACCTGGTTCAGGCGTTTGTTCTTGATGTCAAAAAAGCACCGAATGGCCAGAATATCCATTCCATCCGAATCGATTCGGGTGAATTGACGAAGTCAGCAGTCGAAGCGAAAGTGGATATTGAAGAACGCAGCCACACAGTGAAGAACCATACAGCTACACACCTGCTGCACCAGGCATTGAAAGATGTGCTCGGCAGCCATGTCAACCAGGCGGGGTCATATGTCGGACCGGACCGTCTGCGTTTCGACTTCTCGCATTTCGGCCAGGTGACTGCGGAAGAACTGGAGCAGATCGAGAAGATTGTAAACAATAAAATCTGGGACAGCATTGCAGTTGCAACCGGCTACCATAATTTACAGGAAGCGAAAGACATGGGAGCAATGGCATTGTTCGGAGAGAAATACGGTGATGTTGTGCGCGTTGTCGAAATCGGGGGCTACTCATTAGAGCTTTGCGGCGGCGTACATGTAGGCAATACAGCTGAAATAGGTTTGTTCAAACTTGTATCGGAAAGCGGCATCGGTGCAGGCATCCGACGCATTGAGGCATTGACTGGGAAAGGTGCTTACGAAAATCTGAAAAACACTGAGCGGACTCTTGAAGAAACGGCATCGTTGTTGAAAGCGAATCCGAAAGATCTCGTTCAGAAGGTCCAGACGTTCATGGCGGATCAAAAAGCGCTTCAGCGTGAAAATGAATCGTTGATGGCGAAAATTTCAAATGCACAATCGGCAGGCATACTGGATGCTGTGAAGACAGTGGGAGATGTTCAAGTGCTGTCTGCGCGTGTCGAAGCGAAAGACAATAACCAATTGCGCCAGATGATGGATGATCTGAAACAAAAGCTTGAAAATGCGGTGATCGTGTTAGGCGCAGTCGACGGCGAAAAAGTCATGCTTGCTGCAGGTGTTACAAAAGAATTGGCAGGCGGGAACTATCATGCGGGCCAAATCGTCAAACATGTAGCAGAGCTATGCGGCGGAAAAGGCGGCGGCCGTCCGGACATGGCGATGGCAGGGGCAAAAGAACCTGGAAAACTGGATGAGGCTCTTGAGTCTGTTTACGACTTAGTCAAATAGGTTTAATAAAAGACTTTTATCGTATATAATGGAAATCAGGCAGCGGAAAAGGTTTTTCCTATCTAAATCCGAAAGCGAGGTGCTTGTCGTGAGTTCATTCGATCGCACTATGAAGTTTGATTCGTCTGATGAATCGATGGAGCAAGATGTGAAACGAGTGATGCTGGAAGTTCATGCATCATTAGAAGAAAAAGGCTATAACCCGATTAATCAGATTGTCGGCTATCTTTTATCCGGGGACCCGGCTTATATTCCTCGCCATCAGGATGCAAGGAACAAAATTCGCAAACTCGAGCGGGATGAAATCCTTGAAGAACTTGTGAAGTTTTATATCAAAAAGAATAATGAGGAATAAATTATGAGAATAATGGGGCTGGATGTAGGTTCTAAAACAGTCGGCGTCGCAATCAGCGACGCATTCGGCTGGACGGCACAGGGGATCGAGACCGTAAAAATCAATGAAGCGATTGAAGAATATGGGTTTGACCGCCTGGGTGAACTGATCAGCCAATATGAAGTTTCTGAAATTGTTGTGGGATACCCGAAAAACATGAACAACTCTATCGGCCCTCGTGCAGAGGCATCCGAAAAGTTTGCAGCATTGCTCAAAGAAGCGTATGCTATACCAGTGGTTTTATGGGATGAACGTCTCACAACATCGGCAGCTGAGAAAATGCTGATCTCTGCCGATGTCAGCCGAAAGAACCGTAAGAAAGTGATCGACAAGATGGCTGCAGTAATGATTTTGCAAGGCTATCTTGATTTTAAAAAATGATGAGGTGACGACAATGGAACACGGACAAGAACATATCACAGTCGTTGATGAAAACGGCAACGAGCAGCTATTCGAAATTTTGTTTACATTTGACTCAGAAGAATTCGGAAAATCATACGTTTTGTATTTCCCGGTTGGCGCTGAAGAAGATGAAGAAGGCGAAATCGAAATCCAGGCATCATCTTTCACTGAAAACACTGATGTCGATGGAAAAGTGGCAGGCGGCGATCTTTTGCCGGTTGAAACTGATGAAGAATGGGACATGATCGAAGAAATGCTCAATACTTTCCTTGCTGAAGAAGAGGAAAACGAAGAGCTTTAAAAAGTAAGGCGGAATTGAGTTTCAATTCCGCCTTTTTCTTTTTGTCTGCTTTCTTGTATAATAGTAAAGAATAGTTAAGGGGGGGAACCCGTGGAAAAGAAATCGAAGATCGATATCATGTTTGACCGCATGAAAGAAAAGAAGAAAGAAGTTAGAATTGTGCGGCGCATCGTTTTTATCATCACGCTGGTTTTATTGATCGTGGTGGCAGTTGCAGGTTACCGGGGTTACACTTATGTGACTTCCGCTTTGGAGCCGGTGGATCCGGATTCCGAGGAAGTTATCGAAATAGAGGTTCCGATTGGTTCCAATCTGGACAGCATCTCTGAGTTGCTGGAGGAAAATGGAATAATCGAAGACGCCCGGATCTATAAATATTATGTGAAATTCAACAATGAATCAGAATTCCAGGCTGGAACCTATGGCTTATTGCCTTCCATGACACTGGATGAAATAACGCAAAGTTTGAAAACGGGTAAAGTATACCGCGAGCCTTTATTTACGATCAATTTCCCTGAGGGCTTGACACTCGAGCAGATTGCAGAGAACGTCATAGCTGAAAAAACCGATCACTCGGCGGAAGATTTTATGGCTAAAGTTACTGATGAGGCTTACATTGAAGAGTTGATGGCAAGCTATCCGGATCTTTTAACGGAAGAGATCAAAGGCGAAAATGTCAGATATGCACTTGAAGGCTATCTATTCCCTGCAACGTATCCTTTCTATGAAGAAGATCCTTCACTGGAATTGATAATTGAGCAGATGCTGAATGCTACACAAGCGAATATTGCGCCATATACAGCTATTTTGGAAGAGCGCGGAGAATCGCCGCATTGGCTGCTGACGTTCGCTTCGTTGCTTGAAGAAGAAGCTACGGCGCAGGCTGACCGTGCTGCAATCGCTTCTGTCTTCTATAACAGGATGGAGCAGGATATGCCGCTTTAAACTGACCCGACTGTCATTTATGCAATGGGCGAGCATCGTGAGCGTTTGTTCAACGAAGATTATCAGTTTGAGCATCCGTACAGCACCTATATCAATAAAGGTTTGCCGCCTGGCCCGATCGCCAGTGCCGGAGCTTCGTCCATAGAAGCCGTGCTTGACCCGGCAGATACGGAGTACCTGTATTTCCTGGCTGACTCAGAAGGCACCAACCACTTCTCTGTCACCTACGAAGAACATCTTCAAAAACGTGACGAGTATATAGGCAATTAAACAGACAAGAAGGAAGCGACCTCGCATTCCTTCTTGTTTTATGTTATCATTTGAAAGAATTTTTGCGATGGCGAAAAGGGGCTCCAAAAATGGATAATGAACGATTTGAGAACACGATTTCGGCTATGAAAGATTATGCCCGTGAAAATCATGTTCCCATCATGGAAGATGACGGCATCAATCAATTGACAGCTCTGTTGAAAGAGCAACAACCAGGTGTGATCCTGGAAATCGGCTCTGCGATCGGTTTTTCCGCATTGAAAATGGCTGGAGCTTTGCCGGGTGCTCTTATTGATACAATCGAGCGGGACGAAGAACGCTATGCAAAAGCCCGGGAGTATATCAATGAAGCGGGGAAACATGAGCAAATCCGCGTCTTTGAAGCAGATGCCCTTGAAATGGATTTGGCGCTGCTCAGAAAAGCTTACGACGCGATTTTCATAGATGCGGCAAAAGGGCAATATGAACGCTTTTTTGAAAAGTATGAAGTTTTATTAAACAGCGGTGGAATAGTATATTGTGATAACATGCATATGCATGGCATGTCTGCGGTTCCTTTATCGGAAATTCCGCGAAGAAAGCGGACGATGATACGGAATCTCAAAAAGTTCAGGGAAACCATGATGGAACATGCCCAGTATGATACAAAGCTGCTCGATATAGGGGACGGCATCATGATTTGCAAAAAGCGGTAAAAAATAACGATTAGACGCAAGGAGCAGTTTGCTATGTCAAAAAACAGACCGGTAGTAATCGGTATCGCCGGGGGATCAGGTTCCGGCAAAACAAGTGTGACGAATTCAATCTATGAAGTGTTCAAGGAACATTCGGTTGTTGTCATAGAGCAGGATTATTATTACAAAGATCAAAGCCACCTGGAGTTCGAAGAAAGGCTGTCAACAAATTATGACCATCCTTTGGCGTTCGACACAGACCTTTTGATCCAACATATCGACGAATTACTGGAACGCAGGCCGATTGAAAAACCGGTCTATAATTATGCCATCCATACCAGGGCCGAAGAAACTATCCACATCGAACCTAAAGATGTTATCATCCTCGAAGGGATATTGGTGCTTGAAGACAAAAGGCTCAGAGATCTGATGGACATTAAATTATTTGTCGATACGGATGGCGATTTGCGCATCATCCGCCGTCTGCTCCGCGATATCAATGAACGCGGCCGGACGATCGATTCGGTGATCGAACAATATCTCAACGTCGTAAGACCGATGCACAACCAATTTATCGAACCGACAAAACGCTACGCGGATGTCATCATTCCCGAAGGCGGGCAAAATGAAGTCGCAATTGATCTGATGGTTACAAAAATTAAAACAATTCTTGAATAGATTGGTAAATTATACTATGATGAGACAAGACTGACGGATTTTTCAAAAATCTCAAGTCAGCAGTTGAAGGAGTGGGGAACAATGGCTAATGAAAAACAATTTCCGATGACAGCTGCAGGAAAGCAGAAGTTGGAGGACGAACTGGATTTCCTGAAAACGATTAAACGCAAAGAAGTGGTTGAACGGATTAAAATCGCCCGTGATTTCGGTGATTTGTCTGAGAACGCTGAATATGATTCAGCTAAAGAAGACCAGGCGTTTGTAGAAGGACGCATCTCAACATTGGAATCAATGATCCGCAATGCGGTCATCATAGATGAAAACGATATGAGCAACGACATTGTCCGTTTGGGAACTACTGTAACGTTTGTTGAAGTTCCGGATGGTGACAAGGAATCATACACAATCGTAGGTTCAGCAGAAGCGGATCCTCTCGAAGGACGCATCTCGAACGATTCACCAATCGCGAAAAGCATGATTGGCCGTACGATCGGCGACCGTGTGAAAGTGTTGACACCAGGTGGGGAAATGGAAATTGAAATCGTTTCCATCACGTAATCATTGCAGCCATTCTTTATAAGGATGGCTCTTTTTTATTTGTCGAAAGCAGAGAAGAATTTTCTCCAAACGATATTTATTTCAGATATCAGTTGCAGTTGCGCATTTAAAGTTTATAATTCATAATGAAACATAAATTTATCAAGGAAGTTAAATTTGTCATATTAAATTATGATAGAATATCAAGGAAGGGGAGGCTATTACTATGGCAGAAGATAAAAAACCTTATCCCTCTCGTGTGAATAAGAAGAAAAGCAGTTCCACAACTAATAAAATGTTGAATGTAATGATTGGACTGGTATTTGCATTAATTCTTATCGTGGGGGCATTTATATTCCTGGGACAAAACGACGGCTCAGAGAACGCCCAGGAACCGGAATCCGTACAGATTTCCACAGAGACCGACAATGAGGCGAGCGAAGAGGATAACGGCGAAGAACAAACTGAAAGTACAGAAGAAACCACAAAAGATGAAGAGGCTTCGGACGAAGAACAAAAAGATGAAGAATCCCAAGAGCCAACTGATGCTGAAAAAGATAAAGAAGAAGATAAAGAAAAAGATAAAGATAAAGAAGCTGAAAAAGACAAGGAAAAAGCTGAAGAAGGCACAGTGACCGGCGGAACGATCACACGCCAGGAATCGAATGATCCGATTGTCAAAGAGACGATCATCAATACCAGCTGGGAACCGGTAGGAACAAAGCAGAGCGGCGAACACGTTTCTGTTTATGACACAAACTCAGTGGACTGGCAGGAAAAGATCGACGCAATCACTTACGCTACAGGCCTTGCTGAAAAAGATATGTACATCATGCATATCGGCAACGGAGGCAGTCCTCAAAAATCAATCGGAACTGTTCAATCCAAAGATATGTCAAAAAAATATCGCGTACATTTAGAATGGGTTGAAAAAGACGGTTGGAAACCTGTTAAAATGGATATACTGAATACTGTAGAAGGCGCTTATTAATATAGCGTCTTTTTTTCTATTAAAGTTGATATAATAATTCATGGCAGTCGATATTTCGTAAAACAGCTCCGAAGACATTAGCCGACGCCTGCGAGACTAAGTCTTTGCGACGAGCAGTTCGCAGGAGCATAATCTTCGTGCTGTCCAAAGCGACGAAGCGGCAAATTTCACTGCTTGTTTAATTCAACTTATTAAAAAGTAATTTCAGAATCTGATGAGATAAAGGAGAAATGACAGATGAAAATCGGAATAATTGGTGCAATGGAAGAAGAAGTGGAATTGCTGCGCAGCAGTCTGGAGAACCCGGAGGTCGAAACAATCGCGAATTGCGAATTCACAACAGGTACATATCAGGGACAGGAAATTGTTTTGCTGAAAAGCGGCATCGGTAAAGTGAATGCAGCTATGTCAACTACGATCCTGCTTCAGCACTTCAAACCGGAATTGGTGATCAATACGGGGTCCGCGGGTGGCTTTGATAAAGATCTTGAAGTAGGCTCTATCGTCATTTCCGATGAAGTGCGGCATCATGATGTGGATGTTACAGCTTTTGGTTATGAAATGGGCCAGGTGCCCCAGATGCCGGCAGCTTTCCAATCGAACCCTGAATTGATCGAACTTGCCGAAAAAGCGGTAAGTGAATTGGAGGATCTTCCGTATGCAGTCGGGCTGATTGCAACAGGCGATTCCTTCATGAATGATCCTGAACGCGTTGAATCAGTGCGCGGCCATTTCCCTGAAATGAAAGCTGCCGAAATGGAAGCAGCCGCAGTGGCACAGGTATGCTACCAATTCGACACCGCTTTTGTCGTAATACGGGCGTTATCGGATATTGCAGGTAAAGAATCTTCAGTTTCATTTGAAGAGTTTCTTCCGAAGGCTGCTGAACATTCCACGAAAATCGTGCTTCGTGTTGTAGAACGGCTGACTTCCAGACTTGAGCGTTAAGATGAAAATGAAAAAGCTGCCGGAAATGGATCCGGCAGCTTTTGTTTATACTTTTTTTAAGGTGAATGTACTGATCATAAGCAGAGAGCAGATCAGCATCAGGAACATATAAAAGACCGAAGGGAATAAAGAAAGTCCGAAATAGGATAAGGTCAATACGGTCCCTGCTGCAGTGATCGGCAGTCCTGTGAAATAGCCATTCGATTCACTGATATTGAAACGGGCGAGTCGGAACGCGCCGCTGGAAATATAAATTACTGTAAATACCATACCGGCAATACCGAAATCGGCCAATGCCAATTCGTAGATCAGAATGGCAGGTGCGACGCCGAAAGATATGATGTCACTCATGGAATCCAATTGTTTGCCGAGAGCGGATTCCTGGTTGAGTTTTCTGGCGACGATTCCATCGAAGCGATCTAAAAAGGCTGCGATGAAAATGAATAATACACTAAAGCTGTAGGCACCATTCATAGCGGCCATCAGGGCAGCACCGCCAAACGCCATATTGCCGATGGTCAGCATATTCGCCGTCTGGGATTTCAGTTTTTTTAGGTTTTGGTCCATCCGTTCTATAAAAATCAATGGAGAATCCTCCTTGCGTACATTATGATGTTCCCTTCATTATACTGTCCTATAGGAAATAATGGTAGACTTTTATCAAAGCGGAGGTATCGAAATGAAGAAAAAATTATATCAGTATACGATAGAATTGACGAATGGACCTTTAACGTCCAATATGCTGCAGCGTTTTGCGCGTTCATCGGGAAGTCGTTCGCTGATCCCGAATTATGTCAGGACCTATAAAATAAACTTGAATGATATCGAAGAGGAAATTGGGGCTTTCCCTACATTACATGATTTTTTCATCCGGAAATTGCGGGCAGGAAGCCGGCCTCAGGCTAACAGCCATCTCATTTCACCAGTTGACGGGAAAGTCGAGATTGCCGGCAGGATTCATGAAGACAGCAGCTTTTTAGTGAAAGGGCAGCAATATTCACTTGCGGAGTTATTGGGGAGTGAAGAGCTGGCTGAACGATATGCACAAGGAGATTATGCGGTGCTGTATCTTTCACCGGCCAATTACCACAGAATTCACAGCCCGCTGGACGGCAATGTAAAAAGGCAATTCGTTCTCGGAAGAAAATCCTACCCAGTCAATCAATCAGGTTTGCTTTATGGCAAATCGCCGATCAGCGGCAATCACCGCTTGATCACAGAACTCGAAACTGCCTCGGGAAACGTTCTGATGGTCAAAGTAGGAGCTATGTTCGTCAACTCAATTGAGCTCACCAATACAAGCGGCAGCTGGAAAAAAGGCGAGGAAGTCGGCTATTTCAGTTTTGGATCCACCGTGGTTCTATTTTTTGAACCGAATTGTTTCCGTTTTACAGATAATATTATGTCCGGTGAACCGATCAAAGTGGGAGAAGCCTTGGCAAATATGCTATAATCATTAACATTAAGTTCGAAGATACGGGAGTTGTTGATAGTGTACCAGAAATTCATACCGAGCCAATACGTCAGAACGGTGTTCGATATCACCCCTGAGAGTTTGCTTGAAAACGGCATCCGCGGGATTATCACGGATCTTGATAATACGCTTGTGGAATGGGATCGTCCGGAAGCTACACCGATGCTTATCGATTGGTTAAAAACCATGAAAGATGCAGGCATCCAAGTGGTCATCGTTTCCAATAACAGTGAGCTGCGCGTCAAATCATTCGCCGACCCATTAGGCATACCGTTCATTTACCAGGCGCGCAAGCCGATGGGCAAGGCTTTCCGAAAGGCTTTGCAGATCATGAGTGTCAAACGTGAAAATGTGGTGGTCATCGGTGATCAGATGCTGACGGACATTTTTGGCGGCAACCGCAATAAATTGCATACGATCCTCGTTTTGCCGGTCGCTCAATCCGACGGGTTCTTTACCCGTTTCAATCGTATGGTCGAGCGCCGTATCATGAAGAGGCTTAAAGATAAAGGTTATATGACTTGGGAGGAAGAAAATTGAACGAAATGCCAAATTGCATCGGATGCGGTGCACAGATACAAACAGAACATCCTGGAGAGCTCGGCTATGCGCCGGCATCGTCATTGGAAAAAGAGGAAATCATCTGCCAAAGATGTTTCAGATTGAAAAATTATAACGAATTGCAGCCGGTCTCATTGACTGATGATGACTTCCTGCGCATTTTGAATGGCCTTGGCGAACGTAAAGGCCTTATTGTGAAGATTGTTGATATTTTCGATTTTAATGGCAGCTGGCTGCCGGGACTTCATCGATTCGTCGGAAACAATGATATTTTATTGATTGCCAATAAAGCGGATTTACTTCCGAAATCAGTGAAAGAGCAAAAACTGTTGCAATGGATGAAACGGGAAGCCAATAAGCTGGGATTGAAACCGGTCGACATTTTAACCGTTTCTGCCCAAAAAGGCAAAGGTGTCGTTGAAGCGATGGAGGCAATTGACCATTATCGCAAAGGTGAGGATGTGTTTGTCGTAGGATCGACGAATGTCGGCAAGTCCACATTCATCAACCGCATCATCAAACAGGCGACTGGACAGGATAATATCATCACAACTTCCCA
The DNA here is from genome assembly GCF_003428875.1 of Planomicrobium okeanokoites. Taxonomy (GTDB): domain Bacteria; phylum Bacillota; class Bacilli; order Bacillales_A; family Planococcaceae; genus Planococcus; species Planococcus okeanokoites. Next base: position 256,923 of record NZ_QQRS01000001.1, read on the forward strand.
TTTTCCGGGAACGACGCTAGATATGATTGAAATTCCACTGGATGATGAAAAATCGATGTACGATACGCCAGGAATCATCAACCACCATCAATTGGCGCATTATCTCCATACATCCGATTTGAAAATGATCATGCCGAAAAAAGAAATCAAACCGCGTGTATTCCAGCTTAATCCGGAACAGACCCTGTTCATCGGTGGGCTTGCAAGATTCGATTTCATAAAAGGTGATCGTTCTTCATTCACATTCCATATCGCCAATGAGCTGCCGCTCCATCGGACGAAGCTGGAGAATGCGGATGAACTTTACAATCAGCATTTTGGTGGAATGCTCGCTCCGCCATCTGAGGAATATAAAGAGGATTATCCTGAACTGGTCCGCCACGAATTCCGCATCAAAGAAGCAAAAACGGATATTGTCTTTTCCGGACTGGGCTGGGTAACGGTCCAGCACCCGGATGTAATTGTCGCAGCGCATGCCCCTAAAGGCGTCGAAGTGATGTTGCGCCCATCCCTTATATAGGAGGAATTGGATGAAGAAATGGTATGCAGTGATCGGCGACCCGATCGCACACTCATTATCACCATTCATGCATGATACTTGGTTTCAGGAGAACGGCATTGACGCATCTTTTTTACCGATCCATGTGGAACCTTCTAAATTGAAAGAGGCTTGTGAGTCGCTGCAATTGCTCGGAGCCGGCGGTTTTAATGTGACACTGCCCCATAAGCAGGCGATCATGCCGTTTCTGGATGGCATCGACGAAGCAGCTTCAGAGATGAATGCTGTCAATACGGTGGTCCGGAACGGCAAGAATTTCAAGGGCAGCAATACAGACGGCGATGGCTTTGTACAGTCTTTGCTGACTGCAGATCCAAGAACAGATGACAAAATCATTTTGGTCGGTGCGGGCGGTGCAGCGAGAGGGATTGCATTCGCATTGAACCGTGCCGGTTTTAGCGATGTCACCATAACGAACAGGACATTCCGCCGTGCTGAGGAGCTGGCAGAAGAAACAGCCAGCGAGTCGATGACGAAATCAGACGCCGAACAAAACCTTGGCGGCTTTGATATCATCATCCAGACGACTTCTGTAGGACTGGCAGAAGATGAGGCGCTGCCGATATCGTTGGAAAATGCAAAAACCGGTGCTTTGGCGGTGGATATCGTATACAACCCGATTGATACGCCATTTTTAAAGAAAGCCGAAGAAAAAGGCTGCCGGACGTTAAACGGTGTGGGCATGTTCGTCTATCAGGGAGCCATCGGCTTTGAGAAGTGGACGGGCATCAAACCTGATACAGAAAAAATGATTAAAGTGATAACGGAAAAATTAGGAGGAAATTATGTTAACAGGTAAACAAAAGCGTTTCTTAAGAAGTGAAGCACATCATGTCGACCCGATTTTTCAGGTAGGCAAGGGCGGAGTCAACGAAGCGATGATCGTTCAAATTTCAGAAGCTCTGGAAAAGCGCGAGCTGGTGAAAATCAGCATCCTTCAAAACAATGAAGATGATAAAAATGAAGTGGCTGAAAAGTTGGCGAAAGGGACAAAAGCTGAATTGGTTCAATTGATCGGCCATACAGTCGTCCTCTACAAACAATCAGTGAACAATAAGCGGATCGAGCTCCCGGTGAAGCGATGAAGAAAGTCGGAATTCTGGGAGGGACATTCAATCCGCCGCATTTCGGCCATTTGATCATGGCTAATGAAGCCTATCACAGCCTGGGTCTTGAGGAAGTCAGATTCATGCCCAATGCGACAGCTCCACACAAAGATGTCCATGGTGCGGACGCTTCGCAGCGACTGATGATGACTGAACTGGCAATTGAAGACTACCCTCAATTCCGCATTGAAGATTTTGAAATCAAAACCGGCGGGGTTTCATACACCTATAACACAATCATGCAATTGGTGGAACAGGAGCCGGACAAAGAGTTCTATTTCATCATCGGAGGAGATTCGATAGAAGAATTGAACTCCTGGCATCGCATCCATGAACTGGCCGATCTGATCCAATTTGTTGGCATCGGTCGTCCTGGTTATGACGCGGCTACCGATTTTCCCGTCATGATGATCGATTCGCCAGAAATGCACCTCTCTTCGACGATGCTGCGTGAAAGAGTCGCAGCCAAACGGCCATTGACATTTTTCGTGCCGGAGAAAGTCGAAGCCTATATCAGGAAGGAGGGTTTATATGGACCAGAGCAAGATGCTCCAGCTCGTTAAAAAACGCCTGCCAGACAACCGCTACGCCCATGTTGTCGGCGTCCTTAACATGGCGACTTCACTTGCCATCCGGTTTGGTGTTCCTCAGGAAAAAGCGCAGGTTGCGGCCATTCTTCATGATGTAGCCAAGTTTTCTGACCGTGAATGGATGAAATCCATCATCGAAAAAGAAAAAATGGATCCGCTTTTACTGGAATATCACTCGGAATTGTGGCATGCTCCGGTAGGTGCCTATGTCGCCTCAAAAGAATTCGGCGTAAAAGATGAAGATATTTTGAATGCCATCCGCTATCATACGACCGGACGGGCTAACATGTCCGACCTCGAAAAAGTGATCTATATCGCTGATCTTGTGGAAGTGGGCAGAAGATTTCAAGGCGTCGAAGAATTGCGTCAATTAAAAGAACAGGGATTGGATGTTATGATGGAAGCCTGCGTCAAACACAGCATCGATTTTCTTGTATCAAAAAATCAGCCGGTCTATCCGGATTCACTGAAGTGTTATGAATACTTCGTGCAACAGAAAGGGAAAGTGAAAGAATGACTGAACATACATTATTACAAATGGCTTATCAAGCTGCCGAAGATAAGAAGGCGGAGGACATCGTTGTCCTTAATATGGAAGGGATCTCATTGCTTGCGGATTATTTTGTCATCTGCAGCGGAAATTCAGACCGCCAGGTACAAGCGATTGCGCGTGAACTGATCGAGAAATCAAACGAAGCCGGCAACGAAGTCAAGAGCGTTGAAGGCTTTGATTCGGCACGCTGGATCCTTGTCGATCTTGGCGATGTGGTGGCACATGTCTTCCACAAAGACGAACGTTCGTATTACAACCTGGAGCGCCTCTGGAGAGAAGCGCCTGAAATGGATATATGAGTTACGGCAAGTTCGCTTCAATTTATGACAGTTTAATGCAGGATATACCGTATGAACAATACGTGGAATGGGTTGCCTCACGAAAAACCTCCGGGAAGCTCCTGGATCTTGCATGTGGCACAGGAACACTTGCCCAGCTTTTTGCGGAACTCGGATATGAAGTGACAGCCAGTGATTTGTCGGAACAAATGCTTACAATGGCGAATCAGCGTTTTCATGAAGCGAATCTGCGAATCCCCACTTATCAATTGTCCATGGATAATTTAGAGGGGCTTCACGGATTCGACGCGGTGACAATCGCAATCGATTCGTTGAATTACCTGAAAAATGGTGAACAAGTGCAGAAAACCTTCAATGAAGTCCATAAAGCTTTAAATGACGATGGCATGTTCTTTTTCGATGTTCATTCCGTTTATAAAGTCGATGAAGTTTATATGGACAGTCCATTTATACTTGATGATGAAGAAGTTTCTTTTATCTGGCACACTGAACCTGGCAAAACCAAGCACAGTGTCGTTCATGACATCACGTTCTTTGTTCAGCAGCAGGAAGATCTTTACCAGCGTTTTGAAGAAACACATGAACAACGGACTTTTCCAATTTCAACGTACACGACCTGGTTGAAAGCGGCAGGATTTGTAATTGAATCCATCTCAGCGGATTTCACTGAAGCTGAACCGTCAAGAGAAAGTGAACGTATTTTCTTCTGTGCGAGAAAAGTATGATTTGATTCCTTAACCGCCTTATTGGCGGTTATTTTTTGTGCTTAAAATTATTTTGCATAGACTGGACATCAGAATTGAATAATTATATAATTCAGACAGCTTCAATTTAATTGCTCCCGCTGGAAAGAGGGATGCAAGCTGAATATCCAAAAGATTTTCAGTAAATACAGCAGACTGCTGATCCCCGCTGCAGTCGTATTGATGCTGGCGCTTTATTTTTTATTTCCCCATGGCGAAACCGAAGAAATTACAGCGGCGCCATCTGATCTGATCATGGCTGAAACCCCTCAGCCGATCGAAACCCCAACCCTGAACAAGGAAACACTGCCCGTTGAACAGACTCAATCCGAAAAAATACTTATCGAAATAAAAGGCCAGGTTGAAAAACCAGGTGTATTTGAGCTGCCTGCCGAATCACGGCTGCACATGGCAGTCGATTTGGCGGGAGGTTTTCTTCCAGATGCAGATGCGCTGTCCCTTAATCTGGCGATGAAGCTGACCGATGAAATGAGCATTTATGTTCCCAAAATTGGTGAGACGACTGTCAGTCTTCCGCCTGTTGTGGCATCACCTTCAACGGCGGCTGGTTCAGCTGCAGAGGGAGCAGGTCGGGTCAATATCAATACAGCGGATGAAACCGGTCTGATGATGCTGCCGGGAATCGGTCCTTCAAAAGCGGCTGCGATCATTGCATATCGCGAGGAAAATGGACCGTTTATAACCATTGATGCATTGAAAGATGTGACTGGTATAGGCGATAAGACTTATGAGCAATTACAAGATTCAATCACTGCCAACTGATTGTTGACGTACCTGGCACCTCTGCTAAACTTATACTGAAAGTAAAAAGCAGGGGGCAATTAAAATGAAGCGAATAACTTGGGATCAATTTTTCATGGCGCAAAGCCATTTGCTCGCGTTGCGGAGCACATGCACCCGGCTGGCTGTCGGAGCCACTATCGTGCGTGACCGCCGGATTATTGCGGGAGGCTACAATGGATCGATTTCAGGAGGCGATCATTGCATCGATAAAGGCTGTTATGTTGTCGACGGCCATTGTGTCAGAACGATACACGCTGAGATGAACGCATTGCTGCAATGCTCTAAATATGGGGTCAGTGTCAGTGGCGCAGATATCTATGTCAGCCATTTTCCATGTCTGCAATGCACGAAGTCGATCATACAGGCTGGCATTGCCCGTTTGTATTATGCGACGGATTACAGAAATCATGAATATGCCATCGAGTTATTGGAACAGGCAGGGGTGGAAGTGGTCCAAGTCATTTTTGATGAACGTCAAATCGACTTTTTGAGCGTTGAAAAAGCATCGCTTTACATGGAATTAATCGGGAAATTGAAAGAAAAAGGCGGAAGCGATGAAGAATTGGCCCATTATAATGAACGGGTGAAGCAATTATTCGGAGAAGAAATCGAAGTCTGAGCCGCAACATCATTATCTATTTCGCCGCAGCGACGGCAATTACGACTATAGCAGCGCATGATACACCAGAAGTTCTTGTGTTCATGCCGCTGCTGTTTTTTTGGTTGGTCTGGAAGAAGGAAGCTCTTTCAATCTTTATGCTACTGATAGTTTTCTCCATCTTCACGTATGCCCTTCAGGAAATGCGCCATGGGGCTAGGCCAGTGTATACAGGAGAGTATACTGGGGCAGCTTCTTTCAAAGATGGCTTTAAAATTGATGGGGATGCAGTCAGGGGTTTCATGGTGCTGGAAGATGGCGGGATTGTCTATGGAAACTACCGTTTCAGCACTCCAGAAGAAATGCAGCGAAAAACCGGTTTAATCCATAATTCTGTATTTGCCGTTTCAGGGGTTTTTGAGGAAATTGACATCCCATCACATGAGTATGCCTTCGACATGGGTGATTACTTGAAAAGCAATGGCGCGTCAGCTGTTTTCACAATCAATGAGTTCGAGTACCAGAAGGAGTCGACAGGATTTTTAGCAGCGATGGCCGAAAGGCGGGAACTGCTTAAAACCCATATTCGGCTGAGTTTTCCTGAAAATTTGACGTCAGAAGCGGAGGCCCTGCTGATCGGAGAAAGGGAGGCGCTCACCACCGAACAGCAACAAATCCAGCAGACCCTTGGCATTTCCCACCTGTTTGCGATATCCGGACTTCATGTTGGCATCATCAGTGGCCTGCTATATTTTTTATTGCTGCGCTGTGGTGTCAGAAAAGAGGACGCCATGCTGCTGCTGCTCATCATTTTGCCTTTCTATGCATTACTGGCAGGAGGTGCGCCTTCTGTCTGGCGCGCCGTAAGTATGACGGCGGCAGTCCTGGCGTTCCGGCTCTTCAGGATTCGGATGCCCATAGCCTTTATTCTGCTGCTGAGCTTTATCTTTTTTATCTTGTTGGATCCATATGTCATTTATAAAATAGGCTTCCAGCTTTCGTACGGTGCCAGTTTCGGCATCATCTATTCAATGAAGATATTGGAGAAGATGCAGTCGCCGATCAGATTAGGTTTAATGGTCACATTCCTGTCCCAATTCACACTTTATCCGATATTGCTGATTCATTTTTATGGACTGTCACTCTCTTCTTTTTTTGTGAATAGCCTATTTGTGCCGTTATATACGATTGTCATCCTGCCTATTAATATCCTTTTGCTTGGATTGACTCTCTTGTATCAGCCATTTGCGGATTTTTTATTTTATTTTTATGAACCGTTCCGGACCTTTCTCGAAAAATGGACCGTATGGCTGGCGGAATGGCCTGGCCAAATGTGGATTCCTGGGAAACCTTCAGGCATTATTGTGATTGCGATGCTGGCGGGAGTCATCCTTTTTTACAGTTATGCTGAAAAAGGTTTTCGCTGGTGGAAAATTGGAATCGGAATGCTGCCGGCGGTCGTCTTCACGGCAATGCCATATTTCGACGGAGCGCTGCGGGTAACTTTTATCGATGTTGGACAAGGAGACAGCGCTTTGGTTGAGCTGCCCTACAGACGAGGGATTTATCTGATAGATACGGGGGGACTGCTCAGATTCGGGAGGGAAGGCTTCGAAGAGAGGAACCGTCCGTTCGAGATCGGCCGGCAGGTGGTGGCACCTTATCTGCAAGGCAACGGCATTTCACGGCTGGATGCACTGATTCTTTCGCATCCGGATGCTGACCATGCGGAAGGGGCGGATGAAATACTTCAGCTGTTTCTGGTGGATGAAATCCATATGTCACCTGGCTCCCAGAAAACGGAACTGGCAATTGGGCTTGACCAGGAATTGAATGGGGTGACAGTCCGATTGCCAGGGAGGGGGAGTGGTTGGCGTGATGGAATCACGTCTTTCAGTTATTTGAGTCCGACTGATGGGGAATATGAAGGCAATAATGATTCACTGGTTTTGCTGATGGAACATGGAATCCATAAAGTTCTGTTCACCGGCGATCTTGAAATTGACGGTGAAAATGAAATAATCAAGAACGATGGAGACTTGCTGGAAAATACCACAATCCTGAAAGTTGGCCATCATGGCAGCAAAACCTCGAGCGGGGAAAATTTTCTGGTGAAATTGAAACCGGAGCTATCAATTTTCTCAACTGGTGAAGACAATCGATACGGCCATCCGGCGGAAGAAGTAAAGGAAAGGTTTGAAAATCTGTCTTTGGCTACACTCAATACGGCCGAAACCGGCACCATCGAAATCGTTTTTAAAAAAGATGGTTATACTGTTTCGACGATGAAATAACGAAAAAAGGCTCCGGCTGGTTAGCCGGAACCTTCTTTAAAATTACAATGCTACGTATTGTACGACTGCAGCGATGATAAAGATAGCTGCGAAGAACACGAATGATACCACAAATCCCATACCGGCATCGATTGCGTCGTTACGCTTCGATTGTACATTATTTTCAAATTCATTCATGGCTATCCCTCCTAATTCCCTCTAATTATAAGCTACTGCATCTGAAAAATCCACATCGAACTTTATTTAACCGCCCGAATTTCCCAGCCGTCACAGAAAAGACAAATCCCACAAATCGTGTAAAATCCGATATAGTATAAGAAGGAGGCGGAATAATGATCACATCAATTTGGAAATCGATACGCAGCGGGCAGATTGATCCCGTCTATCTCATTGTAGGCAATGAAAGTTATTTCATAGAAAAAACCCTGGATTTATTGAAGGCCAGTCTGACACAGGCGGGAGAACTGGAATTGTCGTTCTTTGACATGGATGAAGTGCCGGTCGACCACGCCATCGACGAAGCAGACACTATTCCTTTTTTCAGTGACCGCAAACTGATCATCGCAAAAAACGCTTCTTTTTTGAAAGCAGCTGAGCGCGGCAAGGAAAAGATAAATCATGATATGAAGATTCTTGAAGCGTGGCTTGAAAATCCACCTTCCAGTTCAGTTACCGTTTTTGTTGCGCCATACGAAAAATTGGATGAACGTAAAAAAGTGGTCAAGCTGATGAAGCAGCATGCCGTTGTCGTCGAAGCGAAACCGCTGCAGGCAAATGATCTGGAATCGTGGTTATCGCATGAAGCGAAATCGTTCGGCAAGGAAATCAGCAGAAATGCAGTCCGCAAACTGGTGGAAATGGCCGGCACCAATCTTACGCTGCTGTCATCTGAAGTCGAAAAGATGTCGCTTTATCTTGGAGCGGAGGGTGAAATAACCGAAGAATTGGTGGAGCAGATGACTGCCCGTACACTCGAACAGGATGCATTCAAAATGCTGCAGGCTTATCTGGACGGCAATATCAGCACAGCGCTGAGCGTCTATTATGATCTCCTCAGGCAGAAAGAGGAGCCTGTCGCACTTGCTGCGCTGCTGGCTTCACAGATCCGGTTCATGGTCCACGTCTATTATCTTCAAAAGAAGGGCTATCACGCGCAGCAGATCTCCAAGCAATTAAAAGCTCATCCGTACAGGGTGAAACTGCTTGTCGAGAAACGCCAGCAAATTTCTGAACAGCGCCTGCTGGAAGTGTTGGGTGATTTGGCAGATATTGACCTGCAATTAAAAACCGTAAGCGGCAACCGTGAACGCGTACTTGAATTCTTTCTGATGAAGCGCGGGGCGAAGAACAGCTGAATCTGAAAAAATTCAAAAAAAAGCCGGCTCCTTTAAAAGGAACCGGCTTTTTACATTTTTACGCTTGTTTCATCAAGCGAGATTTTTGGCGGGCTGCAGTGTTTTTATGGATTAAGCCTTTTGAAGCCGCTTTTTCCACTTGTTTAATCGCAGCTTTAACCTTAGCGTTTGCGTTTTCGTCATTGTTTGTCAAAGCTTGCTCAGCTTTTTTCAAAGATGAACGCATTGCTGATTTAGCTTGCGTGTTTTGAGCGTTTTTAGACTCGTTCGTTCTCACACGTTTGATCGCAGATTTAATGTTTGGCATATCTTTCACCTCCTAGACAAATAGGGAAAGAGGTGGAAACACCTCAACTCTTTTATGTCTCTATACAACATGAGTTATTTTATCAAACCAGGGAACGGAATGCAATAGATACGTGCAAAGAAGTTTTCCTTGACACAGAAATCATTTCCGGTGCTTTCATTGCCCAATAGCCATGGTACTGCTATAATTCATAGTAGTTTGTATAGGAGTGTGGACCATGAACCAAGAACAGAGATTAGCGCGTCAAAGCAAAATACGTAATTTTTCGATCATCGCCCATATCGATCACGGAAAATCTACGCTTGCCGACCGTATATTGGAGAGAACGAACGCCCTTACCGCAAGGGAGATGAAAGAGCAGCTGCTGGATTCCATGGATTTGGAAAGGGAACGCGGCATTACGATCAAATTAAACGCTGTCCAGTTGAATTACACAGCAAAAGACGGCGAAACTTATATCATGCATTTAATCGATACACCGGGGCACGTCGATTTCACTTATGAAGTTTCCCGCAGCCTTGCTGCCTGTGAAGGTGCTGTTCTCGTAGTGGACGCAGCACAGGGCATCGAAGCCCAGACATTGGCGAATGTTTATTTGGCGTTGGACAATGATCTGGAAATTCTGCCGGTCATCAATAAAATCGATTTGCCTGCAGCTGATCCTGAGCGCGTGCGCCAGGAAGTGGAAGATGTCATCGGTCTTGACGCATCAGACGCGGTTCTTGCTTCTGCGAAAGCGGGCATCGGAATCGAAGAGATCTTAGAGCAGATCGTTGAAAAAGTGCCGGCTCCGACCGGTGACCCGAGTGCGCCTTTAAAAGCGATGATTTTTGATTCGCTGTACGATCCTTACCGGGGAATCGTTTCCTATGTAAGAATCGTCGAAGGAACTGTCAAACCAGGCGATAAGATTAAAATGATGTCCAGCGATAAAGAGTTCGAAGTGATTGAAGCTGGCGTATTCACGCCGAGAGCAACACTTCGCGAAGAATTGACAGTCGGTGACGTAGGCTACCTGACTGCTGCCATCAAAAATGTGGGGGATGCGCCTGTAGGTGATACGATCACCCACGCGAGAAATCCGGCAGCTGAAGCATTGCCCGGTTACCGTCGCTTGAACCCGATGGTATACTGCGGACTTTATCCGATCGACACCTCAAAATATAATGACTTGCGTGATGCACTTGAAAAATTGGAATTGAATGATGCGGCTTTGCAATTTGAACCGGAATCATCCCAGGCACTCGGCTTCGGCTATCGCTGCGGTTTCCTCGGTTTATTGCACATGGAGATCATCCAGGAACGGATTGAACGTGAATTCAATATCGATTTGATCACGACTGCCCCGAGTGTTATCTATAATGTGCACATGACAGATGAAGAAATCCTGAAAATCGATAACCCCGCAATGATGCCGGATCCTCAAAAGATCAGCTATGTGGAAGAACCTTATGTAAAAGCGACAATTATGGTGCCGAATGATTATGTCGGCGCTGTTATGGAAATATGCCAGAAAAAACGCGGTAATTTCATGACCATGGATTATCTGGACAATTCACGCGTCAGCATCATCTATGAACTGCCGCTTGCAGAAATCGTCTATGATTTCTTCGATCAATTGAAATCGGGAACGAAAGGCTATGCCTCTTTCGATTACGAATTGATCGGCTATAAAGAATCAAAACTTGTGAAAATGGATATCCTTCTGAATTCGGAGCAGGTCGATGCATTAAGTTTCATCGTCCACCGTGATTTCGCTTATGAACGTGGCAAAGTCATCGTCGACAAATTAAAGACGCTGATTCCGAGACAACAATTTGAAGTTCCAATCCAGGCTGCAATCGGTCAGAAAATCGTTGCCCGCCAGACAATCAGTGCGATGCGCAAAAACGTTTTGGCTAAATGTTACGGCGGCGATATTTCACGTAAACGCAAACTTCTTGATAAGCAAAAAGAAGGCAAGAAGCGCATGAAGCAAGTCGGTTCTGTTGAAGTGCCGCAGGAAGCTTTCATGGCGATATTAAAAATGGACGACCAATCAAAATAAACGTAAGGAGGAGGCGGTGTTTTCAGCCTCCTTTTCCTATTAGAAAAGAGGAATAACATGGTAAAGGGATTGTATATCCATATTCCATTCTGCCACCAGATCTGTTTCTACTGTGATTTCAATAAAGTCTTTTTCAAAGACCAGCCAGTCGATGCCTATATCGATTCACTCGGGAAAGAGCTATCCCTATGGAAACAGCAGGGAGCACTCGATCAGCCGCTGGAAACGATATTTCTCGGCGGCGGCACTCCGACGTCATTGGAACCTCGTCAGCTGGAAAAATTGCTTAGCTATATCCATGAATACGTGCCGATGACAAGCGATGTCGAATGGACATCTGAAGCAAATCCTGATGAATTGACATTTGAGAAAATGCAGGTGCTCTTCAATGGTGGAGTCAACCGACTGAGCATGGGTGTCCAGTCTTTCGATGAGGATTTATTGAGGCGCCTGGGCCGCACCCACAGCAATGGAGATGTTGCAAGAGCGGTTGAAGACGCACGTAAAGTAGGCTTTACGAATATCAGTTTTGATTTGATGTACGGTCTGCCAGGGCAGACGATGAAACAATGGGAAGATACGCTTGAACAAGCGTTTGCTTTCGACTTGCCGCATTTCTCGGCGTACTCGTTGATTATTGAGCCGAAGACGGTTTTCTATAATTTGATGACCAAAGGGAAACTGAATACGGTGACCGAAGACCTTGAAGCTGATATGTATGAGAAGCTGATGACTGAAATGAATCAGCGAGGTTTATTGCAATATGAAATTTCGAATTTTGCGCGTGAAGGGATGGAATCACGCCATAACTTGCTGTACTGGGACAACGAGGAATATATCGGAGCTGGAGCCGGTGCACATGGATATGTCCAGGGCATCCGCTATTCGAACCATGGTCCTCTGAAAAAATATATGGAGCCATTGGATTCGGATGAGCGTCCGATTTTGAATTCACATGAAGTTCCGAAGAAAGAGCAGATGGAAGAAGAGATGTTCCTTGGCCTCCGAAAAACTGACGGTGTGTCACTTGAACACTTTGAAACGAAATTCGGAATGGGCATGGAAACTGTATATGGCGAAATTCTGAAGAAAGAAATTGACAGCGAAAATTTAGCTATTGAAAAAGGCCGAGTCAAATTGACGAAGAAGGGCCGTTTCATCGGCAATAACGTATTCGAGCAATTTTTGCTGGCATAGAAATTTGTTGGATGCGCAATCGTTGACAAGGGAAAAGGAATTTGGTAATTTTAGTGTAGTCTTAGCACTCGCACTATAAGAGTGCTAACAGAGGTGATGATCATGTTAACAGAACGGCAACTGCTCATTTTAAAAGTGACGGTGGATGATTATATTCAATCAGCGCAGCCGGTAGGATCAAACCAATTAGCCAAAAAATCCGGAATTTCCTTCAGTTCGGCGACAATCCGGAATGAAATGGCCGACCTGGAAGGAATGGGGTTCCTTGAGAAAACCCATACTTCTTCCGGCCGGATTCCATCTGAACGAGGCTATCGCTATTACGTGGATCATTTACTGACTCCCCGTCCGCTTCCGAAGGAAGATATCATCCAATTACGTTCCATCTTCGAAGATAAAATCAGCGAGACCGAAGAAGTGATCAAACGGTCTGCAATGATTTTGTCTGAATTGACGAATTACACATCAATCCTGCTGGGGCCGGATGTCCGCCGGCACATCGTCAAGAAATTGTCGATCGTGCCGCTGACTACCAATTCCGCAGTCGCAATCATTGTGACGGATTCCGGCCATGTCGAAAATCGGGTCTTTCCGATACCGGAAGGCTTGAATCCTTCCGAAATTGAAAAAATGGTCAATATTTTGAACGAACGCCTTGTAGGCGTCTCGCTCTATGATCTTCATACGCGGCTCGAACAGGAAACGATGATGGTCATGAAACAGCATATGGAGCGTTATGGTGAATTGTTTTCGACTTTCAGGCAAGCGGTCATATTGCCGCGGGAAAAGAATGTCTACTACGGCGGTAAGCTGAATATCCTGAATCAGCCGGATTTCCATGATCTTCATAAGATCAGGAGTCTGATGGATGTCATGGAGGAATCGGAGCATATTCCGATGATCATTCCAGTCGGCAACCAGGGGCTGCACATCCGGATCGGATCGGAAAATGCGCTGTCGGCAATGGAGGACTGTTCTGTTATTACGGTGTCCTACGATATCGGCGAAGAACAGACCGGCTCGATCGCCATCGTCGGCCCGAAAAGGATGGATTATAAGAGGATCGTCTCATTGCTTGATACATTGAGCGGCGATCTCTCCAAAGAGCTGACTCGAATATTTCGGAAATAAAGGAGGAACATCATTTTGTCTAATGAAAAAAAACCTCTAGCAAATGAGGAAGAAACTGCAGCAGACATCGATGAAACAACAACAGGCAAGCAGTCGGATGAAAACGCCGAAAAGACGACTGTTTCATTGAAAGAGGAAACTGAAGAGGCAGTTGAAAGCCGCGATGATCAATCTAATGAAAATGAAGGCGAAGATGAAGTTTCCGTTTTGAAAGATGAACTGGAAGCTGAACAGAACAAATATTTGCGGTTACTGGCGGATTACGACAATTTCAAACGCCGTACGCAGAAAGACCGTGAAATTTCAGCGAAATTCCGTTCGCAGTCCTTGCTGACAGATCTTCTGCCGGTACTTGATAATTTTGAACGCGCTTTGGCCGTGGAAGCCAAAAGCGAAGATGCCGTTTCTATCATGAAAGGCGTCGAAATGGTTCAAAAATCCTTGCTTGAAGCTGTAAAGCGTGAAGGCCTCGAAGAAATCCCTGCTGTCGGTGAACCATTCGATCCGAATTTCCACCAGGCAGTGATGCAGGAAAAAGATGACGATGCAGAACCGGGCACAGTGTTACAGGAATTGCAGAAGGGGTATACCCTTAAAGGCAGAGTCCTTCGTCCGGCAATGGTTAAAGTAAACGAATAATAGCTAAAACGAATAATAGTTAAATGGAGGAATTCAAATGAGTAAAATTATTGGTATTGACTTAGGAACAACAAATTCAGCGGTCGCAGTTCTTGAAGGCGGCGAACCGAAAATCATCCCTAACCCGGAAGGCAACCGTACGACACCATCTGTAGTAGCTTTCAAAAACGGTGAGCGCCAGGTCGGTGAAGTAGCAAAACGCCAGTCAATCACGAATCCGAACACGATCCAGTCTGTTAAACGTTTGATGGGTACACAGGAAAAAGTGACTGCAGAAGGCAAAGAATATACGCCGCAGGAAGTTTCAGCAATGATCCTTCAATACATTAAAGGCTATGCAGAAGAATATCTTGGTGAGAAAGTTTCAAGAGCGGTTATCACAGTACCGGCTTATTTCAATGATGCTGAACGCCAGGCTACAAAAGACGCTGGCCGTATTGCAGGTCTTGAAGTGGAACGCATCATCAACGAACCTACAGCAGCAGCACTTGCATACGGTTTGGATAAAATGGAAACAGATGAAACGATCCTTGTTTATGACCTTGGCGGCGGTACGTTTGACGTATCCATCCTTGAACTTGGCGACGGCGTATTCGAAGTAAAATCGACTGCCGGCGACAACCGTCTTGGCGGCGATGATTTCGATAAAGTGATCATCGATTATCTTGTGCAGGAATTCAAAAAAGAGAACGGCATCGACCTTTCAAAAGACAAAATGGCGACTCAACGTTTGAAAGATGCAGCTGAAAAAGCGAAAAAAGATCTTTCCGGCGTATCTTCTACACAAATTTCATTGCCGTTCATCACTGCCGGCGAATCTGGCCCGCTTCACCTTGAAGTGACAATGAGCCGTGCGAAATTCGACGAGCTGACTTCTTCATTGGTTGAACGCACAATGGGACCAACTCGCCAGGCACTGAAAGATGCAGGAATCTCTGCTTCTGAACTTGACCGTGTCATCCTTGTCGGTGGATCTACTCGTATCCCGGCAGTACAGGAAGCAGTTAAGAAAGAAACAGGCAAAGACCCGCATAAAGGCGTAAACCCGGATGAAGTAGTAGCAATGGGCGCAGCTGTACAAGGTGGCGTATTGACTGGAGACGTTAAAGATGTCGTTCTTCTTGACGTGACTCCATTGTCGCTTGGTATTGAAACAATGGGCGGCGTGTTCACGAAATTGATCGAACGCAATACGACGATCCCGACTTCAAAATCGCAGACATTCTCGACTGCCGCTGACAACCAGCCAGCTGTTGATATCCATGTTTTGCAAGGTGAACGTCCAATGGCTGCAGCCAACAAAACGCTTGGCCGTTTCCAATTGGCTGATATTCCGCCGGCACCGCGCGGCGTACCGCAAATCGAAGTTACTTTCGACATCGATAAAAACGGTATCGTAAGCGTTAAAGCGAAAGACCTTGGAACTCAAAAAGAACAAACGATCACAATCCAGTCGAATACTTCATTGTCAGATGATGAAATCGAACGCATGATCAAAGAAGCTGAAGAAAACGCTGAAGCGGATGCGAAAGTGAAAGAAGAAGTTGAACTTCGCAATGAAGCTGATCAGGCAGTATTCCAAACAGATAAAACAATCGCCGATCTTGGTGAAGTAGTTACTGAAGAAGAGAAGAAACAAGCTGAAGATGCACGCGATGAATTGAAAGCCGCTCTAGAGAGCGACAGCACAGATGACATCCGTGAGAAGAAAGACAAATTGAACGAAATCCTTCAAGGCTTAGCGATGAAAGCTTATGAGCAGGCAGCAGCAGCTCAGCAGGCAGCAGGAGGCGAAGAAGGCGCAGCAGGCGGAAACGACGATATCGTTGATGCAGAATTCGAAGAAGTCAACGACGATAAAGACAAGCAATAAGAAAGACCCGGAAAAGTCAAAGCAAAGCAACATGCTTTGGCTTTTTCAATGTCTTTGCAAGGTCAATTGATACCGTGTACAATTAACGGTGATTGTTAGAGGGAGAGTGACATATGAATAAGCGAGATTATTATGAGGTGCTTGGTGTTTCAAAAACAGCATCCAAGGAAGAAATCAAAAAAGCTTACCGGAAATTATCGAAGCAATTTCACCCGGATATCAATAAAGAAGCAAATGCATCTGAGAAATTCCAGGAAGTGAAAGAAGCATATGAAGTATTGAGTGATGAACAGAAACGCGCGCAATACGATCAATTCGGACATCAGGATCCGAACCAGGGATTCGGCGGCGGTTTTGGCGGAGCGGAAGGTTTCGGTTTCGACGACATCTTCAGCACATTCTTTGGCGGCGGCACAAGACGCCGTGATCCGAATGCGCCGCGTAAAGGCGATGATCTTCAATATTCCATGACTATCGACTTCATGGACGCAGTTTTCGGAAAAGAAACGGAAGTTGAAATTCCGAAAGAGGAAAATTGTGATACGTGTGACGGCTCTGGAGCAAAACCGGGCACGAAGAAAAAAACGTGTCCATACTGCGAAGGTACCGGCCAATTGAACGTGACGCAGGATACGCCTTTTGGACGCATGGTCAACCGCAGAGCTTGCCAGCACTGTGAAGGCACAGGGCAGATCATCGAAGAAAAATGCCCGACATGTAAAGGCGCAGGCAAAGTGCGCAAAGTCAAAAAAATCAAAGTTAGCATTCCGGCAGGCGTTGATGACGGCCAGCAATTGCGCGTCAGCGGACAAGGTGGCCCTGGTTACAACGGCGGACCATCCGGAGACCTTTATGTTGTATTCCGCGTGAAACCGCATAAGGACTTTGAACGTGAAGGCGACGACATCTATCTGGAGTTGGGATTAACTTATCCGCAGGCAGCGCTTGGCGATGAAATCGAAGTGCCGACGGTCCACGGAAAAGTGAAACTGAAAATTCCAGCCGGTACACAAAGTGGCGCACGTTTCCGCCTGAAAGGGAAAGGCGTCAAAAATGTCCATGGTTACGGTATCGGAGATCAGCACGTCATCATCCGTGTGAAAACACCGACGAAACTCAGCGAGAAACAGCGCCAGTTGCTGAGAGAGTTTGCTGAGATCAGTGGAGATATTCCTGAAGAGCAGGAAAGTTCATTATTCGATAAAATCAAACGAACGATCAAAGGCGATTAAAGGAGCTGGTTGCACGTGAAATGGTCAGAACTATCCATCCATACAACGAACGAAGCGATTGAATCCATTTCGAATATTCTGCACGAAGCGGGTGCAAGTGGAGTCGTCATTGAAGATTCGGATGATTTTTCCAAAGAAAGAGAAGATCAATTCGGAGAGATCTGGTCACTTAATGCAGACGACTTCCCGAAAGACGGTGTAATTCTCAAAGCTTATTTGCCGGTCAACAGTTTTTTAGGTGAAACCGTAGAGGCAATTAAACTGGCCGTCAACAATCTCGTCACTTTCGATATCAATATCGGAGCCAATGTGGTGACGATCAGCGAAGTGAACGAAGAAGAGTGGGCAACTGCCTGGAAAAAGTATTACCATCCAGTCAAAATTTCGCAGCGTTTTACGATTGTGCCCACTTGGGAAACTTATAATCCTGTTTCCAGTGACGAATTGATCATTGAACTGGATCCGGGCATGGCATTTGGCACAGGGACGCACCCGACAACAGTCATGAGCCTGCAGGCGCTTGAGAAGACGGTGAAAACCGGGGAACGGGTCATAGACATCGGAACCGGCTCAGGCGTTCTGGCTATCGGCGCAGCTCTGCTCGGTGCCAAGGAAGTTCATGCACTGGATCTTGACGATATCGCAGTAAAAGCTGCGGGCATCAATGTCAAGCTCAATAAAGTGCAGGATAGAGTAACAGTTGCAGGCGGCAATCTTGTTGATACGATTGACGAACCCGGCGACGTGGTAGTGGCGAATATTTTGGCGGAAATCATCATGTCATTTACAGATGATGCCTATAAAGTGGTGAAACCAGGCGGCCATTATATAACTTCCGGCATCATTTCCGCTAAGAAGAATGATGTGAAGGAAGCTTTGGAAGGATCCGGCTTTGTTATTGAGGATATTATGATGATGGAAGACTGGGTTACGATCATTTCAAAAAAACCTGAATGAACGGGGTGCAACGATGCAGCGATATTTTATTGATGGCAAAGTTCCCGACAACCGCATAACTGTAATAACTGGCGATGATGCAAAGCACATCGCCAAAGTTATGCGCCAAACTGCCGGTGACAGCCTGATAGCGGTAATGGAAGGCAAAGCCTATGCAGCCACGATTCTTTCAGCAGACCGTGATGTAGAAGTGCGGCTGGACACGGAAGTTGAAGCGGTTGTAGAAATGCCCAAGCAGGTGACCATTGCCTGTGGGCTGCCCAAAGGCGATAAACTGGAATTGATCGCACAGAAATGCACCGAACTTGGCATGTATGCGATGATTCCGTTTGCGGCAGAAAGATCGATCGTCAAATGGGACGCCGGAAAAAGCGATAAAAAGATTTCCCGTCTGCAGAAAATCGCTAAAGAAGCTGCTGAGCAGTCACATCGTACGCATTTGCCGGTCATACATAACGTCCAAAGCTTTAAGCAATTGCTGGAAGCAGCCGGCTCTTATGACGCGGTGATAGTAGCGTACGAAGAAGAAGCTCGGGCATCAGCACCGGCGCGGTTTGCCGATATTTTAAAAACCATGTATGATAAAAGTACGATATTGATTGTTTTTGGGCCTGAAGGCGGTATATCCGAAAAAGAAGTTTTCAGCCTGAAAAACGCTGGTGCGTTGTTCACTTCACTTGGTCCACGCATCCTGCGAACGGAAACCGCTCCTTTCTATGCATTGTCCGCAATGTCCTATGAATTCGAGTGACCAGGCGGTCCATCAACTCCAATCAATAAAGTCACACACATCCGTCGATTTTCATCAGCGGAATTCTTTAACTAAATCTATCTGAGAACGGAGCATTTTCATGTCAAACATCGCATCTTATATCGACCATACTTTATTGAAACCGGAATCCACGAAAGAACAGGTGATTGAACTTTGCAAGGAAGCGGCGCAATATGAATTTGCATCTGTCTGCGTTAACCCTTCATATGTAGAAACAGCTGCTGCTGAACTGAAGGACAGCAAAGTGAAAGTCTGCACGGTCATCGGTTTCCCGTTAGGAGCTTCGACTTCTGAAACAAAAGCGTTTGAAACGAAAGACGCGATTGCAAAAGGGGCGGAAGAAATCGATATGGTGGTTAACATCGGCGCAATTAAATCCGGTGATTCAGAACTTGTGAAAAATGATATTCAGGCGGTTGTGGAAGCTGCAAAAGGCAAAGCGATCGTTAAAGTGATTATTGAAGCAAGCTTGTTGACTGATGAAGAAAAAGTTTTGGCATCACGCCTTTCAAAAGAAGCCGGAGCTGATTTCGTTAAGACTTCTACAGGATTCTCGACTGGTGGAGCTACAGTGGCTGACGTGAAGCTGATGCGTGAAACAGTCGGCTCTGAACTGGGAGTGAAAGCTTCCGGCGGTGTCAGAAGCCTGGAAGATGTCCAAGCGATGATCGATGCAGGGGCAAGCCGCATTGGCGCTAGCTCGGGTGTCCAGATCATGCAGGGATTGAAATCAGATTCTGATTATTAACTGTTGACTCAGGTTTGAACATACGATATAATTTTTGGTATATAACACTTGTTGTTATTTGCTTCAACGTGTGTTCGGAGGGAGGGAAAAAGAGATGACAAAAACTACCGTTCGTAAAAACGAATCGATTGAAGATGCTCTTCGCCGCTTCAAACGCACTGTTTCTAAATCCGGAACAATGCAAGAGGTTAGAAAGCGCGAGTATTATGATAAGCCGAGCGTGAAACGCAAACTAAAATCAGAAGCTGCGCGTAAACGTAAATTTTAATTGACCCTTACTTTTAAAATGAGACTTTTAAAAATATGAACGATCAGCTGAAACCGGCTGCACATTCTTTGTGCAGCCGGTTTTATTTTTGTGTTCATTTTCATCCTTCCAACCAATTTCCATGGGACAAATAAGCGCAATCTTCGCTATTACGCAATTTTAATTTTAT
Organism: Planomicrobium okeanokoites; assembly: GCF_003428875.1. Classification (GTDB taxonomy): domain Bacteria; phylum Bacillota; class Bacilli; order Bacillales_A; family Planococcaceae; genus Planococcus; species Planococcus okeanokoites. The sequence continues at coordinate 277,164 of NZ_QQRS01000001.1, forward strand.
AATAAAATCAGCAGAATATTTGAAACCGATTACATGTTCATTCGTATATAGATAAGCGGAGAAATAAAGGGGTGAGCTCTTTGAGGAAGATGAAAATCTTTACTGCTTTATTGTTGTTTGCCATGGCATTGCTGCTGTTGATACCGGTGTTCCATGCAGACAGCCATTCCGTTTACATAATTCCGGTGGAAGCGGAAGTTGAAAGAGGTCTGCAGGCGTTCATCGACCGCGGTATTGAAGAAGCGGAAGAAGCGGATGCGGGAGCAATCATTTTTGAAATAGATACACCGGGAGGATTCGTCGACGCGGCGGATGGCATAGCCCGTCTCCTGCAGGACACCGACATTGAGACAATTGCGTATATCAACCAGGATGCACTGTCTGCCGGCGCTTTTTTAGCGCTCAATGCTGATGAAATTTACATGCATCCTTCGGCGCGCATGGGCGCAGCGCAAGTCATCGACCAAGCTGGCAATGCGGCTGCTGACAAAGCGGACAGCGCTTGGCGTTCATCCATGGTGAATGCGGCCGAAAGTTCTGACAGAGAAACCGAATATGCTTTGGCGATGGCAGATGCATCCATTGACTTGCCTGAATACAGGGCAGGAGAAGGCGAGCTGCTGACGCTGCGCGCAGGGGAAGCTGAAGAAGTCGGGTATTCCGAAGGAACCGTTTCATCCATCGAGGAATTGCTTGAACTGAAAGGGCTGCAGGACAGTGAACTGGTTTACATCAATGAAACCTTCTCTGAAAATCTTGCCCGTTTTCTGACAAACCCGGTGGTGGTGCCGATCCTGTTATCTGTCGCGATGCTTGGCCTGCTGCTTGAATTATTCACACCAGGTATCGGTGTTCCGGCATTTATCGGTTTGACTTCATTGATGCTGTTCTTCTACGGTCACCTTGTTGCCGGTTTGGCGGGATATGAATCCATAATCCTGTTGGTCATCGGACTCGGTTTGATGATCCTGGAATTTTTTGTGCCAGGCGGTGTAGCGGGGATACTGGGGATTGCAGCAGTACTCGGCAGTATCCTGCTAGCAGGAGGAGATCTTCAGACCACAGCTATCGCAGTATTAATCGCAATGATTGCAGCAACTTCAGGGATGGTGATTCTAGTGAAATTCTTTGGTAAAAGACTCCAATTGTTCAATCGCATCATTCTGTCGGATTCCACCGACACCAAGAGCGGTTATGTATCAACTGCCAACCGGCCGGAACTGATCGGCCAAATGGCAGTGACCGCCACAGAATTACGTCCGTCAGGCACCATCGTTTTCGGTGATGAACGGATTGATGCAGTTTCTGAAGGGCGTTATATCGGCCGCGGCAAAGATGTTAAGATTATCAAGGTAGAAGGTTCACGTATTGTAGTGCGTGAACTGGAGAAAAAAGAGGAGGAAGAATAAATGGGAATTGAAGCAATTGGTTTAGGTGCTGCCATAATAGGCATAATAATTGTACTGGCAATATTCTTCACATTTGTACCGGTGACATTATGGATTTCCGCACTTGCTGCCGGCGTTAAAATCAGCATCTTCACTTTAATTGGGATGAGACTGCGCAGAGTTATCCCTTCGCGTATCGTCAATCCATTGATCAAAGCATCAAAAGCAGGTTTGACAGTGCAGATCAATCAATTGGAGAGCCATTATCTGGCAGGTGGTAACGTAGACCGCGTGGTCAATGCTCTGATCGCGGCACACCGTGCCAATATCGAACTTCCATTCGAACGCGCTGCTGCGATCGACCTTGCAGGCCGTGACGTTTTGGAAGCCGTTCAAATGTCGGTTAACCCGAAAGTCATCGAAACTCCATTTATCGCCGGTGTTGCGATGGACGGAATTGAAGTGAAAGCGAAAGCGCGTATCACAGTGCGCGCCAACATCGACCGCCTGGTCGGTGGTGCGGGTGAAGAAACAATCGTTGCCCGTGTTGGTGAAGGTATCGTTTCCACACTCGGTTCAAGCACGAGCCACAAAAAAGTTCTGGAGAATCCTGATTTGATTTCCCAGACGGTTTTGGGTAAAGGCCTGGATTCCGGTACGGCATTTGAAATTCTGTCCATTGATATCGCGGACGTTGATATCGGTAAGAATATCGGTGCAGAATTGCAGACGGAACAAGCTGAAGCCGATAAGAAAATCGCACAGGCCAAAGCTGAAGAACGCCGTGCAATGGCCGTAGCAAGTGAGCAGGAAATGAAAGCGAAAGTTGTGGAAATGAGAGCGAAAGTTGTGGAAGCAGAGGCAGAAGTGCCGCTCGCAATGTCAGAAGCGCTCCGCTCAGGCAATATTGGAGTCATGGATTATGTAAATTATAAAAACGTACAGGCTGATACAGGTATGCGCGATTCGATTGCGAAAACAAGCACACCTCAGTCCAATGAAGAATAACAGCAACGATCGAAAGAGGGGGTTTGTCACATGGAACCACTCATAGTCGCACTGATACTTATGGCGGTCAGCGCATTTTTCGGCAATAAAAAAAGGGAAGAAGGCGGCTCATCCCCTAAACGTCCGACTGGCAATCAGCCGGATACCAGAGGGCGTGCCCAAGGCGGTTTTAAGCGCATGGAAGATTACGCTAAAGAAATTTATGGTGAATTCCAGGCGCAAATAAACCCTGAAGCCGATAAAAAGGAACAGGTCAAAGAAGTTGCCCGAGAAGTTGTCGAAAGGCATACGAAAAGCAGGCCGGAACGGCAGGCCACTCCGGTAGCCGCTAAAGAAATCGGCGGCAGATTATCGGCTCACCAGAAGCCGGTCCAGCCAGTTCGAAAAGCAGTGGCTGATGAAAATCGCAGTCCTTTTCCTTTAACACAAAGCGAAGCGCAAAAAGCCATTATTCTGGCAGAAGTATTTATGCCGCCTAAAGCAAAGCGCAAGTAAGAAAAAGAGTATCAGCTGAAAAGCCGGTCCGGGAATTTAATCCGGTGCCGGTTTTTCTTTTTTGCATGAATCCACTCATTTTTATTATATATTATTATTATGTAAACATATCGCTGCAATAATATTTTACAGTTATTCCTGTTTAATGATAGAGTTAAATCAGAATAAATAACTCAACCAAGGAGTGTCCGAATGACAGAGAATGAATTATTAGAACTTCATGTGAAAGACCCCAATGAAGCGGTGCTTCTGCTTGGTATATCAGATAACCACATGACATTGATCGAAGAAGCTCTTGATATACAAATTATCACCCGAGGCGAAGTCATTAAACTGTCCGGTTCAGAAGACGGCAAGGCTACCGGCAAGTTATTGATAGAACAATTATTGAAAGTGATCCGGAAAGGCATCAATATCGACCAGCGCGATATCGTGTCCGCTATTGAAATGGCCAAATCGGGTACCATCGAATATTTCGCTGAACTCTATGATGAAGAAATTGCAAGAAACGCTGCAGGAAAAATCATCCGTGCAAAAACAATCGGCCAGCGCCATTATATCCGTGCAATCCGCAGCAAGGACCTGACGTTTGCCATCGGACCGGCAGGAACCGGTAAAACCTATCTGGCGGTTGTTATGGCCGTGCAGGCATTGAAAAACGGCCATGTGAAACGGATCATCCTAACCCGTCCAGCTGTTGAAGCGGGTGAAAGCCTTGGATTCCTTCCAGGGGACTTAAAGGAAAAAGTCGATCCATACTTACGGCCACTTTATGATTCGATGCATGATGTGCTTGGCGTCGAGCAAACTAACCGGTTCATTGAGCGCGGTACAATCGAAGTCGCGCCTCTTGCGTATATGCGCGGCAGAACGCTTGATGAAGCGTTTGTCATTCTAGATGAAGCCCAGAATACCACTAAGGCTCAAATGAAGATGTTCTTGACGCGACTTGGTTTCGGTTCAAAAATGATCATTACCGGAGACAAGACGCAAATCGATTTGCCGCAAGGAGCGGAATCGGGATTGATTGCGACAGAGAAAATCCTTCAGGGAGTCAGCGGCATTCAGTTCATGTACCTTGAAAGCGGGGATGTCGTCCGGCATCCACTGGTTTCCAAAATAATAGATGCATACGAAAACCAGCCGATCTAAGGCTGGTTTTTCTTATTCTTATATGGAATTTAGTAAACATTGGAAATAATTCGGAAATATCGTGAAATCATTGATTGATATTGATATGATGGAAGTACTAAGAGTGAGGTGGTTAGATGGTCACAAGGTTACGGGCAATTTACGATAAAGCTGGTTTTAGGGCATTCTCTTTTTCGATGATCTTTTTAATAGGAATCATTCTTTTCAGTTTTCTGTACAGCACCATTAAAGGTGATACATATAATATCGAATTGTTCCAATTGTCGGATGAAACCATACGATCTTCCAAAACAGTAGAAGATCCCTTCAAAACTGAACTTGAAAGGCAGCGCGCTGCTGCAGAACTTACACCAAGTTACAAGTTCAATGATGAACTTGCGACTAATCAATCCGCAGTGATCGCTTCTTTATTCGCTTATGTGCAGGATGCGAAGAACATGGAAACCGAAGGGGAAGATGGCCAGGAAGCAGCTGAACTGCAGGACATGGTAATTGAGTTGCGTGAGACGACCCGTTTGATGGAGACGAGTGAAAATGGCTTGAGGCTGACAGACGATATGCTCCGCTCCTTGCTGACCTTATCAGATGTACGTCTCTTTGAAGTGCAGCAGGAAATAGAGGGTCTCATCGAGAACATTCTCGCTTCTCCGGTCCGGGAGGATGACCTTACCGCCAAGCGTAACGAAGTTGAACAGATGCTGCGGAACAATGAAGAAATTCCCGCTTCTGTCCTTCAGGCAGCGGTAAATATCGGCAGATTCGGGGTCATGGCCAATGAAACCGTGGATGAGAGTCTGACAGAAGCGCAGCTGAAGCAGGCGCGTGAAAGTGTGGAACCCACTAAAATCCTGCAGGGGCAAGTGCTGGTGCAGGAAGGGCAAGTAGTTGACCGGGAAGTTTACCGTCAATTGGAACTTGCCGGAATGACCGACAACCAGACCGATCTGAAGCCTGCATTGGGCCTCCTGTTGTTTGTATTGATCGTAATGGGGCTATTATTAATAGTGGTGCAGCGTTCCAAAGAAGTGGAACAGAAAAAAATGACGGCGTTATTGGTGTTGGCTGCGACTGTTGCCATAAGCCTTACGCTGATGAAATTGCTTAATGCGGTAAGCGGTAATTTTGATGTGGAAATATCATTTCTTTTTCCTACAGCTTTAGCGGGAATGATTGTCCGTATGCTGATCAATGAAAGAACCGCCATTTTGGTGGCATTCATCACTGCGTCCAGTGCCGGCTTGATTCTTCAAAATTCCTATTCACCGATCCTTCAGATGGAAGTTGTTTTATATATCCTTTTTGGCGGTCTAGCAGGCATCTATCTGATAGAACGCGATGATCGGCGTGCAAGGCTTCTGCAGACAAGCCTGTTTGTCGCGATAGTGAACTCGCTTTTCATCGGCTTCTACCTGCTTATTTCCCAAAGCCAGTATGATATGGCTGAAGTCGGGTTTTATTTTGCGGCGGCAATCATTTCAGGATTGCTGTCAGGGGCTTTGACCATCGGCTTACTGCCGTTTTTCGAATGGGCATTCGGATTGATTTCGCCGATGAGGCTGATAGAATTATCCAATCCGAACCATCCGCTTCTTAAAAAAATCCTGACAGAAACTCCTGGAACTTATCACCACAGTGTCATGGTGGCCAATTTGGCGGACGCATCCTGTGAAGCGATAGGCGCAAATGGCCTTCTGGCACGAGTCGGATGTTATTACCATGACATCGGCAAAACGAAGCGTCCCCAATATTTTATTGAAAATCAAGTGAATATTGCCAATCCGCACGATGCACTTCCGCCGGAAACCAGCCGTGATATAATTCTGGCACACGGCGCCCAAGGAGCTGAAATGCTGCGCAAATACAAGATGCCGAAAGAGATTGTCGACATAGCTGACCAGCATCACGGAACGAGTTTACTGAAGTTCTTCTATTATAAAGAAAAAGAAAAGAATCCGGATGTGAAGGAAGACGATTACCGATATAATGGACCGAAGCCCCAAACGCGTGAAAATGCGGTCATTATGGCGGCGGACAGTATTGAAGCCGCAGTACGTTCGATGAAGGAACCGACATCAGAAAAGATAAAAAAATTGGTGGATTCCATAATTGAAGATAAACTGAAAGACGGGCAATTCGATGAATGTGATTTGACGATGAAGGAATTGAAGACGATCAAGAACGTCATGTGTGAAACGCTGAATGGCATTTTCCATACCAGAATCGAGTACCCGAAAGATAAAGAGTAAAAGGAGGTCTTCGGCATGTTAACCATTGACTTTATGGACGAAACCGAAACGTTGAAAGAAAGTGATATCCAATTTGTTGAGAAGATCCTGCAGCATGCTGCAACTGAAGAGGGAATTGGGGAAGCGGAGGTATCGGTCAGCTTCGTGACAAATGAAATGATCCAGGATATCAACCGCGAATACAGGGATAAGGACCAGCCGACGGATGTCATTTCGTTTGCGATGGAAGAGCCTGGCGAAGGGGAAGTGGCCATCCATGGGGCTGATGAACCAAGAGTACTGGGTGATATCATCATTTCATTGGACCGGACAAAGGAACAGGCAGACGATTATGGACATTCTTTTGAACGTGAACTCGGTTTTTTGGCGGTCCACGGCTTTCTTCATCTTCTTGGATACGACCATATGAATGAGGACGATGAGAAAAAGATGTTCGCCAAACAGGACGTGATTTTGAATTCGCTCGGCATCACGCGTGATGGCTATGAAGGCAATTAGGTTTTTCCGATCTTTTGTATTTGCTTACGCTGGTATCAGTGCTGCCCTTAAAAGCGAGCAGAATATCCGGTTCCATTTCACAGCTGCAATCATCGTTGTGATTGCAGGCTTGCTGACCGGATTATCCTCGGTCGAATGGATGCTGATCGTCCTCGTGATCGGCGGAATGCTCGCTTTTGAAATGTTCAATTCTTCAATGGAAAGGATCGTAGATCTCGCCAGTCCCGATTTGCATCCTCTTGCCAAGCAGGCAAAGGACATGGCGGCAGGCGCTGTTTTGGTATTTGCCATCGCAAGTGCTATAATTGGATTATTAATATTTTTACCAAAATGGTTTTAATTTTTATAGAGGTGATTGAGATGGAAAAAGAACAATTGTTGGAACAAGCAATAGCGGCACGTGAAAATGCTTATGTGCCTTACTCAAAATTTCCGGTTGGAGCTGCGCTGCTGACATCAGACGGCAAAGTCTACCTGGGATGCAATATCGAAAACGCCGGTTACTCCATGACGAACTGTGCTGAGCGAACAGCGATGTTCAAAGCTGTTTCGGAAGGCGACCGTACATTTAAGGCATTGGCTGTATCGGCTGATACGGAAGGGCCTGTTTCCCCTTGTGGCGCTTGCCGCCAGGTGCTGGCTGAATTCTGTGCACCTGATATGCCTGTCTATTTGACGAATCTGAAAGGCGATGTTCAGGATACGACTATCAGCGAACTGTTGCCTGGAGCTTTTACACCGGAGGACCTTAAATATGCAGCAGGAAAATAATGGCTTCAAATCAGGCTTCATTTCCATCATCGGCCGTCCGAATGTCGGAAAATCGACGTTCCTGAACCGTGTAGTCGGCCAAAAAATCGCCATTATGAGCGATAAGCCGCAGACTACACGCAATAAAGTCCAAGGTGTCGTTACAACCAATGACAGCCAAATGGTTTTCATCGATACACCGGGCATCAACGAACCTCGCCATAAACTTGGCGATTTCATGTTGAAAGTCGCAAAAAATACATTCCGCGAAGTGGATGTGCTGCTGTTTGTCGCAAGTGCGGCTGACCGCATCGGCAAGCAGGACCGCTATGTCCTTGAAATGCTGAAAGGCATTGAAGTGCCGGTCTTCCTGGTATTGAATAAAATCGACCAGGTACATCCGGACGATCTTCCGAGGATTATTGAATCCTACCGCAATGAATTCGATTTCGCTGAAGCGATTCCGATTTCTGCATTGCAGGGCAATAACGTGGAAAATCTTCTTGTCAAGATTTCAGAACGTCTGCCGGAAGGCCCGCAGTACTATCCAGCTGACCAGGTGACCGATCATCCGGAACGATTCATCATTTCCGAATTGATCCGCGAGAAGGCGCTTCATTTGACGCGGGAAGAAATTCCCCACTCAATTGCTGTAGTCATCGAAAAAATTGCACCGGATGAGGAAAATCCTGATATGGTCCGTGTCCAGGCAACGATCATGGTGGAACGTGATTCCCAAAAAGGGATTGTCATCGGTAAAAAAGGTGCGTTATTGAAAGAGATCGGTTCCCGTGCGCGCCAGGATATCCAGAACCTGCTCGGTTCGAAAGTATATCTGGAGCTATGGGTGAAAGTGCAGAAAGACTGGCGCAATAAGGCCCTTCATTTGCGTGATTTTGGATTCAGAGACGATGAATACTAAGGGGTAGTCTCCATGCAGAGTCAATTAGAGGGCATCGTCATCCGTACGATGCCGTATGGTGAAAACAATAAAATCGTCACCTTGTTCACCCGCGAAGCAGGGAAAATCACCTGTATGGCGAGAGGTGCCAAAAAGCCCGCAAGCCGGCTGGCTGCAATAACCCAGCCTTTTACACATGGCACTTATTCAATTTATAAAGGCAAAGGAATGGGGACGCTTCAGGCAGGCGACCAATTGGAGTCGCTTCGCCATATCCGTGAAGATATCATGTCCACCGCCTATGCCAGTTACATTACAGAGCTTGTCGACCGTCTGACGGAGCAGGACGAACCGCAGCCGGGCATTTATGAAATGCTCTTTCAGGCATTGCACGCCATCGAAGAAGGCTACGATCCTGAAGCGATCACCTTGTTCGTCGAGTGGAAAATGCTGCAGACGGCCGGTCTGGCACCGACTCTCCATGAATGTGCCAATTGCGGTGCGACAGAAGGGGAATTCGCTTTTTCTTTCCAGGAACTCGGATTCCTCTGCCATCGCTGCTTCCATATCGATCCCTATATCATCCGTCTGAGCCCTGCACTTGTTAAAGTGATCCGTACGCTTTACTTTGTACCGATTGAACGTGTAGGATCTTTGACGCTGAAAAAAGAATCGAAATCTTTACTGAAGCAGATAGTCCGCACAATTTACGAAGAACAGGCCGGCATCCGGCTGAAATCCAGGAAATTTCTGGAGCAGCTCGAACGCACGCCTGAATTTTTGCCGAAAAAAGCAGAAGATGACCCTAAAGACAGCTGAATCCAGCTGGTCAGGGTCATCTTTTTTTCCATATTTTTCATTTGCTGTCCGGAACAGATCAAATACTGTCCGGAAATCCAATTTACTGTCCGCATTCGGAAAATACTGTCCGCGAGCGCTTCAAACAAAATATTAAAGCGCTGCTCCCATAATTTAGGGGCAGCGCTTTCGATTTTCTTTATTAGTATCCAGACTCCAACGGCCAACTCCTCGAGTCGTAAGCCACTTTGGCTGAGCGGACGTTTCCGCTTTTCTTTATTAAAACTGAATATGCTTTTCGATATAAGCCTGTACTTCAGCGATTGGCATGCGCACCTGTTCCATGGAATCGCGGTGGCGGACAGTCACTTGGCCGTCTTCGACTGAATCGAAATCATAAGTGACACAGAATGGTGTACCGATTTCATCCTGGCGACGGTAGCGTTTACCGATCGACTGGGACTCATCGTAATCGACCATGAAGTGTTTCGCCAGATCAGCGAATACTTCTGTCGCGCCTTCTGCCAATTTCTTGGACAACGGAAGGACAGCGGCTTTATAAGGAGCCAATGCTGGGTGGAACTTCAATACGGTGCGCTTGTCATCATTGTCAAGTTCTTCTTCGTGATAGGCATCAACAAGGAAGGCGAGTGTGACACGGTCAGCACCCAGTGATGGTTCGATGCAATAAGGCACAAAGCGTTCGTTGGTGATCGGATCGATGTAATTGAAGTCTTCACCCGAATGTTCCATATGGCGCTTCAAGTCAAAATCGGTGCGGTCAGCGATGCCCCATAGTTCACCCCAGCCGAATGGGAATTTATATTCGATGTCGACTGTCGCGTTCGAGTAATGGGAAAGTTCATCCGCATCGTGTTCGCGCAGACGCATATTATCTTCCGACATGTTGAGGTTCAACAGCCAGTTTTTGCTGAAATCGCGCCAGTAGGCATACCATTCCAGGTCTTCACCGGGTTTGCAGAAGAATTCAAGTTCCATCTGTTCGAATTCACGCGTACGGAAAGTGAAGTTCCCCGGCGTGATTTCGTTGCGGAAACTCTTGCCGATCTGTGCGATACCGAAAGGCATTCTTTTGCGCATCGAGCGCTGGACATTCTTGTAGTTGACGAAAATCCCTTGTGCCGTTTCCGGACGCAGGAAGATTTCGTTGGTCGACGCTTCTGTCACACCTTGGAAAGTTTTGAACATCAGATTGAACTGGCGGATTTCTGTGAAGTCATGCTTGCCGCAGACCGGACAGTCGATTGAATGCTCTTCGATCAATTCAGCCATTTTTTCGAACGACAGGCCATCGACGATCATTTCGATCCCTTTTGCATCCAATGCCTCTTCGATCAATTTGTCAGCGCGCAGGCGTGACTTGCAGCTCTTGCAGTCGATCATCGGATCATTGAAGTTGCCGACGTGGCCTGAAGCGATCCACGTTTTCGGGTTCATCAGAATTGCGGCATCAAGTCCGACATTATAAGGGGATTCCTGTACGAATTTTTTCCACCATGCTTTTTTGATATTGTTCTTAAGTTCGACGCCGAGTGGGCCGTAATCCCACGTATTTGCGAGCCCTCCGTAAATTTCAGAGCCCGGGAATACAAAGCCTCTGTGTTTTGCTAACGATACTACATCTTCCATTGACATAAAAATTACCTCCATAAAATAAAAAATCGCACACGTCCCGGACATAAAGTCCGAGGACGAGTACGTTATGACCCGCGGTTCCACCCCGATTGGCTGCTGATACAGCCCTCTTAAAAAAATATGGCTCCAGATTGCCTTTTCCTGCCGATGCAGGCTTTCACTGTCCCCGCTCGCTCGTTTGGCAGTACTTATAGATCTTTCATTGCCTGCTATAGAATCTGTAAGTATTGTATCACGCTAAACTTTTCTTCGCAATATCGCTCTAATTAGTATATAATAATCATCATTGAGTATAACACATATTTTGAGGCGGTGAGTCCGATCGAACTCAATAAAAGACAAGAAGAGATACTGCGCATCGTCAAAGGGAATGGTCCTATAACAGGCGAGCAAATAGCTGAACGCCTTCACCTGACGCGGGCGACTTTGCGGCCTGACCTTGCTATCCTGACAATGGCTGGATTCCTGGACGCACGTCCGCGGGTCGGCTATTTCTATTCCGGCAAAAAGCCGGGCCATGATGTGACCGATACGATGAATAATATGAAAGTCAAAGACTTCCAGTCGATTCCGGTAGTCGTCCGGGAAAATGTCAGTGTCTACGACGCGATAAGCCAGATGTTCCTGGACGATGTCGGCACTTTGTTCGTAGTGGATAAAAATTCATTGCTGACGGGTGTCCTATCCCGCAAAGATTTACTTCGCACAAGCATCGGCAGCCAGGATCTGACGGCTATTCCCGTACATATCATCATGACCAGGATGCCGAACATCACGTATTGCTTTAAAGCCGATTCCCTGATACAGGTAGCTAATCGGCTGATCAATCAGCAGATTGATGCCCTGCCGGTCGTCGAAGAATTGTCGAACGGATTGAAAGTTGTGGGACGCATAACGAAAACCAATATTACCCGGGCATTTTTGTCCCTATCCGAAAGCCATGAATTATGAGGTGAACAATAGATGAATCTACTGCGTGTATTCGTGATTTCCGATTCAGTGGGAGAAACAGGGGAGCTGGTGGCTAAAGCAGCAGTCAGCCAGTATCTGAATCCTGATCAGAATGTCTCCTTGAAACGGTTTCCATATATTGATTCAATTGACCAAGTGAGAGACATCATCCATATGGCCGCTGATCAGCATGCATTTGTCGTTTATACACTCGTATCTAACAAGTTGCGTGAATTTATTGTAACAGAAACCGCACGGCTCAAAGTGACCGCTGTGGATCTGATGGGGCCATTGCTGGATGCCTTGAGAGTGGAATTGAAAGCCGAACCGCTTGAAGAGGCTGGACTGGTAAGAAAATTGGATGATGATTATTTCAAGAAAGTCGAAGCGATCGAGTTTGCAGTAAAATACGATGACGGCCGTGACCCAAGAGGTATTTTGATGGCCGACATAGTGCTGGTGGGCATTTCGAGGACTTCGAAGACCCCGCTTTCACAGTATTTGGCGCATAAGCGTTTGAAGGTGGCGAACGTTCCGCTGGTTCCTGAAGTGGATCCTCCGGAAGAATTGTTCAGGGTCGCCCCAGAGAAATGCTTTGGACTGGTCATTTCTCCTGAAAAACTCAATCACATCCGGAAAGAAAGACTTATTGCACTGGGTTTGAACGATGATGCCAATTACGCGAAAATCCAGCGCATCCATGAAGAAATCATCCATTTCAATAAAATTGTCGAGAAGATCAATTGTGAAGTGATCGATGTGACAAATCGGGCTGTTGAAGAAACCGCAAACCTGATCATGAGCAAATTGAAATAAACCAAGTGGAAAAGCCGCCTGAAAAGGAGGTTTTTCTGCTTTATTTGTGGATTTTTCCGCAAAAGAGTTTTATAATGAAGAATTGTGGCTAAAGCATTAAGATAGACTAAATTGATCCCTTCAGATTTTTATAGAAACATGAAGGAATTTGCCGCTGTATCTCGAATTAAGTATGTTAAGCAAAAAAAGATGGTGATGAATGTGTCCAGTCGGGTACCAGAAGAAGTGATTGAACAAATCCGCTCTTCTGCGGATATTGTGGATGTAGTCGGTGAGTATGTCCAATTGACCAAAAGGGGCAGGAACTGGTTTGGGTTATGCCCATTCCATGGTGAGAGCACCCCGTCGTTTTCCGTTACATCCGATAAACAGATATTCCACTGTTTCGGCTGCGGCGCAGGCGGCAATGTTATAACATTCCTGATGGATATCGAAAACCTGTCTTTTCAGGAAGCTTTATCGAGACTGGGTCAGCGGACAGGGCATGAGATAGAAATCAGCGCATCCTCCACGTCAGCGGACGCTCCGTCAAAAGCCGATAACCGGCTGGTGGATATGCATGAGTTTGCAGCTGATATGTATCATCATATTCTGTTGAATACAGAAGAAGGGCAGGCGGCGCTTGATTATCTCGAAAACCGGGGATTCACCCGCGAGATGATCGAGAAATACCGGATCGGCTGGTCATTGCCGGAATGGAATTATATATCGTCTGCTTTGCAGAAAAAAGGGTATACAGAAGAAGAGTTGACTTCGAGCGGACTGGCGATTGCGCGTGAACAGTCGGATGGCTTTTTCGATCGCTTCCGCGGCCGCATCATGTTCCCGATCATGAATGAAACCGGTAAGACCATAGCGTTTTCCGGCAGAATCATGGAAAACACGAAACAGGAAGCCAAATATATGAACAGCCCGGAATCGCCTGTATTCCAAAAAAGCCAGGTCCTCTACAATTTTCACTTGGCAAGAGGGTCGATCCGAAAGAACAGGAAAATAGTTCTTTTCGAAGGATTCATGGACGTCATAGCGGCCGGAAAAGCGGGAGTCGATAATGCACTTGCGACGATGGGTACGTCCCTGACCGCCCAGCACATCCGGATCATGAAACGTTTCGCACAGGAAGTCGTCATATGTTTTGATGGCGATGACGCCGGATGGGAAGCTGCGAAACGTGCTGCTATTGCGTTGAATGAGGAAAAGTTCAAAGTGGAAGTTGCTGTATTGCCAGGAAAAATGGATCCGGATGATTATGTCCGTGAAAACGGCAGCGAAGCTTTTAAGGAACAGATCATCGGCAAACCGCATGCTTTCATAGCTTTTGCCATGATGCATGCCAGACGCCATAAAAATTTCCAATATGAAAATGATCTGCTCCAATATATCCAGGAAGTCCTGCAATTATTGGCGGGACGGTCAACACCACTGGAACGGGATCTTTATATCAAACAATTATCCACAGAAACAGGCTTGTCTCAGGAAGCAATTCTGCAGCACTACCGCAAACTGGAGAACAAGTCCGTTGAAAGGAACCGTCCTGAAGCACCTGCGCAGCCCGTGAGGCGTGAACCTAAAAAGGTCACTTCACTGCACCGGGCAGAACGGCTCTTGATGGCTCATGCGCTGGCAGACGCTTCTGTCATGGACAAACTCGCCCAGCAGGATGGAATTCCGTTCATCAGTGAGGAATTCCAGGCAATATACGTGCAATTGCTTGGATTTTATGAAGAATGGAATAAAGCGGATTTCCATAAATTTCTCGAAACGCTCCAGGATCCTGAACTTCGGAAACTGGTGATGGAGACCGCCCTTTCGGAACGGGACCCTGACCATCCTGAAGAAGAGATTTCCGATTGTCTGAAACATCTGGGCAAACATCGTATAGAGCAGGAAATTTCATTGAAGATACAGCAATCAAAAGAAGCGGAAAAACAGCATGATCTGAAGCGTGCTTTGCTTCTTGCCCAAGAAGTGATTGCTTTGCGAAAGTCGCTATAGTTTAATTCCGGTATTTAAAGGAGGAAGTCGAATGGCTGAAAAGTCTGATCGCCAAAATGAAGTTGAAGCAAGTAACGTACCATTGACTACTGAAGGTCCGGAAGTGAGTGTCGAGGAAGCTAAGAAACAATTGATAGAGACCGGTAAAAAGAGCGGTGAACTCAATTACGAGCAGATCGCTGATAAATTAGCAGTATTCGAGATGGAATCCGACCAGGTGGAGGAATTCATCGATCAATTGGAAGGCCACGGCATTGAGCTTGAAAGAAAATCCGATGATGAAGAACATTTGGATCGCCTGATGAAACCTACCGAGGAAAAATTCGACCTGAATGATCTGAGTGTGCCTCCAGGCGTTAAGATCAACGACCCCGTCCGTATGTACCTGAAAGAAATCGGGCGTGTCGATCTCTTAAAAGCTGAAGAAGAAGTGCGTCTTGCAAAACTGATCGAGCAAGGTGATGAAGAAGCCAAGAAACGACTTGCTGAAGCGAACCTTCGTCTTGTCGTCAGTATTGCCAAGCGTTACGTCGGCCGCGGCATGCTGTTCCTGGACCTGATCCAGGAAGGGAATATGGGTCTGATCAAAGCAGTCGAAAAATTCGACTACTCTAAAGGATTCAAATTCAGTACCTATGCTACATGGTGGATTCGACAGGCCATTACACGTGCGATTGCCGACCAGGCACGCACCATCCGGATTCCCGTCCATATGGTTGAAACCATCAATAAACTGATCCGTGTACAACGCCAATTGCTGCAGGATCTCGGCCGTGAGCCATCACCGGAGGAAATCGGTGAAGAAATGGATCTTCAACCGGAAAAAGTGCGTGAAATCCTGAAGATCGCTCAAGAACCCGTATCACTCGAAACACCTATTGGTGAAGAAGATGATTCACATCTTGGGGACTTCATCGAAGACTCAGATGCCCAGTCGCCATCTGATCATGCTGCCTATGAACTTTTGAAAGAACAGCTCGAAGATGTACTGGATACACTGACTGACCGTGAAGAAAATGTCCTGCGCCTGCGCTTCGGTCTTGATGACGGACGCACACGCACCCTTGAAGAAGTAGGAAAAGTATTTGGCGTAACGCGTGAGCGTATCCGTCAAATCGAAGCGAAAGCACTTCGCAAGCTTCGCCATCCTTCAAGAAGCAAACGCTTGAAAGACTTTTTAGAATAAGCACAGCCGTTTCTCATGCATTTATGGGAAACGGTTTTTTTGTTTGATATATTTGTTGAAGGGATCTCCATCTATATAAGTTGAACAAATAATTTTTAATAGCCGATATTCCACAAAACAGCTGCACTTTCCTGACTGCTTGCGCTGAGCTAACTCGTGCTCCTTGCACTTCGCCCGAGTGGATCTCAATACTACGCTCGGTAGCCTGGGAGTCTCCGCTGTTTTAATCCATATCTATAAAGATTTCTCTCAGCAAAGGCGCGTCGCCGGACTGGGCGGAGCAATAAGACGAGGGCTCTTTTCGGCTTATTGCGGGAGTCAAGGTGTGCCATACGAAGATGGCACCTCCTTTGCGACGAGCAGTGCGCAGGAGCATAATCTTTGCCCTTGTCCAAAGCGCCGTAGCGGCATAATTATACTGATTCTTTAATCTGAACTATATATATATCATCCAAAAAAATATCATTATCACCTTATCTATTGAGTTTGACGGAATTTTAGCTATATAATGAATAATGTAAGCGTATTCAGATTAAAGGGGATGTAAAATAATGAATTTCGATTTGACGCAAGAACAACAGATGATCAAGAAAACGATGAAGGAATTTGCTGACAAAGTGGTTGCTCCGGGAGCAATCGACCGCGACAGAAGCAAGGAATTTCCGACAGAAATTTTCAAACAGCTTTCCGACATGGGGATGATGGGATTGCCGTTTGATGAAAAATACGGCGGCGCTGGAGCTGACACTACAAGTTTTGCAATTGTCACGGAAGAATTGAGCCGCGCTTGTGCTTCTACTGGGATCACTTATTCCGCTCATATTTCACTTGGCGGAGCACCACTTAATCTGTTCGGCACAGATGAACAGAAAGAGAAATACCTGACTCCTATTTGTTCGGGAGAATCATTCGGCGCGTTCGGCTTAACAGAACCAAATGCCGGATCTGATGCTGGCGGAACTGAAACCCGTGCGATTGAAGACGGTGATGACTGGGTGATCAATGGGTCGAAAGTATATATTACGAATGCCAGCCATGCGAAGCACTTGGCGATCACAGCGATAACTGGAATGAATGACGGCAAGAAGGAAATCAGTGCTATCATTGTTCCGACAGATGCTGAAGGCTTTACTATCATCGATAACTACGAAAAAATGGGTCTTAATTCTTCAAACACAACCGAGCTGGTACTGGAGAATGTCCGAGTGCCAAAAGAAAACCTTCTGGGCAAACGCGGAGACGGTTTCAAGCAATTCCTTGTTACGCTTGACGGCGGACGTATTGGAATTGCAGCCATGGCTGTGGGCATCGCTCAGGCAGCGTTCAATAAGGCTTTAGCCTATTCAAAAGAGCGCAAGCAATTCGGCAAGACGCTTTCGGAATTCCAAATCACTCAATTTAAATTGGCTGATATGGCGATGAAGATTGAACTGGCACGCAATATGGTCTATAAAGCTGCATGGCTGAAAGACCAAGGCCGTCCATTTACGAAAGAAGCTTCCATGGCTAAACTTTACGCTTCAGAAATTTCGATGGAAGTTGCAGATGAAGCGATCCAGATCCACGGCGGCTACGGCTACATGAAAGAATATGAAGTGGAGCGCTATATGCGTGACGCTAAACTTCTTGAAATCGGTGAAGGTACTTCGGAAGTTCAGCGTATGGTAATTGCTAGACAAATCGGCTGTTAAATTACCGAATTTGTCACAAACAGTTAAAACTTCTCCGTTATGTCTTTCGGTTTCGGGCAGAATACAGTACAATAATGAATGATACGAATACTATCATTTGCAGAACTTGAAGAGGGAGGGGTAACGGATGCAAAAAAATGCAATTGTACCTTATATCTTAATCATGGCTTTCGGAATCGGCTTAATTTTCTTCCTGTCATTGGAAGGCGTCGGCAACGAAGCTGAAATTGCTGAAGAACATGCAGCTGAAGAAAATGGTGAAGGTGCAGCTACAGGCGAAGGCACTGGTGAAGGCGAAGAAACTGCAGACGCAGGGGAATTCGACCCGGAAGCTAAAGCGCAGGAAAGCTGTATTTCATGCCACGGCGGCAATTATGAAGGCGGAGTAGGGCCATCATTAGTAGCAACTGAAATGTCTCAGGAAGAAATCGAAGAAATCATTGCAAACGGTAAAGGCGGCATGCCAGGCGGACTGGTAGAAGCTGATAACATCCCAGCAATGGCTGAGTGGATTCTGTCACTCGAATAATAGCAAAAAACCCTTAGTTCTTCAGGAGCTAAGGGTTTTTCTGTCAAATGGAGGATTTTGGATGAATGCGCAACAATTATCGGAAAGATTGAAACGGGTGGCCGCTTATGTTCCTAAAAACGCAGTGCTGGCTGATATCGGCAGTGACCATGCTTACCTTCCGTGCTATCTGGCTTTAAAAGGCGACATCGAAAAAGGAATAGCCGGTGAAGTAGTTAAAGGCCCTTTTGAATCAGCAAGGAACCAAGTACGCCAGGAAGGTCTGAGCGACGTTATCGAAGTCAGGCTGGCGAATGGACTGGCAGCAGTGGAGTCGGTTGATGGTGTAACAGCTGTGACAATAGCCGGCATGGGGGGGCCTTTGATCGCTTCCATATTGGAAGACGGCAAAGAGAAACTGTCAGGAGTCGAGCGTCTGATTCTCCAGCCGAATGTCCATGCCAAATCGATACGTGAATGGGCAGCTTTCAACGGATGGTCAATTATTGATGAAGAGATACTAAAGGAAAATGATAAGATTTACGAAATCCTTGTACTCGAACCTGTCTCATCACATGTGTCCTATAATGAGCAGGAACTTCTGATGGGCCCATTCCTGATGAAAGAAAAATCTGCTGTGTTTATGGAGAAGTGGGACAGGGAAAGTTCCCAATGGAAACGGATCCTGCTGGCGATGGAATCAACTGAACAGACTGTTGAAATACTCGCGAAAAAACAGGAACTGATCCATAAAATTCAATTAACGGAAGAGGTGCTGCATGGTGAAAATACCTAATGGCCAGCAAATCATCGAAGAATTCGAAAAATGGTCTCCGAAATATTTGGCAATGGAAGGGGATCCAATCGGCCTCCACGTCGGTACGTTGAATAAAAAAGTTGAGCGTGTCCTGGTGACACTTGATGTCGATGAAGCGGTAGTGGATGAAGCGATCAGCAAAAAAGCTGAACTGATTATAGCGCACCATCCCCCGATATTCCGTCCATTGAAAAATCTTCAGACAGATTTCCCTCAAGGCAGGCTGATGGAGAAACTTATCAAGCATGACATTGCCGTTTATGCTGCCCACACCAATCTGGACGTCGCTGATGGCGGAGTCAATGATCTCCTGGCGCAGGCGCTGGGACTAGAGAATACTGATATCCTCGTCCAGACTTATGAAGCCGAGCTGGTTAAAATCGCTGTTTTTGTGCCAGAAAGCCATGAAGATCAATTGCGGGATGCGCTGGGCAAGGCTGGCGCAGGGGCAATTGGCGATTACGAGTATTGCAGTTATACGCTGTCTGGCACAGGACGTTTCCGGCCGACTGCAGATGCTGATCCATATATCGGGGAATCAGGTAAAATGGAAGTGACTGAGGAGTCGAAAATTGAAGTGGTGGTACGTAAAGCGGATAAAGACCGTGTTATCCGGGCAATGATCGCCGCACATCCTTATGAAGAAGTTGCTTATGATGTCTTCACCCTTGAAAATAAAGAGCTGCCAATGGGCCTGGGAAGAGTGGGCACCTTATCGGAAGAAATGACTCTCCGCAATTTTGCTGAACTTGTGAAAGAGAAACTCGATGTCCCGTTTGCAAGAATGGTTGGCAATGGGGAGGACAAAGTGAAGAAAGTGGCGGTCCTTGGAGGCGATGGCAATAAATACATTTCGCAGGCCAAGCGTTCCGGAGCTGACGTCTATGTTACCGGTGATATGTATTTCCATACGGCACAGGATGCACAAGCCATCGGGTTGAACATCATCGATCCCGGCCATCATGTTGAGAAGGTGATGATCAGGGGAGTAGCCGAATATATGGCTAAGCACACAAAGTTGCAATGTGAATTTATAGCGTCCGAAGTGGATACGGAACCGTTTAAAATCATATGATAAAAAGCGCCATTTCTGCATATTGCAGAAATGGCGCTTTTGCTATAAGGATACCGCTTTTCTTAATTATTCACCAACCGGATAAGGCTCAATGCGATCGGACGGTTTCGGGTGTTTGATCTTCGGCAGGATTTTATTCAATGGTACTGACCGCGTTAATTCATGGGTTGAAGGATCGGCAGGGTCGAATTTATCCAGGAAGTTCATGACTTCTTTTACGATCGGAGTCGGAGTTGACGCTCCAGCTGTCACACCAACAGTTTCAACACCTTCGAGCCATTCAAGTTTCAGCTCGGACAAATCGGAAATACGGTAAGCAGGTGTACCTGCGATGTCCTGTGATACTTGAGCCAAGCGATTCGAGTTATTGCTCATCGGGTCGCCGATTACGATCAGCAGATCAGCTTCTCCAGCCTGTTCGGCAACAGCTTCCTGACGAACCTGGGTGGCAAGGCAAATTTCCTTATGCACTTCAGAATGCGGGAATTTTTCAGATAGCCTCTCCATCATGGCTACAACATCCCATTGGCTCATTGTTGTTTGGTTGGTGATGATGATTTTGTCTGCTGTCAATTCCAGGTTGTTCACATCATCGACGTTTTCGACCAGGTGGACTAAATCAGGAGCGACGCCGATTGCGCCTTCCGGTTCAGGATGTCCGCTCTTGCCGATGTATACAATATGATAGCCTTCTGCTGTTTTTTCGCGGATCAGGTCATGTGTAACTGTAACATCCGGGCAGGTAGCATCGATCGATACAAGTCCTTTGCGGCGCGCCAGTTCACGAACTTGTGGAGATACACCGTGTGCTGTGAAAATGACGGTTCCGGACTCCACTTTTTCAAGGATCTCCAGACGGTTAGGGCCGTCAAGCGTGATGATGCCATCCTGTTCGAATGCATCGGTTACATGTTTATTATGGACGATCATTCCTAATATATAGATGGGACGCGGCAAAGTTTCGTCCATTGCGGCATTTTTCGCTATGACCATGGCATCCACCACTCCGTAGCAATATCCTCTAGGCGATATTTTCATTACTTTCATCTGGTACCGCTCCTTTCAACAATCAATACTTTCATTATAACGGAGACGGCACAGCTTTACAAAAGTTGCATCGCTTAAAATAGCTCATTTATGCTATAATATACGGAGCGTAAGGAGGGAATTAAATCCCATGACAAAATTCAACGAATACCAATTGAAACCATTCCTGTTAGAGGCAGTGGAAAAACTCGGTTTTACAGAACCGACAGCAATTCAGCAGCAAATTATGCCGCATATATTGAAAGGCAACAGTGCAATCGGCCAATCCCATACAGGGACAGGCAAGACGCACAGTTTCATCATTCCGATCGTCGAACGCATTGATGTGGAGCGGCAGGAAGTGCAGGCAGTCATCGCTGCGCCGACGCGGGAGCTTGGTACACAAATCTACAATGAAATCCTGCGTCTTACAGAAGGCTCAGGCATCGAAGTGAAATCATTTATCGGCGGAACTGATAAACAGCGTTCCATCAATAAACTGAAGACACAGCCGCATATCGTCATCGGTACGCCGGGAAGATTGAAGGATATGGTCAATGAACGCGCGTTATTCGTTCATACTGCAAAAATTCTTGTGGTAGATGAAGCGGATTTGGCGTTTGATATGGGCTTTATCGAAGAAATCGACCAGGTGGCAGGAAAAATGCAGGAAGACCTGGAGATGTATGTCTTTTCCGCCACAATTCCTGAAAAACTGAAGCCGTTCCTGAAAAAATATATGGAATCTCCGATACATGTAAACCTTGGAGACAAGCGTCCTACAGCGGAAGGGCTTGATTTTTACCTTGTCCCTGTCCGCAGCAAAAAGAAAATGGAACGCCTGAAAGAAGTGATGGAAGTCATCAATCCATACCTGGCGATCATTTTCGTGAACACGCGCACCAATGCGGATTATGTGGCAGACCAATTAGCGAAAGACGGCATCAAAGTCGGCCGTGTACACGGTGACCTTGCTCCTCGTGAACGTGTAAAAATGATGAGGCAGATCCGCGATCTAGAGTATCAATACATCGTTGCCACAGATTTAGCGGCACGGGGCATCGATATCCAAGGTGTCAGCCATGTCATCAACTATGAATTGCCTGAAGACCTCGAATTCTTCATTCACCGTGTCGGCCGTACTGCCCGCGCAGGAATGAAAGGCTTGGCAATCACATTATTCAAACCTGAAGAAGATGACGCAATTGTACGCGTTGAAAAAATGGGCATTCCATTCCAGCAGAAAGACATCGTTAAAGGCGAGTTTGTGGACCTGAAAGAGCGCCACAGCAGAAAAACGCGTGTCCGGACAACAAACGAAGCGGATGCAAAAGCTAAAACGATGGTCCACAAACCGAAATCGGTCAAACCGATGTACAAGAAAAAGATGAAGTGGAAAATGGACGAAATCAAAAAAGCGGAACGAAGAAAAAACCGCAAGAAATAAGGAGTCGAATCTATGTTACTCGGATCTCATGTATCGATGAGCGGCAAGAAAATGCTGCTTGCAGCAAGTGAAGAAGCAGCTTCCTACGGAGCGTCAACTTTCATGATCTATACCGGAGCACCACAGAATTCACGGCGCAAACCGATTGAAGAACTGAATATAGAAGCGGGCAAAGCACACATGGAAGTAAACGGCTTATCCAATATTGTCGTGCATGCACCTTATATCATCAATATTGCCAATACCCAAAAGCCGGAAACTTTCGCTCACGGCGTTGAATTTCTGCAAAAAGAAATTGAACGGACTGCGGCTCTTGGTGCAAAACAGATTGTTCTTCACCCGGGAGCACATGTTGGTGCAGGAACGGAAGCAGGGATTGCGAAAATTATCGAAGGCCTGAACGAAGTGCTGAGCCAGGATTATCCAGTGAACATTGCCCTGGAAACAATGGCGGGCAAAGGGACGGAATGCGGACGCAATTTCGAAGAAATCGCAGCAATCATCAATGGTGTCACTAATAATGAACGTCTTTCAGTCTGCTTTGATACGTGCCACACGCATGACGCCGGGTATAATATCAGAGAAGATTTTAACGGCGTCCTTGAACAGTTCGACCGCACTGTCGGAATTAAACGACTGCAAGTGCTTCATATCAATGACAGCAAAAACGTAAGAGGGGCAGCCAAAGACCGCCACGAAAATATCGGCTTTGGAGAAATCGGATTCGAAGCCCTGAACGGCATCGTTCACCACCGTGATTTGAAGGATATTCCTAAAATCCTGGAAACGCCGTATGTCGGTGCTGATGCCAAGAATAAAAAAGCGCCATATGCATTTGAAATCGAAATGTTCAAAGCGGGTGTATTTTCACCAGGCGTAATAGAAGAAATGAAAGCTCCTCTTTAATAGAGGGGTTTTTTCTTTTAAGCTGTTTAGGTTTACATTGTTCTAATTGTGTCTTATACTTTTAAAATGTAAATCGTAATCATTCTTAATTAGAAAAGAGGCGGCA
Source organism: Planomicrobium okeanokoites (assembly GCF_003428875.1). GTDB lineage: Bacteria > Bacillota > Bacilli > Bacillales_A > Planococcaceae > Planococcus > Planococcus okeanokoites. The sequence continues at coordinate 300,580 of NZ_QQRS01000001.1, forward strand.
TTATGGAAGCGCCATTGATTGAAATCAAAGACATCAGCTTCGAATATGAAGAAACGAAAGCGCTTGAGAACATCTCGATGAAAGTTGAGAAAGGGGATTTTCTAGCAATCCTTGGTCCTAACGGGTCAGGTAAATCCACTTTGCTGAAAATCATGCTCGGGCTGATAAAACCGACAAAAGGATCCATCAAATTGTTCGGGGTAGACTCTAAAAACTTCAAACATCGAGAATGGATCGGTTATGTTTCGCAAAAATCCAATTCATTCAATTCCGGATTTCCGGCTACTGTGGAAGAAGTGGTGGCAGGAGGTCTTGCTAAAAAAGCCGGTCTATTCCGGCGTCTGCCGAAAACGGTTGACGAAGATGTACTGGATGCATTGAAATCGGTTGGGATGGAGGCATTTCTCCACCGCAGCATCAGCGAACTGTCAGGTGGCCAGCAACAGCGTGTATTTATCGCCCGCGCTTTGGTGGCAAAACCTAAAATGCTCATTCTGGATGAGCCGACTGTCGGCATTGACCACCAGAACGTCCAGGCATTTTACGATATGCTGGCTGCACTGAACCGGGAGAAAGAAATTACGCTGGTTATGGTGACGCACGATGTAGATACGGTGACTGACCGGATCTCCCATGTTGCCTGTCTGAATCAGACTATCCATTTCCACGGGTTCAAAGAACAATTCCAAACTTTAAGTGATGAGGAACGGGCTTCCTGGTATGGACATTCTGTCCGCAAGATCCATCATGTGGGAGGCGCACATTGACCATGATTGATGCAATTTTTACTTATGAATTTTTACAGAATGCTTTTGGCGCCGGTTTGATCATCGGGGTCATTGCACCGCTGCTGGGAGTCTTCATCGTCGTGCGCCGGCTGTCATTGATCGCGGATGCCTTAAGCCACGTTACATTGGCTGGAATTGCCGGCAGCCTTTATTTAAGTCAGAGTGTCGTTGTTTTCTCGGCATTGAATCCGCTCTTTCTCGGGATTGCCGCTTCCGTCGGCGGTTCCGTTTTAATTGAACGTCTGCGGACACTCTACAAGCATTATGAGGAATTGGCCATTCCCATCATTCTTTCGGCAGGAATCGGTTTCGGTGCAATTTTCATCTCCTTGGCACAAGGATTTTCAAATGACCTTTTCGGTTACCTGTTCGGATCGGTTTCGGCTGTCAGCAGGGAAGACCTGCTGATTGTCGTCGCCATTGCAATAGTGGTTCTTGCGTTTATCGTGATATTTTTCAAGGAACTGTTCGTTTTGTCGTTTGACGATGAATACGCCAAGGCTTCCGGGTTGCCGGCAAAGTGGATCCATTTCATGTTCATGATTGTCACAGCGCTAGTTATTGCGGGTTCGATGCGTATTGTGGGAATCCTTTTGGTGTCATCGCTCATGACAATTCCAGTGGCTGCGGCCATGCGTGTTTCAAAGAGCTTTAAGCAAACGATTACCCTGTCCATTATCTTCGGGGAGGCATCGGTCATTGCCGGCCTGATATCAGCGTTCTATTTTGATCTTGCGCCAGGCGGCACAATTGTCGTTACATCGATTTTATTATTATTGCTTGTCTTGATCTATAAAAAAATTGCTGTAAGTGTAAAGAGAGGGGCGATCGCATGAATCTTGTAAAAGCGTGGGATATTCTGAAGGAAAATGGTTACAAGGAAACTTCAAAGCGCAACCAGATTTTGGAGTTGTTCGTCAATGACGACCGCTACCTGACTGCCAGAGACCTTCTGGATGTCATGCAAAAGGATTATCCGAGCATGAGCTATGATACGGTCTACCGTAATCTGGCGACTTTCGTCAGTCTTGGCATATTGGAAGAGACGGAACTGTCAGGGGAGCGGCATTTCCGCATGCACTGTGAAAGTGATTCCCATCATCATCATTTCATTTGCATGGACTGCGGCAAAATCAAAGAGATACCGGTTTGTCCGATGGATATGCTCGGTGCGGCATTGCCAGCCTACGAAATCGATAACCATAAATTCGAAATCTATGGGAAATGCCCTGCTTGTAAATAATGATAAATAGAAAAAGCCGATTGCTCAGAGAAGCAATCGGCTTTTTTCTATTTATTTTGAGTTGTTAATGCGCTTTGGATGCCAAATTCGTTATCCACCCATTGTTCCGCTTCGAGCCAGTTATAAACGCGAATAACCTTGTCAGGAATCGGATCCTGGTTATAAGGGGTGTTGAACAGGATAACAGGAATATCAAGTTCTTCACTGATTTCAACAGCATTGTCATGTTTGTCCTCGAAAAAGAGGTCTACATTATGGCGTTTCGCTGCTGCAATCTTTTTGTGGGTGCCGATCAATTCTATGTGATCATAGGCGATGGCATGTTTTTTGAACCACTCGAACGTAATGTCCATTACATTCTCACCACGAGCAGAAATATAGAATAATTCATACTGCTCTTTCCACTGGTTCAGAATATTTTTAGCGTTTTCCGACACCGGGGAAGAAGCGTATATGGTTGACTCCGCTTCCCGGAACCAGGAATAGAATTCTCCAGGCTCCAAATGGGGAAGGGCGGATGTAAGGTCATACTCTTTTATATCATCCAAGGTCAACTCACTGTTGAATTGCTTGTTAATATGAGGGATCAGCGAAGTCGGTGAAGTCACTGTCCCATCTATATCGATTCCAAAACGGTATCTCATTGCATCACTACCTTAAACTTGTTGTTTTTCTGCTTCCGCTTTTTCTGCGGCTTGCTTTTCAAAATATTCCTGTGCAAGCTTGTCGATTTCAATCTTCAGTTCTTCCACCATAGTCTCTTCCGGTACTTTGCGGACAGTTTTGCCGTGCATGAACAGTAATCCTTCACCGCGTGCGCCGGCAATTCCGATATCCGCTTCGCGAGCTTCTCCTGGTCCATTGACAGCACAGCCAAGAACTGCCACTTTAAGCGGAGCTTTAATATGGGAGATGTATTCCTCGACTTCATTGGCGATCGAGATCAAATCGATTTCGATGCGGCCGCATGTCGGACATGAAATCAATGTTGCAGCATTTGAAGAAAGGCCGAATACTTTAAGCATTTCGCGGGCTACTTTGACTTCTTCAACAGGATCAGCACTCAATGAAACACGAAGCGTGTTGCCGATGCCTTTGGCAAGCAATGCCCCAAGGCCTGCAGCCGACTTCACAGTACCAGAGAAGAGGGTGCCGGATTCAGTGATGCCCAAGTGGAGCGGGTAATCGAACGCCTGCGAAGCTTTTTCATATGCTTCAATAGCAAGGCTCACATCTGATGCTTTTAGTGACACGATGATGTCATGGAAATCAAGGTCTTCAAGGATTTTGATGTGGTGAAGCGCGCTTTCAACCATTCCGTCAGCAGTCGGATAACCGTATTTCTCAAGAATTTTTCTTTCCAGAGAACCTGCGTTGACTCCGATGCGGATCGGAATGCCTTTCGCTTTAGCCGCATTCACAACTGCTTCGACTTTTTCGCGTCGGCCGATATTGCCTGGGTTGATCCGGATTTTATCAGCGCCTTGCTCAATGGCGATCAGCGCTAATTTATAGTCAAAATGGATGTCGACAACCAGAGGAATGTTAATGCGCTTTTTGATTTCGCCTATAGCGTAGGCTGCACGTTCGTCTGGACATGCTACCCGGACCACCTGGCAGCCTGCTTCCTCGAGGCGCAGAATCTCAGCGACTGTCGCTTCCACGTCATGTGTTTTTGTTGTAGCCATACTTTGGATGAAAAGTTCGTTGCTGCCGCCGATTGTGATGTCTCCAACTTTAACGGGGCGTGTTTTTGAACGGTGAATGATCTCACTCATCAATTATCTCTCCTTTTGGGATGCTCCGGCTAAGGCGCCGATCCCGGATTTCTTCTGCCGGATTGATGGAGGAAGCTATTTCCTCTCCGGTTCTAAGGGATGCCTATTGCTATTTTAGCAGTCACAGCTCGAAAAATACAAGAAAGAGCTTTACTGGCTTTATTTGCGCTGTGGAGGCATTTTGGGGTAATACTTCACTGCCATGTACAGGTAAACTAAAGTAAGCAGGGAAATCAGCAGCGGAAGCCATGCATTGTCGGTGAAAAAACCGATGCCAAAAGACAATATTGTCGGAATTGTGACGCTGAGTGCGGCTGTCCGCCACAGATGCCTATATTCTCCACGGCGCTTGCGGGCTTTGAGTATAACCATACCGATCCACGCGAATAAACTGATCTTTATGAAATGGTATAGGGTTGTGGAAACAAATAAAAGAATAAATGCCAAAGGGTAAAGCAGCCATTCAATTTCTTCTATATAAACTAGCAAGCCTTCCAAATCTCCAGAAACATTATTAAGGCCAGTGATAAATTCGATGAAAGCTGCAATTGTCAGCACCAGGATAAACAGAAATATAAAACGCATAATTTTGCCTATCGGCATTATCCTGACGGCCGCCTGCTTTTTAGGTTCCATCAAACTGGCCTTCAGCAATTGATATATGTTCAAATTCATCTTCCTTTCTCACTTTAATCCTATCCTACCATGATATTTATCAGAAAAAATTTTGCTTTGTTACGGGAATGTAAATTTTTATTAAAGGTATTTACAATTCGCTATAGAACTATTCATAATAGACAAGGTGTCAATACGCTAATCTAGGAGTGATTGTTAATCGTGGAAATGAACTGGCAAGAAATACTATTCAGCTTCTTTGGTGGACTTGGTATATTCCTTTTCTCCATTAAATATATGGGAGATGCTTTGCAGAAAGCGGCAGGGGATAAACTGCGTGATATTTTGGATCGCTTTACAACCAATCCATTCATGGGGGTTCTAGTTGGTATAATAGTAACCATCCTCATTCAATCCAGTTCAGGTACGACTGTAATCGTCGTCGGGCTGGTAAGCGCTGGGTTCATGACTTTGCGCCAGGCAATTGGTGTCATTATGGAGCTAATATCGGTACTACTGTTACGGCGTTCATCATCGGCCTTGACGTAGGAGCCTACTCTTTACCGATCATGGCCGTTGGTGCTTTCATGATTTTCTTCTTTAAGAAAAATAAAATCCAGAATATCGGCCAGGTCATTTTCGGTTTCGGGGGATTATTCTTCGGGATGGAAACAATGAGCGGAGCCATGAAGCCGCTGCGAGAATTGCCGGCATTCATCGATATGACGGTCAATTTGAGTGAAATGCCTATTCTGGGCGTAGCAGTAGGAACTATTTTTACTTTAATCGTTCAGAGTTCAAGCGGTACCATAGCAATCCTGCAGGGTCTTTACGCTGAAGGTCTTGTGACGCTTGATGCTGCATTGCCTGTATTATTCGGCGATAACATTGGTACTACTATTACAGCAGTGCTTGCCGCTCTTGGTACGTCAGTTGCAGCACGCCGTGCAGCAGCGGTACATGTACTATTCAATGTCATCGGATCTGTACTGTTCCTCATTTTGCTGGTGCCTTTCACAGCTTATGTAACTTGGCTTGGCACTACATTCGGGTTGGAGCCGAAAATGGAAATCGCATTTGCACACGGAACATTCAACGTTGCTAACACGATCATCCAGTTCCCGCTGATCGGGCTTTGGGCTTATCTGGTAACTAAGGTAATTCCTGGAGAAGAAGTGACAATCGAATTCAAACCGAAGCACCTCGATATCCATTTTATAGAGCAATCTCCTTCGATTGCACTGGGGCAGGCGAAAGAGGAAATTCTCCGCATGGGTCAGTATTCTGTGCAGGGACTACAGGAAACATATGAATATCTAAAAACTAAAAGTTCCAAGAATGCACAAACCGGCTATCAGCTGGAAGATGCAATAAACAATCTCGACAGTAAAATCACTGATTATCTTGTATTGATTTCTGCAGAGTCGATCTCGGCTGCTGATTCAACACGCCATACCATGCTGATGGAAACTGTTCGTGATATCGAACGGATCGGAGATCATTTCGAAAATATCATCGAATTGATTGACTATCAGGTTAATAATCGTGTAAATATTACTGAAGACGCAATGGAAGACTTAAGAGAAATGTTCACGTTGACCATTGCAACGGTCCAAAAAGCATTGGATGCACTTGATACGACAAGCCATGAACTTGCACGTGAAGTTGCGGAGCAGGAAGATCTTATCGATAAGATGGAACGCAAATTCCGTAAGAAACATATCCTTCGCTTGAATGAAGGAGCATGTTCGGCACAGGCGGGCATCGTGTTCGTGGATATCGTCAGCAACCTTGAGCGGATTGGTGACCATTCAGTGAATATCGCGGAAGCCATCTTAGGCAACCGGGCTTAAAAAACAGCTCCTTTTCATCTTTCTTTACATTTTAAAAAATGTAAGGCACGATGGAAGGGAGTTTTTTATATTATTTGAATGAAGTGTTTTAATAAGTTTGAGGAAGCAAAATGAAGTCAGTTTATGCCTGTCAGAGCATTAATGGCGCAAATAATTTTATTAAAGGGGGAATGGCTGTGGAAGCATTGGAAGTGATCGGCTGGATTGTGGTTCTGCTGTTTTTTGTCATCGGATTTATCGGTCTCGTGTATCCCGTCATACCGGCAGTTCTTTTTATCTTCGGTGGATTCATCATGTATGGCCTGTTCTTTGATTTTGCTGATCTGCCTTGGTGGTTCTGGCTTATCCAGTTATTGTTCGTCGGGTTGCTTTTCAGCGCAGACGCCTTATCAAATGCCTATACGGTAAAACGGTTTGGCGGATCGAGAGCGGGATTCTGGGGGAGCATGCTCGGCCTGATTGCCGGTCCGTTTTTAATCCCGATCATCGGGATCATCATCGGCCCATTTTTAGGTGCGATCGGTGCGGAACTCATCTTTAACCGGTCTAATTTCAAACAGGCATTCAGATCCGGTATAGGATCTGTCGTCGGTTTTATTACTTCTGTATTCACAAAAGGCATCATTCAGCTGGTGATGGTGATACTGTTCTTTATATTGGTCTGATTCAGTCAAAGGTCTGATTAAATTGGATGTTCATGCATTTTAATTGTAACAACTTGTAAACTTTGATACGCTAGGAAAGTAGAACAATAGACTCAAGGAGGAATTTAATCATGGCTTATGAATTACCGGAACTACCTTACGCGTATGACGCACTGGAACCACACATCGACAAAGAGACGATGAATATCCACCACACGAAACACCATAATACTTATGTAACTAATGTAAATGCTGCCCTGGAAGGCCACGACGATCTTTCTTCAAAATCTGTAGAAGAATTGATTTCTGATTTGAACGCTGTTCCTGAAGATATCCGTACAGCTGTACGCAATAACGGCGGAGGACACGCAAACCACTCATTATTCTGGCAATTGTTGACTCCAAATGGCACTGGCGCTCCATCAGGTGCACTTGCGGAAGCAATCGACAGCAAGTTCGGAAGCTTTGACGAATTCAAAACAAAATTCGAAAATGCAGGAAAAACTCGCTTCGGTTCAGGCTGGGCTTGGCTGACTGTATCTAACGGAGAGTTGGAAGTAACTTCAACTGCCAACCAGGATTCTCCATTGATGGACGGCAAAACGCCGATTCTTGGAGTTGATGTCTGGGAACATGCTTACTACTTGAAATACCAGAACAAACGCCCTGACTATTTGGCTGCTTTCTGGAATGTAGTAAACTGGGACGAAGTATCAAAACGCTACGAAGCTGCAAAATAATATCCGATAAATGAAACCTGACACACACTTTTTCGTCTGAAAAAGTGTGTGTTTTTTATTGTTCGATGATATACTAGCTTTTGGATATTTCACCGGAAGGAGACCTTTACTAAATGACCCAACCCAATAAAAGGAGAGTAAGCCAGGCGAAGTCGAAGCTGAAATCCCATACCGTCTTTCGCATGAATGTCCTTTTCTTCTCCATTTTTCTGCTGTTCTCAATGCTGATCCTGAGACTCGGCTATCTGCAAATCGTTAAAGGCGAGGATTATGCGCGTGCACTTGCAAGAACGGAAGAAGTGCCTGTCAACACCAGTGTGCCAAGAGGCCGCATATTCGACAGCGAAGGCCGCGTCCTTGTTGACAACGATCCGGTCAGCGCCATTACATATACGGCAATGCAGACGACAAAGCGCTCTGAAATGCTGGATACCGCTAGAGAATTGGCGAAACTGATTGAAAAAGATGATAAACGTGTTACCGAACGGGATAAACAGGATTTTTATATAATGTTAAATACTGAGGAAGCAACGGATAAAGTGACGGATGAAGAACGACAAGCCATCCAGAATGAAGAAATCACTGAAAAAGAAAAGCAGCGCAAGCTGGATGATTTAATCCGGGAAAAGATTACAGAAGAAGAGCTGGCCAGCCTTACTGCCGAAGATATTGAAACGCTTGCTATTTTCCGTGAGATGACTTCGGGTTACGCTCTATCTCCTCAAATCATTAAAAATGAAGGCGTGACACCGGAAGAGTTTGCCCGTGTATCTGAAAGACTGACTGACCCGAAACTGAAAGGCGTCAACACGATCACTGACTGGAAACGGGTAAAAACCAGCGACTTGACGATTCTCGGCAGCACTACAACACCTGAACAAGGGATTCCTTCAAGCAGTCTCGAGTATTATCTGGCCCGCGATTATTCACGCAATGACCGGGTCGGAACCAGCTTTTTGGAACAGCAATATGAGGATGTTCTGCAAGGTCAGAAATCGGTCGTCAAAAATATTACTGATGGCAGAGGCCGGGTTATTGATACGATACCGGCAGACGAAGGAAAACCAGGCAAAGACTTGATGCTGACGATAGACAGCGAATTGCACTCTTCCTTAGAAGATATAGTAGAAAAACATTTACGACAGTTAAAATCAGGTCCCAACTCTCAACTGGTAAAAGATGCCTATCTAGTCATGATGGATCCCCGCACTGGTGAAATCCTTTCGATGGTCGGTAAACGGATTGAACGGGATGACACTGGTAAAATGGTTATTCAGGACCATTCGTATGCTGCAGTCACCGCTGCCTATGCTTCAGGCTCCTCAGTAAAAGGCGCAACACTTTTGACAGGTTATGCGCAAGATGCAGTTAATATGGGAGATGTCTTGATTGATGAGCCATTGCAAATAAAAGGGACGCCGCTAAAACGGTCTATTTTTAATAAATCTCTATTTAACCGTATTCCAATGACGGATTTACAGGCTATAGAGCAATCATCGAACGTGTATATGTTCAAAATTGCCCTGGAAATCGCTAACGAAACATACCAATACAAAGAACCAATTAACATTCCATCTTCAAATTTTGATATAATGAGAAATTCATTTGCACAATTTGGTTTAGGCGTCAAAACAGGTATCGATTTGCCATTTGAAGGCAGCGGGTATCAGGGAGCGAAAAACGTTGGTGGTACTTTCCTCGATTTGGCCATTGGTCAATTTGACACCTATACTCCAATGCAGTTAGCTCAATATATTTCTACGATTGCCAACGGCGGTTATCGGATGGAACCACATCTTGTTAAAGAAATCCGCGGTCCGTCTACCGATGGCAAAAATTTAGGGCCGGTGGAAACTGTGATCGAGCCTAAAATCCTGAACCGAATCAGTAATCCTCAGGCGGAGATCGATCATTTGAAAAAGGGCATGCGCAATGTCTATGTAGGTAGCCGAGGATCAGCCAGATCCTATTTCAAGGACACAGACTATACGGCAGCCGGAAAAACCGGTACTGCAGAAGTTCAATTCTACGATGACAAAACAAGTCCTTATTACACTAAGAATTCTATAACGACAACTCATGTCGGTTTTGCTCCATATGAAAATCCTGAAGTTGCTTACGCGGTGATGATTCCTTATATAACGACAAATACAAGTATTGTTCCACCGACAAGCAATCTGATTGTGCGTGAAGCGCTCGATAAATACTTCGAACTTCGCGAAACAAAATCTGAAGAGTCGCCTTCAGTCATCAAAGCTCCATATTCAAATGAAGTGATTGAAGAAGGCGAAGAAGAACCGATAGATGCTGAAGAAGAATAAGGTTTGAAGCCCGCTCTGCCAAATAGGCAGAGCGGGTTTTTTATCTTTGTTTTAAATTGCTTCACATTTACAATATCTTAACAATGGCTTTATATGTCCTCAACAATCGGTCGTTATAGTTAAGACTGTAAACAAAACAAACTATTTGGGGGCGTAACTGATGAAAAACTGGAAATTTAAAATGGCTTCAACAATCTTAGGTTCGACAATGTTGCTGGCAGCATGTGGAGGCGGCACTGAGGAAGGAAGCCAATCACAAGAGAACGGCTCAGCAACAGCCGGAGAAGTTGAAGGTTCAGTTATTGGTGATGGATCATCTACAGTAGCACCGATCATGGAGGGCATCGTTGAAGAATACGCTGGAGTACAACCAGGCGTTCAGGTAACAGTCGGTGTATCCGGAACAGGCGGTGGCTTTGAAAAATTCATACAAGGTGAAACGGACTTCTCCAATGCATCCCGTCCTATAAAAGAAGAAGAAGCAGCAGCCCTTGAAGAAGCGGGCATCGATTACACAGAACTGCTGTTAGCGTATGACGGCCTTTCGGTTGTCGTAAGCCAAGAAAACGACTGGGTCGAAGACCTGACAGTTGAAGACCTGAAAAAACTGTGGGTTGAAGACGGCACTACGAAAAAATGGTCTGACATCAATCCGGAATGGCCGGATGAAGAAGTGGTCTTCTACGCACCGGGTACGGCTTCAGGAACATTCGATTACTTCAATGAAGTAATCCTTGAAGACGAAGACATCGTCAGCGCAGCGACGCTTTCCGAAGATGACAACACATTGGTCCAGGGCATCCAGGCTGATCCGAATGCCATCGGATTCTTCGGTTACGCATACTACGTAGCGAACCAGGAAACTTTGAAAGTAGTGTCAATCGACGGAATAGAGCCGAATGATGAAACGATTGCGTCAGGTGAATACTCACCGTTATCACGTCCATTGTTCACTTATGCTAAAAACTCTTCAATGAGTGACAACGAAGCAGCATACGATTTCATGCAATACACAATTGAGAATGCCGGTGAAATGGCGGAAGCAGTCGGTTACGTGGCACTGCCTGAAGAAGAGTATGAAAAAGGTTTGGCAGATCTTGAAGCATTAAAATAATTTGAAGATAGTCCAGAATTCAGGTGAGCAGCCTTTGCTCACCTTTTGGGTGTGAAAGGGGTTTCGTCATGGGGCAATCTGTGCAGGAAATGATCGCGCAGTCGAAAGGCAAGAAAAATAAGAAATTCGTGGAAAAACTCATACCGGTTCTATTGTTCCTGATTGCATCGGTATCCGTATTGACAACCATAGGGATCATGTTGACGTTAATCGTGGAAACAGTCACATTTTTTACAAGAGTAAGCATCAGTGAATTTATATTCGGCACCACATGGCTGCCTTTTTCAAACAAGTCTGCACAATTCGGCGTTTTGCCACTGATTGTCGGCACTTTGAAGGTCACTTTGATAGCTGTCATCGTCGCAGTGCCGATCGGTATTGCAGCCGCTATTTACTTGAGTGAATATGCAACTGACAATGTACGGAGAGTGATAAAGCCGGTGCTGGAAGTATTGGCCGGCATTCCGACAATCGTTTACGGATTCTTCGCTCTGACTTTTGTCACGCCGCTGCTTCAAAGCTTTTTCCCGGAAATAAAGATTTTCAACGCCATCTCACCAGGAATTGTCGTTGGGATCATGATCATTCCGATGATTGCATCGCTGTCGGAAGACGCCATGTCGTCCGTGCCGAAAAGCATCCGTGAAGGAGCACTTGCGATGGGCTCGACCAAATTCGAAGTGGCCATGAAAATCACAGTTCCGGCCGCAATTTCAGGCATCATCGCTTCCGTTGTGCTGGCAGTATCGCGCGCAATCGGAGAAACGATGATCGTTTCCCTCGCCGCCGGATCTACACCACAATTCGATGGTGACTTTACCGGATCCATTCAGACAATGACTGCATATATCGTCCAGGTATCTAAAGGCGATGCTGGTTACGGCACAACCATCTATTATTCAATTTACGCTGTCGGATTCACCCTGTTCATTTTCACGATGGTAATGAACATTATTGCCAACTACGTTTCCAAGCGTTTCAGAGAGGAGTATTGAGATGAGATATATAGAACACGACAACGTCGTGAGACGGATGAATGGAAGAAATCTCGTCAATAAATTATTCAAATCGATATTTCTCCTTGCAACGCTGTCTGCTTTATTGGCCCTGGTCATTTTGCTTTACCAGATTGTATCCCAAGGGGTCAATCACCTGTCGTTTGATTTTCTGGTCAATTACGCATCCAGATTTCCCGAACAGGCGGGCATCAAAGCCGCATTGGTCGGTTCGATTTGGCTGATGCTGGTGGTTGCACCGACGTCCATCATCCTGGGTGTGGGATCGGCGATTTATCTTGAAGAATACGCCGGCAAGAATCGTATCACCACATTTATCCAGATGAACATTTCAAATCTGGCGGGTGTGCCATCTGTCGTATTCGGTTTGCTCGGACTTACGATTTTTGTCCGCGCGCTGGCACTCGGCAACAGCGTACTGGCAGCAGGCTTCACAATGAGCCTTCTGATTCTTCCGGTCATCATCGTTGCTTCGCAGGAAGCGATCCGTTCCGTTCCGGGCGAATTGCGCGATGCTTCCTATGGGATGGGTGCTACAAAATGGCAGACTATTGTTAAAATCATCCTGCCTGCAGCAATTCCAGGAATTTTGACAGGAAGCATCCTGGCCTTATCACGGGCTATTGGTGAAACCGCACCATTGATCGTAGTCGGAATACCTGTGATCATCCAGTTCCTGCCTAAGGGAGTGATGGATACATTCACAGCACTTCCGATGCAGATCTATGATTGGTCCAGCCGTCCGCAGCCCGAATTCCAGCAAGTCGCAGCTGCAGGCATTATCGTTCTGATGGTTGTCCTGCTGTTAATGAATTCAGTGGCAGTCATCATCCGCAATAAATTCGAGAAACGCTACTAGAGTGGAAGGGGTTCTACTATGTCAACGACAAATACTATCTACAACAACGGTAAAACAGCTGAACTTGTAAAGGACGATTCAACCAGTTCCGCATCAAAATCCGTTTATGATACGCAACAATTGAATCTATGGTATGGCGATAATCATGCATTGAAAAATATAGATCTGGATATTAAGCAAAATGAAGTCACTGCAATCATCGGGCCTTCAGGATGCGGTAAATCCACGTATCTGAAAACTTTGAACCGGATGGTGGAGCTTGTCCCTTCAGTTAAGACTTCCGGGCAGATCCTTTACCGGGGTCGCAACATTTTTGACAAGGATTACGGAGTGGAAGAACTACGGACGCGTGTCGGCATGGTTTTCCAGAAACCGAATCCGTTCCCGAAATCCATTTATGACAATATTGCATACGGACCACGTATCCACGGCATCAAAAACAAAAAAATCCTGGACGAAATCGTGGAAAAAAGCCTTCGAGGCGCAGCTATCTGGGATGAAGTGAAGGACCGCCTGCATGAAAATGCATACAGCGTTTCAGGAGGGCAGCAGCAGAGAATTTGTATAGCTCGCGCGCTGGCCATTGAACCGGATGTTATTTTAATGGATGAGCCGACTTCAGCTCTTGACCCGATTTCGACGCTCAAAATTGAAGAACTTGTCCAGGAACTGAAAAAAGATTACAGCATCATCATTGTGACGCATAATATGCAGCAAGCTGCGCGTATTTCGGATAAGACAGCGTTTTTCCTGAACGGTGAAGTAATCGAATATGATAAAACGGATACAATTTTTTCAAATCCTTCAGATAAACGCACAGAAGATTATATTTCCGGCAGGTTCGGCTAAGAAAGGGAGCGTTCCATTTTGTCAGTACGTGAAAAATTCGATACAGAATTGCATTCATCCCAAGACCAATTGATCCAGTTAAGTACGATGGCAGTTGATGCGCTTGGAAAATCGGTCAGTGCATTGCTTAATCATGATATTGATGCTGCACTGGAAGTTATTGAAGATGATGTCCAGATCAATAGGCTGGAGGAAGAAATCAATGACCGCGTGATCCTGTTGATCGCTAAACAATCTCCCGTTGCAACCGATCTGCGCAGATTAATTGTCATCATTAAAGTGGCAACGGATATGGAGCGGGTAGGGGACTACGCGGTGAATATCGCTAAAGAAACGATTCGTCTGGGCAAAGAAGAGCATCTGGCTCCGATTGTCCAAATCGAAAAAATGCATAAGCTGGCAACGACCATGCTGATGCAGGTCATAGATGCTTTTGTGGAAGAAGACGTAGCGAAAGCCAAAGAAATAGCGGAACTCGATGACCAGGTGGATGACCTGTATGGGCAGGTGTTGACACAATTAATGCTTGCTGGAAGCGAGGATCCGGAGAAAATCAGCCAGATCACCCAGTTGGCTTTCATAGGCCGCTATATGGAACGGTCTGCAGACCATGCCACCAATATTGCCGAACAATTATTTTACCTGGTGCGCGGCAGGCATTACGATCTGAATAAATAAGGACGGTCCGGCGGTCACTATTCCGCCGGCTTTTTTTCGACTGGAATTTCGCATTTTGCCATCTTATATTTTATGAATATTATCAGTAGACTTTATGGTGATATATGCTATAATAATTAAGTCGTATAGATCTTGCTTATTTAAAAATGATCTTTGAAAGAATTAGGAGGGAAACCGATGCGTGTTAACATCACTTTAGCTTGTACAGAATGTAGCGAACGTAACTACAGCACTGTTAAAAATAAGCGCAACAACCCTGAGCGTCTTGAAATGAAAAAATATTGCTCACGTGAACGAAAAATGACTTTACACCGTGAAACTAAGTAATGAATGGACCGCCAAAACCTCTGGGTTTTGGCTTTTTTCTTTTAAAGGGGTGTCTGATATGGGAAAAACAAGCCAGCGTAAAGAAATGATCAATGAACTGAAGGCAATGGATCCGGAAAACCATCGGGTAAAGTCTGAAGCAATCATCCAGTTTCTATTGAAAGACGAAGCATTTCAGCAGGCTGAAGTAATCGGCCTCACAATATCAGCTTTTCCGGAAGTCGATACCCACAGGCTGATCGAAGAATGCTGGAAAGCCGGTAAAAAGACCGTGGTGCCGAAATGCGAACCGCTTTCGCGCAGCATGGACTTCAGGAATATTGATTCTTTCGACCAATTGGAAACAGTATATATGAAGCTTCAGGAACCCATTATTGAACAAACGGAACCTGTGAAGCCTGATCAAATAGATTTGCTGATTGTGCCTGGTGTAGTTTTTTCGCGAGACGGCTACCGCATCGGATTTGGCGGAGGTTATTATGACCGCTATCTGACGAATTATAGAGGATTTACCATATCCCTTGCATTTGCAGCCCAAATCAAAGAGTATGTACCTGTCGAAGGGCATGACATTCCAGTTCAGCGAATCTGCACCGAATATGGCTGCAAGGATGCCGGGCAGGTGAATGGATGAATAACTTATACGATGTGATGCAGCTGCTGAAAAGGTATGGCACGATTATATACACAGCAGATAAAAAAGCTGACCTGCATTTGATGGAAGAAGAAATCAGGGAACTGTATCGATTGCAGTTCATAACAGCAAAGGAATTTTCCTCCGCATTATTGATTTTGCGCAGTGAACAGAATAAAATCTAAAAGAATTTCCGTTTTTTTGAAACTTTCCAGCGTTTCATCCGTCTATTAAGAGGGTAAATATTATGTTGTGGTTATGTAATATTTCAGTAAACATTGGATTAACAATTAAGCTGTAATTTCAAAAAGAAATGGAATTGATATGAATGACAAAATGTATCGAAAAGAGGAGGATGTTTTGGGATGTTAAAAAGAGAATGGCCTAAACATTCAATTCTTGCAATCGCAATCATCGCAACCTGGTTAAAAACCTACATCGTTTACAAAACAGCATTTTCAATCACGATTGATAATGCATTGCAGGAATTCATCTTGTTCATTAATCCGTTGAGCATGCTTTTATTTCTATACGGATTAGCCTTGTTCTTTAAAAGTGAAAAGGCCAAAAACCGATATTTACTCATCATGACATTAGTGACATCGGCCATCTTGTACGGTAACGTCGCATTTTACCGCTTTTTCAGTGATTTCATCACATTGCCGCTGCTTTTTCAAACCCAGAACTTCGGTGATTTGAAGTCCAGTGCAGCAGCCAGCATTTTTTGGACAGATATCTTTTATTTCTCTGATTTCCTGATTGTGCTGCTGGCAATCAAGTTCCTGCCGACAATGAAGATCACAGAAAAAGCATCTTCTGTTCAAAGGAAAGCGTATTTCATCCTGTCGGCTGCTCTAATGTTCTTCAATTTGGGACTGGCTGAGGCTGAACGTCCGCAATTGCTGACGCGGAGTTTTGACCGGGAAATGCTGGTGAAGAATATCGGGATGTATAATTACCACTTGTATGATGTTTACATCCAATCGAAGTCACAGGCTCAACGTGCGTTGGCAAACGGTTCTGAATTGGTTGAAGTAACCAATTACGTAAGTTCAACACAGGCTGAACCATCTGATGAAATGCACGGCATTGCCAAGGATCGCAATTTGATCGTGGTAACACTTGAATCGCTTCAAACGTTCGTCTTGAATAATGAGATGAATGGACAGACGATCACACCATTCATGAATGAATTGACGAAAGACAAGGATACGATCTACTTCCCGAATTTCTATCATCAAACAGGACTTGGGAAAACATCCGACTCGGAATTCATTCTTGAAAATTCACTTTATCCTCGTGGAGGAAGTGCTGTTTTCTTCACGCACAGCGGCAACACCTATAACTCGATGGCTGAAAAGCTTGGAGAGAATGGGTATTTCACGAATGTACAACATGCCAATACGAAAAGTTTCTGGAACCGCGATATTATGTATCAGGCGCTTGAAATTGACGAATTCCAGGATATAGAAAGCTTTACAATCGAAGAAGGCCAGGCGGTCAACTGGGGCATGAAGGATGTTCCGTTCATGCAGCAGTCTGTTGAACACATGACTGAGATGCAGCAGCCGTTCTACAGTCGTCTTTTGACATTAACGAATCATCATCCGTTCTATTTGGATGAGGAAGATAAATTCATTTCTGAGTTCGATTCCAATTCAGGGACTTTGAACCGTTATTTCCAAACGGCAAGATACTTGGATGAAGCTGTCAAGGAATTATTCGATGAATTGAAAGCTAAAGGTCTCTATGAAAATTCCATTATTGTCATGTATGGTGACCATTACGGAATTTCCGAGAACCATAATGCTGCCATGTCTCAGTTCCTAGGGAAAGAAATAACACCTTATGATACAGCTCAACTTCAGAAAGTGCCTTTCTTCGTGCACATTCCAGGATACGGTGAAGGCCATGTCAATGAAGAGATTGGCGGCCAGATCGATATGCGTCCGACGATCTTGAATTTGATGGGGATCGAAGCTGATGAGGATATCCAGTTCGGTGACGATCTGTTTTCGGAAGAACGTGAAGAGTTCACAGTGTTCCGTGACGGACGATTCATTACCGGGGAAAATGTTTATGCCGGAGGCTCATGCTATGATCTGGAAACAGGTGAAATAGACGATCCGGCAGGTTGTGAGCCGTTCATCGATCGTGCTATGCAACAGTTGAACTATTCGGAAGCCATCATCAACGGCGACCTATTGAGGTTTTATGACGAAGAAACCGGCGAGCTTTTGACTGATGAAGCTCCCGCAGCAACACAATAAAAAAACGGACCTTTTGAAGGTCCGTTTTTTTTAATGATTAAAGGAAATAAAAAAGCTGTTGTTGCATAGGATGCAACAACAGCTTTTTCATATTAATGCAATGATGGTGGAAAGCCTTGTGTGATTGCTGTAGCTACTGCAAAGGCTCCAAAAATGGCAAAAGTTCCGAAATTAAATAAAAATCCTAATACTTCTTTGTTTTTCAATGTCTGTACAGTGCCTATTGCGGCTAAAACTGCAATGAGGCCAAAAATGAGTATTAATATCCAACCTGATTCCATATATATGACACTCCCTTCAACATTAACAGCCAGTGCCGTCGTGTTCTATACTATTGTAAAGAATTTAACTTGTTTTGTCGAGCGTGAAAAGTGGCAATCTATTGAACAGTCAATTGAAAAGGGTCCGTGATATAATTGAAGCAGAGGTGAAAATAATGCTGAAAATTGAACAATTGGAATTAGGCCCAGTTCAGACGAATTGTTACATCGTTTCAAATGAGGAAAAGGAATGTCTTATATTTGATCCGGGCGAGGAAGAAAAACGAGTCATAGCCCTTTTGAAAAAACGCGATCTTAAGCCTTTGGCAATCTTGCTGACACACGCACACTTCGATCACATTGGAGCTGTCGATGCACTGCGGGATTCCTATGGAGTGCCTGTCTATCTGCATCATCTCGAAAGGGAGTGGCTTGGCCGACCTAATCTGAATGGCTCTGGAAAATATGCTGCATTGCCGGATTACCGGGTAAAGGATGCGGATGTTTTGATCAATGAGGAAACCGAACTTGTGCTGGGAACTTTCAGGATGGATTTATTACATACACCGGGGCATTCCCCTGGAAGTGTCAGTTTTTCATTTCCGGAAGAAAGATTCGCTATTGTCGGTGATACATTATTCCGGGGGAGCATAGGAAGGACTGACCTGATCGATGGCTCTGAAACAAAACTTCTCCATTCGATCCGCACCTCCTTATTGACACTGGCGCCGGATACGGTCCTGTTTCCGGGACATGGCCCTGATACGACTCCGGCTGAAGAAGCCAGAAGCAATCCGTTCCTGTAAAATTTCGAGTTCTGCAATCAAATTAAAAAAGCGGCCAATGCTGGCCGCTTTTTTTGGTTAATATTTTGATTAATGTCCTCCACCCGGAATATGGATGAAAGTTGAGTAGTATGTGAAGCCGACGAAGAATACTGTTAGGTAAGCCGCGAAGATATACATATACATACGCTCAGAAATATTTAAAAATCCTAGAAGTACAAAAAATCCGGTGTTGGCAACCATCAATAAAGAAACTTCCACCATATCGCCTACATAAAACAGAACTGCGAAAATCCCAGTCCACCATCCCATTAATTTAAACATGTTATCCATGGGTAATCCCTCCTTTGCCACAACACAATAATCTCATATTTATTATATAGGAAAGCGAGTCGTTGTGTAAACCGCGAGTTCCCTTTCTTTGTGACAAACCGGTGTAATCTTTTGAGGGGAAAAAATTGTAGTTATCTTTTTTAAAAAATAGTATGAATACACCGCTTCGTCGCTTTGGACAAGCCTCCCGCAATAAGCCGAGAAGATCACTCGTCTTATTGCTCCGGCCAGTCCGGCGCCGCGCCTTCGCAGGGATCCGCTTCTGGATATGAAAGTTAGTTAAGAGGGCTTAGAAAAAGAGTTGTACTCCAATCCCACTCGGGCGAATGCCCGAGTTAGCTAAGCATTATCCATGTTGAACTAAACAAATATTAATTTATATACTGATTCATTTTTAAGAGAAACTTCTAGAGGTATGGAGCAAAACAGCGAAGACTCCTGGGGGACCAAGCGAAGTGCAACGAGTCCGAGTTAGCTCAGCGCAAGCCCCCCGAACGCGAAGCTGTTTTGCGGAATATCGGCTACTAATATTATCAATTTTATTTCTATGGAACTGGTGGCCAAAAATCATTTTTGCCCCGAAAAGCGGGGGGTAAAAAATTATTATGGCATAAACTATAGCGCTTGGAAATAGTCGTGGTTATACTATGGGGGAACAGTGTGGCGGCGCTGTTCAAAACCGTACAGGAGGGAATCATGCAGGAAATCATCGAACGGAAATGCACCGAGCTGCTGCAAAAAGCAGCTGACTGTGACACGACTGATATCCATATCCAACCCGCACCTTCTTGCTATAATGTTTCTTTCCGCTCATTCGAAGGATTGCGGCAAGTAACACAAATCCCCTTTGATTTTGGCGATCGGATGATTGCCTATTTCAAATATCTATCCCTTTTAGACATGAGTGAAAAAAGAAAACCTCAAACTGGCTCCTTCCATCTTCCCATTGAAGACAAATCCTTTTATTTTCGCATATCGACTTTGCCTTCTGTATTGACGAAAGAAAGCATCGTAATCCGCATAATGCCGGACGAAGCAGCCAAGCCGATCCGTGAACTGGCGGCATTCCGGGATTCAGCTAGACTGCTTGAAAAATTATCCGAATCAGGCCAAGGGTTGATTTTGCTTACTGGACCGACAGGCTGCGGTAAATCGACAACCCTCTATTCTCTGTTGAAACATTGTGCTGATAAACTGAACCGCAATATCATAACCCTTGAAGATCCAGTAGAGCGGAAAAATCAGGCAATCCTTCAGATTCAGGTTAATGAAAAAGCAGGTTTGGATTATGCAGCCGGCTTAAGAGCTATTTTAAGACATGATCCCGATATTATCATGATCGGTGAAATCCGTGATGCCGAAACAGCCCATATTGCTGTGCGTGCAGCGTTGACAGGCCATCTTGTATTTTCGACAATCCATGCGAGGCATTCTGTCGGCTGTCTTCACCGTCTGCGAGATCTTGGGATTTCTTATGAAGATATGTCACAGACCCTGATAGCGGTTTCCGCGCAACGCATCATGCCGGTTTTCGCTGAAATGGGTGATGATCTGCCATCCTACCGCGCACTATACGAAATCCTGCACGGCAACCGTCTGGAAGAAGCGCTTGAAGCTGCGAAGGCTAATAAAGCATACCTTCTTCCAGAGCGTCTTTCTTTCGTGGGCCAAATACGGGAAGGGGTGGCGATTGGTGCATTTGAACGTCAGGAAAGAATCCCGGAAGATCCATCTGCGTGACCGCAGCCGATTTCTTGAAAGGTTGTCCGTCCTGTTAACGGAAGGCTATTTATTGCCCACTGCATTGACACTTCTTTTACCGATCCACTGCAGGACGCTCGAAGCTGCGGAAGCAGGATTGGATTCGATATTAAAAAGTGGAGGCAATGCAGCGGAGTTGTTGAAATTCCTTGGTTTCAAGGACAGTGTGCTGTTTCCGGTAGAGATAGCCGAACATCATGGGAGGTTGTCCGAATCATTGCAGAGTATCGCTAAGAGTTACGGGAGAACTGAACAGGTCCGGACAAAACTGAGGAATATATTGGTTTATCCGGTGTCCCTGCTTGGCTTCACTTCGTTGCTGTTCCTGTTTTTCAGATTGAATTATGTGCCAAACCTGACCGAGTTGATGGCTTCTTTACAAAGCGGAGAGGGGAACAGCGGCGTTCCTGCCTATTTACTTAAACTGCCGGATTATTTTATTGCAGGTATCGCTGTCAGCCTTTTTGGCGCATTTGTTTTTTGGAAGATTTTAAAAGTGCAGAAGGTCCGCGTCCAGATCAATTGGCTGCTTCGCTTACCTATAGTAAAACAATATATCCGGCTCTATTGGTCACATTTGATTGCCAGAGAACTCGGTACATTGGTCCACAGCGGAATTTCACTGCAGGAGTCAGTGAAGGTTTTGACTGAACAGAACCATCACACGATCGTCCGTTTTATCGCGGGGAATATTAAATCAGAAATCATTCAAGGGCAGCCGTTATCGACAGCTGTTGAGCGGATGGCTATTCTGTCAACCGACATGCCGGCATTTTTGAAGCACGGCGAGCTCACGGGTTTTCTTGGTAAAGAGCTGATCCTGTACAGCGACGTCCAGATGGAACAAATTGAGCAGCACACCCAAAAATGGCTGCGGATCATCCAGCCGACATTCTTTATCATCATAGCCGCATGTATTGTCGCCGCTTATCTGGCGATTTTACTGCCGATGTATAATTTAGTCCATACAATTTAAGGAGGAGAAATATATGACGAAATTGAAAAATCAAAAAGGCTTTACGCTGATTGAAATGCTGATTGTCATGTTGATCATCACGGTTTTAATAGCTATCGCAATTCCGAATGTCTCAAAACAGACGACAGCAGTGGATGAAAAAGGGTGTAAAGCATTTGTCCAGATGGTCCAAGGGCAAGTGGAGTCTTTCAGGATGGATGAAAAGAAAGTGCCGACTATCGCTGACCTCGTGACAGAAGGCTATCTGAAAGCTGATGAAACCGATTGTCCGAATGGAGACATTGTAAACATTTCAACAGATGGTGTAGTGTCATCGTCCAAACCGGCTGTGTAAAGAATAAGGGATTCTCGCTGCTGGAAGTGGTGATCGTCTTGGCACTCCTGATGGCAACCATCGGCATCGGTTTGCCGGCGTATAACCAGATTGCGGTCCAAAAAGAAGAAGAGCGATTTTTTCAACTCCTTAAAAACGATATCTATTTTGCCCAAACGGAAGCTTATCGTTCTGGATTATCTGTTTCCGTCATGTTCAGGGAAGTCGGGCGATACGATTTGGTGCAAAATCAATTCAGCCCCATTTCATCACGTGAGTTTCCTGATTCCGTCATTTTGCAGAAGACAAGCAATTTGAGTTCGATCGGTTACTGGTCAAACGGATCGGTGATCGCTTCCGGCACTTTAAGGTTTTTGACGAGCACAGGTGAAAGAACGATCGTAGTCCATCTTGGTAAAGGAAGGGTGGTTTTCTCTGGATGAAAAGGGCCTGTCATGGGCGGAAACGATGCTTAGCCTGCTGATCATCTTTATGCTGTTCGGAACCCTTTTGCCGACTATGCAAAAAATGCAGCAGACACTTGATGATAAGCAACTGCGCGCTTCAGCTTTTGAGACTCTCCATGAAGCGGCGAAAATCATAAAGTCTTATGGTGAAATACAGGGAGAGCGAACCGTTAATGGCGTCATCTTTTCCTGGGACTATCACAGCGAGTTATGTGTCCGGTATAAAAATTATCGTTCATTGCAGGAGACCATATGTCTGGAATAAAAAAATGGAAACTTCGTTCAGAGGCAGGGTTCATCTATTTCGATGCGTTGATGGATCTTATTTTGGTGGCAGCAATCTTGCCTCTTATCGTCCTGTTCTATTTGTACACATCTGAATACTTGAAAGATCAGGATGCCGACGAAATGGAGTGGCGGCTGTTTACAACTGAAATGCAGAATTATTTGACAGGAATCGATTCCATAGAAGTCATCAATGGCGGAACAGGCTTCCGTGTAATTCAAGCCGGTGTCGAATATGATATCGAAGTTTACGGGTCTATACTCCGTAAACAAAAATTCAATCAGGGACATGAAATAATGCTGACTGGCATAAGCGGATGCACGTTCAGTATCGAGGAAGAAACACTGAAGATATCTGCCGTGCGTTCAAATGGAAAAGAGGAGAGATCCGAATATGCCATTACAGGTCCTTAAATCCGAAAAAGCCGCTGCTTACCCTGTATCAATCATTTTTTTCCTTTCAGCTTTGATTGTCATGTCGCATGCTGCCGCGCTCTATGCGCAACATTATAAAATATATGATGGATTGGAAAATATGCACCGGCATGCTACTATACAACTACTGGCAGAAATCGAGAAAAATAAAATACCTGAATGATTTGGGTAGTATCGGGTGGTTGGATGAAAAGAATTTATTTGGTCGGATTTATGGGATGTGGAAAAAGTGCTGTCGGCAGGCGACTCAGTTTTCTGCTGAAAATGCCTTACTATGATATGGATAAGGAAATTGCAAGACAGATGGGGATGACTGTCGCATCTATTTTCGAGAGCCACGGAGAAGCTTATTTCAGAGAGCTGGAAACACAATTTCTCCGAACTCTGAAAGATGAAGATTGCATCGTCTCCACAGGAGGCGGTGTGGCAATGCGTGATATCAACAGAAGAATAATGCGGCAGACTGGCCTTGTCTTGTTTCTGGATGCGCCTTTCAGGGAAATTTGGCGAAGGATCCACAAAGATCCTAAACGCCCAATTGTTGTAAATTCGACGAAAGAGCAGATAGAAGCTTTATATAAAACCCGTTATCCTCAATATAAAGCCGTTGCTCATATCACAATCCGCACTGAATTCCGGACGTTAAGACAGATTACGCAATATGCAGCCTTCCAAGTGAATCGATTAAAAGGCGGATAATTAAGATGAAAAAAAGTGAAACGTTCGTGTTTCGACTCACTCATTAAAAAAGATTGCGCTTACCCTTCAATAATGTTAGGATATAGACGAAGTTATACGATTCTGTATAGCGCTATGGACCAATCATTTTGATTTGGGCGGATGAAAGCACGGGGAGAGTACGCGAAAGCGTCGCCGAAGGAGCAAATGGCAGCAGCCGTGAATCTCTCAGGCAAAAAGACTCGTGCCGGACGCATCTCTGGAGAGTGTTGCTCTGCAACTACCAAAGAGGAAAACCGTAACGGTAAACTTTCAGGTTCCAGGACAGAGATTTCCCTTAACAGGGGAATCTCTGTCCTTTTTTTGTGGAATTTGATCAAAGAGGAGGAAGTTGAATGGGAGAGTTAAAACGTACACCGCTATTCGAGTCATATTCACAATACGGCGGTAAGACAATCGATTTCGGCGGCTGGGAATTGCCTGTGCAATTTTCAAGCATCAAAGATGAACATGAGGCTGTAAGAACAAAGGCTGGGCTTTTCGATGTTTCGCACATGGGAGAAATTCTTGTATCAGGTCCGAACAGCCTGGAATTTCTTCAGAAGCTGCTGACAAATGATATTTCAAAAATCAAGGATGGACAAGCCCAATACACGGCTATGTGTTATCCGGACGGCGGGACTGTCGACGATCTATTGACTTACCGTTTTGATGAAGAAAATTATATGCTGGTAGTCAATGCCTCGAATATCGAAAAAGATTTTGAATGGATGCAAAAACAATCGATCGATGGTGTCGAGTTGAAAAATGTTTCTGATCAATACGGATTACTCGCATTACAAGGCCCGCTTGCCGAACAGGTTCTCCAACGCCTGACTGAAGAAAGCTTGGCGGACATCAAACCTTTCCGCTTTAAGAAAGATGTTCTGATCGGCGGTTACCCGGTTCTTATTTCCCGTACTGGGTATACCGGTGAAAATGGTTTTGAAATATATGCTTCTCCTGAAGCATCCATAGCGTTATGGGACGATATATTAAAAGAGGGCAAAAACGACGGTGTCATTCCAACAGGTCTTGGAGCACGTGATACCTTGCGTTTTGAAGCTTGTCTGGCTCTTTATGGCCAGGAACTTACAAAAGATATTTCACCGCTGGAAGCAGGCATCAATTTTGTCGTCAAATTGGCTAAAGATGACTTTATCGGAAAAGAGGCTCTCGCAGAGCAGAAGGACAATGGGGTTCCACGTAAACTTGTTGGCATTGAAATGATCGACAAAGGAATTCCGCGCCATGGCTATGCAGTCTACTTGAACGATGAAAAAATCGGTGAAGTGACCACCGGAACTCAATCACCTACCTTAAAGAAAAATATCGGACTCGCTCTAATTTCCGCGGAACATGCAGAACTTGGCCAGGAACTTGAAGTGGAAATCCGCAATAAACGCCTGAAAGCCATTACTGTAGAAACACCGTTTTATAAACGCAGCAATTAATTTCAATTGAAAAGGGGACAGCTATCGATGAAACATCGCTATTTACCAATGACGCCTCAAGACGAAAAAGCAATGCTCGATACAATCGGAATCCAGTCGATCGATGAATTATTTGCCGATATTCCGGAGAAAGTTAGGTTCAAAGGCGAATATAATATTAAACCAGCAAAATCAGAGAGTTCATTGACAAAAGAACTGTCACAATTGGCTGCAAAAAATGCCGATTCCAATACGTACGCTTCTTTCCTTGGAGCGGGGGTTTATGACCATTACAAACCGATCATCGTAGACCACGTCATTTCACGCTCTGAATTCTATACGGCTTACACACCATATCAGCCTGAGATTTCACAGGGTGAATTGCAGGCGATTTTCGAATTCCAGACAATGATCAGTGAATTGACGGGTATGGAAATTGCAAACTCTTCAATGTACGATGGTGGAACGTCACTGGCAGAAGCGGGGATGCTCGCTGCCGGGCATACAAGCCGCAAAAAAATCCTGGTTTCCCGCGCTGTGCATCCTGAGTCCCGTGATGTCGTTCGGTCGTATGCACTTGGGCAGTCCATCGCGGTGGAAGAAATTCCATTGAAAGATGGACATACGGACCTTGATGCTTTGAAAGAGATGATCGACGATAATACAGCTGCGGTCATGATTCAGTATCCGAACTTCTTTGGACAGGTTGAGAACCTGAAGGAAATTGAGCCGATCGTCCATGAAGCCGGTGCATTATTCACAGTTTCATCGAACCCGCTAGCGCTTGGGGCTTTGACGCCTCCAGGTAAATTGGGCGCTGATATAACAGTTGGAGACGCGCAGCCATTCGGTATTCCGGAAGCTTTCGGCGGACCTCATTGTGGTTATTTTGCCGTGACTAAAGCGCTGATGAGAAAAGTACCGGGACGCCTTGTTGGTGAAACGACGGACGAAGACGGCCGCCGCGGTTTCGTATTGACGCTGCAGGCACGTGAGCAGCATATCCGCCGCGACAAAGCCACTTCGAATATCTGTTCGAACCAAGCGCTGAACGCTCTTGCTGCATCTGTTGCCATGACTGCTCTCGGCAAGGAAGGCACCAAGGAAATGGCTGTCCAAAACATTACGAAAACTTACTATATGAAACAGCAATTGAAAGCAGCCGGTTTTGAAATTGCTTTTGATGGCGCACATTTCAATGAAATCGTCGTAAAAACAGATTCACCGGTCAAAGAGCTGAATGCCTCCCTGCTGCAAAAAGGGATGATCGGCGGGTATGACCTGGGCTTAAGCTATGATGAGTTTGATAATCATATGCTGATCGCCGTTACGGAACAGCGCACTAAAGAAGAAATCGATGCATTCGTGCAGGAAATGGGGGCTACTCATGCATAAAGACAACCAACCGCTCATTTTTGAAATGACAAAAGAAGGCCGCGTAGGCTATAGCCTGCCGGAACTCGATGTACCTGAAATCGATCTTGCTGAGTTATTGCCGGAAGGTCTCGTCCGCGATGAGGCTGCTGATCTGCCAGAGGTTTCCGAACTTGATATCATGCGCCATTACACTGCACTGTCTAAACGTAATCACGGTGTTGATTCCGGTTTCTATCCACTGGGCTCATGCACAATGAAATACAATCCGAAAATCAACGAATCCGTAGCAAGATACTCCGGCTTCGCCAATATCCACCCGCTGCAGGACGAATCCACAGTGCAGGGTGCCATGGAATTGATGTATGACCTTCAGGAACACTTGAAGGAAATCACCGGAATGGATGAAGTGACCCTTCAGCCGGCAGCCGGTGCGCACGGGGAATGGACAGGATTGATGATGATCCGCGCCTTCCACGAAGCAAACGGGGATACGAAACGCACAAAAGTCATCGTTCCCGATTCGGCCCACGGTACAAACCCTGCATCTGCAACCGTCGCAGGCTTTGAAACCGTGACAGTCAAGTCAAATGAACACGGACTTGTGGATCTGGAAGATTTGAAACGCGTAGTCGGGGAAGACACAGCCGCTTTAATGCTGACTAACCCGAATACATTGGGTCTTTTCGAAGAGCAGATCCTGGAGATGGCGGCTATCATCCACGAAGTCGGCGGCAAGCTTTATTATGACGGCGCGAACTTGAACGCTGTTATGTCCAAAGCGCGTCCTGGCGATATGGGCTTCGATGTTGTCCACTTGAATCTTCATAAAACATTCACCGGACCTCATGGAGGCGGTGGACCGGGATCAGGTCCGGTAGGCGTCAATAAAGATTTATTGCCATACCTGCCAAAACCGATTCTTGTCAAAAAAGACGGCGTGTTCGCATTTGATTACGACCGTCCACAGTCAATCGGACGAGTTAAGCCGTTTTACGGAAACTTCGGCATCAACGTGCGTGCATACACGTATATCCGTTCAATGGGGCCGGATGGCCTGAAAGCCGTGACGGAATATGCTGTATTGAACGCGAATTATATGATGCGCAGACTGCAGGAGCATTTCGATTTGCCGTATGACCGCCATTGCAAGCACGAATTTGTATTGAGCGGCCGTCGCCAGAAGAAATTGGGTGTTCGCACACTTGATATGGCGAAGCGCCTGCTTGACTTCGGCTATCATCCGCCGACAATCTACTTCCCGTTGAATGTAGAAGAAGGCATGATGATTGAACCGACTGAAACTGAATCGAAAGAAACGCTTGATGCTTTCATCGACGCAATGATCCAGATTGCGCGTGAAGTGGAAGAGAATCCTGAAATTGTCCAGGATGCCCCTCATACCACAGTCATCAAACGCCTTGATGAAACAAAAGCTGCGCGGAAACCAGTTCTTCGTTACCACAAAGCTGAATAGGATACAAAAAAAGCCTGGGAGCAAATTAGCTTCCAGGCTTTTTTCATTTCATTTAAAATCCGATAAATGAATCGGCTTCCTGCCAATTATTGCGGTCAGCTCTTTTGTTTTGCTGCAGGAGTTCATCTATGCGTTTTTCATAAGCGGAATCTCCATCGTAATGCCAGTTCAGCGCACTGGACATATAGAGCTCGTTCAGCTGGGAAAT
This sequence comes from Planomicrobium okeanokoites, assembly GCF_003428875.1. Lineage (GTDB taxonomy): Bacteria > Bacillota > Bacilli > Bacillales_A > Planococcaceae > Planococcus > Planococcus okeanokoites. The sequence continues at coordinate 329,133 of NZ_QQRS01000001.1, forward strand.
TGACAGTCCTTTGGTCCGGCTTGCCATATCCGATAATTGTGCTTCGGTGAATATATGATTGATGTCCAATTTCTGCAGGTAGGTCTTCCTTAGCCGTTGGGATGGTGAAGGTATTTCATAGGCCCGGTCGAACCGTCCCGCACGGTTAATCAGCGCCGGATCGATTTTTTCGGGGTAATTGGTTGTTCCGATTACAAATAGTCCTTCGCGGGCCTGAGTGCCGTCCAGCGTATTCAAGAAGACGGAGCGTGTGTATTCCGGCATCGAATCGATGTCTTCGATGACCAGGATGGCAGGAGCTAGCCGTGAAACGATGCTGAACACTTCCTGGATAGTGGAACTGTTCGTGTACTCTGTAATCTGCCAATAGACGACAGGTGCTTCTGTCGATCCGGTGATCGATTTGACGAGAGTCGTTTTGCCGTTGCCGGGTGAACCATATAGAAGGATGCCCCGTTTATAAGGGATTCCATAGTTTCTGAAAAACTGCCCATCGTCTTTGAAGAATTCATCGATGGATCTGAAAATATCTTTCTTGACCGATTCGTCCAAGATTACATCAGACCGTTCAATGATGGCGTGGGTGCTGAAATTCCGGCGACGGACGCCGTCGTCTGTATCGACCAGGAAAGTGATATTGTTCATCAGCATCTGCCTTAGCAATTCGTCTATCGCTTGCAGGAAACTATGGGCGGCTTCGACGGATTTGGCATAGCATTGGAATTCCGGCCAGCTTGTTTCCGCATGTGTATAGAAAGTCAATTGGGTGACAGCGACATCGTGTGCGGGAAAATAAATAATCCGATTCTCAAATGTCGTATCGATTGAAAGATTCGTGCTGTGAATGTCTTCAGCGGCATTTGTGATTTTTCCTTGTGGACGTGCTTCATAAATGAAAGCGAGGGTATCATACTCCAGCTGTCCTTTTTTCATCATGTCCAGAAGGTGGCTGTGCAATTGCATAAAAGGTTCTGCGACATCGATATGCTTCCACGGGCCGCTCGAAACTTCATTGAGGCAATTGAAGATCCTGTTTGAAACTTCAGCTATGTTTGCGTATACAGGCAAAAAGTCTTTTAGGCTAGGGTTGTGAGGGAAAAGGATGTTTTCTGTCATTTCAGGCCTCCGTAAAATGCGGATTTTTGTAAAAAAAGCTCTTCCGGATGGAAGAGCTGTCTGTCAGGATTTAGCTTTGATCTTGCCGGTCCATTGCTTGAACCCGCCTTGCAATTGATACAATTGGTCGTAACCCTGTTTTTTCAGATAGATGGCTACACGTCCTGCCCGAGCGCCGTTCTGATCATATAAATATACAGGTTTGTCTGACCGTATTTCTTTATGGCGCTGGCGCAATTGAGTCTGCGGAATGTTGCGCGCGCCAAGTATATGGCCGGCGGCGAAATCTTTCGGTTCACGCACGTCGATCAGCTGGGCTTTCCTATAGCCTTCGATGAACTGGTCTTGCGTCAAAGTAGTGACTGCTTTTTTCATGCGGAAATATGACACCACCGCGTAAGCGATTATAGCGAATAAAATCGCTGCGATAAAATACAAGAATTCCAATGGTCTTTCCCCTTTCTATTCTTTCTTCATTATAAAAGATAAAGGTCTTTTAATTCAATGGCAATATTCATGTATGTAAGAGAAAAAGAGGCGATGCTGTGAAATTTTGGAGATTACGTATATTTACTCAATCATGAAAATTTATCATTGCCATGAAGATGAAACCTGCCTGAGTCTCAGTCCGGAATGGATACAATATTTTGACTTATCAGCTCATTCAAGAGAGAAAGCAGACACGGCGGGTAGTCGAGCGTTGTTATGTGTTAAAAGTTGAATTAATGCAAATTGGTGCAAAAAATATCACTTTCGACTCATTTTAATTTTCACGCCTGCTCAGAACCTTGTTGTGATGGAGGTTTTGAAGAAATGAATATGGGAATCAAAATTTTGTTATGGAATAGAGTTTCAATATCTAGTATCATGGGAAAAGTATTAATACTATATATAGTGTTTGCTCTTATAATATAAAGGAGGAATTGTCAAATGGTTTCTGCAACTAATTCTGTTTATACGTTAAATCCTGAGGCTTTGAACAAGGACATCGAACAGTTTCAACAAGTGTTTCCGATTACGCCGGATATGACGACAACTCATAAAGGCGTGTCAAGGCTGGTTATGATCGACCGGTATTCATTCAAGGATACGGAAAAGAAAACGTTGAAAGCTGGAGATTTTGTTGTTCTTACGGTTAAAGAGGATCCAAAATTCCCTGCGCGCGGATTAGGATTTATCGTTTCGGTCAATCACGCGGCGAATCAGGCTGAAGTTTGGATTGAAGAAGACTACCGCAGTGCTATCGATAACCAGGATGATCTTGAAAACGGAATTGTTGTAAGATCGCTGGACGTTATTGAAAAGCCTCTTGAGGTTTATTACGAACAGATCGCCAAACGGAATGCAGCAGGTCTTTCTTCTGTTGAAGAAACAGAAGAAAAACGCCAGGAATGGTTCGATAAATTTTATGAACAGCTCGTTGGCCTGAAGTTCATACCTGCAGGCCGGGTCCTTTATGGAGCAGGAGCAGATACGGATGTCACTTACTTCAATTGCTATGTAATGCCGTTTGTCGCAGATTCACGCGAAGGCATTTCCGACCACCGCAAACAAGTGATGGAAATCATGAGCCGCGGAGGAGGCGTTGGGACGAATGGATCGACATTGCGTCCGCGCAATACATTAGCCCGCGGAGTCAACGGCAAGTCATCCGGTTCAGTATCTTGGCTGGACGATATCGCTAAATTGACGCACCTTGTTGAACAGGGCGGTTCACGGCGCGGTGCGCAGATGATCATGCTCGCCGACTGGCATCCGGATATTGCGGAGTTCATTATTTCCAAAATGCAGAACCCTCGTATTCTCAGATACCTGATTGAAAATACGGAAGACGAAACGATCAAGAAATTGGCTAAAGATAAATTGAAATTTAAACCGTTGACGGAACAGGAAGAGGCTATGTACCAAGGCGTCTTAAACTACCGTGCGATTCCAGGGATGGGCGGTTTCAATGAAAAAATCATGCGGGATGCTGAAACAAAGCTCCGCGACGGCGGAACTTATTCTGTACACAATGAAGAATTCCTGACAGGCGCTAATATTTCAGTTACATTGACCAGCGACTTCATGACAGCTGTTGAAAATGATGAGAATTTCGATTTGCGGTTTCCGGCTGTCGAATCCTATTCTAAAGAAGAAATGGCTATTTACAATGAACAATGGCAGGAAGTTGGAGATGTACGCGAGTGGGAACGGATGGGCCATAAAGTGCGCACATACCGCACAATGAAAGCGCGCGATCTTTGGAACCTTATCAATGTTTGCGCCACGTACTCAGCGGAACCGGGAATATTCTTCATCGATAACGCAAATGAAAAGACGAATGCCAAAGCATATGGCCAAAAAGTCGTTGCTACCAACCCTTGCGGCGAACAGCCGCTGGCGCCTTATTCAGTATGCAACCTCGCTGCAGTAAACCTGGCGCAATTCGCCGATCCAAAAACTAAAGAAGTCGATTTTGAATCGTTGAAAGAAACAGTGCGTGTCGGTGTCCGCATGCAGGACAATGTTATCGATGCAACTCCTTATTTCCTGGAAGAGAACCGCATCCAGGCACTCGGCGAACGCCGCGTCGGACTAGGTGTCATGGGGCTTGCCGATCTATTGATCTACTGCGACAAAGAATACGGTTCGCCTGAAGGCAATGAACTCGTTGATCGGATTTTCAAAACAATAGCTGTAGCAGCTTATGAAGTTTCGACTGAACTGGCTGCTGAACGCGGAAGCTTCCCGTTCCTTGAAGGCGAAACTGAAGAACAGACAGCTGCTCTTCGCAAAGCATTCACAGAAACAGGATTTATGCAGGGCATGCCGGAAGAAATCCGCGAAGGCATCCTGGCCAACGGCATCCGCAATTCGCATTTATTGACGGTTGCGCCAACTGGTTCGACTGGAACGATGGTAGGTGTCTCGACAGGACTTGAGCCATATTATTCATTCACATACTACCGCAGTGGACGCCTGGGCAAGTTCATCGAAGTGAAAGCGGATATCGTCCGTGAATACTTGAAGAACAATCCTGAAGCTGATGAAGAAAACCTTCCGAAAGCATTCGTGACATCAATGGATTTGGCACCGGAAGCACATGCTGATGTACAGTGCATCATACAGCGCTGGATTGATTCCTCCATTTCGAAAACAGTCAACGCACCGCGTGGATATACTGTTGAACAAGTGGAAGGCGTCTACGAGCGTCTTTACAAAGGCGGTGCCAAAGGCGGAACGGTCTACGTCGACGGCAGCCGTGATTCCCAGGTGCTTACTTTGAAAGCTGAAGAAAATACATTTGAAGATGATGCGCCGGAAGAAGTGCGGACAAAACGTCCGATCGTTTTGATCGACACCATCCAGGATCTTCGTTCAACAAATGTAACCATCGGTTCAGAAGTGGGCGATACTTGCCCGGTCTGCCGAAAAGGGACAGTCGAGGAAATGGGCGGCTGCAATACATGCACGAATTGCGCAGCGCAACTCAAATGCGGACTGTAAATTAAACATTGGAAAGCGGGAGCCTCGGCTTCCGCTTTTTCATATGGAGATAAATCTTGTGATCTACGTACGTTCAATTTCCCGCTTACAGTTGCTCGATTCTGCTCGTATGATAAAATAATGAAGAAGTTACTGACGGGGAGTGAAGAAGATGCGCGCTTTAGTTTTAAATGGGCCAAATTTGAACCGGCTCGGCAAAAGAGAACCTGATGCTTACGGCACGTTTACACTTGCTGAACTGGAACATGAACTGGAACAGTTCGCATTTGCCAATGGCATTGAATTGACCTGCAGCCAGTCCAATCATGAAGGGGAAATCATCGATTGGCTTCAACAGGCTGAACGCCAGAATTTTGACGGCGTCGTTCTGAATGCCGGGGCTTATACACATACCAGCATTGCTATCCGTGATGCCATCGCTTCCATCCAAGTACCCGTTATAGAAGTACATATTTCAAATGTTCACAAACGAGAAGAATTCCGCCACCATTCTTATATAGCGCCGGTAGTGGAAGGGCAGATCACCGGATTCGGCAAAGATTCCTATTTCCTTGGTCTGCACGCCTTGCTTTTACGAAATCAGAGAGGATGACTATTTTGAAACTGCAAAAACTTCGCAACGAAATGGCACAAAACGAAATTGAAGCTTTCCTGATCACAAGCGAATTCAATCTTCGCTATATTACTGAATTCACCGGATCTTCAGGATTGGCGATCGTTACTAAAGACAACGCGCTTTTCATTACGGATTTCCGTTACACCGAACAGGCAGCGGACCAAATCAAGGATTTTGAAATAATCCAGGCGAAAACCAATCTATTGGAAGAAGCAGCCGAACAAGTGAAGAAATTAGGTGTGGAAACACTAAGCTTCGAAAAAGATTTTGTTACTTATTCATCATTCGAACAATATAGTGAAAAAATGGATGCCGAATTAAAACCGGTGAGCGGAATTATCGAAAAAATCCGTATGATCAAGACAGCTGAGGAAGTTGAAATCCTGAAAGCTGCAGCGAAGATTGCAGACGATACTTTTGAATATATCTGCACGTTCATCAAACCGGGTATGACCGAGCTTGAAGTCTCAAATGAACTGGAATTCTTCATGCGTAAACAGGGCGCCACTTCATCGTCTTTTGACATAATCGTCGCCTCGGGTTACCGTTCAGCGTTGCCGCATGGAGTAGCATCCGAAAAAGTGATCGAATCCGGAGATTTCGTCACAATGGATTTCGGCGCTTTATATAAAGGCTATATTTCTGATATCACTCGCACGGTTTCGGTCGGGGAACCTTCCGACAAACTGAAAGAAATCTATCAGGTTGTTCTGGACGCACAGGAAATGGGCGTTGAAAAAATCGGACCTGGAATGACAGGATTCGATGCTGATGCCATTGGCCGGGACCATATCAAGTCAAAAGGATATGGCGATGCATTTGGGCATTCGACTGGACACGGAATCGGACTGGAAGTCCATGAAGGGCCAGCTCTTTCATTCAAGTCACAAACAGTTCTTGAACCGGGCATGGCTGTGACAGTTGAACCGGGAATTTATTTGCCGGGTATTGGCGGAGTGCGCATTGAAGATGATATACTGATTACCGAGTCCGGAAACGAAAGACTGACCAAGTCTTCAAAAGAGCTTCGCATTTTATAAAAACGGAGGAAATTAAATGATTTCTGTAAACGATTTTAAAACAGGTGTAACAATTGAAGTAGACGGCGGCATCTGGCGCGTAATGGAATTCCAGCATGTCAAACCAGGCAAAGGGGCGGCATTCGTCCGTTCGAAATTGCGTAATCTGCGTACTGGAAGTGTGACTGAAAAGACTTTCCGTGCCGGCGAAAAAGTTGCCAAAGCACAGATCGACAATAAAAAAATGCAATATCTATATGCAAATGGCGATGTCCACGCATTCATGGATACTGAAACTTATGACCAGATCGAGCTTCCTGAAAAAAGCATCGAGTATGAATTGAAATTCCTTCAAGAGAATATGGAAGTTCAAGTCATTCAATTCCAGGGAGAAGTTCTTGGGGTCGAATTGCCGAATACAGTGGTTCTTACCGTAACTGAAACAGATCCGGGGATTAAAGGGGATACGGCAAGCGGCGGTACAAAGCCTGCGCATCTTTCGACAGGTTTGACTGTTCAGGTGCCATTCTTTGTGAACGAAGGCGATCAATTGATCATCAATACGACTGATGCGTCATACGTTTCACGCGCGCAATAAAGAAAAGCGACGGCACCCGTTAAGCTCTGAAAGGCATAAGACAATTTGGCGAAGCGGCGTCTTTTCAGCCGCATAGCCAAAGTGGCTTATGACCCGAAGAGCTGGGTCGCCGGAGTCTGGACAATAAAGAAAAGCGACGGCACCCGTTAAGCTCTGAAAGGCATGAGACAATTTGGCTTATATCCCGAAGAGCTGGGCCGCCGGAGTTTAGAAAATAATGAATAAGGGCCTCCTTTGCCGGGGGCCGTTTTTCTAAAAATGGCATTTCATTAATATTCAATTAAATTTTGTACATAAGGGGAGTAGGGTAATTTGAAAATTCAAGAAATCCGCGAAATCATAAAATTGGTCGACAGTTCGTCCATTAACGAATTCACATATGAAACAGAAGGCACAAAAATCAAGCTCAAGAAAAATGGCGGGATATCAGCTGATAATTCGGCAGCGCCAATGCAGTCAGCTCCTGCGGCGCCACAGGCTCCTCAAGCACCTGCAGCCCAAGCCGCTCCAGCTGCTCCAGAAGCACCGGCAAAAGAAGGGAAGGCTGAACAGCCATCTGCAACTGAAGCTTCAGATGCAAACACGCACAAAATCCTGTCGCCGATGGTCGGGACGTTCTATCAGTCACCTTCACCTGAAGAAGCTGCATATGTGCAGGTCGGCACGAAAGTTTCCGCTGAACAGGTCGTATGCATCGTAGAAGCCATGAAACTCTTCAATGAAATTGAAGCGGAAGTGGATGGGGAAATTGCTGAAATTCTTGTAAAAGACGGACAACTCGTCGAATATGGCCAGCCTTTATTCCTCGTTAAAACAAACTGAGGAAGGGGATCTGACCAATGACGATGAAAAAAGTATTAATAGCCAACCGCGGTGAAATTGCCGTCCGTATTATCCGCGCATGCAAAGAAATGGATATCGAAACTGTCGCTGTCTATTCTGAAGCGGATAAAGAGGCGTTGCACGTTGAATTGGCGGACGAAGCATACTGCATCGGCCCCAAATTATCAAAAGACAGCTATTTAAACTTTTCCAATATCATCAGTGTGGCAAAACTGACCAACTGTGACGGCATCCATCCAGGATACGGTTTTTTGGCAGAAAATGCCAGTTTCGCTGAACTTTGTGAAGAATGCGATATCATGTTCATCGGGCCAACATCGGATGCCATATCGAAAATGGGTACGAAGGATGTTGCGCGGGAAACCATGCGCAAGGCTGGTGTACCGGTAGTTCCAGGCTCTACAGGCATCGTGGCGAGCGAAGAAGATGGCCTTAAGATTGCTGAAAAAATCGGCTTCCCGGTCATTATCAAAGCTACTGCAGGCGGTGGAGGAAAAGGGATCCGTGTGGCTAGAACACGTGAAGATTTCATTACTGGCCTCCGGATGACCCAAAAAGAAGCGGCTGCCGCATTCGGTAACCCAGGTGTTTATATTGAGAAATTCATCGAAGATTTCCGTCATATCGAGATTCAGGTATTGGCTGATTCACATGGCAACGCTGTCCATTTGGGCGAGCGTGACTGTTCAATTCAGCGCCGCATGCAGAAATTGGTGGAAGAAGCTCCATCACCTGCCTTGTCACCAGAACTTCGCGCCGAAATGGGCGAAGCGGCAGTCAAAGCGGCTCTTGCAGTGGCTTATCGCGGAGCAGGTACGGTGGAATTCATCTTTGATGCCGTCAATCAAAAGTTCTATTTCATGGAGATGAATACACGTATTCAGGTTGAACATCCGGTAACTGAAATGATCACCGGAGTGGATCTGATCCAACAGCAATTGCGTGTGGCTTCCGGTGAAACATTAAGCTTTGGCCAGGAAGACATCACGTTTAAAGGCTGGTCGATTGAGTGCCGCATCAACGCTGAAAACCCTGCGAAGAATTTTATGCCTTCAGCGGGACGCGTGGATATGTATCTTCCTCCGGGCGGCCTTGGCGTCCGCATCGACTCTGCGATGTATTCAGGCTACAGCATTCCGCCGTATTATGATTCCATGGTCGCGAAATTGATCACATTTGCTGATACACGTGAAGAGGCGGTTGCGAAAATGAAACGCGCACTTGGTGAATTTGTCATCGAAGGCGTTTTCACGACAATTCCGTTCCATTTGAAACTGATGGATCACGAAGTTTTCAAATCAGGTGATTTCAACACGAAATTCCTTGAGAAATACGATGTATTGAATTCCTAGGGAGGAATGTCACAATGGCAGAAAAAACGATTCCATATGTAAAAATGAAACCGACGAACAAACAGGATCTCGGAAATATTGAAGTGGCTCCCGAAGTTCTTGAAATCATCGCAAGCATCGCGGCTTCGGATATCGAGGGAGTTGCCAGTATGCGAGGGAATTTTGCATCTGGCGTAGTTGAACGTCTTGGCAAGAAAGTCCATGGCAAAGGCGTCAAAACCGAACTTGCGGCTGACGGCTTGATGATTGATGTCTATTGTGTCATCAATTATGGCGTTTCGATTCCACAGACTGCCCAGAAAATCCAGGAACAGGTTCGCCAGACACTTGAAAACATGACATCCCTGCAGACTCAGGAAGTGAATGTCCATATTACCGGAATTCAATTTGAGTCCCAACAGAATATCGATTGATGAGCGAGAGACTGCCCAGCCACCAGATGGTGATGGGCGGTTTTTTAAATTTGCGTGCATCTTTTGAGTTTTTGTGGAATGCTTTGAGGATTGACCCTCTTATTTTCCGAACATTTCAAACATGGAAGTTCCGATGGATTATCTGTATAATGAGGGGTAATTAGCAGTGAAAAGGAGACCGGGTTTATTATGAAACGACATGAAGCACGCGAAAAAGCACTCCAGACCTTATTTCAATTGGAGGGCACCGAACTGACGATGGTGGAAGCGATCGACCATGTAATGGATGGAGAGAACGATAATTTCTACACACTCCTTGTCGAAGGTACATATACGAATATGGCTGACATCGACGAAAAATTAAAAGGACATTTGGAAAATTGGTCTTTGGAGAGATTGCCGAAAATTGAACGCACTATCCTGCGTATGGCTGTCTTCGAACTGACATATATGGAAGATGCGCCATCCCGTGTCATCATGAATGAAGCGATTGAACTCAGTAAAACGTTCGGTGATGAAAAATCGAGCCGCTTCGTCAATGGGGTTCTATCTAAATTTACAGACGAACTAGAAAATTAATTTGGGGGGATTCACTTGTCAGCCACTTTAATCGATGGAAAAGCAACCAGCCAGAAAATCAAAAACGAAATAGCACTTCGCGTGGAACAATTAGCATCAAAAGGAATCATACCGGGATTAGCGGTCGTCCTGATCGGTGACAACCCGGCGTCCCATACATATGTAAAAAATAAAAAGAGAACATGCGAAGCACTTGGCATGCGGTCTGATTTATTGCAGTTCCCGGAGACTTTCGGTGAAGACGAATTACTGGCAGTGATCCACAACTTGAACAATGACCCTGAAATTCATGGCATACTCGTACAATTGCCGCTTCCGGGACATATCGATGAATTTAAAGTGATACTGGCGATTGATCCGGAAAAAGATGTCGACGGATTCCATCCTGTGTCAGTCGGAAATATGATGATTGGCAGGGACGCTTTTTTGCCATGTACGCCACACGGCATCATGAAACTGCTGGAAGAATATCAAATCGATCCGGCAGGCAAGCATGCGGTCGTCATCGGCAGAAGCAATATCGTCGGAAAGCCGGCGGGGCAGCTTCTATTGCAAAAGGACGCTACAGTGACATATTGCCATTCCAGAACTGTTGATTTGGCAGCTTATACCCGAACTGCGGATATTCTTGTATCTGCAGTCGGACGGGCGAAGTTCCTGGGCAAAGATTATATAAAACCTGGAGCTGTAGTCATCGATGTCGGCATGAACCGGGATGAAAACGGCAAGTTATGCGGCGACGTGAATTTTGACGACGTCCTTGAAACTGCTTCTTATGTTACACCCGTGCCAGGCGGTGTCGGTCCTATGACCATCGCTATGCTGATGGAAAATACACTCCTGTCGGCTGAAAGAGGATTAGCGGAGACAAAATGAGCTTGACCATGTAAAATAATAAGAAACAAAGCTGTTTTTCGAAAGAAAGACAGCTTTTTAATATGGAAGATAGGGGCTGAAAACTTGACGTCCGACCCATACTTAAGTGTAAAAGCGTTAACGAAATACATAAAAAAGAAATTTGATGCCGACCCTTATCTACGGGATGTTTATGTAAAAGGGGAACTTTCGAATGTGAAGATCCATACGAGCGGCCATATTTATTTCACCTTGAAAGACAGTTCTGCGCGATTGCCTGCAGTGATGTTTGCCGCTAATGCCCGTGCCGTGAAATTTAAACCGGAGAGCGGTATGACAGTGCTGATCCGAGGCGATGTTTCCGTTTATGAAGCTTCAGGACAATACCAATTATATGCGCATTCGATGCAGCCCGATGGCATAGGTGATTATTATCTGGCATTCGAACAATTGAAGAAGAAGCTTTATGAAGAAGGTTTCTTTAATCCTTCCCATAAGAAGCAATTGCCCAGATTCCCTGACAAAATCGCAGTAGTCACCGCACCCACAGGAGCAGCCGTCAGAGATATTGTCATTACTTTGAACCGGCGCTACCCGCTGGCAAAGGTTACGATATTTCCCACGTTAGTGCAAGGTGAGCAAGCGACCAGATCCATTGTCCAGTCGATACAGGCAGCCAATAAAACAGATTTTGATGTCATGATTGTTGGCCGTGGCGGCGGTTCAATAGAAGATCTGTGGGCTTTTAATGAAGAGGCTGTCGCCAGAGCCATTTTTGATTCGCGGATTCCGATCATTTCCGCTGTGGGCCATGAAACCGACACAACAATTGCGGATTTTGTGGCAGATCTTCGCGCTGCCACACCGACGGCCGCTGCTGAACTCGCAGTTCCAAGCCGCACTGAATTGCTGGACAGGGTGATAAATCAGCAGAGCGGCATGTACCGTGTCATTACGAATCTGCTCGAAAGGGAAAAGACAGCTTTAAGAAAGCTGACGACTTCGATGCCATTTGCATATCCGGACCGATTGTATCGGCCGTTCATAGAAAGGGTGGAACGCGCCACCGATTCACTGCAGCGGGAAGTTTTCCAGCATCTGAACCGGTCGCGGGAGCGGCATGCCAATCTGGACCGCCAGCTGGCCAACCGGATTCCCACACAGCGGATCCGCCAGTCGCAGGCGGATATCAGCCAATTACAAAAACGGCTGGAGCAATCCGCCCTTCAATCGATGAACACCAATAAAATGAAATTAAGTTCGGCAATGCGCACTCTTGATGCTTTGAGCCCATTAAAACTTATGGAGCGCGGCTACACTATTCCTTACAAGGACGGTGATGTGGTGAAGAGCATCCAGCAGGTGAGAGCCGGAGATGAACTTAAAGTGACCATGCAGGACGGAACTGTGGAAACAACCGTCACCAAAACTATTCCAATTACAAAAGGGGAGCATACAGATGGCTGAAAAGAAAATCATGTTCAATGACGCGATGCAGCAATTGGAGGAAATCGTCCGCCAACTGGAACAAGGGGATGTGCCTTTGGAGGAAGCATTAACCCTATATCAAAAGGGCATGGAATTATCAAAAGTGTGCCACGATAAATTACAGAATGCTGAAGAACAATTAGTGACGATGATGAAAGACGGCAAAGAAACATCCGTCGATATCGGAAAGGACGGGACGCCGAAATGAAGTTGAACGAGTTCCGCAGCTATTACGAACCGTTGATCCAGCAGGAGTTACTGGGTCAGATCTCTTCATTATCGATTCCGGCTTCATTAAAGGAATCAATGAATTATTCCCTCCAGGCAGGCGGCAAGCGCATTCGCCCGATCCTTCTGCTTGCGGTCATGCATGAACTTGGCCATAACCATCCGGATGCTCTAAAAGTTGCGGCTGCAATTGAAATGATCCATACCTATTCGCTGATCCATGACGATCTGCCGAGTATGGACGACGACGATCTGAGAAGAGGCATGCCGACGAACCATAAAGTCTACGGGGAGGCAGTCGCCATCCTGGCGGGTGACGCTTTACTTACGTACAGCTTTGGTTTGATCGCGCGCTTAGAAAATGTCTCGAGCGATGATAAAGTGCAATTGATCGATCTTATGAGTGTGTCAGCCGGTGCGGAAGGCATGGTCGGCGGCCAGATCCTGGACATTGAAGGCGAAGAAAAGAAATTGGAATTACAGGAACTTGAACAAGTGCATCGCTTAAAAACAGGGGCGCTGCTGACTTTCAGTATCCTGGCAGGGGCGATACTTGCGCAGGCGAAACCCGATACCATGGTGTCATTGACCCGTTTTGGGAAGCATCTTGGACTCGCTTTCCAGATTCAGGACGATATTTTGGACGTTACAGGAACATCCGAAGAACTTGGCAAAACGGCCGGAAAAGATGAAAACAGCGAAAAAAGCACTTATCCAGGCATCCTGACACTTCCGAAAGCCAAGGAAAAATTGGACCATCATGCAGCTGAAGCATTGGCTGCTATCGAAGGGTTGGACGGGGAAGCGGCATTATTGAAAGAATTGACGGCCATGATAGTCAAAAGAAAAAACTGACAATAGTTGCTCCCGTTTGTACATTCGCTGACAATTGATATAATGTAGAGAGAAATAAAGACGGAAAAATTTTTAAAAAGGTGTGTGATGGAATGGATCTTCATACGATTACTAGTCCATCTTTCTTAAAACAGCTGAGCAATGATCAGCTTGTTGACTTAAGTGAAGATATTAGACGATTTTTAATAGAGAACTTATCAAAAACCGGTGGACACATCGGCCCCAATCTTGGTGTGGTTGAATTGACGATTGCGCTTCATCGCGTATTCGACAGCCCATCGGACAAATTGATCTGGGATGTCGGGCATCAATCTTATGTCCATAAAATTCTTACCGGAAGAGCATCGCAATTTGACACGCTGCGTCAGTTCAAAGGACTTTGTGGTTTCCCTAAACGCAATGAAAGCGATCATGATGTATGGGAAACAGGACATAGCTCCACTTCATTATCCGCAGCAATGGGGATGGCTGCCGCACGTGATATCAAAGGCGCCAAAAATCATGTCATCCCGATTATCGGTGATGGGGCATTGACTGGCGGCATGGCCTTGGAAGCTCTTAACCATATCGGCCACGCCAACACGGATATGGTTGTCATCCTGAATGACAACGAGATGTCGATTGCACCTAATGTTGGTGCTTTGCATTCTGTGCTCGGGCGTATGCGTACTGCCGGTAAATACAATAAAGTCAAAGACGATCTCGAATACCTTCTTAAAAAGGTGCCGGCTGTCGGAGGCAAACTTGCCACCACGGCTGAACGTGTAAAAGACAGCCTCAAATATCTACTGGTATCAGGCATGTTTTTTGAAGAGCTTGGATTCACTTACCTTGGACCAATTGATGGCCATGACCTGGAAGAACTTGAAGACAATCTGCAATACGCCAAAAAAGTTGGCGGACCTGTACTATTGCATGTCGTTACCAAAAAAGGTAAAGGCTTCTTGCCTGCGGAACAGGATAAAATCGGTACATGGCACGGAACTGGCCCTTATAAGATCGATACCGGGGATCTCGTGAAATCATCATCGAAAGCACCTTCCTGGAGTGGCTTGGTGGCTGAAACCGTCCGCAAGCTGGCACGTACAGACGAACGCATTGTAGCGATTACGCCTGCGATGCCGGTTGGATCCAAGCTGGAAGGCTTCGCTTCTGAATTTCCGAACCGTTTCTATGACGTGGGCATAGCAGAACAGCATGCCACCACGATGTCTGCCGGACTTGCTACACAAGATATGAAACCTTTCCTGGCCATTTATTCGACATTCCTTCAACGCGCATATGACCAGGTGGTCCATGATATCTGCCGCCAAAACCTGAATGTTTTCATCGGCATTGACCGCTCCGGTTTAGTAGGGGCGGACGGCGAAACGCATCAGGGTGTATTTGATGTCGCATTCCTCCGCAACTTGCCGAATATGGTTGTTATGATGCCGAAAGATGAAAATGAAGGACAGCATATGGTCAAAACCGCCATCGACTATAATGGAGGTCCGATTGCCTTGCGCTATCCGAGGGGCAACGGACTGGGTGTAGAGATGGATGCCGAGCTTCAGGCATTGCCGATCGGCAGCTGGGAAGTCTTGAAAAAAGGTACAGATGCCGTCATCCTGACTTTCGGTACCACAATACCGATGGCGATGGATGCTGCAGAAAAACTTTCTGAAAAAGGCATCAATGCAGAAGTTGTTAACGCCCGTTTCATCAAACCGATGGATGAAGAAATGCTTCACTCCATTTTCAAACGCAATATACCTGTGATGACCATTGAAGAAGCGATTCTTCAGGGTGGTTTCGGCAGCGCGGTGCTTGAGTTTGCCCATGATCATGGTTACCATGATGCAACAATCGACCGAATGGGGATTCCGGATCAATTCATTGAACACGGTGATGTTGCCGAATTGATGGATGAAATCCATATGAACAGCGACCAAGTTGTCAGTACCATTCAGAATCTGATTCCAGAAAAATCACAGGCAGGCTACAAAGCCCTATGAACAAAATCAAAAAAGAACGTGTGGATGTTCTCCTTGTAGATCGGGGAATCTGTGAAACACGTGAGAAAGCGAAACGCGCCATCATGGCTGGAATCATCTATTCCGGTTCTGAACGGCTGAACAAACCGGGAGAAAAGATCTTTTCGGATGCTCCATTGCAAATGAAGGGCAATGATCTTAAATATGTCAGCAGGGGTGGCTTGAAACTTGAAAAAGCCTTGGCTGAATTCGATCTGTCCGTCGATGGCAAACTGATGCTCGATATCGGCTCTTCCACCGGCGGTTTTACGGATTGCGCCTTGCAGAACGGTGCTGCCCATTGCTACGCCTTGGACGTCGGTTATAATCAGCTGGCTTGGAAAATCAGGCAGGACAATCGGGTGACAGTTATGGAACGGACGAATTTCCGTCATTCCAAACCTGAAGATTTTACGGAAGGTCTGCCTGAATTCGCCAGCATTGATGTATCATTCATTTCATTGAAAATCATCCTGCCGGTCTTGAAAACAATCCTGGTGCCGGGGGGCGATGTGATTGCCCTCGTGAAACCTCAATTTGAAGCAGGCAGGGAAAATGTAGGCAAAAAAGGTATTATCCGCGATCCCAAAATCCATAAAGATGTGCTGATAAAAGTCGGCGGTTTCGCATCTGAAGCCGGTTTTCATATCAGGAATATGTCCTACTCCCCCATAACTGGAGGAGAAGGTAACATCGAATTCCTCTTTCATCTGCAATCGGCTTTCGACGGGGAAGAAGTTTCCTCCATTTCTGAAGCGGATGCTGTTCAGACAGTCGCATCAGCACATGAAAATCTTTAGCAGGCAAACACATTCCTTCGGGCATGTGTTTTCTTGTTTTTAACCACATTTAAGGTTACGATATAAAAGAATTAGAATAATTATTCATTCAGGGGGCACATTATGAATAAAGGACAACGCCATATAAAAATTCGTGACCTCATCTCGAACCGTGAGATTGAAACGCAGGATGAATTGGTGGATATTTTAAAAGCAGGTGGATACGAAGTCACTCAAGCTACGGTTTCAAGAGATATAAAAGAATTGCATCTCGTCAAAGTGCCATTGCAGGACGGACGCTATAAATACAGTTTGCCTGCGGATCAGCGCTTCAATCCGATGCAGAAATTGCACCGTGCGCTAACTGATGCGTTTGTCAGCATCGACGGCGCCAGCCATTTTCTTGTCATGAAGACCCTGCCGGGAAATGCTCATGCCATAGGTTCATTGATAGACCATCTGGACTGGCCAGAAATACTTGGAACAATTTGCGGTGATGATACCTGTTTGATTATATGCAGGGATACAGAACATCGGGACATACTAAAACAGCGCTTGATTGAAATGCTTTGATGAAGAGGTGAAAACTGATGCTTCGTGAATTGGATATTAAGAATTTTGCTATCATAGATAATCTGACAGTCAGTTTTACCGAAGGGCTTACCGTGTTGACCGGGGAAACTGGAGCCGGAAAATCGATCATCATCGACGCGGTCAATCTTTTGGCGGGCGGCAGAGGGAGCCAGGAATTTATCCGGCACGGTGCCAGTAAAGCTGAAATAGAAGGGCTTTTCTCTATTGATGACCCTAAACATCCGGTTTTCCGTAAAATGGAAGAAATTGGAATAGATTTTTCTGAAGGCGATGTATTATTGCGGCGCGAGTTGAACGATAAAGGGAAAAATGTCTGCCGGATCAACGGCAAACTGGTGACGATTTCTATTCTGCGTGAAGTAGGCGGCGCGTTAATCGATATACATGGCCAGCATGAGACCCAGGAGCTGATGGATGAAAAACGCCATCTGCATTTATTGGATCAATATTCCGGAAAGAGCCTTTCAAAAGCGAAGGCAAGTTATGCCAATACTTATGAAAAGTACACGAAATTAAAACGTGAATTTTCTTCCTATAACGAAAATGAACAGCAAATTGCCCAGCGGATCGATCTGCTGACTTTCCAGCTCCGGGAAATCGAAGCGGCTGAACTTATCGCCGGTGAGGAAGAAGAGCTTGCGCTTGAACGGAAAAAACTCCAGAATTTCAATAAGATATATGAATCGGTTTCTGCTGCGCATGAAGCGATTCAAGGAGAATCCAAAGGTTTGGACTGGGTGGGCTCTGCAATGTCTGAGCTGGAGCATGCCGCTTCTGTAGATGAAACATATCAAAGCCATTCAGAAATGGTCAGCGGTGCGTTCTATCAATTACAGGATACGGCTACAGAGATAAAGCGCATGCTGGATGACATGGAATTCGACCCAGCCAGACTCAATGAAATCGAACAGCGTTTAGCCGCCATCCAGTCACTTAAAAGAAAGTACGGTGCATCCGTCGAAGATATTCTCATCTATCAGGAAACCCAGACGGATGAGTTGGATAAATTGCTGAATCGTGATCAGCGGCTCCAATTGGATCAGCAGAAACTGAAAGAGTTGAAAGAGGACCTGAAAATCGATGCGGAAGAGCTGACTTTATTGAGAAAAAAAGCAGCCAGCCGACTCAGCAAAGATATCATGGAGCAGCTGCGGGAGCTGCATATGGGAAAAGCATCATTTGAAGTGGTCTTCGAACCTTTTGCACCCGGTAAATTCGACCGGAATGGCGGAGATTCCATCGCTTTCCATATTTCTACCAATCTCGGTGAACCTTTAAAGCCGTTGACTAAAGTCGCTTCAGGTGGTGAGCTTTCCCGCATGATGCTGGCTTTGAAAACAATCTTCTCGAAGCATCAGGGAATCACTTCCATTATTTTCGATGAAGTCGATACGGGAGTCAGCGGCCGTGTAGCTCAAGCAATCGCGGAAAAAATTGCGGCGATATCTGTACATTCCCAGGTATTATGCATTTCGCATCTGCCGCAAGTTGCGGCTATGGCGGATCAGCATCTTTTCATCGAAAAGCGGATTGAAAAGAAACGCACCATCACAGCTGTCCATGAATTGGATGGCCGTGAACGGACAGAAGAGATGAGCAGGATGCTTTCCGGAGCGGAAATTACAGAATTGACCTTACAGCATGCTGACGAATTGCTGAAGCTCGCCAAAGACCGCAAACTTGCGATGAGATAATCTTCAAAGAGCAGGTACAGGAGGACGTGGAATTATGGAAAAGATAAATGTCGCGATTGCCGATGATAATCGGCAATTAGCGGATATGATGGTGGAGTATCTGAACTTACAGCCGAATATGGAAGTGGTGGCAGTTGTCCATAACGGAAAAGAATGCATAGAAATGCTGAAAAAGCAGAAAGTTGATATCTTATTGCTGGATAATATCATGCCTTTTTTGGATGGGATCGGTGTATTGGATGCCATCAAAGGGGAAGAAGACTTAAAAAACGTCCGAGTGATCATGCTGTCAGCATTTGGCCAGGATACCCTGATGAGCCAGGCTGCTCAAAACGGAGCATCCTATTTCATCATGAAACCGTTTGAACTCGATCGTCTGGCAAAGCAGATTGAACATATAATGGAAGAAAAGAACACGGAACCTGAAGTGAAGGATGACCCCGTAACTGCGGTCATAAAAGAGATCGGCATTCCGGCACACATCAATGGCTATATTTATCTGAAAGAAGCAGTCCATCTCGTGCTGGAAGATCCTAATATAATCCATAAAGTGACGAAGTCATTATATCCAGGTATTGCCGAAAGATTCGACACAACATCGACCCGTGTGGAACGTTCAATACGCCATGCAATAGAACTTGTGTGGAACCGGGGAGATATTAAAGCGATAGCTCAGACTTTCGGCTACAGTGAGGATTATTTGAAGAATCGGCCGGCTAATTCGGAATTTATTGCCATGCTGCATGAAACAGTCAATCGGAATATGGAAAATGAAAACCAGGATTCCGAGTAACGAATAGTGCACAATCGGATATTATTTCACCATAGACATCGGATCAGCAGTATCCGGTGTCTTTTTGCTATTCGGATAACTGTACATCTTTCCTCAGCGTGGTAAAATGGACACCGAATGAAAAAATTATCCTAAACTTGAAAATCCATAAGCAGAAAGCGTGGTATTCATGCAAAATATAGAAATCTACAGCCATCGTGGAGCGTCATCCGTAGCGCTCGAGAATACATGGCCTGCTTTTCGCAAGGCCTGTGAGTTGGGAGTGGGCATTGAGCTGGATGTTCAGATAACTAAAGATGGAGTAGTGCTGGTATTTCATGATGATGATCTTAAAAGGCTCGGTGGGAGGAACCTGAGGATTGAAGAAATCGACTATGAAAAAATCAAGGATCTGAGAATAGGCAAACGGGGGCGACGGAAATTTTCGGCCGACCGCATCCCTTTGGCCTATGAAGTTTTTCACTGGGCAAAGGAGAAGTCGGTGCCTTTGAATATTGAAATAAAAGAATCATTTGCAGTTCATTCCGAGGGACCGGAAATTCTGGCGGCTATGCTCGAAGGGCTTAAAAATATTCATCTGTCTTCCTTTAATGCTGAAATTTTGAAGGAAATGAAACAGCTTAAACCAGAAATTGAAACTGCCTTGGTCATCAAGAAAAAACATAAACTGCAATTCTTGGACAAGTTGACCTGGGTCGACGGCATCCATCTGCATAAAAGGCTTTATTCAGAAAAACTTCTGATCCGGTTGAATGACATGAGAAAGAAGATAAGGATCTACGGAATCGTGGGAACGGAAAAAGCGGTAAAACAGCCTTCGCGACACCTGTCTGGAATCATTACGGATTATCCCGGTAAAATAAAAGAAAAAATGCGTCTGCCCGATTGAGGCAGACGCATTTTTTTAGTTTGTTGAGAAATAGTGAAATCTAAGCAACCGATATTGCGCAAAACAGCTGCGCTTTCCTGGGGGCTTGCACTGAGCTAACTCGGTCTCGGTCCCCTTCACCCGAGTGGATCTCAGTACTTCACTCGAACCGGAGTTGGAACCCAACTCCGGTTCTAACCCCCTGGGAGTCTTGCTGATTTGCTCCATATCTCAAAATCACTCTCAATTAAGAAGTACCTGACAAATTAAAATGCATCAAGAGTCGGCGAAGAGCACAGATGTGTACTTGCATCACTGTGGCAATTTGTTAACCTGTCTTTTGCATTTAAGATTTAAACGGTCATTTCCGCTTTTCCTTATTTCTGGAATCTCTTCGATACCGTTCCTTTTTTCCGGTCGCGATTCAACAGGAACCCTGCGAAGAATCCGATGCCGAGAACAGTGAATAGCAGTCCCAATGAAAATTGCAGCCAAAGCACTGGATAAGGTTCGAGCAATTTATTGAATACGGAATCTCTCATAAGTTTTATGCCATAAGCGGCCATGACTCCAGGAATTAAAAGAATGATGAATGCTATTAAACGTCCCATGTTTCCACTCCTTCTTTGTCTATTGTTCAGATTTCCGTTAAAGTTGTCAAGAATTCCTGCCTGATGTAACCTTAAATAAGATTGCAATCTATTGCATAGTAAGCAAAGGAGTTTGAATTATCTTGCAAAAAGTACTGATAATAGGCGGCGGTGCAGGCGGTTCTGCTTTGCTTGAAATGCTCCGTGATTCCGAGAATCTGGAGATGGTCGGTATCGCGGATATCAATCCGGCTGCACCGGCTTTGGAACTGGCGAAAGAATTAGGGATCAGCATCAGAAAGAGTTATACGGACTTTCAAAAAAACGATTTTGATATTGTGATCAATGTCTCCGGCAGCAATGAAGTGCAGCGGCAATTGGAAAACTATTTTCCGGTCAGCACTGTCATCATTCCGGGGAGCATTGCGAATTTTATTGTAAAGCTGATAAACGAAAAAGAACATTTCATCAAAAAACTCAGCGGCGAAAGCCACAAACAGAATATCATTTTCAATTCAATTGAAGAAGGGATGATCGGCATTGACCGATCCAGCCATATCATTTTCATGAACCGTTCTGCTTCAAGGATGCTGGAAAAAGATTCCCGTGAAGTTATTGGGAAACATATCCATGAATTAATCTCCACGAGTGAACTTCCGAGGATATACGAAACGGGAAGGGTCGAATTGAACAGGGAACTGCAGTTAAAAAATGGCTTGAAAATCGTCACTTCCCGATTTCCCATGATTGATGAAAACGGTGAAATCATCGGTGCATTCGCAGTGTTCCAGGATATCACTGAAGTGGTTTCGCTGGCTGAGGAAATTACGGATCTGAAAGAAATCCAAACGATGCTGCAAGCAATTATCCAGTCGAGTGATGATGCCATTTCAGTGGTGGATGAAAACGGCTACGGTCTTCTGGTTAATCCGGCCTATACAAGAATTACCGGTTTGCACATGGACGATGTAATCGGCCAGCCTGCCTCAGCGGATATTTCAGAAGGTGAAAGCATGCATTTGAGGGCGCTCCAAACAAGAAAACCGGTGCGCGGCGTGAATCTTAAAGTGGGACCGGCAAACCGGGAAGTGATCGTCAATGTGGCGCCGATCATTGTGGATAATATTTTGAAAGGCAGCGTAGGCGTCATCCATGACACAACAGAAATCAGATCGCTCATGAAAGAACTGGACCGCGCAAGAAGCATTATCAGGACATTGGAATCCAAATATACATTCGATGATATCATCGGCCTGTCTCCGGAAATGCAATTATCGCTGCAACAGGCGAAATTGGCGGCGCAGACGCCAGTCACTGTATTGCTGCGGGGCGAATCAGGAACCGGAAAAGAATTATTCGCACATGCAATCCACAGTGCAAGCGACCGCAAATACAATAAATTTGTCAGGGTAAACTGTGCCGCGTTGTCAGAAGAATTACTGGAAAGCGAACTCTTCGGTTATGAAGAAGGTGCAATGCCCGGAGTCAAAAGCGGTGAAAAGAAAGGGCTGTTCGAAGAGGCTAACAATGGCAGCATTTTCATAGATGAGATCGGTGAATTGTCACCTGCTATTCAAAGTAAATTATTGAGGGTTCTGCAGGAACATGAAACACTGCGGATAGGAGGGGCGACACCGGTCCCCGTGAATGTACGGGTCATAGCCTCCACAAACGCCAATATGGAAAAAGCGCTGTTGGATGGGACTTTCAGGGAAGACTTGTATTACCGGTTGAACCGGATGCCAATCCTCATTCCGCCTCTACGGAGCAGGAAACAGGACATACCCCGTATCGTGGACCGGCTTCTGATGAAATTGAATCAGGAATACGGTAGAAACGTGGAAAGCATTACTGACAAAGCACTGCAGCTATTACGTTTATACGATTGGCCTGGTAATGTGCGAGAGTTGGAGAATGTCATAAGCAGAGCGATGATCTTCATGAATATCAATGAAAAAATTCTGACCGAAAAAAATATCCCCTTGAATATGATCAAAGCGGCCGAAACGAAGAACGAAGTGGCGATTGAAAGCGGCAGTCCGCTCCAGGAGCAGCTTGACACGGTTGAACGGGGGATACTGCAACGGGCTCTGGAGCAGCATAAAGGAAATAAATCGAAGACGGCAAAAGCCTTGGATGTATCTTTAAGAACACTCTATTACAAGTTAGAAAAGTTTGGATTAGATTAATTTTGCAGCTTATTGCACGATTTTGCAATAATTTGCAAAGAGATACGCTGTTTTTGCCCGATAAAACGCTTACATCCCTTATATTGCAAGGTTCTTTCTGTTTTAATTAAGTAGAATGAGGTGATAATTGATGACCACATTAAATGAAATAGTCGAACAAATTTCTTCAGAAGTGAAACAAAATGATGTGGCGGTTGCCGCTGCTGCTGATATGGAAGTATTAGAGGCAGTCAACATGGCGATCTCACGCAATATAGCCAGTTTTAGCCTCTTTGATGAAGAAGCGAAACTCAAGGCGATGATGAGTGAACATTTCCCTCATCTGCTGAATCATCCTAAAGTCAGGCTGATAAATGTAAAAGGGGCTGCGCAAGCAGCAAATGCCGCGGTGAAATCGGTTTTCGTCAAGGATTCCAATGTTCTGATGAAAGGGCATATTCCTACAGCTGTGCTGTTGAAGGCCGTGCTGAATGATGAATATGGTTTGCGCACAGGAAATATTCTGTCGCATGTTGCGGCTTTCGAAGTTGCTGGTTTTGACCGGCTGATCTTCATTACGGATGCCGGTATGAATATCACTCCTGATCTCATGCAAAAAGCGCAGATTATTCGGAACGCAGTGCAAGTTGCGCGGTCTGTTGGAGTCGATACTCCTGTTGTGGCACCGCTTGCAGCCGTTGAAGTGGTTAATCCGGCAATGCAGGCGACTCTTGATTCCGCAGCCTTGACTGCTATGAACAAGAGGGGGCAAATCACTGATTGCATCGTCGATGGCCCGCTGGCTTTAGACAACGCAATATCGGCCATTGCTGCTGAGCATAAGGGCATCACCGGTACTACCGCAGGAAATGCAGATATATTAGTGGTTCCTAACATCGAATCCGGCAATATCCTTTACAAATCGCTGGTCTATTTCGCGAAAGCGAAAGTCGGCGGAGTCATCGCGGGTGCAAAGGCACCGATAGTGCTGACTTCACGGGCAGACAGCGCCGAAAGTAAATTATATTCACTAGCATTGGCGATAAAATCATCCGCCATTGAATAAATCATTAGGAGGAATTTAAAATGGAAATATTCAAAAAAATGGAAGAACATGATTATGAGCAATTGGTATTTTGCCAGGACAAGAATTCCGGATTAAAAGCGATCATTTGCATCCATGACACTACATTAGGGCCTGCTCTTGGCGGAACGCGCATGTGGAATTACGAAACAGAAGAAGAAGCGATCGAAGACGCAATCCGTCTGGGACGCGGAATGACATACAAAAATGCTGCGGCTGGCTTAAACCTTGGCGGCGGTAAAACCGTTATCATCGGGGATCCATTGAAAGATAAGAACGAAGAAATGTTCCGTGCATTCGGACGTTTCATCCAAGGTTTGAATGGACGTTATATCACGGCTGAAGATGTAGGAACAACTGTTGCAGATATGGATTTGATCCACGAAGAAACAGATTTCGTAACAGGGATTTCCCCTGCGTTCGGTTCTTCAGGCAACCCTTCACCGGTTACAGCCTACGGTTGCTACATCGGAATGAAAGCAGCTGCTCTTGAAGCTTTCGGAGATGATTCTCTTGAAGGCAAAACTGTAACTGTACAAGGCGTAGGAAACGTGGCTTATACACTATGCGAATACCTGCACAAAGAAGGCGCAAACCTGATCGTTACAGATATTAACAAAGACGCAGTTCAGCGTGCGGTAGATAACTTCGGTGCTACAGCGGTTGAACCGAACGAAATCTATTCACAGGAAGCGGATATATTCGCTCCATGTGCAATGGGCGCAATCATCAATGACGATACAATTCCGCAATTGAAAGTGAAAGTTGTCGCTGGTTCAGCAAACAACCAGTTAAAAGAAGAACGTCACGGTGATGAACTGGAATCACGCGGCATTGTCTATGCACCTGACTTCGTCATCAATTCTGGCGGGGTAATCAACGTAGCCGATGAACTTTACGGATACAATAACGAACGTGCGATGAAGCGCGTAGAAACGATCTACGACAGCATTTCACGCATTTTCGAAATTTCGAAACGTGATGGAATCCCTAGCTACCAAGCTGCAGACCGTATGGCAGAAGAACGCATCGAGCGCGTGCGCAAATCACGCAGCCAATTCCTGCGCAATGAACACAATATCATCAGCAGACGCTAATTTGAAATGGAGGGATCGCTTTGCAGGAACAGACTTATCGCATATTGGTCATTAACCCGGGATCTACATCTACGAAAATAGGCGTTTTTGACAATGATACTCTGATCATGGAAAAAACGATCCGCCATTCGACCGAAGCGATCAATGAATTTCCATCGATCATCGACCAGTTCGCATTTCGTAAACAGACCATTCTGGAAGCTTTGGATGAAGAAGGCATGAATATTTCCAAACTTTCGGCTGTCTGCGGCCGTGGTGGATTGCTGCGGCCGATCGAAGGCGGCACCTATTCGGTGAATGAAGCGATGCTGGCGGATCTCAGAAAAGGGGTTTCAGGTCAGCACGCTTCCAATCTGGGCGGCATCATTGCAAACGAAATTGCCGAAGGACTGAATATCCCTGCTTTCATAGTAGATCCGGTAGTGGTGGATGAACTGGATCCGATTGCCCGCATATCAGGTTTTTCCCTGATCGAGCGGAAATCGATTTTCCATGCGCTCAACCAGAAAGCAGTAGCCAGAAGATATGCAAAAGAAAAAGGCCGGAGATATGAAGATCTCAGGCTTATCGTCACCCATATGGGGGGCGGTATAACTGTCGGCGTCCATAAAGAGGGCCGAGTGGTCGAAGTCAATAACGGATTACATGGAGACGGCCCTTTCAGCCCTGAACGGGCAGGTACCGTTCCGGCCGGTGATTTGGTTGAATTGTGTTTTTCCGGACAATATTATCGCCATGAAATCATGAAGCGGCTCGTAGGCCAGGGGGGACTTGTCAGTTACTTGGGCACGAATGATGCCGTGACTGTTGAAAAGCGTATACAAAAAGGTGATCAACAGGCAGAGATGGTCTATGATGCCATGGCTTACCAAGTGGCAAAGGAAATCGGTTCGGCAAGTGCTGTGCTGCACGGCAAAGTTGATGCCATCATTCTGACCGGTGGACTTGCTTACGGAAAAGGCTTTGTGAAAGCGATTTCCGATCGCATCAACTGGATTGCAGATGTTGCTGTTCATCCGGGGGAAAATGAATTACAGGCTCTTGCTGAAGGTGCGGTAAGGGTTTTGAATAAAGAAGAAGAAGCTAAAATTTATCCGGCTTTATAATAGAAGGAGGACATTTACATGGCACAGAATTATGATGTAGTCATCCTTGGCGGCGGAACCGGCGGTTATGTTGCCGCTATCCGTTCAGCACAATTAGGCTTGAAAACGGCAATCGTTGAAAAAGGCGAACTTGGCGGAACTTGCCTTCACAGAGGATGCATTCCGAGCAAAGCATTGCTCCGAAGCGCAGAAGTATACTCGACTGCAAAAAACCACGCGGCTGATTTTGGAGTCAATACAGGTGAAGTCAGCCTTGATTTTTCCAGAGTGCAGCAGCGTAAACAAGGAATCGTCGACCAATTGCACACTGGTGTTCAAGGATTGATGAAAAAAGGGAAGATCGATGTTTATGAAGGCATCGGACGTATTCTGGGACCTTCCATCTTTTCTCCGAATCCAGGTACGATTTCTGTTGAAATGAATAATGGCGAAGAAAACGAAATGCTGATTCCGAATAACGTCATCATCGCAACCGGTTCACGGCCGCGAAGCCTGCCTGGCCTTGAAATTGACGGTGACTTCGTGATGAGTTCAGACGAAGCGCTTGCCATGACGGAATTGCCTAAGTCAATACTGATTGTCGGCGGCGGTGTCATCGGCATCGAATGGGCCTCAATGCTCAACGACTTCGGTGTTGAAGTGACGGTCATCGAATACGCTGACCGCATTATTCCAACTGAAGATAAAGATATCTCAAAAGAGATGCTTAAATTATTGAAGAAAAAAGGGATCACTTTTGCAACAAGTGCTAAAGTGATGGCTGATACTCTTGAAAAAAGCGATAACGGCGTTACGATCCAAGCAGAAATCAATGGCGAAAACCAAAGCTTCTCTGCTGAAAAAATGCTTGTGTCCGTTGGGCGCCAGGCAAATGTTGAAAATATCGGGATCGAAAATACGGACATCATTGTGGACAAAGGGTTTATTCAAGTGAAAAACACTTTCCAGACTAAAGAGTCCCATATCTATGCAATCGGCGACGTAATCGGCGGCCTTCAATTGGCACATGTTGCATCTCATGAAGGCATCACCGCCATAGAACATATTAAAGGCAATAACCCGCATGCCATCGATTATGACAAAGTTTCCCGGTGCATCTATTCTAATCCGGAAGCTGCAAGCGTAGGCATTACTGAAGAGCAGGCAAAAGAAAAAGGCCATGACGTTAAAGTTGGCAAATTTTCTTTCAAAGCGATCGGAAAAGCGCTCGTCTATGGTGAAAGTGACGGTTTTGTCAAAATCATCGCTGATAAAGAAACAAATGACGTCCTTGGCGTCCATATGATCGGACCGCATGTGACGGATATGATTTCCGAAGCAGGTCTGGCAATGGTCCTCGATGCAACTCCATGGGAAATTGCAGATACGATCCACCCTCACCCGACCTTGTCCGAAGTCATGGGTGAAGCTGCTCTTGCCGTTGACGGCAAAGCAATCCACAGTTAAAGGAGGAAATTTGAATGTCAGCTAAACACGAAGAAATTGGTTTGTCGAATGATGATGTACTGAAAATGTATGAAACGATGCTGATGGCACGCCGTGTCGATGAGCGTATGTGGCTTTTGAACCGCGCGGGTAAAATCCCGTTCGTAATTTCATGCCAAGGCCAGGAAGCAGCTCAAGTAGGCGCAGCTTTCGCACTTGATAATGAAAAAGATTATATTGCTCCTTATTACCGCGATATGGGGGTAGTCCTGCATTTCGGCATGACGCCAAAAGATTTGATGCTTTCCGCATTTGCGAAAGCGGAAGACCCGAACTCAGGCGGCCGCCAAATGCCTGGCCACTTCGGCCAGAAGAAAAACCGTATCCTGACAGGCTCTTCGCCAGTAACGACTCAGCTTCCTCATGCTGTCGGCGTTGCTTTGGCTGGGAAAATGAAAAAACAGGATTTCATCACTTTCACGACTCTTGGTGAAGGTTCGTCCAACCAGGGAGATTTCCATGAAGGCATGAACTTTGCCGGCGTCCATAAATTGCCGGTCATCATTATGGTGGAAAACAATAAATACGCGATACCCGTTCCTTTCGAACGTCAAATTGCGAGCAAAAACGTTTCGGACCGTGCAATCGGATACGGTATGCCAGGCGTTACAATCGACGGCAACGACCCGATTGAAGTATACAAACACGTTAAAGAAGCTGCTGACCGCGCTCGCCGCGGCGAAGGGCCGAGCCTGATCGAAACTGTTTCAGAACGTATGACTGCCCACTCATCAGATGATGATCACAGACAATACCGTTCAGCAGATGAACTGGCTGCACAAAAAGAGCAGGATCCAATCCTTACTTTCGGTGCTTACTTGAAAGAAAACGGCATCCTGAATGATGAACTTGAAAAAGAAATCAACGACCGCATCATGGCTGTAGTAAACGAAGCAACTGACTATGCTGAAAATGCGCCTTACGCAGCACCTGAAGATGCAATGAAATATGTCTATGCAGAAAAAGGAGGGAACGAATAATGGCAGTAATGAATTATATTGACGCCATAACGCTCGCCATGAAAGAAGAGATGGAACGTGACGAGAACGTATTCGTTCTCGGAGAAGATGTCGGTAAAAAAGGCGGCGTCTTCAAAGCGACTGCCGGTCTTTACGATCAATTTGGCGAAGACCGCGTTCTTGATACGCCACTGGCAGAATCAGCTATTGCCGGTGTTGGAATCGGTGCAGCTATGTATGGCCTTCGTCCGATTGCAGAAATGCAATTTGCCGATTTCATCATGCCTGCGGTGAACCAGATCATTTCCGAGGCTTCACGTATCCGTTACCGTTCAAACAATGACTGGTCATGCCCGATCGTTTTCCGTGCTCCATTTGGCGGGGGCGTCCACGGTGCGCTTTACCATTCCCAATCAGTGGAAGCGGTATTCGCCAACCAGCCCGGTTTAAAAATTGTCATCCCGTCAACACCATACGACGCAAAAGGTCTTTTGAAAGCGGCTATCCGCGACGAAGATCCGGTCATGTTCTTTGAGCATAAACGTGCTTACCGCCTTATCAAAGGCGAAGTGCCGGAAGACGATTATACGATTGAAATCGGAAAAGCCGATGTTAAACGTGAAGGTGAAGACATTACCGTCATCACTTATGGTCTGGCTGTCCATTTCGCATTGCAGGCTGCTGAACGTCTTGCTGAAGATGGCTATTCTGCGCACATCCTTGACCTCCGCACCATCTATCCATTGGATAAAGAAGCAATCATTGAAGCTGCTAAGAAAACAGGGAAAGTGCTTCTTGTAACTGAAGACAATAAAGAAGGAAGCATCATCGGTGAAGTGGCGGCGATCATTGCCGAAAACTGCCTGTTCGACCTGGATGCGCCGATTATGCGCCTTGCGGGACCTGATGTTCCGGCAATGCCATATGCCCCGACCATGGAGAAATTCTTTATGATCAACCCGGATAAAGTTGAAAAAGCGATGCGTGAGCTTGCTGAATACTAGAAAGAATTTCTAAAACATATTTAGGCAGAAGTAAAGAGCCGGTATAATCATGCCGCTTCGGCGCTTAGGACAAAGCTCCCGCAATAAGCCGAGAAGACCACTCGTCTTATTGCTCCGCTCAGTCCATATGCGCGCCGGCGCTGAGTAAAATTTCTAAAGATATGGAGCAAAACAACGAAGACTCCCAGGCGACCAAGCGAAGTGCTGAGATCCACTCGGGCGAAGTGTAACGAGCACGAGTTAGCTCAGCGCAAGCAGCCAGGAAAGCGGAGCTGTTTTGCGGAATATCGACTGAATAGAATCATTAATTCAACATATTTAGAAGAAAAAGGAGGAATCCCTTTGGCTATTGAAAATATTAAGATGCCTCAACTTGGCGAAAGTGTCACTGAAGGAACGATTGAAAAATGGCTCGTTGCTCCCGGCGACCACGTCAACAAGTATGATGCACTTGCTGAAGTGAATACAGATAAAGTTACAGCGGAAGTGCCTTCTTCATTTACTGGTAAGATAATAGAATTGGTCGCTTCTGAAGGTGATACGCTTTCTGTTGGTGAGATTGTCTGCACAATCGAAACTGAAGGCGGAGATTCTGAACCGGTGGAAGAAGCGAAACCGGCTGCAGACGAAAAAGCCAATGAAATGCCAGCTGCGGGCGCAAAACCGACAGATGGCCTGAAAGGCGAAAAAGGTTCTTCACAACCGGCCAAGGCCAGTGGTTCAAAAGCTCGTTATTCACCTGCGGTCATGCGTTTGGCTCAGGAGAATGATATCGATTTGACTCAGGTTGAAGGTTCCGGCAATGAAGGGCGTATTACGCGTAAAGACATAATGGCTCTTATTGAAAGCGGAAATATTCCAAAAGCTGGTGATGCTCCAGCTGCTTCTTCACAGCAAACTGAAGAAACAACTCAAGAGCAGCCAGCAGCTTCAACTCCATCTGCACCTGCACAGAAAGCTCCATCAGCACCAATCCAAAGTGCTCCCGGAGATGTTGAAATTCCGGTTACCGGCGTTCGCCGTGCAATCGCTGCAAACATGCTGAAGAGCAAACACGAAGCTCCGCATGCATGGATGATGATTGAAGTCGACGTTACGAACCTGGTTCAATACCGTGACTCAATCAAAGGCGATTTCAAGAAAAAAGAAGGATTCAATATCACTTATTTCGCTTTCTTCGTAAAAGCGATCTCCCAGGCGTTGAAAGAATTCCCGATGATGAATTCAATGTGGGCTGGCGATAAGATCATCCAGAAAAAAGACATCAATATTTCAATTGCTGTTGCTTCAGATAACGCTTTATTCGTTCCAGTCATCAAAGACGCGGATGAAAAATCCGTTAAAGGCATCGGCAAGGAAATCAACGAGCTGGCTTTAAAAGCGCGTTCCGGCAAACTCGGTTCAGCTGAAATGCAGGGCGGCACATTTACAGTCAATAACACAGGGTCGTTCGGTTCTGTCCAGTCGATGGGGATCATC
Source organism: Planomicrobium okeanokoites (assembly GCF_003428875.1). Lineage (GTDB taxonomy): Bacteria > Bacillota > Bacilli > Bacillales_A > Planococcaceae > Planococcus > Planococcus okeanokoites. The sequence continues at coordinate 360,299 of NZ_QQRS01000001.1, forward strand.
AACCATCCACAGGCGGCAATCGTCCAAGTGGAATCGATTGTTAAACGTCCGATGATCATGGATAACGGCATGATCGCAGCCCGCGACATGGTTAACCTGTGTCTTTCTCTTGACCACCGTGTACTGGACGGACTAGTTTGCGGCCAATTCCTTGGACGTGTCAAAGAAATACTTGAGAACATGTCAAAAGAAAATACTTCAGTATATTAAGGAAAGCGAAAGCGCCCGTTCAGCCCTGAAAGGCATAAGACGAATCAGTGCAGCGGTCCTGACCGCGCAGCTGAGTTGGCTTATGACCCGAAGAGTTGGGCTGCTGGAGTCTGGACAATCAGAAAAAAGCTTGAAGTCTCCGGACTTCAAGCTTTTTTGGCTTTAATAGACCGGCGTTCTCAGGTAAAATGGAGAAGAGATAGATAAGGGAGGGAATATTTTGACGATCGATTCGATGAAACAAACAAAATTTCCGAAACGTACATACGAAGATTGGCTGCAGGCTGCTGAAAAAGCGATTGGCGGCAAGCCGGTCGATCCGACACTTAAAACACAGACAATTGAAGGCGTTGAATTAGAACCCTTATATACGAAAGAGATGCTTGAAACTTTGGGAGACCTTCCCGCTTTCCAACAGGACGCAGTAAGAAATGGTAAGAAAGAGGCAGGATGGCTGATAGCGCAGGAAGTTCTTTCCGAATCACCATCGGATTTTCTGGTGAAAACCAAAGAAGATCTTTTGAAGGGCAATGATATGGTGGTTTACACCAGTTCACAGGAATTCAACTGGACTGACCAGGAACTTGCGCAATTGGCGGAACTTTTGATCAAACACCCTTTTTATTTTAAATTGACAAGTGAAGATACGGATATATTGCGGGTCTTTGATTTCATCGAGGAAACACAGCACAGCGGATTAAGAGGGGTGATTTTCTCAGAAGAAGAAACTGCCGCCCCGGGGAATGTCAGAACACGTCTGGTTGATACCATTCCAGTTCACCACGCTGGCGGAACAATCATCCATGAATTGGGAGTGGCTCTGAGTATACTTGCTGAAACGATTAAAGATGGCAATTATAAGGAAACAGCCGCGAAGACGTGGGTCCGTTTTGCTGTGGACACTCAGTTCTTCCAGGAAATTACTAAACTTCGCGCATTCCGCGGACTATGGAAAGCATTCAGCGAAGCTTATGGCGAGGAAGCGGTGAGCATGCCTGTGTATACGGAAACTTCTGTCCGTTCCTATTCAAAACTTGATCCGTATGTCAATTTGCTGCGTGCAGGAAATGCCAGTTTTGCAGCAGTATTGGGCGGCACGGATGCCCATACGGTACATCCGCATGATTTTTTGACGGTGTCACAGCCTTCCAGCCGCAGGATTGCGCGCAATGTACAATTGGTCATTAAAGAAGAAAGCCATGCTTCACGTGTGCTGGATGCTTCAGCGGGTTCGTATTTTATCGAACACCTGACAAATGAGTATATTGATGCTTCTTGGAATTACTTCCTTGAGATTGAAGAAGCCGGCGGCTATTCTGAAGTAATCAAATCAGGCTGGCTGGCTGACGACATCCAAGGGAAATGGCTTGAGCGCAAAAACCTCGCAGCCGAACGCAAAATTTCATTGATTGGTACCAATATCTATGCAAACCCGCAGGAAGCGGTAAAAGATCATTCCATAGATGCAAGCCATTTGGAATATATAACTGCCAAGCGATTGGCGACACCGTTCGAAAAGCTTCGTGCCAGAAGCCGGGAAGTGGAATTGAAGACGGCCATCATCCATCTGGGTCCATTAAAAGATGTCAAAGCAAAATCCGATTTCGTGGAAGGTCTATTGGCAGTCGGCGGCATCGAACCGGAAATCAGCCCCGAGCTGGATGATGCCGAGGCACTTAACAATTATCTTACTGATCACCATATCGATTATGCAGTGCTTTGTGGGCTTCAGGAAAAACTGGAGATGGTTATTCCTGCTATCAACAGCAATACTGTACTTGATGTGGCCGGAAAATACCCGGCGGAACTGATGGAAACCTGGAAATCAGCTTCGTTATCTGATGCTGTCTATTCAGGGCAGAATATAGTCGAGAAGCTGGAACAGATTCTGAACTTAGGAAAGAAGGCGCTTTAATATGACCAAACCCGATTTTTCCAAAGTCAATATGAAAAAATTCACCTCCAATAGCCATGGATCCGTTGGAGGTGAAGATTTCCTGACAAATGAAGGAATAACCATCAAACCGGCATATTCTCCAGACGATGCTGCCGGAGTCGAAGATACATTGCCCGGATATGCTCCTTACATACGTGGACCGTATCCGACAATGTATGCTTCTAGACCATGGACTGTCCGCCAATATGCTGGATTTTCAACAGCCGAGGAAAGCAATGCCTTTTACCGCCGCAATCTGGCGATGGGACAAAAAGGATTGTCCGTCGCATTTGACCTTGCTACTCACCGCGGTTACGATTCAGACCATCCCCGCGTAGTAGGAGACGTCGGAAAAGCAGGCGTGGCAATCGACAGTGTTGAAGATATGAAAATTCTGTTTGACGGCATACCGCTCGATAAAATGTCGGTTTCCATGACAATGAACGGAGCAGTTCTGCCGATTATGGCATTTTTCATCGTAGCGGCGGAAGAACAGGGAGTCACACCAGACCAATTGGCTGGCACGATTCAGAATGACATTTTGAAAGAGTATATGGTGCGCAATACGTATATTTATCCACCTGCAATGTCGATGAAGATCATTGCCGATATTTTTGAATACACGTCGAAGAAAATGCCGAAATTCAATTCCATCTCTATTTCCGGCTACCACATTCAGGAAGCGGGGGCGACGGCGGATATTGAACTGGCCTATACGCTTGCTGACGGGTTGGAATATGTACGGACAGGTTTGAAAGCTGGTATCGGCATCGATTCATTCGCTCCCCGCTTATCGTTCTTCTGGGGAATCGGCATGAATTATTTCATGGAAGTGGCAAAAATGCGAGCTGCCCGCGAAATCTGGGCCAAAATGATGAAGTCGTTTGATCCACAGAATCCGAAATCCTTGGCGCTGCGCACGCATTCCCAAACTTCAGGGTGGAGTCTGACCGAACAGGATCCTTTCAATAATGTAACGCGTACTTTGCTTGAAGCGAATGCTGCCGCAATGGGGCATACACAATCACTCCACACCAATGCACTTGATGAAGCGATAGCGCTGCCGACAGATTTCTCTGCCCGCATTGCCCGCAATACGCAGCTGTTCCTGCAGGAAGAAACAGGAATGACCGATGTCATCGATCCATGGGGCGGTTCTTTCTATGTAGAGAGCCTGACTAAGCAATTGACCGATAAGGCATGGGAATTGATAGAAGAAGTCGAAGAACTCGGCGGTATGGCAAAAGCGATTGAAACAGGTCTGCCGAAAATGCGGATTGAAGAAGCTGCGGCGAAAAAGCAGGCGCAGATCGATTCCGGTGAAGAGTCGATCATCGGCGTCAACCGCTATCGTCTGGATCAGGAAGACCCAATTGATATCTTGAATATCGATAATACGATGGTGCGCAAAAAGCAGATTGAACGCATTGAATTGGCGAAAGCGAAAAGAAACAGCGATCGAGTGAAACAGGCACTCGACGAACTCACAGCCGCAGCTAAAGAAGGAAGAGAAAATATTCTCGATTGTGCTGTAAGAGCTGCCCGTGAACGGGCGACACTCGGTGAAATTTCGGATGCCATCGAACTCGCATCCGGCAGACATAAGGCGGTGATCCGTTCTGTGAGCGGTGTATACAGTTCAAACTTCTCGAACCAGCAGGAAATTGAAACCGTCAAGGAAATGACGGAAGACTTTATTGAAAATGAAGGCCGGAGACCTCGTATCCTGGTCGCTAAAATGGGACAGGACGGCCATGATCGTGGTGCCAAGATTATTGCCACCGCTTTCGCTGACCTGGGCTTTGATGTGGATATCGGACCGCTGTTCCAGACTCCTTCGGAAACTGCCCAGCAGGCGGCTGAAAATGATGTCCATGTGATCGGTGTAAGTTCTCTCGCAGCAGGACACCGTACATTGGTGCCGGATCTTGCAGCAGAACTGCAAAAATTGGGACGTGAAGATATTCTGATTGTAGTCGGGGGCGTAATTCCTGCTCAGGATTATGAATTCTTACGGAATAACGGCGCGAGTGCCATCTTTGGACCAGGCACCGTAATTCCTGTCGCTGCCCAAAAAGTGATCGAAGAAATTTACGTGCGCCTCGGATATGAGGAAGTGGCGGACTGATGGAGCGCGACAACGGCTCTAGACGTGTCATGGATGGTGTGAATGCTGCGCATGATGGCATGGCGCCGGCGCCGCGGAAAAAGTTTAAAAAACCTGAACAGAAGATGCTGGATATCGAAGAAATCGCTGAAGGTGTCAAAAGCGGTTCGCGCTTGCATCTCGGTAAAGCCATCACCTTGCTGGAAAGTTCGAATCCATCCCATAAAAAGGATGGGCAGGCACTGCTGAACAGACTTCTGCCCTTCACCGGTAAAAGTCTTCGTATCGGTATCACGGGTGTGCCGGGTGCCGGGAAAAGCACGTTCATCGAAACCTTCGGTGAGATGATCACCGGTCTTGGCTTACGTGTAGCAGTATTAGCGATAGATCCAAGCTCATCCATTACTGGCGGCAGCATCCTGGGTGACAAAACCAGGATGGAGCAGCTTGCCAAAAATCCGAAAGCCTTTATTCGTCCATCACCGACAGCCGGAACGCTTGGCGGCGTCCATAAAAAAACACGTGAAACGATGCTGCTTTGTGAAGCTGCGGGTTATGACATCATTTTAGTGGAAACAGTAGGTGTCGGTCAGAGTGAAACATTGGTGCGTGGGATGGTGGACATATTCATGCTGCTTGTACTGACCGGCGCGGGAGATGAGCTGCAGGGTATGAAAAAAGGGATACTGGAGCTGGCGGATGCCATCCTGGTCCATAAAGCCGACAGCGGCAATCTCCCTTTGGCTGAAAAGACGGTGCGCGAATATAAAGGGATGCTTCATTTCCTGCAGCCGGCGACCGAAAACTGGAAAACACGGGCTCTCGCTGTTTCTTCCCTTGAAAATAATGGAATTCAGGATGTCTGGGATATGGCAAAGGAATTCGAGGCGACTGCCAAAGATAACGGCATCTTCAATAAACGCAGGCAAACCCAGACCAAGGATTGGTTCCGTTCGATGATTACAGATGAATTATATGGCAGGTTTTTTGAGGACCCGGACAAACGCAGGATGGTCAAGGAATTGGAACAGCAAATACTGGATGAAGAACTTACAGTTGCGCAGGCAATTCATCAATTATTCGAGTAAGCTTTTTTGCAGAACTCGCTGACACCTGCTATGATTATTACAGATAATAGAAGGAGTGATAGCGTTGAGTATGGATTTTAATTTCCTTATGAATGATATAGCAACACAAGCCCGCAAAGAATTGACAGACGGTGGCTATAAAGAACTGACAACACCTGAAGAAGTCAATGAGGCGCTGACTCAATCTGGTACTAGCCTTGTCATGATCAACTCGGTCTGCGGCTGTGCAGGCGGCATCGCTAGACCTGCAGCACTTCACGCGGTCCATTACGACAAACGCCCGGATAACCTTTACACGGTTTTTGCGGGGCAGGACAAAGAAGCGACTGCCCAGGCACGCGCAATCTTCGGCGACGACCATTTGCCGTCATCTCCATCTTTTGCAATCGTCAAAGACGGGAAAATGGTGGATGAAATCGGACGCCATGAAATTGAAGGCCATGATCCAATGTCGGTTATCACGCATATTCAGGCGTTGTTTGAAGAGCATTGCAACGAAATCTAAAAAGAAAATGCCCCTCAAAAAGGGGCGTTTTTTTATGCCGGGATAAAAAGGGGTGAGGAATCTGAAAATGAAACGATTGTCGATCGGCTACCGTACATTGAAAACTGCTGTCGGAGTCATTATCGCGATTTCACTGGCGCAATTGCTGCAGCTCGAATTTTTTGTTTCTGCAGGCATTCTGACCATCCTTTGCATTCAGCCTACAAAGAAGCGTTCCATCCGTGCAGCTCTATCCAGATTCATCGCCAGCCTGATAGCAATCGGCTATGCCTCTATTTTTCTGGAAGGAATCGCTTATCATCCCGTTGTTGTCGGTTTAATGATTCTATTGTTCATACCGGTGCTTGTTAGCCTTCGGTTTGCAGATGGTTTCGTATCAAGTTCCGTCATCATTTTTCATATCTACAGCGCGGGTAATTTGACAGGCAGCCTGATTTTAAATGAAATTCTTCTTATGGTAGTCGGTTTTGGTACAGCGTTATTGGTCAATATGTACATGCCAAGCATAGAGAAAAAACTCGACGATTACCGTTATCAGACAGAAGTGCTTTACGCGAAGATCCTGCATGAAATGGCTGGATACCTTAAAGACGGCAAGAGCGACTGGGATGGCAAAGAGCTGATGCAGACTGAAGAATTATTGAAAAAAGCAAAAGCTCTGGCATATCAGGATGTTGAGAACCACGTAACGCGGCTTGAAAATAAATATTACCGGTATTTTGATATGCGCCAGGATCAATTTGAAATCATCGAACGCATTCTGCCGAAAATATCCACATTGCCCGTCCTTGTTAAACATGCCCAATTGATCGCCGATTTTCTTAACGATCTGGCGGATCATGTCCATGCCGGCAATACCGCTTACCATTACCTTGATAAGCTGGAAGTTGTGAAGAAGGAATTTTCACTGCTTCCGCTGCCCGAGAGCCACGAAGAATTCCAGTCGATGGCCGCTTTATACCAGGTCATCGAAGAACTGGATGCCTATCTGGAAATCAAACAATCCTATAGAGGATTTACAAACAAGAAGACGGCCGAGGAGTAATCTCCCCGGCCGTTTTTAGGCTGTCTAGGAATTGTTGATTTCTTCAATCATTGCGCTCTAGCCGGACGCGTTCCGCTGGGAGCTGCCTGAGCCTCCTCAGTCGCTGCGAAAACCGATGCTCCTGTCTCTGCATCGCTGCGCTAGCTTCGAGACATGAAAAACCGTTGCAGCGCCAGCGCTTCGTCGCAAAGGTTCGACCGAATGCTGTTCGGTCAAACCTTCCCTGCGGGGTCTCAGGACTAGCTCTGAATCCAGCAGGAAAGACATTGGCCGAAGCTTGCGAGGACAAGTCTTTGCGACGAAGCAGTGCAGCGATGCAGGAGCACATCTTTGCCCTTCGCCGCCTGCCGCTTCATTTTGTTGTGGTGAAGAATCTGTTTGTTGGCTTCCTCACTTCTAATTGGATTGTATAAGTTGCTACTTATTTATTGAAAGTATTGCTTAGATATGGAGCAAAACAGCGAAGACTCCCAGGTGAGTAGAAACGGAGTTGGCTTTCCAACTCCGTTTCGCGCGAAGTGCTGAGATCCACTCGGGCGAAGTGGAACGAGCCCGAGTTAGCTCAGCGCAAGCCACCAGGAAAGCGGAGCTGTTTTGCGGAATATCGTTTTCCTAGCCTGATTTCTGAACACAAAAACGGCCGAGGAATGATCCCCGGCCGTTTTTTGTGTTCAGGATTTATTAAAGTACAAAGCTTAATCCCATCATTAAGCTGGAAAGAAGCATCAAGGCAACCATAGCGTAGACGATGACTTTGCGGAATGTTTGATTTCTCATTAATCGATAATCTCCTTTATGTGCATTTGAACTTGTAGGTAGAATAACATAATTCTCTGTAATTTTGAAGAGGCAAGCGCTATACGCCAAATATTCTTCAACAACTAGAGTTTTTCACTGCGAATCGGTACAATAAGAAAGAAGCAAAAAGAAGGTGGGATAATCGATGAAGAAAGTTGATCATATCGGCATCGCCGTGCGAAACCTGGATGACGTTCTTCCCTATTACACGGAAACGCTCGGCTGTCCATTATTGAAAATCGAGGAAGTCGAATCTGAACGCGTGCGTGTGGCATTTATCGATGCGGGCAACATCAAACTGGAATTGCTGGAACCGATGGACGACAGCAGTGCGATTCATAAATTCCTTGAGAAAAAAGGCGAAGGCATCCACCACATCGCTTTCGGTGTCGAAAATATCGAACAGCGAATGGATGAGTTGAAAGAAAAAGGCGTCCGTTTATTGAATGAACAGCCAAAACAAGGTGCAGGCGGAGCTTTAGTCGCTTTCATGCATCCTAAATCGTCAAACGGCGTGCTTTATGAATTGTGTCAGAAACAGTAGATAAGGGGTGTTAGTCTAGTATGGATATCTATGAAAGAATTAATGAATTATACGACCGCAAACGCAAGATTGAACTTGGGGGCGGAGAAGACAGAATTGACAAGCAGCATGAAAAAGGCAAATTGACTGCTCGTGAGCGCATCGATTTGCTGGTTGACGAAGGGTCTTTTGTGGAATTGAACCCATTTGTTGAACACCGCACAGTAGATTTCGATATGGCGGAAGGTCCAGGTGAAGGCGTTGTCACCGGATACGGTAAAGTCGACGGCCGGCCGATCTATCTGTTTTCACAGGATTTCACTGTTTTTGGCGGCGCATTGGGTGAAATGCATGCGATGAAAATAGCGAATGTCATGGATCTTGCCGCAAAAAATGGCGCACCGTTTATCGGCCTGAACGATTCAGGTGGTGCACGTATTCAGGAAGGTGTCCTGTCACTTGATGGTTATGGCAAGATTTTCTATCGCAATTCCATCTATTCGGGGGTCATTCCACAGATTTCAGTAATTTTAGGGCCTTCTGCCGGCGGAGCGGTCTATTCGCCTGCCATAACTGATTTTGTGTTTATGGTCGATAAAACCAGCCAGATGTTCATTACCGGACCAAAGGTTATCGAAACTGTAACAGGCGAAAAGATTTCATCAGAGGATCTCGGAGGATCACGAGTACATACTGCCATCAGCGGCAACGCCCATTTCCGCTCCGATTCGGAAGAAGAAGTATTGAAAATGGTGCGCCGCTTGATTGCCTATTTGCCTCAAAATAATCAGGAATTGCCGCCACGTCTTGAAACAGGTGAAGATGACGATTACCGTCCGGATCTTGCTGACGTCGTTCCTTATGAAGCCATCCGTCCATATGACGTGCGCAAAGTAGTGGAACAAGTGGTTGATAAAGACAGCTTCATGGAAGTTCAGCCGGAATTTGCCCGTAATATTGTCATTGGTCTTGCGCGCATCAAAGGCGAAACCGTCGGTCTTGTCTGCAACCAGCCGAAAGTCATGGCGGGTGGACTGGATATCGATTCTTCAGATAAAGCAGCGCGCTTTATCCGATTCTGTGATTCGTTCAATATTCCGTTGATCACTTTTGAAGATGTTACCGGGTTTTTCCCGGGCATCAAACAGGAACACGGCGGCATCATCCGTCACGGAGCGAAGATCCTGTACGCTTATTCGGAAGCGACGGTGCCTAAAATGACTGTCATTTTACGTAAAGCATACGGCGGGGCATACGTGGCACTCAATTCAAAATCGATCGGTGCCGATCTGGTTTATTCATGGCCGAATGCTGAAATTGCGGTAATGGGGCCGCAAGGGGCTGCAAATATCATCTTTGCACGTGAAATTGCCGCTAGTGATGATCCGGAAGCGACGCGTGCCGCGAAGATTGAGGAATATCGTGTGAAATTCGCAAATCCATATGTAGCCGCTGCCCGCGGTATGGTGGATGATGTCATCGATCCGCGCGAGACGCGCATCAAGCTGATCCAGGCGCTGGAAATGATGCGCCATAAGAAAGACTCAAGACCGGCGAAAAAACATGGCAATATGCCGCTTTAAGGAAAGGATGAGGACCAGATGCAAAAAGAAAGATTGTTGAATGAATTTCTGGAATTGGTTCAAATCGATTCTGAAACGAAAAATGAAGGCCATATTGCTGAAGTATTGAAAGTGAAACTGGAAGAAATGGGTTTCCATATTGCAGAAGATGATTCCTCGCTCCGCAATGGCCACGGAGCCAACAATCTTGTTGCGACACTTCGAGGGGCGGCATCGAATGTGCCTGCCATCTATTTCACCGTGCATATGGATACAGTAGTGCCGGGCAATGGCGTTAAACCGCAAATTCGCGACGGCTATGTCTATTCGGATGGCACAACCATTCTTGGCGCAGACGACAAAGCCGGTATTGCGGCGTTATTTGAAATGATACGTTCGATCCAGGAAGAACAGATCGAACACGGTGATATCCAATTGGTCATAACAGCGGGTGAAGAAAGCGGTCTTGCAGGCGCCAAGGAATTCGATTCTTCCCTTCTGTTCGCAAAATTCGGCTACGCGGTCGACAGCGACGGCAAAGTCGGGGGCATCGTTACATCGGCTCCGAACCAGGCAAAACTTTGGACGACCATATATGGTAAGACAGCTCATGCCGGTGTAGCGCCTGAAAAAGGCGTTTCAGCCATCAATATTGCAGCGAAAGCCATCTCTTCCATGAAGCTTGGCCGCATAGACGATGAAACAACTGCAAACATCGGCCGTTTTGAAGGCGGCAAAGCAACCAACATCGTTTGTGAAGAAGTGAATATCCTGTCGGAAGCCCGCTCAATCCGGGAAGATAAACTGGCTGCCCAAACTGCCCATATGGAAAGCGTCTTTGAGGATACTGCTGCAAGTTTCGGCTGTACAGCTAAAACTGAAGTGAAATTGATGTATCCTGGCTTCCATTTTGAAGAAGATGAACCTGTTGTTGAAATTGCGAAACGCGCTGCCGAAAAAATCGGCCGGCCATCCCCTGTTTTAACAAGCGGTGGCGGAAGTGACGCCAATATATTCAATGGTTTCGGGATTCCGACGGTCAATCTTTGTGTCGGATATGAAGAAATCCATACAAAAAATGAACGGATGCCGATTGAAGAGCTTGAAAAACTGGCAGAAATGCTGGTCGAAATCATCAAGGAAACTTCTCGGGTTTAATTATATCCGAATAGAAGGAAGAGAGAACAGGATGTATGTTCTCTCTTTTTTTGTTAAAATAAAAGAAAATCAATTGGAGCGATTGCAATGGCTGGCCGAGTTATATTCCATATCGATATGAATAGTTTCTATGCCTCTGTTGAGCAGTCGCATGACCCCACATTAAAGGGGAAAGCCCTTGCCATTGCCGGTAATCCGAAGGAAAGGCGAGGCATCATCGTCACTTGTTCCTACGAAGCGAGAGCACATGGCATCTACACCACAATGCAGGTCCATGAAGCAAAAAGGAAATTTCCGGAATTGATTCTATTGCCTCCGAATTTTGAGCGTTATCGGGCTGCTTCAAAAGCGATGTTCGATATTCTTCGTTCGTATACACTTCAGGTTGAACCTGTCTCAATAGATGAAGCTTATCTGGATGTAACGGATCTGCTTGATGAACGCTCAGCGCCAGGGCTGGCGGAAGAACTGCAGATGCGTATCAAAGCTGAACTGGATCTGCCTTGTTCAATCGGCATTGCACCGAATAAATTCCTGGCAAAAACAGCTTCCGATATGAAAAAGCCGATGGGTGTCACGATTCTGCGCAAGAGGGATATCCAAAAAATGCTGTGGCCGCTGCCGGTGATTGAAATGCATGGAATCGGGGATAGTACGGCCGAAAAATTGAAGCGGCTGGGAATTTTGACAATAGGGGATCTGGCCACGGCCAATCCAGGACTTATTAAAGAGAAAATGGGGAAAAACGGCATCAGGCTGCAAGCTCGCGCTAATGGCATCGACAGCCGTGAAGTGGATCCCGATTCGATATATGACACGAAAAGTGTCGGCACTTCCACAACTTTGCCGATCGATGAAACCGATGAAGAAAACCTGAAAAAGATTTTTCGGCAATTAAGCGATAAAGTGGCCAGCCGGCTTGAAGCCAAAGAATTGGCAGGTCCGACTGTCAGTATACAGACACGCAGTTCCGATTGGCAAAACCGTACCCGGAGTCTGACTTTAAAGAATACTGTCTGGAAAGCGGATGATATCAACCGTAATGCCTGGAGTTTATTTACGAAGCATTGGAACGGGGAACCGCTCCGCCTGGTCGGCGTGACGGTATCGAATGTTGTGGACAAAGGTGAAATGACCGAACAATTATCGCTGTTCAATTTTCAGGAACATGTAAAAGATGAACCGATTCTTGATCTGATGTCCAAGCTGGAAAAAAAATTCGGTAAATCTGTTTTATCAAAAGGCACTAAATCGAAAAAAAGCAATTACGATTCCAAAACCAGTTTCAGCAAAGATTTTCTGGATGATCACGAAAGAAAGTAGGAAATGTATGCAATTATTATTTTTGGGGACAGGAGCGGGCATGCCATCCAAACAACGCAATACTTCGGCTTTAGCGCTAAAACTCCTGGAGGAGAGGGGTGCTGTTTGGCTATTTGATTGCGGGGAGGCGACGCAGCACCAGATTCTCCACACAACATTAAAACCACGGAAGATCGAGAAGATCTTTATCACTCATCTTCATGGGGATCACATTTATGGTTTGCCGGGACTCCTGGGATCCCGGTCGTTCCAGGGCGGCGATGAACCGGTTGAAATCTACGGGCCGCCGGGGATAAAAGAGTTTGTAGAAAGTGTTCTGCGTATCAGCAGAACGCATCTCAATTATACGATTCGTATTATTGAGGACTTGGAAGGGAACATTTTTGAAGACGAATCAATGAAGGTCACAACTGCAAAACTCGATCATGTCATCCCGTCCTATGGTTTCAGGATCGAACAAAAACCGCTGCCGCCGAGACTGCTGATTGACCAGGCGAAGGAAAAAGGGGTTCCAAAAGGGCCGCTGTTGGCAAAACTGAAAAGCGGGGAAGATGTTACTTTGGACGACGGTTCAATCATCAAAAGTGTCGATGTCACAGAACCAGGACAAAAGGGCTTCATAGTCACCATACTCGGTGATACCCGATTTTGCCAAGCAGCGATTGAACTTGGCCGGAATGCGGATGTGCTCGTCCATGAAGGGACTTTTGATGCGACTACAGAAAAATTGGCAGGCGAGTATGGGCACTCAACGATAAAGGAAGCGGCAGAAACTGCGAAACAAGCGGATGCCGCTACGCTGCTCGTCAATCATATGAGCTCCCGATTCCTGCCGGAAGACGAAAAGCAGCTGGTGAAAGAAATGCGCAATGTACATGAACAATCCTTTATTGCACATGATTTCGATGAGTTTGAATGGAAAATCCATGAGCGGCGGTTGAAAAAGCTATAAGCGACGGATGCGGAAGTCTTGTAAAAAACAAGGCTTCTTTTTTTATGGAAAAGAGATTACTATGCGAATAAAGCAAAATATATAATGAGCTAAAGAGATTTGTAGGAATTATTCCCAGTTCAAATAAAAAAAAATTCATTATTATGGATATTTCGATTTATTTTCAGCTAAATAATAGAACAAACGTTCTGTTTGTGATAAAATGAAGTTACAGCTGTATGAGGGCGGTTTGGCCATTCCCCAAGGAAAGGGGGTGGTGATATGACGGTTTATGAATCATTTGGATTGGTCTTTACGAGCATCGGGCTGACGATCAGCGGCTTGAGCCTGATCATTTCAATGATTTTAGTCGCAAATAAAAAAAAATAACCGTCCCATGTGGCGTGGAATGACGGTTATTTAATGCCTTGAATTCCAGCCAACCGCTCTAAGATCGCGGCATACAGCTGGCCGAATGCCAAAGCATTCGGTTTTTTGCGTTACTTATATAGTACTCATTATATTCTTATTATACTAAATCTACTCTATTTTGCAACTGACTTATACCCATCCCCGTTTATAAGGCACAGGAGCTTCTATTTCAGCTCCAAGCTCTTTGGATGCACGGTAAGGCCAGTAAGGGTCGCGGAGCAGTTCGCGGGCAAGGAACACCATATCCGCCCGGTCATTCTGAAGGATTTCTTCAGCCTGCAGGGGACTTGTGATCAAGCCGACTGCGCCGGTCGGTATATTTGCTCCTTGTCGGATTGTTTCGGCAAATTTGACCTGATAACCTGGATAAACGGGAATATTGGCAGGCACCAGAGCGCCGGAGCTGACATCGATCAGATCCACGCCTTGTTGTTTCATCCAGCTCGCCATTTCAATATACAGCTCAGGAGTCATGCCGCCATCTGTATAATCGTGGGCTGAAATTCTGACGAAAAGGGGTTTCTGCCATACCTCGTTGACCGCATCAATGATTTCCCGCAGAAAGCGGTACCGGTTTTCGGCACTGCCTCCGTATTCATCCGTCCGCTTATTTGTCAGGGGTGAGAGGAACTCGTTGATCAAATATCCGTGTGCCGCATGCAGTTCGATGACATCAAAGCCGGCTTGATCCGACCGGATGGCGCCCTGTTTAAAGGCATTGACAGTCTCTTTAATTTCCTGCTTTGCCATTTCAACAGGAGTCTTATAATTTTCATTGAAAGGCAGGGGTGATGGGGCCTGGATTTCACCTTCGACCGTCGCTTTTCTCCCGGCATGCGCCAATTGGATGGCGGTTTTGGCGCCTGAAATTTTTATCAGTCGCACAAGTTCGGTCAGCCCCTCAACATGTGAGTCTTCCCATATGCCGAGGTCGCGGGCAGAAATGCGGCCTTGCGGCTGAACCGCGGTCGCTTCAAGCATGATCAGACCGGAACCGCCCACTGCGCGGCTCGGGTAATGGATCCGGTGCCAGTCAGTGACGCGGCCATCCTCCCCATCGCTTTCATACATGCACATGGGTGCCATTACGATCCTGTTTTTGAAAGTCACATTTTTTATAGTTAAATTTTCAAAAAGTTTCGCCATGAATAATCCTCCTCTATACATACATTACAGTATACCGGAAGAATTATTTGAATTCCTTGCCAAGCTCTCGGGACCTTGCTGCTGCAGCGCTGACACATTGCTCCACGATGTCCTTGAAATTATTCTCGGCAAGTGAATCCAGTCCTGCCGCTGTTGTACCGTTCGGGCTGGTCACTTTCCGGCGCAATTCCGCAAAATCTTCCTGCTGCATCATCTCGGCTGCACCTAAGAAAGTCTGGCGCACCAATTTTTTTGAATCTGCAGCCGACAGTCCGTTTGCCACACCCGCTTCTCGCATCGCTTCCGCGAAGTAATACAGGTATGCAGGCCCGCTTCCGGCCACGCCTGTCAGCGCGTGCAATTGATCTTCTTCGACCACAGTCACGCTGCCGATGGATGATAGCAGATTGCGAAGTTCGTGCTGCTGTTCTTTCGTCACATATTTGCTCCAGGCTACGCCTGTTGCGGATTTTCCGACTTGAGCCGAGGTGTTCGGCATCGCCCGTGCAACCGGGAAGTTCCCGACATGGCGCTGGATCGTTTCAATCGACACTCCCGCAGCTACGGAGACAATCACTGTATTGCCTGTCAATTTCTTTTTGATGCCGGCAAGCGCAGCAGCAACATCTTTCGGTTTCATTGCTAATAAGATGAAATTCGCGTCTTTTAACTCTGTCTTGTCTTCGTCGACGATATTGACGCCGTATTCGTCATGCAAAAATTCCAGGCGTTCATAATCCGATCTGTTCATTACCGAAATTTCTTCAGGTTTCATTATCCGTTTATTGATCCACCCATGAATCATGGATTCAGCCATTGATCCGGCTCCTACACATACAATTTTCATCTTTCTCCACTTCCTTTTCTCAAAATAAAAAGCGCAATCATCCCTGTTCATCAAGGACGAAAACGCTGTGTTTCCGCGGTACCACCTAGCTTTGTCAATTAAGACACCACTCGATATCCTTAACGCGGATCTACGGCCGTGTTTCCAAGGCAGCTCAAAAGCAGGTTCAAAAAGGGAGAGGGAGGTGCGCATTTCAGCATCAGCTGCACTCTCTTTACACCGTCACCTTTTTTACTGATCTTCATCATCGCTCACATATGTATATCAATTATACGGACACCTATTTTGATTGTCAAATAGCGATTCGGGGTGACGTGATGGGTTTTTAGCGGTATGATGGATGAATACTCATTCATTTTTAAGGGGAGATCTATCGTGAATATAAATGACCATCTGCATAGAATTATCATCCCGACGCCTTTTGCGGTCGGGGATGTTAATTCCTATCTATTGAAAGGGGATGCATTGACTCTCATCGATGCTGGACCTAAAACGCCTGAAGCATGGGAAGCGATCAAATACGGTTTAAATGAAGCGGGCTACGGTCCGGAAGATGTCGAACAAGTGATTCTGACACATCACCATCCCGATCATGCAGGCTGGATAGATGGTTTTGAGAATGCAAAATTATTCGGTCATCCTTATAACGACCTCTGGTTGAGAAGAGATCAGGCATTTTTTGATTTTCACGATGCTTTCTATCTTGAACGCCTGAAAGAAGAGGGAGTACCGGAAGATCAGCTGTACTGGATCAAGCGCATGAAGCGTCCGCTCAGCCTGATGGGCAGCCGTCCGCTTGATATGACGATCAACGAAGGCGACGTTTTGCCGGGCCATCCCGGCTGGGAAGTCATGGAGACATTAGGGCACGCCCAGAGCCATCTGTCTTTCTGGAATAAAGAGAGCGGTGAAATGATCGGCGGCGATCATGTAATCGCAAAAGTTTCCTCAAACCCATTGATTGAACCGCCGCTTGATCCCTCAATGGGCAGACCAAAATCACTGCTGCAATATAACGCTTCGCTGGCAAGGCTTTTGAAAATGCCGGTCGAAGTCATTTACAGCGGCCACGGTGAAGAAGTGCGGAACAGCCATGAATTGATTTCTGAACGCCTTGCTAAGCAGCATGAGCGGGCGATGAAAGTTCTCGCGATGCTTGGCGGCGATGAAAAAACGGTCTATGAATTGACCGTGGAGTTATTCCCCCGCGCATATGAGAAAGAACTGGGCTTAACCTTGTCGGAAACGATCGGACAAATCGATTATCTGCTGGAGGATGGCCTGATTACAGAACGGATGGATGATCAGGGAATCTTCCATTACAAAGAAGCCTAAATTTACTGCTAATTGTTTTTATTGCAACTATTCGGTTGAGCGTGTAAAATAAACGCGTCAGTAACTAAGTTTATGCCATCACGATTAACAGGAAAAGGAATGAATCGATTTGAAAAAATGGGGTTTATTATTAGCTGGGATGTTATTCTTGTCAGCGTGTTCGGAAGAAGAAGCAAAACCTGCTGAAACCGAAGAAAAAGAAGAAGCGGCAGCAGAGCAGGAACAAGTTGAAATGACGGAAAGCGGGTTCATCACCCAGATCCGTAATGATAAAGTGTTGGTCAATAATATCTATTTCGCGGTGGACGAAGAAGTCACAGTGGATTCAGGCAATGGTTCTGACAGCACTGAAGCTGTTCTTAGTGACATCCGTACAGGCATGAAAGTCGAAATCGATTATAAAGGGCCATTGGAGCAAGCTTTTCCGCTGCAAGCGGAAGCTGAAAGCATCACAATCCTGAACGATGCTGAATCAGTCAAGCAATCCGAAGCTTTACAGGCCTATATCAATAAAGAACAACTTGCCAGCCTGCTTATACTGGGGCAGCCGATTGTAAGGGATAACGAAATCGGATTCCTCTTCAATAATATGGATACCGGCAAAATGCAGGAAGTCCGCATCGATCTGGATACGCATGAATATACAGAAGGCAACGAAGAAGACGCGGAAACAGAAGACGCAAGTTAAAGCAGTACGGTGGAACCCGGTTCCACCGTATTTTTTTTTATGTGATTTTTCAACCGTTACCACTTGCATGAAATATTTATGCGTGTTATTGTATGTATATTAATTTTAATTAATGTATAAAAATACAAAGGTGGTTATTCTATTGAATAAAAAAATCGTACTTGCCTATTCTGGCGGACTTGATACATCGGTGGCTATTCCATGGCTGAAAGCAGAAGGATATGATGTCGTGGCTGTGTGCCTGGACATCGGTGAAGGAAAGGATCTTGAATTCATTAAACAAAAAGCGCTTCAGGTTGGAGCGGTCGAAAGTTATATGGTGGATGCCAGAGACGAATTCGCGGATAATTATGCATTAATATCCATGCAGGCGCATACGTTGTATGAAGGTAAGTATCCACTTGTCTCAGCGCTTTCCCGTCCCTTGATTTCGAAGAAGCTGGTAGAAATCGCTGAACAATGCGGCGCGATAGCAGTGGCGCACGGATGCACAGGAAAAGGCAACGACCAGGTGCGTTTCGAAGTATCGATCAAATCCCTTAATCCGGGGCTTGAAGTTGTGGCTCCTGTCAGACAATGGGGTTGGTCACGTGATGAAGAAATTGCTTATGCGAAGCAGCATGATGTGCCGATACCGGTTAACTTGGACAGTCCTTTTTCAATCGATATGAATCTATGGGGCCGCGCCAATGAATGCGGAATCCTTGAAGATCCGTGGGCGACACCGCCTGCAGATGCCTACGAATTGACCAATGCACTGGAAGACACACCGGACACGCCGGATATCGTCGAAATCGAATTCGTGCAAGGAAAACCGGTGAAACTTGATGGTATCGCCTATACATTCAAAGAATTGATATTCGAATTGAACCATTTGGCCGGCAAGCATGGCGTCGGACGGATCGATCATGTGGAAAACCGCCTTGTCGGCATCAAATCCCGTGAGATCTATGAAGCTCCAGCAGCCATGACATTGATTGCGGCGCATAAAGAACTGGAAGACATCACGCTGGTAAAAGAAATGGCGCATTTCAAACCGGTCATCGAGAAGAAGATGACGGAACTGATTTATGAAGGCTTATGGTTCTCGCCGCTGCGTACAGCGCTTGAAGCATTCCTAAAAGAAACACAGGAGTTCGTCAATGGGACAGTTCGCGTCAAATTATTCAAAGGCCATTCAATCATTGAAGGGCGCAAGTCCCCGAATTCATTATACAGCGAACAATTGGCGACTTACTCAACGGATGACACGTTCAATCACCAGTCGGCTGTCGGCTTTATCGAATTATGGGGTCTTCCGACAGTCGTCAACTCAATGGTCAATAAAAAACCGGTGCCTGTCACGGAACAGGTAAAAGAAGAGGTGAAATCATGACCAAACTCTGGGGCGGCCGTTTTCAAAAGTCGGCTGAACAATGGGTGGATGAGTTCGGTGCTTCGATCGGTTTTGACCAAAAACTGGTGATGGAAGATATCCAAGGCAGCAAAGCACATGTAAAAATGCTCGGAAATTGCGGGATCTTGACGGAGGATGAGTCTTCACTGATCCTTTCCGGACTGGAAACATTGAAGCAGAAAGCGGATGCCGGTGAACTAGAATACAGTTCAGCAAACGAAGACATCCATTTGAATCTTGAAAAATTCCTGATTGATGAAATCGGTCCAGTCGGAGGAAAACTCCATACAGGGAGAAGCCGTAATGATCAGGTAGCGACTGATATGCATCTATACCTGAAAAACCGGGTCGGTGAAATAATTCAAGCTGTCGATCATTTTCAGCAGGCCATCGCTGAACAAGCCGAAAGCCATGTCGAAACCGTGGTTCCAGGTTATACACATCTTCAGCGTGCACAGCCTATATCATTCGGCCATCATCTGATGACATATTTCTGGATGCTGCAGCGTGACAAAGAGCGCTTACGTGAATCCTTGAAGCGCATTGATATCTCACCGCTTGGAGCAGGTGCAATGTCCGGGACGACATTCCCGATCGACCGCGAAATGGCGGCTGAATATCTTGGTTTTGCAGGTGTCTATGCCAATAGCATCGACGCGGTCAGTGACCGGGATTTCATCGTCGAATTCCTGTCGAACGCTTCAATGCTGATGATGCATATGTCACGCTTCGCCGAAGAGATCATTTTATGGTCAAGTGAAGAATTCCGGTTCATCGAGCTGGATGACACATTCTCGACCGGGTCGAGCATCATGCCCCAGAAAAAGAATCCTGATATGGCCGAATTGATCCGCGGCAAAACAGGGCGCGTTTACGGCAACCTGTTTGGATTATTGACCACCTTAAAAGGATTGCCGCTGGCATACAATAAAGATATGCAGGAAGATAAGGAAGGGATGTTCGATACCGTTCATACTTTGACGGGAACATTGCCGATTTTCGAAGGGATGATCCGCACGATGACAGTGCGCACAGATTCCATGGAAGGGGCGGTATCCGCAGATTTTTCCAATGCCACTGAACTGGCCGACTATCTTGCGGCGAAAGGAATGCCTTTCAGGGAAGCACATGACGTCACCGGAAAACTGGTGTTTACCTGTATCCAACGAGGATATTATTTGAAAGATCTGCCGTTTGAAGATATGAAAGCGGCGAGTCCGTTGATCGGTGAAGATATCTACAAGACCCTGGAGCCCCGTACGGCTGTTGAACGACGGAATTCATTGGGCGGCACCGGATTCGAGCAGGTTCGCAAGCAATTGGAATTGGCGAAAACGCTTGTTGATCAATAAAATTAATGTTCACTATAAAAGGAACCAAAGCAGAAATTATTTTTTGCTTTGGTTTCTTTTTTGCCGAATTCTACAGCGGAAGGCTGATTTATTTCATTTTACGAAATACTTCTTCCTATTTTATCGAAACATTTGATAAACTTAAAAAGTTCACTACATACATTAAATTACAGCAGGGAGAAGAATGGAATGCGCGTTTTTTTGGAATTGAGCTGGTTTTTTAAAGAAAGGAAGAAGCAATATGCTATCGGTATCTTTCTTTTGATGATCGTTGCCTTGCTTGGCGTACTGCCGCCGCGCATTATCGGATTTGTGGTTGATGAAATCAGCAAAGGCACATTGACGCCTGCCTACCTGATGAAATGGCTAGGAGTCCTTGCGGCGTCTGCATTGGTCATGTACGTACTTCGTTATGCATGGCGCTTAATGATTTTCGGTTCTTCGATCATTTTAGCGCGAAATTTGAGGCGGCAGCTGTTTCACCATTTTACTCAAATGTCTCCTTCGTTCTATCAGAAAAGACGGGTTGGGGACTTGATGGCTCATGCCACCAATGATTTACAGGCTGTTCAGATGACTGCCGGTGCAGGTGTCCTGACGCTGTTTGACTCGATCGCGACAGGCGGTTTTGTCATCGCGGCGATGGCCATTACAATCGATTGGAAACTGACTTTGATTGTCTTGATCCCATTGCCGTTGATGGCTTACATGACCAATTATTATGGCCGGCTGATGCATCTTCGTTTCCACGATGCACAGGCAGCTTTCTCAGGGTTGAATGATAAAACCCAGGAAAGCATTTCCGGCATGAAAGTGATTAAGACTTTCGGACAGGAAAAAGAGGACGTTGAAGATTTCCGGTCGCTTTCGAAGCAGGTAGTGGATGAAAACATCCGTGTCGCCAGAGTGGATTCTTTATTCGATCCGACAATTTCAGCTATTATCGGCGTCTGTTATTTTCTCGCGATCGGTTTCGGTTCTTACTTTGTAACCAACGGCGATATGTCGATTGGAGACTTGGTTGCATTCACTGCCTATTTGGGCCTGTTGGTATGGCCAATGCTGGCTTTTGGATGGTTATTCAATATAGTGGAGCGGGGACGGGCTTCATATGACCGGATCCGGCAATTGCTTGCGGAACCTGTCGATATTGACGACCGTAAAGGGGCGCTCGATATTCATCCTGAAGGCAATATCGTATTCGACCTTGAAGAATTCAAATTTACAGATGATGACCGGGCAGCTCTCCGGGATGTCCGTTTTACGCTGAAGCGGGGAGAAACTTTGGGGATTGTGGGCAAGACAGGCTCCGGAAAATCTGCCATTCTCCGTTTATTGCTGCGTGAATTTGAGAACTACAGCGGCGACATTCTTTTTGGCGGTCGTTCCATCAACGATTATAAAAAGAAAAAACTCAGGGAGGCAATCGGTTATGTGCCGCAGGATCATTTCCTGTTTTCGACAACAGTCGCCGGCAATATCGCATTCGCGAGACCGGACGCCACGGAAGAGGAAATCCACCAGGCGGCTCAGCTGGCGCATATCCATCAGGACATTTTGAATTTCACAGAAGGATATAATACAGTAGTCGGCGAACGTGGTGTTTCGTTATCCGGTGGACAAAAGCAGCGGATTTCGATTGCCCGTGCATTGATGATGAGGCCTGAATTGCTGATACTGGACGATTCGTTGTCCGCGGTTGACGCGAAAACGGAAGAAGCGATTTTAGAATCACTGAAGCGGACGCGGACAGGAGAAACGACAATCATCACATCCCACCGGCTCAGCGCCATCCAGCACGCCCATCAAATAGTAGTGATGGAAGCCGGTACAGTGGCGGAAATCGGTTCACATGATGAATTGATGAAGAAAAAAGGGATTTACTATGAAATGTATGAGTTGCAGCGGCTTGAAGCACTCGTCGAGCAGGGAGGCGAGACACAATGAATGAAAAACAAAAAGAACTGACCGGCAGGGACCAGTGGGTCGTATTCAAACGCCTGCTCGTTTACTTGATCCCCCATAAAAAGATGCTCTCTGTTGCCATGTTGCTGCTGATATTGACAGTACTTGGCGATGTACTCGGACCGTTGATCATCAAAACCTTCATCGATGGCTATCTGACTCCGGGTAATTTCCCGACAGGTCCGGTAACCGGCCTGGCGCTTAGCTACTTATTCATTCAGGTTTCAAACGTCATCATCAGTTATTTTCAATTGCTGAAATTCCAGGAAGCTGCCTTGAAAATCATTCAGCAGATGCGAATTGATGTCTTTTCAAAAGTGCAGAGCTTAGGCATGCGCTATTTTGACCGCACACCCGCTGGCGGCATCGTTTCCAGGGTCACCAATGACACAGAAGCGATCAAGGAAATGTTCGTCACTGTACTCATCGGTTTTATCCAGAGCATATTCTTAATTATCGGTGTTTACATTGCAATGTTCTTCCTGAATGTGCGACTGGCCCTCATTACATTGATCCTGCTGCCGATCCTGTTCTGGATCATGTATATCTACCGTAAATACAGTTCGATTTTCTATCAGGACCTGCGTGAAAGGCTTGGTCAGCTGAATGCTAAAATTTCCGAATCTGTCCAAGGGATGGGCATGATTCAGGCATTCAGCCAGGAAGGCAGGATGCAGGACGAATTCAATGAAATAAACGAAAAACATTGGAAAGCGGGTAAACGCAATATTAAAATCGATGGATTGCTGCTGCGTCCCGCGATCGATCTCGTTTACACACTCGCATTGATCATGCTGCTCAGCTATTTCGGCATCACTTCATTCAATTCGACGATTGAAGTAGGCGTCATTTATGCATTTGTGACCTATATAGACAGATTCTTCGAGCCGATCAACCAGGTGATGCAGCGGCTGTCCATTTTCCAGCAGGCGATTGTGGCTGCGTCGCGTGTCTTCGATTTATTGGATGAAACAGACGAAGCGCCTGCCCAAAAAGGAGCGGCAGCTGAAATTGCGGAAGGCCGCATTGAATTCAGGAATGTCAGCTTTTCCTATGACGGCAAAGCGGAAGTTTTGAAAAACATTTCATTTACTGCCGAGCCCGGACAGACGGTAGCGCTTGTCGGCCATACGGGGAGCGGAAAAAGTTCCATCATCAATTTGCTGATGCGGTTCTATGACTACGAAAATGGACATATCCTGATAGACGGAGTTGATGTAAAAGAATATCGCGCCAGTGAGTTAAGGAGAAAAATGGGGCTTGTCCTTCAGGATCCCTTCCTGTTTTATGGCACGATTGAAAGCAATATAAGGCTCTTTAACCAAGATATGCTGTTTTCAGAAATCAGGGCAGCCGCTGAATTTGTGCAGGCTGATAAATTCATTGCGCAATTACCGGATGGCTATGATCATAAAGTGACGGAGAGAGGGTCTACATTCTCGAGCGGACAGCGGCAGTTATTGGCTTTTGCCAGAACAATGGCGGCTGATCCGAAGATTCTGGTGCTGGATGAAGCGACGGCCAATATTGATACGGAAACAGAAGTCGCCATCCAGACGAGCCTGGAAAAAATGCGGAAAGGCCGCACAACCATTGCGATTGCCCATAGATTGAGCACGATACAGGACGCTGAACTGATTCTTGTGCTGCACCAAGGGGAAATTGTCGAACAGGGTACCCACCAGCAGCTGTTGGCAGCGCGCGGCCTCTATCATAAAATGTATCTGCTGCAAAATGGAATCGTGGAGAATGTCGGAAATTAAAAAGTCATTTTGATCAATGGAGGAGCCTATGAAGAAAATCATTCCGTTAGTGTTGCTGATGGTCTTTGTCTTTTGTGGTACTGCACACGCTTTGTCATGGGCATATCCATTTGTGGTTTGGGAAGGAAGACTTTATGAAGTAGCAGAAGAGGATCCGCTGCCTCAAAGTGCGATAGCTGGGCCAATAGGCAGAGTCGTGACCATGGCGGATGATATGTCAGGTGCATATTATGGCAACGCTTCGAACTATTACCCAATTGGCACTGTCTATTACGCAATTAAGGGAAGAGATCCCGCAGCAACGATTGCCGTGGAAGCGGAAGGCGAATATTTAAGAGCCGATTACCGACAAGAATCCATGTTTCGTTTCATGAATCTTCTATTGGACCAACGCATTCTAATGGGGATAATTCTAGCAATTATGACCTTGATTATTCTTTTTGCCAGACGAAAAGATCGACGGAATTGATATAGGCTCTGTTAAAGGCAGGAGGGAAAGGTGAAAACTTTTTCTTCCTGTTTTCCTTTATGAAAAAAGATAATATTAGCAATCGATATTGCGCAAAACAGCTTCGCTTTCCTGGGGGCTTGCAAAAACCCGTGCTCCTGCATCGCTGCGCTAGCTTCGTCGCAAAGAGCCGGCCTTGCAAGCTACGGCCAACTCTTAGCTAACTCGGCCTCGGTCCCCTTCGCCCGAGTGGATCTCAGCACTTCGCTCGAACCGGAGTTGGGTTCCAACTCCGGTTCTAATCCCCTGGGAGTCTCGCTGTTTTGCTCCATATCTCAGAATCGCTTCACTAGTTTCACAACATTAAAGATATGCGACAAATATGATTGAAGCCAATGATCTTCGCTCCTGTTTTTCTTTATATATAGAAGAAACAGCTTTTGACCAGATGGTTCTGTATAATTACCATTGCCACATTAAGCTCATTCACAAAGAGTTCACAGGCAAAAGGGCAGTTTTCTTTTGCTGAATTTGATAAGATGGGGAGAGTATAATGAAGGAGTGGAAACAGTGGCAAGTGACATTAATCTATTCCTGGCCTTCGGTGCAGGATTCCTCAGTTTCATTTCACCATGCACTTTGCCTTTATATCCGGCATTTTTATCTTATATTACAGGCATGTCGCTTGATGAAATTAAAAACGACAAGAAAGTCATGCAGCGCAGAGGCATGTTCCATACGCTTTTCTTCCTGCTCGGATTTTCAACCATTTTTATCGCACTCGGTTTCAGTACTTCATTCTTCTATGAATGGTTTGTCCGCTATGATGAATTGATCCGCCAAGTCGGCGCCATTTTCATTGTCATATTCGGTCTGATGATCGTCGGTGTGTTCCAGCCAAAATTCCTGATGGCAGATAAAAAGTTCTCATTTAAAAACCGCCCATCCGGTTTTCTTGGAACTTTCATCATTGGCCTGGCGTTTGCCGCGGGGTGGACACCATGTACCGGGCCCATTACAGCAGCCATTTACACGCTGGCTGCAGCGAATCCTGGTTCAGGTGTATGGTATATGCTCGCATATGTCCTCGGCTTTGCCATTCCGTTCTTTGTGCTGTCATTCTTCGTGACGCGCCTCGGCTGGCTGCGCAAGCATAATAACACGATTATGAAAGTCGGCGGATTCATCATGATTGCAATCGGAATTTTACTGTTCTTTGATGGAATGACTTATCTCATCCGTATCCTGAGCCCGATTTTCGGCGATTTCCAGGGCTTCTAATTGATCACAAAGCAGGTGACACCATTGAAAAATATCGATTACATGAATGAATACCGGCAAACATTCAACAGTGCAGCCTCTTATATGCTGTTTGCCAAAACAGAAAGTTGTCCCATATTCGAGAGGTTGCTTTCACAATATGAAGAGTTTAAGGAGGGATTGAATGTTTGATCAGATTCCTCCGGCAGTCTACTTGGCGATAACAACTGTTGGAGCGGTCTTTATGGGGGTTTTTGCAATCTTTGTAAGGTCGCGCTCAGCCAAGAAACCGGCTTCCGTGAAAAAAATTCTATTGCCGCCTTTATTTATGTCTACTGGCGCATTGATGTTCATTTTTCCTTTCTTCCGGGTTGCGCCTCCACAAATTGCCGAAGCGCTGGCCGCAGGCATCATTTTTTCGGTTGTGCTGATCTGGACATCCAAATTTGAGGAAAAAGAAGGAGAAATCTATTTAAAGCAATCGAAGGCATTCATCTTCATACTGATCGGATTATTACTGGTCCGGTTGCTCGCCAAAGTGATTCTCAGCTCTACGATTGATATCGGTGAACTCGCCGGTATGTTCTGGATACTGGCATTCGGAATGATCATTCCTTGGCGGATAGCTATGTATGTCCAATTTAAAAAACTTGCAGATAAAAACAAAAGCGCAGTACCCGGTTGATGGGTACTGCGTTTTTGTTTGCCGCTTTTCTATGTCTAGACTCCGGCGGCCCAGCTCTTCGGGTCGTAAGCCACTCTGGCTGTGCGGCTGGAAAAACGCCGCTTCGCCAGATCGTCTTACGCCTTTCAGAGCTTAACGGGCGCCGTCGCTTTTCTTTTTATTTATTTCTCAAAATAATTTTCATACGGAGCGACATCGATATTGAGTTCGTCCAGCTTTTTGCGCAAAAATTTATGGTCGCGTTTTGGAGTCGCCTGGATATAGCCCCTGATAATATGTTCGTGTTCCATTTTTGAAACTTTTTCTTCCAATAGAATCTGACCGATTCTGCCCGCTATCTTTTGTTTGGCAACTGGCCGAAACAAGTCAGGCACAGGCTGCACCAATTCATTCAATAATTCCTTTTCACGGTCTCCCCATAAATGGATGGTTTTGCCGACGTAATATTCTTCCCAATTCAAATCAGACAATCCGTCTTTTTTCGGAATGGACTTCAAAAATTTCCTGAACATAAAATAGCCGCCAATCGCAAATAAACCGACAAGGACCACTACCCAAAACAGGATGAACCATAAAAACCAACCTTCTAACGCCACTTTATTCACCTCAAACCTTCCGATATCTCCATTATAAGAGCAAAATAAAAAAAATTCATTAAAAATGTATCCCTTTTTGCCTTAACTGTCTATATAGCGGGTGAGAGGAGGTGAAACAAAATGGCAAACAGCAACTTCAAAAAGGCGAGCATCCGCCTGACATTTGATAATGGCTTTGATGCATTAGGCAAACCGAGGAAGAAAGTGAAAGCGTACCACAATGTATCCGATTTGGCATCAGCAACCGGGATTTTCGAATCAGCCCGCGTATTGACGGAATTCGGAAACAAACCGCTGATGGATTTGGAAAAGCAGTCTAGTCTTTCAATCTACGCATAATTACACTAAGGGGGAATAGGGAATGGCTAAAACATTGGAATTGATATTTGAAACTGGGGCAGGCAAAGACGTGGTGCTGTCTGTGGAAGAACCGCGAGAAGACCTGACGGCTCTGGAACTCGCGACTGGCATGCAGACCATCATTACGCAGAATATCTTTGAAGTTGAAGGGTCGCCATTCGCGATCGCCAAAGGTGCACGGGTAGTTGAACGGAACGTCGTCGACTACGAAGTTTAAGAACTGGAGCCCTCCTGAAATGGAGGGCTTTTTATCTTATTTTTGACAGGGAGGAGACAAACTAATGGAAGATTGGATGCGATTGATCCAGGAAGTGGGTTTTCCGATTTTTGTATCATTTTATCTGATGCACCGGGTTGAAACCAAGCTTGTGGCGATACATGAAGCGTTGATCGCCATCAGGCTGTGATTTCACAAATTCGTGACAATCAGTGCCGGATGTGAGTTGAATAGGCCGCTTTCTTCATTTAAGATGAAGGCAGTATGTTTTGTGGAGGCGGCACGATGAAAAAAATAATGGCATTCGGGATAGTCAGCCTGGTCTTGCTGCTGACAGCTTGCGGCAATTCTGCAATTGAAGATTTTTCGCACACCGACCAGCGTGGAGAAGAGCTATCACTCGAGAACCTGAAAGGGACTCCGTGGCTGTCCACTTTTGTATTCACCAATTGCACGACCGTTTGTCCACCCATGACTTTCAATATGGCGTCAATTCAGGAAGAATTGGCTGCACAGGGAATAGACCAATATAAAATTGTCGCTTTTTCAGTGGATCCCGCTGTGGATGATCCTGAAGTGTTGAATGATTATCTAAAAAAATTCAATGTACCCGATGAATCGAAATGGCATCTTCTGACCGGTTATTCCCAGGACTATATCGCTGAGTACGCTAAGGATAACTTCAAATCGTTTGTCAAAAACGATCCTTCCAGTGATCAGGTGGTGCACGGCACCAGTTTTTATCTGATGGATAAAAATGGCGAGGTCGCTAATAATTACGACGGTTATGGAGATGTACCGGTCGAAGAAATTGTTGAAGATTTAAAAGAGTTATTGGATGAAAGCGAATAGAATTGATATAAAAAAGACTCATTCCGACCGGGAATGAGTCTTTTGTGCATATCAAAGCTGTTGTTTTTTTAGCAAGTCCCGAATCTCGACGAGCAATTCTTCTTTCTTATCCAGTTCAGGTACAACTTCTTCAGCCGGCATCTCTTCTTTGCGCCGGAACTTCATAAATAGGCGGATGACCATGAAAATGGAAAAAGATATAATCAGGAAATCCAAAACAGACTGTAAAAACGCTCCATATTTAAGCGTGGCATCTCCGACTTTATACACTGCGTCAGCTATGCTGAAACCTCCCAGCAGCAGTCCAACTGCAGGCATGATCAAATCTTCCACCAGTGATGTCACGATCTTACCGAATGCAGCTCCGATCACAACAGCGATCGCTAAATCCAATACATTGCCTTTTAAAGCAAAAGCTTTAAAATCATTCCACATTTGCTTCACCTCCGTATAATACTTTACATTTGAAAATCGGGAAAAGATAGTACTTGTGGCGACAGAAATAAGGAGCTTTTTATGCTAAACTAGAGAAAATAAGCAGTTGGGCGTGAAGAAATGAAGAAGAAAAAAAGAAAACTGAAAAAAGGCGGCATCCTGAAGCTTCTTTTTCTGATCACGTTATTGCCAGCACTTTTGGTCAGTTTGACGTTATCAATAATCGTATATTATTTTTTCAATCCCGATACTGTAATGACTGCTTTAAAGGAAACGCCGAATTTATTCCGGGAAATGGAAGTTCCTGAAGAATATATACCTTTGTATAAAGAAACTGCGGAAGAATATGGCATCCCATGGACTTTGCTTGCAGCGCACCATCGGGTGGAAACCAGATTTTCTACGATGGATCCCTTATTGTCTCCTGTAGGCGCAGAAGGTCATATGCAGTTCATGCCGTGCACATTTGTAGGGTGGGGCCATCCGACCTGTTCAGGACTGGGCGAAGGGGACATACCCGAAGACGAAAAAACTGATCCGGTGATTATCGAGGCATTTGGTGGATATGGAATAGATGGGAACGACGACGGTGTGGCTGATCCATATGATCTGACGGATGCACTTTACAGCGCAGCAAATTATTTGGCGAAAAACGGGGCAGCGGATGGTGATTTGGAGAAAGCGATTTTCCAGTATAACCACAGCGATGAATATGTAGAGGACGTATTGCATTATTACAATTTGTATAATGAGGAATTTGCTGAATAGAAAAAAGAGCGGACATGGTGTCCGCTCTTTTTTTTACCGATTAAATTATGCGCGGTTGCGTCTGTTTCTACCCATTGAACCAAGGATCAGGCTCAATACGAATACAAGGATCAAAGCACCGATCAATGCAGGGATGATGAATACGCCCCAAATTTCAGGTCCCCAGTCTCCAAGCAACAGGCTTCCCAGCCATGCGCCGATAATACCTGCGATAATGTTGCCGATGATACCACCGGGTACATCTTTACCTAAAATAAGTCCTGCTAGCCAACCGATGATACCGCCCATGATTAAGAATAAAATGAATCCCATCGTGTTCCAACTCCTTTTTTAGTAGTTATGATTGCTACACTACTGATATAACCTCATTCGGGAAATTTAAAACATCGACTAGGAAAAATTTATAAAACCTGTGCGCCCAAGGTATTGGCAAAGTGCCTCAAAGTCCAGTTATGTCCTTCAGGGTCAAAGCTGGCCACCGCATCCTGATAAATTTTAATAGCAAATCCTTTATTATATGCATCCACTGCCGTGTGAAGGACGCAAATATCAGTGCATACGCCAACGATATGAAGTTCCTCAATTCTTCTTTCACGCAGGAGTATTTCAAGGTTGGTTCCGGCAAATGCACTATACCGGGTTTTATCCATCCACATTATTTTATCTTTATTTGCTTCGTACAGTGAATTCAATTGTCCATACAGATCTCTTCCTCCGGTTCCACGGATATTATGGGGAGGAAATAGTTTATGCTCAGGATGCAATGTATCGCCTTCTTCATGCAAGTCCACTGGAAAAACGATGAAATCATCATTCTCCAAAAATTTTTCTGTTAACTTGCATATAGCTCCTTCGATAGCCTGCCCCGGTTTACCGCAAGTCAATCTGCCGTCATCAGCCACAAAGTCCACTGTGTAATCCACAACCAGCAACGCTTTTTTCATATAAGTTCCTCCTGTCGGTAGTTTATTCTATTCAACCATATTGAACTGCAGATAGGAAAGATAAGTCTATTGATAATAGACTGAATATTCGGTATAATAAAAAGAAAAGGAAGGGTGAAACCGCATGCAATACGAAAATATTGAAAAATTGAACAGACAAGGGATGTGGTTTGTAATCATCCACACGGTGATTGTCTTCAATTTAGCGTTGAATTTCGGTTTCTTCTCCTAGGCAGACAGGCAGGTTTGAGACAAGAATCAATCATTAGCGAAGAAGCCGGCAAAGGATTTACCTTTGCCGGCTTCTTCGCTATGGTATTTTATTTCTTTAATCTTTGAAGGGAATCCTTAAGGATCCGGGAAGCCGAATCGAGGGATACTCCTAAAATTTCCTGTATTTCTTCCAGGTTTTTCTGTTCTTCCGAGTAAAGATAATGGACATATGCAAACCGGATATCACCCGAACGCATCGGCATGCCGATGAATGAGGAAAGGGCTTCTGTATAGTCGGAAAGGGACCCCATCTGGAACATCGTAAATTCATTATTCACTTTAGAGGATAGAAGATATGGAGTCCCCCTGAAAATGGCCCGTTCAATTCCCTCGAGCAGAACAGTAATTTCTTTTCCAGTAAAATCGATACGGCTCATATAGCCATCTTTCTTTTCAAAGGATAGTGTCAATTTATGTCCTTTATCTTCGAAATGGCTGATATCGATCGCAGCCATATCTCTCAGCCGAAGACCTCGCAAGTAGAGGATATATAAAATTTTCGCGTTCAGGGAAAGTTGTTCGGTTTCAAGGACCGCGTCTTTTTTTGCCAGCAGCTCCCCATAATTAAGGTGGATGTCCGGCGGAGTCAGATCAAGTTTCTCCGAGTATTTGAATTTCGGCATGAAATCGACCGGAATCCGGCCGATTCTCCACATATAATCGAACCATTGGCGTATAAAAATGATTTTCCTGTTCAATGTACTGTCTTTGATGCCGGTTTTACGTTGTTCATGTAGAAAGTTTTGTATGTCGGCCGGCCGTATTTCATGCGGTTCGACCGACTTCTTATAAGTTTTGGCCAGGAAAGCGAGAAGGGAATGGATCAATTGCACTTCATGGATCACAGTATTCGGGCTGATGCCGTTTTCCAAACGATATTTTTCGTAACCATAAGGCATTCTGCTCACCTCTGCGTCTTTATTTACTGAATATTATACCACAATCAGCACTGAAGCGAACGTACTTTCGTGTAGGCGAAAAGAGAATAGTATCACGGGTATATGAGAAGTTGAATCGCAGGAAGTTATTTAAAAAATAATTTTCCTTGAATATTTTGATACATAAGGGTATAGCATAAAGTTCAAAACAAGTCGACAAGAAAAAAATATTCGCTCATAATTATAAAGGAAATTCAAAACAAAAAGTTGGCGTTGACAGGGAAATAATAGGGTATGGAAAGAATAGCGCTGGCTACAAAAGCTGAAAGGGGAGAAAAAATGTTTAAAGAGAAGAACGAAGCGATTCGGCAGGATATTTTTAAAGCGGTGAAAGGGTTATCTGACGAGAAGCTGAACGAAAAGCCGGCAGAAGGGAAATGGTCGCCCATGCAAATACTGGACCATCTGCAGTTGATGGAAAATGTCATTGCCAGGAATATTTCGAAGGAGCTGGATCGGGGCAACAGCAAGAAAGCAATGAAAAAACCGATTCAGCTGACTGTCAGCAGAACCATAAAAGTGGATGCACCATCCTATACAGAACCATCGGAAGATTTCATCAGACTTGTGGATATGACAGAAAAATTGGCTTCCTCCCGGGCAAACTTGAATTCACTCTATGACAATGCTCCGGAAGAATTGCTGAAAAATAAATCCATGCCGCATCCTGTATTCGGCAATGTGCCTTTGGTCCAATGGTTTCCGTTTATCGGCCTACATGAAAAAAGACATTTAAAGCAGATGGAAAATACCTTAAGTGAATTGGATGGCAAACAATAACAGCTATTAGAAAAACTTATCACATTCCATAATTTTAATGTAATTTACTTATGCTTGGGATTTCGTTATGATGGTATAGGAGAAAAGAAGCTACTCAAAGCCTTTTCAGAAGATTCAAAGGAGGAACACGACATGGCAAAAAGCAGTTTGCACAACAGCCGCACTTCTTTTGAGCTAAATGGTAAAACGTATAATTATTACCGTCTGGCTGCACTTGAAGAAGCAGGAATCGCGAAAGTATCACGCCTTCCTTACTCAGTAAAAGTTCTATTGGAATCCGTATTGCGCCAGCATGACGGATATGTGATCAAAGATGAGCACGTTGAAGAATTGGCGAAATGGGGCAAAAATGCCAATAAAGAAGCAGAAGTTCCATTCAAGCCTTCCCGCGTAATTTTGCAGGATTTCACGGGTGTACCAGTAGTCGTCGACTTGGCAGCGTTGCGTTCAGCAATGTCCAAACTTGGTGGAGATCCAGATAAGATCAACCCTGAAATTCCGGTTGACCTTGTAATTGACCACTCCGTACAAGTAGATAACTATGGTTCCCAAGACGCGCTTCGCATCAACATGGAACTGGAATTCGACCGCAACGCTGAGCGTTACCAATTCCTTAACTGGGCTCAAAAAGCTTACGATAATTACCGCGCAGTTCCACCTGCTACAGGTATCGTTCACCAAGTTAACCTTGAGTATCTGGCGAATGTTGTTCATGCAGTTGAAAACGCTGATGGAACATTCGAAGCTTTCCCTGATACATTGGTGGGAACTGACTCCCACACGACAATGATCAACGGAATCGGCGTTCTTGGATGGGGAGTCGGCGGCATCGAGGCGGAAGCCGGTATGCTTGGACAACCTTCTTATTTCCCGATTCCTGAAGTTATCGGTGTGAAAATGACTGGAGAATTGCCAAACGGTGCTACTGCAACTGATTTGGCGCTTAAAGTCACTGAAACATTGCGTAAAAAAGGTGTTGTAGGTAAATTCGTCGAGTTCTTCGGCACAGGTGTAACAACATTGCCGCTTGCTGACCGCGCGACAATTGCCAACATGGCTCCAGAATACGGCGCTACTTGCGGATTCTTCCCGGTAGATGAAGAAGCATTGAACTATATGCGTCTGACTGCCCGCACAGAAGAGCAAATCGCCATCACGAAAGAATACTTAAAAGCGAACGATATGTTCTTCACTGTTGAAAATGAAGACCCGATCTACACGGATCTTGTTGAAATCAACCTTTCTGAAATTGAACCAAACCTTGCAGGACCAAAACGTCCACAGGATTTGATTCCGTTGTCTCAAATGAAAACAGAATTCAACAAAGCTGTAACAGCGCCTGAAGGGCCGCATGGCTTTGCGCTTGATGAAGCTGAAATCGCCAAGACAGCAACTGTAAACTTCAAGGACGGGCGTTCCGTTGAAATGAAGACCGGTTCTTTGGCAATTGCAGCCATTACATCTTGTACAAATACATCAAACCCATACGTAATGCTTGGTGCGGGACTTGTAGCGAAAAAAGCGGTTGAAAGAGGCTTGACTCCACCTGCTTACGTGAAAACTTCCCTTGCACCAGGTTCTAAAGTAGTTACTGGCTACTTGCAGGATTCCGGTTTACTGGATTACATGAACCAAATCGGCTTCAACCTTGTAGGTTACGGCTGTACGACATGTATCGGTAACTCTGGTCCATTGCTTCCGGAAATCGAAGATGCGATTTTGGACAATGACTTGCTTGTTTCTTCAGTACTTTCCGGTAACCGTAACTTTGAAGGACGCATCCACCCGTTGGTAAAAGCGAACTACCTTGCATCACCAATGCTGGTTGTTGCTTATGCTCTTGCTGGAACAGTGGATATCGATTTCGAAGTGGATCCAATCGGACAGGACCAAGATGGAAATGATGTCTTCTTTAAAGATATCTGGCCATCAACAAGCGAAATCAAGGAAGCTGTGCATAACACAGTTACACCTGAATTGTTCCGTAAAGAATACGAGCACGTATTCAGCGAGAACGAAGCATGGAACGCAATTGAAACAAATGACGATGCGCTTTATGATTTCGACGACAATTCAACTTATATCCAAAACCCGCCGTTCTTCGAAAACATGTCGACAGAACCAGCTCCGATCCAGCCATTGGCTGACTTACGCGTTGTTGCGAAATTTGCTGACTCGATTACAACTGACCACATCTCACCAGCCGGTGCGATCGGTAAAGATACTCCTGCAGGCAAGTACTTGCGTGAAAACGGTGTTGAACCCCGCAACTTTAACTCTTATGGTTCCCGTCGCGGTAACCACGAAGTTATGATGCGCGGAACATTCGCCAACATCCGTATCCGTAACCAGGTAGCTCCAGGCACGACTGGCGGTTACACTACTTACTGGCCAACGGGTGAAACGATGGCTATCTATGATGCAGCCATGAAATACCAGGAACAAGGCACTGGCCTTGCTATCTTGACTGGCAAAGACTACGGCATGGGCTCTTCCCGTGACTGGGCAGCAAAAGGTACCTTCCTATTAGGCATCAAAACTGTCATCGCGGAAAGCTATGAGCGTATCCACCGTTCGAACCTTGTCATGATGGGCGTTCTGCCGCTTCAATTCCTGAACGGCCAAAACGCAGATTCACTGGGTCTTACTGGCCGCGAATCAATTTCAGTCAACTTGACGGATGATGTGAAACCACGCGACATCCTGAAAGTAACTGCAACTGCTGAAGACGGCAAAGTGACTGAGTTCGATGTCCTTGCACGTTTCGATTCTGAAGTTGAAGTAGATTACTACCGCCACGGTGGTATCCTGCAAATGGTGCTTCGCAACAAATTGCTTGAAGTATAATTTCTGAATAAAATGAAACAAACAAAAGGCTGCCCTCGGGCAGCCTTTTTATATACGCTGAATTATAGAAATGACATTTATATACCGCTTTGGCGCTATGGACCGGGTTCACACAATAAGCCGAGAAGAACACTCGTCTTATTGCTCCACCCAGTCCTGAGCCGCGCCTTTGCTTAGGTCCGCTTTTAGAGTTGAAGTGAAGCAGCAAAGAATCCCTACAGTCTCAGCATAGCGTTGAGCACCCACTCGGACGAAGGTCCGAGTTAGCATATGGAAACGAAACAACTTCAGTACGAGAAGGGTTTCTAAGATATGGAGCAAAGCAGCGAAGACTCCCAGGGGATTAGAAACAGAGTTGGGTATCCAACTCTGTTTCGAGCGAAGTGCTGAGATCCACTCGGACGAAGGGAACCGAGTCCGAGTTAGCTCAGCGCAAGCCCCCAGGAAAGCGAAGCTGTTTTGCAGAATATCGTTTTACAAATCTCTTTCTCTTAGAATTTCAATAACAATTTCTGTATACTGACATAGAGGTGAAACTGGAATGCATATCAGTGAAAAAGAAATAGAAATCCGCTATGCGGAAACAGACCAGATGGGTGTCGTTTATCATGCGAACTATATCATCTGGCTCGAGATTGGCCGCACAAAGCTGATTGAAGATGTAGGTTTTACATACGCGGAAATGGAAAAACAGGGTTATCTGTCACCTGTGACCGACATTTCGATTCAGTATAAAGCAGCGATGCGCTACGGCCAGAAAGCGACCGTCCGTACATGGGTTGAAGAACACGGCCGCCTGCGAACCACATATGGCTACGAAATCCTGCACGAAGACGGCACACTGGCAGCAAAAGCCACATCTGAACATGTAGTGGTAAAGAAAGATAGTTTCCGTCCCGTTTCTTTGCAGAAAATCTATCCTGAATGGCATGAAAAATATGAAGAAATTAAAAAGAGGGAAGAGCATGGCATTCGGAATTAAAAGGGCGGAGTTAAACCTCTGGAAGCAGGAAGTTGACGCAGGGAACATCGCGTTTTTGACTCATTATTGGGTAGATGATCGATTTCCGGGGTGCAGCACGGTTACGAAAGTGGGCTGCAGCGACCTTGAGAAGTTGAAATTATGGGGTAGGCGATATGGCCTGCAACCCGAATGGCTGGATCTTCGGGGAAATTATCCGCATTTCGATCTTTTTGGAGACCTTCAGAAATCCATTTTGAAAGCGGAAAATCTTTTGGAGCAACTGGAACGCCTGGAGAAAAAATAGAAGAGCCGGAATGGAAGAATTATTCTTCCGTTCCGGCTTTTTAATCTTTATTCGTATGAGTAATCCAATTCCTGAAGATCGTCATTTACGCTTACAGTCAAATCGTGTCCGTCGAAATACCAGAGATCATTCTGTTCAATGAAATAAAGTACGTCGTCTTTTTCAACTTCAGCGGCAGCCTCATTTGGCTGATCTTTCGTGATACCAAGCGAAAAGCCTGGCTGGAGTCCGGAGCCGCCATATCGTACAAAAAATCGAACGGTCTCTCCGGGTGAGACTTCCATTTCATCATGGAACCATTTGAAAGCATCATCACTGATTTTAATGTCCATCAAGCACACGTCCTTTCGGCTTTAGGGTCACATAAACTTGATTTTTGGCTCTGTGCCTGCCCGGATACGAGCGATATTGGCCCGGTGGCGATAGAAGATGAATGCCGCCAAAACCAAAATCACGGCGAGGAAAGGATAATCTCCTGTATTAACAGCATAAATGATGGCGTAAATTACAGCAACTACAGCGAGTATCATGGAAGACAATGAAACCATTTTCGTAATTTTCAGCGCGATCAGCAGCACAGCAACAGCTACAATGAATAATGGCCATTGATAGCCGAGCAGAATGCCCCCGGAAGTTGCCACGGCTTTCCCGCCTTTAAATTTGGCGAATACCGGATACATATGTCCCACAACCGCAATCAGTCCGAATACAAGTGGATGGATGTTCGTATCGATATACAATGGTATAAGCGTAGCGGCAGTCCCTTTTAAAATATCAAGTACAGTGACGATCAGGCCGGCAGTTGAACCCAGGACCCGGAATGTATTGGTTGCGCCAAGGTTGCCGCTGCCTTTGGTACGGACATCGGTATTGTAGAAAATTTTGCCGATCCATAATGCGGAAGGGATCGAACCAAGTAAATAAGCCAATAAAACGGGTAGCAATATTTCCATTGTAGACTCCTTTTAATCTCTCTATTTGGTATTCTAAGTTTAACACGCGAAAAGATCTTAAAACAATCCTTGCAGGATTTTTATGAAACAGCGAGAATATCATGTATGATAGAATAAAAAGGACAGGTGATTCTCTTGAATAATCCAAGCAGAGAAGAAATCAAAGAAGTTTTGGATAATGCCAAAACCATCGCTGTCGTCGGCTTGAGTCCGAATCCGAACAGAACATCCTATATGGTTTCTGAGGCGATGCAAAAAGCGGGCTATCGGATCATCCCGGTCAACCCGGTTGCCGATGAAGTGTTGGGTGAGAAAAGTTATGCGTCCCTGAAGGACGTCCCTGAGCCAGTGGACATCGTCAATGTTTTCAGACGCAGTGAGTTTTTAGAAGAGCTGGCTGAAGAATTTACCGAAATCGATTGCCCTGTTTTTTGGACGCAATTAAATGTAGTGGATGACAAAGTATTTAAACGGTTACAAGAAGAAGGCTATACGGTCATTATGGACCGCTGCATCAAAGTCGAACACGCCATCCTTAAATAAGCGGTTAAAGGAAAAGGGCGCCTGGCGCTCTTTTTCTATGGTTATTGACAGATGCCCGACTTATCGATACGATTAAAAGATAGAGATATGCGAACAGATGTTTGTTGGAGGGAATTAGATGGCTAAAACGAAGAATACGGCATATAACGAAGAAGCGATCCAGGTACTCGAAGGCTTGGATGCCGTCAGAAAACGGCCTGGTATGTATATCGGTTCGACGGATACACGGGGCCTTCACCATTTGGTCTATGAAATCGTCGATAACTCGGTAGATGAAGCTTTAGCTGGTTTTGGCGACAAAATCAGCGTTACCATACACGAAGATAACAGCATCAGCGTACGGGATTATGGGCGTGGCATGCCGACTGGCATGCACCGCAGCGGGAAACCGACGCCTGAAGTCATCTTGACTGTCCTTCATGCTGGCGGGAAATTCGGACAGGGCGGCTATAAAACAAGCGGCGGCCTGCACGGCGTAGGTGCTTCGGTTGTAAACGCATTATCCGAGTACCTGGAAGTAACGATTCACAGGGACGGCAAGAAATACCGCCAGCGATTCGAAAATGGCGGAAAGCCAGCAACGACGCTTGAAGAGATCGGCTCCACAAAGGAAAGCGGAACGAATATCCATTTCCGTCCGGATCCTTCAATTTTTTCAGCCACTAAATATAATTATGAAACCTTGAGCGAACGCCTGCGTGAGTCTGCATTTTTATTAAAAGGCCTGAAAATCGAATTGACTGATAAACGAAGTGAAGAGGAACAGTACGAAGAGTTTTTCTTTGAAACGGGCATCGAAGCATTTGTTGAATATTTGAACGAAGAAAAAGATACTTTGCACAAGGTCGCCTATATCGAAGGCAAGCAGGAGGAACTGGAAGTCGAGTTTTCATTCCAGTTCAACGATGGCTATTCTGAAACGATCCTGTCGTTCGTCAATAACGTCCGCACACGTGACGGCGGTACACATGAAACCGGCGCTAAAGCGGCGATGACACGCGTATTCAATGATTACGCACGCAAAATCAACCTCTTGAAAGATAAAGATAAAAATCTGGAAGGTTCCGATATCCGGGAAGGGATAGCGGCGATTGTTTCTGTCCGGATTCCGGAAGCGCTTTTGCAATTTGAAGGGCAGACAAAAAGTAAACTTGGTACAAGCGAAGCACGCAGTATCGTTGATGCTGTCGTGTCACAGAAGTTGATGTATTTCCTGGAGGAGAATGCTGACCTCAGTGCATCTCTGGTGCGCAAAGCGATCCGTGCGTCACAGGCAAGATTAGCTGCCCGTAAAGCGCGTGAAGATGCGCGGAACGGCAAAAAACGCAAGAAGTCCGATATGTTATTATCCGGCAAACTGACACCCGCGCAATCGCGGAACGCCGCTAAAAACGAATTGTATCTGGTGGAAGGTGACTCTGCCGGAGGATCCGCCAAACAAGGGCGTGACCGCACATTCCAGGCCATTTTGCCTCTTCGGGGTAAAGTCGTCAACACGGAAAAAGCGAAGCTTGAGGAAATTATGAAAAACGAAGAAATCTCGACGATCATCCACGCAATCGGCGGAGGGGTGTCATCGGATTTCTCGATCGATGACATCGCCTACAATAAAGTCATCATCATGACGGATGCCGATACGGACGGAGCGCATATCCAGGTATTGCTTTTGACGTTCTTCTACCGGTATATGAAGCCGCTGATTGAAGCGGGCAAAGTGTTTATCGCGCTGCCACCGCTTTACAAGGTTTCCAAAGGGATCGGCAAAAAAGAAGTCGTCGATTATGCCTGGACCGAAGCGGACCTTGAGGCGTCCACGAAAAAAGTCGGCAAAGGCTATATGCTCCAGCGTTATAAAGGTCTCGGCGAGATGAATGCCGACCAATTGTGGGAAACAACGATGAATCCGGATACCCGCACATTGATCCGGGTGACGATTGAAGACGGAGCACGAGCAGAACGCCGCATTACGACGTTGATGGGCGATAAAGTTGAACCAAGAAGAAAGTGGATAGAGAATAACGTCGACTTTGGAATGGAAGAAGACAGCAATATTCTGGAGAACGACCTGATCCACGCTGAGGAGGAACTCGTATGACGCAAATCGAACGTTATCAGGATCTGCCATTAGAAGAAGTCATCGGCGATCGGTTTGGGCGTTACAGTAAATACATTATCCAGGACCGCGCATTGCCGGATGCCCGTGACGGGCTGAAACCCGTTCAGCGCCGGATTCTTTACGCCATGTATCACGAAGGCAACACCAATGAGAAAGCATTCCGTAAATCCGCGAAAACGGTCGGTAACGTAATCGGGAATTATCACCCTCACGGTGACAGTTCAGTCTACGAGGCCATGGTCCGTTTAAGCCAGGACTGGAAAATTCGCCATATGCTCGTGGAAATGCACGGTAATAATGGTTCCATGGACGGCGATTCACCAGCTGCCATGCGTTATACTGAAGCGCGCCTCTCTGCGATTTCAGGTGAATTGCTTCGCGATATCGACAAACGGACTGTTGAATTCATTCCGAACTTCGATGATTCCGATATGGAACCGACTGTATTGCCAGCGCGTTTTCCTAATTTACTGGTAAACGGCTCGACCGGTATCTCTGCCGGTTACGCAACCGATATACCGCCACATGCCTTGCACGAAGTGCTGGATGCTGTTCTCATGCGGATGGATAATCCGGAGGCAACTGTTGATGAATTGATGAAAGTCATCAAAGGGCCGGATTTCCCAACAGGCGGAATCATCCAAGGCGTAGATGGAATCAAAAAAGCATATGAAACCGGCAAAGGAAAAATCATCGTCCGTTCCAAAGCGGCTATTGAACCATTGAAGGGTGGCAAGGAACAGATCGTCATCACTGAAATTCCATTCGAAGTCAATAAAGCGACCATGATCAAAAAAATTGATGACCAGCGCTTTGACCGCAAACTCGACGGGATTTCAGAAGTGCGTGATGAATCCGACAGAAGCGGCCTGCGCATCGTCATCGAATTGAAGAAAGACGTCCAGGCTGCAGGAATCCTTAATTATCTCTATAAGAATACGGATCTGCAGGTGAGCTATAACTTCAATATGGTCGCCATCTACAAACGGCGCCCGACGATGATGACTTTGCAGACTCTGCTTGATGCCTATATTGCGCACCAAAAAGAGATTGTCACAAAACGCTCAGAGTTCGATCTGCATAAGGCAAAAGACCGCATGCATATTGTCGAAGGTCTGATGAAAGCTTTGTCCATTCTGGATAAAGTCATCAAAACCATCCGCGCATCCAAAGACAAACGGGATGCAAAGAACAATTTGATCGAGTCATTTTCATTTTCCGAAGCGCAAGCTGAAGCCATTGTATCTTTGCAGCTTTACAGACTGACCAATACGGATATTACGGAGCTGCAGAAAGAGGAAGCATCGCTTAAGAAATTGATCGAAGAATTGACGGGCATTTTGACAAGCGCCACCAAATTGAAAAATGTCATCAAAAAAGAACTTGCCGGTGTGCGCAAACAATTCGCAGAACCGCGCCGCTCAGTTATCGAAGATAAGATCGAGGAAATTACAATCACCCGTGAAGTCATGATTCCAAGTGAAGAAGTGGTAGTTACTGTGACGAAAGAGGGCTATGTGAAACGGACGAGCACCAGATCACACGCCGCTTCCAATGGACGTGATTTCGCTATGAAGGAATCCGATCATCTGCTGTTTGAAGGAAACCTGAATACCCAGCACACCATCCTGATCTTTACGACAAAAGGGAATTTCGTCTACCAGCCAATCAATGAATTGCCTGATATCAAATGGAAAGATCTTGGTCAGCATTTATCCAGTATTGTCCAATTGGAATCCGATGAATCAGTACTTGCGGTATATCCGTTTGAGAACTTTGACGCGGATGCAAGCATACTTACAGTATCGAAACTTGGCCAAGTAAAACGGTCAGCATTGAAGGACTATCAGGTCCAGCGTTATTCACGGGCAATCAAAACGATGAATCTGAAAAAAGATGATTCAATGATCTACGCAGCTTTGGTTACGAAAGAAACCGAACTGTTCATAGGCACAAACCATGCTTATGGCGTTCGTTTCCCTCTGGATGAAGTTCCATTGACTGGACTCCGTACAGGCGGGGTGAAAGGGGTAAACCTTAAAGACAAAGACTTTGCCGTGTCTGCGGTTCTTCTGGATCCAGATGTCAGACAGGATCTTGTTGTTGTAACGCAGCGGGGAGCAGCCAAAAAGATGCGCAGCACAGAATTCGAAACAGGCAGCCGAGCAAAACGCGGAGTCGTCATGCTGCGTGAATTGAAATCGAATCCGCATCGTGTCATTGCAGTACATGGTGTGACAGGCAATGAAGAGATCATTTTGGAAACAACGAAAAATATTCGACTGACATTACCAGCGGCGAACCTTAAACCGGTAGACCGTTATTCCAACGGTTCATTTGTCCTGGACGAGACTTCTGACGGAAAAGTGCAGGATGTTTATCTGGTACCTAATAAAGAATAAGAAAATGCGGAAGCGTCTCCCTCTAAGGGAGGCGTTTTTTCTATGAGTTCTGCTGAAATATAATATAAGTAAATACTAATGTTATAATATTTTTATTATGTAAACTTATAAAAGGAGAAAAAGACTCCTTTTCAGGAGCCTTCTTCATGTAATTCAGCA
This sequence comes from Planomicrobium okeanokoites, assembly GCF_003428875.1. Classification (GTDB taxonomy): domain Bacteria; phylum Bacillota; class Bacilli; order Bacillales_A; family Planococcaceae; genus Planococcus; species Planococcus okeanokoites. Next base: position 403,253 of record NZ_QQRS01000001.1, read on the forward strand.
GCACACTGAATCGGCATTATTAAGAATATTAAAAGCAGAAGGGCGGGAACTGCAGACGCCAGTTTCCGGCAATGACAGCTCTACTCTTTCCGAAGCTTCTATATCTCCAGTAAGGTAGGCGATAATAGACCTCACTTGTTCGTAGCCAGTAGCCAACAGGAAAGTGGGAGCCCGGCCATAGCTTTTCGCCCCGACAATATAAAAATCCTTTTCTGGCTGCCGCAATTCTTTTTCACCATGTGGTCTGACTGTACCGCAGCTATGGATATTCGGATCGATAAGCGGTGCGATGGCCGGGACACTTTCAAGAGAAGCGTCGGATTTATACCGAATTTCGCGCAAAAAAGAGAAATCTGGCCGGGACCCTGTATTGGCAATGATTTCATCGAATGGTCCAAGGATTCTTTGATTTTCTTCCTGAATAATTGTCAGATGCAATTGATTGAACGCATTCCGGGAGACTTGACTGATAAAACTTTCTTCTTCAATGTTAAGCACTCCAGCTGTCACACTCTGTTTCATTTTACTGCCAAGTTCCCCTCTGGCTGCCAGTTGATCTGTATCGCCTCCGCCAAACAATGAGTTTTGGATTTTACTGCGCAATAGCCAGGTAATCTGAGTGCCGGGATATTCTTTTTTCAATTCAAGCAAATCGAGTACCGAGTTAAATGCCGAATGTCCGCTCCCGACGACTGCCACATTCTTTCCGGCAAAAACGGTCCGGTCATTATCCAAAATGTCCGGCAGGCGGGTATGGATGGAATCGTCAGACGATGAAAATCCACCGGAGATCAACGGATTCGGCTGCTGCCAGGTTCCTGTCGCGTCGATGACTGCTTTAGCTTCAAAGTGCAAATATTGTCCTGAATTCTCCACGGTAACCTGAAACGGCATAGCTTCGCGGCCTTGATCCCGCATTTTATCCAAGCCGCGCTTCTGGATATGGTGTACACGGCTGTTCAGATGTATAAAAGGTGCGAGTTCCGGCAACTGTCCCAATGGCTGCAGATACTCCTCTGCAATTTCCGAAGCAAAAGGCAGCGTGTCTGAATCCGGCAGGGCAAAGCCATTCTTCAATAGCAGTTCCTTGGCAGCAGCATCCATGTTATAGCGCCATGCAGAGAACAGTTTCGCATGGCCATAATCGAGAAAATTCGTACCTAAACTTGAACCGGATTCAAAAAGGACGAAATTTTCTCCTCTGACCGCCAGCTGGGCGGCGGCTGCCAAACCGACTGGTCCGCCGCCGATAATCGCTACCGGTAAATCGCTCTTTTTCATTTTCAACACTCCTTAATCAAATTATTTTGATTTATTAAGTAAAATAGTATCCATCCTTTAACAGGATGGAGTGATGACGTTGCAAATCTGATTTGAAATCAAGCGGTTCATCTCTTTCTGATTGATTGAATAGAAGCTCCAGGTGCCTTTGGTTTCTTTATTCAGTAAGCGCGCGTTCAATAAAATCTTCAGATGATAAGACAGTTTCGACTGGGGAAGATCCAATACTTCTGTCAGATCGCAGACACAAGCGGAATTCTTCCGGCAAATCGTATTTAGGATTTCGAGGCGTTTTGGATCAGCCAACGCCTTATATTGGAGAGCGAGGTTTTCAAAAGCGTCTTTTTCAGTTTCAGCTGAAAGAGGTCTGACATTCATAAAGCGATCATCCTTCCGATTGGATCAAAATTATTTGATGAATTGATTATATATCCATTCGGTTTGCAGCGCAACGAATAAATCAAAAATATTTGATTTATTTATTGTATGCTCACTGATCCAGAAGGGGGAAGAGTCGGCTTTAAATACATGGCCAGCTTTTGACAAGAAAAAAAAGCAACCTTATAAGGGTTGCTTTTAGGGGAAGTTCAGCGTACTTTCCCGAAATATAATGTATCGTAATTTTCATGTTCAGCATCCGGATTGATCGTCTGCAGGTCCTGAGGCAGATGGATGATGCTGTCTGCAGTGTTTGTCAAACGTTTCACCTGGCGCTTGTTCTTCGGATCATGTTCAGAGCGTGTTACGATTCTGTCCGTTATGGCTCGCACAGCCGCGTTCATATCAACCACAGAATTAACAGTACCTTTCGCAGCATCGACAAGGACGCTGACTTTTTCTGATTTCACAGCAATTTCCTCTTTCAGTTCGGTTGTTGTGTGGGTGAGGTTGGAAACCTCCAAATTCAGACCGTCGACGCGTTCTTTCAGATTATCTGTTGAACCTTTTATCTTTTTCATTGGTTCTTTCATGCCTTTGATGAACAATACTACTCCGATGATTGCAATAATCAGTCCCACCACGAGAATTCCGAGCGCAATCCACCACCAAATTGTTGAGTCCATTAATATTCCTCCTCTAATATGTTCGCGTATTGTTCATTCTATACCCCTAATTCCCGCCGAATTAACATAAATGACCTTTTCGATTTGCAGGTTTATTCATAAAGCTTTTTGTATTGTTCCATAAAATTCCGGTCAATCCGCTTTTTGAGCAGCCAGGGGACTTTTCCGTGTGCCGAAAAATCTCCATAAGTCAGAAAAGCTTCTCCGCCTCCTGTCGACAGAATCGAGACATAACGTTCCTGGGGAATGAATGCCTCCAGGCCAATGGAAGCGATTCGGCTTTTCAGATTACGCCAGAGGATGGGTCCTTGTCTTACCGCGTAAACGCCATTTTTCGGCAAGATCGGATAGCGTTGGATCGTTATGCAGTCGCCTGCACCGAAAATCTCAGGATAATGGACATTCTGTAAACATTCGTTTACTAGAAGAAATCCTGTGGGATCTGTGTCCAGTCCTGAATCCCGGAAGACCGGAAAACTTTTAGGCCCTGTTAGCCATAGGATTTCGGTTTGGGGAAAAAGCTGTCCGGAACTCGTGATAATTTCTTCAGGAGTAATTGTCTCCACAGATTCATTTGTGAAAAAAGACAAATCTTTCTGTCTGGCAATGGATTCAATTTTCCTGGAAATCCGTTTATGTAATCCGGCAAGGAGTGGTGTTGCACTGAATAATAGTGTGTTGGCCGGCAACTGCTGCTGCTTTCTCCAGGCATTGATGGAAAAAGCCAATTCAACCCCAGATGCACCGCCGCCCACTATTGCCGGAGTTTCAGTTTCACGTATTCGTCGCAATTGATCAGGAAACAGGAAATTCGGTTTTATGGCTGTTATATACGGTTTCATATCTGACGGCGCTCCCGAAGTGGAACCGATATCGAACGACACCAGATCATAGTCATAAATCGCTCCGTTGGCACCGGTAAGCTGTTTGGCAATTGCATTCACGGCAACTACCTGATCAGTCACAAATTCTGCTCCGACTTTTTCACAGATCCGTTTCAAATCGATGCGGATTTCTTCCTCGCTGTAGACGTCTTCAGTAAATCCGGAAAACATGCCTGAGTAGTATTGATGCCTTGATGGGGAAATTAAAAGGACGCGGCAGTTTGAAGGGAAGTCAGTTGCCAGCTGCTGAAGACAATGCAGATGGGCATGTCCGCCGCCAGTCAAAACCAGGGTTTTCATCTTATCGCCTCCATTCTATTTCAATATTTTGCGGGCTTCGGCCATCCGCTGAAGGATTGTAATGATTTGCATCGCCAAAAATATCAAAGTAATAACAGTTAAATATGTTGAAAAGGCAATCATTAGGGTAAACAGAATAAAACCTTCTGTTCTTTCAGCTAACCCCGCCTGATAATAGAAGGATTTCATCCCCTGCTTATCCGATAAGGCACCCACTGTAAGAAAAACAGTCATCGCGATTATGATGGACACACTCAACAGCAGCAATGCCCACATCGATTCGGGAAACCGGAATGCCAATCCAAGGATTACGCTGATTTCCACCATCCGGTCAAAACTGATGTCAAGCAGGGTCCCCCAGGCAGAGGGCTTCGTTTTTCGGGCCATCGTTCCGTCTACGACATCGAGATAGCCGGACAGCCATAGGGCGGCTATTGCTATCAATGGCTGGTCCAGGTAGATGAAAACACCCGTGGACAATCCGATGATAAAAGCGATTTTGGTAACAGAATCGGCAGTCAAGCCGCGTTTCAGTAAATAATCAGCCGTTTTTTCAACCATAGGCTGAACATGTTTTCGCGCATGTGTATCAAGCATAGAATCACCTTTTCATTGTCGGGTTGATTTCAGTATAGTATATCTCCTGACTTCAAACCCGCAATTTCACTTTTGAAGCCGGAGCCGCTTGAACAAGTGGCCGAGGGTAAATAAGAGCAAAAGTTCAGCCTTTATTGCTAAACTGAATTTATTACAGGAAAAGAAAGGAAATGGTTGAGATGGCAAAAATGTACGATATTGCAATAATCGGAGCAGGTGCAGCTGGACTGACTGCAGCATTTACAGCAGCTGGATTTTCGAAAAAAGTTGTATTGATCGATAAAAATCTGCCGGGCGGAGAATGCACATGGTCCGGCTGCATACCAAGCAAATCGCTGATCAACATTGCCGAAGAAGTTCACCACGCGAAAAAATACACCCCGGACCTGCAAGTGGACACGTCAGCCGTTCTGAAAAATATCCAGGATGTCATCCAAAAAGTCTATGCAGGTGAATCCCCCGAAGTGCTGAAAAAATCCGGCATCGATTTCGTCAACGGCTATGCCAAATTCGTCGGGCCGCATGCAGTGGAAGTGGAAGGTGAACGGATCGAAGCCAAAAAAATCATTCTTTCCACCGGCTCATCACCGATGGTTCCGCCGATTGAAGGGCTGGATCAAGTTTCTTATTTGACGAATGAAACCATTTTCAACTTGGATTCTTTCCCTGAAACGATGACCATTCTCGGTGGAGGTGCCATTGGGGTCGAATTGAGCCAGGCTTTAAACCGCCTCGGAGTGAAAGTGACGCTTGTGGAAAAATTCGAACGGATACTGCCGAAAGATGAAAAGGATCAAGTCCTCATGATCCAACAGCGCCTCATTGACGAAGGGGTGATCATCCACACGTCAGCGACCGCAGTCAAAGCGTCGCAGCAAGGCGGCCGGATTGATTTGACCATCGAAAAAGAAGGCAAGGAAACAACAATCACTAGCGAAGGGCTGTTAGTGGCGCTCGGACGTAAAGCGAATGTAGAAGGCTATGACCTTGAAATAGCTGGTGTGAAGTATGATTCAAAAAGTATCCACGTAGATGAACATATGGAAACTGCCGCTAAAGGAATCTATGCCATCGGAGATGTTACAGGACCTTATCAGCTGTCGCACATGGCAAATTACCAGGGCATAACTGCGACGCAGAACGCCATTTTGCCGATCAATAAAAAAATCGATTACGAAAATCTCACTTGGTGTACGTATACGGATCCCGAACTAGGCAGATCCGGTTTATCGGAAGAAGAAGCACGTGAAAAATATGGAAACGATATTCGTGTCTATGAACACGACTACGCTGAAATCGACCGCGCCAACACGAAAAAGGGCAGCATCGGCAGCGTGAAAATCATATTGGACAAAAAAGGCTATATTTTGGGCGCCAGCATACTGGGGGACCGTGCCGGAGAAATCATCAGCCAGATTCAAACCATCAAAGCCCTTCATATCAACATGGGGAAACTGTCTGGTGTCATTCACCCATATCCGACTTACAGTGAGGTTCTTGTGAAGATCGGCAAGAAAGTATATGTCGACAATCTTTTGAATCAACCCGTGGTCAAAACGTTCAATAAAGCAAGAGCCGGTGAATTGCCGGCGGAAAAAATCGGTATATATGGAGCCGCTGCGGCCGCAGGGATCGGAATTGCCAATATGGCCATCAAAAACAATGTGAAGCCAAAACTTGGAGTGAAGAATGGACGTCTGAAAGAAATGCCCATAACTCCGAATGCAGTGTCCTCGCAGACCAAATCAAAAGATAAATACGTCCAGGCATTCCCGTATATCGACAGCAGACAGCAAGCTAAAAAATGCCTGATCGGCATGCTCAAAGGGTACCAAGGTGTCGAAATAGTGCAAAACGAGGATAATTATATCCACGCAGTCGCCAAATCAAAAGTGTTCAAATTCAAAGATGATCTGGAATTCTACTTTAACGATGCCGCCCAGCAAATTGAGTTCCGTTCGGCTTCCAGAGTGGGTACTTCGGACGCTGGCGTCAACCGGAAACGGTATGAAGAAATGAGAAGAAGATATTTAAGCATCGCGTCACATAATAACCGCCGGTGAGCAGAAAAACGGTATTGCTTGTCCTGAAATGGCTGCTGTTGCTTAGCGGTATTATTGTCGCTGTCTGGCTGGGCCGTTCGGTATTTGAAGTGGATGCGGACCAATTGCGGATATGGATTGAATCTTTCGGGATTTGGGCGCCAGTGATCTATATCATCGCTTATACCGTCAGGCCTTTGATTTTTTTTCCCGCATCGCTGCTGTCGCTTGCCGGCGGACTGGTTTTCGGTGTATGGCTGGGTACTTTATACACAATCATCGGAGCGGTCAGTGGAGCAATGCTATCATATGCGGTTGCCAATGGGCTCGGCAAGAAAATCATCCAGAAGGAATGGGATGGCAAAGCCGCGAAAATCCAGTTGCAGATGGAACAGAACGGTTTCCTGTATGTATTGATCTTCCGGCTGATTCCCGTCATCAATTTTGATCTGATCAGTTACCTGGCAGCTTTTGCAAAAGTACGCTTCGTTTCATTCGCATCTGCCACATTGATCGGCATCATCCCCGGAACGTTCGCCTATAATTTTCTGGGCAGCAGCGCAGGCAGCGGAAGCCCGCGAATGATTCTGCTGGCGGCCAGTGTTTTTATTCTGCTGACGATCATCCCTGTATACATCCGGAAGCGCTGGATCGATAAACGGCAAGATGAACTCGAGTAAACATTCACTAAACGGTTTAGGAAGTGACAGCTATGATGATAAGAAAAATTACAGCGCCTGTGCTGCTGGGATTAACGATGGCGGCATGCTCGGCGCAGTCCAGTGAGGAGGCGGAGCGGGAGGAGGAAAATCTCCTAACCGCCGACTGGCAAGAGATTACAGATAAAGCCGAAGGGCAGGAAGTGAATATGTATATGTGGGGCGGAAATGACAATATCAATCGGTATTTGGATGATTGGGTGGCTCCACGGCTGAAGGAAATGCATGATATAGAACTTTCACGGGTTCCGGTGAGCGACGCCCAGGATTTTATCAATCAATTGCTCGATGAAAAAACAGCCGGCAAGACTGCCGGCAGCATGGATATCATTTGGATCAACGGTGAAAATTTCAAAGCCGCTAAAGACAATGAACTCCTGTTTGGCGATTTTTCAGGACAATTGCCTAATTTCAATTCGTACATAAATCCAGAGGCACCTGAGATTTCCCACGATTTCGGGGAACCGGTTGATGGCCTTGAGGCGCCATGGGGGAAAGCCCAGTTCGTTTTCGTACATGACGAACAAAAAGTCGGGACTCCGCCGAAATCAATGGAAGAACTGGCGGATTGGGTTGAAAAGAATCCGGGACAGTTCACCTACCCGGCGCTACCTGATTTTACCGGCAGTGCTTTTATCCGCAATGTGCTGTATGAAACAACCGGCGGACACGAACAATACGAACGGCCGGCAGCCCAAATCGAAGACCTGGAATCGCGATTGGAGCCGATGTGGGATTATTTGAATGATATTGAACCTTATTTATGGCGCAATGGGGAGACCTACCCGGAGAGCTTGTCAAAACTGGACCAGCTTTATGCGAGCGGGGAAGTGGCCATGACGATGAGTTACGATCCGGCCCTTGCCGCCAGCGAAGTGCTCAAAGGGCGTTTCCCGGAGTCTACCCGTACTTTCCTGTTGGATGCGGGCACACTGTCCAACACCCATTTTCTATCCATTCCATTCAACTCGTCCGATAAAGCAGGGGCGATGGTGGCCATCAATGAAATGATGTCGCCGGAAGCGCAGACCGCTAAATTATCGCCTGAAAACTGGGGCGATCTATCAGCGCTGGATCTGGAAAAATTATCGCCTGAACAGCAAGCGGCGATGAATAATGTGGAGCTCGGAGAAGCGACGCTTCCGTTGGAAGAACTGGAAAACAACCGGCTGCCTGAACTATCTTCGGATTATATAGAAATATTGGAAAAAGGGTGGATGGAAAATGTGGCGAAAGAGTAAACCATACCTTTTGCTGCTTCCAGCCACCGGCACTATTGTCCTCCTTTTTTTTGGAGGGCTTTTTGACGGTCTGCTGAAAAGCCTGGGTTATTTTCCTGCGATAGGTGAGCGCCAGTTGAACCTGGATGCTTATACGAATCTTTTGGCTTCAGACAGCTTTTGGGATTCCCTGGAACTGACTGTACGGGTGGCGGCGATTTCTTCATTATTAGCAGGACTGCTTGGCGGTCTATTGGCAATTGCGCTTTTCCTGCTGAACCAGTATTCGGAAGATGAAAATTCCAGATTGTGGCACCGCCTGTTTCAGCTGCCTTTGACTATCCCACATCTGGTTGCTGGTTATGTCATTGTCTTGTTATTCACGCAGAGCGGTGTCATTTCCAAGTTGTTGGCATCTGTCGGAATGATCGATGAAATGACGGACTTTCCCGTACTGGTCAACGATCCGTTCGGCTGGGGGATCATACTTGCCTATACATGGAAAGAAGTCCCTTTCGTCTTGCTGATGGTGTACCCTGTGCTGGCTAGAATCCAAAAATCGTGGCGTGAGGTATCCCGCGTCTACGGGGCAGGAAACTGGAATTTTATCCGGGAAATTGCCTTGCCGATCATGATGCCATCCTGGATCATTGCGGTATTCATCGTCTTCGTTTTTACATTTTCCGCTTTTGAAATCCCTTTTTTACTGGGGGTCACTTATCCGGGTATGCTGCCGGTCTATTCGTTCCAGCTTTATACAGATGGCTCATTGTCAGACCGTCCTGAAGCTTTGGCTGTGAATATTATTCTGGCATTGATGACTATTTGCCTCGGATTGGCCACTTATTATTTCAGCAAGCGCTGGAATGTCATGAAGGGGTGGGAATAATGAATACCACAATCTCCCCTTTAAAAATAATTTTATTTCTTTTGGGATTTGTAATCATCGGGTTGCCGTTTATCGCGTTATTGCTCTCAAGCCTGGCAGCAGGTTGGCGATGGCCGGATTTGATTCCAGCGTCTTTCAGTTTTCGGGCATGGGATTATATCCTTTTCGGCAGTGCCAGAACGTGGCAGTCCATCGGAACCAGTTTATTGATTGCATTGATTGTGACGATAGTGAATGTGGTCCTTGCGGTACCGGCCGCCAATGCATTGGTCCGCTTTCAATTCAGAGGGAAATGGCTGGCGGAGGCTATTCTATTCGCGCCTATTATCATCCCGCCGTTTGTAGCAGTCATGGGTATACATCTGACTTTCCTGCGGTTCGGCCTGACTGAAACCATCCTGGGTGTAGTGCTGGCGCATTTATCACCCACACTTCCTTATATGGTCCGGGCGGTGGTGATCAGTTACAGCACCTTATCAACGGAGAGGGAAAATCAGGCGCGAATGCTGGGAGCAGGACCTTTGCTCCGCTTCTACTATATCGTTTTGCCCCATTTGCTGCCTGGCATCGCAGCGGGAGCAAGCTTGAGCATTCTGATTTCCTTAAGCCAATACCTCATCACTTTCATCATCGGTTCAGGACAGGTTGTAACGCTGCCGATTCTGCTGTTTCCATTCATCAGCGGCGGTGATCCGGCTATTGGTTCGGCTTATTCATTGATGTTTGCAGGAATGGCCATTTTGGCTTTATTGTCATTGGACGTGGCATTGAAGAATTATTATAAGAAAAAAGGCGTCAGATCGAACGGGGAAGGAGGCGAATAAATGGCAAGTCTACATATCAATCAGATTGAGAAAAAGTTTGCACCGTCCAAAACCGGTCAGCAAGCGCCTTTCGCTCTTGGACCAATCGACCTCACTATTCGTGAAGGGGAGTTCTTCTCATTATTGGGCCCTTCAGGCTGCGGTAAAACGACGCTGCTCAAGCTCGTTGCAGGCTTAACTGAAGCGGATGCCGGAAACATCCTGTTCGGTGACAACGATCTTACAAAAGTGGCACCTGAAGCCAGAAGGTTCTCCATGATTTTTCAGCAGCCATTATTGTTTCCGCATATGACGATTGAAGAAAATGCGGCTTTTGGTTTGAAAATGCAGAAAATCGGCAAAAAAGAACGTCTTCTTGAAGCAAGGCGCATGCTGGCGATGACAGGGCTCAGCGGATTTGAACACCGATACCCCGATGAACTGAGCGGCGGACAACAGCAGCGGGTAGCATTGGCCAGGGCATTGGTTGCCAAGCCCCGGTTGCTGCTGATGGATGAACCGTTCAGTGCGCTTGATCCCGGCCTCCGCGAAGAGATGAGGGAACTGCTGGGCACGATTCAGCATGAACTCGGTGTCACGGTACTCTTTGTCACTCATGACCGCCAGGAAGCTTTTGAATTATCCGACCGCATCGGCATCATGGGCGGGGGACGGCTCCTCCAAGTCGGAACACCTGTGGATTTATATGAACGGCCCGAAAGTACAACGGTCGCTTCTTTTCTGGGCCTGAAAAATATTGTTGAAGGGACGGTCCATTCCCGTAACTTTGAATCACATGACGGGCAAATTAGCATCAATACCGGCCAGGAACTTGCCGATGGCAGGTATTGCCTGATTTTTCGGCCTGAAACATTGATGCCGGCGACTTTCGGCAATCAAGCAACTGTCCCGTCCGTTCAATTCACTGGAAAAGTGAGTAAATTGAAATTCAATCAGGGGACTTATGTGGCATTGGTGCAAGCTGGAGACGAAATGCTGGAATGCATGGTAACCCGTGACCAAGCTGAGAATATGGAAGTGGGACAATTGATCAAAATCTTTGTTAAGCAGAGTGATTTACAGTTTGTTGAATATTGATCCTGCTATCCGTCGATGAAATAAAGACAAAGCAGAAAAACAATTATATACAGAGAGTCGAAAAGCAATATCCTTCCAAAAGATCGGAAGGATATTGCTTTTTTCTTACTGAAAAGACGCTGTTACCAGTGATGAGCAGACCTATTAATACTAAAATCATTTAATCAAAATTATAGTTTCTTTTTAGGCATATTGTGCTATTATATGTAAGATATTTCATATTGAAGGGGAGAAAGAGATGAATCATTCGGCTATTCAGTCAAACAGAGAGACAGCTTATTTCATCATTAGTTTAGTTTTCAGCATTCTTATCTACGTTCTGGTTCTCATATCAGTGATAGGCATTGCCATTGCATTGGGCATTTTTGCTTTTCTTTTGTTTGCGAATGCACTCATGCTCGGGTCTATCCGGGGCAATGGCATCCGCGTACACGAACGGCAATTTCCGGATGTCTACGATAGCGTACAGTCACTTTCCAAACAAATCGGATTGAAAACTGTGCCGGACGTTTTTGTCATCCAATCAGAAGGGGCATTGAATGCTTTTGCGACACGCTTTTTCGGAAGGAATATGGTGGTGTTGTATTCGGAAGTTTTTGAATTGGCAAGAGAACAAGGGAAAGAGGAACTGGATTTTATCATTGCCCATGAATTGGCGCACATTAAACGCCGCCATGTCTGGAAAAATATCCTTCTTATGCCATCCGGCTTTATTCCGTTTCTGAGTCAGGCTTACAGCCGTTCCTGTGAATACACATGCGACCGCCATGCAGCATATCTTATACAAAATGCACCGGCAGCCAAACGTGCATTGACGCTTCTTGGCATCGGTAAAAAAATGTACGTGGAAGTGAACGACGATGCCTACCGTGAACAGATCCACACAGAATCAAATGGTTTTGTGTGGCTGAGCGAAGTGCTTTCTTCACATCCACGGCTGCCAAAGCGTATTCAAGCGATTCAACAGTTTGAAGGCAGTGGTGAACGCCTCTATACACCAAACCACGGGAAAATCATCTTTGGCATGATGCTGATCGGAGGAGCGGGGCTGGCTGTTTACTTTATCAGTATCCTGTTGCTGGCTGGGGGCACGCTTGTATTTTCTCAATTTGCCAATGAATTCCCAGAACCGAGTTTTATGGACGAACCTTATTATGATGAGGATTATGCATTAGAAGGGCAGACGGATTTGATGTCAGCTGCTTCAGCGGGAGATCTTGCAGGCATCAACAATGCCCTGGATGCTGGAGACGACATCCTGGCCCGTGATTCTGAAGGATCTGACGCACTGATGTACGCGGTGTATTCAAGCCAGGCTGACACCGTGGCCTATCTGCTGGAGGCTGGAGCAGATGCCAATACCGCTGATGACTACGCCACCGCATTGACCAATGCGATTATGTATGAGGACACTCAGACAGCGATGATCCTGATGGAATATGGCGCTGATCCATATCTTACAGGTCCAGACGGTATGAATGCTTTGGATTATTCAGGAGCATCGACGCCTGATGAGCTGTATGCAACGTTGCAATCCGGTGGATTTTAAAAGAAATAAAAAAGGAAGGCGCCCGAAGAGATGGCGACCTTCCTTTTCTGGTGCTTTAGTATTTATGATATAAGTTTTAAACCGACGGCTGATCCGAGGACCATTGAAATAAAGAGTATCCGTTTCCAGTCTTTAGCTTCATTATAAAAAAGCATACCGAGAATCGCGCCACCCGATGCGCCAATCCCCGTCCACACAGCATAAGCTGTACTCATCGGCAGCGACTCCATGGCAAATGATAAAAAAGCGAAGCTTAGCCCGAATCCGGTCAGAAGCAATAAAAAGCTTTGCCATTGCCGGTCATTATGCCATTTGTTAATCATTGCGACACCGGCCATTTCGAATAAACCGGCGGCAAGCAGTGAAAGCCAGGCCATTATGATTCAACTCCTTTTTCAGAATGGTCATCAGTGATCAGCTTCAAACCGATGACTCCAGCCAGCAAAACAGCTATCAACAGGATTTTGGGCAATTGGAGCGGTTCTCCAAAAAGAACGATATCCGCGAGCACTGTGCCTGCGGTGCCCATTCCGACAAATACAGCGTAAACCGTCCCTACTGGAAGTTTTCTGCCGGCCATGATCATGAGATAGAAGCTGATGACGATGGCAATAACAGTTCCTGTCCATGGCCAAAAACTTTCCGCGTGCTTCAATCCGATCACCCAGAAAACTTCAAAAAAAGCGGCAATATACACTTTGATCCATTCAACATTCATTTTAACGACCTCCATTTCCAATTAAAAAAGCCTGGGAGCAACTGATAAACAGTTTCTCCCAGGCTTTTGTCCTTCCGTGTCACAGCAAGCTGTGCATTTTCTCTCGGACCAGACCAAGCGGATACTTGCGGAACCCTAGAAAACTTTGTTTTCTATATGATTATTTAAAAGTATACACAGAATCGGCTTGAAGTGAAAGTGAAGCTGCTTTGTATATTTTTAGGATAAAAAAGAATATTGCGAGCAAGCGATGTAGTTGACGTCGGTAAAAGCACATGGTATGATTATCTCGAATTAAAGATATATGAATTACATTTAAAAGAGGTGAAAAACGTGGAAGTCACCAATCGCAATCTTAAGGCGGTTACCGTCATCATTCGAGCGGCAGATGCCATAAAAGAAGTCATCAAAAGCGATGCTGCCGATAACGGCATGAACCCGACTGAGTTCTCTGTTCTTGAATTGCTGTACCATCAGGGCAGACAGCCGATTCAATCAATCGGAAAAAAAGTGTTGATCGCCAGCAGCAGCATCACTTATGTTATAGATAAATTGGAAGTGAAGAAATATGTGCGTCGTTCCGAATGCTCTGAAGACCGGCGCGTCACTTACGCTCAATTGACCGAAGAAGGAATGGCATTGATGGAACGGATCTGGCCAGAGCACGAAACAAAAGTAAATGGCTTGTTTGAAGAATTGGATACAGATGAAACTGAAGCGATCATAAACGACTTGAAAAAAGTAGGCTATCAGGCGTTAAGAAGCTGACTTTATTATCTGCAGTCCGGTATAAATATATGAGGAGAGATAAATCTATGAATGAATTAAAAGGAATCCACCATGTAACAGCTATCACAAGCAGTGCTGAAAAGAATTATGAGTTTTTCACTTACGTATTGGGCATGCGGCTGGTGAAGAAAACTGTCAATCAGGATGACATCCAGACTTATCACCTATTCTTTGCCGACGACAAGGGTTCAGCAGGAACCGACATGACGTTTTTCGATTTCCCGGGCATTCCTAAAGGAACTCATGGAACGAATGAAATCTATAAGACCTCTTTCCGCGTGCCTACTGATGACGCTTTGGATTTTTGGGTAAAACGTTTTGATAAATATGAAGTGAAACATACAGGCATCAAGGAATTGTTCGGCAAGAAGACGGTATCCTTTTCCGATTTTGACGACCAGCAATATATGCTGGTATCAGATGAATTGAACGAAGGAGTGGAGGCGGGTACGCCGTGGCAGAATGGTCCTGTGCCACTGGAATTCGCCATAACTGGCTTGGGACCGATCCATATCCGGATCGCCCAATTTGATTATTTGAAAGAAGTGCTGGAAAAAGTGATGATGATGCGCGAAATCGCCAAAGAAGGTCCGCTGCATTTATTCGAAATGGGACAGGGCGGAAACGGAGCACAGGTCATCGTCGAGTATAATGCCATTCTGCCAGCCGGACAGCAGGGGTTCGGCACCGTGCACCATACAGCGTTCCGCGTCCATGATACCGCAGTACTGAATGAATGGATCGATCACATGCAGTCTGCTGGCTTCGGCACTTCGGGCTATGTCGACCGCTTCTTCTTCGAATCTCTGTACGCAAGAGTAGCACCAGGAATCCTCTTTGAATGGGCAACAGACGGCCCTGGCTTCCTGGGAGATGAACCTTACGAAACTTTAGGAGAAAAACTGAGCTTGCCGCCGTTCCTCGAAGCACAGCGTGAGCGGATTGAAAAAATGGTGCGGCCAATTGACACAGTGCGAAGCACACGCAATATCGAAAAGGAATATCTATAAGAGAAAGTTTCCTTTGAAATCTTTATCCGACAAAAAGATGCCTGATTGGCATCTTTTTTCATTGTCCAAAATAATATCTTTCTGTCCGATTTCCTGATAATTTCCATATTTTTTTAAAAAAATGTATGTTCTTCATATATGATTAAGAGAAAGACTTAGCGCAGGAGGAGAAGAAAGAATTTATGAAACTTTCATTTCTGCAAAATTGTTCGTAAAAACAGAGAGGGGAATTTTTAAATGATTTTACATACTGAAATTCAAGGGAGCGGTGAGGCGATCGTTTTTTTGCATACGGGGCTTCAAACTTCCAAAACCGATTTTATCCAGCAACAAGCTTTATTCAGTGAAAACTATCAAGTAATTACACCCGATTTGAGAGGACATGGGATGTCGGCCTCAATGGACATCAGCAATTTCTTCGAGGATTCTGCGAATGATCTGAACGAAACTTTTGAAAACCTGGGACTTGAATCAGTGCATTTAGCCGGTGCTTCTTTAGGGGCTCTTGTAGCAATCTATTTTGCCAAACGCTTTCCAGATAAAGTTAAAACCTTAATTTTATCTGGAGTGACGAAAGAGAAACCAAGCAATTGGAAAATTCTGCATCAGCAGGATGCAGATATGCAAGCCGGTCTATTGGATAACGCAGAAGCCGTTTCCTATTTTACGGAGCTGCACGGAGCAGGTTGGAAAAGGTTTATCAAACTGGGTCAATCTGAAGATTGGTATCCTTTTAATGAAACAAGTGATTTAAGCGCGATAGCTTGTCCCATATTAGTGATTGCTGGAGAAAGCAGTCCACACGAATGCCGCAGTGCTGTCGAATATAGCTCTGCACAAGAAAATATCCATATTTCCATTATTCCATTCGCTTCCCATCTGGTGCATAGCGAACAGCCTGAAGCATATTCAGAAGTGACGGGACGATTTCTATTAAATATATAGAAATTATAATGTGATTAGAGATTTCATCTCAAGCCGTATCGACATGGATAATGCAGTATTTAAAAAGGGGAAATGAAAGTTGAAGATCAGAAATTCAGCAAAAGCAGTTATTATTGAAAACGGAAAGATATTGCTGACAAAAAACGAAGACAGGGAAGGGTCTTTTTATCTTTTTCCTGGTGGTGGGCAAAATCACGGAGAAACTTTGACAGAGGCTTTGAAGAGGGAATGCCTCGAAGAAGCGGGAGCGGGTGTCGATGTAAAAGAACTGCTCCATATGCGAGAATACATCGGCAAAAATCATGAACACGCCTCTTTTGATTCAGCAGTCCACCAGATTGAATATTATTTCCGCTGCAAGCCTCATAGAGCAACACTGGAGTACTTGCCTCCGACGAACCCGGATTCTCACCAAGTAGGTGTTGTTTGGCTGCTGATTGAAGAGTTGGCGAACTACCGCATCTATCCCAAAGCAATTGTCCATCCATTGCAGCAGTTGGCAAAAGGAATCGATTCACCCATTTATCTGGGAGACGTTAATTGAATACGAAATAAAAAATCCGGTTTGCTTCTTTCAGCAAACCGGATTTTTAATGCAGAAACTATAAAAGGGGACGAGTGTGTCTGTTTATTTTTTAATATCCATTACCATGATGACATAGCCGATATTGGACTCGTTGTCCCAATCCAGAAAAATTTCCTGTATCCGTTTCTCAAAGACAGATTCGAATCCCGCTGCTTCGAGCATCGAACGCTCAAGCGGCCGTTTGGTATATTTCAGGATTTCACTATGGCCATTCCTGATCAACGCTTTTTCAATTTCGGTTAAGACGCCCGACCAACAAATCAACAATGTCCGGTCATTGACCCAATATGTATCTGTCTGATGGAGATTACGCTGTAATGTTTTACAAACTTGTTCAAGTTTCATATCAAAGATGACTTTGTCATACTCCGATGGCCATTCGAAATTAAGGGGGTCAGCCTTTTCAGAAGAAACGGCGAGAAATGTACCGGTCTCAAAATCAAGATTCCAGTCAACATAAAATTCATCGATTGTCCATCCCACAATTTCCATCAATTGTCGGCGAATAATGGGTTTCAAGTCCTGAACCAATAAATTCCGTGTCTCCAATACACGTTTCCATTCATTTTGCTTCAAAAGGATTTTCTCCATCGTGGTTGTAAAACCTCTGAAATGCATAATGATAAAAGGTCGTTTAATCGTTACATAAACAGAAGTAGGACCTTTACCAAAATGTTTCCGCAACAGCGTCGATATAAATCCGCCTACTTCTGTTTCAATACTTCTTTCTTTGAGCATGAGATGCAGTTCCTTTCCACCTAGCAATTGTATGGCATAAGTATCCGATGCAATAAGCCGAAAATAATTCCATTTATGACTGTAATTTTTAAGAAGTAGAACGTTTCAGGATCAACACCATATAACTGTATTCCTGATGAAAATCCCAATCGACAAATATCTCTTCAACGGGGCTGGGCAAGAAATGGTCCAGGTTGAAGAATTTTGTAATCCTGTATTCCAATGGCCTTTTAGCCAGCTTTAATTTGTCAGTTGCACCATTTTTAATCAATTGTTTCTCTATTTCCACCAGTATGCCGGTCCGTTTAATCAAGAGAATATCGCTGTTCAGCCAAAACAACTCTGTTTTTTCCGGTTTCTTCTGTGTAAGTGAGCTGTTCATTTCGATAATATCTTTTATGGGTCCTTCAAGTACGCCAAGAGGAGCGGAAAAGTCGCTTTCAGCATCAGTGTTGCCGGCAATTACCAGCAGCAATGCACTTTCCTTATCCAAATTCCAATCGAAGAATAGTTCTTTTCCTTTAAAGTCAGAAACTGAGCCAAGACCTTCAAGAAAATCATTCTTCAATGAATTCATCATTAAATCTCTGCTCTCAAGCACCCGTTTGTTTTCCTGGCGATCGAGCAGCATCTTTTCAGGAGGCAATAAAAAACCGTTTAAATGAATCAACAGGTAGGGAGGGTGAAATTGTACTTCCATTTCTTCAGGGTTTTCGCCGAAATGGTCTTTCAGAAACTTTGATATATAGCTTGAAATCTGTGACTGAACAGCCTGACTCTCAGGCATAAGCAACACTCCTTTTATAACAAATGGGGACAAGCGGACAGATCAAACAAGTTCTCAAACAAAAAACAACGTTCAATTAAATTTTTGAACAAAAAAAAACGCCAAAAAAGAATGTTCCATTCCTTTTTGGCGTTATTGTCAGCTCTATTGTCTGAAATACTCTGCCTGATTCATATAGCGCAATGTTGGGAAGAAGTCGAAGTGCCGGACTGTTCCCACACCCTTGTTTAATTACTTTTATAAGTCTACTATACAGAATCTCTTTATTCTTGTAAAGAAAGTCAAAATAGCCCAGATCTATTTACAGTGCCGGCGAAATATTATCAACTGATCGACTTTTTATGGAGTTTAGTAGGAGCGGAAACACAATTTGTACACTTTGAATAGTTTTCGTCTTCAATCAGCCGCTTCACATAGGCAGGGCAGTTCGTAAATTCCCTGTATGCAATCGGGGTTGAAACAAACCCGCAGGAATCTCCTGCAAATTGCTGAGAGTGTATGCGTTTACTCTTGTGGTCGATAAAATACTTCATATTTTTCACTCCTTCAGCTGGCCGAAAAATAACGCCGAAAAGAATAAAATCCTTTTCGGCGTTATCGTCAGCGCTAATGTCTGGGATACACAACCAGGTTGATTTATATGAGGGGCAGCCGCCGCTGTTGCAAAAAAGGAAGGCCTTTTTTCTGGTATTTTGTAGCTGTAACTAAACAATAACCATTTGTTGATGTAAAGTAAAGAAAATATTAAATATTTGATAAATTTAATTGGGTTTAACTCTTAAGAATTGGCGTCATCCGAAATTTGCTGCTGAAGACCATCGACATCTGTAAACTGGATGCTTCCGATTTTACCTTTTTCGGGTACAATTGCCTTGCCCATCAGGTTATATACATTCGATCCGCCTGTGGGATCGGTATATTCGACTTCTGCGGAGAACGAGTAATTTGTCGAAGTATTTTCACTTTGTTCGATGTCCAGATCCAATAATTCCATTTCATAATTCCGCTGATTGTCCATAGCGAAGAAATAATGGAAATCCATGGGCTGGACTTTGAAGTTGTCGAAGCCATTGTCTGTGAAGTATGGTTTGAATTGCTTCTCGATGTATTCATCATAGGCAAGTAATTCAAGAGTACCTTCCATGGGATCGCTGGTAAGTTCAGTATCTGCAGCATAGACTTCCTCCATACGCTGCCATTTCGCATAAACGATGTCGAAGAACTCATCTTCAGGTTTATTCAATTGTGTGTTCAGCACTTCTTCAATCGCTTCCACATCTGTAGGAGGCCCCGCAGTTTCCGGAGGATCATTCAGGAATGAGAAAACGAGGAAACAGGTGACTGCAACAAGTGCGACGGAGATGACAGCAGGCATTACAGGATAGGAGCGTTTCTTTTGCATCCGGTTCTGCAGCTTTAGATACGTCGCTTTTTTCAGTTCTTGAGAACGTTCAATATTATTCAATTCCTTGAAAAGCTGATCCTGGTTTTTAGAAAGATTCATGAATAACGCCATCCTTTCCCGCTAATTCTTGCTTCAAAGCATCCATTGCCCGACCGGATTTCGTTTTCACTTTAGCTTCCGTCCAGCCCAGTATGTATGCCGTGTCTCTGATTGATAATTCCTGGATTCTCCGAAGGATGATGACATCCCGATAATCTTTTTTAAGGCCATTAATGGCATTATGCAACTCCATCACTTGTTCTTTCCGTTCTGCTGAAGCTTCCGGTGCGATGGATGCAGCTTCCTGATCATATTCATCGCCCCATGAAAAAAAGCGGACGACCCGTTTCCTGCGGAAATGATCATATGTGACATTCCGTGCGATTTTCAGCAGCCAGGTGACAGGGGAAGCTTCTTCATTGAATGAAGACAAGCCTTTGAAAGCTTTATAAAATGTTTCCTGTGTAAGATCTTCCGCATTTTCCTTATTGCGGACTAACAGAAAAATATATCGGTAAACGCGATCACTGTTCACGATTTTCGCCTCCTTATACAAGGATAGACGAACATCCCACATGAAAGTATCGTTTTATAACCATTTTTTCAATTCTTTTACAGACATCAGCTGCAAAATCCTATAGAGAATTACACTTGGTTTAAAAATAATAGAGGAAGGAAATTTATAATACACGAGGTGGTTCTATGTGGGAATTTGCATTTATAGCACTCTATGCAGTGATTATTGCATTGGTTATTGAAATTGGAGTCATTCTTTTTCATATGACCGGTCTGGAAAAGGAAATTGCCCGCTATCAAGTCATCTCGATGTTGACTGGAACCGGGTTTACGACGCAAGAATCCGCATTGATTATTGATCATCCGATACGGAGAAGAATCAGCAGCGGTTTAATTTTATTCGGTTATTTCTCTTTGGCCGTAATCATATCTTCAATCGCCACGATCCTTTCAAATGACCTGCGAATAGAACTGCTGTTGATCATTATCGGGATTCTATTCGTATTTTTATTTATATTCAAGAATAAATCGGTCTTTAACAGATTGGAGGATCGTTTTGAGCATGAGATGGACACCGAATACAACCTGGAAGATTGGCCTATGAAGACAGCGCTTGCCCTTGACGAAGAAGAAATGGTAGCCATTATTCAAATAAAACATGGATCCGATTATATCGGTCAGAAGGGAAGGACGTTGGTCGAGGAAAGTCTGGACGTTGTCCTCCTGATCATAAGAAGGGGAGACGAAATCCTGCGTTTCGATCTATTCGAAGTGGAACTGCAGGAAGGGGATAAAATCATGATCATCGGAAAAGAAGACCATATCAAAGAGAGGTACAAAGAGATGCTGTCGGAAGATGAAACTTAATTGAGAGTGAGAAACCCTTAACAATAGAAATGAATTTATAATAAAGGTTTAAATGGCTGCTCCTCTTTTCGAAGTGGAGCAGCCATTTAGTGGTTAGTATTGCCCCTTGAAAGGGAATGAAATGAAAGAACATTTAAAGTCATCGACTGTTATTCAAAGACTTAAAGGAGTGGTCCGATGTTTGATAAAAAAGCGGGAGCATACGTTACAGACTTACTGAAGGAATGGAAAGCAGATCATATCTACGGGATGCCTGGTGACTCAATCAATGAATTCATGGAAGAATTACGGAAAGAAGATGACATCCGGTTTATCCAGATCCGTCACGAAGAAACAGGTGCGCTCGCTGCTGCAGCACATGCCAAACTGACCGGCAAAATCGGCGTCTGCATGTCGATTGCGGGACCGGGAGCGGTCCATCTGCAAAATGGCTTGTATGACGCGAAAAAAGACAAAGTACCGGTGCTGGCGATTGTCGGACAGGTAAGCAGTGATTTAGTCGGCACGGATAATTTCCAGGAATTGAAGCTGGAATCGATGTTTGAGCAGGTGGCTGTATACAATAGGCGGGTACAGACAGCTGAACAGCTGCCGGATATGCTGAATCAGGCAATCAGGACTGCGTACGCAGAAAATGGTCCGGCTATACTGATTGTTTCGGATGATCTGTTCAGTACGAAGATAAAATATGAAAAGCCCATGACATCAGCATTGTATTCGCAGCCTAATATAAGAGCGGCGGCAGAAGACCTTGAAAAGGCTGCAGATCTGATTAATTCAGCAAAAAAACCTGTCATTTTAGCTGGCAAAGGGGCTAAAGGTGCAGTTGCCGAGTTATTGATGTTTGCTGAAGAAATTAAAGCGCCGTTAATCGCTTCATTTCCTTCTAAAGGCCTGATTCCCGACGAGCATCCCAATCATATGGGGCATCTCGGGCAATTAGGGACTGAACCGGCCAAGGAAGTGATGAAGGAAGCGGATCTTCTGATATTAGCAGGTACTGCCTATCCATACCGGGATTATTTGCCAAATGATGCACCGGCCATTCAGATAGATATCGATCCGGCTGTAATCGGTAAATATTATCCGGCAACTATTGGCATTGCCAGTGAATTGGAACCGGTCATGGCTTGGTTTATTGATAATATCAAGCCTAAAAGTGATGATTTTCTTAAAAAATCTCAAGAAAAGCGTGATAAATGGGACGAAAAATTGGGGCAGGAGATGGCCAAAGAGACGGAGCAGCTGCAGCCGCAGCATGTAATGGCAGAAGTGCAGCGAATTTTGGCGCCTGGAGCAGTCGTTTCGCTTGATGTAGGAAGTGTGACATTGTGGTCAGCGCGTTATTTAAAGCTTACAGATCAAAAAATGATTGTATCTGCGTGGATAGCGACGATGGGCTGTGGTTTGCCTGGCGCAATAGCCGGGAAATTGGCGTATCCGGATAAACAGGTAATCGCATTGATCGGTGACGGCGGATTTTCAATGGGTATGCAAGACTTCGTTACAGCAGTTAAATACGATCTGCCAATCATCATAGTGATTTTGAATAACCAGAAAATCCAGTTGATCGAAACGGAACAGAAAGAAATGGGGAATAAACCGACGAATATCGAATTGGCAAATATTGATTTCGCGATGATTGCTGAAGCTTGCGGCGGTATTGGCTATACAGCTAAAAACCGGCATGAACTGAAAGAAGCGCTGGATATGGCTAAAGCCGGCAACAAAGCTGCAGTAATTGATGCGTATGTGGAAGATATTGATTTTGAGACGATGTAAAATTAGATATGAGATGTATTAAGAAAATTTTAAGAAGCAGTCAGTATCAATAAAGAAAACTTAAACACAAAACGGAATTGCTGATCGTAAACAAAGCAATTTCGTTTTTTATTTTGAGACAAGATTTGAATTCAATTCAGTAATGAGCTATCAAAAAGATAAAAACTGCGGCGTATTCAAATGAACGAAAACACATTGATAATCAATAAGATGAAATCAAGCCTGATTTGGCTAAAAAATCGCTTTCGTCTCAATATAATGAGTATACTTATGTTTTGATACTAAACTTCCTATAATTTATATTATGTAAACTTAATTATATTTTTACTTCAAACACCTAGTGATGCTCCTCTTCTCACTTTGCCTTCACTTGTCTATTGCTACTGCGCCTCTTTATAACTTAAAAGCACACAAACCACATTTATTAGCGGCTTGCGTGCTTCATTCTTAATTAAATTACAAACGGTCTATACAAAACTGATAAATCGCAGCTGTTGCCAGACAGTCACCGAGCGCATCGTGCGCATTATGCTCAAGCTCCAGAAACGCTGATAAAGTCGTCAGCTTATGGTTCGGTGTCTCTGGTATTACTTTACGCGCCAGTTTTACTGTGTCGATTACCGTATACTCCGGAATCGGCGTAATTTCCTCCAATGCGTACAGGAATCCCATATCAAACGGCGCGTTATGCGCGATGATCGGCAATCCTCCGATGAATTGGATCAATTCATGCGCAACTTCCTCGATAACCGGCGCATCACGCACATCAGCATTTGTAATGCCTGTGATACGTGTAATCGTGCTTGAAATATGCTGTTGGGGATTAATCGTTAAATACATGGTGTCCTTATGCATATGGTTAATGTATTTGACGGCGCCGATTTGAATGATCTTATCACTGCCGGCACGCAGGCCGGTCGTCTCAAAATCGAGTACAACGTAATCATCAACCCGTTTCATACTGGCTTTATATTTACGCGGCTTTGCTGGAGCATTTCGCGTCCAGGACGGACGGGTTTCGCGCATTTTCTGTTCGAGAATCTCTCTTGGACTCGGTCGTTCCATCTAATCCACTCCTTTTGGCTCCTGCAGTGTCCCTGCGTGAGCATACAGCGTCCTATAGGCCACTCGTTCGTTTCATATCACGAATTGCCTGTATCGACAGTCTGACCAATAATACTACACTTAAAAACAGCCCTGCGTAAGACGCTATATTTAAATATACCGCATATGTGGTGTCGATAAACTGCGCAATGGCCAATAAAGCCGCTGACACGAGACCGAATGTGATGCCGGTCATCAGCAATACGAAGCGTGAAAATAATTGCGTGACGAACATGGAATTATGTTTATCTGAAAATACGTCATGATGCAGGATCACTTTGCCGGATTCAACACGCTGAACAAGACGGTCTAGTCTTTTAGGCACTTTCATTAACTCCGGAAGCCATACAGCCAGCTCTTCTTCCAATTTTTCTTTAGTTGCTGAAGGTTGTGTAAAGGGTTTAAACAGATAAGAAGCTTTATACTTTTTGGCGAATGTTTTAGATTCTTTAAACATATGAAAAGTCGGATCCATTATATGGATAGTGCTATCGAGTACAATCAAAGACCTTAAAGCTGTACTGACCGGCGGATAGAACTTCAAGCTGAAATCGCGTACGATATCAAACATGGAATGTATCAGTTCCCGTGTCGGAATCTTATCGATATATGAGACTTGCATAAGACTTTGGCTGATGGCATATTCGAATTTTTTACGATCAATAGAACTATTGTCCTGAACAAGTGACAAAACAGAATCAGTCATGACTCCAGCATCATTTTGCTGAATTCCGATTACAAACAGATTCAATGCCTTTTGCTGTTCATCAGACAGCCTGCCGACTGCACCGAAATCCAGAATAATCGGGCTGCCATCCATACGATCAATAAAGATATTACCTGGATGCGGATCCGCATGGAAAATACCGTTGAAAAACATCTGTTCCAGATAAGAGAAAAGGACAGTTCGCGCGAATTCGCTTCGGTCCACCTGGTAACGGTCGAACAGCTCCTGTCCTTTGGCAATGCTCTTGCCTTCCAGATATTCCAGAACAATGATTTTGTCATTGCTAAAATCTGTATAAACTTTTGGAACTTTGACATGGTATTCACTTTTTTTCATAATATTACCCAACTGAATCGTATTCCGTATCTCAATATTGAAGTTTACTTCTTCGCGCATGCTGTTGGCAAAACTGATTGCTAAATCGCGGATACCGATATTATCAATCCATGCTGATTTCTTCGAGAGCCATTCAGTAAAGTCCAGCAATAAATTCAAATCATCCCGCATGATGTCACGGATATCATGCCTCAGCAGTTTAATGACCACTTCATCACCATTTTTTAAAAGTGCCTTATGAACTTGTCCGATGGATCCCGCGGCAATCGGTTCCTTATCCACTTCAGCAAAGACATCTTCTATCCGATATGGCAGCTTTTCATTCAATAGACGCTCTACTTGTTCACTCGTCAACGGTTTGACGTTTTGCTGCAATGAACCCAGTTCTTTTATAAATGCAGGCGGAAACAACTCGCTATGGGTGGAAAGCATCTGGCCGAATTTAATGAATATGCCGCCACTCTCTTCAAGCGTTACGCGAAAAGCACGTGCCAATTCCCGGTCATTCTCCCCCCGATGCCGGGCAAAATCAAGGGCTTGCGAAAATCCGTTGCGTACAGAGATTTCCAGGATTCTGCTTAGCCGTTTCTGTTCTCTCAAACGGCTTCTCCAACGGACCAAAAAGAAATCTTTGCCCGTTTTTGGATCACCTGATTCACCCAGCTCCATTGGATCGAATAATTCCAGGAACAGATACAGCAGCATCGAGATCAGCAGCATACTGCCAATCCACAGGATAGATGTTTCATCTTGAACGATTTGGATAGTATCCAAATCCATATAATCGGTAAAACGCAAATAGGAATACCAATATAAAAATGTGGTAAGTACAACCCCCAATGAAACCGAAAGCACCCTTTTCCGGAAATTGACTTTGGGGCCCATCAAACGGCCGCTGATTATATAAATGATGATCGCTATTACCAATATCTCAAGAAAAAACTTCAAAAACCCCATGACCGCGACCCCTTTCAAGATTTCAGAATTTATAGTCAATACCATTTCATTCAGTATATCAAAAAAGGGAGTTTTAATTTAACTAATAAAAAAACCTCCCTATAGGAGGCATTTGTATACCGCTGATGGAACTTTCAATTCTACTATTTAAGTGATGGACAACTTTTTCTTTTCGATACGGCCCAGTAAATTATAGGGTCGGGCTTCCCATGTCTCGTATGGAATGGACTCTTTTGCCTGCATGGCGTCAAGTGTTCTGGACAAACCATTGGGCCTTGTAATGTAATCGCTTATATTTTTCTGTGAAAGTTTTATAAATTCAGCTTTATGAATCTCTTCTGGCTGAATAGTAATATCATTATTATTAGTGAATCCTCTGAATACAATCGTCAAAACTTCTCTAGTGCTGTTATAGTAAACTCCAGTAATGCCTTGCACTGTTATATTAATACCTGTTTCCTCCCAAACTTCCCTGCATACAGCATCATCCAAAGCTTCGCCCAATTCCACTTGTCCACCAGGCAATTCCCATGTATCTTTACGCCATTGAGCTTTAACCAGTAGTACTTCGTTTTGTACATTGGTAATATATGCAGAAACTGAGACTATATGTTTTGGAAAGTTTTTCATTTGCAGTTGATCCTTCATCCAGTTCATCTCCTATAGTTTACACTTTAAACTTCGCCTTCTCTAATCTTCCTAATAAATTATAAGGTCTGGCTTCCTATGTCTCGTATGGAATGGACTCTTTTGCCTGCATGGCGTCCAATGTTCTGGAAACCATGTGTGGACGCGTTATGTATTTTTCGATATTTTCTTCTGTTAAAGCAATAAATTTCGCGTCAAAAATCTCTTCCGGCTGTATCTTGATTTCTGACATGCCGCAAGTTGCTCGAAACACCACAGATAAAATCTCACTGCTTGCGCTGTAATAGACACCGGTTATTCCATGAATATCAATCTCTATCCCAGTTTCCTCAAGAACTTCCCTGCGCACAGCCCCATCCAACGCTTCGCCTTGTTCCACTTGTCCGCCTGGCGGCTCCCACGTATCTTTGCGCCAATGCGCTTTGACAAGCAACGCCTCCCCCTCTTCATTTGTTATATACGCAGAAACCGCAACAATATGTCTCGGGTAGTTAGCATTCATAAGTTTGCCTCCTGAGTCTTTTGACTTCTTGTTACATTTTTGTTTTTTTATTAAATCCTTTTGTATTTATCTACATATACTATTAGAGTTAACGTTAAATTTCTCTGTCATTAAGCTGGTCTTTCACCAAGCGGATCATACTTGTTATATGTCCTTCCAAATCGTCTTCAAAGTCAGATAATTTTTTAAACCCTTTTGCTTTATAGAAGTTAACACCCGTCTCATTCCCTTTTTCCACATTCACGAACACTTGTGAAACATTCCGTGCGTTGTTTATTCCTTCATTCAATAAAGCTGATCCTAATCCCTTTCCTTGGTGCCCAGGAAGCAGATAAATAGCACCCAGCTACACTTTCCCTCCTTCTTTTACTTTCGAGAAATTGCTGAAGCCCACAATTTTTCCGTCAGCTTCAGCAACATATAGTGAAGACACAGCAAGGCGTCGCTTCAACATTTCAGCACTGTAAGCTGAATTTAAGAAGTTTTCCTGGATACATGCAGGAATTAACCCTTCGTATGTGTCGTTCCAGCTCGTTTTCGCAACTTGCTGGACCTCTTTAATGTCTTCTTCTTTCATGTCACGAATTAGGATGCTCATTATTTTCTCCTGTTCTTTTTTTATTGATATTGCTCGATGATCTCAAGCATCCTTTCACTGGCATACGCACCTGGATTGACCACATTGGCTTCCGTCCAATAACCGAATCGCAAAGAAGTGCCATCTTCCAAATGAATATCCAGGAATGCACTGTCCTCGTTGCCGATTTCGTCATACACTTTATCAAAGCCAACGTATTCCAGAGCCAAATACTCATCGAGAAATTCCTTCCAATGTTCTTCTTTCAAATCCGTTATGAAACTCCCGTCGAAATAGCTTCTTAGACTCATTCCCACAACTTTTCCTTCTATATCATAAAGATCACCGATCGTCTGGGCTTTCTCATTTTCATTCACTTCGTAAATCACATCATTAGCAATTACACGGAAATCGGAATCGTAGCCAATAAATTCGAATACTTCAGTTCCCACTTCCAAAAACGCTGCATCACCGTTCTGCATCTGGTGATTCGAACAGGCATTACCGTCCATTTGATAGCTTACTTCCCCCACCACATCGCCTTTCATATTCTCTTCAACCGGTATTGATTCATTCCATAACGCAGAATACTGGATATCGTTTATTTTCAAAACATCTACCCAATCTATGATGCCATCAGGACATTCGTCGTTTTGCTGTGCAGACTGAGTGGTTTGTGCCGGCTGCGAAGGACTTTGTCCCGTGCTTACGTCCGACGGCGAAGAACATCCCATTAAGGTTGTTAAAGCCAGTAATATAATACATTCTCTTCTCATTTCAACACCCCTTTTAAGCTTAGGCGAAATAAAACAGAAAAGGTTACAGTTTCCTTAAGAATTTCCATTAATTTGTTAAACGTGATGATTAATTAGTAAAAACCCCCATTTATTCACTATCGATTCCTATCCATTACTTTGATATCGTTAATTGGAGAACCTTTTAGTTCAATTTGTCTCTTGTTGACTGGTATTGTATTTTACAGATAATCCTTATGTAGTTTACTACATATATTCAATATAAACGTCTCTTTATCTTTAACCATAAATACTTACTCTCTGTAAAATTTACAAGAACACTTTCCTCTTCCGCTGATATTGAATTATAAGTTCATCGCTTCCTGTTCGACACGGTCCAGGAACGCTTCCACTGTTTTTGAATTGCTTTTATTGCTTGCCATTTTCATCATCGCCCTGCCGATAAAATTGCGGCCTTGGTTGCATCCGGAATAAATCAATTTTGTCTTGTTCTCCCCTAACGTTATCAAGGAAAAACATAAATCTATTTCAAAAGCTTTACCGATCACAAAGAAAATCTGTTTATGTTTTTTATCGGGTTTATCTTCGTAAGCAAGCGTCTCCACGATATATGTCTCAGTCCGCTTTCCTTCTTTATAACTTTGCATATGCTTGGCACCGATTTCTTTCTCCGTCTTTTCAATCAGCTCATGTTTCTCAACTTGAGGCATGATTTTTTTGATATTTGCATCTGCAAACAGCGTCCACACTTTATCGATATTCTGATCGATGACACGTTCTACTTCCCATTCAATCATGATCGATCTCTCCTTCCATATTTCAAAAATTCATCGAGTTCAGCCGAGGGTTAAGTTGATCTTTTAAACTTTTCTGATTCTTATCAGTATATCCTTCCCAAGAAGAAAATTAAAGAAAGCCTGAAATGCCAGCAATCCCAAAATTAGAGTAAAAACTAAATTTTAGGTGCACTGTCAAATCAGGCTTTTTCAGTCTCATTTATTTTTTCCCAATTTCTCAGCCTTGGTTTCAACCCGCTGCATGAAATCGATAACTGTTTCGTTCCGTCTTTTCTTGCTGCCGGCAATCAGCATGGCTTTCCCTGTAACTGTCAGTCCTTTTTGTGTCCCCTCATAAGTGAACAGCGTAAGATCTTCGCCTTTTTTATCCAATGTGAAGACATAATTGACTTCAAAGAGGCCGTTCATCTCAAATCGGGTGTGGCGGACTTTTTTGTTAGGTGTATCTTCAAACAGTTTAGTCTCTACGATATAGGTCTGCAGCTGTTTGCCTTCCATATAACTTTGGGCATGTTTTGCGCCAGTTTCATTGTTTTCATTCTCCACCAGCACATGATCTTCGAGTTTCGGGTAGAGAATTTTGGCGTTTTCGTCCAAAAACAGCTGCCAAACCTTCTCAATCGGCTGTTTAATCATCATTTCTTCTTTCCATTTCACCAAATGACCACTTCCCCTTCTGATTGCCCTGCTCTATCTTCCAGATAATTGGAGATACTATCTGGAATCAACACAATACTGTCCGCATTTTTAAAATACTATCCTCAGATCTATAATACTATCCGTAAGCGCCAAAATACTATCCGCAGCTGTTTTTAGAATGGATTAGTGGCCCACAAGCTCGACTTTGGAATGAAAATCCGCGGGTGCAGCTTGAGCTGGGCAACCATATATTCAGCCAGGTCTTCTGCCTGCATGAATTTCTCTTCACTCTTCTCCGGTTTATTGCCATCACCGAAAAATTCAGTGATAACAAGGCTAGGCGTCAACGCAAAAACACGGATATTGTGTTTGCGGACTTCCTGGGACAACGATTCTGTCATGCCAAGCACTCCGAATTTTGAAGCACTATAGGCGCTGGAGCCTTCTGTGCCTTTGACACCGGACATCGAGGATATATTGATGATGTCCCCGCCGTTTTTCTTGATCAATTGGGGCAGAACAGCGCGTGTCACATAATACATCCCCATCAAATTGACGTCGATCATCTTTTTCCACTCGGCTGGATCGATTTCGAGGAAAGGGCCGAATGTGCCGATTCCGGCATTATTTATTAATATATCCGCCGGACCAAGATCGACAGTCAGTTTCTCCACTGCCTGATTGACCTGCTCCATATCCGAAACGTCGGCTGCGGCATAGCTCGCCTTGACACCGCGGCTCTCCAATTCTTCCGCCACCGCCTTCAAATCGGATTCTGTCCGTGCCATCAATCCAATGTTGACGCCTTCTTCTGCCAGGGCAATTGCCGTCGCCTTCCCGATTCCCTTGCCCGCTCCTGTAATGAATGCTGTCTTGCCTTTCAACGATTGTGCCATCAAGTTCATTCCTTCCCTGTTGCATACTTTTTAATAAAAGCTTCTTTTTAGGAATTCCCTTTTCCGGAAAATCTACACTTCATATTTTGAGGAGCAGCATATTCCTGATTCAATGAACTATTGGCTAGAAATAAACCTGTTTAAAAACAAACTCAGGTATTCCTCTATATCAAGACCACGTTTTACAAAACTGAAAATTAAGTTGGTTAATTTCTGATGTAATCCAGATATAATTGATATAAAAAAATATAACGTTGTTTAAAAAGAGCAGACATCTTATAGAAAGTACCTGCTTTTCCTATGGAACTACCGATAAGCAATCATATGTAAACTTTAATTCTCTTTTAAAAACTCTAGTTTGTGATTAAGGTTTTATTTTACTTTCAAAGCTGTGTTTAAAAGAATCATGCAGAAGAAATACAGACCAATTTTTTCTTGCTTGTTGTGGCAAACAAGTTAAAGTAATAAGTGTATTTGCATACGTACATTCAATTAATGTAATTTCCATCCATTTTTGTAAGCGCTTACGATATAATGAATGAAGCAAACTTTTCTAGGGGGAGAGTCATGAAGTGGATGACGGTTATACTCAGTAAATTTCTGCTTGTTTCCATCGGTCTCATTTTGCTTAGCGCGTTTACCGGTCTGTTCCGGGACCAGCCACAGCTGGAATGGGGACTGTATATCGAAAGTGTCAGTCATATCCTCCAGTCCTTTATCAGACCTGATCTGCTTACAGTGACTTCTTTGTCGGGACATGAGCACCAAATATTCGAGAGTTTTTGGCCGTTATACCAATATTCCTTGCTCATTTTCCTGCCTGCCTTATTTCTTTCCATTGGATTGAGCGTTCTGCTGTCGTATTTAACGATCTTGTTGCCGGATAAAATCCGTTTCCGGATTACCCAAGTTGCTGCGTTACTGGAATCGACGCCTGACTTGTTGATCATTCTCGTCATCCAGGCCACGATTCTGGCGGTGTTGAAAGAGTCTGGTATTCTGCTGTTTTCCGTAGCCGCAACTGCACAAAATCCATCCTATGTGCTACCGATTGTCGCTCTGTCTTTGATTCCAGCCCTGATGTTTTACAAGGTCACCCTCTTCCTCGTCAATGATGAATTGAAGAAGCCGTATGTCGAGTTGGCTAGAGGTCAAGGTTTCTCCACAACTTCGATCTTTTTCAGCCATATCTTCCGGAATATCACACCAAGCTTCTTTACCCATAGCAAAGCGATTCTGCTTATCCTGTTGTCGTCAATGTTCGTGTTTGAGCGCCTCTTTAATATCTCCGGTCTCTTTACGTATTTGATCCGCTATCCGGAGCCGAATGTGATTGCGTTCGCGCTGATCCTTTTTTATGTGCCGATATTCCTTTTATATATGCTGTTCTCCGTACTAATTGCGCGGACGACCGGCCAACGATTGGAGTGGTGAGATGAGCTTAGTAAAGCGGTTATCCCAAAAAAAAATATTTGTCGCGGGTTTTACATTTATCTCCCTGCTGTTCCTCACCAGTATGGGCTACTATCTATTTTTTGATGATTATATACCAAAAGTGCCTCTACAATACGAAAACGGCCGCCCGTTGCATGCCCCTTACAGCGGAGCTGATTTCCCGCCACTCGGTTCGGACACTTTCGGCCGGAATGCGGCGTTTGTGTTGCTGGTCGGGGCGAAATACACCATTCTGGCAGGACTGGCGATTGCCTTTTTCCGGGTCGTGCCTGCGGTGGTGATTGGCATCGCGCTCCATTATTGCCCGCCGTTCCTGCAGCGTGTGGTCAAAAACATCGCCGATGCCGTCAATTATTTCCCGATTACACTGTTCGCCTTTCTCCTGCTGCTTTGGATTGAACCCTCCAGTCTATTTAATCCGACGACGGGCACCTTCGAAACGGAAGAAAGGATTGGCATCTGGTCAGCATTATTCGTTTATATTTCCGTTCTGTCCTTCATCTTTGTCCCGGCAAATTCGGTGCTGATCGCAAATGAAATAAAAGCTGTTTACCGGAAGGAATTCATCGCTTCTTCCATTACCCTGGGTGCGGGAAAATGGCGCATCTTGACTAAACACATCAAACCGTATCTCGTTCCGCAAGTCTTTCTGATCAGCATGCGGGAATTTATCCAGACACTTATCCTCATGGCACATCTCGGGGTTTTCCTAATTTTTATCGGAGGATCTGTTTCCATGAAGGATATCTTTGATGTCTCAAGAACGATTTCCATTTCCAGTGAATGGGGCGGCACGCTCGGCATGTGGTGGAGCTACCTGTATACTTCTTACCCGTGGCTCGCCGCTTATCCGTTGATCCTGTTGACGTTATTGATTGTCGCGGTGAAATGCATGATGCTTAGCATTGAGCAAGTTTTGGCCGAGGAGAATCAAGTCGTGCTTGAAAAAGAGACTAACCTTCACGAAATGAATTTGGCAGACAGTCGTCCAGCTTTTCAATTGCTCTATCCAACTAAAATCAAAGAGATTAAAAACGACTCGTAAAGAGAATTTCTATATAAGCTAAGCTGGTTCTCAATGAATAAAATAAGAATGTTGTGCTAGTTCTCTAAGGGGCAATTTTACAGACGAAAAGGAGAAAAGAGTTGCTCTAATCAGCCTCTTCTCTTCATTTTTCTATTTGTGCAGCTTCCGATAAATTCGGGATATGTAAACCTTTAGCCTTTTACAAATTCGTTCTTTGAAATTTTATTGCACAAACTTTTAAATGTAAATTGTCTCAAAGTAAGTCACTTTGGGATGTATTAGAAAATATTAAGTCTGCTTAAATTGTTTATTTCATGTTTTGTTTTTTGGAGGATTTAATGAACGTTATCAAAGCCAAAATCAGCAAAATGATACCTATAATAGTAGTCTGTGGTGGAAGAGGCACAATCCCTGTAAGAGATAATATAATAGCCAGGGTTAAAAAAGGAAATGCAATCCATAGAAGAATTTTATTTATCTTTTTTTCTTTTGCAGAAGCCATTTGTGAACACCTCCTTTCTCTATTTTTTTAATCTTTGAAGATTATCCATAGAAAATTTAAAGGTCTCTTAAAAAGACTTGAATGCCTACAACCATTACGATGCTTCCAGCGACAAAAAAGAAAATTTTAAATAGCCAATAATTCACTTTTGCAGGTAAAGGGAATATCTCCCTTAAAAATCGATAGTCGGGATTCTCTAAAAATTTCTCTTTGGTAATGAGAAAAATACTCGCATAAATCCCCCATAAGCCAAAAGCAGCCACACCCATTGATAAAATTAAGTCCATGAAACTTACCACCTCGGTTTTTATCATTTTTTAGACTCGCCGTTCGCATATTACTTTACCTACCCTTAATAAGAATAATTGAAGACTAATTCCATATTACCCAAAAACAGAATGTAACCTAAATGCACTTTTGATACATCCCAATCTACCAAACACTTTCAAATCCATATTAACATTAATTTCCACCATTTCATAAATTACTTGAGCAGCTTTTATATTGAAGATAAAACCGTTCGTAAAAGTGGATAGCCACTTTACGAACGTCCGCTTTTTTCCAGATACCTTTACGAACGCTTTAATCGTTTTAAATTAAACAACTTTATTATTCATCAATATGAACGCAAAAAAGCCGCATAGAATCATGCGGCTATTTCCTTATCCTCGATCTATAGAGTTATTCCTCTGGTTCATCCTTCAAAATTTCCTCCAGGAATTTTTCCCGGTGATCAAGAAAATATTTCGTAATTTGATAATGATCGGTTTGTTCATAATCGATTTCTTTTATTTTACCCTCGTCAAAACTTAATATGGTCGCTTCCGGATATCCCAGCAAAATTGGTGAATGCGTGGCAATGATAAACTGACATCCTTCTTTCTCCGTCAAATCGTGCAGAATCCGCAGGAATGCCAGTTGCCGTTGCGGCGACAATGCAGCTTCCGGCTCATCCAGGAGATAAATCGCACGTCCATTGAATCGATTCTGGAACAAAGAGAAAAATGACTCCCCATGGGACTGTTCATGCAAAGAGCGTCCGCCGTAGCTTCTGTATACATCGGCTCCGTCTTTTTGCAGTTCATCGATATGAGTGGCAAAATGATAAAAAGATTCGGCTCGCATGAAAAAACCATTCGTAATTTTGGACATCCACGACAAACGGATATGTCTTCCCAATACTGAATGGGAAGCATGGACATCGTATGTATTATTGCGCCCGCCGCCCGCTGAATTGAATTCGCATTTCTCGGCGATTGCCTCCAGCAGCGTGGATTTCCCGGATCCATTTTCACCGACAAAGAAAGTGATATTACTTGTCAGCTCCAGTTCTTCAAAGTTTTCGATGGCTGGAATCGTGAAAGGAAATTGTGTTGCGTCGACATTGTCTTTATTTAGCAAGCTTATTCGTTTCAAAAACACATTCTCACCTCTACTTCCAAAAAGTCTTGTATGACATCAATAATATTTTTCCTTATTTTAGCATACGGATTACATATTTAAGATAGAAAAAGAGCCCTCATAGTTATGAGAGCTCTCCATATTAATTAAGCTGTAACAGTATTCTTTTTCAGAATACCCACTGTCAACGCAGCAACGATTGCCCCAATGATGATGGCCAGGGCATAGAGCAGGACGTTCATGGCTCCGCCTTCGACAAAGCCCATTACAAACACGCCGCCGTGTGGAGCACGTAATCCGATGTCGAACAGCATGACAAGAGCTCCTGTAACCGACGCTCCAGCTATAGATGCCGGAATGACACGAGCGGGATCGGCCGCTGCAAATGGAATCACACCTTCCGTAATGAAGCATGCCCCGAGAACGTATGCTGTTTTACCTGCTTCACGCTCAGGTTTCGTGAATTTCTTCTTAAACAATGTAGTAGCTATTGCCATGCCAAGCGGTGGAACCATCCCGGCAGCCATGACTGTCGCCATAAATGTAAAATTGTCGGCATCGAGCATGGCGATACCGAATGTATACGCGGCTTTATTGACCGGTCCACCCATATCGACCGCCATCATGCCGCCCAAAAGCAAACCGACAAGCACCAGATTCGTGCCGCCAAGACTTTCCAGGAAAGAAGAAATGCCAGTGTAAACTTTTGTCAGCTGTGGATTGACCAGCATCATGATGATACCGGTGACCGCAATACTGAACACCGGATAGAACAAGACCGGTTTCAACCCTTCAAGCGCATTCGGCAAACCGGCAAAAGCCTTTTTCACCAATAGCGTTACGTAACCTGCCAGGAATCCGGCGATCAGACCGCCAAGAAAACCGGAACCGCCGCTGACTTCATCCACACCGGAAACGGTGATGGCGATCAGACCGCCGATCATCCCAGGTGCGAAACCGGGACGGTCAGCAATACTCATGGCGATAAAACCGGCAAGGACAGGCACCATCAGGAAGAAGGCATTGCCGCCGCCGATCGTATTGAGCATCGCAGCAAAGGCATTGTAATCAGGGCTTGTCGGATCTGTCGCTTCAATTCCCCAGAAAAACGATATAGCAATCAGGATCCCGCCGCCGACTACGAAAGGAAGCATATTGGATACACCATTCATCAAATGTTTGTAAAAGCCGCCTTTGGATTCTGATTCAGCTGCATCATCCTTTGACTTATCGTGTTTATAGACCGGTGCATCATTTGTAACAGCACGGTCCAATAGGTTATCTGTTTCATAGATGGCTTTCCCGACTGCTGTCTGAATGACCGGTTTACCGTCAAAACGGGCCATATCCACTTTGGTATCAGCGGCTACGATAATCGCATCAGCTGCCGCGATATCTTCAGCAGTCAAACGATTTTTTACACCACTTGACCCATTTGTTTCGACTTTCAGTGAAATGCCCCGCTCTTTTGCACGGTCATTCAATTTTTCAGCCGCCATATACGTATGGGCAATGCCTGTCGGACAGGCCGTGACCGCTAAAATCCTTTTTCCGGCAGTATCTGGCACATCGTCGGTTGCCATAATTTCTTCCTCCGGACCTTCAACTTCAGTTTCCTTCTCTGACACCGCACGCAAAACTGCTTCTTTTGAATCGGCAGCGAGTACTTTTTCTCGGAACTGTTCGTCCATTAAAAAGGTCGCCAATCTTGACAGGGCTTCCAAGTGGGCGTCATTCGCCCCTTCACTTGCAGCAATCATGAAAAATAAATTCGCCGGCTGGCCGTCCATTGATTCAAAATCGATGCCGTTAAGTGCGCGTCCAAATGCAATCGCAGGATGCTTGACTGCTGCAGATTTTGCGTGTGGAATGGCGATTCCTTCACCAATTCCCGTTGTACTTTGCTGTTCTCTCGCTAAGATATTTTCTTTGAACGCTTCTTTATCCGTCAACTTCCCTGCTGCATCCAGCTGGTTCACCAATTCATCAATCACCGTTTCTTTTGAACCAGCTGCTAAATCCATGGCAATCGTTTCTTTTGTCAATAAATCCGTAATTCTCATTTTTTCACATCCAGTCTTTTAAATGGCCGAACTTTTATTTGATTCAATAATGCTTCTGTCTCTTCTTTCCTGCACAAATCATCACTGAAAGCAGTTGCACTGCCGCATGCGATGCCGTAGCGGAATGCTTCTTCCTTTGAACTGCCTTTCGACAATGAAGCGATGAAGCCGGAAACGAGTGAATCACCCGCTCCTACGGTATTGACCATTTGTCCTGTCGGAGCTTCAGCAAAATAAGCCTCTTCCCGGTCAACCAGCATGGCCCCGTCAGCCCCCATGGAAACAATGACGTTGGCGACGCCTTTGGCAGTAAGCTGAAACGCGCATTCCGCAGCATGTTCCTTATTTTGAATGGTTGTCTGGAACAATTCCCCCAGTTCTTCGATATTCGGTTTGATGAGAAAAGGGCGGCTGTCGATCAATTCACTTAATGCTTTACCTGACGTATCCAAGACAAAGCGAGCTTTCTGTTTCTGCAAGGTCTCTCCCAATGAGATGAAATAATCGATCGGCAATGTGTCTGGTATACTGCCGGAAAGAACGAACCAATCACCGGGTTTGATGTTTTCCACTTTCTTTTTCATTTCCTGCAGATGGCTGTTGCTCAGTTCCGGTCCTGGTCCATTCAATTCGGTTTCTTCCGCGGCTTTGATCTTGATATTGATCCGTGAAATCTGGCCGGTATCAATAAAGTCTGTCCGCACATCTTCAGCTGCCAGAAAATCCTGGATGAACTGGCCGGTAAAACCTCCGGCAAATCCATAAGCGATACTGTCGACTCCGAGACGCTTCAAGACTCTGGAAACGTTTATCCCTTTTCCTCCCGGGTAATAATTCACTTTTTCACTTCTGTTCAAGGCGCCTTTTTGGAATGAGGGCAAGTAATTCGTGTAATCAATCGATGGTGATACGGTACATGTATAAATCATTTTTCAACCACCTTTACAGTTGTAATTTTTTTATATTCCTGCAAAGTTTCAGCTGGCACTCCATCGACAATCAGCGCAGCATCCTGGAGATCCATGATTGTGGCGAAACTCACTTTATTCACTTTGCTGTGATCTGCCAGTATATAGGTCTTTCTCGCATGGGAAGCTGCTTTCTTCTTGACGGCGGCTTCTTCCGGATCCGGCGTCGTATAGCCATAATCGGCATGGATGCCATTGACACCGAGAAAACAGATATCGAAATGATAGGCTCCAAGCGCAGCTAAAGCACCCGCTCCGACGAATGCGCCGGTTCGCGGCTTCAACATCCCACCGGTCAAATAGGTGGTGATGCCAGCTTCATTCAGTGCAACTGCAAGTGGCAGCCCATTAGTCACTACGACAGGATTCTTATCTTTTATAAAGGGGATCATTTGCAGCGTGGTCGTACCAGCATCCAGGAATACACTGTCGCCTTCCTGAACAAATGAAGCCGCGTATTCAGCAATCGACTTTTTCTCTTTCAAATTGCGGGTCGACTTGTCATCCATGCTCGGTTCCTGCAAATTTCGTCCGGGGAGAACCGCCCCGCCAAAAACACGTTCAAGTTTCCCCATGCTTTCAAGTTCAGTCAGGTCTCGACGTAAAGTCGATTCGGAAGCATCTGTCACTTCAACCAAATCCTGCAGTTTCACTGTCTTTTTTTCTTCGAGCATTCGTAAAATATAGTCATGCCGCTCATTGGTTAACAACTCAATCACCTGCTTTAGTAATTTTAAGTAGATATTACTTGAAATCGCTTCCAAAATCAATCATAATCATTCATAAGCAATCAAAAACGTTCATTTTCTATCATTGGTTCTTTGATATACAGTGGTTTATACTATTGAAAATGAACTTATAATTATATTTAGGAGGAATTTAAATGACTGAAAAACAATTCACCATTACAGACGAAGCGGGTATGCATGCGCGCCCTGCATCTGCGCTGGTTGGTACAGTGAGCAAATTCAAATCTGATATCCAATTGGAATTCAAAGGCAAGAAAGTAAACTTGAAATCAATATTAGGTGTCATGTCCCTCGGCATTTCATCAGGCTCGGTTGTTACAATTTCAGCGGACGGTGAAGACGAAGCAGAAGCGATGGCTAAAATCGAAGAAGCGATGAAAGCTGAAGGGATATCAAACCAATGACAACGGAATTATATGGAATTGCGGCTTCTGACGGAATTGCCATAGCAAAGACATACCGGCTCGAAAGCCCTTCTCTGGAATTTGACAGAAACACAATTGATGATCCGGCACTTGAAATCGAGCGGTTCCAGACAGCGATAGCTGTTTCTTCAAAAGAGCTGGAACTCATCAAAGAACAGGCAGAAACGCAGATCGGCCCTAAAGAAGCAGCGATTTTCGGTGCCCATCTCATGGTGTTAAGTGATCCGGAACTGATTGGGCCGATCACTGAGAAAATTGAAACGGACCGGGTCAATGCTGAGACTGCCCTGCATGAAGTATCGGAAATGTTCATGAATATTTTCGCTTCGATGGACAATGACTATATGAAAGAACGGGCAGCGGATATCAAAGATGTCCGAAACCGTGTTTTGGCACATTTACTGGGAGTGAAGTTTCCAAACCCAGGGTTGATCTCAGAAAAAGTGATCCTGTTGGCGGAGGATCTTACGCCATCAGACACAGTCCAGTTCAATCCTGAATTCATCCAGGGCTTTTTGACTGAAATAGGCGGCAGGACATCACACTCAGCAATTTTGGCAAGAACATTGGAAATTCCGGCAGTTGTCGGAGTCAAAAAATTGATGGAGAGCCTGGCCGATGAGACGTTGCTGATAATAGACGGTATCGAAGGGAAGATTATTGCAGATCCCACCGGAGAGCAAATCGAATCGTATAAAAAGCGCAAAGAAGAGTATGAACATCAAAAAACAGTTCTGGCCGGTCTGAAAGACGCACCCTCTGTTTCCTCAGACGGCTCTAAAGTGGAACTGGCGGCGAATATCGGTTCACCGAAAGACGTGAAATCCGCGCTTGAAAACGGCGCGGAAGCAATCGGGCTGTTCCGCACCGAATTTTTGTATATGGGCAGAGACAGTTTCCCGACTGAAGAACAGCAATATGAAATCTATTCTGAAGTACTGAAGGCAATGGGAACAAAACCCACTGTTGTCCGTACCTTGGACATCGGCGGGGACAAAGAACTTTCTTATTTGGATTTGCCGAAAGAACTGAACCCATTTCTTGGCCTTCGCGCCATTCGCCTTTGCCTTGAAATGCCGGATATGTTCAGGACACAGCTGCGGGCTTTGCTTCGTTCAAGTGTCCACGGCAATTTGAAGATCATGTTTCCGATGATCGCTACTCTTGATGAATTCAGGCAGGCCAAGCAATTGCTGTTGGAAGAACAAGAGAAGCTTGCTGCTGAAAACATTGCTTTCAACAAGGATATCGAAGTCGGCATAATGGTCGAAATCCCTTCCACAGCGGTAATGGCTGACCTTTTCGCTAAGGAAGTCGACTTCTTCTCCATCGGCACCAATGATCTGATCCAGTACACGATGGCTGCCGACCGCATGAATGAGAACGTCTCACATCTATACCAGCCATTTAACCCGGCAATTCTGCGAATGGTCAAGATGGTTATTGATGCAGCCCATAAAGAAGGCAAATGGGCTGGCATGTGCGGAGAGATGGCTGGTGAAGAAATGGCTGTTCCCATTTTGCTCGGACTCGGTCTCGATGAGTTTTCAATGAGTGCATCATCCATATTAAAAACCCGCTCCATGATCGCCAGCTTGTCGAAAGCTGAAATGGAGAACCACACAGATACCATTTTGGCATTGGCTACTGCTGAAGATGTGAAGAATTATGTAGCGCAATTAATGGACAAATAAGTTTTAAAGGTTTAATTTTCCGATGGAAATCACAGCAATAAAAAATAACCCCTTGGACAAGGTTTTCCTTGTCCAAGGGGTTATTCTGTACGTTGGCACAATTTTGCAGCCAATTCTTTTGGATACAGTGTAATCGACGGCAGCGTATCCCTATCCACCCATACAGCTTTATAGCTTCCCCGCTCCGGGTCGCGTTCTGTAAATTCCATGCCGGCGCCTGTTCCGAACTTCCCGCCTGTAACTGCAGCCAGAAAATAGCATTCCTCCACCGTGCCTGACAGCCTGAAAATGCATTCACCAATTTCCACTTCCAGGCCCAGTTCCTCCAAAGCTTCCCGTTTGGCAGCTTCTGCAGGCGTTTCTTTTGCTTCGATGCCGCCGCCTGGAAAGACGTAATAGGTATATCCGTTCCGAATTCTTTCAATCAATGCCAATCGATTATTTTCGATTATAATCACACCAGCCCGATTTCTCATGACCTGAACCCGCCTTTCAGTAATTTCAGCCGATTTGCTTGAAATTCAAGCTGCTGGGTATATAATAGTATGTATAAGAAAAAGCCGCCCGGTGCGTCAACACCGGACAGCAAGCAATCGACAGGTCCCAACAAGGGAGATCAGCCATTAGGTTACTTAATAAGGATAACCCGCAGAGCTACCAACTCAAGGGCGGGTTATTTTTTTTGGTCTTTAGACGAAATCATCAGCATCAGGCTTGCGAAAGTTACTGCAAACATCAATGCTTCATAAACCGTCATATGCACCACCCCCTTTCTTCCGGGGATGGCCAACCACCCTTGAGTTCCCTATTCGATTGCATCTTTCAGTTTACCATAGACAAGTGCAGAGGCAGACAGGCTAATTTCTTATTTCCATCACTTTTATCTGTTTAAATAAAAACTTTTCAATAACTATTTGCTTGATGCTTGGGTTCCAGTTCAATCACGAATGTAATGATGCTTTTCACTTTTTCAGAATGTTCACCCTCCAATGTATACATATCACAATAGCAGAAATTGCGGACATTCCCTTCATCATCATTACGGCGGCTGACCCCTTTAACAGCAGCTTCGCCCTGGCTGCAAATAACCGATTCAATCTCGTATTCCATATTACTGAAGTCTGCTACACCGAAAGCAGCGTCCAATAGCCCCTGCTTCCCTTTAACAGGTTCTGCACCGACAATCGACCAGGTCACATTTTCCGTGACATGGTTATTAATGAATTCCTGATCTCCATTAAAAAAAGCGGCATTGAATTTACGGAAAAAATCTGCTTTCGCCTTCTCTTCCATCTGGATCGCCTCCGAATAGTTTCTGGTGACGGTTGGCATTTTAGCATTTGAAAAAAATTATACTTCTTATCATCCTCCTTTAATATTCAAATATTTCTGACATTTAAACACATTCTAATTTTACATCAAAAACACATTTAAATAAATACAGCAAGTTCCATAAATGTCCATATTGAGTGATAAATATTTATGTTTCCCGATATACAACAAACCGCTCCCTCTAATGGGAGCGGTTTGTTGCGGTTATCTTCTCATTTATCTGATTCCTCTTCTTTTTCAGTGCGTCCTTTCTGCTGATTCTGTATATCTTCTGCTTCCAGATCCGGTAATTGTTCTTCAGGCGTTCCAGTAAAACGTTCTTCCCTATCTTCTCCGTTATTTTGCTGCTCTTTTTTATCAGGCATTCGGTTCACTCCTTTGTTAAAGTTTATTGTCCTTTACCCGTTC
Organism: Planomicrobium okeanokoites; assembly: GCF_003428875.1. Taxonomy (GTDB): domain Bacteria; phylum Bacillota; class Bacilli; order Bacillales_A; family Planococcaceae; genus Planococcus; species Planococcus okeanokoites. The sequence continues at coordinate 445,843 of NZ_QQRS01000001.1, forward strand.
CATTATTTTTCAAGCAGTTCAGTCAGCTTGCTTTGTTTAATACGCCTTTAATAAGGCTATTTCTTCTATATAGCAAAGAGGAAGGATGAACTGAATGGATAACATCCCTGTTTGGTCAAAAGATCTTGTCAGAAGGCACTTACCCCATCGCCACCCGGAAAGCCATAAAGGTACATATGGGACCGCTCTATTGATTGCCGGCAGTTCAGGAATGCCTGGCGCTGCAATCCTAGCGTCTGCTGCAGCGATGCGCAGCGGGCTTGGTAAATTGGTGGTGGCGACAGCCAGGGAATCCATAGCACCAATCGCTTCCCATGTGCCGGAAGCGACTTTCGAGCCCGAATTGATGGAGCGCATTAACGATCCTGACCTTGACCTGGACTCTTATAAAGCTATTGCAATCGGTCCAGGGATGCTCCCGGATCAAAGAACTGAAGCTGCAGTCGGGCACCTGCTCCGAGTCGGAAAACCACTTGTGCTGGATGCCGGTGCCCTGTCTGAGAGAGCATATGGCAAAACTGAAGCTCCCGTCATATTGACACCGCACCCGGGTGAATTTTCACGGATCACAGGAGTTCCGCCAGAAGAACTTCAACACAAGCACGCTCATCATGCCGCAAATTGGGCTGCCAGGTTAGGCGTCACCATCATTCTGAAAGGTCATAATACTGTGATCGCATTTCCGGACGGCGAAATTTATTTGAATCCGACCGGCAACAGCGCACTTGCAAAAGGCGGCACCGGCGATACACTGACCGGCATGCTGCTTGGCATGCTCTGCTGCCATGATAACTGGCGGCACGCGGTTCTGAATGCTGTCCATCTCCACGGGGCGTGCGCAGATGAATGGGTCACAACCCGCTCCGCGCATACGTTGCTTGCCCACGAGCTGACGGAGCTTCTGCCAACAGTCATGAAGTCATATGAATGATAAAAAAAGGGGTTATCAGATGAATATCTGATAACCCCTTTTTGTTTTATACCAATGCGGATTCTTCGCCTAATTGAACTTGAACTGCGTCTGGCTGTTCTGAAACGAAATAACGTCTATGCCAAACAAGGAACATAAAAATGGTCCAGATTTTACGGGCATTATTTGCTTTATTCGTGTAATGCTCATCCAAAAGAGCAAGGAGCTCGTTCTGATTGAAGAATTCTGCCGCTTCGTCCGAAGTGAAATAGGACTTGATCTGCTGATAGAATTTATCTTCACGCATCCAATTACGGATCGGCACAGGGAAGCCCATCTTTTTGCGATTGGCTGAAACTTCCGGAAGTGCCCGGCGAGCCGCGAGCCGCATCGCATATTTGGTGTCATTCGCGCCAATGCGGTAATGGGCAGGCAATCGGGATGCTGTCTCCATCACTTTTTTATCCAGGAAAGGCACACGCAATTCAAGGGAATGAGCCATGCTCATCTTGTCGGCTTTCAACAGGATATCCCCTACAAGCCAAAGATTCAAATCAAGATACTGCATTTTCGTCAAATCATCTTTTCCTTTGACACGGTCATAAACGGGCTGCACGATTTCAGCTACCGTGGGGCCAGTCTGGTAAGCGGGCTTAAGCATACGAGCCGCTTCGTGTTCAGGGAATACGTTGGCTTGGCCGATAAACCACTTCTCTACCGGCAGGCCGCCTTGGATCAAAAATTGCTTGCCGCGCATCTCCGGCAGTTTTGCTGCTGCAGAACCGACGGCCGAACGCAAGCCAGCTGGCAGCTTTCTGTATTTCTTCAGATTCGGGCGAACATCATAATCATCGTAACCACCGAATAATTCATCCGCTCCTTCACCCGACAAAACGACTGTAACATCTTTTTTCGCAAGTTGAGCCAGGAAATACAATGGCACAATCGACGGATTGGAATGCGGTTCATCCATTAAATACTGGATTTGCTCCAGCTCGCTGAAACATTCATCCGAATTAAGGACTTCATTGATATTCTGGATTTCCAGTTCATCAGATAAGATTTGTGCATTGTCGATTTCCGAAAAGTTCTTATCACTGAAACCGACTGTGAATGTTTTGTCCGGTTTAAGGACAGAAGCCACATAACTGGAATCCACTCCACTGGACAGGAATGAACCGACTTTTACATCACTGATCCGGTGAGCCTGGATAGATTCGCGAATCACGCTGTCGATTTCTTCCACTGTTTCTTCCAAAGGTTTCTCGTTTACATCAAAAGAAGGTTCCCAGTAACGCTCGAGTGACACCTGGCCTTCCTTATACACCATAAAATGGGCTGCAGGCAGCTTGAAAACGCCTTTGAAGAAAGTCTCGTCCATAACAGAATACTGGAATGTCAAATAAGGTTTCAACGCATCCCGGTTCACTTCTTTTTTGAATGCCGGATGCGGAAGGAAACTTTTGATTTCGGAGCCGAACAGCAAAACGCCGTTCATGTTCGCATAATATAACGGCTTGATGCCGAACATGTCTCTGGCAACAACCAATTTCTTTTCCTGGCGGTCCCAGATGGCACAAGCGAACATGCCGCGAAGCCGGCTGAAAATCGCCGTGCCGTATTCTTCGTAACCGTGGATGATGACTTCACAATCCGAATGGGTCGTGAAGTCATGCCCTTTTCCGATCAGCTCTTCACGCAGTTCCTGGAAGTTATAAATTTCGCCGTTGACCATGGAGACAAGCGTATTGTCTTCATTATGGAAAGGCTGGCTGCCGCTTTCAAGATCGATGATGCTCAATCTGCGGAAACCCAAAGCTGCTTCCCCTTCCAAAAATTCACCGGCTGAATCCGGTCCTCTATGTATGATCCGGTCCATCATTTTATTCAATATAGATCCGGCATTTTCTGTATTACCTATAAATCCTGTAAATCCGCACATATGAAGCCTCTTTTCCAAATTTAATCATAATGCTATCCTTGTTTCCTCATTCATTAAATCACATGAAACCCTAAAAAAGAATCTATATGTGATAAATTTTGTATAAAAATTTTAAAATCAAAAACCGTAAGAAATTAAATACATATAAATGTATGTATTTAACAAAATACTAATTTTAAATATCCCCTTTGAATTTGACGTTTTTTCCTCTTCTAAGTTCCTGATCCAACGCTTCTTCACTTTGAATCGGCCGGTAACATAAAAAACTGGTGAACAAGAGCTCCGCTCTTCTTCACCAGTTTGTCATCAGCCATCTCTTTTGCTCAGATAATCCATTAACCCCATTGAACCGACCATCAAATCAAGTTCGATGAGCATATAGACCTCATGGTCATCACTGATACCCAAAGAACGTAATCTTTTAGTGACCTGTTTTTTGAGCCGCGCTGCCAGCTCGATATATGTTTCTTGTGCCTTTACGGCTGCTTCCGCTTCTTCCATAAAAACATCCAGCCATTCGAGCGTCTGGTTAAAAGCCGCTTCCGGATTTTCAGTCATCCCGTAATGTCCATAAAATGCACGGATGAACCCTTCTTCTTTCATTCTTAAAATCGATTCGCGCATGAGATCCGGATCGAATTGATTAGGAGAAGTCGAAGGCAAATGAAATTCGATATTCTCCTTCGCCAGCTGCTTATAATGTATTCCGGCAGTATCACCCGTGAATATGCCTTTGCTGACAGGGTCCAGGATGGCTAAATGATGATTTGCATGTCCTGGCGAATTCCAGAATACAAGCTTGCAATCCGGTCCTATTTCCAGCTCATCGCCTTCCCCTTTTATCAGCAATTTCTCTTCCGGTACAGGCAGCACCGGCTCGAACAAACTTTCAAATCTGTCCCCATAGACCAATTTAGCTCCCGCCACCAAACGTGATGGGTCTGTAAGATGCCTTGCTCCTTTCGGATGCACCACAAGTTTCGCATTCGGACAATCCCGCAGCAGCAGCCCTGCTCCGCCAGCATGGTCGAGATGAATATGAGTCACAATGACATATTTGACTTGATCTAAAGAATAGCCCAGTTTTTTTAGCCCTTCTTTTATATAGGGAACTGATGGACTTGGGCCGGTTTCTATTAATGTGAGCTTATCTTCGTTGATTACGTATGTACCTGTTCGTTCCGAGATATTCATATCAAAACCATCAATCAATGAAATACGTTCTGTTAAAACTTTTGGATCTTTTATGCTCATGAATAACCCTCCTTTTATTAAAGATAAGTATAACAAATATTCGGTCAATAAATTCAGTTCATATCGGCTGAGTATATGAATACGTATACATACTGATAAAATTATATTTTACGGGTCGAATTCCGTTCAAATAACACAGGTGCATATTTCATTTCAACGGATTTATTCGCACTACCTTCTTCTATCGCTTTGACCAGCCGGTCCACACCATCACTGTAAATATCCCTGTCTCCAGATATACCGATACTGCTCAAGTTCATGTAAGACATGGCAGATAAAGGTGCATTACCGATACCCAACAATGAGATATCGTCAGGTATCCTATAGCCATAATCCACCAAAAAATCCATAGCGCGGTATGCGATCATATCCGTTGCTGCTATAATGGCCGTCGGTCTTTCCTTTCTTGCCAGCATTGCTGATAAAGGTGCATCCAAATCATCGATGGCTGCCATGGCACGCAAAATATTCATGTTGTTCGCTTTTGCGCATTCCTGGAATCCTTGATATCGAAGCTGAAGATGCGACTCTGATGGTTCTCCTCCGAGCCAGCCAACATTGCTATGGTTCAGTGAACTGATATATTCAGCTGCTGCAGCACCTGCCAAGCGGTTGTCCAAAGAAACGGTATGCTCATTTGCAGCTGGCTCCATATCGAAAAACATCAAGGGTATCCCTGTTTTCTTCAATTTGGCTATCGCAATTTCATCAATGACAATAGAACCCAGGATTATACCTTCCGCCTGCGTATTTTGAACTGATAGGAGAACCGATTCAGGGTTTGAGGAATCCTGTAAATGGATCTCTGCAATGAAACCTCTTTCCTGGATGCGTTTTATTGTTTCATTTGTGAATTCAGCATTGTCCGGATTATCGAGCGGACCGCTTACTATTGCGATCACTCCGCTTTTTCTGCTGATCAATGAACGGGCTGCGGCATTTGGACGGTAATTCAACTGCCGTATCGCGGCGTTCACTTTATCAAGCGTCGGCTTATTCACTTTATCAGGATCATTCAAAACTCTGGAAACAGTTGCTTGTGATACACCAGCGAGCTTGGCGACATCGATTGAAGAGACCATCTGTCCTCCCCCTTTTCTTAATTTAAAGTATATATGTATACGTATTCATAATCAACGAAATCCATAAAATAAGCCCTTTCCAAGATATATACCTGGAAAGGGCTTTGGTTAGTCTTTATTGCGAAGCATAACGATAACGGTCTATACCACCGGGAACGGGTAGCTTTTTGGCCCGTTTACGGTCAATCGCATCGTTTTCAAACTTCGCTGAAATGAGTCCCAGCACGACACCGAACATTGCCCCAGCGAAAACTTCAATTGGCTGATGGCCTAATAGTTCCTTCAATTCTTCTTCTCGCTTAATCAATTCAAGGCTTGGGAAATCGCCTTTCAATGAGATAAGGCTGTCTTCAAGGTCATTGACCAGCTGTGCAATTTCACCGGTATGTCTTCTGATGCCTTGTGCATCGTACATGACGATTGTGCCGAATACAATAGCAAGTGCGGTTTCAGTATGGCGCGTCCCTTTGTTGGCGGCCACATATGTAGCCAGAGCAGATACACCTGCTGAGTGGGAGCTTGGCATGCCTCCGGTTGTAAACGCGTGTTTCAGATGCCATTCACCCGTCAATTTTTTATTTGTTACAATTTTTAATGCTTGAGCGATGCCTATCGCTGATAATGATGTGATTACTCCACGGTTCATACAATCCGCCTCCTGCTTTGGATACTGCAGCAAAAATGCTGTATAAAGACCAATACCCTAAAATATAAACTGATAACCGGAAAATTTCAGGCATAAAAAAAGAAGCTGATCGACGCTTCTTTTTTGCAGGCTATTTTTTGTTGGAATGTTGAGCCAGGACAATCCCCGTCGAGCTTAATGTATCGATCAGCAGTTCATGCATCAATTTATAGCCTTCCTCATTGGGATGGATACCGTCCAACCAGATCCCTGGGTTTTTCCCCATCTTATCCGTCTTCGATATGATGACGCCCCGTTCTCCGATAGCGCGGTTCCAGCGTCTGTAGAGAAGTTTTGTCAATCCCCAGTACTGATGCTCTTTTTTCATGGAATTATACAAATCGTTCTGAACGATCAGCATTTCCGGATTCAACTCACGAAGCTTGGCATACATTTCAAGCAGATTTTTCCGGTAATTAACGCGGATTGCTTTAAAATTACGGACCAACCCGGCAGTTCCCAGTTTTCGGAATCCCTGCAGCAGGTCATTGCCGCCGATATTGATCAGCACCAGGTCAGCGGAAGCTATCTGGAGATCCCATGAGCCGGATTTCAATTTTGCTCCAAGTCCGTCACTCGTCAGCCCATTGATGCCCAGGTTGATGACTCGGCTTCCCGGAAAACTCGTTTTCAGATACCTCGAGATCCCTTCTTTTGTTCCATATCCGTATGCGACAGAGTCACCGATGATGACAATTGTATCGATTGAATATTCCTTTTTGTGTTTTTTGATTTTATTTAAAGGCGCTTTTGTTAAAAGGGCGCCCGTCAGCGATTTATTCTTCAATCTAAGCACCTCCCTTTCAATCATCCATTATCATAATTATATCATTATAACATTATTTTATCAAATGTTTCACCTCTTATCAGACTTATGATTATACAAGGCAAGTAATTTCACTTATCATTTTAATATGTACTCAATCAAGCACTTTTTAAAGGAGGCTGACAATGACTGAAATCTATGCTATTTTAGGCATTATCCTGATACTTGCGGGCATTATCGATTTTGCATGGACGACTTTATGGCCCGACGGCGGAGCGGGACCTATCACAAAAAGGATTTCGCTGCTTTGTTGGCTGGGCATTCGTTGGCTGAGCGGAGGGAAATCCTTTATCATCAGCATGGCCGGCCCTATAATTCTTGTAGCGACGCTGTTGACTTGGATCCTGTTGTTTTGGACCGGGTGGACATTGCTTTTTGCTGGAGATTCTGCTTCATTCATTGATACAAATGATAATAATCCCATCAGCTGGGCGGAACGGTGGTATGTCACCGGTTACCTCCTTTTTACACTCGGTGTAGGGGATTACATCATGAAAGAGGGCTTATGGCAGATCCTGGCTGTCCTGACAGCTGCAAGCGGCCTTGTATTTATCACACTTGGCGTTACCTATATCTTATCGGTACTCGATGCGGTTACCCAAAAAAGGGCTTTCGCTGAAAGTGTGCGTGGAATGGGACAAAATGTAACGGAGATTGTAACGAACTCGTGGAATGGCGAAAATTTTCATAACATTGATCTGTTACTCAACACCTTTTCCTCCCAACTAAGCACATTGACATCAATGCATAATGCGTATCCTATCCTGCATTATTACCACTCAAGCAAACGCGATGAGGAACTCGCCGTGTCGGTCGCTACATTGGATGAAGTTTTGACTGTCTTCAAATTCGGTTTAAGGAATGGCCACGGGCCGAATCAGCTGCTCGTCCATGAAGCCAGATCGACAATCGACAGTTACATCACAACATTGCGCAGCGGTTATATCAGTCCGGCAGAAATAGCTCCCCCGCCACCGGACCTGGATACGATGAGAGAGAGAGGGCTGCCAGTTGTCCAGACAGACGATTTCCTGCAGTCACTCGAAGAGTCATCTGAACGCCGGAAAGCATTATTAGGAAGTTTGCGTGACAATGGCCGAAAATGGCCGGAATAAAGCAACTTAAAAAGCGGCTCTGCAAAGTGGTTATTTCCACCTTGAAGAGCCGCTTATTTTTATTCACTTACTGTTTTTTCGCCTGTCCCTTATTTGTTACCACCGTATAGTTGCCGAATTCGTTTACGCTCAAAGTGAAGGTATCGCCATCCAGTTCGCCCTGGATGATTTTCCATTTGCCTTTCGCATCTTCACGTGCGCCGAACTGGATTTTTACGCCGCTGTCAGTATCAAAAGCCAAAGTGAAGTCAGAGTTGAAATCTACATCGATTTCATTGCCTTCCGGATCTGTAACTGCGATGTCAAGTTGCTGCGTCAACGCTGGACGTTTGTCCACCGTTTCTTCGTCGTCGACAGCCAGTTCCAGGTTGAAGCTTTGTCCTGCAGCATCCGCCAATTGCTGAAGGTTTTCAGCCGTGAAAGTGATATCCGCTGCCGGAAGATCGATCAACAGATCTTTTCCGCTCGCCAGCAATTCTTCGACGGTGCCTTCAGTAAATTCGATTGTCAGTTTGCCTTCTTCGTCAAATTCGCCTGCTGTGATAACAGCCACATCTCCTGAATAATCAGGATCCGCTTCCTGTTCGCCCGGCACTGCCGGTTTTGAGAAATCAATCTGTGCAAGCAATGGATCGTGGTCAGATGCGCGTCCATGTTCTTCCATGAACATGGCGTTGATATGAACCATATCCAGTTCTGTGCGATTCGCCAGGTTGTTCGTCACCAGCAGGTGATCAAGAACCTGGGAATTGCCCTGATAATAGTAAGAGAAACGGTCTTCGAGTGGAACATCTTCCACTTTATTAGTTAAAATATCACCTTTTAATGCTTCCATTGCTGGTGTGAATTCAAAATCATTCATATCACCCGCAACGATGACATTCAGGTCCGGATCTTGTTCAAGTCCTTCCTGGATGAAGCCGTTGATGGCTTTCGCCAGTTCAATGCGTTCTTCTTCAGAACCAAGGAATGGCGGCTGGTTTTGGCCGAATAATGGCTCGTCTCCGCCTTTTGAATTTAAGTGTGCGCCGATTACAACAACCTGCTCACCCTGGAATTCGAATTGTGCGGCAATCGGTTTGCGTGTATTCGGCATCGGGATCGGCTGAATGCGGCCTGGATTCAATGACAATTCACCGTCCACCCATTCCGTATCCTGTGTCGCAGTTCCTTTTGTTCCTTCTGAAAGTGTTACGCGTTCCGGGTTGTAAAGGTAACCGACGCGAATATTTCCGCCAGGCTGTCCTCCGTCCTGATTGTATTCAGGCGCAATATCCGTCCATGCATAAGTTGGACCGCCAGCAGCTTCGATATCAGCGATCAAGCGTTCATAACTTGCAGTTGCATCGCTGTTGCCGGATGCCGTCGGACCGTCGCTGTCCTGTACTTCCACCATGACGATAATATCCGGTGAATTTAAATCGTTCACAAATGATTCGGCAATGCGCTGAGCTTTCGCGTCAGAAGTGTGGCTTGGGTCTGCAGAGAAGTTCTCCACATTATAGGCTGCCACCGTCAACTCGTCTTCCGCGTTTTGGATCCACGTCTCTTCCGGCGTTGTTCCGCCGTCCACTATTGCCGGAACTTCATTTTCATTTGTCCAAATCTGGTAATTGCCGAAGCCGAAGCCAAGTACGCCAACCGGCATTTCCGCAAAGGTGTCGCCAGCTTTGGCGATGACATTTTCACCCGTCGTTACAGTGATGCGTTCCGGATTATAATCATCTTCCGCAAGCAAAATGCCGCCTTGTTTATGGAAATCATTGTTTGTTGCATTCTTGGATACGACGAATACTTCGCCGTAATCCTGTGGTCCAACGATTTGTGCGTCAGCCACACCTACACGCATCAATTCAAGTGATTCCCAGAAATCGATGCCGTCTTCTTCCGGATCGAACGAAGTCAATCCGTCATTTTCAATATTTTGAGTCGGAGGGAAGACATCTTCTCCGATGACAAGCGGTTCCGGCAGATCAGCCGTACCGTTTTTCACTACTTCCGTCGAACGGATGCGTGTCAGCGGCAGGTCGTTATCCCGCATATCCGAATAGCCTTTATAGAACCATTCTTCCACAGTCCCCGCTACTGTCACGAGATCACCAACTGCAAATGAGGTGCTTGCACTGGATCTGTTTACGATAATCGCTTCTGAAGTCGTCCAGTCGCCATCGTCATCCAAGTCCTGGATGACAAAATTCGCACCGTTGTAGAAATGTGTAATAACGCCGGTGATTTCATTGACTGCTACGTCTTCGTAATTTGAATAATGGCCTTGCCCTTGAATATCACGGATGCGCAGATCTTCCGTTTTCAAAACCGTATATTCGAATGAAAAGACTTCCGATGTTTCGTCAGCTGAAGCAATCGCTTTGATGACTGTATCTTCCGTCAATACGATCGGCGCTGTGTATTCTGTGCTGGCGGCTGTTGGATCTGAGCCGTCAAGCGTGTAATAGATCGTTGCGTTTTCCCAGCCTGACTGAAGCGTGATCTCTGTGCCTTCAGACACGATGCCCGGGAAAACATCCGCATAGACAGCCGGTTTGTTGACTAAGTCGAAGCTCTCGAAACCTAATGTCTTCACCTGATAAGTATCATTGTATTTAGAAGCGATTCCTGTCACATGGATCAGGTCACCTTCCTGGTAACGCTGTGTGAATTGCTCAAAAGTCACGCCGTTGCGGTTGTCGTTTCGGATAATTACAGATTCCCCGTTTTCCGCCACTGCAGAAAACTCGAAAGTACCGTAATCATTGACCGCTTGCAGACCTGTAATCGTTACATTCTGCAACTCAACGCGCTCACCTTGCGTTTCTTCGTTCACTCCTGCAGGTGTAATCGTTTGCAAAGCAGGAAGTTCGTTGTTCGATGACAGCACCTCTACCGTGTTCGGCTGCAATTGCAGCTCCCCGCTGTATTCTGACACTGAGCCAGTCAAACGGACGATATCGCCAGGCGCTGCTGTCGCGCTGTTCGTGTAAACATAAAGTCCAGCTGTTTCGTCCTGGACATAGAACGCGTTGCCGCCCCAGAAACCGGTACCTGTAGTAACTGTCGCTTCCACCTGGATCAATTCACCAGGCATTGTGCGGGCTTCAGCCAATGAATTTACAACAGTCGGTTCTGGTGGAGCTTCGCCTTCAGACAGGATTTCAAAAGATGTTGTCGAGCGTAAACCTGGAACGCTGAAATATGCACTTAATGTTCCGGTAATGTTCACTTCCGCTTTGAAGTTGGTCGGGTTATCGACCAAATTTAAACCTGCTCTTACAGAACCGGTCGGTAATTGCACCGGCAGTATTTTAGCCGGGTCTGTTTCATCCGGTGAATCTGCCAGTCCTAAATTGGTTGCACTTGAAAAAGGTGCTTCCTGGTCATAACTGCTCCCACTATTGGCTGTGCCCACAATATACCCATTAACTGTGGCCGTTCCAGAGTTATTCGCGATCGCGTCCGCCACCGAGATGGGATCTGCTGCATTTGCAGTCGCCATATACGGCAAAGCTGCTGACAGCACCAATAAAAGACTTAGAAAAAGCTTCCCTAATGCGCTTTTCGTCAAACTATTCACTCCCTCTTTTGAATTTGCGTACGGCATAATTATACAAGAAGAAAATATACACTTTGTTAAAATTATGTAATATTATAATAAATTTACCCGATAGTCCTATGATTCAAAAGATGTATAGAGAGGTATTGATTTTATTTTCCTATTTATCTGTTAATTTTATCTCACTATGCCCCCTGGACCATTCCACCAATACTGGAAAAATCACAAGGAAAATAAAGGGATTTGTTATTGTTTGATGGAATACCTTTCATACAGAAGAAACGACGGGAGCCTGGTTATGAAAAAATCACTATTACCTGCCACAATTTTAGCTGCAAGCATTCTTTACATTTTCTTTATTCCGGATAACCCCTTATGGTTTAAGCTTATTTTCAAGCTGATTCCGATGGTGCTGATCATCATGTATGCACTCATTCGAATGCCTCACGAAAAATTAAAGATCCACTGGCTGATTCTCACCGGACTTATCTTTTGTTCAATCGGTGACGCGACGCTTCATTGGTTCATTATCGGGTTGTCCGCCTTTTTAATCGGCCACCTCTTTTACATAGCCGCATTTTTAACCCAATGGAAATACAATCTTTACCGATTACTGTCCATCCTGCCGTTCGGCATTTTCGGTCTGCTGATGGGTGTACGGATGATGGGAGCACTGCAGGCCGGCGGCGATGACGCATTAATCATGCCGGTACTGTTTTATATTTCCGCCATTATCCTGATGGCCTGGTCCGCATTTATGACCGGGAACCGCTGGCTGATCATCGGCAGCCTGCTCTTTGTCGCATCGGATTCCGTACTCGCCTGGAATATGTTCGTTGCTCCTGTGGCGTATTCTCACCTGCTGATCATGTCCACCTATTACGGCGCACAATTTTTCATTGCGCACAGCGCGTCAAGTTTCCGAAAGCCGAATATCGGGAATAAATAAGCCAGTAAGCTACCGCATGAAAGGAAGGAAAAAATATATATGAATCCGATAAAATATCTGAAACGCTTTAATGCCCATCCGGTCGAAGAGAATTACCTGCAGGACCTGGCGAAGCTCCAATCACTTCACATGCAGCATATCCCTTTCGAGAACCTGGATGTAATCCGAAAAGTCCCGATCTACCTGAATCTGGAGAGCATCTACGACAAAGTGGTCAATCAGCACAGAGGCGGTTATTGCTATGAACTGAACGGCTTGTTCTGCTGGCTTCTGCAGCAAATCGGTTTTGACGCCAAAATGATTTCAGCGACTGTCGTGAAGCCTGACGGCAGCTATGCAAAAGCCGATACGCATGCAGCCATCATCGTTGAACTCGACGCCCCTTATCTGGTGGACGCGGGTTTTGGCGATTCGACGATCAGTCCGATTCCTCTCGAAGGCGAAAGGCATACCGATAATAGCGGAACTTATCGGATAGAGGAAGCCGAATCCGGAGTTTATGAACTGTCTCGCGAAAATGACGGGAACGAAAAAGTGCTGTACCGTTTTACACTGGATGAGAAAAAGCTGGAGGATTTCCATGAAGGCTGTGTCTTCAACCAGGTATCGGAAGAATCTACATTTACGCATGATGACATCGTAACAAAAGCGACTCCGGAAGGCCGTGTCACACTTTCCGGAACCACCCTCACCCGAACTATAGAAGGCAGGAAAGAAAAGCAGGAATTGACGGAGGCTGAAAAAGTAAAATTGCTCGAAGAAGAATTCGGGATCATATTGAATACAGAAAAGCCTCTTCGCATTTGAAGAGGCTTTTTAAACTTTCGGATACAGAAAAATATAAAGCGATATTCCGCAAAACAGCTTCGCTTTCCAAAAACCGTGCTCCTGCATCGCTGCGCTAGCTTCGTCGCAAAGCGCTGGCCGAAATACTTCGGCCGCACTTGGCTGCTTGCGCTGAGCTAACTCGGTCTCGTTACACTTCGCCCGAGTGGATCTCAGCACTTCGCTTGGTCGCCTGGGAGTCTTCGCTGTTTTGCTCCATACCTCAGATCACTTTCTATAATACGATCTTATTTAAGTTTACTCTAAATCAAGAAGTAGATCTTAGATTTATGAACGGAATCCGAATGAAGTGATAGACGGTGAAGAGCAAAGATATGCTCCTGCATCGCTGCGCTAGCTTCGTCGCAAACGATTCACGCAAGCGTGAATCGCTTCCTGCGGGAAACAGAGTGAGTCTGAGACCCCGGAGGGAGCGGAGCGACTGAGGAGGCTCAGGCCCGCTCCCCGCGGAAAGCATCCGTCTAGAACGTAATGCTTATTGAAGTTGAATATTTCTGGACAGATTTGGAAAAGCCTCTTCGCATTTGAAGAGGCTTTTCATGTCCGTTCTTTTTTTCTGCGCTTCCAGATGGAATACGCTGTAAAGAGAACCGCCAGCAACAGTCCGATTCCGTAGAACTCAAATTTATAATCGTTGAAAAGAGCCGAAAAACGCTCATAATTTCCGTTCAGGTAATCTCCCAGATACAGAATCGCAAAACACCATGGAAAGATTCCTGAAAATGTTAGGATCATGTATTTTACCAAGCCAACATTGCTGATACCCGCCAGATAAGATATATAGTTCCCTACTCCGAATGGCCGCGATAAAGCGATGCTCCAGATTCCGTAGCGATTAAAGAAACCGCCTGCCTTCTCAAGCCCCTTTCGGATTTTATTCCATAGGAGATGCTCCAGTTTATTGCCGATGAAATAAGGGATCAGGCTCGCCAGGCTATAAACGACAGCCATCATTGCTGCAATTCCGGCCATCTTTGCCAATGACAGATCAAGCAATCCGCCGTATGCCAACACGGCGATGATGCCTGGAAACGGAACTGAAGCCCCTTCAAGAAAAATAGCCCCGAACAGCCCAAACAAACCCATTGCTTCCAGGAACAACAATATCTGATTGATGAGGGATTGGATATCCATCCTTCTCAGCCCCGCTCCAGCATTTGTTGGATCACTTTAAACATGCTTTTTGAATCATTCAGTTCAATCGATTTCCTGTACCTGTCAGCTGCTTCATTGAATTGTTGCATCATTTTCTCGTCCTGAAGCGCTCTGCAGGTGAAATCAAGCGCGTCTTCATCTCCGGGAATCAGCGTTACCAATTCCATCTCCTTTAGAATCTGCAAATTGATCTGTTCCTGGCCGGGCAATGCCGACGAAATAAAAACTGGGATGCCTTTTCTGAGCGCTTCCGACACCGTTACACCACCGGGCTTGCTGATAATAGCGTCCACTTCATCATAAATTTTGTTCATTTCTTCTTTGGAAGATATATAGGGGTACGCTTCAGCAAATTCATCCGGTATGCGTTTGATGTCTTTATATAACTTCTCGTTTGCTCCGCAAAGAACCTTCACCCGGCAATTAGTGTTTTTAACTCTCTTTTTGACCAAATCCCCCAGGTTTCCCAGTCCCACACTGCCCCCAGACAATAAAATCCGGTTCACTGTTGGGTTGCCGGTTTCTTCTTGCCGCGTCCGTTGTTCAAATTTTGGGCTGATCGGGATGCCGGTAACGAAGATCCGGGTTTCATCAATATCATATTTAGACGACAGCGCGTCTTTAACCATCCTGCTGGGCACGAAATGATAGTCGATATGGCTGCAGCCCCACACGTCGTTAATGAAAAAATCCGTATAGATATTCAATGTGGGAATATCGCATTCGCCAGATTCTTTTAAACGGTTGATAAAAAGCGAAGCGAAGCCATGGGTACAGACAATCAGATCCGGCTGTTCCCTTTCTAAAAGGTCCCTCACTTTGTTCATGAATAAGATTTCGTATAATTTATGCGGCCTTTCACTTTTACTGCGATAGGCGAATTGCCGGTATATCCATGCATAGGATTTTGGAAAGCGGCGGATCCATCCAAGATATCCCGCTACGATGCCTTTTTCAAGCCAGGTATTCCATTCACTCAGAATATCCAGTTTCGTGGATGCAATCTCCCCGGAATTCATCTGAATAATCTCCCGGACCGCATCAGCGACCTGGTGATGACCGGATGGCATGCTGTCCAGCAAAGGGAGAAGCAGAACCTTCTTCATTGGACAGCCTCCAGATAATGCGCTTCGGCAATATAAGCTGGGATGCTGTCAAGATACGGATAATTACGCATGTCTCCACGGTAAATCATTTCCATGCTGTCTGACGAAAAGATATCGCGCGGTGTCATTAAAGCAGGCGGCTTTTCTGTCAAATGAATGTTTCCGGCAGCCAATGCTTCGGTTACGAATTGCGAGCAGAAATAAGCATTTTTTCGATTGAAATTATAATTGAAAGCAACGGCAAATAGACCGGTGAAATTGTATTTGAACGAATCTTTTTCCCGTTCCATTCGTTGAACGTACGCCCATATCATCCGGTAGCACTCTTCGCTAAGTTCCATCTTACAGACAGCGCAATCCGCCCGTTGAAAAAGATGGTCACGCACATCTTCTTTCACAAATCCTGCTATGAATGCGTTATCCGTTTCTTTTCGGCCGAAGCTGTACATCTGGCTTAAATCTTTGGTAAATGACAGCGACACATGGCTGAACGGATATCGTGTACAGTTCTTGATCATTTTTGCCAAATTGGTTTTGGTGTCAGTGAACACTATGTATATTTCCATCATTTCTTCCCCCTTGCAAAGAATCCCGTTTTTCCTTACCTTCAGTTTATCTTTCTCTCTTTAAACCTACATCAGGCGCCAGGCTATTAATGTATGCGACCGGAGACTTAGAATTTATCGGGACTTATCTGTCTATATATAATTTAACGAATGAACACGTGTAAAGTTTCATAAATATTTGTAATTTCCTGTTAGTTTATTACCTTATTATAGCCCTGATTACTTAAAAAAGAACCAGCTTATTTATTAAGATATTATTAATATTCGTAGAAAAACCTGCTCGTCACAGAGCAGGTCAACTAAACTCATTATTAATCTAAGCATCACTTATCATCTGCAATCACTTTTCCGAGCTTCAGGATATTCATGAGGCGCTTGGCTGCTTTATATAACAGACTTTCCCCATCAAGCAAAGCTTCCTGAAGTTCCATCGGCCCACTTATTATCGGCATGATTTCAAGAATACCTTCCTTTTCAAGATTTTCGATGCCTGAACCGATCGATCCGGCAAAAGCAATGACGGGTATATTATGGCTCCGGGCCAATCGCCCGATGCCAACCGGAACTTTTCCGAATACAGACTGCCCATCAATACGCCCTTCACCGGTCAGTACAAGATCAGCGCCGTCCAATTGCTTTTCCAGTTGAGTCCTTTCCACAATCAATTCAAGGCCGCTCATAAATTCCACATCCAACAAAGTTTTCAACAAGAAACCGATGCCTCCAGCAGCTCCACTTCCGGGTTCCGCACTTTTATCACGGCCCATAGTATTGGCAGCGAGCGCGGAAAATTGCCGCATGCCTTTTTCGTATCGGCTCATGTGCTGCTGTTTCACTCCTTTTTGCGGGCCGAAAACCGCAATCGCACCATCTTTTCCCAACAAAGGATTTATTACATCACTGGCAACGATGATTTGAACTGCAGCCAGGGAAGGTTCCAGCCCAGTTGCATCCATTGAGGCGATCAAATCCACTCGACCGCCGACAGTTTCCAGTTCCCTGTTGTTTTCATCAAAGAATTTAACGCCCAGTGCCTGGAATAAACCCGTGCCCGCGTCGACCGTCGCACTGCCGCCAAGCCCCAGTATGATTTTTTCCGCTCCCCGGTCCAATGCGTCTTTGATCAGTTGACCCGTGCCAAAACTCGAAGCTTTGTCAGGATCCAGCTCCTCCGGCAAAAGCAATGGCAAGCCGGAAGCAGCAGCGGTTTCAATCACAGCTGCTTTCTCTTCAACAATCCATCCATAGGCCGCTTCAATTTTCCGGCCAAGCGGATCCTGGACCTGGCAGCTGATCCTCTTTCCGCCGCTAACCGACAGAATTGCCTCAACTGTTCCCTCTCCGCCATCAGCCATCGGCAAAAGGATTGTTTCAGCAAGTGGATCAACATCGAGTATCCCCCGCTTTATGGCTACAGAGGCCACCAAGCTTGTCATCGAACCTTTGAACGAATCCGGTGCAATAATTATTTTCATAGCGAGCCTCCCAAGTTTCAGCAAATTCCGCAGCAATAAAATAGAAGACATGCCTTATGTTAAGACACGTCTTCCGTAACTTCGTTGCTGTAATCCGTTCAATAGCTTTCAATATCCCATGCATGTTCAATTTCAACTGCGCCTTTCAGCGTCTGGGCTACAGGACAGCCCCTGTCAAAGACTTTTAGAGCCCGTTCAGCAGCCTCTTCTTTGCCGGCTGGAACTTTCACGTGATAATGGCAGCTGATTCTGGTGATTTTCAAAACTCCGTCCGGCGCTTCAATGACACCTTGTACTTCCGCTTTTACTTTGTCTGGTGAAGTCGGTATATGACGCGCTTCCAGCGCGCCTGATAATGTACCGACCAGTCAGCCGCCCGCGGCAGCTACGATATGGTCCAGCGTCGATGGATATTCCGGATCGGTTTCGACTCCATAAAATTCCCGTACACCTCCGTGTACACCGAACATGAGCGGCTCTTTGAAATCGCCGATATAGGCTTCACGGATTTTATTGGCTGTGTCTTTTTGAAACACTGTGATTTTGGTCAATTCAATAATATCACTCAAAATATCACCTTCCTTTTTGTAAGGATATCAATTTACCGATTATTCCGCAAACTATAAGGGAGGTTCTGTCGGCTGCAATGTTTTGTTCAATACATCCAAAAAATCGATCAGATTTTCCTCAGTTGTGCCAGAATGGAATGAAATCCTGATAAACTTCCTGGCGACATCACTCGCAATTCCCATTGCCAGCATCGCTGACATCGCTTCACCCGCTCCAATCTTGCAGGCTGTACCGGTGGAGATGGCAATCTGGTGCCGGTTGCATTCAAGCATCATCCATTGCCCTTCAACATGCGGCAATAATAATCCCTGGATGAAAGGAGATTTTGCCGAAGGATCGCCTGCAGGAATCACGTCCTCCGGCAGATTTCCAAGCAAATACGATTGCAATTCTTTAGCGTTATTGAAATTTCCGGGCTGTTCCGCTACCGCGATTTTTACAGCGATTGTAGCGGAAACAATGCCCGGAACATCAATCGTTCCCGCCCTGAAACCGTTTTGATGGACCGTTCCCTCGTAAACAGATTGCCAGTGGATGCTGGGATCCACATAGACGATGCCGACGCTTTTGGGTCCCCCAATTTTATGCGCAGAGAAAACTGCCGAAGCAACTCCGCTATCCGATAAATTGACGGGCACTTTGCCTAAACCTTGGACCATATCCGAATGAAGCGGAACATCATAGCGTTTGGCATACGCCGAACAATAGGCAATATCCTGGATTGCCCCCATTTCAGAATTGACATGCTGCATTATCACGAGTGCCGTCTGTTTATCAACCGCGAGCTCAAATTCTTTCCGGTTCAGATTTCCGAATTCGTCCACCGGCACATACTCTACTGTATATCCTTCCTTTTCCAGCTCATGCAGAACAGCCAAAACAGAAGAATGCTCCAAAGATGTCGATATGATTTTTCTGCAATGTTCGGGCCTTCCTTTCAATACCGAACGGATGGCTAATTGGTTTCCTTCTGATGCACTGCCGGTAAAGTAAAACCCTTCAGGTCTGGCATCCAATAAATTTCCCAGGATCCGCCGGCAGGAATCCACATAATCCGATGCCTTTGTTCCGGCATCATGAAGGCTTTGTGTATTGCCGTAAGCCTGTTCGGCTGTTTCCATATATGCCTGTAAAGCTTCTTTTCTCATTGGAATTGTCGCCGCCGCGTCCAAATAGCTTTTCATATCTTTATCAAAATCCCTTCAAAATGCATTTTTACCTTGTATTCACTGTATCTTTATGTCATTAATAGTGTCAAGACACTTGTAAAGAAGGTGTAAAGTTTTGTTTGATGTATGTATTATCGGCGGCGGAGCAGCGGGTTTGATGCTCGCACATTCCCTGCCTTCTACCTATAAAATTGCCGTGCTGACAAAAAATACGCCAGAAATAGCGAATTCATATCTGGCCCAGGGCGGCATCGCAGCCAGCCTCGACAAAACCGATTCGCCTGAAGCGCATGCATGGGATACTTTATTGGCGACCGCAGATCATTCCGATCCCGAACGTGTTGAGATGCTGACCAAGGATGGGCAAACTGCCATCAAAAAACTGATGGCTGAAGGGCTGCCCTACGACCAGGACGAATCGGGCCAGCCGATACTTGGCATGGAAGGTGCACACAGCACCCGCAGAATCCTCCATTCGGGCGGTGATCAGACCGGCAAGAATCTGATGGACTATTTAATGAAGAAAACTGAAAAGAAAATCCATCTTTTACCCGAACACCAGGCACTCGAACTCATAATGGATAACGGAAAATGCTGCGGCGCAGTGGCAAGCAATAGAAATGGACACCGACAAATCATACCCGCTCGCTATACCGTTCTTGCGACAGGGGGAATCGGCGCATTATACAGCCACACTTCCAATTCGCCTGTCGCGGGAGGCGAAGGGTTATCGCTGGCATATCACGCCGGAGCTGTTTTGGAAGATCTGGAATTCGTCCAGTTCCATCCAACCATTTTGACGATCGACGGAAAATCTGAAGGGCTTATTTCAGAGGCAGTCCGCGGAGAAGGTGCTTTTTTGGTCAATAAAGACGGCCATTCCATAATGGACGATATCCATCCGATGAAAGAACTTGCCCCCAGGGACATTGTCGCCCGGACAATTGAGTGGCATTGGCAGAAGCATGGCCCTGTTTTTCTGGATGCAAGGGGCATTACCTGTTTCAAATCCAAATTCCCTGCAATCTGGGGAAACTTACGTACCCATGGGATAGATCCCACAAGAGATTTGCTTCCTGTCCGGCCTGGAGCGCATTTTCATATGGGCGGAGTCAAAACGGATGACAAAGGCGCAACGACTATTAGCGGCTTATATGCCATCGGGGAAGTTGCATCCAGCGGCGTACACGGCGCAAACCGGCTGGCCAGCAATTCATTGCTGGAAGCAATCGTTTTCGCAAAACGGCTGGCAGATGATTTGGTTGAACAAAACTCGCTTTCTGCTGACAGGCTGCCAGTTCAAGTGTATGCATCCATAGAAAACGGAACATCTGGCCTTTCCGACTTCCCCGATATGGGATTGATGCGTTCGAAAATGACTGACGCAATCGGAATATTGCGGGATAAGAAACAGTTAAATGCATTTATCACTGACTATCCGCTGCGCCCAATTAAGCATTTGATGAATATGGACGATGAGGATATCAGTAATCATCATCAAATGACAGTGTGCACATTGATTGCAACTGCAGCTTATCTGCGCACTGAAAGCCGTGGCGCCCATTTCAGGACAGACTTCCCTTCTCGAATGGATGAATGGCAAGGAAAAGTGATTGAATTGTCTAAAACAGGAAGCGCAATTACCTACCGAAAAACCCATAGCAAGGAGACTGTAACATGAACAGATTAATGGCGGAAAAAGCATTGACGAATTTTTTAATTGAAGATATCGGTGAACGTGATGCATCGTCGGTCATCTTTAATGAAACGGATGAAGGAGAAGCGATTGTACGAGCGAAAGCTGACGGCATAATCGCAGGATTACATATTTTTGAATGGGGCTACAATCTTCTCGACCCATCACTAGTGGTTGAAGCCTTCAAAAAGGATGGCGACCCAGTCCTGGCGGGCGAACCGATTGTAAGGATTACCGGAAAAGTATCGCAAATCCTGTCAGGGGAACGTGTTTTTCTAAACCTGGTACAGCGCATGAGTGCGATTGCAACATTGACGAGACAATGTGCGGAAGCATTAAGCAGCTCTCACACCCGCATCGTCGATACGAGAAAAACGACACCCGGCCTGCGGATGTTTGAAAAATACGCGGTAAGAGCCGGCGGCGGGTTTAACCACCGCAACGGGCTATACGATGCCGTGATGCTGAAAGACAATCATATAGCAGCTGCCGGCTCCATTACGGAGGCTGTGAAAAAAGCGCGCTCAGCACATGGGCATATGATGATGATCGAGGTTGAAGTGGAAACAGAGGAACAATTAATGGAAGCGGTCAATGCATCACCTGATGTCATCATGTTCGATAATCAGACGCCTGAAACAATGAAACGCTGGGTCCAGCTTGTTCCCTCTGCTATCCGCACTGAAGCATCGGGAGGCATCGATCTGGCAAAGTTACGGTATTACAAAGATACTGGCGTTGACGTCATATCCATCGGCGCTTTGACGCATAGTGTCAGTAATCTGGATATGAGCATGAACTTGAGCATTTCACATAAGGAGGCTGTCACACAATGACTTCACTATTGGATGAACTTCAATTGACTGACGCAATGCCGTCTGAATATCTGTCAGCACCTGTCAGCGAACTGCACGAACGCGCTGCCCGCGCAAAGGATATTCTCGGAGAACGTTTATTTATCCTTGGACACCATTACCAGAAAGACGAAGTGATCCGCTATGCGGATGTTACGGGTGATTCACTTCAGCTATCACAGATTGCCGGTCAGCAGACAGCGGACTTCATCCTTTTCTGCGGCGTCCATTTCATGGCGGAAACAGCCGACATTCTGACGACTCCTGAACAGGCGGTCATCTTACCGGACATGCGTGCAGGCTGCTCGATGGCCGACATGGCCAATATCGATCAAACCGAGCGGGCCTGGCTGAAACTGCAGGAGTATTTTGGCGACACGATCGTTCCCCTGACTTACGTAAATTCGACTGCCGCCATCAAAGCTTTTGTCGGCAGAAACGGCGGAGCTACCGTCACTTCTTCGAATGCCGCTGAAATGGTGGAATGGGCACTTGCACAAAAACAGCGCATGCTGTTTCTTCCCGACCAGCACCTTGGCAGGAATACAGCGGTAAAACTCGGCATTCCACTGGAGCGGATGGCGATCTGGGATCCAATTAAACAAAAGCTTGAACTCAAGTGTGAACTCGAAGACGTTCAGGTTATACTTTGGAAAGGCCATTGTTCTGTGCATATGAATTTCCTGCCGAAACACGTGGAAATTTTGCGCGACAAAGAACCGGACCGCAATATCCTCGTCCACCCGGAATGCACTTATGAAGTCGTCAGCATCTCTGATTACGCCGGTTCGACAAAATACATCATTGATACGATCGAGGCTTCCGAACCCGGTTCAAAATGGGCGATCGGCACCGAAATGAATCTCGTCAACCGCCTTATAAAGGATTTTCCTGACCGTGATATCGTATCCCTGAATCCTTATATGTGCCCTTGCCTGACAATGAATCGAATCGATTTGCCGCATCTGACATGGGCTCTTGAAGAAATGGTCGAGGGCAGAGTGATCAACAGGATTTCAGTTGATCCAAAAACCGCTAAAGAAGCGGTTATGGCTCTTGAGAAAATGTTATAAATATAAAATGAAAAATCCCGGCCATCCAAATTTGGATGGCCGGGATTTTCTATACTATTAATAGCTCAATGCTTTTTGATAAATCCAGGTCTTCAAGTTTCCGATCGATGGGAAATGGATGGATTCACCTGTCACCTTGTTTTCGGCTTTGATGATCACATCAAATTCATTGGGAGTAAATGACCAGCCTTCTTTCATCAAACTGCGTGTCATTTTAACAATCATGCTTGAACCTTTGATCGTTTCTAAACTCATCGGTCTCAACTCCTCTTTAGGGATGAATTGCTTCCCTTTATTTTATTTCAAATTGAAGATAAATGAAAGTTTATTGATTTATACCTTAATTTTTCAGATTCTAAACCTTTCGATTTAGTTTGTTCATATTTTTATTATGTAAACAAAAATCATGTATAGCTACCGATGAACTTTGTATAGATATTTAACTTATAAATAAAACGCTTCACAAATAAAAAACAGAGGTCAATATTGACCCCCGCTTGGCTCCTTGCTTATAGCTTTTAAATGGGTTTCCAGGATACCCCTCGTTTTTTCAGGATTCCCTTCCGCCCCTTGCAGCATAGAATTCAGCGCCAGGCCATCCATCAGGCCGTAGAGCCTGTCCGTTTCCAAACTCAGATCCGTGTCTTTTTTCAACAGATTCAACATCACAAGGTTCGACATCACTGATTTAACAGCCTGGTAGACGCTGTCCCGACCCCTGTCATAAGCTTTTCCCGAGTATTTGGAATGGAGTTTGAATATCAGCCGAGCCTCAGGCGCGGAGTCCCCTTCCCCGTTTTCCGGCAGCAAGCCCGCCAGCAGCTTAAGCACTTTTTCCTGAGGAGGCAGATCGGCCATGAATAGTTCGGTTGTCCGTTCAGCCAGATTGGCATGAACCAGGTCTTCTGTATAAGCCAGCAGTTCTTCCTGTGTTGTGAAATAATAACGCAATGCTCCCAGTGTAATTCCGGCCTCCTTTGCGATATTCCTTACTGACGCGCCTTCCATACCCTCCTTCAATAGAATTTTCCATGCGGCATGTGCGATATCCAACTTTTTGCTTTCGTGATCTATTAGTTTCGGCATACATCCATTTTATCAGAATACTTTTATTATTCAATAAATATGATACAGGTGTATCAAATAAATTCATTACCCTGAATCTAATTAATACACTCGTATCATCAAAAAGTTAATAACTTTGCCCCTTTGTGGATAACCCCGTTTCCCTGTGGGTTACTGGATAACCCCTCTCCACAGGCGTTCACCGGTATTCACAGTTTAAGCATCCTTATCAGAAATATGATCATGCTTCCGATGATCACGACCAGAAAAATCGGCATGAAGAATATGCCCAAACCTTCTGTGCCACCGGTCGCCACCCGGATTCCCTGAAAGGTAAGATAACTGAACAAAAGAACCGATTCATTCTTCAGCACGTTCAGCATCAATTGGCCGTTGCGGTATTGGGCTTCAATATTGTCTTCTCTCAAATTCATGTAATTGAATAGATGCGGATACTTTTCAAGGACTGTCATGGGAATCCAAAGCAATACCCCGATCAGCGGTAAAATCCATAATTCCATTTTGCTTCCCCATCTGTCGACATCGCCTTTTCCGTCATAATGTCCAGGAACTCTGTCCGGCAATGCAGAAAACTGGGTGATGAGAAAAATGACGACAGCAGCGAAAACCAAAATCGTCAGCCAATCCAAGAATTGCGCAAACAAAGATTTCGGTATTTTCATTGCAGGCTGTTTCTTCATCGGCTCCCCTCCCCTCTCCAATTATTTTACGGAAAAAATCATCTGAAGTTTCAACAAAGCAAAAAGCCGCTCCAGCAAACAGCTGGAGCGGCTTCGCTATTTCTAGCTATTGCCGAGGCGTATATTACAATCCTCTTTTATCATCCTTATCGTTGAACAAGCCTTTATTGGCATTATTATCTTCATCGATATCAGCTTCTTCACGGCGCACCGTTTCGCTGACATGCTCTGTATCTTTGACTTTACGCTTGCCGACAACCAATTCTTCACTGACGACATCGTCTTTAGAAACATTTACGCGTTCTTCATTGACATCCACATGGATTGAATCCTTGTCATTGAAGCCATCACGATCATTTAAGCCTGAGCCTGTCTCATCATTGACCGGACGACGTTCAACGTACACTTCTTCGCGTTCGACCGGAACATCTATTGATTGTTCTTCTTCTACAACATGTTTGCCGACGTTAACCTCACCCGTCTGCACACGTTCCTTATCTACATTCAAACGTTCTTCATGCAGTTTAAAGCTTTCTTCTTCAGTACCTCTTCCGGTGCCGGTACCAGTGTATCCACCTCTGCCCATATCTGCATCCGAACCGGTTCTGCTGCCTGTCGCAAATGTACCTGATGTGCCCGCATAATCACGGTCGACATACAATAATATACGGCCATTTTCCACATGGCTGCTGTAGTCCGTATCTCTGGTGCTGTCATCACTGACATTGCGATAAGAACTTCTTTCCGTATCGTCACTTGAGAACAGATTAGTGAATTTATCTTTCCAGTTGCTGTCTTTATCACCTGACGTGATGTTGGTTCTTGTCTTATCCTGAAGCGTATCGATGTTCGCGCCGTCTTTGGCCACTACATACATGTCCTCTTCGCGATAACCCTGTTCTTTCAATTCTTCAATTTTCTTGAAAACCTGTGCCTGCAATTCAAATGTACCTACCAGTTTGTCATTATTATTATTGTTCACCATCATAAAACCTCCAATTAAATTGTGATGTCTTCTTTCTGATGAAGCTAGTATCTGTCTACCCCGTGGCACTCAAATTAAACATAATAAGCCCTGAAAGCCTAATACGGAAAGGTTTTGCGGCAATCAGAAATCATTTTTTCCATTGATCGGCAAGTCACGGTCGTCAATATCGACTTCCTCCCGGCGCACTGTTTCTGAAATATGCTCTGTGTCACTGATCTTGCGTTTGGTGACTACTATTTCTTCAGTGACTACTTCTTTTTTTGTCACGACCAGTCGTTCTTCAACTACAGGAATATGCAGCTCATCCCCGACTTGATAGGGTTCCCTTTTGATTTCTTCATTTGAATCCCCATTATCAGCGACAGGACGCCGCTCAACTATGACATCATCCCGTTCAACCGGCACGTCCATATGCTGCTGCTCTTCCACTATGCGTTTGTTGACGTTGATCTCGCCTGTCTGTACGCGTTCTTTATGGACTTCCAATTGCTCTTCATGCAAAAGCATGCTTTCCTCGCCATTCCCTGTCATCTTTTTTCTGCGTTCCGCCCGGCTCATCTTGGGAGCATCTGAAAAACCGCTGTCGGTATGTTCATTTGTGCCAGTTGTTGCAGTTGCTGTAAAGCCGGTGCTTCTATCGACTTCGTTATAGACTTCGTCGTCGGCAAACAGGAAAATTTCGCCATTTTCAATCCGTCGGTTATAGTCTTCCGCTTCTTCATTGCTGAATCCCATTTCTTCAAAAACATTTTTCAGCGAATGGTTGCCGGAAAACATCTCCTTGAATTTATCTATCCAATCGCCATCCTGTTCAGTACTGAAATGGACTTCCGAATAGGAGCGCAAGGCATTGATCTGTTCATTGTCTTTAGCGATCACATACATATTGTCTGATGGATAACCTTCACTTCTTAACTCCTCTATCTTTTCCTGAACTTCCATTTGTCCGCCAAAAAAACCGAATAATTTATTGTTCTTTTTATCCATTGAATAGATACCTCCAACAATCGATTTTTAACATCAAGGTCCTTATAGACTCACTACCCTTTGCCATTTCAATCAAAACTATCGCCGCACCGGGCACAAACAAAAAACTCTTCCACTTAAGGAAGAGTAAAAATTGCCTATTTATTTCTTTGCACGCGATTTATAATCTTTTTCGATATCTTTCTTCCAGTTCCGGTCGATTGATTTACCGGTGCGGAAGGATGTTACAGCTTCGCTGAGAACCTGATAATTCAGCTGGGTCCCTTCAGGATCGGCATGATATTCCACCGCAAACTCCTCTTCAACACCGAATTGCCGCGCCGTTGCGACCGCGTCAATATTGGCGCCGAGGAAAATGAATTCCCAATTGAACTTCTGTTTTTGCGAGGCAATCATTTCGTTGATTTTTTTATATTTGTATTCGCAGCTTGCGTTCTCCATACCATCTGTGGTGATCACGAACATCACTTTATCAGCACGTTCTTCTTCCATGGTCCTTTTCTGCGCATTTGCGATTTTCTGGACCGTGGAACCGATCGCATCCAGCAATGCAGTTGTGCCTCCAACCTCGTAGTCATCTTCGGTCAGCGGAGAAATGCCTTTTAACGAGATGCGGTCATGCAGCAATTCATAGCTCTGATTAAACAATACTGTAGTAACCCTGACATCCCCCTGCAATTTACGCTGTTTCTCAACCAATGCATTAAATCCGCCGATCGTATCCTTTTCAAGCCCCGCCATCGAACCGCTCTTATCCAGTATGAATACCAATTCCGTCATCTCATTCTTCATTGTTTATTCCTCCTCAAGTTATCTTAACAACTTAAGGATACGTCACTGGACTTCCCAATTGGTCGCTTCAGAAGCGACATTTTTTATGCACCGAGCAGAACCTGGTCGAACGCGAATAAAGCTTCGTTGATCTCATGGATCTTATAATTCCCCCGTTCGATAAAATACATGATGATCAAATCGAATTCATGGCTTCTCGATAGCCGGTAACCCGCTTTTTCCAATAAATCTTCCGTCTCCTGCAAATCCAGTTCGAGCGCCACAGCAAATGCGATAATTGTTTTCTTTAAAGGAGTGTACTTCGGCGAATTCCGGATCTTCGAAAATAGTTTTCGGTCGATATTCGCTTTTTTATAAGTCTCCGCATCCGTCATCCCTTTTTCATCAATATACCGGAAGAGGCGTTCTGAAAAAGATTCATCCATATTTTTCAAGACATCTTCCAAGCTGATATCCATAGCAGAATCCAATTTGAACTCCTGCTCCATCTTTTGAGAAATGATTTCTTCTCTAATAACACGTCTGCGCCGAGGATAGGGCTTTTCTATCGCCTCCACTTGATTTTCATCAATATAGGCTTCGATGGATTCGACCAAGTTCCGGCTGATGCCAAAAGATGTTTTATCGAAAACGACTAAAAAGACATCCATTTCATTGGTGGTAAGAAAAGATTCAATTTCACTTATAGCCACTTTCAATGCTTCTTCTTTCGGGTAACCGAATATGCCTGAAGAAATCAGCGGAAACGCAATTGATTCGCAGCCGATCGATTTTGCCAGTTCAAGTGAATTTCTATAGCTGTTGCGGAGCAGTTTTTCTTCATTAGCCTGTCCTCCCTGCCAAACAGGCCCTACAGTATGGATAATGAAATCGGCATCAAGTCCATACGCATCCGTCTGGACAGCTTCACCTGCAGCGCAGTGGCCAATTTTATCGCAAGCAACTTGCAATTTGTCAGCGCCGGCAGCTCGAAAAATGGCGCCACATACCCCTCCGCCCATCTTCAGACCCGAATTGGCGGCATTGACTATGGCATCTACTTTCATCTTGGTGATATCATTTCGCACAATGTCCAGCGGCATATTATTTTATCCCCTTTTACGCATTATTATAGAAGCATTATTAATAATAAATTTTGAAATAATCGAGAAAAGTTTCATCATTCCAGCCCAGCCGGAATTTTAACTCATATAAATAAGCATAGATAAATGGATCATCCTCGGGTTGAATCTCATTGTCCAGCCCTCGGCCCTTCAAAAGATTGCGAATAACGTCTCGTTCGGTTTCACTGCAATCATTCCGCCTGGCAGCTTCCTGCAGTTCATGGGCGAATGCCAACAGCCGGGATTCATTTAACCCATCATAATTTGAGATTTTGCCGGTCTGTATACTGTTGAACAGCAATCGAATGTCATGGAGTGTCAATTTCTTTTTGCCGATGAACAGCTCGTTCGTTTCTTCTTCCAGCTTCCTGATCAGCGGCACTTCACGCTTTTTGTCTTTCAATTCGCGGACAATGCTCATATAATACCAGCATTGCTCCCTTTTCCCTCTATTGAAACGGGCCCAAATGCTGTCGCCGAATTTACTGGCATCCGTCTGGATAGATCGCAGATTATGAAGTTTGTCCGCCAGTATCAAATGGAGTTCGTCTACGGAGTGGTATTGGAGCCTTTCGATGGTGCGCTGTTTCCTGATTTCCCACGGCAATGTCTTATCCGGCTCGGAAGCGGCTTTCACCAGCATCAGAATTTCCTCGCCAAAGTTTTTGAATAGATCTTCTTCACTTGTCTCGGTATCTTCCAGCGTGTCATGCAATAAACCAGCGGCAATTATTTTGTCGGATTGTTTTTCTTCCATAAGGATCAACGCCACGCCAAACGGGTGTGAAATATAAGGAATATGCGTCCCTTTTCGGTAATGACCATCATGTTTGACAGCCGCAAAACAAGCTGCCTTATCAATCAACAGATTCATAATGTCCTTCCGCCCCTCCATTTTAATTACCCTTCTATTGCTTTAATCTTACCATAAATAAAGAGTCACTCTTGACAGGAAACTTCTGGCGAAAATATTTTACAGACAATTCAATTAAATAAGTTTATACTAAAATTGCAATATAATTGAAAGGAGAATGTTGATGAAAAAAATTACAAAAAGCCTGGCTGTTTTATTGCTGGCGACTTCGATCGTGTCGCCAGCCACTTTCGCCAAAAGCGACCAAGCAAAAGAATCTTTGGTAGCACTAGGTGATTCCATTCCCTTCGGTTATAATCTTGGGCAGAACTACCAGAATCCCGCCAAAACTGCTTATCCTTATCTAATCGGTGCATCAGAAGATTTACGTGTCCGTAATCTGGGCATCCCAGGCTGGCAAAGCGAGCAATTGCTGAGCGCGCTGCAAACTGAACAGAAATACCGCCAGGCGGTCATCCACGCTGATTATGTAGCCATAACGATCGGCAATAATGATTTACTTCAAATTTTGCGTGAAGCAGGTCTGGAAAGCGGCGGCAATCAAGTGTTGTTCCGGGAATTATTGATGCAAAAACTTTCAAATGATGATGTTTTTGCGAATATAGCGGCAGCTATAGCAGAAACCCGCTCCCTGACGGATGCTCCAATTGTGCTTTATAATGTTTATAATCCATTCCAGTTGAATGATCCGCTTCATTATGTTGCTGATCCCATTCTCCCCGGGATCAATCAGGCCTTCTCAGCTTTGGCAGCTTCGAATGAGAATGTATACGTGGCAGACGCCTATGCTGCATTTGGCGACAATCAAGCCGAATACGTCATCCAAAATGACATTCATCCAACTGCCGCCGGCCAGCAGGTACTCGCTGATATCGGCATTACCGCTCTGGGTCTTGATTAAAAAAACTCCAATCCCGCCACATGGGATTGGAGTTTTTTCATGTTTAATAAAATTATTGCAGATTCTTCAGCACTTTGGATAATGGATAGATTCCCACACTCTGAATCACTAAGGATAATAAGATTACCGCAAAAGACAGAGAAACCAAAATTTCTTCTTTGCCGGAAGTCGCTTCTTCCAACCAAAGAAGCAAAGCAATGGACATCGCCCCTTTTATCCCTGACCAAGTTGTAAGTGTAATGGTGGAAAAGTCGTTTTTAAATTCATGCCTCCATTTCGGGACCCCGTAGATAAAACCGCCAATGACCATATACCGGACAAGGATGGAAAATATAAAAATCACAATAGCAAACCACCAGCCTGAAAACGCCAGATAGTCAGCGCCTCTAATACCGATGAGAAGAAACAACACTGCAAGCAGTACGGGAGTGGTTATATCCCAGAACCCATCAAGCGATTCCTGCAGATTATCCTCCTTGATTTCCTTGCTCATTTCATAGGACACAAATATGCCGGCAGCCACAGTTGCAAGTACTCCTGATACCCCGATTGCTTCCCCGATATAAAATGCGCCATAGGCACCGACAATACTCAGCATCACCTGATACTTCTTATCTTTAGTAAATCTGATTGTTTTGCTCATGAGCCAACCTATTGTGACCCCCAGCAAAATACCGCCGATCGATACAAGCAAAAGTTCAGATATGAATTTACTGAGTGAAAATCCGCCGCCGGTCTGAAACATAGTCAGAAAAATAGTGAAGAACACGATACTGGTACCATCGTTGATCATAGATTCCCCTTCAACCACATCAGCAATCTGATCAGCACCGCTGCTTTCCTTCAGAATAGCTGTCACGGACACCGGATCAGTAGGCGCAAGAATTGCCGCCAATAGGAAGGCTGCAGTAAAGGACACTGCTGTAAAAAAGCCGCCGGTTAAATATATGGAAAGTCCGAGTAAAAAGACAGTGGCAATCATGCCGAATGTACTCAATGTGATGATAATCCCAATATTCTCCTTTAATTGTTTTAACGGAAATTGGTACGCGGAAGTAAAAAGGATGGCCGGGAGAAATACATTGAATATGATATCTTTGGAGATATTGAATCCATCAAAAAATGGGATGAACGATAAGCCTAATCCTATAGCCACCAATACCACCGGCACCGGAAAGAAATTCTTTTTGATATCGACTGTGTAAATGATGTAGCCGATGAACAGCAAAACCAGCAATTGATGAGTAAACATAGCTGACCCCCTCTTTTTGATTTTAAGATGCCTCTATATTTATTAGCCTAATAACTTATAATCAAACATAAAAAACCGCGCCTCTCTATATTCAATAGAGAATCGCGGTTTTGTTGCTAACCTTAATTATTACTTGCTTGAATTAGAGTTATAGAAAAACTTGGCTGTAATTGAACCGTCTTCATTTTCCACAATATCCGTTACATGGATCCCTGAATCGGCAGGTGTTGCATTCTGCCCTTTCCAGAAGTAGTAAGATCCTGAGTGGACATTGCTTGAAACCGGTGTGATTTCATCGCCGGCTTTGAAGAAATCGGCTGCGTCGCCGCGGTTTACGTTCTTCTCAAGATCATATTTACCGTCAGCCTGCAGCACGGATAGACCATAATGCGTCACTTTCGTGCCATCTGAAGCTGTTTGGGACTGGTTGTACTGGAAGCGTTTGTTCATCCAGTTTTCAACGTTATTCGGACGGAATCCGGCTGTCTGATAAAGATTGATGATGTTTTCATCCACATGCCAAGCAAGCAGGCCATGCGCATCTTCACCTTGGCGGATCAATCCTTGGTTGAATCCTTTTTGCTGAACGTTCTCGAACAGGAAGTATTCTGTGCCGTTTGAACCAGGCACTTCCATTTTCACAATTCCGCTGTCAGCTGACGCTTCGTTGACCGGAGGCAATGTAATCGTCTGCGGCTCATCACCAGGTTTCACGTCAATTGGATCAGCCCATCCAAGGAAGATTTTCGAGAATGGATCAAATAGAGTCGGTGAGTTTCCTGAGTATGCCGCAGCATCCGGATAGCGCATCCAAGATCCGCCAGCCATCATTGAATAGTTGCCGACGCCTTCGGAAGAATAAACTGTGTCATAAAAATCAGGCAAGCCTAAAGCGTGTCCGAATTCATGTGCGTAAACGCCTGGCTGTGCAGGGAATGGCCCTGTCGCAAGAGACTCATCATAAGAATCCGTCGCCGCGTCATAACCCGCTACGTTGCCCCCGATTCCCGGCTGGATGTTGTAGTTATTGACAAGTACGCCGTCATAGGTCATCTCGTTGGCGATAGTATCGTTGATCCATTCCCCTTGTGACACTCCTGCATGAGTAGCAGCATCTTTACCTGTTTCATAATACTTGCCGTAGAATAATGCGCTCAAAAGACTCCACTTATGTGACCAGAACTGCGCCGGGTCACGGCTGAATTCTGCGCCGGTTCCTTCATGGACAACAAAGATATTCGGCACTTCGCCGTCAACAGCGTATTCAGAAAAGTCGATCTGATCATCTGCCGCTTTCAGCAAATCACGGACAAATTCACCTGTATGAGCATCTCCGTTAGCGTTGCCTAAAAGATATTTGCCATTTTCAGCATATGTGCCTTCCTGATCCAAATAATAAGAAGCGCCTTTTGGCAATTCGACCCAAGCAAAATCGGTGTTTTCCTTACGTACCAGGTTAACTTTGCCATTGCTGGACTCTTTATATACATTTTGCATCGTACGGTCCGTCGGCACGGCAACGCCATTATGCTCAGCATATTGTTTGAACTGTTCCAGTTCATAAGGATTGTACTCATCACCGAAAATCAGGTCTTCGTAATATTCAGCCGGCACTTGGCCTGGCATGTCACCGATTGGCTCGTCACCGTCTTTATATTTTGCTAAAAGCACGAGTACCGGTACATCGCCTTCTGTCACATTGTAAGCAGCGTGGTTATCACCAGGCGCCTCAAATTTTTTGCCGTTATTGTTTGCCAATTTTTCAGCAGGATCAGCTTTTGACAAATCAATTCCTAATTCCTTCGCCCGATCTGCGAGTTCTGGTGAAGCACCAACATAATGAGCCAAGCTCAATTCACTTTTATGGCTGACTTTTTCAACAGTTGAGTCGCTGTTGTTTACGCCAGCGAATACTGCGCCGCCCACTAAGGCAAGCGTTATTGCGGATGTAGATAATACTTTCAACATCATTCGTCCCCCTAAATATTATTTTGTACTTTTAAATTGTATAAATAATTCAATATATTTTGAATAGGAAGAAAGTGTTGTTTGTCAATTTAATACATAGCTCTTTATACATGTTTTATCTGTCAGAATAAAGCAAAGTTAGAAATGGCTGTTTATGTAACAAAAGTTGTTTGGTCATTTCCGTACTGAAGGATATAATGAAACTGCACGTAAAAATGAAGAGGTGAAAATTTTTGAGAAGCGGAAATCCAAGTTTGAAAAAAGAAGCATTTGAAAAATTCGATACGGTCGGTTCGGGCCAAACGATGACAATCGGCGGTACAGTCAACAGAACATTTATCCTGATCCTTCTGGTATTGGCCACATTCGTCTATTCCTGGAATCAATTTGTCGAAAATCCCGGCAGTGTTTTGCCGCTTATCTTGATAGGCGCAATCGGCGGGCTGATTGTGGCTTTGATCACTATATTCGTCCCAAAAGTTTCCCCTTTTACAGCACCGCTGTATGCTTTGCTTGA
Organism: Planomicrobium okeanokoites; assembly: GCF_003428875.1. Lineage (GTDB taxonomy): Bacteria > Bacillota > Bacilli > Bacillales_A > Planococcaceae > Planococcus > Planococcus okeanokoites. Next base: position 479,814 of record NZ_QQRS01000001.1, read on the forward strand.
AGGGCTGTTCCTTGGTGCAATATCCGCTCAATACGAAGCCCAATACGGAGGCATCGTTTTCCAGGCGGTATTGTTGACCATAGCTGTGTTATTCAGTTTGCTGTTAGTTTATAAATCCGGCTTGATCAAGGTCACCCAAAACTTCAGGATGGGCGTAGTAGCTGCAACTGGCGCTATTTTCCTTGTCTATCTTGTTTCGTTCATCGGTGGATTCTTCGGATTCAATGTTCCTTATCTGCATGATTCGTCCCCGATCGGCATCGCGATCAGCGTCGTAATCGTCATCATTGCCGCACTGAACCTGGTGCTTGATTTCGACTTTATCGAAAACGCCGCGGCCAGCCGGGTGCCCAAGTATTTTGAATGGTACGGGGCTTTCGGTCTGCTGATCACTTTAGTGTGGCTTTACCTGGAGATTCTTCGTCTGCTGTCGAAAATCCGCAGCAGGTAAATCAATCGATTTTACAGTTATAAAACAAACGAAAGCCGCAACTGGTGATAATCCAGCTGCGGCTTTCCTATTTTCATCTCCAGTAACCATTTGCCGCGGCGACTGTCTGAAAATGTATTGCTACAACTTGCGAAGCCATTGTAAGGCTGTCGGCGTTTTCCGCATATTCCGGGCGCAGACGTTCACGCACTTCTGCAGAAGTCTGCGTATATGCCACCCCTTTTCTCGCCAATAGCAATGCAAGTTCAAATCCCTGTTGCGGTGTCTCCGTTTGCAAACTGGTCAGCCAATCTGCCATCCAATCATCTCCTTATATATAAGTTACTCTAAACTTAACCTGTATTTTCAGACAATTCAATCTTATTTAAAGATTCATGTTCATTCCCTCTCTTTAAATGCCTATCAAACAACTTCACCTACACGTTTCAATTGCTCTTCCATATCATCCAGCCACATGACACATCTAGTTTGCAGCCAAGGAAACGGATGATAATAAAGTGGGTGCTGCCTGTATCGCAGACCTTTTACTTCAGCGATTTCCCACAAGATCGTATTCGCTTCTTCCGCAGCGGATGCTATCTTCGATTTGGTGCCCCATCCCGCAATGACCACACCCGCTTTTTCTACACGCTCCAACAGTTCAGGATAGCGGTCAATGGAAAAGATGCTGTGTCGATTGTCATGATGAAGCTTCATCCATTCCTGGCATTCCAAATAATCCTCAAACTTCCCTGTTAATACATCGGTCAGATTGATGATCTCGATATGATTCCACCCCATCCGCTCCATCAGCCGCATCAGCTGATACATCGTATTGTCAGGTGTTGCCTGCAGCATAGGGAGAACTTCCACTTCTCCAGTTAGCATTGAAATGGTTTCTTCACCGTCCACCGGCAGACATCTCCCCGGGTTCAGCAACACAAATAACGCATCTGGTTCTTCTTCAATTTCTGCGCCCTTTCGCCGGACTGCCGCAAGACTGCGGCAGAGATGAATTTTGCCGTGTGTCTGGAGTTTATAGAAAGCGGCTTCCGTGTTAAAGAGATTTTCCAATTTCTTTGCTGATTGAAACATAAAAATCCTCCTCCAAATTTATAATGTCTTTATTGAAGAGGCATCAGTTAAACAAGCGGCAAAGTGATCCGCCATCCCATATCTAAGTTACAACATCATATCAAAAAGAACGTACGTTTGCAATATATAGTTCGAATAATTCTGAAAATAGTTGGATTATCGGAAGTTTTCCATAAAAAACCGGCTCAGCGTTTTTCGCTAAGCCGGCTTCCGTCTATCTGCACGATCAATTAGATGTTCAAGTCGTATTTTTTGACGATGCTTTCAAGCTTCAATGCTTTAGTCATGTCTCCATCAATCTTCAATTTCCCGGTCATGAAAGCAGTCATGCCATTCAATTTGCCATTCAGGAATTTTTGGAAATTGTCATACGACATTTTCAGTGTGCAGTCCGCTTGCTTATCCGATTCGGATAAAAGTTCAGCTTTTTGATCCTTTAAACGCATCTGAAATACTTCCCCATCGATCTCAAACTTATAAACCGTATCCATGCCTGAAATCGGTTCAGGATTATCATTGATTTCCTTCTCTATCTTCTGCATTGTTACATCCAATGTACGTGCTGTCATTCTCTTCATCCCCTTTTAAGCTATAAATGGTTCCAAATTAAAAGCCTATTCGATGGCACCTTTTAATTTCATTCTATTCGATGCCCTGTGATTCCTCTTTCCTGGCAGAAATAGTATATTCTTTGAAAAAATCCTGGTAATGAATTCTTAAGTTTGACAGAATTTTAAATATTCGAGAAAATAAAGCCAAGTTTGTTTAGAAAGTAAACAAAGAAAGGGAATGATTGGATGAATTCATTGAATATCGGCATGGTCGGCTATAAATTCATGGGTAAAGCACATAGCAACGGCTACCGGGCGCTGCCGATGTTCTTCCCGGACCGCATTAAGCCGAATATGAAAGTGATTTGCGGACGAAATACTGGTGCTGTCGCAGCTGCCGCAACACAATTCGGCTGGGAAGAACATACTTCCGATTGGAAAGATCTTGTATCCCGGGACGATATCGACTTAATCGATATCAACGCCCCGAGCAACGCCCATAAGGAAATTGCAATTGCGGCGGCGGATGCCGGAAAACACCTCTACTGCGAAAAACCTTTGGCCCTTTCACTGAAGGATTCACGTGAAATGCTGGAAGCGGCGGAAGGAGCAGGCGTGAAGCATATGGTCGGCTTCAATTACCGTTTTGCCCCCGCCGTATTGCTTGCGAAAAAATTGATCGACGATGGCCGACTTGGCGACATCCATCATTTTCGGGCCTGGTTTTTACAGGACTGGCTGGTCGACCCTGACTTCCCCCTCGCCTGGCGGCTTCAGAAAGAAATTGCCGGGTCAGGAGCGCATGGTGATTTAGGAGCGCATCTGATCGACATGGCCCATTTTCTTATCGGAGATATCGCTGATGTCATCGGCATGAGTGAAACGTTCATAAAAGAGCGGCCGCTTCCGGATGAAACGGCCGGTTTATCGGCAACGGGCGGACAGTCAGCCCAAACCGGTCCTGTTACTGTTGACGACGCAACACTGTTCATGGCCCGCTTTGCAAACGGCGCACTTGGCAGTTTTGAAGCCACCCGTTTCGCAACAGGACACCGCAGCACAAACTCTTTTGAAATCAACGGCAGCAAAGGCAGTGTCATTTTCGACTTTGAACGGATGAACGAATTGCAGGTTTATTTTACCGACGACCAGGATGACGTCCAAGGATTCCGCCGCGTACTCGCAACCGATCCGGCGCATGCCTATGCTGGCGCCTGGTGGCCTGCTGGACATCCGATCGGCTATGAACATACGTTTACCCATGCTTTCGTGGAATTCATGGATGCACTTCAGGAAGACCGCCAGCCGGTTCCCAACTTCAATGAAGGTGTCAAATGCCAGCAAGTTCTTGAAGCTGTCGAATTATCCATTAAGGAAAGAAAGTGGATTGAAGTATCCAGCCTTTAAAAACAAATATGAACCGACAGGAGTGTGGAGCCCTTGAAGAAAAAAGCATTGATCGTCCAAGGCGGTTGGGACGGCCATGAGCCGGAACAAGTCGCAGAAATCTATAGAGAGCTGCTCGTTGCCGAAAACTTCGACGTAGAAATCGCCAATACACTTGACGCATACGCAGATGCCGAAAAACTAAAAGCGCTTGATTTGATCGTTCCCAACTGGACGATGGGCGAAATCGATTCGCAATATGTGCGCAATGTCTCGGAAGCTGTCATCAGCGGTGTTGGACTGGCGGGCAGCCACGGCGGTATGTGCGATTCTTTCCGAAAAAATGTGGACTGGCAATTTATGACGGGTGGCAACTGGGTCGCACATCCAGGCAATGACGGTATAGAATACATGGTCAATATCAAACATTCTTCGAGCCCTCTTTTAGAAGGAATGAACGATTTCAAAGTCGTCAGCGAACAATATTACCTCCATATCGATCCGGCAGCAGAAGTGCTTGCCACTACCCGCTTCCCTGTTGCGGAAGGGCCGCATACCCCAAACAAAGCTGTCGACATGCCGGTTGTCTGGACAAAGCGCTGGGGCGCCGGGCGCGTATTCTACAATTCGCTGGGCCATTCAGCGGATATCATGGCGATGCCTGAAGTTTCGTTGATGATGAAAAGAGGATTTTTATGGGCGGCTGAAGGAAAAACACTCTACAGAGATTCAAACAATCACAGCTATGCAGCTTCTGGAAATGCCGGAAACTATACCGGCATGGGCGACAGCCAGTGAAGGAGGAGTAATATGCGCACAATGAAAATCGGCATTATCGGCTGCGGCTACATAAGTTCCATCTATATGGAGAATATCCCGGCATACAAACACCTATCGCTTACAGCTTGTGCAGATTTGGAACTGGATCGCGCCCGCTCCCAAGCGGATCAATATGGCATTCCGAAAGCCTGCTCCGTACAGGAATTGCTGGCTGATCCGGAAATCGATCTGGTCATCAATTTAACGCTTCCGAAAGTGCATGCTGAAGTTTGCCTTCAAATATTGGAAGCCGGCAAACATGTCTATGTGGAAAAACCGCTGGCCATCAGCCTGCAGGAAGCCAAGCAGGTCTTGGACAAAGCAAAGGAAAAAGGCTTATTGGTCGGCTCCGCCCCGGACACATTCCTGGGAGCAGGCGTACAAACCGCACTGCATTTGATTGAAAACGGCGAAATTGGCACCCCAATCGGTGCATCAGCTTTTGTAATCAGCCGCGGACATGAACATTGGCACCCGAATCCTGCTTTCTATTATGAAAAAGGCGGCGGTCCGCTGTTCGACATGGGCCCCTATTATTTAACGGCTATGATCACATTGCTTGGCCCCATCCAACGTATTGCGGGATCTGCGCGCATCAGTTATCCGGAACGCACTATACTGAGTGAACCGAACGCAGGCCAGAAAATCACAGTTTCCACAGAAACCCATATATCCGGAACAATCGATTTCGCCTCTGGTGCGATTGGTACACTAACTACAAGCTTCGATGCTTTCGGCGGTTCCGCACTCCCGCCGATTGAAATCTACGGAAGCGAAGGCACTTTGCTCGTTCCAGATCCGAATAACTTCGGCGGACCGGTGCGGCTGCGCAAAAAAGATGAAGAAAACTTTACCCACATCCCTTTGATATCCGATTTCCAGGAAAACGGCCGCGGCATAGGCGTCGCTGATATGGCACATGCCTTACTGAATGGCAAAACGCACCGAGCGAACGGTCAGCTCGCTTATCATGTATTGGAAGCGATGCATGGCTTCTTAACATCTTCAAGGGATGGCGTCTATCATCATATGGAAAGCACTTGTTCGAAGCCGGAAGCATTTGGACGCAACGAGCGAATTTTCACCTAGTGCAGCCATACACTTTTTCATTTGAAACCATTTCACAAATAAAAAATGGAGATGTTCATCCTGAAAAGGATAAACTTCTCCATTTTTTACTTTTTTTCGAATCATCATTTCTTCGTATTAAGAATCTCTAAATGTAATTTTCAATTCACCATCAGTAGTTTCCAAGAGAAAACTCGCATCGTATTCGGCACTTATGAATTTAATCGGAGATAATATTCCAAAAGCTACTTTCATTATGTTCTTTTGGTTAACAACTATTATAAAGCGCTCTATACTTTTAAATTTCTCAATTTTAACTGTAAGCGGATTTTCAAAAGTAGAAACAATTTTCAATGATGACGTTTTTGACAAGTATGAGATCATAGTCACTGTATGAGTTTCAGAATATCTTACAAACATTTTGTGGATCATCATATCGTTTGTAATCAATACACTTCCTCCTCGTGAAAATCATAAGCTTGCATCCTCAATTTCTTTATAGCCAGCTCTCTCTCATAAAACCCTTCATGGTAAATTGCAGCCGGGTCCTCAAATCGAGTAACCAAATATGAGACTTTATTACCTTCCAGCAACACATTAATAAACCAACGAGGTTCTGCCGGCCCCACATATCTCCAATTGTCTTGGTCTTCAAGGTCTCCTATGTTCCAGTATTCGATGCCATTGATAATTCTTGTGTCACCGATGGTTGTTGAATGAGGTTTAGGTTGTTGCGATAACCATGAACCAAAAGCAATTAAAATAGTTTTTATCGACATACTCACCAGTCCTATACTGTTTCGTATTTGCAATAAGTGAATTTCAAAGAATTAGTTTCTAGAGCACCAAGATCCATTGTAAAATTCGCAGTACTATGAGAATTTTTATCATATTTTATATTGCAATCAATGATGTGCCAGCTATTAGTATCTATAAAATGGGTATAATCGACATTCACGGGCCGATCAACATGGTTACTGAACACAACTTCAACTTCATATACGTAATAATCATCTTCATCGTAGCAATAACGTTCGTTTGATCTTATACTTATATCCTTACTAGCACCCAAATCAAGATACACCCATCCATTTTCCATAGTTTTCTCGAAACTCTTTTCACCCAGGTAGCTAGTAAAATCACCTTCATGACTTAAGTGAATCCGGCCTTTCGGTAAAACAATTCCCAGACCATTTTCTTTTGAATTTTCAAAACGATATTTTGACACAATCTGATTGTTTTTGGATGTTGCATAATAATCATGTTTTATCGTCTTTCCAGTTCGATTAATATAACCAATGTTTACCTCTTCGTGTGGATATAAATCCACTGTTTCAGGCAGCTTTAATACATGATGGCCGCCAACTTCAAAAGTTTTCACTTCAGAGGACGAACCGATCTGCTCCATTTGTGAATAAACCCGGAAATTATTGGTCTTATTCTCTATACCACTCGCTAGAAATACAGGTACACTTTTTAGGGAATGGCTGGTTTGATTTTCAATCGAGCATAAAGCTTTTAGCTGAAATCCATCTTCTTGGACTGTCAGGTAATAATGCATCTCCCATGAGAAACCTTGAGTCAAATATCGTATAGTGAGACCTTTCTTTAAATCGGTAAATTTCCATTGAATAAATGGTTTTGTGTGTTCTAAAAAATTCATCGGAATGGTAAATTGTCCAATAGGATTAAATAAATAGACTTGCTCTTCAATATCTAACAATACTTTCTTTCTCCCAGAATATTCTATGAGTTTTACGCGGCGAGGTGAATCCCCTCCATCTTCCTTAAACCATACTTCTTTTCCTATAGAACGTTTCAGTATTTCCATTTCAGAAAAATCGTTCATCTGAGTTCGTTGCACTTGGATAAATGCACCCTCGACTTGCAAAGTTTTTAATTGGATACCAGGGATGAAGTCTTGATATTGAACGATTCCGGATGGAAAATCAGGATTTACTGTTCGGATGTCTTCAACGTAGGCATAATTATCTTCATAAATCATTAAAGAAAAGAAAGTTTGATGTTCTAAAGTTAAGGTGTTCATGAAGGCAATCCTTCACTCAATAAAGACTCCATTGTGTCCAGCCAACCAACTCTGCTTTTTATCAGTGCTGGGCGTGGGTGCATTGGAAATAACTTTTCCGGGTGAACCCATGCTTTCATATGATTATATTTTTTTGTTGGCGTACCGTTACTAAATAGACCAAATTCCTTTGCCAGTCTTTTTGCGACGGGAGATGTTCCCCACGCAAAAATTAGATGACTTGAGTTGGAAAGCAACTCATTACGAGCCGATACATTCTCATCTTGAAAAATTGAATGAGATTCTTTCTTTGCAGCAAACTTTTTCTCAATCTCGCTGAATTTTTGTAGATTACCTTCACATATATCCGATAAATTCAAAATGACCATTACATCCCAGTTTTTCCGTTCCATTAAATTCATTAATTGGTATTGTGTCTGATCTGGATTTGCCGGAACCATCTCCATTTTGTCGGAAGAAGTTTCTTTTAAGACTGCCGAAGGTTTGCAGCTTCCTGGATTGATCATCACTACAACCGCATCAATTTTATCTTGATCAGTACCTTTACGCGTTATTCTTGCCTCACGTCTCATTAAGAATTTTTCACCGTTTAATTCTGTGTGATAAAATTTTGCATTTACTTCAAATATCTCTTTTAAATGTTTAGCAGCTATCAATGTCATTTAAACCACCCCTTCATTAATTGTTAAATTAAGAATACCAATATCACAGAAAACTCGTTTCCTTCCAGAAGGAAACGAGCGGTTTTTATGTATATAGACCGTCATAACGTCCAATTTCCTTCTTCATCATATCAACCAACTTTGTTGGTCTCAAAGCCTTTGCATCGGCTCCCCAAGTAAGGAGCCACCTGACTAACCCCATACTGACAACTCCATCAACTTCAAGCAAAAAGCGGCCATTTTCAAGGTTCTTTATTTTGGCATCCAATCCAAAACGATCGATAACAACATTTATCAAATGATTATCGAACTCCATAGCTATGCCACTTTGTTCACCCGAATACATATGGAATAACTGTGAAACGTATTTTTCTAAATCAAAGCCAGGATTCGGGACCCAGGAGTCCTCAGTTTTCATAACGGAACTCATTCGATCGATTCGATATTGAATTATCTTCTCCTTGCCTTCTTCCTTGGCTATCAGGTAATAATACTCCTGATACCAAACAACACCTAAAGGAATTACTTTGTAAAAATCTCCTTCTCTACTTAAAATGAATTCCTTATCAACGTTATACCTTCCATATTGGAACTTGACGCATTTTTTAGCTTTGATGGCTTCATGAAGTGTTTGCACGTTGTCAGCAAAATGCATTATACCGATTTTGCCTTCAGTATGAATTAATTCGTTGGCCAAACGTTTGGATGTGAATTCATCTGTAAGACCTCGCAATTTATAGATCAATTGATTGGTTTCAGACTGAGATATAAAACGAGCCGAGGAGACGGCATCCATGAGATATCGCAATTCGTGGATTTGAAACGATGTATTTTCCAGATAGTACACTTTTTCTTTATAATTCTTATTGTTTGTTCCTGTTTCGAGCTTGTAGAGGGATGCAGAACTCTGTAAAAACTTAAGTTCGGTTCGTATCATCTTATCGGATAATTCCAGATCGTATTCATGCATTAATTGACTTTTGATCTCCTGCAATGATAATGGCTGTTCTTTGCTGGAGTGTGTGGATAAACAATTAATGACTGCCAAAAGCCGCTTCCTCACCATGTTATGACCTCCTGCATAAAATTCATTTCCGAATCATATCTGCACAATAGAGAAACAAATGTTACGAAGAAACTCCAACTTTATTCATCTCAGCAGACTGTGCTTGAAGACTTTGGTTGACTCTTTGAAGATTATTTTCAAACTCCACACTAGTAGTTAACTGTGTAATTGCTTCATGTATCTGATCGATGCTGCTCCAATCCTTCACTTCCACCTGATCTGTGAATATGCGGGTATACATTGAATTTGATGATTTAGAAGAGGGTTTAATGGAAAAGCTGTTCTCTTCAAGTTTCTCTAGTAATTTGAGTCGTATTCCGTATTCCAAGTTACCTACTTCAATAATGAGTTTAAGATGATTCCCTGCTCGGTGCATAAATACTATCAATCCTAATTTCAACCAGTATGGTGCTTTATCGTTCAGCATCTCTAAAAATTCAGAATGCTGCTCCCATTCTGGGTGAGTGAAGCTTGGATATGATTTCGATGCATCGTTTCGGGAGACAATTTTTTGATTATCTTCCTCAACAAACCGTTCAAAAGCTTTCTTAAGAGTCAAAGAGCCCTCAGAATAAATAAAATCGATTGTTTCTTTGGATGATTGATATATCTTTTTCATCCAAGCTTCTTCAGTAAAAGTTAATTTTTGAAGCTGTTGTTTAAAGGTCTGATGATGATTTAAAAACTTGATTCCTGGATTGTTGAGTAAATAAAGATAAGTGATTGCCTCTCCATGATTTTCAAAAATCCCTTCAGCAAGAAGCAGTCGCTCCGGATCCGGAGCGAAACGTTCATGTAATACCGCTAGATAATTTTTTAGAAACACAAAAACTTCTTCACTTATAGATTCTTTGTAGAACTGAAGAATAAATTCTATAACACTTGCGATATCCGCATATTTCAAAGTCCAATAGGAATCGTTTGCTGATTCTTCGTCAAGTAATGTAAGAAAGACAGGAATAATTTTATATCCAGGAAATTCATTTTCTACAAATTCAAGATAATCGGCTAACTGGTTTTTGGACTGTGAGGAGTAAAACTTGTTTTCAATAATTATCACTGTTTTATTTTCTTCTGAAGACAGTAACAAATCGATATATCGCTTCTTGCTTGTTTGCTTTTCCCTTTCAACCTTCCAATCGCTGAACTTCAAACTCAAAACTTTTAAGAAAAATTCAGAGTCAGTAATAAAATCATTATTATCAGGTTTCATAAGTAGTTTACTAATTAGCTTTTCGATAAAGACTGAATTCAACCCATGATTTTCTTCATGGTCCAGCAACCAGGCCAAGACATTCGAATGCCTAATTTCATGGCTGTCCATACGCAAAACCTTCAATGGATTGAACTTTTTGAACATACGGTTCAACTCTTCGAATTCTCTGCTGTGGACGAGACTTGCTATGTTTTTCATTTCTAACGTCATGGACTAAAAACCTTCTTTCCTGAAATTCATTAATTAATCAGCAGCTTATATTTCTAATGACATAATGCAGCCTGGTATTCTTCAATATTAATCTATATCCAACCTAATTCTAATTTTTCGAGGGTTTAACATGATAATAATAATGATAAATGGCCAGCATTACAGCGACCACTAAAGGTGTACGAGCTGTTTCTATAAATCCTAATAAAAATTCCCAAAATTCTATTGGCATTTTAAGACATCTCCTTTATTTTTAAACTTTTAATGAATTTCTTATTTTTTCATATTGTGCCATTCTAGGGAACTCCTTGCCGTTTACAAAGCAATAATATTTGCGGACTGCATTTTGAAAAACATTATGGTACTGTCTGTCATTCAACTTTTCTTGAACATCAAGGAGCAATTGATACATCTGTTCATCATTTTTTACTATGAGATCCAGGTCAATATATAACTCCCGTTCTACTTTCAAAGCCTTCGCTACTCTGGAAGTTACAGCCTTCACTTTACTTTGAATATCTTCATTGCCTATTAGGTAATTTCTGAATTCTTCTTCTCTCACTATAATTCTCCTTTCTTTTTCGACAAGCAATCACATGGCTATTTTAAGTAGGCTGATCATATCAGTTTAATTTTCACAGTCGGTCCTTGAAGAATAAGGCTTAATATTGCATCAACTTGATAAGATTTTGAAACACCTGTTTTACACCATACAGCAAAATGCTCGCAATTATTTGTTGCTAAATTATATGAACCATTGCCTAAGCATGATTTTGCTCGTTCAACCGTTTCTTCTGGAGAATTAATCTTCATTTTACTGAACAACTTTCTTATCTGAGAAAGGTTAATATTTGTGGGGATTTTCATGACTGGGTATAGAGTAGGGAATTTTAATATTCTCTCCTCTAAAGACTCTACATCTAATACAAAGAACGTATCTGAATCTCTTAAAAATGTTTTTAAGTCTGTTTGAATGATTCTATTGTCCGCAAAAGAAGTGTCAGATTCTAATGATGAAAAGTGAATTACTTTTTCATGACTTATGTAAATTCCATAATGAATATACATTGGACGATTTACTCCAATAATATCCCCAAACTTGGCATTTGAATTCAATTCAGTTATATACCCTTTGTAAGCATTTCGTCTTTCCTTTAGCGTAGAGCCTTCAAACTCCCCAATACCTAATACAGCATCAATTTTTACACCTGTTTTCATCATTTTTTTATTAAACTTCTCCAAGTTCTTTTCATGTTTATCCCAATCGGGTTCTATCCATTCTAAAAAATTTCCTATAGGCTCAAAGTATCCTTTATCTCGCAATTTATCGAACATTTTATCACTTCCTCCGTTATATTAATTAGATATATAGTACCACTATGATTACCACTTTGTATATCTTATTACATAATTTGTTAATTAAGTATTACTATGATTAATAAGAAGTAAGTATTCTTCTCTAAAAAAACCGCTAATCCTTTTATTTACAAAAGGCTAGCGGTTTATGATGTAATTTCCATTATAAATCAGCTAATTTTTAAATAGATTTAGATGAAAAATCTTAAGTTCCATGTTACTGCCCTTCATTAAGGTGCTCCCAACTTCGGTTTACAATTTCAGCTCACTTAATAATATTTTTCTGCACTATTATGTTATTGCAATTATAGTTTTACATAGCATTCTTGGAAAACTTCTACTTTTTGGTGTAATATAACAAGTTAAAAAGCAACGAGCTTATATAGCTAGTTGCTTTTTAATTTGTTTGTATTTTTATTGGACGCTTCTTTCCATTTAATTCACCAGTCAGTTCCTTAAACCACTCTCTATCACCCGTCTGCAAAGCCAGATCAATCAGATCTTCAAGCTGAGCCGTATCTTTCGGTGCAATTTCCGGCAATGTCTCGACCTGCTGGACTGCAATTGGAATTGTTAAGCCTACAATTTCAGCATTATCGCTTTCCGCGACCGTTACATATACAGCACCTTGCACCATGCTCAGTGAATCGATGAATCCAATGACCATTTCACCTTTAATGGAAGTTCCTTTTACCCAATCAGTTGTTTTTAAGATCGTCGTCTCTTCATTCATATCTCAACACCTGCTTTGTCATTTTTTTTTGTATTATTTTCACTTGAATTATTTCACTATAATCTTAAATACCCTCTTTCAATTCTCTTACGCATTATTCTGAGAATATTACTCCTATTGGCTTAGGTGTTTATTGAAAATCAATCAAAAAGAGCATCGGCTCCATTCTGCCGCTGCTCTTTCTTAAATTATTTTTTTGTCTGCTTCTTTTAATTAACTGCCTGCTTCTTCTCATTCAACTCAGCAGAAAGCTCTTCGAACCATTCTTTGTCTCCAGTCGACAAAGCCAGATCAATCAAAAACTCAAGCTCGCCGGCATTTTTGCTTGTCGCCGTCGGAATGACTTCCACTTGATTGAAATGCATCGGAATCGTTTTGCCGATTAACTCTTCGTTATCACTTTCAGCCACAACTACATGCACAGCTTCCTGTTCCAAACTCATCGAATCAACAAAACCGATGATCATTTCGCCGTGTCGGGAAATGCCTTTTACCCAATCATTATTCTTTAAAATCGCTTTATTATTATTCGTCATAGGTTTACACCTCTTCTGATAGTATTAGCAGAAACCGCCAGGTCCACATGCCATTCCTTCAAACAAGACTTTAGGTTTTTGTTTCTGCAGTTCTTCGTCGATCAGCTGTTCGAGCGTCTCTTTCGTATGGATGCCAGCGATTTTAGTATCGCCGATCACAAATGTCGGTACAGCAGTTATATCAGCCTCTTCATAAGAGTGCTCAAGTGCCTGCTGGTGAGCTTCTTCGTACTTTCGGGACTCAAGTGCTTCACGGTATTCTTTTTCATCCAAGCCGACTTCCCCTGCCAGTTTCGTCAATACTTCAACATCACCGATATCCTGGCTCTCCTGGAAAAAGGCTTTCAGCATGCGTTCATTATAGGCAGTGCCTTTCCCTTTTTCTTTGGCATATTGAAACCCTTCAAATGCCAAATGGGTATGCGGCTGCGGCGACACATCCGGCAGGAAAATCTCGATTCCCATCTGCTCAGCCATCGGGTAAACCGACTGCGACCAAGTTGTTTGGAGATAATCGTCTTCCGGGCGCAATGTCTGATTCGGTGCTGGACGCAACTCGAAAGGCATCCACTCAACTTCCACATCTTTTCCTTTAATCGCTTCCTCTAACGGCTGTTCTGCCAGGAAGCAAAATGGACAAACGTAATCCGAATATACTTTCACTTTTACTGTCATATCAAAAACCATCCTTTCTGCTAACCAGATAGTTATATAGTTTAAATCAATCGATTTTCATCTGTATTTCATTTTAATAAAGCCCCTATAAATTTGGTGACTAATGGGAATTTTACGCCGGTCTATACCTGATTACAATATATATGCTCTGATTTCGAGATAAGTATATATAGACACCACAAATATATTTCCCCACCCTATCTGGATGAAATAACGGAAGACGGCGACTCCTTGGTGATCAGCGGTAAATGGAGACCCCGCACGGAGCGAAGCGGAGGAGGAGGCTCCATTCACCGCCACCCGGAAAGCGTACGTCTGAAGTGATTTCATCTTCCTCTATTTAAATAATTTCAACTAGGTAATTGCTGGGCAGAATGATATGGAGCAAAACAGCGGAGAAATGTGGTGCTGTATAAGTGCAGCTTAAAAAAATCGTGCTCCTGTCTCTGCACCGCTACGCTAGCTTCAAGACATGAAAGAGCGTTGCAGTGCTGCGCACTTCGTCGCAAAGACATTATCCTCGCAAGCTTTGGCTAATGTCTTCGGAGCTGTTTTGCGGAATATCATGTTTACAAAATACCCTTTACTTCCCCCCTCCCTTCATTTACACTAGAGCCATCGGGACAACCCGAACACAAAAACCGCATACCGTTTTCTGCACTGGGGGTGCTTATTTAGCTGAGATGCGAGCGAAAGCTCCGATCCCTTATGACTCGATCAGGTTAGGACCTGCGTGAGGAAGTGCGGTGACTTTCCGCAAAACGAACTTTTCAGGAGCTCGACTCTCCTTTTAATTTGCATGGAACAGTGGCTGCATCTTCACGGATGCGGCCTTTTTTGTGCACATTTTTAAGGAGGAATATTGTTATGGAACCATTGCAATGCGGCACGAGCCCCATCGTCGGATTTCGCTTTACGCTCAATCCGATGTCCGGCGACTTCATCAAAATCATCAAAGGGGCGTTGAATGAAACCGACACCTCAAACGTTTGGAAACACACAGATGATGTCTCAACCGTCATCCGCGGAAAACAGAACCACGTTTTCAATGTAGCAAAAGCGCTCACGCTGCATGCAGCCAAAACCGGCGAACATGTGGCATTGAACGGCACGTTCTCCATCGGCTGCCCGGGAGATACCTCAGGAGATGTGTACCTCGACAAAGACGATGTGCTATTGAACACGGACGACACCAAACAATATGTCTCGTCGCAATTTGCGCTTTACCCGATGAACAATCCGGATTATATGAGCGTCATTTACCGTGAAGTGGAACGGGCAAAAGAGCACGGCGTCTGGAACGATTCGATGCATTATGCCAGCGGAATCCACGGTGATATACACGATGTCTTTGCATTCTTTGAAGAATCATTCACCCATGCACGTTCTGATGAACACCGACATCTGGTCATGACGGTCTCCATGAGCATCAACAGTCCATCTCACAAAGGGGGCAGCGAAAATGCTTAAATCGTGGAAACTGAAGGAAATTGTATTGATGTCCCTGTTCGGAGTCGTGTTTGGCATCGTCTACCTGTTATTCATCCACCTCGGCAATATATGGGCTGGGCTGATCGGCCCCATCGCCTATGAATGGATGTTCGGCATCTGGTTTATCGTTTCAATCATCTGTATGCACATTATCCGTAAGCCCGGCGCTGCCTTAATTCCCGAAACCATGGCGGCAATCATCGAAGTGATGCTTGGAAATGCGGTTGGTCCGCGTCTCATCCTTTCCGGGATTGTTCAGGGGCTCGGCGCTGAAGCCGCTTTTGCTGTGACGCGTTACCGCCACTTTAATATTTTCGTCTTTATGCTCGCAGGAATCGGTGCGGCTGTATTCAGCTTTATCTACGGTTATTTCGTTTCTGGCTATGCAGCACTGGATCCTTCATTCGTCGCGTTGATGTTTACGCTGCGTGTATTGAGCGGAGCAATCATTGCCGGCATCGGCGGCAAATATATCGGCGATGCGCTGCTTGCGACCGGTTCACTTCGCGGCTACGCCATTGCCCGGACACAGCCGCGTGATGCCAATGCCTGACACTATCTTTAAAATGAATAATGTCAGCTTCCGTTTTCCGGATGACCAATCACCGACACTTTCATCCATCTCTTTTGCAATCGAGCGCGGCGAACGGGTCGCCATTTCCGGTCCCAGCGGCTCCGGCAAGTCGACGTTGCTGTATTTATTGAACCGGCTCTACCCCGCCAATTGTGATGGCATCGTGAATGGCGAAATTCACATATTCGGCAAAGCGGCTGATTCTTATGCACCGGGAGAAATCAACCACCGCGTGGCGACTGTTTTCCAGGATCCGGATTCGCAATTCTGTATGCCGACGGTCGAAGAAGAACTTGCCTTCACACTGGAAAACTTGAATACCCCGGCAAGCGAAATGGAGGAGCGGATCCGCCATGTCCTGGACATAACCGGTCTGTCCCACCTCCGGCATGTTTCAATCCAAACACTTTCCGGCGGAATGAAACAGCGGGTTGCCACTGCCTGTGCATTGGTCATGAATCCTGAAGTCCTGTTGCTTGATGAACCGATTTCGCATCTCGATCCATATACCGCCAAAGAATTCATCCTTTGGCTCGATCAATTGCAGAAGAAATTTCATCTGACAATCGTTGCCGTTGAACACAGGCTGGATTATTGGGGAACATTTTTTGACCGGGAGATTAAGGTTACGAGCGATGGCAGAATTTCAGAAGACGCCATCTTCAAGCCACATGAAACATTGCGGTACCCGCTTCGGTTGAATTCAATCCTGGATCCCACCGTTCTAATTGCGACGGGACTTTCAGTCAATGTGAAAGGCAATACACTGCTCCACCCTTTATCAATGACTGCAAAAAAAGGGGAATGCATTGTTATTGCAGGACCAAATGGCAGCGGAAAATCGACGTTGGTGAAAGCGATTTGCGGCATCTATAAAAAAGAAGCCGTGAAATTCGCATCAGACCCGTGCGGCTATGTGCTACAATCACCAGAATTTCTGTTTCTGACTTCAACAGTCCTTGACGAACTGGCTTTTGGCGGAACGTCTTCCCAACAGGAACTGAATGATCTCATAGAGTCTCTCCGTTTAACGGATATCAAAGAACACAATCCTTTTGCTGTCAGCCACGGCCAGAAACGCAGGGTGGCTATCGGAGCGATGCTCGCGGATAAACGAAATGTGCTGTTTCTCGATGAACCGACTTCAGGCCAGGATGAAGCGGCGCTTTTGGAATTGTTCCGACTTATCGACAGCCGGTTGGACCAGGGAGATACTGTTTTTATCGTCACGCATGATATGGAGTTCGCGGCCGCAGTCGCCGATTCTGTTGTGCTTTTAAAAGACGGCAGAATGACCGGTAAATTCATTTCCGAGAGAGTGTGGCAAGACGTGGAACTGCTTGCATCCCATAACCTGCTAGCGCCGAAAGGAGTGACGCGACGTGCGGAATCTTTTGCATGATATGAATCCCGCGATGAAATTCATCACAGTGACGATCGCGATGCTTGGTCTCGCGTTTTTCTTCAATCCTTGGACGCCGTTGCTCGTTTTTATCAGCATCCTTTTGATGCAGTTCGTTTTCAGCAGCATCAATTGGAAGCTTTGGACTTTGTACATGTTCCCTTTTGTGCTGGGCGCATTCGGCTATCTCTGGACAACGATCGTTTTCAGTGCTGAAACCGGCGGCACAGTCATCTGGTCGCTGTTCGGCCATGATGTGACTGATAGGCAGCTGGCATTGGCGTTATCCCTGTCTTTCCGTGTTCTGGCGTTTTCTTCCCTCTCTCTCCTGTTCGCGTTGACGACGGATCCGGTAAAATTCGTCATGAGCCTGATGCAGCAATTGAAACTGTCACCAAAACTAGCCTATGGTGTGTTGGTGGGCTATCAGTTCCTCCCCGTGCTGAGAGATGAATTCTTTCAGATCCAACAGGCACATCGCCTCCGCGGAACAGCGGTTGAAAAATACTGGTGGCAGAGGCTTCTTAATATCCGCAGAATCATTATTCCGATGCTTGCCGGAGCTGTGAGAAAAGCGGAGCGCTCCGCTTTTGCGATGGAAGCGCGTGGATTTACCGGTGAAGCCCGAAAAGAGTTCTATCAGCCTGTGTCTATAAAGCCTAAAGATTTTGCTTTATCTGCCGCAATCTTGCTGCTTGTAATCCTTTCTTCGATTACGGGTACGGTTCTATCTTCTTGAGTGATTTTAAAACCATTCCACTTGAAAATATATACAATAAATAAGTTCATTTTACCCTACCTAGTTCTATAGTATTCATTTAAACTTAAGTGGCAATAATATTCTGTTTTTCTTTCAAAGCTAAGCAAAATATTTATTCGCATCTTGTATAAAGGCAAAACAGCTGAAAGGCTGTGACGCAAAGTTACAGGCCTGTGGCTTCGGCTATGGCGGCTGGACTGCCGGGAATGGCGGATGATACTTTTTTAGAGTAGAGTTCAATGTTCTTTTGCAATGAAAAAAAGAACTCGGGGGTAATGGAATGTTATCAAAACAGAAAAAAGAACAAGTTTCCAAACAGATCAAGCGCTATTTTGCAGTCGGGGTGATTGCTTCAGCTGGCATGCTGTCGTTGAATGCACTGGCTGCCTCAGCCGATGAACATTCTCCAGCTGCTGAAGAAAATGCAACTGACACAACTGTAGCGGAAGAACCCGCACTGGTGCCGGGTGACTTCTTTTATTTCCTGAAGCAATTGCAGGAAACGGTCCAATTGGCTTTCACGTTTGACCAAGCTGCGGAAGCGGAATTATTTGCTGAGTATGCAGAGCAGCGCATTCTGGAAGCGGAAGCTTTGATGGCTGCCGGCGATGAGGAATTGGCAGTCCAAACGCTGGAGAAAGCATTGGCGCTGTATGAAGAAGGCTTGGACCAACTGGTGGATGGCGAAGAAGATGAAACGGAAGAGCCGCCTGCTGACGAACCGGACGGAGAAGAACTTCCAGCTGAAGAGGCTGAAGAAGAACCTGTCGATATGGGTTCGGAAACGGATGACGATTTGACGGAAGAAGATGCGCGTGCTGCATTGGAAGCCAAGTTCAGTTCCAGCCTGCTGGCGCTGCAAGCAGCGATGGAGAAAGTGACGAATCCGCAGGCAAAGGAATCGCTGGCTAAAAATGTCGCCAAAGCGATGGAGCGTCTGGAGAATAAAATTGAAAAAGAGCTTGCCAAGTTAAATGAATCGGATGAAGAAATAGAAACAGAAGAGGAATCGGATGCTCTTGCTGAAGAAAGCGCTGCAGATGAAACAGCTGAAAATGCAGATAGCCCTGAAGACCAACCAGAAGAGTCCGAGGAATCCGAAGATGCTGATGAAGAATTAGATACTGAAGATGAAACAGTATCCACTCCTTCTGCAGACGAAGATTCTGAGCCTGAAGAAGAACGGTCCGAAGAAGAAAAAATCGCCGCCAAAGCTGAGAAAGCTGAAGAAAAAGCTGCGGCTGAGGAGCAACGTGATGCTGTGAAAGCTTCGGCTGAAGCAAAACGCGAAGCTGAGAAAGCTGCGGCTGAAGCAAAACGTGAAGCTGAGAAGGCTGTGGCTGAGGAAAAACGTGAAGCTGAGAAGGCTGCTGCAGAGGAAAAACGCAAAGCTGAGAAGGCTGCGGCTGAGGAAAAACGCGAAGCTGAGAAGGCTGCGGCTGAGGAAAAACGTGAAGCTGAGAAATCGGCTAAGAAAGAAAAAGAAAAGCAGGAAAAACCTGGCGAGAAATCTAAACCTTAAAACAATAATAATCAAAGGCAGATCGGATAGATGGTATCCAATCTGCCTTTTTCATTAGGTTAATGGCTTGATATCCACTTTAATCAGGATTCCGAAACTATAAAATAAAAGGTGCCGCCAATATCCGAAGATGAACATCCTTCCAAACTGTACAGAGTCCCATCTTCAGTATTTTCACTGTTTATTTCAGAGCATGTCGTACTATAAATGCCTCTATCAGAACCGGCATAACTATCTTGAGAATCATCGTAAGTATAATGGATTTCACTGCCATCAAAGTTAAGATTATAGAAAAACGGATCACCTTCTACTGTGTATAAAGTGATGCGGATTTCATCTTCAATCTCCGCTTCAAAATTCTCTGTGAAACTAGTGAATGTTTCCAAGTTGGTTATCTCCCCAAAAATATTGACAACATCTCCGTTCTCGATCGCCTCTTCAGGTGGGTAAGGATTTTCAGGATTGTCTGCTGGTACCGCAGGAGTATCAGCACCGGATGACTGCTGGCAGCCAGACAAAGATATGCTGGTAAACAAAATGACTGATATAATAAAAAATCTTTTCATTAACGACTATCCCCCTTCCTAAAAAAACCGAACTCTTTCTAAATATTAGCATAGTAACTTAAATTTTTTTTATAGTTCTTACAATTGTTAACCATCCAATTTTATAGACACAAAAAAAAGAAGGCTTTATCAGCCTTCAATCTTCCCATATGTAATCTCGTCTTCATCACGTACATCCACACCTTCGCGGATGTGCACTATCGTCCGCAAAATCAGACGCGCTTTATCGGTTTCCACCAGCCAGCGTTCATCCGGCACGATTTCAAATTGCTGCATCACTGTATCCTTAGACTTGACGGATCCCGCAAATTCCATGGATTGCTTGGCTACGATGGTTTCGATAATGTTGAAATCACTGTCTTCACGATAATCGTCGATTATTTTAATGACATGTAATTCCACGTAGTCAACTTCCTGGTCGGAGTCTCCCCCTTCAAAATAGATGGTGCCGTTCAAGGTCTCGCCTTCTTCCAAATGCGGCCTCTCCACAACTGTTTCGACTTTCATCGAGCCAAAGCCGATAGATGATAAAAACTCTTTGAATTTCATATCTCGGAAACCTCCAAATATTTGTATTATCCCTTTACCACTTCCGGTTTAACTGTAAACTTCTAGTGCAGCTCCGTGTAATCATATTGATTGTCGAGCACAGGTTCATGTTTATTGTATCTGCGTTTAAACAGCTTGAATATATGGGATACCAGAACCCGCAGAATCGCATAGGCCGGAATACCCAGGATAACCCCCGCTACACCAAACAGTGAGCCGGCAGTCAACAGCACGAAAATGATCGTGACCGGGTGGATAAATAGTGTTTTTCCCATGACCTGCGGGGAAATGATGTTTCCTTCCACCAATTGTACCACTGTCCATACGATTGCAAGCTTCACTAACATGAATGGCGAAGTTACAAGGGCGATGATGACTGCAGGTGTAATCGCGATGGCTGGTCCGATATACGGGACGACGCTTGTGAACATAGCCAATACACCCAAAAGCAGTGCATACTTCATGCCGATGATCAGGAATCCTATGAAAACCATGACGCCGATTAAGAAAGCGACGATCAATTGCCCTTGAATGTAAGCACTTAACTGCCTATCCGCTTCCCCAAATACCTCTCGCGTATCATCGCGCAGACGCGGTGGGAGAAGTTTTAATATATATTCAGGAAGCTTTTCGCCGTCTTTAAGCAAATAAAACAAAATGAATGGAACAATGACGATCGACAGGACAAAACTTGTAATGGTCGAAAGGAAACCAGTGATCCCGGTAATGATGCTTGCCACAACATCCTGGAGTATGCCGGCCAGATTGTCCGGCAGCGTTTCCATCAATTGATCGATGTCGAAATTGGAGCCGGTATAGTAATCCCCGACAAAAGAAGTCCGAAGAAACGCGTCGATGTCTGTCAATAACTGCATGAAATATTGCGGGAACTCTTCAATCAGCATCTGCAGCTGCTCTCTGAGAAACGGCAGGATCAGGAAAGTGACAAGCGTCAACATACCGACGACACCCATGAAGATGATCAGGATCCCCCATATCCTTTTGATGCGGAAACGCTCAAGAAGCCTAAGTACAGGTCTCAACAAGTAATACAGGATCATAGCCAGCGTAACCGGCAAAACGACTGTCTGCATAAAGACGCTCAGCGGATTGAAGATGAATGACACTTCCCTGAATATGAAAATGATCAAACCGATCAATACTAAAGCGATTAATGTGAATAACGTGTTTCGGCCTCCCAGGAACTGAATGTAATTCGTTCTGAAAAAGGATGGCTTATCTTCTGGTTCCATGGCGCGCCCTACTTTCCATATGGACTATTCTATTTTATTTTATCATATTTTCAGAATTTTTCATTGCAGCGGCTGATCTAAAAATTCACTTAATGCCTGTCGGTTCTGTTCCAGATTTATCTCCAGGACAGATCCGGCTTGCGCATAACTGCCATAGCTGTAGCTGCCTTCAACGGGAATTGTCAGCCTTTCGACGCCTTCCGTTCCACCGGTTGCCATATCAGTCGCCAGCTTTACTTGATCAAGCACTGGCATATCGGTTTGGACATAACCTTGTGCGGCTCCCGCCAATTTCGGGAATTTCGGAATTGCGGAGATGCTGATCATTTCTTCTTTCAAAGCGGCTAGCACCTGCTGCTGGCGGCGCACACGGCCGAAATCCCCTTCATTGTCTGCCCGGAAACGAGCATAGCCCAGCAATTCCTTGCCGTTCAAACGTTGTTCGCCTTGTGTCAGGGAGACGCCGATATTCTCGGACATATCTTTTTCGACATCCATTTCGACACCATTCGGCGCGGCAATATCCACCAACTTCTCAAAACTGGAGAAATCGACAAGTGCATAATGCTGAATTTCCACACCGAACATATTGCGCAGCGTATCAGCCAGCAGATCCACGCCGCCTAAATAATATGCTGTATTCAATTTATACGATTGATATCCAGGAATTTCCGCATAGATGTCCCGCATGAATGACACGACTTTCACATCATTCGTTTCTTTATTGTGTGCGACGAGCATCATCGTATCTGTACGGGATTTCTCTTCTCCCCGTGCATCCACACCCAGAACCAGGATGTTTTCGTAGCCATCGTTCTCTTCATCATTATTGAATTCGACTTCCGGCAAGTCCGATTCTTCTGCCAGTTTCTTGCCGCTTTGGTACTGCATAAAAAAGTAAGCGCCAAGGGCAAGCAATACAATCATCAAAAGGAATAGGATTCCCCGTTTCCGAAATCTTCTTTTTTTGCGGCGTTTACCTCTTAGTTGACGTTCTTCTTCCATTAATGACACATTCCTTTCTATATCCATGCAAATATGACGCATGGAACTTTTGCAGGTTTCGGTTGGCTTTTTATATTTACGGATTCTTGAAAGCTGATTTCACCTTATCTCCATACAGTATAAACAATTTTATTGTCTGTAAACAGTTGCAGTGGTACTATTTCTTTTATGAACGACAGGAGGAGAATGATTATGGCAGAGAAAGCAACATTTGCAGGCGGTTGTTTCTGGTGTATGGTCAAACCGTTTGACCAATTTGACGGAATAGAGAAAGTGGTATCGGGTTATTCCGGCGGGCATGTGGAAAATCCCACTTATGAGCAGGTCAAGACTGGCACAACCGGCCATCTTGAAGTGGTCGAAATCACATTCGATCCGGAAGTTTTCCCATATGAGCAGCTGCTTGATATTTTCTGGCAGCAGATCGATCCAACAGACAATGAAGGACAGTTCCAGGATCGCGGAGATCAGTATAGACCTGCCATCTTTGTCCATAATGACAGACAGCGTGAAATCGCCGAAACTTCAAAGCAGGAACTGGATGCATCCGGACGATACAATAAACCGGTCAACACACCAATTCTAGATGCTGCACCTTTTTATGCTGCAGAAGACTACCACCAGGATTATTATAAGAAAAACTCAGAACATTATCTGGAAGACCGTGCTCAATCGGGCCGTGATGATTTTCTAGATGCCGTATGGAAACAGGAAAAAATCGAAAAATAATACTGACGGACGCTTCAGAAATGGAAGCGTCCGTTTTTTATCTATCTATTTATTCACCTAGCAGCTTCGCCATATAATACTCATCTATGTATTCCCCGTCGATTTTCAACGAGTTCTTTTTGATTCCTTCTATTTTAAAGCCCGCCTTCTGGTATAAAGCGACACCGGCGCGATTGTGCATCATCACCGTCAATTCGAGGCGGTGGATATTATTTTCCGCTGCCCAGCTATCCAGGCCTTCAAATAATCGCATTCCCACTCCCTGTCCCCGGCTTGCTTCAGCAATACCGATGGCCAGGTACACATTATGGCTCCTCCGCTGAGTGCTGTTGCCGATGATGAAGAGATAACCTTTCAGTTCCCCATTGTCTTCTGCCAACAGTATCGCCGATTTTTCATCCTGTTCAACCGCCGCTATTCTTTTGCTTAACTGATCCGGTGCTATTTGCCTTTCACCCGGTTCAAATAGCATGAAGCCTGATCTTTCTGCATCAGCCATCAAGCTCACTAATCGTTCCGCGTCAGCAGTTTCCGCTTGTCTGATGATCACTTGGATCCTTCCTTTCCTTGCGTAAAACTTCCATTTACTATATCAATGATTTCCAGAAGATCTCTTATTTCAAAAGTCGGCTCCACTGCACTCTCATTCTTTTTGGCTGATGGATTGAACCAGATTGTATCAATGCCATAATTGATGCCGCCCTGAATATCTGAAGTCAATGAATCGCCGACGATAATCGCGTTCTCTTTCGCTTCAACTCCGATTTTAGAAAAAGCGAATTCGAAGATTCCGGGATCCGGCTTTTGATACCCAGCCTCTTCAGAGATGACAATGTGGTCAAAATGCTGGCCAAGATCCGAATTTTTCAGTCTGGATGTCTGCACTTCTCCAAAACCGTTCGTCATTATCATTAGCCGACAATGCGATAACTGCTCCAGAACTTCAAGAGCGCCCGCCATCAAATGCGCCTCCTTGCCCAGATAGCTTAAATAAGCGCTGCTGAAAGCGATTGGGTCTTTGTCTGAGCGATGTTCCAGAAACAGTCTGCGGAAACGTTCGATGCCAAGTTCCCGCAATGCAATATTGCCCTGCTCGAGATCCTGCCAAAGAACTTTGCTGATGGCTCTGTAACTGGCATGCATATCCATGAAACCATTCGGCAGATCGAATTCCATGAACGTGTTATGTAATGCCGCTTGTTCGGATAATGCAAAATCCATTAATGTATCGTCGATGTCAAAGATAATCGTAGTGTAAATCTGCTCTTTCATAATTGGTCTTCCCCTTTTTGATTCGTATTGATTTTACTCAGTTGCAGGTTTTTCTTTCAATAAAAAAGCGAATACCATAAGAATCGCGATGAAACCCAGGAACAGGCTAAGAGATATCATATGGTTTTGGAACCGGTCATAAAATAAACCGATCGCGAATGGTGTCAGCGCGGAGATGATATACCCCCCCGATTGGATCATCGCAGTCCAGCTGTTGACGTCATCCGGAGACGAATTTTCGTCAAGCGGCATCATCAATGCCAAAGGAAACAAGCCTCCTAGTGTGATGCCGATAAATACGGCTGCCGGCCAGATCAATGCCGTACTGCCAAACATCAATAATAGAACACCTGCCGCTCCGAACCCAAGACTGACCATGATCCATAAATGCCGGCTTGGCCATTTTTCAAGAAGCAGCGGAATCGATAGATTGCAGGCGATCTGTACAGTCGACATGACCGTCAAAACTGCACCTGCAACCAGTATTGACATGCCTTTTTCGATGGCAATCGGCGCAAGCCAGGTAATGATGGAAAAGAACAAAGCCGACTGGAAACCGAAAAACAGCAGCATATACCAGGCGCGCCTGTTTTTCCACGGCGAAACGACTGCTGCACCTTCCATCGGAATTTCAGCAACTTCAGCTGCCGGCTCCTTTACGCGAAGCCATAAGATGATCGCTGCAATCGACAGCAGCCCCCAGCTTGCCAAGGCAGTTGGCCATCCCGCAAATGAATAGAAAACACCCGTCAAACCCGCCGCCAATGTTGCCCCGAGCCCCATGCCGAATGAATAGACACCAATCAATGAAGCTGTCCGGGTCGGAAAATTCCGCTTGATCATCGCAGACAGCAACGGGCTGATGATCGCAATCGATAAACCGATAAAAAATGCGCTGGCCAGAAGTACAGGATATGTCGGCAGAAATCCGCGGAGCAAGGTGAATGCCCCGATCGCCGTCAACAGAACCGCGATGGATTTTTTCAGTCCGAGCTTTTTATTAAAAACAACCGCAAGCGGAGCAAACAACCCCATGCAGAAAACGGGAACCGAAGTCAGCAGACTCACTTCGCTGCTTGTCAGCGACAACTCTTCCCGAATCGTATCCAGCAACGGCCCGATCGATGAAATGGCAGGACGGAGATTTACGGATACAAAAAGGATCGCCAGCACCATTATGCCGAGCGCGGATTTTTTTTGCTTGTCTGTCAAAATGGAAACACCTCTTCCTGCGCCAATCAAACTTGTGTTCGCCGCAAAATTTTATTAAAATAAGGGCAGTGAAAGGCGGTTACTTTTATGAAACTTGTAAATTGGAGTTACGCGAAACGCTATAACATAAAAGCAATATTTGATGAATTTCCTCACGTCGTTGTATGGTTCCGCCAAATCGGCGGCTATTATTTCATCTTTACCATGAAAGGCCTGACGCCCGAGCATATTCCGAACCGGCGCGATTACGTAAAAATGGAGTATTTACTCAATAAGGACCTCGGCCTTCTTGAAGCCTATAAGGCACGAAAATATAAGGTTTAGCAACATTTTTAAAAATAAAATAAAGAAAATTATATAACCGATGTTTCGCAAAACAGCTTCCCTTGCCGGGGACTCGCGCTGAACTTATTTCCCAAGTCATCTTCGCTGTTGTGATCTACACCACTAGAGAAAATTCTAGCGAAGGCGCGCTCCAGGACTGGGCGGAACAATAAGACGAGTGATCTTCTCGGCTTATTGTGTGAGCCTTGTCCAAAGCGCCGAAGCGGTATGGAAAGAATATCTCTTATCGAAACACACTCTTTTAGTTTATCGAACACTGCATTCAGATGCTATCTGTTTTTGGCCATTTCATGGTATACTAATTGCATTGTGAAATTTAGGAGGTACGTATTAATGATAGCAGTAAATGATGTAAGTTTACGTTTCGGTGACCGTAAATTATTCGAAGACGTGAACATCCAATTCAACCCGGGAAATTGCTACGGACTAATCGGAGCCAATGGTGCCGGTAAATCCACGTTCATCAAAATTCTTTCCGGTGAACTTGAAGCACAATCCGGCAATGTCTATATGGGTTCTGGTGAGCGCCTTGCAGTATTGAAGCAGGACCACTTCGAATACGAAGAAAAACAAGTTCTTGATACAGTAATGATGGGCTATAAGAAATTATATGATGTCATGACTGAGAAAAATGCCATTTATATGAAAGAAGATTTTTCTGATGAAGATGGCATGCGCGCAGCTGAACTCGAAGGTGAGTTTGCAGAATTGAACGGCTGGGAAGCTGAATCTGAAGCCGCAATACTTTTGCAGGGACTTGGTATTTCGGATGATCTGCACGATAAGAAAATGGCTGAACTATCCGGTTCCGATAAAGTGAAAGTGCTTTTGGCACAGGCCCTTTTCGGCAAACCTGACGTTCTTCTTCTCGATGAGCCTACCAACCATTTAGATCTTAAAGCGATCCAATGGCTGGAAGACTTCCTCATGAACTTTGAAAACACCGTCATCGTCGTATCGCATGACCGTCACTTCTTGAATAAAGTCTGTACGCACATTGCGGATCTGGATTTCGGTAAAATCCAGCTGTATGTAGGAAACTATGACTTCTGGTATGAGTCAAGCCAATTGGCGACTCGCCTGGCTTCTGACCAAAACGCGAAAAAAGAAGAAAAAATCAAAGAATTGCAAGCCTTTATTGCCCGCTTCTCAGCTAATGCTTCCAAATCGAAGCAAGCCACGTCGCGTAAAAAAATGCTTGATAAGATTGAATTGGACGATATCCGTCCTTCATCGAGAAAATACCCATTCGTCAACTTTACGATCGGCCGCGAAATCGGCAACGACGTTTTGACGGTTAAAGACTTGAGCCAGACAGTGGACGGCAATAAACTATTGAGCGGTATCAATTTCAATATGAATAAAGATGATAAGATCGTATTGATCGGAGATCCATTAGCGAAATCCGCTTTGCTCCGCATACTTGCCGAAGAAGATGAGCCGGAAGAAGGCTTTGCGCGCTGGGGCGTTACAACGTCACGCGCATACCTTCCGATTGATAACACAGCTTACTTTGAAGGCAGCGAGCTGTCGCTGGTTGATTGGCTTCGTCAATATTCACCGGAAGATGAAAGCGAAACCTTCCTACGTGGCTTCCTCGGAAGAATGCTGTTCTCCGGCGAAGAAGTTAAAAAGAAACCATCTGTATTGTCAGGTGGCGAAAAAGTACGCTGCATGCTTTCTAAAATGATGCTGTCACATGCCAACGTCCTGTTGTTGGATGAACCTACCAACCACTTGGACCTGGAGTCAATACAGGCATTGAACAACGGCATGATCGCTTTCAAAGGCGCGATGGTCTTCACATCGCATGACCATCAGTTCATCCAGACAGTTGCCAACCGTGTGATTGAAATCCGCGAAGACGGATCCATCCTCGACAAGCAATTGACTTATGATGAATTCCTTGAATGGAAAGAATCGCAAGGCATTACTAACTAACCTAAAAAATCCCGCCACACTTTGAAAGTGTGGCGGGATTTTTATTCTTGTTAAACAAAATAACCGATATTGCGCAAAACCGCTTCGCTTTCCTGGGGGCTTGCACTGAGCTAACTCGGACTCGGTCCCCTTCGTCCGAGTGGATCTCAGCACTTCGCACGAAACGGAGTTGAAAAGCCAACTCCGTTTCTAATCCCCTGGGAGTCTCGCTGGTTTGCTCCATATCTCAGAATTGCTTTCTACAAAGAATACGTTTATTCATGTCTCGAATCCAGCGGTCCGATGCAGAGACAGTAGCATCGTTTTCGCAAGCTATCGAGGAGGCTCACGCAGCAGTGAAATGATTTAAAAAGCTAATTTTTCTCGACGAGCTGAAAATCCCGCCATACACTCCGAAGGAATGTGTGGCGGGATTTTCATATATCATTTCAGGAAACGCTTCACCATTTTGCCTGCAGGCAAACGTGATGCCCATTTATTTCCTGTGCTGGCCAGGCGGCTGACTACCATAAGCAGATCTTCATCGCCGGCCCAATGTGATGTCACGATTTCTTTCGGGTATTTATTCAATAATGAATTCACAATATAAACTGCCACCACTACGTCATCGGCAAAACCGGCAGGTCCCATCAGAACTTCCGGCAACAGATCGACCGGTGCAAAGAAATAAAGGATACCTGCCCCGATCATCGATTTGCTCTTGCTGTCGATGCGGCTGTCCAGCATCATTTTCATCAAGAGATGGAAAAAGTCTGGCGCAAATAATACATACTTCAGGAATTTACTTCCTTTGCCGTCCTTGCTTTCCACCCAATTATGAATCTTATAACGCAACTTCTGATAAAAGTCCCGCTGCTCTTCTTCATTTGGCAGTGGTTTCTTTAACGTATCGTTTGTCATTGGCTCTCCCCCTCTATACTTATTTATAATTACTATAACCTGAATCGAACGATCATCAAACTCACGATCAAAAATAATTTAAAATTTCATCGTCACGTTTGTAGCGATTCGCTCCCGTTCCGGGTTTCCTTCAACGATATTGAATTTAACTTCCTGTCCAGGCACCAAAACGCCAAGATCCATATTGATGGAAATCGTTTCGACAAAAAACTCTTCTCCGTCAGGAGCTGTGATATAGCCATATCCTTTATCTCCATCGAACCATTTCACTTTACCTTCACCTGACAATACTTCGTCCGACATAATAAAACCTCCTATTATCAATTCCTCTACCATTATTTTATACCCTCCAAAAGCAATGGCTTAAACTTTCTTCTATAATAAGAAAGGCGATCGCACTCAAAAAGAGGCCCACATTCGTGGACCTCCAACTTGCGTCTTCTATTAGCTTTGCTTTCGCCTGTTTAATTGACTCCAACAGCAGAGAATGCGGCTTTCACACTTGCAACTTCCGCACTGGAAGCTCCATAAAGGTCAGTGGCTGCCTGAATCGTTGAAGCGCGGAAATGGCTGTAGTTCGAGTTTGGAGTCAAATACTGCGTCAACGTACGGTAGTAGATGTCCCCTGCTTTATCATTGCCGATAGCATTTACACTGACACCGTAATGCGTTCCGCCATTAGCAAGCAAGTATGCGGCTTTATTGCTTATGCCTGAATTTATATGCACACCGCCGTAGTCACCCGTGCCGGTATAGCGTTTCGAATAATGGTCAGGATCCCCGCTCAAAGTCGGATCTTCCATGGAGCGAAGTGCATCACCCGCAACATTCGGGGTGTAAATATCTTCGCCCACCTGCCAGTCCGGATTATTATTGAAGTGGTATTCAACTAGAGTCCCGAAAATATCGGACATGGATTCGTTGATCGCACCCGACTCGTTCTGATAGATCAGGTCTGCCGTCGTATCTGTTACGGCGTGCGTCAGCTCATGGGCGATTACATCAAGTGCACCTGACAACGGGATGAATTGGCTGCCGTCCCCGTCCCCGTAAACCATCTGCGAGCCGCTCCAGAATGCATTATTATAGCTGCGGCCATAATGGACAGTCGAAACCAATTGCGCTCCGTTGCCATCGTAGCTGTTGCGGTTATGAACATTCTGGAAATAATCGTAGGTTTGTCCTGCATATGCATGGGCATCAACAGCGGCACCGTCATAAGCGGCATTGTATACATTATCGCTGTCGAGCCATAGCGTGCCCGGTGTTCGTGTGCGATTTTTGGCATCATAAGTGAAGATTCCGTCTCCGCGTGTGCGATCCACTAAATAGGATCCGTTATTATTGAGAAGCGTATTGAATGTTTTCGTATCGCCAAGAACGCCTTTACCGGTAGCCGTCGAATCGTTTCCTGTCAACGTTCCACCGCCGGCAGAAGGCTTAGCTTCATGGATCTGATTATAGGAATCCAAAACTTCACCCGTTTTAGCATCGATAAAATATTGATAATTCCCCGGTTCCGGATACAGGAATTCGAATTCTGCACTGTAGGCAAAATTAGCTTTGCCGTCTTTCACATAGACAACCAGTTCAGCGGCTGCTTCATGCTCCAGTTCCGGTGATTCCCCGATTTTTTTCGCCAGGTCAGCTGCCGCAGTTTTGAGAGCTGCATCAGCTTTTACTGTCGCTCCTTTCTTCAATGATTGCTTATCATACAGTTCTGGCGCAAGATTTCCGGAAACTGAAGTCAGAACTCCATTCTCATCTACATGCGCATTGATGACAGAACCGAATACCGGAACACCTTTGAAGACTTGCTGCAATTTCAATTTAGTAAAGCCGAGATCATCTTTTTTCTGGCTGACAATCTTGAAATTGGAAGCACCGTTTTTGCCGATCTTGTAAGCTTCCTCTTTTTGCTCCAAATATGTAAACACGATTTCCTTCACAGGTTTATTGGATGGAGCAGTCAGTTTACCGGAAATAAAATCCGGTGTCTGAGTCTCCTTATTCACATGCACTTTTTCAGAGGCATTCTGCCCCGGTGCATTATTTGCGGAAACCGCAGTTGCTGATAACGCCAGTGATGCTGCTAAACTTAAAGTCAGTAATTTTTTCTTGTTCATCAAATCCACTCCTTCTCGTCTTACCGGCATCTTAGCTCGGTGTTAACAGCATAACTGTTTAATTATTCTGAATATATAGGCTGGATTATGTGTTTTTATTTTACTCTAAAGGAGATTATTGAACTTGGTAAAATAAAAGTTTTCAGATATTTCATATAAATTATAGGTATATTTACTTTATGTGTCTTTACACCATAGATTAAAGTAGCAGATTTCCATTACCCATCTTAAATTAACAGAATATTATGTATTCAAAATGCATAAAAAAAAAGAGCCGCTCGCAATGAGCAGCTCTTGGAGATTACAATTTAGTTACGTTTGTAGCTTGAGGTCCGCGGTTGCCTTCCTCTACTTCAAATTCAACTCTTTGACCTTCGTCAAGCGTTTTAAAGCCTTCGCCTTGAATCGCTGAGAAGTGTACAAATACGTCATCTCCGCCTTCAACTTCGATGAAGCCGAATCCTTTTTCTGAGTTAAACCATTTTACTGTACCTTCTTGCATGTAAAAAACCTCCTGGTAATAAAAAAATTTTCAATATGTGAATTTCCATAAAAAAATTCACATATTCCAAAAAGTACCATCACGTGCTGATCACTTTTTGGAATATGTGAATAGCTGTAGTTGGTGAAGATAGTATTTATTTCCTCTATAATACCTAAATTGCGCGTAAGTGTCAAACAAATCTAAATATTTATAATTATTTTTTTGGAATTCCTCTTATGAAACACAGAATTACAAATTCTATACTTGCATTTTGCCAAATAAAACGCTGTCTGTCCAGTGATATGCATCTGCACCAGCATATGATTCCGAAGTTTGTATTGGCTATGCCTTTCCCGTAAAATGGGGATAAAGAAAGCCTGCATGAAACCTTTCACGCATTCAATCGTATGTATATTATGGAAATGCAATTAAGGAGTGACTTCCGCATGAACCGAGTCCAAAACTTTATAAGAAGACAATCGGTCAGCCTCCCGATCACAGGAGTGATGTTTCCAATCCTTTATTTGGGGGCGGAAATTGGATTGCTCGCATCTGGAGCAATTGCTGCCGGAACCTATCTTGCCAGCAATTCGACAATCAAACAAGTTCAATTCTCTTCCACTTCCAAAGAACTGGGGATGACGAGGAGTGAATATAAACATGTACTGAAACAGGTACAGGAAGCTAAACTTAAAACCAAACGTCTGCAAGGCCAATATTACCGGGTGCGATCCATTTCTTCGTTCAGGCAATTGATGGAAATGACCAAGCTCTCCAATAAAATCATTGCAGTCGTGCAGCAGCATCCAAGAAAATTTTATCTCGCTGAATCCTTTTTTTATTCACATCTCGATTCTGCTTTGGAACTGACCGAAAAATATACCCTGCTTGTCGGTCAGCCCGTTAAGGACCGTGACATCAAAATCGCATTGCAGGACACCCGCGAAACTCTGCAATCAATGAACCGTGTCATGCAGAATGATTTGAAGAAAGTGCTGTCGTCCGATGTGGAACAGCTTCGGATGGAACTTGATTATGCGCGATTGGCTGTCGACAAACAGCAAAATCAGAAACTATTGGTTCAATCCTTGACCGATGATGAAGGAGACGTGGAAAATGAACGAAAATCAATCGACACGAAGTGAATTGGATGATTTGTTGGAGTCGCCATTCGGCATTCAGCTGGAAAAAGAGCAGTCCCCTGCCGAACAGCAGAGCGGACGCCCGGTATTGCTAATGGATAAGCTATCAAATGAAGACAAGAAAAAAGCCCAGGAGCTTGCAAAACAGATCCCAGCCGGCAACCACGAAGCGATTTTGACTTATGGGGCGAATGCCCAAAGCCAGCTCGGCAATTTCTCGCATAAAATGCTGGATCATGTACAGCAGAAAGATATCGGCCCTGTCGGCGACGTCCTGCATGATCTGATGAAAAAATTACAGGAACTGAATCCCGAAGAATTGACCGAAACGAAAAAATCAGGCATCCGTAAATTATTTGCCAAAGCTAAATACTCCGTTCAGGAAATCATGACCAAATACCAGAAATTGAGCACCCAGGTTGACCGCATCAGCATCCAATTGGACCATTCCAAACGCGGACTTCTTGAAGACGTGCAAATGCTCGAAGAATTGTATGATCAGAACAAGATGTATTTCCAGGCACTGAACGTCTACATTGCAGCTGCTGAGATTAAGCGGGATGAAATTCTGAACGAAACCATCCCTGCCCTCCGTAAAAAGGCTGAGGCATCGGATGATCAGATGGCCTATCAGGAAGTAAACGATATGGTGCAATTCGTCGACCGTCTGGATAAACGTCTTTATGACCTCCAGCTGTCACGCCAGATCACGATTCAAAGCGCGCCGCAGATCCGCATGATCCAGCAGACAAACCAGACGTTAGCAGAAAAAATCCAATCATCCATCATGACGTCCATCCCACTCTGGAAAAATCAGATTGCCATCGCTTTGACGCTCAATAAACAGATGAAAGCAGTAGAAGCCCAGAAACAGGTCACTTCCACTACAAATGATCTGTTGCTGAAAAACTCGGAAATGCTGAAAATGAACTCGATTGAAACCGCCAAGGAAAATGAACGCGGCATCATCGAAATTGAGACATTGAAGAAAACACAGGAAAACCTGCTTACCACTATCGAGGAAACTTTGCAGATCCAAAGTGAAGGACGCAAGAACCGCCGCGCCGCTGAAATGGAAATCGGCAAAATGGAAGTGGAGCTTAAGCAACGCCTGCTCGCTATCCACGAAGGCGAAAACTCCAGAAATCAATAAAAAAAATCCCGTGAAGCTAAAATGCTTCGCGGGATTTTTTCGCTTAGAATTTATTTTCCATATTTTTACTCCGGACAGTATTTGTGCTGCTCCGGACAGTATTTCAGTGTTTCCGGACAGTATTTTTCATCTGCGGACAGTATACCCTTTTAACTGGATAAAACCTGACAAAATCAAAGAAAAACACGGCAATTCCACAAAATATAAATGGAAAACGCAAGCTTACAACCGAATACCTTTATCTATCCCGACTGAATCACCAGATGCAAGGTCCGTTTCAGCAAACGCAGCGTCTGGTCAACGAAATTCTCCAGCGAATCAGCGCTCACCGATTTATTGCCATACATCATGCGGTAGAAAGTGGCCTGTTCTTCTGTGATTGGTTCACTGGTGAGAAATAGATGGAGCAGTTCGACCCCTTCTTTCTTCGCTTCACTTACAGCATTCGCCGTATCCACGACTCCGTTTTCTGCGTAATTATACGCCGACGGTTCACCGTCTGAGAAAACCAGAATGAAGCGGTGTTTCTCCTGCCGGCGCTTGATCCGGTCAGTCATCCAGCGGATCGCAAAACCATCCCGGTTATCTTCATGAGCCTCAAACGATACGATTTCCTGTGCATGGTCGCGCATGCCGTCTTCGAATTTATGCATCCACTCAAAATAATTGGGCTGTTCACTGTCGCTTGCCTCAAATGCGTCTTCGTAAAACAGCACTATTTCATGTGCGATGCCCAGACCGCGAAGCACATCATGGAACAACAGAACGGCCTGCTTGGTTTCATCCAGCTTATCAACCATCGACGCAGACCCGTCAATCAGCAGACAGAATACGGCATCCAATTCCTTGGAAGGCGCAGATTTCCGGTAAAAAGGCTTCGGACGCTCTTCAAGTGCCAGCGGCAGCAAATTTTTGGAAAGCCTTCCCGCATTTAAATTGGTGCGGTAATCCTGATGGCGCTGAGTAATGCGTTTCTTCAATTCCTTCAACAGGGATCGAACATAAGGAGCTTGTTGCCGGCGCCAGTCAGCAATCAGCCTGCTGTGGTCAATATGCGCCAGCAGCCGCTGTTCATGATAAACCACCTGTTCATTGGCGCGGCCGAATTTGCCGCCTGAACGTTTCGGGCCGCTTTCCATATCCTTGTCGTCTTCATCGTTATCTTCCAGGTGCTCACCGTTTGAATCTCCCTTTCCGGTCTGCTGCACCTCATCCGCACCTGCTTCTTCCCTGCCGCCCGTAGCCAATTGTGAATCACCCTTTTCGAGCTCAAATTCCATGGCCGGCGAATCCGTCAATTCTGTTTCGCGGTGCCACGAATTGAACCATTCCTCGATTGTTTCAATTTCTTCCTGTTCGTCTGGTTTTTCTGCTTCAATTCCTTCATGGTAATGAAACGGAGGAGCTTTATCCGCCGCGTCACCGAAAGTGTAATAAGTATGGATCATATCGCTGCTCAGCAAAAACTCGAGCCGACCTGTCATCCGCTCCACAATTGCACTTGAATCAGCCGTCGATTTTGCGTCGAACATGCCTTTCCAAATCAGCAGCACAGGTCCCCACGGATCATCCATTTCAGTTTCAACATCCCGCAGGCTCAAGTATGCCGCATTCAGAAAAGCATCCGCCAAAAAGCCGCGTTTCAGGTTCTGATTGAATTGATCCCGATGAAATTCGCCGTAAACCTCTTCACGTACATCAAATGAATCTGCTGTTCCCGGCCGCTCTTTGACGATCTTTTCTGATAGCCTGAATTCTTCAGCACAGAGGAGCAGCTGTCGCCGCAATGAAGACACAGGGGATTGTTCAGCTATAACGTCCTTCCATGCCGACAAACTGAAATTCCGCCAAAAACCTGCGCTCAGCAAATAGATATCCGACAGGTAACCATGCTGTTCCACAAATTTCGATCGATGCCGCCAGAACACACTGACAGAGACGGACGATTCCGTTGGCCGAAATTCGATTAATTTACGGGTCGTGACTTTCAGATAAGGCGCATCGGCTAATGCGCCTCCCAGCATTTCCAGCCGATAGAGCATTTTTGTATCGATCGTTTCATTATTGAATTGGATAAAGCGATTGACTGACGCCATTCCACTCACCTACTTTTTCCAGGTATTGGCCAAGTCCATGAACAGTTCCCGTTCACTTTCATCTTCCAGCTTTTGCGCAATGGCATAATCGACTGCCCGGATCGGATCCATATGTTCAGCCAGCGCAGTCGCATCCAATAAACTGCGGATCGACGCCGCTTCTTCTGACAGCAGCCCATTTTCGACCTGCTTCATCAGATCTTCTGCGAGATTCAGCATAAACTCCTTCAATTTGGGTTCAGCATCTGGAAATTCCCGATTCCATAACTCTGAAAGCTGCTGACCGGAAAGGTAAGGAATCGGATAAGCAATAAAGCGGTTTTTCAATGCTTCGTTCATCGGGGCCGTTCCAATATAGCCTTCATTGATTGCTGCGATTACGCCAAAGTCGGGATGTGCTTCGATCACTTCGCCCGTAAACGGATTTGTCATCATGCGGCGATGGTCCAGCGCAGAATGCAGGATCGGCAAAGTTTCCGCTTTGGCCATATTGATTTCATCTATATAAAGGAGATGTCCTTTTTTCATGGCTGTCACTACTGGCCCTTCGATAAACTCAATCTCACTCTGTCCGTCACGCTGCACCAGCGTTTTAAAACCTAATAACGCTTCAGCGTCAAGGTCCACTGAACTGTTGATGCTTTGCATCGGCTGCCCAAATACTGCAGAAATCGATTCAGCCAAACGTGTCTTCCCAGCCCCTGTCGGCCCTTTTAAAAGAACCGGTTTACGCAAGACGACAGCCGCCATTACATCCTGCCAAAGGTTTGCATCCGGTGAGATATAACCGCCGGTACCGATCAATTTTTCATAGCCTTCATGTGTCCTGTTTTTTCGTTCGTTTATTTCCTTCTCGATAAAATCCATAAACAACCCTCTCTCCATAGAAAAAACCGATGTGCATGCATCGGTTTTTGTCATTTTCATCTTTATTCGAAATAAGTTTTATAGAAACCGCCGATTTTTCCGGTGTTGTCCACAACAAAGATAAATTCTTCGGTCTCATTTTTCACTTCATATGTTTTACCGGCTGTCAGCACATTCGATACCAAAAATTTAGCGGCATCTGTATGCTTGCAAGTCACCGTGCGAATCGTTTCTTTCTCAAGCCAATCGTTGTGAATCACAGTCCTCATCCTTTTCTGTATGTCTATGTATTCAGTATAAGGATTAAAGCGTCATATTTCAAATCAATATATACTGTCAATATCTTTTGCGGTCTTTCCGCTCCTTATATAGATAACGCACCACCAACACTGCGATAACAGCAACGGACAAGGATATTAAAAATCCCTGCAAGTGATTCAGGATGGAATTGTAGGCATAAGGAAAAGTACGCCCCAGGTTAAAATAAACCATCATCCAGACAAATCCAGCTGTATACGCATAAAAAACGTATTTTAAAAACGGATACTTATTTGCTCCCACAACATATGGCATTGCCCATCGAATGCCCGGCAGGAAAAAACTGAAGGATATAGCGATTTCGCCATGTTTTTGTAAAAAGCCGGAAAACTTTTCAATCGGTTTTTCCAGCCACGTTCTGCTTAAGCGATCCAACAGCTTTTGGCCGAAGAATCGACCGATGAAATAAGCGAAAGTATTACTGGTAATCAGCCCCAGATATGCAGAAATAAAAGCATAAACCGGCTTGAAATAGCTGATTTCAGTAAGAACTCCGGAAAAAGCGGCAGCCACTTCGTTGGGAATCGGCATGCCGAATAATAACAGCCAATTGAAGATGAACATGCTGATATAGCCATACTCTTTCACAATCTCCATAAAAAATGATAAGTCCATCACAATCGACCGCCTTTTGGCTCTTCTTACTTCATCATGACAAAATTAACGACACCCTGCAACGCAGAACTCCCGTAAGCCTAAATTTACCAAAGCCCGGACAGGAAATTGTTAAGGTTTAAGTAACAGTGAGTTTATCTATCAAATTCTAAAACATAACATGAAGATGAATGAAGTATATTGTTGCTAAATGAAAACTAAGAATTTTTATAAATAATCTTTCTTATAAATTAATATCGCTTGAGAAAACCTCTGAAGATATGGAGCAAAACAGCGAAGACAAATCCTTGTCAGAGCGAAACTTTAAGAACCGTGCTCCTGCATCGCTTCGCTGCTTCGTCGCAAAGACTTAGCCTCGCTAGCTTCGGCTAATGTCTTCGAAGCTGTATTGCGGAATATCGATTGTATAATTACCTCAATAATAAATATTAAAAACCGCCCACCAGCTTCTGCCGGTGAGCGGTTTGAATTGATTTTATCAGCCTTGAAGCAATAGATCTTCCGGATTTTCGATCAAGTCTTTGACCATTTTCAGGAAGCCTACAGAATCGCTTCCGTCGATTACGCGGTGGTCATAAGAAAGAGCCACGTACATCATCGGACGGATTTCGATATTGTCTCCAACAGCAATCGGACGTTTTTGGATTGTGTGCATTCCAAGGATACCAACTTGGGTACCGTTAAGGATCGGTGTCGACATCAATGAGCCGAACACACCACCGTTAGTGATAGTGAACGAGCCGCCTGTCATGTCAGCGATTGAAAGTTTCTTATCGCGTGCTTTTGTCGCAAGCTCGCCGATTGAAGCTTCGATTTCCGCGAAGTTTTTCTTGTCAGTATCGCGGACGATCGGAACAACAAGTCCTTCTTCAGTAGAAACGGCAATCCCGACATCATAGAATTGCTTCAGCAATACATCAGTGCCATCCAGTTCAGCATTCACGTAAGGATATTTTTTCAAAGCAGCAGTTACCGCTTTTGTGAAGAATGACATAAAACCAAGTTTCACGTCATTGTTTTTAAGGAAATCATCTTTTTTACGGCTGCGCAGAGCCATAACATTCGTCATATCGATTTCATTGAAAGTAGTCAGCATCGCTGTAGACTGCTTAACTTCAAGCAGACGCTTAGCGATTGTCTGACGGCGTCTTGACATTTTTTCACGGACGATGCGGCCGTTTTCTTCATCAGAAGATGCTCCAGATGCAGCCGCTTTCGGCGCTTCCGTTTTAGCCGGTGCGCTTTCAGCCGGTTTAGACGAATGTGCTTCAACGTCCTGAACACGTACACGGCCCATTGGGTCTACTGGTGAAATCGATGCAAGGTCGATGCCTTTTTCGCGTGCAAGTTTGCGCGCAGCAGGGCTTGCGATTGTACGGTCAGAAGAAGATTGCTCTTCAGCAGCCGGTGCTTCTTCAACAGCTTCCTGCGTTGCCGGAGCAGATGTTTCAGCAGGTACGCCAGTCGATTTGGTTTCTTCCTCTTTTTGTTCAGCTGGCTCAGATGCCGCAGCTTCGCCGGAACCTTCTCCAACGATTGCAATAACCTGGCCGACTTCAACTGTGTCGCCTTCAGCAGCCATAAGCTCCTGAACAACTCCAGCTTCTTCGGAAATGACTTCAACGTTTACTTTATCCGTTTCAAGTTCAACGATGAATTCCCCTTTTTCAACTGTATCGCCTGGCTGTTTCAGCCACTGCGCGATCGTTCCTTCTGTAATCGATTCTGCTAATTCTGGTACTTTGATTTCTGCCACAAAAAATTCCTCCTTAGATTATGTTCAAGATTTAGCTAATGCTTCATCAATGATGCGTGCCTGTTCCACTTTATGCATTTCTCCGTCGCCTTCAGCCGGGCTTGAACGGACGACGCGGCCATAATAATTTATATCAATGCCATCTGCGATTTCACGTAGCTTCGGTTCCGCAAATGACCATGATCCCATATTTTTCGGTTCTTCCTGAACCCATGCCAATTCCTTAAGCTTCGGATAACGCTTAATGATCGCCTGGATTTTTTCGGATGGGAATGGATACAGCTGCTCGACGCGGACAATGTGCGTATCCGGATATTCAGCTCCATCTTTTACGCGGTCAGCCAGATCGATTGCCATCTTGCCGCTGGCGAATAAAAGACGCTCCACTTTTTTCGTGTTTTCTCCCATACCCGGCTGCTCGATGATGGTCTGGAAGTTGCCTTCTGTCAGATCTTCAACATCCGCTCCAACCAATGGATGGCGCAACAGGGATTTAGGTGTAACGATGATCAACGGACGAATTGACTCTTCTCCAAGCATCTTCGCCTGTCTGCGAAGGATATGGAAGTAGTTTGCCGCACTTGAAAGATTGGCTACTGTCCAGTTGTTTTCACCGGCATTTTGAAGGAAGCGTTCCAGTCGCGCACTCGAATGCTCAGGTCCTTGTCCTTCATAAGCATGTGGAAGCAGCATAACCAAGCCAGATTTCTGGCCCCATTTGGCGCGGGCTGCAGAAATGAACTGATCGAACATCATTTGTGCCATATTGGCGAAGTCGCCGTATTGAGCTTCCCAAATGACAAGGGCTTTATCGTTTTCTACATTGTAGCCATATTCAAAGCCGACAACCGAAGCCTCGCTCAACGGGCTGTTGTATACAACGAATGACGCTTTCGCATCGGAAATATGATGAAGCGGCACAAGCTCATTGCCGTTCTTTTCATCATGCAGCACCAGGTGGCGGTGAGCGAATGTGCCTCGCTGCGCATCCTGGCCGGAAAGGCGAATCGGATTGCCTTCCTGGAGGATCGAACCGAATGCCAGTGTTTCAGCATGTGCCCAGTCGATTTTACCTTTGCCATTGAATGGATCTTCACGGCGTTTCAGAATTCGGGCAAGTTTGCCGAAAGCGGAAAAATCACTTGGCCATGACAAAAGGTCTTCATTCATTTTGGTTAAGACATCTTTATCGACGCCTGTTGGAACTTCAGGGAATCCTTGCATGACAGCTTCCGGAATGACAACTTCATGAGCATCGTCCGATTTGTTCTCTTTGATATGATCATAAGCTTTTTGCATTTCTGCAAGAATATCGCTGTCCAGTTTTTTCACATCTTCTTCAGAAAGGACTTTATCAGAAGACAGTTTTTCACCATAAATTTCACGCACTGTACCGTGTTCATGGATACCGTGGTACATCGTAGGGTTGGTAACGAGCGGCTCATCCATTTCGTTATGGCCGTAGCGGCGATATCCGATCAAGTCGATCAAAATATCCTTCCTGAATTTTTGGCGATATTCAAATGCCAAACGTGCTACCGCAATCACTGCTTCCGGTTCATCCGCATTGACATGGATGACGGGTACTTCAAAACCTTTTGCAGGATCAGAAGAATAATGAGTGGATCTGGAATCGTATTGTTCAGTTGTAAAACCGATCAGGTTATTAGCGATGATGTGGATTGAACCGCCAGTCTGGTATCCGCGGATCCGGCTGAAGTTCAATGTTTCCGTAACGACTCCCTGACCCGGGAACGCTGCATCACCGTGCACCATGATGGCATAGGCTTTATTGGCATCGATCGGCGCAAGGCCGCTCTGTTCTGTCAGTTCCTGTGCCGCGCGGGTCTGTCCGGCAACCACTGGGCTGACAATTTCAAGATGTGATGGATTATACGCCAATTTGATGTTAGTTCCTTGAGGCGATTTATAAGACGCGCCCATGTGATACTTCACATCGCCAAACCAGCCTTTAGTGATCTGCAATGAACCGTCTTCAGGAAGGAATGCTTCATCGCCGATGTGGGCAAATCCGGCAAACATCATTTCATACGGTTTATGCAGGATATGTGTAAGCACATTTAAACGACCGCGATGCGCCATCCCGATCATGATTTTTTCAGTGCCTGCTGTTTCGGAAAGACGGACAAGTTCATCCATCAATACAACCAATGTATCGACACCTTCTATTGAGAAACGCTTTTGGCCGACGAACGTGCGATGGACGAATTTTTCAAATCCTTCAACACGAGTCAATAGTTCAAGAACTTCTTTTTTCTTGTCTGCATCAAGCGATTTTTTCACTTCGCCTGATTCGATTTTGGACTGCAGCCAGCTGCGCTCCTGCGGCTGAACGACATGTGAGAATTCAAATGCCACTTTGTCCGTATAAAGCGATTTCAGGTATTCAATGGCGGCCAGACCATCTTTAACTTCCGAAGGTGCATTTTCCAGCAACAATGAAACCGGGACTTCTTTCAAATCCTGTTCCGTAAGTCCATATGTCGAAGGTTCCAGGCGTTCCGTTTCGCGGGGCTGATCTTTCAAAGGATAAATATCCGATGCCAGATGTCCGTGTGCACGGATCGATTCAGCCAATTGGATAGCACCGAGGACTTTACCGAATTTATCGGATTTCACTTCAGCTGTTGCTGCCGGCTGCTGTTCAGCACTTGGCTCAACCGGAGGTCCGTATTGCTTGAATAGCTCAGCGAATTCCGGATCGATCGATTCCGGGGATTCCTGATAAATGTCATACATTTCCATAACATACCCAAGGTTTGGACCTGTAATGGAACTCCATGGGGATTTCGAATCTGAATAATTGCTAGACATAAAAAAACCTCCAACTATTTTGCCTTTAAGGCAGTCCTATAAATACATATGTCTTCCATATTTTATCACGCAAACCGCTATACACAAAGCAGAAGGCGTTAAACCCATTGAAGAACAATTTTCCATATCAATCTTACTACTTCCGTTAGAAAATACAATCCTTTTGAGTGAATTTATTCACATAACAAAATGTTAAGCGCTTACAAACATAATATAATGTGAAAAATGGAAATCAATGTGTGCGTTCACTATTTTTTTCATAAAACCTGACCTGATTTCTGCCTGATTTTTTTGACTCGTAAAGAGCGGAATCCGCCATCTTGACAAGGTCCTCGAAATTATCCGCATCTTTGGGATAGAATGCTATTCCAATCGAAGCGGTCGGAGCAAAATGGTGACCGTCGATATCCCAGCCCTCAGCCAGTTTTTGATGGATCCTGTTAATCAGGTTCTTAATTTGCATTCCCGCTTTTTCAGAATTTATGCCTGCCGCTGCGATAACAAACTCATCTCCGCCGATTCTAGCTGCCATATCCCCTGATCTGATGCTCTGTGTCAACGCCTGACCGAAACAAGCGATAAATTCATCCCCGATATTATGGCCGAAATTATCATTGACCGATTTGAAATCGTCGCCATCGATATAAAGTAATGCAATCAATCTGTCATCCTGATCAGCATCACTTTCGAGCAGTTCGAATTCCTCCATCATCAGCCGGCGGTTGGGCAGCCGCGTCAAACTGTCATGATAAGCCATGAAATGCAGTTTCTCTTCAAGCTTTTTCCGGTCCGTTATATCAAACATGATGGCCAGCACTTGATAGATTTTCCCTGTCTCATTTTTCAACGGAATGACCGTCGTGTCCACCCAGAAAAAATCCCCATTCTTTTTCAGGCTTTTCATCTCACCGCGCCAGATATCACCTTTGAATATAATGTCCCGGATATTGTCATAAAAAGCATCAGGTATGACCGCCCGGCCAATTGCAGCGATCTGCATCCCTAAAAGTTCCTCTTTTTCATAGCCGGTTGTTCCTTCGAAATTATCATTCGCAAAAATGATCATGCCGGACGGCTCCCATATCGCCACCATCGCGGCATAATTCAATGCATCTTTGTAACTATCCAGTATATTTTCTGTTTTCTTCAATTCTTCTTTAAGTTGAACCTCATCCGTCAATTCGCGGTACACAATCTGATAAGCCCGGATATCTTCCCCGATTTTGACAGGAGAGAAACTGACTGAGAATTTTCCGTCTGGACCATCCTTCATCTTGGCACTCGTAATAAAGGAAGAACTGCCTTTTTCAAACTTTTCTTCCCCTAATTCGGAATGGACTTTATCCAAAAACTTTTCACTGTTGGATGGAAGCTCCATGAACGATTTTCCGATCCATTGCTGTTTGATGACTGTAAATATATTCTCGTATGCAGGGTTCATATCAATGACCATGAAATCGGAAGAAATCATGATCATCGGGTCGACTGAGTTCTGCACAAGCGATTGATAGAAAAGATAGTCTTCTTCTATCGTTTTCTGCTTGCTGACATTCTTGGAGACCGCCAGCAAAAACAACTCACCTTCATGCATGAAAGTGGTAATTTCAGTTTCGTTGGCTACATTGTTTTTACTGAATAAATTGTAG
The DNA here is from genome assembly GCF_003428875.1 of Planomicrobium okeanokoites. Lineage (GTDB taxonomy): Bacteria > Bacillota > Bacilli > Bacillales_A > Planococcaceae > Planococcus > Planococcus okeanokoites. The sequence goes on from NZ_QQRS01000001.1 coordinate 524,223, forward strand.
TCCCTGTAACGGTAAGTACCTGTCATCGATTCAGCAATCATGTATTGTTTTTTTATTTCTTCAGCTACGGAAGCCGGCATGCTGTCATCCACAGTCCGACCTGCCAATTCCTGCTTGAATGTACTGGTGCAAAGGGCATTTACATATTCATAAACATATCCCTTGCCCAATTTGCGCATGAAAAAAACCAGATCTTCCGCATTGCCATATAAAAGATCCAATTGTTCTTTCGTGAAAGGGCCTTGCATAGAATCACTCTTTTCTTTAGGCAAATTGCTCAACAACCACAGAAATTTCTTTAATGAATTTTTCGTAGCGGCGTTGTTCATCAAGATTTCGGGATGCAGTAAATCCGCTTTCCGCTTTATCTTTCGACCAATTGAATTCATGTTCCGAAAGTCTGGTCGCATTTCCTGTCAGCAGTAATTTAATGTCATCACCGTTTCGATCGACTGTACATTTCACCATGCCGCCTGGATTGTAGACTGCCACTTCCCCGTACGGCACCAAACCGGACATACAGCTGATCAAAGCTGAAGCGGTCATAGCGGTGCCGCATGCATTAGTAAAGCCGACGCCCCGTTCGAATGTACGCACGAATATGCCTTCTTCCAGTTTCGTTACGTAACTGACATTCACGCCATCAGTAAAATAATCATTCTCGCCATTGAATTTTTTCGCCCATTTCTTCTGATGTTCCGGCGATTTCTGGATATCTTTCGGGACGATGCCGATTAAATGGGGATTCGGCACCGCGACCGCAGAAAACTGGATGTCTTGTGATATTTCCGGAATCACCTGTTGTATCAAAGTCGACTGATTTCCATACTCCATCGGCAAAGCCTTCAAATCAAATAAAACCGGCGAGATTTGAACTGAGTAAGTCTCGATTCCATCCATTAAGGTCTCTTCTCTTCTGACAGTTAAATCAGCTTTCATGGTTTCAATCACTGCCTGTTCAATCCCTAGCTTCTCGCAGACATGACGCGCCACGCAGCGGAGCCCGTTGCCGCACATCGATGCTTCCGAACCGTCACGGTTAAAAACCCGCATCTTTGCGTCCGCTGACTTCGAAGGCAATATCACCAGCAGTCCGTCAACTCCTTGATCGATCTCACAGAGCTGCAGCGCCAGATCACCATAATCGTCTCTTTCATCGCTGTCAATCATGTAAAACGTATTCATTGATCCGTGGACTTTTTCCAAAGTAATTTTCATGCCATTCACTCCAATATCAGCGTTTCTTTGTATGTGCTACGACTAACTTCGCCATTTCATATGCCGTTTTGGGTGGTTCGGCATCCGTCATTTTCTCAATCAGCAATTCTTCATCCGCTTTCAGCTGATCCAAGGCTTTCATAAAACGCTCGGGAGATGCCTCTTCTTCTTCAAGGACCAATGCGAAGCCATTTTTACGGAACAGTTCAGCATTTAAAATCTGATCGCCCCTGCTTTTTTGTCTGGACAACGGAATCAGCAGCATCGGCTTTTTCAGGGCCAGAAACTCGAATATCGAATTGGACCCTGCGCGAGATACGACAAAATCGGTCATATGCAGAAGATGAGATAATTCATGTGTTACATATTCAAATTGGCAGTATTGAGCGATGCCTTCCAGTCCTTCGTCGATGTTCCCTTTACCGCAAAGATGGATGACATTGAATGTCTGCATGATTGCCTGAAGGTTTGAACGGATAGCTGTATTGATGACTTCAGATCCCTGGCTGCCGCCCATGATCATCAATACCGGGAGATCATTTTCAAAATGGCAGATTTCGCGCCCTTTCGCGGCAGATCCATCCATCAATTCACTGCGGATGACTGAGCCGGTGCACGTTGATTTCTCTTTTGGCACATGCTGCATCGTTTCTTTGAAGACGGTGAAAATATGATCTGCGAAAGGCATGGCTATTCTATTCGCCAGCCCCGGGGTTACATCGGACTCATGGATGATGACAGGAATGCCCATCAGTTTCCCTGCCATTGCAACCGGCACTGATACGAAGCCGCCTTTTGAAAATATAGCAGCCGGTTTCGTCTTCCGGATGATGTTCATCGATTGCCCTAGACCGGCAACTACTTTGAATGGATCCGTGAAATTCTTCATTGAAAAATATCTTCTTAATTTACCGCTTGAAATTGCGTGGTATTTAATATCAGGATAAGAGTCGACGATCAATTCTTGTTCGATGCCATCCTTTGACCCGATATATTCGACATTATAATCCATGCCGGTAATTTCAGGGATCAATGCCTGGTTCAATGAAACATGGCCGGCAGTTCCACCGCCAGTCAGTATAATTGTGCGTTTATGCATTCTGTAATCCTACTTTCATCATTTGATTGGTCTGATTGATTCAATTTTGTGTAAATTTATATCGATGGTTTCTATGCTATACTTGTCTTAATTTGCCTTTAAGATAGAGTATTTCAGGAGGATGGATCATGTACGAAACAAACACCAAAACAGATAAATTGAAATTATTGGTAAAAATTGTATTTCCAATTTTAATCACGCAAGTCGCTATGTATCTGGTGACATTTTTCGATATTTATATGACCGCCCGTTACGGCACAGATGATCTGGCCGGAGTTTCAATAGGTTCATCATTCTGGGTTCCGGTTTATATCGGACTTGCCGGAATTTTAATGTCCATTACTCCAATTGTAGCACAATTGATGGGGGCCAAGAAAAAAGAAAGTGTTAAAGAAGCTGTGCAGCAAGGGATTTATCTGGCGATTTTACTGGCGGCGATAGTCTTTATGTTCTTCTTCCTTTTCATCGATTCATTACTCGGTTTCATGGACCTGGAACCGGCTGTAGCTGATGTGGCAAGCAGATACATATTTGCCATGAGCCTCGGCCTTATACCGTTGTTCGTATACAACGCTCTGCGTTCTTATATCGATGCGCTCGGTGCCACCCGTGTTACCATGGTGATTACCTTACTGTCAGCACCGATCAATGTTTTCTTCAATTACCTGTTCATCTTCGGAAATTTCGGTTTCCCTGAACTTGGAGGGGCAGGTGCAGGACTTGCATCCGCTATTACATACTGGCTGGTACTGGTGATTGCCTCGGCCATCATCCATACCCAATCCCCTTTCTCCTCTTATCGGATCTTCAGGAAATGGGAAAAGGTCTCGTTCACACGGTGGAAAGAAATCAGCCGCATCGGTGTGCCGATTGGAATCTCCATATTTGCCGAGACCAGCATATTCTCCGCTGTGACATTCATGCTTGCCGTATATGGGACTATCACCATAGCCGCGCATCAAATCGCTTTGAACTTCACTTCCCTGCTTTATATGCTGCCGCTCAGCATCTCAATGGGCGCCACTATCCTCGTCGGATATGAAGTCGGTGCGGCGCGTTACAAAGATGCACGGCAGTACAGCTGGTTGAGTGTAGCGACAGCCATTGCAATCAGCTTTGTATCTGCAGGAATTCTGTTCTTCCTGCGGGAACCGATTGCACAACTGTATTCTTCGGATCCCGCCGTTATTGACCTCGCTGTACAATTCCTGGTTTTCGCGGCGTTATTCCAGTTGTCAGATGCAGTCCAGGCACCTGTACAAGGTGCACTGCGTGGTTATAAAGATGTCAACATCACGTTTATCATGGCCCTGATCTCCTATTGGGTAATCGGCCTGCCTGTGGGTTACCTATTGGCACGGTTCACGGATTTCGGCGCATTCGGATACTGGATCGGATTGATCGCCGGCCTGACCGCCGGTGCCATCACATTATCCATCAGACTGCTTATCATACAAAAGAAATTTAAAATGAGTCAGCTGTATTAAGGATTGAATCATACAAATTTCATAGAATAAAAATAACCGCCCCTGATTTGGGGCGGTTATTTCTTTTGCAGCTCAGTCCAACTGGGCTGCTATTTTTTTATACTCTTCAATCAGCTGCGCTTTCTCCTGCTGCTTTAGCGGTGAGTCATTGATCCGTTCAACCGCAAGTTCCAGCTTTTGCTGTTTTGTCTTGCGGACCCGCGGGTGAGTCAGTTCATCCTTTAATTCTATAACAATGTAACGCTGCATATCCTCTTCTGATTCTATGTTGGCTGTCGCATGCCGCTGCGGCCAGATTTTTTTGAAAGCCTCCAGGATATTCATGGCAGCTCGACTCCGTCAATGCCTTCTCCAATTACGACAATCTGCGGCTGCATCTTCATATACTCTGGAAGCCATTGAGCCATTCCATATGCATATTGGAATGCATGCGGATATTTATAGCCGTCAAGCGGAACATAGCCTTTTATCCGGTAAACAGTCTCAGGCAACCTTCTTAACCAGTCTTCGAATTTTTCACGATTGACCGGTTGGCTGAACCGTAGCACTTTCGTGTTTAAATTCAGTTTGCTGATTTCTGCTTTTTCTACAGTCCCTTTAGTTCTTGCGGTCAGATTCTCTAATAATGCGTATGGTATTTTAGAATTGGCAGTTTGGACGATCCGGGCTTTTGAATTCAAGGATTGCATACCGAAAACCGCATCGCCTTGTTCCTTTTCATCCAGCAAATCCATTTTATTCGCCAGGATCAGATCGGCGTGGCGAATCTGTTCTAGGAACAATGAACGGATTTGGGGAGACATGCGGTCTCTGTCCAGCCACCGTTTACTGTCAGCGACTGTAACAATACCCCTGAAATTCAATTGTTCAGCGAATAGCGGGGAAAAGATTGCATCCAGCGCTTCCACCGGGTGCGCAGCCCCTGTCGTTTCAATCAAGAGAACATCAAATGTTTCTTCTGCGAGCAATGTTTGAATTTGCGCCTCAGATTTTTCAGAACCTGTGCAGCAAATGCAGCCGTCAAGCAGTTCCTTAAGGGGGACGCCGTCTTCCACTTCATCTGAGTCGACATTCAGTTCGCCCAGTTCATTCATAAAAACAGCCGGCTTTAAACCGGCATCTTTTATTTGGATCAGCATATTCTTCAAAAGAGTGGTTTTGCCGCTCCCCAAAAATCCGCTGAATAAATACACATCAATCATGAAAACCCTCCTCTATTTCCTTAAATTTTAACATATTGCCTCAAAACAAAAAGGCCCGCTTCTGCGGGCCTTTTAAATCATTCTGCAGATTCTTCCTCGGCTTCTTCGGCTTCTTCATCCGTTTCCGGTTCAGAAGCTTCAATACCGGCTTCTTCCATCACTAATTTCTTAGCTTCAAGAAGCATAGGATCCTCTTCTTCGATTTTAGCGCGAAGTTCATCCATCAAGGCATAAATACTGTCACCAGTGAGGATGCCAGTCACTTCAAGTTCCTGGTCTTCCTGGAACGCTTCTACTGCCTGCGTCATTTCTTCTTCAAATACGCCATCCACTTCACCGACTTCATATTCCAGTGCCTCCAGCATTTTTTCAGCTGTACGCACCTGCTCTGAAATCGTACCATCCTTCAATTCAATAGAAGCATCGATAAACGGCAAGGAAGCGTATTCCGGATAATCAACTGCCACATCCGGTTCGATTCCTTTTTCGTGGATCCAATTGCCATCAGGTGTCAGCCATTTGGCAGTCGTGAATTTCAAATTTGATCCATCGGCAAGATCGTTAGCGGTTTGGACAGTGCCTTTACCGAAAGTTTTTTCTCCGACTAGCTTAATGTCAGCAGATTCACTCATGGCTCCTGCCAAAATTTCAGATGCGGAAGCACTTCCGCCATCAATCAACAGGGTCACGGGAATTTCGACTTTATTGCCATCAGTCGCCAAATAGATTTCAGGATCCTGGCCTTTAGCCTGGACCTCGAACATTTCTTTGCCTTCTTCAATGAACAGGTTTGAAATATCCAGTGCTGACTGGAGCAGACCACCTGGATTTTGACGAACATCGATTACCATCGCTTCCATTCCTTCATCCTTCATCTCAGCGATAGCAGTTTCCAGTTCGCTGAATGTGTCCTGAGAGAAGCTGGTGATCTGAATATGCGCTACATTATCACCGATCATTTCGGAATAGACTGTCTCGATCGGAATTTCATCGCGTACGATTGTCACATCTATCGGATCCTGCATGTCTCCACGCATGATCGTCAATGTAACTTCTGTCCCTTTTTCGCCGCGGATAAGCATCACAGCCTCAGTCGTACTGAAACCTTGGATGCTTTCGCCGTCGACCGCGATGACCTGGTCATTCGGCTGGATGCCCGCTTTTTCAGCAGGTGAATTTTTTATCGGTGAAACGATTGTAATATAGCCGTTCCGTTCCTGGACTTCTGCTCCGATGCCTTCAAAGCTTGAAGAAATGCCTTCAAGGAATTGAGAAGCTTCTTCTTCGTTCATGTAATCGGAATATGGATCGCCCAATGAATCGACCATGCCGTTGATGGCACCATTGATCAATTCCTCCCGGTCGACATCTTCATAATAATTATTTTGGATTTCATCGTATGCAGTGTAAAGCTTCTGGAACTCCCGTCGTTCCGGCGAGTTCACTTCCACTGCTTTTTCATCACCGAAGGTCAGTGCAAAAACTGTTAATCCCGCAGTAGCCAGTATCAGTACCACCACCAGCATGATGAAGGAGAAAGTTTTCAGGCGTATATAATGGCCCCGTGATTCTTCTGCTGGAGGCAATTGCTCATTTCCCTCTTCTGGACGTTTATCATCCATCTATTTCACCACTTTCGTAATTGCCGGCAAACCTTAACGCTTCAGCCAGACTTCTATATTAGAAAAAAAGACTGCTTTGAACAGTCTCCTTTTTTATTGCGCAGTATTGGTTATTCCTGGATTGCCGCTTCGAGTGCAACAACGATCATATCGTTGAACGTCGTTTGGCGCTCTTCTGCCGACGTCACTTCGCCAGTCAATAAATGGTCGCTTACTGTCAAAATCGACAATGCCTGCGCACCGAATTTAGCTGCCAAAGTATACAATGCAGAAGATTCCATTTCAAGGGCAAGAACTCCGTATTGCGCCCATTTTTCATGTTCAGCATGGTCGTTATAGAAAACGTCTTCAGTGAACACGTTGCCTACGCGCAAGTTCAAACCTTTTTCAACGCCTGCGTTATAAGCTTTAAGCAATAAGTTGAAATCAGCGGTCGGAGCATATGACACATTGCCAAAAATGATTGAATTCATGTTCGAGTCAGTAGAAGCACTTTGTGCCAGAATTACGTCACGGACTTTTACATCTTTATGGATTGAGCCGCAAGTGCCTACGCGGATCAGCTTTTTCACATCGTACTCGTTCATCAATTCAGTTGTATAGATAGAGATTGAAGGAACACCCATTCCTGTACCTTGTACGGAAATGCGTTTGCCTTTATAAGTACCGGTATAGCCGAACATGTTTCTGACTTCGTTGTACAAAGTTACATCTTCCAAAAACGTTTCAGCGATATATTTCGCGCGAAGCGGATCTCCCGGAAGAAGGATCGTATCGGCGATATCGCCTTTTTTAGCATTGATATGAACACTCATGATAAAACCTCACTTTATTTTAGTCGTACTAATCATACTGTTTTTTGGCATTGAGTGCAACGAAGAGCTTTAAAGACTGGTGTATTCATCCCACAAATCATCGAAAACCGATGCTTTCATGACGGGATGAGCCCGTTCCTCGAGATATCTTGAAATCTTTTCAAAATCCTTAGTTGTTTTAGGAAACGAATGATCTAAAAACATTGCATCCGCAAACCGTGAAAAATCATCGGCCTCCGTTTTCCCCCGATATGATAAAGCAAAATGATAAAACGACCGGTCCATCGGTATGAATTCCCTCCTTCATCTCAAACTGAAAGCCCCGGACAACCGGCCCGGGGCTAACAATTTCTATATTAGCTATTCTGCTATGATAATCGACTGTTGCTTTGAGCCAACATCATTCCTGCTCGAATAATGCTTTGTATTCCGAATAGCCTTCTTTCTCCAGGTCTTCCTTCGGAACAAAACGCAGGGAAGCGGAATTGATGCAGTAACGCAATCCGCCAAGTTCCGACGGGCCGTCCGGGAATAAGTGTCCAAGATGTGAATCAGCAGTAGCCGACCGCACTTCGGTACGGCGCATGCCATGGCTGGTATCGAAACTCTCTTTCATTTCTTCGTCTTCAATCGGTTTTGAAAAGCTCGGCCATCCACAATGTGCATCGAATTTATCTTTAGAGCTGAATAACGGTTTTCCGGATACGATATCCACATAGATGCCGTCTTCGAAATGCTGATCATATTCTCCTTGGAACGGCGGTTCCGTTCCATTTTCCTGCGTGACATGATATTGCATCGGTGATAATTTCTGTTTTAATTCATCCTTCATTATTGCTCACCCCAATTTCGTTGAATAAAAGCGGCTCTTCCGGATCCGACGGAATATCGTTCATAATGCGCCGCATTCTTCTTATAATAATCCTGATGGTACATTTCAGCCAAATAGAACGGCTTGGCTTCCAGAATAGGCGTCACAATCGGTTTATCGAATTTGCCGGAAGCTTCAAGATCAGCTTTTGATTTTTCAGCAGCAGCCCGCTGTTCCTCCGAATGATAGAAAATTGCCGGCGCGTATGAAGAACCGCGGTCAAAGAACTGACCGCCGCCATCCGTGGGATCAATCTGCGACCAAAAAACTTCCAGCAGTTTTTCATAAGGATAGATTTCAGGCTGGAATACAATTTCAACCGCCTCTTTATGGCCTGTCAGATTCGTACAGACTTGTTCGTATGTTGGATTTTCCAACTCTCCGCCCGTATAGCCGCTGACGACCGATTCGATTCCAGGCAAGCTGTCGAAAGGTTTGACCATACACCAGAAGCAGCCCCCTGCAAATGTCGCTTTTTCGGTTTTCATATTCCTGCACCTCTTCCTATTGGGTTATGGTAACACGTAATCGGATATCATCCTCTTCAAGGTTAAAGGCTTCCGCTCTCACACTGATGCCATCATCAAGGGGGATATCAGACAAACGAAGCAAAATTTCCTCAGAACCGGGATCCACTTCCATGAACTCCGGCAATGTAACCGAATCTCGCAGCAGTTTCAAAGCCGATTCGGGGGGGATGTCGAGCATACCGATATTTACTGATTTCTGTTCAAGCAAAAGATTGCCATCATCCTGCACATAAGGTTCAAATTTGAGCAATATCGGCAAGGTCATGGAAAACACCTCCAATTCAGTGGATAATGCCACGTCATCGTTCACCGATAATGTCAACGGTATAGGCTGGTCTTTCATCGCATCCTGTATATAAGTGTTCGCAATCCCTTCAAAATCTGCTTTTGAAGTTCTGACTGTTAACGTATTGCCTTCTGCAAACGCGCGTTTTTCCGCTTCATAACTGATATAATCCTTAGCGGGTATCGTCACATAAAAAATAAATGCTATCAATGCCAATAAGTTAACAGCCAGCAGGATAGTAAATGCTGTGCGCCAAATTTTCAAAACCCCTCACCCCCTGTCTTCAAATATCAATCCACATTCTTCCATCCGTTCCAATATGCGTTCCGTCATTAAATCGTATCCATTTCCATTGGGGTGGAAAAAGTCTGTATGATAGACGAGATTATCATTTCCTTGAAATAAGTCCTGGACCGGTACGAAACATGCCTGCGGATCGTCCGCCAAAGCTTCTTGCATGACCCCATTGTAGGCTTCCATGATTTCATCGAACTCTTCGATTTCATCAGTGATAAGCGAAAATGGATTGTAGACGCCAACCATGATCAAGGGAGCTTGAGGGTTCATTTCCCGTATAGTGGCATAAATATTCTCATATCTGTTTTCATACAGAAGCAACTCTTCCCGAAAAGCTTCAAGATTCAAATTGAATAAATCCCGCTTCACAATCCGCATGATATCATTGCCGCCTATCGTCATGACGATATAATCCGCTTCTGTGACAGGGCCTGTCAATTCACCTTTTTGAAACATTGACAATAGCTGGTCGCTTCTGCGTCCGCGTTTCGCTGTATTTTCAACAGCTGCCCCCCGGACCCCGGGCCAATCCCTGATTTCCGCAGCCAGCCGGCCTACATATCCGCCTCTATTCGCTTCATCACCGACACCTTGCGACAATGAATCACCCAAGGCCGTGATGACCAGTGCCTGCGGAACAAAGTTCGGCGGCACCTGGTAGCCGGCGAAAACCGTCTGGACTCTTGGTGCCGCTTCATCATTGCCAAAAATAAAGGAGGAACTGCATCCCGCTAACAAAACTATGGCTAATAAGACAATATACAGGATGCGTTTCACTTATTTCTCTCCTTTACCTTCCTCAAAATCTTATAAAGTCATGTCATTCGGCATAAAACATGAAACCTATGGCTCCCAATCCGGTATGAGTTGAAATAACCGGAGTAGTGAAATCAAATTTTATATCTTTGAACCCTGATTCGATGATTCGTTCACGCAGCGGTTCAGCCATCGCTAACCCACCAGCGTGCACCAATCCCACACCCTTTACCGTCTTGCCTTTTGTGCGGTTTATAAAATCCTCAAAAAGATAGTCCACCACTTTTTTATGGCTGCGGGCTTTTGCGACTGGTGTGTATTCGCCGTCATCAAGTGAAGCAATCGGTTTGATCTTGAGGAATGAGCCGACCATTGCGCGACCTTTGCCAATGCGACCACCTTTCACAAGATTATCCAGCGTATCCACTACCACAAATAGCTTCGTGTTCCTTCTGATTTCATCGACTTTGGCCACAATTTCCTCCATCGACTTTCCTTCTTTCGCCATTTTCGAGGCTTCGATCACCTGGAAAGCAAGCGCATAGGAAATATATCTGGAATCGATCACTGTAACATCTGTATCGGTCAATTCCGCTGCAGCACGGGCAGACTCGACTGTCCCACTCATGCCCCCCGTCATATGGATGGATAATACCTGATCACCATCTTTACCGAGTTCATCGTAAAGTTCCTTGAAAACACCTGGTGCAGGCTGAGAACTCTTCGGCAATTCTTCGGATTCCGCCATCAGCTCCAGAAATGATTCCGGTTCAAGATCAACCCGGTCAAGATAGGTTTTATCACCGATCTGAATGGATAATGGCACCATATGCACGCCATACTGCTTTAATACTTCAGGACGCAGATCCGAAGTCGAATCCGTCACTATGTGAATCCTTGACATGACTTCACTTCCTTTTTTCTTATATACCTTATTTCCTATTCTAAAAACATAAGAGAACCATAGCAAATGATATGGCTGACTCTAGCGTCCAGCAGAACTCCATACTGAACTATTTTTGCAGATTCCCGGCATTCTGAAGTGCCGCTTCAATTTTATCCTTCACGAATTGAATAGCTTCCTTGGAAGGCATGGATTTGAATGTTTCATGCGCAATCGGCTCCAGGATTTGTAATCTGACCTGTGCCGGCTTGATCTTGTTATTGTTTTTCTCCATGATATCAGCCGTACCTTGGATAGCCAGCGGTAATATCGGCACTCCGGCATCGGCCGCGATACGCATGAAGCCTGCTTTAAACTCCCCTAGCCCATTTCCTTTGCTTCGTGTGCCTTCAGGAAAAATCAATATCGAATGGCCTTCTTTTAACTTCTCAGCTGTATCGGATATCGATTTCAAAGCACTTCTTCGGTCTGTCCTGTCGATGAATACGCAATTCATGTCTTCCATATAGACCGGAATCACCGGCAGTTTTTTCACTTCTTTCTTGGAAATGAAACCAAAAGGCTTCGGTATGCTGGAGAGTATAACCGGTATATCAAAATTACCTTCATGGTTGCTGACTATTAGAACTGGCCCCTCCGGCAATAGTTCCAGGCCGGTCACTGACACCTCACTTTTAGTGCGTTTCATGATGCCTGCCGCCCATTTCCTCGGTTCTGTATGAATCAGCTCGTCATATTCAGTGATTGTCAAATGAGGCTTTTTCTTTTGGAAACTCTTCAGCTTCACCGCTGCAACCGGCAAATAACCGAACAAAAAAGAAAAAGTCCTGATCGAATTAAGCATGTGCAGATCCTCCGCTTTTGCGTTCGAATATCAAATAGCTGAAGGAAACACCGCCTGATTCAAGGCGTTCCGACTCGGAAACAAGAGTCCAACCGTCGCCGTACTCCGGAAAATAGGTATCCCCTTCGAATTCATCGTGAACAAGCGTCACATAGAGGCGATCAGCAGTTGGCAGGACATATCTGAAAATCTGCTCTCCGCCGATCACCATAACTTCCGAATGCACTTCTTCTGCAAGTTTTACAGCTTCATCGATGGAATGGACGACATCCACTCCTTCGATCGCCAAGCCTTGCTGGCGGCTGACCACAATATTGCGCCGTTTCGGCAATGGCCTTCCGATTGATTCGTACGTATTGCGCCCCATTACAATGCCTTTATTCAATGTATGTTTTTTGAAGTAAGCAAGATCTTCCGGTATGTGCCATGGTAATTGATTGTCCCGTCCGATAATGCGATTCGGATCATGTGCTACCATCAATGAAATCATTTGTTTTTCCTCCTATACAGCTACAGGTGCTGAAATCCTCGGATGTGGATCGTAACCTTCTATGCTGATATCGTTCATTGTCAGATCAAAAATCGATTCGACGTCTTCGTTGACTTTTAATGTCGGCAGCTCTTTCGGCGTTCGGCTGAGCTGTTCTTTCACTTGTTCCATATGATTCAGGTAGAGATGTGTATCTCCTGTAGTATGGACAAAATCACCTACATCCAGACCGCATTCGCGTGCAATCAGGTGCGTCAGCAAGGCGTAGGAAGCGATATTGAAGGGCACTCCCAAAAATACATCAGCGCTCCGCTGATATAGCTGGCAGGATAATTTTCCGTCCGCCACATAAAATTGGAACATCGTATGGCAAGGCGGCAATGCCATGTCCTCAACAAATTCCGGATTCCAGGCAGTCACCAGGTGTCTCCTAGAATCCGGATTTTTCTTGATGGCTTCAATGACATTTTTCAATTGATCGATCGTGTCGCCAGTGGTCGCCTGCCATGAACGCCATTGTTTGCCATATACAGGACCCAGATCGCCGTACTTTTCTGCAAAATCATCGTTTTCAAGTATGTTTTTCTGGAAAATGGCCATTTGTTCCTTATAAAGAACCTCAAATTCCGCATCTTTTTGTGCACGGCGACCGAAATCAGTCATATCCGGCCCGCCATATTCTTTGCTCGAAACCCACTGGGCAAAAGCCCATTCATCCCAGATATGATTATTATCTTCTAGAAGCGTTTTCACATTCGTATCTCCTTTGATGAACCAAAGGAGTTCTGAAACGATGAGGCGGAAAGCTGTTTTTTTCGTTGTCATCAATGGAAAGCCTTTTGTCAGGTCGTAGCGCATCTGATAACCGAATACACTTAAAGTCCCTGTTCCGGTGCGATCTTCTTTTTTCGTGCCGTTCTCTAAAATATGCTCACATAAATCCAAATATTGTTTCATTCATTTCGCCTCCATTATAAGATTAATCATAACAAAAAAACCGCTATAAATATAACGGTTTTACCAGGCTGTCGAAAAACATCATCTACTGCAATCATTTCGCTGCAGGCGGACGCGTTCCGCAGGGAGCTGCCTGAGCCTCCTCGATAGCTTACGCTATCTGCGGGGTCTCAGGACTCGCTCTGTTTCCTGCAGGAGTCGCCGCCTGCTGCTGCATTTTATATCTGTAGAAATATGTGAGTATCTTCTCAGTAAATAAATTTATTTAACCTATCTCTTTATGGAATGAGATACTAAGATATGGAGCAAAACAGCGAGACTCCCAAGGGAGCAGGCGAATGCCGACGAAGTGCTGAGATCCACTCGGGCGAAGGGGACCGAGACCGAGTTAGCTCAGCGGAAGCTCAAGGAAAGCGAAGCTGTTATGCGCAATATCGATTACTTATCTTTATCTTTTCTCAACAAGTTAAAAAAACCGTTATAAATATAACGGTTTTACGAGAGCCATTTTGGCGGAGTATTTTTGGACCAATAGATATCGCCCAATGTGATGTGCTGCTGGAAATCATCTTCCTCCAAATGGTAATGGAAGTTGAAATAATATCCTTCCTGCGGCTTCTTCTCTGTGCGGACGTGGAAACGGATCTTATCTTTATTCGTTTCCGTATCATAGATATGGAAAATCTTTTCGGAATGTTCACCGGAAGGCTTCTGAGAAATCGCCAGCCTGCGCAAGCTTTCCGAATCAACCTGAGCAAGATGCAAGTCGATCGCCTGCTGGATGTTCGGCAGAATAGCTGTCTTGAATTCATCTTCGATAACCGGACCGATGCGGGAGCCGAATTTCATATAGGCTTGCTCTTCGGCAGTCTGATGGACAGTATCCAGAATCGTCGGGTTGGTGTAATAGAATTCCGATGGGTCCAGCCAGTCATATGTATTTTGAGTATTCGGACTTTTTTGCGCATGGGTTTTGAGTTCCGGCTTGTCATCGAGCAAAGATTCCCAAATCGTATGGTTTGGAGGAATCGTGCCGAGGCTAAGGACAGCTACTGCAATCACCAGCGATTTTTGCCACCAATTTTTCATCTCAATCACCTTCAATTTCGAACAATTTGTAAACACCTTTGTTTAATTATACGAATTATAATGGTAAAGGTTTCATCTTCTTGAAATTCATTGTACAATAAAATCAGCAAATACGCGCTGTTTTTTTGAAAAAGGAGGAATTTTTCATGGATGCATCGATCCTTATCGGCCTGGGTCTCCTGCTTATGCTCGGGTACTTGACTTCATTAAGCTTCACTGACTAAGATTTCACAAGCAAGAGCCCTTCCTGTTCTCAGGAAGGGCTCTTGCTATTTCAATTTAAGTTGATGACTCCATAGTGGAATTTCGTATTGGGTCGGACACGCCGTTCAAATCCGTATTTTTCAAAATCCTGCGAACGAAAGTGCGCCTTCAGAACAACCGCTTTTCTGGCGACTCTTATTGCCTGATCCATCCATTCATCAGTGAGCTGGCCCATATTGGCACTGGAGCGGACGGGAGTGAAATTGGACGCTTCTTTGATTTCTTCAGTGAACATCGGATCCATGTAGACAACATCGAATACGTTATCTTTCAGTGTTTTTAAATAATCCACGGCTTCCGAGCTGACTACCTGCACTCTTCTCATCGCTTCTGTGAGATGCGGCATGGCATCATACCGGGACAATCCTGTTTTAAGGATGAAGGCTATATCCGGATTGCTTTCGCAGCCCACGATGCTGCCGGCAGAACCGATATACTGCGACACCGTAATGGCATCCGAAGCCATGCCAAGAGTGCAGTCAAGAAAGCTGTCTCCTGGCGCGAGCCCTGATACTTCTATAAGCGGATCCTTTTCCAATGGCCGTTTGGTACGGAAAGCCGCTGAATTCGGGTGAAAAAAGAACGGCTCTGTTTTACCCATAGGATAAAATTCAAGCCGTTCTTTTGAAGCCACGAGGATATCCGCTTGTTCATCTTCATGCATTTTTTCAACCGATCGTTTATTACGGATAATAAAGCGGATATCCAGCTCTTCAGCAATTCTTTCAGCTTCTGCAGCAGAAGCTGCAGTTGGGCGATATGCTGTGGTGATAATCGTTGCCATTATTCAGCGACCTGCTCCAAGGCCTGCTTCAGATTATCACGGATATATTCCACCGAATAGCCTTCGATCTGTTCACGCGGAATGAAATATGCCAATTGCCCATCTTTTAGAACCGCAACGGACGGCGATGATGGCGGCACTTCATCAAAGTAGCTGCGCATCTGCGCAGTAGCTTCTTTTTCCTGCCCTGCAAAAACCGTCACCAGATGATCCGGTTTCGCTTCCGTACTGTTCAATGCTTCAATTACGCCAGGTCTTGCAAGTCCTGCTGCACAGCCGCACACCGAATTGATAACCGCCAGCGTCGTGCCTTTCGCTTCGCTGATGTGTTCGTTGACATCTTCCGGAGTCAGCAATTCCTTGAAGCCATGGTCAGTCAATTCTTTGCGCATCGGTGTTACGATGCCTCTCATATACTCATCATATGCATTCATTCCACTTACCACCTTTGTGTATATTCGCTCCCTGTCACTGAAGCTCTTACTTCCATTCTAACGGAATCATCAGGTGTTTTCATGCATTTGAGGTTATTAATATTTCGGATACTCATTATTGATGAATTCAAGAAGCTGTTCGAATTGGTCTGCCTCATACCATTCATATGGCACTTGCTGGTCGACGTTCCCATCTTCCTTGATCTTTAAGCTGGTAGCTGATAATTGCACTATTCGGCTGTCATCCACATCGTCATTTTTATCTGCAATCGCATGGTCATTGAATCGCTTCAAAATTTTATTGAAAAGCTCATCCCTGGCTTCTTCATTTTTAAATTCCCATGATTCATATTTTCCTTGGCTGATTATTTCAATTGAAAAGATATTTCCTTCCATGTTAAAAGCCCTCCTTCTGAATTAAACAAAAATAGCTGTTTCAGAAGGTAATACCTCTTTCCGGATGCATGGAAACATCTCCCTCCGAAATCGGAAAGCAGAATTACAAAAAATGACCAGCGGCTATGTAAGCCGCTGGTCATTTTCTCAATTACTCTACTATTGGTTTTGCCCCTTCATGGCTTGGCGTGCTTCAGTCATCTGCTTCCACACTGAACCTTCCGCTTCTTCGCCTTGTTCAATACGGGCAATCGCCATTTTGATTTGAAGCTTCACTTCAAATTCCGTATCATTTTCAGCTTCCTTAAGTGCAGGAAGCGCTGTTTCTGTGCCGGTTTCATAAAGGAACATAGCGGCACGCCAGCGGACCAGCTTGTTTTTATCTTTTAAAGTTTCAATCATGATCGGTTCGAACTCTGCGAATCCTAAATCGCTGATTGTATCACCTGCAGTTCTGCGGACTGCCCAGCTTTTATCTTTCATTGCACGTTCGATATACGGCACGACCGCCTTGTCATCAATATCTCCCAGATAGATCGCAGCCTGTCTGCGGATCGACATTTTTTCGTCATCAAGCGCCTTATCCAGCAGCGGCAGATCCTCAAGATCCGCTTCGATCATCTGGTCGAGCAACTGGAAACGCGTTTCCCATTCGGGTACATCGAATTCTGCCGCCGTCACTTTTCTTCCGCGTGAAACGGCTTCCTGTTTTTCAGCATCTTTAGGCTGAGTCAATGCATCCAGCCGCTCCTGCGGATAAGCCGCTTCGATTTCTTCCACGACATTTTTGCCGATTTCATCTTTTTCACCGTATCGTACACCGTAATCCGCCCACTTTCGCTGCAGCAGGTAGTTTTCTTCTGTCGGATCCATGACTATGCTCATTGCTGTGACAAAACGCTCGGGCATACCAAAACGTTCCTCTGAAGCGTTATCAAATACTTTCACCTGCAGCGGTATGCCTTTGAACTCCTGAACGTGGACATATACTTCCCCGTAATGCTCATCCAGTGCTATTTCCTGTTCCATATTGTCACTGTCTTCTCCAAGTGCTCTGCGGACATCGGCAAGGATGTTTTCCCAGCCGAATTTGGCGATCCTTTCGACCGCAAGGAAATCTGCGACGTGGTACACGCCTTTTACACCTTCGATCGCCAGGATGTTTTGAATTTCCTTTGGTGCACCTTCGGGATTGTCCTGGCTATAATTATGGCTTTTGCCGAATGGCAGCTCCTGATCTATGATCACTTTCATCGTATTCGGGCTTGGTGTAGGTTCAATCGTTTTGATCTTCACAAAAATCCCTCCTGTAACTATTGGTTCATCCCTCAGCCAGCTCCTGTAGATAAGTCCAGCGGTCCAGCTTCTCATCGTATTTTTCAGTCAATTCATCGACTTCAGCTGTGAGTTCCCGTAATTTATCGTAATCCGCTCCAGCTTCAGCCATTTCTTTCTCTCGTTCTTCAATTTTTGATTCCAAGGATGAAATGTCTTCCAGAATGGTATTGTATTCCTGTTGTTCCTTGTACGTCATCTTCTTTTTAGGCTCCGTTTTCGGAGCATCCGGTGTCAGGGCAGCCACCGGTATTTTATTATCTTCTGTTAAAGGTGCTTGCTTTTCTTTAATGAATTCAGAATACAAGCCCTGATATTCTTCTATTCTTCCTGTACCGGTCGTCCATAATTTACGGGCGATACGGTCAAGGAAAAACCGGTCATGCGAAATCGTCAGCACAACACCGGGGAATTTCTCAAGAAAATCTTCCAGAACACCGAGTGTCTGGATATCGAGATCATTTGTCGGCTCATCCAGCAATAAGATATTCGGCTGCTCCATCAATAATTTCAAAAGATACAGACGCTTGCGTTCACCGCCTGACAGTTTCCCGATCTGCGTTCCATGGCCATTGGATGGGAACAGGAAACGCTCGAGCATCTGAGTGGCAGAAAGGCGGACACCTTTTTCCGCTTCATAATCATTGGAAATTTCCTGGATGTATTCAATCATTCGCTGGGATTCATTCATCTCCGGCAGATGTTGGGTGAAATGGGCAATTTTTACGGTACTTCCATATTCGAGCTTGCCTTGTGTCGGCTCGTATTCTCCGGCGATAATTTTCATAAGTGTGGATTTACCTGCTCCGTTAGGACCTACAATCCCGATACGGTCACCACCCTGAAGCAGGAAGTCGAATCCGCTGAAAACTTGTTTATCACCGAAGGCCATACCGACGTTTTTCCCTTCGATGATTTTCTTGCCCAGACGCTGGCTCTGCATCGACAACTCAAGAGAAGTATTGTCGTTTTCTTTTTGTACATTCTCTTTAATTTCATCGAAGCGCTGTATACGGGCTTTCTGCTTCGTCGAACGCGCCTTGGCTCCGCGCCGGATCCATTTCAGTTCTGAACGGAAGCGGTTTTCAAGTTTTTGCTGGGAAGCTGCCGCCATTTCTTCGCGCAATGCACGATTTTCCAAATAGTCTCCATAATTCCCTTTATGTGTATACATGGTCTGGTCCGCTATTTCGAATATATGCGTAGAAACCGCATCCAGGAAGTAACGGTCATGCGTCACGAAAAGCATGGCCGAATTCATGCGCAGCAATGTTTCCTGCAGCCATTCAGTTGACAGGGCGTCCAGATGGTTTGTCGGCTCATCCAACAGGATCAGATCACAGGGCTCGATCAATGCTTTTGCAAGCGCTACACGCTTCCGCTGTCCACCCGATAATTCACCAATCGGACGATCGAACATATCGATGCCCAGTTTAGTAAGCGCAGTTTTTGCCAATGCATTGATATCCCAGGCATTTTCGCGTTCCATGCCTTCCTGTATTTTCATCAGTTCGTCCTGCAGTTCAGTTGAACTAGAGTCGGTCATCATATTGGACAAAGCCTGTTCATAAGATCGATTCAACTGAAGAATAGGCGAGTCTCCGGAGAATACAGTTTCAAGCACTGTCAATGATTCATCAAATTCAGGGTCTTGCTTTAAATACGTAATCTCGTATTTTTTAGGATGATCCATCGCAATCGAATCCGCATCCATCTCACCAGCCACAATTGACATTAATGTCGACTTGCCAGTTCCATTGACGCCGATCAATCCGGCACGGTCCCCTGGATATAATGAAAATTCAACATTCTTGAATAAAGTTTTAGCTCCGACCGTTTTGGTCAGTTTCGTAATATTTAAGTGGCTCATGCATTACCATCCGTTTCTTTTTTAAGTTGCTCTAAAAAGGATAGCATAAATTGATGCCGTTCATCAGCTATTTGCCTTCCAGTGCCAGTATTCATCATGTTTTTCAGAAGCAATAATTTTTCATAAAAATGTGTTGCGCTGCTTGTCGGCTTGTCGCGGTATTCCTGCTCACTCATTTCGTTTCTCGGCTTTTCATCCCAATCATAAAGTTTTCGCCCGCGGGCCCCTCCGTACGCAAAAGTCCTGGCGATTCCGACAGCCCCTATCGCATCAAGCCTGTCAGCGTCCTGGACGACTTTCGCTTCGATGCTTGAAGGTGCTTCCCCGTTGCCGCCTTTAAATGAAACCTGGCGGATGATGTCGGTGATCCGGCTCTTTTGCTCTACTGATAAATCAAGTAAATCCAAAATTTCCGATTCGGGATCTGAATTTCCTTCCTTATATTTGGGATCGGAAACATCATGGAGCAGGATTGCCAATTCAACGATGAATGGATCAGCTGCTTCTTTTTCCATGATACGATCCGCATTGGCAAGAACCCTTTCTATATGCTGCCAATCATGGCTGGCATCAAAAGTGTCATATACCTCTTTCACTTTTACTTTGCATTTACTTAATATACTTTTCTGCATTCTCCCGCTCCTCTGTCTAAAAAACATTTTTCTTGTGTCTGCAATGTGAAATTGACGGTTCCATGGGCTTCGTGTATAGTATAAGCCATCCATTATTACTATATTAATGGTACCACGAAAGTACTCAATACCGAGGGGGAACGTGCATGCACCAGGGAATCGTAAAATGGTTTAACACGGAAAAAGGCTATGGTTTTATTGAGTATAACGATGGCGATGATGTATTCGTCCACTTTACCGGCATTAAAGGCGAAGGATTTCGCACATTGCAGGAAGGCAAACCCGTCTCGTTCGAGATAATTGATGGAAATCGTGGTCCGCAAGCCGCAAATGTAGTTCAGCTGGACTCGGAGTAATTTAAAGAATTTATGTGAGCATAGCAAAAGCAGAAACGGGGTTTCCGTTTCTGCTTTTTTATTTGTTTGATCCTGTCTTATTCAACTCATTGCCTAAAAATTGCAATTGGGTGCCGATGGTGCAATTGCTAATACAGAAACGGTGGGCGGCGGTCTTGCCTTCATCTTTACGGATTTGCGCCCTGACGAAGCAACCTTCACAGTACGTATTTAACATTTCATCTATTTCGTTTATAATCGATAATTTATTCACACAGTCACCTCTTATTAAATTGCCGTTTCATCATTTTACTACTTGTTTGTTTTTTATTCCAACAATAGTTATACTGTCAAAGGATATTTTAATGTCCAAGCGGTTCGTGAACTCCCGCTTCACCAAAACTAAGGAGGAAATAATTTGTTCAATGAATTTTTGGGCCTCGGTTTTGTCGTGGCCAATTTTGCAATGCTTATAATTATGTACAAGTTCTTCGGAAAATCCGGTTTATTCGCCTGGGTGGCCATGTCGACAATATTGGCTAATATCCAAGTGACTAAAACAATCGAAATCATCGGCTTGACTGCTACCCTGGGAAACAGTTTATACGCCTCGACTTTTCTCGCTACAGATATACTGAATGAAAAGTATGGAAAAAAAGAAGCGAAAAAAGCGGTCTGGCTTGGATTTTCAGCCTTGCTGGTCATGGTCATCGCTATGCAATTCGGACTCCAATTCATTCCTGGAGAAAGTGATTTCGCCCACGGATCACTGGAAACTATTTTCGGGCTGGTTCCGCAAATCGCTTTTGCGAGTATGATCGCTTATCTGGCTAGTCAGCATATCGACGTGCTGATTTTCTCTGCTCTCCGGAAGATCTTTCCGAAAGACAGCCAATTCTGGATCCGTAATAATGGATCGACATTATTGAGCCAGCTGCTGGATACTTTAATTTTCACCAGTATCGCATTTTACGGCTTATTCCCATTCGATGTGTGGATCCAAATCTTCATTTCGACATATATTCTAAAATTCATCGTGTCCATTCTTGATACGCCGTTCGGCTATCTTGCCAAAATGATCACGCCAAATGATGAAAAGCGGGTGTAGCAAATGATTGAAGTTTTTGTCGATGCCGCAACTGCCGGTTCTCCAAAGGTCAGTGCCGTTGGTGTATTCATCCGCGGCGAAGGCCATTCGATCAAGCACAAAGAGTTTGTCGGTGAAATGGACAACCATGTGGCAGAATTTACAGCTTTGATAAAAGGACTTGAAATTGCAGCGGAATTGACATCGGAAATGGTTTCGATAAAGTCCGATTCAAAAGTGGTTGTCGATGCATTCGAAAAAGAATTCATCAAAAATCCTCTTTATAAACCGCTGCTGGAAGAAGCATTGAAAATCTCCAAAACTTTCACATACTGTTTCATTAAATGGATTCCTGATTCCCAGAATCGCGCAGCCCACGAGTTGGCTGGCACAGCCCTGCGTGCCAACCGAAAAGAATGAAAGTATTCAAATATCTTCCTCCAATCAATGCCCAGCTCCGGCTGTTTCTGATATGATATAGAGAGTACATGCTATTGGAGGAATTTGATGAGAACAAAATTGGGGACTGCATTGGATATATTCATACTGGTCATTGGACCATGGATTATCTATACAAGAATTATTGAAATCATGGAAAGCGGACCAGCGGTCTACCCCATCATTTCAATCGTCATCGTAACATTGGCTGTGATATTCGCCATCTATAACCTATATATTCTGTTCAGCGGCAAACAGCAAGACAATACAAGAAAGTAGTCCGGAAAGGTGATTTTGTGAATTCTGTTCTTTTCTATATAATTCCGCTCATCATTTATGCGATTGTGAATAATACGGTGGATAATCTTTATTGGCCTCATTTTTTGCTGCTGTTGGCTTCTTTTGTCGTATTTCAGCTGGCACGCGTGAGATATCCAAAAGATAAAATTCCAGCAACCGCCAAAGTCACGCAAGGTGCCTTTTATATCTTGACTGTCGCATTCATCTTCCGCGATCAATTCCTGGAACCATTATTCATCAATGTGTTCCTCGGAATCACAATCGGTCTCGTCATCATAGAAATTATGCAAGGCAAAAAACAGGCTTCCAAGTGAAGCCTGTTTTTTCTTGATGAATAAAAATCATGATATTAAAACAGCAAAAAGCGCGCAGACGTTCTCTTAGCTTTTATAGCGTGTCGGGAAAGAAAGCTGGGAAACCGATATTCCGCAAAACAGCTACGCTTTCCTGGGGGCTTGCAAAAACCCGTGCTCCTGCATCGCTACGCTAGCTTCGTCGCAAAGAGCCGGCCTTGCAAGCTACGGCCAACTCTTAGCTAACTCGGTCTCGTTACACTTCGCCCGAGTGGATCTCAGCACTTCACTCGTAACGGAGTTGTAAGCCAACTCCGTTACTGCTCCCCTGGGAGTCTTCGCTATTTTGCTCCATATCTTAGAAATGCTTTCAATTAAGTAGCAATATATAAAATTAAATTAGTAATGAGAAAGCCGACAAATAGATTCTGCTCTACATTAAAATATAGCGGCAGGCGGCGAAGAGCAAAGACTTGTCCTCACAAGCTTCGGCATTCTCTTTCCAGCTGGATTCAATGCAAGGCCTGAGACCCCACAGGAAAGGTTTGATCGAACAGCATTCGAACGAACCTTTCCGACGAAACGCCGAGCACTGCAACGGTTTTTCATGTCTCGAAGTTAAGGCAGCGATGCAGAGAAATGAGCACTGGGTTTTCGTAGCGAATGAGGAGCATTTGGCATTTCCCAGTTGGACGCGCATGCCTTGTGCGCAATAACTGAAGAATTCTACAATTTTTCTACAATCTGAAAAAGCGCGGAGACGTTCTCCGCGCTTTTTTGGATAATATATTCATGCTTCTTCTTCACCAGACTTTTTGGCTTGCTGGACTATAAAGAAAATCCCGAAAGTTCCAGCCAGCATAGCTGGTACGGATCCGGAGAACATAAAGATCCACTGATCGGTAAACATGGAAATAATCATAAAAATCATTGGAAATCCGATTAATAAAAATAATGATACAAATAAGGCAATCTTCGACAAATTCCTCATATAGCACCTACTTTCCGGATTACAAGCAGCAATGCATCTACTTTATGAATTTCACCATCAAATCTTCATCAATGTATCTGTCCCCTGTTTTCATGGAATGAACTTCTGTCCCATATTTCTCAAAACCGTACCGCAGATAAAAATTCTTTGCCCTCAAATTATGGCTTGCCACCATCAGATCAAGCTGTTCGAGCCCTTCCCACGTTTCAGCGTATTCCATCAATTTTTTCATAAGATCGTTAGCAGTTCCTGTACCCCGATAAGCCGGGCTGACATAAACAGCTACGATGGAAGCTCTGTGATTCATCTTGGGCACAGTATTACGCTTCAGCGTCATGTTGCCGATCAGTTTGCCATCATCATATGCACCGAAGGTTACGGAATGCTCCGAAGCCAATTGTCCACGAGTTTTCTCAATTGGTTTGTTTAAAGCATCTTCATATAAAACGGCGAATGCATCAGGGGTGTCCAGTAAGGCCTCGAGCCTCAAAATGTTATATGACTCAGCTTCATTCGGTGTGACGATTTTAATTTCCATAAACATTTACATCCTTCTCATATGAATTTCTGGGTGACTCTTCCTTTGCCTTCCTTGACTTCCACTTCTGCGAGTGCACCGTTTACAAAAGTGATTTGAGGAGGCATATGTCCGCAATCCACATCATAGATGAGCGGTATCCCTGACTCTGCTTCAAAATCCATATACATTTTTTCAGCAGTGTAACCTTCTGTCGGATGATTTGCTGCGCTTCTGCCAAAGAGAATGCCTGCACAATTGTCGAACCATCCAGCATATTTCATCTGAGTCAATGACCGCTTTAAATCCGCTACCGACATTTCACAATTCTCAAGATACCAGACTACAGACTCTCCAGGAATGTGCTTTTCCCTGAAACTTTTAACATCGCCATAAGGCGTCCCGGCAAGATGATGGATTACATCGATGCATCCTCCCAGCAGCCTGCCTTCAAATTTTAACGGTTTGCCGGAAACTGTCTTCCATTCCGTTTCCTCTGTCAAATGAAAGACCATTGGGGATGGATTTTGATGATCCCAGCTTTTTTGATGGAATGCTGATGATTCCTGGATGACTTCCCCACCTTTTTCAGTTGTAAGAACATCAATCCATTTAGCTGTGGTTTCATCTTTTTCCGGACCGCGCAAATCAATGATATTAGTGCCGTGGGCAGTGGCGATGCCCGTATTCAAAGTTATTGTAAGAAGCAGCAGGCTGGTGTCTGAATAGCCGAGGATCCATTTAGGACTTATATTACTGAAGTCCAAGTATTCAAGGATTTCGATGAGTAATTCCCCTCCCCATGGCGGGATGATGGCATCAACCGTCGAATCATTAAGCATTTCCATCAATTCATGGGCTCTTTCTTTCGCAGGGGCGGATTTAGCATTTTCCTGCGTCCAGGCAGTCTTGCCGATTTTCACTTCAAAACCATTCTCCTGCTGACGGCTGATCGTCTGCTCAAGAAGTGGATGAAGCTCTTTGTCCACCCCGGATGATGGAGCGGTAATTGCAAGAGTCCTTATATCAGTTGATGGATATTGAATCATATGAAAACCCCATTTCCTGGTTGCTCTTCAAGTTTTACGTCATTGTCAACAATGCCAGAAGCATGCCGCATAAGATGACTCCTCCGAGCAGAAATAAAAAAACATGCACTAAAAATTCGAGAAATTTATTGCCTTCACGGTCAAGCGGTTTGGCATCCAGATTGGCTACACCATAAGACAGTCCTGTTTCCTTATAATGCTGCTTTGTTTTCCGAAATTCCTTCCTGCTTCTCCTCGGCTCCATAAAACCCCTCCTCAATCAGTTTCTGTATATTCATTATGTGATATTAATCATTATACTAAACTTACAATGATATGAAAGACCTACTTTCTAATAATTCCGAAAAATTGGTCAGAAAAATAATAATTGTATCCAAATAATTTCAGAAAGCGCATTTTTCCATTAAAAAAGAATCCCACTAAGGGATTCTCGCTTATGCCTGGACTTGTTGAACAGCTTTATAACTTTTAATTCCGAGAACCGCCTGGAAAATTCCGGCGATTGTGCAAATAATAATAGCCGCATAGCCTAAGCCTGTAATCGGCTGCAGCATCAATGTTCTGATTACGATCAGCAATAACATTGCAGTAAGTGCAAAATTCACGATATACGGCCTGTCATAAAATTTCTTCAATGCATAAGCTGCAAATATGGCTGCAGCTATAATTGCCAAAGATAGAATAGTTCCCATCAGTACCCCTCATTCACTATAAGATTTTCTTAAATCTTACCATGTTTTCGGAACATTCGATATAGTCGTGGAAAAGCTTTCAGCGAATAAATTCCGGGAAGATTATTTGAAGCTTCTGTAAATTTTACAGGAAGCCATTCATTTATTCCTTAATTACTTATATAGTAGATAGTGACAGTCAGAGAACAAAGGAGAGGATAAGATGAATAACCACGAAATTGATTTCAAACTGTACGGAGATGACATGCAATTTGTGGAGGTGGAATTGGATCCGAATGAGACAGTGGTTGCAGAAGCAGGCGCATTGATGATGATGGAAGATGGCATCGCAATGGAAACGATTTTTGGGGATGGCTCCGGCAATGATGCAGGCAGCGGCGTCATGGGCAAGCTTCTTGGGGCAGGAAGACGGATCATTACGGGTGAAAGCTTGTTCATGACTGCTTTCACCAATAAAGGGAACGGCAAACGGACCGTTTCTTTTGCATCCCCTTATCCCGGTAAAATTGTGCCACTCGATCTTAGCAGACTCGGCGGTAAAGTCATCTGCCAAAAAGATGCGTTTCTGGCTGCAGCGAAAGGTGTCTCCATCGGTATTGAATTTCAGCGGAAACTGGGTACAGGATTTTTCGGTGGCGAAGGGTTCATCATGCAAAAACTGGAAGGCGATGGAATGGCCTTCATCCATGCAGGTGGAACCCTTTACCGAAAAAATCTTCAAAAAGGTGAAGTGTTGAAAGTAGATACGGGCTGCCTGGTCGCTATGACGGCAGACGTGGAATATAATATCGAAATGGTGCCTGGCGTGAAAACTGCGCTGTTCGGCGGAGAAGGCTTATTTTTTGCCACTCTTCGCGGACCAGGAAGCGTATGGGTGCAATCCCTGCCCTTCAGCCGCCTTGCAAGCAAGGTATTTGCAGCAGCTCCTCAAAATCCTGCTGGCCGATCCAAAGGCGAAGGCAGTGCAGCCGGCGGTCTATTCGATTTACTGGGTGGCAGATAATAGAGAAAAGGTCACACTCGCCAAAAGTCTGGCAAGTGTGACCTTTTGTTTTAATTACTTTGCTTTCTCATGACTTCGACGGCTTCATTGTATTTATCAAAATCGAATTCAAGACTATTGGGCTTGTAGAAAAACAGGATCGATTCCTTTTCGCCATGTGCCAGTAAATGAGTGACAACGGCTTTAGGGCTTTTCATATTTACTCCTGCCTGATCTGCATCCGTTAAAAGCTCCAGAATGTTCGGAGGTATATTAGTCATTGATTGGCTCCTTTCAAGATTAATGTCACTGTAGCCTTATTAAACATAATCGCGGATATCCGTTATGGTTTCCAGAACTTTAAAATCTTCCCTCTCCAAAAGACGGATCAATTGTTCAGCCGTTTGATCAGGGGTGCTGAGCATCCCCTGATTCTTATACATTTTGAAATTCTCAATCATAGGAAAATCAGTTTCTGAGCTTTCACGGATTTTCTCCTGCATCCCCGTATCGATGATGCCAGGGGCGATTGACATGGTTTTGATGTCTTTGTATTCTTTTGCGAGGCATAAACTGAAATGGTCGAGTCCCGCTTTACCTGCGCAATAAGAACTCCACCCTTCGTAAGCCTTCCTGCCGGCGCCTGAGGAAATGTTGATGATTCTTTTTTGTGCCGCAAAATCTGCGGCCAATGAAATGAACGCGCCACTAGTGATCATTGGTGCAGTCAGATTCAAAGTGACGCTATTGCTTACTTCGGCTGCCTGGTTATTTTCTGCAAAGCCGATGGGTGAAATTGTTCCCGCATTATTAATGAGGGTCAGACTGGTGACATCCTCAGAAATTAAATCGAAAATCCTGCCCATCAATTCTGGGATGTCAGATGTATTTAATAAATCGAATTCAAAAGGCTTGGTTCCTGGCCAATCTTCTGAAAAAGAACGCGCTATGCCGTATACCTGATGGCCTTTGTCTGTCAATTGTCTGCTGAGGGCATTGCCGATGCCTTTGGAAGCCCCTGTAATTATGTAAGCCTCCATCGTCATTCCCCTTTCTCGTACATGATTTCGCCGTCTACCACCGTCATTTCAACTTGAGCCTCGAGAATCTGCTCCTCGTTCCCTTGAAACAGGTCACGATCAAAGACGCTGAAATCAGCATCATATTTTACAGCGAGGATGCCTCTCGAATGTTCTTTGCAAATGGCAGCCGCGCTGCCGCTCGTATAAAGCTGTACGGCTTCAAAGCGGCTGAGCTTTTCTTCCGGCATAAATCCTTCATGGGTTTCATAAGGTCTGCGTCTCGTTACAGCCGCATAGATTCCCTGCTTCGGATCCACTTCTTCGATCGGAGCATCCGATCCTCCGGCACAAATCAAACCGCGGTCGAGCAATTTTTTCCATGCATAAGACCATTCAAGGCGCTCTTCTCCAAGCCGTTCAACGACCCACGGAAAATCCGACGTCACAAAACTTGGCTGAAGATCAAGAATCGCATCGATCTTTTCCATGCGCTCCACGAGATCTTCCCGCAGGACCATGCTGTGGATCAACCGGTCCCGCTTCCCTTTTGGCACCGGGTGAGCTTCAATCGCATCGAGTGCTTTTTCCATTCCCAAATCACCTATGACATGGATAGCCACAGCTTCACCATGTTTTCGCGCTACAGACACCAGACGTTTTAATTCTTCATCTGAATGGATTGCAACACCGCTGGTGGAAGGGTCGTCATTATAAGGCTTGCTTAATAGCGCAGTCCGTCCGCCAATGGAGCCGTCAGCGAAAATCTTCATCGGTCCCGGATCTACAAAAGGCTCCACATATGAGGCATTTTTCATCATTTCCTCAAATGCACTATGAGCCCGAAGCAAGTGGGCGCGGAATTTGGTTTTTCCTCCCAATACATTCTTGAATGCCTGCAATGGTTTTGAGTAATGGCCATAATAGCCCATATCTTCTGTGTGTGCACCGGTCAGTCCCAAAGCCAGTAAATCATCCACAGATGTCTGCAATGCTTTCGTCAGATATTCCACACTCACTTCCGGCACAACGTCCGCTACAAGATCCTGAGCTGCGTCCAATAAGTAGCCGGTGGGCTCCCCATCAGCGTCACGCACAATCAGTCCGCCTTCCGGATCGGGCGTATCTTTAGTTATGCCTGCTAATGCAAGCGCGCTGGAGTTTGCCAGTATGGCATGCCTGCAGACACGCTTCAGCAGCATCGGAGATGTTGAGATTTCATCCAGTTCAACTCTGTGGAAGATTTTCCTGTCCGGAAAATTGTTCTCATTCCAGCCTTCCCCGATAAACCATTCATCGGACGCCAAACCTTCGGTGGATTCGATGAGCTGCTGTTTCATGTCTTCAGAAGAATCGATTTTTGAAAGGTCCACGCGGAGCAATTTTTCACCGTGTCCTATCATATGCATATGACTGTCAACAAAGCCTGGATATAATACTTTTCCTTTCAGATCGATTTCAAGATCAGCTTCATCCTTCAGTTCCTTTAATGAACCCATTGCTTCTATTTTACCGTCAGCGACCAAAACAGCTTCCACTGTCTCCCCTTCTGCCGCCATCGTATAAATAATTCCTCCATGCCATAACGTCTTCATCGACTCACTCCTTTTCTCTCATTCATCATAAGTTGAATTCACAGGATATTCAATAATTCCCACATCTATTATTGAAATTTTCCTTCTGACCCGCCAGACACTTATGGACTGGCACGATATGTTATAATGGTTCCATATTTGGAAAGCAGAGGTGAACCTCCTGTCTCGGGAGGATTAATTGGACAGTTTACTTATCTTGAATTTATTCATCATGTCGCTTTTGATAGCGATGACAGCATTATTTGTGGCAGCGGAATTCGCCATTATCAAAGTTCGTGTTTCACGCATCGATCAATTGATTTCAGAAGGCAATGGCAGCGCGGCGATTACCAAAAGAATTATTGATAACCTGGATTACTACCTTTCCGCCTGCCAGCTTGGAATCACGGTTTCTGCCCTGGGTCTGGGCTGGCTCGGTGAACCGGTGATTGAACAGTTGCTGCGTCCGCTGTTCGAAACGCTGAATGCCAATGAACCTGTTACCACTTTATTTTCATTCGGAGTGGCTTTTGCCATCATCACTTTCTTCCACGTCGTGATTGGTGAAATGGCCCCTAAAACGATGGCGATTCAAAATGCAGAGCATATCGCTTTAAGAGTGGCATGGCCTCTTTATTTCTTTGGAAGATTCATGGAACCCGCCATCCGCATTATGCACGGCACTTCCAAAGGATTGCTTAGCATTGCTGGCATCAAAACAGTAGGATATGAACAGGCGCATTCCGAAGAAGATTTGAAAATCATCATGACCCAAAGTTATAACAGCGGTGAAATCAATCAGACAGAGCTGTCGTATATGCAGAATATCTTTTCTTTCGATGAAAGAATGGCAAAAGATATTATGATTCCGCGCACACAAATGGAGACCATCTCTATGGAAATGGATCATGGCGATTTGATGGAAATAGTACGGGAGCATCAGTACACCCGCTATCCGGTTACGGAGCAGGGAGATAAAGATGATATCATCGGCTTTATCAACGTCAAGGAAATGCTGACGAACTATACAAAGGAAATGGATCTGAAAAAAAGCATTGCGATGCACGATATCCCTTTTGTACATGATATGGCTCCAATTCAAGACGTATTGGTCAAAATGCAGAAAGAGCATGTCCACATGGCGATAGTGGTTGATGAATACGGCGGCACAGCCGGCGTCATCACAATGGAAGATATACTTGAAGAAATAGTCGGGGAAATCCGGGACGAATTCGATGAAGATGAACGGGATGAAATCAAGGTCCTGGATGCTAACCGTTATCTGTTGAACGGCCGAGTCCTATTGTCAGATCTTGAGGAACGCTTTGCGCTGAATTTTTATGACAGTGAAGATGTGGACACCATCGGCGGTTGGGTACAAATGATGAATACAGAAATCAGCGAAGGCGGAAAAGTGGAACTTCCCGGCCATACCATTACCGTACGTGAAATGGAAAATCATCAGATAATCAGGTTGCTGCTTGTTAAGCATGAGTAAAGTGATCATATGAATATTCTTCAAATATAAAAGGGTGCCGGATTTTTTCCGGCACCCCTTTTATTATGATCCTGCGCGCATCATTTCTTGTCCTGCAGTAGCGATTTTTCATATTCGAATTTCTTCATCAGCATTTCACCGCTGTAACCTTCTTCAATCAATTTTGCGAGTATAGCGCGTGTATCTTCATCCGAAGCTTCCGGCTGGTGCTCCCGGTCAATCTCCACTTCATTTTCAGGATCCGTTATCCAGTCGGAATAACCGCCTGTATACAGACGCAACGAGTCATAACCTTTTTCAGCCAGCATAGCGTATAAAGGAGCTGCCGTAACGCCACTGCCACAATAAACAACTACCGGTTCATTTTGCTGAATTACAGATGAAAAGTCCACTTCGGTATCCAGTTTCCCGTGGCTGACCAACTGGCTCCAGTCAAAATTATGCGCACCTGGGATCCGTCCTGCTACACGGTCCAGCGGTTCTTCGATTCCCGCATAGCGTTCTGGAGACCTTGCATCAAGCAGAATGCCAAGTTCATCACCTTTAATCACAGTTTTAACATACTCACGGTCCGCGTATATTTCATTTTTAAATTCAGGCTCATAATTCGAAGGAGTGAATTCAGGAATTTCTTCTGATACTGCCGCTCCATTTTCCTTCATTTCCGAAAAGCCCATTTTGCTGATGTAGACATTCTCGAATCCACAATATTTCAATAACCACCAGGCTCTTGCGGCAAAAGGCGCTCCTCCCTGGTCATATACGATAATATGATCGTCAGCAGACAATCCGCTTTGCCGGATCAATCCGACTAATTTCTCGTTTGAAGGCATCGGGTGCCGGCCGGCTTCAGATGCCATATCACTCAAATCCTTTTCGAGGTCCCAGTAAATCGCACCTTCGATATGTTCCTGTCTATAAAGAGTTTCCCCCGTCTCCGGCTTGCCCAGTTCATACCGGGTATCGATCCAGCGATACTGATCCGTATCCAGCGTTTCTATGAATACTTTCATTTCCTACACCCTTTCGCTTATCAGATTTGTATATATTTCTTTCCATTGCGCCAATTTTTCTTCCTGCTGCAATAACGTCCGCTCAGAATCGATCTGGTCAGTGCCTTGTCTGATAATATGCTGCCTTAACCCTTCCGCTTCCTGTTCAATCCAGAATTCTGCCCATTCAGCCAGTTTCCGTTTCTCTTTTTCGAGATAAACTTGGGCATCAGGCTCCATCAGAGCTTGAAGAGCGTCACGAAGTTTTTCTTTTTCATTTTTCTCGAAAAAGCTTTTATTGTTTCGATAATAGGATTTTACCGAAGAATAATCCGTACCTGTAAAGGCCTTATCAGGTTCAAGCATCGATGCTTCTGCCACTTCGTAAGGAGTGAATGAGAAATCAGGATTTTGCACCCGCAGTTTTTCAGTTTCGTCCCGGAAGCGGCTTTCAATGTTTTTCGCTATCCGCTGCGAGAGGCGGAAATTAGTGACCCTGATTTCCTGTTCAAAATCAAATGCCGTCATTTCCACCAGTTCGTGTAAAGCCGCGTTTAAAGCTTGCTGTGCCGATTTGCCGGCAAATAAGGAAGGGTTGAATGATTCCTTGAAAAAATCATTGAATCGGTAAAACACACGCTGATTCACATAATATAACAATTCACTCAGATCCTGCATCGCATCCTTGATCATTACCGGAGCAGGCGAATCCGCAAATTGCTTACGCAGCTGCTGTTCCAGAAGCTTCAGTTCCGCCAATCGTTCATC
Source organism: Planomicrobium okeanokoites (assembly GCF_003428875.1). GTDB lineage: Bacteria > Bacillota > Bacilli > Bacillales_A > Planococcaceae > Planococcus > Planococcus okeanokoites. The sequence continues at coordinate 556,940 of NZ_QQRS01000001.1, forward strand.
TTTGCGGGACATATTGGAATCGGTATGCTCAATCAATGATCGGAAGCGTGCAACCGCTTTTTGTTCTTCTTCTGCCAGGGATTGAACTGCCATCCCTTTTAACTCATCTTTCAAAAAGTGCTGGAAAGCTTCTTCGAATTCCGGCATTCCTGATTGCTCACGATTTTTCAGCGCCTGAAGGCTTGAAACTCCGAACAGCCGTGGGAATCTGATGCCGAAACGCTGCAATTCCTCTTTCACGTAATTCTCGACCGATTCCTGCTCTTCTTTGTTTTGCGCCAAATCGATGGCATTGACAACAAAGAACATCTTATCCATTTCAAAAGCATCTTTCACGCGCCCGAGTTGAATCAAAAATTCCCGGTCTGCCCTTGCAAAGGCATGATTATAGTAAGTGATGAACAATATGGCGTCTGCATTCCGGATGTATTCAAAAGCTACATTCGTATGGCGGGCATTGATCGAGTCTGCACCGGGGGTATCGACTAATGTAACACCGCTGCGCGTTAACTCGCAATCGTAATAAAAATCGATTTCATCCACAAAGCAGCTGCGTTCTTCCTTGGCGACATATAAACCGAATTCTTCCCGGTCTGTTCGGATGGTTTCTCCCAAACGGTCTTTAAAATCACGATAGCCGGCTTTGAAAGCTTCAATAAAGGATTTATGCACTTGCTGCTCAGTACCGCCGGCTTCCGGCAGATCCCCGGCTTTTCGGTAAGCATCGTCCAATGTCTGAACTTTAACACCGAATACTTCAAAGGAATTGCGCACATCTTCCGTCATTTCCTGTACTGTCTTCAAGCGTACATCGGCCGTTTCATGAGGATGATTTTCACTGACCGGACGGATGCGGTTAATCGTCGCTGTAGTTGGATTAGGAGAGACCGGCAAGACAGTTTCGCCCATCAGCGCATTTGAAAATGAGGATTTTCCTGCGCTGAAAGCACCGAATAATGCAATTGTGAATTCCTGTCCTTCTAGTCGCGAAGCTTTTCTTTTCAAATAATCTGCTGTTTCCTCAAAGCCTCTGATCGGACTGAGCGCGGATGACGTATTCAGAGCACGACTCAGCACCGCATTCTCATCATGCTGATCGGTGCCGACAGTTTGTGCATATTGCTCAACCTTTTCTTCGACTGCATTATCATCAGCTGCCAGCATTGAGGGATCAAACTCGACCATTTCATCTGTCGAAGCCTGGAACTCGCTGCGCCATTCTTCCAGAAGCGTTTCCGCAGCCGCCTTTTGTTTCGGCAGCATCGCGGAGAATGCACGCTCAACTTGCTCAATTCTTTCATTCATTTCTTCCAGCGTACTGATGGCAAGCAGCTTCTGATTCAGCGTTTCAGCCTTCATGCCAATTTCTGTACCTGCATCTTCAGGGATTGATTCGAATTTCTCCTTCTGCGCATTTTTCCAGCCTTCGGTTTCTTTTATGAACCAGCGCTGTATGCCGACACTTAAACTATTTGCGAAATTAAGGACTGTGTCACCAGTTATCAGGACACCTTTTGGCAGTTGGTCTTCAACTACTGAAAACGGTACTTCCAGTTCCATATCATCAATTGCCAGGGAATCCTGGTCAGTCAATAACGCTGCATCCTTCAAAGCGGATTTCATCAATCTTTTCAGATGCACGGTGATTTGAGAAGGAATAACAGTTCCCAGTTTTTCTTTGACGTCATCCCGGCGGGCATCACGTTCAGCCTCCGTCTTTTTGCCGCTGAACAGCATGCCGACTTTAAAGTCGGGTTGCATGGCTTCCAGATAAAGCGTTAAGGAATTTCTCAACTCGTATGGCATGATATTGGCATTTTCGAGCAATTCTTTGCGGTTCTTTTCGAAATCGCCTTTCCAGCTCTCAAAATCCTGTACAGATAATCGCCGTTCCACTTTATTAGTCTCTGCTTTGACATCTTCACGCATTTCCCATTCTTCCGGGCTCAACACGTTTGAAAAAGCCTCCAGCCTTTCCATCTTTTCATCTTCTAAAAAGTTCAGATGTTCATCTTTCAATTGGGAAAGCGCGGATTCCGCAGCTTTTCCGACATTTCCTTCCCAGCCTTCCATTGATGAAGAAACAAGTGCTTTAACTGATTCAAAGTCATTGCCGTCCATTTCGAAATCCCGCAGTGACGTAAAGAATATGCCTTTCGGTTCGACTCCCCAAGCTGAAAAAGAATCCGCTACAGATTTTTTGAATGCCGGAAAATCCAGTTCGCTGTCCTGATGCTTGTCGATTTGATTGACAATCAGGTAAAGGTCCGTGTATTTTTGCAATTCTTTTGTGAAATTGAAGTTCAATTCGGATTGGACGTGGTTATAATCCATTACATAAAAAACCATATCTGCAATATGCAGTGCAGATTCAGTGGAGATCCTGTGTGCATCATCTGTCGAATCCACTCCCGGAGTATCCATGACACTAACACCATCCGGTAAAACTGAGTCTTTGTGGCCGATATCGATCTGTGTCACATCACCGCTTTTGCAATACTGCTTAACGGCATCAAAATCATAATTTTCAGGAAAATAAACCGGCTTCCCTTCCGTCTTATTGACGATGGCAAAATCAGAATCTGCTTTGTGCACATTTACGATATTGGCACTGGTCGGTATCGGACTTGATGGCAATAAAGTTTCGCCAGTCAATGCGTTTATCATGGATGATTTTCCCGAAGAAAAATGTCCCGCAAAACCGATGATGAACTGATTTTTCAATATTTTCTTTCCGAACAATTTCGCTTTCGCTGCACGGTCAGTGTCGTCGTTCTCTTCAAAGATGCGGTGCAGCCGCGCAGTTTCTATTAATTCATTATGATGGTCCAAAGCTGTCATATTCCGGTATCCCCTTCATTTTATACTCCTTTTATCATACCATTTATCGCGATAAACGAAAAACATCCCCTCCATTTAAGGAGAGGATGTGGTTGAATTTCCATTTACTGAAAGTCATTTCGCTTTATGCAAGTGCTTATGCTGACTAGACACTGTCTACTTCTATAACATTTCCGTTTTAGACGAGTACTTTCAGTAAGGAGCGGCTATCACTTCATTCTGATTATATTTTGAAATAAAGGATTTACTTCTAAACCAGAATTAAGCTGAAGCGAAATTTTTTATAGAAAGTGATCTAAGATATGAAGCAAAACAGCGAAGACTCCCAGGGGATTAGAAACAGAGTTGGTTTACCTACTCTGTTTCGAGCGAAGTGCTGAGATCCACTCGGGTGAAGTGGAACGAGACCGAGTTAGCTCAGTGCAAGCCCCCAGGAAAGCGCAGCTGTTTTGCGGAATATCGGTTACTTACTTACTTACTTACTTACTTATTTACTTACTTAATTTCTTGCCAGCTATAGATATTTCTATTTACTTCAGAATCATCAATAGCTTGTTTGGGCAAAACGGGCGTTTCCGCTTTTTTTAAGAAAACCCATGTATCGACATGCCTCCGTCTACAAACAGCGTCTGGCCCGTTATATAGCTGGATGCTTCTGATGCCAGGAATACGACCGGCGTGGCAACTTCCGGAAGTTCACCGACGCGCTTCATCGGAGTTACTGCCAAAATCGAATCCAGATATTCTTTGTCGTTCAACAGTTTTTCCGTCAAAGGCGTCCGGAAATACCAAGGACCGATGGCATTGACACGAATATTCTTCTCGCCCCATTCCATTGCCATTACACGAGTCATCTGGATGATGGCTGCTTTTGATGCGGCATACACGACGCCTGTTTTTAATGCCCGCTCACCGCCGACTGAACTGATATTGATGATCGAGCCGCCACTCTGCATTTTCTTTGCTGCTTCCTGTGAAAACATGAAAACGCTTTGGGCGTTAGTATCCATAATCTTATGCCATTCATCATCCGTCGCATCCAGCAGCTTTGAACGGATGTTCATGCCTGCATTATTTACAAGAACGTCTAGTGCGCCAAACCGTTCCATCGTATTTTCAACCACCCGGCGAATTTGGCTCCGGTCGGTTATATCAGCAACTGCATATTCTGTCCGGTCATTGCCGATCAGTTCCTTTACATTCTGCAAATCTGATTCCGTCCGTGCAACAAGCATAACGTTGGCGCCTGCTTCCGCTATTGCCAGCGCAATAGCCTGGCCGATCCCTTTACCCGCACCTGTCACAATTGCTGTTTTTCCTTCTAAACTGAATGACTTCAACATTTTATCGCCTCCGGCTCCTATTATAATCGAAAATTCCGGTAATTGTCCCGCCACGATTCAATTAGATGGGCAGAGGAAAAGATTCTTTCAGGAAAATAAAACGATTCTGTCACCCTTCAATCTTTACCAGCTGTTCTTTTTCGACATCAAAGCCGCCGATGCCATCCGGGTCTTTATTATATTGAATAATACCCATCGTTTTCTCTTCGGCTTCAAATTCCTGAAATTCCTCATCAGCTAGAACTAAAAAAAAGTCTGCATACACACGGCCGTCACCAATAATGACATTCCCCTCATAGTTCACCTGAACTGCCAAGCTGTCTAAATGGATGTTACTGTCTGCTTTTTTGGCAAAAAGAATCGCTTCGCCTTCTGCTATTTCGGGAAGTGATGGAACAGCTTCACTATCTTTGCCATCCTCCACTTCTCTCAGCAACTCCTTGTCGATCAGATATTGCGCAGAAGTTACATCCATGATCAGCAGCCGTTCTCCGTCAGCCTCCATAAGTTTTACCAAAATTGAATCTTTTTCAATTTGGCCTTTATGCTCTTCTTTAAGCGAGGCCAAAACTTTTTCTTCATCCCCGTAAAGGATGATTCCATTTGCTTTGTCTAATATACTGCAGCCTGACAAAATTATCGCCCCCGCACACAATGCCGTTATCCATAATGTGATCTTTTTCATGATCTTCTCTCCTCAAATCTTATTTTTACATCCACAGTTAATTATCAGGATCAATCTGGGATGTCTTCAGTATAGGACGGATGTTAAAAGGCAGCATTTACCGAAGATGACGCTAATCTTACAGTTTCGTCATAAATAAAAAAAGCCGTCCCGATTGCAGCCGGGACGGCCTTAGCATTCACTTTATACTAATTGATAGACTTTTGAATATTTCTCTTCCAGGTATTTCGCCAGATGCTCTGCATTCAGCCCTTCACCGGTCGCTTCCTCCAAAATTTCGAGAGGTTTTTTCATCGAACCATGTTTGTGCACATTCTCTGTCAGCCAGTTCCGGATTGGTGCAATATCTCCTGCAGCCAAAAGTTCATCATAATTCGGCAGGTCCTTCAACATGGCATTCTTGAACTGCGCTGCATACATATAGCCGAGCGCATATGATGGGAAGTACCCGAAGCTTGCGCCAGCCCAATGGACATCCTGTAACACGCCTTCAGAATTGTTGGAAGGGCGGACACCAAGGTATTCTTCATATTTATCATTCCATAGCTGCGGCAGGTCCTTCACTTCCAAATCGCCATTGAACAGCCCTTTCTCCAACTCGTAGCGGATCATGATATGAAGTGCATAAGTCAGTTCGTCCGCCTCAATACGGATGAGTGAAGGCTTGGATTCATTGATAGCACGGATGAACTCTTCCTGTGACACCTGTCCGAATTGTTCCGGTGAAAACATTTTTAACATCTCATAATTCTTTTCCCAGAATTTTTCACTGCGGCCGACAAAATTCTCGAAAAATAACGATTGGGATTCATGAATGCCCATAGATGCGCCAGTCTCCACTAATGTTCCACTTAACTCTTCCCCGATATTCTGTTCATATAATGCATGTCCGCATTCATGGATAGTGCCGAATACTGCCGTACGGAAATCCTTTTCATCATATTTAGTCGTGATCCGAACGTCTTGGCGATTGATGCCGATCATGAAAGGATGCACCGTTTCGTCGAGCCGTCCGGCATCGAAATCATAGCCAAGCTGCTCCAGAATCTTATCACTGAAACTTTCCTGTGCCTCTTTCGGAAACTGGCGATACAGGAAATCTGTCTGTGGTTTGTTGGGTGAATCGGCAATTTTCTGCACCAGTGGGATGATGCGGCTGCGCAAGTCGCCGAATACCTCATCCAGAATTTCAGTAGTCATGCCAGGTTCATATTGATCCAACAGCGTATTGTAGGCACTGCCGTTCTTTTCTCCCCAATAGCCGATCATTTTTTTCGTCGTAGCCACCATCTTTTCAAGATAAGGCTGGAATAAAGAAAAGTCATCTGTATCTTTGGCTGTTTCCCAAACAGATTCAGCTTTGGATTGAAGGATCACGAATTCCTTGTATTCATCAGCTGGAATCTTTTTGCTTAAATCATACTGTTTCCGCGCTTCTTCAACAGAACGAAGCATTACCGGATCCAGCTCCTCTTTTTTCGCTTCCAGTGAAGTTATCAGCTCACCGAATTCATCTGAAGTTGACATAATAAAAATATCAGAAGAAATCACACCGATTGTTTCTGAACGCAAATCGACACCTTTTTTCGGTGCGCCAGTGCGCAAATCCCAATAAAGCAATGAAACAGCTTCATTATAAGCTTTCAATTTTTTCATATGATCCGTAAATTGCATTTCCAATGACATATAAATCCCCCTTTGTCGAATGGGTCTATTATATCATGAATGGATTACAATTTTAGAAAATTTTGAGCAGTGACTGGCAACACCTCTTGCCAAAGGTGCTCAAGGGCCAGTTCATCTTCATTTAACAACAAGTGGATTTCGCCGTGGTCTTCAGACGTACGGATCAATCGCCCGATGCCCTGCTGAATTCTGAGCTGCATGAACGGCAGATCGATTTCTTCAAGCGGATTGGAGCTGAATTTCCGTTTTGCTTCAAAAACGGGATCCTGCGGCGGGAATGGCAAATCGACTATGATGACTTTTGTCAAAGCTTCTTTCGGCAAGTCCAGCCCCTCCCACAGATGGTAAGAACAAAGCACCTGGAATTTGGCATCCTGGAAATCCTTGACGACGGTAGATAATTCACGATCACCTTCGAATTCAATTTTATAAGCGTGGTCAAGCGGCAATGATTGCTTGAAATTCTCCATATCCATTTTTGATTTGAATAAAATCAGTGTCTGTTCTCCACTCGACAGTAAATCATAGGCACGTTGGAATTTATCCCGCTGTTCCAGTGGATGTTTCAGCACTTTCATGACATCTTCATAGTCAAAAGGCGAAGGTACAGTAAATGACTGGTATTTATCAATGCCCAGGCTGTCCGACAAATAGCTGAAATCTTTTTTAATGGATAATGTCGCAGATGAAAAAATGATCGGCACTTTTCCATCGAAAAGTTTTTCGTCCAGAATATCTGTCACCAGACGAGGCATGATGACCAGTGTTTCAATGTCATCTTTTATTTCGAGCCAGTGCACTGCGTCTCCCTCTTCCGTGAATAAACCCATCGAGAAGATGTATTTCTCAAAGAACTCTTCCGCCAGACGCAATTCATATTCAGGGATTGTAAATAGTTCACCTTCAAAAACAAATTCCTCTAATAAGAGATTAATGTGATTGACCAGCCCTTTGCCTAAACTGATCAACGCCGGATCTCTGCTAATCGCCTTTCGGTCTTCATCACTTGCCACTATGTTTTTCCGGAGCAAGAGGAAAAATTCGTTGTGCAGATCGATCGTCTCTTCAATCATGTTCAAGGTCTTTTCACGGACATTATCTGCCAGTATACTTTCTGTGACATCAAGGAGTGTGCTTTCCTGAACTTCATATGTTAAAGCTCGCTGAGCCGCGAATTCCAAGAGGTGGCCTTCATCAAGAACGATTTGGGAGAACTCAGGCAATAGCGGTGTCTGTCCTTCCCGGATACGTGTTTCTTTTGTCCACAGATGCTCCATCAGGAAATCATGGGAACAGATGACGAGATCAGTCGCTTCCCGGTAATGGTTGCGGTGTATGGTCTGACCGCATTTATTGCGAAGTTCACAAGCTGCACAGTTTTGGATCGGGTGGTAGTTGACCTGCTGCCACTGATCGTCATTGATTTCCGGAAAACTGGAACGTTCACCGTAGGGATAGGTGTTCTGCATTGAAAACGTTTTGTTGACGAATTCCGGCAGCCTGGATTCTATGTCATCCAGAAAATCCGCTCCGCTTCTTTTCTTTGCACCTTCGAGTCGCTGCAGGCATAGATATTGGTCACGTGATTTTGCCAGCCGGACATCCAGGTTCAAGTTAAAGAGCTCATCCAAACGGTCAATATCCCCGCCCTTTTTAACAAGCTGTTCAATCAGTGTTTCATCGGCGCAGGAAATTAACGCCGGTTTTCCTGTATATCTGGCGTAGGCGATTGCCGGGAGCAGATAGGCAAGCGTTTTCCCTGTGCCTACGCCTGCTTCCGCAAACATTACCGATTTTTCTTTTAAGGCTTTCTCCATTTGAAAAGCCATAAAGATCTGTTCATCGCGAAGATCGTACCCTTTTTCCGGCAGCTCATCGTAAAAAACGTCTCCGATCCAATCATTCAAAGACTCAAAGAATGTTTTATCTTTCGATAACGGAAATGGTATAGGTTGTCTCATAAACTCTCCTCACAGAGAAACGGAAGAGCTGATGCTCTTCCGTTCCATCATTTTTATTTTTTCGGACGCTCTCCCCAGAACTGGAACAGATCCGTGCGTATAAAACCATTGAACAATTTTCTTTTCTTTGTAGCCGGCTGGCCATAAAGCGTTTCAAATCTTGCCATTGAAGAAAGGATATAAACAGACCAAGTCGGATGCTTCGAAAATATCCTTCCCATATCCTGGATCATCTCTTCAATAATTTCAATTTCGCCGATTCGTTCACCATAAGGAGGATTGCCGATTACAACACCATTTTCTTCAGTAGTTTTAAAATCTTTGACTTGTCGCTGTTCGAACTGGATGATATCGGCAAATCCGGCTTCCAGCGCATTTTGTTCAGCTATCTTCACTATCCGGTGGTCGATGTCGGTACCCAGAATATTCAGCGGCTGATCATAATTCGCCATCTCTTCTGCCTGTTCCCGCACTTCGTTCCAGATAGCTTCACCGATCCATGGCCATTTTTCACTGTCAAATTCCCGGTTATAGCCCGGTGCAATGTTTTGGCCGATCATTGCCGCTTCTATGACGATTGTACCTGAACCGCAGAATGGATCGACAAAAGGGCGGTCCGGTGTCCAGCGTGATAATTTCACCAGAGCCGCTGCAAGTGTTTCCTTCAGTGGCGCTTCCCCCTGGTCGACACGATAGCCGCGTTTATGCAAGCCGGCGCCGCTGGTATCTATAGATAATTGAACTTTATCTTTTAGTATGGAAACTTCTATTTTGAAACGTGGACCAGTTTCATCCAGGAAAGAGTTTCGATGGTAAGCTTTTTTCAATCGTTCGACAATCGCTTTCTTGACGATGGACTGGCAATTCGGCACCGAATGCAAAGTCGATTTCACTGATTTTCCCTGTACGGGAAATTCAGCGTCCACCGGCAAGAATTTTTCCCATTCAATTTCCTTCGTCTTTTCGAATAGTTCATCGAAAGTATAAGCATTGAATTCACCGGCAATAATCTTTACACGGTCTGCTGTACGCAGCCAAAGATTTGTTTTGGCGATATCCCGCTCGTCTCCCTCAAAGAAAACTTTACCGTTTTCGGTTTGGGTGTCGTAACCCATGTCTTTCACTTCACTGGCGACAATGGACTCGAGGCCCATTGCGGCAGTCGCTAACAATTTATATGTAGCCATACTTACACCCTTTCCTGTTGACTGATATTCCATCTTTTAATGTGAAGAAATCGTTTCTCATTTTTATAACTTGAGCCCCTGATTGATTAGTACCAGTCGGTTTTTTCATCCTGTAATCATAAGAAAAGCCCTCCCTGGGGAGAGCTTTTTTTAATTGCAATTTAAGACCATCGGAAATTCCATAAGCCATGTTTTGTTTTCCACGTACTCAAACGGCTCTCGCCTTGTACACTTGGAAGGCAATCATCTATCTGCAAGGCTATGCCTGCCTTTTCCTCAGTTCAATTCCTTCGGAAAAGTGCCCCTACCATAGTTTGGGTTTCTCACTCGCGGGGTTTACCTCGTTCCACCTGTATAATTTCTTATACAGCTCCGTCACTGTGGCACCTTCAGGGTATTTCGACCATATCCGAAGACTTAGGTGTTCTACCCGCCGTCAGCTGCATAACAGCTGCCTTAGCTTATTGTTTCGCTAAGCGCGATCACTACGGCCATCTCAGGTCCGTGCGAGCATGGACTTTCCTCTCCGGCCGGTAGCCGGAGCGATTGCCGGAATTCCAATGGCTTCATCAGTATACTGCATTTTCATCAATAAAACAAAGGGTATTACTCGTTGTTCAGTTTATTGCCGAAGACGTGATTCTCCAAATGGGAGAGTCTGCGCAGAATATCAAAATTCGTTGTTCCTGGTGCAGGTGTCGCCTGTTTGCGTGGAGCATCTTCAAGTTCAGCGCGTAAACGCTTGTTTTCATTCATCAATTGATCGATTTTTTTGGTGAAGACTTCATAATCCTGAATGATATCATCAAGGAAATGATCAACTTCATCCTGGTTGTAGCCGCGCATACCTGTTTTAAAATCTTTTTCTAAAATATCTTTAGCTGTGAATTTATTGTCCATTTAAATCGTCCTTCCATAAAGAGAAACTTCATTCAGCGGCGGGATTCATGTTCCACTGAATGTTAGTTGATCCAATCGGGTTTTTACGGACAGCTGGCCTTCCGCAAAATGATGCGGCAGACTTAATGACCGTTAATACGGGATAAAATTATGCTTATGGTAAGTATATCATAAGCATAATTTTTGTGTTTCAAAAATTCTCATTTGAAGGACGATTTTTTTGTTTTTTCAATTCCAGCCTGGCCATTCTTTTATCGATATCCTTTACAAGCGATTTCCTGATTTTAGTGTGGCTGCTGGATTCTTTCGCAAAGCCTGCCATGATCAAGGCCTTGTCATAATCTTTGACTTGATGTTCATATAATTTAGCCGCATGGATCCAGGCTTCGACTTCGACAGGTCCCCGCAGATTCGGCGCAGCTTCTGTAAACAGCTTCACTGCTTCTTCGTATTGTCCGCTGCGTTTGCGCTGAATTGCCAAAAAATAACGGGCAAGTGCCGAAGAAGCTCCCCTTTCTGCAGTTACATGTTCGAGATAAGCTGCGCTTTGATCAAATTGTTTAAGATCTGCGTACCATTTCCCGATATTCGTATAAGCACCGAAGGTTTCAGATTCCAGGTCTTCCATCAATAGATCCGATGACAAGACATATAGCGAGACGAGTGAAAGAATATCCAGTTCATTATGATAAAGCACTTTATCCAATGCTTCCGGATAGCCGCTTTTGACCGCATCCAAATAGATGGCGGGTATCAAGAAACCTGGCACATCGCCTTCCCGGGTGAATCCAAGCTTTTCTTCCTCGATGGTGCTCAGCTTCATCCGAGCCAATTCATTTTTCCAAATTCTTTTAGTGCCATGGAATAAATCGATTCGCCGCAGCGTTTTCAGCTTCGGCAAAATATTGCGGTGCATCGTCCATCTGGAGGTCAGCTGCGGCCAATCGAAACTCTTGCCATTATAAGAAAAGATGATCGGATCTTCCGACTGCCAAAGATTGGTCTCAAAGAGAAAAGCGGCTTCATTGGATGGATCCGGCATGATATACTGGACCATTTCAAATCCCTTTTCTGTGCGTTCCAATAATCCTGCAAGGAAGATATAAGCTCCCGTTCCGCTGAGGCCAGTCGTTTCAGTATCAAAAAAAAGAATCCGCTCATCTTTTTTCAACTTGAACGGATGGTCGAAGTCTGCACTTTCCCATGCAGCCAATACCCTGTCCAATTCATTTAACCCAATTTTTCCATGACGCGTTTCAAATGGATAGCTGATCACTTTTTTAAAAACGAATCCAAATTCGTTCTCCACCAATTCAAGGCCGATATCCTGCCATCTGTCTTCATGCAGCGGCCTCTTCTTTTCCTGCTTTTGTGTTTTCTGCTTCGGCTTGGCACCTGCGTCTTTCTTCAGCATGCCTTTCATCTGCAGCAGCTTATTTTCGAACGACATCGGCTCTCACCTCTCTTCGCGAAGCTCGTCGAGTAATCTGATGACATTTTCCTTCATATTGACCATTGCGTCCTGCGCTCCTATACACGAAGGGCAGCCATCCAGGCATGGACATTCAGCGACGTGGCTCCTCGCTTTATCAAGGAGCGGCAGCCACATATCATAGATCCGTTCACTGATTCCGATGCCTCCAGGATAGGAATCATGTATAAAGAATGAAGGCAAATCGTTATGCGGGGACTTCACCTGCGGCACCACATGAACGTCGCGGCGGTCACAGGACACGAAAATCGGGATGAATGATTCGATGGCGTATGCCGCACCGGTCATCATATCTGATAATTCTGAATCCGAGAATCCATCAGGTTTGCTGAAACTCAGCCAGGTCGAGGAAGTATGAAGCTCTTCAGCCGGCAGCGAGATGGGACCCGAACCGATATTATCATGAGAATCGAATCTGATTTTCTTGAATATGGTCGGCATTGCCAATACCGCGATATCGCCGTAAAAAACTTCCGCCCCTTGCATGCCTTTGGTTTTGTCCTCACTCATCACTTTCAACTCGACTGCCAGATTGGCATCTGTGAAATAGTCCACATCCACTTCACGGACATACGCCTTTTTCTCTTCCCAATCCAAAATCTCTACTTGAAACTGAGTCCCTTGGTGAAGATAGATCGCTTCTTCATGCAATAATGTCAATGCGCTGAAACGGTCCATTTCGCCGATTACACGGGTATCAGATGGCACGGACTGGTCGATGATGACAACATTTTCCTGTGACGCAGAGCGCAATGAAATGTCGTGTGCCGGAAAACGGTCGCTCATCCAATGCCAGCGGTCAGATGTGCGTACAAGCACTCCCTGTTCCTGCAGATACTCGAGCAATTCCTGCACTTCGAATTCACCATACATTTCATCTGTCGAAAAAGGCAATTCAAAGGAAGCGCACTTCAAATGGTCCATTAAGATGATGATATTCTCCGGATGGATTCTTGCTTCTTCCGGTGACTGGTCCAACAGATATGCCGGATTATTTATAATGTATTGATCGAGGGCCGTCGACTGTGCAACATAGACAACCAAAGATTCATCCTGGCGCCTTCCGGCACGGCCCGCCTGCTGCCAGGCGCTGGCGATATTCCCCGGATAGCCGGTCATGATGCAGGCTTGCAGCTGGCCGATATCAACGCCAAGTTCCAGGGCGTTTGTCGAAACGACACATTGGATCGAACCATCCCGCAACCCTTTCTCGATCGCCCGCCGTTCGGTCGGCAGATAGCCTCCGCGGTAACCCTTGATGGATTCATCCTGAAGCTTCATCTTCGTGATCGCCTGAAGATATGTCACAAGCATCTCGACCCTGACACGGCTTTTCGCGAATACGATGGTTTGGATCCCTTGTTTTATCAGCACTGTAGCTAAGTCCCGCACTTCAAGCACCGCACTTCTTCTGACCCCGAAAGTCGGGTGGATGATCGGCGGGTTATAAAATACGATATGCTTTTTGCCTGAAGGTGCTCCGTTCTGGTCGATCAATGCGTGTTCTTCATTGGTCAATGCTTCCGCCAATTCTTTCGGATTGGCGATTGTCGCGGAAGTGCAGATGAAGACCGGATTGCTGCCGTAGAATTCACAGATCCGTTTAAGGCGTCTGATTACATGTGAGACATGTGTACCGAAAACACCTTTATAAGTATGCAATTCATCTATGACAATATAATGGAGATTTTCAAACAACGAAACCCATTTCGTATGATGCGGCAATATAGCGGAATGCAGCATATCCGGATTCGTCATCACAATCTGCCCCGCTTTTCGCACTTTCGTTCTGATTGCCGGTGATGTATCGCCGTCATACGTATAGGATAAAATTTCTTTTTCCGTTTTTTCTATCAGATCATGAAGGTCGCTTTTCTGATCCTGCGCCAATGCTTTTGTCGGAAACAGATACAGCGCTCTTGCTCCTGGATCGTTGAGGATCTTATGAAGCACCGGGAGATGGTAGCAATATGATTTACCGGACGCAGTCGGAGTGACTGCCGTATAGGACTTGCCTTCCTGAGCCAAGTCAAAAGCTTGGCGCTGATGTGTATATAATTGCTCAATGCCTTTTTTTCTGAGTGCAGCTTTCAGGCTGTCATGCATCTCTTCAGGAAAATCGGCGTACCTCGCCGGCTTTTCTTCCTTTGTATGCCAATGGACAATCCGCTCCATCATATCGGGCTCGGTTTTCCATTCATCCAACAACTGAGGCAATGTTTTCTTTCTGATCATCTTTCATCGCTCTTTTCATCTATGGCCAGCATGAACGTCTGTAACGTATACTGAGCCGCCTGTATGGTTTGGATAAAACGTTTCTTGCTTGTTTCCTTATAAAAACTTTGCACAAAAAATTGTGTCATACCTTCTGCCGCTGTATCAATCTGCGGTTTATGGACATATTTCGGCCGCTCTTGCTGTATATAAAGGAGCGATTCCTCTTGCCATTGATTTATTTTAGTGTGCCAATAATCTGCGTATGGTTTTACGTCCTCGTAAAAGTCAGGTACCGCGTCCCGCTCACGCATATCAAAAAAGCGGTCCTGGCATTTTCCGCATTCATCATATAATAAGGAAGAAAGTTCACGAATATTCATTTTTCAAGATCCCTCCAATGTCCTCAGTTTATCATATACACCTTGATGAGACGACTATGAACGAACAGACATTCTTTTCAATTGGCTTTCAAACGCCTATCGGCTATCATGAACCTAGCGAAATGGAACTTCGGGTCTCATTTATCGTCTAAATCTATGTGATATGATAAAGTAAGCGAGGTGTATCACAATGGCAATCAATTATCCAAACGGCAAAAAATTCATTCCACAGAAAGAACAGCCAGTGGACCAGAAAAAGAAAAAGAAGAAAAAAGATTTCTCTTTCAGTAATCGGGGTAAAACACTAGAGGATGAATTGAATGAGACGAACGATTATTATCTGCAGCTCGGACATGCCGTCATCCACAAAAAACCGGTTCCTGTCCAAATCGTCAGGGTCGAATACCCATCCAGAAGTGCCGCTGTCATAAAAGAAGCGTATTTCCGTTCCCCCTCCACAACCGACTATAATGGCGTGTGGAACGGCAAATACATTGATTTCGAGGCGAAGGAAACGGAGAACAAAACTTCTTTTCCGCTGAAGAATATACACGAACACCAAATCCAGCACATGGCACAAGTCGTAAAACATGATGGACTGGCTTTCCTGATCATTCGCTTTTCTTCTATAGACCGTTATTTTATTGTTCCTTTTGAAGCTTTTGAATTTTTTTGGAATAGAATGATGAGCGGCGGCAGGAAGTCTGTGACTTTGACGGAAATTGAAGAAACCGGTATTGAATTGAAACCAGGTGCGTTTCCGCGCATCGATTACCTGCCCCATTTGAATAAGTTTCAGTAGACAAGCACCAACGAAAGTGAGGAACATTTAGTGAGCGAAAAACAAATGTCGCGCGAACAGCGCAGAAAAGCAATGGAACAGCAAAAGAAAAAGGGCAAGAAAAAGAAAACCTCCGGAGGCGGCTGGTTTAAACGGATCATTCTGGCAATACTCATTGTCGGAGTCATCGGACTGGTCATCGGCATCGGCCTTTTCACCTATTATGCCAGCAGTGCCCCGGAACTTGACGAAGAACTCCTGCGCGACCCGATCAGCCCTACCTTCCTGGCAGCTGACGGTGAAACGGAAATACCCTATATGACAGGTGAAGACCGTGAATACGTCAATTACGAAGAGATTCCCAAGTTAATGGAAGATGCGATTCTGGCAACAGAAGACAACCGCTTCTATGAACATCCCGGAATTGATATCATCCGTCTGGGTGGTGCGGTAATTGCGAACGTAACCGATGGATTCGGTTCTGAAGGAGCAAGTACCATCACACAGCAAGTCATCAAAAACTCTTTCCTGAAAAATGAAAAGACTATTAAGCGGAAAGCTCAGGAAGCCTATCTTGCCTACCAGCTCGAACAGGAGTATACAAAAGAAGAAATTTTTGAAATGTATTTCAATAAGATCCTGATGTCGGGCAACACTTATGGATTTGGAACAGCTTCCGAAAATTTCTTCGGCAAACACGTCTCTGAACTTGAATTGCATGAAGCCGCGATGCTTGCAGGCATGCCGCAAAGCCCGAACGGCTACAACCCTTTCAATAATCCGGAGCGCGCCGAAGAAAGACGCAATGTGGTGCTCCGCCTGATGGAACAGCACGGCAAAATCACAACAGAAGAAAAAGAGGCTGCACAGGCGATCCCGGTAACTGAAACTTTATTGCCGGAGGAACAGCGCCCTGCCCCGCCTAGCGGTGAATATACAGCCTTCATGGAAATGGTCGAAAATGAAATTGAAGCCTTGGATGAAGATATCTCACTCGATGAAGGGTTGACTATTTACACAACACTAGAACCAAATGTACAAAAAGCGGTAAACGAAACTTTGGCTTCCAATATTTTCTTCAACGATGAAGTCGAATCCGCTTTGACGGTTGTCGATACTGAAACAGGGGCTATCCGCGCAGTCGGTGCAGCCCGCGAATACAGCGGAGATGTCCGCCGCAATTACGCGACAGCCCGTGACCGCCAAATCGGTTCAACTATCAAGCCACTGATTGACTACGGCCCAGCCATCGAATATCTTAACTGGTCGACAGGCAAGACTTTGGTGGATGAACCTTATTCATATGAAGACGGTGACCAGGAAGTCAGAAACTTCGATAACGACTACCTTGGTGAGATGACAATGCGCGAAGCCCTTTACCGTTCACGCAACGTACCGGCGGTTAAGACTTTGAATGAAGTTGGCACAAAAAATGCAAAAGAATTCACCCAGAAATTAGGATTGAATTTTGGAGGCATATACGAATCTGCCGCAATCGGTTCGCCAGAGGAAAATATCAATACGGTTGAGATGGCTGGAGCTTTCGCAGCTTTCGGCAACGATGGTATTTATACAAAGCCGCATACTGTAACAAAAATCGTTTTCAGGGATGGCACTACTGAGCAGGTAGTCGCGCCTGAATCAGTTCCAGCCATGAAAGACAGCACAGCTTATATGGTGACTGACATGCTTCTTGATGTCGTGGACCCTAATATTGCTGGAGCATCCGGTAAGGCAGCTGCAATCAGCGGCTTGGATATTGCCGGTAAAACTGGAACAACAAACTTTACCCCTGAAGAATTTGATAAATATGGACATGACAGCAGTTCTGCTCCGGATATTTGGTTTGCAGGCTACTCTCCTGAATATTCAATTTCAGTCTGGAGCGGCTATCCTTCCCGTGAAGGAGCAATGGACACAGCATCCAATGAACGTTTATTGTCCCAGCAAATCTTTAAAGATGTAATGTCGAAGATTTCTTCTTCTGAAGCAGGAAGATTCCAGCAGCCGGAGTCAGTAGTGGAAGCGACGATTGAAGTTGGAACAGAACCACTTCAATTGGCGAGCGACTTCACTCCATCGGATCAAAAGAGCACTGAGTTATTTGTCCGCGGCACTGTTCCAGAAAAAGTGTCTGAAGAATTCGTACAGGAAGATTTGGATGCGCCCGGCGGACTCAATGCATCTGTTGATGGTTCGAACGTCGATTTGACATGGACTTACGGTGACGTTGAGGATGTGCAATTCGAAGTTGCTGTCGAAACAGACGGCAACAGGTCAGTGCTCACTACTACAGACGATAAATCCTATACCTACGAAGCACTTGAAGAAGGCCGAGCCTATACTTTCAGCGTAACCGCGGTAAAAGGTGACCAGCGAAGCGATCCAGCTTCAGTCATTGTTGAAGTGACCCCTCCTGAAGAGCCTGAGGAACCGGAAGAAACTCCACCGGCAGATGAGGAAGAACCACCTGAAGACGAAGCTCCTCCAGAAGATGAAGCTCCACCGGAAGACGACGCCCCTCCTGAAGGTGAAGGAAACGGTGAAGGTGAAGGAAACGGCGGAAATGAAGGAAATGGTGAAGGCGAAGGTGATGGTGAAACCCCTCCTGCAGATGGCGGAGACGGTGAAGGAGATGGCGAAACTCCTCCCGAAGACGGCAGCGGAGATGGAGAAAATTCCAACGGTGAAGCCAACGGCGCTTCCGTCCCTCCTACAGATGGAAATGGAAATAGCGGGAATGGAAATAATGAAGGAAATGACGGAAATTCCAACGGCAATGACAATGGAAAAGCTAATGGAAATAACAACAACAGCAACAACCCCGGAAACGATAATAATGAAGGAAATGACGGAAATTCCAACGGCGAAACTAATGGACCTTCCACACCTCCTGCTAATGAAAGTGAAAACAACAAAGATGATTCCGGAAATGAAAATAATGATGAGGGCAATGGCGAAAATATCAACAGTGAGGCTGATGGATCTTCCACACCCCCTGCTGACGAAAGTGATGAAAAAACAGGAAAATCCTCACCTGAAGAAGGTATAGAAGGAACAACCTCTCCTGAAGAAGGGAACAATAATGATGACGAAAAGAATATCGGTGAAACCAGTGACATTGAAAGCAACTGATTTCCGGCCATAAAAATACCCTTCAGCGAAAAGAACGCTAAAGGGTATTTTTGTGCTGTTAATTATAACCTATTTAAAATTGCTCTTTTTGCAGCAACCTTCTTCTGCATTTCAATAAACAATTCCTGAAGCTGCCTGAAAGCAGCATATGTCGAAGTATAGCTTTCAACAAAATGCAACCGTTCATCGTTATTCAATGGCTCCAGTGTCTCTTCCTCTGAACTGCATTGTTCCAATAAAGCTTTATATACCGATATTCCTTGTTTCATAAATAAGGATGCATCAGTTCTTTTGCTGGTGTGAATTATCCCAATCTCTTCCTCCAACTTAGTCCACAAAACGAAGAAAGGCATTATCTTCTCTTTTTCAATTGACCTCTGTAATGTGCTCACGCTTAACCAGCCCTTTTTTCTCGCGTTTCTGCCCTTCCCTGCATCTGTCGAATAAAGGACAGATATGGCAGCCGGGATTTTGGGATTTGCAATGGTAGCGTCCAAAGAAAATGATCTGATGATGGGTTTTGGACCAGTCTTCCGAAGGCGTCTTTTTCATGATGGTCTCTTCCACTTGCAGCGGCGAATCTTTCCAGCGATTGAGCCCCAGACGCTTCGCCACCCGTTCCACATGCGTATCGACTGCCAGTGCAGGAATCCCAAAAGCTACTGAAACGACAACATTTGCCGTTTTTCTGCCCACACCCGGCAAAGTCGTCAGTAAATCACGGTCCGCTGGAACTTCACTGTTGAATTGCTCAATCAGAATATGGCTCAATGCCTGGATGTTCTTCGCTTTATTGCGGAACAAGCCGATCGAACGGATATCATCCTGCAGCTCTTCAAGCGGCACAGATACATAATCTTCCGGTGTATGGTATTTTTTGAAAAGGTCTGCGGTCACTTTATTGACCAATTTATCCGTGCACTGAGCGGACAGCAAAGTCGCAATCAAGAGATCGAAAGGATTGCGGTGAATCAGCTCACAATGCGCATCAGGAAACATATGATCCATTTCCTCAAGGCATAATTGCCATTCTTTTTTTGACATCATTTCAATCACCTGCTAATTCCGGTCTTCCAGCCAATTATAGAATTTCACTTTTTTTGCAGTGTTGTCTGTCGAAGGCTGAATCTGGATATTTTTTTCCCTGAAAGTTGCTGCATGCTTCGTGACTTCCGATGAAGTCTTGATATTCTTTTTCTTCCATTCGAAAAGGATGCGGTCAACATAGCGCAAACTCATTTTTTGAGAGATGACCGCTTCTTTCAGCGCCATCCTGATGACAGCCGGTGTATGCCCGTCCTGATCCATCCACATTGAAATCGTTTCTATCTCCATGGGAGACAGGAACCTGCCAAACTCCTGTTCGAATAACTGGAATACCTGGCCTTCCATTTCTTTCTGGGAATGAATCTTTTCCTGGTGGACTTCCTGGTCCACACAATCAAGCAATCTATTCCACAAAGGCTGCAGTGTGATGTTTTCTGTCAGGATGTCATTTGCCGTTTCCTGCTCAATGGCAATGAATCCTTGCTGCATCAATTTCTGCAGCATCGTCGTGACGCTTTTTTGAGAGCACATCATGCGTGCTCCGATTTCATCTGGAGTCGGGAAATGGTTTCCTGACTGCTGAAAAGCATGCACATGCATCAACAGCATGGCTTCTTCATCCGAAATCTTCAATTCCTTATAAAATTGAAAAAAAAGCTGGGAAATGTGAACATTCCCCTTCTCGATCCATGTCTGAAGTCGATCTGGCTGTTTCATATCCCAACCACCTTTCTATTTGTTATTACTAAATTATTTCATTTAAATAAATAAGAAGCTGTATATACGCTCCGGCGCTTAGGACAGTGCGAAGATTATGCTCCTGCGCACTGCTCGTCGCAAAGGAGGCGCCGCAAGTTCATGGCGCACCTTAGCTCCCGCAATAAGCCGAGAAGAACACTCGTCTTATTGCTTCGCTCAGTCCATAGGCGCGCCTTTGCTGGATAACTCTCTGGAGATATGGAGCAAAACAGCGCAGACTCCCAGGTGAGCAGCGAAGTGCTGAGATCCACTCGGGTGAAGTGAAACGAACCCGAGTTAGCTAAGAGTTGGCCGCAGCTTGCAAGGCCGGCTCTTAGCGACGAAGCTAGCGCAGCGATGCAACGCACTTTCATGTCTCGAAGCTAGCGAAGCAGAGACAGGAGCACGGTTTTTTGCAAGCCCCCAGGAAAGCAAGCTGTGTTGCGGAATATCGATTTATAAATTATTTTTACTTACGAGTTACGGATACAAACGGTTCAATAAACGTGGGAACGGGATGGATTCGCGGACGTGTTCTGCTCCTGAAATCCATGCTACTGTACGCTCCAACCCAAGTCCGAAGCCCGAATGCGGCACTGCGCCGTATTTGCTGAGCTCCAAATACCAAGCGTACGCAGATTCATCAAGGTTATGTTCCTTGATGCGCTGTTTCATCAGCTCGTAATCGTAGATGCGTTCAGATCCGCCAATGATTTCACCGTAACCTTCCGGTGCGATCAAATCGGCGCAAAGAACAACGTCGTCACGTTCCGGATGCGGCTGCATATAGAATGGCTTGATGCCGATCGGGTAATTGACGATGAATACAGGCATGTCGTAGCTTTCAGCGATAGCTGTTTCATGCGGCGCACCGAAATCGTCGCCCCATTCAATGTCATTAAAGCCATTATCATTCAACCATTTGATCGCTTCATCATAAGTGATGCGCGGGAATGGAGCTTTGATTTTTTCAAGTTTCGATGTATCTCTGCCCAGACGATCCAGTTCAAGTTTGCAGTTTTTCAACACGGATTGAACAATATGGGAAACAAACTGCTCCTGCACTTCAAGACTTTCATCGTGCTCCATGAACGCCATTTCCGGTTCGATCATCCAGAACTCGATCAAATGGCGGCGAGTTTTGGATTTTTCAGCGCGGAAAGTTGGTCCGAATGAGAATACTTTTCCTAATGCCATAGCCGCTGCTTCCATATAAAGCTGACCGGATTGAGACAGGAATGCATCTTCTTCAAAATATTTCGTGGCGAAAAGTTCAGAAGTGCCTTCAGGTGCAGAACCGGTTAAAATCGGCGGATCCACTTTTACAAAACCATTATCGTTGAAGAACTCATACGTAGCGCGGATAATCTCGTTGCGGACTTTCATGATTGCATGCTGTTTACGCGAACGGAGCCATAAGTGGCGGTTATCCATCAGGAATTCTGTGCCATGTTCTTTGGGAGTGATCGGGAAATCTTTCGCTTCGTGAATCACTTCAATGCCTGTCACCGCTAATTCGTAGCCGAATGCAGAACGTTCATCTTCTTTTACTTCCCCAGTAACATATAGGGATGTTTCCTGAGTCAAAGCTTTTGCTGCTGCGAATACTTCTTCGCCGACTTCCGCTTTCACCACTACTCCCTGTACAAATCCTGAGCCATCGCGTAATTGGAGAAACGCGATTTTTCCGCTTGAGCGTTTGTTTGCGACCCAAGCACCCAGTTTAATCGTTTGACCGTTATATTTAGCCATTTCGGCAATTGTAATTTTTTTCATACTAGCCTCCAAGAATGTGTTTTCAACTTAATTTTGCCATCTTGATGTTACGAATTCACCGATTCGCTCCACCGCTTCATTCAATGCTTCCAGCGACGTGGCGTAAGATAGACGGATTGTGGATGGTGCCCCAAACCCTGAACCAGGGATAACCGCGACATTCGCTTCCGTCAGCAATGCTTCCACGAATTCATCGACTGAAGCAAAACCGGCCTTCTCCGCTGCTTCTGACACATCAGGCAATAAATAAAATGCCCCTTGCGGCCGAATTATGTTAAAGCCTGGGATTGCTTCCAGTTTCGGAAAGATTTCTTCCAATCTGCTTTCAAAAGCCTGGCGCATTTCTTCAACCGCCCCTTGTGGACCATTATACGCTTCTATTGCAGCATATTGTGAAGTCGTTGTGGGATTCGAAGTGGAATGGCTGGCAAGATTCGTCATAGCTTTGATCAGTTTAGAATCCCCTGCCGCATAACCGATCCGCCAACCTGTCATGGAATGGGATTTTGAAACACCATTCACAATGATTGTGCGATTTTTTGCATCTTCAGATAAAGTTGCGATCGATACATGTTCACTTCCGCCATAAATCAATTTCTCGTAAATTTCATCAGAAACGATCAAAATATCTTTTTCACGGCAAACTTCAGCCAGTTCCTGCAGCTCTTCCTTGGAATAGATCATTCCCGTCGGATTGCTCGGTGTATTGATCATCACCGCTTTGGTGCGGTCAGTAATGGCTTCACGCAATTGCTGAGGTGAAATCTTATAATTCTGGCTGGCTGTAGCTTCTATGTATACAGGCACGCCTTCCGCCAGTTTCACTTGCTCTGGATAACTGACCCAATACGGTATCGGGATAATGACTTCATCACCTTTATCCAGTAACACCTGGAATAATGTATACAGGACGTGTTTAGCCCCGACACCCACCATCACTTCGGCTGGCGCGTATGTCAGTTGCTGGTCACGTTTCAGTTTTTCGATGATCGCTTCTTTTAAAGCAGGCAAACCGCCAGCTGGCGTATATTTCGTTTTGCCTTCCATCATCGATTTATAAGCAGCCTGAAGGATGTTTTCAGGGGTATTATAATCCGGCTCTCCTGCTCCGAGTCCGATTATATCGACTCCCTGCGCTTTCAGTTCATTGGCTTTCGCTGTAATTGCCAGAGTTGTTGAAGGCGTCAGAGTTTGAACACGATTTGCTAATTTAATCACAAGTCTTCAATCCCTTCACAAATTTAAAATCCTTTTATAGACGGAACCATCTTCTGCGGAAATGTAAACATAATTCAATTTATCGTTTTCTGTTAAAAACACAACTTCCCAGATCGTCTTATTGTCTTCCTGGCCAAGTTTGGTATGAAGCACTTCCTTGACTTCCATTTCTTTGAAGGCGATGCCACGTGCTTCCTGGGCAGTTATCTTGCCTTCCAGCTCCGTTTCAGATAGTTCCTGGCCTCCCATAGGCACAAATACCGCCTTTAATTTGCCTTCACTGTCTGTCCCGATAACAGTAACCGATTTCTGGTCATTGGAATATACATATGATCTGCTGACTTCACTAAGGAGGTTTTCATCCTTAACCTTTGCAATAGCGGTTTCTTCCGCATCTGAAAAAGGTTTATTGCCCAGAATCAGGATTAAGATGGTCAGAACAATCGCCAGAAACGATAAAAAACCTGCTATAAATAGTATCCATTGTTTCATTTCATCACCTGAACCTATGTTTTATAAATCGTGAAGACCGCTTTCTCCGGATCTTCTTTATCGAGTGCCAGTCCAAACATCAGATTATCATGCTTCAACGTGCGGTTGAGTGCGTCCACCACTTTATATAAATCCGGCTGGTAAGCGACATTTACAGTGGAAAGTACTTCAATTTTCGACTCCATCTGAACGACCTTCCTTTCATTTTTCATTGCTTATTATACCAATGTTCAATATCCGTTACCATCTTTTCCAAAGACACTTTTGATACGCCCACATCCGGAAGGGCATTGAGAAATTCTTGCCCATAGGATTTCGTTTCAATGCGGCGGTCCAATACGATGAACATTCCCTGGTCTTCTTTGGAACGGATCAGCCGTCCAAAGCCTTGCCTTAATCTCAATACTGCTTCAGGCAAAGCATAATGCAGAAACGGATTGATGCCTTCTTTGGATATCATTTCTGATTTCGCCTTGAACACCGGTTCATCGGGAGACGTGAAAGGGAGCCGCACTACGACCACCGCACGGAGCGCATCTCCCGGCACATCAACGCCTTCCCAAAAACTGTTCGTACCGAAAAGCACGGACTTCTGGAAACGCTGGAATGATTTCAACAGGCGCATCCGGCTGCCTGAAGAGATTCCCTGGGCAAAGAGCATATAGTCATCGAGCAAGCCGGTATCCTGTATAAGTTCCACCGTTTTGCGGAGCATATCCTGGGAGGTGAATAAAACAAAACAACGCCCCTCGGTAACCAGCACTGTACGGATGACCGCATCAGCTACCGCTTCTATATAGTCGATTTGGGAGACTTGCTGAATATCAGGCATATCATCTATGACAAAAACCCGTGCTCCCTGATAGAAATCTTGAGGCGGTTCATATTTGGTGATCGGAACTGAAGCAGGGACACCTAACTGGTTCACGATGAAACGCTCATTGGATGGGACGGTCATTGTGCCTGACAGCCAGATGATCGCTTTATCACCGCGTATAGGGGCTGTGACTTTATCAATGATCGACTTTACTTCGAACGGCCGTTTATATAAGGAAAGGCTGTTAGGAAGGCTGCGCAGATCCCCTTCGATCCAGCTGACTTCGTCATTGACCGGAAAGACGAAGATTTCACTGAACTCAACTGCTTTCACCATAAGCTCCTGCGTCCAGTAACGCCATTCGGCAATGGTCAGTTTCTCTTCAATCGGCTTTTCATTGATCATTTCCGCTTTTTGCAAAATGGTCTGTGCAAGATCGATCCATTCATTCAGCAAGCGCAGAAGTTCTGTATAGTCATTTATATCCAAATTCATTTCACTCAATAGCAGTGAATTCTTCTTATGCTTCCGAGCTTTGAATTTCTCAGAAAACTCAATTGAAAGCAATGTGCTGATCCGGTCAAAAATTGAAGTGAACCCGATAAACAGCATATCTAGCTTCACCATTTCAGCCGCACTCGCAAAACCTGTCTGTTCAGCAGCCAATTTCATTTTTGTAAATAACTGTTTTTCTTCAGAAGTGCCGATTTGACCGAATATATATTTCCACTGCGTATAAACGAATGTCTTTTCATATTGGGATACAGCAGATTGGACCGCCTGATGGGCTTCATCCCAGATGACGGCATCGACATTTTCCAATAGTGGATGGCTGGATTGCGGTTGATATAGCAGGTAAGAATGATTGGTTACGATGATATCTGCACTTCTGGCAAGTTCCAGTGCATATTCATAGAAATCATACGACTTTTCTTCACTTCCTGGCCTTCTTGTGTGTGATCGTCTAATCTTATCAAGCAATAATTGCCCGCCGCTTGAAACATTCAATTCATTCAGATCACCGGTTGACGTTTTAGTCAGCCAAATCAGAATTTGCATGATTGTAAATGTTTCATCATAGGATTCGTCCTCACCATATAATATTTCGGTAAATCTTGTAAGATCGATATAATGGCCGAGCCCTTTGATCAAGGCAATATTTACCGGTTGTCCTATGAATCTTTCTACGATTCCCGCTTCATTCCATAATAACTGGTCTTGAAGATGGGTAGTATACGTACTGACAAGCACCTGTTTCCCTGTTGCAAGCGCGTGATTGGCTGCCGGCAATAAATAAGCGATGGTTTTACCCATCCCCGTCGACGCTTCTATGACCATTTCATCAGCATTCTCCAATGTTTCATGGATTGCGGACATCATCTGAAACTGGCTTTCACGGCGCTCAAAATTAGGAAAAACTTCTTCGAGCCTGTTGTGCCAGTCTGTTTTTGGCTGGTACTGCCCCCGTTTCCGGTTAGCCGGATTTTTCCTGAGTTTTAAAGGCACCCCGTTGAACTGATCCATCTCATTATGATGTGAGCCTCTTTTTTTGGCAGTTTCTTCATATAACAGACGGGACAAGTCGGACTTTAATTGGAACGAACGTTTATGTAATAAAGCCAAAGTTTCATATGGCAAAAGTCCAAGATCATTTTTCGCCCGTAAAAAAAGCTCAGCAGTCGCATAAGCGTCATCATCTGCGCGGTGAGCGTTGCCCAGCGATATGCCCAGGTCGGCTGTAATATCCTGTAATTTATAGCTGATTGCCGTCGGATAAAGCAAACGGGATAATTCAACAGTATCCATAGTTAGGCCCTGCCATTTCGGAAGGCCGCTGCGCTGCAATTCCTTTTGCAAAAAAGGGAGATCAAAATTGGTATTATGGGCGACGAAAATCGCATCCTGCATTTTCTCGAAAACCGTTTCAGCATATGCCTCGAAAGGCTCAGCTTGTACTACATCAGCGTCGGATATGCCAGTGAGATCCTGAATGAACATGGGAATTCTGCGTCCAGGATTAACGAATTTCGTATATGTATCTGTAATGGTGCCATTTTCAATCGTAACAATTGCCAATTGGATAATCCGATCACCTTTTACAGGGGAATGGCCCGTCGTCTCAATATCGACGACAACATATTTATCTGTGTTCATGACAATCCCTCTTTCTTAGGTGATTCTATTATAGAAAAGCGGAAACGGCCGCTCAGCTCCGACAAGCGTAAGGCACTCTGGCGTAGCGGCGTGTTTTCAGCCGCCTAGCCAGAGAGACTTACGACTCGAGGAGTTGGCCGTTGGAGTCTGGAGAATAGAAAAGCGACAGCGCCCGCTTCGCTCTGTGCTCCTGCATCGCTGCGCTAGCTTCGTCGCAAAGCCTTGACCTCGCAGACGTCGGTCAAGACTTGGCCGCTGGAGTCTGGACAATAGAAAAGCGGAAACGGCCGCTCAGCTCTGAAAGGCATAATGCGGCCCGGCTCATTTTAATTTTGAAAAACTACGGTTTCTAATCCTATGGAAAAATTGTAACATATCCGGCCCTTTTACGCTTTTTTGTTCAGCCCCAAACAAGGCTGATTATTGAACGAACATGTATTAACCGCCATAGCAAAAAGAAAAAGCCTTCTTTTGGAAGGCTTGGTCCTACATAATAGTAGCTTCTGGTTCGTAGCTGATGATTTCTTTGATCCTATTGTCTCCATCCATGATCGCGACGGTCGGTTTATGGTCACGCGCATTTTCATCCATTATATAAGCATATGACAGGATGATGACGATATCGCCTTTTTGTACGAGGCGGGCTGCCGCTCCATTGACACAGATGACACCGCTGCCGCGTTCTCCTGAAATTATATAGGTTTCAAAGCGTGCACCGTTATTATTATTGACGATATGGACTTTTTCATTCGGCAGCATGCCGACTGCGTCGAGCAGATCCTGGTCGATTGTGATACTGCCGACATAGTTTAAATCGGCTTCGGTGACAGTGGCACGGTGGATTTTTGAATTGAGCATCATACGAAGCATTGTCAGTTCCCCTTTACATTAAATATAAGATTGTCGATCAAACGGGCTTTTTCAAATTGGACAGCTAATGCCAAAATAACTTCACTTTCAAAGTCTTCTGTGAGTTCAGGATAAGACAGCAATTGAATATAATCTATCTGTCCTGAAGTGTTGGCGTTTAAATGCTGCTCCATGAGCGGAACCGGATTCTCCCCGGCTAATACAGCCTGTTTGCCGAGTTCAAGCGCTCTTTTCAGATGCGGTGCTTCGGCACGTTCCTGATCGCTCAAATATACATTGCGTGAACTTTTCGCCAGTCCATCATGTTCCCTGACTGTGGCAACACGTCGTATGTCCAGCGGAAAATTAAAATCCTCCACCCAAGACTCGATGATGGCTAATTGCTGCGCATCTTTTTGGCCGAAATATGCGCGATCAGCTTGCGCCAGGTGAAACAGCTTTGTGACCACTTTCAGCACGCCGTCAAAATGTCCCGGCCGTGATTTACCGCATAACTGATCCGCCAGTCTGCCGGCGGATATTGTAATAGCAGATTCCTTCGGATACATTTCTTCGGCTGTCGGCGCAAATACTGCATCTGTCCCCGCTGTTTCAGCGAGTTGTATATCACGCGACATATTTCGCGGATAGCGTTCAAAATCTTCGTTCGGTCCGAATTGTGCGGGATTTACAAAAATGCTCATCAGCACTGCATCATTTTCCTTCTTCGCAGCTTCGACAAGTGTCAGATGGCCTTCGTGCAGAAAGCCCATTGTCGGCACCAATCCGATGCTCAGACCCGCATCCTTTTTTTCCCTTACCCATTCCTGGAGTCCCGCAATTGTTTCAATGGTTCGCAATACTTCTCTCTCCTTCCCGGAAGAAAGCCGCATATAAAAAGTCCTTCCCCCAAAATGGGCAGAAGGACAGAAAATGTTTGACTTCATTTCTTCCGTCCCTGTCATGCAATAGATCAAGGCAGATTCATAGGTTTTAAGTTAAAGCTTTTTTTACCGGTGCAGTTCTTCATCAGATACTGCCCGTTAAAAACACTATAGCAGAAGATGCTGCCAAAAAACAATTATCATTTCTCCATTTCGATGTCCGCTGAATAAATGCCATGCAGCTTGCCATCAGCTGTCCGGAGCTGAAGTACGCCATCCTCGGTGATGCCTTCAGCAATCCCTTCCAGCGTCTCTTTTGCCATGCGGGCACGGACCTTTCGCCCAATTGTTGTGGAATAGCTTTCCCACATCAGCTTCAAAACGCCAAAACCTTCTTTTACATAAATTTCCGTATACTGTTCCAAATAGAATAGGATTGATCGAACAAGCTCCTGACGGCTGACATGGCCGCCGGATTCCATTTTCAGTGAGGTGGCGATATCCCTGACTTCATCACTGAAATCCGCGGGTTCCTGATTGGCATTCAGCCCTATCCCGATAATCAATGCCTGGATTCCATCAGCATCCGATTGCAGCTCTGTCAATATGCCGGTACATTTCTTTCCATTCACCAGAATATCATTTGGCCATTTGATATCCGGTCTTAAGCCGGTGACTTCCTCAATTGCCCTGACAACGGCTACTGCTGCTATCAAAGTGAATTGTGGAGCGCGCTGAATCGGCACATCAGGACGCAGGATGATGCTCATCCAGACGCCCTTACCATATGCAGAATCCCATTTTCTGGCCATTCTCCCCCGGCCTGCAGTCTGTTCTTCAGCCAACGCCACGGTTCCGTCCGGAACTCCGGTTTGTGCCAGTTGGTGGGCAATGATTTGTGTGGACTCGCACGAAGCTCTGTATTCAATCGTTTTACCCAAGCGCTTAGTTTTCAGCAAAGGTTGTATTGTTGAAGCTTCAAGTGAATCCGGGAGGCCCATCAATACATATCCCTTCTTTTTAACAGAAGTGATCTCATAACCTTTTTCCTGAAGATCTTTTATGTGTTTCCATACAGAAGTCCTAGAAATACCGAACTCATCAGCCAATTGCTGACCAGAAACCGGTTCTCCGGAAGCTTCCATCAATCGCTGCGCCAGTTTATTCGTTACCGTTATATTCACTTAGGAACCATTCCTTTATATTTTCTTTCTTATTTTCCAGTTCATTGAATATGACCTTCTGCTCTATCTCTTCGAGCAGTTCTTTCAGCCACGGGCCGGCCTTCTTGCCGCTCCAGTCCATCAGATCACGGCCATCAACCGCTAAATCCGATTGAGTTTGAATAGGCAAACCGCTTTTTTGTCGAGCCGGATCGCCGCCTCTGCCAGTCAATGCAGCCGCAAGCTCCAGTTGACGGAGCGTAAAGCGGTAGAAAGTCCATTGATTCCATTCTTCGATTGCTGCCGCTTCAAGAGCTTTCCCAAGAGTTTTCTTTTCCTCATTTGAAAGTTTAAAGCCAGCTAAAGCCGGCACTTCTTTTCTATTCCACCATAAAGCATATAGCCATCCGCTCAATGGATCACCTGTCGGTTTAAAATTTTTCCAGTCCGTACGGAACAATCCGCCTGACGGAAGATAATCGGTTAGGCTTGATTGATTCATATAAGCAATGCTGCGCCTTGCATGCTGATTGGCCAGAATCTTATCCAACTCGATTTTTATGCGTTCGACTGCGATCATTTGAATGAGTGCCGCATTATTAGTGATAGCTGCCAGCGTCTGTTCTTCAATGGAAAAATTCAGCTGACCGGAAAATCTTATTGCCCGCAGCATCCGCAGCGCATCTTCCTGAAAACGTTCATCCGGTTGCCCCACAGCCTTTATCAATTTTCGCTCCAAGTCCTTTTGGCCGCCAAATAAATCGACAAGCTCCAAGTCTTCCGTCATAGCCATGGCATTGATGGTGAAATCCCGGCGCTTCAAATCCTCTTCAAGTGATTTCACGAACTCCACTGAATCCGGTCGCCTGTTATCAGTGTAATTGCCTTCTGTTCTGAACGTCGTTACTTCCACACCGCTGCCATTCATTAACACGAGAACAGTTCCATGCTGAATTCCTGTGTCCACTGTTCGTTTGAAAATCTCTTTCACTTGTACAGGTTCCGCTGAAGTCGCAACATCAAAATCCTTCGGGTTCTCGCCGAGCAGGAAATCACGCACTGCACCGCCGACGAGGTAAGCATCAAAACCGGAAGCTTTCAGTTTAAGTATGACTTCGATGGCTGTCTTCATTGCCGCTCACCTTTATTCAATAAACGTTCGTAGATATCTTCATATTCTTTCAAAATCCTGCTGGAATGGAATTTGGATGCTACAATCTCGATTGCGCCAGCGCTTAATCTGTTGCCGAGTTTAGCGTTGCTCAATAACTCCACTCCGTGAATCGCCGCTTGTCTGGTATCGCCGAGTTCAACTAGATAACCATTTTTCCCCGGTTCGATAATTTCAGGGATTCCCCCGACATTAGTGCCGATGCCCGGCACACCGCAAGCCATCGCTTCCAGCATCACCAGGCCGAATGCTTCTTTTTCGGAAAGCAATAATTTCAGGTCACTAATATTATACAATTCAGATAAATTATCCCTTTTACCAAGAAACAATACATCTTCATCCAATTTCAACTCTTTTACTTGTTCCTGTATTCCGCTCATTTCCGGTCCATCGCCTACCAAAAGCAATTTACTGGAGACTTGCTGACGAATCCGGTGGAACGTATCAACTACATCCCCCACTCTTTTAACTTTACGGAAATTGGAAACGTGGATCACCACTTTTTCATCTTCCAGAATACCCAGCTCTTCTTTCAAATGAACGGCATCTTTTACTTGATATTCCCTTTCGTCCACAAAATTATAGACCGTTTCTATGCTTTGATCAGGATCGATCAGTTCGTAAGTCTGGTCCCTCAATGAATTGGAGACCGCTGTCACTACATCAGATTTTTCAATGCCATAGCGTATAGCTTCTTTTAATGATGAATCTGATCCTAGAACCGTAATATCCGTACCATGCAGTGTCGTCACGATCCCTATATCCGATTCTGCCATATGCCGTCCTAAAATCGCACACACAGCATGCGGAATTGCATAATGCACATGCAATAGGTCCAGGTTTTCATTTTTGATCACTTCTGCTATTTTCGTCGCCAGTGCAATGTCGTAAGGTGCATATTGAAAGACCGAATACGTATTGACGTCCACTTGATGGCTGAATACATTCGAATACATCCTGTTCAGCCTGAACGGTGTACTGGAAGTGATGAAGTGGATTTCGTGCCCTTTTTCAGCAAGCAGTTTGCCCAGTTCTGTCGCGACAACACCCGATCCTCCGACAGTCGGATAGCAGGTGATGCCTATTTTCATTTTACGCATTTTTGACACTCCTATCCTCTGCGTTCCCGTATCAGGCGCCAGTCGACAAAGCCTTCTTTCAGGCCTTTCAGCAGCACTTCCGCAGTGCCCATATTTGTCGCCAGCGGAATATTATAGACATCACAAAGGCGGATCAACGCTGTCACATCAGGTTCATGTGGCTGGGCAGTCAATGGATCACGGAAGAAGATGATCATATCCATCTCATCCTGTGCAATCATCGAACCGATCTGCTGATCTCCTCCTAATGGGCCGGAACGGAATTTATGTACAGGCAGACCTGTTTCATCAATGATCCGCTGGCCGGTTGTTCCCGTTGCATACAATGAATTCTCCATTAATATCGGCTGGTAGGCGATTACAAACTGAATCAGATCATCTTTTTTTCGGTCATGCGCAATTAATGCGATTTTCATGCCATCTTCCCCTTTAGTCGATTATATTTTCCAAACCGTAAACCAAACTTTCAATTTCCATCACTTTATTGATGGACAATGCTACGCCCGACATGAATGATCCACGGTTAAATGAATCGTGTCTGATCGTCAATAGCTGGCCTTCTCCGCCTAAAAGGACTTGCTGATGCGCTACCAAGCCTGGCAATCTCACACTGTGGATTCGCATTCCGTCATAATTTGCGCCTCTGGCTCCAGCAATGGTTTCTTTTTCTTTCGGATGGCCCTGGCTGTGTGCTTCCCGTTTATCAGCGATCAAGTTAGCCGTTTTCATGGCAGTTCCAGAAGGCGCATCCAGCTTTTGATCATGATGCATCTCGATGATTTCTATATCCGGCAAGTATTTGGCTGCCTGTTCAGCGAACTTCATCATCAAAACCGCCCCTATAGCAAAGTTCGGGGCAATGATGCAGCCTATCCCATTTTGCGCGGAATAAGCAGAGAGCTCTTTAAGTTCCTCATCTGAAAATCCAGTGGTGCCTACAACCGGCCGGATTCCAAGTTCCAATGCTTCACGCGTGTGCTCGTAGACTGATTCAGGAGATGTCAGATCTAACAGAACTTCCGGTTTCGTTTCTTTGTTAAGTTCAGCGAGCTTCAAAAAAATCGGCACAGTAAAAGTTTGAGGAAACAATTTGGTATCCGCCAATGTTTCTCCGACTTCTTTATAGTCAAGAACTGAAACCAGCTCCATATTTGGATTTTTCATGACTGTATGTACGGCTTCCTGTCCCATCCTTCCACGCGCTCCTGCGATTGCAACTCGAATAGTCATCAGTTTTCATCCTTTCTGGTCCAGCGATTTTTATCTCTTGTATTGAATTTTTCCAGGACTTGCTCCAAGGAGTCCGTCAAATCGACATCCAGTGAATTTGCCATCGTGATTAAAACGAACAGTAAATCACCCATTTCTTCGGAAATGCTTGCTTCCGTTTCACTGGATTTCTTTTTCTTCGGTCCATAACCGTGATTCACTTCCCTGGCCAGTTCGCCGAGCTCCTCGGTTAATCGGGCGATCATTTCCAGCGGTGTAAAATAGCCTTCTTTAAATTGCGATATATAATCATCAACATCCTGCTGCAAATGTTTCATTGTTTTTTGCTGTGCCATATCTTCACACTCCTGTTTTAATCGTAAAGAAAAGGGATGATGTTGTCAAAATCCTGTCCATAACCCATAATACAAGAGTTGAGCAAAAAGAATGGAGTTGACCTCAAATGAAAAATCTACAAATTAAAAACATTTTCTTCATCTTATTGGGAGCCGCCATCTACAGTTTCGGTTTTGTTCACTTTAATATCCAAAACGAACTGGGTGAAGGCGGCTTCGCGGGTATCACATTGATCTTATACTTCCTTCTTAACTGGGACCCCGCATTGATGAATCTATTATTGAATATTCCAGTTTTCTTTGTAGGCTGGAAGCTGCTTGGGAAAAAAGTGTTCCTTTATACCATCATTGGAACAGTTGCCGTATCAGTTTTTCTCAAGATCTTTCTTGTATATGAAATTCAGATTGACCTGGAACATGACTTGTTCCTTGCCTCACTATTTGCAGGAATTTTTGTAGGAGCTGGCCTAGGCATTATTTTCCGTTACGGGGGCACGACCGGAGGCGTCGATATCATCGCCAGACTGGTCCAGAAATACGTGGGATGGAGCATGGGGAAAACGATGTTCCTGTTCGACGCCGCAGTCATCCTTCTTTCATGGCTGGCATTTCTTGATAACCGTTCGATGATGTATACACTTGTTGCCGTCTTTGTCGGGGCGCGGGTTATCGATTTCGTGCAGGAAGGCGCATACTCGGGACGTGGTGCATTGATCATCTCCAACTCACAGGAAGAGATTGCGAGCCGCATTGCAATTGAAATGGACCGTGGAATAACGATACTCCGCGGCTATGGCCACTTTTCGAAAGAAGAACGCGAAGTGCTGTACTGTGTAGTCGGAAGAAATGAAATCGTCCGATTGAAAAACATCATAAACTCTGTAGATCCTCATGCCTTCGTTTCAGTAATTGAAGTCCATGATGTCATCGGAGAAGGATTTACATTGGATGAACAGAAAATGCCGTTGAATTAACGAAATAGCAAAAAAAAACCGTTCCGATTTTCGTCGGAACGGTTTTCTAGTTATTACGAACGGTTCATGCTTGAGTAGATCAATAAAAGGCGGGCCAGTTCCAGAACAGCAACTGCTGTAGCAGCCACATACGTCATCGCTGCAGCGTTCAATACTTTTTTCGCGTGAGGCTCTTCCTCGTTGCGGATTATATTGGCTGACAGCAATTGGTCCATTGCTCTATTGGAAGCATTGAACTCAACCGGTAAAGTGATGATCTGGAAAATGACACCCATCGCCAATAGGACGATACCAATCAGCAAAGCCCCGCTGAGTTGCGCGAAGAAACCGATCATGATGAACACCCAGGACATATTGGATGAAATATTCACAAGCGGTACCAACCGGTGCCGCAAGCGAAGAAACGAATAATCTTCAGCATCCTGGATTGCATGTCCAACTTCGTGTGCAGCGACCGCTGTTCCGGCTACAGATGCTTCATGAAAATTATTGCTAGATAAAGCTACAGTTTTTTTAAGTGGATTGTAGTGGTCACTTAACATCCCACGGCTTTCAATAACCTTAACATCGTATAATCCATTCTGATCTAATATCATACGGGCAACTTGAGCACCGGTATGACCGGATGTCGAACGCACTTTCGAATACTTGCCGTAAGTTTTTTTTAATTTAAATTGAGCCCATAAAGGCAGGATCAACAAGACTGCGAAATAGATGAGATATGAACCTAAGCCCATGATGTCCTAACACCCTTTCTTTACTATCTGTTGCCCTTATTTTACTTGGTTTGGTCAGTGTTGGTCAACTGAAACGGCGTGGCCTTATTGAGCCAGGCTGCAAAGAAGGCGAATGCAATGCATGCAATCGACAACCAGAATGTAAAGTAGCCGATTTGATTGCTGTATGCTGACAAACTGCTGTATATAGGCATTTGTCCAAAGACATAATCGATTACATCATTATGCAATGTCCAGACTGCAGCCAGTGACACAGCGAGCCATCCAAACCGGTAATGGTCGAGATAAAGGACCGCCTGCAATGCCATGGCGAAATGTGAAACCACCAGCATCCAACCCAGCCAGCCAATATCCCCAGTCTGCCACAACGTTAAAATATTCATAACCACTGCCCATAATCCGTATTTGATCAAAGTGATAAAAGCAAGAGCTTCAATCAGGCTGCTCCGTTTCCCGATCAGCCATAATCCCAATACAATCGTGAAGAAAAGGCTGGCAGTTGGACTGTCAGGTACAAATATCAAATATTTAGGTTCAGTGATGGCCAGTTGCCATCCATACCATATGTAACCGTAAATGGTTCCGCCCAAATTCACAAAAAACAGCAATAACAGGAATGGCTTGAACATCAGCCAGGCGGACAATTTATTGACAAAGGAAAGCATTGGATTTCTTCCTTTCAAGATAGCAAAAAAGAGCCGGTTTCCCGGCTCTCTTTTTAGTATGTTATTCTGCTTCAAGACCTGAGATGAATTCTGCCATAACCTGCAGGTCTTCTTCTGTACCATCCCAAGATGGCGGCATGGATTGTACTCCGCCTTCTTCGATACCGTTGACAGCAATTTCAGCGATTTCTTCCGGAGACAAGCCAGTTCCTACAAGTGTAGGTCCGACAGCTCCTTCCAAATTATCACCGTGACAGCTGATACAAGCGGCACCTGCATATATTTCATATCCAGGATCGGATGTATCGATTTCAACTTCTTCTGTAATCTGGCCTTGAGCTTCAGCAGCTTCCCAGTCATGGTTAGCTACGGATTCCCAAGTAAGGAAGATGATTGAAGCGATTGCCAAAAGCATGAAGCCTGTTGGAAGAGGCCGTTTTGACGGGCGTCTTTCCGGTCCGCGATCCAAGAATGGAGCCAAAGCCAATGCCCCGAATGCGAGACCTGGAATAATGATGGCACCTACAACATTGAATGGGCCTGAAGCGAATTCGTATTTAAGTAATTGATATAAGAATAAGAAATACCAGTCTGGCAATGGAATATAAGCTGTATCAGTCGGATCCGCCTGACCTTCAAGAGGTGACGGGTGAGCGACAGTCAAAAGCAGATAACCGATCAAGAAGACTGCACCAATCATCCATTCTTTCAAAAGGAAGTTTGGCCAAAAAGCTTCTGTCTTGCCAGGGTATTCGGAATAATCTTTCGGGATATTCGGCTTGCGATGTTCCATTCCTGGTACGCGCGAATCCCCTACAAATTTCATCCCTTTTCCGCGATGCATAGTGTCCCCTCCTTTAAAAATCCGTTAAGCCGCATTGCTTACAATGGGCCTGAAATACCCTGTCTCCGAATCATGATAAAATGCGCCGCAAGCAACCCAAGCAAAGCAGCAGGCAAGAAGAATACATGAATGGCGAAGAAACGGGTCAAGGTTTGTGCACCAAGAATCGTAGAATCCCCGGCTAGCAATACTTTGATCATACCGCCGATCAATGGAACGGATGCAGCGATTTCGATACCAACTTTAGTAGCGAACAATGCTTTCATGTCCCATGGAAGCAGGTAGCCTGTGAAACTCAATCCAAGGATGACACCGAAAAGCATAACGCCTACTACCCAGTTCAATTCACGCGGTTTTTTATAAGAACCTGTGAAGAATACGCGAAGCGTATGAAGGAAAATCATAACTACTACAAGAGAAGCTCCCCAGTGGTGCATACCGCGCACGATTTCTCCGAATGCTACTTCATTCTGGAGATAATAAACCGACTGCCAGGCATTCTCGATATCTGGTACGTAGTACATAGTTAAGAACATACCGGATAAGATCTGAATTACCGTGATGAAGAACGTCAATCCCCCAAAACAATAAACGAATGCTGAAAAGTGGTGTGCGGGGTTTACGTGTTCCGGTACTTCATGGTCTGCAATATCACGCCAGATCGGCGTAATGTCCAGACGCTCATCAACCCAATCATATAACTTGTTTAGCACTGGTGTCGTACCCCCTAACTATTAAACTAATGTGTTTGGTCTTACTGCGCCGATAGCTACATAGCCATCTTGCTCTTCGACAAGATATTCATCGAGTGGCCCAAGCGGTGGCGTTCCTGCGATATTCTGTCCATTTTTCTCATAACGTCCGGCGTGGCATGGGCAGAAAAATTGCGTTGGGTGTTCCGGATCGCCGGCCCAGTTTACTGTACAGCCCAAATGTTTGCAGACCGGTGAAAGTGCGATCAATTTATCGCCTTCTTTGTAGACCCAAGCTGAGTTCGTTACTTCAGATACATACCATGCATCTGTTTGTTCAAATGTAAAATCGACACGCACTGGTTCTTCAGTGATATCTTCCACACGTTGATCAGTCAATACGAAGTCGCCTGCGCCCTTCTGCTGAAGAACCGGGTCAACTGCAAAACGAACCATCGGCATCAGCATTCCTGCTGCCATGAATCCGCCGACTCCTGTTAATGTGTAGCCTAAAAATTGACGTCGTGATACACGATTGTTACTCATCCTTTTCCCCCCTCTAACATTCAAGGTCAGTCCAATGGACATACTCATTCAAATATAATTACTAGGACAACCTAATGATATATCAATCGAAAGTGCAGGTCAATAATGCTGTGAAGCTAAAAGCCAGTTTGTGAACATTTCATGAAGCTTATGACCATTCTTTTAAAAATAATGGGAGCACTTGCCGCAACTGGTCTTCCATCACTGATTGCTTGAAATTCCTGTCCATATGTTCGGTTGGAATCGCCGGCAGCCATAAGACATTCTTCAACTCTTCAACTGAACGCCATTCAGCGTCCGTTGTCATGTAAAACACATGCTTGAAGCCTGCCTTTTCCATTTCTGATGAAATTTCATCAGACAATCTGTTTCTGTCTGCGTTTTTCGTATACGCCACAGGTGGAAACAGTAAAATGCGCCCTTTAAATTGTTTTTCCAGCATAGCAGTGAGAGACTGGAGATATTCCGAGGCGCCAGCGCTTGACTTTAGGCCCGCCTCACTCAAGTCCAATTGCAGCAACGGCACTACCGCTGTATCCACATAATCTTTTTGGCTCAGGTACTGGTCCATGTCTTTGCCGATAAAATGCATGTAATCTACTCACCTTTCATTTTCTTGATCGCTTGTATGTTATGCAGCAAAGTGGACAATTCGAAGAATTTCTCTTTGTCATTGGCATCCAATGCTTCGTCAATCTGTTTCAGCAGCTTTTCCTCCTGGAAAGAAGACAAGCTGTCTGCCAGAATGTCTTCCGCAAGCTTCCGATCCTGTTCATTGATGGTTTCATCCAATGGTATATATGGATTTTCCTCAAGTACAGATAAATAGAGCGGCGTTGGCGGCCGGTTGGGAAAATTCAATTGGAGATAAAGATCCTGCTCCGGGTTTAACCGCAGATCATGAAAAGATTTTTCAGCATCGGCAGTCATCAAATTGCCCTTATAAAAACGGAACGGCAATTCTTTTGATTCTGTCGAGGACATAACCATTGCACGGGGGCAATAATGTGCTTCTTCAACGAAATGGGTTTTTTCAAGAAGCTCATCATTGCTGAGCATGTAATTCAAGATCCAGATGCATTCCCTGCGTTTCATTTTATATGATTGAAGAAACCATCGCACAAACTGCTTTTTATCCCCTACTGAGACTGAAGCGGTCATGTAAAATCCTCCTCTCATTCGAAAGATTGCTGCATATCCAGCCATTCCTGATTGTCTGGTTCCAAAACCTGCAACTCTTTTAATATTTCAAGAGCACGTTC
The DNA here is from genome assembly GCF_003428875.1 of Planomicrobium okeanokoites. GTDB lineage: Bacteria > Bacillota > Bacilli > Bacillales_A > Planococcaceae > Planococcus > Planococcus okeanokoites. The sequence continues at coordinate 596,242 of NZ_QQRS01000001.1, forward strand.
CCTTTTTCCTTCTTCAATCAGGAAACGGACATACTTCCCGAGAAATTCCGAATCTTCGCGGAAAGCGGGATAAGATAAGTCAAAATAAGTGGCGGCTTGTTCAAATTGTTCAGTTCGTTCATAGGCTTCGGCGACCATCGGATATAATCCCGCCCAGTCGTCCCCGCTTTCAATTGCCGCTTCTACAAGTTCAAGCACTTCTTCGTCCATTTCCTTCGAATGGAAATAGGACACAAGGGCAAAAATCGCTTCCATGTATTCGGGATCCAGAGCGACAGCCTGCCTGAGATTTTCCACTCCATCTTCGGTGTTCCCCAGCTTCAACGCCAGTTTGCCTGCAAATAGGTATAATTCCTTATCGAATTCATCTCTCTTCAAGCCTTCTTTAATGGCTTCATAGGCAGCTTTATAATCCTCGGCCATATTAAGGCTCTGTGCCTTCAATAAATAAGCTGAAAAATAATCGGGATCCAGCACAATCAATTCATCAAGCCGCTGAACCGCACGTTCATACTGCTGTGTCTGAAATGCAGCAACAGCTGCACCGAATAGAACGTCAGGCTGAACCTGATCCTCCAGTGCTTCTTCATAAAATGGCAGCGCTTCTTCATAAGCAGCACCAGCGCTGTATACTTCTGCCAGACGTTCAGAAAAATTGACGCCATCAATTTCAACGCCATCAGATTTAAGATCCTGATAAATTTTCGCAGACTCCAAATACCTTCCGGAATCCAATAGCAGCTCCGCTTTCGCCTGCATCAGCAGCGGTTCAGCAGGAAGCAAGGCAATAGCTTCATTCAAACGGTTCTCTGCCGCTTCCATCAAGCCTTGCAGCTGAAATAAATCCGCCAGTGTAACCAGTGCCTGAGCATAATATTCATCATCCTTCGGAATTTCCATCAACAGGTTCAAAGCTTCGTCTTCACGGTCAGCTTCAATCAGCAGATTGGCCCTGTCGATCTTCAACTGGCTTTCTTCAGGAAACAGATACTCGAGATGCTCCAGCACTTTGACAGCCTCTTCGACAAACCCGATTTCCCCCAGCCATTCCGATAACCCGTATTGTTCATCCGGATCACCTTCCAATAAATAGGAATCCAACAGTGCATTCAGTTTACCCATATCCCCTGTCTCTACAGCTTTTTGAATCTCTTCTACAGTTGCCATACAATCACCTATTCTTTCAATTTCCTACTTCCATCCTACACGATACGCTGATTTAAGCATAATAAAAACCCCCCCGAAGGAGAGTCAGACAAGCAGGCTATTCACATGTTCAAAAAATCCTGGATAAGACACCGCTATACAATCCGGGTCGTCGATTGTCACCGGACCTGAAGCTGCCAGTGCAGCTACTGCAGCCATCATTCCGAGTCTGTGATCACCATATGTTTTCATGTCCGCACCATTGAGCGCAGTCGGACCATGGATAACCATTCCATCATCGGTCGCTGTAATGTCAGCGCCCATTTTGGAAAGTTCATCGACCACAGCCGTAATTCTGTCTGTTTCTTTTACACGCAGCTCTTCAGCATCTTTTATAACGGTAACGCCATTGCATTGAGTGGCGATCAAAGCGATGATCGGTATTTCATCAATCAGCCTTGGAATCAACGCACCGCTGATTTCAATTCCTTTGAGTTGGGAAGATCGGATCACCAGGTCCGCAGAACGTTCTCCCTCAGTTTCTTTCTCTTCAATATCAAAATCAGCGCCCATTTGGCTGATTACATCCAGAATCCCCGTCCTTGTAGGATTAGTGCCCACATTTTCCAAACGGATTTCACTTCCGGGTGTTATAAGCGCTGCTCCGATGAGGAATGCTGCAGAAGATATATCGCCAGGAACTTTCACATGACGGGCTGACAGCGATTGCCCGCCGGCCACTTCGATGATATTTTCATGGCGATTGATATCCGCTCCGAAATGACGGAGCATGATTTCTGTATGGTCTCTTGTCGCTACAGGTTCTTCAATTGTCGTTCTTCCCTCTGCGTGCAAGGCTGCCAGCAAAATTGCGGATTTCACCTGCGCACTGGCAACCGGCAAAGTGTAATCGATAGCCTTTAAGCGAGTGCCTTGAATTGCCAGTGGAGTGAACTGTCCGTTTGATCGGCCACGAATATCCGCCCCCATTAATCTGAGAGGGTCGACGATCCGCTTCATGGGACGCTTGGCGATCGATTCATCTCCAGCCACGACTGTATGGAATGGCGTACTGGCTAAAAGCCCCAGCATCAGCCGGGTGGTTGTTCCGGAATTGCCGGTATCCAAAACCTCATCCGGTTCCTTCCATCCTCCGATGCCTTTGCTGTTGATGGTTACTTGACTGCCTCGCAGATCAATTTCCACACCCAGTTTCCGGAAACAGGCGATTGTACTCAGACAATCAGCCCCCAGCAGAAAACCTTCGACAGTGGTCGTTCCAGAAGCGATGGCACCGAACATTATGGAGCGGTGAGAAATTGATTTATCGCCCGGCACTGTAAGCGTGCCTTTTAATGAGGATTTCTCGAATTTCAAAATCGTTGACAACTCTGTTTCCTCCCTTTATGAAATATAGGCATCGTACACCGTGCGCTCAGCAATGCACGCTTTCGCCTTTTCCCGGTCCTCAGCGGTTTGAAAACTCATCACTAGAATCCCGAAAACATCTTCACGTGTTTCCAGAATACGCAGATTGACGATGCTGATTTTCTCTTCTGCCAGGTAACCGGTCAGTTCAGAGATGACACCGGGAACATCCGGAATATCAACATAAAGGTCGAATACCGAATACATGGCGCCATGCCCTGCAATCGGCAATTGATCCCTCACGGATTTAGCTTTCTCGAAATATTGCCGTATCGGCTCTTCTTCATTAATTTCAAGTAAATCCTTTAATTTGGACATTTCTTCAATCCATAAGTTCAGCTGTGCCATAATCATGCCGTTATTCTGTGTAGTGATGTCCCTCCACATGATCGGATCCGAAGACGCTATGCGGGTAATATCACGAAAACCTCCCGCTGCCAATTGCCTTGTGAACGGATAGGCCTGTTCCCGGTCCAGCTGATGCACCAGTGAAGCGGCGATCAGATGCGGGAAGTGGCTGACAATCGAAGTCATGTGATCGTGCTCTTTAGCCGTCAGCACTTCAACTTTCGCCTTTGTCACTGACAGCAAGCTTTTCAGTTCATCTATGTGTGAGTCTTCAGCCAGAAGCCCTGGAGTTAAAATATAGTAAGCATTTTCAAAAAGGACGTCCTTTGCCGCTTCGACACCGCTCTTATGGGAGCCCGCCATTGGATGGCCGCCAATGAACACATGGTCCATTTGTTCAGCAGCTTCCATAATCTCCATTTTAGTGCTCCCGGTGTCACTGATGATCACATCATCCTTCAAATTCCAGAAACGGCTTTGCTGCAGCAGTTTCTTCGCAGCGCCTACGGGAGTTGCCAGTATAATGAAATCTGCTTCAGAAGCTGCTTCCTCAAGGGACAATGCAGCCCGGTGGATGATGCCCATTTTATAAGCTTTCCGGACAGTCAGCGCATCTGTGTCATAGCCAACTATCAAGGCATTGTCATGCCGCATTAAAGCTTTTGCCAAAGAACCGCCTATCAGCCCAAGACCTATAATAAGAATATTCTTTTTCACCGCTTATGCACCTTGCTGTCTTTTAAAAGGTCGGGACGCAATTTTACCGCATCATTCATATAGACATGATGAATATCTTTTTGCGTTACCGGTGTATTGACATGCATCATCACCCGTATGCATAAAGGCATGCTGCCGGGCACATCCATTTCATGGGTGCACATCACCGGCACAAACGTCCAATTTTCAATCGTCCTTACAGCTTTGGCAGGAAAAGCCGAAGAAATGTCAGTGGTCGTCGATATCACTACTGAAGCGACCAGTTCCGGGTCTACCTGATTTTGTTCAGCCATTTCCAGTACCAGTTTTCTTGTCTCACTCAATATTTCTTCCGGATTGTCGGCAGAAACGGTAATTGCCCCTCTTATGCCCCGCATCATCATATATGCATCTCTCCTAACTTTGCGCTCAACGCCATAAATGTTCTTCTCGCCGTTTGTTCATCGATTGTTTCCATATATGGTCTGCCTGTCTCTTTCAACAGCACAAAGTTCAATAAACCTTCCGACGACTTTTTATCTTTTTTCATCACAGCTGACAGCTTTTCAAAACTCAATTTATTTATGGCATTAAGTGGGTACTTGTTATTAATGCACCATTCAAGAAATTCCCCCGATTTTTCATGGCCTGATAATTCCAATGCATAAGCCATACCGATCGCCACCGCTTCACCGTGTGTAATTGTGCCATAACCGGACACCGCTTCAATTGCATGCGCCAGTGTATGACCGAAATTCAGGAATTTCCGGACACCGCTTTCGAACTCATCTTCTTCGACAATTGCCGATTTGACCGCAATCCCTCTCTCCAGATAAACAGCTAAGTCCTTTTCATCCATTTGCGAAAAGTCGTTGACAGCCAATAATTCAGCCAGCCAGTCTTCATTGGAAATAAAAGCGTGCTTGATAACTTCAGCCATGCCCGAACGGACTTCCTGCACTGGCAATGTCTTCAGAAAATGCGTGTCGTAAATAACTGCCGAGGGCTGATAAAAAGTCCCTATCATGTTTTTGCCGGAAGGATGATTGATGGCTGTCTTTCCGCCTACAGCACTGTCATGGGCTAAAATAGTGGTGGGAATCTGGATAAACCGGATTCCTCTCATGTAAGTGGAAGCGACAAATCCAGCCAAGTCCCCAGTTGCTCCGCCGCCAAATGCCAAGAGGATCGATTTTCTTGAAAAATTATGATCCAGCAGAAATGTTTGGCAATCCATGAAACAGTCGATCGATTTTGCCTGTTCGCCTGCTGGTATCTTAAAAATGAATATTTCAACGGTGTCTTTTAAATGTGCATTCAGATAATCCAGATGAAGCGCAGCAACTTTCTCATCCGCGATGATGCCGATTTTATCCGTGTTTTCCAACATTCCCCTGTAATTTTCCTGAAGCACCTTTAACATACCCTGTCCAATATGGACCTCATAAGGTTTTGCCGCTTCTACTGTCAGCGTAGCCATAGAATCAGAACTCCTTTGTATACGTTAAGTAATCAGCGATATTCGCTTGAAGGCGAGGCAGTTGATCGGCATCGAATTGCTCCAGCAGCGCATTTGCAACTTCCCATGCCACCACATGCTCAGCCACTATCGATGCGGCTGGGACAGCACAACTGTCAGACCGCTCAATACTGGCCTGGAATGGTTCTTTCGTTTCAATGTCCACACTTTGGAGCGGTTTGTACAAGGTAGGTATCGGTTTCATGACACCACGCACTACAATTGGCATACCAGTCGTCATACCACCTTCAAAACCGCCTAAGTTATTCGTTTTCCGCGTGTAGCCCTGAGCTTCACTCCACAATATTTCATCGTGGACCTGGCTTCCGGGCTTTCTCGCCATTTCAAAGCCGAGACCGAATTCGACGCCTTTGAAAGCATTTATGCTCATAACCGAAGCGGCGATTTTAGCATCCAGTTTGCGGTCATAATGGACATAGCTCCCGATTCCTGCCGGCATCCCTTCCACGATCACTTCCACCGTTCCGCCGATTGAATCTCCGTTCTTTTTCGTTTCGTCTATCAGATCAGTCATTTGCTGAGTCACTGAAGGATCAGCACAATAAACCGCGTCTTTTTCGACAAGTTCCCGGATTTCAGCTGCAGATTTTCCGGTATAGCTTTCAGGATTCACTTTGATGCCGCCGATTTCCGTTACATGCGATACCAATTCGATGCCCAATTGGGACAATAATTGCTTGGCAACTGCACCAACAGCTACACGGACTGTAGTTTCTCTGGCTGAAGAACGTTCAAGCACATTCCTTAAATCACGGTGGCCATATTTCATTCCGCCATTCAAATCAGCATGTCCGGGACGAGGACGCGAAATTTGCCTTTTGACTTCATCTGTCTCTTCAATCGGTTCAATGCCCATTACATTTGTCCAATGTTTCCAGTCATCATTCTTAACAACCAACGCAACCGGTGATCCAAGTGTTTTGCCGTGACGCACTCCGGAAACGATCTCCACCGTATCGGTCTCGATCTGCATTCTTCTTCCTCTGCCGTGTCCGCCTTGCCTTCTTTTTAATTCTTTATTGATCATTTCGGCTGTCAGCGGCAACTGTGCCGGCAAGCCTTCTATAATGGCTGTCAATTGTGGGCCATGTGATTCTCCTGCTGTCAAATAACGCATAAACGCTTTCCCCCTTCAACGCACTAAAGTATTTATGTATCACTATAACACATAATATTTCATCAATTCTATACGAAATTGCCGGGAAAGTGAACTATATCAGCACTTTATGTGCAATAAGGAAAAAAGGATAAAAAAAAGAGATGGCAAAAGCCACCTCTTAGTTCCGGATTAGTTAACCCAGCTGCTCATTGTTTTTTCGTAAGATACCAATTCTTCTTCTTTGAAGAACAAGCCGATTTCACGTTCTGCGCTTTCAGCAGAATCTGATCCGTGGATCATGTTTTTGCCGACAGTAACTGCGAAGTCGCCGCGGATTGTTCCTGGAGCTGCATCTTTAGGGTTTGTAGCGCCCATCATTTGACGTGCAGTCAAAATAACGTTTTCGCCTTCCCAAACCATTGCGAATACAGGACCTGAAGTGATGAATTCAACCAATTCGCCGAAGAACGGACGCTCTTTGTGCTCGCCGTAATGCTCTTCTGCCAATTCAGTTGGAATTTGCATCAATTTAGCACCTGCAAGATTGTAGCCTTTTTTCTCGAAACGGGCAACGATTTCTCCGATTACATTGCGTTGCACACCATCAGGTTTAACCATTAAAAATGTTTTTTCCATTAATGAACACTCCTCTATTAAAAGCTCGGGCATAAGTTGCCCACCTTAAAAAATACTATCATTATGAAGCTGATTGTCAACTACCAGCTTAAAACTTTCTCTTTCCAATGAATAAAGCGATTTTTCTCATGGTCTTGCTGGCATTTCCTTTCGGCAGATGCGCAAGCTCCTGCAAAGCTTTATCCAAGTAGAGATCGCTGACGGCCTTTGCTTCCTTCAAAGCTGAACTGTTGCGGATCATCTCAACAACTGCCCTGCGTTCACTATCTGTCATCGCTTCCCCGACCGTTTCTTTCAGACGGCTGTAAATTTCCGGGTCTTTCCTGGCGAAAAGAACAGGCAACGTAATATTCCCCTGAATGAAATCACTGCCTGCAGGTTTGCCAAGTTCTTCATCTGATGAAGTAAAATCCAGAATATCATCGGTTATCTGGAATGACATTCCGATAAAATAACCGAATCTGCGCAAACGCGCGGCAGTTTCCTTATCCGTTCCTGACACAGTCGCCCCCAGTTCACAGCTCGACGAAATCAGCAATGCTGTTTTGCGTTTGATACGGCGCAAATAATCACGAACCGACTGATCCAATTTAAACTTGTCCTCGATTTGGATGATTTCACCCCGACAGACTTCAATCATCGTCCTGGACAAAATATCATGGATTTTCGGATCTTCAATAACAGTAATATATTCCAGTGCACGCGCCAATATGAAATCTCCCGTATACATCGCCACACTATTATTCCACTGCGCTTTGACAGTTGCCTGGCCTCTTCTCATTTCAGAATCGTCAATGACATCGTCATGGACCAGAGAAGCCATGTGAATCAATTCAAGCGGCACTGCCACCTGCTTCATCACATCGACGTTATAATCGCCGAATTTTCCTGCAAGCAAAACAAAAACAGGCCGGATTCTTTTTCCTCCGGCCTGCAATAAGTGTAGGGAAGCTTCGTTAAGGAGGAGTGAATTGGAGTCTACAGCGACTTCCAGTTCTTTTTCAATCATTTCCAATTCCGGTCTAAGGTCGGAATAGAGCAATTTCAACTTCACCTTTTCCACTTAAAAACCTTCTCCCGCTATTTTACTTTTTTGATCCCCATATGGAGTGCAGCTGCACCGCCGGTATAAGGCTTGTATTTAACTTTTTCAAAGCCGACTTTGACAAACAGTTTCGCCAATTGTTTCATGCCAGGGAATTCTTTTGCGGATTCCTGGAGCCAGGAATATTCCTTATAGCTCTTAGCGAAAAGTTTTCCGAAAACAGGCATGACAAAACGGAAATAGAATCGGAAAAACGGTTTGAAAAGAAGGCTTTCCGGCTGGGAGGTCTCAAGACAGGCAATCATGCCACCAGGTTTGAGGACCCTATGCATCTCAGATAAAACCTGTTCGTAATCGGGGACATTGCGTAATCCGAAACCGATTGTCGCAAAATCAAAAGAGTTGTCTGGGTACGGCAAAGACATTGCGTTCCCCTGCACCAATTCAACCTGCGGCAAATGCCTCGTCTTTTCAACACCGACGTTCAGCATATTCTGGCTGAAGTCCAATCCTACCACACGGCCATTGCCCCCAGCCGCTTCGGCAAGTGCAATGGTCCAATCAGCCGTCCCGCAGCATACATCAATTGCAGAAGCACCAGGTGTCACCTGCATTTTATGCATTGTATCCTTACGCCATTTATTGTGCTGCTGAAAACTGATGACCGAATTCATCTGGTCATAATTACCGGAAATCTTTTCAAATACTTCGTGTACACGCTGTTCTTTTGTTTTTGGCATTTCAGTCATCCTTCTCGGGTAAGCTGTTCAGCTAAGTGCTGATGCGGTGTAATTTGATGAAGCATAAAATTTTTCAGGCCGAAGTCCATGGGATGGGCATCCAACACCTTTGTCAACTCGGCATGTGATGCATCCAGTTTATCCAATAGCCAGCGTTCTGAGTATAGCGGCAATGGCAGAGCATGATTCAACTTGCGCAGGATATTTGTTTCAACGCCATTCCGGTAAGCATCCAGCTGGTTGGAGAAATGGACATACTCCAAAGCCGGCTTGGAAATGGCCCTGTACTGAGAGAAACCATAGAAATTATAAAAAATGTTCAGCAACTCGGTTTCGATGACTTCAGCAGCCGCTTCAACACCTGAAGCGGGCATGATGGTTTTTTCGTACAGTGATGCTTTTTTCTCGCTTACACCGATGATCCCGCTGGCCAATAATTGAATCAGCTTGATATTATTCGTATTGCTTAGCATTTGATAGTAGATGCCGCTGTAAAAATCTCCGGCCAGTACAGTCAGCTGCTGGCTTTTGCTTATCGGCGAGTCTTCCTCGACCTGATCGTGGGCATGTAAAGCAGCGTAGACGATAGCTACTGTTTTAGCAGAATCCTCAATGTCATTCGACCATTGTTTTCCATCAAAAAAAGGCAATAGTAAAAAGAACAAACGCGCCCGTTCAATTGATGGGCCGGCTGTATATTTATCAAGTGTCCTCTGATGCAGCGCCTGCAGGACATCGATTTCCATTGATGTTATTTTCGAATGTATTTGTAGGTCATTCATACCGCGTGCTCCATTCGTGATTTAGCAATTCTACATAAGTTCTACATAAGTATAACACAGCAACTAATGTGGCTTCATCCATTTGGTCCTATTTCTTGGTTTCACTTTCGACTACGCCATGGGCAGAATGGATTTCAGCTTTGCCGCGTATTTTCATAGCAGAAGTATGTTCAGTGAATTGGGCGATCATCACTTCGCCTTTATCGAGTTTTTCAGTATGATGGAATTTAGTATCATTGCCGCGAGTCAATCCTATGACATTAACACCGTCTTCTTGAGCCCGAATTACAATATATTCAGTTTGTGCCATGTTCCCGCCTGCTTTCCAGTATTTTAATTTTTAGTAATGTAAGTAATGACTTCAGAACGCTTGATAGCGTCCGTCTCAAGTATGCCGCGAGCTACCGCAGTTACAGTGGTCGCCCCAGGCTTTTTAATACCGCGCATCGTCATGCACATATGTTCCGCTTCAACCATGACAAATACTCCATGCGGGTTCAGCGTTTCCATCATTGAATCGGCGATAGTGGAAGTGATCCGTTCCTGAAGCTGTGGACGTTTCGCAACGGTCTCCACTGCCCGGGCCAATTTGCTTAACCCTGTCACAACACCATCCCTTGGAATATAGGCGATGTGAGCTTTGCCAAAGAAAGGCACCAAATGGTGTTCGCACATCGAATAAAACGGAATATCTTTTACCAGAACCAGTTCTTCGTGCCCTTCGTGGAATACAGTCTTAAAATATTCCTTTGGATCTTCTTTCAAGCCAGAAAAGACTTCTGCGTACATTTTTGCCACGCGCTTAGGTGTGTCATGCAAACCTTCACGGGTTACATCTTCTCCGACCGCTTCCAAGATCATCGAAACAGCTTCTTCAATTTTTTCAAGGTCTACATTCTGCAATTCCGTATCGGTCACAATGGTTCCTCCTGTAAAAGATGAATTCAAATTCATCCATGTTTTATGTAATTTCATCATTTATGTCAAATAATCAACGCTTAGGTCCAATCAATGATAAGGTTCATTTTGATAGGAAAAGGTCCCGGAAAATCCACACTGCAACCTCATCCATCTTAGCATAAGAATCTTAGCATAATAGCGGGTGTTTCGCAAAATTAGCGCTTATGCGGTAAAAGGCGAAATCCGCAGCTTTCAGCTTGTTTGAACTGTTGGAAAGAGGTCTGGAATGCTGTCTGCATAACACTTGCAAACTATGAACTCCGGTATAGCAAGTATGGGAAGAATCAATTGAGTATAATTTGCCATAAAAAATACATAAAATACTCTTCCTACAAGAAAAGAATGGCTCCAGCGGAATACTGATTCCGTCGGAGCCATTCTATGTACAGCACTGTAGCTTATTTCACCGCGTCTTTAAGCGCTTTACCTGGCTTAAATGCAGGGACTTTGCTAGCAGCGATTTCGATTTCAGCACCAGTTTGTGGGTTGCGTCCTTTACGGGCTGCGCGTTCACGTACCTCGAAGTTACCGAAACCGATCAACTGTACTTTATCACCTTTAGTTAATGCGCCTTGAATCGCTTCAAAAGCTGCGTCTACTGCTTTAGCAGCATCTTTACGGGAAAGCTCAGCTGATTCAGCAACAGAGTTCACTAATTCTGTCTTGTTCATGCTATTCACCTCCTCTCAAAGGGGATGTTTACCATCAATCCTGTAAAAAGAGTATCACATCGAAAAACGCATAGCAACCACTAATACCGCGGTTTCAGCAGTTTCAGGCCAAATACTGACAAAATATTCTAAAAAGAATGGTTTTCTACTAAAAACATCGTTAAAACACCATTCTTTATTCATTCAGAAATATTGGCTCCCTGTTTTCATCGATGGTGTATGGCAATGAATAAGCCGGCAATACTGCATTATCTTCATATAAAAGAAATCGAATATCCTCACCCTGCTGCAATTCCCCTTCATATTCCTGAAGTGCTGTATATAGATCCATGGAATAATCGACGTAAACCATACCGCGCCCAGTAATGACTAGAGGAAGATTTCTTCCGCTATATGGACTGACCACAGTCGGCTCTTCGTTGAATCCCATTGCCTCATGATTGAATTTATACACATTGTCCGCAACGATCTCCGATATAGGCGCTTGGCCTCCGTTAGCGCTTTTTCTGACATTAACGGCGCGAATCGTTTCAGCCATGCGCAAATCCACTAATTTAACTGTAGGGTTTTCGTCGACATCCATCAATACATATTGAAAAATCCCTCCTGTTTCAAACGCGTTGGTAGGAATCTCCGCCATATAATCCGGCACTATTTTACTGAAATCGACCGGATATTTGATGAATTGATCTACATCCATATCCCTCGTCTTGATCGGCAGTAAGCCTCCGCTGGTGTTACGATACTGATTCACAGCGTTTTGTACAGAAATCAATTGGTCTTCGTAAGGGATCTGATTTTCCGCACGTTCACTTTCCGGGAACATGCAAGCACTCAAGAGTAATGCAGTGGAAATAAAGAGCAGAAAAAGTATTGTCTTTTTCATATTTTTCACCTCATGCGCCGCCAGTTGGTCCGCTGAAGACCGTGAAAACCATGATGAAGAATCCAAGTATCAGCAGAATATATGCAACCAGGGCAAAAATAAATTTAATGATGCCATTATTTAATTTGTATCTGCTTAAGTAAATCATTCCCATTGAGATAATCAAAAAAGCAATCCCGGCAAATGATACCCACATTTTATCCAAAGAACTCATAAAACAGCCGCCTCTCGTTCGGTTTCAGACCATAGTATAGCATATTAAGGACCTTGTTGCCCCTGGAGAATTTGACAGTGACAGTACAATTTACTGCTTCTGATCGAACCGCACCAATCCATGCCAAAAAAAAAGAAGCAGCACATTTGCGCCGCTTCAATACCCAGCTTAAAGCAAGTCGATCAGGTCTTCCATTTCATTTTTCTTCATTCTGCCCATCAAATGCCCGACCGCTTCATCAGTTGGCACATTCTCGAACAGGACGCTGTATAGGGCCTCTGTAATCGGCATAGGCACTTCAAAAGCTTTCGCCATTTGATGCGCAGCTTTTGTTGTACGTATCCCTTCGACTACCATGCCCATTTCCTCCAGCACTTCATCAAGTGATTTGCCTTTTCCAAGCATATTGCCTGCGCGCCAGTTTCTTGAATGCTGGCTTGTACAAGTGACGATCAAATCACCGACACCAGTCAACCCAGAGAACGTCAACGGCGTCGCGCCCATTTTCACACCCAGACGGGCTATTTCTGCCAGTCCACGCGTCATGATGGCCGCTTTTGCATTGTCCCCGAGGCCGAGGCCATCGGTAATCCCCACCGCTAACGCGATGATATTCTTCAACGCGCCGCCGATTTCCACACCTATCACATCCGTATTCGTATAGACACGGAAATACTGGTTCATGAACATATCCTGAACCCGTTCGGCGGAATGAGTGTTTTCACATGCCGCAGTCACTGTGGTCGGATGCTCGAGCACCACTTCTTCAGCATGGCTCGGTCCCGACAACACAACAAGATCCTCAATCCATTTTTCCGGAATTTCTTCACGGATCAGCTCACTGACACGTTTCAGGCTATCCGGTTCGATGCCTTTGGAAACATGGACAAAAAGTGATGGTTTTTCAATGTATCCAGCGATGTCCGCTGACACTTCACGCATCGCTTTTGTCGGAACCGCCAGAACATGAACATCTGCATGCTTCACAGCCTCTTCGATGTTGCTGGTCGCTTTAAGACTGTCAGGAAGCTTGATGCCTTTTAAATATCTTTCATTACTGTGCCTGTTTATTTCTTCTGCCTGTTCAGCGCGATGTGACCAAAGCAAGATGTCATGGCCATTTTGAGCAAGAACGTAGCTTAGAGCTGTCCCCCAGCTCCCGGCCCCATATACAGTAATTTTTTCCATAATCAAACTACCACCTTTATCCTATTAAGTGCGGGCACGGGTAATAAGACGGAGGGGTGTGCCTTCAAAATCGAAACTTTCCCGTATCCTGTTCTGCAGAAATCTTATATAACTGAAATGCATCAATTCCGGTTCATTGACAAATACCACGAAAGTAGGCGGCTGAACTGCCACTTGCGTCACGTAATATAAGCGCAGTCGCTGTCCTTTATCCGATGGTGCCGGGTTCATCGCCACAGCATCGGCGATGACTTCATTCAGAATGCTCGACTGTATGCGGCGTGAATGGTTTTCATTCACTTTATTGATGGTTTCAAGTATGCTGTGCACACGTTTGCCGCTGATAGCTGAAACGAACATGATCGGAGCATAATCCAGGAAAAGGAAATGTTCGCGAATTTTGCGCGTCATTACATTCATCGTTTTTTCATCTTTTTCAATAGCATCCCATTTATTGACGACGATTATTACCGCTTTGCCAGCTTCATGGGCATATCCCGCAATTTTCTTGTCCTGTTCCTGTATGCCTTCTTCAGCATTCAGGACCACAAGAACAACATCGGATCGTTCAATAGCACGTAAAGCGCGAAGCACACTGTATTTTTCAGTGGTTTCATAGACTTTCCCTTTTTTGCGCATTCCGGCTGTATCAATGATGACATACGGTTGACCTTCATATTCATATTGGGTATCAACTGCGTCCCTGGTTGTGCCAGCCACTTCGCTCACAATTACACGTTCTTCCCCAAGGAATGAATTGACCAAAGATGATTTGCCCACATTCGGACGTCCGATCAATGAGAACTTGATAACGTCCTCAGGATAATCCTCTTCGTCTTCCTTAGGGAAATTTTTAGCGACTTCATCCAAGAGATCGCCAAGACCAAGTCCGTGAGAGCCAGAGATTGCAAAAGGCTCACCCATGCCAAGTGTATAAAAATCGTAAATCATCGATTTCATATCAGGATTATCGATTTTATTGACTGCCAAAATGACAGGCTTTTTCGCACGGAACAGGATTTTAGCAACTTGCTCATCCTGGACGGTCACGCCATCCCTGCCGTTGACCAGAAAAATGATTACATCGGCTTCGTCCATGGCAATCTCTGCCTGCTGCCGAATTTGTTCAAGAAACGGTTCGTCCCGGAGGTCGATCCCGCCTGTATCGATTATATTGAATTCATGTGTCAGCCAATCTGCAGAACTGTAAATACGGTCACGCGTCACTCCTGGAATATCTTCCACGATGGAAACGCGTTCTCCTACTATACGATTAAAAATCGTAGACTTACCTACGTTCGGCCGGCCGACTATTGCTACTACCGGTTTTGACATAATAATTTCATCCTTCCACTTCTAATATACCTATTATACACGAAAAAGAGGACGGCATCGTGTAAATGTCCATCCCCCTCCAATGGTGCAATATTCAGTTTTTCACAGGATTTGCAAAAACAGCCGGATCAAAGCCCCTCGCAATCAGATAATTGCCCAAATTACCGGAAATCACAATCGGACATCGCTGAAGATCACGGATATTGCCAGCACCGAGTGCCGTCATCATCATCGCCAGATCTTCATGCAGCTCGAAGACGCTCTCGATCAGTTTTGATTCACCTTCATCGATCGCAGTCTTTAAAAAAGAGCCCGCCAGACCCGCTGCATCCGCTCCGAGCACAAATGACTTAATGATATCCTGGGCATTTTTAATTCCGCCTGAAGCTAAAACGATGCCATTGAAAGCTTTTTTGACTTCGATAATAGCCGCGGCTGTCGGAATGCCCCATTCCTGAAAATAATCCAGCTTTTTCGCGCGGCGCTCGTTTTCGATTTTCGCGAAATTCGTCCCGCCGTATCCGCTTGCATCGATGGCAGCTACCTTGGTGCCGGCCAACTTCAGAGCCGTTTCATATGAAATTCCAAATCCCGTTTCTTTAACAATGACCGGCACTGGAAGAGATTCTGAAATATGGTGAATTCTTTCAAGCGCACCTTTAAAATCACGGTCACCTTCAGGCATCGTCAGCTCCTGCACCACATTCAAGTGAATCTGGAGAGCGTCCGCTTCAATGATTTCTACAGCCTCCATAGCTTGGTCAAAGGTCGCTTCACTGCCGAGATTCGAAAATATGATGCCGTCCGGATTCTCTTTTCGAACGACTTTGAATGACGGCCTTTCAGAACGGTCCTTTATCGCTGACATTTGAGATCCGACTGCCATAGCCATTCCTGTTTCCTTCGCCACTCTGGCGAGCATACCATTGAGTTTTTCTGTATGATCTCCGCCGCCGCCTGTCATAGCATTAATAAAAACAGGTGATTTTAAATTCAAATCACCTGTTTTTGGACGCAAATCGATATCTTCTACTCCAAGACCGGGTAATGCCTGATGGACAAAACGAATGTCTTCAAACATTGTCCCCGCTCCTTGGCCAGCAGTCAAAGCATAATTGATATGATCCATCTTGCGTTGAGCCCTCGACATTTACTCGGATTTGAACCCTTTCAATTTATCGCCGATGACATCACTGATGGAGAAGCCGCTGGATTCTTCAGGAATATCATAATCAGAGAAATCCTGTTCGCCTTCTTTTTCCTGAAGTTCCTTGATGCTTAATGACGGGCGTTTATCTTCTTTATTGACATCAAGGACTTTCACTTGAACTTCGTCACCTTCACTGATCACTTCGTTAGGTGTCGCAATGTGTTTATGGGCAATCTGTGAGATGTGCACGAGACCTTCAACACCCGGCAACACTTCAACAAATGCCCCATAGCTTACAAGGCGTTTAACTTTTCCGGTGTGAACAGAACCTTTTGGCGCTTTCTCTTCAATGGAATCCCATGGTCCAGGCAGTGTATCTTTGATGGAAAGCGAAATCCGTTCAGCATCACGATCAACTGAAAGTACTTTAACCTTCACTTCCTGTCCTTCTGTCACCGCATCAGATACCTGGTCGATATGTTCATGGGAAAGCTGGGAAATGTGGACAAGGCCATCCACTCCTCCGATATCAACAAAGGCACCGAAAGATGCAATACGCTGCACTTTACCTTCAATCACATCGCCTGGATGGATATTTTCCATCACTTCCACTTTGTGCGATTCTTTCTCTTTCTCGACCACTGCGCGGTGAGAAAGTATCAGACGATTATTTTCTTTTTCCATCTCAACTATTTTAAAAGTCATGACTCTGCCTTTATAATCTTCGAATGATTCCACAAAATAATCTTCGACAAGGGAAGCCGGCACAAATCCGCGGACGCCAAGGTCAACAACCAGTCCGCCTTTGACCACATCTTTAACTTCCGCTTCGATGATTTCACCCGAATTGAATTTTTCTTCTAATTTATCCCATGCTTGTTCGGCATCCACTTTTCGTTTGGATAAAACAAAGTTCTCGTCTTCCACTTTTGTAATCACCAGATCAAGAATATCTCCCACTTGTACGGAATCTGATGCTTTTTCAATATGGAGGCTCGATAACTCACTGATTGGAATAACCCCATCAAAAGGAGCACCTTCGATTGTAACTGTTACTGCTTTCTCTTCGATTTTAGCAACTGTACCTTTAACGTGATCTCCAGTTTGGAACCCATTGTTTTCCATCATGTTCATTTCCTCAGACATAAGTAGCCCTCCTTCACAAACTATCCAACTTCTATTTTATTCGAATTCTCTAATAAAAACAAAAATTATCCCTTATTTTTCCGAGTTTTCGTCCAGAAGTTTTTGGATGCTCTCCATGATGACCGACGTTACTTCTTCCGCTGATGCTTTCCGTTCACGGTAAGGAGCCATCAGAACAGGCTCTCCGTAGACGACTTTCACTTTTCGGAAAGGCTTATAGGGACCAATGATAGCACATGGCATGACATCAGCATCCCCTCTCAAAGCGAAAAACCCGGCTCCACTCAACCCTTTTTTCAAAACGCCGTCAGTAGATCGCGTACCTTCAGGGAATAGTCCTACAACATCCCCGTTTTTCAAAATCCTCAAAGCACTGCGCAGCGCTTCCCTGTCACTCATCCCACGTTTCACTGGGAATGCATTGACTTGGGGAAGGATACGACCGAGCACCGGCACTTTGAACAGTTCTTCTTTTGCCATGAAGTGGACGGTACGCGGCGAAGTCATTCCGACTACCGGCGGATCCAGTGCATGTATATGATTGGAACACAATAAAATCCCACCCTGATCCGGGAATTTCTCTGTTCCTGTCACTTCAAACCGATAAAGCGGGGTTAATGCCGTCTTGACCAAAGCTTTGCCGAATGTATATAAATTCACGTCAGTCCAACCTTTCTTCCGCTAATTTTAGAATTTCGGATGCGGCGTCGACAATAGATAAATTCGTTGTATCGAGATAAAGCGCATCCTGTGCCTGACGCAGTGGGGATACTTCCCTTTCGCTGTCCATTTTGTCCCGCGCGGCAATCTCTTTTTGCAGATCATCCAGCGGCGTATCGATTCCTCTTTTTTTGTTCTCTTCAAAACGGCGCCGCGCACGTTCTTCAACAGTCGCAGACATGAAAACTTTCAGCTCGGCATTCGGCAGTACCTGAGTGCCGATATCACGTCCATCCATCACCACACCTCTGCCGGAAGCCAGTATCTGCTGCAGCTTCACCATCTGTTTTCGTACGGATTCATGTGCTGCCATCATAGAGACGGAATTCGTCACATTTTGTGACCGGATGTCTTCTGTCACATTTTTTCCATCCAAAAAGACCAATTGACCATCTTGTGAAGGCTGCAGGTCTATCCGTGTATCTGCAAGCAGGCGCCCAGCCTCTTCACCGCTCTCTAAATTGATGCCTTCCCGTATAGCCTTTAATGTAATAGCACGGTACATTGCGCCTGTATCGATATAAATATAGCCTAATTTCTCAGCTACGATTTTTGCGATTGTGCTCTTGCCTGCAGCAGCAGGACCATCGAGCGCTATTTGGATTGATTTCGTCAAAAAAGTCACCTCATCGTATGTATTCAAGTTATTTTAACACAAGAAAAGCGACAGCGCCCGCTAAGCTCTGAAAGGCATAAGACAGAACAGCGAAGTGGCGATTAGCCACGCAGCTGGGCTGGCTTATGACCCGAAGAGCTGGGCAGCTGGAGTCTGGACACAAGTAAAGCGGAAGCGACCATGTAGATTCGAAAGGCATAAGACGATCTGGCGAAGCGGCGTGTTTTCAGCCGCACAGCCAGAGTGGCTTATGATCCGAGAATCTGGTCGCTGGAGTCTGGACAAAGAAAAGCGACAGCGCCCGCTCTGCTTTAAAAGGCCTTACTAGCAAAAAATACATAGAAAAAAGCCCGAAGACCCCGGGCTGAATAGTTATGATAATTAATTCATGGCATTTTGGAATTTTGCTGGTGGTAATGTGATAAGGACAATAAATGGGCCTGCTTCACTTTTCTAAGGCCGAACCACCACAGGAACAGCATAAACGGTGCAGCGCCTGCCAGAAGATTATTATTGGACCAGAGGCTTGCGTTGTATAAAAGATGCAGCCCAAACGGTATGAACAATGCCAGGAACAGCCATTTATGCTGAACTCCATCGTGTGAAAATTTGGCTTTCCCATAATAATATCCCATGACGACGCCAAACAGCGCATGGCTTGAAACGGGAAGCAAAGCTCTGATAAAAGCGATATCAGTCCCGAATTCCAATAGATAGAGGATATTTTCAACTGTCGCAAATCCCAGTGAAACACTTGCTCCATAGAGGATCCCATCATAAGGATCTTCAAAATCCACATGTCTGAAAATAGCAATCAGTATAACAAGCCATTTAAAAAATTCTTCTATAGTACTGGGGAACAGAATATTGGTCGCCAGTATATTGCTGAATACCTGTTCTTCTTTAAAGACATATTGTAAAAACAGAATCGGAAACGTCAGAACTGCTCCATAGATGAAACTTTGAAACAGCAGTTTGGAAGGCTCCTGTGAAAATTGATCCCGCAAATAGAAATAACTGAATAATGCCAGGCTAGGAGCTATCGCTACAGTAAGTAATATTATCATCGTGATGCTCCTTTGCTCATAGTACTTTCAGTATATCACGATATATTATGAATTTTTAGCCGCCAGCTGAAATTTAACCAATTATATGGAAAATGTCTGATTATCAATTTTGCCTGCAGACGATAATGCCACCGCCAATTTAATACGGGCTTTTTTACTGTCATAATCACTTCCTAAAAATACGCCTTTTGAAAGCAAATCATGGGCACTGCCAGGATAGCCGTAAGAGGGATAGACATTGCCTTCCTCGGCACTTGTAGTAAGGACAACATATACGCCTTGCTCTACAGCCTGGCTGATCGATTCCACCATAAATGGTGAAACCTGCCCTCGCCCTGCAGCTTCCAAAACAATGCCTTTCGATCCGCCTTTGACAAGCATATCGACGATGTAGCCATCCTGGCCCGAATGGCATTTCACTATATCCACACGTGGAATACTGTCGATTACATTATGTATTTCGCGATAAATGGGCTTTTGGTAAACTCTGACTTTATCATTATCGATGATGCCCAAATAACCATGTCCGAACGAATCGAATCCCTGCAGATTGCTCGAATGCACTTTTTTCACGTATTTTGCTGAATAGATCCGTTCGTTGAAAACCACTACTGTTCCCACATCGTGAAGCGTTTTGTCCACTGCTGCATTTATTGAGTTACGCAAATTCGAATAAACATCTGTCCCGACTTCCTCCGGTGCCCGCTGTGAACCAGTCACTACTACCGGACGACTGTCGTCGATAGTCAGATCCAGAAAAAAAGCGGTTTCTTCAAGCGTGTCTGTACCATGGGTAACCACTACACCACTGACGGAGTCATCCTGAAATTCCTTTTCGACCGCTTTTTGGATTTTAAGCATTTGTTCGAAGCCAATATGCATACTTGGCAATTGAAATATATCGATTACTTTCACTTCTATATCTAATGGCAGCTGGCATAACTCTGCCAGTTCCTGACCTGAGATAGCTCCGGATTTCAATAAACCCTTTGAAATTTCACGGGATGCGATTGTGCCTCCCGTCGTGATCAGCGATACTTTTTTCTTCATGACCGAATCTCCTTCCGATGCTCTTGCTGCATGCTTACTAATAATTTGTAATTTTCATCCCGAAACCTATTTCAGTCCTTCTCTGCTGCAAATTGCTGCGGCAATCTGTTCACCATGGAAACGGCCATTTTCAATAAATATTTCATTGGCATTATTTCCGGCAGCTATAACTCCGGCAATGAACAGACCGTCGACTCCTGTTTCCATGGATTCTTCATCAAATTCAGGTCTGCCGGTCGCTTCATCGATTACAATGCCCATGCTTTTTAAAAATTCATGATCCGGATGATATCCGATCATTGCAAAGACAAAATCATTTTTGATGAATACTTTTCTGTCATCTGCGGTCAGTTCTACAGAATCCATTGTAATCCGGTCTACCATCGAATCGAACAGCATACTGATTTCGCCTTTACGCACCAAACCGTCGAATTCGGGGAGAATCCAAGGTTTGATGCTTTTGGAATAACTGGTGCCATGATAGGAAACTGTCACGCGGCTGCCCGCTTTGTGTAATTCCAAAGCTGCGTCAACCGCTGAATTTTTACCGCCGATCACTAAAACATCCTGATTGAAATAAGGATGCCCTTCCTTGAAATAATGCATCACTTTAGGCAGTTCTGCACCTTCGACATCAAGTGTGTTGGGTTGATCGTAATAACCTGTTGCGGCAACAAGATATTTTGACCGATAGACGCCCTTGGATGTAGTGATGATAAAATCCCCATCTTTTTCCACCGAAAGAGCCGTTTCATAAGCTCGCACATCCAATCCCGCCATAGTTACGACATTTCGGTAGTATACAAGGGCCTGATTTCTTCTCGGTTTTCTCTCTTCTGTTATGAATGGGATGCCGCCTATTGAGAGCCGTTCACTGGAACTGAAAAAGGTCTGATGAGTCGGATATTGATAAATTGC
Source organism: Planomicrobium okeanokoites (assembly GCF_003428875.1). Classification (GTDB taxonomy): domain Bacteria; phylum Bacillota; class Bacilli; order Bacillales_A; family Planococcaceae; genus Planococcus; species Planococcus okeanokoites. The sequence goes on from NZ_QQRS01000001.1 coordinate 617,623, forward strand.
ATTTACGACATTTCCTTTTTCGATGACAATTGTCTGCAGTCCCGCTTTTTTCAATTCAATTGCGGCTGACAGTCCGCAAGGGCCGCCGCCAATGATTACAACATCTGTATTCTCCATTTAAGCCAACTCCTGCCTGTTGCATTACTTTACTCCTCTTATAAGCATAGAAGATTTACGTATTCTTCGCCACTCGCTGAAAGCCATTGCCTTCTAAAGGTATAAATTCCAAAATGTGATACTGCGCTTCAGCTCCAAGCCGCAACGGAAGCGATGTAGTCCCATAGCCGTTAGTAACGAGTTGATAGCGTCTGCCAAACTTTCGAAGGGAGCCTTTTTTATAAAGTCCGATTCTCCCTATTCTGATCTGACCTCCGTGTGTATGCCCGGCCATCATGAACCCAGGGCCTTCTGCTGATTGCAAGTATTTAAAAACAGCCGGCGTATGGGATGCAAAAAGGACGGTATCATCACGTTCAACTTTTGAGAAAGCTTTTTTCAGCTTTTCTTCCCTGTCGCTGAAAAAATCAACCCCCACTAATTTCAGGTGCGGATTGTTGAATAATTCCACTGATTCATTATCCAGAATAGTCACCTGAAAATGGCCCAGTAATTTCCGCAGATTGCGCTCTCCAACCTCTTCATCGTTATTACCCCAAATAAAAAACACCGGTGAGGCTTCAGTTAAAATCCGCAAATTATCAGCAGTCCTCTTCATAGGCACACCCCGTTCCGTAAAATCCCCTCCAATCACGACAGCATCCAAAGGATTCGTGATGAAGTTTTCCGGCAACTTCTTCCGGTGGATGTCTGCGACAAAAAGCAGACGAAAAGGACGGAACCCATGACGGGTTTCCAGTTTGATAATATGTCTTTTCTTATGAATCTTATTCGCGTTTCTGTACATGTATAAGAGCAGTGCGGCAGCTGCAAGCCCTGCACGAAAAAGATATTTCAAATGCACCACTCCTCCAATCAATAAAGGGGCATAAGCAAGTTCTGCTTAAGCCCCTTTTATTTTCCTATTAATCTTCTGAAATATCCAGTACACGGAATCCGGATTTTTCAAGTTCTTTTACGAATTTATCAACATTGTCTTTTTTGCGGATTTTCAAGACGATTCCCCGTACGACTTTATCGGTTTCATCAAAAGTTACAAGTGAAATGACCGATTCTTTGAATTTTTCGATCAGCTCGCCCAGACGACCGATGCGGCCTTCGGATTCGACAGATGTAAATGTGATGCGGTAACCGGATTTCTTCATCCCGAATGCGCTTTGCAGCTGGTTAACCAGGTCAAAGCGAGTAACGATCCCAAGGAATTCCCCTTCTTCCACAACAGCTATGATCGGGAAATCACTTAGCTCCACTAAAGCTTTTTCGTAGACATCATCCAGGCTAAGGAAAACATCTTCATTTACCAAAACATCTTTAACTTTTGTTGAACTTATGTACTCTTCCTTGCTTTGTCCTGCATTGAAGAAAGCCTTATAGGCATGGTACCAAGTGAAGATGCCTTTGAATTTATTGCCTTCCACTACCGGCAAGGCATCGACCGAAAATTTCTCCAGCAAATCCAGGCCAATCTGCACTGAATCCTCCGGTTTAACAGTATAGCATTTTTCTTTTTTGATCATTGCGCTTTTTACGAACATTTGCCCACTCCTGTCTCATGATATGATTTAAGTTTTTACTCAATATAAGAGTACCCTCTATTATGGAAGGATTAACTTCTGTCCTGCATAAATTTCATTCGAACTCAAACCATTAGCTTGTTTGATTTTTTCTACAGCAGCTCCAGCTCCTGAAGCTCCATAATTATTCACCGCGATCCGGTACAAAGTTTCGTTGTCTTTTACAATGACCGTTTTCGCTCCAACAGCATCACTGCCCGCAGGTTCTTCCGGTTCAGGTGTACTTGGTGTTTCCGCTGCAGGCGTTTCCTGTTCTGCAGGCGTTTCACTTTCAGCCGGTTCTTCCGTTTCTTCAGACGTATCTTCTTTTACGGTGTCATCCTTTTTCTCTTCAGCTGCCGCGTCAGTTTCCTCGGATTTTTCGTCAGCAGCTTCTTCCGTTTCATCGGCCACATCTTCCTCTGTTTCTTCCGGAACGAGAACTGAGTTTTCTTCAGGTGATGACGTGTTTTCAAAACTTACTTCGTTTTCATTTTCCGCTCCGATCAAGGTGTCATTCGGCTCATAAACAAAAGCCACATATATCAGGATCGTTACCGGAATCAGGATGAAAATGAAGAACAATGCAGGCAACAAGAGATTTTTCCGTTTTTGGGTCTTCTGACTGCCTGTTTGTCGATGCGCTCTCCGTGACAGGGTGGAATTGCTATCCGTAATGATTTCCTGGCGATCTTTTTCCAAGGATTCACGATAATTTTTTTTGTCCATTCATTAATTACCCCTATCTTATCTGATAACTTCATTATGACGAAAAAAGTCCCATTTGTAAATGCCATAATAATACATTATTAACAAGGTAAGATTGCATTCAAGCGGCTTTCCCATGTATCCAATACTTGAATATCCACAGTTTCCCGGTGGGTAAGAAAGTCAGCAAAATTCAGATGATCATTGATGCAGCAGTTTTCCGGCTTGATATGCAATTGCTGATCAAAGCATTCCAGCACATATTCTCTAACACAGCTTTCCAAATTGATCAATTTCCTGATTTTAGCAGACTGCTTTATTTTTTCATTTTTTTGTTGTGCGATTTGAATAATGGTGTCTTGCTCACTTAAATGATTCTTCCAATAGGAAATCACTCTCAAAGAAGTTTCTCTTACAATCCCCTGATCGACCAATTGTGCCGGGTCACCTTCATTCTGGTAAACTTCCCTTATTTCATGATTCGTTGGCAAATCATCCAGGACAAGGTTTGCAAGAAGATCCTCGTCTCCCGCAGCGTACAATAAGGTTGCCAGAGCCGGATCACCATTCCTGCCTGCTCGCCCAACTTCCTGAACATAGCCTTCTATGGAAGTCGGCACCTGAAAATGGATTACATGGCCAATATCCGGGATATGTACGCCCATTCCAAAAGCATTGGTTGAACAAACCCATTCCAATTCACCATTCTGAAATTGCTGCTGGACAAAAATCCTGTCCTGATGTTCCATGCCCCCATGATAGAACGCCGTACGGATTCCGGATAGGCTGAGAAGGTTGGATAATTCCTGGGATTTTTTCCGTGTACCGGCGTATATGATACCCGGTCCTTTATTGGCTGCCACAAAAGTGGATAGCCACTCCAATTTCTCCTTGCCGTTTTCAAATTTCTTTATATCATAAGCAATATTTTTCCGGTCCATCGGGTGTGTATAGATAAATGGTTCTGAAAGCTTCAGATACTGTTTGATTTCCTCCGTTACTTTAGCAGTGGCAGTGGCGGTCAGCGCCAGAACCCGCGGATGGCCGAGAGCTGGCATAATTTCTGCTATCCTAAGATAATCCGGACGAAAATCAAAGCCCCATTGTGAAATGCAATGAGCTTCATCAGCAACAAGCAATGAAATGTTCAGTCCCATCAATTTATTTTTGATATAGGGCTGTACCAGCATTTCAGGAGAAATAAAAATAAAACGGTAAGTATTCAAGTTGTGCAGAATGTTTGAGCGCTCAGCAGGATCAAGGAAAGAATTGATAGCAGCCACTGATTTTTCCCCCATCTTTTTCAATTGAGCTACTTGATCTTGCATCAGCGATAAGAGCGGCGAAACAACCAGTACACTTCCTTCCATCAGATGAGCAGGAAGCTGGTAGCACATCGATTTGCCCATCCCTGTCGGCAATAAGGCGATTACGTCTTGGCCCCCAAGGATTTTTTCAATCACTTCCTTTTGTCCAGGACGGAAAGACGTAAATCCGTACGTATCAAATAATGTTTTTTCCAGATTCATAACGTTTCCCCCTTTGTCGCTAACGCAAGCCGAATTTGGAAGTAACCTGCCTCCGGTATGGCTTCTTTAATATCCCTAAGCCTTTTGGTATTCCGGGAATGGCTGACAGCAATTATCTTGCTGTAGAGACTTCCATCCATAAAAGCAAGAATATCAAACCCTGGGTCATTCATTGCCAGCTCTACAAAATGGTCTTCAATCGTACTCGTCTTCAACCCTCTCAAAGCGGCAATTTCTTCAAGGCTTCGGCCATTTCTGAAATAATATTCGGTCCTTCTTGCAGTTTCCGTCAAAGAAGATTGTTGGATAACACCATCCAACAGTTCACTCATCATAGGAAACTGTCGGGTTTCCAGAACATCCATCCACGCATGCAATGTTTCAATCGCTTGCAATTTGATATCAATGACTTCCAATCTTTCTGCGGCTGCTATTTGTTCCCAGGTCAAACCTCCGATTTTAAATCCTGAAAGTCTTTGGACAACAATTCTTTTACCGGCAGCATCCACATCAACCTTCGACAGGCTGACTGCCAACTCTGTTTTGAAGTTCCGACAACTTTCAGCATCACGGTAATTAATTTTATGTAAATATTTTTTCACCCATTGCTGTATGTCTTCCGCAATCACTACCGGATCGAAAGCTCGCTGATTCTGATGAATTTGTGAAAGTGACTGGACAATCAAGGAAAGCCGCGCCATAAACAATTGTTCTTTTCCGCGATACTTCCATCCATTAAGCAAAGGAACCGGCGTCTGCAGTGCCATGGACGCTTCCGTCATTCTCACAACCTGTCCATCTGTTATGATGAACCCTTGTTCAAATAATTTTTGGACGGCTTTATCATAGACCTTTTTTTCTAATTTCGGCATAACCCCGAAGTATGGGTGAAGTTTATAATAGCCGATGTCCTGAATTGTCTGTCCGGATTTTTTCCCTTTTATCAAATGATAGGGTGAGGAAATCGTCCGCTCGCCATCCACCGCTTTTAAAATCGTGATAAGAATATCTTCAAATAACAAGACTGCGCCCCCTAGCGGTTTTTGGTTGAAAAACTACTCAAACACCTTTAGAATGAAAACGATAGTATAACTGAACTTGTTCGGAGATAAAGGAGAGGAATAAGATTATGGCTAAGTATACCATTGTCGATAAAGATACTTGTATCGCTTGTGGCGCTTGTGGAGCTGCAGCACCCGACATTTATGACTATGATGATGAAGGAATTGCGTTTGTTATCCTAGATGATAACACGGGGAACACTGAAGTTCCAGACGAATTGGAAGAGGATATGGAAGATGCATTTGAAGGCTGTCCAACAGATTCCATCAAAGTGGCGGACGCTCCTTTTGAAGGCGATCCATTAAAATATGAAGACTGATTATTGATTGTACAGAAAATCCCCTGAGAAAAATTTTCTCAGGGGATTTTCTTATTCCATCTATTATTATATCGTTATTTATTTCAGGCTTGATAGTAAAGGCGCTGCTTCTCAATCCACCTGTGCATGCTGCTGAACATCAGCAGAACCACCAGCGTCAATAAAATACCTTTAATCAAATTGAACGGCAGAATACCCAAAACGATCGTTCCGAACAGTGCATTGCCGGTTTCAGCGGGCATATTCAGGAAATACGTGTACATTGGCAGAAATACCAGGTAGTTGAGAATGCTCATACCGATTGCCATTGAAAGTGTTCCAGCGGCCAATCCAAAAATCATGCCTTTTTTAGTCGAAATCTTGTTATAGATGTAATAGACAGGCATAAAAAATAAGATGCTTGTCGCAAAGTTCGCCAAATGTCCTACTGGGACACCTGTTGGGCTTCCTTGGAATAACCAATCCAGCACGTTCTTAAAGAACGCTACCAGTATACCGGCTACCGGCCCCATTGTAATAGCCGCTATCAAAGCTGGCACATCACTAAAATCCACTTTCAAAAATGCCGGCAATGCTGGCAAAGGGAAATTAAACAGCATCAAGATAAATGAAATACTGCTCAGCATCCCGATTACAATCATCGACTGTAATTTTTTGTTCTTCATTATTCCTCTCTCCTTGTCGTGATTCACCAGAAGAAAGGCTTGGATCGTGTTGTTACATAGCAAATCCCTTAAGCTGAAAACCACTTAAGGGAGAAAAGGCACACTTAAAACAGCGTTCCGTTTACAGTAAACGACACACGTCCGCACCTTCACCTTCTCCCATCCAGACTATACTGTCGGCTTTGGAATCTCACCAAATCCTGCGTTTTACGGCTCGCGGGCTTATGAACAATCGTTCAATTACCGCCGGTAGGGAATTGCACCCTGCCCCGAAGATGAATCGATATTTTATTTAATTACAAATTAATGATAATTGAAAAAAGGCGCATTGTAAACAGCTTTGCTTACAATGCGCCTCGTCAATTAATAATTATATTCCTTAACGTTTATCCCTGCAGGAACCGGTAATGGTTTCGTGAAATCATACTTGTTCCAGTTTGTATCCACGGTATTGGCAATCATCAATTCCTTGCCGAAAGAGTCCGCGGTCAGAACCATTCCTTCTATCAAGAATACTGCTTCTCTATACTCATAAGAATTGAAATCCACCGGTTCAGTAAACTCCACCGTAACTGTTCTGTCGTTTTCAGAAACGGAATACTCCAAATCCTGTGGCACGACAGATTCATATAGATCGTTTGGTGAGGATTTCATGGCTTCCAAAGCTGCTGAAACATTTTCATGCGGCATATCATAACCAGGTACAAGATAGCGTTCTGTATCTGCGGTACTATACGAATAGTAGGCGATATTTGTGATGCCAGGCTGAATCGCTTGAACCTGTCCTACCTGATCAAAATTCGCAGCATTTCCGGATTCGTCGACGATTGAAATTTCAGAGGCATCGGAAAACGTAGCTGCCAACGAATTGAAATAAACACTCATCGCGGCGGAAGCCATGTCGTATTCATGAGCAGCGGGCAATTCATGTTGAACCCCTTCTGCAGTCGCATCAATTGTTCCGCTGTATGGGTGATATTCATCAAACCCCAATGCTTCTTCATCAAGTTCGGCTGCATATCGATTATAGAGTTCAACTGCATCCACATCAGCGGTTCCAAAATCTTCCACCAATCGGTCCTCCCAAATCACAAATGACACCGGGATAACAATCGCATTTTCAGTCAAGCCCACAGTGAACAAGGAAATGCCTTCCAATTGCTCTTCATTAAGAGTAATTTCAGGTGGACCTGCGGCGGATTCCATAGCATTGAAAGAATCTGAACCTTCTTCTGAATCCGCTTCTTCAGAAGATTCGGTTGCCGCTGACTCCGATTCTGCACCTCCACTATCTTCCGTAGCAGCTGAGTTAGCGTCTCCGCTTTCTGCTGTACTTTCTTCAGCACCCTCGCCTTCCGAACCGCTCATATCATAAGCACTCTCATCGCTGCTTTGGCCGAGCATGGACGCCAGCAGCACACCGAACGTGATAAATGCCAGAGCCGCAACTAGAAGCGGCACCCAGTTCTTCGATTTTTTATGGGGTCTTTCTGTTTTTTGGAGCCGTTTAAAAACTTCTTCTTTTGGTCTTTCGTCTTTGATAGCGGGGAAATCCTTTAACAAATTTTCGATGTTTTCTTCATCCCATTTGTTATTCGGCATTTTGCAATCCCCCTTCCTTTGCGGTTAATTTTTGGCGCAGGGATTTGATTGCACGGTGCTGGGTCGTTTTGACCTTTCCTTCTGACCAATCAAGGATTTCAGCAGTTTCGGCAATGGACAAATCCTGGAAGAAGCGCATGATGACGACCATTTTCTGGTCTCCTGTGCAAGTATCCAACGCTTTATATAATGAGAGCTTATCTTCATTCAATAAAGACAGCTCTTCCGGCAAACGCTCAGAAGAAGTCAACTGCTGCGTTTCCCAGTCGAAATGCTCCATCGAATGCTTTTGCCTCACTGAAGCTTTTCGGAAATGATCGATGGCAACATTTTTGGCGATGGAAAAAAGCCATGTCTTCTCAGTGCTTTTGCCTTCAAAGCGGTCATAAGCCCGAAATACCCGAATATAAACTTCGTGCATGAGATCTTCCGCGATATGGCGGTTCTTAACCAAATAAATCAGGAATTGGAAAACATCCTGATGGTACTGGTCATAAAGCCTGTGGAAAACGGAGTCATTCATATACTCCCCCCGTTCTTAGAATTAGTCGTTTTATGTCGAATTAAGTTACATCTTTTTCAGTGGCAGCAGGAAAAAGAATGAAGTTCCTTTACCAAATTCACTTTCCACATCGATTACACCGTCGTGAGCCTTGACGATATTGCTGGCAATCGCCAAGCCAAGCCCGGTTCCGCCTTTGCCGAGTGTACGGGCTTTGTCTGCTTTGTAGAAACGCTCAAAGACAAAAGCTTTGTCCTCTTCGGATATACCCGAACCTGTGTCATTGACGGATATCTTAGCAAAATTATTCTGTTGCTGTGCCTTCACAATTACCCTTCCGCCTTCTGGTGTATGGCGCAGCGCATTGTCGATAAGATTGGTCATTACTTGCTCAATTCTGTCTTCATCAATTTCAGCAGCTGTCCAATCATCAATATCCGTATCAAAAGACAATTCAATTCCATTTTCTTTCGCAGCCTGAGCGAATTTAAGGGTCATGCGCTCGATGACATTATTTAGCTGGACGACTTCTTTATAAAGTCGCATGTGTCCGGATTCCAGTCTGGCCAGATTAAGCAAATCTGTTACAAGCCGGCCCATCCGCTGAGATTCTTCATAAATGATTTTCGTCATTTCCCGGCGTTCTTCCTCTGTTGCACCGACATCATCAAGCAGAGCTTCGCTATATCCCTGAAGCATGGCTATTGGTGTCCGCAATTCATGGGATACATTGGAAATGAAGTCTTCACGCAGTTTTTCCAGTTTATGCTGTTCTGTCATATCATGCAGGACAGCCACAGCCCCACGGACCGAGTCACCGCTGTATAGCGGGCTGAATGATACTGCGTAGTAAGCTCCTTCAATTTCAAGCTCTTCTTCCAGCTCTTCCTCAAAATGAAGAACGTGGTCCAGCATATGATACAGTTCGAGCGGAAGAGGCTTTCCTTCAGGAATCGCTTTTTTCAACAGCCAGTTTTCATGCAGCTTTTCTGCAGGGGGATTGCTGAGCAGGACAGTTTTATCTTGATTGAAAGTAATGACAGCATCAGCCATTGATGTCAAGATACTGGATAATTGTTCTTTTTCCTGACTGATAACTTCGAGATGATGTTTTAATTGGCCGCCCATCTGATTGAATGCAGTTGCCAATTGGCCGATTTCATCTTTGGAAGTGGATTTGACTCTGGTATCAAAATTACCTTTCGCCAGCTCAAATGCACCTTCACGCATTTTACGCAGTGGCGAAGTAATGCGGGAAGAAAGGAAGAATGCAAAAAATGTTGTAAGCAATAATGCGATGAAAGCTGACAGGAAGACGATGTTCGTGGTTCTCTCAGCCGTACGGTCCATCACTTCAAGGGACTGGTAGATGAATACTGTTCCATGCAGTTCCTGTCCTGTCTGAAGCGGACTTGCTAAAACAATATAGGATTCCATTCTGTCTTCTCCCGACAAAGCAGGAAGAAGCATTTCCTTCATAACGGTTTCATCACTTTCAAAAACTTTCTGGAACGCAGGTTCATTCAGAATGCGTTCACGGATTTCATCGCCATTCATGCCGTCATGCAAAAAATAAGAACTTTCATATGGTGCTTCGGCGATGACAGCATTTGTTTCAGGACCCAGAATATCGTCGATGATATTCAATGATATGTCCAAATTGCCATGTTCATTGAAAATACGGGCAATTGTAGCCGCTTCCTTATTCAAAGTTTCTTCAACCGTTTGGCTGTGGTAATTTCCCAAAAATTCCAAAAGGAGTACAGTAACAATAAAAAGGACAAAGGAAACGAGAAGCAGGATGGTAATCCACAGCTTCCCGACGACACTATTCCATATTCTATTCATTGCCGACCTCGAATTTATAACCTACTCCCCAGACTGTCACAATCATTTTGGCAGCAGATTCCGAGACCCGGTTCAATTTTTCGCGAAGTCGTTTCACATGTGTATCAACTGTCCGAAGGTCTCCGAAGAAATCGTAATGCCAAACTTCTTTGAGCAGATGCTCCCGGTCAAAAACTTTATCCGGTGCTTTGGCAAGGAAATAAAGCAACTCGTATTCTTTAGGAGTCAGGTTCACTTCGGTACCGTCAGCTGTGACCCGGTGAGCATCATGATCAATCGTCAGATGCGGAAAAACGACTAGATCTTTGGAAACAGTTGAATTGGCGGATGGCGAATAGGCGGATGAGCGGCGAAGAATCGCTTTTACCCGCAGCACCACTTCCCTTGGACTGAAGGGTTTGACGATATAGTCATCAGCTCCGGATTCAAAACCTTCGACCCGATTCGCTTCTTCGCCTTTCGCAGTCAGCATGATAATTGGGGTCATTTTAGTTTCACGCAGTTCCGTCGCTACTTCAATCCCACCTTTTTCAGGCATCATCAAATCCAGCAGGATGCAGTGATAGTCTTTTTCAGTGGCCATTTCAAGGGCTTCAACGCCATTTTCCGCTTCTTCGACAAGGTACCCTTCGCGCTCAAGGTACATTTTCAACAACCTGCGGATCCTTTCCTCATCATCGACAACCAAAATTGTAATTTCCTCAGACATCGTAATCCCTCCAACTTTCTTCTATTCTTACATTGTACCGATAACATTTCCAAAAATAAATAAAAATGGGTTTCTATATAAGCAGTCAAATCTTATTGAAAAAGCGGATGGAGAAAAATAATGCTTTTTCTCCATCCGCTTTGATTTGATTCCTTTATAAATTCATATGGCTCCGTACCTGTTACGCGTAAGAGTGAAGACCCGCAATAATCAGGTTGACGGCCACCAGGTTGAACATGATGATCGCAAATCCGACAACACCAAGCCAAGCGGATTTCTCCCCTTGCCATCCTTTACCCAGACGCAAGTGAAGATAAGCAGCATAGAACAACCAGGTGATGAGAGCCCATACTTCTTTTGGATCCCAGCCCCAGAAACGGGACCAGGCAATCTGTGCCCAGATCATGGCGAAGATCAATGCGCCGAGTGTGAACAGCGGAAAGCCGATGATCACTGCGCGGTAGTTGATTTCGTCCATCAATTGCAGGCTGACGTTCTTGACGAACGGTTTGAAAATTGCAGCGATGCGTCTACGCGCAACCAGCCGGATGAGCCAATAAAGAATCGTTCCGACGAAGACCGACCAAAGCACCGTAGTCACTTTGCTGGCATTCACTACTGCAGGCGTTTCGAAAAACGGCTCCATTGTGCCATCGGTCAATGAGGTGTATTCATTCATCCCGACCAGTGCAGGCATATTATACGTAATTGTGGATTCATTTCCATCTTTATTCACATAACTGAAATCCGATTGGTAGCCTGTCAGCGAGAAGAAACTGCTGGCGATAACAAACCCGATTACAAGAACCAGTGAATACATGATCGCTTCCAACCAAAAACGTTGTTTCGACTTCTTGTTCATGTCGACAACTTTCAAGAGATAGACTAACCCTGCTCCTGCGCTGATCGCTAAAATACCTTCAGCGATTACCACGGTACTGACGTGTATCGCAAGCCAGTTTGTCTGTAAAGCGGGAATCAACGGACTGACTTCACTTGGGAACATACTCGCGAATGCAATGATCAGTAATGCAACCGGAAGCACGATCATTCCCAAAACAGGCGTTTTATATAATAGGTAAAGAATGATGAATCCACCGACTAACGTCATACCGAAAGCTGTAGTGAATTCGAACATATTGCTGAGTGGCGGATGCCCTGTTGCTGTCCAGCGTGTTATAAAGTATCCGAAATGGGAAAGAAAACCGACCACCGTAATGATAAAAGCGATTTTCCCCCAACGCCCTTCTGATTTGAAGGATCCTTCTTTATTGCCTTTGACTGCTCCGCCAAAGACAAAAGTTGCTATTAAATAGGCTAAAAAAGCGACGTACAGTAAATTAGAACTTATTTCCGCCAATGTCATGACAATTCATCACCTTCCAGTTTCTGCTCTTTCTTCAGTTTTTCCTGCTTCTCAATTTCTTCCTGTTGATCAACATAGGGAGGAAGTGCTGCGAAGCCGGAAACCTGATCAAGATCTTTCTTTAAACCAAACCAGTTTTTATTGGTGTGGCCGGCCAACACAAGTTCGCCATCCTCTTGTTTTTGAATCCAGAAACGGCGGTGATTGAAATACATCCCCTGTGCGACGCCTATCATAAAGATCAGGCCTCCCAGTCCAAGAATCGGCAAGGTTCTGTCCTTGCGGATTGTCAAACCAGATACATCGCGGGTTTCAGCTGTCTGGAACGTCAGCTTATAATCATTTTCCCCAAGTGGTTCGATCGTATTCTGGATAACGATGAAGCTGACTTCCCCGTCTGGAGTCTCAGGTGTAAACATTCTTACAAGGAAACCGGGATTATTGGGAACCGGGGTTTCAGTTTGAGGCTCACCGTTTTCAAAACCTGAAAAATCAGGATAATAGCCGAGAAGATCAACGCGTGTGTCATCACCCAGATCATAGGATTTTTCCGGGTTGACAAGATCAATTGTAAACGAACCAAGCGATTCCTCAGTTTCTTTATTGGTGAGATCGAAAGTCATCGCTTTTAATTCATTTTGCCTGAAATCCATCTGATAGACTGCATAGCCATCAAACTTCAATGGCTGATTGACCTTAATTGCATGTTCTTTAACTTGCTCCATGTCATCTGTGGCGCCCGGCAGACTTTCATCCGGTGTCTGGTACAACACGATATCCGTCTGATAATTTTTCGCTACAGAGCCGACCCGGTCGATCGCTTCTTCGAATTTCGCTTCATCACCCTCGCCGGTGTAGGTTTCCATTGTAAAGTTTTTACTTTCCAGGAAATAACCAGGCGCATCAGGTATTGCGCGGGTCTCGCCTTCGCGGATCCATAACGTTTCATCCACATAGAAACCAGGCATCATTCGCAGCATAACGCCAAACAGGAAAATGATGAGGCCTATGTGATTGACGTAAGGGCCCCATCGTGAAAATCGGCCTTTTTCAGCTAGCAGGCCATTTTTGTCCAAAGTAACTTTATACTTCAATTCTTTCAGTTTTTCTTCCGCTTTTAACATCGCGTCCTCAGGAGCAGGACCTTCAGCGTAAATGCGCTGTTTATCCATGAAGCTGCGGTGGCGCAGAACCCGCTGGTTTTTTAATGAACGATATAACGGCACAAATCGGTCGAGACTGGCTACAATAAGGGAAATCGCCAGCATGCCCACTAAAATTATAAACCAGGCAGAACTGTAGAGGTCGTGGAAACCGAGAAAATGATAGATTTTGCCGATCTCTCCATATACATCAGCATAATAAGCTTTGATGGTTTCGTCGTTTCTCACTGGAACATTGACGTATTGCGCCTGAGGAAGAATTGTTCCAATCGCCGCTGCAATAAGCAGCAGCACAATTATAGAAACTCCGACTTTAACACTCGAAAAGAAGTTCCAGATTTTATCTATAATCGATTTGTTATAAGTTTGCGAACGGCGGGCGGTTCCTTCATACCGCATATCCGCCAATTTCTTATTCTGTTCTTCTTCAGTCAGTGAACGGCCGCAGGATTCACATAAGATTGTGCCCGGCGGGTTGACATGACCACATTTACATTGCATCTTTTCCATCCCAAAAACTCCTTATTGAGGTTTGATTTCTTCCATGAAGCCTTTAATATCCTGTTCTGTCATTTCCCCGGTGATTATCCTCTGGATGTCGCCTTCAGGATTGACCAACACAGTTGTCGGCAACGGACGGATATTATAAGCCGTCATGACCGATCTGGATTTGTCAATCGCGATAGGGAAGGATAGATCAAACCGATCAGCGAATGACTGCACTTCGAAATCAGATTGGGCGATGTTTACAGCAAGTATGTGGACACCTTGTTCTTCATATTCTTTATATTGTCTGTCCATGGCAGGCATTTCTTTGACACATGGTTCACACCACGTACCCCAGAAATTAAGGAACACTCCTTCACCTTGATAGTCAGAAAGCTTATGCCGGTTGCCATCCATATCCTCCAGAGTAAAGTCCGGCGCTTTATCGCCTACCCGGAGCACTTCCACATTATCAGCAGTAACACTATTATATATTGTGTAGCCGATTGCCAGCACAAGCAAAGATAATATAGCTAAACGCATAAAAGCGCGGTTTCTTTTCTTATTCGTCTTTTTCGCTTTTTTGTCTTCCTGCATGCTTCTCTCCTCCTCCGAGGTCATTATTGAACCAATTATAGCAAAGTTTCATAGTCAAAAAACCTGGAGTTTTGAAGGGTTTGTGAACGTTAATGCCTCTTGCCGGTTTCAGCCATCACGCGCAGCAACTTCACTTCATGTGCTGTCAGCTGACGGGATTCACCTGCATTCAGACCGTGCAAAGTCAAGAACCCGAATTGTTCGCGGCTCAATTTTTGGACCGGGTAACCGATTGCCTCAAACATCCTTCTCACCTGTCGGTTCCGGCCTTCATGAATGGTGATCTGGACGATTCCTTTGCCCTGTTTCTTATCACCGGACAAGAGCTTCACTTTCGCCGGAGCAGTCATGCCGTCTTCAAGTTTGATGCCGCGCTCTAATTTTTGCAGATCTTCTTTAGCAGGAATGCCTTTTAACCTCGCTACATATGTTTTATCGATTTCATATTTCGGGTGTGTGAGGATGTTCGCGAATTCCCCGTCGTTCGTCATAATCAGCAGTCCTGACGTATCGTAATCCAATCTTCCGACAGGATAGATCCGTTTATCGATGTCATCGAAGAAATCTGTAACCACTTTACGGTTTTTATCATCTGTCACAGCGGATATGACTCCGCGCGGCTTATACAATAAATAATATACTTTCTGTTCTTTTTCCAGCTGCACGCCTTCAACTTCAATTGTGTCGGATGAAGAAACTTTCGTCCCTAATTCCTTGACCACTTTGCCGTTCACGCGCACTTTGCCGTCCAAAATCATCTGTTCCGCTTTTCGTCTTGAAGCGACGCCGGCGTGTGCCAGCATTTTCTGCAATCGTTCCATAAACTCACCCCGTCTAATTTAATCTCATTTTTATACTTTCGCTTCTTCTTTAAATGCTTCTTGGAATTTAGTCATGAAAAGATCGGTATCCCCGTCCTGATCGTCTTCCACTTCATCCGGAAGAGCAGGTAATTCGTCCAGGTTTTTCAATCCGAAATAATTCAGAAACTCACTGGTAGTGCCATATAGGATTGCCCTGCCTGTGCCTTCCGCTCTTCCGACTTCCTGGATCAGTGCTTTGCCTGCCAATGTATGAAGTGCTTTTTCGCTCTTAACTCCTCGCAGGTCTTCAATTTCCACTCTCGTAATCGGCTGTTTATAAGCCACGATAGCCAATACTTCCAAAGAAGCCTGTGACAGGGATTGGACTGTAGGGTTTTCAACCAGCCGCTGAATGGTGTCGGCCACTTCTGCCTTTGTCACCAATTGATAGACTCCTGCCAGTTCCTTGATCATGATGCCCGCGGTTTCAGTTTCTTCATACCTTCTAACCATAGCGGAAATCTCTTCTCTGATCTCTTTCTCTTCAGCTTCCGTCAAAAATTCAAGCTGTTTCATCGATAATCCGTCGTCACCTGCAACAAACAGCAATGCTTCTATTTTACTCGAAAGATGCGTCATCATAATCCCACGTTTCCTTTCTAAGTTCGACCATCAGATCGGTGAAGTTTTTCTCTTGATCAACTGCAACGACTTGCCGCTTCATCAGTTCCAAAAGCGACAGGAATGACACTACCATTACAGTCTTATCATCCGAAGGAAACAGTTCTGAAAACGCCGTCCTGCCTTTTGCCGCTCTTAGCGTATTGACAATAGAAGTCATCTGATCCTTAATGGAAATCTCCTGACGGGCGATCCTTGCTGAAAGCGGAGCCTTCATTTTCTTTCTCCGCATCAATTTCTGGAACGCAGCAAGCATATCGTAGGCATTCACTTCAAGGTCAATATTCTCAAACGGAGCCAATGTCTGATATTCTGATAGATCCATCGGCGGTTTAGTGAAAATTGTGGCACGGTCAGCTTCCAATTCCTTCAGCTGGCCTGACGCTTCTTTAAATTTCCTGTACTCGATAAGCCGGGACACAAGCTCGTCCCGTGGATCCTGTTCTTCGAAGTCGTAATCCGGGTCATCCAGGTCTCCCTGGTGCACCGGCAAGAGGGTCTTGCTCTTAATCGCCAGCAAAGTAGCGGCAAAAACAAGGTATTCACTCGCCTCATTCAACTCGAGCACTTGCATTGCACGGATATGCTCCATATACTGGGTAGTGATTTGTGATACGGGAATGTCGTATATATCAATTTCCAAACGGTGTATTAAATGTAATAATAAATCAAGAGGCCCTTCAAAAGCCTCAACCTTTACTTCATAGGACATTATCCAACCACCTGACTGTTAAAGATACTCAATATATTATAGTAGAAAGGGGATCAAAATGCACCCACTCCATCATCCGCTCTTTATCCAATACATTATACACTTCAATTTTCACGAAGATTATTTCGAATGCCATGAAGTTGGTGAGGAATACTGGAAAAGCGTTGCACCAAAAGATAAAATGCACCCTCTGGCAGGTTGGATACAGATGGCGGTCGGCATGTATCATTGGCGCAGAAGCAACTTTCCAGGCGCTCTGCGATCGTTTATCCGTGCAAAAGACAAACTTTCAAACGCAGGCGCATGGACTGATGGCTTTGACAGCGCGGCGCTATCCGCTCAACTTGCAGAGGCAATTGAAGGTGTAACAGCCCGCCGGGATTTTACTGCCACTAAATTACCGATAATTTCTGAAGAGCTGGTACAGGCAGTCAACCGTTACATGGCCGACAATCCTTCAGAAACACTGGAACCCTATTTTTTGATGCACAAGCACAGACTGCGTGACCGCTCTTCAATCATCAATTTGCGGGAACAAAAAAAAAGGCGGAAACTTTAAATTAAAGTTCGCCTTTTTTTGATGGACATTTTGTAAGGAAAGCTTCAGTTTCTTTCGTTGCAACCATTTCGCGGTCCTGCATGATCTGCTGGATCTTTTCAATCATGTCATGCCCGATGCCTTCTCCCCTGTGGGAAGGGTTGACCGAAATATGATGGATGACAAATTGGTCTTCAGCTACTTCAACACCAAGCAGTCCAACAAAATCCTCACCTTTTTTCCAGAGGTATAATTGCCAATCAGGATTTTCTTCGTATATGTGCATAGTCTGCTGGAGCTTTTTGAGCTCACGCTCTTTCGGCATGAACGACAGCAAACCCATCGCTATTTTTTCGAATGATTTTTTGTATCTGAATAACATAATAATCCCTCGTTTTCTTCTTGAAACAACTTAACTTATCCTACTATATTTCCTTTAATAACTCAAGTTTCATCGAAAAGCGCAAGCGCCCGTTAAGCTCCGCAGCCGCCTCACACTTCTGCAAAATCACACACCCGGCACCTGATCTGCAAAGAAAATCCAATACACAACTCCCCAGCCAATAGCCATCAGCAATAACAGTAGAAGCAGTATGTTATTATTCTTTTTCATGACAGTTCCGCCTTTACGCCATATTCGAGATCCAGGCTGACAATGTCTTCATGTGTTTCACGTCTGACAGCAAGCTGATGCTTCCCTTTTTCAGCGAACACTACTGCAGGACGGGCAATCCGGTTATAATTGCTGGCCATTGAATAGCCATATGCACCCGTACAGAAAACAGCCAGAATATCCCCAGCTTCCGCTTCCGGCAAAGTTGCCTGTTCAATCAATTTATCCCCGGATTCACAGCATTTTCCTGCAACCGTATAGGTTTCAGACAATGCCTGGTGTCCTTTATTGGCAATCATCGAACTATAGGCTGCTCCGTAAAGGGCAGGTCTGATATTATCCGACATTCCCCCGTCCACCGCGATGTATTTTCTTATTTCCGGTACTTCTTTCATCGAACCGATGGTATATAGGGTAGTACCCGCATCCCCTACAAGCGAACGCCCAGGCTCAATCCAGATCTCGGGAACAGGAAAACCGGAATCGGCCGAAATCCGTTTAACCGTATCGATCATTTCCTTCACGTATTCAGACGGCTCAAGTGGCTGATCCTGTTCAGTATAACGGATACCAAAACCGCCGCCGAGATTCAGAACGGGGCATTGATAATCAAATTCTTCCTGCCATTCAGACATCTTGGCAACCAGCTTGCCTGCTGCCATCCGAAACGCCGCTGTATCGAAAATCTGGGAACCGATGTGGCAATGAAGCCCCAGTAAATTCAAATATTCATGGCCATATGTCTGATCAAACGCCTGATCTGCCTGGCCATTATTCAAATCGAAACCGAATTTCGAATCTTCCTGGCCTGTTGTAATATAGTCATGCGTATGTGCTTCAATGCCTGGTGTAACCCGCAGCAGGATATTCATCTTTTGCTTCAATTCTTCAGACAGCTTTTTAAGCAGCCCGATTTCATGAAAGTTATCGACAACGATGCAGCCGATTCCTTCTTCGAAAGCCATCTGCAGCTCATCCAGGCTTTTATTGTTCCCATGGAAATGGATTTTTTCTTTAGGGAAGCCGGCCTTAACCGCTGTATACAGTTCGCCTCCTGAAACGACATCGAGGGATAAGCCTTCCTGCGCAGCCACCTGATAAATCGCGATACTGGAAAATGCTTTGCTTGCATAGGCAACCTGGTAACCGATACCAGCGGATTCAAACGTCTGCTGGAATGCGCGTGCCCGTTTCCGGAAAAGTTCAATATCGTAGACATAAAGCGGTGTTCCGTATTCTTTAGCCAATTGCACCGAATCAACACCGCCGATAGTTAAATGGCCATTGCCGCCGATGGCTTGAGTACCGTATAAATGCATAGTAAACCTCCTGAAATGAGTATTCGAAAAAATCTTGCCGGGAAAGCCCGGCAAGATTCTTTTAATCAGTAATCAATTTTGAAATCAGTTGAATTTTTTCCACTGCTTCATCTTTGAATTCTATACTATTATATAACATCTCTGTACATTTCGCGATATCCTCTGTGTTTGAATAGACAGTTGCAATCGGTTCGCCTTTTTTGACGAAATCGCCGACTTTCTTATGAAGGACGATACCGACCGCCAAATCGATTTCCGAATCTTTCGTCGCTCTGCCCGCTCCAAGGACCATTGCTGCTGTACCGATTTCATCAGCTTCCATGAACGAGATATAACCTTCTTTTTGCGATGGCACTTCTTTGACGAATTTTGCCTGCGGCAGCAAGCTGACATCATCCACTACTGCAGGATTTCCGCCTTGCGCCTTGATGAACTGGCGGAAGATATCCAACGCTTTACCGTTTGCGATAACTTCTTCCAGCATGCTGCGCGCTTCTTCCAGGCTGTCAGCTTTTCCACCGACTACAACCATCTGGCTGCCAAGAACCAGACACAGCTCTGTTAAATCTTCCGGACCTTTGCCCTGCAATGTTTCGATGGCTTCTTTGACTTCCAGTGCGTTGCCGATTGCAAAGCCAAGCGGCTGGCTCATATCGGAAATGATCGCCATTGTCTTGCGTCCGGTTGCATTGCCAATGCCCACCATTGCATGCGCCAATTCTTCGGCATCTTCCGCTGTTTTCATGAATGCGCCTTCGCCGGTTTTGACATCAAGTACGATGGCATCTGCTCCAGCGGCAATCTTCTTGCTCATTATTGAACTTGCAATCAATGGAATGCTGTTAACGGTTGCCGTAACGTCACGCAGTGCATATAACTTTTTATCTGCAGGCGTCAAATTGCCGCTTTGTCCGATGACTGCAACTTTAATATCGTTGACTTGCTTGATGAAATCTTCAGTGGATAATTCTACATGGAATCCTTCAATCGCTTCCAGTTTATCAATGGTGCCACCTGTGTGGCCCAGTCCACGTCCGCTCATTTTCGCTACCGGTACGCCGCAGGCAGCAACCAATGGCCCAAGGACCAGAGTAGTCGTATCGCCGACACCCCCAGTTGAATGCTTATCTACTTTAATGCCGTCGATGGCTGACAAGTCGATCTGATCGCCTGATGCAGCCATAGCCATTGTCAGATCCGCACGTTCGCGGTCCGTCATGTTCTGGAAGTAAGTGGCCATCAGGAAAGCGCTCATCTGGTAATCATCGATGTCGCCAGCTGTATAACCAGTTACGATATATTGGATTTCTTCCGTCGACAGTTCAAAACCGTCTCTTTTTTTCTCAATCAAATCTACCATTCTCATGAATGTCATCCGCCTTTTTTATTTTAATTTGGATAGGAAACTTGTGCCGAATTCCGGCATCGGGACGGAAAAGTTCTCCGCAATTGTTGCGCCGATATCTGCAAATGTCGATCCAAGCCCCAATTCTTTTCCAGTTTCGAATCTTGGTGAATACGCCAGTAATGGGACGAATTCGCGAGTATGGTCCGTCCCTGGGAAAGTCGGATCATTGCCATGGTCTGCAGTGATGAGCAACAGATCATCATTACCCATTTTTTCAAGCACTTCAGGCAAGCGGCGGTCAAATTCCTCCAACGCTTCTCCATATCCTTTAGGATCGCGGCGATGTCCGAACAATGCGTCGAAATCGACCAGGTTAAGGAAACTCAAGCCATTGAAATCTTCTCCTGCCACAGCAGCCAGTTTATCCATTCCATCTCCATTATCTTTTGTGCGCAATGCTTTTGTTACACCCGCTCCATTGTAAATATCATCGATCTTGCCGATGGCAATTACATCTTTGCCATTATCTTTCAACTCATTCATAACTGTGCGGTTAAATGGAGTCAGTGCATAATCATGACGGTTTGAAGTCCGTTTGAAAGCACCTTCTTCTCCGATGAACGGACGGGCGATGACTCGGCCAACCAGGAATTCAGGCGACAAAGTCAATTCACGCGCTATTTCACAGATTTCATATAATTCTTCAAGAGGCACGATGTCTTCATGAGCCGCAATCTGAAGCACGGGATCAGCAGATGTATAAACTATGATCGCCCCTGTTTCCATGTGTTCCGCACCGAGCTCATCCAGAATCTCGGTACCGCTCGCCGGCTTGTTGCCAATCACTTTACGGCCGGTTTTCTCTTCCAGCTGTGCAATCAATTCCTGTGGAAATCCTTCAGGATACACTTTAAATGGCGTGTCGATGTTTAAGCCCATGATTTCCCAGTGCCCTGTCATCGTGTCTTTGCCGACAGATGCTTCCTGAAGCCTTCCATAATAGGCTTCAGGGGCAGAAACTGGTGAAATCCCCTGAACAGTCTTAATATTCCCAAGGCCCAGTTTTTCCATATTCGGCATCTTGAGTCCGCCGATTGATTCTGCTATATGGCCAAGGGTATCCGAACCGGTATCCCCGAACGCTGCCGCGTCTGGAGCTTCACCGATCCCTACTGAGTCCAAAACAATTAAATGAATGCGGTTAAAAATTTTATTTGTCATTTAACATCCTCCTTATTTACAATTATATTCTATCATATATTCCACTATTGTCAGATGTCAGACCTATTCTAAGCTCTCGGATGAAATTGGGAATATACGTCTTTTAATCTTGTTTTGCTTACATGAGTATAGATTTGAGTCGTGGAAATATCGGCGTGTCCCAACATTTCCTGCACCGCGCGCAGGTCTGCGCCGTTTTCGATTAGATGTGTGGCAAATGAGTGTCTTAATGTATGCGGTGTCAATTCTTTCTGAATGCCAGCTTTTTGTGCATGCTGCTTCAGTAATTTCCAAAAACCCTGCCTAGTAAGTCTTTTACCCCGTTGGTTGATGAATAATGCGTCAGTGGTCACACCTGTTTTCGCCAGTTCGCTGCGCGGGCCTGATAAATAGTCTTTGCAGGATGCGAGTGCTGATTTGCCCAGTGGAATAATACGCTCCTTGCCGCCTTTCCCAAAGCAGCGGACAAAGCCCATGGTCAAATTGACATCTTCCATATCGAGATTTATGCATTCGCTTACACGCATGCCACTGGCATACAACAATTCAAGCATCGCCTGATCTCGCTTTCCATTGGCTTTTGAAGTATCGGGTGCTTCTATCAGTGCATCAACTTCTTCAATCGATAATACATTCGGCAATTTTTTGTCCATTTGCGGCATTTCAAGGTGTATTGTCGGATCTTTATCCACAATCCGTTCCCTGATCAGAAACTGATGGAACGAGCGAATAGACGAAATATGCCTTGCCACAGTTCTTGAAGACATGGTGGTCTCCTTCAAGTGGCTGAGGTGATTCAAGATATGTACTCTTTCCACATTACGCAGTGAATCCAATTGCTCCACTTCTTTTAAATATTGAAGGTAACTTTTCAGATCGCGCTCATATGAGGTTAATGTATTGGCAGCAAGTTGCCGTTCGACTCTCAAAAACTGCAGATAATCATCCAATGCATCTTTTGCGTATTTCATTGTCCACGCCTCCTTCGTTTATCTCAATTCCCTTGTGCCAATATCTCCAAATCATTTCATAATAAACGAAATAAAACAAAAAAACGGCCATAACTGGCCGTTACTCCCCATCGCCTCGATTTTCTGGTGAATCCTGTGAGCTGCGGTCATGGCAGCGCCAACAGATGCCATGGAAAGTAAGACGATGGTCTTTAATTTGAAAGTTCCAGCGTTTTTCTACGACATTTTCTACATCTTCCAGTAAATCTTCCTGTATTTCATCCACTGCCCCACATTCAAGGCATACAAGATGGTGATGGAAATGCGCGGCGCCTTCCTGACGCAAATCATAGCGTGACACGCCATCACCGAAATTTATTTTGTCGACAATTTTTAATTCAGTCAATAGCTCCAATGTCCGATAAACTGTAGCCAGCCCGATTTCCGGTGCGATATCCTTCACTAACAGATAGACGTCTTCTGCACTTAAATGGTCCTCTTCATGGTCTAGCAAAACTCGAACTGTCGCTTCGCGCTGTGGCGTCAATTTATAGCTCGCAGCGTGTAATTGCTTCTTGATCCGATCAATCCTGGTTTCCATGCGACGCCCTCCCTCAAACTGACTCCATTATATCAAATGTCAGTTCTCAATTACAAGGATCCTTGTCGCGATTAATTATAATCATTATAAAGTACGAATTGTATTAATTCTCAATTGATAATCGTTGTTTTGCCCAAAGCACGGCAAAAGCAGTTTTCGCATCAAAGATCCGGTTGTCCTGCATCATTTTTTCTGCTTCTTCAATCGATACTTCCAGCAATTCGACGAATTCGTCATCATCGAGTACTGCTCCTGATTCGGCTTTTCGCAGTCCTTCAGCTAAAAAGAGGTGTATGACTTCATCCGCAAACCCTGGAGATGTAGAGAACGATTGGATCAACTCGAGCGATTCAGCCGTATAACCGGTTTCCTCTTCCAGTTCCCGCATAGCAGTCGTTTCAGGAGCCTCCCCCTTTTCAAGCTTGCCAGCCGGGACTTCGATGATCGAACGCTCCAACGCTTTTCTGTATTGCTCCACCATGATGATTTTCTTATCCGGGGTTATTGCCAGTATCGCCACTGCACCTGGATGTTCGATTAATTCGCGCTTGGATGTATGGCCGTTAGGCAGTGTGACTTCATCCACTTTTAGATTAATGACCTTCCCTTCATAAATACGTTCAGAACTGATTGATTTTTCTTCAAATTTTTTCATGCCGCGCCTCGTTTCATTTGTGGTTTTTCTAACGCAAAGTATACCATAGAAAGAACATCAATCTTATAACGGGGTGAAGCAAATTGAGAAAGAGAAGATTAGGAAACAGCAGTCTTAATGTCAGTGAAATTGCGCTCGGGTGCATGTCTTTGCCGGACAATCCGAAAGAAGCGAAGGCTATTGTGGACGAAGCGCTTGATTTTGGCATAAGTTATTTTGATACCGCCGATTTTTACGGCAAAGGGCAAAACGAAGAACTTGTGGGTCGAAGCCTCGGAGGCAAAAGGCAAGACATAATTTTAGCCACTAAAGTCGGCAATGAGTGGAACGAGGAAACAGACGATGTAACATGGAATCCATCTGCCGGTTATATCAAATCGCAAGTGCATAACAGCCTCCGCAGGCTGAAAACGGATTACATCGATTTGTATCAGCTGCATGGCGGAATGATAACCGATCCTTCCGATGAAACAATCGATGCGTTTGAATCGTTGAAAAAAGAAGGGTTGATACGGGAGTACGGCATTTCGTCAATACGGCCGAATGTCATCAGACGTTTTTTGAAAAATAGCGACATCGCATCCATTATGATGCAATTCAGCCTTCTTGACCGTCGTCCCGAGGAATTCCTTGATGAGATCGCTGAGGCCGGGGTGTCTGTAGTGACTCGTGGATCGCTGGCCAAAGGTCTATTGACTTCCGAAGCTTTGGTCCGCGCTGGCGATACTGATGGCTATATGGATTACAGCCAGCCTGAACTTCTGGCAGCTCTTAAAGAACTTCTTTCTATTGAAAACAACTTAAACGCACTGGCGCTTCATTCGGTGCTGCAACACGAAACAGTTGCAGCGGTTGTGGCCGGCGCAAGTTCACCTGATCAAATACGAGATACCATCGCCGCTTACGACAGTGCAATTTCTGCCGAGCAAATCGAAGCTGCCGGCTTGATCACCAAGCAGTCAAGGTATAAAGAACACCGTGAATAAAAGAAATTTGCTTATCTCTAATAATCCAAAATAATGCAGGGGGCTGATACGATTTTAATTGTATTCGCCCTTCTTTTGTAATAGACTGAATAGTAAGAATTATTCGTATAATAAAAAAGTAGTAGTTCTAAAGTTGCTTGGTTTCAAATCAATGGCATGTTCTAATGGTATAAGGCCCTCGCCTTTCAATAATTGAATCACGATGTATATTTACAGCCAGAAGATGTTCAGCCACCCCAGATAAGCTGAGTGTAAAAAATTATCGATAGAAAGGTCAGCATATCTAATGAAACTAACTCAACTAATTAAAGGACTCATACCCCAAAACAGCATAGAAGAAGATTTACATGACTTGGTTATCAAAGGCATAGCTGACAGCTCCCAGGAGGTCGAAGAGGGGTTTGTTTTTATTGCCATAAAGGGCTATAAGGACGACGGGCACAATCATATCGCGCACGCCATTCAAAAAGGCGCTTCGTTAATAGTCGGTGAACAGCAGCTGGAAGAATTGCCTATCCCTTATCTTCGTGTGGAAAATGCACGGATGGCCCTAGGGATCCTTTCCAAAAACTTCTATGGAAATCCTGCCAGCGGCAAGTTGATGATCGGCATAACCGGGACTAATGGCAAAACAACAACCAGTTATCTTGTAAAGCATCTTCTTGAGCAGAATGGCATTACATGCTCCGTTATGGGAACAATACAAAATATCGTCAATGGTGAATCGATTAAAAGTGCCAATACCACCCCCAGTTCGCTGATCCTGCAAAAATTGCTTGCAGATAGCCATGATGATGCGGTCGTGATGGAAGTCTCTTCACACGGATTGACTCAACATCGTATAGAAGGAATCGAATTTGATGTCTGCATGTTTACGAACCTTCATCATGAACACCTCGATTATCACGGTTCAATGGAAAGTTACTACGAAGCTAAGTCGATTCTTTTCGAACATCTGAAGCCGACGGGTACAGCAATCATAAATACAGATGATGAATGGGGAGAAAAGCTGGACCGGGAACTCCGTGCAAAAGGACGGGACGTCTGGAGCATCGGACAGGCTCAGCACAGCAGATTCCGTATAGAGTCTTTCGACATGGAGCATTCGACCCTTTGTCTGGCGGGCGAAGAAAAAACATTAATCCAGTCTCCTATGGCAGGCATCCATAACATCTATAATTCGCTGATGGCATACGCAGCTGCTTTGGCGGTTGGTGTAAAAAAAGATGATATCCTCTCCAGTATAAAAAATTTTCCGGGCGTCGAAGGCAGATTTGAAACATCCAAAACTGGAAAAGGCGTTATTGTAATTGTAGATTACGCTCATACGCCCGATGCGGTTTTTCATTGCCTGACCACCGCCAAAGAAGCGGGTGCCAAGCAGATTACACACATCTTCGGCTTCAGGGGTGACCGTGATTCTTCCAAGAGACGGGAAATGATCAAGATTACATCGAATATCAGTGATCGGTATATCATCACCACTGATGATCTGAATTCAGTGCCCGCTGAAGAAATGCAGTTGCATTATATAGAATTGAACGAGCGGTACGGCAATGAAAAAGGGCTCATTCAGATGGACCGGACCATGGCGATTAAAGATGCGATCGACAGCAGTTCCGAAGGCGACTGGGTTGTGATAACCGGAAAAGGGCATGAAAAATACAGTCATCAATTCGAGCTGCCGACTGAATCCGATAAGGAAACGGTGAAGTTCATGGTTGAACCGCCAAGCGCCAAATGACTGGCCGCTCCTTTTTGACATATTGAAAAACCGCTGTGGAAAGAAGAGTTGCCTCACTCTTTCCACAGCGGTTTTATTTATGGTCTAAAGTTTTCTGTCAATAAACCTTATCACCGTTAAAGATTGAATTTTTAACAATTACATAATCCACATAGCGGATGGCTTCCAGTTTATCCCCGCCTGCATAAGAAATGGACGATTGCAGATCCTGCTCCATTTCAGTTAGCGTGTCCTGCAGTGACCCCCTGTATTCCACATACATCCGTTTACCTTCAACGTTCTTCTTTTCCCCTTTTTGGAATTCAGAAGCGGATCCGAAATATTCTTTGTATAACACTCCATCTGTCTCCACTGTTTCCCCTGGAGATTCTTCATGGCCAGCGAACAATGACCCGATCATCACCATGGAAGCTCCGAAACGAACTGATTTAGCGATATCCCCATGTGTACGTATTCCACCGTCAGCGATTATCGGTTTGCTTGCTGCTTTTGAGCATAATCTTAATGCCGCCAGCTGCCAGCCTCCGGTTCCAAAACCAGTCTTGATCTTTGTGATACATACTTTTCCGGGTCCGATCCCGACTTTCGTGGCGTCCGCTCCCGCATGTTCCAACTCTCTGACCGCCTCCGGTGTACCAACGTTCCCGGCAATGAGAAAACTTTCAGGCAGCAGCCCTTTAATGTGTTTGATCATATTTATGACCGAATCGGAATGGCCGTGCGCCACATCAATCGTAATGTACTCCGGCACTAATCCTTCATCAGCCAACTGCTGGATGAAGCTGTATTCTTCTTCTTTTACGCCTACACTTATGGATGCAAAGAGATTCCGGTTCTGCATATCCTTCACAAAATCAATGCGCTGTTCTGGTTTGAACCGGTGAAGTATATAGAAATAATCATTTTCCGCAAGGTATACCGCAATTTTTTCATCGATGATCGTCTGCATATTGGCAGGCACAACCGGCAGTTTAAAGCTGCGGCCTCCGAACTTAACTGATGTATCACATTCAGAACGGCTATTTACAATCGCTTTTGCAGGAACTAACTGAATATCTTCGTAATCAAATACATTTTCCATCATTAACACTCCTATATACGAACATTTAATTTAAATCCATAGGTTATCGTACGTCATTTGAGAGCGTATTGCAAGTGTTGGATATACAAAAAATTCACGTGATAAAAAAAGACCCGAAGCTGCTGACGCATGCTCCGGGACACTCGAATTCAAACTAATATTTACCGCCTTGGTCGCCATGCTTTTCCAGTAGTTCAGCGAAAGACATATTTTTTTCACGCTGTTTCTTTTCAAAAAGCCGTTTGGCTTCTTCGTCTTCCCTTCGCTGCTGTTCTTCAGCCTGCAACGCTTTTTTAGTATCTTTCAGCTTTGCCAATACTTCGTCATTGAATAATGAATTATCCTGATCTTCCTTTTTTGCCAATAAAAACAACTCCTTATGCGCGTTTAACGATTGTGGCGACTCCTTGGCCCCCGCCGATGCACAAGGTTGCCAGTCCTGTTTTTGCGTCACGTTTCTGCATTTCATGTAAAAGCGTGACAAAAATGCGGGTTCCGCTTGCTCCAATCGGATGTCCGATTGCAATAGCCCCACCGTTGACATTCAAAATTTCGTGGT
The DNA here is from genome assembly GCF_003428875.1 of Planomicrobium okeanokoites. Classification (GTDB taxonomy): domain Bacteria; phylum Bacillota; class Bacilli; order Bacillales_A; family Planococcaceae; genus Planococcus; species Planococcus okeanokoites. The sequence continues at coordinate 645,660 of NZ_QQRS01000001.1, forward strand.
TGAATTTCAATTCGCGGTCGACTGCAATGGATTGAGCGGCGAATGCCTCATTCGCTTCGATCAACTCGATGTCTTCCAGCGTCATATCCGCTTTTGCCAAAGCATTTTTGACTGCCTGAACCGGTCCGATGCCCATGATTGAAGGATCTACTCCCGCATTGCCGTTTGCCGCAATAGTTGCGAGAGGTGTCAAACCAAGTTCATCCGCTTTCGCTTTTGTCATTACAACTACCGCGGCAGCCCCGTCATTGATGCCTGATGCGTTTCCGGCTGTTACACTGCCGTCTTTTTTGAAAGCCGGACGCAATTTGCCCAGTTTTTCTTCTGTTGAAGAAGCTTTAATATATTCATCTTGTGAGAAAACAATCGGATCCCCTTTGCGCTGCGGAATTTCAACAGGTACGATTTCATCCTGGAATTTGCCCGCTTCAACCGCAGCAGCAGCTCTAGCCTGCGAACGCGCTGCGAATTTGTCCTGCTCTTCCCGTGAAATCCCATACATATCACAGAGATTTTCAGCAGTGTTGCCCATATGGTAATCGTTGAAAGCACATGTCAGTCCATCTGCGATCATACTGTCGACAACTTTCTGGTCGCCCATACGGAATCCGCCGCGTGCATTTTCAAGCAAATAAGGTGCACGGCTCATATTTTCCATTCCGCCGGCAACAACGATTTCAGCATCGCCCGCAAAAATTGCCTGATACGCTAAATGGATTGATTTCAGCCCTGAACCACAAACTTTATTGATTGTCATGGATGGAACAGTTTCCGGCAGGCCGGCATTGATAGCCGCCTGGCGTGCAGGGTTTTGGCCCAAGCCCGCCTGCAGGACGTTGCCCATGATCACTTCCGATATTTGATCAGGTTTTAAACCTGCGCGATTTACCGCTTCTTTTATAACGATAGCCCCGAGTTGCGTGGCCGATACATCTTTTAAACTCCCCTGGAATGCTCCAACAGCAGTTCTCACTGCGCTTACGATTACGATTTCCTGTGACATTTTCCTTTTCCCCCTTGTTTGATTGAAACTGGTTGCTCTTTTATCCCCCGCATAGATACAATGGAATCAGGGGGGATACTATGTTAAGTTTACCAAAAAAAGTTACGATTATCGAGGTCGGACCGCGTGACGGTTTGCAAAATGAAAAACAGCTGGTTGCAACCGAAGATAAATTGCAGTTTATCGAAGGGCTTCAGCAAGCCGGCGTGGAAGAAATGGAATTGACTTCTTTCGTGTCACCTAAATGGGTGCCTCAAATGGCGGATTCAAAAGAAATTGTGGCCGGCACTAAAAAAATGGGCCGCCAATTTGTGCTGACACCGAACGAACGCGGTATCCAATCCGCGTTGGAAGCCGGCTCGGATGCACTTGCCGTATTTGTTGGAGTATCAGATTCTTTTAATAAGAAAAACATCAATAAATCCACAGCAGAAAGCATGGAAGCTTTAAAACCGTTGATTCACAAACTGAAAGAGGATGGCATTTTTGTCCGGGCCTGTATATCCACAGCATTTTACTGCCCATTCGAAGGCGCCGTGAAACCGGAAGACACTATCCGCTTATGCCGGCAGTTCGTTGATTGGGGTGTCGATGAATTGAGTGTTGCCGATACAATCGGCATGGCAAATCCTGCTGAAAGTTATCATTTATTTAAACAATTGAAAGAAGCTTTTCCAACAACTTTGATCACTGCCCATTTCCATGACACACGGAAAATGGCGTTAGCCAATATTTTCGCCGCCTTGCAAACGGGCGTCGACCGCTTCGACACATCAGCCGGTGGTTTAGGAGGATGCCCTTTTGCACCCGGAGCCACCGGAAATGTCGCCACGGAAGATGTCGTCAACATGCTTCATCGCATGGACATCGAAACCGGCATTGACTTAGATCTCTTGTCCAAAGCAATTGAAAAAATCGAATCCCATGTGTCAAATCCGATTAATACGGGAATATATACTTTATACAAAAACCGTTCTTAAAGGAGCTTTGGCTATGAGAAGACGAATTCTTCAAGTATCAGCGGCAATATCCAGCACTTTTACACTATTGGCGACTGCTGCAGGAATCCTTGCCAGCAATCGGCTTATGTATGTTAAGAAAAAGGACGAAGAGCTGATACTGGAGCGTGAAACCTCAGCCAAGCGTTACGATGAAGTTTGGTATGCCAATGTAAAGAAAGAAGAACGATGGATCGAGTCGGAAAACGGCTACAACGTACATGCTATTTTCCTTGAACCCCACGACACTGATCATTATGTCATCATCTGCCATGGGGTTACCGAAACGAAAGTGAACTCATTCAAATACGCTCGCATGTTCGAGGAGCTGGGTTACAATTCAGTGGTCTATGACCATAGGCGCCACGGAGGTTCAGGCGGCAAAACGACCAGTTTTGGACATTATGAGAAGTTTGATCTGAAAGCGGTGGTCGATATGCTCAAAGAGCATGTCGGTCCAAAGCTGGTTTTCGGCATCCATGGCGAATCCATGGGAGCCGCCACAACACTGCTTTATGGAGGGATGCGTGATGATGCCGCTTTTTATATTTCCGATTGCGGCTACTCAGACATTTCTGAACAGATCCTTCATGTGATGCAAACAACCACACCGCTCAAGACGCCGCTTGCTTTGAAACTTGCCGGCTTTTTCATGAAATTACGGGATGGCTATCATATCAGTACAGTTTCACCCCGTGAAGCGGTCAAATTGATCGAAAAGCCCGTCCTTTTCATCCACAGCTTGCCTGATGATTTCGTCCTACCTGAAATGAGCATCGAAATGCACGGGATTAAAAAAGGGCCGAAATCTTTGAAGTTGTTTGATAAAGGTGCCCATGCCCAGTCTTTCAATGAGAATCCGGTGGAATACAAAGAAACGGTCTCTGAATTCCTTAACAATCATGGAGTCAATCCTGCAGGAAAGAATAAGGACAGCGCCCTTACGGCAGCGTTGAAATAAAACAATAAAATCCAAACAAAAAAAGCACTCAGCTGAGTGCTTTTTATTTTTTAGCCGTTTTAACTTTTTTATCAGGCTTAGTAGACGCTTTATTCATTTGAGTCATCATTTGATTGATTTTCTTCTGAGACGGTTTTTGTCCCATTTGCATCATCATGATGCGGAGCATTTCTTCGTTAATCGGTGGATTGTCTTGCAGATATTTCATCATGTAACGACGTGCGATGAAGAATCCAAGAGCAACACCTGCGAGCAAAGCGAAAATCACGATTACGATCCAGATCCATGTATCCAAAATTATTACCTCCCTCGTGTTGCTTAAATATAATAGTACACCCAGAAAATTATACTATAAAACAAGCTCACTGACCATAACAAGAAAAAAAGAAAAAGCGGGAGCATATTCGCTCCCGCAACTTATTATTCATTGATCAACATTTTGACTTTGGCTGCTACATTTTCCGGAGTGAAACCGAACTCTTCCATAATGCGCTGACCTGGAGCACTTGCTCCGAAACGGTCAATCGCCAGGACATCGCCTTCATCCCCAGTGTAACGATCCCATCCAAAAGATGAGCCCATTTCAATAGCAAGACGTTTCTTGACAGTTGGCGGGATAACGGATTGTTTGTATTCCTTATCCTGCTTCTCGAAGCGATCCCACGATGGCATTGAAACAACGGATACAGTAATCCCTTCTTCCGCCAATTGTTTTTGCGCTTCAACAGCAAGGCTCACTTCTGATCCTGTCGCAAGCAATAAAGCCTGTGGATTCTCAGCGCCTGAAATTACATAAGCACCTTTTTCAACGCCTGCAGCCGAAAGTTCACCAGTCTGCTCCAGTACAGGGAGATCCTGACGGGAAAGGACCAGCAGCGTAGGATGTGATTTAGCCGTAAGAGCCAACTTCCATGCCTGTTTCGTTTCATTGGCATCAGCCGGACGGATCACGTTCAGATTCGGCATTGCGCGAAGAGATGCCAAATGCTCAACAGGTTCATGCGTCGGTCCGTCTTCTCCAACAGCAACACTGTCGTGTGTAAATACGTATGTGACAGGCAAGCCCATCAATGCTGATAAACGGATTGCCGGACGGACGTAGTCACTGAATACGAAGAAAGTACCGCCGAAGACGTGTAATCCTCCATGCAGCGCCATACCATTCAAAGCAGTTCCCATTGCAAATTCACGGACACCGAACCAGATATTGCGACCTGATGGATTTTCAGCGTCAAAATCGCCGCCATCTTTGATATTCGTTTTGTTAGAACCGGCCAAATCAGCACTTCCGCCGAAGAATGAAGGAACTGTTTTAGCGATTGCGTTGACCATGTCGCCTGATGATGAACGTGTCGCCTGTTTCTTGCCGACTTCATATTCAGGGAATTCCGCTTCAAAGTCTTCTGGAAGATCACCTTGGATGGCAGCTTTTAACTGCGCAGCCAATTCCGGATGTTCTGATTCGTATTGTTCGAATAATTTATTCCATTCAGCTTCCGCTTTGCCGCCAAGCTCATCGGTCGCTTTTTCGAAAGTTTCGTATACTTCTTCCGGTACATGGAAATCCTGGTCGAAAGTCCACTCGTAATATTCCTTTACAAGTTTCATCTCGTCTTCGCCCAGTGGAGCACCGTGCGCATCGGCTTTACCGGATTTATTAGGTGCACCGTAACCGATGACAGTCTTCACTTCAATCAAAGTCGGTTTGTCGGAAGATTGTTTAGCTTTTGCGATCTTCTCTGACAAATCATCCAATTCATTGCCATCTTCCACTCGAAGATAATTCCATCCATATGATTCGAAACGCTTACGGATGTCTTCAGAAAAACTCATGCTGAGATCTCCGTCAAGTGAAATATCATTGCTGTCATAAAGAACAACTAATTTGTTGAGCTTCAAGTGGCCAGCCAGTGAAATCGCTTCGCCAGCAACGCCTTCCATCAAATCTCCGTCTCCGCATAACGCGAATGTATGATGATCCACCACATTCATTTCGCCTTTATTATAAGTGGCGGCTAAATGTTTTTCTGCCATAGCCATACCAACAGCCATACCAATTCCTTGTCCAAGAGGACCTGTTGTTGCTTCTACTCCCACTGTGTGGTGATATTCAGGATGTCCTGGAGTTTTAGAATCCCATTGACGGAAATTCTTGATCTCGTCCATTTCAAGTCCGTAGCCACTTAAATGAAGCAAGCTGTATAGAAGCATCGAGCCGTGTCCTGCTGATAAGACAAAACGGTCACGGTTGAACCACTCAGGATTTTTCGGGTTATGGTTCATGTGTTTCGTCCACAAAGTATATGCCATTGGAGCTGCGCCCATCGGCAAGCCAGGATGGCCTGAATTCGCTTTTTCAATCGCATCGATGGATAGTGTGCGAATTGTTGTTACTGCTAGTTGATCTGTATGGTTCGACATCGTAACATCCTCTCTGATACAAAAATTTACTCCTTTCTAGTTTAGTCAACAATAGAAAAGAATACAACGAAAAAGAGAATAAGTATTAATTCAAATACTTATTCTCCCGGTTATTTTTGACCTTTTCCGGAGTCACATCATTTCCGTTCGGATCTATTACTGTAACGTTTTCAATAGTGCCTCTCATCGTCTTGCGGAACGTCTGCAAATATTCCTGCCTTAATGCACTTTGTTCCTTGGCCTCTTCTATTGATAAGCCATCAGTTTTTGACTTTTTGGCAAGTTCATTTATTCGATTCATTTTTTCAGGTATTAACATATACATCCGCCTTTCTCCCTTCATATGGTATAAAAATTGAAAGGCAGTTGCAAGAATTTAGTTTTGCGATAGTTTCTGAAACTCTCTGTACCGTCTGTGCACAGTAGCTTTACTGGCCTTATAGCCGAAGCCCTCAAGGGTAACAGCAATCTCATGGAATGTCAGCCCGCTGTTTTTCAGGCTGACAATCTGATCCAAAGGCAATTCCAGTCTTTCCCTGCCCTGCGGATTGCCTTTTCCTTTCAGATTCTTCTCTGGCTTGTAGCCGTTTTCGACCGCCCGCCTCATGCCACGTTTAATCTTGGCATTATGTATTTTCCGTTGGTATTCTTCAACGATGGCCAATATTTCCAGCACCATATCATCCATATCATTCAAGGCAATCTGCCCTTTGTCCGACAAGGTATATACTTCAACCCCATATTTTTTCATGACATGAAGAAGCGCAATCCTGGCGTGTCCTCTGCCAAGACGTGTTTCATCCTGGACAAAGACAGCATCCAACTTCTCTGTCTTGATGCTGTTAAGCATCTCCAGCAATCCATCCCTGTCCATTTCATAACCGCTGTGTTGATCACGAAAAATTCGCTCCACTAAATAGCCCTGCTCGAACGCAAATTTCAAAAGTTCCTCTTCCTGGCGGTCGAGCGATGTTTCCTGTGCTTCTTTATCCGTGCTCACACGGCAATAAATGAAAGCTTTTTTCTTCATTCGGAATCACTCGCCAATTTATAAGTCCCGTCCGGCACATAATCCAGATGCTCATCAGGAATTTTCAGAGTCTGTCCTGCTGTAATGACCGGTGCATTCAATTTATTTTCTTTCATAATTCCATCAATCCATTCGTGATGTGGTATATTGCCGCTGTATTCATCGGCAAGCGTCCATAAGGTGTCCCCTTGTTCGATTTTAAGCTGGACCATATGGGCCTCTTCACTATTATGGGAGAGTGCTGAATAAAATGAAAGGATAAGTACCAAAGTGAAGAATAGGAAAACAAATGAATTTCTACGAATGTAAGCCATTGAAATCTCCTCCTAGAATATGTGTTCGGAATGTATGTTCTTATAATAATGCGAACACGTGTTTTTGTCAAGGCGAAATTCGAACCTATGTTTGCATTTCATTGCCCAAGTTGATATAATAAAAGTAGAAAATAAGAAGTTTAAATAAAAGAGGTGAAACTGTTGAAGAAAGTATCGAAACGCCAGGAAGATATCTTGACTTTCATCAAAGATGAAGTGCGTGAAAAGGGTTATCCACCCTCCGTCCGTGAAATCGGCGAGGCAGTTGGTCTGGCATCCAGTTCTACAGTCCATGGCCATTTGGCAAGACTTGAAAGCAAAGGGCTTATCCGCCGTGACCCGACAAAACCAAGAGCGATCGAAGTTATATCCACTGATGAAGCGCTTATCGACAAAAGCCCGGTGCTGCACGTACCGTTAATCGGTAAAGTAACCGCAGGGCAGCCAATCACAGCTATTGAAAACGTTGAAGAGTATTTCCCTCTTCCTCAATCCTATGGTACTGATGATGATCACATCTTCATGCTTGAAATCATGGGTGAGAGTATGATTGAAGCTGGCATTCTCAACGGCGACTATGTCATCGTCAAGCAGCAGCAAACTGCAAATAACGGCGACATAGTTGTAGCGATGACTGAAGAAGACGAAGCAACTGTCAAACGTTTCTTCCGGGAAGACAATTATTTCCGCTTACAGCCTGAAAATTCTTCAATGGATCCAATCATTGTTGAAAGTGTATCCATTTTAGGCAAAGTTGTAGGCGTTTACCGTCAGATCCAATAATATACAGAAAGAGCCAAAGGCATGCCGCCTTTGGCTCTTTCCTTTATCCATAATGATTTTAATTTCTTTAAGCTCAGCTTTCTCCTTTGCTGCAGGAAAAGACCAGTATAACCGGAATTCGTTTACGCCTTTCAAATTCCCCTGGATCCGTAAAGTTAGCTTTTTCAGGCTGTCCTTCTTTCAGGGAATGTATATGGAAGCCGGCTGAAATCAGGGAAGAAAAATAATTTTCAATTGTCCGGTGGTATTTCACCACATTCTTTCCGATCCACGGCTCATTTCGGGCGCCTTGTTCGAAATAGTTGTCAACTACCCAATCATTCCTTCTTTCTCCACCGCTCTTGCTTTTGAATGATGCAGTCGTTACCGGATGCTGTACACTGAATATGAATCTGGCCCCTTCTTTCAACGTTTTGGCAATTGATTTGAATACTTCATCAAGATCTTCTATATAATGAAGAGCCATTCTTGAAATAACAATCTCGTAGGCCATTTCCGGGTATTCAAACTTTTCCATCGATCTGTGAAAAACTTCGGCCCGGGTGCCGTAAAGATTTGTTTTTGCCAAATTTACCATGGCTGCAGAACCTTCAACCCCTGTATAAGCTTTTGCTCCTTTTTTCAGAAGTTCTTTTCCGTACCTTCCATCCCCGCAGCCTAAGTCCAATATATGTGCATCTTTTAAGTCATTCATGAATCCATTGATGATCGGCCCTTCGATTGCATTGTTCGGACTGTCCGGACGTGAACGCCTTTTTAAATAGCTTTCCAGAAAATCCTGTTCCTCATACGCAAGTGATCCTCTATATTCCATTTTGCATCCCTCTTTCACATGTCATCAATTTTAAATTTACCTGTATATTTCCACTCCAGCAAAAAACGCTGCGGGAAGCAGCGTTTCAAAGGAATCATAATTCAGATACGATGATATATTTCACCATATTTATCGTGATGCGGTAAACATTCTTATCATTGTCATCACGGAATTCATATGTACCGTTTGTCGGTATACCGCTCAATGCAGAATCTTTGCTTGTAGCTTTAACAGTATGTGTCAGTGTGTTCCCTTGGTCAAAATAAAAATCAATCTGAAAATTTTTCATAAGTATTGCCTCCTGTCGTCTCATAACATCTCACTACTCAGTTTATCATAAGTGGACTGTCGAACCGAATTTGGACCGAAAAACATATCTGTATACAAGAAACCCCGATACTGCCCTGCATTTCAGGCAGCTTCGAGGTTCCAGGCTCAAACCATATTAGAATAATGAATCGGTTTTTCTTTGCATGTCCACCCACCATTGAATATGGGCCCGGTCAAACACAATCATATTGCCGTACGGCTTACTATGAGGGATCTTTCTTGCCAATAAGAATTCATTGATCTGCTGTTCCGTCAGCGGGTACCCCACTGAATCCAAATAAACGAGCAGATTTTCTATTCCTTGGATTTTGCCCATTTAATCACCTCCCACAAAATCCTCCTTAGCTCTAAAGAAGATTCAGTACGAGTTATTAAAATTTATGGCATATATCATTATACCCAACAAATATTGATTTCTAACCTAATCTGCAATTTTTTATTTTTGCACTGCTTTTTACACAACCCTGTTAGAATGAACTGTTAGTATTTTTAACCATTTTATGGTACAATGATGATATTCAATAAATGAGTTTATGGATTCCTAGAGACTTTTCTTAGTCACTTTCCATATAAGGAAAGGGGCTTTTATTTTGTCAATTGAGTACATCATCAAAACACTTGAGACAATGCGTTATTTTGGAACAGCATCCATTTCGGAAACATTCAGCAATGGAGCAACAGAAAATTTTACAGTCCATTACCAGGCGGAAAATGTACATTTCGTAATAAGTTCTTCCTTAACCGATAATGTCATTACTTTCGAATCAGCCGAATCAGCCGCTGAATGGATTCACGAAAAAACCAGCCAAACAATAGCTCAAATTTAAATACAAAAGCACGGCACACAGATGCCGTGCTTTTTCTAATTCACTTCCAGTTCTCCGTATTCCATCTTTTTTTGCATGCCGCAATTTTTACAGATAAAAATGGCAAGTAAAGTTTCGTCATCGCTCTTCTCTTTACACAGCAAATCAAAATCTTCCTCCCCGCAGGAAATACATGCATCTGAAGCATTGTCTCCCTGATTGAATAACAATTTAAATTCCTTCCAGCTGCCAAACACCGTCCATTCCTCCTATGTCAGCAAATCAGATCTTTTATATGACAATTAATGTCTTCATTATTTTAATGCTTGCGGTAAAGTACTATATACTTGAATGTCCTTAAAATCAATTCCCAGTTCTACAGCAGTTTTCGCAATGACAGGGCTTATACCGGATAACGCTGTCTCGACACCGATCAGTTTCAGCCCGCTGATCATCTGGAAGATCTGATTCGCAACCATGGTATCAATTACAGCCACTCCTGAAATATCAATGAATAACTTACTGATCGAAAAATTCGTTGCTTGAGTCATAGCGTTTTCGAACATCATTTCCGACCGGGAAGAATTGATTTCCCCCACTAACGGAAGTAATGCGGTGTTTTCGGAAAGACGGATGACAGGTGCACTGATCTGATCCATCAGATCTTCTTGCTTCTTCCAGCGGCGGCTGGCCGCTTCCGTGCTCTTCACCGTATATTCCTGGATGATTTTGCTTATCGTTTCCACTATCGCTTTGTTCCAAACTGCCACTTGTTCAAGTGTAACCTTATCTTTATTGGCAACAGTGTATTGTCCCACAAGATCCAGATACTGGATCTGGGTACGGAAGAACTCTTCAATCACCGACGGGAGCGGTGTATCAAGATGTGCATCGTCATTGGTGACTTCGGCAATCCATTCATCAAATTCGATCAGGAAATCGGCTTCTTCTTTCTCGAACATCGAACAAAAATGCACATGGAAGCCATGATTCTGCTCACGGAGCTTTTTCACTTCAGCCGGATCTGTCGAGCCATAGACCCCTTTTTTATTTTTATCAAGTGTGGCGTACCACTCTTCAGTCAGTTCATCTGTCTTACTGCACAGAAATTGATGGAGCTCCTTATTTATTAGCATGCCTTTACCCCTTTTTGTCATGAATTCTTTTTACTGTGAGGAAAGAGACATGGAATGTTATCCAAATCCCCTTATAAGTTACAATACAATATTCCTTTTGAAATAGCATCAAGATTTATTTTGCAGAAATCCTGCATATTTTATTAATCCGAATTCCTGGAGAATAGGCTGCAACTATATGCACCTAGAGGTGTTATACCCTTCCAGCAAAAATAAAAACCGCCGAAGCGAAATGCTTCGGCGGTTTTCGGACTTAATATTAATACATTTTCAAATACTGTTCGCGTTCCCAAGGGTGTACAGTAGTTCTGAACATATCCCATTCGATTTCCTTCGCTTCCACGAAGTTCTTCAGAATATGCTCCCCTAAAGATTTCACCATAACTTCATCAGATTGCAATTCCTGCAATGCTGCATATAAAGTGCCCGGCAAATCTTCAATTCCTACAGCCTGGCGCTCTTTTTTGTTCATCGCATAGATGTTGCGGTCAACCGGTTTAGGTGGAGTCAGTTTGCGTTTGATCCCATCAAGACCTGCACCCAAAAGAACAGCCATTGCAAGATAAGGGTTTGCAGCAGGGTCGACTGATCTCACCTCAACACGAGTTGAAAGGCCGCGTGAGGCCGGGATGCGGATTAGCGGACTGCGGTTCTGCCCTGACCAAGCTACGTAGCAAGGAGCTTCATACCCGGGAACCAAACGTTTATAACTGTTCACTGTCGGGTTCGTTACAGCTGTAAAGCCTTGAGCATGCTCAAGGATCCCTGCCATGAACTGGAATGCCGTATCACTTAACTTCATGTCGCCATCTTCATCAAGGAAAGCATTCTCTTTGCCGTTGAACAATGATACGTTCATATGCATGCCTGAACCATTGACACCGAATAACGGTTTCGGCATGAATGTCGCATGCAGGCCGTGTTTTCTGGCAATTGTTTTTACAACCAGCTTGAACGTCTGGATATCATCACATGCTTTGATAGCGTCTGCGTATTTGAAATCGATTTCGTGCTGGCCAGGTGCCACTTCGTGGTGGGAAGCTTCAATTTCAAAGCCCATTTCCTCGAGTTCAAGTACGATGTCACGTCGGCAGTTTTCACCAAGGTCCATCGGCGCAAGGTCAAAATATCCACCGTGGTCATTCAATTCAAGAGAAGGTTCTCCTCTTTCGTCCAGTTTAAACAGGAAGAATTCCGGTTCTGGCCCGAGATTAAAGTGAGTGAATCCAAGTTCTTCCATCTCTTTCAAAATGCGTTTAAGGTTGGTGCGGGGATCTCCTGCGAAAGGCGTTCCATCCGCATTGTAAATATCACAGATTAAACGTGCCACTTTCCCTTTACCGGTGATCCATGGGAATACCACCCACGTGTCCAGGTCAGGGAACAGATACATATCCGATTCTTCAATGCGGACAAATCCGTCGATTGAAGATCCGTCGAACATCATTTTATTGTCCAATGCTTTTTCAAGTTGTGATGTTGGAATTTCAACGTTTTTAATAACTCCAAGAATATCGGTGAATTGAAGGCGGATAAAGTTTACATCCTCTTCTTTTACTAACCTTTGAATGTCTTCTTTTGAATACTTGCCCATGCTCTTTTCACTCTCCTATAAGTTTTGTATGACCCGCTTCTAATGATAGAACCGGGATAGATCACCTTGTCTGAGTCCGTGTCTGTCATGAGGTTTCCCAGGCATCATTTCTTCCCTGAAAATCCTGCGCAAGTCATCATCGCTGATCGCTTTGGGTTCAGCCATGACATTCTGCGGCTGGTTTTTCAATTCAAACATTTTTTTAATGCCTGCGATGTTAAGGCCCTGATCCAGGAAATCTTTGATTTCAAGGAGGACATCGACATCATTCAGCGAAAACATGCGCTTATTGCCATCTGTCCGGGCCGGGCTGATCAATCCGTGTTCTTCATAGTAGCGGATTTGACGGGCAGTTAAATCTGTCAGCTGCATCACTATGCTGATCGGCAAAATCGGCATAGTCCGACGGACGCGATTCGTCATATTGTTCACCCTTTTACTTGTACTTCATTTATAAGTATAAAAGATGTTAGGTTTCCTGTCAAACTTATGTTATATAATCTTACATAAAAATTCCACTTACAGTAATTGTTTCTTTCTCAAATCTTCCACTGCGTTAACCACTGCAATTCTAACATGTTCATAAGTTAATCCACCTTGTATAAAAGCAGTATAAGGCGGACGGATGGGACCATCTGCTGTCAATTCGATGCTGGACCCCTGAACGAAAGTTCCGGCAGCCATGATGACATCGTCTTCATAGCCTGGCATATAAGCAGCTTCCGGCAGGAATTGTGCGTTTACTGGCGAGTTTGCCTGAATGGTGCGGCAGAATGCAATCATCTGCTCCGCTGTTTCAAATGACACGGATTGAATCAGATCAGTGCGTTTGTCTTTGTAATGCGGAGTCGTAGCCATTCCCGACTCTTCAAGGAGCGCCGCTGTAAAAATTGCGCCTTTCAGCGCCTGCGAAACGATATGCGGTGCCATGAAAAAGCCTTGGTACATATCCGGCAGCGTGTTAAGCGACGCACCTGCCTCTCCCCCTATACCCGGCGAAGTCATACGATAAGCGCATTTTTCCACTAAATCGTGACGACCGGCAATATAGCCGCCAATTTTCGCCAGTCCGCCCCCAGGATTTTTAATGAGCGACCCGGCAATCAGGTCCGCTCCAGCTTCAATAGGTTCCCGCATCTCGACAAACTCTCCATAGCAATTATCCACGAAAACTATCGCATCCTTCTTAATGCCACGGACTTTCTCTATCATTGCCTCGATTTCATCCACTGTAAATGAAGGACGGGTATCATAGCCTCTGGAACGCTGGATGGCGAACACTTTCGTCTTGTCTGTGACCGCCTCTTTGATTTTATTCCAGTCTGGCTGATTGTTTGAATCCAGATCGATATGGCTGTAACCGATGCCGAAGTCGCGCAACGATCCTGTATCCTTATCGCCGCCGCTGACAATGGACTCGAGTGTGTCATATGGTTTACCTGTAATATAGAGGAGTTCATCACCCGGACGGAGAATGCCGAACAGGGAAATAGTGATGGCATGAGTTCCGGAAATAATCTGAGCGCGCACCAATGCAGCTTCGGCTTTAAAAACTTCCGCGTACACTTTTTCCAATGTATCCCGGCCTTCGTCATCATAGCCATAGCCGGTCGACGGGTTGAAATGGTGGTCGCTTACTTTCTGGCTGTGAAAAGCCTGCAGCACTTTTTGTTGGTTGAGCAATGCGGTATCATCAGCATGGCTTAATTGAGCTTGAATTTTCTGTTCGATTTGTTTTATGTAATTCAGCATGGGAATCTCCATTCTTTCTTTTATTAGTTCTATTATTGACATTAGCTTGAAATTGCGTCAAATTCTGCTACAATTCATAGAGTTGAACATTGCGGGAGGGAAATTGAATGGCTTGGGAAGTATTAAGTGCGATTGGTACCATCGCTTTTGCTATATCTGGTGCAATTATCGCTATGGAAGAGGAATACGATATATTCGGCGTCTATCTTCTTGGCGTTGTCACAGCATTTGGCGGGGGTGCCGTCCGCAACCTTTTAATCGGGGTCCCTGTTTCCGCTTTATGGGAACAGGAAATGATGTTTCAGCTCGCGCTGGTGTCAATCACGCTGGTATTCCTGTTTCCTCACCGTCTTTTAGGGCAATGGAACCGATGGGGCCATTTTTTTGACGCAATCGGCTTATCGGCTTTCGCTGTTCAAGGGGCATTGTACGCCGTTGAATTAAATCTGCCGGTGTACGCTGTAGTAGTAGCGGCGGTTCTTACCGGTTCCGGAGGCGGAATCATCAGGGACATGTTGGCCGGCAGAAAGCCATTAGTTTTGAAAGCGGAAATTTATGCTGTCTGGGCGGCAATGGCCGGTTTGTTGATCAGTGTGGATTTGATCAGGAATGATATTTTCCTGTATATCCTGTTCGCGGTCATAACAGCGCTGCGTATTCTATCCTATACTTATAAATGGCGTTTGCCTTCAAGAAAGATTACTTCTGCATAAAAAATGCCGTCCGGTTTTTACCGGGCGGCATTTTTGTATAGCACAATTATTTCAAGCCTGTGTTTCGCCATTCCAGTTTAGCATGCCGCCTTCAACATTCGTCACGTCAATCCCTTGAGCTTGCAGGAATTCTGTCGCACGGCCACTGCGTGCTCCTGATCGGCAAACCAGATAATATGGCTGGCTGCTTTCAAATTCACCTGCTCTGTCGGCAATTTCCCCCAATGGAATATGTACGGCGCCTGGAATCATTCCAGCAGCCACTTCATCGGCTTCACGAACGTCGACGATGCGCAATTGCTCACCGGATTCAATACGGTTCTGCAACTCATCAGTCGTTATTTTTTTCATAATACACACCTCCGGCTCATTAGTTTCCTAGTAAAATCCTATAGGCTAGACAAGTTGCTGTCAATTAAAAAGCCGGCCATACAAATGGCCGGCTTCCTGCTTTTCTCTGTCCAGACTCCAGCGGCCCAGCCCCTTGAGTCACTTTTCGGTGATTATTCCTGGTGTTCAATCGAAACCGCTTTAGCGGGTGAAAACGTAGAGATTGCATGTTTGTAGATCAATTGCTGTTTGCCGTCTGTTTCAACCAGCACCGTAAAATTATCATAAGATTTAATGGTTCCTTTAAGCTGGAAGCCATTCAGTAAAAAGACCGTAACAAAAATATTATTTTTACGTAGCTGATTCAAATAGACATCCTGGATATTTACTGGTTTCATGAAAATCCCCCTATTTCCCCTGTTCTGGTTTTTGTTCACCAATTAACTCAATTCGACGTCCACGATCGTTTTCCTGCATAATCTGTCGAATATTTTCAATATTATCCCCTAAGTTACCCCGGCCGTCAATCCAGAATACCGGAAGTTTATTGCGAAAATAAGTAAGCTGCCGTTTCGCATAGTTCCGGGAATTCTTTTTCAGCAGCTCAATGGCCCTGTCGAATTCCAGTTTCCCATCCAGATATGCATAAATCTCCTTATAGCCGATCGCTTGGATGGACTGAACATCCCTGATTCCCCGTTCACGAAGAGCTTCGACTTCCCGTATCAGGCCTTCCTCCATCATCGCATCAACTCTTCTGTCAATTCGCTCATATAAGAAAGCTCTTGGAATATCGATGCCCACTATCAATTCATTGTACATCGGTTCAAGTGCCAGTGACCGGTCCACTTTTTGTTCACTGCCAAGAATGATTTCCAGCGCACGGACCACGCGCCTCGTATTGTTCGGGTGAATATCGGTTTCAGGGTCCAACTGCATCAGTTTTTCGTGCATATGCAACGGACCGAATTCCTCCAGCTCGTTATAGAGTTCATTCCTTAAATTTTCATCCACCTGAGATTCGGAAAAACGGTAGTCGAATAAAACAGCCTGAATATATAATCCGGTTCCTCCGACAATTATCGGTAATTTACCCTTCTGTTTAATCTCTGAAATCTTATCACGCACCAGCTTCTGGTATTCAGCAACAGAAAATGGCTCTTCGGGATCTTTGATATCCAGCAGATGATGAGTTACTCCCGCCATTTCTTCCGGCTTCACCTTAGCAGTGCCTATCGACATATCCCGGTAGATCTGTATGGAGTCCCCATTGATTATCTCACCATTGAAAGCTTTTGCAAGCTCAATGCCAAGAGCGGTTTTTCCAGACGCAGTCGGACCGACAATGGCCATTACTTCAATCATTTAAAGCCATCCAATCTGCAAGCACATTAAAATAACGCTTCTTGTCAATTTCATGGAGAAGTTCGTGGCGTGCCTCTTCCCCAAGGAATATTTTAATCGAATGGATTCCAGCTTTTTTATATTTCGCCGCGGCAGCGAAAAGGTCTTTTCCTTTATGCCCTACGGGATCATTGGATCCGCTGATCAGGAGTATCGGCAGGTCATGGCGGATTTTGGCTATTTCCTCTTTCCTGTTGATCATCAGCATCCCTTTGAATAAGTCGGCGAAAAATTGATTGGTGGAAACGAATCCGCTCATCGGATCCGCTTCATACTTGGCAACTTCAGAAGAATCCCTGCTCAGCCAGGCAAATGCCGAGCCTTCATCTTTGAAATCCTTGATGAAAGGACCAAAAACAAGTGAACCGATCGCTTTACTTTTTTCATCCTTGCCATTCAATTTGCCATTCAACGTCGCTGCAAGAATACCAATCTTCCCTGCTGCACCCGGATTGCCGCCTGTGCCTGAGAACACTGCGCGGGAAACTTTGTCGCTGTATAGCTGAATATAGCGTCGTCCAACGAATGAGCCCATGCTATGGCCGAGAAGAATGAGCGGCAAGTCATCGATTTGCTGCTGGATTTCAGTAATAACTTCATCTGCATCTTCGACCACCCGTTGAAAACCATTTTGTTCCGCAAAAAAGCCTTCCACACCATTTCTTTCCGCCGTGCGGCCATGACCTCTTTGGTCATGGCCAGATACGATAAATCCGCGGTCCGTCAAGAACCGGATGAATTCCTCATAACGCGCAATATGTTCCGCCATCCCGTGGATGATATGGACGTGGGCTGTCGGCTTTTCCGGAATATATAATTCATAATAGATTTCATGTCCGTCTGAAGCTTTTATAAAATTCTTTGTTATTTTCACTGCGGCATTCCCCTCCCAAAGCGGGTAGCTTTATCGATTTCTTCGAGCAACTCTTTGCGGTATCGCTCTTTTTGCTTTTCGCTGTAATTCAAGTGCTTACCCATATAATCCAATACCTGCTCTTTATATCTCATTACGTCTGCTATATGGAAATACAGATCTCCTGTACGTCTGATGAAGAAATCGCTTGGTGTGACTGCCATTTCATCTTCCATTGCATAAGACACTACAGCCGCCAACACATCCGGCAGTCCATCCCTATGCGGTTCTGCTGAACGCTTCCAATAATGCTCGAATACTTTTCCGGCATTGGTTCCGAAGAATTGAGCGAACATCCGTCCCTCTTCGGGTGCGAGTCCAAATTGTTCAGACTGAAGCGCCATGGAACTTACAAAACGGGGAAAGTTTTTGGAGCCACCGAAGTCACCGCCTGAAAGCGGCAATTTCTTGGTGACCGATTTCCCGAATTTCTTGTGGCTGTCTTTTTCCAAGGATTTTATTACACGGTCAGTTATGGCTTCAGCCATTTTGCGGTAACCCGTCAGCTTGCCGCCAGCAATAGAAATTAATCCATTCTCTGATTCCCACACTTCATCTTTCCGGGAAATTTCAGATGGATCTTTGCCTTCTTCGTAAATCAACGGCCTGACCCCTGCCCAGGTGGATTCCACATCTGAATGTCCAAGAGAAGTTGACGGAAACATATGGCGGAGTGCATCCAAAAGATACGTTACGTCTTCTTCCGCAGCGGCCGCTTCTGCAGGATCTCCATCATAGAAGGTATCTGTCGTGCCGATATAGGCTTTGTCATCCCGTGGAATCGCAAAAATCATCCTGCCATCCGGAGCATCAAAATACACAGGCTGGCGCAGCGGGAAAGTCTGGCGGTCGACAACGATATGGACACCCTTAGTCAAACGGATCTGCTTGTCGGCAGCTGTTGAATCGATGTCCCGTATATCATCCACCCACGGACCAGCTGCATTCACAACTTTTTTCGCTTCAATAGCCACTTTAGTTCCATTGATTGTCTCTACCGCTTCCACACCGGAAACCTTGCCGTTTTTATACAGGAAATCCTCCGCTTTTACGTAGTTGAGGCAAAGAGCTCCCAGTTCATCGGCTTTTTTCAGGATTTCAAGTGTAAGCCTCGCATCATCTGTCCGGTATTCGACGTAATAGCCGCCGCCTTGAAGACCTTCACTTTTGAGCAGCGGCTCTTTTGACAAAGCTTCATCCGCTGTCAGCATTTTGCGCCGCTCCCCTTTTTTGACGCCGGCCAAATAATCATAGACCCTGAGACCGACTGAAGTGGTCAACGGTCCGAATGTTCCGCCTTTGTGAAACGGCAAAAGCATCCATTGCGGTTCCGTGACATGCACCGCGTTTTCATAAACGACCTCCCGTTCACGTCCAACATCACGCACCATCTTCACTTCAAATTGCTTCAGGTAGCGGAGGCCGCCATGAATCAATTTGGTTGATCTGCTCGATGTGCCTGAAGCGAAATCATTCTTTTCAATCAGAGCAACCGATAACCCGCGCGATACAGCATCCAGAGCGATTCCTGCTCCCGTAATGCCGCCGCCGATTACCACCAGGTCGAATTGATAAGTATTTAATTCTTCAATTTTTTGTTGGCGAAGTTTGGCTGAAAACATCTAATACACCCCTCATCTGCTGAACTCCCGGGTAGCGGCTACCGCCTTTTTCCACCCTTTGTATAGATTGTCCCTGTTTGCTTCATCCATTTTCGGTTTATAGATCTTCTTCGTTGAATCCAATTCTTTTATATCGTTTAGATTTTTCCAAAATCCTGTTGCTAAACCGGCCAGATAAGCTGCCCCAAGCGCCGTTGTTTCATTGAGCCTCGCAAGTTCCACATCTTTTTGCAGAACATCACTTTGAAATTGCATCAGGAAGTCATTGGAAACCGCACCGCCGTCAGCCCGCAGCATTTGGATCTCAGTCCCGGAATCCTGTTCCATGCAGTCGAGCACATCTTTCGTCTGGTACGCCAGCGATTCCAGCGTCGCCCGGATGAAATGTTCTTTTTCCGTGCCTCTTGTCAGGCCGAATACGGCACCCCGGGCTTCAGAATCCCAGTAAGGCGTCCCCATACCGACAAAGGCGGGCACTATATAGACTCCGTCGGTCGATGGCACCCGCTTGGCATATGCTTCGGAGTCAGCGGCGTTTTTCAGCATCCGCAACCCGTCCCGAAGCCATTGAATGGCAGAACCCGCTACAAACACACTGCCTTCAAGTGCATAGACCACTTTTCCGTCCAGACCCCATGCGATTGTCGTCAGCAGGCCATTGGCAGATTTCACAGCCTCTTCCCCTGTATTCATCAGCATGAAACAGCCTGTGCCGTATGTATTTTTAGCCATGCCCTTTTCTACACAGTGCTGGCCGAAAAGCGCGGCTTGCTGATCCCCGGCGATGCCTGCGATCGGTACTTTCTGTCCGAAGAAAACACTGGGATCTGTTTCACCGTAAATTTCAGAAGAAGATTTCACTTCCGGAAGCATCCCCACCGGAATGCCGAGTTTCCCGCAAATTTCCTCGTCCCATTTTAAGTCGAAGATATTATACAGCAAAGTTCTCGAAGCGTTGGAATAGTCTGTGACATGCACTTTGCCATCTGTCATTTTCCAGATCAGCCACGTATCGATCGTTCCAAACAGCAAATCACCTTTTTCTGCTGCATCTCTGGCACCTTCGACATTGTCGAGTATCCATTTGACTTTGGTGCCTGAAAAATACGGATCGAGCAGAAGGCCCGTTTTATCACGGAACCATTCTTCCAATCCTTCTTTTTTCAAATCATCAATGATTGATTGGGTCTGGCGCGACTGCCATACAATTGCGGGGTAGACCGGCTGGCCGGTATTTTTATCCCATACCACGGTCGTCTCCCGCTGATTTGTAATGCCGATGCCTGAAATCTGGGTTTGTAAAATACCGCTTTCCGTCAATGCCGCAGCCAGGACAGATAAGACCGATCCCCAGATTTCATTGGCATTATGCTCGACCCAGCCCGGTTTAGGATAGGATTGCCTGAACTCTTTCTGAGATGTATGGACGAGTTCACCTTGCTTATTGAAAAGAATCGCGCGCGAGCTTGTCGTTCCTTGATCAATGGATAGGATATAGCTTTCCAAACCAGCATACCTCCTCTAATTCATAACTCTCTTGAACATCTTTTCTACATCATAGGTCCTGAAATGGATGATAACCGGACGGCCATGCGGACAGGTGAATGGCTGCTCTGCCTTTTTCAGATCTGCCAGCAATTGCTCCATATCCTGTTTTTGCAGATAATGGTTCGCTTTTATGGACCTTTTGCAACTCATCATGATTGCTGCTTCTTCACGTAATTTTTTTACATCCGCACGGCTGCCATTCAGTACCTGCTCAATCAGTTCTTCGACAATTTCCTGTTCAAAACCTTTAGGGAACCAAGTCGGGTGCTCGCGCACAATAAAAGAGGAATCACCGAAGATTTCTAAAAAGACGCCTGTTTCCGCGAGGCTTTCCAGGTTTTCCTGCAGCCTCAGCGCTTCATCCCGACTATAATGGAATGTCAGCGGCAACAGCAGGGACTGCCTTTCCATGGCGTCTGCCTGTCCGACCCTCTCTCGGAAATATTCGTATTTGATGCGTTCCTGTGCTGCGTGCTGATCAATCAGATAAAACCCGTCTGAACTTTGGGCGACGATATATGTGCCATGAATCTGACCTACCACTTCCAGTTCAGGAAACTGCGGACTTTCCTCTATTCCCTCAACTTCAGGCGAATATTCCTTTTCTACTGGATTCTGCTCCGGAAATACATCAGGTTCTGACAATAACGTGTTTTCGATCAGAGGTTCAGCCTTTTGGAATACTGGTTTTTCAACTGGCCTTTGTTCGTTAACTGTAGTGGAAGTTTTCCAAAGATCCATCTGCATCGAAGGGGCAGATGCCTGTTTCTTCGGTTTCGGTTCATCGATGACCGGAGCCCGCACGGCAGAGCTGATGGCTTGACGGATCGTCTGATAGATCAGCTCCATCAATTCCTTTTCCTTGCTGAGGCGGATCTGCTGTTTCGCCGGATGGACATTGACATCCGTTAAATAAGGATCCCCTTCAATATTCAGCATGGTTATCGGCTGGCGTTCCAGCGGAAGGAATGTATGATAAGCCCGGTGGACCGTCGTAGCGATGGCATAATGTTTTACCCACCGGCCATTGACGAATAAAGAGATGTAATTTTTATTGGCGCGAGTGATTTCCGGCAATGATGTATAGCCGGAAATTTTATAATCCTGGGATTCCCCTTCAAAAGGAATCATTTTTTTCGCGATGGCAATCCCGTAAATATCCGCCAGGACCCGGCGAATTTCACCGCTGCCGGAAGTCTGCAGAATCGTTTTGCCGTCGTGCACCAATTTGAAAGCCACTGACGGGTAGCTGAGTGCGAAACGGTTCATCAGGTCTATTGTATGACCGAGTTCCGTTTGCAATGTTTTCATATATTTAAGCCGCGCAGGTGTGTTGAAAAATAATTGTTCGATTTTAATATCAGTTCCCTGACGCAAAGCATTTGGTCGGCTTTCAATCATCCGACCGCCTTCCAGGTGGACAAAAGTTCCGTCCGAACCGTCGGAAGTCTGTAAGGTCACTTTGGACACCGAGGCAATACTCGCCAGCGCCTCACCGCGGAAACCGAGTGTCCGGATCCGGAACAGGTCGTGCTCATTTGCAATTTTGCTGGTCGCGTGACGGGAAAAAGACAGCAAAGCATCTTCACTGTCCATTCCCGCTCCGTTATCGATGATGTGAATCGATGTCAATCCAGCTTCTTCAAGCAGGACCTCCACCGCATTGCTGCCGGCATCAATGGCGTTTTCCACCAATTCCTTTACTACTGAAGTTGGCCGTTCAACGACCTCGCCCGCAGCAATCTTATTTGATAAGGGTTCATCCATCAAGCGGATCTTTCCCATAGAATCACTCCTTCCGGCTAAGCTTTAATTGCAGATCATTAATCATCTGCAAGGCTTCAAGCGGTGTCATCGAAGATATTTTAGCGTCTGTGATGGCTTGAACCACTTCTTCAGAATCTGTATCACGCTCATCAAAAAACGATAATTGTTCGATATGCTGTGTCTGCTGCTTCTTTTCCGCTTCAAAATTCTTCAGCAATTCCCGGGCTCGCGTGAGTATTTGCTGCGGCAGATTGGCCAGCTCGGCTACATGTATGCCATAGCTTTTGTCAGCCGGACCTTGCTTCACTTTATGAAGGAATACAACTTTTCCGGATTGCTCCATCGCCGCAACATGCACGTTATTCAAGCGTTCAAGTGATTGGTCAAGCGCAGTCAGTTCATGATAATGCGTAGAGAATAATGTGTTCGCCCCGATGTTTTTATGGATGTATTCGATCATTGACTGTGCCAGTGCCATACCATCGTAAGTTGAAGTGCCCCGACCGATTTCATCGAACAGCAGCAGGCTGCGTTCGGTTGCATGTGTAATGGCGTACTGGGATTCGAGCATTTCGACCATGAATGTACTTTGGCCTGAGACAAGATCGTCCGCAGCGCCGATCCGTGTGAAAATTTGATCAACAATCGGCAATTCCGCTGAATCCGCGGGCACATAACTGCCGACCTGCGCGAGTACTATCGTCAACGCCACCTGGCGCATATATGTACTTTTACCTGACATATTGGGCCCTGTAATCAACAGCATATTGCTGTCTTCAGTCATTACGCAATCATTCGGCACATAATGCTGCCTGTTCAGCATTTTCTCCACAACCGGATGCCGGCCTTCTAGTATCCGGATTTCACGGCTGTCGGTAAACTCCGGTTTCGTGAACCGGTATTTTTCCGCTACGTCCGCAAAACTGAGGAATACATCAAGCGCACTGAGTGACGATGCAAGCTGCTGGATGCGGGAAATATACTGTTTCACTTCATCCCGTATCACTGTAAAAAGCCGGTATTCCAGATCCAGGCTTTCTTCTTCGGCTGTCAGGATCAACGTCTCCTTTTCTTTCAACTCCGGAGTGATATAACGTTCGGCATTCGCTAATGTCTGTTTGCGTTCGTATCGTTCCAAATCAGCCAAGTGCATATTGGCCTTCGAAATCTCGATGTAATAGCCAAAGATGCGGTTATAACCGATTTTCAAGGATTTTATGCCTGTTTTCTGGCGCTCCTGCTGTTCAAGCTGAGCTATCCAGTCTTTGCCGTTCCGCGAGGCATCCCGGAATTCATCCAATTGCCTATTGAAGCCTTCACGGATGACACCGCCTTCTTTTGCCGATAATGGCGGATTGTCACTGATCGCTTCCAGCAGTTCACAAACTTCGCCGCAGCGATCCAATTTACCGGCGAATTCCGCTAAATGCGAATTGCCGGATTGCATCAGTTCTTCGATGATTGCCGGCACTTTCTCAAGTGAGCTTCTCAGCTGCGCCAAATCACGCCCGCTCGCGCTGCCAAAGGCGACACGCCCGCTCAGCCGTTCAAGGTCGTAAACTTCTTTCAGCGCATTCTGCAATTCCACTCGAGTGAAATATTGCTCAATAAGGGATTCCACCATCTGTTGGCGGAGTTCGATACGGTTCCTGTTGGCAAGCGGCTGATGAAGCCATTGCTTCAATTTCCGGCTTCCCATTGCGGTTACCGTTTCATCCAAAAGCCATAATAATGTCCCTTTCGTTTCGCCGCCCCGGATTGACTGCAGCAATTCCAGATTGCGTTTCGAATGGAAATCTATGCTGAGCAATTGCCCTTCTTCGCTATAAACAAAAGGCTGTATATGCTCAAGCGATTGTTTTTGGGTACGTGCAATATATGTCAGCAAGCGATGGCTGCTGCCGGTAAGATCGGCAGGGCAGTGCTGAATCAGAGACCGATCCAGTTCATACACAAATTCCATCGGTTCGATTGATAACAGCAAATCCTGCGCATCTTCGTTCAGCAGCAGGAACAGGGAATCGGAAACCACCAATTCACGGATACCGAGAGACTGTAATTCCTGGAGAAGCGCTTTACCTTGCCCCATTATGTATGTGGCTGTCGATTCCCCGGTTGATATATCTATGTACGACAATGAAAAGCCACCCGGCAATTCTTCGGCCGCTGCAATAAAATGATTGGATTTCGAATCCACACTTTTGCCTTCAGTATGGGTGCCGGGTGTAATGAGTCTCACTACTTCACGCTTGACGACACCTTTTGTCAATTTCGGATCTTCCACTTGTTCACAGATCGCCACTTTATGGCCTTTCGCAATCAATTGATCTATATAATTTTTCGCGGCGTGATGCGGAACCCCGCACATCGGAATACGTTCGTCCCCATTGCCGCCCCTGCTGGTCAACGTAATTTCAAGCAATTGGGATGCTTGTAAAGCATCATCGAAAAACATTTCATAAAAATCGCCAAGCCGGAAAAAAAGGAATGCGTCCTGATAATCTGCTTTTACCTGTAGATATTGCTGCATCATTGGTGTAATCGCCATTTTAAAACCTCTTTCGGAATCAATTCTTCGTTTCTTCATTATAGCAAAAATACACGTAGAAAAGAAAAAACCGAAAGAGCATCAGCTCTTTCAGTTTTTCTTTATCAATTTTCAATTTGGTTGTTTATGAACAGCTGCTGCCGCCTTTTGCATCCGCTTGCACTTTTGAACCTGTTTCACCGCGCAGCAGATCGCCGCCTGTATCAGTGATGATATTGTTCGTCACCTGGTTGGCGATTGCAGTCGAAACCATTTGAAGCAATGAATTGACATCGCTTTGGGACTGTTTGAATTCCTGTACAATCGGCACTGCGTCAATTTCATCTTCAATTTTCTTGATTTTGCCTTCGATCAATTCCAGTGCCCGTTCCTTGCCGTAATGCTGGAAATTGACCGCTTGTTTTTGAAGGCTTTTCAGGCTCGCAATCTTTTCACGGATCTGTTGGTTTTCATTGATCTGTGCTTCGGCGCGCTTGAAGAAATCCACTTCTTCAGTCTCGGCGATCATGTCTGCCACTTCACGCGCTTTTGCTACGATTTCATCTTTTGTATAAGTCATCTATTGGACACCCACTTCTTGGCCGGCGGCAACTTCAATCAGTTCCCCGTTTAACGACCATGTTTTAGTTTCAGTTATTTTCACTTTGACGAGTTGACCGACAATCGACTTCGGCCCGACAAAATTGACCAGTTTATTTTTTGCTGTATAGCCGGATAAGACATCGGGGTTTTTCTTGCTTTCCCCTTCAACCAGCACTTCGACCACTTGGCCCTGGTAAGATTGCATGGCGGCCAGCGCTTGCTCCTTGACCAGTTCATTAAGGCGCTGCAGACGCTCCTTCTTTACTTCCATCGGGATGTTGTCTTCCATTTTCGCAGCCGGAGTCCCTTCCCTTGGAGAATAAATATAAGTGAAGGCCATCTCGTATCCGATTTCCCGGAATAGAGACATCGTTTCTTCAAACTGTTCATCGGTTTCATTGGGAAAGCCGACAATTATATCAGTTGTCAATGACACTGTCGGAATGGCAGCCCTGATTTTATGGACCAATTCGATATATTGTTCCCGCGTGTACTTGCGGGCCATTATTTTCAGCATACCCGTCGAACCTGATTGTACAGGTAAATGGATATGGTCGACAAGATTTCCGCCTCGCGCCAGCACTTCTATCAAGTGTTCATCAAAATCTCTTGGATGGCTTGTTGTAAAACGGATGCGAGGAATATCGATTTTGCGCAATTCCTCCATCAAATCACCCAGCCGGAATTCGAGATCCTCAAAATCTTTGCCATAGGCATTGACATTCTGTCCCAGCAAAGTAACTTCCTTGTATCCTTGCGCAGCCAATTGCCGCACTTCCTGGATAATATCCTCCGGTCTTCTGGAGCGTTCTTTGCCTCGCGTATAAGGAACGATGCAATAGGTACAGAATTTGTCACACCCGTACATGATATTGACCCACGCCTTGATATTGCCCTTGCGCACTTTCGGCAAGTTCTCGATGACGTCCCCTTCTTTGGACCAGACATCCACGACAACCTCTTTCGATTTATAGGCGTTATCCAAAATTTCCGGTAGACGATGGATATTATGCGTCCCAAAAATCATATCGACCTGATCGTAGGTCTTCAAGATTTTATTGACGACGGATTCCTCCTGCGACATGCAACCGCAAACGCCGATCAATAAATCAGGGTTTTCCAGTTTTAACGGTTTGAAATGACCCAGTTCACCAAAAACTTTGTTCTCAGCATTTTCCCTGATGGCACAAGTATTCAGCAGAATGACATTCGCATCCTTCACAGAATCGGTGATCTCATAGCAGAGTTCCAGCAGTATACCGGCGATCACTTCTGTATCATGTTCGTTCATCTGGCAGCCATAAGTGCGGATATAGAACTTCCGCCCTCGGCCCATGTTTTCAAAACGGGAATCGATCGCAAAATTATCCACGTAGGATACCTGCTCTTTTCCGCGTTTTTTTGCGTCTTTCAGGGAAGGCGCGGTATAGACATTTTGAAAGTATTGGCTGTAATCCTTTTCGTGTTTTCCAACCGATCGGGCAGCCGTTACTTGGCTTGAAAGTAAACGCTGGTCTTCATTCATGAAAAAACCCCTTTCAATCATACCGTTATTATACTGAAATCAAAGACGTTCCTTCAAGCCGATTGCAGAAATTGTCGGAGAATCGTCACCAACTGACCGTTTATCCGCGGAACGGGTAATCATCATTAATGTAGATTCGTTCGCAGGATAACGCCTTGCCTGTCTCGTCATCAATTTCAGTGAAAAAGCCACTGACTACGGAACGGCCGCGTTTTGGCACTTCGAAACGGGTCGGCATATTGGTCTTGAACCGGTAGAGCACTGAATCCTTGCTCATCCCCAGCACTTCATCATAGGGGCCGGTCATGCCGACATCCGAGATATAGGCTGTGCCGCCCGGCAAGATGCGTGAATCGGCAGTCTGGACGTGAGTATGTGTGCCAACTACCACTGAAGCACGGCCGTCGAGATGCCAGCCCATCGCGATTTTTTCACTGGTTGCTTCTGCGTGAAAATCAACGAAGACCAGTGGCGAAACGGCTTTGGCTTCCGCCAGCAGCTCATCCGCTTTTTGGAATGGATCATCGTGCGGCGGCAAGAATACCCTGCCATGCAAATTGATGACAGACAAAGTCTTGCCATTTTTCGTCAACGTCGCCATTCCGCGGCCAGGTGCTTCCGGTGAAAAATTCGCCGGACGGATTAAATAATCCACTTCATCAATAAAATCAAAAATCTCTTTTTGGTCCCACGTGTGATTGCCCATTGTCACCATATCGACGCCCATGAAAAGGAGATCCTGGTAAATGGCTTTCGTGATGCCCCTTCCCGCTGCAGCATTTTCACCATTCGCGATTACCGCATCCGGCATGTATTTTTTCTTCAGGCGCGGTAAATAAGACTCCAATGCATCACGTCCGATCGATCCGACAATATCTCCAATAAATAAAACTTTCATACTCTCACCTTTTCCCATAAGAAAAAGGCTTCTTTGAATAGACATTCATCGAAGCCTTTATCCTATTATTTTGCGTATTCAACTGCTCTTGTTTCCCTGATTACGGTCACTTTGATATGTCCCGGATAATCAAGCTCTTCTTCGATCCGTTTCCGGATGTCGCGAGCCAAACGGTGTGCAGTCATATCATCAATCTGTTCCGGTCTGACCATGATGCGGATTTCGCGTCCTGCCTGAATGGCGAATGATTTCTCAACGCCTTCGTAGGATTCAGAAATCTCTTCAAGTTTTTCCAGACGGCGGATATAGTTTTCCAATGTCTCACTTCTCGCTCCCGGACGTGCCGCTGATAGGGCGTCCGCCGCTGCAACGATCACCGAAATGATCGATGTCGCTTCGGTGTCTCCGTGGTGGGAAGCAATACTGTTGATGACGACCGGATGCTCTTTGTATTTGGTTCCAAGTTCAACCCCGATTTCAACATGGCTGCCTTCAACTTCATGATCGATCGCTTTACCGATGTCATGAAGCAAACCTGCGCGGCGTGCCAGGGTGACATCTTCGCCAAGTTCCGCTGCCATCAAGCCGGAAAGGAATGCGACTTCCACTGAGTGCTTGAGGACATTCTGTCCGTAACTTGTGCGATAACGCAGACGGCCAAGGATTTTGATCAAATCGGGATGCAGATTATGTACCCCAACGTCAAATGTGGTTTGTTCACCAATTTCACGGATTTGCTCATCTACTTCGCGTCTGGACTTCTCAACCATTTCTTCGATCCGGGCTGGGTGAATACGGCCATCTGACACCAATTTCTCAAGTGCCAATCTTGCTGTTTCACGTCTGATCGGATCGAATCCTGACAGAATTACCGCTTCCGGTGTGTCATCGATGATCAAATCGATTCCTGTCAGTGTTTCAAGCGTCCGGATATTACGGCCTTCACGGCCAATAATACGGCCTTTCATCTCATCGTTAGGCAAGTTGACAACAGATACTGTCGTCTCTGCCACATGGTCTGCTGCAAAACGCTGCATAGCCAATGATAAGATATTTTTCGCTTTCTTATCGGACTCTTCTTTTGCACGGGCTTCCGTTTCTTTCACCATCACTGCAATATCTGTTGAAAGTTCGTTCTCAACTTGCTGGAGGATGATTGACTTGGCTTCTTCGCGTGTCAAAGAAGAAATCCGTTCCATTTCGGATTGCTGCTGTTGAACCAATTCTTCAGCTCTGCTCTCCATCTGTTCAATATGCTGTTGTTTTTCAGCGAGGGCTTCATCTTTCCGTTCAAGTCCCGCTTCTCTTTTGTTTAATGCATCATCCTTGCGATCTAAATTTTCTTCTCTCTGCAACAGCCGATTCTCTTGTTTTTGAATTTCTGATCGGCGTTCCCGAATTTCAGATTCTGTTTCAGTACGCAATTTGTGATTTTCGTCTTTTGCTTCCAAAAGGGCTTCTTTTTTCAGTGCTTCTGCTTCTCTCTTCGCATCTTCTATAACTTGCTCTGCAGAGTTTCTCGCACCTGCCATTTTGGACTCATTTGATTTTTTCATTACAAAATAACCAACAAACACACCGACGAGGATACCAAGCAAAGCGAAGATGATCACGTATTCCATTCGGACACCTCCTCTTGCTATTCGTTTTAATGGTTCACAATAAATTAAATTTTCGTGCTTCTCAAACGCTGTAAAAATTATAAAATTATACAGTTTTAATTGTATAGATGGACCTTTAAAGTGTCAACCCGGTGACAAGCCTTTAAAATAGCTTTGCGAGTGGATATTCTATTGTTTTGATATGTCACTTCCATATGCTGGATCCCGGCAATAAAATAAGAGCCGTTGGACAAAGCATACGCTTTGGTCCAACGGCTCTTCTATAAAGACTTATTCGTCGTCCTCGTCGATCAAAAGGTTGAACTCTTCCGGCTCTTCTTTTGAAGCAGCAATCGTATAGGATGCAGCGGCCATTCCGTATTGCTCACGGATTTTTCCTGCAATCTCATTTCGGATATCAGCGTGGTCACGCAGGAATTGCTTCGCGTTTTCACGGCCTTGTCCGATGCGCTCTTCTTTATACGAATACCAAGAACCGCTCTTTTGGATGATTTCAAGCTCTGCACCAATATCAACGATTTCACCTTCACGTGAAATCCCTTTTCCGTACATGATATCAACTTCAGCTGTGCGGAAAGGCGGGGCAACTTTGTTTTTCACAATTTTGATCTTCGTTCTGTTACCGATGATGTCGTTGCCTGATTTCAAAGCTTCAGCACGGCGCACTTCCATACGGATGGAAGAATAGAATTTCAATGCGCGTCCACCAGTTGTTGTTTCAGGGTTACCGAACATGACACCGATTTTTTCACGAACCTGGTTGATGAAGATGACAATCGAATTCGATTTATTGATGATACCGGATAATTTACGGAGAGCTTGAGACATCAGACGGGCTTGGAGACCCATGTGGGAATCGCCCATTTCGCCTTCGATCTCCGCTTTCGGTACAAGTGCCGCAACAGAGTCGATGACCACAATATCAACCGCTCCGCTTCGTACTAATGCTTCAGCAATTTCCAAAGCCTGTTCACCAGTATCGGGCTGGGATAATAACAACTCATCGATGTTCACGCCAAGGTTCTGCGCATAGACAGGGTCAAGCGCATGCTCAGCATCGATGAATGCCGCTGTTCCTCCAGTAGCCTGTACTTCCGCAATAGCATGAAGTGAAACAGTCGTTTTACCTGAACTTTCAGGACCATAAATCTCGATGACACGGCCACGCGGGTATCCGCCTATTCCAAGTGCAGAGTCAACTGCCAGTGAACCACTGGAAACCGACGAAATATTCCGGTCGCTTTTTTCACCCAATTTCATGACTGAACCTTTACCAAATTGTTTTTCAATTTGTTTTAACGCAACATCTAACGCTGCTTTACGATCGCTCAAAAGAAATCCTCCTCTTAATATAAACCAATTTTTCTACCTGTTTCTAGTATACTAGGTTATTGAGAAATATACAAGAAAAAAGCGAACGTTTATTCGTGTTCGTATTTTAAATTATATTTTTAAGACCTCTATATTGAGCATATCCGATTTTTGAAAAAGAAAAACGCGCAAAAATAAATTTTGCGCGTTTTTTTAACGTGATAGTGTTTGTATTAAATAATGCAAAGCCAATTTTACGGTACGGATCCGGTTTGTGTTGCGCATTCCGGATAATTGAAGCCTATAGGCATCACTGCCTGATTCCGAGGAAATGCCGATCCATACAGTGCCAGCCGGCTGACCGCCGTGTGCATCAGGTCCCGCTACTCCCGTCAGGCCGATGCCGAAGTCAGTGCCGAATTTTCTGCGTACATTTTCCGCCATTGCGACAGCTGTTTCTTCGCTGACAACTCCATGCGCTTTTAACAGTTCGGCATCGATTTCGAGCTGGCTAATCTTAATTTCTTCATTATAAGCAATTACACCGCCTGAAAGGACAGCGCTGGCACCAGGAACAGAGGCCAGTTCTGACTGGAACAGCCCAGCGGTCAGGCTTTCCGCAGCTGAAATCGTCTTGTTCTGCTCTTTCAGCAAATCTACGGCCCGGGAGGTCAAGGAATCGTCGTCGTAGCCATACAGATATTCACCGACAACATCGAGAATCTCTTTTTTTGTCTCATCAATCAATTTCCAGGCTTCTTCCGACGTATCTGTTTTCGCTGTAATGCGAAGAGTCACCTCGCTGGCGGATGCCAGAGGTGCGATCGTCGGGTTGGTCTGTTTTACAAGAATATGATCCAACCGGTCTTCAAGTTCCGCTTCCCCTATCCCATAGAAACGGAGCACATGGGAAATGATCACATTTTCCTTGTTAAGCATCCGGATCAACTTCGGTTTCGCCTCGAATTGGAACATCGGCTCTATTTCGTGCGGCGGGCCCGGCAACAGGATATACACCCTGCCTTCATGTTTATAAAGCATGCCTGGGGCCATTCCATTTTCGTTGACCAGAACTTCACTGCCTTTTAGGATCAAAGCCTGTTTCCGGTTATTTTCAGTCATCGGACGATTTGCGCGCTCGAAATAGGCTTCTATCGAGTCCATCGCCAATTCATCCATTTCAAGGGTGGTGCCGAGATGCCGTGCAATCGTCTCTTTAGTCAGGTCGTCCTTAGTAGGACCCAGTCCTCCGGAGAAAATGATGAGATCCGCCCGGCTTTCGGCAATCTGGATCGCTTGTTCAAGACGGTCCGGATTATCACCGACAACTGTATGGTAATAAACATTAATCCCGATCTCAGCCAGGTGTCCCGATACAAAACGGGCATTCGTATTTGTAATTTGTCCAAGCAGCAATTCTGAACCGACTGCTATGATTTCTGCATTCATACGGGCACGCACCTTCCATTGATTTCTTAAGAAATTTTATTTGGATGCCAATAAACCTTTCCGGTTTGCATAGAAATAATCCCAACCGGACCATACTGTGAAAATAAGTGCGATGTAAAGCATGATCATTCCAAATGGAAGGCCGATCAAAGTGAAAATCATATCATATAGAAGCAAAGCGGAAATTGCCAGAATTTGTGCCGTGGTCTTGATTTTGCCAAGCCCGCCAGCTGCAACCACTTCGCCTTCACCGGCCAACACAAGGCGCAGCCCTGTCACAGCAAATTCACGGCTGATGATGATGATGACGATCCACGAAGGCGCAAAACCAAGTTCAACCAGGATAATCAAAGCCGCTGACACAAGCAATTTGTCAGCTAACGGATCAAGGAATTTGCCGAATGTCGTTACCAGATTGTATTTCCGGGCATAGTAGCCGTCAACCCAATCCGTCAATGATGCAAAAATGAAAATCAAACCTCCGATAAAATGGCTGACAGGCAAAGTGGCACCTAACAGCGTCATTTCTCCCCAACCAAAATCAATAAGCATGAATATCATAAAAACCGGTATTAAAAGAATGCGTGAAACTGTTATTTTATTTGGTATGTTCATAATGCTTCCCCTTCCTTACTTTCAATAAAAATAGCCATCTGTATAGATGGCTATTCAGCGTCTGTAAAATCGATGACAATGTTCTGGGTTGTCAGATCCTGCTGATACTCAATCGGCTCACCGTTCAGCGAGAGTTCCACATTAGGCGCAGCACCAAGGCGCAGCCGTATCTGTGAGGCTTCCGACACATCCAATGTTTCACTTTGTCCAGCTTGCATAGTAGTAGCTGTCATAAGGTTTTCGCCGTTTTCATCAGTGGCGCCAACCCATGAAGGACCAGAAACATCAATAACAAGCTCCCGCTCAGCCGGACCTGTCCACTGGTAAGTAGTAGTTTGGCCTTCTGTTCCAGTAACTGAAATTTCGGTCTCCGGTTCAGCAGGCTCTTCTTCTTCCGGCTGTTCTTCTGCAGCTTCATCTTCTGCAGGTTCTTCTTCCTCTGTTGGTGGAGGGGAGTTTTCAGAAGGGGCTTCGTATTGCAGGCCATCGTCGTTTTCCGTTGCTTCATCAGTTGGATCATTTTCTGCCAGCATATTATAGAAGAACCACATCACAAAAATGATCAATACAATGAATAAAGCGACAATGATCATCGGCATCTTTTCATTTATTCTGCCGGAAGATGATTTCGACATCGACTGCCTGCGTGACCGGGCTGGTGCAGCCATCGGTTTGCTGACTTGCTCTTTCGTCGTTTCTGGCATTTCGGATTTATGCTGTTCAAGCAGTTCATCAGCGTTCAGCCCGACAGCATCAGCATATTGTTTTATAAAAGCGCGAACATAGAATTGACCGGGCATCATGCTGTAATTGCCTTCTTCTATTCCCGCCAGATAGCGTTTCTGTATTTTGGTTACATCCTGAAGATCTTCCAGGCTGTACCCTTTAGCGATTCTCGCTTCTTTCAGGCGAGTACCCATTTCATTCAACACGATCACCTGCCTGCCTAAAAATTAAATCCGCCGCCAAACATATCGTCAGCCTGGCTCTTATCATTCACAAAATTGTTTTTCTCCATCACTTCATAAGTGATTTCCTCATCGGGATGATGGCGCAATTCGATAATATAATCAAAATCCTCGATGCTGTATTCGGATTGCTGTATAAACATGTCCGGATGCTCAACCACTTTAATAGTAGGCATCCGCATCATTTCCCGGACAAGCTGCATATGCCGCTCATCATGTGCACGTCTGGTGACGATGCCATCCAGTATGAAAATATTATTTTCATTGAATTCATCACCCATCAGCTGATTTCTGACAGTCTGCTTGATCATGGTCGATGAAAGGAAAATCCACTTCTTATTGGCACTGACGCTGGCAGCTACGATGGATTCCGTTTTCCCGACCCGTGGCATTCCGCGCAGTCCGACGAGTTTATGGCCTTCCTGTTTGAAAATCTCAGCCATGAAATCGACCAGCAAGCCCAGTTCATCCCTGACAAACCGGAATGTATTCCTGTCATCCGCATCCCGTTGTATGTATCGGCCATGACGAACCGCCAGGATATCGCGTAATTTGGGTTCACGGAATTTGGTCACAGCGATCGTTTCGATCGTGGAGACGATTTGTTCGAAACGTTCAAGCTGAACATCATGCTCCGCGCGCAGAAGCATACCACGGCGTCCCTGGTCGACACCGTTGATTGTGACGATGTTGACGCGCAGCATCCCAAGCAGTGAAGCTATATCTCCCAGCAAACCCGGCCGGTTCACTTGGATTTCGTATTCAAAATACCATTCTCTCATTAAGCGTCCGACCTTTCGCTGTCAATTTCTTATTAATTCCCTATCCTCTATAATAGCTGATTTAATGCTGCAAGAAAAGGGTTCATCAAAAGAATAGGCATTATGGCGCTACATATCCCAGCCGCCGTTTATGCGCAATGTCTGCCCGGTCATGTAATCAGCTTTTCCGCTGACCAGAAAGTCCACCATATCGGCTACGTCCTGAGGTTTGCCGAGCCCCAGCGGAATTTCTTCACGCAGGGATTCAATTTCTTCTTGTGAAAAATCATTATTCATCTTGGTCATGATAAACCCGGGTGCAACAGCGTTGACCCGGGTGCCGGAATAGGCCATTTCTTTGGCATAGGCTTTAACAAAAGCCAATTGTGCGCCTTTAACTGCAGAATAGGCCGTTTCCATGGATGCTCCTATTTCACCCCAGATGGAAGAAATGAAAACTATATAAGTATTGGAATGGCGCTGCAGCTTCGAAGACAGCTGCCGAATGGCCGAAAGCGGATTCTTTACGTGGACCAGCCATAATTTTTCCATGTCTTCATCATGCGTATCCGCCAGCATTTCAACCAGTGACTGGCCGCTTGCCACAACAATACAGGATACATCAAAAATCTGTCCGGTGAGCTTTTCCGCTCCGTCCGGCAATGAAAGATCCGCCTGGACTGCTGAAAATTCCGATTGCGGGAAGGCATCCCTTAATTGGGACGCCAAATCGTCCACCGGGTTTGTATTCCAGTGAAGATAAAGCGACCAGCCGGATGCCGCAAGCGTCCGTGAAATGCTTTCACCCAATTCACCGGAAGCCCCCATTACAAGGGCGAATTTCTTCACTGTGCTTCCTTCTTATCAGGAGACTGGATAGTGAACACGGATTGCTGGCTTTCCGCACTGACAAGCGAAAACGCTGCCTGCAGGTCAGCTACTTCAATCTCTTCGAGTGTCGGCACAACATCAAAAAGATTCATGCCATTGAATGTATAGCGCGTAAACTGATTGGCGATATATTCGGGAGAATTCAATGCACGCAGGAAAAATCCGATTTTCTTACGGCGCATACGGTCAAGATCAGCCTGCCCAAATGGCCATTTCTCTACAGCATTCGCGATTGTATGTTTTATTTCAGCGGCCAGCGTTTCCGGTTCTGCCGTATCAGATCCGATAATGGCGTAGCCGAAACCGTTCTCCAATGAATAATCGAACGAATAGGATTCATCGATCCAGTTCTTTTCATATGCATGGTGATAGAAATCGGAAGTGCGGCCAAACAGCAATTCGAATGCCAGCTCCGCTGCAAGTTCATGCTTCAGCATTTCTTCACCCTGCAAATCCATTTTTTCCGGCTTAATGCCGACAAAGACTTTCGGCTTTTGAACACTCATATTCAAAACACGTTCTTTGATCGCCACTTCCAAAGGCTCCTCAGGGAAAATCCGTTCGATTTCCTGTGCATCTTCAAACGTTTTACGGTCCTGGTTTTCTTTCACCAGTTTCATCATCTGTTCAGGGTCGACAGCCCCCACCACGAAAAGAACCATATTGGAAGGATGATAGAAAGTATTGTAGCAAGTATATAAATGTTCAGCCGTTATATCCTGTATCGAATCCACAGTTCCCGCGATATCAATTTTAACCGGATGGTTTTTGTACATGTTCTCGATGATGCCGAAATACAGGCGCCAGTCGGGCTGATCATCATACATCGTAATTTCCTGCGCGATGATGCCTTTCTCTTTTTCCACTGTTTGTTCTGTGAAATAAGGTTCCTGGACAAAATCCAGCAGGGTTTCGATGTTTTCATTTATTTGGCCGGTTGCTGAAAACAGGTAAGCTGTCCGGGTAAATGACGTATAGGCATTTGCAGAAGCACCTTGCTTGCTGAACTGCTGGAATATGTCCCCTTCCTCTTTTTCGAACATCTTATGCTCCAGGAAGTGGGCGATGCCATCCGGCACTTTAATCGCTTCTTTTTCTCCTCGCGGTACAAAATGATTGTCAATTGATCCGTATTTAGTAGTGAACGTGGCAAATGTCTTGGAAAAACCTTTCTTGGGCAGGATGAAAACTTCCAGGCCATTTCCCAGTTTTTCGTGGTATAAGGTTTCGTCCAATTGTTCGAATTCCACTTTATGCATCAATTTCACTTTCCTTTCCTGACAGGAAATAAGTCATTTCCAGGCTCAGTTGCTTAGCTGCGTCTGCTATATCTTCTTTTGTGATTTTATTCCATCGGCTGATCAGGTAATCAGGTTCAAAGTCTTCTGTCAGTTCCATATACTGGTCATAAATATCGATTTGACCGCGCGCAGAATCGAGTGCTTCGGTCAATTGATTGGTTAGAAGCGCCTTGGTCTGGCCGAACTCGACATCTGTAATATTTCCTTTTTTAACTTCTTCCAGCTGCTCAAGAATCAGCTTAACCGCTTTTTCCTCAAGTTTACCGTCAATCCCCGCCAGCACAAACATCAAGCCGAACTGGGAAGAATAGGAACTGGATACATAATAAGCCATACTTTCTTTCTCACGGATATTGACGAAAAGTTTTGAGTGGGCATATCCGCCAAAAACGCCGTTCAGCAATTGCATTACCGGAAATTTCTCATCGCGGAAAGTGACAGGGCTGAAGAAAGCCATATGCAGTTTACCTTGCTTCATATCCTCGAATTCGGCAACGCGCTGCTGCGCAGGCTTTTCCAGCTCCATGGAAGGTGCCGCCACCGGTTTTTCACGATCGGCAAAATGGAAATAATCACGGACATAATCAGCTATCAATTCCGGCTTCACGTCTCCAACCGCATAGATCTCCACTTCATTGGCTTCGATCATCGTACGGTATTCCTCCATCAGCTTCTCATTTGAGATCTTTTCAACTTCTTCGATTGAACCGTTAGCCGGAATCGAAGCAGGATGTTCCGGCAAAGCCAGATCCATCATCCGCTGTTGGGCGTAACGCGTCTTATCATCAAAAATCGATTCAATTCTTTCCTTGACCGCATTTTTTTCGCGCAGGAAAATCGACTCCTTGAAAAGGCCGTGTTCGGTATTCGGCTTGAACAGCACAAGATACATCAGATTCAAAACTTTTTCCAGAACGCCTTCTTCTGACAAATACTGATCGTTGACTGTTTCGACATTCAAACTGACGATATGTTCATTGCCGCGCTTGGAAGAATCCATGTATAAAGATGTGCCATAAAGGTCGTCCAGCACCATACGCAAAGCCGTATGGGATGGATAGGCTTCATTGCTGTGCTGCAGGACATTCGCAAGAATCGACCGGGCCGACGCTTTTTCTTTTGATAATTTATCTTTAAACTTTATTGAAATATTAATGGTTTTGAATTGTGTTGTTTCATTGACGTGAACGTTCACGCCTTTCGCAAGCCTGATAGTTTCAAACATTAATGAATCCCCTCTCATCGTTCATTCTTTTACTATACCGAACCTTTTCCTTTAAATGCAAATAAAGAAAAGCGGAGACGGCCGTTCAGCTCCGTCAGGCTTAAGATGAACTTCCGAAGCGGCGCTTTCTGCCGCATAGGAAGAGCAGCTTAAGACCGAGGAGTTGGCCGTTGGAGTCTGGACAATAAAGAAAAGCGACGGTGAAGAGATGGCCCAATGTTTGTGAGCCCATCTCTTTGCGACGAAGCAGCGCAGCGATACAGGAGCAGCCAGCAAATAATGTACAACTCAAAAAAAGAGCCGTCGCATTGACGGCTCTTTGGTCTGTATGATTAACGCTCACCTTTGATATAAGGTTTACCGTTCGCTTTCGGCGCGTTCGCCTTGCCGATAAAGCCGGCTAGTGCAAGTATTGTCAGCACATATGGCAATATCAGAAGGAATACATTTGGTATTTCCTGAATGTAAGGAATGGATGAACCAGCGATACTTAATGATTGAGCGAGTCCGAAGAACAAAGCGGCTCCCATCGCACCTAGTGGATGCCATTTCCCGAAGATCATCGCGGCAAGCGCCATGAATCCTTGTCCATTGATTGTGGCATGTCCGAAATCATTGGAAATGGTTTGTGCGTAGATGGCACCGCCGATTCCTGCAAGAGCACCGGAAATCATTACTGCGATATAACGCATTTTTGTTACATTGATCCCCATCGTGTCAGCCGCCATCGGATGTTCACCGACAGCTCTCAAACGGAGGCCGAAAGGTGTTTTATAAATGATGAACCAAGCAACGATCGCAACAGCTATCGCAAAGAATGATGTGTTATAGATCGATTTGAAGAACAGATCTCCGATGAATGGAATGTCGGATAATACCGGCACATTATAACGCGCAAAGCGCTCGGTGATGAAATCCGTCTGCCCTTTACCGAAGATTTTTTTAACAAGGTACAGAGATAATGCGATAGCCAGCAAGTTGATGGCAACACCCGACACAACCTGATCCGCGCGGAACGAGATTGAAGCTACTGCGTGGAGCAATGACAGCAATAAGGCTGCTACCATTGCCGCTACAAGTGCCAGCCATGGAGTTGCACTGCCGAACGTATCCGCAAAGAACAAATTGAACAGGATGCCGGTAAAGGCACCGATGACCATCAAACCTTCAAGTCCGATATTGACGACACCGGATCTCGCGGAGAATACTCCGCCGATCGCGACAAGAATTAGCGGTGCAGCATAGAATATCGCCGAAGGAACGATGAAATACAAAGCTTCCAGGAAAGTCATATTACTTCGCCTCCTTCTTCTTATTTGCTGCCCGCAGCAACAGTAGGCGGATGATGTAGCCGGAAGCTACGAAGAATATAATTACAGCAATTACAATTTCAACGATTTCCAATGGGATTCCCGCTTCGTTCGGCATATTCAATGCACCATACTTCAGTGAACCGAATAATGTAGCCCCGAAAATAACACCAAGCGGTGTGTTCATTCCCAATAAGGCAACGGCAATCCCATCAAAACCGATTCCCGTGAAACCGCCTTTTGAAGATACATATTCAAATGTACCAAGCGCTTCCATCGATCCTGCCAATCCGGCGAAAGCACCAGAAATGACCATTGCCAGAATGATGTTTTTATTGACGTTCATACCTGCATATTCAGAAGCGTTCTGGTTGAAACCGACCGCTTTTAATTCATAGCCGAGTGTAGTCTTTTCAAGAATCAGCCACATCACACCGACCATGATCAGCGCCAGCAGGATGCCGTAATGCAGACGTGAAAATTCTGTCAGGTTCTGAAAGAACTCTGAACGGAGAGATGCGCTTGTGAAAATTCGTTCAGTCCGGTCTCCGCCGTCAGATACTGTTTTGATTAAAGCGTTCGTTACATGCAATGCGATATAGTTCATCATGATTGTCACGATTACTTCGTGTACACGGAACTTCGCTTTTAATAGGCCCGGTACAAACCCCCATAGCGCACCGGCAACTGCAGCTGCCAAGATTGCCAATGGCAAGTGGATTATTTTCGGCAGTTCTACAGCTACGCCTACATAAGCCGCTGCGAACCAACCGACGATCAATTGCCCTTCAACCCCGATATTGAAAAGTCCAGAGCGGAATGCAAATGCTACAGCAAGACCCGCAAGTAAGTATGGTGTAATTTGACGGAGAGTTTCTCCTATTGTATATAAATCCCCAAAGATTCCATTCCATAAAGCTGTATAGCCTATCAACGGGTTATATCCGCTGACCAGCATGATTATAGCTCCGACCAGCAAGCCCAGAATAACGGAAACAAGGGGGACCAGGATATTGGTGACTCTATTCGACATGCTGATCCTCACCTTCCTTCAATTCGCCTTTTTTATTGTCATCGATTTTATGGCCGGCCATCAACAGCCCGAGCTCCTGCTCCGTTGTTGTTTCCGGAGTCACAATATCAACGATCTCACCATCATGGATGACGGCGATCCGATCCGAGACGTTCATAACTTCATCAAGTTCAAATGAAATCAATAAGACAGCTTTGCCGTTATCGCGCTGTTCAATGAGACGGCTGTGTATGAATTCAATAGCCCCAACATCAAGTCCGCGTGTAGGCAAGGCGGCAATCAAAAGATCCGGATCGCGGTCAACTTCACGTCCGATGATCGCCTTTTGCTGGTTTCCGCCTGAAAGTGAACGGGCCAGTTCATGCGGCCCTTGTGTACGGACGTCAAAGTCAGCAATTATCTGTTTTGCTTTTTCGTTTATTTTGTTGTAGTCGATGATGCCATTTTTGGAGATCGGTGATTTATAGTAAGTTTGAAGTGCAATGTTATGGCCGATCGGGAAATCCAGAACCAGACCATGCTTATGGCGATCCTGCGGAATGTGCCCGACACCTGCTTCAGTCACTTTACGCGGTTTCAATCCGGTAACATCTTTTTCATTGATGAAAATTGTACCGCTTTTCACTTTTCTTAGACCTGTAATGGCTTCGATAAGTTCTGACTGTCCGTTACCGTCAATTCCTGCAATACCTACAATTTCACCTTTTCGCACATTCAGATTCAAGTTCTTCACTTTCGCGACTCCACGGTAATCAAGAACAACCAAATCACGGATATCCAACACTTCATCTTTAGGGAAGGCAGGACCTTTTTCTGTTTTGAATTCGACCTGGCGGCCAACCATCAGGGAAGCAAGTTCGTTCGGATTTGTATCTGCTGTAACGACTGTACCAATCCCTTGCCCTTTTCTGATAACAGTGACGCGATCGGATACATCCATGATCTCTTTCAGTTTATGGGTGATGAGAATGATCGATTTTCCTTCTGCGATCAGACGTTTCATGATCTGCACCAATTCAATGATTTCCTGCGGAGTCAAAGAAGCGGTCGGCTCATCGAAAATCAGGATTTCTGCCCCGCGGTAAAGCGTTTTCAATATTTCCACACGCTGCTGCATCCCAACTGAAATATCTTCGATGATTGCGTAAGGATCGACATTCAATCCGTATTGCTCTGATAATGCCTGTACTTTATCCGCTGCATCTTTTTTGTTTGTAACACCCATCTTGGTCGGTTCCGATCCAAGGATGATATTCTCTGTAACGGAAAAATTCTCGACCAGCATAAAGTGCTGGTGTACCATTCCAATCCCCAGGTCATTGGCTACGTTTGGGTTTGTGATGTCCACTTTTTTCCCACGGACTCGGATTTCTCCGCCTTCTGGCTGATAAAGACCAAAAAGGACGTTCATCAATGTCGATTTCCCAGCACCATTTTCTCCCAGCAAGGCATGGATTTCACCTTTTTGCAATTGCAGGGTGATGTTGTCATTAGCGACAAAGTTTCCGAACTCTTTTCGGATGTTCAGCATTTCAACAACATATTCCACTGTTTTCACTCCCTCGAAAACTGTTAAATTCTCTTTTATTAATTAATACAGGAAAGGTTTCCATATAAAAAACCTTTCATCTATTAATTTTTCTGTAAATTTAGGCGAAAAAAAATCATAAAGACCGGTTGAACCGGTCTTTATGAGAATGACCGTGAAAATTGAAGATTATTCCACAGTTTCTGGAACTGTAATATCACCATCAATAATCTGTTGCTTGAATTCTTCGATTTGCGTCATGATGTCTTCAGGAATAGCTCCACGTGAATCTGCAAGATCGATACCGTCGTCAGCAAGACCGTAAACAACAGTTTCGCCGCCTGGGAATTCTCCGTTCATTGCTTGTTCAGAGATGTTGAAAACTGCGTTGTCAACACGTTTAAGAACTGAAGTCAAAGTGATGTTTGCATCGCCGACTTGTCCTTCGTCATATTGGTCAGAGTCAACTCCGATTACCCAAACGTTTGCGTCTGCATCTGCTTCTTTACGTTCTTTAGCTTCAGTGAATACACCATTTCCAGTTCCGCCGGCAGCGTGGAAGATGATATCAGCTCCGCCTTGGTACATACGGTTTGCAGTAGTTTTACCTAATTCCGCTTTATCAAAAGCACCTGTGTATTGAACATCAACTTCTACGTCAGCATTAGCAGCTTCAACACCTGCAAGGAATCCAGCTTCGAAACGCTCGATTACAGGAATATCCATGCCGCCTACAAATCCGACTTTGCCTGTTTCAGTCATAAGAGCAGCCGCAACACCTGCAAGGAAAGCACCTTCTTGTTCTTTGAACAATACGCTAGCAACGTTATCAGCTTCAACTACAGCATCAATGATAGCGATTTGAGCATCTGGCTGTTGTGCAGCGATTTCAGCTACTGCGCCTTCCATCAGGAATCCGATACCGAAAACGACATCGAAGTCACGGCGGATCAAGTTGTTCAAGTTTGTGTTGTAGTCTGCATCACTTTGTGACTGGAGGTAGTCAAATCCGCCGTCACCTTTTTCAAGTCCGTTCTCTTCACCGAATTTCTGAAGACCTTCCCAAGCTGACTGGTTGAATGATTTGTCATCGACACCGCCGACGTCAGTAACCATTGCTACCGAAAAGTCACTTGTTTCTTCAGTGCCTTCTCCGCCTTCTCCGCCGTTTCCAGTGTCAGTTGAAGAAGTGTCTTCGTCGCTTCCGCAAGCAGCAAGCATTGTACCTGCAGCCAGCATAAGTGAAAGACCTAGACCAAATTTACGTTTTGTCAATGTAATAACCCCCAAGGTTTTTTTGATATTAGCAGGAATAGTTTGTTTTACACACGTTTTCGAACTACATGGAAACTGAATTTATCAGCTCTGAAATAGTTCTTCGAATAAAGCACCACTTGATCGTCTGTATCATAATGGAGCTGTTTTAATACCAACAATGCAGTTTCAGGATCGGTTTCCAAAATCGGAGACGCATCTTCATGGTAGCCGACCGGATCGATATACGTCACTGCATAACTAATATGTGTTTCTCCACTTTCCTCTATTGCGGAGAAAATGGAGCTTTCGGCACGACCCAGGAAATCTTCCGGCAAAAAGCTGGAAAGAACTTTGTCGATGCAATAAACGACAGG
This sequence comes from Planomicrobium okeanokoites, assembly GCF_003428875.1. Classification (GTDB taxonomy): domain Bacteria; phylum Bacillota; class Bacilli; order Bacillales_A; family Planococcaceae; genus Planococcus; species Planococcus okeanokoites. Next base: position 689,097 of record NZ_QQRS01000001.1, read on the forward strand.
TTCACCATTCGCTGTCCGTACCCTTTCAATTGTAATTACTGAATCTTCAGGATTGCAATGTAAGCGTTTTATATCGTCCTCAGAAGCAAGGCTTTCGGAAGTACTCAGATAAATCGAACCAGGTTCCATACCGGCCTGCCTGATTGTCTCCGAGACACTTGTCAATTGTTCGATCCCTGATGTAAATAAGGGTTTCGGATTAACAAATGTACCGACGCCATGTCTTCTTACTATAATATTATCCTCTTCCAGCAGCCTGAGCGCTTCCCGTAAGGTGGCGCGGCTGACCCCAAGTGTTTTCGCCAATTCGAATTCGGAAGGCAACTTTTCTTTCTCTTTGTATATTCCGGCAGCAATATCCTGCTTCATCCGATCGATCACTTGGAGATACAATGCCCGATGATCCGATTTAATTGTCATACGATTCACCACCAATGACAGAGATCAGACATCTGATGTAAAACATTCCTACTAATCAAAATTACTATAACACTTATTTCCACCGAAATAAATAGTGTTTTGTCGAATTTCGCGAATTTTTCAGTCTGAAGCCTTGTATGATGTGCGTAATATGTCACGAAATTTTTGTTCTTGTTTAATATTCTTCCTGCTTTTGAACTAAAACAGTGCGAGGCTTGCTGCCTTCATAAGGGCCAACCACTCCACGCTGCTCCATTTGATCGATGATCCGGGCAGCGCGGGAATAACCCACACGGAAGCGGCGCTGCAGCATCGATACGGAAGCAGTCTGCATCTCGGTCACCAATTGCACCGCTTCATCATAAATTTCATCCGTTTCTTCATCAATGCTGGTTTCTTCCACATCGGACGGAATCATATCCTCTTGGTACTGTGCTTTCTGCTGCTCAATGGCAAAGTCGACGATTTTCTCCACTTCACTGTCTGAAAGAAACGCTCCTTGCACCCGGACCGGTTTGGATTGACCGGCCCCCAGAAACAGCATGTCTCCGCGGCCAAGCAATTTCTCTGCTCCACCCATATCCAAAATCGTCCGCGAATCGATGGCGGATGATACCGCGAATGCAATGCGTGATGGAATATTGGCTTTGATAACGCCCGTTATTACGTTGACGCTTGGTCGCTGAGTCGCGATGATCAAGTGGATACCGGCTGCCCGCGCCATTTGTGCCAATCGGGTGATGGCATCTTCCACTTCGTTCGAAGCGACCATCATCAGATCGGCGAGCTCATCGACGATTACGACGATGAATGGCAATTTCGGGTGTTTGTCTTCATTTTCTTCATTAAACACTCTTACATATTCGTTATAGCCTTCGATATTTCTTGTTCCGGTATGGGAGAACAATTCATAACGGCGCTCCATTTCAGAAACGATTTTCTTCAATGCCTGCGCTGCTTTGCGCGGATCGGTTACGACCGGCGCCAATAGATGCGGAATGCCATTATAGACATTCAGCTCAACCATTTTTGGGTCGATCATCATCATTTTCACTTCGTGAGGTTTTGCACGCATGATAATACTTGTGATAATGCCGTTGATACAAACTGATTTCCCGCTCCCGGTCGAACCTGCTACAAGCAGATGGGGCATCTTATTCAGTTCTGTCATGACCGCTTGTCCTGTGACGTCACGTCCCAGACCGAAGAGCAGTTTAGAATCCGGTTTATTGTTTTCTTCTGATTCCAGTACTTCACGCAGGCTGACGACTGCCACTGTGGAGTTCGGAACTTCGATGCCAATGGCGGATTTGCCTGGAATCGGAGCTTCAATCCGAATATCCCTTGCAGCGAGGGCAAGTGCCAAATCATCGTGCAGGCTGACAATTTTACTGACTTTCACGCCGGTGTCAGGCAAGACTTCATATTTTGTGACAGCAGGTCCCAAATGCACTTGCGTCACTTTCGCCCGCACACCAAAACTCTGGAATGTTTTCTCCAGTTTTTTTGCATTTTTCTGGATGCCGGAATATTCCCCGCTTTGATCACTGTGCGGCGGCAGCGTAAGAAGGTCGATTGGCGGAAGCTGGTACTCCTCGTTTTCCATCTCTTCCGCCGTCGTCAGCAATTGCACTTCCCCGGATGAATCTGATTCCTCGGTTTTCGGCTCCACTTGTTTTATAGGTTCCGCCTGTTTCGGTTTCACATTTTCGGTAAATGCGGAAATGATCGGTTCCTGAGGTGTTTCGATATAAACCGAATCATCTGTGTAACCATAAGAATTTGTGTTGGCATCTTCATCGTAGGACTGGATCTCCTCTTGGGTGCCATTCGCTTCTTCTGCTCTATTATTTGGTTTAGCTTTCTTGCTTTTATTCGCGGGACGGCTGAACCGCTGCCCGATTGACTGTAAAACAGGGCGGAAACTCGGAACTTTTTCAGCGATGAATGGTGCTGCCACTTTTCCTGTCAGTATAATCATTCCGATGGACAGCAGAATTAACGCAATTATCCAGGTGCCTGCCGTTTCAAACAGCACATGCATCATCGCATACAGCATAGCACCGACAATTCCTCCGCCAACAGCCGTATATTCCGTCCAGATGGTGCCGCTGACCTGAATCGAATTAACGGTTTCCCCCATCACATTTGCGGAAGTGATCGGCAAAATTGAACCTGCTGCCCAAATCAGATGGCAAATGAGGAAGACGCCGGTCATCAAAAAGAGGGTCCCCATCGTCTTGCGGAATTGCGGCTTCGGCCATGTCCGCCTTACCATGATGAAAACCGCTAAGGCCACCAGCACCAGAGGTATCAGAAAGGCCAGATAGCCTGTCAGATACTCGGCGGTATTATAGAATAACCGTCCCACTCTCCCTAACTGGAATGCCATCAAGGCAGCTATGCCCAGCATCACGATGCCGAAAATTTCAAAATAGACGGCTGGCATCTGTTGATTATTCTTTTTCTTGGCTTTCGGTTTTACAGTCTTCTTCTTTTTCTTTTTCAACTCACTGCGAGGCATTTCGTTCCCCCATTTCCTATGTAATCGAAAAAGGATTTCCCCCGATAGTTCGGTATGGAAATCCTTTTCCTTTTTCTCTATCTTAATATTCCATAATAATCGGGATGATCATTGGACGGCGTTTCGTTTGCTGGAACAGATAGGAATTCAATGTGTCCCGAATTTCCTGTTTGATGTTATTCCATTCGAATGTATCACGCGCTACGTATTTTTCAACAACTTTTGTCACCAATTTCGCCGATTCATCCATCAGCTCTTCTGATTCGCGTACATAAACGAATCCGCGGGATATCATTTCCGGACCGGAAGCAATTTTCTTCTGTTTGCGGTTCAAGGTTACAACGACAATGAAAATGCCATCCTGTGAAAGCAATTTACGGTCGCGCAGGACGATATTCCCGACATCACCGATTCCGATGCCGTCGATTAATACATTTCCTGCCGTCACTCTTCCGCTCATGCGGACTTTGCCTGCTTTATATTCCACGATATCCCCTTTATCGGCGATAAAGATTTCGGATTTGTGCAAACCGACCTGCTGAGCCAATTTGGAATGGGCAATCAGCATTTTGTATTCTCCCTGGATCGGGATGAAATACTTCGGCTTCATCATGTTCAGCATCATCTTCAAGTCTTCCTGGCTGCCGTGGCCGGATACGTGGACTTTTTTACTGGATGTCAGCACATGCGCGCCGGCTTTAGCCAGTTTGTTCATCGTTTGATACATTGGAACTTCCATTCCCGGTGATGGGGTGAAAGTGATCAGCACCGTATCCGTCTCTTTGATGCGGACGTCTTTATGCTGTTTGCGCACCATTTTATCCAAAGCTTCCAATGGTTCCCCCTGGTTGCCTGTAACGATGATGACAATTTCTTCGTCTCGATGGTCATCCAGTTCTTTCAGGGAGATCACTGTATCTTCACCGGCGTCCAAATATCCGAGGCGAACACCAACTTCATAGCTGCTTTCAAGACTTTTCCCTACTACTGCAACTTTTTTGCCGGTTGCCCGGGCAATATCGAAAACCTGCTGGATACGGATGAAGTTTGATGAATAAAGCGACACCAATATTCTTCCTTCCGCTTTACGGAATTCTGATTGAAGGTGGTCGGCAACAACTATTTCGGAAGTCGTGTAGCCAGGACGTTCCGCTTCAGTGGAATCGGACAATAGCATAAGTACGCCATCCTCGCCCAATTTAGCCATTTTAGCGATATCCGGACGGTAACTGCCTTTAGCCGACTGGTCAAACTTAAATTCGCCTGTATGGACAATGGCACCTTCGGAAGTATGGAAAACGATGCCAAGCGCATCAGGTATGCTGTGTGTCGTATGGAAGAACGTCACATGCGTTGTGTCAAAATTCATACGGCTCTTGTTTGTCACTTCGAAAAATTTCACTTGTTTCAAAGAACCCTGTTCTTTAACATGTTCTTTTGCAAGGCCGATTGTCAATTTCGAACCATAGACAGGAGCCTGCACTTTCTTCAGCAAATAGGCGATGGAGCCAATTGCGTCTTCATGGCCGTGTGTAAGGAAAATCCCTTTGACACGGTCCTTGTTCTCTTCCAGATACGTTACATCCGGAATGACGATATCCACTCCGAGCATTTCATCTTCCGGGAACATCAATCCGCTGTCGACCACAAAAATATCTTCGTCGATTTCAATAACGTACATTGCTTTGCCGATTTCTCCGACGCCGCCTAAAGGTATTACTCTGATGATTTCATTTTTAATTTTACTCAATTTATTTCCTCCTAAAAAAATTCGCCCGTACACATCCATAAAATTCATTATACGGGAATTGAACTTAACAGTCCAAAGAAAAAATAAACCGGCGTGGCGGCCGGTTCATTTTTTGAGGTCAGATTATTTTTTCTTCGATCAGCGCTTCTGCAATTTGAACTGAGTTCAATGCTGCGCCCTTCACTAAATTGTCTGAGACCACCCATAAATGGAAGCCATGCGGATTATCCAGATCCGGACGGATGCGGCCGACAAAAACTTCATCAAGTCCCGCAGCCATAAGCGGCATCGGATACAATTGCTGTGATGGATCGTCCTTCAATTCCACTCCCGGAGCAGCCGCAATGGCCTCCTTCACTTCCTGGAGCGTCGGAGCTGCCTCTAACTCTACATAGACAGATTCCGAATGGCCTGTAACCACCGGCAGCCGCACACAGGTCGCTGCTACTGAAAGGTTGTTGTCATGCATGATTTTTTTCGTTTCATTGATCATTTTCATTTCCTCAAGCGTATAGCCATTGTCAGCAAAAACATCAATCTGAGGTATTGCATTATATGCAATCGGATAATGTTTCTTGGCTGATTTAACCGGAAGCATTTTAGCGTCAGCATTCACTGCCTGATCGAACCCTGCGTCAGCCTGATGTTTCAATTCATTGATTGCATCTATTCCAGCACCTGATACTGCCTGATATGTAGAAACGACAATCTTCGCCAAGCCGAATTGCTCTTTTAACGGCTGCAGCGCGCAGACCATCTGGATGGTCGAGCAGTTCGGATTTGAAATGATCCCTTTATGAAGTGACAAGTCGCTTTTGTTGACCTCAGGCACGACCAGCGGAACTTCGGGATCCATCCGGAACGCACTCGTATTATCGATGACAATCGCTCCGCGCTTCACAGCCTCCGGAGCAAACTTCTCGGATACGCTGCCGCCTGCGCTGAAGAGGGCGATGTCTATCCCTTCAAATGATTCCGGCACCGCTTCTTCCACTGTATAGGTATTGCCTTTAAAATCTATTTTACTGCCCGCAGAACGGCTGGATGACAGGAAACGGATTTCGTTTACAGGGAACCCGCGCTTTTCCAATTGATCCTTCATTTGCTGACCAACGGCTCCTGTTGCCCCCATGATTGCTACGTTATAGGTTTTCACTCGACTCTCTCCTTCAATGATAATTTGGATTATTGTATCATAATTCAGCTCTCTGCCGCATTAAAACATTGAAAAAGCATCCTCAATTTTAAGAGGATGCTTCTTTTGAACGTATGATTGATAATGCCGGTCCCTGTTGGAGCAGTTCCAATGTGTACTGAACTTTCTCCATCGATACGCCTTCAATTTTCTTCAGGACATCCTCAAAGGATATATGCCTGCCCATGAGCAGTTCATGCTTGCCGTTGCGGCTCATGCGTGAGCTGGTACTTTCCATCCCAAGCAGCAGATTGCCTTTGAACTGCTCTTTGGAATCATCCACTTCCAGCTGTGTCAGGCCGTCCGACTGCATATGACGAATCGATTCCATGATTTTTTCCTGGAGTTCCGGCAGCTGCTCATTTGATGTACCGCCGTAAATCGCAAGAGTGCCGTGGTCCGAATAAGCTGAGTGATAGGAATAAATCGAGTAAGCGAGCCCCCGCTCCTCCCTGATTTCCTGAAACAGCCTGGATGACATCGTGCCTCCCAGAATATTGTTCATCACTGCTAAATCGTAAAGATGTGGATCGTTAATTGACATCCCCAGAAAGCCTAAGCAAAGATGCCCTTGTTCAATATCTTTGTATTTAATTGACTTTCCTGGAATGAACACAGGTTCTGTATAGTTTTTTTGCTGCCGGACTTTACGGAAGCTGCCAAAAAGTTCTTGGATTTTCCCGATTAATTCAGGCTTTATATTCCCCGCCACTGACACGACAGTATTCGATGGGATGTAAAATCTGTCCATGAAAACTCGGATCAGTTCAGCGTCAAAAGTCTGCAGAGTCTCTTCTGTCCCCAGGATCGGTGCACCGATGGAATGTCCAGGATACATTACCCGCCATAACTGCTCATGTACATCATCATCCGCCATATCTTCGGTCATGCTTATTTCCTCAAGCACCACTTGCCTTTCCCGTTCGATTTCAACAGGGTCCATGCTGGAATTGAAATACATGTCCGCCAATATTTCGACTGCGCGATCCGCATGTTCATCGATAACTTTGGCGTAATAACAGGTATACTCTTTTGAAGTATAGGCATTGATGTCTCCACCGATACGGTCGAATTCCCTGGCAATATCCTTTGCGCTCCGGGTGGGTGTGCCCTTGAACAGCATATGCTCGATAAAATGGGTCATGCCATTCTCTTCGGGGCTTTCATCACGCGATCCGACCTTGACGAATATTCCGACTGCTACAGATCTGAAATGCGGAATCTGTTCTGAAACGATCCGTAAACCGTTTTCACAAGTATAAGTATCTGCCACTCTTTAAATCCCTCCAATAAGAAAAGCGTAAGCGCCCGTTAAGCGGTGAAGTCTAGACAAAACTCCGCTCCTCCATAGTTCTTTAAAAACTAAATAAATCTATTTTCTTTTAAGAAATAAGAAAAAAATTGCCAACTTTCGTCGGCAATTTTCATTTACTCTTGATTAGCTTTTTCAGCTTGTTCTTTTTCTTCTTTCAGGACAATCTTGCGTGACAGGTTGACTCGGCCTTGACGGTCGATTTCAATGACTTTCACTTTTACAACTTGATCCATTTTGAGGACATCTTCAACTTCCTTCGTCCGTTCTTCCTGGATTTCAGAAATATGAAGCAAGCCGTCTTTGCCTGGGAACAGTTCAACGAATGCGCCGAATTTCTCGATCCGTTTCACTTTACCTTCGTAATATTCCCCAACTTTCGCTTCGCGTACGATGTTTTCGATCATCGCTTTCGCTTTCGCGTTCATTTCTTCATCAACAGAAGAAATAAAGATGGTGCCGTCTTGTTCTGTATCAATTTTGACGCCTGTTTCGTCAATGATCTTATTGATCACTTTACCGCCCGGTCCGATTACGTCGCGGATCTTATCAGGGTTGATCTTAACCATGATGATCTTCGGCGCAAATTTGGACAATTGCTCTCTCGGTTCAGAAATTGTCGCAATCATCGATTCAAGAATATGGATACGCCCAATTTTCGCCTGTGTCAAAGCCTCTTTCAGGATTTGACGGGACAAGCCATCAATTTTGATATCCATTTGAAGTGCTGTGATGCCTTCAGCAGTTCCGGCAACTTTAAAGTCCATGTCACCCAAGTGGTCTTCCATTCCCTGAATGTCGGACAATACTGTGTAATTTTCACCTTTTTTGACAAGCCCCATTGCAATACCTGCTACAGGCGCTTTCAAAGGAACACCAGCGTCCATCATTGCAAGAGTTGAAGCACAGATACTTGCCTGAGAAGTTGATCCGTTTGATTCCAGAACTTCTGCTACAAGACGGATTGTATATGGGAATTCTTTTTCATTCGGAATAACCGCTTCAAGGGCACGTTCCCCAAGAGCCCCGTGTCCGATTTCACGGCGGCCCGGTCCACGAAGGAATCCAGTTTCACCGACAGAGAACAACGGGAAGTTGTAATGATGCATAAAACGTTTTGTGTCTTCGATGCCAAGGCCATCGATAATCTGTACGTCGCCAAGTGCCCCAAGCGTACAAATGCTCATCGCCTGTGTTTGTCCACGTGTAAACAAACCAGAACCGTGCGTGCGTGCCAGCAATCCGACTTCTGATGACAATGGACGGATCTCTGATGGACCGCGCCCGTCAGGACGGATTTTTTCATCCGTGATCAAACGGCGAACTTCATCTTTGACCATCTTATCAAGGATTTGTCCCGCTTGTTTTTTAACATCATCAGCTGATTCTTCGTATTGTGCCATAACGCGTTTTTTGATTTCGTCGATCGCTTCGTTGCGCGCCTGCTTTTCATTGATCTGAACAGCAGTGTTCAACTCTGCTTCCACTTGGCCTTTGATCGTTGAAGAAAGCTCTGCATCCAATTCGTATAATTGGATTTCAGATTTTTCTTTCCCGACTTCAGCTGCAATCTCTTCCTGGAACGCAATCAATTTCTTGATCTCTTCGTGTCCGAACATGATTGCTTCAAGAATGATTTCTTCCGATACTTCTTTCGCTCCCGCTTCAACCATATTGATGGCATCTTTCGTGCCTGCCACTGTCAGGTTGATGGAACTTTTCTCAAGCTGATCGTTTGTCGGATTGATAATGTATTCACCGTCGATCAAACCAACGATAACGCCGGCAATCGGACCGTCGAACGGAATATCCGAAATCATTAACGACAATGAAGATCCGAACATTGCAGCCATTTCAGAAGGGCAATCCTGGTCAACGGACATAACCATGGAGATTACCTGCACTTCATTACGGAAGCCATCAGGGAATAAAGGACGGATCGGACGGTCGATAAGACGGCTCGTCAAAGTCGCTTTTTCAGAAGGACGGCCTTCACGTTTGATGAAGCCTCCTGGTATTTTACCGACAGCATAAAGCCGTTCTTCGTAGTTGACAGTCAACGGGAAGAAATCCAAAGGCTTCGGCGTTTTGGAAGCTGTGGACGTAGACAGTACTGCTGTATCGCCATAACGGATCAATGCTGCTCCGTTTGCCTGCTTAGCCAATTGGCCAACTTCGACCTGCAATTCGCGGCCTGCCCAATCGAATTTGTAAACCTTTTTAGTTTGCTCCATAATCGAGCTCCTCTCTCTTTCAAGATATAGACAATTTTATGTATCCATTACTAGTAGTGTATCAAAAAAGCATACGCTGTGCATGCAAGCGGAAAATTTTATCCATAAAGAAAAAGCGGGACGAATCCCGCTTTCACTGATTGCTATTATCGGCGTAGGCCAAGTCTTGCGATTAATTCGCGGTAACGAGCTACGTCGTTTTCGCGAAGGTATTTCAACAAGTTACGACGGCGTCCAACCATTTTGAATAGACCACGACGTGAGTGATGATCTTTTTTGTGAGTACGTAAGTGCTCATTCAAGTTGTTGATGTCTTCTGTAAGAATGGCGATTTGAATTTCTGCAGACCCAGTATCTGTGTCATGCACTTTGTATTCATTGATCAATTCATTTTTACGTTCTTGAGTAATTGCCATACTGTTTCCACCTCCTAATTTCTGATAGCCCCAATTACCGAGCAAACGTTGGTGATTCGATTGCCAAGCAACGGTTAGTACATTCAGTACTCATAAATCATAGCACACGGCAATTTGAAAATCAACCGATCTTCCCGCTTGATATCATCCAGCGAAAAACGTGATGGCTTCCTGTTTATCTTTTTCAATTTGCGCTTTCAGTTCATCGATGCCGGAAAACTTCTTTTCGTCCCTGATTCTTTTATGCCAATCGACCGTTACCCGTTCGCCGTATATATCTTTATCAAAATTAAATATATGCACTTCAATTACGAGCTGCTTGTGGTCCGGATCATTGAAAGTCGGTTTATAGCCTACATTGCAGACCCCGTCATATAGTTCGTCCTGGACATGAAGACGGACAGCGTAGACGCCTCTGCCTGGTATGAACGTCCCCAGATCAGGTTCCACATTTGCAGTCGGAAACCCGATGGTGCGCCCTCTTTTATCGCCATTCACAACCGTACCGGAAACTTTGAATGGGCGCCCTGATAAACGGCATACTTCTTCGATTTCACCCGATTTCAAATGATTGCGGATGCGGGTGGAACTGATTTTTTCCTGGCCGTCTTCCAATTTCCCGATGACACTTACGCCAAACTGTCCATCCGAATAGCTCTGCATCAGATCCATAGATCCCTGGCCTTTTGCGCCGAATGAAAAATCAAAACCGGCAGTCACATGGACAACCCCAAGATCTTCGATAAAATGGCTGATGAATTGTTCCGGCTGCAATTGCGCAAAGTCAGACGTAAAACGGACGATGAAACAAACATCGATATCCATACCATTAAGTATTTCCATTTTTTGCTGCATAGGCGTTATGTAGAACACTTCTTCCTTCCGGCCGCCTAAAACCAGTGAAGGATGTGGATCGAAAGTCATTACAGCAGATTTCACACCTAATTCCTGCGCTTTTTCTACAGCTTCTCCGATTACTTTCTGATGCCCTTTATGAACTCCATCAAAGAAGCCGAGTGCCATGGATAGCGGGCCCAACTCTTCTTCCGGCTTCATATGGTTGGGATAATTCAAATGGAAGATTTTCATTTTACACCTCGTCTTCTGTCGGCAGACCGAACATTTTTTCCGGTTTCATTTTCCCCTTTTTCTCCGGATGTTTCTTATACAGTGCAAAAGGGTTGTCGTTCAATGTAAAAACAAGCAATTCATTTTTCTCCAATAAAGGATGCATATCCATAACTTGCCCATTTTTCATTGCAAAAACCATTTTCGGGTCAACTTCCACTGAAGGAAAGGCGCTTAACCCATACATCAACGGTTTCAAGAAACGTCCGATAGTTCCATTTTGAGCAATCTCATCAACCTGTGCAAGCGTTAAGCAATCTGCTTGTTTAAATTTGCCTGATTCGGTTCTTGTCAATTTCGACATATGGGCGGGGTAGCCAAGAGCCTCGCCTATTTGCACGGCAAGCGTCCGGATATATGTGCCTTTGCCACATTGGATGCGGATGCGGAAATGGATATCGGTACCGGTCCATTCTGCGGCGTTGTCCAACAGCTCAATTGAGTCAATCCACGCTTTTCTGACCGGCCGCTCGACCGCTATACCGGCTCTTGCGTATTCATATAGTTTTTTGCCATTCACTTTTACTGCAGAATACATTGGCGGAATCTGAGTAATCTCACCAGTCAGGCTATCCAATGCCGTCAGCAATTCCTGACGGGTAATTTTTTTCTCCTGCCCATTTCGTTCCACCACTTCACCAGTGGCATCTTCTGTTTCAGTCGAAAAGCCGATTGCCACTTCAGCTTCGTAGGTTTTTCCTTGATTCGTGATGTATTCCGCCACTTTTGTGGTGTTCCCTATACAAATCGGCAAAACCCCGTCCACTTCAGGATCCAGCGTGCCGGTATGGCCCACTTTTTTTGTTTTCAATATTTTACGCAATTTAAAAACACAATCATGCGAAGTCATGCCTTTTTCTTTCCACAAAGGAAGTATTCCGTTAATGGCCATTTCTTTCAACCCCTTACTGATATGTAAAAAAGCCTGCAATCTAAGAAATAGACAGCAGGCCTGGTTTTATTGTTCGTCTTTCGGTTCTTTGATATCCCGCAGCAGACTGTCGATCCGATTTCCGTATGCCACTGAAGTATCGAATTCAAATGATAGTTCAGGCGTTTTGCGCAAACGGATACGCTGGCCGATTTCTGAACGGATAAATCCTTTGGATTTCGATAAGCCGAGCAATGTCTGCTCTTTTGCAGCATCATCACCCAATACACTGATATAAACTGTCGCTTGTTGGAGATCTCCGGTAACTTCTACATCCGTTACCGTGACAAATCCGATTCGCGGATCTTTCAGCTTGCGGCTGATGATATCGCTGAGCTCTTTTTTCATTTGTTCGCCTACACGATTCGAGCGCATTGTCATTGCTTATTCACCTCGTTCTTACAGATATTCTTGATGATGTTCAAGACATTCCCACATCGGATTGCTCTCCAGGTAATACAGCACTTGCGCCATTTCCTTTTCAGCCATTTCTTTTGATGAAGAAACAGTGACAAAGGCCAGGCGCGTGCGCTGCCATACATTCTGATGGTCAATTTCCGCAGCGGAAATATTGAACTTTTGTTTTGAACGGGTCAGCATGCTTTTCAGCACTGCCCTTTTCTCCTTCAATGAATGCGCCGACGGTATGAAGAATTCGCATTCCATGTAAAGGATCATTTCCGTTCGATTTCTTCCATAACATAAGCTTCAATGATGTCGCCTTCTTTGACATCATTGAAATTCTTGACTGTGATACCGCATTCGTAGCCTTTAGCCACTTCTTTGGCGTCGTCTTTAAAGCGTTTCAATGTATCCATTTCACCTTCGAAAACAACAATTCCTTCACGGATGACACGAACTCCGCTGTCACGTGTGATTTTACCTTCAGTTACATAACTTCCGGCAATTGTTCCGACTTTAGATACTTTGAATGTGCTGCGGACTTCCGCCTGGCCGATAACTTTCTCCTCAAATTCAGGATCGAGCAAGCCTTTCATTGCAAATTCAATTTCTTCAATTACTTTATAGATGATGCGGTGTAAACGGATGTCCACGCCTTCAGCTTCTGCTGCGCGTTTAGCATTGGCATCCGGACGGACGTTAAATCCGATAACAATGGCATTGGATGCCGCAGCAAGGGAAATATCCGATTCCGTAATAGCACCAGCACCCGTATGGATGATTTTGACGTTGACGCCTTCTACATCGATTTTCAGAAGTGAAGCAGCCATTGCTTCAACTGCCCCTTGCACGTCAGCTTTGACGATCAAGTTCAACTCTTTCATCTCACCTTGTTTCAATTGATCAAAAAGATTATCAAGTGTTACGCGGGTTTTCTCTGAACGTTGAACCTGCAAGGCTGAAGTAGCACGGCTTTCACCAACAGAACGGGCTGTTTTCTCGTCTTCGAATACGACAAAACGATCGCCTGCCTGTGGCACATCATTCAAACCGGTAATTTCAACCGGCATTGATGGACCCGCTTCTTTTACGCGGCGGCCAACATCCGAAACCATTGCACGGACGCGTCCAAATGTGTTGCCGACTACAATCGGATCACCGACATTTAACGTACCATCCTGTACCAGAAGTGTGGCAACTGAACCGCGGCCTTTATCAAGCTCAGCTTCAATAACTGTGCCGATAGCGCGGCGTGATGGGTTGGCTTTCAATTCCCCTACTTCAGAAACAAGCAGAATCATTTCAAGCAATGTATCGATGCCTTCACCTTTTAACGCTGAAAGTGGAACAAAGATCGTATCTCCGCCCCATGCTTCCGGAACAAGACCGTGTTCAGTCAATTCCTGCATAACGCGATCAGGGTTGGCACTTGGCTTATCCATTTTGTTGACTGCAATGATGATTGGAACTTCAGCAGCTTTGGCATGGTTGATCGCTTCAACTGTCTGCGGCATTACACCATCATCAGCTGCAACAACGATAATAGCCAAATCCGTCACTTTCGCTCCGCGTGCACGCATTGTCGTAAATGCTGCGTGACCAGGCGTATCAAGGAAAGTGATTTTCTTGCCGTCTTCAACTACTTGATAAGCGCCGATATGCTGTGTAATCCCGCCTGCTTCTCCTGCCGTCACTTTCGTGTGGCGGATCGAATCAAGCAGAGTTGTTTTACCATGATCGACGTGTCCCATGATTGTCACTACTGGTGGACGTTCTTCGTTCAGCGTTTCATCTTCCGGTTCGAAGTAGACTTCCAGGTCAGTTTTATCAACCAGGATTTCTTCTTCCACTTCCACTTCATACTCCGCACAGATCAATTCAATCGCATCTTTATCAAGCTCCTGGTTAATGGTAGCCATTACACCAAGCATGAATAATTTTTTGATGATTTCAGATGGTTCACGGCCTAATTTTTTCGCCAATTCGCCAACTGTCAATGATTCTGTAAAAGTGATTTTCGCCGGTAATTCTTTCTCTTTTTTAGGCATCGGCGGCAGTGGGTTCACTGGACGCTGCTGTTTGCCTTTTCTATTGCGGTTCTGGCCACCGCGGCCTGGACCGCCGCCACCCGGACGGTTGGAATTGCGCTGTCCTGGTCCTGCTGTCGGTTTTGCAGCTTTAGGTGTGAAGTTAGACCCTGTTTTTGCCGGAGCTGCATTTCTTTGGCCGTTGCCTTGCGAACGCGATTGCCCCTGGCTTGGTGCAGCCGCTGGACGTGACTGTCCAGGACGTTGTCCCTGCCCAGATGGACGTGAGCCGTTTTGTCCGCCTTGCGGACGTGATTGGCCTTGGCCAGACGGACGCGAACCTTGTCCTTGCGAACGGTTCTGTCCTTGGTTTTGTGGTTTAGTTGGAGCTGGTGCTGTTGAAGCGGATGAAGATTTCTTGTAAATGCCGTCCAATTTTGAAACAGCGTTGTCCTCTAGTGTCGACATATGATTAGTTACTGAAATATCCATTTTTGATAATTGCTGGATGATCTCTTTACTTGGTTTATCTACTTTTTTCGCGTATTCATGTACTCGAATTTTGGTCATCTGCTCACCCCCGGTTATTTTCATCGAACAAGCTTTTCAGTTTTTTGGCGAAACCTGCATCGGTGATCGCCATAACTACACGCTCTTCTTTGCCGACTGCATGCCCAATTTCGAAACGGGTTCCGAAAATTTGCAGGTCGACTTTATAATAGCTGCATTTATCCTGCAGTTTTTTCATTGTGTTTTCCGAAGCGTCTTCCGCCAGCAACACCAATTTCGCATTGCCTTTGCGCACTTCATTGATTGTCAGTTCTTCTCCTGTAATCGTCATTCTTGCTCTTGTCGCAAGCCCGAGGATTTGCAGGATTTTCTGTTTTGTTTCCATTTTACTTCAACTGCTCTCTTAGAATGACCCGCAGCAATTCTTCATATATCTCCTCTGGCACTTTGACTTCCAATTGGTTGTCGAGCACCTTTTTCTTTTTGGCCGCCGCAACAGCTGCCTCAGATTTGGAAACATAAGCTCCTCGCCCTGATTTTTTACCGGTCAGATCGACGCTCACTTCGCCTTCCTTGGAACGCACGACACGGATCATTTCTTTTTTAGGATGCATCTCGCCTGTTGCTACACACTTCCTGAGTGGAATTTTCTTCTGCAGAGCCAACGGACATCACCTTATCTTTCTTATTCTTTTTCGTCGTAGAAATCGAAATCATCGGTTTCATCACCGGACTCAACCAGTTCGATGTCAGCATCCGGATTAGGATAAATGCCCATCTCACGGGCATCTGTCTCACTCTTGATGTCAATTTTCCATCCAGTCAATTTGGCAGCAAGACGTGCATTCTGTCCGCGTTTGCCGATTGCCAGTGATAATTGATAGTCAGGCACGACAACTGTCGTAGACTTCTCTTCTTCATTTACCTGGACATCAAGCACTTTTGAAGGGCTGAGTGCATTGGCTACAAATATCACCGGCTCCTCTGACCATTCAACGATATCGATTTTTTCGCCGCTGAGTTCATTGACGATAGTCTGTACACGTGCCCCTTTTGAACCGACACATGAACCTACCGGATCAATATCTTCACGGTGAGCCATTACAGAGATCTTCGAACGATCTCCTGCTTCGCGGGCAATCGATTTGATTTCAACAATGCCGTCATAGATTTCAGGCACTTCAGTTTCAAACAATCTGCGCAATAAACCCGGATGTGTTCGTGATACAAACACCTGAGGTCCGCGTGTAGTCCGCTCAACCTTGGTAATATAGACCTTGATGCGATCATGCGGCTGATATGACTCATTCGGCATCTGCTCAGTCTGCGGAAGGACCGCTTCAACTTTACCAAGGCCGACATACAGGTTGCGGGCATCCATGCGTTCAACAATACCGTTGACGATGTCATCTGCGCGATCGACAAACTCTTCAAAAACAAGACCTCGCTCAGCTTCACGCACACGCTGGGTAACTACTTGCTTGGCTGTCTGAGCAGCGATACGGCCAAAGTTGCGCGGCGTCACTTCTTCTTCCACGACATCCCCGACTTCATATGCAGGATTGATGGCATGAGCGTCTTCCAAAGATATCTGCAGACGATCGTCTTCCACTTCCTCGACGACATCTTTCCTGGAATAGACAAGCATCGTTCCCGTATTAAGATTCAAATCCACACGGACGTTCTGCGCTTGATTGAAATTGCGTTTGTATGCAGTCACTAATGCCGCTTCTATCGCTTCGATCAAGACATCACGCGAAATACCTTTTTGTTTCTCCAATGCCTCTAAAGCATTCAATAACTCACTGCTCATTTTTTATTCACTCCTAGGTTCATCGATCAGGTTTTGCTGAAAAATCAATTGCGAGACGGATTACAGCAATTTTCTGCCTTGGTATCACGATTGTTTTTCTGCGGGTTTTGATTTTAACTTCAATTTGGACTTCTTCATCAGTATACGATTGCAGATAACCTTCAAACTCTTTTGCATCCAAAATCGGCTCATAAGTTTTGATATAGATGAATTTACTGATAGCATTCTCAAAATCTTTTTCTTTCTTCAATGGGCGCTCTGCTCCCGGCGAAGATACTTCAAGGAAATAGTTCTGCTCAATCGGATCCAGTTCATCCAAAATTTCACTCAATCGTTCGCTGACCAGCGCGCATTGATCAATATCGATCGGCGCATCCGGATTGTCCACGTAGACGCGCAAAAACCAGCTGCGGCCTTCTTTGACAAATTCCACATCAACCAGTTCAAGATTCAGCTGATCTGTAATGGGCTTTGTGATTTCTTCTATTTGTTCTGTAATTTTGCTCATACATGCCTCCCGCAATTCAAAGTTTCATTTTATGTCATTACAAACAGAAAAGAGCGGGAGAACCCACTCTTCTGCGACAGAGCTATCAGTAAATGTTACTACAATAATACCATGATTGGCACACCAGTGCAACTGACTAGAACAGCGACAGCTGGTTGGCTTCAGGCATTCCTTCAAGACATCCGTGATCATCCATGTATTCAATGATGGTTTTGGAAACCCGTCCACGCTGCTGAAGGTCTTCTTTCGAAAGGAACGTCCCTTGCTGGCGTGCAGCAACAATCGATTTGGCTGCGTTCGTTCCGAGGCCAGGGATGGCATTGAATGGCGGGATCAGCGTATTGCCGTCGATGATGAATTCATCGGCCTCAGATTTATAGAGGTCCACTTTCTGGAACTTGTAACCGCGTTCGGTCATCTCAAGCGCAAGTTCCATGACCGTCAATAAGTTCTTCTCTTTTGTTGATGCTTCCAGCCCTTTGGCATTGATGTCAGCAATCACTGAACGGATTGCATGGGAACCTTTAGCCATCGCATTGACATCGAAATCTTCCGCGCGGACTGTAAAGTAAGCCGCATAATAAAGAATCGGGAAATGCACTTTGAAATATGCGATTCTGACTGCCATTAGAACATAAGCGGCAGCGTGGGCTTTCGGGAACATGTATTTGATCTTCTTACATGATTCGATGTACCAGTTCGGAACACCTTCTTCTTTCATCGCCGCTTCAAATTCCGGCGTCAGTCCTTTACCTTTACGGACTGCTTCCATTATCTTGAATGCCATCGACGATTCGAGTCCCTGGTATATCAGGTAAACCATGATATCATCACGGCAGCCGATTACATCCGACAATTGGCATGTACCGTTTTTGATCAATTCCTGTGCGTTACTCAGCCATACGTCCGTTCCGTGCGACAGGCCTGATATCTGTACTAGCTCAGAAAAAGTCGTCGGTTTCGTTTCTTCAAGCATTTGACGCACAAAGCGGGTACCGAATTCAGGTATGCCGTAGGTCGCAGTTTTGCACCCGATCTGTTCTTCCGTAACACCGAGCGATTCAGTGCCGGAGAAAATCTTCATCACTTCAGGATCGTCGGTCGGTATCGTTTTCGGATCGATACCGGATAAATCCTGCAACATACGGATAACGGTCGGATCATCGTGACCGAGAATATCCAGCTTCAATAAATTATCATGGATCGAATGGAAGTCGAAATGCGTCGTTTTCCATTCCGAATCCTGGGCATCCGCAGGGAATTGAATGGGAGAGAAATCATAGATATCCATGTAATCCGGCACTACGATAATTCCACCCGGATGCTGTCCGGTGCTTCGTTTTACGCCTGTACAGCCTTGGACGAGACGGTCAATCTCCGCCCCGCGTATGGTCATATCCCGGTCATTGGCATATCCGCGCACATAACCGTAAGCTGTTTTCTCAGCAACGGTCCCGATTGTTCCTGCACGGAAAACATTGTCTTCCCCGAATAATTCCTTGGTGTAATTGTGGGCTTTCGCTTGATACTCACCACTGAAGTTCAAATCAATATCCGGTACTTTATCGCCTTTAAAGCCGAGAAACGTTTCAAATGGAATATCCTGTCCTTCTTTTTTATAAGGAATATCGCAATCCGGACAGTTTTTGTCTTCAAGGTCAAATCCTGAGCCGACAGAACCATCGTCGAAGAACTCGGATTTTTGGCATTTAGTGCAGATGTAATGCGGCGGCAATGGATTCACTTCTGTGATTTCCGTAAGTGTCGCCACTAAAGAAGAACCGACAGATCCACGTGAACCGACCAGATAGCCATCATCCAGAGATTTTTTAACAAGTTTATGTGAAATCAGGTAAATAACCGCGAAACCGTGTCCGATGATTGATTTTAATTCCTTTTCAATGCGTGCTTCGACGATTTCAGGCAGCTGTTCGCCATAGATGCTTCGCGCCATATTGTAGCTAAGCTCTCTGACTTCTTCATCTGCCCCTTCAATTTTAGGTGTGTAAAGATCGTCTTTGATCGGTTTGACTGTGTCGATCATGTCGGCAATTTTATTGGAATTCTCCACTACGATCTGCTTAGCCGTCTCTTCTCCCAAAAAGTCGAAAGCGTCGAGCATTTCATTGGTCGTGCGGAAATGGACTTTCGGAAGCTTCGTCCGGTTCAACGGATTGGCGCCGCCTTGCGATCCGATCAGCACCTGACGGTAGATTGCGTCATTCTCATCCAGGTAATGGACGTTTCCTGTTGCAACCAGAGGGATTCCCAGTTTTTTGCTGACTTTCACCAGTTTTCGGATGATATCTTCCAGATTCCATTCATCACGGATCATTTCACGTTCGATCAGTGGTGCATAAATGTCTTTCGGATGGACCTCCAGATAATCATAGAACTGAGCGGTCCGTTCCACTTCTTCCATCGACTTCTGCATAACCGCTTCAAAAACCTCCCCTTTATCGCAGCCGGAGCCGACAAGAAGCCCTTCACGGTGTTTCTGCAGAAGCGAGCGCGGAATCCGTGGCACACGGTAGAAATAATTGATATGGGAAGCGGATACCAGCTTGAACAGATTTTTCAACCCCGCGTCGTTTTGTGCCAATAAAGTTACATGAGTCGGCCGTGAGCGCTTATAAGCATCACCGGCTCCTACATAATTATTGAGTTCATCATGATAAAGAATCCCTTTTTGATGAGCTTCCTTCAATAGATGTGTCAGCAAATACGATGTTGCTTCCGTATCGTAGATCGCACGGTGATGCTGGGTGAGTTCAATGCCGAATTTCTTCGCCAGTGTATTCAACCGGTGATTCTTCAATTCGGGGTGGAGCATACGCGCCAATTCCAGCGTGTCGATTGTGGCATGCTTTTTGTCGATGCCGTATTTTTTATAGGCGACATACAAAAAGCCCATATCGAACGAGGCGTTGTGGGCAACCATTATATGATCCCCTGCCCATTCATGGTAATTGCGGATCACTTCTTCCACTTCCGGCGCGTCTTTCACCATATCATCAGTGATGCCGGTCAAATCGATCGTCGTATCCGATAATGGATGATGCGGATTCGCAAAGCTTTCGAATTTATCGATGATTTGCCCGCCTTTGATCTTTACAGCTGCAAGCTCGATAATCGTATCGTATACCGCGGATAACCCCGTCGTCTCCAAGTCGAACACCACAAAAGTTTCTTCTTCAAGCAGCGCATGCCGTTCTTCAAACGCAATCGGCACACCATCATCAACCAGGTTCGCTTCCAACCCGAATATCGCTTTGATGCCATGTTTTTTGCTGGCGGCATATGCGTCCGGGAAAGACTGCACCCCCGCATGGTCTGTAATAGCAATGGCGGGATGGCCCCATTTCGCAGCCTGTCCCACAAGTGCGTCCACAGATGACACTGCATCCATCTGGCTCATCGGTGTATGGAGATGCAGTTCCACCCGTTTCTCGGAAGCTGTATCCTGGCGCAATTGCGGCTTCACTTCCACCATATCCTGCGCCATCATGACCAGGTCGCGGACAAACGTATCCATCTGGATGGAACCACGGGCTTTCAGCCACATGCCTTTTTTAATGTTCTTCATCAATTCGGCGTCTTCTTTGTCACGGGAGAACATTTTCACAAGAAGTGAATCTGTATAATCCGTAATTTTCACCGTCAAAAGGGAACGGCCGCTGCGCAATTCACGCACTTCAGCATCAAACACGTAGCCTTCAACAGTAATCCGCCGTTCTTCATCAATGATGGACTGGATTTCAGCGATCGGTTCATCCGGCTTGATATTGCTGCCCATCTGGAATGGACCTGCTGGTGCACCGTTCTCTTTCCGGTCCGTCTCTCTCTTCTTCATATCAGATAAAGCTTTTTTGGCCATCTCTTCTTCCTCAGCTCGGCGTTCTTCCATGAAAGCTTCGTGCGCAGCCTGCTGATCGTCTTCAGTCAATTGAAAGTCGATAGCAATTCTGGGGAAGCCGAATTGCTGGTATACATTGGCCAATTTATCCGTGTATTTGGATTTGAGCGCCATCATTTCATGTTCATGACCACAATTCAGCATCATTTTATTGCCGTTCCACTGGGGAGCTTGTCCCAGCAAACGTTCACGGAGCGGTGGGGCCATATCAGCCAATTCATCAACAGCGTAGCGCCAATAGGCTGAAATCAATTCAGTGTCTGTCTGGGCATCATCCGTTATGATTGTCAGCTGCACAGCTGCAATCGGAGAAAAGGTGGAATGCAACCGCTCTTTTAATAACAGGAACAGCTTTATCGGCAGTACTTTTTGAAGTTTCACTGTAAAGCGCCAGGTCCGTTCTTTCTTATGGACCGTCATCCGTGTCAATTCAGCCTCCTCGAAAAAAGGCATATGTACGTCATCTGTCAAATCGAGATGCTGAAGAAGTAGCTTTAAACGCATCTTAGGATCTTGCTGGTTTGTCATAACTATCCCCTTCGCTCTTATATTAATAAAACCGGTTATACCGGATGTCTAGAAACTGTCGACTTCTTCAATCATTGCGCTCTAGGCGGAAGCTTTCCGCGGGGAGCGGCCTGAGCCTCCTCGTGCGCTTCGAAAACCGTATGCTCCTGCAGCGTTCCACGCTTCGTCGCAAAGGTTCGACCGAATGAAGTTCGGCCAAACCTTCCCTGCGGGGTCTCAGGACTCGCTCTTTTTCCCGCAGGAAAGACATTGACCGAAGCTTGCGAGGGCAAGTCTTTGCGACGAAGCAGCGAAGCGATGCAGGAGCACATCTTTGCCCTTCACCGCCTAGCGCTCCATTCTGGTTTCATGTAGAAGCATTATGAATATCTTTTTACCTGTTATAAATTAATTATGCAACTCCATTTAGAGAAGGCTAACAGAGATATGAAGCAAAACAGCGAAGACTCCCAGGTGACTAAGCTCAGCGCGAGCCACCAGGAAAGCGGAGCTGTTTTGTGGAATATCGGTTTCCTAGCTTTCTTTCTCAACAAGCTATTTATAACCGGCTGTCTATTTATCTTTTTATCTGCAATTTCTTTTCCGATTCCCACGAAGGAAAAGAAGAAAAAGAAAGGAAAGCACAGCTTGTGCTTTCCTTTCATTCTATCAGATTTTGCGGTTTATTTTTGAAAAAATTGCTGTAATTGATCAAGCAGTTCGTCTTTATTCCACTCAAACGTCTCACCGGTGCTGCGGATTTTCACTTCCAAAATTCCTTCCGCCGCTTTCTTCCCGACTGTCAGTCTAACAGGCAGGCCGATCAGATCGGCATCTGTGAATTTAACACCCGCGCGTTCATTGCGGTCATCAATCAGTACTTCGTAGCGGTTGGACTTCAATAATTTATAAATTTCATCAGCTGTTTCTCGCTGCACATCATCTTTGACATTGACCGGCACCACATGTATATCGAAAGGTGCGGCAACAGGCGGCCACGTAAAGCCGTCATCGTCATTGAATTGTTCAGCAACAGCAGCAACCACACGTGAAACCCCGATGCCATAGCAGCCCATAATATAAGGAACCGCACGGCCCTGGTTATTCAGAATCGTCGCTTTCATGTCTTCACTGTAGCGTGTTCCTAATTTGAAGATATGTCCGACTTCAATACCTTCAGCAAATTTAATCGTGCCTTTGCCATCCGGTGAAGGGTCTCCTTCTTTGATGAAGCGCAGATCTGTATATTTTTCGACGTCAAAATCCTGTCCAGGCGTCACATTTTTGAAATGCTGCCCTTCTTCATTGGCGCCAGCGATGCCGTTGACGATTGTTTTGACAGCATTGTCAGCAAATACACGGATGCCTTCCGGCAAGGAGACAGGACCGATCGAACCGATTTCACAGCCGATCAATTGTTTCACTTCTTCAGGAGTCGCCATTTCCACCACTTTTGCATCAGCAGCGTGTTTCACTTTAACGTCGTTAATTTCGTGGTCTCCTCTTGACAAAACGACAACGAAATCGTCATCCGCTTTAAAGACGAGGGTCTTGATGCAATTTTCAGTGCCTGTTCCAAAGAACTCCGCTACTTGAGCGATGGTTTTCTGATCAGGTGTTGACACTTTTTCCATCGCTTCAGCCGCTTCAACCGGTGTCTCATATTCAACGTTCACTTGAGCCATTTCAATATTTGCTGCATAAGAAGACGAATCCGAATAAGCGATCGTATCTTCCCCGATTTCAGACAATACCATGAATTCATGGTTGTCTTTGCCGCCTATCGCTCCGGAGTCAGCGATTACCATACGGAAATCAAGGCCCAGTCTCGTGAAAATATTCGTATAAGCCTGCATCATGACATCATACGTCTCATCAAGGCTTTCAGTTGTAGCATGGAATGAATAAGCATCTTTCATCAGGAATTCGCGGCCACGCAGCAAACCGAAGCGCGGACGTTTCTCATCCCGGAACTTCGACTGGATCTGATAAAGGTTCAGGGGCAATTTTTTATACGATTTGATTTCGTCGCGCAAAAGGTCTGTGATGACCTCTTCATGTGTTGCGCCGAGAGCAAATTCGCGGCCATTGCGGTCTTTCAGCCTCATCAATTCGTCGCCATATGAATACCAGCGGCCTGTTTCCTGCCATAGCTCTGCCTGTTGCATCGCCGGAAGGAACACTTCCACGCTGTTCGCGGCTTCCATTTCTTCACGGATAATCGCTTCCACTTTATTCAATACACGTTTGCCGAGCGGCAGGAAAGAATAGATTCCACTCGTGTTTTGACGGATAAAACCCGCACGGAGCAATAATTGATGTGATCTGACTTCTGCATCTGCAGGCGTTTCACGTAATGTAGGGATAAAAGTTGCTGATTGTTTCATTCCAAAATACACCTCAACTGACTGATAAATTTTTAAATGCGTTTTTATTATATAGAGAAAGAAGAATACCAGTTAAAAATTAACCAATATTCTCCGTCTTAACCCATTAGAAGAAAAACTTCTGTATATCATTCCATGTGACAACGATCATCAGCAGCATAAGCAGCATGATGCCGACAAAATGGACCATGCCTTCTTTCTGGCGATCCACCGGCTTGCCTCTCAGCGCTTCGAGGATGAAGAACATGAGACGTCCGCCGTCTAAAGCAGGAAGCGGCAATAGATTCATAATCCCCAAATTGATGCTCAGCATACCAGCCCAGCTCATCAAAGTGAAGATTCCGTATTGCGCGACTTGTTCTGTTGTTTTGTAAATCCCGACAGGACCTGATAAGGCATCTATCGTAAATTGGCCTGTTACGAGCATACCCAGCAAACGGAAAATCTCCTTGAACCAGAAGACAGTCGTTTCAGCGCCGTAAACGAATGAGCCGAAGAAATCCTGTTCTCTCGGACTTTCATAAAGAACCCCGATAACACCGACATCTCCCTGTTCCTGCTCGACCAGTTCCGGTGTAATGGTGAATTCAACTGTTTCTCCTTGGCGTTCAACAACGAAATCCAAAGCATTTCCTGCTTCATCCTGGACCGATTCAACAAGATCATTCCAGCTGGCGATATTAGTGCCTTCGACTTCTGTTATCAGATCGCCGGCTTGCATCCCCGCTTCCTCGGCCGGGCTGTCATCCGTAACTTCCGAAATGACAGGTTCATTCGTCGGAACTCCTTGCAGAAGACCGATTGCCGTAAAAATGAAGAAAGCAAGTATGAAGTTGAACAGCGGTCCCGCGAAGATTGTCATGAAACGGTGGCCGATGCTTTTTGAATCGAATTGACGGTCATGCGGAGCCAAAACCGTCTCCGCGCCATTCTCTTCGACTACCGCGTCTCTCGCAACCTGAAGGCGGACAAGGCGATCCTCTTCGTCATAACCTTTAATATAAAGTTCTTTTTCCAGATCTGCTTCTTCAACTTCAAGAAACATGATATCGGGATACATGGTTTTTTGATTCAGAATGATTTTTTTGGCCAGACCATCCTCATCAAGCAATACACCGATACGGTGACCCGCCTGCAGAATGATGCGGTCCATCTCTTCACCGGCCATGCGGACGTAGCCGCCGATCGGCAGCAAACGGACGGTATACAAGGTTTCCCCTTTTGTGATACCCAGAATTTTCGGACCCATGCCGATTGCAAATTCGCGAACCAAAATGCCGGCTCTCTTCGCAAACAGGAAATGGCCCAACTCATGGAAAAAAACTAAAGCGCCGAAAATTATGATAAACGATATGACTGTTTCCATTTGAACCCATCCTTATAAACCTTTTCGGTTTTAATCTTTAGTTATTTTAGCATGTTTCGGACTGATTTTCTTGTTTCAGAATCGACATGCAGAATCGTTTCCAGATCCGGAGTTGATGTCGGTTTATGCGCATCCATAGCACGTTCGATCATTTCTTCAATTTGCAGAAACTTGATTTCCTCATTTAAGAACATGGCTACTGCCTGCTCATTGGCTGCATTTAGCACGGTGGTCATTGTTCCACCGATACGCCCTGCGTCAAAAGCCAATTGCAATGCATGGAAACGTTCATAATCCATCTGCTGAAAATGCAGTTTGCCGATCTCAGCCAGATTCAAACGCTTGGCGTTCGGACGCTCCAGGCGTTCCGGATAGGTCAGCGCATATTGGATTGGGACGCGCATATCAGGAGTACCGAGCTGCGCCATTACACTGGTGTCACGGAATTCCACCATTGAATGGATGATACTTTCTCTGTGGAGGAGAACTTCAATGTCATCGTAATCAAAATTAAAAAGTACGTTTGCTTCTATTACTTCGAGCCCTTTATTCACCATCGTCGCCGAGTCGATCGTAATTTTCGCTCCCATCGACCAATTAGGGTGGTTCAGCGCTTCCTTGACCGTAACGTTTTTAAGTTCATCTCTTGTAGAATCCCTGAAGCTTCCGCCAGATGCTGTCAGAATCAATTTGGTTGCCTGCTCAATTTTTTCACCATTCAGCGATTGGAATAAAGCGGAATGCTCGCTGTCTACCGGAAGAATAGGTGCACCATAACGCTTGGCGTTTTCCATAACCAGGTGGCCGGCTGTAACCAGCGTTTCCTTATTGGCAATGGCGATCGTGCGGCCCAGCTTTATCGCTTCAAGTGTCGGCTCGAGCCCCACACTTCCGATGACGGCGTTTACCAGCACATCCGCATCAAAAACTGCCGTCTCAATCAAGCCCGAATTTCCCGATACGAAAGCAGTTCGGGGAAATTCGCCGCGAAGAACAACCGCATCCTGTTCATTTTGAACACATACAATTTCGGGATGGAATTCTTTGATGAATTTTCTTGCTAATTCCATATTGCGGCCGGCTGAGAATCCAACCAGCTTGAATTCTTCAGGATGCTCTCGGATAATATCTGTTGTCTGGACGCCGATCGAACCGGTCGCTCCCAGTAAAATAATTTTTTTGACCATTCAGGATGTCCTCCTTAGATGAAATGTAAAAAATGCAATAATGGCATAACGAAAAGAATACTGTCAAAGCGGTCTAAAATACCACCATGTCCCGGCAGGACCTTACCTGAATCTTTTACGTTGAAATGCCGTTTCAGTGCAGACTCGACCAAGTCACCCATCTGCCCGAAAACAGACGCAACGATTGTGACGAGTATAATTATGTAGACTGGTTTATTCAAATCCACGAAGAAATTGAAAACCAATGCAGCGACGACGGCATACAAGATGCCCCCTACAAACCCTTCAATTGTTTTATTCGGTGAAATTTCTGGCCATAGCTTCCGTTTACCGAATTTCCGCCCAGTGAAATAAGCGCCTGAATCCGTAAACCAGACGACCAATAATGCGTAAATCAGAACAGCCAGGCCTGCTTCTCTTGTTTCAATCAGATAGAGGAATCCCATCCCGACATATAGGGTGCCAAGGATTGCAAAGGCGGCGTCATCGAATGTAAAGCTGTTTTTAACGATTACAGTATGTATTAATAGCAAAATGACCGCGATAAAAGCGAATTCAACTTTTGTATATCCCGTCCAGCCTGAAACCTGGAGAGTCCACTCACCTGGCATCATGAAAGCATATAACGCCAAAAGGGAAATAAGGCCGGGTACACTCCAGAGTGTGCGGCCTTTCATCTTCAATAATTCCTGGAAACCGATGGTTCCCAGGATCAACACTAAAATAGTAAAAGGAGTCCCGCCTAAAATAACAAATGGTATGAATAATGCAAAAGCGATTGCTCCGGTAATGAGACGCTGTTTCACTGTGCTTCTTCCCCTTTCAATCCTCCGAATCGGCGATTTCTCTTTTGGTAATTTTCAACCGCATCGATTAAAGAATCTTCATTGAAATCCGGCCACAATGTATCAGTGAACCAAAATTCGGTATAAGCCAGCTGCCAAAGCATGAAGTTGCTTAAACGAACTTCTCCGCTGGTACGTATCAATAAATCAGGTTCCGGCAATGACTTTGTCATAAGCCCGGAACTGATATGTTCCTCTGTAATGTCTTCGGGGTCTAAAGTTCCTGCAGCCACTTGAGCGGCAAGTTCTTTTACCGAGTCCACGATTTCCGACCGGCTTCCGTAGTTCAATGCGAAATTCAAAATAAGGCCAGTATTATCTTTTGTAGCTTCCTTTGCTTTCGAAATTGCTTTCAATGTATGTGCAGGCAGATTTGTATGGTCACCCATCATTTCCACTTTTACGTTTTCAGCGATTAATTCCGGCAAAAATGTCGAAAGAAACTCTTCCGGAAGCCTCATCAGAAAATCAACTTCCATTTTTGGCCGTTTCCAATTTTCTGTGGAAAATGCATATAATGTCAATACGTCAACGCCGAGATTATTGGCCAAACGGGTGATTTTCCGTACAGTCTTCATTCCTTCGTGATGTCCAGCAACACGCGGAAGTGAACGTTTTTTCGCCCACCGGCCGTTGCCATCCATAATAATGGCTATATGTGAAGGGATAATCCCATCTTGGACCAGCGACAAGCGATCCAAATCACCGATCACAGTTTCCGTATTTCGTTTTAATAATTTATTTATCATAATTAATCCTCCACCTATTACAAATCGGCATGTCTATTGCTTATCATATCAAAAAAAATGCTATCGTGCTTTATCTTTCTCGATCACATTTTTTTTGGCATGAAAAAGCGCCCTGCTATACAGGACGCGTGAAAGCTTATGAAGTTCGATTTATACTTCCATAATCTCTTTTTCTTTATCTTTCGCCATATCGTCGATTTTCGCGATATTCGAATCCGTCAACTTCTGGACATCATCGGAATAGCTGCGCAAATCATCTTCTGTGATTTCGCTCTTCTTCTGAAGCTTCTTAAACTCATCGTTCGCATCGCGGCGGATATTACGAACATTCACTTTAGCAACTTCCGCTTCTTTTTTGACATCTTTGACGAGCTCTTTACGGCGCTCTTCAGTCAAAGCAGGTACAGCTAAACGGATGACCGAACCATCGTTCGACGGGTTCAAGCCGATATCCGATTTTAAGATCGCTTTCTCGATGTCACCCAGCACAGACTTGTCATATGGCTGGATCATGATCATGCGAGCTTCCGGAACCGATACACCAGCAACCTGATTAATCGGAGTAGGTGCTCCGTAGTAATCGACTGTAACTCTGTCTAAAATAGACGGAGTTGCACGGCCAGCGCGGATTGAAGAAAGTTCGCGTGAATAAGCTTGAATAGCGTTCGTCATTTTTTCTTTGGTTTCATTCATCACAGATTTCGGCATTATATGTCTCTCCTCACAACTGTTCCGATTTTTTCACCTTGAACAGCCCGTTTTATATTACCATTTTCCATAATTGAGAATACTACGAGTGGGATATCATTGTCCATACATAGTGTGGAAGCAGTAGAATCCATTACTTGCAGGCCTTGTTGAATCACTTCCAAATATGATAACTCTTCATATTTAACAGCTGTTGCATCAGTTTTCGGATCGGCTGAGTACACACCATCCACATTGTTTTTCGCCATCAGGATGACGTCCGCCTCAATTTCGGCAGCCCGAAGTGCAGCCGTTGTATCAGTAGAGAAATACGGATTGCTGGTCCCTGCTGCGAAAATTACAACCCGCTTCTTCTCAAGATGGCGGATTGCCCGTCTGCGAATATAAGGCTCAGCGACCTGGCGCATTTCAATAGAAGAAAGAACGCGGGTTTCCACATCCTGCTTCTCAAGGGAATCCTGCAAAGCAAGTGAATTCATCACAGTTGCCAGCATGCCCATATAATCGGCAGTTGCACGGTCCATGCCCATTTCAGAACCGATTTTCCCTCTCCAGATATTGCCTCCGCCAACCACTACGGCAACTTCAACGCCAAGTTCTACGACGTCTTTTACTTGAGCGGCTACAGATTTAATGATTTCAGGAGATAATCCGAAACCTTGTCCACCTGCCATCGCTTCTCCACTAAGTTTTAATACAATGCGTTTATACTGCTGAACACTCATCGGTACCCTCCATTTTAACTATTTATTGAAAAATAGGGAACACCTTTCAGTGTTCCCTGAGGTCATGCTATGAAAATGAATTATTTTTTGTTTACTTGGCTCATAACTTCATCAGCAAAGTTATCTTCGCGTTTTTCGATTCCTTCTCCAACTTCATAGCGGATGAATTCTTTTACACTGCCGCCAGTTGAAGCCACGAAATCACGGACTTTTTGATCTGAGTTTTTAACGAAAGCCTGGTCAAGCAAGCAAACGTCTTCGAAATATTTACCAAGACGGCCTTCGACCATTTTTTCAACGATTTTTTCAGGCTTGCCTTCGTTCAATGCTTGCTCAGTCAATACTTTACGCTCTTTTTCCACTTCTTCAGCAGAAACTTCGTCACGTGAAATGTATTGAGGGTTCAAAGCAGCAATGTGCATTGCGATGTCGCGTGCAGCATCAGTATCAGTAGTGTTTTCAAGCATTACCAATACAGAAATGCGGCCGCCCATGTGAAGGTAAGGACCGAAAGCGTCAGCGTCTGTTTTAGTGCGGATTTCAAAGCGGCGCAAAGTGATTTTTTCACCGATCTTCGCGATTGCGTTTGAAACGTGGTCCGCTACTGTCAAACCGTTAGACATTGTAGAAGAGTTTGCTTCTTCGATTGATGCCGGTTTAGTAGCCAAAAGGTGTTCGCCCAACTCTTTAACAAGTGTTTGGAAACCTTCGTTTTTAGCAACGAAATCAGTTTCAGCGTTTACTTCGTAGATAACTGCTTCGTTTCCTTCAACCATGATTGAAGTAATACCTTCAGCAGCAATACGGTCCGCTTTTTTAGAAGCGCTTGAAAGGCCTTTTTCACGCAGGAAATCCAACGCCGCTTCCATATCACCGTTTGTTTCTACAAGTGCTTTTTTGCAGTCCATCATACCTGCACCAGTTTTTTCACGCAATTCTTTTACCATTTGAGCTGTAACTGCCATGATTAAATTCCTCCTTAGGATATACGTTTTCTCAAAAAAAGGTGATAAGAGGGTTTGTGGCCGCTTATCACCTGTGCTTCATTGTGAATTACTCTGCAGCTTCAGCTGGAGTTTCTTCTTCTTCTTCCGGTTTAGACTCTAGCAAAGCATCAGCCATTTTACCAGTCAAAAGTTTTACTGCGCGGATTGCATCATCGTTTGCAGGAATTACATAATCGATTTCATCTGGATCACAGTTCGTATCAACGATACCAACGATCGGAATGTTCAATTTCATAGCTTCTGCTACTGCAATGCGTTCTTTGCGCGGGTCAACTACGAACATTACGTCCGGAAGACCGTTCATATCACGGATACCGCCAAGGAATTTAACAAGACGATCGTGTTCTTTATTCAATTGAACTACTTCTTTCTTCGGAAGAACTTCGAAAGTTCCATCTTCAGACATGCGCTCGATTTGTTTCATACGATTCACACGTTTTTGGATTGTGCCGAAGTTAGTAAGTGTTCCACCCAACCAACGCTGGTTGATGTAGTAGTTGCCAGAACGTTCTGCTTCTTCTTTGATAGCGTCCTGAGCTTGTTTTTTCGTACCAACGAAAAGTACCTTTCCGCCATCTTCGCCCACTTGTTTCATGAAGCTGTAAGCCTCTTCCAATTTGCGGACTGTTTTTTGAAGATCGATGATGTAGATACCGTTACGTTCAACGAAAATATATTTTTTCATTTTCGGGTTCCAACGGCGAGTCTGGTGGCCAAAGTGTACACCAGCTTCAAGCAATTGTTTCATAGAAATTACTGACATGTGTGTTTCCTCCTGATAGGTTATTTTTTCCCTCCGCATTCTTCTTCTTTGAACCGTTACCCAATAAGGGCACCAGCGGAACAAATCCGAATGCGTGTGTATTTAACACCATTTGAAATTATACCACGGGACTGTTCTATTCCGCAACAGGTTTCTCTTAGAAATAAAAATTAAGAAAGTCTAGAAACAATCCGCTTTACATACCGCTTCGGCGCTTAGGACAAAGCTCCCTCAATAAGCCGAGAAGAACGCTCGTCTTATTGCTCCGCTCAGTCCATAGGCGCGCCTGCGCTAGATAGCTCTCTATAGATATCAAGCAAAAACATTAGCCGACGCTGGCGTGGCCATGTGTTTGCGACGTAGCAGCGAAGAGATGAAGGAGCACATCTTTACACTTCACCTTCCCTGCCACTTCATTTAAATTTGTGTAGAAATGAAACCTTCACTTTTTCATTAATAATTATCTTAAATAGATAACCATTTATCGAAAGCGGACTGAGATATGGAGCAAAATAGCGCAGACTCCCAGGGGATCAGAACCAGAGTTGGCTTTTCAACTCTGGTTCGAGCGAAGTGCTGAGATCCACTCGGGCGAAGTGGCACGAGTCCGAGTTAGCTCAGCGCAAGCCCCCAGGAAAGACTTGGCCGAAGGAAGTTCGGCCGGGTCTTTGCGACGAAGCTAGCGAAGCGATGCAGGAGCACCTGTTTTCGCGAAGCTGTTTTGCGCAATATCGGTTGGTGTAGAGCATGAAATAACAAAAGAAAAAAGACACCGGATATAAATACCCGGTGTCTCCTGATTCATTTTAGTTCATTTTCAATTGCTCAAGCTCAGCAAGGAATTTTGTGTTAAGGACTTTGATGTAAGTCCCTTTCATCCCAAGTGAACGTGATTCGATGACGCCGGCACTTTCAAGTTTACGAAGTGCGTTGACGATTACTGAACGGGTGATTCCCACACGGTCAGCGATTTTTGAAGCGACAAGCA
Source organism: Planomicrobium okeanokoites (assembly GCF_003428875.1). Lineage (GTDB taxonomy): Bacteria > Bacillota > Bacilli > Bacillales_A > Planococcaceae > Planococcus > Planococcus okeanokoites. The sequence goes on from NZ_QQRS01000001.1 coordinate 721,415, forward strand.
AACCTTCGTTGCCGTCAAGCTCTTCAAAAATGTGTTCGATTGCTTCAAGCTCACTGTAAGACAGTGATGAGATCGCCATTTGAACAACAGCTTTGCTGCGTGCTTCTTCTTCGATGCGGTCGCCTTTTTCGCGAAGGATTTCCATCCCGACCACTGTTGCACCGTATTCGCCAAGAATCAAATCATCATCCTGGAATTCAGCGTTGACGCGTCCAAGCAACAATGTACCAAGACGTTCGCCGCCACCGATGATCGGCACGATTGTAGTCAGGCCGTTTTTGAACAATTCACGTTCTTCCACAGGGAAGATTGTGTGTTCGCTGTTTACATCCAGGTTAGCGGATGTTTCGTTGATGTTTGAAAGGTTTTGTGTGTATTCGATGGGGAACTGGCGCTCTTCAAGCATGCCTTTCATCCGTTCGTTTTCGATCTGCTGGTTGATGGCATAGCCTAGGACTTTACCTTTGCGGCTGACAACGAATGCGTTACATTCGATAACTTCGCTTAAAGTTTCCGCCATGTCCTTGAAGTTTACCGGCTTGCCGGCTGCTGCTTGCAGCATAGAGTTGATGCGTCTCGTTTTTCCTAATAAATTCATTATAATGAACCTCCTACATAATTCGTACCGTATTTATTCAATATTCTAAAGCTTTTTACTCTTTAAGGGAACTGATTTGACTTATTTACAGGATAAATTGTGACAAATCTTTGTTTTTTGCCACATTTTCAAGTTTATCGTTCACATATTGAGGTGTTATGTCTATTTGCGCAGGGCTTATTTCAGAAGCTTCAAAGGACAGGTCTTCGAGCAGCCGCTCTAAAATGGTATGCAATCGGCGGGCTCCGATGTTATCGGTATCCTGATTCACTTCATACGCAATTTCCGCTAGTCTGACGATTGAGGCATCATTGAAGTTTACCACAACTCCCTCTGTTTCGAGAAGCGCTTTATATTGATTCAGCAAAGAATGTTTCGGTTCCGTCAATATTTTGACGAAATCGTCCACTTCCAGCTTCTGCAGCTCCACACGGATCGGGAACCGGCCCTGCAGTTCAGGAATCAGGTCAGAAGGCTTGGACATATGGAATGCCCCCGCTGCAACAAACAGCATATAGTCCGTTTTCACCGCTCCGTACTTTGTGGAAACGGTTGAGCCTTCGACAATCGGCAGAATATCCCGCTGCACACCTTCACGCGATACATCCGCTGAAGACGAGTTATTCTTGCTGGCGATCTTGTCCATCTCGTCAATAAAGATGATGCCGTGCTGTTCTGCCCGGTCAATCGCTTCACTTGCCACTTCTTCATCATCAACCAGTTTCGCCGCTTCTTCTGCAGCTAAAATGCGTCTGGCCTCTTTCACTTGAAGGCGGCGTTTTTTCTTTTTCTTCGGCATCAGGGAAGATAAGGCATCCTGCATATTCGCGCCCATCTGCTCCATGCCGGAACCTTGAAGGGCATCAAACATCGACGGCGCGTTTTCCAGCACCTCGACATTCAGCCACTCGTCTTCCAATTTCCCCGCTTTCAAATCTGCAGCGATTTCCCGTCTTTTCACGCGAACTTCCACTTCAGCAGTCGGCTCTTCTTCATCCTGATCGAATTTTTGGCCGAACATCATCTCAAGCGGATTTTGGCTTGCCTGCTTTTTCTTCATCGAAGGAACGAGCAATTTTACAATCCGTTCATTGGCTGCAGCTTCCGCTTTGCCCTTCACCGCTTCGAACTTCTCTTCTTTCACGATTCTGACTGCAGCTTCCACCAAGTCACGCACCATCGATTCCACATCGCGTCCAACATAACCCACTTCGGTGAATTTCGTCGCTTCCACTTTGATAAAGGGTGCGCCTGTCAATTTAGCGATGCGTCTGGCAATTTCCGTCTTACCGACACCTGTCGGCCCGATCATCAGGATATTCTTCGGGATCACTTCGTCACGCAGCTCCTCATCCAGCCGGCTTCTTCTGTAGCGGTTGCGAAGTGCGATCGCAATCGACCGCTTGGCATCTTTCTGGCCTACTATATAACGGTCAAGATGTTCCGTTATCTGTCTGGGTGTCAGATCTGTTTGGGTTTTCATTTTGACAGCTCCTCCACTACGATTTGATGATTTGTGTAAACACATATATCCGCTGCGGTTTCCAGCGCTGATTGCGCGATCTCTTTGGCAGACATATTGTCGCCGGCATATTTCTTCAAGGCGCGGCCCGCCGCCAGCGCATAATTTCCGCCTGAACCGATAGCCAGTATCCCGTCATCCGGTTCGATCACTTCACCGGTTCCGGATACCAGCAGCAACTCGTCTTTATTCATGACGATCAGCATCGCTTCCAGCTGGCGCAGCATTTTATCTCCACGCCATTGCTTGGCCAGTTCCACTGCAGCCCGCTGAAGATTTCCGTTGTACTCAGTGAGTTTGCCTTCGAACATTTCAAAAAGAGTGAAAGCATCAGCCACTGAACCGGCAAAGCCCGTCAATACCTGGCCATTATATAAAGTACGTACTTTTCTTGCTGTATGTTTCATGACAACGGCATTGCCGAAAGTCACTTGTCCATCACCTGACATTGCGCATTCGCCGTTGTGGCGTACCGCGAATATCGTGGTGGCATGAAATTGTTCCATCAGTATTCCCCTCTCTATGCCCGCGGATGTGAATTCAAATATGTTTTCCGCAAATGCTCTTTTGTCACGTGTGTATAAACCTGGGTGGATGACAGATGGGAATGCCCAAGCAATTCCTGAACTGTCCGGAGATCCGCGCCATTATTCAACAGGTGGGTAGCAAAGCTGTGGCGGATCATATGGGGATAGATATTGGAATTAGCCGATGCCTTTTTCATGCATTCGGTCAATATATGGCGTATCCCCCGCGCCGTCAGAAGATCTCCCCGGTTATTGACAAACAAACCATCGTGGTCCGTGTTTTTCATAAGCTTAGGACGAACTTCATCGATATAATGTTCCAATGCGTCATGCGCAAATTGTCCATAAGGTATGTAGCGCTCTTTTCGGCCTTTCCCCATCACTTTGACAATCTGCATGCTTCGGTCCAGATCCTTCATCCGGATGGAAACGCATTCGCTGACCCGCATGCCGGTTGCATATAATAGCTCCAGAAGCGCGGTATTGCGGATCGACAGCTTGTCTTCGCCTCTGACCGATTCAAACAGAACAGCCAGCTCTTCTTCGTAAAAGAATTGTGGCAGCCGTTCTTCTTTCTTCGGATGGTACAGTGAACGGAATGCATCTTCGTTCAAGCCGAATTCCCGATTGCCGTATTTGAAAAAGGATCGGATGGCTGATATTTTCCGGGACACGGTCGTTCTGGACATTTGTTCATTATATAATCTCGTCACGTAATTGCGGGCATGCAGATATTCGACCTGCTTCAGATCGTAGACGCCTTCACTCTCCATGACCTGAAAAAAACCCGCTAAATCATGCTCGTAATTAAGCACGGTGAGTTCTGAATAATTTTTTTCCAATTGTATATAACTGATGAAAGACCGGACCATTTCCTGTTTATCCATCTCGCTGTCCCGCCCTTTCCAATCTGCCGCGCCTGTTCAGATGTGATTTAATCATTACAGCGCAATAATAAAAAGCCTCTAAATTATATCAAAATTCAGAGGCCTTTATCAATTAAACTGTTACTGTATTCATATAATTTCGAATTGATTCGAGAGCACGGTTCGCGTGCTTTTCAGCGCGTTCCTGTTTCGAACGGATGCGCTCACCAAGGTCCGGGAACAAACCGAAGTTGATGTTCATCGGCTGGAAGTTTTCACAGTCAGCTTCAGTGATATAACGAGCCATGCTTCCTAGTGCTGTATCAGCCGGGAAGATGACCAGTTCCTCACCCAGAGCCAATTTCGCAGCATTGACCCCTGCAAGCAAGCCGCTTCCAGCTGATTCGACATAGCCTTCCACGCCTGTCATCTGGCCGGCAAAGAAAATATTAGGATCGGCTTTCAATTGGTAAGTCGGTTTCAACACGCGCGGAGAGTTGATGAATGTGTTGCGGTGCATCACACCGTAACGGACAATTTCAACATTTTCCAGACCAGGAATGAGTTTCAAAACTTCTTTTTGAGGTCCCCATTTCAAGTGCGTCTGGAATCCGACAATGTTATAAAGCGTGCCTGCAGCGTCATCCTGACGAAGCTGCACAACTGCATAAGGCCGTTCGCCTGTTTTCGGATTTTCAAGGCCGACCGGTTTCATCGGACCGAAAGTCAATGTTTTTTCTCCTCGGGCAGCCATCACTTCGACTGGCATACATCCTTCAAAGTAGATCTCTTTTTCAAATTCCTTCAATGGCACAACTTCAGCTTCAACCAGAGCCGTGTGGAACCGCTTGAATTCCTCTTCAGTCATCGGGCAGTTAAGATAAGCGGCTTCGCCTTTATCATAACGCGATTTCAAATAGACTTTATCCATATCGATGCTGTCTTTCTCAACGATCGGTGCGGCAGCATCATAGAAATAAAGATAATCTTCCCCAGTCAATTTACGGATCTTTTCAGCAAGTGCCGGTGATGTCAACGGACCTGTCGCAATGATTGTGATGCCTTCCGGAATTTCCGTCACTTCTTCATTGATCACTTCAACCAGCGGGTGATTGCGGACTTTATCCGTAACCGCTCCCGCAAATTCATGGCGGTCTACTGCGAGTGCTCCGCCAGCAGGGACAGAAGCTTTATCGGCTGACTCGATGATGACCGAGTCCATCATCCGCATTTCTTCTTTGATAACGCCGACTGCATTGGTCAGCGAATTAGCGCGCAATGAGTTACTGCATACCAGTTCAGCGAATTTGTCTGTGTGGTGAGCCGGAGTTTGCTTGACCGGCCGCATTTCATATAAACGGACATTGACTCCTCTTTTGGCGATTTGCCATGCAGCTTCACTGCCGGCGAGTCCTGCGCCGATTACATTGATGGTTTTTGTCATTGTTGAACACCTCAGTTAATTATTGTACTTCTTCCTGATAATCACAATTTACACAATTGATCTGGACGCCTTTTTTCACTTTCTTTTCAACCAGAAGGCTGCTGCACTTCGGACATGGACGCTCTATCGGTTTATCCCATGAGACAAATTCACACTCAGGATAACGTTCGCAACCATAGAAGATGCGTTTTTTCTTACTCTTCCGTTCGACAATCTCACCTTTTTTACATGTAGGGCATGTGACACCTGTATGCTTGACAATCGCTTTCGTGTTGCGGCATTCAGGGAAATTGCTGCAGGCCATGAATTTGCCGTACCGGCCAAGTTTGAAGACCATCGGCGATCCGCAGTGTTCACAGTCTTCCCCGGCAGGTTCATCTTTGATCTGGACTTTCTCCATTTCATTTTCAGCGACTTCAACGTCTTTTTCGAAGTCTTTGAAGAATTCCGCTATAATGCTTTTCCATTCCACATCGCCATCTTCGACACTGTCGAGATCGTGCTCCATTTTAGCAGTGAATTCGATATTCAGAATATCCGGGAAAAATTCCAGGACAAGGCTGTGGACAATTTCCCCAAGCTCAGTCGGAATAAACCGTTTGGCGTCAAGCGTTACATAGCCGCGTTTCTGGATCGTGTCCAGCGTTGGCGCATAAGTTGACGGGCGGCCTATCCCCAATTCTTCGAGCGTTCTCACAAGACGCGCTTCCGTATATCTTGGCGGCGGCTGCGTGAAATGCTGTTTGGGTTCGATGGCGACAGCTTTGACTTTATCGCCTTCTTCCATTTCAGGAAGAATATTGTCTTTGTCTTCAGTTTTGTCATCTGTGCCTTCAACATAAACTTTCATGAAACCAGGGAATTTCACCTGAGACCCGTTGGCGCGGAATACGGCTTCTCCGTTCTGCAGTTCCGCCATTACCGTATCAAGTACAGCCGGACTCATCTGGCTCGCTACAAAACGGTCCCATATCAATTTATAGAGACGATATAAATCCCTGGACAGGATACTTTTCAATGATTCCGGAGTGCGCATCACACTTGTCGGCCGCACCGCTTCGTGGGCATCCTGTGATTTGGATGACTGCTTTGCTGCAGCCGTTTTTGTTACATACTCAGAACCATATTTCTCTTCGATGAATTTGATGGTATCCTGCTTGGCTGTATCTGAGATCCGTGTTGAATCCGTACGCATATACGTAATCAGACCCGTAATCCCTTCTTTGCCGACCGCTATACCTTCGTAAAGCTGTTGTGCAAGCATCATGGTTTTCTTGGCACGGAAGTTTAATTTTCTTGCTGCTTCCTGCTGCAGAGAGGATGTTGTGAAAGATGGGGATGGATTTCTCTTTCTCTCTTTTTTAACGACGCGGTTGACAGTGAAATTCTTGCCTTTCATCGTCGCCATGACCGCTTTGACATCATCTTCATTTTGCAATTTCATTTTTTCTTTTGCATTCCCGTAAAACTGGGCTTCAAAATTCTTTTTCGCTTTTTCGAACTCACCTGTTATAGACCAATACTCTTCCGGTTCGAATTCTTTTATTTCATTTTCACGATCGATGACCAGGCGAAGCGCCACTGATTGCACACGGCCCGCCGATAATCCTTTTTTCACTTTTTTCCACAATAACGGACTGATGCTGTAACCGACGAGACGGTCAAGAACCCGTCTTGCCTGCTGTGCATCGACAAGATCCATATCGATTTTGCGCGGTTGCTTAAACGATTCTTTAATTGCATCTTTTGTAATTTCGTTGAAAACAACACGGCAATCCGAGTCAAGATCTACGCCGAGTGCATTTGCCAAATGCCAGGCAATCGCTTCCCCTTCTCTGTCGGGGTCAGCCGCGAGAAAGACTTTCTTCGCTTTTTTCGCTTCTTTTTTTAAATCCTGAAGAATTGGGCCTTTCCCCCGTATCGTAATATAGCGGGGTTCAAAATTATTTTCCACATCAACAGCCATCTGGCTGCGGGGTAAATCACGCAAATGCCCTAAAGACGCGCGGACTTTATACTTCTTGCCCAAATAACGCTCGATTGTTTTCGCCTTTGCTGGCGATTCCACAATCACTAAAAAATCCGACATAAAACTCCTCCTCATAGAGGTTTCTTAAACTTTTACATATTGTATAAATAAGAAATACCTGTGCAAAATGTATAACAGTTTTTGTGTTAATGCAAGGCATTTCATTTTATCGACTTATTTAAAACCTGAATTTCCCGGTATTCTTCCAGCACCTGAAGTGCGTTCCAAACCGGTTTTGCACCTTCATAAATGAGTTTATGCGGACCAGCCGATAGGGCAGAATCGATATTCCCCGGGACCGCAAAAATATCCTTGCCATGTTCAACGGCATGTTCAATCGTACTGAGCGTACCGCTTTTCACTTCCGCTTCCGTGACCAAAACCCCTTTCACCAAACCACTGATGATGCGGTTGCGCATCGGGAAATTCCAGCGTTTCGGCTGTATATAAGGCGGATATTCGGTTATCGACAATTGAGTTTCTTCTATTATAATATTCAATTCACCGTTCTCTTTCGGATACGGATGCATAAAGCCGCTGCCGGTAACAGCAATTGTTTTGCCGCCGCAAGCTATAGCAGTCCGGTGCGCCATCGCATCGGCGCCTTTAGCCAATCCGCTGACGATTATAAAACCCGCTGCCACAAGATCCGGAATGATCTTATCCATCGCTTTTTGTGAGTATTTTGAAGCTTTTCTGGCGCCGATAACACCGAGCCGGTCTTCATCCAATAAATAATCTATATTGCCCTTGGCATAAATGATGGCTGGTGGATCGATCAATTGAAAGAGACTTTGCGGGTAATTGGGATGGTTATAAGATATGGGGATTATCTTATGCTTTTCATACACGTCAGAATAGGGGGTGTTTAGTGATTTTCTGTAAGCGGTTTTCAGATTCGCCGCCGCTTCCGGCTTTATGCCGAGCAATTGACTGATTTCCCAGGCTGGCCTGTTTTCCAGATATTCCAATGCCGCATCATCGAGCATCAGCCTTTTTAAGCGATCGAGTGGTCTGGGGTAAACATAATGCAGCGCCATCAACCTTTGTTCAAACAATGAATCCATAAAGTTCCTCCATTCTTTTGGATGCCTGACAAAGATGAAGTGCGACTTAAGCTTAATAGTAGCCTGACTGGGAGATCATGTAAACAGTTGTTGGAATATTATCTTTATTCGTTGGGAAAAGCAAAAAATCAAAAACGCGAAACCAATTAAGGTTCCGCGTTTCAAATGATTAATGTGTTTTACAAGCGTCGTAAAGACCTTTTTCTTTGATCACTTTGATCAAAGTTTCACCGATAACTGATGGAGTGTCTGCAACTTCGATTCCAGCAGCGTTCATTGCTTTAATCTTATCTGCAGCAGTTCCTTTACCTCCGGAAATTATCGCACCAGCGTGGCCCATGCGTTTTCCTTCTGGAGCAGTCTGTCCGCCGATAAAGCCGACAACAGGTTTAGTCATATTAGCTTTAACCCATTCTGCAGCTTCTTCTTCAGCAGTACCACCGATTTCACCGATCATGACAACAGCATAAGTGTCTTCGTCTTCATTGAATTCCTTCAATACATCGATAAAGTTTGTGCCGTTTACAGGGTCTCCGCCGATGCCGACAGCAGTCGATTGGCCGATTCCTTCTTCAGACAATTGGTGAGTCGCTTCGTACGTCAACGTACCAGAGCGTGATACAACACCGACATGTCCTTTTTTGTGAATGTAACCAGGCATGATGCCGATCTTACATTCGTCCGGAGTGATGACACCCGGGCAGTTAGGTCCGACAAGACGTGTTTTCTTGCCTTCCATATAACGCTTCACTTTTACCATGTCCAATACAGGAATGTGCTCAGTGATGCAGATAGCCATGTCCAGATCAGCTTCCACTGCTTCAAGAATTGCGTCAGCAGCAAAAGGAGCCGGTACATAAATTACAGATACATTAGCACCTGTAGCTTTTACGGCATCTTCAACTGTGTTGAAAACAGGTACGCCTTCAACTTCAGTACCGCCTTTGCCTGGTGTTACACCCGCAACGATTTTCGTTCCGTATTCAAGCATTTGCTTTGTATGGAAAAGGGCAGTTGACCCTGTAATTCCCTGTACAAGCACTTTTGTGTCTTTATTAATGTATACACTCATTTTTGTCCCTGCCCTTCTTTAGCCTACAAGTTCTACGATCTGTTTCGCGCCATCCGCCATAGTGCCAGCAGCTACGATGTTCAGACCTGATTCGTTCAGCAGTTTTTTACCAAGTTCTACGTTCGTTCCTTCAAGACGGACAACTAATGGCACTTCAAGGCTGACTTCTTTAGCAGCTTGAATAACACCTTCCGCAATGATGTCACACTTCATGATACCGCCGAAAATGTTAACGAAGATCCCTTTTACATTCTTGTCAGAAAGAATGATCTTGAAAGCTTCCGTTACTTTCTCAGCAGTGGCACCGCCCCCAACGTCAAGGAAGTTAGCGGGTGAGCCGCCGTAATAGTTGATCGTATCCATTGTTGCCATAGCAAGGCCGGCACCGTTAACCATACAGCCGATGTTTCCGTCCAATGAAATGTAGCTCAAGTCATACTTGGAAGCTTCGATTTCTTTGGCATCTTCTTCATCGTAATCGCGCATTTCCATGATGTCCTGATGACGGTATAGCGCGTTCGCATCGAAGTTGAACTTCGCATCCAAAGCCACTACCTGTCCGTCGCCAGTTACAACCAATGGGTTGATCTCGACGATTGCTGCATCTTTTTCCACATAAGCCTGGTAAAGGCCCAGCATCAATTTGGCTGCTTTGTTTACAAGCTTAGCCGGGATGTTCATGTTGAATGCCATACGGCGAGCCTGGAAACCACTCAAACCGACAACAGGATCGATTTCTTCATAGAAGATTCGCTCCGGTGTGTTTGCTGCTACTTCTTCGATGTCCATTCCGCCTTCTTCTGATCCCATCAAGTTGACTAGGGAAGTTTCACGATCAAGAACCAATCCAAGATAGTATTCTTTTTCGATGTTGCTGCCCGCTTCGATGTAAAGACGTTTAACTTCTTTACCTTCGGGACCTGTTTGGTGAGTCACAAGCGTTTTGCCAAGAAGTTCCTTAGCATACTCGCGCACTTCATCCAAGTTTTTAGCCAGCTTGACGCCGCCTGCTTTGCCTCGTCCACCTGCGTGGATTTGAGCTTTTACAACGACAACATCCGAACCAAGTTCTTTCGCTGCTTTGACTGCTTCTTCAGGTGAAAAAGCAACATGGCCTTCTGGAACTGATACGCCATATTGTTTCAGGACCTGTTTTCCCTGATATTCATGGATATTCATCTGTCATCCTCCAATCAAACATCTGTCTCTTAATTTTATTGCCTTTACCATTGTATTAAAGTTGCCACAAAATGTCCACAGTAGACAGCCAAGCTAATGAATACTTGAAATATTCAATCACTTCATTCATTCATTTTCATTGCATCCGCCTGCTCCACAATCCCTTTTACAGGTTCGAAAGTGCGCCTGTGAATCGGAGTTATACCGAGCTCATTAATTGCCTGCACATGTGATTTAGTTCCATATCCGGCGTGCTGTTCGAAACCATATCCAGGATATTCAGCCGCATATGCTTCCATTATGGCGTCCCTTCCTGTTTTGGCCAAAATGGAGGCAGCTGCAATCGACAGACTTTTGGCGTCCCCTTTGATAATCGATGCACAAGGGATTCCGACATCGAGCTGCATGGCATCGGCGAGAATGATCGACGGCGCAGGTTCAAGTGACATCGCGGCTTCAGCCATTGACTGCTTTGTTGCCTGATAGATATTCAATCGGTCAATTTCTTCAGGAGGCTGTATATGTACAGCATAGCTTACAGCCACTTTTTTTATTTCCTCGGCAAAAAATTCCCTTTTCGCTTTCGGGATTTTTTTTGAATCATCGAGCCCGAGAAGTGTCGGGCAATGGTCAGGAAGTATGACGGCTGCCGTCACAACCGGTCCAGCCAGCGGACCTCTCCCTGCTTCATCAATCCCCGCCACGGTCCAATCAGGACTTTCTTTGAATGAATGGTCGAATTGCTGTTTGAGTTCAAGGTTCTCGAATAACTTTTCCTGAAGTGACTGTTTGCGTTTCCAGGAAGCCAATAATTTTTGGACAGCCTTTCGTTCATCCGTTTCCAATTCATCGATCCAAGGCTCCCACTTTTCTGTCTCGCCCAGTTTCTCGCGTATGATTTTAATCGTTTGCATCCCGCTGCTCCTCCTGTTGCGCCAACTGCCGACTTTGTTAAAAATAAAAGAGGCTGCCCGGAATCGGATCAGCCTCTTTCATTTGCCTGCATTGTTGTTACGCCTCTTCTTCCACTATCATTTCATCTTTATAATCGAACGTGACTCGTCCAAGGTATTGATTGCGGATGTCCCGTACAATCGCTTCGGCGGTCATTTCATAATCCACTTCGCCTTCATGCGATACAAAACGGCGCTTTTTGGCAATGTGGTCAAAGGTATGGACAATTTCTTCATCGATATGATCAATTCCATAACGCTCTTTCAAACGCTCCGGATACCGCTGTTCCAGAAATTTAAGGGCATAGATGGCCAATTCCTGCATTTGGATGACAGAATCTTTGATTGCTCCGGTTACCGCCAATTTAAAACCGGTTTCAGGGTCCTCGAATTTCGGCCATAGAATACCTGGAGTATCCAGCAATTCAATTTCCTTACCAACCTTGATCCATTGCTGCGCTTTTGTCACCCCGGGCATATTCCCGGTTTTCGCAAGGCTCTTTTTAGCGAGTCGGTTGATCAAAGTCGATTTGCCTACGTTCGGGATCCCGACGATCATGGCACGGATAGCGCGGGGTTTGATCCCTTTTGCAATCATGCGGTCCCATTTTTCGGCGAGGATCTCCTTCGACGCTTTCGTCACCAGCTGCAGTCCTTTGCCTTCAAGCGAGTTGATGGCTACTGCACGTGTGCCCTGTTCTTCAAAATAGTGGATCCACTTTTTCGTTTCTGCATCATCGGCCATATCCATCTTGTTTAAGATGATCAGCCTCGGTTTCTGCTGAATCACCTGATCGATCATCGGGTTGCGTGATGATAAGGGAAGCCTCGCATCAACAAGTTCAAATATGATATCGACTAATTTCAGTTTTTCAGTTACTTCTCTCCGGGCTTTCGCCATATGCCCCGGAAACCATTGAATCGTCATAAAATCTCTCCTTACTTAACAAGTCCAGCTTCTTCAAATGGCCAGAATACAAAACTAGTATTGCCGACAACTTCTTCCATTGGAACTACTCCGATAATCCGGCTGTCCTTGCTTGCCCGGCGATTATCGCCCATTACAAATACTGTTCCTTCCGGTACAGTACTGGAATTTATCTTTTCTTCAAGCGTAAAATCTTCTGTTAATGTGCCACTGACATCTTTTTTGTAGTCGTCCAGATACGGCTCATCTATTGGTTCACCGTTAATATATAATTGGTCATTTTCATAAGCGATATGATCCCCCGGCAAGCCGATGATCCGCTTGATATAATCTTTTTCTTCAGGCGCATGAAAAACGATGATGTCAAACCGTTCCGGATTCCCAATATTATAGCCAATTTTATTGACAATCATGCGGTCGCCATGTTCTAGCGTCGGCATCATCGACTCCCCATCAACCACAATCGGCGTAAAAAGGAATATACGGATAATTGCTGCAAGACCGAACGCGATCAATAGAGCTTTCGACCATTCCCACACTTCGTTCTTCTTTTTCGCTTCTGTTTCCATGCGCGTTCCTCCCTATGCTTTGTGCTTTAATTGTACAAGGATATTTGCATTTAAGCAAAAAAGAAAGAGGGCGCGGACGCCCTCTTTCTGCATTGCAATCTTATCTGATTTCTTTGATGCGAGCTGCTTTACCGCGAAGGTTGCGCAAGTAGTACAGTTTCGCACGACGAACTTTACCGCGACGGGTAACTTCAAGTTGAGCAATTTTTGGTGTGTGTACAGGGAATGTACGTTCAACACCAACACCGTAAGAGATTTTGCGGACAGTGAATGATTCACTGATCCCGCCTCCGCGACGGCTGATGACAACTCCTTCGTATACCTGAATACGTTCGCGTGTACCCTCGACAACTTTAACGTGGACGCGGACAGTATCACCAGGACGGAAATCTGGGAGATCCGTACGAAGCTGTTCTTTTGTGATTTCTGTAATAATGTTTTGCATGGTTTTCTCTCCTTCTACAGATGCTCTTGCATTCATAAGCCGATTGCAGCGGAACACCGTAATCCTGTACTTCACATAAAAGTACAGACTCCATGTTATCACTAAGCAACAGCATTTGCAAGAGTTAATCTGTGATCATTTTCTATTTTTCAAGTCATCCAAAATCTTCTTCTGTTCATCAGTCAGGTCGATTTTCTCCAGCAGATCCGGACGGCGTTCGAGAGTTCTTTTCAGTGTCTGTTCCTCGCGCCATTTATCGACTTTCCCGTGGTTTCCGGAAGTCAAAACATCCGGCACTTTCCACCCGCGGTATTCAGCGGGTCTTGTGTACTGTGGATGCTCCAGAAAACCTGTCGAAAAAGAATCCTTAACAGGCGAATCCGCATTGCCGAGCACGCCGGGCAGCAGTCTTACTACACTGTCGATGACAGTCATGGCCGCCAGTTCCCCGCCAGTCAAAACAAAATCGCCGATTGAAATCTCATCGGTCACCAGATGTTCACGGATCCGTTCATCGTATCCTTCGTAATGGCCACAGATGAAAATCAGTTCCTCTTCCTGCGCAAGCTCTTCCGCTTTTTTCTGTGTAAAGCGCTCACCTTGCGGGCACATAAGGATGACACGGGGCTTCCCTTGGCCAGAGAGCGCTTCTACAGCGTTGAAAACCGGTTCCGGCTTCAGCACCATTCCAGCACCGCCGCCAAATGGATAATCATCCACCTGGCGTTTATTATCAGCAAATTCCCTGAAATCGGATACTGCAAATGTTACAGCATTTTTTTCCTGGGCTTTCTTTAGCATCGACTGGTTGAAAACACCTTCGAACATGGCTGGGAATAATGAAAGAACATTTATTTTCATTCGTTCAACAAACCTTCCATGACTTCAATCGTCACTTTTTTCTCTTCGACATCAATGTCCTTGACGACATCTTCGATATAAGGGATATACTGCTTCTTGCCGGCTTGAGGTGTGATTTCCCATACGTCATTCGCACCGGTTTCCAGGATTTCAGTGATTTTGCCCAGTTCACGGCCTTCGTCAGTGAAGACTGTGCAGCCCAGAATTTCATGGTGATAGAACGCGCCTTCTTCCAATTCCGTCAGGTCATGTTCAGCAATTCGCAGATACGAATCTTTGAACTCTTCAACCATATTGATATTAGGATAGCCTTCAAATGTCAGCAGCTCAAAATTCTTATGCTGCCGATGGCTCGCAATTTTGACCATGATCGGCTTTTTTTCATCTTTCTTAAAAAGGCCCAGTTTCGTCCCTACTGCAAAACGTTCCTCCGGAAAATCCGTGCGGGATAAAACACGCACTTCTCCGCGGATTCCGTGGGTATTAACGATTTTTCCAACATTAAACCATTCCACGCGCAAACATCCTTTCTATTTCAGTATTTATATTATAAAAATTATTAAGTAATCGCGCCGGCGCTTAGGACAAAGCTCCCGCAATAAGCCGAGAAGTGCACTCGTCTTATTGCTTCGCTCAGTCCATTGGCGCGCCAGCGCTGAGAAAATAGCTTTTATTGAGAGATTATCTGAGATATGGAGCAAAACAGCGAAGACGCCATGGGGAGCAGGCGAATGCCGACGAAGTGCAAGATTCACTCGAGTGAAGTGAAACGAGCTCGAGTTAGCTCAGTGCGAGCCCCCAGGCAAGCGAAGTTGTTTTGCGGAATATCGGCTATAACGACAATCCCAAGAAAAAAGGAAGGAACCGGGGCTCCTTCCTTTTACTTAATCCACAATATCGAGGTAAGTTTTTTTCTTATGATGATTGCCTGCTGCTGAATACACGATAGCGCGGATGGCTTTCGCCACACGGCCTTGCTTACCGATCACTTTCCCTGTATCTTGCTGATGCACGGAAAGCTTGTAGACAATACGGCTATTATTTTCGTCAATTTCAATACGAACTTCTTCCGGATGATCAACCAGCGGTTTCACAATGGATTCAATCAGCTGCTTCATAAGAAAGTCTCCCTTACTTGTTTAATTTGTCGTTATGGAATTTCTCCATAATGCCTTTTTGAGAAAACAAGTTACGAACAGTGTCAGATGGTTTAGCGCCATCGTGAAGCCATTTCAACGCCAATTCTTCGTCGATTTTAACTTCAGCTGGAACTGTCAGCGGGTTGTAAGTACCTACTGTCTGAATTTGACGGCCGTCACGTGGAGCACGTGAGTCAGCTACAACAATACGATAGAAAGGAGATTTTTTAGCTCCCATACGTTTTAATCTAATTTTTACTGCCATTTCTTAAAGCACCTCCGAATAGTTTCACACAAGATATTATATTAGCAAGCTTTAAATAGTTTGTAAAGTATTTTTTCTTAACACCTTATAAAATTATTTAAAAAGTGAGTCCAGGCCTGGCATTGACATCTTTTTCTTGCCTTTTTTCGAGCTCATGCCGGACATTTGTTTCATCATTTTCTTCATATCTTCGAATTGTTTCAACAAGCGGTTGACGTCCTGAATCGACGTCCCCGATCCGCGCGCGATCCGTTTTTTCCGGTTCGCGTTGATGATTTCAGGCGTTGTTTTCTCCTGTTTCGTCATCGAATAGATGATGGCTTCTACACGGCCCATTTGGCTTTCATCCACTTTTGCGTTTTCCAGCCCTTTGATTTTATTGGCGCCGGGCAGCATCTTCAGGATTTCATCCAATGGCCCCATCTGTTTGACCTGTGCCAGCTGTTCCAGGAAATCATCGAACGTAAATGAAGACGTACGGAATTTCTCTTCGAGCTGTTTCGCTTTTTCTTCATCAACATTAGTCTGCGCTTTTTCAATCAGCGACAGCATATCGCCCATTCCGAGGATCCGTGATGCCATGCGTTCCGGATGGAATACATCCAAAGCATCCAGTTTTTCGCCCATACCGATGAATTTGATCGGCTTTTGCGTTACAGTACGGATAGACAATGCCGCCCCGCCGCGTGTATCGCCGTCAAGTTTCGTCAGGACGACTCCCGTGATACCGATTGCTTCATCAAAGCTTTGTGCCACGTTCACTGCATCCTGCCCGGTCATGGCATCTACAACCAGGAAGATTTCATCCGGTTCCTTCAATGCACGGATATCCTTCAATTCCTGCATCAGCGTATCGTCTATATGCAAGCGGCCAGCCGTATCGATAATGACTGTATCCAAATGTTCCGCTTTCGCGTGTTCGATCGCCTGACGAGCAATTTCAACCGGTGATATGTCTGTCCCTTTTGAAAATACCGGAATGGTCAGCTGTTTGCCGACTGTTTCCAATTGCTGTACAGCCGCCGGACGGTATACGTCAGCCGCTACCAATAACGGTTTGCGGTTATGCTTCTTGCGCAGCAATCCCGCCAGTTTTCCGGTAGTGGTCGTTTTACCTGCACCTTGCAGACCCACCATCATGATGACTGTCGGCTGTTTGGTTGAAAATTCGATTTTGCTCTGCTCGCCGCCCATCAATTCCGTCAATTCATCCTTAACGATTTTGACGACCTGCTGGCCCGGTGTCAAGCTGTCCATTACATCTGAACCGGCAGCGCGTTCACTTACTTTCTTAACGAATTCTTTTACTACTTTTAAGTTAACATCCGCTTCGATCAAAGCGAAACGGACTTCACGCATCATATCTTTAACATCTGCTTCAGACACTTTACCTTTGCCCTTGATCTTAGTCATGGTGCCTTGCAGGCGTTCGGATAAACCTTCAAATGCCATTCGTTCCGCCTCCTAATCCCATTCTTTCAGTTCACTGAGGAATTTATGGATGTTTTCTTCAGTGAAGGGGTTTTTCTCGAATGTCGAAACCAGTTCCTGCCGACGCTGAAATTTATCGAACAGCTGGAGCTTCGCTTCGTATTCCTCGAGCATCGCTTCAGTACGGCGTATATTATCGTAAACCGCCTGTCGCGTAATATTGTATTCTTCGGCAATTTCACCTAAAGAATGGTCATCCAAATAATACAGCATCATATAACTGCGCTGTTTTGGCGTCAGCAATTCCTGATAGAAATCGAATAGATAGTTCATCCGTGTCGTTTTTTCCAAACCCATCATGTCTGCTCACCCCGTTCATACTACACACAACATTACTGAAAATGAAATCAACCGTCAAGTAATTTTACTTGTCTGCAGCATCCTCTTCCATTTCCTCTTCCTTATCCAAACCTTCGGCAAACAGGCCATAAACATATTTCTGTGGATCGAACGGCTGAAGGTCATCCATTTTTTCACCCAGACCGACAAATTTGACGGGGATGTTGAGTTTATTGCGGATAGCCAGAACGATACCGCCTTTTGCGGTGCCGTCCAGTTTAGTCAATACGATGCCCGTAACTTCCGTCACTTCTTTGAAAGTCTGTGCCTGGATCATCGCATTCTGTCCGGTTGTGGCATCAAGTGCCAGCAGCACTTCATGCGGAGCACCCGGAATTTCACGCCCTAACACACGGTGGACTTTTTCCAGTTCATTCATTAAATTGACTTTGTTCTGAAGGCGCCCCGCCGTATCGCAGATCAACACATCCACACCGCGTGATTTCGCCGAACGCACAGCATCGTACATGACCGCTGCAGGATCCGAACCGGCGGCTTGCTTGATCACATCCACACCGACCCGCTGTCCCCAGACATCCAATTGCTCAATTGCTCCGGCACGGAAAGTGTCGCCGGCCGCTAGCATGACCGATTTACCTTCATTCTTCAAACGGTGGGCCAGTTTACCGATAGTCGTTGTCTTGCCCACACCGTTTACGCCCACCATTAAAATGACGGTCAAGCCATCGGCGAACTTGATTTCGTTCAATTCAGGTTCACCGGCCTGGTAAATCTCAACCAATTTTTCTGAGATGACAGACTGTACGTTCGAAGTGTCCCGCACATTTTTGCGCTGTACTTCATAGCGCAATTCATCCATCAATTCGAGAACGGTTTCAAAGCCGACATCCGCCTGCAAAAGTACTTCTTCAAGTTCCTCGAAGAAATCTTCATCCACTTTGCGGTATTTCGCCACTAAGTCGTTTATGCGTGAGGTAAACCCCGTACGCGTCTTTTCCAGACCTTCTTTATACTTTTCGGTTGATTGTTCCTGCTCGGCGTTGCCGGCAAATTTATCTTTCAGCTTCTTGAAAAAACTCACCAGATCACTCCTCCATTTATAATTGTTCCTGCAGTTTTACAGATACGAGTTTTGATATGCCTGATTCCTGCATCGTGATGCCGTAAAGGACATCGGCACCTTCCATCGTCCCTTTTCGGTGTGTGATGACGATGAACTGTGTATCTTCACTGAATTTCTTAAGATATTGGCTATAGCGCACTACGTTCGATTCATCGAGTGCAGCTTCCACTTCATCCAGGATACAGAACGGCACCGGCCGGATATTCAGGATGGCGAACAGCAGCGCAATCGCAGTCAACGCCCGTTCCCCCCCTGACAGCAGACTGAGGGCCTGCAGTTTCTTGCCCGGCGGCTGTGCGATGATTTCCACACCGGTCGCCAGCATATCCTGTGGATTTGTCAGCACAAGATCAGCTGAACCGCCGCCGAACAATTCCTTGAAGACCCGCTGGAAATGGCTTCGGATGGCATGGAAGGTTTCATCAAAACGGGTCGTCATCTCTTCATCCATTTCGCGGATGACTGTCCGCAATGTTTCTTTTGCCTCGTTCAAGTCATTTCGCTGCTCCGTCAGGAAGTTATGGCGTTCAGCCACATGCTCGAATTCCTCGATAGAGCCGATATTGACCGGACCCAGTTCTTCAATCGACTGTTTAAGCAATTTGACTTTCTTGCGCACAACATCTTCTTCATCCGCCAGTTCAAATTGAGTCGCCTGTTCAAGTGTCAATTCATAATTATTTTCCAATTGGCCGATCAGATTCTGCACCTGAACATCCAATCGTGTAGCTTTCACTTCACAGATACGGATCGCTTCGACAAACCCTTTATGATGGCGCTGGTATTCTTTCAGCTCTTCTTCCAGTTCAGTTAATTGGCTTTGGTTTTGGATTCGAAGCTCTTTTAACTCACTGATTTTCTGCATGCCCATTTGTTTTTTGCTGGACCATTTTGAAATTTCAGCTATGATCTCTTCATCTGAATAGACTTTTGCCGCTTCTTCGGATTGCAGCCACTCAAGTTCGGACTGGATTTCCTTCAGCTTGCGGTCGCTCTTCTCTTTTCGGACAAGCAACTCAGCTTCACTGTCCGTCAATTGGTTGACCCGTTCCTTCATGACAGCGAGTTGGGACTTGTGGTCGGCGAATTTTACCAGCACCGCGTCCCGGGCGCTTTCATTCTGCTGCTTGAACTGCGTCAATTCTTCAATACGGGCCGAAGTTCCGTCCAGCTCAGAAGTGATTTCATCGAGACGGCTGGAAGCAGTTTCTTTGCGCACCGTCACAGCGTCCAAATCGGATCCTTTGTTTTTTTGCTCGGCTTGAAACACCTTGAACCTTTCTTTTGTGGTGTTCAAGACTGCATTGATTTCCCGAAGTGTCATCGCGCGTTCTGATTCCAGGTCACGATATTTTTCACCTTCCGACCGTAAATCATTCAATCTGCGTTCTGTCGTGTGGACTTCAGACTGTTCTTTCTGCACTGTTTTTTCTGCAACGGCAATCGTCTGTTTCAGCTCTTTGGACTGGACAAGCAATTGCTCAAGTTCCGCTTTACGCGTGAAAAACGATGCCTGGGTTTTATTGGCTCCGCCGGTCATCGAACCGCCGGTATTGACGATATCCCCTTCAAGCGTCACGACCCTGAAGCGGTTGCCTGTCAACTTAGCGATTGCTGTAGCGCCTTTCAGATCTTCCGCAATAATTACATTGCCGAGAAGATTTTCGATGATCATATTGTAAGCGGGATCATAGTCCACCAGCTCGAACGCAACTTTAATAAACGCCGGATGCTGGCGAATTGAAGATAAGGTGTGCTCCGGTATGGTTCTCGGCTTCATCACCGTCATCGGCAGGAAAGTGGAGCGTCCAGCGCGTTTCTCACGAAGGAACTGGATTGCTTTCCGGGCATCGTCTTCGTTTTGGACGACAATATGCTGACTGGAAGCGCCAAGCGCAGTTTCAATCGCTTTCGCATAGTTCTGGTCTACTTGCGCGATTTCCGCCACCGCTCCCACGATCCCGGTCAATTGTCCTTTTTCACGTGCTTGAAGCACTTCCCGCACTCCTTGGAAAAACCCTGAGAAATCGGCTTCCAATTCCTGAAGTGTGTCAATTCTTGATTCCAGTTGCTTTTGGGATTGATAGGCTTGAAACAGCATATTCTGCTTTTTGTCGAAAGCTCCCTTGATTTGCTGGTAGCTGTTTTCTGTTTCACGGTACAATCGGCGTTTTTCTTCCAACAGCTCTTTGATTGTATCGTATTTCTTCGCGGCTTCTTCTTTTTCCTTCTCCAGCTTTTCGAGCTCAGTGCTGAAATCTTGTTGCTGCAAAGCGATTCTGCTGGTGGATTCAGATAATTGCCGTTCCTGCAAATCGATATTCTTCAATTCATTTCTGACAGTAGCCTGCTCATTCATCAATTCTATATAGAGAGATTTGAAGGATTCGATTTCATTTTCAATATCCGCTGGCGTTCTGCTCAATTGTTCTTCCAGTTGTCTGATGGCATTTTTAATTTTCTGCTGCTCCGCTTTTCTTGCATCCAACAGCTTCAATTGCTCCTGATGCTTTTCAGCCAGCAATTGATTCTCCGCCATTTCGGCTTCCAGATTTTCTTTCAGCTGGCTCGCCTGCCGGTCTGCATTATGTTTTTTCTCGGACATCAGCAGTTTGCGGCCTTCCCATTTCTCGGTTTCGGAGCTTGCTTCAATCAGACTGCTTTGTTCCGCATCTATTCCGCTGTCGAGTTCAGCAATCTTCTTTCGCAGACTGGAGACAGTTTCTTCTTTTCTGCCGATTTCAGCCGCCAATTCCTGTTCCTTGGCGCTTTGTTCAGCAGCGTCTTTGCCAAGTTGTTCAAGTTCCTGTTTTAAACGGTTTGCGTCGAACGCCAATAAAGCGATATCCGCATCCTTGAGTTCAGCACTCATATCCAGGTAATCCCTGGCCGCGGAAGCCTGAATCTGCAGCGGTTCCATCCTGCCATCGAGTTCATGGAGAATATCCAAAACCCTGTTGAGGTTTTCATCCGTTTCATTCAATTTCAATTCAGCTTTTTTCTTGCGCTGTTTATATTTCAATACGCCTGCAGCTTCTTCAAAAATGGAACGGCGTTCTTCAGCTTTGCTGTTGAGGATTTCATCCACCCGTCCTTGCGAAATGATCGAGAAAGCTTCTTTGCCGAGTCCGGAATCCATGAACAGATCGGTGATATCTTTTAAACGGCAATTCTGCTTGTTCAACAGATAAGCACTTTCCCCACTTCGAAAAACCCTTCTCGTTACGCTGACTTCGCTGTAATCGAGAGGGACCCGTCCGTCCGTATTATCCAAGACCAAAGTAACTTCGGCGAAATTCAGTGGTTTCCGAGAATCACTGCCGGCAAAAATGACATCTTCCATCTTTCCGCCGCGCAATGATTTCGCGGATTGTTCGCCGAGGACCCAGCGGATTGCATCAGTGACGTTGCTCTTTCCGCTGCCATTCGGTCCCACAACTGCTGTAACTCCAGGAACGAAGTCGATGCCGATGCGATCAGCGAACGACTTGAATCCCATGACTTCCAATCTCTTCAAAAACATTCTCTAGTCCTCCATTGCTTCCTGCAATTTACGGATTGCCAGCTGAGCTGCCTGCTGTTCCGCTTCTTTTTTGGATCGTCCGTTTCCGACGCCCAATTCTTTATCGGCCAAAGTGACGCGTGTCACAAATATGCGGCTGTGTGCCGGTCCTTTTTCATCGATGATCTCATAGCTCAATGTCCCTGAATTTTTCTGCTGCACGATTTCCTGCAGTTGGCTCTTATAATCCATCACATGCGAAAAAGCACCGATTTCCACTTTCGGGAACAGAATCACTTCCAGGAATGAAACGACCGGTTCAAGCCCCTGATCCAGATACAATGCCCCGATGAATGATTCGAAGACATCAGCAAGAAGTGCGGGACGTGTTCTGCCGCCAGTCAGTTCTTCGCCTTTGCCGAGCAAAATATATTTGCCGAAATTCAATTCATTCGCAAACAGGACAAGAGACGGTTCACAGACAATGGATGCCCGGAGTTTCGTCAATTCACCTTCGCTCATATCGGGATACTTCATGTAAAGATAATGGGACACCGATAATTCCAGGACGGCATCGCCTAAAAACTCGAGCCGTTCGTTATCCGTGAATTTTTTTCTTCGATGCTCATTCACATAAGATGAATGAGTGAAAGCTTGATAAAGCAGTGCAGGATTACGGAAGTTGACATCCAGCTCTTTTTGCAGCTGGTCAAAAGCATTTTTTACACTTTCCTTCAGCACTCCCGGCTTTTGTTGGTTGAGGTTTTTTTTCATTGCCATTTTTATCTGCCTTCCTATGTTGTTCTTCCGTCAATTTTACCTTTTTTCCAGCTTTAACGCAAAAATAGAATTGACGCACAACCGCTTAAGCTGCAAGCGATTGTGCGTCAAGGTCATTTCATCTTAATAAGAATTAAGCTTGTTTTTTCTCAATGTAAGAAACTGCGTCTCCTACTGTAGACATGCCTTCTGCATCTTCATCAGAAATCTCCATGTCGAATTCGTCTTCAAGTTCCATAACCAATTCAACTACATCCAATGAATCCGCACCAAGGTCTCCTGTGAATGAAGCTTCAAGTTTCACTTCGTTCTCTTCTACACCTAGACGATCCACGATTACTTTAGTTACTCTTTCCAATACTGTTGCCAATGTCGTCACCTCCCCTCAATGCAGTATACAGAATTACAAATTACATGACCATCCCGCCGTCAAGGTGCAATGTCTGCCCCGTCATATAGGACGCTTCATCAGAAGCCAGGAATAACGCGGCTTTCGCCACTTCTTCGGGTTTTCCGAAACGGCCAAGCGGTATTTGGGACATCATGGATTGCTGAATCTCTTCATTCAATCCATCCGTCATCTCCGTGGTAATGAATCCTGGAGCCACAGCGTTTGCGGTAATACCCCGGCTCGCCAATTCCCGCGCTGTTGTCTTAGTAAGACCGATGACACCAGCTTTGGAAGCGACATAATTCGCCTGTCCGGCATTGCCCATGACTCCGACAATCGAAGCGATATTGACGATCCGGCCCGAGCGCTGCTTCATCATCTGGCGTGTGACGGCTTTCGTGCAAATAAAAACACCTTTTAAATTGGTATTGATCACGTCGTCCCATTCATCGTCCTTCATGCGCATCATCAGGTTGTCACGTGTAATTCCTGCGTTGTTCACAAGGATATCGACTGTCCCGAAATGAGAGATCGTTTCATCGACCATGGCTTTGACTGTATCTGCATCTGCCACATTCGCTTTTACCGCAATGGCTTTTCCGCCATTTTCTTCTATCGCTTCTACGACTGCTTCCGCTTTTTGCTGGCTGCCGCTGTAATTGACTACGACATTCGCACCCGCTGCTGCGAACCGCTTCGCGATTTCAGCCCCGATGCCTCTCGAAGCACCAGTGATGATGGCTGTCTTACCATTTAAGTCGCTCATTTTTTCAGCTCCTCTATCACTTTTTCGCATGATTCAACGTCATTGACCGGCAATACAGTCACCGAACGGTCAATTTTCTTAACCAATCCGCTAAGCACTTTTCCTGGGCCAATTTCGACAAAAACTGTAACACCCAATTCGATCATTTTACGAACCGATTGCTCCCATAAAACCGGAGAGTACAATTGGCGGACTAAAAGATCCTGGATTTGCGCAGCGTTTGTTTCCGTTTCCCCCGTGACATTGGCTACAACCGGAACATTGGCATTCATCAGAAATGCCTTGCTCAGAACTTCCGATAAATCCTGTGACGCGGGACGCATCAATTCAGAATGGAACGGGCCGCTGACATCAAGAGGAATCGCCCTTTTCGCACCATTTTCCTTAGCCAGCCTGCAAGCTTCTTCAACTCCAGCTTTTGTTCCTGAAATGACGATTTGACCCGGACTGTTCAAATTGGCCAATTGGACAACGCCAACTGAATCAGTAGCCTGATTCGTCACTTCTTCCAGTTCTTTCGCATCCATACCAAGGATGGCCGCCATCGTTCCCTCGCCTGCCGGTACCGCTTCGTTCATGAAAAGTCCGCGTTTGTGGACGATTTCCACTGCGTTCTCAAATTTCATGACACCCGAAGCTACTAAAGCGCTGTATTCCCCAAGACTGTGGCCTGCTGTATAGGACGGCACAATCCCTTCGCGCGCCAAACGTTCCGTAATCATCGCGCTGACCGTCAGCAAAGCTGGCTGCGCATTGTATGTAAGGGTCAATTCTTCTGATGGGCCTTCGAGCATCAAAGTGGATAATTTCATGCCAAGGGCTTTATCCGCTTCGTCAAAAAAGTTCCGGCTTCTTTCATCGCTTAAAAAGGTTTCGCCCATCCCGACTGTCTGGGAACCTTGTCCCGGGTAGATAAATGCTATTTTTGTCATTCCGACTGCTCCTTTTTCACCGTGTTGTAAATTGTTCCGGTCACATCAAACTCGATCATCGTGCGGGTTTGGCGAATGGCATTGAAGAAAGCGGTGCTGTTTGAAGAACCGTGTGCTTTAATCACAGGCGCTTTGAGGCCGAACAGCCCAGCTCCGCCGTACTCACTATAATCCAGCATGCCTTTCAAACCGCGCATATCGTCTTTAACAAGTGCAGCAGCCAATTTTGTTTTCATTGATGACATGAAAACATCTTTGATCATCGCGAACACATTCATCGCTGTGCCTTCAATCGTTTTCAGCACCATATTTCCGGTAAAGCCATCCGTTACAACAACATCAGCCACCCCATTAAGTAGATCACGGGATTCCACATTGCCGACGAAATTGATCGGTGCTTCCTTCAATAAAGGAAAGGCGGCTTTCGTCAAGTCGTTCCCTTTCTTCTCTTCTGTTCCGATATTCAGCAAGCCCACCGTAGGATTCTCGATGCCGCGTACTTTTTCGGCATAGATGCTGCCCATGATGGCGTATTGCACCAGATGCTCCGGACGCGCTTCAGCATTCGCTCCCATATCCAACATAACGAAACCTTTGCCGTCAATGGTCGGTAATGTCGGCGCCAATGCTGGCCGGTCGACACCATCGATGCGTCCGACGATAAACAGCCCAGCCGACATCAATCCACCCGTATTGCCGGCTGACACACAAGCATCCGCTGTGCCATCTTTGACAGCCTGTGCCATGCGCACCATCGAAGCGTCTTTCTTTCTTCTGACAGAACGAACCGGATCGTCTTCCGCTTCAATCATCTCTTCACAATGGAAAACCGTTAAGCGATCATGGTCTTTCAGGAATTCCTGCATTTTTTCCTGGTGTCCAAACAACTGAATCTCCAGATCCTTAAATTCATCAAGCGCCTTGTAGACCCCTGCGATTATTTCTTTCGGGGCGTTATCTCCGCCCATTCCATCAACTGCTATCTTCATCCAACTTCACCTTCACTTTGTTCCGTCATTCGATACATTTCAAATGTACCAATAAAAACTGTCACTTGGTCAACCGTTGAGACCACTTTTACAAAAGCACGGTTCTTTTCAGGCTGCCTGTCGATGACAGTCGCTTTTGCCACGATCCGCTGTCCGGCTTTCACCGGCCGCAGAAACTGCAATTCGGATTTTACGGTCAATGCCAGCTCTTCATTCATAATCGCTACAGCCAGTGAATTGGCCTGCGCAAAAAGGTGATGGCCTCTGGCAATTTGGTTGCGCTGAAAAACATGTTCCTGCTTGACGTCAAAAATCGAAATCGCTTTTTCATCCAATTCAATATCAATGATCTCTCCGATCACTTCATCGATCGGCAGGGATTTCACTTCATCTTCAAAAGTCTTGACGGCCACATGCTTGATCCGCTCACGCAGTTCAGGTATCGACAATTCCATCCGGTCGAGTCGGATCGTCTGGACGCTGACATTAAACTCAGCCGACAATTCCTCATCTGTCACGAACGGATTATCATTTATCGATTCCTTTAAAGCAGTTTGCCGTTCTCTTTTTGTTCTTTTCACATTGTCACCGCCCGCTATTAGCACTTGGTACTAATATCAGTATATTGGCTATAAAAAAAGAATGCAAGGGCTAATGACAAGCCCTGCATCCTTAATCCAGCCGTGCCATCGACAAAGCGCCCGATTCCTCGAGCATCCTGCGCAGACATGCCGTTTCACCACTCGTCCAAAATTCATCACTGTTCACAAGGCTTTCAGCATCTTTCCTTGCCGTCTCCAATGCTCTGTAGTCATGGATCAGATCAGCCATTTTGAATTCAGGCAAGCCACTTTGTTTCCGCCCGAAGAAATCTCCCGGCCCCCGGAGTTTCAAATCTTTCTCTGCCAGCACGAAACCATCGTTCGTTTCGGTCATTGACGTCATTCGTTCCTTGCCGATTTCCGTTTTCGGATCGGCCAGCAGCACACAATAGGATTGCTCGCTGCCCCGTCCGACACGTCCCCGCAATTGATGCAGCTGGGATAAGCCGAAACGTTCGGCGTCATAGATCAGCATGAAGGATGCGTTCGGTACATTGACCCCAACTTCGACCACTGTGGTTGAAACCAGAACCGCGATTTCCCCTTCCGTGAACGATCGCATCGTTTCTTCCTTTTCATCTGAATGCAGACGTCCATGCATCAGACCGACAGTATATTTGCCATGGAAATAACTCGATAACTGGCTGTATAGTTCAACTGCATTCTGGAAATCAAGTTTATCCGATTCTTCAATCAGCGGACAGATGACATAAGCCTGTCTGCCAGCGGCAAGTTCCTTTTCCATCCGGCCAACGATTTTACCGAACATATCCTTCTTCATCCAGAACGTCTGAATCTCTTTTCGGCCGACCGGCATCTCATCGATGACAGAAACATCCATCTCACCAAAAGCCGAAATGGCCAACGTACGGGGAATAGGCGTCGCTGTCATAAACAGGACGTCCGGATTATAGCCTTTATCTTTAAGCACCCGCCGCTGGTCAACACCGAAGCGGTGCTGCTCATCTGTTATGACGAGCCCCAGTTTCCTGAACTGCACATCCGGCTGGATGAGCGCGTGGGTTCCGATCAGGATATCGATTTGACCCGCTGCCAATTGATCGAGTATCAGTTGCCGTTTCTTGCCTTTGACTGATCCGGTCAGCAAAGCGATTGTTACAGGAAACGGTTCAAACCATTCCGCCAGTGTATTGGCGTGCTGTTCCGCCAGTATTTCAGTCGGCGCCATCAACGCCCCCTGCAATCCGGCAGTCACAGTGGCATATAAGGAAATAGCTGCCACGACAGTCTTCCCAGAGCCTACATCCCCTTGCAGCAGACGGTTCATACGGAACGGCTCTTTCATATCCTTCGATATTTCGTTGACGACCCGTTTTTGGGCCTCGGTCAATTCATAAGGCAGCGATTGCACAAAATTACGGACTTTATCGACATCATAATCAATAAACGATCCGCCTTCCTCTTCCCGGTTCTTTTTGCGCAACGCCTGCATTTTTAATTGGAACATCAGCAGCTCCTCGTATACAAAACGGCGGCGGGCCTGTTTCAATGATTCACCGTCAGGCGGAAAATGAACCCATTCGAGCGCTTCTGAAAAAGGCGCCAATTTGTATTCCGCCAAAAATTTCGATGGGATGCATTCCTCGAGATCGTCTTTTGCCAAATCGAGGGCCTGCCGCATCAATTTCCGGAAAGTTTTCTGATGCATTGAACCTTTCAGGCTGTAGACAGGTTCAAAATCGGCGCCGTCTGTACGCGGTCCAAGCGAGTGGTTGGACACGGTGATGATCTGGCGGCCGCGGTCCCATTTCCCGGTCAATGTCACGATTTCACCGATATGCAATTTCGTTTTGACGTAATGCTGGTTGAAAAACACGGCTTTGATCAGATGGCGGCCCACCATCACCTGTACTGTTGTCCTCGATTTATTTTTTCCTAAAAAAAGGACGGAAGGCTCGCTTTCGACCCTTCCCTCCACGGTTACTCGTTCATTATGCGGTGTATCCACCAGATCCTTCAGCTGAAAATCTTCATGGCGGTACGGAAATGTCATGATCAGATCACGGATCGTTTCAATGTTCATTTCCTTCAACGTTTCAGCTCCCTGTTTGCCTACGCCCTTCAGGACGGCGACAGAATCCTTACTTGCCACTGCCGACTACCGATCCGCCGAAAATTTTCGATTCCAGCCATTTTCCGGTAGGTGTAGCCGCGAGTCCGCCTTTCGCGGTTTCCTTCAACGCACTCGGCATCGACTGGCCGATTTCAAACATCGCACCGATGACTTCATCGCATGGAATGCGGCTGGTTACGCCGGCCAAAGCCATGTCTGCAGCTACAACAGCATTGGATGCGCCCATGGCGTTCCGTTTGACACACGGAACTTCCACTAAACCGGCAACCGGATCACAAACTAGGCCCAGCATATTTTTCATCGTGATGGCAAATGCTTCTGAACTTTGCTGTGCTGTGCCGCCGGCCATTTCCACTATCGCCGCTGACGCCATCGCTGCCGCTGAACCGACTTCCGCCTGGCATCCGCCTGCCGCTCCGGAAATCGAAGCGTTGTTCGCAACGACAAATCCGAATGCGCCCGAAGTGAATAAATAACGGATCATCTGTTCACGGGTCGGGTTCAATTGGTTCTTAACCGCAAATAAGGTACCCGGCACTACGCCCGCAGAACCTGCAGTCGGTGTCGCGCAGATGGTGCCCATCGCTGCATTCACTTCATTCGTCGCTACCGCTTTGCTGACTGCGTCGAGCATCAGCGGGCCTGACAGCGTATTGCCTTTTTCAATGTATGCCTGCAGGAGCACAGCGTCTCCGCCTGTAAGGCCTGAAACGGAATGTACGCCTTTCAGCCCTTTTTCGACCGCTTCTTCCATCACAGTCAGATTGCGTTCCATCTGCACCATGATATCTTCACGGGAACGCTGTGTAATCAGCATTTCCTGTTCAATCATGATTTCTGAAATCAATTTATTTTCATTTTCTGCACGTTCAACCAATTCTTTAACGTTACGGAATAAAACATCCATTCTCCGTTCCTCCTGTTCAGTCAGCGATCCTTGTCACTTGCGTAATATTCGGCAGCTGCCGTAATTCATCCATTATAAAAAGGTCCACGGTCTGGTCGACTTCGATGACCATCAATGCCATTTCGCCTTTTTGGCGTCGTGACACTTCCATATGGCCGATATTGATATCGTATTTATAAAGGCAGTTGGAAACGTTTGCAATACAGCCCGAGCGGTCATCATGGACCACAAGGATTGCCGGGTGATTTCCGGAAAGCCGTAACGGAAAGCCATTAAGCTCAGTGATTTCAATCTTTCCTCCGCCGATCGAGATGCCGACCATCGACATTTCGGAACGGCTGTCCCCGATCACGATCCTTGCTGTATTCGGGTGGTCAGTGTGGCCGGTTTCCGGGATGAACTCAAAATCCATGCCCGCTTCTTTCGCTTCTTCAAAAGAAGTTTTAATGCGTTCATCGTCTGTATCATAATCCAGAAGGCCGCCTACGATGGCGACATCTGTGCTGTGTCCTTTATATGTTTCGGCGAAAGAGCCGTAGAGATGGATCTTTGCCCATTCCGGCTGGCGCCCGAACAAATCCCTGGCCACTCGGCCGATGCGGGCAGCTCCCGCAGTATGCGAAGAAGATGGCCCGATCATGACCGGACCGATTATATCAAAAACAGATTTGAACTTCATGGCTCAAACCCCTTTCTCTCAATTTGCGTATAGTTCCAGTTTACACGATTTAACAGCTTTAGACAAAGATAATAAAGCATATGTTCTTATAGCGATAAGGCATAGGAGGAACTTCCTCCATAAAAATAGCCGATGGAGAAAAAGGCTTCACCTTTTCTCCATCGGCCAGTATGTGCTGATCTTTTATTCAACTGAAATAATATAAGGATACAGCGGCTGTTTACCGTTATGGATTTCAACTTCCACTTCATCATTCAACGATTCGATGAATTCACCCAGCTTTTCAGCGTCAGCTTCCGTAATGTCTTCGCCGTAAAGAATCGTCACGATTTCAGAATCAGCGTCGATCAGTTTCTTGGCCAATTCTTCAGTCACACTTTGCAGGCTCTTGTCGGATACCACGATTTTGCCTTCCGAGATGCCCATGAAGTCATCTTTTTTAATGGTGATGCCGTCAATCGATGTGTCACGGACAGCGAATGTCACCGATCCCGATTTCACATGCTTTGAAGCACCCGCCATTGTTTCGCGGTTCTCTTCGACCGACGCCGATGGATTGAATGCCAATAAAGCGGCCATTCCTTGGGGAACGTCTTTTGTCGGCACAACTGCGGCTTCGATTTCCAGAATTTCAGCCGCCTGTTCAGCAGCCATGATGATGTTTTTATTGTTCGGCAAAATCAATACGCGTTCAGCCGAAACCGAACGGATTGCGTTAACGATATCTTCTGTCGATGGGTTCATCGTCTGACCGCCTTCGATGACATAAGACGCACCGATGCTGCGCAATAATTCCGCAACGCCTTCGCCCATCGCTACAGTCACAACTGCATATGGATGAACAGCTTCTTGTTTTTTACCTTCTTTTTTGAAATCTTCTCCGACAATATCGATATGCTGCTGGCGCATATTTTCGATTTTCATACTGATCAGGCTTCCGTAATCCTGGCCATATGTAAGGACCTTACCTGGTTCTTCCGAGTGGATATGGATTTTCGCGACTTCATCGTCAGCGATGACAAGAAGTGAATCGCCATAAGCACTAAGATCGGTACGGAATTCTGCTTCATTGAATTCTTTTTTGCCGTCTTCGAATTTAACCATGAATTCTGTGCAATAACCGAATTCAATATCCGCAGTATCCATGAAACCGGCTATGTTCTTGTGATGCTCTGCACTGACAAGATCATTCATGGAATCATTGACGTGCTTCTCAGGCAGTTCTTCGCCTTTCAAAGATGCCAAAAACCCTTCATATACATAGACAAGCCCTTGGCCGCCACTGTCGACCACGCCCACTTCTTTCAAAACCGGCAACAGGTCCGGCGTCCGTTCAAGTGAAGCTTTGGCTTCTGTAACGATGCCTTCAAAAAGGACGATGATATCCGATTCATCTTTTGCCAGTTCCATTCCTTTAGCCGCTGAATCTTTGGCAACCGTCAGGATGGTCCCTTCAACCGGTTTCATCACCGCTTTATAGGCAGTTTCAACCCCATGCTGAAAAGCCTCAGCCAATTGCTTTGCCGATAACTCACTTTCGTTCGCAATCGATTTGCTGAAGCCTCTGAACAATTGGGACAGGATAACGCCAGAATTTCCGCGCGCTCCCATCAATAGGCCTTTTGACAAAGCGGAAGCCGTTTTGCCGATGTGCTCCTGCACATTCGCTTCCGTCTCTTTTGCCCCTGATGTCATGGATAAGTTCATGTTCGTTCCCGTATCGCCGTCAGGCACCGGAAAAACGTTTAATGCATCTACATAATCCGCGTTCTGGAACAAATGATGGGAACCCATCTGCACCATTTCCGCGAATTTAACTCCGTTTAATGACTTCATAACCGCTTCTTCCTCCTCCTACGGGTTCGTAACACGAACTCCTTGAACATAAATATTTACAGCCTTTACAGGCATACCGAGCGTTTTGGTAATCGTGTATTTCACTTTTGACTGAACCTGGTATGCGACTTCCGAGATTTTCGTGCCATAGCTGATGATCACGTACATATCGATGTTAAGATCAGAGCCTTCCTGGCGCACAATGACACCTTTGGCAAAATTCTCTTTTCTCAGGATATCAGTAAGGCCGTCGCGTATTTGATGTTTTGTTGCCATTCCGACAATGCCGTAACATTCGATTGCCGCTCCGCCAGCGATTTGAGCAATCACATCATTGGAAATATCGATTTGACCATAGTCATTTTTTATTTCAATCGACATTAAGAATTCCTCCTTGAGTCCTATTTCACTCTTTTCATTCTACAACAAACCCCTATATAAGAAAAGCGGACGTTTTCAGGTGTAAAGGTTTTTTTCTTTAAAGGGTGTCAAAATTAGTTGCAAACGCCAAATGTCTATGGTAAATTATTAAAGTATGTGAAATGAAAAACGAACTGAAATTCTATCATAATTTTCAGCTTCACTTGTGAGGAGGTACTTACATGGCTAAAGTATGTGCAGTAAGCGGACGTAAAGCTCGCGCCGGAAATGCTCGTTCACACGCAATGAATTCGACAAAACGTACATGGGGAGCAAACCTTCAAAAAGTTCGCATCCTTGTTGACGGCAAACCGAAGCGTGTTTGGGTTTCTGCAAGAGCATTGAAATCAGGAAAAGTTGAGCGCGTTTAATCGTTCTCATGATTAATGCCAGGTCTGACAAATGTCAGCCTGGCATTTTTTCGTGGGGATTTTTCTTTCTATATAAGTTGAACTAAATATTCTCTATAAGTTAGGAGTAATTCCAAACGCTATATTCCGCAAAACAGCTCCGCGTTCCTGGGGGCTCGCGAAAACCCGTGCTCCTGCATCGCTTCGCCCGAGTGGATCTCATCACTTCGCCGGGTCGCCTGGGAGTCTCCGCTGTTTTGCTCCATATCTATAGAGATTTCTCTGGCGCCGAAGCATCATATAAACCTGATACTTAAATTCAAC
The DNA here is from genome assembly GCF_003428875.1 of Planomicrobium okeanokoites. Lineage (GTDB taxonomy): Bacteria > Bacillota > Bacilli > Bacillales_A > Planococcaceae > Planococcus > Planococcus okeanokoites. Next base: position 754,366 of record NZ_QQRS01000001.1, read on the forward strand.
CTGTACATTAACTTCTATTCATCCGCACTCTCAATCATGATGCAGTTTCCTTCTATAAAAGAGACAACTCCTGCATGTTCGAGTTCGTTGCTGATGAAACGCGTGGATCCGAAGGGAATCGTTTCGTCCGCTACTTCGTATTTAAAACCTGTCAGGCTGAAGCCTTTAATTTCTTCGGCGAACGGATAGAAGGAAATATAGCGGTAACGGCTGTTCCGCAGGATTTCATGGCTGCCCGCTTCCAAGAAACGGATGCGGTTCTGTTTATTGATCAGGAAAAATTGAGTTCCAGGGTACTTCAGGTGGAAGCCGTATATGGCATGCAATGCACTCATATAATGATCCAGACGGCCGCCTGTCACGCCTGTGACGATCACAATTTCAGGGTCATAGGCCATCGCTTCTGCCAGCGCCATTTCGGTATCGGTTTCATCTTTGTCCGGAGAAGCAGGCTGCAGATCCGGAAAAACCCTTTTGATCCGCGCGAATTGCTCTGGTGATACAGAGTCGAAATCCCCTACGGCTGATGACGGCACAATCCCCTTATCCATCAGCGCAATTGTTCCGGCGTCCACTCCGATAAATGTATCTTCCGGCCATATTGAAAAGTCCGGCAATTCGCTTGCCGGACCTCCTGCTATGATGATGACCTTCACGAGATCGCCTCTTGACCAGCCTTTTTGATGCTTTGCAAGGCTTTCGTACGATCTTCTTTTCCATATATAGCCGATCCTGCCACAAAAACATTAGCTCCTGCTCTGGCACAATCGACAATTGTTTCCTCATTGATGCCGCCATCAATTTCGATGTCGATTTCAAGGCCTTTTTCTTTGATGATCTTAGACAGCTGTTCGACTTTCGGCAGAACCGACGCGATAAACTTCTGTCCTCCAAAACCAGGATTGACCGTCATGAACAGCACTAGATCGATATCTTCCAAAATGGGCAGAATCGCTTCTACCGGTGTATGCGGATTTAAAACAACTCCAGGTTTCACGCCAAATGAGCGGATCAATTGGATGGTTCTGTGCAGATGGGGGCTCGCTTCTACATGTACAGTGATGTAATCAGCTCCCGCTTTTGCAAAATCTTCTATATACCGATCTGCGTTTTCAATCATCAAATGGACATCGAACGGCAGCTTTGTCAACGGCCGCACTGCGCCCATGACGGCTGCGCCGAAGGAAATATTCGGTACAAAATGGCCATCCATCACATCGATGTGAATCCAGTCCGCTCCAGCTTTTTCAACTTCCAACACTTCTTCGCCCAGCTTCGAAAAGTCTGCGGCCAATATGGACGGTGCAATTTTAATCATTGGAATACCTCGGCTTTCTTGTCATGATTTCTTCCAGGAATTTCAAGTAATGTTTATAGCGGTATTCAGGAATTTCTCCGGTATCCACCGCTTTCTTGATAGCGCATTTGGGTTCATTGAGATGCAGGCATTCCCTGAATTTACAGGCGTTGGATCTTTCTGCCATTTCAGGGAAGCAGCCCGACAGTTCCTCTTTCTCAATTGTATCAAAATCAAAGGAGCTGAATCCGGGCGTGTCCGCCAGCAGACCACTGTTGACTTCGATCAATTCAACATGCCGGGTCGTGTGTTTCCCCCGGTTCAATGCTTTCGAAATGTCATCGGTCTTCAATTCCAGCGAGGGCAGGATCGTATTCAGCATCGTTGACTTGCCGACACCAGATTGACCCGCCAGCACGCTGGTCCTGTTTTCAAGTACGGGCATGAGCCGTTGCTGAAGTTCAGGGTCATCGATGAAAGTCGGAATGACTTCGTAGCCGATTTTTTCATAATCCGCAATATAATCCATGATTGCCGATCTTTCTTCATCATTCACCAGATCCATCTTGGTCAGGCAAATGACCGGTTGAATGTCATGGGATTCGATGGCAGTTAGAAACCGGTCCAGCAGAAGCGGATGAAAATCCGGTTGTTTTGCCGAAAAAACAAGAATTGCCTGGTCGATATTTGCTATTGGAGGACGGACAAGTTCATTCTTGCGGTCATACACATGGAGAATTGTCCCTTCCAAATCGTTGTCAGCTTTATAGTCCACAAAATCCCCCACCAATGGCGAGATCTGCCTGTTGCGGAATACACCGCGTCCACGGCACTGGATATAACGCTCACCGTCTTCGTCCAATACATAATAAAACCCGCTGAGCGCTTTTCTTATTTGACCTTTCGGCATACGTTCCCTCCTTCTTACTCCACATTATTGTATTCGATCGTTTCTTCATTGATGATTCTGCCGTCCCGTACAATTCGGTACACCGCCCGATTGCCTTCAGAAATCTCCAATTGGATGCGGCGTTCAGCGTCTTCGGTAATTGTAAATTCTTCTACGGGATCAGCCATTGTCCGTGTTTCATCCTGGATATAAATCTGAACCGTCTGCTCTACCGGCTCTTCGCCTTCTTCCGCTGGTGTTTCAGGTTCGTAAGGGATCCGGACTGTATGGATATAGGTTTTTTGCGGCAAAGGCGGCGGTCCGGATGACAGCACAACATCAATTGCGCCTCCCGCTTCCAGCTCGCTGCCAGACGCCGGAGTCTGAGAAAGCACCGTACCGGCTGCAGCCTCACTCGATGGTTCATCGCCCGTAATATTGATATGGAAGCCGGTTGACCGGGCATATTCACTGAGCGCCGCTTCATCATAACCTGACAAATCGTCAACCTGTCGCATATCTTTTCCTTTGCTTACGACAAATTCTATTTCCGTTTCACTTGGAATCATTTCGCTTCCTGCTTCGGGAGTCTGTTCAAGAATCGTTCCTGCAGGTTCATCAGAAAACTCTTCTACAGGCGTGACAGAAAGAAAATCACGCGCGTTGAGAAGTTCCATCGTCTGGTCGATGTTACGGCCGACATAATCCGCCATTTCAGCAGATTCTTTTCCGAGGCTCAAATACAATTGGATCTCCGATTCCACGCTTCGCATTTTACCGGCTTCCGGAATCGTACGAATCACTGCCCCTTCTTCGACTTCATCTGAGTAGCGTTCCTGTTCTTCACCGATCACAAAACCATATGATTCCAGTTCTTCAATCGCTTCGTCCCGCTCCATACCCGAAACATCCGGTACAGCTGCCTGCTTCGGACCGAAAAGATCCGGAAATGCCAGAGCGACAGACAAACCGGCTATGACAAGAAAAAGCAATATGCCAATAACCCATGGCAATTTCTTTTTCTTTTCTTTTTTTGGCGGTGTTTGTTTCTTATTTGCTTCCGAACCTTTTGTTTTGGCAGGGCCGTTCGTGATCGTTTCTTCCGCGTTGACATACGGCGACGAATCTTTGATGGCCGGCATCGCGCGTGTAGCGTCTTCATCTATCGGCACGGCAAACTTGGGTTCATGCAAGCGTTCGGGCAATAAAACAGTCGACAGATCCTCGTCCATCTCATCCGCTGACTGATATCGATGCTGCGCATTTTTTGCGGTAGCTTTCAAAACGACATTCTCAAGGCTTTGCGGAATCGTCGGTACGATTTCACGAAGTGACGGTGTTTCGGTCTGCAAATGCTTCAATGCAATCGAAACGGCCGATTCGCCTGAAAACGGCAATCGTCCTGTCAGCAATTCATACATGACAATTCCCAGGGAATAGATATCCGATTTTTTTGTGGCATTGCCGCCCCTCGCCTGTTCAGGTGAAAGATAATGGACGGTGCCCAGCACCGAATTGGTCTGCGTATATGAAGTTGCACTCAAAGCCATCGCAATACCGAAATCGGAAATTTTCACATTGCCTTCTTCATCCATAAGAATGTTTTGCGGTTTGATGTCACGATGGACAATTTGATTGTGATGGGCGTGTGCCAAAGCGGACGCCAATTGCTTCATAATCTTCACTGCGCGTTCCGGCGCAATCGGTGAATGTTCGATTATGTATTCTTTTAAAGTTTTTCCGGGTACATATTCCATGACCAGATACGGGATCGCTCCGTCTTCCCCGACATCAAAAATGTTGACGATATTCGGATGGGCCAGGCTTGTGGTCGACAAAGCCTCCCGCTGGAATCTTCTGCGAAGTTCTTCTTCATTCGAAAAATCGTAGCGCAGCATTTTGATGGCGATGTCCCGGTCCAAAATCATATCATGGGCAAGGTAGACATTCGACATGCCGCCTCCGCCGATCAATTCCTTTATCTTATAGCGGCCATTGATATTTCTGCCGATCAACATAATTACACCTCCCCAGCTTTCGAGGCAAGAAGAACAAACGAAATATTGTCTTCTCCACCCTTGTCATTGGCGAGATCAACGAGGTCTTTCCCTTTTTGCGATAAAACTGCAGAGGTACCGACAATATCCGCAATTTCTTCTTTCGAGACTTTATTGCTCAGTCCATCGGAACAGATCAGGAGATACGAAGAATCGCTGAGTTCCAGCTCGATCATCTCCCCTTCAATTCCTGATTCTGTGCCAAGCGCACGTACGATCCAATTCTTTTTCGGATGGTCTTCCGCTTCTTCTTCACTGATTTCCCCGTTATCGACCAGCACATTGACATAGGAATGATCCCGAGTGACCTGCTCAGCTTTGCCGTTGAACGTGTACACACGGCTGTCGCCGATATGGCAAATAACGCAAAAACGATCTTCTATCAAGGCGGCGATCAATGTCGTCCCCATCCCCTTGCATTCAGGATGGTCTCCAGCATAATTGAAGACTTCACTGTTGATGAAGCGGATTTTTTCATCAAGCCATCTTTTCTTGCTCGAAGTTGACACGAATTCCTCACTGTCAGCATCCATGAAGAGCTCGCTTAACGCTGCCACCGTCATTTCACTGGCGACATCACCGGCATTATGGCCACCCATTCCATCTGCCACCAGAGCCAGCATCAGCCCATCCGGCCGTTTGAGGACCGCTACACGATCTTCGTTAACTTCCCGCTTTTTTCCAGTATCACTTTCCATGACATATTGAAACAACAATTTCTACACCTCATCCCAAGTCAATTCGGTTTGCTGATCATTCCACAACAGCAGATTTACGGAAAGCGGCGATGAAAAATCCATCGCTTCCGAAATCCTGAGGAAATACCTGTACAAAGCCGGTATGTTTAATGCCGAGCGCTTCAGGCAATGAAACCTGGATTTTTTCCATATCCGGATGTTCCTTCAAAAACCTTTCAGCAGTGCCGCGGTTCTCCATATTATCAACAGTACACGTACTGTAAACCAATATGCCGTCCGGCTTCAGCAATTGTGCAGCCTGATCCAGCAACTCAATCTGGATTTCCTGCAATCTGCTGAAATCCTCTTCTTTTTTCGTATATTTAATATCCGGTTTCCGTTTGATCACTCCGAGGCCGCTGCAAGGCGCATCCACAAGGACGCGATCGAACTGTTCCTTGCCGAATCGCTCGACACTCTTCTTGCCGTCGCCGACATCCGTTTCAATTACGGTATGGCCCAGGCGATCGGCGGATTCCTTGATCAATTTCACTTTATGCGGGTGGAGGTCCATTGAATAGAGGATGCCTTCATTGTTCAGCTTTTCAGCGATGTGAGTCGATTTACCGCCAGGAGCGGCGCACATATCCAGCACTTTCATGCCCGGTTCCAGCTGCAGCGCGTAAGACGGCAGCATTGAACTCTCGTCCTGGATCGTGATGAAGCCTTTTTCAAAAGTGGCTGTTCTGGCCGGTTGTCCGCCAGTTACCACAAGACATTCCGGGATGATTTTACTCGGAACCGCTTCAAGCCCCTCGGATTCGAGCATTTCAATCGCTTCCTCCACTGTTGCGCGGACGGTATTCACTCGTACAGTCTGTGATGGGATTTTATTGTTTTCCAATGCCATTTCGCGCGTCTTTTCAAGACCGAACTGCTCAGCCCAGCGTTTGATCATCCAAGCCGGATGGCTCGTTTCAATCGAAATTTTCTCGATCGGATCGGCAATCGTGTTGAATGACCGGACACCGGAACGCTGCACGGACCGGAGAACACCATTTACTAAGGAAGCGACTCCTCCGTGACCGCGCCGTTTGGCGATTTCAACCGCTTCATGGACGACGGCATGGGAAGGGATGCGGTCGAGGTAAACGATCTGATACAACGACATCCGCAATAAGGTTTTAACCCATGGTTCAATTTTCCCTTTTAAGTACGGTTCCAGATAATAATCCAAAGTCATCTGATGCTGCAATGTGCCGTACGTGATTTCCGTCAGCAAACCGCGGTTTTTCGCAGAAATCCCGTAGCTTTCAATCGTCTGATGCAAAAGAAGGTTGCTGTAGGCCTGCTTATTTTCGACTGCCCAAAGGATGGAAAATGCAGCATCACGTACATTGCCGTGCAATTTTTTATTTTTCATTCAAATAAATCTCCTGCCTGAATTTTAGGTCCGGTCAAATAATCCTTGGCCGACATCCGTTTTTTGCCGGCTGGCTGCAATTCAGTAATTGCCAGAATTCCCTTGCCGGTCTGGACGTGGACAGCATCCTCTGTCAGCCTGACCACTTCGCCTGGATTTCCAGTTCCAGTGTCCTCGGCTATTTCCAACCACCAGATTTTCATATTGTCCTGCTTGAAACTTGTATAAGCAACCGGCCACGGATGAAGCCCGCGCACCTGGTTGTAGATTTCCTCAGCTGACCGGTTCCAGTCGATCCGTTCCTGCTCACGCGAAATATTGCGCGCAAATGTGACGAGCGATTCGTCCTGCGGAATGCGCTCGTTCGTTCCTTCTATAATAGAAGGCAAAGTCGCTTTCAATAATTCCGTTCCTGCTGCGCTGAGTTTTTCGAACATGCTGCCGGTATGGTCGTGCTTCTCAATCGGCACGGTTGTCTGTGAAATGATATCTCCCGCATCCAGCCGGTCCACCATATACATGATGGTGACGCCGGTTTTTTTCTGCCCATCGATGATCGCCTGGTGGATCGGAGCGCCTCCCCGGTATGCAGGCAATAAAGAAGCATGTACATTGATTGCACCCAGTTTCGGGGTTTCCAATATTTCAGTAGGCAAAATCTGTCCGAACGCAGCCGTTACCACCAAATCCGCTCCCAGATCCAGTACGGCTTGCAGTTCTTCAGGATTTTTCAGTTTTTGCGGCTGGTAAACAGGCAAGCCAAGACGCAGCGCTTCTTCTTTGACGGGCGTAGGTGTCAGCACTTTTTTACGTCCAACAGGGCGATCCGGCTGTGTCACAACAGAAATGACATCGTAGCCTTCTTCAACCAGCATGCGGAGAATCGGAACGGAAAAAGCCGGAGTCCCCATAAATACGATTCTGGTCAAATGGATTCCTCCTCTTCCTGCAAACGGATCATTTCATCCAATTCTTCCTGTGTCACATATTTCGTGATTTTGCTGGTGAATAAAACGCCGTCCAAATGATCCATTTCGTGAAGGATCGCACGGGCTTCATAGCCTTCCGCTTCAAGTTCATACCATGAACCATCCCGTTCCTGCGCTTTTATCTTGATATGGTCGTACCGTTCCACTTCCCCGAATACACCAGGGAAACTCAAACAGCCTTCAATATCAGTATCGGAACCTTCGTATAATACGAGTTCCGGGTTGATCATCTCGATCGGATCCTGACCTTCACGGAAATCGACGATGGCAGCCCGGACTGCAGTCCCCACTTGGGGAGCCGCAATTCCGACACCATCCGCTTCGATCATCGTTTCGTACATATCGTCCAGCAGAACGGACAGATTTTTGTCGAAAGTCGTTACAGGTTCACAAGATTTTTCAAGTACATCGCTGGGATGTTTTACGATAGGTCGTATAGCCATTTTCAGTTCCTCTTTTCTTTTACATCACCGAAGTCGGATTCATATCGATTGCCAATGTGGCCCCTTTTTTCAGCCAGTCGGAACGATAGATCTTGATCAATTGCTGCATCACTTCAGTCAGTTTCGGTTCTTTTTTGTATTTTATCAAACATTGATACCTATATCTATTGTTGACGCGGGCGATCAGCGAGGCAGAAGGGCCGATGATGACGGTTTGGTCCGACAATTGCTCCCGTAAATATTCAACCGTCTGACCGGCATATTCTGCCACTGTCATCAGGTCTTCATGTGTGAACTGGATATTCACCACATAATAATAAGGCGGATATCCGCTTGCCCGGCGCATCGCCATTTCCTGATCATAGAACGGTTCATATAATTGGTCTTTCGCTAAGGTGATTGCGTAATGCTCAGGCGTATAGGACTGGACAAAAACGGTTCCCGGCAATACGTCACGTCCTGCCCGACCGCTGACCTGGGTCAGTAATTGATACGTTTTTTCGGCTGCCCGGAAATCAGGCAGATGCAAAGTCGTATCAGCTGACAGCACGCCAACCAGGGTGATGTTCGGGAAATCCAGGCCTTTGGCAATCATCTGGGTGCCCAGCAGAATATCCGCTTTCCCTTCACCAAAGGAATTGAGGATCTTTTCATGAGCGCCTTTATTGCGGGTTGTATCTACATCCATCCGCAAAACCCTTGCTTCAGGCACGAGTTTCGCCAGCTCTTCTTCCACTTTCTGTGTGCCTGTACCAAAAAACCGGATATGCTCACTTTCACATTCCGGACAAGTATGCGGCACCCGTTCATCGTAGCCGCAATAATGACATTTCATCATTTCACTCGAACGATGATAGGTCAATGAGATATCACAATTCGGGCATTGCATGACCGTTCCGCAATCGCGGCAGAGAACGAACGAAGAATAGCCCCGTTTATTCAGGAATAAAACCGTCTGTTCCTTTTTCGCCAACCTGTCGCGGATCGCATCCGCCAATTGGACCGAGAACATCGACCGGTTGCCGGTTCTCAATTCTTCGCGCATATCGACGATGTGGACTGCCGGCAACGGTTGATTTCTTGCGCGTTTTTCCAGCACCAGCAGTTCGTACACACCTTTTTGCGCGCGTGCATAAGATTCCAGCGAAGGGGTCGCGCTGCCTAGAATCACCGGGCAGCTGTGATATTCACCGCGCCAAATAGCCAGGTCGCGTGCGTGATAGCGCGGCGAGTCATCCTGTTTATAACTGGATTCATGCTCTTCATCGAGAATGATCAGGCCCAGATTCTCAAATGGCGCAAAAATCGCTGATCTTGCACCAACGGCCACTTTCACTTCGCCGCGCTGGATTTTTCGCCATTCGTCGTATTTTTCACCAGCAGACAAGCCGCTGTGGAGAACGGCGACCATGTCGCCGAAACGTTCCTTGAAGCGCAAGGTCATTTGCGGTGTCAATGAAATCTCGGGCACCAGCATGATCGCTTCTTTCCCTTCCTTCAGCACCTGATCGATGGTCTGCAGATAAATTTCCGTCTTGCCGCTGCCGGTTATTCCGTGCAAAAGAAACGTTCTTGGCGAGTTCAACGATTTATCGATGGCATCAAAAGCCTTCTGCTGGGCTTCCGTAAGCACCAGGTTATCTTTTTTCTCGATTTCCGTCAGCATCTTCGGATCGCGGTATGTTTCGACATTCGATAAATCAGCCGCACCTTTTTCAGCCAGACTGTAGATGGTCGGCAGTGTAACGCCGGCTATTTTTTGAAGTTCGGAAGATTCAATGGAAAGTCCCGGGTTCTCTTTCATGAAATCCATCAGTTTCAGCTGCTGCTTCGCATTGCCGCGGATATCAATGGATTCAAGTTTTTCAACAGAATCCGTGATATGAATCATACGAACTTTTTTGACAGCCGTCTGCTGCTGGATATTGGTATCTGCAATGATAGTCCCTTTATCCAATTCTTTTTTGATCAAGCCGAATACATCTTCAGCATCCTGGCTGCGGATGAAAGGCTTGTTGCCGAAATAAGGATGAAGTCGCGAATCGACCGCTTCCAATCCACTTGCCAGCACGAAGCGTTTTTCGTATTTCGCCCGCAATGCGGCCGGCACCATGACCTGCAGTGCATCTATTTCAAAACAAACCGTCTGTTCTTTCATCCAAGCCGCCATTTTCAACAGCTCTGTATTCAGCACCGGAACGACATCCATCAACTCATGGACGGGCTTCATGCGGCCCGGATCGAAATCGGACTTTTCTTTAATATTGGTGATGAACCCCAGCACTTTTCTGTTTCCAAAAGGCACTTTCACCCGCATGCCCGGCTCTGCCAATGCTTCCAGCTTTTCAGGAATCAAATAGTCAAACGGCCGGTCAATCGGATGCGCAGCAACATCAACAATAATTTCAGCGATCATTTCGCATTTCCCTTTCAACAATCAGCTTCAGTAATTGGCGTGCCAATTCCTGTTTCGGAAGAAGTTCGAATGATTGTTCGAAATCCCCTTTTCCAAAAATCGTCACTTTATTGGTATCCGATTCGAATCCTGCCTGTGACTCGGTCACATCGTTGGCAATGATGTAATCGGCGTTTTTCCGATCCAGTTTGCTTTTCGCATAATGGCTTACATCATTCGTTTCGGCTGCAAATCCAATGAGGACCTGCCTGCCTTTTTGCGTCCCGAGATAATGGAGGATGTCCGCTGTCCGCTCGAGTTCCAGCGAAGCGTCACCTTCCTGTTTTTTCATCTTTTGTCCGTGCAGGGTCTTCGGCCGGTAATCGGCGACTGCAGCTGTTTTGATGACAAAATCCGAATCGGCATATTCCGCTTTTACCGCCTGCAGCATATCTTCCGCGCTTTCAACCATGATCCGTTTTACGCCTGACGGTGCCGGCAAAGACACCGGACCGCTGATCAGGATGGTTTCAGCTCCAAGTTCAGCTGCCGCCTGCGCCATGGCATATCCCATTTTGCCGCTCGAAAAGTTCGTCAAAAAGCGGACCGGATCAATGCGTTCACGGGTCGGCCCTGCTGTCACCACCACTTTTTTACCCTTCAACAGCATTTCGCGGCTGAAAAAACCATTCACCAGTTCTGTAATCTTTTCAGGTTCCTCGAGACGCCCTTTCCCGACATAACCGCAGGCGAGGAACCCTTCCGATGGTTCGATGAAACGGATGCCGTCGTCATGCAGCCGCTGGATATTCCGCTTAACTGCCGGATGGTCATACATATGGACATTCATCGCCGGTGCAATCCAGATGGGAGCCGTTGCCGCTAGCAATGTGGTCGTCACCATATCATCCCCGATGCCGTTTGCCAGTTTGCCGATGACATTGGCAGTCGCCGGAGCCACAATAACGAGATCTGCCCAATCTGCCAGATCAATATGGGCAATGACAGATGAATCCTTCTCATCGAACGTATCATAAAAGACATCGTTCCGGGACATGACCTGGAACGTCAGCGGCTGTACAAATTGGCGCGCCGATTCCGTCATGATGACTTTCACGTCCGCTCCCGCCTGAGATAATTTACTGACAAGCGCAACCGCTTTATAAACAGCGATTCCCCCGCTCACGCACAATAAAATCCTACGATTCGCCAACAACGCAAACACCCTTTCTAAACAACAAACTCCCAAAGAACAAATTTGCTCTGGGAGTCGTAGGTTGTGATTAATGGTTAAATTTCGTCTTCATAAATAGCTGTTTCATCCTGGCGCACTTGCGTCAAAACACCTTCTGCAATTTCTTCAAGCGCTTTGCCTACAGGTTTTGCAGATGTGTATTTTGAAAGTTTCTCATCGCCATTTTCGTGCAATTGGCGTGCCCGCTTGGAAGCCAACGCCACCAAAGAGTATTTTGAATCGATACGGCTTTTTAATTTATCAACGGATGGGTATAACATCATGCATTCTCCTTTAGCATATCAAAGTATCTTTTTTCTACACGTTCACGCTTGCAATGTTCAGCGATTATAATGGCGTTGATGCGGTCACAGGCGTTTTCCACTTCGTCATTCTCAACCACGTAATCATAGAGGTTCATCATTTCAAGTTCCTGTCTTGCCGCCCCTAGCCGTGAAGCGATGACTTCATCGGATTCGGTTCCACGGCCGACCAGCCGCTCCTCAAGTTCGGAAAGACTTGGCGGCGCCAAAAAGATGAACAGGCCATCCGGCACTTTATCCCGCACTTGCGCAGCTCCCTGCACTTCGATTTCAAGGAACACATCACGGCCCGCGTCACGCATCTTATTGACGTATTCGAGCGGGGTGCCGTAATAATTTCCGACAAACTCAGCATATTCAAGCAGTTGACCCTGTTCGATCAAATCCTCGAATTCGTTGCGTGTCTTGAAAAAGTAATCGACTTCATCCACTTCGCCTTCACGCGGCGACCGCGTCGTCATCGATATGGAGTATTCATAATTCGTATCCGGCTGTGAGAACAGCTCTTTTCTGACTGTGCCTTTGCCGACCCCGGAAGGCCCTGATAACACGATCAGCAGTCCGCGTTGTTTTCTCATTTCTTTAACCACCTTAACCACCGCCATTAGATCTGGTCTATATTCTTCGTTTTGTAACTAACTGTCTTATTATATCATAATACACGGCAGAAATGATAAGATGGAACAAAACGATTTGAAAGAGGGATTTTTCATGGCATTTGATGGATTATTTACAAAAGCGATGACCAGTGAACTTCAACAGCTGGTCAGCGGCAGAATTTCAAAAGTTCATCAGCCCAATCAGCTTGAACTGCTGCTCCACATCCGCTCACAAGGAAGCAACCATAAATTATTGATCTCGATCCACCCATCGTATTCACGGATCCATTTAACGAAAGAAGCGAATACCAACCCTTCTGAACCCCCGATGTTCTGCATGCTTCTCCGCAAGCATATCGAAGGCGGCGTCATTACAGAAATTTCTCAGCACGGAATGGACAGGCTCATCATATTGAAAATCAAAGCGAAAAATGAAATCGGCGACGACATCGAGCGTGAACTACATGTCGAAATGATGGGCAGGCATTCGAATTTTATCCTGGTGGATTCGGAACGGATGATGATTCTCGACAGCCTCAAGCATTTGCCGCCGAGCGTCAACTCATTCCGCACAATTTTGCCGGGACAGCCATATATCTTTCCGCCATCCCAGGACAAAAGGGATCCGTTTATCAATTCGGATGCACTCATCAATTTGGGTGAAAAGGATTTGGTCCAGGAGTACGCCGGATTTTCTCCGCTGACCGCCCGTGAGTTGCATCACCGACTGGCTTTGGCAAACGACAAGGAATCGGCCGCTGCAAAATTCCTTGCAGATTTCAGCCAGGAAAATCCTGCAGGGTATTATGTTGAGCAGGACGGCAAAAGCTACTTCTCCGCGACTCCGCTGGAACATTTGGCAGCGCCGGGTTTGAGCTATCCGAATCTTGGTGACTTGCTTGACCGCATGTACTACGCGAAAGCAGAGCGCGACCGCGTCAAACAACAGGCAGGCGATTTGGAACGGTGGCTGCAGAACGAAATTTCAAAACTTAAATTGAAATTGAAGAAATTGAAGAAAGAGCAGGATCAGGCAGAAAAACGTGACCTTCTTCAATTGAACGGTGAACTGATCATGGCCAATCTCCACCGCATCCAAAAAGGCATGAAGGAAATCGAAGTGGACAATTATTATAATGAAGAAAAAGTGTTGATTCCACTCGATCCGCGGAAGACGCCGATCGAAAACTCCCAGAAGTTTTATTCGCGTTACCAGAAAGCCAAAACTGCTCTGGTCAAGACCCAGGAACAAATCGATAAAACCGAAGACGACATCGCTTATTTTGAAACGCTGATGTCACAAGTGCAGCAAGCTGGCATTTCCGATATTGAAGAAATCCGCGAAGAGCTGGCCGAGCAAGGTTATATGAAGGCACAGAAGTCGAAGAAGAAGAAAAAGCCGACAAAACCGTCTGTAGAACCTTATGTTTCAAGCACCGGCATCCCAATCTCGGTGGGCAAAAACAATAAGCAGAATGATTACGTCACGTTCAAAGTGGCTTCGAAATCCGATACCTGGCTGCATACAAAGGATATTCCTGGCTCTCACGTCATCATCCACGATTCTGAGCCGGATGAAGAAACCATCCTTGAAGCTGCCACGATTGCCGCCTATTTCAGCAAGGCACGGGAATCATCTTCCGTTCCAGTGGATTACACGGAAGTCCGGCAAGTGAAAAAGCCGAATGGCGCAAAACCCGGATTCGTCATCTATTTTGAACAAAAAACGGTTTTCGTCACACCGGATGAAGAACTCGTCATCAAACTGAAGAAATAATATTGCAGCAGCCGTCAGCTTTTGGGAGACGGCTGCTTTTTGTTGACATAAGATTATTATTTGAATTAAGTTGCAGGAATGTTCTGTGTTTTAAAATTCAGTCTCTCTTATATTGCCCTCTTACACGCTTAATGCTATGTTTTTAAAGGACTATAATATATGGAGGTAATTTATATGGTGAAAATGAAAAAGATGTTCTTTGCCCCTGCGCTACTGGCAGCTTCAGCGCTGGTACTGGCTGCATGCGGCGGAGATGAAGATACGACTACTGAAGAGAAAACGGCATGGGATGAAATCCAGGAAGAAGGCACATTGACTGTTGCCACTTCCGGTACTTTATTGGCAACATCTTTCCGCGATGAAGAATCAGATGAACTGACTGGTTTTGAAGTCGAAGTTGCGCGTGAAGTGGCTGAGCGCCTAGAACTTGAAGTCGAGTTCAAGGAAATGGGCTTTGATGAAATGCTGACAAGTGTACAGACTGGCCAAGTCGATATTGCAGCCAATGACATTGAAATCACAGAAGACCGCGCGGAAGAGTTCATCTTCTCGACTCCTGTAAAATATTCATATGGCACAGCGGTTGTCCGCAAAGACGACCTTTCAGGAATTTCTTCACTTGAAGATCTTGAAGGCAAAAAAGCGGCAGGCGCATCCACTTCCATCTACATGGAAATCGCCCGCAGCTATGGCGCTGAAGAAGTCACTTACGATAACGCATCAAACGAAGTCTATTTGCGCGACGTTTCCATCGGGCGTACAGACGTCATCCTGAACGATTACTACCTATCCACTTTCGGTGTCGCAGCATTCCCGGAACTCAACATCACTATCCACCCGGACATCAAATACGCTCCATCTGAAGTCGGTCTTGTCATGAATAAAGACAACGAAGAACTGGCTGAAAACGTCAACCGTGTTCTCGACGAAATGCTTGAAGACGGCACCATCACTGAGCTATCAGAAGAATTCTTCGGCGGAGCTGACGTGTCGGTTAAGCCGGATATTGAGGAATAAAGAAAAGCGACAGCGAGAGATAACTCAAACTTGTTTGAGTTTATCTCTTGCGACGAAGCTAGCGTAGCGATGCAGAGACAGGAGCAGCATTTTCACCTAAGTGTTGTCTATGGAATTCTGCACTGTATTAAAAGATTCTTTCAAACGGAGGGGTTCGATGAATGAAATTGAATGGGGATTGCTGTTCGATCCGGCTTTGGCGATCGAATCCCTCCCCTATGTGCTTGAAGGCATCTGGTACACACTGCTTATTTCGGTCGTCAGCATGCTTTGCGGATTGATCATCGGATTTTTCCTGTCGCTTGCCCGGACATCTCCGGTCAAGCTCATGCAATATCCGGCGAGACTTTACATCTCCTTTATGCGCGGCGTACCGATACTCGTGATTTTATTCCTTTTGTACTTCGCATTGCCGGTCATCGGCATTGAATTTACAGCGGTACAGGCAGCTTTAATCGGCTTCAGCATCAACAGTGCCGCTTACATCGCGGAAGTATTCCGGTCATCACTCGCTTCAGTCGACAAAGGCCAATGGGAATCTTCAACCGCGCTCGGGCTAACCTACTGGCAGACAATGCGGCGCATCATCCTTCCGCAATCGGTGCGGATTGCCGTGCCGCCGTTATCCAACGTCTACCTGGACTTGATCAAGGCATCTTCTTTAGCCGCAATGATCACCGTGCCGGAAATCTTCCAGAAAGCGCGGACAGTCGGCGCCCGTGAGTACGATTTGCTGACACTGCTGATCCTGGTCGCATTGATCTACTGGGCAATCTGTTCAGTCATGACGGTGCTGCAAAATTATCTCGAGAAGCGATATGCGGATTATCTATAGAATAAAAGAGGCGGTCGCGTGAATTCGTGGCTGTCTTTTTATTTTGGTGGAAAATTGGGATGGATTTTAAATAAAGCTGCTGGAATTTTCCTATTATTACCAATATTATTTATGCGACGGTTTTGCATGAACCATTTAAATTTTATCGGCGATTTTCATGAGTTTATCGGCGATTTTTGGAGGTTTATCGGCGATTTTTTTCAGTTTATCAGCGATTTTTAAGCGTTTATCGGCGATTCTTTCATTTCGGCAATAAAAGCACAATTAAAAAATCCTTACTTTCAACTCTCCTAATCTGAAATTTAAATCTGTTAAATATTGGTGTCAGCTCTTTTTAGAAGAACCCACACTTCTTTCTTTTCATTTACTCCATACATAAAATTCCATTGTTTCATTTTTGCAGGAACTATGTAGAGCTTAAGCGAATTCAACTTAAGACTGAAAAATGGTACAAGAGGAGATTATTTAATGATTTGGTCTAAAATACCGCGAGTATGGCAAGAATGTTTTGAAGAAGCATGGAAATCATTCCAGGAAGGCTCCCGGCCAATTGGAGCTCTGGTTACAGATGGAGAAGGCAATATTATTGCTCGTGGAAAAAGTGCAGCTTTCAATAAATTGAAGGATAGCGTCATTTCAAATAATGAACTGGCTCACGCTGAAATAAATGCTATGCTCCAACTGGACAATAGGATTTATACAAAAAGAAGCGCATATACACTCTACACCACGATGGAGCCATGCCCCTTGTGTTTTGGTGCATTTTATATGAGCGGCATCCGTAATCTGAAGTTTGCTGCGAAAGATAAATGGGCAGGCAGCACAAACTTGAAAGACGCCACACCCTATATGAGTTTGAAAGCGATAAAAATAGAACAAACTATTTATTGTCTGGAGCAATTGTCGATCGTGTTAAATATTTATTTTGAATATATGATCCACTTCGGAAAAGACTCAGCAGTCACCAATAGTTGGAAAGAAGATTATCCGGCTGAAGCTAAAGTGGCTGAAAAATGGTTTGCAGAAAGAAAACTGGATTCCCCTCTTCACATGGAGGTTTCAGAAGTTTTTGGAATGCTTCAAGATCAATTGGATAGGCAGATATTAGGTTCAGTTCAGGTAAAAGGCTAAAAAATTCTGATCCAGCGGAAATTTGCTCTACTGGATTTCAGCTTCTGAATTGAGATAATCAGAAAGATTATCTCAATTTGATTAAAATCTCTAAGTGAGCAGGAATATTTTCTATTAACTTTTTTGAATCGAAATATCCTAAAGCCGCTTCGATTTATCGTCGATTATTTTAGGTTTATCGTCGATTTTCTTGAGTTTATCGTCGATTTTTTCAGGTTTATCGTCGATTCTCAAGCGTTTATCGTCGATTCCATGATTCCAGCATTAATATTACGAAGAAAAAGCCCTCTATTTCATCAGGCTGAAATAGAGAACTTTTTTTCTGTAAAATATTTCCCTTCTCCACTCTTACCAAAAATCCTCCCCCACTCAACAACCCTTAACCATAAAATTCCTCGTCCTCATCATCTTCATTCTCGGGCATATACATGACTTCCCATAAATGTCCGTCGATGTCTTCGAAACTCCAGCCGTACATGAATTCGTTGTCCATTTTATCGTTGGAGGCGGAACCTCCTGCCGCCAGCGCGTTTTGAACGATTTCGTCAACGCCGGCCCGGCTGTCTGCGGTGATCGAGACGATCACCTCCGTGCTGGCAGCAGAGTCGCATAACGCTTTTCCTGTGAAGCTTTTGAAAAATTCTTCAACGAGCAGCATCACATATATATTGCGGCCAACTATCATGCATGCAGCTTTTTTATCCGTCATCTGTTCATTGAATTCGAATCCGATATCACCAAAAAATTGCATGGATCTGTCCAGGTCTTTTACGGGCAAATTAATGAAAACATGATTGGATTGAATCGCCATGGTTTTCTCCTTTCATTTTCAGCTATTGCCTATAGTATTCGAGGGAAAGCGGAAGTGTCCTGCAAGATGCTTAAAATTTTACATTTCATCCGGCGCCTGGATTCCAAGTAAACGGAGACTTTCCTTCAGCACCGCGGTCACTGCGAAAACAAGAGCCAATCTTCCTTCCAGCTGCCCATCATCTTCCAAAACTTCACGTGGCTATAGTACTTATTGAAATCCTGTGCCAGTTCGATTGCGTATCTCGCAATAACGGAAGGTTCGCTTTGCTCAAAACTTTTCAATATTGCCTCCGGAAATGCCATCAAATCCTTGATGACTTCCCAACTGTAGCTGTCGTCCAATCCAACAGGCATAATTTTATCCGCGGCCCGTCCCGATTTCCGTAATATCGAGCAGGCTCTTGCATGGGTGTACTGGACGTAAGGTCCCGTTGCTCCTTCAAAACGCAGCATGGCTTCCAGTGAAAACTCGACGTTATTCTGCCTCTCCGTCTTCAAATCGTGGAAAATCACTGCCCCGACGCCCACCATTTGTGCCGTCTCCGTTTTATTCGCCAGTGCCGGATTCCTCTCTTCGATATTCTTTTCCGCCAGCTCGATCACGTCTTTTAACACTTGATCCAATAAAACCACTTTGCCTTTACGGGTCGACATCTTTTTCCCGTCTTTCAAGATGAAACCGAACGGGATGTGTTCCATCTCATCCGCCCAACTGTAGCCCATCTTTTTCAGCACCAGCTTCAGTTGCCGGAAATGCAATGTCTGCTCCTGCCCAACCACGTACATCGATTTCGCAAAATGGTAATTCTCTTTTCTGTATAGAGCGGCCGTCAGATCACGAGTGCCGTAAAGCGTCGCGCCGTCACTTTTCCGGATCAGAAACGGCGGCAGCCCTTCTTCTGTCAAATCCACGACTTCCGCGCCTTCGGACTTTGTCAGCAGTTCCTTCGACTTCAGCAAGTCGATGGTCGCAGCCATCTTGTCGTTATAAAAGGCTTCTCCGGCAAACGAGTCGAAATCCACTCCCAAAAGTTCATATACTTTATTGAATTCGCTCAGCGATTCATCTTTAAACCACTTCCACAATCCCTCTGCTTCCGAATCGCCGTTCTCCAATTGCCAAAAGCACTTTCTGGCCTCATCTTCCAAAGCCGAATCTTCCTTTGCTTCCTCATGGAATTTGATATACAGCGCCAACAGCTCAGGAATCGGATTTTCTTTCACCGCCGCTTCATCGCCCCATTTCTTATACGCGACGATCAATTTTCCGAACTGCGTGCCCCAGTCTCCCAGATGATTGATCCCCACTGCTTTATATCCAAGCTTTTCAACGATTTTAGCCAATGAATTTCCGATCACCGTCGATCTCAGGTGGCCCATCGAAAAAGGTTTTGCAATATTGGGGGATGAAAAGTCGATGGTGATATTTTTGCCTTGACCGAGCCCGCTCCCGCCATATGCCGCCTTTTCTTCCACGATCGTTTGCAGCAATTCTTTACTGACGGCTGATTTTTTCAAGAAACAGTTTACATATGGTCCTGCAGCAACGACATCATCGAACACAGGATGTTTTATCCGCTCCGCCAACTCCACTGCAATTATATGCGGTGCCTTGCCTTGGATCTTCGCCAATGAAAAACAGGGAAACGCCAAATCACCCTGGCCATCAAACTTCGGTTTTTCAACTAAACCCATTATCTTCCCTAAATCCATTCCACCATCCAGATTTTTCTCGATTTCCTCTGCAAACAATTTGTTATAATCCATCGTTCCACTCCTCCTGTTTCCCGGTAAAAAAGAAAAAACCCCGTCTCTAATGTGAATTAGAGACGGGGTTCCCGCGGTACCACTCTGATTGCCCGATCATCGGACCTGCTTAAAGCGGTAACGGCGCCAGCCGACCTGCCCTACTCGAGTTCAGGCGGTTTCTCAGATATGCGGTTCGGTATACTTCGGCCGCCAGGCTTCCACCATCCCCGGCTCGCTTCGACACTCCATATACCTACTCTTATCTTCCCAGAATTTAATGTATTTTTGTTATCTTACCGATTTCCATAATTTGTGTCAATGCTTGATTCGACTTTTTCATATTTAAGGAGAAATGGCAGGCCTGTTGAAACCAGGGCAATCACAGCCACAATCGGCAACATGACTCTTCCCAGCTCCAGATTCTGCATAAAAATCGAAATATAAATCACGGGCACCAGCAGCAATAAAACCGCCAATAGCCGAGAGGCACTGGCTACTTTATGCACTGTACCGCATTTCCGGCAACTAACCGGCCGAAAAGCGAGCCATAACGATTGATAAAGCTGGTTCCATTTGAAAGCTTGCTTACAGTTTTCGCATCTCTGCATTCTCCCGGCTCCTTCTTGCTAAAAAACGATCTTTTATTCGCGTAAATTTTTGCCTTTTTCGTACATCGCCTGCATATTTTCCTCAGGCACCAAGGCACCGCCGGTAGACCAGGCGATGTGCACAGCCTTGTCGGAATCCACACCGCGCGAAGACAGATATTCATTCTGACTCAATTTCACAGAACCCAGCAAAGATGAAGCCGCGGATGGCTCAACAAAAATATCATCGCCGTCAGCCAGAATCGCCAGTAACCGGTAAAGTTCATCATCCTCAAGCGTATAAATGCCGCTGATCAACTTTTCACTAATCGACGATGCGAAACTCGATGGCCTGCCGACTGCAAGCCCGTCGCCTTCAGTCAGATTATCGATGCCGAAATCCTGGACGCATACTTTTTCTTTTTGGCCTGTCATCAAACCGATCAAAACGGAAGGTGAATGCGTCGGTTCCACAAAGAAGCAATGGACGGCATCTCCATAGATCTGCTTGAGCCCGAAAGTGATGCCGCCCGGCGAACCGCCAACACCGCATGGCAAATAAACGACCAGCGGATGTTCCGCATCAACAGTAATATCCAAGTCATCCAATTGTTTTTTCAGCCCGAAAGCTGCAGTGCTGTAACCGAGGAACAGATGCCTCGAATTTTCATCATCGACAAAATAAGCCATCGGGTTCTCTTTGGTCTGTTGACGTCCTTCCAGAATGGCTTCGCCAAAATCGCCTTCAAATTCGTGAACAATCGCGCCTTTTGAGCGAAGCAAGTCCTTCTTCCACGCTTTTGCATCAGCTGACATGTAAACCGATACGGAAAAACCGAGCTCCGCACTGATAATGCCGATGCTGAGCCCAAGATTGCCTGTTGAACCTACGCCGATTGAATACTGGCTGAAGAAATCCTTGAACTCTTTGGATGCAAACTTGCTGTAATCATAGCCATCAGTGATCATGCCATTCTCCAGCGCCAATTGCTCTGCATGATGCAACACTTCATAAAAGCCTCCGCGTGCTTTGATCGACCCTGCGACTGCCAGCTCATTGTCGCATTTGAGGAACAGTCTGCCGGGAAATTTTGTGTTGTATGTGGTTTCCAGAATATTTTTAGTTGCGGAAATTTCTTTCAATGGTGACTCGATGATTCCTCCAGCTTCTGCCGTTTCTGGAAACGCTATCGCCAAAAATGGCGCAAAGCGCTGCCATAGCTCCTCCGCTCCTTGCATATCCTCTTTCGTTACGGCCAGTTGTCCGAGATCCGAAGTCTTCGTTTCATTCGGATTCAGCCATAACACCGGTCGAAATTCCATCACGTCGGATAATAACGGGTACTTCTGCTGCCAATCGTTGAGTTGCTGTTGCGTAACTGCCATTGGAATCATCCTTTCTGCTGAGTGACTGCTTCTTTCCTCATCATACATGAAAATATCGATGATTTCAGTTTCTGTAACGTAAGGTCGGTTCCGGTTTAGTCCATCATCCATTCGAATAAACTTTAAACACCACACATTAACACTCTCTTATGCAATGAGGAAACACAGTAAATATTGGAATAGGAGCAATATAAAATACATTCAATTATTGTTCATTAATTCCCTTTCAGGTTTATGATTTATACATTTATATAAAACTTTACTCAAATAAAAAACAGAAATCTGATTATCAGTTTTCTGTTTCACTAAATCATAAAATACAATACTGCGGCTCCGATAAAATTCGGCAAAGCGAGCAATAAGATCGTATTCGATAAATTGACTGTATTATCCAATTTAATAACAGCTAAATTTCCCAGCACCGGTGCTGATGAGCTGATAAAACCTGTTTTTAAAAAGCCTCCGAGCAATATTCCGGCAATGCCTACTATTCCCGTCACATTCATTGCAATTTCCAAGTTATTGTTCATACCGAAAAAACCTGTCAGTATAACAAAAATCGAAGTCCCCAATAGTATCCTTTTCATAACTTCCCCCCATCTGTTAATAGCTCAATCATGCTAAATTAAATCAATCAAAATTTAAATAGTGTAAATCCAATGATTGATGATGATTTCATTTTTATAAATCATTCAACAATTACCGAAAAAGCGTAATTGCCGTCTCCTTCTTTCCACAATGCTGTTATGTGATAAACATAGATGCCTTTCTCTTGTGGAATTGCAATGGAATCATTTATAAGTTCAATTTCTTTACTAGTGTCTCCATCAATCCATTGCTTGATTTCCAGTGTGCCGTCAAGCGGTTCCCTGAAAAAATCAATTCTGATATTCTGTTGTGGAGAAACTGATGCAGGATCATGTTCTTCTGCCATATCTAATGGAGTCGTATGAATAAAATCTGCACATTGAGCGAATATCATTCCGTGCCAGCAATACGAACCTTGCGTAGTCGGAATCTCTTCCCCATTCACTGTTACTTTTGGGGTTGGCGGTTCCATCCGAAAGGGCTCGATAATTGCTATGGCTAAAATCAGTACAGCAAAAATAACTGATCTAGGAAATTTACTCATTGTACTTCCCCCTTTACTTCCAGTAGGCTGGTTTAAACGAAAGAAGTTACAAGTTTGAGGATTTAAGTTTAAGTTATTTTATGTATCACTTATTAAATCTTTTTTATAACCCAGCAGATTCGCCTACCACTCCAAAACGCTTATATCCTCAGGAAGTGTTCTTATGAAAAATGCTTTTTGTGCACCACTCAATCTGCTCCCCGTGAACTCGGTTCCATAATGCTCAGAGGAAAACAAAATATCTTCCTCGCGGTAGAGGAAGACCGAAAACCATTTTAACTGTCCAGCATCATTCAATGAATCTGTAAGGAGAAAGTTTTTCGCTTTATCAGACAGATCTCCTTTCACAATTAAAACCTTGCCTTCCTTTCGGCATACGACACTTTTGAGTCCATGAATAACTTCATCAATCACAGCTTGCTCATCTTCCCAGCAATGAATTTCGAAAGCATCCATTCCACTGAAAAAATGCTCTATCAACGGATTCCAAAACGAATAGTCTTCAGCGTAATGCATATCATTATCTGATTCACTATATGTGGTGATCTCGAAATGCATATTGTAAGTAGGCATCGGTTTTCTCCTTCAAAATGTAATGATTATAATTCATGTAAGATCAAGATGAATTCTGGAAATGATTTTCCTATTCTGCTTTATTCTTCTTGGATCCACCAATCTCCTTCATTCGTATATCATTCGACTTCTAAGTGATTTTGGAAAACAAATATTTTCATGCAAAATAAAAAGAAGAAACCTCATTAAAAGTTCCTCCTCATCGAAGAATTATGCTGCTAGTTGAAAAACAGACTGTATGCGACATATCCTAAAAATAATAAGATTATTAATATACCGATACCCTTCCATCCTATTCCACCTACTAAATCCGTTAAATTTCCACTCCCAGAACTTCTGTCAAACCCATCACTAAATGAGCCGCCGGGATTATTTTTTAATTCATTCTGCCTTAAGCGCTCTCTTCCATCTTCAGGTGTTTTATTAGACCCCAAATGAACCCTCCTTTATCCAGTAATAATCAGTGATGCAAAATATACTCATACTTCTGTAAGGATCTTACAAATATAATTTAATATAATTTAATATAATTTAATTCTTTACTATAAGATATCTAAATACTGCTTTATCAAATACAAATGATGCTCATGCAATAGATTCTTTTCCAGTTCACTGTAATCGACCCAGCACATGATTTCTTGTTCAACTGGTTCAGCAACCTTTTCCAGCAGTTCAGCAGCGTATAAAATTCCGACATTATGCTGAGAGTCATTGGGATATTTTGATGAAATCCAATGTCTTTCAGCTTTGCCTATTTCCTCAGCGATCCGGATTTCATGGCCAGTTTCCTCGATACTCTCCCTTAATAACGCATTTTCAGGAGATTCACCTTCATCAACCCCGCCTCCTACTAAAAATAAAAGATCATCCGAATCCTTTACACATAAAAATTGCTTTTTGTCATTTTGAATTACAGCATAAGCTCCTGTTCTCTTCCAATAATTCAATTTATAATCGCGTTCACCGAATTTAATCATTGTCCGCCTCCAAATGAAATATTAAGTAGTTGTCTTTTCTTGTTTTCCAAAAAATATTAAGTAAGTTTTATAAAATAAGGTATTAAAGATTAATATCCAAGTTGCAATTAACGTATTAATTACTTGATATAGGTACTTTTACAGTCAGAACATATCAAAGAATGGGAAACCAAAAACCACTATAAAAGGGAGAGGTATAATTATTAACCTGATAATTCGAGAGTCAATTCCGTTTGCAAATAAAAACGTCAGTGAACCAACAATTGCGGCTATTAAAAACCCCATATAGTGCCCGTCTGCCACTACCCATTCTAATACAATCCCTAATACTAGACCTATTGCTAAGAAGACTGAAAAATTTTTAATAGTTAAATACGATTTATTTTTTTGTAAGTACAAATATAAAAATCCAATTAAACCTCCTATATAAGCAAACATTAGCACAGTCGCAGTGAAGATATAAAAAGTGCTGAAGTTAATAAAACTGCCAAAGTGGATTAGATGATAGATTGAAAATGTAAAAACTGATAATACAGCAGCTAAAGAAGAACTGGCCATGTATTTCATTAAGCTCTCCATCATTATTCTTTTAAATCGAAGGAATCGATTGCAAAGATCTCAATTTCCCACCCAAGCTGTTCTCCTCTTTTGACTTGTACAGTTGGATGAAGCGAAGCTATTTGAATCGCTTTATCCATGTTCTCGGCTTCCAGTATAAAGGCACTGCCAATTACTTTCTCCAGCTGATTTGGCATCCCGGATTCAGTTTGTATTTCCCCATTAAGCCGCTTCAATCTTTTCATTTCTTGACTAATGCCGACGTCCATCAATACATTACTGCTACTATACAAATTCTTTATATGAGTTTGGCATTCCAGCATAATTCCCTCTACTTCTTCCGTAGGAAGTGCGTCCATTTTTTCCTTATTATAATAACCCAGACACAAGTATTTCATTTAAATTCCTCCTCTATTAAAAATTTCGTTACTTTTAATGGTTTGAATTCGTTTTCTATCCAATTTTCCAACCGCTGTATAAGGTAAGTGATCCACAAAAACGATTTCCCTCGGAATCTGGAATCCTGCTACGTGCGTACTCAACCAACTCGAAAGTTCACTTGGCGTTAATGATTTATCGCGGTATAGCTGCACGAACGCTTTTAGGATCTGTCCGCTGTAGACATCTTCAACTCCGACTACAGCGACGTCTTCTATACTCGGGTGGTTGGTCAGCGCCACTTCAATTTCCAATGGATAGATATTGTTACCGGCTGAAATGATTAAATCGTCTGTTCGTCCACACAGGAAATAATAGCCTTTCTCGTCTCGGTATCCGATGTCGCCTGTTTGGATCCAACGGCTTGGATTGTTCTTCATCGACCACTTATTCCGAATACAAAATTGACCGATATTGCCAGGTTCGACTTCTTTTCCCTCCACTACTACCTGCATCTGGCCACCGGCGATCAGTTTGCCAAGTGTGTTGGCGTGATGTTTGAAATCTTCAGGTACAGCAATGATATTCAAGCCCGCTTCCGAAGTCCCGTACAAATTGTATAGGACACCCCCCAGCTGATGGTTCACTTCATTTACTAAAGCCGGATTCAGTTTCGCACCTCCTGATGCAATGCAGGCAAGCGAAGCGAGGGATGCTTTATCGTGCTTCAACATCTTATGGATCATGAGCGGAACTACCGTTACAACTTCTGCCTGATGCTGCTGAATGAGGGCACAGGCTCTTTCCGCATCAAAGCTCTCCTGAATGACAACTTTCTTTCCTAAAGCAAGAAATGATAATAATACAGCGATCCCGTAGCCATGGTAGATTGGCGTCGCAATATAAGCAGTGCTGTATTTCGGTAACTGCAGCCGGTTCAGTAATGCTGCAAATGGATCCAGAAAATTAAAGAGGGATGGTCGGTGAACCACTTGCTTCGGTTTTCCGGTGGTCCCACCCGTCAATAAGATGATCTTGCCGCTGGAAGAGGGCTTCAATTTTTGTTTTCTATGTAGAGATAACTCTGGCAAAGTTGCGATTGCTTCATATTTTTCATGATAACTGCAGATCTTTGGATTTCGATAAGGAGATTTCTCAATCAAACCACTAAATTCATCGTCGTAAATAAGAAAATCGAAGCGATGCTCTTCCACAAGTTTATTGAATTGCAATTGGCTCATAGAACTATTCAGCAGGTATAAGTCCGCTCCCAGACGCGAAGAAGCAAAAATGCCCTGCACCAACGAAGCATGGTTTTTACAATAAAACGCAACTTTTTGCTTTTCCCCAACCCCATATCGATCTGCCAGAAAATAAGCGAGATGTTCACACCGTTTCTGCAGTTCTCTATAACTAAGCACTTCATGGCTATCCACTAAAGCAGTTTTTTCATTGCCTGTTATTTTCGTTAACGTAAATAAAAGCATTAGATTGATGCCGTTTTGATGAATTGCGAATCCCAGACGGCCTAGCTTTGACAGTGAAAGAAAATCGAGCTGAGACAATATCTTCAGCAAATTAAACATTGCCTCTTTCACGCTCCTTTTTCATTATCAATTTAGGGATGAGAAACGATAACGGTGCCCTGAAAATGACGGATGCCCATTGACCGAAGATTAACCACCAAGGTTTATACACTTTTCTTTTTGAATACAATGCATGTCCGATAATTTCAGCCACATGAACAGCCGACATAGCCGGTGACTTCTGATAAGCAACAGTCGGTTCAATCATGGGTGTCTTTACCAGGGGCAGATACACTGTGGATACAGAAATGTTTTTGATTTTCAATTCCGGCTCTGCCGAGCGCAGCCACGTATCAAAAGCGGTTTTCGATGCCTGGTAGGCTGCCCAGTAAGGGACAGGAACCATCAAAGCGTTAATCGTGGACACATTGATGATATGTCCGTTCTTTTTCGCAAGCACAGGAATGAGCGACAGCAATAACTGTACCGGAGCAAAATAATTAAGAGCCATGGTACGGGTGAAATCATGGTAACGTTCGAGAGATTCTGCAATAGGTCGATTAATGGAAATACCGGCATTGCTCACGACAACATCCAATCCATCCGTCAATCCATGCAAAAATCCCAGCAATCCTTTTAGTTCTTCTTCATTTCGCAAATCTGCCGGGAATACCGTCACCCTTGCAGAAGCTTGTTCAATCTCCGTCTTCATCGCAATCATGATGTCTTCTCTCCGGGCTACCAGAATCAGATGCGCGGTTGTGTTCGCCAATCGAAATGCGAGCTCCTTTCCGATCCCTGAACTCGCTCCGGTTATCAAAATAGTCTTGCCATCCACTTCTTTTTTCAGCTTCTCGAAATTGAAGCGGGACGAGAAAAACAAAGTTCTTTCCAGTAAAGTATAGTTATACATTTGGCCAGCACCTTTTTATCAAATGTCGAATCTTTATCAAGAATTTTCCGACTCTTCTTTTTATAAATTTTACCATTTAAATTGGTTATTGGAATAGGTTAAACATATACAGAGAATTAATATTTTTGGACTGGAATGCAAATCAGGCAGTTTCTAAAGCTACAGTTTTGCAGATAGAAAGGGAGACAAGATAAGCTGCGATTAGCCTCTTGCCTCCCTTCGAAATTATTCATCTATCGATTACTGATATTATTTAAGCCTGATTTTTTAAAAGTAAGAACTTGGACCTTTTTATAGCACAACTCGAAATAATAATTATCAACAAATCTTTTTCTTGTTGCATGTATAAAAAAGTAAGTAAATCTATTTTTTTGATACACAATAAATGAGAGGCCGGCCCGATAATCCCTGGGCCACCCTCTCCATCTTTGCGTTGTCTTTTTAGAATTCTATTTCTATCAGCTGGGCATCTGCCAGCTTTTTATCGCTTGCGCTATACACGTCACTTGTCATAAATTTCAGTGGCTCGTTGCTCGGCTTTTCAAGAATAAAACCGATATTCCCTTTTTTCGTTTCACCCGGCTGAATTTCACCGTTCAATTCTTCCAGGTAAATATCTTCTTCCCATGTATTCGTTTCTCCTGCATTCGTCTCGACTACTGCCACAGGTGCAAATTTTAGCACCTCTTCGGTAGTATTCGTGATTTCCACAAAAAACTTCACCATGCCGAATTCCGTTTCGTGCGTATACGAATGGAAGAAATCAATCATACTGTATTCCGGTTTGAAATGAAGGAGTTTGGCTTCGTATACTGTTAATTCGATTCCGCCCACTTCATATGCCGGTATTTCTGTTTTTATTGCTTTAAGCTCAATTTCTCCCCGCAGATCACGGAAGGATTGTCCCGCTTTCTGCAAGGAGCGGTCGTCCGTCACCTGAGGACTGAGAACATAGCCGTCAAAATAAGTAGGGATGGCGGCGGCTTCTTCGTTTACTGCAGCCTGTGCTGCCGGTTCCGTTTCTTCAGAACAGCCTGCCAATACAAGAATAGATAGTATACCCAAATTAAAAATGCGATTCATCGGCCCTCTCCTGTCCTGCAAAAATTCTTCAGCTAAATTTGCACAAGATTTATTTTACATTCATCCATTTATTTATCGTTTATTTCGACTTTCGCTTTAAGTAAATCGAAGATGATTTTCGCATGGTCTGTATTGTCCAGGTTTCCTGCGAATTTCTCACTCGATGGGCCGTAAGCATAAACCGGTACGTCTTCTCCTGTATGGCCTCCTGTTGTCCAGCCTGTATAGGAACGTTTGTTGAAAATTTCTTCGATTGCATTGTCGATGCTTCCATAGTTTTCAGTTTCTGCTGCAACTTTCACAGCGCTGATTTCTTTGTCTGTCAATTCAAGGTCGATGTACTGGCTCAAAATTTCTTCCACTTCCGCGCCCTCGGCAATTTTACTTGCCATGAAATCCGGCGTGCGTTTCGCAGCAGCAATCGGTTCACCGAACCAGTTGTAAATGCCATCAGCCCCGATCGAGAATCCACCCGTTGAATGGTCGGCTGTTGCAATCACTAAGGTATGCTTGTCTTTTTTCGCAAATTCAATTGCTGCGGCATACGCTTTCTCGAAATCTTCCATTTCACTCATGGCACCAACAATATCATTATCGTGTCCTGCCCAGTCAACTTGACTGCCTTCCACCATCAGGAAAAATCCATCCTTGTCCTGTTTGAGCCGGTCGATTGCAGACTTGGTCATTTCTTCAAGCGAAGGTGCGCTGTCTTCACGGTCAATCATTTTCGGCATGCCGGCTGGCGCAAATAATCCAAGCACTTGAGCGTCTTCATTTTCCAATAATTCCTGCTTGTTCGTTACATAGCCATATCCATCGTTCTGGAACTCTTCAGTTAGGTCACGGTCTGTGCGGTCGAATAAACTCGTGCCTCCGCCCAATAAAACATCGACTTTATGCTCGCCGTTAATGAGCTCATCATAATAGTCATCAGCGATTGCATTCATATTTTTTCTGGAGATGTCGTGTGCTCCAAAAGAAGCGGGAGTAGCATGTGTGATTTCAGAAGTCGCTACCAACCCGGTTGCCTTCCCTTTTTCCTTGGCAGCTTCGAGAACCGTCTCCACTTCTGATTCATCATTATCAACCGCAATGGCATTATTATATGTTTTGATTCCGGCTGCCATCGCTGTGGCTGAAGAAGCGGAATCGGTAATATTTTGATCCGGATCTTCAGGATGCGTCATTTGCTGGCCGACCAAATGCGGATCAAAGGCTGTTTCTTCAATAAGTTTTGTAGCCGGATCGTCTTTCATTGAGCGGTATGCAGTCGTATAAGAGACTCCCATCCCATCGCCAATCAAGAAAATGACATTTTTAACTTTTCCATTAGTTTGTTCATTGCCATTCGCTTCGGCATTTGGCACTGCGCCTGCAACACTGGTAAATGCAATAGCGGATACAACTGCGAATGGAAACAATTTCTTCTTGAAGTTTTTTATGGACATCTTTTTCCCTCCTGTTTTTAGCTTACAAGAGCAATGGTAGAGATTGATTATTAAGGAGGAGTTACAGAAAAATGAATACTATGTAAAAAAAGAAAACACTCAACTTTACAAGCAGAATCATTATGGTTCTCTATATTTTCATTTAAGGAATGCAGCCGTTCGTAAAAAGTACACTTACATAAAGAAAAAAGGAAGTGGCTTTGTATAATGCCGCTTCCCTTCCGATAATTCATGATATGGCAACTGAAATTAAGGTGGTTGTCACGGTTGGACTTACCCCTAAGAAAAATAGCTCCGTTATAACTTGAGTCACTTTATAAATTTACTGAACGCACAATAAAATCTTTTTTCGTCATGGTACAATTTAGAAAATCTGTAAATCAGAGATAAGGGTGAACTCCATGACCATTGGCGAGGTTATCAAGTATTTCAGAAAGAAAAGTCATCTGACACAAGAAGTTTTATCCGAAGGAATTTGCTCTATACCTTACTTAAGTAAATTAGAGAATAATCAGCTGGAACCAAGTAATGACATCCTGCTGCACCTGTGTAAAAGGTTAGATTTGGATCCTAAAGAAATCGAGAATATAACAAGCCCAAAAATCTTGGAAAAGCTTTTAGAATGGAATGCATTAATAAACCAGGAACGCTTCGAGGAGGCTCTGCTTCTAAAAGATCAGATAGAGTTGAAAAAAGATTATATCTCAAGTCAATTCCTGCGAATTTATTACGATTTATTCTCACTCCATCTTTTGCTCAAGTCTGAAGGGCATGCACCACTCCAACAAATTGAACAGCTTTCTGCTTCCTATGCCTACATGGATTCCAAACAAAGATATCATATGCGAAAAATCGAAGGTATTTATTATTATAAAACAAACGATTGGCATCAATCGGCTTCGTACTTTCAAGAAGCCGTTTTGCTTGGTGAAGTGGTTGGCCTCCAAGAAGCGGACGTCTATTATTCTTTAGCGATAATCTACAGCCGGTTGAGGAAATTTTTGAATTCCAATCAGTACATTAAAAAATGCGAGCTGATCTACCAAAAGAACTTAGACTATAAAAAAGTCCTCAAATGCAAGATGATGTTCGCCATTAACAACCTATTGATGAAGGAATATCAGCTGGCGAGAGAGGATTTCGAAAAAATATTAACGAGCAGTGAGTTAGAAAGTTCTTCAAAATCTATGGTTCTACACAACATCGGGGTCATTTACTATAACCAAAACGATTTTCAACAAGCGGAGAAAGCAATCATAGAAAGTATGGATATGGGCCGCAGCCCCTATTCCCTTTTGAAGTCGTATTATTTTCTTTCCCTTATATATTGTGAACTCCAGCAAGACGGACAAGCGATAAAGTTTCGCAATTTGGGAATAACCCTTGTCAAAGAGTTGAACAATGCAGAATACCACTATAAATTTCAAATCTTGGATTATAAGTACAAACTTGGCCCTGTTGATCCGAAATGGGAACTCATGTTAAAAGAAGAGGTGGTTCCGTTCTTCAAAAAGTTCGGGGATAAAGATGATTACATTCAAGCATTATCTTTACTTGGAGAATTTTATTACGAGCATAAAAAGTATAAACAAGCTGCCGACATTTATATTGAGGTTTCTGCGGAAGCCTTAAGTTAACGGCAGAAAAATCAGAAGACACCTTCCACATTATGTAGCTATTATCATAGCTACCCGCTGAAGAAGGTGTCTTTTGCGTTCTTTGGATTTTTAAAACAATAGTACTGCAACTGTAGATAAATATATATAGTCCCCTTGATCGTTTTTGGGAAAGCGCATGAAAGGAAACTGTGATCACTGCATCCTGGATAGAAGATGGTCTTTAGTAAAATTACAGGAATTTTGTTCGTTCATCTCGAGTTTTCGATTAAATTTTCTCAATACTTCAGAAGTTAGATTACACGTAAAATAAAAGAAGCTGGATACTTAAGAGCCGTCTTGTTTAAATTTAAAATCGTAATTTTTCCAAGACAGAAAACGGAGGTAGTTATGAAAAATTCTTTGATTGTTCTCGGCACACTGATCGTTTTAGGATTAAGCAACCTGGCCGCTGCCTTTGCTTTTCAATTGGATTTTCTGGATATCGCGATACCCTTCGGCGGGCTGGCTTTGGCAATAATTTATTTCTTCAAAAGCAAAGGCGGTGTGGCGAGCCGGCGAATGGACATGGCCATTCAAGGGCAAACAGGCATTCGGATGGACCAGAAAGCCGAACCATCTGAAAGATCTTATATTTTCATTGGTTCGCTTTTCTATTTACTGTTGGTCGTCGCCATTACTTTTTATACATACCGTGAATACTTTTTAGCTTAACAAGATGTTGTTGATCTCGATTTTAAAAGGAATATAGGGGGAGGATGAAATGAAGAAAATAATAGCCATTTTAGGGAAATTCATATTTGGTATTGTCGGCATCGTGTTGATCAGTGCCACCCCAGCCATGTTCCGAGGAGACACTTTTTTTGATTTCCCCGCTTACGCCTTAGCTGTAAAAAGTGTAATCACCGCATTCTTTACACCGGACGAATGGACACTCAGCTATTTGAATCTAAGTACGTTTGAAACTGTACCCTTCTCTTTTTCCAGCTTTTTAAGCGGCCCTTATCTGTATTCCATGCCGTTGTTGCTGATGGCTCTGGTTTTATCTTTTGTCATCGCTTTTGTGCTGGCGCTGCTCACCTTGCAGTCTAACGGCGTTATCAAACGCTCTGCGCTGCAATTTGTAAAAATCCTGC
The DNA here is from genome assembly GCF_003428875.1 of Planomicrobium okeanokoites. GTDB lineage: Bacteria > Bacillota > Bacilli > Bacillales_A > Planococcaceae > Planococcus > Planococcus okeanokoites. The sequence continues at coordinate 787,327 of NZ_QQRS01000001.1, forward strand.
AGTCGTTTCCGGACTTTTCCTACGTCTTTCTCATTCAGATAGTGGTGCTCGCTTTCTACTCGAAAACAGGCACGCTGCTTCTCAGTTTTTACAGCCTAGGCGGCGAACGGATTTACCTTGTCCCGATTCTCTGTTTATCCGTCTTGCCGACCCTGTTGTTTTTTAAACTCTTTATCCTGCTATATGAAGAAGAGCAGCAGCAATCGTATGTTGAATTGGCACGCTCGAAAGGCTTGAGCCAGTTTGAAGTTCTCTGGAAACATTGCACTTCCAATGTGTTGCGAAGTGTATTTTACCAGTCGAAATCCATCGTCTGGCTGACACTTTCCACTTTGTTGATCATCGAATATTTATTCGGCATTGAAGGAATTCTTTATTACCTACGATCCGACTTCAGTCCAAAAGGCATTACCTTCATCCTGCTGACCGTCTTCATTCCATTCTTTCTTTTCTACACCTTCATGGAACTGCTGATGAAAAAGAGTGATGTCGAACGGAACGCTGTCTTTGAGAAATTCAACTTGCGGATATTTGATGAACAGGAAATCCGGACAAGTTGGAAACGGATTCTTTCAAAAAAATTGAAGAGTGCAAAACCGTTTTCATTCCGGTTTAAGAACCGGATGGCTATCATTATCCCTTTACTGCTCGTAGTAAGCTTTCTGTCGGCCAGTCTTCTTTATGGCGTAGTTGCCGATGATGAAGTGGAACAAATTCAATACGCATATGATGAAGATGGCAGCATTGCGAGCAGTGCACCACTAGCGCCATCAGCTGAAGTCGTTTTCGGAACCGACCCCTACGGCTTTTCGATTGCCCAACAGCTTTTGGTCGGCATCAAATACACGATTATTTTGAGCCTGCTCATCGCGACGCTTCGCGTGGCACTCGGCTATGTATTCGGGCTTCTCTACGTATTCTTTCTCAATAACAAGGCGCGAAATATCGTCAATTCCATCGCAGATGGCATGCATTTTTTGCCGCTGACATTGCTGGTCTACATCTTGCTGCTGCCGGTTCTGATCAGCAGCGGGGAATGGAACAGCACGCTATGGGAACGGCTTGCCTTCCAAGTCTTGATCATGTCGGCGGTCGTCTTGCCCATCACTGCCAGTGCCATTGGCAATGAAATGAATGAAACGCTGAAAAAAGACTATGTCGTCAGTTCGGTTTTGATGGGCGGATCTTTAAGTTGGATTCTGACCAAACACATCCAACCGCAGCTATGGCCAAAGCTGGTGTTAATGTGGACACAGCATGTTGTTCAAGTGCTTCAAATGTTTGTCCATTTAGGAATTTTGAACATCTTTGTCGGAGGAGCCCTTTCGCAAATCGATTCCCCGCGGCTCATTCCTGAAATATACGAACTGTCAGGAATGATTTCGATTTCGAGAGAAGTTTTTGTGACAAATCAGTATTGGATGATCCTACCGCCACTAGCAATTTTCATGATGTTAATCTACTGCTTCACGACAATTGCCGAGTATCTCACACAGAAACCAGTGGTGCCTGTAAAAGTACCTGTACCGAATCAATCCAAAGAAGAGTCCAGCTCGGCACCTTCTTTCACGCGAATCAAAAAACCCCAGGTGAACGAAGAAACGAACTGAATGAACAGTCTTTTTGATATTCCACCACCTTAAAAAGGACAGAATCGCTCGAGAAAGAGTTTCTGTCCTTTTCATTTTATTGAGCTTTTTCCTAATACTACAATTTCTCTAAAAAGTGAAGATGAATAAATATTTAATTACTCGAGCTCACTCTAGTCGCCTAATTAATCAGCTACATCGAGTTGAATTAGGTAGAGGTTTTGAACATAATAAACGAGTTGAGTAATGATATTTTCTTCATTACAAAAAATCTACTTACAAAGAAGCGAAGCATTTTGTAGTGCTTCAAGTAAGATTTCTACTCAATAAACTGCTCTATACATTTGGCCCATCTGCTTTTTTAAAAGTAATGACTGCGAAAAGTATGAAAATATAAACTACTGAAATTAACAACGAGAAATTACCATAACCCATATCAAATAAATAATTCATTCCAAATAATGGTGTGATGAACAGCAGATAAATTAGATATTGAATGGATGCTGTCATATCCAAAACATTGTAGTTCATCAATGTGTCTTCAAAAATTTTAATGCCATATATAACTAGACCTGATATAAAACCAACTAATAAAAATCTCTTTAAGCTTTTATGTAATTTACCACTAGACCAGACTTTTTTTATGACTATAAGAAAAGCAATTAGTAACAAAAACGTAGCCAGTAAATTGAAAATACTTATATTTGAGTCTGGGTGTTTTAATGATGGGATTAAATTTGTTGAAAAAGCAATTAAATACGAGCTTATCAGCAAGATCCAAAACTTAAACTTCATTTTAATACCTTCCTCTCGACTATTTGACGAACTGGCTATTTCTCCAAACTCACTTCTTCGATCCACCCTCTGCAGAAGTGAAATTTATCCCCACCACATAGCTGTCACGAAAAGCGACCAAAGAGAAGCACTGAATGCTGTTATGAATAGCAATACCACAATAGGTTCCAGATACTTATAAGTCGAGTCTTGTTTCTTGAATGAACTAAATATTAATAAAGCGGTCAGTAAATAAAGCAGGAATCTTAAAATCGTTAATCCAGTCAAGTAATAAACCGGCCAAATCGGTATAAAGTATTCGCTTAAAAAGTAGGCAATCCCTTGTCCAAACACACAGAAGATAGTTGCCAGCAAAAAGCTGCCGATCAATAACCCATAAAACTTTTTCATCCAATCACCTCTTTGTTATTTGTCTGTTTTTATTCGTTTGAGAAATATAAACTATTCGTTACCGGCTCATTTTTTCACATTCTTTTCCAAATACTTTAGATGAAGCAGGACCTCTTCCATCTCAAAGGAACTGAACCACCGATAATTTGAATCATCAATAATCCGGAAATGTTGGCTGACGACATTCTGTTGGAGTTTAAACTCTCCCCGTTTTTCAACTTCTTTCCACCAGATCTTGCCACCCATCGTTTTCATAACTGGCTGTTCAATATTGTTAAAAGTAACTAATCTCACGACTTCCAAACTATCTTCCCCCAGTCCATTCTGGAGAATCTCACTTTCTTCGAATAAGGCTACACAGGTGACCACGACATTCCAGCCTGCAGCCACTCTTCCTTTTTCAATTTGAATTAATGTCTTTTTGGAGATGCCCAGAATTTTCGCCATTTCTTCCTGTGACAATTCTTTCTCCAGACGGATCAGTCTAATTTTTTGCGATACGATGTCGATTAATTCTTCTTGATTCATTTCAACGCCTCAGTTCTATTTTTTCTAATAAAAACACTTTTAACTCAGTAAAGATACTATGGAATGTGGTACTTATATACTTCGGGATTTTACAAGGGATAATCCAGCGGCAAAAAGAAACAGCACGGATATTATTGAAATGATAATAGCTGTAATCAGAAAATCATCCGTCAACAATTCAATGCCATACCATGGTGTTATTAACAAGGCTATAAATGCTGTGGCCCAAGTTGCATCTAATATTTCCCCATTAGCAAGTGCTGTTAATACAGCAAAGAACAGCGTTACAAGCCAAAATAGCAGAAAAAATTTCATTACGGCCTGATTTTTATTCCGTAAAACAATGAAGAAAACGAAAATCCAAATTGAGACGAAAACAAAAGTAATAATTGCATTCCTGATGGTTGGCGAATTTCCCATTAATGCATCTGGGAAATTCAGAACAAGACACACAATAAATGTGACAATGATCAACAAAATTGATAAAGTGACTTTCCGTTCCATTTCGTCCCCCCTGTTTTGAACTATTTCAATTCGATATTACATATTAAGTGTAATATTACACCTATTGAGTAATTTTGACAATCCATATTTATTTGAATAAGAGGACCAGGCTATTGGACTTTATATTTTTACTCTTTCATTCTCCCTTCTTCCATTTAAAGAAATATAAAAGGAAGGAAAAGAGGCTATGTCTTTCACCTCATTCCTTCCGATAAGCGATCATATGTTAACTATTCGCCTAGGATTTATCGAAGTTTTATCCGATAATGGCGCATGGATTTAGGGACACCCTTTATCTCTAATGTTCCGTTATATACTAATTGGCGCAGTCGGAACTCCAAATAGAAGTAATCCACAAACTCTTCCTGTTCGGCCACTAATTCACCAATTACTTTTGCAGTCAGGATGAACTCTGGGCTTTCCTGTTTTCGATGTAGACTTTCGAGTTTCTCGATGATGAGTGAATCGAAATAATCTTCCGGAACGGCCTGAATCTGACCGTTTTTCCAAATACGCAACACTTCCTCTTTCTGGGATAGAGAGCGCCATTCTTCTTGGAAGTTAATTCTTTTTTCTTCACTGAGCGTTTTGTTATTTTGTTCCTTCTGGAAGAATCGTTTCAGCTGCTTTGAATCCAACAGTCCTGTGTGAAAGTAGGCTGATTCGTCATCACCGGCAATATATTTTTCGTAAAGTTCTGTGGTGTTCATCAGATATATCTTATTTGGCTTATCTCTCAATAGAGTAAGATAAAGGCGGAGACCTGTTTGTTCTTCAGCATTATTCCCATACCAGATATAGATGGGAACATGAGGGGCAATGTCTTCAATCTGGAGCAAGACATTTTTAAATTTGCGTTCATATTCAGTGTCTTCCTGCTCAAAGTTGATATTATCAAACAACCATTCTGTACGGAAATTCAGACCTTCTTTTTCGGGTATTCTCCACAATGGACCAATTGAAAAAGCATCTGGAAAACCAATGACAGTCTTAGGTCGGTCCAATCCTAATCTCAGGGAGCCCGCTGGAGATTCTCCTGTAACAAGATGAACAGCATCTATTTGATTTTTAGCTTTGTTTAGCTGACGGTTTCTTTGAATTTGCTTGTTTATTTCGTCCGCCATAAAATCCAAGTCACGATGATTCATAAATATGCTTCTGCCTTCAACAGGTTCTCTTTCATTATGAATAAACGACTCAAAACTCTCTGGAGATGCTAAATCATACATCTCCGTATTGCTACTATCAATAAGAGTCGATGCCGTTACATATTTATCTATTTCGATGCGATACATTAAAACAAGATTTTCTTCGACTAGAAAATATATGAATGGATAATTGACTCTAGTTTTGATTAAGATCACCCTTCCCTTTTCCATAACTTTACCATATATGGTTTATTACTAAGAATTCATATCTAAAGAATTTATCAGGAAATAAACCTTTGCCTAAAACTTCATAAAAGTATACTTTCTCAAAAAAAAGAGAAAATAAGCTTTAACCAGCCTATTTTCTCGCTCTCTATTTATGCAGCTTCCGATAATCTCATGATATGTAAACCTAGATTCTTTTGAAGTTCAATTTTTGAAAATTTTATATCTAAATTTACATATAGGACTTATTGGAATCCCCTTTAATTTTGAGTGTAAATTAAAGTGCTAACAGAAAGTTGCGACGATTTACTGACATGTTCCTGGAACTCACATTTTTCTTCGCTTGAATTAAAATTGATATAAATTACATCTCCAGGATTTTGATTATTGTATGAATAGAAACTAGAAGGGGGCCGATCATATTCATCGAACAACTGCTTAACTCGCTCACCTTGGTCATTTACAGAAAAAACTTTTGTATTATGTAGGGGAGGAACTTCTTCATAATCTGAACTGGTACGCAATATTCCGTTTTCAGGAATTCTGAATATGACCTCATTATTGTTAATTTCCAACGGGGTTCCTCCGGGGTGACCGTACCGAATCCAAGCACATCCCTTATAACCTTCAGGGATCAAATAAATATAAGCCACCTCTTGGTTTTTTGAACTATCCCAACTTATTGAATAGCCACTTAGGGCTAGGAGTAGAATAAATGCAAGAACAATACTGAGGACGAGAGAAATAAAAAAGAAAAGTATTTTTTTCATGTAACCTCCATATTTTTTATAAGTTTTGGAGAAAGAAGTAAATGCATTCTTCCGAAGCTATTTATACAACTTTTTCAGCTTGCATATTAAGTATAGCTAAAACTTTTAAAAAGATTAAATAATTTTTGGGGGTATTGCGTTCGCAAAAGTACACTTTTCTGAACACTTTTAAACCAGCTTAAATACGGCAAATTGAGCTTTCGTAAACATATCAATTCACTTTGCGAACGTTGGCAACCCCTCACATACATTTACGAACAAAAATGGAGTTTTGATTATTTTAAACTTCAATTCTTCGCTCCACCCTCAAAAATTCTTCCCAAAAGAAAAAGCCGACCACATGGTCAGCCCTTCAATGTTCCTGCCTTTAATCCTTCATGCCATTCCCGTAGCATCGGCAAATCCGCCTGCTCGATTGCTCCTGTACTTGCCGCTTGTTCAACAAGTGCCGGGAAGTCGGTGAGCGTGTGGAATGTGAGACCTGCCGCTTCAATCGCTTCGACAGATTGCGGAAGATCGTATGTAAAAATAGCGACGATGCCGAGCACTTCGAAGCCCGCCTGCTGCAAGCCTTGTGCAGCTTGGATCACCGAGCCGCCTTTAGAAATCAGGTCTTCTACTATTACGACTTTTTTGCCGGGTTCCACTTTGCCTTCGACCATATTGCCTTGGCCGTGTTCTTTCGGCTTGGACCTTACGTAGACCATCGGCAGCTCCAGCAGGTCACTGACCCATGCCGCATGCGGAATACCGGCCGTTGCTGTGCCTGCCACGATTTCGCATTGCGGGTAGAATTCCTTGATCTTGGCAGCGAGTCCTTTGGCGATTTCCTTGCGCACTTTCGGATATGACATCGTCAGGCGGTTGTCACAGTAAATAGGTGATTTGATGCCGGATGCCCATGTGAATGGATCCTGGGGACGTAATTCAACTGCGCCGATATCCAATAAATGCTTGGCTGTTTCCTTCTTCATCATTGACCACTCCATTCCGCTCGAATTTGATTGTAACTGTCTTTCGGATTTGCCGCTTTTGTGATGGCACGTCCGACGACAATATGTGTCGAGCCCTGTCTGCTCGCTTCTGCAGGCGTCGCAACTCTCTTTTGGTCATCAACAGAAGCTTGTGCCGGGCGAATACCCGGTGTAACCCGCAAGAATTCTTCACCACATGCGTCGCCAATCGCTTCCGATTCATGGACGGAGCAGACCACTCCGTCAAGTCCCGCTTCATCTGCCAATCTTGCATAATGGACGACGGATTCTTCCAGACTCGCAGAGATCATTTGCTCCCTTTGCATCTGTTCTTCACTGGTTGACGTCAATTGTGTCACAGCGATCAATTGCGTATCACTGCCTTTGAGTCCGCGTTTGGCAGCTCGCATCATCTCGATGCCTCCTGCCGCATGGACATTGACCATGGCAACATTCAATTTAGCGATTCCCCGCATCGCGGATTCCACGGTATTCGGAATGTCGTGCAGTTTTAAATCCAGGAAGATGTCATGGCCGAGTCGGTTGATTTCACGTACGAGCTCCGGTCCTTCCTGATAGAACAATTCCATACCGACTTTCACGAAGAGACTTTCCTCAAACTGTCCCAAAAATTGCAATGCCTGCTCTTTCGCTGGAAAATCCAAAGCGATGATTGGTCTTTCATTTCTCATAGACGGTGGCTCCTTCCGATTAGCTCCTGGATTGAATCGTATCCCAGTTCATGAAGCCGCTCCGGCAATTTGCCTATGATTTCCGGACATACGAATGGGTTGACGAAATTGGCTGTTCCAACTGCTACTGCACTGGCGCCTGCGGACAGAAAGTCGATGACGTCATCAACGTCTGTGACGCCGCCCATGCCGATAATCGGCAACTGAGTTTGCTTGCTGACTTCGTAGACCATTCTGAGAGCCACCGGTTTGATGGCAGGACCTGATAAACCGCCTGTAATATTGGCGATGACCGGACGCCCGGTTTTCGGGTCGAGCCGCATTCCGAGCAGCGTGTTGATCATCGTGATGCCGTCTGCTCCGCCTTCTTCGACCGCTTTGGCAATTGATACGATGTCCGTCACGTTCGGTGACAGCTTGATGTAGACCGGAACAGATGAAACTTCCTTCACGGCTCTTGTCAATTCTCTCGCGACTGCGGGATCGGTGCCGAATGTGATGCCGCCTTTTTTGACATTCGGACAGGAAATATTGATTTCAAGTGCGTGTACATTTGTTGCTTTTGAGATTTCACGCGCCACTTCCACGTAATCTTCTGTTGTCGTACCCGCAACATTGGCGATGATCGGCACATCGAATTGTTCCAGCCAAGGCAGTTCGGAATTAGAGACGCTTTCCAGTCCAGGATTTTGAAGCCCGATCGCATTCAGCATGCCGGATGAAGTTTCTGCCACACGAGGCGTCGGATTGCCGAGCCGCGTTTCCACCGTTGTCGCTTTGATCATGATGGCGCCGAGCTGTGAAAGGTCATACAGCTGGGCATATTCTTTACCGAAACCGAAGCAGCCGGATGCCGGCATGATCGGATTTTTTAATTCGAGTCCAGGGATCTTTACTGTCATATCAATCATGAAATCACCACTCCCGCTGGAAATACAGGTCCGTCCGAGCAGACTTTGATATAATCCGTTTCTGATTTGGTTGTCCGGCAGACACAGGCAAAACAAGCGCCGATGCCGCAGCCCATCCGCTGTTCATAGGAGAGAAATCCTCTCTTCTGCGGATATGCCCATTGCACCGCTTCAAGCATGGCGGTCGGTCCGCAGCTGAAATACGTATCGAAATCATGCGGCAATTCATTCAGGATATGCGTAACAAATCCTTCCGTGCCGTGTGAACCGTCAACTGTCGCTATATGGGTGTCACCCAGTGCTTTGAATTTTTCTTCATAGAATATCGCCTGTTTGCTTTCAAAGCCTAAAATATGGACCGTCTCGATTCCGCGGCTGTTCAATTGCTTCGCCAATTCATAGAGGGGAGGCACACCGATGCCCCCGCCAATCAGAAAGGCTTTTTTCTCTGCCTGTTCCACTGGGAAGCCGTGGCCGAGCGGGCCCAGCACATCAATTTCGTCCCCGGCTCTTTTGTCAGCCAGGATTTGTGTGCCGCGTCCTTCTGCTCGGTAAATCATTGTGAACCGCTTGCTTTCCTTATCGATGGAAGCGATGGAAATTGGCCGGCGCAGCAATGGTTCAAAACTGTCCGCCACACGGACGTGGACAAATTGCCCAGGCTCTGCCATTTCATCGACCAAGCTGCCTTCAACCGTCAGTTCGAAAATATGCTTGGCAATGGATTGCTGGTCGACCACTTTCATCCGTTCTTGTTTGATCATCTGCCCGCCCCCATTTCTTCTGCAGAAAATGTCATCGATTCGATAACACGGAGCATGGCAGCAGCTGTATCAAGTGAAGTCAGGCAAGGAATGCCATTTTCCACTGATTCCCGGCGTATCCGGAATCCGTCACGTTCTGGCTGTTTGCCTTTGGTCAATGTGTTGATGACGATCTGTGCGTCGCCGCTTTGGATAACATCGAGCAAGGTTCTGCCTTCAGCTCCGATTTTGCCAATCGGTGCAACCGCAACTCCCGCTTCTTCAAAAGCCGCAGCTGTTCCGCCGGTCGCCATGATCTGATAGCCGATTGATTTGAAGCGTTTGGCAAGTCCGACCGCTTCCGTTTTATCTTTATCCGCCACCGTCAGCAAGACCGTCCCGTGATCTTTGATTTCCATTCCGGCAGCCGCCAATCCTTTATACAGCGCTTTTTCGAGTGTCGTGTCCTTGCCCATGACTTCCCCTGTCGATTTCATTTCAGGCCCTAAAGTAATGTCGACCCGGCGCAGCTTCGCAAATGAAAAGACTGGAACTTTTACAAAGACGCCATTGACGCGAGGCGCAAGTCCTGGCGTATAGCCCTGGTCGATGATGCTTTGCCCGAGGATCGCTTTGGTGGCGATATTGGCCATCGGAATTGACATGATTTTGCTCGTGAACGGCACCGTCCGGCTTGAGCGTGGGTTGACTTCGATGACGAACACATCGCCTTTTGATATGACATACTGGATATTCAGCAAGCCGACAATGTTGAAGCCTTTTGCCAGTCGCGTTGTGTAATCCACCAGTGTATCCAGCAATTCCTGGGAAATGTTTTGTGTCGGATAAACCGCGATCGAATCACCCGAATGGACGCCGGCGCGTTCGATGTGTTCCATGATCCCAGGGATCAATACGTTTTCACCGTCAGAGATAGCATCCACTTCGACTTCAATGCCTGTCAGATAGCGGTCGACCAGCACCGGATGCTCCGGGCTCGCTTCCACAGCATGTTCCATATAATGGTTCAGGTCTTTTTCGTTATAGACGATTTCCATCGCCCGGCCGCCGAGCACGTAGGATGGCCGAACCAATACCGGATAACCGATGTTATTAGCGATGACCACTGCTTCTTCTTTCGATACCGCTGTTTTGCCCAATGGCTGCGGGATGCCGATTTCATTCAATGCCGCTTCGAACTTATTGCGGTTTTCTGCGCGGTCTGTGTCTTCAAGCGTCGTCCCGAGAATTTTGACGCCGTTCTGTTCCAGCTTTTCAGCCAGGTTGATGGCCGTTTGTCCGCCGAATTGCACCACGACGCCTTTTGGCTGTTCCAAATCGACAATGTGCATGACATCTTCAATTGTCAGGGGCTCGAAATACAGTTTATCGGAGATCGAAAAATCCGTGCTGACCGTTTCCGGGTTGTTATTGATGATGATCGCCTCGTAGCCCGCTTCTTTGATGGCCCAGACGGAATGCACGGTTGCGTAATCGAATTCCACTCCTTGCCCAATCCGGATTGGGCCTGATCCCAACACGATGACGCTTTCCTTGTCGGTGCGGATGGATTCGTTTTCGTCTTCGAAAGTACCGTAGAAATAAGGTGTTTCCGATTCAAATTCCGCGGCGCATGTGTCGACCATTTTATAGACCGGCATCAATTTCTGCTCCTTGCGCCAGTTGTAGACCTGCTGTTCTGTCGTATTCCACAGTTTCGCGATGGTGCGGTCTGCAAAGCCCATTCGTTTCGCCTTTTTCGCCGTATCGAAATCATATGGCTGTTCTGCCAGCACCTGTTCGTACTGAACGATGTTCTGGAACTTTGTCAGGAAGAACAGATCGATTTTACTCCAGTCGTGAATTGTTTCAATCGTCACCCCGCGGCGCAATGCTTCGCCAATAAAGAACAGGCGCTCATCACCCGCTCGGCGGATCCGTTTTTCGATCCATTCATCGCTCATGGCATCCGCGTTTTTCAAGTCGAGATGGAATTGACCGGTCTCGAGTGAACGGACCGCTTTCAGGATCGACTCTTCAAAAGTACGGCCCATTGCCATAACTTCGCCGGTCGCTTTCATTTGTGTACCAAGATTGCGTTTTGCCGCTTCGAACTTATCGAACGGCCAGCGCGGAATTTTCGTAACGACGTAATCAAGTGCCGGTTCGAACGCTGCGTATGTGCGCCCTGTCACCGGGTTCATCATTTCATCGAGCGTCAGACCGACAGCAATTTTCGCCGCCAGTTTGGCGATCGGATAGCCTGTCGCTTTTGAAGCGAGGGCTGATGAGCGGCTGACCCGTGGATTCACTTCGATGATGTAGTAATTGAAGCTGTCCGGGTCGAGTGCCAGCTGGACGTTGCAGCCCCCTTCGATTTTTAAGGCGCGGATGATTTTCAATGATACATTGCGCAGCATCTGGTATTCGCGGTCAGACAGGGTCTGGCTCGGTGCTGTGACAATGGAATCTCCTGTATGGATGCCGACCGGGTCGATGTTTTCCATATTGCAGACCACAATGGCTGTGTCGTTGGCGTCACGCATCACTTCATACTCGATTTCCTTGAAGCCGGCGATTGATTTTTCAAGAAGACATTGTGTCACCGGGCTGTATTTCAAGCCGCTTGAGACGATTTCCTTCAATTGCTCATCGTTATGGCAGATCCCGCCGCCTGTGCCACCCATTGTAAATGCAGGGCGGACGATCACCGGGTAGCCGATGCGTTCGACAAATCGTTTCGCTTCATCCAGGTTGTGGATGATATCGGAGTCAGGAACCGGCTCCCCAAGTTCATTCATCAACGTACGGAACAGGTCCCGGTCTTCCGCTTTGTGGATCGCTTCCAATTTCGTACCGAGAATTTCAATTCCAAGTTCATCGAGGATTCCGGATTCATCCAGTTCAATCGCCATATTGAGACCTGTCTGCCCACCCAGTGTTGCCAGTACTGCGTCCGGACGTTCTTTTCGGAGGATGCGGCTGACAAATTCCAGGGTGATCGGTTCAATATAGACTTTATCGGCGATTTCCGTATCTGTCATGATGGTCGCCGGATTCGAGTTGATCAGGATGACGCGGTAACCTTCTTCTTTAAGGGCCAAACACGCCTGTGTACCGGCATAGTCGAATTCGGCAGCTTGTCCGATGACGATCGGGCCGGACCCGATTACGAGGATACTTTGGATGTCTTGTCTTTTAGGCATATTGCTGCTCCTTTCGATTTGCACTCATCATTTCAATAAAACGGTCGAACAGGTAATTGGAATCTTCCGGTCCTGGTGAGGATTCCGGATGGTATTGGACGGTGAAAGCCGGGTAATCCAAATGGGACAGCCCTTCATTCGTGCCGTCGTTTAAAGCCTGGTGCGTTACTTTCAAACGTGTGCCCTGTAATGTACCTTCATCCACTGCGTAGCCATGGTTCTGGGAAGTGATTTCAATTTTTCCGGTTTCCAGGTTTCGTACCGGATGGTTGCCGCCGCGGTGGCCGAATTTCAGTTTGAACGTATCCGCTCCGCACGCCCGCGCAAACAATTGGTGGCCGAGGCAGATTCCGAAGACGGGCACTTGGCCGAGCAATTCACCTACCACTTGGACGCATTCTTCGACGTCTTTCGGGTCTCCCGGTCCGTTCGACAGCATGACGCCGTCCGGTCCCCATGCCAGAATTTCCTGCGAGCTTGTATTATAAGGAACGACGATGACATCACAATCACGGTTATTGAGCTCGCGCAGAATGCCGTGTTTCATTCCGTAATCAATCAATACGACGCGTTTGCCACGTCCCGGGCTCGGATATGGGCGGACTGTCGACACTTGAGCGACCTGGTCCGTCTGGAGAGGCGTCACTTTCAGCTTGCTTACGACTTCCTCAACATCCACTTCTTCTCCGGCTGCTGTCAGGATGCCTTTGATGGAACCTTTTGAGCGGATGAGACGCGTCAGTTTGCGTGTATCGATTCCCGAAATTCCTGGGATGCCTTTGGTTTTGAACAGCTCACAAAGCGTCGATTTGCTTCTGAAATTCGATGGGAATTCCGCCAGTTCGCGCACGACCATCCCTTTGACTGCCGGTTCGATCGATTCGAAGTCATCGCTGTTGATGCCGTAATTGCCGATCAACGGGTAAGTCATCGTGACAATCTGTCCGCAGTACGAAGGATCTGATAAAATTTCCTGGTATCCCGTCATGCTCGTGTTGAAGACGATCTCACCTACAGATGCATCGTCGCTTCCGAATGCTGTACCTTCAAATACTGTGCCATCTTCCAAAATCAAATAACGTTTCATTGATGAGCCTCCTCCTGCCAAACGATTTTACCGCCGAATATGGTCATTGCCGGCCAAGCCTTGCACTGCCAGCCGCCAAATGGTGTGTTTTTCCCTTTTGATAAAAATTGTTCCGGGTCGATTTTCTGCTCTTTTTCGAGGTCTAGCAGCACCAGATCCGCTGTCTGATCAATTTTCATCGTGCCATACGGTAAGCCAAATACTTCCGCCGGTTTCCGGGTCATCCAGTCGATCAATTGCTCAAGCGTCCATTTGCCGGTCTCCACGAAATTTGTGTAAAGCAGCGGAAACGCTGTTTCGAATCCGACGATGCCGAACGGCGCCTTACCCATGCCGTTCGCTTTTTCATCAGCCGTGTGCGGCGCATGATCCGTGGCAATAAAATCGAGCGTGCCGTCAAGCAATCCTTCGTGCAGCGCTTCGTAATCCTCTTTAGCGCGCAGCGGCGGATTCATCTTGTAATTGGCGTCATCTCCCGGAATATCGTCTTCCTTCAGCAGGAGATGGTGCGGCGTCACTTCCGCTGTCACTTTAACGCCTGCGCGTTTTGCGTCGCGTATCACTCGTACAGATTCTTTTGTCGAAACGTGGCAGACATGGTAATGTGCGCCCGCCGCTTCCGCCAGCAGGATATCGCGCGCGATGTGGACCGATTCCGCGATGGACGGAATGCCTTTCAAGCCCAGTTCGCGGCTGCGCTTGCCGTCATGCATCACTCCGCCGTATATCAGGCTGTTGTCTTCACAATGGGCGACAATTGGCATATCGATGGCTGCGGCATCTTTCATCGCTTCGAACATCATGCCCGCTTCCTGGATTCCGACCCCGTCATCTGTAAACGCGAAAGCGCCATTTTCTTTCAGTTCATTTAAATTCGTCCGTTCTTTTCCTGCTTCGCGAATCGTGATGGAAGCATACGGCAAAACCCGGATGTGCGCATTCTTTTCGATCAATCCGTTGACGTGCTGGAGGTTTTCTTTCGTGTCCGGCACCGGACGCGTATTCGGCATTGCGCAGATGGTGGTGTAACCGCCTTTAGCCGCTGATTTTGTCCCGCTTTCGATCGTCTCTTTCTGTTCGCCGCCCGGTTCACGCAAATGAACGTGGACATCAACAAATCCTGGTGCAACCATCCGGCCTTTGCCGTCAATCACTTCTTCTCCCTGTGCGGTAAGCTCTGCTCCGATTTCCTGGATCTTTCCATCAGCGACCCGGATATTCACCGGAACCAATTCTCCGTCTTGCAGCATGTTTACATTTTCAATGAATAAATTCATCTCTCAATCTCTCCCTTTCATTGCGTATTCCAGAACGGCCATCCGGATAAAAACTCCGTTTGCCATTTGTTTGAAGATCCGGGAACGTTCACATTCGACCAGGCTGTCGGCAATTTCGACACCTCTGTTAATGGGGGCAGGATGCATGATGATCGCCGAACTCTTCATCTTCTTTTCACGTTCGACCGTCAGCCCGTAGCTTTGATGATATTGCTCTTTTGTCATTGATTGTCCGCCCGTATGGCGCTCGTGCTGGACGCGAAGCAGCATCAGCACATCCGTTTCTTCTATATAATCATCCAAGCGGTCTGAAGTTTCATACCCCCCGCTCCATTCCGGCGGACAGACAAAACTTACTTTGGCGCCCAATTGCTTGAGCGCTGCGGCGTTCGATTTCGCCACGCGGCTATGTGCGATGTCGCCTGCAATCGTCACGTGTAGATTTTCAAAGCCGCCGAATTCCTGCTGTATCGTGTACAGGTCGAGCAGTGATTGTGTCGGATGCTGCCCTGAGCCGTCACCGCCGTTGATCACCGCGAGCCGGATTCCTTCAAGCTGCCGGTAATATTCTTCTTCGCTGTGGCGGATGACCACCGCGTCTACTCCGATCGCTTCCAGCGTCTTCACCGTATCGTACAGCGTTTCGCCTTTCAGGACACTGGAAAATCCCGTTTCAAAAGGCAATGCCGCAATCCCCAGTTTATGCTCCGCCATTTCAAAACTCATCTTCGTGCGGGTGCTCGGTTCAAAGAACAGATTGGCGATTGTTCCGCCAAGTTTCAGCTCTTCATCTTTTTCAAAAGCGGCCGCGCGCCCGATCAAATTCAGTATTGATTCATTCGTCAACGTGTTCATGGTCAATAAATTCGGCATATTCCCGTCCCCTTCCATCAAAAAACACCTTCCTGAGAGCAGGAAGGTGTGAGGAAACAAGGGCATACTTCGCCCTTATCATTCAACCCTTTCCATGCCTCTCTGGACATTCATTAAAAGGTGATTATTCAGTTCCGTCGTCAAGTTCTTGCTTTTCCAGCCCCGGCAGCACCAGGTTCAGGATCACTCCGATGATAGCCGCCAGCGCCATTCCTTCGATAACGAAGGTTTCGCTGAACTCCAGTCTCGCACCGCCGATCCCGATAACCAGGATGACCGATGAAATGACCAGATTGCGTTTATTGCCGAAGTCGATGTTGTTGTCCACCAGCATCCGCAAGCCGGATGAAGCGATGATCCCGAACAGCAGGATTGAAATCCCGCCAAGCACAGCGGTAGGAATCGTTTCGATGGCAGCCATCAGTTTCCCTGCGAAAGAGAAGACGATGGCGAATACCGCTGCACCTAGGATGACGTAGACACTGTATACGCGGGTAATGGCAAGGACGCCGATGTTTTCCCCGTATGTCGTTTTCGGCGGACCGCCGATCAATGAAGAAATAAATGTTCCAAGACCGTCGCCCAGTATCGAGCGGTGAAGCCCCGGATCTTTTATGTAATTCCGGTCAACGATTTTGCCAAGTACCAATTGGTGGCCGATATGTTCCGATATTGTAACGATGGCGATCGGCACCATGATGAACAATAAAGTCGGTGTGACCTGGAAAGAATAATCGACACCCGGTATCAAAAAGTCCGGCACCGCAAACCAGCTTGCTTCCCCGATTTTCGTGAAATCAATGATGCCGATGGCGGCAGAGTAGGCATACCCTACCAGTAAACCGATCAGGATCGGCATCAGGGAGATAATGTTCTTAAAGTAAATCGTACAGATGATGGCAGTCATTAAAGTGACGATCGCTGCTGAAAAGTGCAGCAAGCTGTATTCCGAAGTATTGTTTGCCGCCGGAATGGTCATTGCCATATCTACTGCAGTCCCTGCCAAAGCCAGTCCGATTACGATAATGACCGGTCCGACTACGATCGGCGGCAAGATTTTCATCAGCCAGAGATAGCCGGTTTTCCAGATGATCAGCGATACGAGCGCATACACAGCAGAAACGAACATGGCGCCAATCATCGCTGAGCCGATGCCTCCTGATTCGGTTGCAACCTGTATCGGCACGATAAAGGCGAAAGATGACCCCAGATATGCTGGCACTTTAAACTGTGTGATCAGTACAAATATGATGGTGGCGATGCCGCTTGTAAGAAGCGCGATTGCCGGACTCAGTCCGACCAGCTGCGGGACAAGAATCGTTGCGCCGAACATGG
Source organism: Planomicrobium okeanokoites (assembly GCF_003428875.1). Taxonomy (GTDB): domain Bacteria; phylum Bacillota; class Bacilli; order Bacillales_A; family Planococcaceae; genus Planococcus; species Planococcus okeanokoites. The sequence continues at coordinate 804,374 of NZ_QQRS01000001.1, forward strand.
CGAACATATGCTGCAGGCTCAGTGAAATCCACTGGCCGGTTTTTGGTTTATCCTGTATATCGAGTACTGCTTCGCTCAAATCTTTCTCCCCCGTCTCTCTCTACTATTCGTGTATGGCCACGCGGTCTTTGCCGTCGCTTTCCTTCATCTCGACAACGATGCGTTCGTTGCTGGAAGTCGGGATGTTCTTTCCGACATAATCCGATCGGATCGGCAGCTCCCGGTGTCCCCGGTCAATCAGCACTGCCAATTGAATCTGTGCCGGTCGGCCGATATCCATGACCGCGTCCATTGCCGCCCGTACCGTCCGTCCCGTATAAAGCACGTCGTCGACCAGCACCACTTTCTGCCCTTCAATGCTGTGGCTGATATCCACCTGTTGTACCAGCGGTTCATTGTTCGTATTTTTGACGCTCAAGTCGTCCCGGTACAATGTGATATCGAGCTCTCCTGTCTTGATGGCTTTGCCTTCTATCTTCTCAACTTTTTCTGCCAGCCGCTTGGCGATGAATGCACCGCGCGTTTTGATGCCGACTAGGATGATGTCATCGATTCCTTTATTGCGTTCGATAATTTCATGGGCGATCCGTGTGATGGCTCTTGCCATTGCCTGCTCGTCCAGAATGTCCGCTTTTTCCACCATATTCTTCTCTCCTTTTAGGCAAATAAAAAACCTCCTGCCAGAGGGCAGGAGGATATATGCGCAGAAAATTCCAGCACGGAAGACAGACTTCCGGCTTGCGTAAATACCTTCTCAGCCTCTCTGGACTGTTTTTAAAGGTGTTGTTATTCGATTGGTTTTTTCAAGTATAAAGAACAACTTCGGGTTTTGTCAATCCTTCTTGCGAAGAGATTCCAGAAGTTCTGCAAATTCCTCAGGCATTTCCGCCGAGTATTCCATGTATTCTCCCGTTTTCGGATGATCAAAACCGATCACTTCCGCGTGAAGCGCCTGGCCGCCGATATCCATTGTTTTCTTCGGTCCGTATTTCGGATCGCCGACTAACGGATAGCCGATATATTTCATATGGACACGGATCTGGTGCGTGCGCCCTGTTTCAAGACGGCATTCGACCAATGTGAAATCACCGAAACGCTCAAGAACGCGGAAATGCGTCACCGCATGCTTGCCTTTATCCACAACAGCCATGTTCTGGCGCTCTTTCGGATCGCGTGCAATCGGTGCTTCGATTGTTCCTTTGTCATGGGGGATATGGCCATGTACAAGCGCAATATATTTACGGGTCACACTTTTTCTGACCAATTGATTGACCAGTGAAGTATGCGACGCGTCATTTTTTGCGACCATCAGCAAACCGGATGTATCTTTATCGATCCGGTGGACGATTCCTGGACGTACGATGCCGTTGATGCCGGACAAGTCGGTGCAATGATGCATAAGACCGTTGACCAGCGTACCATGCGAATGGCCAGGCGCCGGATGGACGACCATGCCTTTCGGTTTGTTGACGACCAGTACATCAGCATCTTCATAGACAATCTCCAAATTCAAATCTTCCGGTACAACATCCAATTCTTCAAGAATCGGCGGTGTGGCGATGATGACGTCTTCAAGACGCACTTTATAATTCGGTTTGACTATCTGGCCATTGACCCGGACTGCCCCGTCTTTCACCCAATTGGCAATCTGTGAACGCGACCAGTCTTCATCCATAGCAGAAACTGCTTTGTCGATTCGTTGTCCCGCCATTTCTTCTGTTACCTGTATAGTTAAATCTTCCATTAAGACACCTTTTTCTTTTCTTGTTTTTCGTCATAGATCACGAATATGATCATCAGGATAACCCCGATTGTCAGTGCAGCGTCGGCAATATTAAAAATTGGAAAGTCGTAATTGATGACCGGAATCAGGACATCCACAAAATCGACGACTTCGCCGCGAAGCATCCTGTCGATGAAATTCCCGATTGCGCCGCCGAGGATCACCATGAGGCTCAGCTGGAACAGCGGCTGTCCTTTGGCGTGCTTATGGAAATAATAGAGGATTCCCGCGATCACCGCAATGGTGATGATGGCAAACAGCCACATCTGTCCTTCAAGCATCCCCCAGGCAGCACCTCTGTTGCGATGCGACAGCCAGCCGAGATAAGGCTCAATGACTGGAATTCTTTCCCCGATTTCCATGTTCTGCAGGACCAGCCATTTTGTGAATTGGTCTGCTGCTATAATTACCGCTGCAATTGCATAATAAATAAACATATGTTTCCCCCGTCAAATCATCTGTCATTCTATTTTAACACAATCCGCCACAAAAAAGTGAAGGCCTGGAGAGCCGGCTTTCCGGTTCTCCAGACCTCAAAAATTTATTTGCTAATTTTATAACCGATATTCCGCAAAACAGCTGCGCTTTCCTGGGGGCTCGCGCTGAGCTAACTCGGGCTAGGTACCCGTCGCCCGAGTGGATCTCAACACTTCGCTCGTAAAGGAGTTGGAAAGCCAACTCCTTTACTATTCCCCTGGGAGTCTTCGCTGTTTTGCTCCATATCTTTAGAGACTACTCTCAGCGCTGACGCGGCTCAGGACTGGACGAAGCACTAAGACGAGTGGTTTTCTCGGCTTAGTGTGGGAGTCTTGTCCAAAGCGTCGAAGCGGTATCTGAACAATGCCTCATCGCTTTACATTAACTATAATGCTTCTCCACAACATCCGCACATCTCGGGCATAGTGTCGGATGGGCTTCGCTTTCACCGATTTTGTCAGAGATTGTCCAGCAGCGTTCACATTTTTCACCTTGTGATTTTTGGACGGCAACTGTCACGTTGTTCAAGACAAGAGCATCAGCCGGCGCATTGTCAGGCGATCCGCCAAACTCGTAGTTGGACACGATCAACAGCTGCGCTACATTGTCATCGACAGACGCCAGAAGATTTTTCGTTTCTTCTGAACCGTAAACTGTGACTTTCGCTTCCAGCGATTTACCGATTGTCTTCGCTGCACGCGCTTCTTCCAATGCTTTCAGTACATCATCACGGACATCCATGAATTTCTCCCATTTCACTTCAAGATCTTTGAAGCTGCTGTTTTCCACAACTTTCGGGAAGTCCGTCAACTGGACGCTGTCTTCTTCGACAAATCCAAGATACGACCACATTTCATCAGCTGTATGCGGAATGATCGGCGACGCTAATTTCAGGATGGCCATCAATGAATCGAACATGACCGTCTGCATTGCGCGGCGATGCGGATGGTCGGCTGCTTCGATATAAACGACGTCTTTTGCAACATCCAGATAGAATGAACTCAAATCGTTCGCACAGTAATTATTCAAAGCATTGTAGATTGTCGCAAACTCGTAGTTTTCATAACCTTTACGGGCTGTCTCAATCATTTTCTGCAATTTCATTGCCATATACTGATCCATTTCACGCATGTCTTCGTAAGCGACGCGATCTTCTTTTTCATTAAAATCAGCAAGATTTCCGTGAAGGAATTTCAGCGTGTTGCGGATTTTGCGATATACTTCTGAAACTTGTTTGAAGTTTTCATCAGATACGCGGACATCAGCCGTGTAATCGACGGACGCAACCCACAGGCGAAGAATATCGGCACCCATCTGGTTCATCACTTTTGCAGGAACGATGACGTTTCCGAGAGACTTACTCATTTTGCGGCCATTGCCGTCGAGTGTAAAGCCATGGCTCAATACGCCTTTATATGGCGCGATTCCGTTGATTGCTACACTTGTTGTCAGCGAAGAGTTGAACCAGCCGCGGTATTGGTCAGAACCTTCAAGATAAAGATCTGCCGGGTATTGAAGATCGTCGCGCTCATCAAGCACTGCCTGATGGGATGATCCTGAGTCGAACCAGACATCCATGATATCGAGTTCTTTCGTGAAGATGCCGTTCGGGCTGCTCGGATGTTCGAATCCTGACGGCAACAGTTCTGCAGCCGGACGTTCGAACCAGACATTCGATCCGTGTTCACGGAACAAATCGGCGATATGCGCGATTGTTTCTTCGGTGATGATCGGGTCGCCATTTTCTGCGTAAAATACCGGAATCGGCACGCCCCAGACGCGTTGGCGTGAAATGTTCCAGTCACCGCGGTCGCGCAGCATATTGAACAGTCGCGTTTCGCCCCATGCCGGCGTGAACGTTGTTTCATTGATCGCTTTCAGGATATTATCGCGGAATGCATCAATCGATACGAACCATTGTGCAGTTGCACGGTAGATAACCGGCTTTTTCGTGCGCCAGTCATGCGGATACGAGTGCGTGATGAACGTCAAAGCTTCTAGAGCTCCTGCAGCGTCCAATGCTTCAGTGATCGCTTTATTGGCTTTATCGTAGAACTGGCCTTCGAATCCTGGAGCTTCTTCTGTAAAGACCCCTTTTTCATCGACCGGGCAAAGAACGTCAAGGCCGTATTTTTTACCGACCAAAAAGTCATCTTCCCCGTGGCCAGGTGCTGTATGAACGCAGCCTGTCCCTGAATCGACAGTAACATGGTCGCCGAGCATCACAAGCGATGTACGGTCATATAATGGATGCTTCGTCAGGATATTTTCAAGCTCCGCACCTTTCATTTCACGCACGACTTTAGGATCTTCCCAGCCCAGTTCAGAAGCGACTTCATCGAGCAGTTCACGTGCAATCACGTAAAGGGAGCCTTTCGCTTCCACTTCCACATAATCCAATTTCTCATGGACCGTGATTCCAAGGTTTGCAGGAATCGTCCATGGCGTCGTTGTCCAGATGATCAATTTCGTTCCTTCAGCAAGAACGCCTTTACCGTCTGTCACCGCGAATGAAACATAGATGGATGGAGATTTCTTATCGTGATATTCGATTTCCGCTTCTGCAAGTGAAGACTCACTTGAAGGGGACCAGTAAACGGGTTTCAACCCTTTATAGATATAGCCTTTGTTCGCCATCGCACCAAACACTTCGATTTGGCGTGCTTCATAGGATGGTTTTAATGTGACATAGGGATTTTCCCAATCGCCGCGTACACCAATGCGTTTGAACTGGCTGCGCTGGCTGTCGATCTGCTCATAAGCGTATTCTTCACATAACTTGCGGAATTCCGCCAATGTCATTTCTTTGCGGTTTACGCCTTTATTCGTCAAAGCCTGTTCGATCGGCAGGCCGTGTGTATCCCAGCCTGGAACGTACGGTGCGTTGAAGCCCATCATTGAACGTGAACGCACAATCATGTCTTTCAGCACTTTGTTCAGTGCATGGCCCATATGCAAGTCGCCATTGGCGTATGGCGGTCCATCGTGCAGGACGAAGAACGGCAGATCTTTCGTCCGTTCCTGAACTTTTTTATAAATTTCCATTTCTTCCCACTTAGCTTGCAATTCAGGTTCCCGGTTCGGCAAATTGCCGCGCATCGGAAAATCTGTTTTCGGCATCAATAATGTGTCTTTGTAATCCATCAAAATTCCTCCTGTAAGCATAATAAAAAGCCCCCCATCCCTGGAAAGGGACGAGAAGCCAGACTCGCGGTACCACCCTTGTTGCAGTTTTAGAAAACTGCCACTCGAACGCCGTATCGTGGCGAAACGGAACCGGCTACTGGTTTTCCCCGGTTCTGCTCAGGAGTGATTTTCTTCATAGCTTTCAGCACCGGGCTCCCACTGTCCCCGGCTCGCTTTCCTGAATCAGCTATGCTTACTGTCTCCGTCAACGCATTGGATCATATAATTGCTGTTGCTAGTATGCCGTAATTATAAAGAGTGTTGCCCTCTTAGTCAAGGACGGTAGTCTTCGTTATTGTCTTCCAGTTTATCAAGTGTCGTCGTATCGACGTCATACTCCATCAACGATTCCCAGTCGTCTGTGTCGATCAGGTCAAGCTGCGCTTCCACAATCATTTTGAAACGGTTGCGGAAAACTTTCGACTGTTTCTTCAACTCTTCGATTTCCATCGCGATGCGACGCGCTTTCGTCAAAGATTCGTTGACGATGCGGTCTGCATTCTTTTCCGCTTCGCGGACGATGAGCTTCGCTTCTTTTTGCGAATTGCGGCGTACTTCTTCCGCTGCTTCCTGGGCGATCACAATCGATTTCTGCAACGTCCCTTCGATTGTCGTGAAATGGCCGACACGTTCGTCGGTTTGTTTCAAACGCTCTTCAAGGTCTTTTTTCTCTTTCAGCAGGATTTCGTAATCCTTGATGATCTGATCCAGGAATTCGTTCACTTCATCTTCCTGGTATCCGCGAAACGCCTTGCTGAATTCTTTATTATGTATATCCAACGGGGACAATGGCATTCAGTGCACTCTCCTTAAATTATGTTTGTTACTTTCCATTATACCGCCCATTGCATGAAATATCAGTATAATTTTTAATATTCCATGCGCGGGCTATTTCCGTTGTTCCAACCGTCCGATCTGGAGCCGAACTTTGTCTTTCTTCGTTCTGCCTTCAATCATGAGGACCTTGATCCGGCCGAATCCTCTCGACGAAATCATGTCCGACTCATGCAATTCGAACGACGGCTGTTCCTGCACCGTCCAATTCACTTTCACCTTGCCGCCGTGAATCAAAGCTGCAGCTTTTTGGCGCGATATATTATAGACGGAACTCATCACTGTATCGAGACGCATCGAGCTGACAGTATGGGATTCTTCATGCCATTCTTCCGTTGCTGTAATCATTTCGGATACGTCGTCCACTTCGATCAATTGCACTTTCACTTTTGCCGCTGAAACGAAATTGGTTTGCAGATACAGGCTTACTTCATCCGCCACAGCGAATTGGATCCTTTCGCCGTCGATCCGGATATCGCCGAATTTGCTGCGGTCGAGTCCGACTGACATCAGCGATCCCAAGATATCCGGGTGGCGCAGCGTGACGAATTTAACCGGATACTTCAATTCGAAGACGGTGATATCGAAATCCTCGTCGGTCGGTTCGTAATAAGATGGGTACAATAAAACCCGTTGGCGTTCTGCATCCGGAAACAAACCGCGTGATTCCATACGGATTTCGTTCGACCCAAGCACCGATTTAACGATGAATCGTTCACGTGGATCCAAAAAGTCCGTCAGTTTAGGCGTATAGCGGTCTTCGACTTCATTCATCCAGCCTGAAACCTGCTCGATGAATTGCTGTTCTTCTTTTCTGAAATGCTGAAATATGGAGTCCATAGGGCTGCTCCTTTCCGAATTAATCTTTTATCAAGAAAAAAACCCCACTTTATGTGAGGTTATGGTTAAAGCATTCCGAATAATACTGAAATCCCTCTGCTTGCTAATAGCAATGTGTAGATGGCGATGATTGGCGAGATGTCGATCATGCCAAGCGGCGGGATGAATCTTCTGAAAATGTCCAGGTATGGATCCGTTAGGCTGGTAATGAACTGGCCGAACCGTGATTCTTTGATGCTCGGAATCCAGCTCATCAGGACGCTGGCAATAATCAGATAGAAGTAGATATTTACAGCAGTTAATATAAACAATTCAATATATGCCATCAGTTATTTATGCACCTCTTTTATTGTTCTTCATCGTAGTAGAAATCGGAAATGGCGCCGTCCACTTCCACTGTGTCAGGTACACAAAGGAAAATATCCGTTCCGATGCGCTGGATATCGCCGCCAAGGGCATAGACAGTACCGCTCAAAAAGTCGATGATCCGAAGACCCTGGCTTTTTTCGATACGCTGTAAGTTGACTACTACAGCACGTTTGCTTTTCAAATGTTCTGCAATATCCTGGGCTTCAGCGTATACACGCGGTTCCGCCAAATGGACTTTGGAAGATTTTGAAGCTGCAGTCTGCAAGCTGACCAAATTAGGGACGTTTGCTTCTGTAGCTTTTTGGCGGCGCTCTTTTGGTGATTTACGGATTTCAGGGCTGGCTGGCTGCTCTTGACGGGTAGCCTGCTGGTTTTGCTGCTGCGGCTGATCTTCTTCATATTCCTCTAAATAAAAGAAATTTTTGAATGAATTTTTAATGCTCATCATTCTGCCTCACTTTCTGAACCTATTAATGCAGTCCCGATGCGAACAAAAGTCGCCCCTTCCTGCGCTGCTATCAAATAATCATTGGACATGCCCATTGAAGTTTCTGTGCACGGGGCATGCGGCCATTCCCGTTCAGCGACATCCAGCTGCAAGGCCTTCAAGTCACGGAACACTTTTCTCAAGACTTCTTCATCTTCGACATTCGGGGCCATTGTCATTAAGCCTACTACATTAATTTTATCATATTGCTCCAATGTTTTGATGAAATCAAGCGTATCTTCCGGAAGGATTCCGCTTTTGCTGTCTTCTTTCGACACATTTACTTGAACAAAACAATCGATGACATGCTCTGCACGTTTTTGGATCTCTTTTGCAAGACTTAAACGGTCCAATGAATGCAGATAATCGATATCATTGATGATTTCCTTAACTTTCCGGCTTTGAAGATTGCCGATGAAATGCCATTCCGCTCCATGCTGAATCGCTTCGAATTTCTTTTGAAATCCTTCAGGACGATTTTCCCCTAAATGCTGGATGCCGGCTTCAATCGCTTCCTTCGTGCGTTCGATACCGACCTGTTTTGTGACAGCGATCAGGTTGATGCCTTCCCGGATGGAATCCAATTCTTTTTTTATATTTTCATAAACTGGTTTGATAGGTTTCATATATTCACAACTTTTCCTGGATGTTCAGTTAATTGTACCAAGTCTGCAGTTATTTATCAATTACGCTATTTTGCAGAAAAAAACAGCTGCCAATTTGGCAGCTGTGTGGATTAACGTCGTTTTTGTCTGTTGCGCAGGAAAGTAGGGATATCAAGTGCATCATCCTGTGGTTTTTCCTGGCGTACAGGCTCCTGCTGATAAACCGGCGCCTGTTCTTCACGGCGTTGATCTTCGCGGCGCGCTTCGCGCAGCGTCGGCTGTGGAGCTTGCTGCTGCTGGATCGATTGGACACGGCTTGTATTCAAACCTGAGCCTCTAGGTGTTCTTGGCTGAAGCTGTTCTTCGTTGAATCCTGTAGCGATAACCGTAACAATGATTTCATCTTTCAAATTGTCATTGATCACCGATCCGAAAATCATGTTCACATCTTCGTCAGACGCGGATGCGACGATATCGGCTGCTTCCTGAACTTCATAAAGGCTAAGATTCGATCCGCCAGTGATATTCATGAGAACACCTTTCGCGCCATCGACTGATACTTCCAATAACGGGCTGGATACCGCTTTTTTAGCAGCTTCAGACGCACGGTTTTCACCTGAAGAAACACCGATCCCCATCAATGCTGAACCTTTATTCGACATGATCGTTTTCACGTCCGCAAAGTCAAGGTTGATAAGTCCAGGCACTGCAATCAGGTCCGAGATGCCCTGAACACCTTGGCGAAGTACGTTGTCAGCTTCTCTGAACGCTTCAAGCATAGGTGTGTTTTTATCGACGATTTCAAGAAGACGGTCATTCGGGATGACGATCAGCGTATCGACTGATTCTTTCATCTGTCCAATTCCGCCGATTGCCTGAGTCGAACGCTTGCGTCCTTCAAATGTGAATGGACGTGTCACAACACCAACAGTCAAAGCGCCAAGTTCTTTAGCGATTCCTGCGATTACAGGAGCTGCACCAGTACCTGTACCGCCGCCCATACCGGCAGTTACGAATACCATATCGGCTCCGCGCAATGCTTCTTCAATCTGTTCCTTGCTTTCTTCAGCCGCTTTTTTACCGACTTCCGGATTTGCGCCTGCACCAAGTCCACGCGTCAATTTACCGCCGATTTGAAGGCGGACTTCAGCTTTTGAAAGGTTCAATGCCTGAGCATCCGTGTTTACCGCGATAAATTCGACACCTTTTACTCCGTGTTCAATCATGCGGTTAACAGCGTTATTTCCGCCGCCACCGACACCGATAACTTTAATTACTGCCATAGCATCTACTGTTGTATCAAATTCCAACATTCTTTTTCCTCCTAAAATTGCTCTGCTCTGTGAGTAAGCATGATGCAATGTTTTTTTAAGCTCAAGAAAGTATACGTTTTAAGATTAAGCGGATTTGGGGAAGTGAAACTGCACTTCCGCTCTTCTTTTCTTTATTCAAAAAATCTGTCAAACATTTTTTTGGCTTTTGTTACGACGCCATCGCCGTTCTCTTTTGGCTGTTTTTGCTGTCTCTGCTTCTGAGGCTTCGGTTCCTGCTCGACTTTTTGCTGGTTGCCGAGTGCAGCGCCGCTTCCAATGCGCCCGTAGAAAACGTCTTCCATATAAGCGTATTGGATCAAGCCGACCGAAGTCGTGTATTGCGGTTCCCTTACTCCGATATATTCAGGAGTGAACAAACGCACACGCGTCTGCAGAATGTTGCGTGCCAATTCAGGAAGGCCTTCAAGCTTCGCCATGCCGCCTGTTAAAACGACGCCTCCTGGAAGGTCCTGAACACCAAGGCGGTAAAATTCATCCAAAATCAATTCGAAAAGTTCTTCCAGGCGAACTCCGATTATTTCAGATATGTATTTCTGACTGTATTGCTCTTTCGTATCAGATCCGATTACCGGGACCTCGAACAATTCGTCTTCAGATGCATTATCGTAGAAAGCATGACCATATTCAAGTTTAATCTTTTCAGCTTGGTCTGTAGGCGTTTTCAGAACAATGGAAAGATCCTTTGTCACATGGTCGCCGCCGACAGGAATGACTGTTGATGCTACAAGATGGCCATCCTGGAAAATAGCGATGGATGTTGATCCCCCGCCAATATCGATGCAGGCGGTGCCATGATTTTTCTCATCCTCTGTCAGTGCATAATATCCTGCTGCGAGCGGTTGTGGATAAATATCCCGGATTTGAAGCCCGGCTCTTTCCACGCATCGCAGAACATTATGTAAGATCGTCTTGGATGTCGTCACCATTGTACCATCCATCTCAAGGCGAATCCCAATCATACCCCGCGGATCTTTAATTTCATCCAAATGGTCCACGATATATTGCTCAGGAATGATATTCACCAATTCGCGTTCTGGGGGAATAGACATAACCTGTGCAGCTTCGAGCACCCGATCCATATCATCATCCGTAATTTCACGGTTTTCACTGTTTACTGCGACTACACCTTTAACGCTTTGCAGCATCATCTTATTTGCGGGAATGCCCAATACCACTTCGTGAATAGATTTGCCGATCATCCGTTCAGCCTGATCGACAGCTTTTTTGATGGATTGCACAGTCGCATCTATATCAACGATAGCACCTTTTTTAATGCCGTTGGATTTTACGTTCCCTACACCGATGACGTGCAACGATTTATTCGCCATTTCTCCGATCAATACTTTAACCGACGAAGACCCGATATCTAAACTTACATACAATTCTGATTGGCTCAATTCGTGGCACCTCCTTATTTTATTCCAGTTATTATTATTCTATTGTAAATTATACACCTTGTCTAAGTAATTTGATGCAATATTTTTTCATTTCATCAGAAAATTCAAACTGATTCCCGGACACTCTTTTTTTCTGTCCATTTGCTGAGTAATATGCGCCGGATAACTGCAATGTTCTGGAATAACCTGACCCCGAAAGCGAAAATCGCTGCGAGATACAGATCGACTCCAAGATGGACTCCGAGAAATGCCAGCCCGGCTGCCAGCAAAATATTGAAGAAAAATCCTGACACAAAAACTTTGTCATCGTAGACCTGCTGCAGATGAGCTCTAATGCCTCCGAAGAGAGTGTCCAAAGCGGCAAGAACTGCGATTGACAAATAATTGGCGTATTCCGGCGGTATCCGTATATCTGTCAACAGGCCAAGTGATAAGCCAAGAATCAGCCCTAAAATTGAAAGCCACACCGCTATTCCTCCTCCGCCGCTTCTAAATATTCGAGCTCTAGCTCGCCGTCGTAGCCTTCTACTGTAATTTCTTCCTGAGGCTCCATTACATTCACTGATAAATTGTCGATATAAAAATTATCCAGTATTGGAGATGCTTTTAGATGATTGGAAAGTTTCTCTGCATTGTCCAGTGTACCTGCCGCAATTTTCATCTTAAAAGGCGGTGTACCGATCGGCTTGCCGTTGATCGCAGTCCGTCCGTTAATATCACGGATAGGGCTTGTGTTGATAACTCTTTTTCCATCTATTGACAGCTCGATCCCTTTGAATCTGTTGATCTCGTTAACAAACCGGATCAACAGAGCCGGTGAAATCTGTTCTATATTTTGACCCGTAACTATCGCTTCCTGTGAAGGTTCGATATGTACTTCGAGGCCCGGACCAGTTATTTCAGTCAGACCGGCATCCTGCCGCAGCACTTCCACTGTTTCTTTTAAAACTTGTTCAGGACTGTCATTTGCTGCTTTTTCATATTTTGATAAGGTTTCATCCAATGTACCGATTTCTGATAATAACTCAGAGTGAAGCTGCTTTTCCCTTGCTAATTCCTGCCTGATTTCCCAAACATCCCGAGTATCCCTTGAATCTGGTTCGTTGACGGTATTAAACTGGATGGCGGTCATCAGGCCGATGACGAATAAAATCATCGTAAACCGGGAAATAACTTTCTTTTTCATGCAACTCCCCCCTCAATCATGATTCCGACAAAAGGGCAGGCATTGTTATATCCAAGCCCTCGTCCATTGTGACGACGATATTATCGTTGACCAGCTGATCGAGGACTCCACCCGGCAGCTCCATGGAAGCTGCGAGCACTTCGGGATTGCCGATTGCTTCAATCGTAAATGGCGCTGGGTATTTCACTCCATCGACTTCAATGACCGGTCCCGTGCAAACGATCGTAGAATTCGAATGAATCCGCTGGCCGTTTACCGCGACCGCTTCCGCCCCGGAAATATACATCTCGTGGATCACGTGAAACACATGGCTCTCATGGACAATATAATCATTCGGATTTACAGTTTGCGCCCCGTATTCTCCGTCTTCCAGGATAATTTTCAGCCCTTCTCCTTCGACCGGCATCAAACCGACGTAGCGCCGCAGTTTTTCTGCTTCCGCAGCAATTTCACTGTAGTTTTCCTGGCCGGATGAAAATTCACTTTCAAACTCCTGCAATACATCCTGCTTCGATTGCATTTCTTCCCGCAGCGTCTTATTGCGCTCCTGCTGTTCGATCAATTCTTCACGGAACTTTACTTCCTTTTCGAATTGTGAATTTGCAGCAAAGTTATCACCGCCATCGTTGGACTGTGAAAGACTGTAGGAATAGGAGAGGATGAAACCGAGAACCAAAAACACAAGAGAGAAAATGATGGATTTGCTGACGTTCTCCCGCTTACGGCTGTTCGGTTTCTTCATCTTCCACGACCTCCTTCGGCGGGCCATAGACGTCATCATAGGAGCGGAATGTTATGCCGACTTCCATATCAAAAACGCCTTTTTGGCCATCTTCCAGCTGGGCAGTCAGTGAAGGGTAATAATCAAGTTTTTCCGCAAGACTGTTCAATTTTGCACGGATTTCATTGCCGTCAGTCATGTATAAAGTGATATTGGCTGATGCTGTTTCGCCTTCAGTCAAGATAAGCTGTGACAGCATATTCGAAACTTCAGGATCAAGCTGCTCCAATTGCGATGAAAGTTCGAGCCGTGTTTCTTCGGTTTCAAAATTAGTGAAGATGGGGCCATCCACTTTATCCACAGGCAATTCAACCGCGTAGCCATTGGCCAATAATTTCTGATAGCCTGCTTCTTTTTCCAGATAACCGATGGCTGGATATTCTTCTACTGTAATCTCTACACCCGTCAGCCATTTTTTGTCTGCCGAGGCATTTTTGACCCAGTCAAGCTCTGAAATATCTCCCGCCACTTCTTCAGTATTGAAAGACCACATCGAATCGCCGACATCCAGCTTGCTCGCTGTGATGTATTCCGTTTCCTCATACAAGTCCTCTCCGTTTACTGTAATGGATTGGATTTTACTGTATTTTGTCTGGCTGTAAACCAAGACCATCAATATAATCAGAAAAATGAACAGCAATGCCAGGAATTTGCGATTGGTTCTTTTTCGCCGACGCTCGCGAAGCGTGGGGATGCGTTCTTCTATATCAATCACTTTATCCATAATTGCTGCTCCTTTCTTTATGATCTGGATATCTTATGCCTTTCAGAGCTGAGCGGCCGCTTTCGCTTTTCTCGGTGTCCAGACTTAGCGGCCAACTCCTCGAGTCGTAAGCCACTTTGGCTGTGCGGCTGAAAACATGCCGCTTCTCCAAATCGCAAAAAACCTTACTGCTCCTGCATCGCTGCGCTAGCTTCGTCGCAAAGAGATGTCCCAAATTATATTTGGTCCATCTCTTGCTTGTCGGAGCTGAGCGGCCGCTTTCGCTATTCTATGCTTCCGTGACTTTTCTTACCGCTTCGATGAAAGCATCTCCACGGATTTCAAAATTTTCGTATTGGTCCCAGCTTGCGCAAGCCGGCGATAAAAGAATCGTGTCGCCGTTTTCAGAATGGCTTACAGCTTTTTCTACTGCGCTGAGCATGTCTGAGACCTTTTCAACTCGTTGCACACCGCAATCGGCTGCGAATTCCCCGAACCGGTCGGAAGTTTCACCGAATGTTACAAGGGCCTTCACTCTATTCATATATGGCCTTAATTCTTCCAGCGAATGATTGCGTTCAAGACCGCCAGCTAATAACACGATATTGCCGGGGAAAGCTTCCAATGCGCTTTTCGTTGCCAGCGCATTAGTGGCCTTTGAATCGTTGTAGAATTTCCGGCCTTTCCAGTTAACGACGAATTGCGAACGGTGCTTGACTCCTGTAAATGACGACAGTACACGGATAATGGTTTCTTCCGTTCCTCCCCATAGAAGTGCAGCTGCAGCTGCCGCTAAAATATTTTCAAGGTTATGCTGTCCGCCGAGCATAATTTCGGAACGGTCAATCAGCTTTTTCCCTTGCCAATAGACGTATTGGTCATCTGCACTGATGCTTTCTTCCGTCTTCCCTTTCAACGTAAAAGGGATGAGCTGAGCTTTGCATTTTTGGGCGTAAGCCGCCAAGTGAGGCTGATCGGCATTATAAATGAAATAATCTTCGGATGTCTGATTTTGTGTCAATTTCATTTTTGATGCTTCGTAATCCTCTTTTGTACCGTGGTAATCAAGATGCGCTTCATAAAGATTCGTGATGATGGCGATGCGCGGACGGAACGATTCCGTTCCTTTCAATTGGAAAGAAGATAATTCGGTGACAATCACATTATCCGCTTCCGCATGTTCCGCAACGCCGCTGGCCACTGTCCCGATATTCCCCGCTATCAAAGGTTTCTTCTCATCCTGATTCAGCATATGGAAGAGCAGTGTCGTAGTAGTCGTTTTGCCGTTCGATCCCGTAATCCCGATAAATGGAGCTTCACTGATCTTATATGCAATCTCTATTTCAGTCCAAACTGGAATCCCTTTTTCTTCCGCAGCGCGAATCATTGGATTGGTATATGAAATACCCGGATTTTTAACGAGAAGTTCGAATCCTTCATCCAGTAAATCTTCCGGATGGCGGCCACAAATGACTGTTACACCCAGATTCAATAACTCTTGCGCTTCGGGATTTTCTTCAAATGGCTTGGCATCATTCACTGTTACAAAGGCGCCGAGTTTATGCAAAAGCCGGGCAGCTGTAAAACCGCTTTTCGCCAGTCCGAGAACCAATACCTTTTTTTGATGAACCTGTTCTAACTCTTTCATTTACATGACCTCCAAAACAACGGCAATAATCGCGGCAATCAAGCCAACGAGCCAAAACACCGTAACGACTTTCCATTCAGACCAGCCGCTCAATTCGAAATGGTGATGAATCGGACTCATTTTGAATATGCGTTTTTTTCTTAATTTGAAGCTGCCGACCTGCAGTATGACTGAAGCCGTTTCAATTACAAACACAAGACCGATCAGCAATAGCAGCAATTCCTGTTTCAGGAGAATCGATACCATTGCCAGTGCACCGCCCAGGGCAAGGGATCCTGTATCACCCATAAATACTTTTGCAGGGTATTTATTGAAGATAAGGAAGCCGATTAATGCTCCGGCTGTGATGAAGGTGAATAGAGCAATCGCGTTTTCGTCCTGTCTGATAGCCAAGACTCCAAAAGCGGCAAAGGCGATTGAAGCTGTTCCAGCCACCAAACCATCCAAGCCATCTGTCAGGTTGACGGCATTCGAGAAACCGACCAGCCAGAAGATGATGAACAATACATACAATCCTGACAGCTCAATGGAAATGTCAGTAAATGGAATAACTAATCCTGTATCGAATTCTATCATGCCCAATAACAGGAATGAAACAACAGCTATGACAATCTGAGCGATAAGCTTTTGCAAAGATGTCAAACCAAGATTGCGCTTCAGCACAACTTTGATAAAGTCATCGAGAAACCCGATGAGTCCATAACCGAACAGCACCAATAAAAGAATCATCAGTTCCACTGTCAATAAATCTGTGAAAAAGGCTACCCCAAATGCCGTCAAAATGATGGCTATGAGAAATACAAGTCCCCCCATGGTCGGCGTCCCTGTTTTTTTCATATGCGATTCCGGGCCTTCTTCGCGGATGCTCTGCCCGAATTTCATCCGTTGAAGCAACGGGATGAAAACAGGCATCAATCCGGCAGTTAACAATAAAGCAATTCCAAATCCGAGTAATAAGTAAACGTCCATTAGTTTTCTCCTTTAAACATCTTCCTATTCAGATGTATCTTCTGTAATTATTTCTTCAGTATTTTCTTCTTCAGGGATGCCCTCAGGCCCATCAGTCATTTGGACTTTATAGGAATCTTCAGGAGTCTGAAGACGGACCACTACAGGTTCACCTTCGGCAATTTTCACTCCTGCCGACAAGCTCTGATTCACTGCATAACCCTGTCCCACAATTTCCAATGATAATCCGCTGAGAGCCTGAAAAGCAAGCAATTCCCGTTTAGACCAGCCTTTGAAGTCCGGTAAAACAGTCTCTCCTTCAGTTTGCAGGATGACCGTCCCGCCGGCCAGCAGCATTTCCCCTTTTTCAGGGTACTGGGCACTGACTTCTCCAGCACTTCCAGTGGTGGCTACTTTAATGTTTCGTGAACCCAATTCCGCCGCAACTTCATCAGATGTTTTACCGGCATAATCGCCGATTTCGACAACAGGCGTTTCTTCAATATCTTCCGGTTCGATGTTTAAATACTTCAAACCGTTCTCCATCACTGAAGTGAAAATATCTGCAACAGGTTTTGAGCCATGTTCAGTCACATCCATATTCGGTTGTTGTACCCCGACATACATGACCAGTTCAGGATCTTCAGCAGGCGCCATGCCCACAAACGAGAAAAGATAATTATCTTTTCCGGTCATATATCGGCCATCATCGCCTGGTATCTGAGCAGTACCGGTTTTACCTGCAACTGTGTAATCCTGCAGAGCAAAACGTTTACCGGAACCTTCTTCAGCAGTTACAGTCGAAGCCATTACATCACGGACAATCTTGGCCGTTTCAGCTGAAATCGGCTGTCCTGCCTCTTCAGGCTTACCTTTTAATGTAACTTCGCCAGTGTCCCGATTTTTTATTTCGTCTATAATATATGGTTTCATCATTACGCCATCGTTGGCAAAAGCTGTAGTTGCCTGAATCATTTGGATAGGTGTAACAGTGGATCCCTGACCGAATGTCAAAGTCAGTTTATTGATTTCCCGTTCATCAAGGATTTTTCCTGCCGCTTCTCCCGGGAGATCGATGCCCGTCTTTTTGCCGAAACCGAAAGCGTCGATGTAATTCATGAACGTATCAGGTCCGATGCGTTCGAGCAGATAAGCCATAGATACGTTCGAAGAGCGCTGGAAACCTTCCAGATAACTGATGGTGCCCCAGCCTTTTCTTCCGTTATGATCTCCTATGATCGTGTTGCCGAATTGGTAGGATCCCGACTGGTAAGTGGCATTCGGATTCCATTTCCCTTCTTCAACCGCTGCAGCCAATGTGAACATCTTCATCGGTGAACCCGGTTCGATGGTCAGTTGGATACTTTCGTTAAGCCAGTTCTCGGATAGGCCTTCGCGTGTATTCGGATTGAATGAAGGGCGTTGTGACATCGCCAGTATTTCACCCGTTTTAGGATTCGCGATCAAAGCGATCATCCTTTTTGGATCATACTCTTCCTGAACTGAAGACATGGCATCTTCCAAAAAGTTCTCCAATGTCTTATCCAGTGTCAGCTTGATATCGGCTCCATCAACTGCCGGCGTGACAGCCGATTCACTGTTTGGTAGCAAAAAGCCCCATTTGTCAGTGTCAAACTCCACTTTGCCGTTTTCACCGGTTAAGATGTCATCGTAAATCAGTTCAAGCCCCATTTTCCCTTTTGTCACCATATCCCCATTTTCCAGTTCTTCTTTCATTGCAAAACCGATTAAATGGGAAGCGAAAACCCCGTTCGGATATAATCGTTTAAGATTTTGGATAAACAGGACGCCCGGCAGCTCCTCTTCTTTCATCTCGAGCATTTGGGTATGGCTGATTTCGCGTCCGGCTGAACCGAATTCAACCTGGTAACGCCCGGCATCCTGCCCTTGTTTCAATGTCTCATAAATCTTCTCTCTTGGTGTCCCTATATATTTCGACAGGATATCAGCAGTCAGATTGATATCTGTCACATGACGCGGATCACTCGCCTTTTGAGTAGCCTTTTCATCTACTACAGCAACTAGTTTATAAGAAAGCGTGTCTTCTGCAATAATTTCTCCGCTGCGGTCGAGTATTTTGCCCCGCTCCGCCGTAAGCACTTCTTCCTGGCTATATTTGGCTGCCGCTTTAGCCGCCAACTCCTGACCTTCGACCTGACCAGTCGCCTGAATAGTGACAATTCTTGCCAATAAAAGGAAAAAGAGCCCTGCGAAAACTAAAAACAGCAGAAAGGCTCCCCATTGAAATCGAAACTTCTTCTTCATTGCCCAGGCACTACCTTTACATTTTGCTCATCCAATTTTAGACCAAGCTCTTTCGCTTTTGCCCAAATGCGCTCATATGTAGAAAGTTCACTTACTTGCACTGTCAAGTCCGTATTTTGTTTCTGAATTTCACTAATATCATTTTCAATTGTTTGAATTTCATGGGTGGTCGCCTGGATAGTGGCTTGATTTTGTAGAACCAGCAATGCGCACATAACGAATACTGCCAGGAAAGTCAGATACAATACTTTTTCACCTTTTGTGATAAGGCCTTTTTTTCTGACCGGCTGGTGACTCGGAATGTGAGGAACGGCCGGCTGTTGGATATAGGTCTCTTTTCTTGCATTCAACGCCATAAAAACACGTCCTTATTCTCTGATTTTTTCTGCGATTCTTAATTTTGCTGAGCGTGATCGGTTGTTATGCGCCAATTCCTCTTCTGATGCAAGGATTGGTTTTCTGGTGATCAGCTTCAGTACAGGTTCCTGGCCTGATGGAATTACCGGAAAATTCGGCGGCAGTTCAGGAAGTGAGGATGCTTCCTTGAAAATCGTCTTGCATAATCGATCTTCCAGTGAATGGAATGTGATGACACTGATACGGCCTTTCGGCGCCAATAAAGTGATGGCATCCTGCAAAGATGTTTCAGCTGCGCCAAGTTCATCATTCACGGCAATCCGTATTGCCTGAAATACACGTTTCGCCGGATGTCCGCCAGTTCTTCTGGCAAATGCCGGAATACCGTCTTTTATGCATTCCACCAATTGGCCGGTGGTGTCGATCGGCGCCTTGTTTCTGGCAGCTTCGATTTTCCGGGCGATTTGTTTGGAGAACTTCTCTTCCCCGTAGCGGTAGAAAATACGCACCAGATCTTCAAAAGCCCATTCATTCACCACGTCATATGCAGTAAGTGAGGCACTTTGATCCATCCGCATATCAAGCGGCGCATCGTTGTGGTAGCTGAATCCGCGTTCCGGCGTATCCAATTGTGGAGATGAAACACCGAGGTCATAAAGGATGCCATCGACTTTTTCGATCCCCCGCTCTTCAAGTTCTGATTTTATGTCCTTGAAATTCGCGTGTATAAAAGTGATTCTATGTACATAATCTTTCAGCTTTTCTTTTGCATGTTCGATTGCCGTCACGTCCTGGTCAAAACAGAACAGATGGCCTTCGTCAGAAAGCTGTTGGACCAAATACTCACTGTGTCCCGCACCTCCAAGGGTGCAATCCACATATATGCCGTCAGGACGAATGTTCAGTCCATCGACAGTCTCATGGAGTAAAACCGTGGTGTGGTTGAACAATCCATTCCCTCCGTTTCTGATTTAAAAGTCGAAATCCACCAGGTTTTCTGCGATGTCGTTAAACGAGTCTTCAGATTCTGCGAAATATTCTTCCCAAGAGTCTTTTGCCCAAATTTCGAAACGATTGGAGACACCCAGAATGATGCATTCCTTTTCCAATTTTGCGTAAGATACCAAAGTTGATGGGATGTTGACGCGCCCCTGTTTATCGAGTTCCACTTCTGTGGCTCCCGAGAAAAAGAATCGGGTAAATGCACGTGCGTCTTTTTTCGTGACAGGAAGTTCTTTCAGTTTCTCTTCAATCTT
The DNA here is from genome assembly GCF_003428875.1 of Planomicrobium okeanokoites. Lineage (GTDB taxonomy): Bacteria > Bacillota > Bacilli > Bacillales_A > Planococcaceae > Planococcus > Planococcus okeanokoites. The sequence continues at coordinate 824,851 of NZ_QQRS01000001.1, forward strand.
CTGCCATTCATCCATTGTGTAACCGAATAAGCATTGATCCAGGCCTCTGGTGATGACAAAATTCTCACCAAGGAGTTCACGAAATTTAGCGGGTACGATTAATCGTCCCTTTGAATCAACGCTATGTTGATATTCGCCCATGAACATGCCCTTCACCCCACTTATTGTAATTAATGTACCACAATCCCCCACTTCCCACCACTTGTTTTTGAAATATTTCATGAATGTTACAGATTAATATCTCATTTAAACTTCTTGAAACGAAAAAAAGCCTGCCATGGCAGACTTTTAAGCATTAAAAATAGATTATCTTGTGATTTTTGTCATATTTCAAATCAAGCGCCAAAAGTTGATTGACGAGGTCCATTCCGTACTCGTTCATATAGGAAACAGGATTATAAATTCTTTCCTGCAATGAGCCATTCGGCAATAATTCATTTTCCAGAAAATCATAATGGCCAAACTGAACACTATTTTGCAGAATCACTTCATCTTCCAGTTTATGTTTAAGGAAGTCGAGTTGCTTCAAATGGAACTGAAGGTTTTTTTCAACGAGTGGAGCCAATCCTCGGCTGACTTCCGTCATCCTTTGTTGGATTGAATCATAATCCATCTGGATCTTGGCTTCCAAATCCTCAATCAGTTTCTCCGCTTCTTTTTCCCTTACAGCATCTAGCAGATCAGCTTTTAATTGCTTTGTTTTCTGTTTGACAGCCACGTCTTCAAAATTCGAACCATATTTCTCAAGCAAGAGCTGCACTTTGCGGTTGACCAATGTCATTCCCAGACGCGGCATGATGACCGGCATTTCCATCCCAAGAATTTCAAAAGCCTTTTTAAATAAGCTCCAATAAGCGATTTCCCCAGGACCTCCGACAAAAGCGAGTACAGGAAAAACCATTTCCTGCATCAACGGCCGCGTCACCACATTGTTGCTGAGCATTTCAGGGGACTGCTCCGCTATATTCAGCAAATCATCTACGCTGAAGCGAACTTTTCCGTCATTGCCGGTAAACGTTTCGCCTTCCCGTTTAAGGAGAATACGCTCCCCTTTGACAGTAATGAAAAGATGCGCCGCATCTTCTTCGGCAGAAAGTGGGGGATTGTATCCCTGCGCCACAAGTTCTTGTTCTGCTGTATAGACTTCTTTTGCAATGGCAGGAGAAAGTTCGATCAGGCGTTTAAAGAATTCCGACTCGAACTTCCTCATTTCCGGATAGGCTGCATCGATCATGAGAAGCCCTTCCTCATTAAAGAAGTGATTCAGCAGAGAGGAGAAGAATTCAGTGTACGTTTCTGTCGTTTCCAGGAAGCCGAAAATCATTTGCTGCAGCTCTTTGGAATAAGCAGTTTCAGGCAGGCTTCTGAAATATTCGTTCAGGAAGTCTGTGATTCTTGCTTTATTTAAAATAGCCGTAGAAGCCGTTTTCTTCCCATACTCAACATGCGGGAAATTCAATTTCTCAACCCGACCATTGATCTCCCTGTAAAGATGGCTGATTTCTGCCAGATCATGGTCTTCTCCCGCTATCCAAAAAACAGGCACGACTTTCGTATTCAATTCCTCTTTTGCCTGCTTCGCCAATACGATAGCCGAAATGGCTTTGTGGATGGTATAAAGAGGGCCTGTCAGAATGCCTGCCTGCTGGCCGGTCACTACTACAGAAGCCCCGTCCTCAAAATCCTGCAGATGCTCTTCCGCTTTGCCCGAAATTCCATAAGGCTCCATATAACTCCGTATAACAGCACTCAAGCGCTGCCGATCCACGTTATGCTTTTGCAGTTTTTGCAGTCTGCTGCCAAAAGAACTCATATCCGGGTTATAAGAAAAATAACGGCGCAGGTTTTCATCGCCATTTATGTAATCACTCATAAGTTTGCTTGAAGGTGGTACGAATTGCTCTGCTAATTTCATCTTGCGAATCCCCTTTTCCATTACATAACACCTACTATATCAGACCATGCACCACTTTTAAAAAAATCAGCTTATGCAACATAAAAAGACATCGACAGCTGCATCAGATGAAACTGATGAGCGTCAATGCCAAACCTGTCAACCATATAAGAATGTAACTCATCGACAGCAGAAGAAAATAAAGGCGCCAGGTTTTCCTGGCATACTTCAGCACTTCAATTTCCTTCGACTTTTTCCATTCAATTATAAGTAAAATAATTGCGATAATGATTGCTGTCACAGAAACAGCGAAAGATATATTAACATCCCATAATGCTTTCATTGAAACGGGGACTGATATGAACAGCAAAAATGTCGTCACATCAGCTGATAAACCGATCGCTCGCCGTTTCAGCTTTTTACGGGTGAGGAGGATCAGCAATATAAATGCAAGAAAAGGGGCAAAAATGAAAATTGCGCCTATATTATGTATCAAGTTCATCACTCTTTTTCAGCCGCCTTCAATAAATGATAGAATGTCTGCAAAATAGGCAATGTATATGGCGACCGCCTGATTGTATACAACAGGATGGTATCCAGTTCCAATGGTCGTCCGGCCAGTTTGTCGGCAAGCATTGATGAAGTGTTTTCCGCTGTCGAAGCGCATAACGCGGTAACCTGTTCGAAAGGCAGGAGCGTTTCAATCTCCGGAAACGCAGCATACAATTCCGTGTAGATATTCTTCAGCAGTTCATAGGCGTGGGGATTGCTCAAGAGTTCCCCGTTTTTAATAGAAAGGAGCGCAGTCAGCGGATTGATCATTGTATTCAGCAGCACTTTGCGAAAAAGCATCTTATCCGCGTCAGGATGCCACTCTGCCTTAACTCCGTTGATATTGAGTAAAGGATGGAATCGTTTTTCATCCCCACTGAGTAAAGCGAATTTAAACAGGCCTTTACCAGTGTGCTTCACTCTTGTTTCATCCACTTTTAATGCACCGTGCTCTACGATGCCGGCAGCTATGTTCTTTTGCGGCAAGTTTGGAATCGAATCGAGATGCATCATGCCGTTTTGCATGAAGACGACCGGATTATCCAGGCAATTGCTTTTGAGTTTCTTGATGACTTCAGATAAATGGCCGTATTTTACCGCTACCAATATGAAAGCATTGGCAGGTATGCGGTCCCATTCCGTAAAGGCATCGATAAACTGGATTTTCCCATCAAGATCAATCCCTTTTGCGTTGATCTGTTTTGCCTGCTCCGGTCTCCGGGTGATCAATTGGACACCGCAACCAGCTTCTTTCAACAGCGAAGCCGTCAGCATCCCCACTGCTCCTGCCCCAATAACAGCAAAATTCATGATATCCCTCCCACTCGCGCGATCTGTTCTTTTTAAAAAGAAGCCTGCCTATAAGGCAGACTTCACTTTCTTACATTTCATTATACAGGAGTGATTGCGTGTTTTCGATAAGGCATCGGTAAATCTTTTGTTTCATAGATTGACAGCCTTTGCGATAACACACCGCGAAGATCGGACGGCGCTACGATTTCATCGACGATAAGTTCGGAAGCCAAACGATAGATATCGATTTCTTCTTTGTATTCCTGATGTTTTTCTTGGACATACTTCAAGCGTTCTTTCGGATCTTCGATCGCTTCGATTTTATTCGAGTAGACCGCGTTGACCGCAGCTTCTGGTCCCATAACAGCTATTTGAGCTGTAGGCAAAGCGATGCAGACATCCGGCTCGAATGCCGGGCCAGCCATTGCATAAAGTCCTGCCCCATATGCCTTGCGGACGATAACGGAAATTTTCGGCACAGTAGCTGAACTCATCGCAGCGATGAATTTCGCGCCGTGGCGGATGATTCCCGCACGTTCCACTTTCGTTCCGATCATGAAGCCAGGTACGTCGGCAAGGAATAAAAGAGGGATCGAGAAAGCGTCACACAGGTTGATGAATTTTGCTCCTTTATCCGCTGAATCACCGAATAATACGCCGCCTTTCACTTTCGGCTGGTTGGCGAGAATACCGACAACCTGTCCGTCAATGCGGGCAAGGCCTGTAATCAATTCCGGTGCAAAAAGTTTTTTGATATCGAAGAATGAACCTTCATCAATCAATTGATCGATCAATTCATACATATCAAATGGCGCATTCTGATTTTCCGGAATAATCGCTTCCAGCGTGCGTCCCGCTTTTGCCGCTTTCGCTTCGATCTTTTCAGGTTTGATGGCGAAATTCGCCGGGAAATTCGTCAAATAACGGCGGGCTTCAGAAATCGCTTCTTCTTCAGAAGAAACCAGGACATCGCCAACTCCGCTGACTGTACAATGCATGCGTGCTCCGCCCATCTCTTCGAGCGTCACTTTTTCTCCGATGACTTTTTCAGCCATGCGTGGAGAACCGAGATACATCGAAGCGTTTCCTTCGACCATGATGACGATGTCACAGAAGGCCGGTATGTAGGCTCCGCCTGCAGCCGAAGGTCCGAACAATAAGCAGACCTGCGGCACCATGCCGGACATTCTTACTTGGTTATGGAAAATTTTACCTGCTCCCCTGCGGTTTGGGAACATATCCAATTGGTCAGTGATGCGGGCACCAGCAGAGTCGACCAGATACAGCATCGGAACCTGCATTTTTTCAGCTGTTTCCTGGATGCGGATGATTTTCTCTACTGTGCGGGAACCCCATGAACCCGCTTTTACCGTCGAGTCGTTAGCCATGACGCAGACCGTCTGGCCATTGACTTTACCGATTGCTGTTACGACGCCATCAGCCGGTAGGCCATCAGCTTCCACATTTGCAAAGCGTCCATCCTCAGCGTAGTTTTCATCATCGAAAAGCAATTTTAAGCGGTCACGCACGAAAAGTTTATTGCTTTCTTTCATTTTTTCATGGTATTTCGGTGCGCCGCCGGCAAATATTTTTGCCAGCTTTTCTTCAAGTCGTTCATTATACCCCGTTGTTTCAGTAGTTTTAGTCATAATGCCTGCCCCCTTTGCTAGTCGATCGCGATTATTCCCCTAAAGTCACCAAAGTGTCGCCTTCGTTGACGAATCCGCCAACTTCAACATTCACTTTCTCAACGCTTCCTGCAAATTCAGCTTCAACCGGAATTTCCATTTTCATGGATTCGATTGTCAGGATTGCCTGCCCCGCTGTTACTGCATCGCCTTCTCCTACTAATACATTCAATACGGTACCTGCCATTGTCGCTTTCAATTCTTTCATACTGTTTTTTCCTCCTTCGATTTTTCCATCCATTGCGGCAATACTGCTGTCGCGTATTCCCCTGAGATGAATTCCTGTGATTCGATGAATTCCTTAAATAACGGAATGTTCGTTTTTACCCCATCAATTGTAGCATGATTGAAAAATTTCTGTGATTTTGATAATGCGTCCATCCGGTCCGTCCCAGTAATGATCACTTTTGAAATCATCGGGTCGTAAAACGGAGTGACGGCGTTTCCTTGCTCATAGCCGGTTTCGATGCGGGCACCTTCACCCCATTCGATTCTTTCCAGCTTGCCGGGTGACGGGAAGAACGTTTTTGGATCTTCCGCGTAGATCCGGTATTCGATTGCATGACCTTTTGTCGTTATCTCATCCTGCGCCGGCAGCTTGCCGCCTCTTGCCACATCAATCTGCCATTCAACAAGATCAAGCCCTGTCACTTCTTCAGTAACCGGATGCTCCACCTGCAAACGGGTATTCATTTCAAGGAAATAAAACTCATTTGATTGATCGACGATGAATTCCACCGTACCCGCGTTACTGTAACCTACCGCTTCACCCGCGCGGATTGCGGCATCACACAAGCGTTCACGCACATCCTGCGGAAGATGAGGTGATGGTGACTCTTCAATCACTTTCTGGTTGCGGCGCTGCACGGAACAATTGCGCTCAAATAAATGAACGATATTGCCATGGGAATCTCCGAATATCTGGACTTCGATATGGCGGGCATCCGCGATGAATTTCTCCAGATACACGACATCGTTGCCAAAATAGGCTTTAGCGCGGTTCTTGACGGAATCGAATTGCTGACTGAGCGCTTGCTCACTTTCACAGCGCACCATTCCGATACCGCCTCCGCCTCCGCTGGCTTTCAACATCAGCGGATAACCGATTTTACCGGCTTCTGTAATCGCTTCCTCAAGTGAAGCCACGCCTTCTTCCGTGCCCGGTACAACAGGCACTCCAGCTTTAATCATCGCACGGCGGGATTCGATTTTATCCCCCATCATGTCAATGATGCTGCTGTCCGGTCCAATGAAGATCAATCCGGCCTCCTGCACCTTGCGCGCAAATCCGGCGTTTTCGGACAATAACCCATAACCTGGATGAATGGCATCCGCATTATGTTCTTTAGCCGTTTCAATAATTTTTTCTGCTTGTAAATATGACTGCACAACCGGATTCGGACCGATCAGCACAGCTTCCGTTGCTTCACTAACATAAGGCAGATCCCCATCTGCCTCAGAATGGATAGCAATCGTTTCGATACCGAGGCGTTCGCATGTACGAATAATGCGTCGTGCAATTTCTCCCCGGTTCGCAATCAGGATTTTTTTCATATTTGAAATACCCCCTATGTTTTCTCCCTTCTATAGCATATATGATGTTTGTAAGCGATTTCAACTATTGGCTGAAAAAATTTCTGAATATACGGGCATCTGATATCCTTTTACAGCGGTGATGGAGCGATTTTGCACTGTTAAAATTAAACAAATAAAACCTGCCACTCAATGAGCAACAGGTTTGCTGGTCGTTACTTTCTGGATTTTCCAAGGAATCTCGCGACGGCTTCATGATGGGCTGTGTTAGCCCATAATTGTGCACATCGCCGAATTTCAGCTTCCACACGTTCCTTCAGGTTTGTAGCGAGCCAGTTTCTGACTGCCATTTCCTTATATGCGCGGTGCACTTCTGGAAGGACATTGCGAAATGAGGAGATGAATTCTTCGATATCTCCATCTTCGCGGATAATGGCGGTTGCCCAGCCGTTTTCGAGCAGTTCTTCCGCCGTGTAAAGGCGGGCTTCACTGAGCATCTTCAAAGCATGGTCATGCTGAAGCGCTTCAAACAGGTAGGTTCCCCCTCCCCAGCCGCTGGTGATGGCCAAAGTGCCTTGGATGAAGCCGGCTTTCACATGGCTGCGGACGAGCCGGTAGTCACAGGCGGTCGCTATTTCACAGCCGCCTCCGACTGCTGTTCCGTTGACGAGGGCCGCAACAGGCACTGGCAATGTTTTAATTTTGTAAAGCACGTCTCCCATCCGTTTAAGCATGGGATAGGCTTGTTCTTCCGTCTCCAAAGCATGGAATACGGACAGATCGCCTCCAGAGCAGAATGCTTTTTCACCGGCAGCCGTAATGATGACCAGGCGCGGCAGCTCTGTTGAGGCGCGTTCAATCAGTTCCTCCAAACCTTCCATCACTTCCGCGTTGACCGCATTGCGGATTTCAGGCCGGTCGATTGTAAATGTCATAATCCCATCGGTTGTTTCGATTTTATAGGCCATTCCAATTCACCTCGTGAGTGTGGGTATGTATTTATAAACGCTTTATTTTGAAACTATATATACCGCTTCGGCGCTTAGGACAAAGCTCCCGCAATAAGCCGAGAAGACCACTCGTCTTATTGCTCCGCTCAGTCCATAGGCGCGCCGGCGCTGAGAAAAATCTCTAAAGATATGGAGCAAAGCAGCGAAGACTCCCAGGCGACCAAGCGAAGTGCTGAGATCCACTCGGGCGAAGTGTAACGAGCACGAGTTAGCTCAGCGCAAGCAGCCAAGTGCGGCCAAAGTATTTCGGCCAGCGCTTTGCGACGAAGCTAGCGAAGCGATGCAGGAGCACCGTTTTTAATTGGTTCAGCCCGAGCAACCACAAATTAAATTTACGTGCTCCTGCAGTGCTCCGCACTTCGTCGCAAAGGTATTAGCCGTTGAAGACACGGCTAATACCTTCGCAGCTGTTTTGCGGAATATCTGTTTTATAGTTATTCATATCATTTTATGTACAGAGAAAAAGGCTATCGAGAGCCATGGCCTCTCAATAGCCTTTTAGCAGCAAATACTGTTTTATTTGCTTGCTACAACTTCTTTCCCTTTGTATGATCCACATGCTTTGCAGACGTGGTGAGCCAATTTCGATTCGCCACAGCTTGGGCAAGTTACCATGCCCGGCACGGACAATTTGAAATGCGTACGGCGTTTTCTTTTAACGGTTTTGGACGTTCTTCTGAACGGTACAGCCATTGGTGACACCTCCTTACAGTGATTCTATTCATCTGACTGATCGAAATACTTTGCTAAATCAGCAAGTCTTGGATCCGGTTTTGGTTGTGCTTCTTCTTTCTCCGCCTGAACTTCTTCGTCTGTCGAATATGACCATTCTTCGCCGCCTTTGATAACGGCTTGATCGGCGTCTTCCTTAAAGACCTGCATCGGAATTTCAAGAAGGATAAGTTCTTCGAGGACCGGCTGGAAATCTATCGTTTCCGTTGTGACCGCGTGAACATTATCATCTGTATCACCCAGGCCATGTTCCGACCAGGTGAAAATTTCAACCGATTCAATATCTACAGGAAATTCGACATCTTCCCAAGTTCGTGCGCAAGGCAGGATTAGCATGCCTTTGAGCTGAAGCTGGCACGTGAGTTGTTGCGAACCAATTGTGCAATGTCCTGTGACGTGGATGGGTGAAATATCACGAATATCGCTATTGCGTTTTTTCACTTCTTCGAGATTAACCATCTGGTCGATCTTCATCCCGTCTTTGCGATGCTTTTGAAGCTGTTGAATCGCTATTTTCATAAGTAATCACCTCAAGACAACAAAGTTGATTATATAATGAGCAGAAAAAGATGTCAAGAAAAAATCTTGTCACACTATTCCAGGCATCGTTATACTTAGACTTAAGTTTACCAAAGGAGTTGGACGAATGAAAGCTGCAGGCATCATTGTTGAATATAACCCATTCCATAACGGCCATCTGCATCATGCCAGAAGTGCCAGAGAGAGTTCAGGAGCCGATATCCTGATCGCAGTCATGAGCGGCCAGTTTCTGCAGCGCGGCGAACCAGCCTTCGCCGATAAATGGAAACGGACAGAGATGGCACTTGCGAATGGCGTCGATTTGGTCATTGAACTGCCATATGTTTATGCGACTGCACAAGCATCGGATTTCGCAAGAGGTGCCATCACCTTGCTCGATGCCATCGGCTGTGGAGCATTTTGCTTCGGCAGCGAACAAGGTGCCATCGAACCTTTCCTTAAATCCCGTCAATTGCTGAACCGGAAAAACCAGGAGTATCAGCAAAAGATTCATGAAGCCGTCCAGTCAGGCATCAGCTATCCGAAAGCGATGAATGAAGCTTATCAGGCTGTGACCGACGGACAGGAAGGCTTTGCCGACCTGACGAAACCGAATAATATTCTGGGCTATCATTACATGGAAGCTGCTGAACGGATCTCTTCTTCAATACAGCCGTTGACCATCCAGCGGATCGGCGCAAATTACCATGATCCAATCCAGGAAGGATTATCCATCGCCAGTGCGACAGGAATCCGGAAAGCCTTTTTTGAAGGCGGCTCGCTTGAAGAGCTTTCCGCTTACCTGCCTGCTTATTCAATCGAATCACTTCAAAGCTTCGCAAATGAATACGGCCGTTTCGGCAGCTGGGAAACTTTTTATCCGATGCTCCGATTTACTATCCTTAGAGAAAAGCCTGAAAATCTCCGCCGATATGCTGAGGTGACTGAAGGCATTGAGAATCTCATTTATGAAGCCGCCAGTAAAGAACAGGATTTTGAAGGATTTATTGGCAGGATCAAGTCGAAACGATTCACCCGGACCCGGATCCAGCGGATGCTGACGCATATTTTCACGGGCTTTACGTGGGAGATGCTGAAATCCTTCAGGCAGCCGTCCTATTTGCGCTTATTGGGAATGACGCAAAACGGCCGCCAGTATCTCAACGCACAAAAAAAGAATATCAAGCTGCCCGTCATCAGCCGCGCCGCCGACTTGGCGGACAACAGCATGGGCAAACTCGATATTCATGCCAGCAGCCTATATCAGCTTGGCCTTGGAAGCAGTCATCTGAAAAAAGAATTTACAACACCGCCGATTTATTTCGGTTGAAGCTGTTCTAAATAGTCGAGCGCATCCTGCAGCGTTTTAACCGGCACGATTTCCATATCCGTGCCGATTTTTTCTGCAGTTTCCACTGCCACGTCATAATTGCTTTCGTTGTCAGCGGACACTTCGTCATCCGGCGCAAAGAATATTTCCATATCATCGCGGTCAGCCGCCATCACTTTTTGATCAATTCCACCGATGCGCCCAACTTCGCCTTCACTTTCCATCGTACCAGTGCCAGCTACGTCATAGCCTTTGGTGATATCTTCTTCCAGCAGCTGGTTGATGATTTCCAAAGTGAACATCAAACCTGCGGAAGGCCCCCCGATTTCTTCGGAATCGATCGACACTTCGGGATCTGTGGTAATCGTTTTATCTTCCACAAAGGAAATTCCGAGGCCGGCCCGCTCATCATCAGTCGGAAGAGGTTCCAATGTAACCGTCTCAACCAGTTCCCGCTCATTTCGTTCTATTACAAGTTCCACAGCATCCCCGACCTGCTTTTCAGCCAGGTAATCGATGAAGTCCTGCTGATTATCAAATTCATTGCCGTCTATGGACAGCACCCGGTCGCCGGCCTTCAGAATGTCATCCGCCGCTCCGCCTTCCAGAACATTCAGGACAAACACTCCTGCTGTTTCCACTTCAAACGGCATATCGGCGGTTTCAAACGCCGCTTTTAAGGCATTGACCTGTGAATCCGACATCAATTTCAATTGGCGTACATTATACTCTTCTTCCGTTTCGTGCGGACTGCGGACCTGTTCAGGCTGCAGCACCTTATAGCCGTCCTGGAACATGGCATACACATAAAGCGCCGGAGTAGCATTCAGCATCGATACGGTCATCAGACTGAAGCTTCCTTCGTCGTCCTCATCGCCATTTTGGACTTCTACAAGCGGCGACAGTTCGTACGCGCTGCCCGGACGTGTTATATAACTGTCCATGCGGTAAAAGGAAATAAAGACAACCACCGCCATTAATATCAGATAAAGGATCATACGTTTATTTTTCATGAGATTACCCTCTCTATTCAAAAAAGAATAACAAAAAAGCCACGGAATCGTGACTTAATCGAATTTTTTCTTCAAGGCTTTTTCAACAGCTTCCGGAACCAGACCGGAAATATTGCCGTTATATTTCGCCACTTCTTTAACGATGCTCGAACTGAGGAACGAATATTGATTATTTGAAACCATAAATAATGTTTCTATGTCTTCATTCAGGAAACGGTTCATCGAAGTGATCTGCATTTCGTATTCGAAATCCGATACTGCCCGCAGTCCCCTGATGATCGCATTCGCTTTGACTTCCACCGCGTAATCAATCAGCAATCCGCCAAACGAATCCACTGTTGCATTTGGAATCGCACTGGTCACTTCCGCAATTAGCGCAATGCGCTCTTCCACATTGAACAGTGGATTTTTTGAAGAATTATTCATGACAACCACTTTCACTTCATCAAAAATCTTTGAAGCTCTCTTGATGATATCCAAATGCCCCATCGTAATTGGATCAAAACTACCCGGTACTACGGCAACCTTACTCAATAATTTCTCCCTCTTCCCCTGTATAGCGATAAATTGAAATGGCGATACCGCCGTAATTTTCATTTTTAAACCGTTCGAAATATTTGGTGCGATCAGCCAGCTGGACCCCTTTTTCGTGCTCGCAGACTACTATCGTGTCCGTTGTGAGGATCCCATTTTCAGCTGCATAATCCATCAAGTCATACGCCTCCGTGATATGGTACGGTGGATCCAGGAACAGCAGCCTGGCCTTGAAATCATTTTTCTTCAGGATTTTGATCGCCCGCTTCGCGTCGTTGCGGTAAACTTCCGCTTGTCCGTTAAGACGGGTTTTTTCCAGATTTGCCCGGACTGTTTCGATGGCTTTGCTGTCCTTATCAATAAAAACGGTTTTATCTATCCCGCGGCTTAAGGCTTCAATGCCAAGCCCACCGCTTCCTGCAAAAAGATCAAGTGCATTGCCGCCATCGAAGAATGGGCCGATCATATTGAAAACCGACTCTTTTACTTTATCCGTCGTCGGCCTGGTGGAATTTCCCGGTACCGCCTTTAAAGGCAGCCCTTTTGCCTTGCCTGCAACTACGCGCATGTTTCTGCCTCCCAGTTTTGATGAAATTATTGATGCAATCCACCTTATAGATGGTAGAATGGGTACTGGAAAGGACGTGTTAAAATGATCCAGCGTTTTATCGAGCTTGGAGAAGGTTACGGAGATATTTACGAACTCCGTGAATTGATGATGACCAACCGCAGCCGTTTTATGCACGGTTTTGCATTCGTCTCAAAAGACATGGACGGAAAAACCGTTCTATCAGTGGCAGCTGCATTCAAACCAGCAGAACAGGGTAATTTCATGCCCATTTACATTTGCCGTGAAGGAATTCCTGAAAACTCGAAACGGCTTGAATTATTCGAGGAAGCTGTCAAAGAACTTGGCGGGTTGCCGATTTTCATGGATGTTAAGCATTCCACCGTCTATGCCGACCGCAAGTTTTACTTCAGCCATCTGATATCCGTCTTGCGCCTGAACCATTATATCCCGCCGATGCAATGATCAAAGGCCGATTTTATAATCGTATTCCTTAGCTTTATCGGGTTTCGCATTTTCGTATTCAGTCTTGATGAATGGCCGTTGGGATTCAAGCACTTGCTTGACATACGGCAACTTCAGCAGTTTCGCTTTTGTAGTTTCAATGACATCCTGATCCATATATAGAACGACATATTTCAATTTCCGTGAAATGAAATGAACATGTCCAAACTTGCGCAATGATTTTGCCTGTTTCAAATGATGCACATAGACAATCAGTCCCTGGCGATCATGCATAGCCATCCCTCTTTTCTTAGCTTCTAGAATACCATAGGAAAGAAAAAAGCCGCAACCGCCATTCAGGGAAGTTTGGGCCGATACAGCATATTAACTGACATTGCTTTTCATTATTGGATATAATGGATTTAGCGTCACTATACGAGGGGGTATTACATAGCCATGGGTAAAAAAACGAAAATAGGCATAGCTGCGGTTGCAGTCGGAGCAGCGGCCTGGGCAGGTTCAAAAGCTTTGGTTACTGCACAGCCACGCCCTAAAAAAAATGCACTGGAATATGACCGTCCGATGATTCTCGCGCATCGCGGGGGTTCCGCACTTGCGCCTGAGAATTCAATGGCCGCATTTAAAAAAGCTGCGTCGTACGGTATAGACGGTTTCGAAATCGATATACGCCTTACCAGCGATGAGGAACTGATCGTATTTCATGATGAGTTCGTCGACCGGACTACGGACGGCGCCGGCAAAGTAGCAGATCTGACACTTGAAAAACTTCGCACACTTGATCTTGGCTACCATTTCGAAGATCTTGAAGGCAATAATTCCTACCGTGGCGGAGATGAAAAAATCATCACCTTGCGCGAATTATTGGATGAATTCCCTGATATGTATATCAATATCGATATGAAGGATTCGCCGGAAACATACGAAGGCAGTCTGTTGCCTTCCAAACTTTGGCGCCTGATCGAATCTGCGGGCGTGGAAGAACGTGTTGGCGTCACCAGCTTCTTCGACGAACAAATCGACCGGTTCAATCTCTATGCCCAAAACCGGGTGGCCATCGGAGCAGGAGAAAATGAAGTGAGAAAAGCCTTCGCGGCATTCAACAGCCAATTCGGCCATCTTTATAAGCCGCGTGCGGATATGTTCCAGATTCCAATCCGTTCAAACGGATTCAATCTGGTGTCGCCTCGCTTCATCGCGTTTCTAGAAAACCTGAATGTGCCCGTCCACTACTGGACAATCGACGATCCGGAAATCATCCGTTCGCTGATTGATGCCGGTGCAAAAGGCATCATCACTGACCGTCCCGATGTGGCAGTGAAAGCATTGAAAGAAACCGAATAATATTGGCGCACACAAAAAGCCGGTGGAGAAAAAAGCAATGCTTTTTTCTCCACCGGCTTTTCTTAAGCTGAACAGGAACATCCGCCGCCCGTTCCACAGCTTCCTCCACATGAGGAATCTGATGAAAAGAAAGGGTTGCTCGAAGGGATTTTGACCGCCTCCGAAACGGAACGGCCGATAATGAAGCTCACCTGATCAATCAGATCCTGCAACTCATTTTCAGCCAGCCGCAATTCGGCGACTTTCTCATTGAGGTCCAATTTCCGTTTATCGACCCGGATGCGCTTCATGACATCCTTATAATCAGGATGATATTTCCCGAAACGCTGCACCTCTTCATATAAATCTTTTAAACGGGCAAAAGCGGTTATTTCAGCCGCCAGCTCTTTATTATCGTAAACAGCACGGTAAGCTTGTCGATATTGCTCAGCCTGCTCTGATTGTAGTATCATTCTACTTAACTCTTCAGCAGAGTCAGCAATTTGAACCCATTCGTAGGTCATGATCACAAGTATTACCTCCTCTACGGTTCAATTATATCAAACATACAAATATTTTAATACATAAAGAAAGGGTTGTCATCATGAAGGATTTAATGGCGCAATTTAAAAGAACCGTGGACAACGGCTCTCAGGAGGATATTCAAATCCTCTCGCAGTTTCTCGATAATCTGGAAAAGAAGCAGGCCGGCGGCTTTACTACCTATTTAAGCGCTGCGCTCGGCATGGAAAGAGAACGGCAGAATGACAGCTGGACTGTCAGCATCCCCAATACGCCATTCATCCATAATAATATCGACATTCCCCACGGCGGAATCCTGGCTGTTCTTCTCGACACTGCAATGGGCACTCTGGCCAACAGTAAATGCCCCGAAGGCTACGGGGCCGTGACAACGAATCTGGCCATCCATTACCTGACTGTCGCGACAGAAGAAACCATCACTGCAGAGGCTAATATCATACGCCAAGGCCGTCATACGATGGTCATCGAAGGCAATATATACGAAACCGGCGGAAAGCATATCGCCACCTCCACCGGTTCCTTTTTCATCGTTCCAAAAACTTGAATGGTTTTATTGTTTTTCAGCTTTGGTCGGTTCCTGTCGCAAGAAGCTCTGCGTGTAATATTTTCCGAATACACCGACCCCGATTTGATTGAACCGGCTCGAATATAAAGTATCCCGGTGGTCTTCCGAATTTATCCAGCCATGGACCGCTTCAGCGGCGTCATAATATTGCGAAGCGGTATTTTCAGCCGCTTCGTCATATATGATACGGGAATTTTTCAGTCTGTCTTCCAAGCCTTCCACTTCAATATCCTCCGACGAGAAATCCTGGCGGGCCACATTGCGGCTATGCCGCTCAGCCAGCATACTTACCGCTGCGTTGACAGCCAACGGTTTTTGCTGATGATGCAGGCGGTATACATTCGTCAGATCGACTACCTGTTTAGCGTTCGCTTTGTCGATGGACGCCTGCAAGGCTGAAGAAGGATTGATCGGAACCAGCAGATTTCCTACATACATCATGTCATATGGCTGATGTCGGATAAGTGTTTCGGCGTTCATGAACCTGACCGCTTCAAGCATTCCATCTTCTTGATCAATATAAAGCTGTGCATAGATATCATCGAAACTGACCAGTAATCTGGTTTCGCGGTCTTCAGCGCCCAAACTGAATGTATAGATATTCGTTCCGTATTTCACCGTCACTTCGTCTTCAATGATCGTAAACCGGTACAGATCTTCTATACTCTGCCCGATGCTGTAAGGAGCCGCATCGGTTGCTGTGCCGGCAGTATAGACCTGCACGACTTTCTGGTCTTTGACCCCTACCATTTTATAATTGGAATACGACTGATTATAAATCCACCATTCATAACCGAATGCTGAAGGTTCAATCCGTGAAGGCTGACCGTAATCATCAATCCACTCCTCCGAAGGTTTCCCGATATAAACGGATATCCCTTCATCAGGTCGTTCAACCGCCAAAGGATTTTCTATGATCTCCTGCGCAGGCAGCGGGTCCACTTTTCGAGGAGCTTCCAGAATGTCATTCTCATTTATCGACGAATCAAAGTAAAAAAATGTAATGAGGATGATTGACAGAAATATCATGATACGCAATAAATTCTTCAATCGTCTTCCACCCTCCCAAGCTATTTTCATCAATTATAACAGCCGCCTCTATACTGACACAATCTAGCCATTGCAACAAGCGCAAATTTCATCTATTATTAAAGGAGCATTGAGTCAGTTTTGAGATAGAGGAGGAGATCCTATGTATTTTGAAAATACAGGACTTGAGGACATTCTGGTAGACTTCAATTTGCTCCAGCATATTATGGGCAAACACGGTATGACTAAAGAAGGACAATGGGATTACGAGCGGGTTACGTTCGACCGTAAATTCGATGTCCGTGAAGGCCGCTATTATCTGCGCGTATTCGCTTATGCGGTAGATGGCGATATTGATGCAGGCGACGCAACCGTAAAAGTTATGAAGCCGGTAATCGGTAAATACTATTATCCATTCGGCGTTGAATATGGTGAAGATGAGCACTTCCCAGAGCATCTGCTGAAAACTTGCGCCGATATTCTGGCGACAATTAAATCCGAATTAAAAGCATTTGAAATCCAAGTGTAGAAAAGTGTTCAGGTCCATTTAATGGCCAGAGTTGACACTTGGAAAAAAACCGCAGTTCAACATTGAACTGCGGATTTTTTTAAAAAGTTTTCTTTACAAATGGGTATTGATATAATCATAATATAATGTTTTTGGGAGGTTTATCGTGGCAAAGTGGTGGAATAAAAAGATTTTGACAATAATACTTATTATTTCGTTATTAATATTAATTTCAATATACATAATTCCAATTGCCATACCGTTAATATTGGCTCTGCTGACGGCTATTTTTCTTGAGCCATTCGTCGTCTTTTTACAGAAGCGTTTAAAATGGCAGCGGAAATCAGCTGTAATCACTGCATTCATCGTGTTTCTGCTGCTCGTCTCATCCTTTCTCTATTGGACAGTGACGTACCTGATCGGCAGACTGATCATGGTTTCCCAAAATATGCCGGTATACATCAATAGCCTCTCCTCCATATGGGAGGAAATGCAGGATTTCTTCCTGCGTTCTTCTGAAGAATTGCCAGTTGAAGTCGTCAATTCATTCGAAACAGAACTGGCACTTTTTCTGGAAGGCATCAGGGATTGGCTATTAACCATCGTCAATTATGATACTGTCACTAACCTCCTGACAGGCATCCCTTCTTTCCTGGTAAGCTTTATCGTTTTCCTTATCGCTTTGTTCCTTTTCATGTTGGACCTGGACGATTTGAAACGCATTCTTTTCAGCAGATTGAAAGACACTACAGCAGAGAAAGTCCGCTTCATGGCTGCCCGGTTGAACAATGTCATCTTCGGCTTCCTGAAAGCCCAATTTCTCGTCAGCGTCATCATCTTCCTTGTATCGCTGGTGGCATTGCTGTTCATTGCTCCTGAAGTTGCCATTGTCATGTCCCTTATAATTTGGGTCATCGATTTCATTCCGATCCTTGGTTCAATCATCGTCCTGACACCTTGGTTCATCTATGAGTTCATCACTGGCGACGTCGTACAAGGCACGCAATTGGCTGTTCTGGCGCTTGTCCTGCTGATCATCCGCAGAACCGTCGAACCGAAAGTCATGGGTTCCCATATCGGCTTGTCACCGCTTGCGACGTTAATCGCGATGTTCATCGGATTGCAGCTGATCGGTTTCCTTGGATTCTTTATCGGCCCACTGATCGTCATCCTTTTCACATCAGCACGTGAAGCCGGGATCATCAAAATCGACTTTAAAATATAACAAATAAAACATTCCACACTAAAAGGAGAACCCCTGGAGGTTCTCCTTTTCTAGACCACTTCTATAGAAAGCCATACTGAGATATGGAGCAAACCAGCGAGACTCCCAGGGGATTAGAAACGGAGCTGGCTTTCCAACTCCGTTTCGCGCGAAATGCTGAGATCCACTCGGGCGAAGGGTACCGAGCACGAGTTAGCTCAGTACAAGCCCCCAGGAAAGCGAAGCTGTTTTGCGCAATATCAATTGCTTATAGTTATCTTTTTTCAATAAACTGTAAAAGGAGAACCCCTTGAGGTTCTCCTTTTCTTATTCTCCGCCAAGAATCGCTTTGATCACTGAAGTTGTCGGTCCGCCTTTATAGATTACATATAATAGCAGATAAACCATCACACCCGTAATTGCTGTAAAGAACCAGATGACACTGGTATAAGGACCGATTTTGCGGTGTTTATCCAAACGGTTCTTCAAGCCCCACCAAATAGTGATCAATCCCATGATCCCGCCTGTTGTCGCCAGGGTGATATGGAAGACAAGAAAAATCGTATAGAAGATTTTATACTCTTCCGGTCCGCCGAATGCAGTGTTTCCAATGAAGATCGTACGTGACGCATAAATGATGAAGAAAGTCAGAGCTGAAGCCCCTGCTGCAAGCATCACCTTTTTATGTGCTTCGATCCTGCGCTGCCGGATTAGATTCCAGCCAATCGCTACAAAAATAGCGCTTAATACGATAAAAAATGTACTGATAGTTGGCAATAGCGGTAAATCCATCTCTTTTAATCCCCTTTTATGCTTTACCCATTATGTCGGTGATAAGCCATCTCTTTTCGATCCTGCAACACTTTCGCAGTAATTTCATCTGCATTGTCATTTTCATTGCGCAGCCATTCATAGAATACCAGCCAAATGAATACAGTAAATACTAATTCCTGAAGCACTTTCATCGTGATTCCACCGGTACGCTGATCTTCAATCAAACTCATGGACGTAAACAACTCGGGACCGGAGAGATTCAATTGTGATAAAGTTCCGACCGGCACACAAAGTGCCATTGCCTGAAGCCAGGCATCCGCATCTGTATAAGTCGCATAGAACGGTGAACTGCTAAAAATGATCAGTGCACATGCTGGCGTCATCAGGACACTCAGTCCGAAAAGGAATCCGAGTTTTTTCAAACCGTGGAATTTATGCATCCCTTCCAGATTATTGACTACCGGCCACCAGTAGAAGATCGCGAAAACGAACAACAGACTGCTGACAACAGCATGAAGCAGCATATCCTGTTTTACGAAATCGAATACAAGCGGCAAATGATAGACTGAGAAGAACAATCCGAACAGAATCAGCGCAAGCATCGGTTTAGTGAAGAACATGAACAACGGTCTGATGACAGGAAGATCGATGAACCATCTCCACAGCCATGACGGAATCCCCATAATAATCAGAGGGGGCGCCAACAACAAGAGGAATGCCATCTGCACCATATGCATCGTAAATGTAATATGTCCCAATAGGTCGACAGGCGACCCTTTAATAATATATAACAAGGCCATTCCGGAAACGAACAGCAGCGCTTCTTTTTGCTTTAAAGGTTCACTGTCCTTAAATTTACCTCTCCACTTGGTTGTGATTAAAAAATAGAAGAGAGTGATCAAGACAAGGGCTCCTAAGTAATACGGACTCCATAAAGCCTGAAATCCGAAAATACTGATTGGCATGCCTAACATACCTCCTTTTCCTCAAGTACCCCCATTATATAGCGGAACCCCCAGCATATCAATGAACGAATCATGACATTTCCCGTACTCCCCCTATATTTAGTTTATGCTACACATTTCAGTTGTCTCCAACATCTTTCACTATTTGTTTAATTACAAAAAAAAATCCCCTTTCACAATTATGTGAAGGGGGATTTTATATTGCTATTTACCACCAAACGATAGTTACAAGTGCCAAAATCGTGATGAAGGCGACAAACATTCCACTGAACATGAAAAATGCTACTGTTCCGTGGCCTTTATTGCTTAGGTGCATGAAATGATATAGCTGAAGGACTACTTGAACCGCAGCCAATAAAAGAATGATTGGTACGATCAGGTAAGTCGAGAATCCAGCCGCCACCATCGTGAATGCAATTAATGTCAGGAAGATCATGATTGCAAACGATGTTAGCTGGTGACGCATTTCAGCTGATCTCTTCTTCTTTAAAAATTCGTGCTCAGCGTGTGATCTGATTTTTTCAGTTGTATCGTGTGCCATATTAACCGATCACTCCCATCAGATAGACTACAGTAAAGATGAACACCCATACTACGTCGATGAAATGCCAGTATAATGCTGCAAGGTAGAATTTAGGTGCGTTATACATATTCAATCCGCGTTTTGAGTTGCGGATCATCAAAGCGATGAACCAGCTAAGTCCGAATAGTACGTGGGCACCGTGAGTTCCGACAAGTGTAAAGAATGCAGAACTGAACGCGCTGGTCGTATAGCCGAAGCCAAGGTGCACATAGTGGTTGAACTCATAGATCTCCAAACCAAGGAAAGTAAGTCCAAGCAAAACAGTTATGCCCAGCCAAGCCTGCATGGCTTTGAAATTATGGTTTTTCATATGATGCATTGCATACACACTTGTCAACGATGAAGTCAATAGGATCATTGTCATCGCAAAAACCAGTGGAAGTTCGAATAATCCTGCAGCTGTAAATTCAGAACCCTCAGGCCCTCTGTCTTTCAAAGCCAGATAAGTGGCAAACAGAGAGGCGAAGGTTACAGTTTCAGCAGCCAGAAGCAACCAGAATCCGACGAACTTGTTTTTACCTTCCAATGTCGCCGTTTCAGGATGATCCGGCCAGGATTGAGCGGTATATCTCTTATTTAAGTCCATCGGTGTTGCCTCCTCTCTTAGCATCTTCGATCAATTCTTCTTTCGTGATATGGAAGCCCAGATCATCTTTCAATGAACGGACAAGCATCGAACCGAAAGTGATTCCAAGACCGATGATCAATACAGCAAGTGCCCAAGGTTTCGAATCATCGAGGAAGTAAAGTGCACCGAATGCTGCAACGAACATTCCGAATGACATGATCAATGGAATGATGGAACCATTAGGCATGTGGACATCGCCAAGCGGCTCTGCATAGACCATACCTTCTTTATTGCCTTCCATTTTTTCGATCCAATAAGTATCCAAACCACGGACCAATGGAGTTTGTGCAAAGTTATAGAATGGCGGTGGTGAAGGGATCGCCCATTCAAGTGTACGGCCATCGCCCCATGGGTCATTGCCGACACGTACATTTTTAACAGTAGTCAATACTACGTTAACCAACATTACCAGTACACCGATTGCCATGAACAAAGCACCGACGGAACTGATCATATTGAACAGGTCCCAGCCTTGGTCAGCGCCGAATGTGTAAACGCGGCGCGGCATACCCAGTAACCCTAGGAAATGCTGGATGAAGAATGTCAGGTGGAAACCGATGAAGAAGAACCAGAATGTGATCATTCCAAGTTTTTCGCTCAACATTGTTCCGAACATTTTTGGCCAGTACAAATGCGTACCTGCCAGGATCGCCAACACTACCCCGCCTACGATAACGTAATGGAAGTGAGCGACGATGAAGTAAGAATCGTGCAATTGGTAATCAAGCGGCGCCATAGCTTGCATGACACCCGTTACCCCACCGGCAACGAACGATGGAATGAAAGCAACTGCATAAACCATAGGTACGGTGAATGAAATGCTTCCTCCCCAAATTGTAAGGAGCCAGCTGAAGATTTTAATACCCGTTGGAACCGCGATGATCATTGTCGCTAATGCGAATACCGCGTTGGCAGTTGGCCCAAGACCGACAGTGAACATGTGGTGAGCCCATACCATGAATCCGTAGAAACCGATAAGGATTGTTGCAAATACTAGAGCTGTATAACCGAATAGGCGTTTTCTCGAGAAAATCGCGAAGATTTCAGAGAAGATACCGAATGCCGGCAATACAAGAATGTAAACTTCAGGGTGACCGAAAATCCAGAATAAATGCTCCCAGATGATCGTGTTCCCGCCCATTTCGACTACGAAGAAATTCGCGCCGAACAAACGGTCAAATACCATAAAGAATAATCCGATTGTAAGTGGCGGGAATGCCAGCAAGATCAATGCTGAAGCGACGAAAGTCGTCCATGTGAACAATGGCATCCTCATATAAGTCATACCAGGTGCGCGCATATTGATGATCGTTACAAGGAAGTTGATCCCTGCAATCAATGTACCGAAACCTGAAATCGTCAGTCCAAGTGAATAGAAATCAATTCCGTGCCCTTCAGAAGCCAAAGCGAGTGATGCATAGTTTGTCCAGCCGGCATCAGGTGCGCCGCCCATGAACCACGAAAGGTTCAGGAAGATTCCCCCGAAGAAGAACAGCCAAAATCCCAAAGAGTTCAAGAATGGGAAAGCTACATCACGTGCCCCGATTTGAAGAGGCATAACTGCGTTCATGAACGCCAGCAGCAATGGCATTGCCGCCAAGAAAATCATGGTAGTACCGTGCATTGTTATAATTTCGTTGTATAATCCAGCACTTAGGAAATCATTTCCTGCCTTCATCAACTGGATCCGGATCATCATTGCTTCCAGTCCACCTACAAGGAAGAAAAAGCCGCCTGAGATTAGATAGAGGATAGCGATTTTCTTATGGTCTACTGTTGTCAGATAATCCCATATGACTGCGCCGAATCCCTTTTTTTGAGCTAAAGAACTCACACTGTATACCTCCCTTTTTACACTCTGACGCTTTTACTCTTCAACAGACAGGCTCATCAGGTACGCAGCTAGCGCATCGAGTTCCTGTTCGGAGAATGGTTCTCCGCCGTTGTTGGTTTTGCCGTCAGGCATCAAGTTTCCTGGTTTGTATTCCTGTGGATTTTCAATCCAGTTTTTCAAATTCTCTTCATTATGTTCCAAAAATCCAGCTACACGGTTGCGATCGCCGAAGGTTGTAAGGTTAGGTCCTTGCATCCCTGCAGGAGCAGTTCCTGAAACAGCGTGGCAGCCGATACAGCTGTTGGCGAATGTTTCTTCACCTTCTTGTGCAAGTGCTTCAGCTGCAGGTTCAGGTTCTTCCTGCATTGCCGCGATCCATTGATCGAATTCTTCACGGTCCACTGATTTAACTTTAAAGTCCATCAATGCGTGTGATGGCCCGCAAAGCTCAGCACACTTACCATAGAAGACGCCGTCTTCGAGTTCAGAAGATTCCTGATCGAATTCAAGATAGAATTTGTTGACGTTTTCCGGGTTAACATCGAGTTTACCGCCGACTGAAGGAATCCAGAAGGAGTGTTTGATATCAGCAGAGATCAGATTGAAGTAAACGCGTTCATCAGTTGGAACAACCAATTCCTGAGCCGTTACAACACCTTGTTCAGGATATTCAAATTCCCACCAATACAGTTTAGCTGTAACGTTGACAGTAAGATTCTCTTTTTCGCCTTCTTCAGTTTCAGCATCCATAGCAGTAACATCCGCCAAATCAAAAGTAGAATATACTGTCGGCACTGCAAGGATCAAAAGCAGTACGATTGGAACTGCTGTCCAGATAAATTCAAGTTTCGCGCTTCCTTCAACTTGTTCCGGGATCATATCATCCCCAAGCTTAGAGCGGCGGAACTTAACAATCGCCAATACGAAGATGACTGATACAACTATAATTACAAAAGTCATTACGATTGTAGACAAGATCAGAAGATTGAATTGGTCCTGCGCAACCTTGCCAGCAGGGATCAGAGTCGAAATCTCTTCACGCCCACAGCCCGACAGAAAGACGAGCAATGCTGTCAACAATGCGAAAAGACGCCAATTAGTAAGTCCTTTCATCATAGCTTTTCTTACCCCTCTCTCATTTAAAAGTTTTTAAGTATAGGAAATCAGACGAATACAGCAAATATGATCATCGCAACGAATAGAATCGTCATATAGTTCAACGAATAGATGAACATACTCTTCGCCCATTTCAGATCATCTTCCACTTTAAAGCCCCGGATAGCCAGAAACAGCCAACCCAGATTCAAAAGTGTTGCTAAGATGAAGAAGCCAATTCCCAATTCCGGCAAAAGGAATGGTAAAGGGAACAGCATTAAAACCCATGCCAGCATAGATTTTTTT
Source organism: Planomicrobium okeanokoites (assembly GCF_003428875.1). Taxonomy (GTDB): domain Bacteria; phylum Bacillota; class Bacilli; order Bacillales_A; family Planococcaceae; genus Planococcus; species Planococcus okeanokoites. The sequence goes on from NZ_QQRS01000001.1 coordinate 848,835, forward strand.
GTCCGGTGGAAACCTTTCACCACCGGCAGCATCGGGATATTTGCAGCCCGGTACTCTTCCGTCCGTTTCATGGCAAGCGCATAAAAATGCGGCGGCTGCCAAATGAACATAATCAGGAACAATGCCCAGGCACCGGCACCCAAAGTTGGTTCAACTGCGGCCCATCCGATAAGCGGCGGGATTGCTCCCGAGATGCTGCCGACAATAGTATTGCCGACATGTCTTCTCTTCGACCACATCGAATACAGGACCACGTATGCCAGAGTTCCTGCTATGCCGAGAACCCCGGCTGAAACAGATGCGGAAAACAAAAAGATTTCGCCTAAAACAATGAAAGAAACAGCGAGTGCCAGAACAGCAGATGGTTTGAATCTCCCTGTTACCGTCGGCCTTGATTTCTTGCTCGCCATCAATGGATCGATATCTGTATCAATATAATTATTCATGGCAGCAGAACCTGCTATGATCAATGCTGATCCGACCAGGGTGTAGACGAGGATGTCCAAATGCTGTAGAAAATGTCTGTCAGAAAACTGAAACGCCAGCCACAGTCCAGTGAATACTGTAATCAGGTTCGAATTAACAATCCCGATTTTTATAAGTGCCAAAAAATCCTGGACAAAGGTGGTAGTTTCCGGCGCATCATGTGCTTCCGCAGACATAGACCGGCCGTTCGACATTCAACCTCCTCCTTTCAAAGTTGTAAGCATAGTCCGCTAACCATAACTATATCTAAAATCCAGCCGTTTTTCTACATATAACTGAAATTTAACGATAAAAGCTATGAATATGGGGAGTTAGCCTCAAATTGCACTCACCCTATCATACATCACTGCACCTCCATTTTTAATAATGAAAAATAATAGTTTTTGAACAGTTTGTGAAGGCTCGCCTTAATATGTCCAAATATCGAAAGTTTCCGGTATTGCTGATTTTCCGTTGTGTTTTAAGCAGAGTTTCGCTATTATCGAGTATGCAGGTTATGGACGGATAAATGTATTTTCATATAGAAAAAGTAGGTGGCATTCTTGCAGCAAAACAAATATATAAAATGGTTCGCAGTAGCAGCTTCAATCGGCATGCTTTTTATTCTGCTGGGAGGCGCTCTTGTCACCAAGACTGAAAGCGGAATGGGCTGCGGACGGCACTGGCCTGGCTGTAATGGCCAACTGATCCCTGAGGTCATAACAGCTGAAGTGCTGATTGAGTTTTCCCACAGATTGGTTACAGGAGCTGTCAGTATTCTGATCCTGATTCTGGCTGTCTGGGCTTGGCGAAAATTCGGCCACGTGCGTGAGACCAAATTTTTAGCTGTCACTTCCGTTTTCTTCCTTGTTCTGCAAGCTTTGATCGGTGCAGCGCAAGTATTATGGGGCCAGGGTGATTTTATACTCGCTCTCCATTTCGGAATCTCCCTTATCTCTTTTGCATCTGTGTTATTGCTGACGCTTCTCGTTTTTGAAGTGGATCGTAAATTCGATACAGAGAAACTGAAGATCGGCAGAACACTGAAATTCCACACGATCGGTGTTACGTTATATTCTTATATCGTCATTTATACAGGGGCGCTTGTCAGACATACCAACTCCAGTCTGATCTGTTCTGACTGGCCGCTATGCCGCAACGATTCATTTGCCCTCCCTTCCAATATGTATGAATGGGTTCAAATGGGACACCGTGCTGCAGCCGGTTTGATCATCATCTGGATAGGTGTCATCATGTGGCACGCCATCAAGCATTATAAAGACCAGCGAGCAATTTACTGGGGCTGGATCATCGCCTTCACGATCGTTATGATGCAGGCGACGACAGGCATGCTGGTGGTGCTGACAAAGTTAAATCTTGCTGTTGCATTATTGCATTCCCTCTTCATCAGTTTATTATTCGGGCTGTTGTGTTATATGGTACTTCTGGTTTCACGGAGTTATACAAAATCATAAAAAACGCGGACGCAAATGCGCCCGCGTTTTTTTAATTTCTTTCCATTTCTATCAGCAGGTCTCCAGTTGAAATACCATCTGCGGCATTCACATGGATTTCCGTAATTGTTCCGTCGAAAGGTGCCTGCACCGTCGTTTCCATTTTCATGGCTTCCGTCACAAGCAGATGGTCGCCGCGTTTTACTTTGGCGCCTTTCTCTGCAACAACTTTCAAAACAGTGCCAGGCATCGTAGCTGCGATATGGCTTTCCTGAGTTGGGTCCGCTTTCGGTTTGGCGGCACTGTCAGTTTCTACCGTCATATCTTTGATGCTCACTTCACGCGGCTGGCCGTTCAATTCAAAATAAATGGAACGGGTACCGTCTTTTTGCGGTTCGCCGATAGATACCAATTTAACGATCAGCGTTTTCCCTTTTTGGATTTCAACTTCGATTTCTTCTCCGAGCCTCATGCCATACAAGAACGTCAGCGTATCCAGTACGGAAACATCACCGAATGTTTTATTCGTCAACGAATATTCATCAAAAACTTTCGGATAGAGAGCATAAGCAAGCACTTCATGGCTGGTTACAGGACGATCCAGTTTCTCAAAAAGCTTTTTGCCGATGTCATCAAAATCCGCAGGTTCCAGAAGTTCACCTGGACGAACCGTGATCGGCTTCCGCTCCTTCAGAACCACTTTCTGCAATTCTTCAGGGAAACCGCCGTGTGGCTGACCGATATATCCTTCGAAGAATTCGATGACCGATTCCGGGAAATCGATCGTTTCGCCTCTGGAGATGACCGTTTCTTCATCCAGATCATTCTGCACCATAAAGAGCGCCATGTCTCCCACTACTTTCGATGAAGGCGTAACTTTCACCACATCACCGAACAGCATATTGACACGGGAATACATTTCCTTCACATTTTCCCAGCGCATCCCCAGACCGACAGCTTTGGCCTGCTGCTGCAGGTTGCTGTATTGGCCGCCTGGCATTTCGTGGACGTAGATTTCCGAATGCGGGCTGTTCATGCCGCTTTCGAAATCACTGTAGTATTTACGGACATCTTCCCAGTAATGCGAAAGTTTTTCTTGTGCCTGAATATCCATACGGACTTCGCGGCCGCTGCCGTTCATTGCGTAATACAATGAATTCGAGCTTGGCTGCGAAGTAAGCCCTGCCATGGAACCAAGTGCTGTATCGACAATATCAACCCCAGCCTGGATGGCTTTCGAATACATATAAATTCCGTTTCCGCTCGTGTCATGTGTATGGAGATGGATCGGCATGGATACCGTATCCTTCAACTCGGAAACTAAACGGTAAGCAGCTTCTGGCTTGAGAAGGCCCGCCATATCTTTGATGGCTAAAATGTGCGCGCCGGACGCTTCGAGCTCTTTCGCCATATCTTTGTAGTACTGTACAGTATATTTATCACGGCTTGGATCCAGGATATCGCCGGTGTAGCATATTGCCGCTTCAGCAATTTTGCCGCTCTGCCTCACTTCATCGATAGCCACTTCCATCCCTTTGATCCAGTTGAGACTGTCAAAGATACGGAATACATCGATTCCCGCTTCACCTGATTTACGCACGAAATCACGGATGACATTATCCGGGTAGTTTTTATAGCCTACTGCATTCGCTCCTCGGAATAGCATCTGGAACAGTACATTCGGCATCTGCTCCCGCAATTTGATCAAACGCTGCCAAGGATCTTCTTTGAGGAATCGGTAAGAAACATCAAAAGTCGCCCCTCCCCACATCTCCATTGAAAACAGGTCTTTCTGCAAATGCGCCGTTTCTTTTGCAACAGCAAACATGTCATATGAACGGAGTCTCGTGGCTAGGAGAGATTGGTGCGCATCACGGAATGTCGTATCTGTCAGGAGGACATCTTCCTGTTCATGGATCCACTTAGCCAATCCTTCCGCTCCTCTTTCATCGAAAATCTGCTTCGTACCTGGCGGCAATGTTGTGCTCAGATCGATTTCCGGTTTTCTTGGCGCCGCGTGAATCGGTTTCTTTTTCTTTTCGATTCCCGGGAAACCGTTGACGGTGACATTGCCGATATAGCTTAACAGTTTGGTCCCGCGGTCCTGCCTTACCGGGAACAGGAATAATTCAGGTGTAGAATCGATGAAGCTTGTATCAAAATCACCTTTGATGAAACTAGGGTGTTTAACTACATTTTCCAAAAAAGGAATATTTGTCTTTATTCCACGGATACGGAACTCCTGTAAATTCCGGTCCATTTTGCCTGCCGCTTCCTTGAATGTAAGCGCCCAAGTGGATAATTTCACAAGCAGTGAATCATAATACGGTGAAATTACTGCGCCTTGGAAAGCGTTGCCTGTGTCGAGACGGACACCGAATCCGCCACCGGAACGATAGACCATCAGTTTACCGGCATCCGGCATAAAGTCATTAACAGGATCTTCAGTAGTCACACGGGATTGAATCGCAAAACCGAATAACGGAATTTCATCCTGTGAAGGAATGGAAATCACATCACCGTGAAGTTCATGGCCTCTGGCGATATGGATTTGGGAATGGACTATGTCTATTCCAGTAATCATTTCCGTTATCGTGTGCTCTACCTGGATACGGGGATTTACTTCTATAAAGTAGAATTCATCATTCGATACAAGGAATTCGACTGTCCCTGCATTTATGTAATCAATATTTTTCATCAGCTTTACTGCAGCATCACAGATTTCATTGCGCAGGTCATTGCTGATTGAATTTGAAGGCGCTATTTCCACGACTTTCTGATGGCGGCGCTGAATCGAGCAATCGCGTTCATAGAGGTGGACGATATTGCCATATTGGTCACCCAGAATCTGGACTTCGATATGCTTCGGTTTCTCAACAAATTTCTCTACATACATTTCATCAGAACCAAAAGCAGCTTTCGCTTCCGATTTCGCTCTTTCATAAGATGATGCCAGTTCTTCCTCATTGCGGACAATCCGCATGCCGCGGCCACCGCCGCCTAAAGAAGCTTTGATCATCAAAGGAAAACCGGCTGTCTTAGCGAATTCTTCCACTTCCTGGAGTGATTCCACCGGTCCGTCAGTTCCAGGTATTACAGGAATTCCGGCAGCAATCGCCTGTGAACGCGCTTTCACTTTATCGCCGAACATGTCCAGGTGCGCTGAAGTAGGTCCGATGAACAGGATTCCTTCTTCTTCACATCTGCGTGCAAAATGAACATTCTCGGATAAAAAGCCGTAACCCGGATGGATTGCATCAGTATCCGTGTCATTTGCGATACGGATGATATCTTCTATATCCAGATAAGCATCAATCGGCTTTTTACCCTTTCCTACCAAATACGATTCGTCTGCTTTATAACGATGATATGAACCGCTGTCTTCTTGTGAATAAATTGCAACTGTTGGAATTTTCAGTTCTGTACAGGCGCGGAAAACCCTGATAGCGATTTCTCCGCGGTTTGCCACCAAAATCTTATTGATCTTTTTCACAATGCAGCACACCCTTTATTTTTTTGTTTTTTCATATTTGTGGAACATGGAGACATTCATTAAGACTCCCATAGCTAACGATAACAAAATTACGGAAGTTCCGCCATAACTTATAAATGGCAGGGTAACACCTGTCAGTGGAATCAGCCCGGATAATCCGCCCAGATTGACGAAAGTCTGTATGCCGATCATGCTGGCGATACCCGCTGACAGCATTCGCGCCAAAGGATCTTTCGTGGTCATGGCGATCGACAGGCCCTTCAGCACAATAAATCCAAGTCCTCCGATCACGAATACCACACCCAGGACTCCAAGTTCTTCAGCTACAATGGACATGATGAAATCCGTGTGCGGTTCCGGCAGATAGCCCAGCTTCTGTATGGACTGTCCCAGACCTAAACCGCTGATCCCGCCAGAACCGATTGCGAGATAGCCGTTTACAATCTGCATGCCAAAGCCCAATTCATCCACGAAAGGATTCAGGAAGGCTTCCAGACGTCCAAGCCGTTTCTCTGTCAGAATCATATCCTGCGCAAAAATAAGGAAAGGAACGATGAAAATAGCGGCTGCCGCTGCCACAATCCCGGCAAGTTTCAGGAACATGCTGAAACGGATCCCGCTGGCTGCCATGACACTCAAGCCCACTAATGCGATGATCCCCATTGACCCGATGTCAGGTTCCCTGAACACCAGGAACAACGCGAAAGCCAAGACGATCACCGGAGGGATGATCGATTCGTTCAGTTGATTGATCGTACCTTTTTTGTATTTATTCGAGAAAACGCCAGACAGATAGAAGATCAATCCCACTTTCGCAATTTCAGAAGGCTGGATGCTGGCAAAACCGATGTAGATCCAGCTTTGCGCCCCGCCTCCGGCATATCCGATAAAGTGCACCAGTATCAGGCCGCTGAAAACGACGAAAAGGATCGACATCATCATCCACTTCTTGCTGAAATGCTTATAAGGGAAAATAGCGCCCAGCACAAACGCCGGCAACGCCAAGGCTAAGTTCACTATTTGCTGGTTGAAGAAGTGATTGGGCTCCCAGCCATATCTGTAGACGGACCAGGCCATGCTTGCACTGTATATCATGACCAGGCCAAAGAGGGTTAATGCGAGATAAACGAAAAGAAGGGGGTAATCAAAATTAGCGGCATAGCGCTTTATGTACTGTTTCATATATTCAAACCTCATTTATAATTTTTCTTAGTAAAAAAACTCAAACAAAAATCGTTTGAGTTTGCTTTATTTATTCGTATACGCTTCATGAAGGATGGATAATTTCTTTTCCAGCGTATCCATTAAGTTTTTACCGTCTTCCTTTTCAATCAGGCCAAGCTTCACTGCAAAATCGATTTCACGCGACAGACCGAACATTTGCGTATCAAGGACTTCTTCATATAATGGGCAGGACGGCAAAGTCAGATTGTCCATTTGGACTTTTATCAATTGCTCTATTTTCAGCGCATCGGCTTTGAGGAGATCCAACGCTTTATGCTGATAAGTTTGTTCTTCTGTATGTTCCATGAGGACTCCCCCATTTACTGAAATTTCTTCTATTCGACCTGTTTAAAGTGTATCTTTTAAACAGCCAAATTGCAAGCCTCCTCTTCTCCGGAAGCAATCACTTTAGGAACTTGACAAAGACAGGTATACTGATAGAAGAGAGATTATCTAGATGGAGGGTTTTACTAATGGAATATATTATTCAATTCAAAGGCGACGTGGGATTTAAACTGACTCTGGATCCAACAGTGTGGATTTTTGACGACCGTAAACTGGACCTTGAAAAGTATTTTACTGAAGATCGCATCGAACGTGATGAAATGGAAGAATATAAACGTGGCATGGGTGAACATTGGTCACGTGAAATTATGGAAGGCGCAACAGTGCCCCCTACTTTGAATTCAGAGAAAAAGTATAAAAAGCAAGAGAAGCAAGAGATGCTTACCGGCACTTTCGGCATCCTCTTCAAGCCTTTCATCGAAAATGCCGAACCATATAAGACTGCGGAAACCGTTGTTTTTGAAACGGCTGATGGCGACTTCAGCTTCCCACTCGAAGCTTCAAAAGAACTGGTGCTGAAATTCAGCCATGAAGGCAAGCCGCTCCGCGAGGACGGCCCTGTGCATGTACTGTTGCCTGATGGAAGCAATCTTGGCAATCCGATCACAAATGTATCAGCCATCCGCGTAGAATAGGAGTGAAACAAAATGCGTGTTAAATGTGTAATATGTGACACCATCGAAGAACTGGTGGATGATACGCTTGAGGCTAAGCGCCTCAGAAACCGCCCCATCCACACCCATATGTGCAATAATTGCCACCAGCGGATCGAGCAGCGGACCAAAGAACGGCTGGCAACCGGTAATTTCCACTTTTACCGCAGCTCACGCAAGATCGAGGAAGACTTTTGATGAAGTTCCTGAAAGGGGTCTGGATCGGATTTTGGAGCGGGCTGATCCTGGGTCTATTATTTAAATGGATACAGGCTGTAACAGGCGTAAATGTGTATTTGCTTCTATTGAATGTGGATTTCATCCCTGTTATCGGTGAAATAGAATGGTCTGAAATGACAGAGTTTTTATTTCATACCGCGGTTTCCGTCGTAATCGGCATCGTTTACGTCTACTTCGCGAAACGCCGTCCCTACACATTCGGTCAATTGACTGTTCTCAGCCTGATCCTTTGCTCACCGACATATATACTCTATTTCGTATTATCATCGTTGGCGATCACCGACAAGGTGCCAGGCCTTACCGACTGGGAAGCGATCACGTATTGGATTTTCGGCCACCTCGCCTATTCCCTGCTGCTTCCTATCCTGTATAAAACGTTCGAAAGAAAAAACGCTGCATCTCAATGAGATGCAGCGTTTTCGCGTTTTTCGCGCCATAAGCGGATTTTATAAAGAATCAGGATCAGCGCGGCAATGACCAGTCCCTCGACAACCGGCAGGAAAAAGGCAAGAAATGTTAACCCTAAACCTCCAGCTGCAAGGAAAAGACCTATTACGATGTTTTTTCCGAGCGGCAGCTTTTTAGCAAAACCCAATTTATATACCAAAGCTGAAAGCAACAGGATAATTGCAAATAATGCATATCCTGCCACTTCGATTGGCAGGTTCTGATAAAGAACTCGAGCTACCGGATACATACTGTCATAGACAAAGGATCGTTCATCCACGGATTATACATCCTTCCATACTTTATTCTTCGATGGCAACTTTTTTCTTCTTAGCCATACGCTCACGTTCGTTTTTATCAAGAATCTTCTTGCGCAAACGGATTGTTTGAGGCGTGATTTCACAGTACTCATCATCATTCAAGTACTCAAGTGCTTCTTCAAGGCTCAACAAGCGGGCTTTCTTCATAGTCGTTGTCTGATCTTTATTCGCTGAACGGATGTTAGTTGCAGCTTTGATCTTAACGATGTTTACAGTCAAATCGCTGTCGCGGTTATGTTCGCCGACGATCATGCCTTCGTAGATCTCAGCACCGACTTCAACAAATGCAGTTCCGCGGTCTTCGATTCCCATTAAGCCGTAAGTCGAAACTTTACCGCGCTCCATGGATACCAATACACCCTGACGGCGTCCGCCTACACGGCCTGAAGCCACTGGCTGATAGCTGTCGAATGTATGGTTGATGATTCCGTATCCGCGAGTCTGCGTAAGGAATTCTGTTGTATAACCGATCAACCCGCGAGCAGGTACGTTAAATACCAAACGGACTTGTCCATTACCATTGTTGATCATATCCAGCATTTCGCCTTTACGTTCACCAAGTGATTCAATGATTGCACCCGTATATTCTTCCGGTACATCAACTTGTACACGTTCAACCGGCTCACAGCGTACGCCATCAACCATGCGTACAATTACTTCGGGTTTAGAAACCTGAAGTTCGAATCCTTCACGGCGCATGTTCTCGATAAGGATCGACAAATGCAGTTCTCCGCGTCCAGAGACAATCCATGCATCCGGAGAGTCTGTTGGTTCTACACGCAACGAAACGTCAGTCTCCAATTGAGCATCCAAACGTTCCTGGATTTTTCTTGAAGTAATGAATTTACCTTCTTTACCTGCAAACGGACTGTTGTTGACCAGGAATGTCATTTGTAGGGTAGGTTCATCAATACGCAGAATCGGTAAAGCTTCCTGGTGGTCCTGTGGACACACAGTTTCCCCGACGTTGATATCTTCCATACCAGAAATGGCAATCAGGTCGCCCGCTTCAGCTTTTTGAATTTCAATCCGTTTAAGACCCATGAAACCATGGATTTTCGTAACTCTGAAATTCTTGACTGAACCGTCGAGCTTCATCAAAGCAACAGATTGTCCGACTTCAATTGTTCCGCGGAATACGCGGCCGATACCGATACGGCCGACATAGTCGTTGTAATCAAGTAAAGCGACCTGGAATTGTAGTGGCTCATCTCTGTTATCGACTGGCGCTGGTACATGTTCCATGATTGCATCATAAATAACCTGCATGTTTTCTTCCTGATCTGCAGGATCTGATGAAAGACTTGCAGTACCGTTCATACCTGATGCGAAAACCACCGGGAATTCCAGTTGTTCGTCATTTGCTTCAAGTTCGATGAACAATTCGATGACTTCGTCAACCACTTCTTCAGGGCGTGCGAAATCACGGTCAATTTTGTTTACTACAACGATAGGCTTCAAGTTCTGTTCCAAAGCTTTCTTCAATACAAAGCGTGTTTGTGGCATACAGCCTTCATAAGCATCGACAACTAAAAGGACTCCATCAACCATTTTCATGATACGTTCCACTTCTCCGCCGAAATCGGCGTGTCCAGGTGTATCCAAAATGTTGATTTTAGCTTCTTTATATTGAATCGCAGTATTTTTCGCCAGAATAGTGATTCCGCGTTCTCTTTCAATATCGTTAGAGTCCATTGCACGTTCTTCCACATGTTCGTTAGAACGGAAGATACCTGATTGCTGCAGCAGCTGATCCACAAGCGTCGTTTTACCATGGTCAACGTGGGCAATAATCGCAATGTTTCTTAAATCATTTCGTAAGTTAGTCATAATTTCACTCCAATATTCTTTTTTCATGTCTATAACTGTGCTAGTATAGCACATATAGGGAAAAAACCCTAAGATTTTATTTCAGGTTCCATCAGCAGGAGGAAAATAAATGAAAAACATTAAATGGATTTTCGTTCTATACTCATTAGCGGCATTATTGGCCATGGTCGGAATCGGTCTCGCTGTAGCATTCCGCAGCTTTCCAATGATTTTTTTGGCAATAATCTTATTGGGTGTCGTCATGGTTATGGGCTTCAAGAAAAAACGCTCGATGATCGAAGCAGGGCTACTGTAATAAACGTTTAATTATCTTATTTGATAAAAAAATACCATCTTACAACTGCAATTTCAACACTCCAGTTTGCGGGCAAAAATAAAAAGGATGCTTTTACGCATCCTTTTTATTTTGCTTGAATATAATTTTCCAGTATCCGTGAATGGATGGAAGGATTGGCCGCGAGAAATGTGTCCTGCTTCAACAGGTTGCCAGGTTCGCCCTTAAAGTTGGTGGCAATCGCCCCCACTTCCCTGGCAATCACCATTCCACCTGCTATATCCCACGGAGACAGCCTCATGGAAATATAGGCATCTATTCTGCCGCTGGCGAGATAAGCCAATTCCAGTGCAGCTGAACCATAGGAACGGATGCCGCGCACGTCCTGAATAAGCTTCAACGTTGCGTTATGGTCGAAATAGCGATTCGGAACTGCCCAGGTAGCATTCATTGCCAGGATGGATTCTTCTATACTGGTGTCGTTCAGGTTTTTCAGGCGTTCATCATTATAATAAGCGCCGCCATCCTGCACCCCGTGATAAAGATCGTCATTCACAACATCATATATGTACCCCAATTTGCCGACGCCTTCTTCATAGATGCCCAGGGAAATTGCGAAGTTGCGTTTTTGATGCACAAAATTCATCGTTCCATCAATGGGATCGAGCAACCAGATGACTCCATGATGGTCGCGAATGTCATCCCCGAAACCTTCCTCCCCAAAAATCCGGTGTTCAGGAAAATCCCGGTTGATATTGGATATGAAAAACTGTTCTATTTCTTTATCGATATTTGTAACCAGGTCATTCGCGTCGGATTTCGATTCGATGGATATATCCGACAGGAAAGAGTTCCGGATTTTATGTCCCGCTTCTTTGATCATCGATTTTATATATCTGTCCATAGCGTGCAAATCCATAAAAAAGCCTCCTCTGTTTCCATTAGTATAACGTCAAAAGGCACCCGCTGTCATACTCCAGCAGGTGCCTTTATAAATGTAGGTTATTAAAGCGCATGAAGTGCCTCCAGTTCCACGTGTATTTCCTGAAGCCGTTTTTTGCTTTTCTCTATTTCGCGATTATCTTCTTGCTGCATTGCATCAAAGAGGGAAGCAAGCTCATAATCTAATTCAAGCTTCAATACGTGGATATATTCTTTTTCGACGTCTGCTTTACGGATTATTTGGATCATCTGTTTCATCTTTAGCACCCCTTCCCCTTTTTGATTCCAATAATTCCGAAAAATTAAGGTTGTTATCAATCAATTACCCGAATGCATCAAATCAAAAACGTCTTTCTATAATTTTTTATTGAAGTCCTGTAATATGTATTTCATGTGCATCTTGTAAGGAGGAAATCATTTTTATGTCTTATTGGAACGAGAAACATTTCAAAGTATTTGAAACACCCGGACTGGAAGCCAGAATGGCGGCTTTGGCCGAAAAAGTGCGGCCGAAATTCGAAGAACTGGGTGAACAGTATTCAGCTTATTTCTCGGGTAAAACCGGTGAAGAATTCCATCCGCACGTAGCGAAACACATGCGCCGTACGGTAAATCCGCCAAATGACAGCTGGGTGGCCTTCGCTCCGAATAAACGTGGATATAAGGCGGTTCCGCATTTTCAAATCGGACTTTGGGAGAGCCATGTATTCATCATTCTTGCTGTAATTTACGAAGCGAACGGGAAAGCCGCTATGGCTGAACGGCTTTTGGATTCAGAGCTGATCCATAATCTCCCTGGAGACATGGTGCTGTCCGGCGACCATATGAAACCTGAAGCTTCTTCAGTCGACGAACTGGGCGAGGAAGGACTTAAGAAATTATTGAAGCGCCTGCGGGATGTCAAAAAAGGTGAGTTTGTTATCGGCCGCCACCTCGAACGGGAAGAAGCCGATCATTTGAGCAAGGAGCAATTCGATCAGCTTGCTGAAAAGACGTTCGATGAATTGCTTCCGATTTACAACACGATGCTCGGCAATAATAATCAGTAGATGCAAAAAACCGCAGCGGAAAAATTTCCGCTGCGGTTTTCATTTATTTCTTCATTTTAATATTTGGACCGGTCGGCGATGCCTTCAATTCTTTGACGACAGGAAAACTGGCATAGCCGCTTTCCTCTTCAAATTCCCTGAAATAAGTTTTTTCTTCGGAAATTGCAGGTACCACTTGTTTGAACTTACGGTATCTGGCCATCATATCGTCCCGGCTGATCCCTTTTTCATAAGCCATCTCGATTCCTTCAAAAAATGAAACCACATCCACAATCTCTTCTGTATTCCAATCCATTGAAAAAGGATATGAATAGTCCATCATTTATTCCCTCCTTACTCAAAGCTTCCCCATTTCCTGGAGATGCCAGCCGCTTCTTCCACCATTCTATCAAATAATTCCTGTACAGTGGGCACATCCTGGATCATCCCTGTCACTTGGCCTGCCCAGCCAAACCCCCGCTCAACTTGTCCGTCATATATAAAGCGTTTATTCGCTTCACCGCTGATGTAATCCTTCAGCGAATCGTACGTAGGGGTTTGATGTTCGATTTCAAGGATCCTATCGGTCCAGCTGTTTTTAAGAGTTCGTGCAGGCGCACCGATGCTGCGTTTAATGATAACCGTATCGTTTTCGGTACTGTTGACCAACGCATCCTTATAAGCTTCAGACGCATGAACACATTCTTTCGTCGCAATGAACCGGGTTCCCATTTCCACTCCTTCGGCGCCTAATGCCAGCGCCGCCATCAAGCCACGGCCATCACCGATGCCACCCGATGCAATGACAGGAATCGATACGGCATCAACCACCTGAGGAATCAAAACCATAGTGCCGATATCGTCGCGGCCCAAATGGCCCCCGCCTTCGTGACCGACAACCATTACAGCATCCGCCCCGAGTTTTTCTGCCTTGATGGCCTGTTTACGCGCTGCCACCAGAACCAGTTTTCGAATAGATGTCCCTTCCAGCTGTTCGAATATCGGAGTCGGGTTTCCTCCTGTCATGGAAACGACGGGAACTTTTTCTTCAATTGCCACTTCCAGCATGTGCGAAAACTGGCGGCCGTGATCGCCGATTGCGAAATTGACTCCGAAAGGTTTATCAGTCATTGATCTCACTTTGCGGATTTCATCTCTCAGTTCATCGGGCGAAGACAAGCTCATTGCTGTAATTTGTCCGAGTCCCCCAGCATTGGACACTGCAGCAGCAAGCTCTGCATAGGCCAGATAAGCGAGGCCGCCTTGTATAATGGGTATTTGAATTCCCAGCAATTCAGTTATGCGAGTTTTAAAATGCATAGTGCCACTCCTTTCTTTCTGCTTATCCTGTATTCGATATTGATATGTAAAATCCTTTTATTTTTATAGAATAGCTTGCATCTACATGCTATAATTCATTTTGTTTTCATTTTTATAAGCGAGGTGGTAATCCATTGTCACAATTAGAAACTCCATTATTCGATGCTTTACTGAAGCACCGCAATCGGCATCCGATACAATTCCATATTCCCGGCCATAAAAAGGGCCAGGGCGTCGATCCCGCTTTCCGCGAATTTGTCGGCGATAATATTCTATCCATAGATTTGATCAATATTGCACCGCTCGATGACTTGCACTCACCAAAAGGAGCCATTAAAAAAGCACAGGAATTGGCGGCTCAGGCTTTTGGCGCTGACCAAACTTTCTTCTCGGTCCAAGGAACGAGCGGCGCCATCATGACGATGATCCTGAGTGTGGTCGGTCCGAATGACAAAATTCTCGTTCCCCGCAACGTCCATAAATCCATTATGTCGGCCATCGTTTTTGCAGGCGCTGTTCCGATTTTCATTCATCCTGAAGTGGATCCCGAACTCGGGATTTCACACGGCATCTCTGCAGAAGCTGTAGAAAAAGCTTTGAATGAGTACCCGGATGCCAAAGCCGTACTGGTCATCAACCCTACCTACTTTGGGATAGCGGCTGATTTGAAACGCATTGTCGACATCGCACATGGCCGGGATATTCCTGTGCTGGTCGATGAAGCGCACGGTGTCCATATCCATTTCCATAAAGGCCTGCCTGTTTCGGCAATGGCTGCAGGGGCTGATATGGCTGCCACTTCCGTCCACAAATTGGGTGGTTCCATGACCCAGAGTTCTGTGCTGAATGTCCGGGAAGGTCTCGTTTCAGCGAAACGTGTCCAGTCGACCTTGTCGATGCTGACGACAACCTCAACTTCCTATCCTATCCTGGCGTCTCTGGATACAGCCAGAAGGCAATTGGCCATCCACGGAGCGGACCTGATCGATCAGGCCATCCGCCTGGCGAACGATGCCCGTAAACGGATCAATAAAATCGCGCATTTGAATTGTGTAGGCAAAGAATTGCTCAAGACTTCTGCCACCTATGACATGGATCCGACGAAATTACTGATCAGCGTAAAAAATCTCGGCATCACAGGCCATCAGGCTGAAGAATGGCTGCGGGAGAACGCCAATATCGAAATTGAGCTTTCCGACCTTTACAATATACTGTGCCTGGTTACCATTGGAGATACGCGAAAAGAATTGAACTTGCTGGTAAACGCGCTGCAGCGGATGAGCGAAGCTTTTGATCATGAGGCTGCAATTATAGAGCCGACAGTTCTGCTTCCCGATATCCCGAGATTGGCGATGACTCCGCGGGACGCTTTTTATGCGACTACTGAAGTTGTAGAGATTGACGATGCTGTCGGACGCATTTCAGCCGAGTTCATCATGGTGTATCCACCCGGCATCCCTATCTTCATTCCAGGTGAAATCATCACGCAGGAAAATATCGAATATATCCACATGAACGTGGAAGCGGGATTGCCGGTTCAGGGACCCGAAGACGATACCTTAAAAATGTTGCGCGTCATTAAAGAACAGCTCGCAATCAGGTAAAGAAAAGCGACTCGAGGGGCTGGGCGCTGGAGTCTGGACACGAAAACACTTTTTTCTAAAAATCATCATACTTAAAAAGTTATACTTTCTTGTCCATTAAAAAAACCGGAAGTGCAGAATTTGCACTTCCGGTTTTTGTTATTCGACGCCTTCAATTGCAGCTGGATCAATAAATTCATAGCCTTTTTCTTCCAGCCCCTGGACAATTGCCGGCAATGCTTCAGCAGTCCAGGCGCGGTCATGCATCAGAAGGTTCGCTCCGTCACGCAGGTATTCCGTGTTCACCATGATATCAGCTAAAGCGCCAGCTTCCATGTACTGCTGCTCCCAGTCATAGCCGAATGTCCAGTTCATCAGCACCATTCCTTCTTCTTCCACCAAAGCTCTGCTGAAATCGGTGTTGACGCCATGAGGCGCACGGAAGAATTCTGGACGTTCACCGATAATCTCTTCAATACGATCATTCAACGAAACTATTTCTTCACGCTGCTGGTCTTCAGGAATTGTTTTCAAGTTTGGATGTGAATATGTATGATTGCCAATAGCAAATCCCATATCATGAATTTTCTTCAAGTTTTCTTCTTCTTCGTCTGTATCAATGAAGTGGCCATTTACAAAAAAGATTGCTGGTACATTCAATTCCTTTAACGTTTCAGCCATAGCTACACCTTGCTTGTCCGGGGCATCATCAATCGTAATCAAGACCGCTTGCGGATTCGCATCCGAAATCGGCTCTACTGACGAGTTGGCAGGATTTACACGATAAAGCGGTTCAGCCTGCACCGTCTCCCCTTCTTCATCTGCGTTCTCTTCAGTTTCCTCTTCTTCAGTCAATTCTTCCTCAGCTACGTCTGCATCAGCGGAATCCTCCACCGATTCTTCCTTCGTTTCAGAAGTTGTTTCTTCAGTTTCATTAGTTGCATCAGTTGCAGCTGAGTTATCTTCGCCGCTTGAACAAGCGGTCAAAAGAGCCAATCCTGCTGCCATCAATATCCATTTTGCCTGTATCATCTGTAGAATCACCTTAGCCCTTTCGCACATAATATTACCACATTTCTACAACTCTTATCAAAACAAATCAAAAAAAATACTCCTCATCCCGCAGCAAAACTGTGGTTGAGGAGTATCCAAATTATAGCAAGAACTCTTATTTGATAATATGGATCGGCGTTCCAAGGGCAACTTCTGCTGCTTCCATTGAAATTTCAGCCAATGTAGGGTGAGCGTGAATCGTCATGGCGATATCTTCCACAGTCATTCCTGCTTCGATTGCCAATCCGAGTTCAGCGATCATATCAGAAGCGCCAACGCCAACGATTTGAGCGCCAAGCAATAAACCGTCGGATTTACGTGAAACCAATTTCACGAAACCGTCAGTTGCGTTAAGCGACAAAGCACGGCCGTTAGCAGCGAATGGGAATTTCGCAGCTGAAGCTTCGAAACCTTCCTCTTTAGCCTGTTCTTCAGACAGACCGACGCTCGCAAGTTCCGGATCTGTAAAGCAGACAGCCGGGATAGCCATATAATCAACTTCAGACTTCTCGCCTGCAATTGCTTCAGCAGCTACTTTACCTTCGTAAGACGCTTTATGCGCCAATTGAAGTCCAGCTACCACGTCACCGATTGCATAGATGTTAGGGATGCTTGTACGGCATTGTTTGTCGACTTCGACAAGACCGCGCTCGCTCATCTTGATGTTCAATTCTTCAAGACCCATTTCATCAGTATTCGGACGGCGTCCAACAGTCACCAATACGTAATCGGCATCAACGGTTTTCTCTTCTCCGCCTGCTTCATAAGTAACGCTGACTCCTGAGTCCGTTTCTTCTACGCCTTTAGCGGAAGCCTTCGTGATGACTTCAACACCTTTTTTCTTCAATCCTTTTTTGACGATGGCTGTCATCTGTTTTTCAAATCCAGCAAGGATATCTGGTGCACCTTCAAGAATCGTCACTTCAGATCCCATATTCGCAAAAGCAGTTCCAAGTTCCGTTCCGATATAACCGCCGCCGATCACGACAAGTTTTCCTGGAAGTTCCTGAAGCGCCAAAGCGCCAGTTGAATTGATAACGCGTTTTGTGAATTTGAAAGATGGGATTTCTACCGGACGAGATCCTGTAGCAATGATCGCATTCTTGAATTTATAAGTTTGCGATGATTTGTCATCCATCACTTTTACAGTGTTCTCATCGACGAAATAAGCTTCACCACGGACAATCTCGACTTTATTGCCTTTCAATAAAGACTCGACGCCGCCAGTCAATTTTTTAACAACACCGTCTTTGAAAGCCTGGGCTTTTTCAAAGTTCAGCTCTACTTCTTTAGCTACAACACCCATGTCTTCGGAATGCTGAGCTTCTTCAAAACGGTGACCTACGGAAATCATCGCTTTCGAAGGGATACATCCGACGTTCAGACAAACGCCTCCGATATATTCTTTTTCAACGATTGTAACTTTTTGGCCAGTCTGCGCTGCGCGGATTGCTGCTACATATCCGCCAGGGCCTGAACCGATGACGAGCGTATCTGTTTCGATTGGAAAATCTCCTACTACCATAATTTTACGCCTCCATTAATAGTAATTCTGGTTCACTTAACAAACGTTTGATGTGATTCAACGCATGCTGCGCTGTCGCTCCGTCGATCATACGGTGATCGAAGCTCAATGATAATGCTAACACAGGAGCGGCTACAATTTCACCATTTTTAACTACAGGCTTTTCAGCGATGCGGCCGATTCCAAGAATCGCCACTTCCGGATGGTTGATGACCGGAGTGAACCACTGCCCGCCTGCAGAACCGATATTAGTGATCGAGCAAGATGCGCCTTTCATTTCCGCTGAAGTCAATTTACCTTCGCGCGCTTTGGTTGCAAGGGTGTTGATTTCATCGGAAATAGCGAATACCGATTTACGGTCCGCATTTTTAATAACTGGAACCAGCAGACCTTTTTCAGTGTCAGCCGCAATTCCGATATTATAATAATGCTTCTGGATCACTTCGCTTGTTTCATCATCAAACGACGTATTAAGTGCCGGGAATTCACGCAATGTGCTGACCAGCGCTTTCACTACGTATGGAAGGTAAGTCAATTTAATCTCTTTCTCAGCGGCGATGTCCTTGAATTTTTTGCGGTGTGCAACAAGTTCTGTCACATCCACTTCATCCATCAAAGCAACATGTGGAGCTGTGTGTTTGGAATGAACCATCGCTTTCGCAATCGCTTTGCGCATTCCAGACATTTTCTCGCGTGTTTCCGGGAATTCGCCTTCAGGCACTGCAGGTGCTGCCGCAGCTGTTTCTTCTTTAGGCGCTGATTCTTCAGGTGATGCAGCCGCTTTTTCGGCCGTTGCTTCTTTTGCAGGCTCATCAGCTTTTTGATCGCCGCTCAGGAATGCTTCCACATCTTCTTTCATGATGCGGCCATTATTTCCTGAACCTTTGACTTTCTTGATATCAACATCTTTATCACGCGCAAATTTGCGGACAGACGGCATGGCGATAATTCGTGCATTCGGATCTGTTTCCGCCGATTCATCTGCCTGCGGCTGTTTGCCGGCACCAGTGTCGCCTTCAGGTTTCTGCTCTTTTGCAGGTTCCTTCTCGACATCCTGGCCGGATTCAGCAGTACCAGCCTGAACTTGCTCTTCAGTTTCTTCTTCCGCTTCAGGAGCTGATTCCTCTTTTTCGGTTTCAGCATCAGTTTCAGCTGCTCCGCCATCTTCATCCGGAGAATCAATTCGGACAAGCACGTCACCGACTACTGCCACTGTGCCTTCTTCCACCAGTACTTCTTCAACTGTCCCGGAAACCGGTGATGGAATTTCAACAACTGCTTTATCGTTTTGGACTTCTACCAGTACATCATCTTCTTCGATCTTATCGCCGGCTTTGACGAACCATTTTACGATTTCACCTTCGTGGATACCTTCTCCGATATCCGGCAAACGAAATTCATAAGCCATCAGTTTCACCCTTTCTTCTCTATCTATTTAAAAAGTAAGCACTTTTTTCGCTGTTTCTACTATATCCTTCGCATTAGGAAGCCAAACTTCCTCTGCTTGCGAGAATGCAAATACAGTATCTGGAGCTGTTACACGCAGTACTGGTGCATCCAGGCTTAATATTGCACGATCTGTGATTTCCGCAACAACGTTTGCAGCAATTCCAGCTTGTTTTTGAGCTTCCTGAACCACCATTGCACGGCCCGTTTTCTCGACAGATGCAATGATTGTTTCGATATCAAGCGGCTGTACCGTACGCAAATCGATGACTTCAACAGAGTACTCTTCTTTTTCAAGTTCTTCTGCAGCTTTCATGCTTTCCTGAACCATTGCGCCATAAGCGATGATGGTCAAGTCTTTTCCTTCACGCTTCACTTCAGCTTTACCTAAAGGAATCGTATATTCTTCTTCAGGCACTTCCATGCGGAATGAACGATACAATTTCATGTGCTCAAGGAAAATAACCGGATCGTTATCGCGAATTGCAGATAACAGCAAACCTTTTGCATCATATGGATTGGATGGAATTACCACTTTCAAGCCTGGCGACGCTGCCATCAGGCCTTCAAGTGAATCAGCGTGCATTTCAGGCGTATGGACGCCGCCGCCGAATGGTGAACGGATAGTGATTGGTGCATGCTGGCTGCCGCCGCTGCGGTAGCGCATACGCGCCATCTGGCCGCTGATTGAGTCCATCACTTCAAAAACGAATCCGAAAAATTGGATTTCAGGTACAGGACGATACCCTTGCAACGCCAAACCGATCGCCAATCCACCTATTCCTGATTCTGCTAAAGGTGTATCGAAAACACGGTCTTCCCCAAATTCTTTCTGAAGACCTTCAGTCGCACGGAATACACCGCCGTTATTACCGACGTCTTCACCAAAAACAAGAACATTTTCATCATTTTTCAGCTCTAGTTTCAGAGCTTCCGTAATCGCTTGGATCATTGTTAACTGTGCCATGGCTTACTTCGACTCCTTTGCTTTATAAATATCCATCTGCTCTTTAACATTGAATGGCATTTCTTCATACATGATACCGAGCAAGTCAGTGACTTTCTGTTTCGGAGCTGCATCAGCTTTCTTAATCGCTGCTTTGATTTCTTCTTTTGCCTGCTCCATCACTTCGTTTTCTTTCTCTTCGCTCCACAAGCCTTTGCCTTCAAGATATTTGCGGAAACGAACCAATGGATCTTTCTTTTCCCATTCGCTGTCAATATCCGAAGTGCGGTAGCGTGTCGGGTCATCCCCTGCCATTGTATGAGGGCCATAACGGTAGCAGAATGTTTCGATCAATGTCGGTCCATCCCCTTTAATAGCGCGCTCACGGGCATCGCGAGTCACTGCATAAACAGCAAGCGGATCCATTCCATCGACGAAAATTCCAGGAATACCTGCTGCTACAGCTTTTTGTGCTACTGTTTTAGCGGCAGTCTGAACTTCACGCGGAGTAGAGATTGCATACTGGTTATTTTGAACAATAAAAATAGCAGGCGCGCGGAAAGATCCGGCAAAGTTGATTCCTTCATAGAAATCCCCTTGTGAAGAACCGCCTTCTCCGGTATAAGTGATTGCAACCGCTTCTTTTTTGCGTTTCTGGATACCAAGAGCAACTCCAGTTGCTTGAATATATTGAGCTCCGATGATGATTTGAGGCGGAAGCACATTCAAACCTTCCGGCATCTGATTGCCCATGAAATGTCCGCGGGAGAAAAGGAATGCCTGTTCAAGCGGCCATCCGTGCCAGATCAATTGAGGGACATCACGATATCCAGGCAAGATGAAATCGTCTTTTTTCAATGCAAAATGAGAAGCGATCTGTGACGCTTCCTGTCCTGCAGTCGGTGCATAGAATCCAAGGCGCCCCTGGCGGTTAAGTGAAATTGAGCGCTGATCAAGAATACGGGTATAAACCATTCTTCTCATCAATTCCTGCAAATCTTCATCCGAGAGATTCGGATTTGCCTCTTCATTTACGATTTCGCCTTCTTCATTCAAAATCTGGAACATTTCAAACTTCTCTTCGATTTCACTCAGTGTTTTCACTGGATCGAACTGCTGTGATTTTTTCGCAGCCATAAAAGCAACTCTCCTTTTAATCTGTATTAAAATTCTTAACAATTTTTAGTAATACAAGCGCATATTCCTATTCAGTATACGTTACTTGATTTAGACGGTCAATCATGACGAACCTTTATACAGCAAGCATCTAAAATACGCAGAATATTCGTAAACAGAAAATCTGTATCATTGACAAGGAGCAACCTGTACTATATAACAGACGAATCTTCAGCATCTTTTATAGCACAGAAAAAAGCGACCCTATGGCCGCTTTACTCGCTGTCTGCATTCATTTTTTCAATCAGGCTATTTTTCATTTCATTGAACTGTTCAGTTTGTTCATTGAATTCTGTAACAGCATTTTGAACTTCTTTGTTCTTGTCATTCACTGTCACTGTCTTTTCCTGAAGGACCTGTAATTCAGTCTCTTCGTTTACAAGCATCTCATAAAGTTCTTTTTGTTCTGCCGCCAGTTCTTCGTATGCTGCTGTAAATTTTTCATGAGCATCAAAACGGTCATGCATTTTTGTTTTCAATGCAGTCAAATCGTTTTTCAATTCTTCGTCTTCTGTCTCTTCGATCACAGTATCGATTTCCTGGAAGGCTTCTTCAGCTGAATCCATTGAAGCTTTTTCAGTTTCCAGCAGTTCAAGGCGCTGCTCTACTGAGGCAATGGCTTCTTCAGCATTCGCTTTAACATCTTCTTGCTGCTCTTGCGTCAAAGCCATGATGGATTCGAACTTTTCCTGTTCTGCAGTTTCAAGTTCTTCCATTTCACTTTGAGTATCGCGGTAATCGCTCTCTGCTTCAAATGTATCTTTCAGCACCGAGTCCAATTGCTCTTCTGTCGAAGGACCTGAACACGCGCTTAAAAGCAACGCACTTGAAATTCCTGTTGCCAATATGTATCTTTTCAATCGAAACCCTCCTTATAACATGATTTAACTATATTATGATGCTCAAAAAAATACAACTGCCAATATAAGCAATTTTTCTTTCGCGTACTGCCGGCCTTGCGTTATACTGAAAGGCATATGAAAGTTGATTGAAAGGATTGAGTAGAGTGATTTTAATGAAAGACATCATACGAGAAGGCCATCCGACACTTCGGGAACGGGCGAAAGACGTTGAGCTTCCCCTTTCTGCTGAAGATAAAAAGCTGGCGGAAGATTTGATGGAATATGTTGTAAACAGCCAAAACGAAGAAATGATCGAAAAATATGATCTTCGTCCCGGCGTCGGCATCGCCGCGCCGCAGATCAATGTGGCGAAACGGATTTTTGCCATCCATTTTGATGAGGATTCAGGCGAAGACTTGAGCATCATCGCAATCAATCCGAAAATCGTCAGCCATTCCGTCGAAAAAGCATATCTTGCTTCAGGTGAAGGCTGTTTATCGGTTGACCGTTCGATACCTGGCTATGTTCCGCGGTATGCGAGAATCACCGTCAAAGCTTTCGATCTTGAGGGCAAAGAATTTAAATTGCGCCTTAAAGGACTGCCTGCCATAGCATTCCAGCACGAACTGGATCATTTGAACGGCGTCATGTTCTTTGATCATATCAATCCTGACAATCCATTCGCGGAAATTGAAAATGCCACGCCAATATCGCGTGATATAGAAGAATAGAATAAAAAGGCTGGCGGAATTCATCCGTCAGCCTTTTTATATTTAAATTATATTAAGCCAAGATGCACGAAAGCTTTTGCCAATCCATCGTCATCCACATGTTCAGTAATATAGGATGCAACTTTCTTGGTTTCAGGATGGCCGTTGTCCATCGCGACACTGAAGCCTGCCGTCTTCATCATCTGAAGGTCATTCAAGCCGTCTCCGAAAGCGATTGTATCTTCTATGGAATGTCCGGTCTCTGCAATCAGTTTTTCGATGCCGCTTGCCTTCGATCCGCCCTTCGGCAGAATGTCGCATGAGACCCGATGCCATCTTACGAATTGAAAATCCTTAAAATTTTCGTGATACTGCGCTTCTTCTTCTTTTGTACAAAATACCAGCGATTGATAGATTTCATTGTCAAGATGAAAATCCCGCTCAGTCACTGGGTGTGGAAACTTCAAACTTTTCAAGCTTTCATCAATATCCGGATGATAATCAATGGAAGAAATCATCTTTTTGCTGTTCATGAAAACAAGCGGGTGATCTCTTTCTTCTGCAAAATGGACCACTTTTTCAAGCAAAGCGGGATCCAGCGCCTCCGTATGTACAACCTCGTCATTGTGGACTATATATTGCCCATTAAAAGTGATGAACGTTTGGATGTTCAGCTTTTCCAAAAGATCGGTGATCATGAATGGTGCACGGCCTGTGGCGATTGCCAGATCATGGCCATTTGCCCGAGCGCTCTGCAATGCTTCAAAAGCAGATTCAGGCAGCTCCTTTTTAGAATTCAACAAAGTTCCATCAATATCCAACAATAATAATTTTCCCATAATGTCAGTCTCCAATCCATTGCCTGGCGTTGATCGCCGGCCATTTCAATTCTTTACTTTTGTCAGAAAATACAGTATTATTTACATAAGGAGTGAGCAGCCATGCTGAAACGTTTGAAAAGAAAACTTCTCAGAAGGCTTAACGGTATCATGAACAAAAAGAAAATTGCATAGCCATTATAGCCCTTCTTCCTAAAATAAGAAGGGCTATTCTTTATTTTAGAACAATGACATGATAATATAAAGAAAGTGAATTTATTTTGAACGTGGAAAAAGGAGAGCAAACTATGATTTTTAAAGTTTATTACCAAGAGAACCGCCATGAGGTGCCAGTTCGCGAAAATACTAAGAGCCTCTATGTTGAAGCTTCATCCGAGCGTGAAGTGAGAACTCATCTGAAAGACCGTAATTATAATATCGAGCTTGTCCAATTGCTCGAAGGCAGCCACCTTGAGTACGAACAGGCCAGCCAAAACTATGAAGTTGAGAGTATCGACTGATCATGAAATTCGTAAAAAATGATCAGACAGCCGTTTTCGCGCTCGGCGGACTGGGCGAAATCGGAAAGAATACTTACGGTGTCCAATTCCAGGATGAAATCATCCTGATTGATGCCGGCATCAAATTCCCGGAAGACGATTTGCTCGGAATCGATTACGTTATTCCGGATTACACTTATTTAGTAAAAAATGCCGATAAGATCAAAGGCCTTTTCATCACCCACGGCCATGAAGACCATATCGGCGGTGTTGCCTATCTATTAAAGAAAATCAATATCCCAGTATATGCCGGCAAGCTGGCACTTGGTCTATTGCGCAAGAAATTGGAAGAGCATGGCCTGCTCCGCCAAACAAAACTTATCGAAGTCGGCGAAGATGATGTCATCAAATTCCGCAAAACTTCCGTGAGCTTCTTCAGTGTAACTCACAGTATTCCGGATGCATTCGGTATCGTTGTCAAAACACCGCCGGGCAATATCGTCCATACAGGAGATTTCAAATTCGATTTCACTCCTGTCGGTGAACCGGCTAACCTTTTGAAAATGGCTCAAATCGGCAGTGAAGGCGTTCTTTGCCTGCTGTCCGACAGCACAAATGCTGAAATCCCTAACTTCACCATGTCCGAACGCAAAGTCGGTGATACGATCAAAGATATCATGCGTAAAGTTGACGGACGTCTTATTTTCGCCACTTTCGCATCCAATATCTATCGGCTTCAGCAAGTAACGGATGAAGCAGTTGCGCAGGGCCGTAAAATAGCTGTTTTTGGTCGAAGCATGGAAAATGCCATGACAATCGGCCGTGAGCTTGGCTACATCAATGCTCCTGAAGATGCTTTTGTCGATACACAAACGTTGAATCGCCTGCCCGCCAATGAAGCTTTGATTCTTTGCACAGGCTCGCAAGGTGAACCAATGGCCGCGTTGTCACGCATCGCCAATGGTACACATCGCCAGATCCAGATTCAGCCGAATGATACGGTCGTCTTCTCCTCTTCCCCAATTCCGGGGAATACGAGCAGCGTCAACCGCACCATCAACTTGCTATTCCGTGCAGGAGCCGATGTCATCCATGGTTCCCTGAACAATATCCATACATCCGGCCACGGTTCACAGGAAGAGAACAAGCTGATGCTCCGTTTGATCAAACCGAAATACTTCATGCCGATCCATGGTGAATACCGTATGCAGAAACAGCACGCGCAGCTTGCCATAGATTGCGACGTTCCACCTGAAAACACGTTCATCATGGAAAATGGTGATGTGTTGGCGCTGGGCGCTGACGAAGCTTCGGTTGCTGGCCGCATCCCTTCCGGAGATGTTTACATCGACGGCAGCGGAATTGGCGACATCGGCAATATCGTATTGCGCGACCGCCGTGTCCTTTCTGAAGAAGGATTGGTCATCGTCGTAGTCAGCGTGGATATGAAAAACAATAAAATGGTGTCTGGCCCTGATATCATCTCCCGCGGTTTCGTGTATATGCGCGAGTCCGGAACGATGATCTACGAAGCCCAGCAAATGCTGAACCGCCATCTGAAAAAGAAAATCCATGGCAAAGATACGGATTGGCCAGAACTGAAAAATGATATTTCAGATGTTCTTGGACCATACCTGTACGAAAAAACAAAACGCCGTCCGATGATTCTTCCTGTTATTATGGAAGTCTAAGAAGACATTAAAAAGGAGGTCCCGTTATGGGACCTCCTTTTTCTCATTTATAAGAACATACTAATTCAACATCTTCTTCTCAAAACGGTTGATATCTGCATCCGATCCGATGATGATCAGAATATCCTGCAATTGGATCTCCATGTCAGCCTGCGGAGAAACGATGATATCTTTCCCCCGTTTGATGGCCACGATGTTAATGCCGTAATTTGCGCGGATATCCAGTCCGATCAATGTAAAGCCTGCCAATCTTTCATTGGCCTTCACTTCCATGATCGAATGCTCATCTGAAAGTTCCAGATAGTCCAGCACATTATTCGAAAGCATATTATGGGCAATACGGATACCCATATCCCGCTCCGGATGCACCACTTTATCGGCGCCTATCTTATCCAGCACTTTCGCGTGGTAATCGTTTTGTGCTTTTACGGTTATTTTTTTGACGCCGATTTCCTTCAGCATAAGCGTTGTTAAAATACTGGCTTGAATATTTTCACCGATCGCAACAATGACATGCTCAAAATTGCGTATGCCAAGTGATTTCAGAACAGATTCATCAGTTGTATCGGCCACAACTGCCTGCGTCGCGATGCTTGCGAACTCATCCACTCTCTCGGTATCCTTATCGATCGCCATTACATCCGCATCCTGTTCAATCAGTTCGCGGACGATGCTGCCTCCGAATCTTCCCAGCCCTATCACTACAAATTCCTTTTTCATATCCATCCTCCAAATCCTTGCTCTAGCTATAGTCTACCATAATATTTTTTCCATGGATAAGTAAAAAAACCCCGCTTATCGGCGGGGGTCAAGTGGTCGTTTCGGTCGGTTCTCACAGTATTCACAATCGATATCGCTGCAAGCTTCCTCACGCCATTCATTGCAGCTGGCACAATAGCTTGCGTCGAATTCGTCATCGAATGTCAAAGGCGACAAACAGTGGTGGCAGTATGTATGCACTTCCATCCAGTTGATGACTTTCTTGTTGGCTACAAGGTAAAGTCCTTGCTGATCTTGTTTATAATTCATAATCGATGATTTTTGCACTGCACGATGTTTCGGGTCCAGGAAAAAATTCATTTTGTCATTCATTTTGGTCACTCCTAAATTAGTGGACAGGCTGTTTGCAGCATTACTGATCGTCCTTTTAACAACTAAATCTTACATTATAATAAAATAATCTTTTTGCACTTTCTCTATAATAGTAAATACACCCTCCACATTGCAATAGAAATGAACCAATTATTTTAAATAAATTTCACTTGATTTCCGTTAAAAATTATTGCGTTTTTCTAAGCGCTAATAGTAAACTGTAAGTATATTATTACTAAACTTTCAAAATCGAAAGTTTGCTGAAAATAAACTTAACAATCTGCCTCATTTAAGGGAGGAGCCATATGGAGATCGGTACAAAAATTAAAAGTCTCCGTCTAAAAAACGGATTGACCCAGGAAGAATTAGGTGAACGCACAGACTTAAGCAAAGGTTTCATCTCACAGCTGGAACGTGATATGAACTCGCCTTCCATTGAAACTTTTTTTACCTTGCTCGAAGTTTTAGGGACGACGCCAAAAGAGTTTTTTGATGACGCCGATTCGCCGCAGGTCATCTACTCATCGAAAGACCACCGTGTGCATAAGGATGAAGAGGCTGGCTATGAAGTGGATTGGCTCATCCCAACTTCCTATAAGAAGGAAATGGAACCCATCTATCTTACACTGTTTGAAAGCGGCCAGTATAAAAGATTCGAACCTTCCCAAGCCGAAACTTTCATTTATGTACTTGAAGGCAAAGTGCGCCTTGTGCTGGGTGAAGAAGAATATATAGCAGTCGCCGGCGATTCCATTTATTACGAAGCTTCCCAGCACCATCAATTAGTCAATGCCGGAACAGGCAAATGTGAAATGATCATCAGTGCTACACACTCTTATCTATAATTCAGGAGGTAATTAAATGTCCGGAGATTCTATCATCCGCTTTGAAAATGTTACACAAACATATGAAGGTGCAGGCAATGTACTGAGTAATGTCAGCTTTGAGCTGCAGCGAGGAAAATTCTACACGCTGCTTGGCCCGTCAGGATGCGGCAAGACGACTATCCTGCGCCTGATCGCCGGATTCATCAAACCGTCTAAAGGTGATATTTATATCGAAGGTGAAATCGTCAATGACTTCCCCGCCAATGAACGGCAAGTGAATACAGTATTCCAGGATTATGCCCTCTTTCCCCATTTGAATGTTTTTGAAAATGTGGCTTTCGGGCTCCGCATTAAAAAATTGAAAAAAGCGGAAATCGAACAGCGCGTTCTTGAAGCTCTTGAGTTCGTTAATTTGCACGGTTACGAAAAACGCAATATCGATGAAATGTCAGGCGGCCAGCGACAGCGCGTTGCAATTGCACGCGCCATCGTCAATGATCCGGAAGTCATCCTTCTTGATGAGCCGTTGTCTGCCCTGGATTTGAAACTGCGGACAGAAATGCAGTACGAACTCCGCGAATTGCAGCAGCGACTCGGAAAGACATTCGTGTTTGTCACCCATGACCAGGAAGAAGCGCTTGCGATGTCTGACGAGATTTTTGTCATGAATGCCGGAGAAATCCAGCAAAGCGGGACCCCAATGGATATTTACGACGAGCCCATCAATCGTTTTGTGGCGGATTTCATCGGAGAATCGAATATCGTCGATGCCATCATGATCGATGATTACCGTGTCCGATTTGCCAACCAGGAGTTCGAATGTGTCGATAAAGGCTTGAATAAAAATGAGAAAGTCGAGATTGTCATACGCCCAGAAGACTTGCATATCACCCGCCTTGATAGAGGAAAAATTACAGTGACAGTGGACAGCCAGCTATTCCGTGGTGTCCATTATGAAATCGCCACTATTGATGAAGTGGGCAATGAATGGCTGGTACACTCCACTAAGAAAGTGGAAGTCGGATCTAAAATCGGTCTTGACTTCGAACCCGAAGCCATCCATGTCATGCGCCTGAATGAATCTGAAGAGGCTTTCGATGCCCGACTCGAAGCATATGGAGCAGCAGGCTATGAAAAATAACCGGACTAATCCTTTCTATCTGATTCCGTATTATTTATGGATTGTACTTTTTGTCATTGCGCCGATTGCGCTTGTCCTGTATTTCTCATTTTTCGATATTGCCGGCAACCTGACACTCGATAATTATAAAAACTTCTTTTCTTCCGTCTATCTTCGACTGACTTTAAGTTCATTCTGGTACGCTTTCCTGATTACGCTGATTTCCCTTTTGGTGGCATATCCGACGGCTTATTGGCTGACTAAGACCAAACATAAACAATTATGGCTGCTGTTGATCATCATCCCTTCATGGATCAACCTGCTATTGAAGGCTTACGCATTCATCGGGATCTTCGGCTTATATGGCCCTGCCAATAATCTATTGGCATCAATCGGCTCTGAACGGCTGCAGATACTGTTTACTGATTTCAGTTTCATCTTTGTCTCTGTTTATATTTTCATACCGTTCATGGTGCTGCCGATATTCAATTCACTCGATCGCATCAATCCGGCGTTGATCGATGCATCCCGGGACCTCGGCGCCTCATCCTGGACGACTTTTACGCGCGTCATCTTTCCGCTGGCCATCAATGGCGTTAAAGCGGGCATCCAGGTTGTATTCATCCCTGCGCTGTCGCTGTTTGTCATCACAAGGCTTATCGCAGGCAATAAAGTCATTACACTCGGAACAGCGATCGAACAGCAATTCCTCGTAACCCAAAACTGGGGCATGGGCTCGACCATAGCTGTTTTCCTGATACTGTTCATGATTATCATCATGATGGTCACTGGTGAAAAAGGAGGTACGCTCAATGGAAAAATTAAGTAAGACAGCACGAATCTATTTATCCATTGTCTTTATCATCCTTTATGCGCCAATTTTTTACCTGATTTTCTATTCATTCAACAGCGGCGGCACGATGTCGAGTTTCGAAGGTTTTACGCTGGAACATTACGCTGCCGTATTCAACGATACACGCCTTATTGTCATCGTGCTGAACACAGTGATTGTCGCATTGCTTTCTGCATTGATATCAACCGCCATCGGCGTTTTGGGTGCTATCGGCATCGTCTTTATCCGCAACCGCAAAATGCGCAATGCCGTTTTATCATTAAATACTATTCTGATTGTCAGTCCTGACGTCATCATCGGTGCTTCATTCCTGATTCTGTTCACGATGATCGGCATCAAGCTCGGTTTTGCATCCGTCCTGATTTCCCATATCGCATTCAGTATTCCCATAGTCGTCATCATGGTGCTGCCGAAGCTGATGGAAATGAGTGATTCACTGATTGATGCAGCGACTGATCTCGGTGCTTCGAAACGGGATATTCTGACACGCGTCATTCTGCCGTATATCAAACCCGGCATATTCGCAGGTTTCTTTTTGGCGCTGACCTATTCACTGGATGATTTTGCCGTCACATTTTTTGTAACCGGAAACGGATTTGCCACATTATCCGTTGAAATCTATTCGATGGCCCGGGCTGGCATCACACTGACCATCAATGCGCTTTCCGCTTTGATTTTCCTTGTGACCCTTGGCCTTGTCCTCGGTTATTACTTCTTTAATAATCGGACCCGGCTGACCATCCGACCACCAGGAGGAGGCAACTGACCATGAAAGATCTCATACGCGCAAGTCTGGCGATCATCGTCATTTCCGGTGTTTTGATGTACATTGTTTCATTGCTTGAAGACACTTCTTCCGCCGGAGGCGGCGGTACCATCAACGTCTATAACTGGGGAGAATATATCGATCCTGAACTCGTAAGCCAATTTGAAGAAGAAACCGGCATCACCGTCATTTACGAAACATTCGACTCGAATGAAGCGATGATGACCAAAATCGAACAAGGCGGCACCACTTATGACGTGGCCATGCCTTCTGAATATGCAATCGAGAAGATGAAAGAATCGGATTTGCTCCACCCGATCGACTTGAACAAGATAACGAATCTCGAAAATATCGACCCCTATTTCTTAGATCTGCCATTTGATCCAGGCAATGAATATTCCATCCCTTATTTCTGGGGAACGGTTGGCATCGCCTTCAACCCATCCCTGCTCGACGGACAGACATTCGAGAGCTGGGACGACCTTTGGGATCCAACGCTTGAACAGGAAGTGATCCTGGTGGATTCAGCCCGTGAAGTCATCGGTATGGGCTTGAACAGTCTCGGCTATTCACTGAACTCGACCGATATGGACGAATTACGTGAAGCCACTGACAAGCTGAAAACTTTGGGACCGAACGTAAAAGCGATCATCGGCGATGAAATAGTCGAGATGATGCGTCGGGAAGAAGCCGCTGTCGCGCTCACTTGGTCTGGTCAGGCTGCTGACATGATGTGGATCAATGAAAACATCGATTATTCGGTTCCTGAAGAAGGATCAAATCTGTGGTTCGATAACATGATCATCCCGAAAACCGCCGACAATGTCGACGGTGCACATGAATTCATCAACTTCATGCTGGATGCAGAAGTCGCTGCGCAAAACGCAGATTATGTCGGCTATTCCACACCGAATCAGGCAGCTTTGGAGTTGATGGATCCTGAAGTTACAGGGGATGAACGCTTCTATCCGACAGAAGAGATGCGTGAACGGCTGGAAGTATATGAAAACCTTGGACTTGAAATGCTCGGTGTATATAATGAATTGTTTTTAGAGTTTAAAATGGATATGGAAAAATGATTGACAATGAGCCGGGTAAAAGATTTTTTGCCCGGCTCATTTTTTTATTGAATTTGATCAGCACTGCATCGCTGCGCTGGCTTCGTCGCAAATGACACCGGCAAAAATGCTTTTTGCCTGCTGATTGTTTTAACTTTATCTAAGCGAATAAAAATTCTTTAACTCTTACTTATCCTCAACCCCTTGCTCCTGCATCGCTGCGCTAGCTTCGTCGCAAATGACACCGGCAAAAATGCTTTTTGCCTGCTGATTGTTTTAACTTTATCTAAGCGAATAAAAATTCTTTAACTCTTACTTATCCTCAACCCCTTGCTCCTGCATCGCTGCGCTAGCTTCGTCGCAAATGACACCGGCAAAAATGCTTTTTGCCTGCTGATTGTTTTAACTTTATCTAAGCGAATAAAAATTCTTTAACTCTTACTTATCCTCAACCCCTTGCTCCTGCATCGCTGCGCTGGCTTCGTCGCAAATGACACCGGCAAAAATGCTTTTTGCCGGTGTCATTCCCTGTTATTTTCTATAGAAATGGGGTATAGTAACAAAGTTAATAAAACGACATTTAGCCACACGAAGTAATAAATGAAAGAAGGACGCCCTATGGCAGTAAAATCAAATAAATTCGCATTATATATCCTCATGTTCAATATGTTCATCGCCATGAGCGGCATCGGTCTGATCATTCCGATCATGCCGGCTTATCTGGATACGTTCGGAGTCGCCGGCCAGGTGCTAGGGACATTAATCGCCACTTTCGCCTTTGCGCAATTCTTATTCTCTCCCCTTTCCGGCCAATTGTCCGATAAATATGGAAGAAAAAAATTAATCATTTTTGGCCTTGTCGTTTTTGGCATGTCACAGCTTGTTTTCGGTTTGGCCACCGAACTGTGGGTGCTGTATCTGGCCAGATTCTTCAGCGGTCTGGGAGCGGCTTTCCTGATTCCTCCGATGATGGCCTTTGTCGCTGACATAACAACTTACGAAGAACGTGGCAAAGGGATGGGGCTGCTCGGTGCATCCATGTCACTCGGCTTCATGATCGGGCCCGGTTTCGGTGGTTTCCTGGCAGAAGTCAGCCTGCAATTCCCATTCTATATTGCAGCACTTGTCGCTACATTAGCGGCTATCATGTCCTATATTGCATTGCCGGATGTCGCACCGACCATCCAGCAGGCAGAGAATAAAAAGGAGAACCTATGGCAGCAGATGAAGCGTTCAGTTTATATGCCTTATTT
This sequence comes from Planomicrobium okeanokoites, assembly GCF_003428875.1. Lineage (GTDB taxonomy): Bacteria > Bacillota > Bacilli > Bacillales_A > Planococcaceae > Planococcus > Planococcus okeanokoites. The sequence continues at coordinate 882,129 of NZ_QQRS01000001.1, forward strand.
CGTCATGCTGCTTGTCATGTTCATCTTTGCATTCGGTTTATCGAATTTCCAGTCGACTATCGCATTATATGTTGATAAGGAACACGGCTTTACACCAAAAGAAATTTCAATCCTCATTACAGTCGGCGGTTTTGTCGGCGTCATCATCCAGACATTTGTAATTGACCGCCTGTTCAAACGCTATGGTGAAATGAATGTAATTCTGGTTAACCTGCTCGTTTCGGCAGCTGCCATGATCGGCATCCTATTCGTCAATACATTCTGGACCATCCTGCTCGTTTCAGCTGTATTCTTCACTGCTGCTTCGCTGCTCCGTCCGGCGATCAATACGCTGATCTCCAAACTGGCCGGTGACCAGCAAGGGTACGCTGCGGGGATGAACAATGCCTATATGAGTCTCGGCAATATGATCGGTCCCGCTTTAGCTGGTATCCTGTTCGATATCAATATGATCTATCCTTATATAGTAGGAACCGCCATCCTGCTGATCTGCTTCTTCATCGCTTCCAGCTGGTCTTCCAAAAAGCAGCAGCTGCTTCAGGAAACACGCTCAGTCGCACCTGCAGGTAAAGGTGAAATTCAAAAAGGTTAACCGTTCAATTACACTGCTTTAGTTATTCACATGCTGAAACATATAAAAAGACCGACTTTCAATCAGTCGGTCTTTTTGCTTTTTATTATTCTCTTTTGTTCTTCCAACTTTTACATCACGAGATCAGTTTGAACTCCATCAGATAAATCTTTTTAGGTATCCATCATAAATCTTGCGCATGACTTTTGGTGTGTTCTCCAGGTAAACACTGATTTGTTCCATGTTCGATTCAACTTTGTCTCCGTTTCTTTCATCTGTCGGAAAATCGGATATCCCTTTGATGATGATGCACTCAATATTATTTTTCCTGCAGATATAAGCAATGGCGCCCGCTTCTGTATCAGCAATGGTAATATCGTTTTCTTTCAGCTCTAGATAATCCTTCCACATCACAACTGCTTTATCGGCGGTGGCAATTGTTCCAGTATGAAAATCATTACCGTATTCAGTTAAAGTGATATCGACTATGAATGATGGTTTGATAAGCGGCTCAATCTCTTTTACTGTACAGTCATATTGAACTGCCCGATTGGGGACGAAAATATCTAAATTGCTGAACTGGTCATCTATTCCGGCACATGTCCCGGCAACAATCACTTTAGTTAATTTAAATTCAGAAATCATATACTGTGTACCACCGACACCGTTTACTTTTCTTATCCCGCTGCTATAGAAAACCAGTTCAGCGTCATTAATCGTCCTCATAAAATACTCACCATAAGGATAGCCGAAACGTTCGTTTTCTTTTACGTTAAAGTATTCCAATGTCGCTTCAAATTCCCAATTTGTCGCAATACATATCCCTATCATCGTCTTATCACCCTAATGAATAAATTTGTCATTCACAGTAGTACTCGAGCTATTGCAGGAAATTATTCAATCCACACCGAATAAATTCCTGCCAATTATTTATTTGCTGTTCCGTTGCTTGGCTTTCAATAACTGCTCAATGCCGTCATTGGCATTGGAATCTGATTGTATTGGCGCTTTTTTAGGCAGCGCCGGCATTCTCAATCCGAACCGGCGAATTGTGATATCCGCGAAAAACAGCAGCATGGCTAAAAGAATCAGCGGCAGTGTAATGGATTGCATGGATGAGCTGCTATAAGGAATATCCCTGAAAGCATCATCCAAAGATTCCAGGACCTGACCGCCGCTTCTTTCCGCAATTGCGGATAATAGCTCCACATCCGCCGGTTCACTGCGGTACTCCTCACCATAAGGAATGGTAAGGCCGCTCCGGTAAGCCGCTCCGGTTTCATTGGAAACACTGAAAAATACGAGCCCTGGTTCCTCTTCCATATGGACATCGATTACGCCTGGCGCCACCGGCTCTGTCTGAACTTCAATTTCTTCACCTGTTTCGTCGATGACAGCAACATTTAGAATAGCCGAGGATTGGCTCGGATCTTCTATGGTGTATACTCCTTGCTCTTTACGGGTGATGGCAAATGGGGCTTCGTCAAACGACGGCAGAATCCTGGATATGCTGCGGTTCCAAAATGCCGGCCAATTGCCCCATTTTTGAAATTCGCCGCTCCATGCTCCACTGCCGGAAGTGAATGCCAGCGCTTTTCCAAGACCATAATTCCATTCCGCCAGAATAGGATCCCCTTGTTCACTTTCCGCTGCAACTCTGGCCGTATCTTTGGCAGTAGTCGCTATATAGCTGTTCATCTGTGGAATTCCTTCAGCGAATAAAGGGCTCCATGCGCTGTCATAAATCAAAGGATAAAAAGGTTCATCCACAATGTAAGTGCGAGACATCATAATGGTCTCACGCGACAGGATTGCCGGAATCGTTGACGCATCGGTAACATCGTAGAACCGTCCACTGCCGCTGTCTGCCAATGACTCAAGCAAAGCCCTGTCCGCATCCTGTCCGACAGCGACAGTCGAAAGGGTGATGTTATTGTCTGAGCCTTCATCAATCAGACTGTAATAATCATTTTGAGTAGCTGATTGGCCGTCCGTCAACAGAATAATATGCTTTCGCTGAAGATCCAATTCTTCCAACTGACCATATGCTTCAGCCAGCGAAGAATAAATTTCCGTTCCGCCGCCAGGGGCTACTGTGAGAATGTCATCTATCGCCTGCTGGCGGTCATCCAGTTTTTGTGTCGGAACGATTTCCCATGGTTTATCATCAAAGGCGATGACTCCGACCACATCATCTTCCCTCAATAACTCTACTGAACGGGCAGCGGCTTCCTTCGCTAATTCCATCTTTTGGCCGGCCATACTGCCGGAGCGGTCCATCACGATCACCAAGCCAAGTGATGGCAGCTCATGCTTCCCTTTCACTTCCATTTCAACCGGCAGAAGTTCTTCAATCGGTGTTTTGAAATAACCGCCGAGCCCGAAACTCCGGTCGCCTCCGACCATCATGAAGCCCATGCCGAACTCTTTGACTGCCTGCTCGATGACGGCCATAGTCTGTTCCCCGACCTCGGTGCCGGACACATTGTCAAAAATTATCGCGTCATAAGCCAGAATCGAAGACAAGTTTTGCGGCAGTCCGGCAGGTGATGTTTCCACTAAATTCAAATTTTCAGCATCCAATAAACCCGTCACCGGACTTGTGCCTTCATTGCTGACAATCAATATTTCCGGCGGCCCTTCCACTTCTGTGAGACTCGTCAATCGATTGTTCTGAAGAAATCCGTCTCCACCTATTTCAATTGCCGCTTCGAATTTCAGCAGCCCTTCACTTTGTACCGCATATTTATGTGACAGGATATTTCTGCCTTCTTCTAAAGTCACTGGTATCCGTTCTATTTCCACATCGTTGGCGGACAGGATCAGTTCCCCTTCGCTCTGTTGGTCTGCTTCGCTTATCATGCTGAAATCCAGCTCTTCTCCAAGAAATGCCTGGGCAGGTGTGGTGAATTCCGTTAACGCCGCTTCATTGCCTGCAGGCGGTTCTATCGGAAGGACATCGACTGTCACCCGTTCACCATTGATGCGATCAATACTTTCAAGTGCGGATGACCGGGTTTCATTGCCATCACTTAACAGGACAAGTCTTGTAGCCCTATCGATATCTCCGGTGTTTGCCGCCAGTTCCAGTGCCTGCGCAATATTGGTATGCTCCGCTCTATTGGCCGTCATTTCAGCAGGGAGCCCGTCTGGATCAGATGATAAAGGCATCAATGATTGAAAATCTTCAGCGAAAGTGAATACGCCGGCAGATTGATCAATACCTTTACCAGCCAATGCCCGATTCAGCTGTTCTTCTATTCCATTTTCAGCCTGTGACATTGATGAGGAGCGATCCCATAGAAAGAGGATCTGCTCATCTTCGATAGGCTGATGAATAACCGGTGATGCTAAAGCGGTTACCAATAAAAATACACTGAGCAATCTGAGTATGAACGATGTTCGGAAAAGTGTATTGGCATTCCGATAATGCTTCCATCCTGTCAATAATAAATAAAGCGCTGCAGGAGCGAGCAATAACAGCCAGAAAGGTTCATCCAAACGAAGTTCCACGGCGGTACACCTCCCATTCCACCAGCATCAACATCAAAATCAACAAAAGAATCACGGGAATCAGTGAAAGCTGCGTTATATTTTCCGATTCCACCGGTGTTCCAGCTGTAAAGTTCTGTCCAGCTGCCAGGTTTTTTTCTTCATTATTTAATTGTACGATGAAATTTTTGGTTTCATCACCGCTGACTGCACGGTAAATTCCAGGTTCTCCAGGTGCCTGAAAACTGCCTTCCCCTTCGATGTATGAAGACTGATATTCGTCCCCTTTAAAAATTTCCCATTCGCCCGATGGAGAAGCCAAGGCAATTGCCCGCTGTTCTTTAGGCGAGAACGTGCCGATATAATTTTCACTGCCAGACAATTCATCGACTGCACTCCAAAGAAATAGAGGGAATGACGGACTCAACGGCCAATCTGTCGCTTGTATATCCGCGAGAACGATGATATCCCCTTCAGGCGACAGTTGTATGAACGGTTCCCCGCCTACCGTCGCCACTGTTTCGAAGCCATCAAATCCCGGATAGATTTGGGAGACGAAAACATCTTCCATTGGCGCATACGCAAATAAAGGATGATCGACAGTTTCGACAGATCCCGTGGCTTCCACAGGTGATTCATCATCCCTGCCAATCAATAAAACAGGTACTGGCTCTTCAACCAGATCGCTTTGATTTGTCACAAGAGGACTTTCTGTGAAACTGGTCAATTGATCTGTTGCAGCAGTATTTACTTGAATACCAAGCGAATCCAGTCCTCTCGCGACGAGTCCGTGCAGCCTATTATCGATGATAACGGTACCTGTTGGCCTATTGATATAAGCAAATGCTTCGTTATCCAATATGTATTCATCATTTACATCCAGTGCAGCCTGCCAAATTTCCATTTTCGGTAAATTTTCAAAAGGGATTAATTGCTCTTCACCCGGCGCCAGCTCAATATCTGCAATTTCTTTAAACTCATCTCCGGCCAACTCAAGTCTGCCTGTTACCGTTTCGGCACTATCATTGAATAACTGGACAATGGCACGGTCAGTTGTTTCGCCTTCGGCCACTCCGAATTGGAGTATCGAGATATTGGAGGGTTTTTCATTATTCGCATGAACAACATAAGCCGCTCCGGTTTTATTGGAAAGGATGGTCCTGTCTAAAGAGTCTGTGAAGATATGGATTACTGCTGAATCATCATTTGCAAGTGTTTCAGCAAATAACAGCGTTTTCTCCAGTTCAGGTGACTCGTAACCGAGCTCTATTGCATTGATGACCCTATTCAGCCGCACTGCCGATTGTTCCATACTGGCAAGAATTTCCGGCGTGGTTCCCGCATTGATGATGGTCACCGGTTTGCCTTCCGCCTTTTCAGCCATTTCTTTCATCAGCTCTTTTTGTGATTCCAGCTGACTGGGTGTACCTGCCAGCATGGATGCAGATGTATCGATGACGAAGATGAATTCCCCTCCTTCGAGACTGTCCGACTCGAAATAAGGATTAAGCAGAGCAAATACAAGCAGTAAAAGAGCTGCAAGCTGCAGATAAAAAAGGGCATGATGCTGCAATTTTTTCAGATAAGGCGATGCCTGCATCTCCTTCATCACTTGCTGCCAATATAATATAGAAGAAACTTGCTGGTCTCTGTATTTTTTTCGGTACAGATAGTAGACGATAAGAGCAATGGGCATTACAAGCGTCCAGACCATTCCCCAGTTTGATATTCCCATTCCCCTTCACCTCACCTGATCCATTTTTGTTTAAGCAATTGGTGTGAAAAAACGTGCTGGATTCCATCTTCGATATGCACCGGCATATACTGAATTCCATATCTGCGGCATAAAGCCTGCAAGCCATCCAGGTGTTCCACCCTTTTTCGGTTGTAATCATTTATCGTTTGCGCTGACATTGACACATTGAAAGCATCTGAACTTTCATCATCGATCAAGCGCAAATCTCCTTGGAATAAAGGCTGTCGTTCCTGTTCATCGGATAGATGAAGAAAACGGATATCTTTTGAATATTTAGCGGCTCTGCTGAAAAACCGCTGCCACTCTTCCAGCGGTTCGAGGGCATCCGATAAAATGAATAATACTGTGGAATCTTTCGATTGGTTTAAATCCGCGATTTCTGCAAATCTTTTTTCATTCGCTTCAGGCAAGGTGGCAATAAAGTGATTGAATAATTTTTGTGCGGACTTCCCTTTCCTTCTAAGCGGTGGGTGCTCTCCCTGGCCAATTGAAAAAGTGAGCTTGTCATCGTTCAACAGCACGATGGATCCCAGCGAAAAAGCGAGCTGTTTAACAAACAGCCATTTGCTTTTCATCGATTTGGAACCGTCAACCATGATATGTACCCGCATTTCCTGTTCATCCAGGAACCGCTTTATGTAGACCTTTTCTGTCCTGGCATAGACGTTCCAGTCAATATGGCGGACGTCATCGCCTGGATGGTATTCCCTGAAATCGGAAAAATCCATTGATGAACCGAATCGCCGTGATCGGCTTGAACCTTTATGATGTCCTCTTATTTTTGATTTGGTGGCAATCGAATGCCGGCCGAGACGCGACACCCAGTGCTCAGGCAATTGAAGGAAATTCATCGGTTTCGTCCTCGCCCTGCAGCGTCCAGCACCTGCTCGATCAAAAGATCAATGTCCGCCCCTTCAACTTCACCTTCATAATTAAGCAATAGCCTGTGCCTCAAAACCGGTTTTGCGACATATTTCAAATCCCCGATCGAAACGTGGTAGCGTCCTTCTGTCAGCGCGCGTGCTTTTGCAGTCCTGATTAAACTTTGGAGCCCTCGGGGACCGCTGCCATATTGCACAAAACGGATAATATCTTCGATTTCAGTCTGCAGCGGATCTGTACTCTGAATAATATCCACAGCAACCATCAGAATGTCATCAGCGATCAGAACTTCTTTGGCAAGCTGCTGGGCGGCGATCAACTCTTCGGCATCCATCTGTTTCCTCAATAGGATTTGTTCCGTGCCCGTGGTTCGCCGCACAATCTGTGCCAGCTCTTCACGTGACGGCGACGGAATTTTAATTTTGCATAGGAAACGGTCCATCTGTGCTTCCGGAAGCGGATATGTGCCTTCCATCTCTATCGGGTTCTGGGTAGCCAGCACAAAAAACGGCCGCGCCATACTTTTGGTGTCTCCAAGAACAGTGACAGTTTTTTCCCCCATCGCCTCCAGCAACGCACTTTGTGTTTTCGGTGTAGTTCGGTTAATTTCGTCAGCAAGCACCATCTGACTGAATATCGGCCCTTCACGGAAAGTGAATTGCTGCTTGCCAGCCGCATCTCTTTCTATCAAGCTGGTTCCGGTAATATCAGATGGCATCAAATCCGGCGTGAACTGGATTCTTGAAAAGGAAAGGTCCAGCACTTCCGCTATTGTGCGGATGAGCATCGTCTTGCCCAGACCCGGCAATCCCTCCAGCAATGCGTGGCCATCGGAAAGAATCGCGTAAAGCGAAAACTCGACCGCTTCTTCTTGGCCGACGATAAAGCGGCCGATTTCTTTTCTGACCTGTTGAAGTTTCAAGCTCATTTCCGTAAATTGTTCCGCTGTCACTGTCATCATCATCCCTGCTTTCGATTATTCACCGTCAATCGATGAAAAATATTGTTCAATTATATTTTGAAGATCCGGAGGAAGTTTCATGCGATTAGCGCTTGAAAAATAGGAATAGCTGTAAGATCCCACCACTTCCTTATACGGACGGACAGTTCCGCGCTCAGCATCCACAGCTCCTTCTTCGAAGGAACCTGTTTCACCTTCCGATAGTTCCCCATTGTCGACGGTTGTTTCACCACTTCCGCCAATTCTTGAAGGGATGCTCAGCATTTCCCTGCTGCCCTGGCCAGTTCCAGCTCCAGCACCCGGATTCGATCCTTCGCCGGCACCGCTGCCTTGACCCTGTCCTGCGCCAGATCCTTCTTCACCATCTCCTGAAGAATTTTCACTGCCTTCACTGCCCTGACTGGAACCTTCGCCTTCTGCTTCACTGCCACCGCCTTGTTGTCCGGCAGTGTCTCCTTCGCTTGAATCTCCCGCATTTTCACCTCCGGCCCCTTCAGCTTGTTCCCCGTCCGTTTCGCCGCCTGATGCAGCATCTTCGCTTCCGGCTTCACCATTTGCGCCATCCGCATCTGATCCGGAGCTTTCTTCCGGCTCTCCTGAAAGATTGTTCGCGGCTATTGATTGCTGAAGATCAAACGCTACAGGTTTTCCCATTTCGCTTAGAGCTGTTTGTGTATTTCCAGCTTGCTGAGCCAATTGCTGAGAAGCATCTCCAAGTTCTTCAGCTTCTTCTGTGGCCTGCTTGGTGCCTTCGCGCTCTTTCTCCCGCTGTTTCAAAGCTAATTCTTTTTGTTTTTTCACTAATTCACGCAAAGCTTGTTCCGGTGTTTCACTTTCGTTTAACTTTTTCTCCAGAGATTCAAGGTCCTGCTTAAGCTCTGGTGAATCAGCCAATTCTTTTTGCTTCTCGACCTTTTCAATCATTACTTCCACCAACTCCTGCTCGCGCTCAAGATCTTTTGCTTCGAGTTGTGCAGAAGCAGGGAATAATCCTGAAATCACTATCAAAATCAACAGACTGAAAATGGCCAAAAGCCATTTAGGTGAAAACCATTCATCTTTCTTCTCTTTAAATAACCGATAACTTAGATGGATATCCTTTTCGGTGCGTTTCGCCAAGTCTCCGGCCAAATGATTGCCAATAGGCAGTTGGCTCAAAGTCAGCAATTGGTTATGCGGAGTGAATTGATCCAATTCACTGATCGCCTGCTGACGACGCGGAATTTTAGATATAGTGGCCAGCACCACTGTAAGCATTGTGAGGGCCGCTGCAATATATGCATAAAATTCATAATAAGGAAAAACGGACAGCCGTGAAACGACCATGATCAATAACGCAGAAGCCAGACCTAAGCACAAAGCAATCTGCAGGATTCTTATCAGATATTGCAGTTTCAGTCGTCGGTTTGCCTTTTTGATGAACAAAGTGATTTTTTGGCTGTCCATAATGCATCCTCCTTATCTGTATTTATTCATATTCACCCGCAATTTAGTTACTGACAGCCATATCGCCCCTACAAAAATCAGCGTGTAGAAAATCGAATAACTGACCCATAAAGGCAACGGAATTCCCGTCATTTGAGCAATTTCATCGCTGAACCCAGGTTCCAGCAAAGTCAGCAGAACCACCCCCGGGTTGATGCATGCCCAGAAATAACTGAGCGGAGAAGCACCAGTCCCCATCGTTGCTGACGAAAGGGAAACCGATAGAATCAGAAAAAATCCCGTTACCGCTGTCAGGAAAATCATCGTACCATAAGTCGAAATCATTGAGACAATCGTTCTGCGCAGCAATGTTGAATACATGACACCCAAAGCGCCGATGACCAATAATGTCAAAAAGTAGAATAGAAAAATGCTTGCTATCTGGCTTGGTGCCACGCCTCCATATAAAAACACCATACTATAGATAGGCAGCCCTGACACAAGAAGCAGCAGCAAAAATGCAATCGATGACAGCAGCTTGCCGAATATGATTTGAAAGCTGCTTTGTGCAGTCGTCAGCAGGATATTCAAAGTTTGTTTTTCACGTTCGCTGCTGACTGTTCCAGCGGTAAGACCCGGCGTAATGAAAAGTATCAGCCCCAACTGGATATAACTCAGCATGCTGAACAGCATAAAACTTTCTTCAGGACGGAAAAAGCCGCTGCCTGAAATTGAACTGGTCAGGTTTATAAAACCAAAGACAAAAATCCCCATAATCAGTAGATAAAAGAAAAGACCCGTAAAACTCTTTATATTCCGGAATCGTAATTTAATTTCCTTTACCAGGACTGGATTGGCCAGGAGCTCCTTCATAGGGTTTCAGCTCCCTTCGTAATTTCCATGAATACATCTTCCAGATCTGTTTCTTCTTCTGAAAATGCGAGTATGGGCAAACCTGCAGACATCGCTTTCCGCAGCAAGTCCAATTGGTCATGTTCTGTCCCTTTATACAGGAACTGCAGAATGCCCCTGTCCTGAATTTCGGTGATTTGCGAAACCAACGGGTCATTTTCAAAAAATCGGATCGCTTCAATATAATCTCCTGTCAATTTCACGCTTATGACTTTTTCACTTTGCAGTTTTTCCTGAATACTTTGAACGGAACCGTGAGCAATCAGTTCACCTGAATCGATGACGCCCAAAGTATCGCACATCTCAGCCAGTTCAGGCAGGATGTGGGAAGAAATCAGGATCGTTTTGCCCATCGCTTTCAACTCTCTTAGAATCTCCCTCATTTCGACTCTTGCTCTGGGATCCAAACCCGATGCCGGTTCATCAAGTATCAAAACCTTTGGATCATGAATCAAAGCCCTGGCAAGGCAAAGCCTCTGTTTCATCCCCCTCGATAACAAATCCACATAATCATTGCGCTTACTGGATAAATTGACCAATTCAAGCAATTTCGGAATCAATACGGCTCTTTGCGCAGCGTCCAAGCCATAGCTCGCCCCATAAAAATCCAGGTATTCTTCTGTCTTAAGCTGATCATAAACTCCAAAGAAATCCGGCATATAGCCGATTTGCTTCCGTACTTCATGAGGATGGAGTGAAATATTGATGCCATTGATCCAAGCTTCTCCGGAAGTAGGCTGCAGCAGGGTCGCCAAGATTGAAAAAGTTGTGGATTTCCCTGCGCCATTGGCGCCTACAAAACCGAACACTGTTCCTTCTTCGATTGACAGATTCAAATCTTTCAGCGCATAGAAGGAGCCATATTTCTTAGTCAATCCCTTTATTTCGATCATTGGCCGATCACTCCTTCCAGTTCAATTTTCGGTACAGTGATTTCCGAGTAACCGGTCAGCTCATTTTTGATGATCCGTATTTCTATGTTTCCATCAGCTGAAATATAATCACCGCTGTTTTCTGATAAATCATTGGCACCTGCAGCTAAAGATTCATATTCTCCGGTATCTGTCCGTAAAATCGAAAATTCCACATCTGTCGCACTTGATTGCGTTTCGAAACGAGACCATTCAGCATCCTGTTCGGCTAAAGCATCCGGCAACTTGTATAAAACCCGATATTCCCCGGGTTCCAAGCCATAAAAATGAGGATTATCCGGATATTTTTCGACATGTCCCATTGTGTTTTGAGGCTGAACGTCAATTCGGAAATTATCAGAACTGATTGCAACTTCGCCATCAAAATTCATTTTCGGTTCAAAACTCTGCGCAAGCAGATGGACCGCAGATATGTTCGCCTCCTGATCTTCCAAGCTCACGGGGGCAATTGCCGTGTCAGCATAAGCGATTAAATATGGTGTAGAAGCGTCTTTGCCAAAATGCTCGTATGACATCGCCAAAGCACTCTGTTTCCTCGCTTCGATCAATTCTTCTCCGCTTCCGGAGATGTTTTGCGGCATCTGATATTGGGCTATCGGTGAAATGGGCTGCAGTAATTCTGACTGGACGGTTTCAGCAATCTGCTTTTCTTCATCAGGATTGAAATCACCTAATGAGATCAGTCTCGTGCCTGTCCAGACCGCTGCATCTTTAACAGAGAAAGGGAATGAATTTTTTATCGTGCCAGTCAGATTTCCGTTTTCCATTGCCAATTGGATATCGAACTGACCGCTTCCGCTTATATAGGATTCCCCTAATACTGATGCCACCGACCAATATCGCATATCTCTTACCGTCAAGGTGGAGTCGGCCGCCCCATTTTCCAAAATCGCATTTTGATGGGTGTTGGCCGATGAAAATTGGTCACCGGTTGTAGCAGTCATTGTCGTATTGGCGGGTGCGGTGAATCGGTAATCTCCGCTGCGGTTCGATAATAAAGTGCTCATGTAATATCCATTCAGACCGCCATCGCCATCCACTTCAAAAAATCCGGTTTGCTGGATTTGCGGATTTGCGATTCTGTCTTTGGCGCCTGCTGCAAAAATTCCTATTGACGCAAGAACAGCGATCACCGGGATTGCCAGCCAAGCATATTCCCTTTTGTCTTTTTTAATAAGAAAGATATATAGTACTGGAACAACGATTATGATATACAAAAGAATAATCAGGAACATCGCCGTTTTTGATACAGCGAAACTTTCAAATAACTCATTAACCATTCCGATTTCATAAGACATTCTTTCTTTGATCGACTGATCCTGCTGAATTGCAGTTGAATTCTGGCCAGCGTCAACTAAATTCACCAGTACCCCTTCATATCCATCCTGGGAGACGACTGGCTCATCACCCAGTGAAAATGCGGTTTGAATAATTGCTCCTGCCCCTACATCTTTTTTAACTGCCAGGATCTGCCCATCATCCTCAAGCAACACACGGGCATCCTCGTCGACTTCGGCCTGATAAACCGGAATGGGATTCTCGAATCCTGAAACGGTCGCCTCTTCTGACGAATTGAGCTGCATTGGTAGCAGTTCAGTTAAGTTGCCTGCAGCAGCCGTTAAATTGCTGTCAGCGCCTACAAGGATTTCTCCTCCCTGCTCGAGCCACACCATAACGGCTTGCTGCGTTTCTGCGGAAAGATCACTATACGGAAATTCATCAATGATTAAATAATCCAAGGTGTCCCAGGCAAGCGGGTCAGAAGGCAGAGTATTTTCACCATCCGAGTTAAAATGGAATACTTGGGCATCCGCACCGTTCACCGGTAAATATTCACCTATACCGCGCAACCGGTCAGCGTTTTCAGTCAATGTTGCGACAAATGGGATCTCCGGCATGAAATAATTGGGACGCAAGGACTTACTTCCTTGAAAATCGATTGCGTCTCCTTTTTCCCAGCCGCCTTCATAAACATAGATAGTTTGATTTGTCACTCCGCCGGAATAACTGTTGTCCATCATACCCGGCAGCGACAGGCTGAATGTTTTGGTTTCCCCCGCCGCTAAATCCAGGGGCACGGTTAATCCTGCTCCAATGTTATAGCTTTCGGAATAATCAATGACAAGGTCTCCTGAAAACGCCGTGCCGTTATTGGAAGCTGTTATCTGCAACGGGACGCCCCTGTTGTATTTAACTTTATTTTCGAATCCTGCTTCCGCATCAATCGTAATATCAGCTTCGGCCGATGCGAGCGTCGGATAAGCGCTGAACAGCAACCATGCAGATAAAATCATGAATGAAATTGATATTGGTTTTTTCATTCCGTCCCCCCTTTTCTCTCTATTAATTAGTACGCATCAACTGTAAAATAGTTCCTTAGTCTGGAAAAAGAAAAAGCGGACAGCATAATGCTGTCCGCTTTCTACTGTTCACTGAAATAACGGCGAATGAAACCAGGCATGAAATCAAGGATTTTTTCATCAGGATTAATTTTTGAATGATGAAGCCCGAATTCCGAATTCACTCCCGCCCAAAACATCAAACCTGGTATCTGCTCAGTGAAATAGCCAAAATCTTCCCCGGTCATCGCGGCATCTGCGCGGACAGCTGTGATGCCATCGGCCGATGAGGCAAACTCCAGAAAATGTTCAGCCAATTGCCCGTTATTATCAACTTCCCGATAAGAAGCTCCGTAATCAATTGAAATATGGCAATTATAACCCGTTTCCACCGCTTTACAAATGGCTTCTATGCGTTCTTTCATTTTCAGCATGGATGTATTATTCAACGTTCTGATGGTGCCTTCCAATCGGGCATTTTCAGCGATGATATTCTGGACGGTGCCGGCTGTGAATTTGCCGACCGTCAAAACCGCCGAATCCATCGGGTTGATGTTGCGGCTGACAATCGTCTGGAGCTGCATTAACAGTGATGCGCCCGCCACTGCCATATCTTCCGTCAAATGCGGAAATGCTGCATGGCCGCCTTTCCCATGTAAATCTATAAAAAGTTCAGATGTATTGGCGAATAACATTCCCGGTTTTGTTGAAACCGTCCCCACAGGCAGGTCAGGTGCGATATGCATCGCGTAGATTTCATCCGGCCACAAATCCGGCCGCTCGTTTTTCAGCCATTCCCTGAAAGGCAAAGCACCGCCCGGCCCTTCCTCCGCTGGCTGGAAAAGCACAAGCACATCCTGCTTTATCGGGTCTTCGATAAGTCGCTTAAGCAAACCGATTGCATTCGCCATATGGATATCATGGCCACAGGCATGCATATAGCCTTCATGTGTGGAACGGAAGTCAAGCCCCGTATTTTCTTCTATCGGCAAGCCATCGATATCAGTTCGCCACGCGATGAGCTTGTCTGCATCCAGTCCGTTCACTTTCACTGCAATGCCTGTTTGCCATTCGGTAATTTCCATTCTATCTTGTGGCATTGAACGAATTTGTTCGAGCAGGTATTGCTGCGTTTTAAATTCACGGAAACCGATTTCCGGTATTTTATGCAAATCTCTTCTGATTTGTATAAGATCCATATCCAGATCCTTATAATTGACGTAGTTCTTGTTTGATTTCCGTTTTCGAGCGCGTCTTCTCATCCATCAATTTCAATACCCGGGCCGGCGTGCCGCCAACTACTGAATTTTCCGGAACGTCTTCGATAACAATTGCCCCAGCGGCAACCACCGCACCTTGTCCGATTCGAACGCCTTCCAGAACTACTGCGTTCGCGCCGATCATTACATTGTCTTCCACAATTACCGGAGTGGCGGAAGCCGGTTCGATCACCCCTGCAAGCACAGCGCCTGCGCCGATGTGGCAATTCTTGCCGACAGTAGCACGGCCGCCCATGATAACGCCCATATCGATCATCGTGCCATCGCCGATTACAGATCCGATATTGATGACTGCACCCATCATGATGATGCAATTATTGCCGATTTCCACATTTTCACGGATAAATGCGCCTGGTTCGATGCGGCTGTTGATGTTTTTCAAGTCCAGCATCGGAATTGCCGAGTTGCGGCGATCATTTTCTACAACGTAGTCTTCAATTGCAGCTTCGTGTTCTGCTAAAGCTTTTTCAATATCTGACCACTCACCGAATACAGTCGCATGACCGCCTTCACCGAAAACTTTCGCAGACTCTCCATAATTCAGCGAAGCGACGTTTTCACCCTTAACATAAACTTTCACAGGTGTTGATTTTTTTGCATTCTGTATGTACGAAATAATTTCATTGGCATCCATTTGTTTCATCGATAAAAACCTCTTTCTATAGTTAATGGTGTAATTATAACGGAAAATGCAAGATAATTCATCACTCTAGTCCAATAAAGCGGCATGTTTTTGCACAATTTCAACAAAAGCTGAAACCTGACGCAATTCAAAAGCGGAATCATAGCCGATAAGCCATGTATCCCGGGTCAATTCGAGCTCTTCCGCGTTGCTTGCCAATGCGACCGTGTGCACATCTTCCGTTCCGTTTAATGTTATTGAAGGAAGGATGGCGTAGCCGATCCCATTCACCGCCATCTGCTTGCATGTCTCGATTTGGTCCACTGTAATCTGCCTTTTCGGATTGGAGGCAAAATGTTTCTGCCACCATTGCTGAATTTCTTCATAATAATTGGAATCGCTTTTAAACTGGATAAAAGGCCGTTCCGTTTCCATCACCTGTTCAAGCGAATCGATTTCTTTATCGACTAAATACAAAGTATCGCGGAATAAGTGGATTTTCTTCCCCTTCCAATCAGTGTGTCCGCGTACAATTCCGATATGCGCCTCGCCTTCATACAAAGCACGAGTAATTTCAGAGCTCCATCCGGTGATCAGCTGAATTTTCGCCTGTGGATAAAGCGTTACAAAATCCTTCAGGACTTTCGGCAGCCAATTCTGCCCGATGATGGATGCACAGGCTATCTTCAAAGTGCCATGCACTTTTGACGTCAGCGTATGCAGCACTTCAAATACTTCTTCTTTGCGCTGCAGCATTTCATTGGCGTAGCTGATGACTAGTTCACCTGCAGGCGTTGGAGTCAGCCCTTTCTGCGAACGGATGAATAATTGCTGGCCCCATTCTTTTTCTATGGATTGCAGTCTTTGAGATAAAGCTGGCTGAGAAAGGAAGAGGCGTTCCGACGCTTTTCTCATATTGCCTTCTTCAGCCAGTATTTTGATGATCATTTCTTCATTCGACATTTTTCTTCACTCCTTTATCCCTCGGCAGACCGAAGATCAGCAACAGGCTGACAACGGCAAAAACAGCCATGAAAGCATAGACATTCTGAAGCGCCAGGGATAATCCCCCTTGCAGGAAACGCAGTTCTTCTAGCGGCATATCCGCCCTGCTGTCCACCGTAAGCAATGAATTAATTGAATCCAGACCATAATTTTTATTACTGGACTCAAAATATTTCAGCAGCGATGTATTAAGTACAGTACCGAGCAGCGCCACCCCGATCGTACTTCCGAGATTACGCATGAACATATTGGATGCTGTCGCAACTCCCCGCTTTTCGTAAGTGACAGCACTTTGGATCGAGACGATAAACGCAGTGCTCGTCAACCCCATACCGATGCCGATGACAAAGCTCGATAATGCAGCCCACCACGGACCTGCCTCTGGCCGCATAAGGACAAACAACAAAGCACCGGCCACCAAAAATAATCCTCCTGCAAGCGACGTCCGGAAATAACCGATTCTGATCAATAGCCTTCCGGACAAAGTCGAAGCAATCGGCCAGCCGATCGACATGGCAGTCAGGGTAAATCCGGCGATGGCGGCGGGCTGTTCCATGACACCCGTCACATAGGTCGGCAAATAACTTGAAACAGAGATTAAAATGATGCCCGTTGTGAGAGAAACCAGATTAGCAAATAAAATCGTTTTATTTCTCCATATTTCAAACGGCATGATGGGTTCTTTCACTTTCCGTTCAACCAGGACGAATAAGATGAACGCCGTTGCTGACAGTGAAATGAGTAATGCCGCAGTAGCGGAAAACCACTCAAAACCGACACCGCCTTCAACCAGGACATATAATAAACTCACTAAACCGATGGTCAATAAAATCGCTCCGGCATAGTCGATGGAAGGTTTGCCGGTTCTTTTAGGTTCCTGCAGGAAAATCAGTACACCTGCAAGCGCCAGGATGCCTAATGGGATGTTCACCCAAAATACATACTCCCAACCTACAGTTGCAACCAGGATACCTCCGATAGCAGGCCCTGAAACCGCGGAAATGCCCCAGACGCTCGAAAGGTAACCCTGTATTTTCGCACGTTCTTCTGCGGAATAGATATCGCCGACGATGGTAGTGGCAATCGGCAATACCGCTCCTGCTCCCATTCCTTGAATCAGCCTGTAGAGAATTAATTGATCCATTGAGTCGGCAAGACCGCACATAAGTGAACCGAACAGGAACAACAGAATGCCGAAAGTGAAAATCGGTTTACGTCCGAAAATATCCGATAATTTACCGTAAATCAGGACTGTTACCGTATTCATCAGAAGATAGGCGGAAAACACCCAGCTGTATTTAGCAAAGCCACCCAAGTCAGCCGCAATGCTCGGCATTGCCGTAGCAACGATGGTAGCCTCCACCGCTCCAACAAACATCGCCAGCATCACCGAGATCAAAACAAGTGGACGATTTGTCGTCTTCATATCTCTGAGCCCTCATTTCAAATTGAACAACAAAAAAGGCCTCTTACTTCGAGGCCCTCCATTCATTGATTATTTCGGATTTGATAAATCTGTTTCTTCAATTGTTTCAATACGACCCGTCTTGTCAAAATACCCATGAACAATCCGTCGTCATCAACCACACAAAGGAAATTCTGATCAATCAGCAGGTCCAGCGCCTTTTGAAAACGTTCAGTTATTTTGATCAATGGAATATCCGTCTGCATAATTTCCTGCACTTTGATTTCCGGTAATTTTTCATATTCAATATGGTCCAGACCGAGTATGGATTCCGTAATACGCTGAGTATTGATCAGCCCCTGGAAACGGTATTTCATATCCAGGACAGGGATTGCCGAGTAACCCGTTTTCGTCAGAACCAGCAATGCATGTTCTGCGCTATTGCCCAGTTGAACGTGGGCGACTTTTTCAGATGAAATAATATAATCTTCTATTTGAGTTTCAAGAAAGTCTTTGCTTGGTAATGAAATCATGCGCTCTACTCCTTTTGCATCATAAACTGATGCTAATCACTCCGATTTCATCATAACACATCACCAAACATGAAACTATTTAAAAGAGAGTATTATTTACTTAAAAAGGAAATTTATTCAGCCATTGTCCGCCATCCAGCGTCACAATCTCCCCATTCATATAGGAAGCTTTATCCGACATGATGAAAGCAGCCAATTCCGCAATTTCTTCCGGTTTGCCCAATCGGCCGAGAGGAATCGATTCAAGTGTGCGTTTCGCCGCTTTTTCTGATTCCCATAGTTTATCAGCGCCGCCAGTACGTTCAATAGGCCCCGGTGCAATGCCATTTACACGGATTCCGAACTGAGTCCCCCACTCTACAGCAAGCGTGCGTGTCAGCGACATGACTCCCGCTTTTGCTGCAGCTGAATGCGCCACACCTGCTCCGGCATTCCACGCATAAGTAGCGAGCATATTCAGGATATTTCCTTTTGTTTCATTTTCAATCCAATAATTTCCGACCGCATGGGAACAGAAAAATGTACCATTCAATACGATATCCACAACTGATTTCCATCCGTTCGGAGATAGTTTTTCCGCATGGACAATGAAATTACCGGCTGCATTATTTACCAGGCCATCAATACGGCCGAATTTTTCATGGGCAAATTTAACCATCGCTTTTGCATGTTCCGGCTCCCTGACATCCATTTGAAAAACTTCAACGGTGCCTTTAGCGTCTGCCATATTTTTAACGGCATCGTTCAATTTTTCCATATCACGTCCTGTAATGACGACGTTTGCTCCCTCAGCAGCAAATCTTTCCGCCATATGGTATCCCATACCGCTTGAACCACCAGTAATAATAATTGTCTGATCTTGAAACATTTCAAATTCCTCCTTTTGGCCTCATATGATTTTGTATGTAAAAATGACAAATTACGCCTATTTCCTCAAATGAACCAATACTCCTGATACTTGTTATACACATTGCAAGAAAATTTTGATATAATGAAGATGTTTTTAGAATATAATCCTCTTAGAAAGGAATGAGCCTATGTCTAACTCCCGAATGGATTCTGAAATTGCCCAGGCTATTTTCACAGTCAACAGGCACGCAAAGACCGCTTCAGATAATCACTATTTATATGCCTTGAAAAAAGAGGCGCTAAATAAAATGATTCTCCAGGATCGCGCTCAGAAAATAGGGCTGCACTTCAGTAAAAACCCCCGTAAAAGCCAACAGCAATCTTCTGTCCTCGTAAAATGTGGAGACTATTATTTTCACATGCTGCCGAAAAAAGAAGACTTTGAGAATCTTGAACACCTCGGCCACCTCGATGAGTCTTATCGGAATCCCGCAAGCAGGATGAACTTGCGTTCTGCCAAAGAAATCCTGAGTGAGCTGACCGGCCTCCAGCCGGTGAAAAAGGACACAGCCGCAGCAAATCCCGGAAAAGCTTATCAGCCGAGGGAAATGAACAGATTCTATTCACCTAAAAAATCATATTTCGATTGATGGAGAGAGCCGGGACTAAATTGTCTTCGGCTCTTTATTATTAGTATCTTCATATTGGACAATCAATGCCTGAGTCCCTTTATCCTGATAGCCTTTTTCAGCCAGATTCTCGAAGAGGCGGAGCGACAGGCGGAGGGCAGGAAGATCAAGTCCCATCAAATCCGCTTCTTCCAATGCAATTTTCATATCTTTGATGAAGTGTTTAATATAGAATCCGGGTTCGAAATTACGTGAAATCATTTTTGGCGCTAGGTTCGATAAAGACCAGGAGCCCGCTGCACCTGAAGAAATGGACAGAAGTACAGTTTCCGGATCAAGACCCGCTTTCAGAGCATAGATCAACGATTCGCTCACTCCCATCATATTGGAAGCAATGATAATCTGATTGCACATTTTTGTATGCTGCCCTGAACCAGCCGGCCCTTGATAAACAATATTTCCGCCAAAGAGATCCAGCAAAGGTTGCACCTGTTTAAAACTGCTTTCTTCCCCACCGACCATAATCGACAATAAACCATTTCTCGCACCGATGTCTCCACCCGAAACAGGTGCATCCAAAGCTGAAAGGCCCTTCTGGAGTGCGGCTTTAAAAATTTCACGGGCAAGTTCCGGTTTTGATGTAGTCATATCGACCAGCACAGTTCCTTCTTTGGCATTGTTGATGATGCCTTCTTCCCCGAAATAAATTTCTTCGACATCTGAAGGGTAGCCGACCATCGTAAAAATAACTTCGGCATCCATTGCCACCATTTTCGGAGATTCCTGCCATTCAGCCCCAGCTTCCACTAAATTCTGAGCTTTAGAGGCCGTTCGTGTATAGACGGAAACTTCGTGCCCTTCATCGAGAAGGTGCTTCACCAGGCTGTTTCCCATGACTCCCGTTCCGATAAATCCTACCTTCATATGTATCCTCCTTTTTCAAGCTATCTTCAGTTTAGCAAAAATCTTCTGTATATTCATTAAATAGTGTAGAAAAGCGGAAACGGCCGTTCAGCTCCGGCAGGATTAAGATGAACTTCCGAAGCGGCGCTCTTTGCCGCACAGGAAGGGCAGCTTAAGACCGAGGAGTTGGCCGTTGGAGTCTGGACAATAGAAAAGCGAGTGGGGAAAATGGGCAAAAAAAAGAAGCCGATCCAGTTAAGGACCGACCACAAAAGGGGGAAATGAGAATGTTGCTGTGTTCTTTATTAGTATGCCCAGATAAATATGGCTTTAAACATTTTCCCTAAAAAAATTTTCATTTATTTTTTCCAGCTCTTCTACAAAAGGAGAAGCTTCCCTGTTTTCTATAAGTCCGTTGCTGTATCGTACTTTATCGTACGTTTTAAAAAAGGATTCAGTAAACGGCAATGCTTCACGATTCGCCCATTCCCTGACGGTTTCATGTTCCAACCGTCCCTTTTCGGCAATAAGCGCTTTTTGTTCAAATTCCCTGAAGGCTTTTCGGATTTCGTGGATATTGACCAGATTATACCCTCTGGCTGGTTCAGGTTCTTCTAATTTTTCGGCAATCTCAGAGAAACGGCTGATTTCAGCCACGGATTCCTCTTTTTGATTGGCAACATCAGGTTTGATCTTCCGAATCAGCAGAATTCCAATAATCACCGCAAGGACAATGCCAATACCTGCAAGGATTGTATAATCAAATTCCAGCCCTCCCGAATAAGGAAGGTCTTCCGGCTGCTCTGCTTGTTCTTCCATATTGCTCAGATTATCCAGCATCTCTTCCTCAGTGGAAAGTCCATTTATAAAATTTACCAGCCAATTCAGCACACCGGCGAACGGCCATAAGACAATGGTCAGGATTCCACCCAGAACGGAACCAGCCAAATGCCGTATTTCATCGGCAAGTATATGGAAGAGGAATGCAGCCGAACTGGCTATTGCGATGATGCCGGTCGAAGCGGCAATTGCCTGCCATAGTTTCGCGCCTTCCTTCCGTGCATTCAGGTAGCGGTAAAATAATCGCGACACGGTGTAAAATATAATCGCAGCTGCCGCTGTCGGAAACAACAGAAGCTGTGAACTGCCCAGTGGATTAAATATACTTAAAACCAGTGAGATGGTGAAGATCACCAAAAACATGATTAAAAAGAAACTTTCTCCGCTGTTTTTATCTTCGAGCTCAGAAAACCTTGCATGCAGCCGGTACAAGGAAATTATTGTTAAGACAATGAAAGTTCCGGCAGTCACACCGGCAAGCAGCGCTAATGCCATAACCAAACCTGCGGCAATCAGCACAGGTGTCGGATTGTAAGGTTTTCGCCAGCTGACGGCTGCTGCTGTCAGGGCTGTTGCCATAGCCAATCCCAGCCAGATTAATACCAAAGGGAACCTGGCACCGGCATCGATAAACAGAAATACAAACGAGATGAGGAAAGCGTCCTGAATATATGCGGTGACTGATGAAAACCTGGCAGTCATGCAATCACCCGCCCTTCGCTTGTGCGCAGAATTTTCAATTCTGTTTTCCTGCTCCACTTCGGAATATACTTACGGATACTCTCAACATTGTCTGTCATAAGATAAGTCGTATAAGGCAGCTCCGTATGAAGGTCGAGATGTGCAATCATCGAAGCGAATGGCATGGTTGAATTGTTTTTTGAAATAACCGACAGAAGCTCCAGGGCATGCTGCCTTTGCCTGCCGCCTTCCCCCGGTGCTAAATAAAGAAAAGGGATCTTGCCTGCGGACCGTACATTTATCGCAATGGCATAAGGCACCCCTTCGCTGAAGCAATTTTCGATATAAGAAGCCAACTCTTCTATTCTTTCTTCCAGATTGGAAATTGCCGCATAGCGGTCGGCGACATTCAACACAAAAAGCATCGCTTCATTCGCTACGTGATTATAGACCTTCGTTTGATAGGTCTGCATCCGGGCACTTGCTTTCCAATGGATTTGATTGAATTGGTCTGTCGGGACATAATCCCTTGTGCCGATCGGCTGGAATAAATCTTCGAAAAGCGAATGCTTCAAATTGAATTGCCCGGGTTTCTGTTTTGACGGCGCGTATCGAAATTGATATTTGCGGAGTTTCGGGTAAACAAGCTGTTCCTGCAGGATCATCCCCCCATATTCGAGCATCAGGCTGCCCTGTCCGAATGGATGCGGAATCGATAGCTCCATTTTCTTAATGCGGGACAAGCCCCGACGTTTGCCTGTTACCGGAACTTTTAAAACCACCGATTCTTTATGACCTGCCGTAAAAGGGATATCGAGCTCAACCAGTTCTGTATAGCTGCCGGCTTCCTGCCCTGCCGGAACGACTGTATCGATGAACCAGATTTTCAGGTTCCCTCCCCAAATTGGCAGCCCTTTATTTTCAAAAGACAACTCCCAATTCGAGTCTCCGCCATTCAATACTCTTTTTCTGATTTTAGGATTATTGAAAATAAGCTTATCTCCCAGCTTTGAAAAATAAGCCAATTGCAGTGCTACAATAAATCCGATGAATGCCGTAATGGCAGCAGCTGTAAATTGAAGAAATACCATAGACATAAAGAACAGGACGATTATGAAGCCGAAAGCCCATTTAGTGTTTTTTATACCGTAATCATGGCGGATCCAAGTCATTTCAATAAGCCTCGACCGGCGATGCCACTGATGAGGAAATTTCTTTCAGCAAAGTCTCCGGATCCTGGACAAGCATTCCTTCAACAGTCAAAAGAAGCCGATGGACAGCAACTGGTTCAAGTATGTATTTGACGTCATCAGGTGTTACGAAATCACGTCCATCCAAATACGCTTTACCTTGGGCAGCGTGGACCAGGGCAAGCGCCGCTCTGGAACTTAGCCCCAGTTCGATTGAAGGATGTTCACGGGTTGCACGCACCAAATTCAAAATGTATTTTTCAATATCCTCATGGACACTGACTTCACTTGCGCCATTAGACCATGCTGCCACATCATCCACCGATGCAATGCTCATTATTTCTTTTTTATGGGAAACATTGTCGCGGAAGTTTCGGATGATCGACATTTCTTCATCGTAATCGGGATATCCAATTTCCAGACGGAAAAGGAAACGGTCCAATTGAGCGGCCGGCAATGGGAAAGTGCCTTGCTGGGATTCTACGGGATTCTGTGTAGCAATGACCATGAATGGCTGTGGCAGCTGCAAAGTTTCCCCGTCGATTGTCGCTTGTTTCTCTTCCATTGATTCCAGCAGACTTGACTGTGTGCGAGGAGTTGCCCGGTTTATTTCATCAGCCAATAAGATATTGGCCATTACGGCGCCGGGACGAAGCTCGAACTCCTGATTTTTCGGATTGAAGAAACGGATGCCCGTCACGTCTGAAGGCAACACATCCGGTGTAAATTGAAGACGGCGGAACAAGCCGCTGAAAGATCCCGCAAAAGCTTTCGCCATCCATGTCTTACCCGAACCCGGTACACTTTCGAGCAATACATGACCTTGCTGGATCAGAGCAATCAGCATAAAATCGATCTCTTTTTCGCGACCCACAACCAAATCATTCAAATGCTCTTTTACTCGTTTTAAATTCCCCATTCAACGCACCCCTTTTGTTTTATGTAAATTATTATTTACTCGGTTCCTGTGTGTATTTATAAATTGTCTTGCCGTGATGAAACGCTTCGCCTCGAAAATACTTGAAGTCCTGACGGGCAATTAATACGGTGCGGAAATTGAGAAAGTCTTCTTTTTCAACTGTAATGGATTCGATTTCACCGGATTTCAGCCGGTCTAATAATTCATTGTAATCTGTCATTTTTTAATTCTCCTTTATCATTATTTCCTGTGCTTCAAGTCTGTTATAATACATAGCGGACAAAGAGTTTGCCTGAGTTCGGCAACAGCTCTTCCATTTATTATACAACAAGGACTGTTTCCGGACAGTGTTAGTTTTACCATAAAACGGCAAAACTTGTCTTTTAGATTATAGGAGGATATTTTATGCTGCGCTTTTTAACAAAACACAAATTATTGTACATACTTCCCATCGCTTATGGTTTATACAACCTGGCCTTCGACGATATCTCCATTTTTTGGTATATGTATACTTTCGCTTTACTGATTTTAATGTCCGTTGCTATTTTATTCGGTGAAATCCATGAAGAAATGCGTACATGGAAGTCATTTGCTTATGGAATTTCAGCAGCAGCAGCAATGTATCTGATCCTGTTTGCGGGTTACCATCTGCTCCAGCTGCTGGGTGTCGGTTCAGTTGCTTCCACTGCTGACTTCCTCGCAATATTCACGCCAGCATCAATTTGGCATCTGCTCTTATTGATGTTTATAGTTGTTCCTGGCGAAGAACTATTCTGGCGCGGATTTGTTCAGCAGCAGCTTAAGCAATATGTGCCGGCATACGCTGTTGTGCCGATAGCTGCCGTCCTTTTCGGCTTGACCCTATGGCTGGCGGATTTTTGGCCGGGAATATTTGCAGGAACCGCAGTCGGTTTAATCCTTGGCTATCTTTATGAAAAGAAAAAAAGCATGCCGGCGCTTATCATAGCTCACCTTCTGTTAATGGTGTTGATTTTTATTGTTTTCCCTTTTTAGAAAGAAAAGCGGAAAAGCCCGTTTAGCCCTGACAAGCGCTGGAAGCCTTGACGATAATGGCGTTCTTTGCCATTAATGGCATGGCTGAAGCGACTCGAGGGGCTGGGCGCTGGAGTCTGGACAATTAGAAAAGCGGAAACGAAGATCGGGAAACAATTTAACAAAGCATTTCTTTAAATTCTTTGTTACAATCAAAAGGCAATATTTACTTATTTTTTTATTAATAGTGAAACGATTTCCAGATTCATGCGTCTACTTTACAAAAGGAGTGAAATTATATGAGTAAAAAATTATTCTTTGCAGCATCAGTATTGGCACTTAGTGGTTTAATGGCCGCTTGTGGTTCGGACGAATCGACCGAAGAGACAAACGGGACTGCAACAACTAATACCAAACAAAATGAAACAACAACTTCAGAGGAAACCGCAACAGAAGAAGATGCTGAAGAAACAACAGAAGAAACTGCAGAAGAAACGGATGAGTCAGCTGAAGAAGAACCAGCTGAAGAAAGTACTGAAGCTCAGGAAGAAAACCCTGCAACCAGTGAAGGTACACCTACAGTCAGCGAATCGCAAGCCTACGAAATTCACTTGCTTCCGGGATATGAGCTTACTGCTGAAGAGCCAAACAAAGATGTTGTCTATTCCAGTGAAAATGATGAATTATTCATGCGTGTAGAGACTTTCAAACCGGAAGAAGCGGATTTTGCTTTTGCGGATGATTCCATCCAACAAACATTGAAAGCATCCAACGAAGATGCTGAATTGACAGAGCTGCCGGCTTTTGAAGACTCTAAGTTCACAAACTCCGCTGTTTATGAAATTCCGACGGATAACGGTAAAGTGACTGGTGCAGTCTTTGAGAAAGAAGGATTGATTGTTAAACTTACAATATTCGATCTGACAGACGCTGGAGTCACTGAAGAATTTTTAAACATGGGCAAGACGATCACATCCAAATAAGCGAGCGGTTCTCCAGCTCCATTGCAATGTTAATCAAAAAAGAGGCTATCCTGAAAATTCAGGATAGCCTCTTTATTTCCATCAATAGGACAAATCCTTAATGGAAAGTCCCAACTTTTTCATCAATTCAATTGCAGTGTCTTTTTCTTCAGGTGACAGAGCATCCGTCAGCTCATGAAGATTTTTTTCATGTTCTGGGAAAATGCGCGCCATGAACTCTTTTCCTTCTTCGGAAATTTCAGCATATGTCACACGGCGGTCAGTTGGACAATTAACCCGTGTAATATAGCCGCGTTTTTCCAACTTATCGATTACATACGTAATGGAGCCACTAGCCAGAAGAATTTTTCCGCCTATTTTCTGAAGCGGCTGTTTTCCTTTATGATAGAGCAATTCCATTACGGCAAATTCCGTCGGATTGACGCCATTGGCCTGAAAAAACTGATTGGCTTGTTCAGAAATCGCTTTATGTGCCCGCGACATGACAATAAATAATTTTAAAGATCTTCGTATTTCTTCATTCATACTATCCACTCTTTTCCACTTATTAAACACTATAAATAAGATTATAGCCTTTTTCCATGAAAATGGCATCCCTTGTTGTCTAATCAGATATTATCCGATAATCACACGTTCCTTTGGATAGTGGAATTTCGTCGGATCGGTTTTTCCGCCGATTGTAAACAGGAATGAAATAAGTCCGACACGCCCGATGAACATCAGGACCATGATCGTCAACTTACCGAAAGAAGACAAATCATCCGTTATTCCCAGGGACATCCCACAAGTACCAAATGCACTTGTGATCTCAAAAATGATTTCTATAGCTGAAGCTTCCGGTTCCGTAATGAACAGGATCATTGTAGAAACAATGACCATGAACATCGCCAGGATAATAACGGCATATGAACGGAATACGTCGATCAACTGGATTTCCCGTTTGAATATCTGTATCGTGTTTTTGCCCCGAGCGAAATTGATAAGGAAAAGGATAGCTATCGCCAGGGTTGTCGTCCGGATGCCTCCGCCAGCGGAACTGGGGGAAGCTCCGATAAACATGAGAACACTCATGAATACATTTGTCGCTTCATCAAATTGGGTGATATCAAATGTAACAAGTCCGCCTGACCTTGAAGACACGGAATGGAAGATAGCCGCGAATAATGTCTCATGCCATGACATATCTTTGAATGCTTTAAATGACTCAAGCGCAAGTATCCCCAACGTACCGATTGCAAGCAGAATCCCGAATGTGCTCACTGTTATTTTTGTGAATAAGGAAAAGCGGAAACTCTTGTCTTTATTCGATAAGAATTCTTTCAGTTCGATCAACACCGGGAAACCGATTGCGCCCAGTATAATCAGGATCATATTGATGACTTGGACAAAATAATCATTGAAATAAGGAACCAATGAGGCACCGGTAATATCAAAGCCACCATTTGTTACAGCTGTTATCGAGGCGAAGACACCCTGCAGCAACGCTTCGCTGAAGGTATCGTAATACTGCAGAAAATATAAAGTAAGGATGATTGCCCCAATCAATTCAATCAATAATAGAATCGAAATGATATTTCGGATCAATTTGACTACCCCTGCCATGCTTAACTGGTTATGGTCGACCATTATCAATTGCCGCTCACGCAGGCCGATGCGCTTCCCTACCAGCAGCCAGAAAAATGTACCGATAGACATGATGCCGATGCCGCCTAGTTGAAGGATCACCATCAGTAACACGATGCCGAAGACCGTGTAAGTTTCAGAGATATTGATAACTGTCAGGCCAGTGACACTCACAGCACTTATAGCTGTAAAAAGGGTATCGATCAATGGGATGCTGACGCCCTCCTGATGAACCCCCGGCAGCCTGAGCAGCAGAAAGGACATAGCGATGGCTGCAAAATAATAGGCCGCAATTGCCTGTGCTGGTGTTAGATTGCGAATTCTTTGGAACGATTTATTCATATGCTGGAAATCCTTTCGACTTCGGTTATCTCCCTATTCTAAGTAAAGTATTAAAAAAAAGAAAGGGAAATCGGAAATTCACCCGTTACCACCTAAAAAACAGCAGAAAAATGCTTTCTGCTGTTTCCGTCCTACTCATTCTTGTTCTTACTCGTATTGCGTTTGCCATTTGTGCTGCTGGGATTGGACTTGCCGCTCTTTTCAAGTGGCTGATTCAGATTATTTTTTTCTGTTGAACTTTGAGGCCCTGATACAGCCGGCTTGGATTTATCCGGTGCATTTTTCGCTTTTGAAGATTTTTCATTTCCATTTGGCGATTTACCTTTTTCTTGCTCCGGTCCTTTATTTTCTTTACTATTTTGCTGGACGGGAGCTTGTTCTTTTTTCACGGCAGGCTCATCGGTTTTGATGTTATCATCTTTTTTGATCTGGCCGGGTGCTTGGTTGCGTTTTTCCTGACCTGGCGGATTAGGATTTCCTTTTTCCACAGCAGGAGTTTCTTTGCGCTTTTCCTGGCCAGGCGGTACATCTTTTTCTTTTTCAGAAGGATGATTCTTGGTTTCCGCTTTATTTTTATCTTGTTTCTTCTCAGCTTTTTCTGCTGCTTTCAGTTCTTTCTCTTGTTGCTTATCGGCAGTTGCCGGCTTATCCTTCACTTTCAATGGCTGATCATTTTTCTTTTCAACTGGTTTCCCATCAGCTCTGTCATTCTTCAGATTTTGTGAGCTATTGATCAACTGCCCCACTGGCACACTCTTTTCGACTGAAGTTCTCCATTGGGTCTTGGAAGCTTCCTTCAATTTTACGGTAACATTTTTTGCCATCGCTTTTGCTGATATAGCCAGCACGGATTCCACAACTTCTTCATCCGCAACTTGATCCTGGTCGTCAGCTACTGTCGTAATGACAATTTCATCAGTAGTCGAATTCATCGACAGCACAATTACTTCATCAAGAACTTCTTCAAGTGGGTGGTGCTTCCACTCATCAAGTTCCCCTATTAATTCTTGGCCGTCTGAATTCAATCCCCGGATGGATACCACTTCATAACCATCATCGATTCCCAGCTCAACTCCCGGATTCACCTGGACTTGAACATAGGCAAATGCTTCCTGCTCCGGCAGGAGAACAGAGAGGAATAATATGGCAACGGCTGCTGCGGCTGCTATAGGGGCCCATACCGGTTTTACGGCTCTGCGTTTTTGCACAGCCAAGACCTGTTCAGGATAATAAAAGCTCTCTTCCCCCACAGCAGCTTTCCCTACTGGCTTGCCATGCACAAATTCACCGCTGTGTCCGATGAATACAGATAGCTCACCATTCAATTCTATACACAGTCCCTTTTGCATTCTCATCACCGCAACCGCTCCTTTAAATAATCCTTCAAATAATGCAAATCACTCATCAACAATAAAGCAACCGCAATTATGTACTTCCGATTGCGCTCAATAGTCTTTCTTGAAACTTCCACCAGTTTTTCTATCTCTTTGACCGGCAATCTCTTTTTTTGCTGCAGATAATTCTGATACTCTTCCGTTTCAGCAACCAATTGAGCAATTTGAATTCCAGTGACCCTGGCATCTTCATGAGCAGGAGATGCTTTCACCAAGTCCTGGAAGGTCATGCCGTATCCGGAAAGCAGTTTTTCGTATTCAGCGATTTCCTCTTTGCGGGCAGCAGCTTGCTGCTGCTCCGTATAATCTTTTATCGAAGCCGAAGTATCAATAGCGCTCCTGAATTCATCCGCATCCGATAAACCGTGAAAGTCATGTGCAAAATCCTTTCTGCCGGCTTCTTTTCGGATGTAATCGATAACCCTTCTTCGGATGACCATGTGGGCAAAAGTTAAAAAAGAAGCATTTTTTTCCTGATTAAAACCATTGACCGCTTCATGGAAAGCCGAAAGGGCTATCGTGTATTCTTCATCATGATCATTGATGAACCGCTTGCAGACCTGGCCTGCAGTTTTTTTCATAAAGGGTGAATAGGACGACAGCAAGCTTTCCATTGCCTCTGGGTCTCCATTCTGTGCTTGTACTGCCAACACTTCGGCATTGTTCTTCTCACCGCGGCCGAAATATCCAGCCAATACTGACAGCAGCATCCGGTTCACCTCTTTCATTCTTCTCATTAATATTGATTGTAACGAGAATTGGAAAAAATGAAAAGAATGAACAGAATGAATAATTTTTCCTTCTATAATAATAATTCGGTGCAGTACCCCTTTTTGTGAGGGTATAAACAATAAAATTTATTTTTGCTGAAATTATTCACTTGAAAGAAAAAAAGACACCTTCTGTCGAAGATGCCTTTTAAGCGAAATTAATGATTTTCGATTTCTTTATTCTTTTTCAAACCTACAAGCGCGCCAACTACTACGATTCCTACAAGTACAATCCAGAATGTGATTGTCCACGGAGTGGAATGCGGGAAGTCATGCGGTAAAACGCCAAGCTTGTCATGAGACAAAGTCATGACGAGCAATTTCACACCTACCCAGCCGACAACAACAAACGCAGCTGTTTCCAATTGCGGATATTTTTCCAGCAATTGCACGAATTTATGCGCTGCAAAACGCATGATGATGACACCGATCAAACCACCGGCAAGCATTACTGTAAACTGGCCGGAGTTGATGCCGCCGATGTCTTCCAGACCAAACAGATTTAGATGCGGCAACGTCACTGCCAGTGCTACAGCAGCCAGCATTGAGTCGATGGCAAACGCAATATCCGCCAATTCGATTTTCAGCACTGTCATCCAGAAACCTGAGCCTTTTGTCGCTTCCGGTTCTATCGAATGATCTTCGCCTTTTCGCTGATCATAAACAATGCGGCGAAACGGAAAACGAATGCTCCCGCCAGACCATAGAATAAAGCTTTCTTTTGTTGCGCTTTCGGCAGATGTTTTACCATTACCGCCATTACCACTGCGTTATCCGCAGCAAGTAAGCCTTCCAGACCGATCAAGACCAGCAGGACCCAGGCATACTCCAATAATATTGCACTATCCATTTCCTATTCCTCCTATTTTTTGCCAGCAAAAAAGACCCTCGCCTAATAAAAGGCAAAGGTCTCGCTAAGCAATTAAAATCGCTATCACAACCGATGGCTGTTAACCATGTACTGACGACTGTGAAATAGGTTTCCCTACAGCTACTCCCCTTTGACATCTGTCAAAGTAAATTTAGTTGTACTATGAGTATATCATCTTTTTATATAATGTAAATATTATTGGATTGGAATTTGAAAGCTTTTGTCATTTTTATGCAATTCATAAAAAGCGACCATTTCCGGCATGGTTTCCAGAAAATCGGCACATTGAATGCCGCTGCCTTTCAGCAATCGCTCTGCTCCTGACGTATCAAAAGAAGCTGGCCAATCCATATAATCCAGAGTCTCCATTTCGACTCCAAGCAATTTTCTGACCCCTTTATTCTTAAGCCCTGCTGCAGCCATTTTTTTTGGCAGGCGCCCTTTCGGTGTTTTTCCGGTCAGGTGGACTACCATGGAACGATAAACTTCTTCGACAGGATGCGGATCGGGATCCGTCAAATGGACCGTTTCACCTTCGGCAGCTGACAATCTGCTCAAATATACAGAAGCTTCAAGTATGTAATCCACCGGAACGACATTTATATAAGAAGAAGATTTTCCAACGTAAGGGATGATCGGCATTTTACGGATCCGATCGATCATATTCAAGAAAAAGTAAGGGCCGTCGAATTTGATGGTTTCACCTGTTTTTGAATGGCCGCGCACAATACCGGGACGAATAATCGTGACTGGATAATTTTCTTTCATGTCCTCGACAAGCACTTCCGCTTCAAATTTAGTTTCCTCATAAAAATTCTTGAATTTTTCCGGCCGCACCAATTCATCTTCCATCAGCACGCCTTCACGATTTCCTGCCACATAAGCCGTACTGAAATACATATACCGTTCAAGACCTGAAAGTCCGGACACAAATTCATTTACATTTTTTGTTCCATCGACATTCACTTTCCATGCCAAATCCCTTTGCACAGCTAAATCGTAGATTGCAGCCAGATGCCAAAAAATGATTTTTTTCTGTTCCAGGAAGGACCGATCTTCCGGTTTGAGTCCGAGCCCTTCTTTAGTGATGTCCCCATCTATGATGCGGATTGGTCTGCAGCCGGTCTCTTCTTCAATACGCTTCGCTTCTTTTTCGGCTTTTTCTCTTTCAGACGCCAATATAATAGCTGTAACCCCCAAATCCGAATCCTGATTGATGGATGTGCGGATGAGTTGGCTTGCTATAAAACCTGGAAATCCTGTAAAAACTGCTTCTGTCATGTCAATTCCCCCTTTTCTAATTCTCTTTTATTTCATTAAGCCTCTTTTCCATCCAATGAAAGCCGTTTGCATCATCATTTCCAATTATACTAAATATTCCAATAAAAAATACAAAAATAAAAAGCAAGCCCATTGGCTCACTTTTTATTCATCGATCTTGTTTCTTTATCGAAAAGACTGTAGACAATCGGCACCACATACAAAGTAAGGAAAGTCGAACTGATCAAACCGCCGATTACTGCGATTCCCATCGGCTGGTTGATTTCTGTTCCTTCCCCTATGCCTACGGCAAGAGGGGCAAGCCCTAATATTGTCGTCAATGCCGTCATGAGAATCGGCCGCATCCGGTCACGCACGGATGTGATGATGGCATCATAGGATTCCAATCCGCTTTCTTTGCGTTTATTGATGTAATCGACTAACACAATCCCGTTATTGACGACAATCCCTACCAGAACCAGT
The DNA here is from genome assembly GCF_003428875.1 of Planomicrobium okeanokoites. Taxonomy (GTDB): domain Bacteria; phylum Bacillota; class Bacilli; order Bacillales_A; family Planococcaceae; genus Planococcus; species Planococcus okeanokoites. The sequence goes on from NZ_QQRS01000001.1 coordinate 914,974, forward strand.
ATACCGATGACTGCGGTTATACTGATAGGTGTCTGCGTCACAAACAAGGCGATTGCCACACCAATAACCATGAGCGGTACAGTGAACATGATAACAAAAGGATATTTGAACGATTCAAATTGCGCCGCCATTACCATATAAACAAGTACAACTGCCAACAGGACAGCCATTATCATATCATTGATGGCGTTATCGAACAGTTCACGGTCTCCGCCAAACGTTATCATGGTTCCATCGTCCAGATTCAGATCTTCAAGCGCCGCGTCCACTTCATCCGACATATCACCCATTGTGACATCAGATTGATGCTGCAAAGTGAAAGATACGCTTCCTGCCTGGTCAACGCGCTGAATGCTGACCGGTCCCTGGGCAATTTCTATTTCAGCAAGTTCCTGCAATTCAACAAATGTTCCGGAAGGCGTCCGGAGACTCAACTCCTGCAGTTTTTGGTAACTGTCCCGGTCTTCTTCCTCGATTTCAACAAATACGGCGAGAACTTCTTCCTGCTCATTAATCACTTGGGTAGCCTGCACACCACGGGTGATATTATTCACAGCCTGAGCGATCTGGGCAGGTGCCATGCCATATTCAGTTGCAGTTTCACGGTCTATTGTAATCTGAATTTCATCGATTGTTTCATCGCGGTCATTCGTCAATTCAGTAACCGTCGACAAACTGCTCAATGATTCACTGATCCTTTCAACAGCTTCATCAAGTCTGACAGGATCTGTATCCGTTACAGTAAAGGATAATGTGTTGGGGGTGGATCCGGCTGCAGTCTGCAGATTGAATCCGACTTCAGCCCGTTCTCCCACTTTATCCAGAATTTGAGGCTGGACATCATCCACAAATTCGAATACAGACCGCTCACGTTCATCCAGCGGAACCAGCTTGATATAGATTTCAGCTTCATTGGATTCTGATGAACCTTGAGCCTGACCTTGCTGGGTGGTTCCTACGAGACTGACGTAAACATCCACATCTTCTTCCGCTTCAAGTTCTTCTTCGATCATCGTCACCACTTCATCAGTCGCTGATCGGGAAGAGCCGTTTTCAAGCTCGACTGAGACGCTGACAAAACCTTCATCAGTAGCCGGCAAGAATTCGGTACCTACCTGCGAAACGCCGAATGCCCCGATTATAAGAAATACTAAAGTAATCAACAGGACAAGTATGCGGTGGCGCAATGCCCAGCGGATTGAGCGTTCAAAGTTCTTAAGCCCTTTTGATCTTCTTTTCCTGGCTTCGACATTGCCTTTCGGCTTCGTAAGCATTCTTGAAGCAAGCATTGGAACAACCGTCAGTGCGACTGCTAATGAAGCAAATAAACTGAAGGAAATCGTCAGCGCAAATTCGAAGAATATTTCACCGATCAGCCCTGAAATGAAAATTACAGGAACAAAAACTGCAACCGTAGTTAATGTGGAGGCGGTAATGGCACCAGAAACTTCCTTCGCCCCATCTGAAGCCGCCTTCTTCGAGGGTTTGCCCATCGCCAGATGCCGCTCGATATTTTCAATGACGACAATCGCATTATCGACCAGCATCCCTATTCCCAGGGCCAATGCCCCGAGTGTCATGATATTCAAGGCAAAATCTGCGAAATACATCAACACAAAAGTAACGATGACAGAATATGGAATTGCAATACCGATAATGACCGGACTTTTCACTCCACGCAGGAAGAAAAACAGGACCAGCATTGCAAAAATGCCTCCGAAGATTAAGGTCTGTCCGATATTTCCGACGGCCAGTTTAACATAATCTCCTTGGTCAAAAAGAATATCCGCTTCAACAGCACTGAATCGCTCCTCTTCCAGGAGTTCATCCAGACGTTCTTGAAAAGCGGTTGATACATCCGCAGTGTTTGCGCCGGATTCCTGCAATGCCGCAAGTAAAACAGCCGGCTCCTGGTTCGCGCGCGTTTCACTGTTGCGGTCGCGTTCGGCCAGTGAAACATCAGCCACATCGCCGATTGTGAGGTTCTCACCATCAAGCGGATCCACCGTTACAACCAGGTCTGCTATTTCTTCTGCACTTGTCAGGGTGCTGATCACCCGGGTAGTTAGATTCCGCCCATCTTCACTCTCGATCGGTTCTCCCGGCATGGAAACGTTGCTTCCCTGAATGACTTGCACAATATCGGATTGCTGCAAGCCGTTTTCTTCCAATAATTCCTGATCGAGCGAAATAAGGATATCTTCTATAAGAGTCCCTGAAATATTGACGTTTGCTACGCCTTCAGTCTGCAGCAATTCCGTTTCCAGTTCCTCTGCTAGAACTCTTATATCTACATCCGATTCGGTTGCGCGCAAAGAGAGCTGCAAAATCGGAAACTGTGAGGGGTCGAATTTCAGGAATTGAGGCGTTCCAGCGTCATCCGGCAGGAATGTTTGGTCGATGCGCTGAAGGATATCGCTTTGTACGTCATCAATTTCAGTGGACCAGTCAAACTCGAGAAGGATGAAATTCGATCCTTCCTGTGAAGTCGACTGGATCGATTCGATACCCGGCAAAGTTGAAAGGTTCGCCTCGAGAGGCTTTGTCACTTTTTCATTGACTTCTGTCGGACTGGCACCATTATAAGTAGTCACCACTACACCTATAGGTGGATTCAATTCTGGTATTAAAGTCACCGGGATACGTAAAAAGGACACTGCCCCCAAAATAATGACCAAAAGCATGGTGACAGTGGTCAAAACCGGTCTCCGTATCGAAAAATCACTTAGTTTCATTGTGTCAAACCCTCTCTGTTACTTCGTTCTTTTATCATAAGAAAAACTGCCGGCCACCGCAAACTTAAACCTTTGGAATGAATTTGGATATATCAAAATTGTGAACAGAACATACTTATTTGGAATCATAAAAGAACCTGCCTTCCGGCAGGTTCTGGTGCTTCATAGGAAGCAGATTGGCAGCTCCCTGTGATGAAAATATATTTTTTATAACAAGCTGTAAAGCCTGATTCCCGGATTTTTGTCCTGGAACCAGCGTGTCGCAAATTCGTTTTCAAACAGGAAAACAAAATTATCAAACCGATCCTTCACCAACATCGACCGGCTGCTGGACATCGATTCTTTCACATCTTCTTCGTTTTCGATCCAGCGGGCGATCTTGGAACCGATCGGCTCCATCCGAACTTCCACATTGTATTCATTTTTCATCCGGTGTTCAAAAACTTCAAATTGCAATTGGCCCACTGCCCCAAGAATCACTTCTTCCATGTGCAGCGTTTTGTAGTATTGGATGGCACCTTCTTGAACCAGCTGAAGAATCCCTTTATGGAAATGCTTTTGTTTCATTACGTTTTTCGCAGTTACTTTAACGAATAATTCCGGTGTGAATTGTGGAAGGTTTTCAAATTGAAATTTCTTGCCGCTGGTGATGGTATCACCGATCTGATAATTTCCGACATCATGCAAACCGATAATATCTCCCGCAACTGCTTCTGCCACCATTTCACGGTCATCCGCCAAAAACTGGGTTGTCTGGGACAAGCGGAATGATTTTCCTGTACGAGCCAGTGTAACATTCATCCCTTTTTCGAACTTTCCGGAAACAATACGGACAAATGCAATACGGTCCCGGTGAGCCGGATTCATGTTTGCCTGGATTTTGAAGACAAAACCGGAAAACGGTGTGTCTACAGGATCTACAATGTCTTCTTCCTGCGTCATTCTTGGCTGCGGTGACGGTGCAAATTGAAGATAAGTCTCCAAAAATGTCTGAACACCGAAATTTGCTAAAGCACTTCCGAAGAAGACAGGAGTCAATTCACCTTTTTTAACCCGGTCGAATGAAAATTCATTTCCTGCTTCATCAAGCAGTTGAATATCTTCCATTGCCTGGGTGTAGTAAGAAGAATTTTTCATATCGTGATCGACAGCCAACTCGCCGTCTTCATCGATTGGCAGGAATCTGTCGCCTTCCGAACGGAAAGGCTCGACACGCTTGTTGAACCGGTCGTAAATTCCGAGAAATTCTTTCCCCATGCCGATCGGCCAGTTCATCGCATATGACTGGATTCCCAATACTTCTTCAAGCTCTTCCATCAGTTCCAGCGGTTCTTTCCCCTGGCGATCCATTTTGTTGATGAATGTAAAAATCGGTATTCCGCGCATTTTACAAACTTTGAACAACTTGACTGTCTGTGCTTCGATCCCTTTTGCTACATCAATGATCATAACGGCGCTGTCCACCGCCATTAAAGTACGGTAGGTATCTTCACTGAAATCCTGGTGTCCAGGTGTATCAAGAATGTTGACTCGGTTGCCGTCATAATCAAATTGCATAACAGATGATGTAACGGAAATCCCCCGCTGTTTCTCGATTTCCATCCAGTCGGATGTGGCAAACTTACCGCTTTTCTTCCCTTTGACTGTACCCGCGTCGCGGATGGCACCGCCGAACAGCAAAAGTTTTTCGGTTAAAGTGGTTTTCCCGGCATCCGGGTGGGAAATGATGGCGAATGTTCTTCTATTTTCAATTTCATTTTTAATTTGGGCTGACATGTTTTACGCTCCTTTAATCTACTCTCTTCATATTAGAGAAGGAAATGTGAAAAAACAAGAATTAATAATTCGTACCATAAAAAAAGAAGCCGTTGAGGGCCTCTTTTCAGCTATATTTGATCAACGCTTCCTGTTTCGCAATTTCTTTGTCGCTATGCGGAAATTTCGTGGTCCCGATAATTTGATAATCTTCATGGCCTTTTCCGGCAAGGATTATGATATCTCCGGGTTCCGATTGCTGAATCGCATGTTTTACCGCTTCTTCACGGTCGCCTATGCAGGCATAATTCGAATGTGCCATTCCAGTTTCCAAATCTTTCAGGATACTGTCATATGCTTCATCTCTCGGGTCATCTGTTGTCAAAACGACGTAATCCGCAACAGACGCTTTTTTGGCCATATCCGGCCTTTTCGTTTTATCCCGGTTGCCGCCAGTCCCTACAAGGAAAATGATTTTATTCTTTTTGAAGCCTGACACAGCCGCCAGTGCTTTTTCAATCGCATCAGGTGTATGTGCATAATCCACATAGACTGTTACTGGAGCATCAATCGACACTTTCTGCATCCGGCCTTCGACTGGATCGATTGCAGCCAGTGCTTCCAATATATTATCCAGCCTGAAACCTTCGGCATATAATGCGGTTATGGCTGCCAACGCATTCGACACATTAAAATGGCCGAGCAATTTCATGGAAACCTGAAATTCTCCTTCAGGGCACGTCAGACGGAAAGATGTGCCGGATTGGTCCATTGAGATTTCATCAGCCCGGAATTGTGCCTGTTTTTCCACTCCGTAAGTGAAAATCGGATGGGAAGTCATCTTTTTGAATTGTTCAGACCAAGGATCATCCGCATTCAATACTGCCCGTTTTCTTTCACTCAGATCCTGTCCCAGTTGAGCGAACAGCAGTCCTTTGGCATGTCCATATTCTTCCATTGTTCCATGGAAATCAAGGTGGTCATGCGTGAGATTGGTGAAAATGGCAGTGTTAAATTCGACGCCTGCGAGCCTGCCAAGCACCAATCCGTGTGAGGAGACTTCCATTGTCATATGTGAACAGCCAGCCTCTTTTGCTTTCGCGATCATTTTTTGTGTCGTTAAGGCATCACTGGTCGTATTGGCGGAAGGATGCATCTCACCATTAAGATTAAAGCCGATTGTTCCGGTCAAGGCCGATTTTTCACCTAACTTCATCAGCATCGAATGAAGCATGCCGGCAACGCTCGTTTTCCCGTTCGTTCCCGTGACTCCGATCATCTGGATGTCTTTGGAAGGATACTTATAAAACTTTGAAGCCAGTTGGCCCAGCGCGCGGACTGTGTCTTCCACTATCAGCACCGCAGAACCTTCAACTTCAACCGGTTTTTCGGAAAGAATGAGTGTAGCTCCGCATTTAGTCGCTTGTTCGGCAAAATCGTGGCCGTCGACAGTATAACCTTCAATACATACGAATAGAGATCCAGGCACAGCGTCCCTAGAATCCATCGTAATGTGTTCAATTTTTTCAGGCAGTTCGCCTGAAAGCAGTTTATAAGGAATATTTTCGAGTAACTCCCTGCTATTCATGAAAATCCTCCTAATCAGGAAACCAACGGTGACATTACATAAGCATAAAGCAATGCAGCCGAGGCTTTCAGTGAATCTGTATGTGTCCGTTCATAGGAATGTGATGCTTCTATTCCCGGACCGAATAATGCGTGTTTTACATCATAACCCGCACTGATCGCCGCTGATGCGTCTGATCCATAGTATGGATAAATATCCACTTTATAATCGATATTATTCTCTTTGGCTAAGGAAACCAGATGGCGTGTCAACCCGTAATGATATGGCCCGCTGGAATCCTTAGCACAAATTGAAACGGTGTATTCATCAGAAGATTGACCATCTCCGATCGCTCCCATATCCACCGCAATATATTCTTCTGTCCGATCAGGAATATTTGAATTTCCGCCATAACCGATTTCTTCATTATTGGAAATATAGAAATGTGTTGTATAAGGCAGTTTTTCAGAAGCTTGACTCAGATGCTTCACCAATTCGAGCAATAAAGCTGTGCTGGCCTTATCATCCAAATGGCGGGATTTTATAAATCCGGAATCTGTGGCGGCAAACCTGGGGTCGAACGACACAAAATCGCCCACCTCAATACCAAGTTCCCTAACCGCGTCTTCTGAAAACACTTTTTCATCAATTCGTACTTCCATATTATCTGCATTGCGCTCAGCAGACCCGGCGTCTTTATAAACATGGACTGTCGTCTGATGAAGCAGGATGGTACCTGAAACAGTTTTCCCAGAAGCTGTATGTATCAGACAATTCTCGCCTTCAACCGCATTGAATTTAAAGCCGCCGACCAGTGAAAGCTTCAAACGTCCGGATGGTTTAATTTCCTTCACCATGGCGCCAAGCGTATCCACATGTGCTGTCAGTAATCTGTGGCGTTCATCATTGTCACCTTTGACAGTGGCTATGACTCCGCCTTTATTGGTTGTAGTATACTGGACATTCCAGCTGTCCATCATTTTTTTAATCTTATCCATTATTTCCATTGTATAGCCGGAAGGACTCGGAATCGATGTCAATTCACCCAAAAGTCCAATCGTTTCTTTCGAATTCCATTGATGTGTCATGCGTGACGCCCCCTTAATAGCTTAATCATATCAAAATCAGCCGTTTTCGCACAGTCCTGACTGTAGTATTATTAATGAATCGACGTGAATCCTGAGGTGAAAGATGAAACTAACCAATTCAACCAGCCAGAAAAACTTATTATTCCTTCATATTTTCGGCTTTGCCAGTATTTTGCATATAATACTTAATATCATTTTCAGTTTCAATGCAGCCGTTTTTGCACCGATTAGCGGTCTGGTCATCTATATTACTCTGTTATTTTTAAAGGCACGGCTGTCGGAGCATTTGCTCCGCTCACTGTTATTGTACGCAATGAATATATATTTATTCATTTTGAATATCGAATCTTTATCAGCTGTAACACTTGTCTATTTTGCTGTACCACTCCTGGTGGCCGCTTTATCGGACGAGCTTAGAGCCATTTCTGTTCTGAGCGCCGCCACTGTATTGGAAGTGATCGTGCTGATCTTTTTTTTCGGGCAATTGGAGAGAACGCCCAGTTTTCAATATAACCACCTTTCAATTCTCACTTTTCTGCTCATCATAATGCTGCTCACATTTTTCCATACTTTTTACTTCAGCCGCTTATGGCAGCAAATGCAGGAACGAAATAAGTCGATGGAAGAAGCGCTTATTTCCCGCGAAGGCTATCTTCAATTATTTTTCGAAACCGCCAAGGATGCAATGGCCGTTTTTGATACTGACAACCGCGTCATTGCTATTAATCCTGCATTTGAAAAATTATATGGCTGGTCAGCGGAAGAATCCTATGGAAAAAAAATCAAGCCCTATCCGCAAGAAAAAGAAGAGCTTGCAGATCTGCAGGCTCTGGAATTATTAAAAGGCAAAAGTTTCAATTTGCTCGACACGGTGGATATGAAAAAAGACGGTACCAAATTCCATACTCAAATTACTTTATCGCCTATTTTTGACAAAAAAGGAAACGTAATTGCCACATCGGTGATTTCCCGTGACATCACGTACCAGAAAGAATCCGAACAGTTAATCCTGCAAAGCGAAAAATTGAAGCTTGCAGGCGAAATTGCAGCAGGCGTTGCCCATGAAATCAGGAATCCGATGACTGTCATTTCGGGATTCGTTCAATTGATGCAGCAGGATCACAACCATCCATACAAGCAATATACCGAGCTCATCCATTCAGAACTGGAACGGATCGATTTGATCATCAGCGAATTTCTGGTCCTTGCAAAACCACAGGCCCCATCAATCAAACAATTCAGTTTGCGGAAGCTGATAGATAATATCACTTTATTGTTCAGTTCTGAATTCAATTTGAAGGGAATTGTCTATACGGAAGTTTGGAGTGATGAGCCGGATTATATCCTAAACGGTGAACAGCATTCATTGAAACAGGTTTTTATCAATCTGTTCAAAAACGCTGTAGAATCTATCGATAGGACTGGAAAAGTCCATTTAACCGTCTCCCTCACAGATGAGAAGGTATCCATCCGAATCACGGATAACGGAAGCGGCATGCCTCCAGAAAATCTTAAGAGAATTTATGAACCTTTCTATACAACTAAGGAGAATGGCACGGGACTCGGTCTTCTCATTTCACAAAAAATCATACAGGACCACGGCGGCGCTCTGAACATCACCAGTGAATCAGATAAAGGCACTTCCGCCGAAGTGGTATTGCCGAAAAAATAAAAGGAGCCGATTGGCTCCTTTTATTTTTGGATGAAATGATTAATCGTCATCCCTTTCATCGTTATCGTCGTCATCATCGCTGTCATCTTCATCGTCCCGGTCATCCCGCTCGAATTTAAGGACTTTTCCATCGGCCGCTTTGATTTCAAGTTCGAACTCTTCATTGCCAGCCACGATTTCAATGTCGTAATGGGAGACGCCATCATCGCTGTCCAGATCCAGTTCCACAACTTGTCCCGCTCCGGCTTCCTTCAACGCAATTTCCTGAGCTTGATCAGCAGAAATCATGTTTTCTGCAGCGGCTTGTGTGCCGTTGCTGTTTACAAGGTTCACTTCACGGTCATCAACGTCATCGAGACGATCGCGATCCTGCTCCAGCACTTCGCCAGTCAATGCATCGATTTCATAATCGTATTCATATTCTGTGTCTTGGATTTCCACTTCATATTGCTGTCTTCCGTCGTCTTCATCCAACTCAGCGCGGATCACTTTCCCATCTGAAAGCTCCAGTGCAATCGATGAGGCTTCGTCAAAACCGATCAGTTTCTCTGAAACAGAGTTTTGAGTTTTCGCTGGGCTGTTGTTTTCTTCTACTGATACATTTGTTGAATCTGTGTTAGCCAGAACGATTCCTCCAAACGCCAATACACCTGCAGCTGCTGGGAATAAAATAAATTTCTTCATAATTTCTTTCTCCTCCTCAATTTGTTATACCTTTATCATATCCGCTGCTTCTGAGCGTATCCTTAAGGCAAGATGAGAATTTGATGAGAAGTCCATGAAGATTTTCTAATTGTCGGAGGCCCGCACGATGCGGGTCAGCTAACCGTTGCGACAGGCTGTCGCGTTCTTAGGTCAGCAACTGCAATTGGCCGTTTCCGCTTTTCTTTATCAATCATCCCATTCCACAGACAGGATCTCTCCCCGGATGGCATGGATCTGGATGGTGGCTTCCTGTTCCGTTTCCTCGTTTTCAATTTCTACCATGTAATAACCGCCGTCCTGTGTTTGGGTAAATTCCACTTCCTGCACTTCGCCTTCCAATGTTTCCTTGGCAATTGCTTCCGCCTCGGCACTGGTGATGATACGTTCAGGTTCCGGTGGAATTTCAGCTTCCGGCTGTTCCGAGTCCGACTGAGGAATTTCCTCTTTAGCAATTTTACGGATTTCGCCGGTTTCCGCTGACAAGGAAATAATGGAAACTTCCTTTTCGCCCATGATTGTTACTGCATACTCATTTTGTCCTTTTGAATAATTGATTTCTTCAATTTCACCCTGCACTTCCCCAAGCGCTATTTCTTCCGCCTGTTCTACAGTCAATGCTTTTGATGGGCCTGTCTTTTCAATCAGCTCAACTGCAGTCACCCTGCCGGATTCACGGTCAACTTGCGCGCTGTATAATCCTTCATCTGTCTGAAACTCGACCGAAAAGTCATTTCCGTTAAGTTCAGCCGCATTTACTGATCCCCCATACAATTGGGTGACTTTTGCCGCGGCTTCAGTTTCATTCAGCATTTTAACATCATCCGCAGAATTGAGCAGGAAGAAAACAATGGCGCTCCCTAAAATGATACACGCTGCTAAGATTGGAATCCATTTTTTCATGATGATCCCTCCTCCTTCAATTGTACTTCGGCAACATTAAAATTTGATGAGAATATGACAGAAACTGTGGTTCCCAAGTCTTCAATGCTTTCGATTTCCAATCGAAGATCCAGCAATTCGGCCAAATGTGCAGCCAGCGACAACCCTAGGCCCACCCCTCCTGTCTCTCTTGTCCGGGCTTTGTCGACCCGGTAGAAACGGTCAAATACATACGGCAAAGAATCTTTCGGTATGCCATATCCATAATCTTTGATTTGAATTATAGTGGTCCCTTCCGCTTTCGCAATCACTTCAATGCGGTCCGAACTGTATTTGCGGGCATTATCCAGAAGAATATAGAGCAATTGTTTGAGCTTTACCGCATCAGTCCGTACGATCAACGGTTCCTTCTCGACTTCCAGCAGGAAATCCCGTTCATATGATTGGTTAAAAGCCGAAATCGTCTCATTCAAAAACGAGCCCAGCTCCACTTTTTTGATTTCAGGCGCAGTCTCATTTCTGCGGGCAATCAGCAACAGCTGTTCAATCATCTCTTTCATTCTGTCAGTCTCTGCGCGGATGGCCGCAATACTTTCTTTTGCTACGGCTTCGTCATCCAATCCCTGCCGTTCCAATAGCCTCGCATAGCTGCCGATAATGGTCAGTGGCGTCTTTAATTCGTGGGAAGCGTTGGATACGAACTCTTCCTGTTTCGAGTAATTCTCTTCCAATAAAGCCATCATGTCATTGAAGGTGAGTCCCATCTGTTTCAATTCATCATTGGATTGTTCAGCGACCGGCAGCTTCTGAAAATTACCGCTTCGCTGAATGCTTCTCATTGTATTGGTCAACGCGGCAATCGGCTTGGTAACAATGCCGGCGAGCACCGCTCCTGAAATAATCACCGGAATCATCGCAAGCAGCACAGCTGCAGCCAATACTAAACGTAAAGTCTCCAGATTACCTGAAACTTCGCTCAGCGATTTTGCTATCAAAAGATCTGCTATTGTGCCGTCAGACCAGATAACCGGAGCTGTCGTGAAGGCAAAACGTTCCCCTTCAACCACCATCGTGCCGGACTCTTCTTCAATTTCACCAGGAAATTGAGTCGTTACGTTCGGGGACTGCACCGATTTTAAGGTCCGGCCATCCTGATCAGTGACTTTGATCAATCCTGATACTGGCAGATATGCGCGTAAAATTTCATCAGGATCGACGGTTGCATTAGCGTTGAAAGTGCTCAGCAGCGCTTCGCTCACAGAATCAAGTTCATCGACTTCTGTCGAATAAGCGAGCGAACTGAATGCGTAGTAAATAACTGCGGTGAGTATGGTTAAAATCACCAGCATCAGCAATGTCGAATAAAGATGGATTCTATTTCGCAGTTTCATTTGGCTGCTCCTTTAGCACATAACCGACTCCCCGCACAGTCTGGATGTAGGTCGAGTTCTCTCCGGCATCCACTTTTTTCCGCAAATAGCGGATATAGACGTCGATTACATTGGTATCACCGTAATAATCATATCCCCATACGGCATTCAGCACCTGTTCGCGGGTCAGCACCTGTTTCGGATGTTTCATCAGAAACAACAATAAATCGAACTCCCGTGGAGTCAATTCAATTTCACGGCCATTCCTGTTGACTGCCCGGGAAACTTCATCCAGCTCAAGCTCATTGAATCGATGGATTTCCGTATTTCCATTGCCGTTAGTCCGGAGATTGGCTCGGATCCTTGCAAGCAGTTCTTCAATTTCAAACGGTTTTGTGACGTAATCGTTTGCACCCAGATCAAGTCCAGCGACTTTATCTTTCACTTCATTTTTTGCAGTCAACAGGATCACCGGCAAGTTTTCATCCGAAGACCGTATTCTTTTCAATACATCGAGTCCATGGATTTCAGGCAGCATCAAATCCAGCAGCACCAAATTCCAGTCCTGCTCCCTGAACTTGATCAGCCCCTCCGAACCCGAATGCGCCACACCGGTTTCATAGCCTTCGAATTTCAATTCCAGCTCCAATACCCTGGCGATGTTCTTTTCATCTTCTATTATTAAAATGCGGTCGGCCATTCGAATCACCTCTTGAACTTATATTATCAGTTCCCAAAAGAAAAAAGCGACCCGCAGGCCGCTTATTTCAGTACTCCTCTGATATACTTCGCTTTATTTTTATAGGGTGGGAACAAGACATTGGTCGAAATTTTCGTCGATTTTTTCAATATCGATTTCGCGTGGGTAAAATTCTCGAAACTTGTTTTGCCGTGGTAGGAATTCATGCCTGATGGCCCGACGCCGCCAAACGGCAAGTATGCACTCCCTACGTGAGAAACGGTATCGTTGATACAACCGCCTCCGAAAGGCAATTCTTCCAGGAAGAAATTGATGGCGCGCTCATTTTCCGAGAACATATAAGCTGACAGCGGCTTCGGCAGCTGGCGGATTTGTCTCAATAGCAGCGGCAGGTCCTGGTAAGTGATGATCGGCAAAATCGGCCCAAAGATTTCATCCTCCATGGCTGGGCTGTTCCAACTGATATTATCCAAAATGGTCGGTTCGATATAACGGTTGGCCCGATCTGTTTTACCACCATAAATAATATTGCCGGATTCCGCTTCGATCAATTCAGCAAGTCTGTCAAAATGTGATGTGGAAACGATTCGTCCGTAATCCGGACTCGCTTGAGCATTTTTGCCATAAAAACCGCTGATGGCTTTCGTCAATTTCTTGATGAACTCATCTTTCACAGATTCATGGACACAGACATAGTCAGGCGCCACACAGGTTTGACCCGTATTCATCAATTTACCCCAACCAATCCGTTTGGCGGCCAAATCGATGTCCGCAGTCTGGTCGACGATTGCCGGACTTTTGCCGCCAAGTTCCAGTGTAATCGGCGTCAGCCTCTCTGAAGCTGCTTTCATGACGACTTTTCCGACTTTGACACTTCCCGTGAAGAAAATATAATCAAATGAAGCATGGATTAAATTAGTGACTTCTTCACGTTCCCCTTCCACAACCCGTACATAATAAGTCGGGAATGCTTCTTCGAGAACGATCCGGATCGCGCGCGCCACATGCGGCGTTGTTTCCGACGGTTTAACGATTGAACAGTTACCGCCGATAATCGAACCGATCAAGGGCTCCATCACCAATTGGAAGGGATAATTGAAAGGTCCGATAATCAGAACAGAACCGTATGGCTCACGGATCACAAAACTTTTTGAAGGCTGAAGGTGAAGTGGTGTCTTCACTTTTTCAGGTTCCATCCATTCATCGAGATTTTTCTGCATATAGCCGATACTGTCGAGCACGAAGCCGATTTCTGTCGCATAAGCTTCGAATTCGCCTTTTCCTAAATCATGCTCCAATGCTTGTGTAATAATTTCTTCATTAGCCAGAATGGCCTGTTTCAAATTTTCCAATTGAGCTTTCCGGAAATCCGCTGAGCGGGTTGCGCCTGTATAAAAGAAATTGCGTTGCTCCCCAATCATGCGTTCCACGTCATTAGCCGTAAAATTCATGTAAATTCCTCCTCTTAAAGTTTTACTATTCAGCTGTGAGCTGATCAATATAACGCTGTATAACCAAGCCTTCTTCGAAAGGAACAAGTGCAGTAGACATCGCTTTCATTTCTTCAAATAAACCGTTCACTTTTTCGAACTCGGTTAATTGTACACGTTCCCTCCCTTTTTCAGCTAAATAAAGCTGAGACCAATTTTCCAGGGTCAGAACGCCTTTGGTGCCATAGATTTTAAATTGAAGAAGTTCTTCTTGGCCAACACCGCTCATACCTGTTAACAACAATGGTGTGCTTCCGTTCACCAGTCCATATGCAATCAACCCTGTTTCGCAAAGATCAGGCTGATCAGGGTAATTGACATGGTGTTCCGCAAAGGCAAAGTCGCCAAAAATACGATGGATCAACTGCAGGTAATGAGGGAATACTTCCCTGATAAAACCGCCTTCAAGCCTGGAGGCGATCCATGGAGTCTGCTGCCATGCCCTCGGCCACTCAGGAAAGAAAGTCTGAAGTTCGATTCTGATGATTTCACCGATACTGCCATTTTTCGAGCGTTTGGCCATCTCGTGCACCGCGGGACTGTACATCAACGGGAAATGCATCGCAGAACGGACACGATTTTCTGTTATTGCCGCCACCATCTGTTCTCCGGCTTCCGCATTATGCGCAAGCGGTTTTTCACTGAGAACATTCAATCCCGCATCGGCTGCCTGTTTAGCGATTGCTGCATGCGAAGCCGGCGGGGTTCCAATATAAACCCAATCCGCTTTCGAGTAAAGAATTTCGTCAAGGCTGGCAGTCAAAGGCACATCATACATTTGTTTCAAAGTTTGAAGACGTTCGGAATTTTCATCGAACACGCCTATGATTTCAACTCCGTTTTCCAGCTGGATTTGCTTAATGATCCTCTCGCCAACTATACCGGCGCCGATAATTCCAATCGAAATCATGAAATCCCTCTCTCTAAGGCCAAAAGGCTTATTTTCGTTTCCTCTGTTTATTAGTGTAACCTTTAAGGGTATGGAATAGTCAAACAATTAAACCAGTAATCTTCTAAAGGAGGAAGTCAACGATGAATGAAAACACAAATTGGTGGGAACCTGTATTCAGCGGTGAATTGGAAATCGGCTTAAATAAGGAAAAACTTGAAAATGTCGATGAGGAAGCTTTTCTTTATTATGGACAGCATAACCAAGAAATGGAGTCGCAAATATAATTGTCAGTGTCTAACGCATCCCGTCACAAGCCTACATAAAAACGCCTTTTTCAATATTCAATTGAGAAAGGCGTTTTGCTTTGGCCAATGTATGATGCTTCCTCCCTATAATGATTACATAAAGGAAAGATGTTCTTTTGATTGAAAGCCTTGCCTGTTCAAAATATAATGAGTTAACGAAAGAGGCGATGCCAATATGAAAAAACTGATTGTTTTGCTGTCCATTCTGGTAATGGCCGGCTGCGGGCTGACCGATTCCATCGATACTGGTGGAAGCAGCAGCCGGATGCCTGTTGAAGTCGTTTCGGTTATTGACGGTGACACTATCCGGATAATGTATGAAGGAAAAGAAACCACGGTGCGTTATTTACTTATCGATACACCTGAAACAAATCACCCCCGGTTAGGTGAACAGCCTCTTGGCACAGAAGCGACTCAAGAAAACCGCCGGCTGATCGATTCAGGAGACGTCAGCATTGAATTCGATGTGGGTGACCGCCTGGATGATTATGGCCGTCTGCTCGCTTATTTGTATGTCGACGGCGAAAGTGTCCAGCAACAGCTTCTCGAAACTGGCCATGCCCGTGTAGCTTATGTATTCCCGCCGAATACACGTTATCTTGAAGAATTTGAAGAAGCTGAACAAAGGGCTAAAGAACAGGAAATTGGCATCTGGGAATATGAAAATTATGCAACGGATCGCGGCTTTGACAGCGATGCAGTTTTCGAAAACGAGAAAACGGATACTGGACAGGATGAAGGGGAGTGTGAAATAAAAGGGAATATTAATAGTAAAGGCGCTAAAATCTATCATATGCCTGGCAGTTCCTCTTATGAACAGACAAATCCTGAAGAATGGTTCTGTTCAGAACAGGAAGCCATCGACAACGGATTCCGCGGCAGTGGACAATAAATGCATGAAGTTTCAATACAGCAAAAACTATTTTTAGATAATAAAATAAAAAGCCGCCACCCGAAGGTGACGGCTTTTTCAAGCAGATTCTGTTCCTAAAACCTGCTGCGGGTTTGGCACCCAATGATTCCTACTGGGCTCGAACCAGCGACCTCTACCCTGTCAAGGTAGCGCTCTCCCAGCTGAGCTTGGTTCTAATGCCTTTGGTGTAGGCATCATGTGGAGGAAAATGGCGATTTGTGGTGGGAGTGGAACGGGAATTGCAGAAAAGTGTCGCTAGAATGTCGCTAGGAATTTTATAGGTAAATAAAAAAGCGCCCACAACCGGTTAAAGTTGAAGGCGCTTTTTTGAGTTTCTACTATATAACACTTCATTTAATTCTCGGCGCTAATCCTGCAGCACGCATCGCAAGCACGATCGCTTCTTCGCGTGTCACCGGTTCTTGTAAGCGTGAGCCATCGGAAATACCTAACTTCACCGCTGCTTCAACGTCACGTTTCGCCCAGCTAGATGGCGCGTTTTTTGGTTCTGACACTGGCGTTACCTCCTTTTCAGGTGTCGCCGGTTTGACGACTACTGGTGGTTTCTCTGTGGAAGGCTTCTTCAATTCTGCCAACCGATCCGCAATCCGCTTCTTCACTTCATCAGCGCGACCTTCTGCAAATATGCGATGCGGGCAATTTTTCCCCGACCAGTTGCGATGCCACATCACACGCTCAATCCCCCAATTGTATTGATGGAGAACGTGTGCGATATACTCGATGGCGTTTGCTTCTGCTTTTTTATACTTCTCGCCACCGGATTTCGAGTAGCATATCTCAATGCCTATCGATTTACGGTTTCCTTGCCCGCTAGCGCCGTCTCCTGCGTGCCAGGCGTTACGACTGAACGGAATCGCTTGGACGGCGTGTATGTCATCCACAGCAACGTGATAGGAAGTTGCGGCAGGGTTGCGGTGCATATATGCTATTTCGTTTATGGCTGTCGCATCATTGGCAGTATTGTGGATGGTGATATATTGCGCATCCATCGCATACGGCGCTTTTAGCGCATAGAGAGAGGTGGGAATGAATTTGTTTACGATTGTATATGCCATCCTACTTCAACCCTTTCCGTTTCAACTCTGCTTCCGCTTCCTTCGCTTTCTTCGTCACTAGATATTGATTTTTGTAGATACCGTATGCAACCAGAATCAGCGGTACAAGCGCCGTAAGGAACGCCACAAACGCTTCAATCGACACCTGATTAAACTGTTCCAACTTCACATCCACCGTCTCCAAAAATAAATAAAGAGCGCTGAGAGCGCCCCCGAAAAATGCGATATATTGCTTCAATTTGTCTGCTGTCATAATAAATTCCTCCTTTTATTTCCCGAATACCAATTCCAACACAACGATAAAAATACCGCCGCCCACAGTTACTTTCCCAAGCCACTCCCAAAACAGTTCCGTTTTCGTTTTCGTGATTTCATGCTTGCGTTCGCGTTCCTTCTCCTTGCCGTTGTTCAGCGCTTCAATCAACTTCCACTGCTGCGCGTTTTGTGCGCTGAAATGGTCTTGTGTGGACTGCGCTGTTTTCCATATCGTGTTTTCTAAGTTGGTGAAATCGGTTTTTATACTGGTGAACTGCAACTCCAACAGTTTAATTGTTTCTGATTTTTCAACGTCCGCTTTTTCAAGCGCCGTGATCCGGTTTCCATGTTCGTCCAATGTGATATCAATAACTTCAATCTTCTTGTACATGGAGCCATCCCCTTTTCCATCTGGCATCCTGACCCCCCTCTACTTTTTTTCTGTTTGCGTAAATAAAAAGAGCGCCCCGAAGGACACTCGATTGGTGTTTTATTTAATTTTTGTTAATCAACAGTTTCGTCCAACTCCGTACCTTTTATTTCGGAGTTTCTTCCAAGATAGGGAAGTATAATCATTATAGCTATCAAAGCATAAAATACTTTATCGCCATTCAGACTACTTGATCCTAATGAATTAAATAACCAAAAAACGAACATGGCATAAATTGAAGTGCTCATCACACTTAAGTCATATAAGCGATAGTAATTCAATCCGTTAACGATAGCCATCAAAATAAGCGATATAAACAACAGGAGAGGTACAATCCCCAACTCAGAAAGTATCTCTAAATAAATTGTGTGTGGATAGTCTTCGGCATCTAAACCGCTATGGTAGATCGGAAAACTACCAATCCCCTTGCCTACAAAATAACTATCAACACTCATATCCCACGCAGTGTCGAATCTTTCCGTTCTTCCATAGAAAGAAGCGCCCCCGCCATCCTGTTCGAACAGTATTTCCATCCTGTTAATTAATGTGTCAGCATACCCTTTGCTTGCATAGAAGAATGATACTCCCAAAAGTATGAAGAAGATAAGCATCAATGGAATTAGTTTTTTGCTTATCAAAACATCCTCTTTCTTAATACGAATCATGCTCAGCGGTATTGATAGTAAAACAGCTGCAAGTATTAATATTGGGAACCTAGCGCCCGATTGCACCAAAGGAATAAAGAGTATTAAAGCTCCAATCATTGCAATCGACTTATTAGTTCGGCTGGCTTTGGAAAACAAAAAGTACATCATTAAAATTAATGAACCCATTGCAGCTATTCTTGCCAAAGTAACATAGCTAGACGCAAATGAGCTTTCAAAGTTTAATTCCTGCGAAGCGCTATTGAATAATAGATTCACACCCATTAGAACAGCTACGGTAACAAACCCTAGTAAAAACCTAATTACTGACTTTTCATCCTTAAATAAGAAGAATACACCGTAGAAACACCAAGCTGATATAATGCCAAAGCGTACCATTTTATCACTAGCGTAAACAACACTTGGCGTATAAATCAATGACAGTAAAGCCATCAAAACAATTACTGCGAACAACACTGTAGGAAATATGAATTTCTTCGGTATAGACATATTATTTTTCGCAAGTAATATCACAGCCGCGGTTACTGTAACAACAAGTAATAACGCTGTTTCATCAATAAACGGTATATTTATAGCACCTTTGAAACTTCCTACAAGAAGAAACAAAGAGAATAAAAATTCTCTAGATAATACTAATTTAAACAATTTCAAGAATCTAACCTCCTAGTAATATAAATATACCATATCGCTAAGAGGTTTTAACCTAGAAATTTATTTACCTACCCAACCGGTATTCCCAGAACCCGTCTGTTTAACCCAAAGCGTCGTTCCTGCACCACCATTTGCATTAATAAAGATTGATCCGATTGAAGCGGTAATAACTCCTTCTGGGGATGCCGTGCCTCTATGGATTAAACTGCTACCCCCTAGTGTCCCGTAACTATGGTTCTGACCAGACCCGCCAAGAATATCATTCGTACAGGTAGAATAACCTAAATCTATCGTCACTTCATTGTTGACACCACTGCCAATATTGATAGCCCACTCCGAAACGTAATTAGCCAGAGAAGGAGTTTTTCTCATCGCATTATTTTTACCTATTGTCCCTTTGTTATAATCAGAGCGGACGTTTATGCAAGGAGCTAAAGAGTATGTGTTAGAAAGAACGTCGGTAATTGTATTTCCATCAACCATGAATCCGATATTTGTGTTATATAAGATAATCCCACTCTCATTTGCGCGTTCGATACTATTTCCTATCACCACGACTCCTTCCGTAGCAACGAGGTATATTGAACCCGAATTATTATTCCCTGCAATCCCCCCGCCCCATATACGGTTTCCAGATACAATACATCCTTTTGCATACTCTTTTGGTGCTCCTATCGCTCCGCCAGCGCCGGCAATAGAAATGGCGACACCTGAATTACCACCAAAAATTAAATTTCCATCAACTAAGCAATCATTGGATGCGTAATCTATGCTCCCTGTTAAATTAGCTGCTACTACCGCAATTCCGACCTTGCAGTTTCTAACAGTATTATTAATAAAGCGAACTCCTTGTCCTGCGTGGGTGTCAAAGCCTTCCCAAGGAACATCTTCAACGATGACATTAAAGGCAACACAATCCTTAGGTAATGGATAATCTGTTAAACTTTCAAACGATTGCCGAGTAAATGCTACCCCATAGCCGTTTCCGCTCTCAGTAGTAACATCTTTAATAATCGAGTGTTCTATATTCACGTTATCTGGCGATAAACTCATAAAACCAGCTCTTCCTAATCCACGCATTTTTGCTTTATCAACGTATACATTTTTAGCAAAAGAGGTGTAAATCCCGTAGTAACCTATGTCGTGAATAAACACATCATTAATCATAATATCTTCAGTATATGCGGATGCGTTTGCTCCTTCAATGCTTATTCCTCTTCCTGCTACATTGGGAACTATGTGGTCTTTACCTTCAATCTCAATACCGTACAACTTCGTTTTGGATTCCATTTTTAGAAATGTGATATGTGTCTCTTTATTGATTAATTTGTTATTAAACGCCACCAGTGTAACGCCTGACTTTAATGTGACTGCGCCTCGTACTTGTCTTATTTTCGCCGGCAAGATTACGCGTTGAACACCGTTTGTAACCGCATAGTCAATCGCTCTTTGTATACGGCCCTCTTCGCCAACCTCAGGCGCAATTACAGGAAAATTATCAGCGTTTATACCCCGCCCCTCAATATCTGCTGCCGCCGCCTTTTCTGCCAACTGCTGATTAACTTTATTCAGATGCGCGCCCAAAGTAGGCTCGCCACCACGCGCCAAAATGACCTCGCTATCCACAGTGACACCTGCCACCGCTTCCTGGTAATCACTCTCCAATTGAAGTTGACGTGTCGATATATCATCAACCTGTGGGATGACCGTTGCTTCAAATTCCTGCTGTTTGGCTTCTTGTTCTGCGCGCAATTGCGTAACCGTAATTGACTTCACGCCCACAAATCCTAAATCATCTGTGGACGGCGTAACACTAATCCTCGCATTGTTCTCGCGCGCCGGAAACTTCCGTTTATACGTCGCATCGTTCGGATCTGTTGCAGTAAACTCAATCCACATCGTGCCGTGTCCGATATTTTCTGTGATGGTAACGCGAATGACCGCATCATCTGCTACATATTCCGCAGTACCTTCATAGCGAATACCATTCTTGTCGTAAAAAACAGCATAAATATCCTTGCCTGTCAGCGCAACGACATCCCCATTCTCGCCACGCGGCGTAAATCCAAGTGTAAAATGATGACCCTGGCGAATGACATTGCCGCCTTCTACTAAATCGAGTTGTGTAATTTCAATATCATGATTCATTCGGCGTCACCCCCTTCTCTGCTTACCAATTTAGGCTTCATTTTTTCGATAACCACTTTCCATTCACTAATTTCAATTTCCCCATCGTTCAAAAAACCGAAATCATAAGGGTCTGTGGCAATGATATTTTTCCCTTGTTGGGCGCTAATAATGTTGCCGTTTTCATCTACAACAACAAAACACTGATATATTTCATCCATGAATTATCCCTCCAGCCATTTTCTAGTGACCATTGCATATGCATCTTCATTTGATACAGACGTTCGGAAGCGTATTTGGAATGTATCGGAGTTACCGGTCGGCACACCTAAATCCACAGTGAGGGTTGAACCGTTTTGAACACTCGGGTCCGAATCATTCGACACTGAGGTTTGAGCGCTGGCCACCTTCTCTCCACCCTTCCATATTTCGAAATGCGCTGTATTTGAACCGCTCGCTAATACCCGGAATCTTACTTTTAAATAGCGTGCTTCATGCTTAAAGGAATACTGGTTAAAGTCGACTGAAGCACTTGCTGTTCGTGTAGACAACCACTGCGCATAAGACTTTTGGACAAGCGTGACAGCTGGAGAAAAGAACATTGGTTCAACTCCCTGAATGTTCACATCAAATGTACTCATGCCGTTATTAATTGTTTTATAGCCATCTGGACGTTCGATGGTGATTGCGCCTTTGGAAATATACAACCCATCACTCCGCAAACGCACAAACCGCGTGACATCCGTTGGGTCAATCGCCTGCAATCCCGTACCATCCCAGAAGAAGAAATTGGAGTCGCCCACAATCCGAATATTGTTCGTGTGGATGTCGCCTGCCGTTAATAGGCTTGTGTTGATACCGAGATACGTTACTGCTTCATCAAACGTCACACCACCATCCAAACTGATTCCCACGCCTGCTGAATTAAATACGACCAATCTATTCGGGTCATTCGGATCCGTGGCCACAATACCATTGTCAAAAGCCAGTTCCGTGAGCGCTGATTTTAAAGCATCCGATGCCAAGCGCACCGCATTCGGCAGCACGTTAAACGGAATCGGTAAATTGCCATTGATTAGATCCGTGATTCTGTCCACAGCTTGTGACAACTGCGCTTGATGGCGTTTCACCAATCCAGGCGAACCAATTACCAGTTTTAAATCCAGCACATTGCCTTGCCAGTCGCGCACAATCGTCATCTGATAGATGCGTACTTCTTCATCAAAGCCAATGCGTTCATCCGTCAGATACACGCGGTCGCCCAAATTCGGATGCGCTAACGGATAACCCTGTTTCCGCAAGTCATGAACATCTGTGGAAATCGATATTTTAAGACTGTTGTCCACCGATTCCTTAATCGCTTCATCCATTGTTTCAACTGTGGTTATCGAACCGTTGTAATACGGTGGCGCATCCCGTTTACCAATCCCTGCCACACTCGCAAGCGGTGAATAATACTCGCGTATCAACGCCGCGTTATCCTCTTCACCTTCCGCGAAGTCGCCGTACCCGCGCGCGTACGTCCAAAGATTCGAAGCATCAATCTCTTGCACAATGTTCGACGCATTCAAGCGGTATCGGTACATAAACGACGTATCAACGCCAATCTGTTGCTCGATGTAGACGGTATTCCTAACTATCCGGAATTCTGCTTTGTAGCGTTCTAGCGCCCGTTTAAACGTTTCCAGCCGTGTCTGCCCGTCGCCAAACCCCTGCCACTGTACGGCGTAAAACGGATCGACTAGCACATAATTGTAATCGGTGTCAGCGAATATCAAACCGAACGCTTCTGCCGCCGTCATGTGCTGATCGTAGCGCATATAAATCCGACTGACCGCAAAATCGTCATAAAAAGAAGGAGTGGCTTTCACGTCTACACTCAGACGGTCGCCTTCTCCCCTTTTTCGTGCATATTCAATTCTGTGGACAACATCATCGAAGTCAATAACCTGCCACATTTCGCTTAACTCTTTCAAAAACACATCGTTCACCTTGCTCGGTTTCGCCACAAATGAGAGAACCGGTTTCCCGTTTAACTCAAAGTCGTGCGTAACGGTCGCTTCGAGCGGATATTCATTGCCTTCTAAATCGCGCACATACATTCAAGCCACTCCCCTCATTTGTAGTACCGTTTGAACTCGACGTCCACAGTGGCAGAGGTTGCGCCGTATATCCGAAAATCGTTCCAGCCTGAAGCTAACTCAATGAACTCCCGATTCGTGTTGCGCAGGAATTGAAGACTGTTCCGCGTCACCACCGACCCATCCATTACCACTTTGTGAATATTGTCGATTCGTTCATTCACCACGAACTTTTTCTTGGTCGTCGTGTTTTCAAGTTCAAAATAGCTATTCGATCCGGTTACGTTGCGTATCGTAATTTTCAAGTGCTGGATAAACGGATGAATGTTTACATCCCCTTCGTTCAGCAAACGGAATTGCGTGCCGGTAAACGTTTTTTTTACAATGCCACTTTCGCCAAACGGAAGCTCGGTCGTCTCATACACCAACTCCCCTTCGCCACTCGTCAGCATTTGTTCCAAGTTGAAGGTGTTTTGCAAACGCACCAGGTAACTCTTTTCTGTGGATAGCTGATTCCCCGTGTCGGGTAAATCGCGCGCCACTTCATGCGTTTTTGCAAATGCGTAATTATGGTGGTTCGCACGCCGCAACTCCCGTATATAATACGATTCGCTGTCCACAAGAAAAGCAAACAGTTCATCCCTCTTCTGTGGAAAGCGTTCCAACTCGTCTGCTTCAACTGAAAACGGCACAGTGATTGTCCGCGGACCATACGTTGCGCCGTAGTCCACTGTTCCGTGCCTACCTTCGATTGTGCCGTAAGATGCCAGGAGAGGGATGGAGGACACGACAAAATCGCTGACGGTTACGCCGAATTCTTCAAGTAATCGAGCATCTCCGTTTTTCTTGGTTATCATCATATCCATCCGTTAAAACCTCCTGATTTGCGCATCCACCGCATTTTCTTCATTTACATACGCGCGTACTGCTTCTTTATTGTCGTAAATGTTCACGATTACCGGTTGACGGTTTACCGACATTTCACCTTTTACATGATTTGTCATCTGCTGTTTCATCTGTCCGTTCAAGTTGCGAATTTGGCTGTTGTAGTTCATGCCGTCCACAGCTAATTCAGGATTGAACGCATTGGTAACTGATCTCGATAAATCGCCAACCGTTTTAATGGCTGTGCGCGCTTTGTCGTCAATGCCGTTCGCCAACCCTTCGGATAGATATGCACCTATTCCCATAAACACTCGCGATGGCGATTTGATACCGAATAGGGATTTTGCTTTCCCAACCACACTATCCACGACCCCTGTGATGGCGCTCAGAGCTTGACCGGTCATATTTTTTATCCCGTTAATAAGCCCACGTATTAAATCCTTACCAGCCGACAGGAATGCGGAAGCTTTATTTTTCACAGCATTTATCATATTCGTTAAAACCGTACGGATTAACGTAAGTGCAGTGCTTAATGCAGTACGAATAGCCGTAACGACGTTTGCGAAGCGCGTTCTAACCGTCGTAACTATAGCAGAGAAAATGGTACGGAAAAAATTAAGGATATTAGAAAGATTAGCTTGCGTTACTCCGCGTATACTTTGAAGTCCTGCGGTGAAGAATGATTTAATGGCGTTTATTGAAGTATTGAAGAGTGTTTTTACGCCATTCCAAAACGCGCCAATCTGCGAACGGAATGCTCCAACAAATCCCGCTAACCCTTTGAGAAGTTTACCCCACAAAAGAAGTTGCACTGCATTCCACAGGAATTGAACAGCACCGCTAAACATTTGCTTGACGCCTTCCCACATCGCGGACCAGTTCCCCGTGAAGAGTCCAGCGAATACCTGTACCAGTCCCATGATAATGTCGAGCGCGCCGCTGATAACGCCTTTGATGTTCTCCCATACGCTCATAACAATAATTTGGATTATTGGCCACACTACTTGGAACACTGCTTGAATCGCTTTTAAAACTCCTTGTATGACTGTGGATATAACATTCCAAACATTCGAAGTTGCCTCTTTAATCATTTCGCCATTCTCGTTCCAGAAAGCTACCAATTGCCCCCATACGCTCATAACAAACGCGACGACCGCTGCCACTACTGTCTCAATAGTCGTTTTAATAAAGTTCCATACAGTATCCACGATTGCGCGGAATTTTTCGTTTTCTTGATACAGTTTGATGAATACTGGTACTAGCGACAAAAGAATACCGATAATTAAACCAATTGGACCGAACAGCAAACTGAACGCGCGCCCTAATAAACCAACCGCTGTTTTTAATGCTGCATGCCTTGCGATAATCGGTGCAAACCGTTGCAGTAAGATACCGAAATTCGACACAACCATTCCGACGAAGGTGACAAGTCCACCCAATACCAGTAGAAGTGGCCCAATCGCCGCTGCGACAATCGCCACAACTCCCGCCAGCATTTGCATCTGTGGAGAAAGTGCGTTGACTTTGTTGACAAGGTTCAAAAAGAATTCTGCTGCCTTTTGTAAATAAGGAAGTAATGCCTGGTAAATCTTAATGCCGACTTCTGATAATGCGGATCCAATCTCAGTAAGTTTCCCTTTCAGGTTATTCTGCATGGTGGCGGCCATTTCATTGAGCGCCCCATTGGAATTTTCAACATTCCCCTTTAAATCGCCGTACTCCTTGCCGAGTCCATCAAGCAATGCTTGGAAACCTGACAATTGTGTTTTACCGGCTATCATGGATAAGTATTGTGTGCGCTGTTCTTCGCTTAATCCTGCTGTGGCATCCGATACTTCCTGAAGTACGTTTTCCACACCTTTAAAATTACCTTCCGAATCAAACGCGCTGATACCTAGCTCTTCCATCGCTTTACCGGCTTGCCCTGCACCACTTGTCATGTTGACGAGGATTGAGCTTAATGCGTTACCCGCTTCTGCGCCCTTAATACCTCTGTTTGCCATGATACCGAGCAACGCGTTACCTTCTGCCAAAGGAACGTTTAAATTGTTGAATGAACCACCTACAGCAAGGTTTGCCTGCATGAGTGAATCGATATCGGTATTGGCTTTTCGTGAGGTTTGCGCTACTTGGTCGAGGTAGCCAGGTAAATCTTTCACTTCCAAGCCGAGCGCACTCATACTGTCTGTTACAAGATCCGATGCGGTTGCTAAGTCCAATGAACCAGCTTCCGATAAGCGCAAAATAGGCTCGATTCCCTGCATGATTTGTGTTGTATCCCAACCGGCTAACGCCATATAACTCATTGCATCTGCTGCTTCACCGGCACTCTTGGAAGTCGTCGCTCCCATTTCACGTGCTTTCTTCTCTAAACTCACCAAATCTTCACCCGTCGCACCGGATATCGCCTGCACGTTGGACATAGAAGCTTCAAAGTCCATACCAGTTTGGATCGCTGCAGTCGCCGCACCTAAAATCGGGAGGGTAATTGCTGCTGTTATGATGCCGCCGGTTTTCGCAATATTCTTACCTTGCGTTTGAATTTTGTCGCCGACTTTTTCAAACTGCTTACCTGCGTTCTCGATTCCGGAAGTGTCCATGTTGCTGACATCCCGCTGAAAATCTCTAGCCGCTTGCGCAGCCACTTGAAACCCTCTTACAAATCCCGTATGATCCGCTTTTAAAAACGCCTCTACCGAATAACTTTCTGCCATTCGTTGACCTCCTTTCTATCCGTTTATGCGTGCTGCTAGATTTGCTAAACGGACAATGGTCTCATCTTTCTTTTTACCTTCAATTTCCTGCAATTCTTTTTCGTAATCAAAGAACTCTTTAAAGTTTTTGAAGAACGGAACTGTGTTTTTGCCAACCGTTTTCGTGGACTTTGCCTGCTGATTCACCCATGCCTGCATGTGCATGCGTTGGCGACTGTCCAAATCCCGCAAACGGTATGCGTGAATTTCAAATGAATACTCGCGGAAAGTCATATCGCAGGCTTCTTGATACGTCTTGTTCAGAAAACGCATGCAATTAATCAAAATTTCGTCAAACGTTATTCCGTTTCCGTTGTCTCCACTCTTGCTTTCTGTTTGAAGTTGTCGAGTGTCGCTGTAAGGAGAGGATGCTTTCCCATTTCCTCAACTAACTCTTCGAATAGCGGCTCGAGTGTGCCATGTTCCACTGCATAACCTTCCACATAGTTTTCAATATGCTGCTCTGGTACTTTCGGAAGGCATGCCTTCAATACATTTGAAATGGCGGTCGGGTTTTTTTGCGAGAGGTATGTAAACGCAAGGTTCAACCCCATTGCAAATTTCGCGCCGCCTGCTTCCATCGTGTATTTTTTATCCAGTTCATTAATCATATTGAGTGTGAATTTGACTTCTTTTTGCTGGCCATTGATTGTGATTTCCATGCGAGATTCCACCTTTTTCTAATTTGATTTTTAGGTATAAAAAAAGAGAGGTTTTACCCTCTCGATTACACTTCTGGTGTGATTTCTTCTGTATTACGGAATGCGTATTGAACCGCCGCTTCTTGTGCTGCGGATAATGGCGTATAACCCCATTGCGGTTCACCGTCTACGTTGAATGTTGTTGACACTGTGGATTCGTCTTCCACACCTGCAGGCAACTCCCAGGATGGCAAGTAGCCTTGTGCATAGATGGCAGGGTATTCATCAGTTTCGTTTTTCAAATCTTCGTCCACCGTGACTTCCCACAGTTCGACTTTGTGCCCTTTGATGGCAGCCAGCGCCAATTCGCCATATAGACGGTCGCCGCGCTTTTGAATCGCTTCAATGGATACTTCTGTTTCAAGTCCATTATCTTTGGAGATAGAACCGTCTTTCGTACGGATCACGTCACGTTCGCGACTGAATGTGAAAGTATGCTCTGTTTGGAATGCCAGTTTGCGCGCTGCGTTCGTGTCGCCAAGAACACGGAACAACAGAATTTTGTCTTTCCCTTGCACCATACCTTCGAGCGCTTTATCAGCAAGTAACGCGGCGTGGCTTGTTTCGTATTCTGTAATTGGATTTACCATTTATGTTCCTCCTAGTTAAATTTAATGGTGACTTCCACAATGCCGTGTAATAATGCTGTGGAAGTCGAATTGTCGGGTAGGGTTTGGGCGGTGATGTTAGATGCGCGTATATGAAAATTCTCCGTTTTCTTCAATTTGCGGATTTCCGTTTTCAGGTTATCCATCATATCGGTCAAATCTCGCCGATTGCGCTGCAAGTGGTAGACGTGGATCGTCTGTTGCACCTCTCCAATCACCACATCTTTCAAATTCCTGTCCTGGTCGAACTGTTCGCCAATATAAACAAAAGGATACGCAACATCATTCGCTGGTAAAAAATCGAATGTGCGGTATCCCAGGTTTAATGATGCTTTGAAAATGGCATCGAATATTTGTTGCTGTGGACTCTTAAACTCGTTCATTTACCTCACCAACCGTTCTAAATCCGTTATGAATTCGGCTTTTGTCGCTTGATAGGCAGGACGCATGAACGGTTGAGCCGTCATGAAGCGTGTTCCGTATTCTACATAGGGAGAATAATGCATGCCTGCTGAAACTTGCCCTGTCATGCCGTTGTCCGTGTAAACGGAAGTGATGGAACGTCGAAGCTCTCCGGTGTCCACAGGTGCTTTTCGCTGCGCCAATCGATTCATTTCCGATGTGCGGCGTTTCACAATCTTCTTGGCCGCTTCCTCAATACGCGCTCCGCCTTCCAATTGCATAATCAGCACATCCATGCCTGATAATCTCACGCTCATGCCATCCCCTCCAAATAGAAAACGGATTCGCTACGGAACGGAACATGGCGCGTAATCGCATACTTCTTACCGCCAATTAGCGCATGGTCATATTCCTTCTTATATGGACGTTGTAGGCGCGCTACGGTAATTTCCTTATCGAGAGTACCGAATAGCTGATTGGTGCGGTCAACTCCAAGATTAGAAAGATTGCACGCCTGTACATCTGTGGATAGCGAACCTTCATCATAAGAGCCGGTATCGGGATTGTACCCACCCGCCGTTTCGTTGACGAAGGTAATTCTGTCCGAATATCTCAAATGAACATCACCCGACCTCTGCGCAACTCGGTTGGAGAGTCTTTTAGTTTCTCCTGCTCGATGACGGAGAGGTACGGGCGAAACTCTTGCGCCGGATCGTAGAACGTGACGCTTTTGCCTTCCACAGAATCAGCCTTAATGCCTTCACTGCCGAGACGGTTGAACCGCATGACTGCGATTTCCGTGACGATGAATTTGAGTGATTCCGGTATCTCCTTTTCGAGCAGATAGCGCAAATGGCTTTCAACGTTACTGATGATGATGCCAAGCACCGCATCCTGCTGCGAATCCTCAATGCCTAATAACTGTTTAATTTCTTGAAGCATCGTAAACACCTCATTCCGTCAGTGCTTTTTCTGCCTTGACTGCTTGCTTTTTGCCTTTTACGTTTTCACCGTTGGATAATTGGTAATAACCGCCACCAACATGTTCAGGAAATGCCGGTTCATCGCCTTCCACAGATTGAATGAAGGGAACGCCCTCTTTATTATCTGTGGATGACAACGCCGCAATGCGCTCGGCTGATGCTGTACCTTTACGCGGGTACGAATCACCAGCCGCATACACATGGCCGTTATCCTGCAAATCGGTGAAGGCTTTGATTACTTTGTATTCCATCAAACTTCACTCCTTTGTGGATTAAACGCCTGCTGGTGCTGTCAATTTCGCAAACGCTTCGTCTTTGGTAATCATCAACGCTACGTCCATTGTCACGCGCAATGCAACCATTTCTTGCTCGAAT
This sequence comes from Planomicrobium okeanokoites, assembly GCF_003428875.1. GTDB lineage: Bacteria > Bacillota > Bacilli > Bacillales_A > Planococcaceae > Planococcus > Planococcus okeanokoites. Next base: position 945,037 of record NZ_QQRS01000001.1, read on the forward strand.
AGGTTGATTGGTGAACCGTCTGCGTTTGTGATTGTAGACAATTGCGCATCTTCCGAGATTTTGTAGTTGATGTTGAACGGGATACCGTAATGCAAATGGTCGAAGTTACCAGCGTATAGCGTTCCTTTTTCAAGAGCAGCCGATTTCAAGTTGACCGCTGTGATGCCGTCCACTGTGCCAGCTTGACGGTCGAACAGGGATACGTTGTTAGCGTCCACAGAACCACGCAACGCCGTGTTGTTTTGTACTTTGCTGATAACAGCGTTCGCTTCTTCATCGCCATCGTATAGAGCGTCCTGAAGAGCCAAAATGTTTGTGTAGTTGATTTCACCTTCGACAACATTTCCTGCTGCAACCGCTGACTCATCCACAGATTGCGGGAATGGGTTGGCAACGTTTAGGATGCCTGCTTCGTCGAATTTTTTGTAGAATGCTTCTGCCACTTTCGGACGGATCGCTTCAAAGAACGCCGGTACTTTGTATTGCAGGTATTCGCGCGATACTGGCAGGATAACTGCTAGTTTGTGCGCACGCATTGTCGCTTGTAGCATTGTTGGTTTCGAAGTCTGAATCTTTTCAGTCTCTCCAACCCAGTAAGCGCCTGGCCCTTCTGCAAAGAATTCGAATGATTTTTCTTTACCGTCCATTTCTTGGAATACACCAAGCTGCATGATCTTCGAGTTTTCGATTACATCTTGTAGAATAAGCGCGTTCTGCGCATCTGGAATTGAACCGTCCTTTTGCTCGTATACTAAAACGTTATCTGGTGAAAAAGTTTGTGCCATGATTTCATTTCTCCTTTTGGGTTATGGTTTATTTGATGATTCTGGCTTTCCGAGCCATTTCTGCTACGTTCGTTGATTCTGTGGATGCTTTGCGTTGATCGCCGATGCGCGGTGCATCTTGGCGCAGCTTATCCTTGACTGCTTCGTTTACTGCGTTGTCGAACGCTTCTTTGAATGCGTTGATGTTTTTGAGCGTTGTTTCCGCGTCAGACTGTACAAGGAAGTCTGCAAATGTGGACGGCAACCCTTTCGCGCTTAAATCGCTGATGGCATCGGATTTCAATTCCTTTTGCTCCAACTCTTTAAGGCGATTGGTTAGTTGTTCCTCGCGTTTCTTCAATTCCTCGTCTTTGCGTTCTTTTTCGCTCAACTTGGCAAGGCGTTCCGCTTCCTTTTTCGCTTCTTCAATCTGATTCGCATAGTCAGCTTTTAATTTGGCTTCCTTTTTAGCGAGTGCCGATTCGACTGCTTTACTGATGCGGCTGTCGACTTCCGATTGCGTGAAGGTTGCTTGCTCCTGCTGTTCTTCCTGTTGCTCCACGTCTACTTCTTCTGTATTGTCAACTTGCTCGTTTACTTCTGCCATATAAATTCTCCTTTTCCCAAACACGCTATCCACAGATTGAATAAATGGCATAATAAAAAGCCCCGAATCACGCCATAGGCCCGTTCACGACTTTGATTGATGCGGTTATTCAATTTGGTGATGCCCGTTTACGATATGATTTTGAGCAGTTTAATGACATGCTCAGGTCGGGATAATGAAGTATAGATAAGTCACCTAGTCAACAAGGTTGCGATGCGCTCTTAACGCCGAGCCGCGAGATATGATGAAGATCACCTAACCTTTCCGGCATATCGCCTGCTTGTGGTATAGCACTCCATCACCCCTTTCTATGCTGTGGATAGCGTTTTACTTAGCTTTGCATCCTCTAAATTCAGTCAATCGATAATTAAATTCACTCCAAGCAGGTATATAAATCTCTTTACCACACGCTTCGCAAACATGGTAACTGAAACCTTCCACTTTGTAATGATGGCGTTGCAAACCGATTAATCGAATGATTTTCTTAAACATATCCTCACGCCTTCCACAGATTATTCATAATAAGGACCACTCGAACACCGACAATGCGGATGCATCGGAGCCATATTACTCCCTGGCATCGCATCCGACACATTAAATCGCTCACCATCAAGCGGCGCACATATCTTGCAACCGCCTTCTGTCGCAATAAACTCATACATGCTAATATCAGCCTGTTTATACGATTCCTTTTGCACTTCCGACTGCACACGCGCCAATTCCGTCACCATGATGCGTTGGGAGTTGGAGACGTTTTGCTCCACCGTTTGGCGAAGTTTACGCGCTGCCACCTTCGAACTTTGTCCCGTGGTGATGGATTCGGCTAGGCGTTTTTTCAATTCACCGTGAAGAAGGCGCTTATTCTTCCACAGATGGCCACTGAAATCATCGCCGTGGAAGTTGCGCCGCGCGATGTATTCCAAACCGCTTCGGTCGATGGTGATGGTTGCACCGAGAATACCTGCCTGCCGTAATGTTTCAGCCTGTCCAGCGTCAATCAATCGCTCACCAACCAACTTATCCACTTCATCAGTCAAGGCGGTTAAGTCGAGATTAATATGCGCGTTAATCAAATCAAGTCTGCTCGTTCGCATCTTCAAGTTATAAATCGCCATTTCTTCATTCGCTAACGGCGAGAAATCCTTCTCCTTCACATACCGCGCCGCCTTCGCTTCATAATCGCGTATATCGGTTGCTGTGAGGCGTTTGCGTACGTCTGCGACAGATAATCCGTTCTTACTCGCATAACGCTCTAGCATACCCGTGACGGTGTTCTCAATCTCTGTGGAAGTCGAACGGTAAAGCGCCGCCAACGTTTTGGAAAACTCCTGGTCATCCTTTAGCATCAGTTTAGCGTGTTCAATCTCCCTGTCACGCCAATATTCGCGACTCTCCTTATTCTTCCGAGCCATTAGCGCCACCTGCTGACGTTGGTGCGAAACTGTACGTGTTCAGTAAACTGTTTTGATTCTCTGCCATTTCAGCAGCAATGCGCTCCAATTCCTCTTTTGGATCACTCACTGTGGATAGCATGGAGAGAAGTGTTTCCTGAGAAAGCACGCCACCCGCATTAACGAACATATCCAATTCTTCTGCGATATTCTCCGGAAGGTTAGGTGTGAACGTTATTTTCAATCCGTGAATATCAAAGTCACCTTCGTTTGCGAATCGAAGTATATTCTTAATCAACTTATAGCGCTGCATCATCGAACGTTTGAATAGGCGTTCTTTGATGGCGCGCTTTTGCTCTAAGCCGAATAGTTTATATACCATTGCGATACCTGACTGCGTACCTGCAAATTGCGAATCGCCCATGTCCGGCGTGTTCGTAAACTTGTGGATATCGTTGGCGATGCGGTCTTTGTATTTTTCAACGCCTGCAACGTCATATTTCTTGTAGATGTAATCGGCGTCCACTTTGCTTTCTTTGCCATCCACAGAGGGTTCAGCCTTCAAGAAAAGGATATTCGCGTCTTTCATGCTGCGCGCTTCTTCAACGTCAATTTCAAGGTTACCTGTAATCTTCAACATCGCATCGTTTAGATCCGTCATGTAATTGGCGGTATCGGATTGCGCTGCATCGTACAGGTCGATAAGGTAGAGAACCTTTTCATAATCGCCTTGTCGGAATCGGTTGTTGCTGTATTCGACGATTGGAACGCCGCCGAAGTAATGCTCTTTGCGGTCAACTTCATCAAGATGATACGAATGAATATCTTTTGCGGTGTAATAGATAATATCTTTATCCGTATACACTTCAACATGCGTTTCCTCTTTGCCGGTCACAGTCGTATAATAGCGGACCGCAGCAAGCGGCTTCTTTTCAACCGTATTGCTGTAAACTACAAACGTTTCGAGTGGTGATAGCAACGCCAAATGGCTTTCATCGTCCATGTTGCGGTAAAGCAATTCATAAGCGCGGCCATAGATAGATAAATCCAATATTAAATCACTATTATGCGCATCTGCATCCGTTTGATCGTTGAGTTCATTGAGCTTATCGCTTACCGTTTCATCATCATGCTGCACCTTAATCGGAATCCCACACATATAGCCTTGAATGAATTGCGATACGTATTCAGCGAAGTTGTGCGGTGAACGGTGGTCCGCTAAATGAACCTCTTTACGTCTCGACTTACGTAATATACCGTTATTGTTACCTTCATAATAATCATCCAACGCATCCAATCGCGGCGCTTGATGTTCCTGGTGATGTTTCAGCATTTCGCTGATGTTGAGTGTGTCTGCCAGTAAGCTATCCACAGAAGAGAACGTATAATGCTCCCTTGCTTCACTCGAAAATCGCGGTCTAAACGGCAATTTGCTATAGGTTAAATCCGCAGCCGTTTCAAAATCGTTTACGTGATCCATTCTGTCACTCCTTTAGAAGCCCATTGATTTGAGGGCGTTTAGTTTTTTGCTACTGCTGCTGTTGCCGTTGAAATCGACATACTCCGCAATGCCGGTTAAAGCATCCGGTGCATCATCGTTTTTGTTCTTGCCCTCTTTATTGAATCCGCTGATATCTCGCTCGAATTCAGGCCAACGCTTCTTCCAGTCTCGCGGGAAGTAAATATGTTCCTGTACAAATGAGCTAGCTGTGAGGATACGCGCCATTTTGTTCTTGCTTTGATGGAACGGCTTGATGGATACGCTGCGAGTGTTGTGGTTCTCCCATATCAACCGTTCAACGTTCCGAGCAAATCCGCGCCCACCTGTATTCGCTTCGATAATGGCGGTATTTACTTTATTGCGCACAAAAAAAGAAGCTGTCTCTTTCTCTGTCGTCTCCATACCATCTTTTGTATAGTAAACGTCCAAAAGATACGCTTCCCCTTGATAGACACCCGCCACAATGCTGCACAGGTAATCGCTACCCTCGTCTGCGGTGTCGGTGTAACTGTAAATGCGTTCAAATTGTGGAAGGCTGTCATAATAGCGATACGACTTGTACAATCGCCCTTTGATATCCACAGGCTGTTGGAAATAATTCGCTTCGAGTATCGCCGGATCCATTAACCGTTTCAAACTGTTGAAGTTTTTCTTGTTGAGTAATGGCGGACATAGCATATTGCCGTTTTCATCCTCTGCCGGAATCAGCAGCACAAACCATTCATCCGCTTCTTCACTGGCGAGTAACTTTCCACAGATATCATTCTTGCTCCATCTCGTCATGTTCACCACTTTGATAGAACGCTCTGATTGTTCTTGACGCGAGAGGAACGTATCAGTAAACCATTGCCACTGTTTGTCTAGTGCAGCATCGTTAAACGCTTCCTCTGCGTTCTTGATAGGGTCATCGACGATTAGGATGTTGCCGCCCTTACCGGTGATTGAACCACCAAGACCAGCACCCTTGTAGTTGAAGAATTGACCTTCAAGCGCCCATTGCCGATATGATCCGTCACCATGCTTAATTTTCACATCCGGAAATATATCGCTGAATACAATTTCGTGCGGATATAACTTTTCTTCGCTGATGCCGTCACGGGTATAGCGCGAGAACGTTGTTGCTAAATCCTCGTTATATGATGCTGTAATGATTTTGTTTTCTTTATCCTTGCCGAGTACCCATTCACAGAAAAGAATCAACGTGCGGCTCTTTCCGTGGCGTGGAGGGATATTCATGATTAAGTTTTCGTATGGTTCGCCGTTTGACTTTGGTAGCGTACCTTCGTATAAATCTTGCAATGTCTCTGCAATCGTTTTGAGGTGTGGCCGGTCGTCTTTATAGAAGGAAGGCGCGCGCGTTACGCAGTATTCCCAAAACGTTTCCCTGGATGCTTCAATGCGCTGCTGATTACGTCTGCGCAACTTTTCCTCTAATAGTTCTCTAGCTGTTGTCATACTTCTTCAACGCCTTTTCCAATTCCTCGTCACTGAGATAGGAGAGGTCGATTGTTCGTTGTGTTGTGGATCCGCTGTGTTCAATGTCTTGCTTGTCGCGCCACTGTTTTGACTTTCTGTTTTTCAGCCAGAAGATTTGCGCGGTGGTGTTTGGCTTTTCAAACTTTTCAATCTCCACCACTTCGCCTTTGTTGGTGAGCGCTTCTTCTTTGTAATGGAAGCCGAGCGCGTTTTTGAGCAGCGCATTTTCAACTTGCCTGTCAATGACTTCCTTACCTCTTTTTAAGGTATCTTGAATGTCTTGATATTTGCTTTTCCATGCTTGCAAGGTTGAGTAACCAATACCCATATTGTGCGCTATCTGTTCATCCGTCAGACCATCACGCGCCCAACCTTCAATAATGATTAACTTTTCAGGTTCGAGCCATTCTTCGTATTTACCTTTAGCCATTTCATCTACCACCAACTTTCAGGTTATTCACCAATTTTATGACATAAGAAAAAGCGCACCAATTAGGTACGCCTTCCACAGATATATTATTTAATCGCGTCATGCTCCCACCATTCATCAGCAATGGTAGCTAAATTATCATTCTTTAAGGCGTGTTTGTCGTCGCCTAGCTTGTCTAGCGTTTCGCCGGCGTACGTTGCTTTGATAACCGTTTCATTCTCGGAGTTACCGTATTGATCGGTTAGCGGATAATCAACGTTGATGCTGATACTGTCGAATGTATATCCGCTTTCCTTTAACGTATAAAGCGCGTTCTTAATATCATCCTTCATGCCTTCCACAGTCATATTGCTTGAAAGGTTCTCTTTCGCTAAAAATGAAATCTCTGCGCTGTATGGTTCACTGTCGAATTGACCAGAGAGGGAGAGGGAATCCACAGTGACATTATTGTTAAGCGCTGATTCCACTTTCTCTTTCGGCGTTTGTTCCGGTTCGGTTGTTTCGGTTGGCGTGTTTCCTGCTTGTGATACGCCTTGAATGACACCTTGCACAATGGCGATTACCAGGATGATGCCGATGATGATAAATAGTATTTTCTTCATATTGAACCTCCTGTATTTGTTATGATTTCAATATACAGGTAATCGGTGTAGTCCACAATAAGTGATTTCATACAAAATGAATATGTTCAATCTCGTTCTTGCTGTACTCGAATAACTGGAAGCGCTTGTGGCTTGCGGTATAGCCGTAGTCATCGTGATAGCTGTCGACCTTGTTGCGTGTGCTTAATGCGCGTTGCAGGATGCCGCCTTTGTCGATAACCTCTTCGGTGTGAAGATGGCCGATGAATAATTCGCGTGTGGTTGCTCGACTCCATTCGAGAGGGAATTCGGTGGCAAAGTTTTCGTTCAAGCGTTTACGCGCCTTATCACCATGCGTTGCTGCAATCATGATATCACCGAGCATGTGGACTTTGCGCTCCCTAAAATCGGTGTTAAAAGTAATCTGCGGGAATCGCGCTTGCAAGTATTTGGTGAACGCCCATTCGAGCGATTCGGAATGATTCCCCTTGATAAAGATGCCGGTTACTTTACCCGAATTCTTCAACGCTTCATGCAATATCGGCTCATAAAACTTCGCTGCATCTTCCCAAGCCAGCGACATATCCGCGTGTTCGATTTCACGCCCCGATGCCGTCCGGTTGCGATGATCATTGTGGTGGAATAAGTCTGAACCGATTAAAAACAGAATCTCCTTATACGGCTTTTTCAGCACGTTTAACACTTTCGCTTGTGTCGGAAGATAATGGTTGTAGTCGCTGATGCCGAAGTGCATATCGTAAAGAGGGATATTCAAATAGCGTTCCTCTCCTGGCGTGTACTTCGGTTTGACGAAAACGGATGGTGCGCTTTCCACAGTTGTGATTAGCTTGCCCCAATCCATTCCGGTTAGCGCTGGTTTAACGGTAATCTTGCTGGAGTATAGCGTGATTGTGCCGTCCTCTTTATTGTGCTGATTCCAGATGCTACTTTTTGCGTTGACTATCTCCCATTTACTCGGATCGTATCCGTGTGAGGTTAGCAGAAACTCTGTATCCTTCAATTCCGCTGCTGACATGCGAAGTAGTTTATCCGACTTATGCGAACCGTCTGCGAGGATTTCTGTCGTCTCGTTGTAAGCTGGCAACACTTGCGAATCGGGATTCATGCGGTAATGTGACCGCACTTGATTAAAAGTAAACTCTTTGCCGAATCGCTCACTCATTAATTCTGCGAGCAACTTCCACCGCGTTCCCCTCGACTTCACCAACTCGACTAAAAAATTATGTTCCTCGTCAGTCCACTTCACATTGTCACCCGCTTTTTAGGATATAAGAAAAAGAACACCCTATGCGGATGCTCAAAATTGATACGCTCGCAATGTAAATCTGCATCGCAAACGAATAGGTCTGTATACCAATACGGAAAACGTATGACAAGCGTATGACAGGGAATTTAATTTTATTTACGAATACTTAATTGTTAATATTCATAAATTCCGATTCCGTAAAAGCCTTCAAAATCGCATAACCCTTCTTTTTCTTTTTCTAAATCCGTTTTCCATCGCTCTACTTCTTCTTTATTACAATCCTCATAATCAGGCATCCAGTTGCTCGGATTAATCCCTTTGTGCCACAATCCATATGTTTGTTCCATTCATAACCACTCCTTTTTTACGCTCTCAATTCAACCTTCACCTTCGCCCTCTTCAAATACATCTGCACGGTCGACTTACTAACCTCCAACTCAATCGCTATCTGCGCCATACTCAGACGTTGCGCGTTATGCAGGATATAACACTGGCGCTCGCGTGGTGAAAGCGCTGAGAAGATGCGTGAAAGCTTTTCTTTGCTATCCACAGAGAGGGAAAGTTCCGGTGGTCCATCGCTTTCCAGTTCATCGCGAATATCCGGTATTAAATCCATCGCATCCCAGGAGTTGCGGTGGTAAATGCTTTTCTTGTCGATGCCTTTGTAAGCGCGTGGGTCACGCCCTGTCATCAGCCACTCTTCCGATTCTTTGCTACCCGCTATCATGGAGTTGGCTAATGTGAGATAATTTTCATTGCTCGGATCGTCACGGTCGAGATTGTTTTTGTATTGCGTAACGGCTTTGCGCCCTGTTTCGTATTCGCATTTTAAGTCATCTGCCCATAGTGTTGACATATTAGCACCTCCGAGGATTTTTCATTACAGGCCTCGGCTGGTCCGATAGCTGATTAATGCTAAACTTTCTGTATATGACCGTGAACGATGCGCGTCACTTTCTCCGATTCCCAGTGGATGGTTTGCTGACCGTATCCGCTGGGAGGGGAGTCGAGTGTGATTAATGCGCCGTCTTTGACGATGTAGGCTTTATTCTCCATCAAGTTTATTTCTGCTGTGATTCGTTCACTCATTTTCCTCAACCTCCAACTTCGCATCCTCAACCCGTGCCACATACCCGACATTCCATCCCGATCCGAATCCGCGCGCATAGGCCATCGCGTTGGTGAAGCCGAAGATGAGCGCTGCGCCTGCTGTCCACAGGAATATTGATAGTGTCATACCGTCGCCCCTTTTCCGTTTACAGTATTTCCGCAATGGGCGCATTTGTTATTTTCGGTATAAGAACTGCCAACGTCATAACCCGTCCACATAGTCATTTCCAAATCGCCATCCAAGAAGCTAAACATTTTCTTATCCCCATCCGGATTTTTAAGATGCAAACCACTAACGGTATTCGTATCTCTCCAAACCTCAATCAGTATCACCTCGTAAGGAACTGGTACAGGAATTAATTTAGTGAATAATTGAACTTGGTCGCCAATTTTCAATTCGGCTACTTTCTTCTTCACCCTTCATCCACTCCCTCAACTTTTATCCATCACATAACGCTTCCCATCAATCACAACCACCGTAGCTTCACCGCGCCTAACCTTCACCACTTTGACTTCTGTTTGGTAGGAGTCGCCTGGTTTCATATCAATAACCCGTTTCTTGACGATGATGATTTAACGCGTTTTTCATCATGTAAGACATTTCGATTTGTTCCCAAGTGAAACCGAGCATCTGCCCCAATTCGATATAGCGGTAAAAACTTCTTCCTAGTGGTCCGATTTCGCAGTCAATCCGAGAAACATCTTCGAATATATCCAAGTAACAGTCGAGAATATTAGCGCTTGCCTGCATATATGGTCGTTGCACACTCAGTTGATCCGGTCCTTCTTCCAACGCAATCGAAAGAAAAAAATGCAGACCGTCCACATATTCTTCGAGCGCCTTTTCGTAATTGTTCTTTTTGTTTGACCAAAACTTGAATACTTCCGGCAGCTCATTCGCCAATTCGCCAAGCTCTACCAATAACGCGAGCGTGCGCTTCAAAAGTCGTTCTTCTTTTTCCACAGTTGGATGATTCTTTTCAATTTCCGCATCTAGCTCCTTTTGCGCTTCAAGTAAATTCGAAATATCAATCTTCATCCCTCAACCACCCTCTCCGCAAAACTAACTGCCTTCTTCATCGTCAGCAGTAACAGTTGTTCATCGCCAGCGTGCTTTTCAAGCGTCTTATTCAGCAACTGAATGTCATAACGCAAATTCCGCACCTCTGCATCATGCGCCACTTTCGCCTTTTCCAACTCCACATCTGCAGCACGATACTTCGCGCGCCATGTATCACTCGACTCCGCTTCCAACTTCCGCTTACGTTCCGACTCCTTCAACTCATGGCGCAGGAAATCGATCGTTTGCGTATCTTTGCAATGTTGCTCGGTTAGGTATTCTGTGGATGGTGTGTTTAAATCTTCGTTGTGAGCCGTTTTAAGGCGCATTGTATCGTTGGCTGGTGTTTCCTTGTCGGCAACCCCTAACGCATCTCTGACGGCTTCTAAGGCAGATTTTTCGACTACTTGCGTTGCTTTGCTATCCACAGATGAAGAAGAAGCTAAAAATTCGACTCTCGGCATTTCGCCAACAAATGTTTTTCCCATCCTAAATTCCCCCTTTAATAATCTGCTTCATTTGCTGATTCTCTTTTTCCAGAATCATATTCAGGCGTTTCACCTTTTTGATTTCCATTTGCTGATATTGGAGTGCATCGATCAACTCCTGGCTCGCCATATCGTTCCAGTCGTATGAATCGTGACTGCACGCTTCCAATGGTTTGCCGTAGGTTGCCATGCCTTTTGCGTTTTGTGCGTCAATGTTCGCTTCCACAATTTTTAGGATGTTCTGCTTGATCGTCATGCCTTCACCATCCCCTTCGCTTTCGACAACCCTTTCGGCAACGTCGCTGCATCTTCCATCGACATTCCGTAATGGCTCATGCGATTCTTAAATCCACCCACTGTCAATCCGTTAGCCAGCGCTACCTTCAACCACTTCTGATATTCATGCTTCACATTCTGAATCGGTTCGTTAATCGCGCGATCAATCGACCATCCATCATACCGTCTTGCCTTCACTCGTTTACGGGGGATGCCATTCTTCTCCGCAACTTTGAAATGGTATGGTGTCAATCCATAGCTGTCTGTTCGTGCGTGCTTTCCTTTCGGTACGTTTTCACGGTCCACCGTTTTTGTACCGGCGATTAATCCGTTGTCAATCTTCCACTGGGTAAGTCCTTTTTGCGTCATTCCCACCGCTTTCTGAATCTCGCGACCAGTCATTTCAAATTCGCGCAGCAAGCGGTAAATTTCCAGTGTCAAGCCATTTTTTAGCGCTTCCTCGATATAGCCATCCACACGATGTTGACGCGTCTTTCTGGAAGTTGCCACCAGCGCTTCGCCAAGCCTTCTGATTTCCACAGCAGAGTGACAGTCGCAATGGACCATCTTCTGCGTGGACGGTGTATTCTTACATTCTGCACACCGCGTAATTTCCAATTTATCTATCTGCGCCAATAAGCGCTTCCGTTCATGCCGTGTCTCGATATCCATGTAGTTCATCCTCCTTAATTATCTGAATATTGCAGTAATTGTTACCAATTAATTGTGTGCAAGGTTAAAACTATTGTGTAAATATGGTAATTATGTGGTAAAAAAATAAGTTTGCGTTGTGTTATTTAATTTACAGTTTCAAGTATTCTTTCATTAGCCTTTTCAACAAATTCCATTTCCTTTTCGATGCCGATAAAGTTTCTTCCGGTATTCATAGCAGCCAGCGCCGTTGTGCCACTTCCCATAAACGGATCGAGTACAACATCACCTTTGTTTGAGTGAATTCCCATAATTTCTTCAATAACTTTCAACGGTTTTTGTGTCGGGTGAATGCGCTGTTTATGATTTACAGTCGGGCTGTCAAAAATGGCGTTTTCGTAATTTTCTCTTGTCCGGTTAAAAGTCCACCCTTTGCCTTTTACTGCCCATAAAGCGACTTCGACACTCGTTACATATAACCTATCTCGGTTTCTCGGCATTGGGTTCGGTTTTCTCCACATAAGTAGTTCTTTTACAACAAAGCCATTGAATTCGAGAACTTCCGACATTTCACCTATATTTTTGTAGTCATTGAATATCACAACGCTCCCGCCCTTTTTCACCTTTTCGGAAGCTAGAGAAAGCCAAGATTGTTGGTCAAATTCTTTATCCCATTCGCCAAAGTCAACGCCTTGCCTGCCCATTGTATGGAAATTAGATTTCATTGATACGTTATACGGTGGATCGGTCAACAATAAATCTACACTGTTGTCCGGTATCAACTTCATGACTTCTAAACAGTCTCCTTGTGTGATTTTATTTAACAACCCATCGACTTTACCTTGCCCGTTTCCTTCCACAGAATTGGGCATCAAGTCGAACATGGTTATTTGATCCTTTGGATTCCATTTCATTGTGTCACCTCTTTGCCTTGATTTTCTTGCATATTTGGCAAGACCATTTATAGATGTATCCATTTTCGTGGAGAAATCGATATTGTTCGACAGTTTTTGGGTTTTCAAAAATAACGGCTACCGAATTTATGATTTTCATTTTTTCGCTCCTTTTTTGGACTTCCTATGAATAATCTTCCTCTTCACCTAAGCCGAAATATTTTTCGTAATCTCCCCAGTCGTCTAAATCTAACCCTTGTTTTTTAGCATCTTTATAATCTTCATCTGAATACGGTTTTGTAGACATTATACGAACCTCCTTGTTAAAGTTTTTTAGCCTTCCACAGATGAACCAACCCTCTCAAACCGAACCCCATACTTCTTACTGCTATACTCGCCCACGTTACGTAATGGTGTTTTCTTACGATTAGTCAATAGTTTTTAATCATTTTCAAAGAGGTTTTTCCGTGAGTTCTTATCTTTTAAAAGACGGA
>NZ_QQRS01000010.1 GCF_003428875.1 Planomicrobium okeanokoites
CCGAAAGAAGAGACGACCTTCGAAGAAACGATCAGCGGCATGAACGAAACGCTGCTGACGGCGATTGCACCGGATAATCTGACGGAATACGACTCGGCCGTGCGGATCGGCTCCAACTACACGCGGACGCTGCTCATCGTCGATTACGATCCGATTCAGGACCAGAACAAGATTCAGCAAGTCACTGAAATTCCGGAAAACGTCTCAATCGTCAATTACCTGCAGGAATACAACATGGGCGAAGTGCGGACGCAGCTCGTCAAAAGCATCAAGCAGAACCGGATGAAGATGAACACCCGGTTCGCCGATGAACAGACGATCATCGAATCCGAAGGCCAGATTGAAAGTGCGTCGGAGATGCTGCGGAACCTGTCCTACCGAAACGACAAGATTTATTTGTTCCATACCTTGATCCATCTGGTGGCGAGTTCGATGGACGAACTGGACCAGCTGACGACCACCGTCAAAAGCAAGTTCTCGAAAATCGGCATCATTCACAACCCGACCGACCGGGCCATTGATGCGTTCCGTTCGTTCCTTCCCCTCAATAACAATAAAGTGGACGAATTGACGTATAAGATGACCAACTCCGAAGCGATTTCATATTTCTTCCCGTTTCACGAAAACGAAATGTTCTCTCAGACCGGGTTGATCAAGGGGCGCAACATGACCACCGGCAATGTGGTCATCGTGGACGACACGACGCTGTTGAACCGGCACGAGTTCGTCATCGGGATTTCCGGCATCGGCAAATCGACGTACCTGTTTGCCAACATGACGAACAAGCACATGCTCGGTCGGAAAATCATCACGGTGGATCCGAAAGGGGAATTCGGCCGGAACTACAAAGACCTCGGCGGCGCTTGGGTCAAGTTTCAGCTGAAAGGCGGAAACCGCATCAACCCGATGGACCTGCCGAAAATCAGCGAGAAAATCCAGCTGGAGGAAAAAGAGCTTGGCAACATTTTGCTGACGAAAATATCGAACCTGCTCGTCATGTTCAAGCTGATGTACAACTCGATGAATGAGCTGCAGGAAGACATACTCAGCCGGTACATCCAGAAAGTGTACGAAGAAAAAGGGATTGATGAGACAACGGATGTCAACCGGCTGAACGCGGACGATTATCCGGTGCTGGAGGATTTGTACAACATGATCGAACGCGACAAACAGGACGATCCGCCGTTGTATGAGCGCATACGTGATTTTCACACCACACTCGAAACCTATGTCTACGGCATCTATTCAGAACTCTTTAACGGCGCGACAAACGTCAATATCGCCAACGATTTGATCTGTTACGACTTGAAAGAGATGAGCAATAACGAAAAGATTCAGCGGATTCTTTTCTACAACATTCTTTCCCACACGACTTATGAAATCATGAGTGGCGACCGGGAACCGAGCGAAATCTTCATTGATGAGGCGCATGTCATTGCCGATCCGAAAGTGCCGAAAGCGATGGAATTCATTTATTTCATGATGAAAGTGCTGCGTTCGTTCAACTGTGGCATTACGACGGCTTCCCAGTCGGTGGAGGATTTCCTGTCGGCCCGGGACGAAAACCGGAATTACGGAAAAGCGATCATCACCCAATCGGTGCAGCGGCTGTATTTGCCGATGAGCGAAGAAGAGCTGAAGTACCTGGAAGAAGAACTGGGCAATTCGTTCTCGAAAGAGGAACGGTCCACGCTGATTTTGAAAGACGGCAAGAAAAAGGAACAGGCCGGAAAGGGCATCTTCTACACCGGTTCCAAGAAAATCAAACTGGAAGTGCAGCTGAACGAAGTGACCGAGAAGCTGTGGTTTGAACAGAAGAGCATCAACGATATCACGATTTGAAAAGGGATGAGGGCATGAATCCGAAAGAAACGGTCAAAACCATAGGATCCATACTGCTGACAAAAGTCCTCTTCAGTCCGCTGGGACTGGTGGCGGCCGGCATCGTCCTTCTGATGATTGTCCTGCCTGTTTTCATGTCGATGGCCAGTAAAGGCGAGAACTTCAACCTAGAAGATCCCGACAGCAATCTCAGCGCGCTCTCCGGCGCTGCAGGCGGTGCGTATTGCGCGCCGGACGGCGAATTGAACGAAGCCCTTTGGAACGAACAGCTCGCTTCTGCGGGCGTTTTCAGCGGAATGGGCGATGTGTTCCGGGAAGTGGCCGCGGAACGGGGCATCGATCCCGTTTTGATGGCCGCCATTGCGCTGCACGAGACGGCACGCGGCACGTCGTCCGCGGTCGTGAACAAGAACAACCCCGGCGGCTTGATGGGGGCTGATGGATTGATGGTGTTCGATTCGCTTGAAGCAGGCATTGCCTCGATGGGCCTGACCCTTCACAACCGAATCATCCAGGACGGACTGGTGACCATCGCCGACTTAGGTTCCGTCTATGCACCGATAGGAGCTGGTAACGATCCGACGAACCTGAATGCCCACTGGGTTCCAAACGTCACCAAAGTTGTTAGCTCGTTAGGTGGATTAACGATGAACTGCACGACCTCGACCGGCGAATTCGCCCAGCCCGTGCCGAATGTGACCGTGAATTCCAATTACGGCGTCCGAATCGATCCATTGACCGGCGTCATCTCGAATCATGCCGGTGTCGACTTTGCCTGCAGTCAGCCGGATCTGATCTATGCGGCAAAAGAAGGGCGTGTGGTGTTTGCCGAATACCCGACCCAAAGCGGAATGAATACGTATGGCAATGTCGTCGTCATTGAACACGAAAACAAGCTCTTCAGCCTGTATGCCCATCTCAGCCAGATTGATGTAGCAGTCGGACAGGAAGTCAGCCAGCTGGAACCGGTGGGCGAGTGCGGCACCACCGGCCGATCGACCGGAGATCATCTGCATTTTGAGATCCAAACTGGCAACATGTTCGGGACGCGGGTCAACCCGATGCCGTACCTCGAAGGGGAGCCGGAAGAATAGGGAAGGGGGGAGACGGTTGGCGAAATTGGATTTACGGACCATCCTGCTGGGGCTGGCCGTGCTGGTGCTCGGCATTATCAGCTTTAACCAAACCTTGAGCCTGAAGGATGAACGAACGGAAAATGAACAGCTCACAAAAGAAGTGGAACGGCTGAAAACGGTGCAGTCCCAGGAACAGGCCATTTATTACCGCACGGAAGATTTCTTGCAGGCCACGCTGGAAGGCGGCTCCATCGACTATTTCTCAGCGGACTTGACTGAAAAAACGGAAGACGAGCTGGATGAAGACCATCACCTGTACGACGGCAGCCGGAGCCAGATGGAAGATTTCGAGATCTTCAATATCTCCGTTCAGCAAAAAGAGGAAGCGTACCAGGTCTATGCCATCTACAAAGTCGCTTTGACGGGTGTGGACGGCGAACTGGAGCATCCCGGGGATCAGCCTTTGTTGTACCTGACATCCCGAATCACGTGGATTGAAGAGGACGGAGAATGGAAAGTGGATGCACACGCGCTGCAGCCGCTGGTATCCGGAGAAGAAGTCACGGAAGCCATCTCGAACGGATGATGCGGAAAGGATGTGCAGACATGAACGAAAAACTGAAACGGGTGGCTGCCTTCCAGCAAGCGGCCCAAAAAAAGATAGATCGATTGATTGATCAGTTATCCCGAAACGCCATTGAGCAGGAAGAACGGAAATACGAGCTGTTGTACGGCAAACCCTTGAGCGAGAAGGAACGGATTGAAATCAAAAAAGGCGTCGTTGTCCGGTATGCGTTTTTGTTGGCGGTGCCGGTGTTGGTGCTGGTGTTGACGCTGATGAACCGGGGGGTGATGGGATGAAGCGCTGGGTTGGAGCTTTGGTTTTGTTGGTGCTGCTGGTTGGTTTATCTCCTGTTTTTGTGTTTGCTGAAGAAGGCGATTTCATGGAAGAAACGATACAAGAATATAGTAAGACTGAAGGTGTGAAAGAGCAGGATATTAAGAATACAGAGTCCTATATGAAGAATGTACTTTACTTAGAAAAATACAATTATGAGACAAACCAATTTGACTGCAAGTGGCATGAAATCGGTTGTCACACAAACAGTTTTCTCTTTACCACTGTAAGCGGGTTCGTCTTTGGAGCGATTGATAGTTTTAGTAAGTTCCAGTTGGATCCTGATTTCATTACGGGAAACCCTATATATGAAGGGTATATGTTGAACTTTAAATCCCTGGCATGGACCATTGCAGCGATTTTTATCTTATGGCAAACGCTTAAAATTATCATTCTATATAGCGGAAACGGAGAAGAGGGCATGAACTCGCTATACGATAAGCTGGTTGCAGTCATCGCAGGGGGAATTCTGCTGGGGGTCTATGCTCAATTTTTTGACTGGTTGTTAGAGTTGACCCATTTATTGACGGAAACGATGCTGACCTCACCAGTTACCCATTACGATGTCATGCAAGTGATGGCCGTAAACTCTGTCGGTTATGGATTGATTTTGATGATAGTGGTTTCAGCCATTTTGTTTGTCTTCTTTCTATCCATTCTGTATCGCACGGTCCTCTTTGTTATCCTATATATAACCGGAGTACTGGCGGTTCCAACCATCGTGAATGATCAATACAATTTTTTTAATCTCTGGTTAAAAACGGTTGTGAGTAATATTCTTACGCTTACCATACAGCTTCTTTGTTTCGTGTTGGGGATAAAGACTTTGGTCAGTCTTGAAAGCGGAAATATGATTATCGGAATGGTTTTCTTTATAGTTGGCTTGTCTATACCAACCTTATTGAGTCAGTTCGGAGCTTCAACCGGATCTGCAAAAGCAGTGGGGTCATCGGTTAAATACGTCGCGCGTTATGCGAAACGATAATAGGAGTGATCAAATGAAAAAGTGGATGCTTTGTAGCCTTCTTTTAACATTAATAGCAATTTTGGTGGCATGTGGTTCAGACGGAGGAACAGTAAGCGAATCAGAGTCGAAAGAAGAGGATGTTTTTACTGAAGAAGATATTGAAAAAGCAGAAGAAATGATAGAGTTTTTAGAAACGAGAATGGAAGAGTTCGAATTTACAGCTAATACTTCTATAGAAAATGGAGATATTAAAGTTGGAGATAATGACCGACTGATTGAAGAAGTTCAAAACCTAGGTCAAGAAATCGTTGTACAACCTTTTCTTGATAAGTATCCCAATAGCATGATTCCTCGAAATGAAAGTGAAAATCTTATACCTATAACTATTGAAACTGATAGTAGCGAATCATGTGCCCTAGGAAATTGCACTTACGAAGAAATAAAAGTGCTTGAATTAAATTACGATTTTAAAGATCGCCAAGAATATCATTCTGATATCTTCGAGATAACTCAATTAATAGTGGAGAATATCGAGACCGTTTCTAAAATTACCGAAGAACGAGAAGAAACCGAAATCCGATTTGTAAAAACAGAAGATAATGATTTAGTTATTACTTCGATTCCGCATCTGCAGGTTCAAACATTGTATTTAGACGAGTACGATCAAGAATTTGAATCTATTAAGACAAGTGTCCCCGAAAGTGAAGTAGAAGGAGAACAAGCGGAATACAAAGAGGAAGTGGAAGAAACGCTTTCGAAATTTCCGGAACTTCAATAGTTTTTGAAAGAAAGGAATGTGATGGTAATGGTGATGCGTACGATTGCCAATAAAGTCGGCACCATTCAAGTGGAGGGCAATACGTTCTATTTTCTTCAGCCCCTTTCTACATTCAAGACAGACCAGATGGATCAGATCCAGCAGGCATATGAGAAACGAATGGCTGCGTTAACGGAACAGCCTTATTATCTGACCGCAAAAGACCTCACCTTTCAGTCCGGCCAAGTGCAGTTTGAATACGATTTGACTGGTTTCAAAGCGTTTGATCACTTGAAATCCCTCTATTTCGAAGACAAGCTGCCCTATTACCTTTCGCTCGTCCGGATGGCCAAGGATTCCAGCGTTACGGTCCTGTGGCAAAAAGAGAACTTCGTCATCGATCCGGAAGAGAAACTGGTGAAAGCTGCCGTTATCGAAAACGATGAATTGCACCTGCAGAACCCGAAAAGCCGGGAGGATGCGGTGAAGGAACTGATCATTATTTCATTGACCAGCTTGAACCGCGTACTCGGTCGGCCAAGAAGAAGTGATTTCTTTGAGCAAAGCGAAGACGTGATCCGGTTTGCGGAAACCATTTTCCTGCGTCTCAAAACATTGGATGAAATGGAATCCTACCTATTGGGCATTCAGGAAGAAGTGAACGAACGGATACGGCTGGAAGCAGAAGCACTGGCCCAGCAAGCAGCTGATAAAGGCCGGTTTTCGTTTTCATTAAGCGATCTGATAAAAGGCAGAAAAGAAACCCCGGCTAAAACCACACCCCAGCTTACGCTAGCTAAAAACGAAGGGAAGCAGCCGAAGAAAAGAGTGGCTGCCAAAGACAGTAATAAACGTTTCCTGCTTGGGACAGCCGGCATATTGGTAGTGGCAGTATTGCTGAATATCGTTTTGACGAATGCCAATGAAAATGCACAGGCCACCGATGCAGGGAAAACGGAAGTGAGCGAAGAAATAAGCTTAGAAGAAGTTTATCGGCAAGGACTTCTCGGGGACGATATGGCCGTAATCGAAGCGCTTGAAGCGATCGGGCAGGATTCCTTGAAAGAAAAAGACAAAGAAGTCCTGGCGACCTTGTATATGGAAAATGGGGACTACAACAAGGCGATTGAAGCCGATCCGGAACTTGCTGGTGAAGTTGCGGCCAAGTTGATGGAAGAAGGCAAGGTTGAGGAATTGCAGGCTCTTGAAGCCTCCCTCGAGGGAATGAGTCCGGAAGTGGCATTTGAACTGGCTGCAGCCAGTGAAGAATGGCAAACCGTGATTGACCTGCGCAACCAAGTTGAATTGATGGACGAACGGATTCCAACCATTGTTTCTGCCTTTATCCAAAACGGTGATTTGCAGACGGCCAAAGCCTTTGTAAATGAAAAGGCGCCGGAGAATGAGGAAGTATTGGACCGGCTGCTGGAAGTTGAGAAACAGCAAAATGAACTGGAAGCCTTGAAAATAGAAAAGGCAGAAAAGCAGAAGCTGATTGATACCGATACCGATGAAAAGAAAATCAAGGCAGCCAAAGAGCGCATAAAACAGATTGATCAGCAGATTACAGAACTGGAAAAGGGTATAGAAGTGATTAAAGGGGGTTGAGCTGTGCACACCAAACGAATCAATCGACTGGGCCGGATTGTGATTCCGAAAGAGATCCTCGAAATCTTTCAGTTAAAAGAAGGAGATTCCGTCGATATTATGCATAACGAACGACAGATTATCATCGAGCCGCATAAGCAGCGCTATGTTTGTGCCGTGACCGGTAAGGTGACGAGCGAAGCAATCCGGATTGGCGAAGCCTGGATCAGCAAAGAGGGCATGACTGAAATCGTCAAATATATGGGTAGTGAATAACGAAAAGACTGTCAGGCATCTAAACCCGGCAGTCTTTTTCTAATGCATTAATTTCTTTGAAAATAGTTTGGTGAAACTAAGATTTTGATGTTGCTGGATTGTCCATAGCATTTTCAATGGCTTGTTCTAAGCTAATAATCAATTCCTCAAAAAATTGGTTTTCATTCATTTTTCATCCATCCTCTCGGAGGTATGTGAACCCATATTATTGTGTATGGCTCTGCAGGTCCTTCAGCAGGATCTCAGCCCCTCTTGGACTTAAATACAAGCCTTTCACGTAAGTGGATTCAACGTTTTCGTTCAGGATTTCCCCAGTTACGGCACAAGTGCGATCGGTCTCGTATTTTTTGAGAATGATTTTATCGTCTTCAAGAAAAATTTCCATCGGATCACCCACCGAAACGCCCAGGGATCTTCTCAACTCGATTGGCGTGACAATGCGGCCTAACTGATCAACTTTCCTCACAATACCGGTACTTTTCATCATAAGACTCCTTCATTTCTGTATTCATCATACTCTTACTCATTCTACCTATTCGTGAAGCAACGCGTCCAATTTATGAACTGCTTGGAAGAGGTTATAGTCAGAGGAGAAATCGATTGATTTAAAGATTTCCACGACGGTCATTCCAGTCAAATGCTCACTTTGGAATACGAAAAAACAGGTGCAGCCCCTTGAAGAGCGTGCACCTGTTTGCTTATTCGTAAATATCTTTTCGGTGTCCAACATCGATAATGGTAATAATGATTTTTTCGTCTTCGATTAATGCCAGAATGCGGTAATCACCGACCCGGTAACGCCACTTGCCTTTGTGATTTGCAACTAATGCCTTGCCCTGTGTTCGTGGATCGTCGGTATCCTGCAAGTTCTTTTCAATCCAGCCAATCAGGAGAGAGGCTTGGTACCGGTCCATCTTTTTTAATTTCTTCAACGCGACATCTGAGAAATGAACGGCATACATCGTCGGTTATAAACCCAATTCTTTTTTGACGTCATCCAAGGAATGGGTTTTTTCCATCGTGGCAAGGACCCGGTCGAAGTTTTCTACATCCAGTTCATCTTCAATCTTCTCGATGATGGCATTCCGCATCAAATCCGAAACGGATGTGTTTTTCAGTTTGGCGTAGTCGCGGATGAGTTTGCTGTCGCGTTCATCCACACGCAAGGAAATGGTAGCCATAGATAAAACCTCCCATAGTCATTTGTAATACATTGTATTACAAAATTGGCTGTTTGTAAAATGATAGGTTCTGAATCTCTTTGTATAAAGAATTTAGAGGTTCTGTGCATACGAGTAAATTATTGAAAATAATAGAGGATTGTCTAAAATAATTCTCTATTTTTTTATGAAGTAAATTAAATAAATTAAAGCTTGATAAATCCTTTGATTTAAGGCAAAATGAAATAAGGATGTTATAGGATGTGAAAATATGAGATTTATTGGCAGCAAAGTTAATCTATTAGACAATATACAAGAAGTTATTGAAGAAAACGTTAAGGACGATGCTCATGTGTTCATGGATCTTTTTTCAGGAACGGGCATTGTGGGAGAGAATTTTAAAAAGGATTATCAAGTCTTATCAAACGACAGTTTATACTTTTCGTATATTCTATTAAAAGCTAAAATCGAAAATAATAGTATTCCTAATTTTTCGGAGCTTAAGAAGATTGGAATTAAAGAACCTCTTCATTATTTAGAAAATGAAGAATTCGAAATATCTCATGAATTCTTTCTTACTCACAATTATTCTCCTTACATGGGGTGTGAGCGAATGTATTTTACAGTAGAAAATGCAAGTAGAATCGACTTTATTCGACTCACACTTAATCGTTGGAAAAATGAAAGCTTAATTAATGAATTAGAATTTGCTTATTTATTGGCCATTTTGATTGAAGCAGTACCTTTTATCTCAAATATTTCTGGAACTTACGGAGCTTACCTTAAACATTGGGATAAAAGAGCTTTAGGCAAATTAAAGCTACGAACATTAGACATTGTTAATAACCATTATGCAAATAAAACTTATAATGAAGACGCTAACTCGTTAATTGAAAAGGTGTACGGGGATATTTTATACATAGATCCTCCTTATAATGGGCGTCAGTATATATCTAATTATCATTTGCTTGAAACAATTGCTCTTTATGATTATCCAGAAATTTATGGGAAAACCGGGTTACGACCTTATGTAGAGAGTAAATCTTTGTATTGTCAAAAAAAAGAAGTAGGTAATGCTTTCAATCATTTGATAGAGAAGGCTAATTTTAGACATATTTTGGTGAGTTATAGTTCTGAAGGGCTTTTGTTAGAAGAAGAAATAGAAAGTATCCTTAAGAGTCATGGATTACCCGAAACATATCGTATTTATAAAATGCCTTATCGAAAGTATAAAAGTAAACATAAGCAAGAAGCATCAGAATTACATGAATATATTTTTTATATACAAAAAGATATTGCTTTGACTAACTCTGTGAAGAGCAATAAGAAAATAGAAGTAGGGAAACATAAAACTAATTCGTATATAAAAAGCCCGTTAAATTATGTTGGCGGTAAACACAAATTATTGAATCAAATTGTTCCTTTGTTTCCAGATAAAATAGATACATTTGTTGATTTATTTTCCGGTGGGTTTAATGTCGGAATAAACGTAAATGCAAATAAAATTATAGCTACCGATATCAATACGTATGTGGTAGAAGTCTTGGACACAATGAAAAAAACAAGCGTCGAAGAAGTAATTGCTCATATTGAAAGAAGAATTGAAGAATATGGTTTATCGAAATCGAATGAAGAAGGTTTTAAAGCTTTTAGAAACTATTATAACAAGACAAAAAAACCTTTAGATTTATACACACTTATTTGTTATTCATTTAATTACCAATTCCGGTTTAATAATAATCAGGAATATAACAATCCTTTCGGGAGAGAAAGAAGTCAGTTTTCTCCTGCTTTGAAAAAAAAGCTTGTTCTTTTTATAGAAGCACTGCACGAAAAAAATGTTCAATTCGTTTGTAGCGAATTTGAACACTTCAATTTTTCTCAGCTGGACCAAAATGATTTAGTATACTGTGATCCACCCTATTTAATTACTACTGGTTCTTATAATGATGGGAATAGAGGTTTTAAAGACTGGAATAGATTACAAGAAATAAAGTTGTTGGATATTTTAGATCATTTAAATAGTAAAGGAGTTTATTTTGCGCTTTCTAATGTCTTGTCACATAAAGGACTAGAGAACGAACTTTTATTAGAGTGGTCAAAGAAATATAATATTCATCATTTGCAACATAGTTACTCTAACTCAAGTCATAATACGACAAGGGGCGAAAGCCAAGAAGTCCTTATTACTAACTATACAAACTATACAAAGTGATGCTGTGTCATTTAATTCATCCCTTTTTTCTTCCTTTTCGTGGTAATATTAAAGGAAAAAAGGGATGTTTTTGAGTATGGTTTCTAAAATAAGAACTTTCGGTTGGGTTCAAAATCCAGGTAAATTTGAGAATTTAAAACGAGTAGTTCAAGTATTTGATAGAAATTCTAAAGTACATAATGAAGTGAAAAATATAAAGATACCAACCCTAGTCAAAGAAAGTAAGATCCAAAAAGAACTAGTTGCTATTATGAATCAACATGATTTGATTTATACATATAAAGAGTTAGTAGGAACAGGAACTTCAATACGTTCAGAAGCACCATGCGATGCAATTATTCAAGCAACAATAGCAGATCAAGGAAATAAAAAAGGCTATATCGATAATTGGTCATCTGACGGTTTTTTGCGTTGGGCACATGCTTTAGGATTTATTGAATATATAAATAAAAGTGATTCTTTTGTAATAACTGATGTTGGACTTGCTTACTCTAAATCAGCTGACGGCAGCGCCATTGAAAAAGAGATTTTGATTGAAGCGATATCATCTTATCCTCCAGCGATTCGTATTTTAACTTTGCTAGAAGATGGACAACATTTGACAAAGTTTGATCTTGGCAAGAATTTAGGTTTTAGTGGAGAAAGTGGATTTACTTCTCTACCGGAAGGAATTCTTTTAGATACTCTAGCTAATGCTATGCCTAAAGATAAAGGCGAAATTCGTAATAATTGGGAAGGATCTTCAGATAAGTACGCAAGAATGATAGGTGGTTGGCTGGATAAACTAGGATTAGTAAAGCAAGGAAAAAAAGAATTTATCATTCCTACTTTGGGTAAGCCGGACAATAAAGAGTTTATATCCCACGCTTTTAAAATTACTGGAGAAGGTTTGAAAGTACTGCGTCGAGCAAAAGGCTCTACAAAATTTACACGTGTACCTAAAAGAGTATATTGGGAAATGCTTGCTACAAACCTAACCGATAAAGAGTATGTAAGAACAAGAAGAGCTTTGATTTTAGAAATATTAATCAAAGCTGGATCATTAAAAATAGAACAAATACAAGACAACTTGAAGAAATTAGGATTTGATGAAGTTATAGAAACTATTGAAAATGATATCAAAGGCTTAATTAACACAGGTATATTTATAGAAATCAAAGGGCGATTTTATCAATTGAAAGACCATATTCTTCAATTTGTAATACCTAATCGTGGTGTGACTAAGCAACTAGTCAAAAGTGAACTGGAGGAGAAGAAATCTGAACTTCGTCATAAATTGAAATATGTGCCTCATGAATATATTGAATTAATTGAAATTGCCAGAAATTCCACTCAGGATAGAATTCTTGAAATGAAGGTAATGGAATTTTTTATGAAAGTTTATGGATATAGAGGTAAACATTTGGGTGGATCAAGGAAACCGGACGGAGCAATTTATACTGTCGGATCTCCTATTGATTACGGTGTGATCGTGGATACTAAAGCTTATAGCGGAGGTTATAATCTGCCAATTGGCCAAGCAGATGAAATGCAACGATATGTCGAAGAAAATCAAACACGAAACAAACATATCAACCCTAATGAATGGTGGAAAGTCTATCCATCTTCTGTAACGGAATTTAAGTTTTTATTTGTGAGTGGTCACTTTAAAGGAAACTACAAAGCTCAGCTTACACGATTAAATCATATCACTAATTGTAATGGAGCTGTTCTTAGTGTAGAAGAGCTTTTAATTGGTGGAGAAATGATTAAAGCCGGCACATTAACCTTAGAGGAAGTGAGACGGAAATTTAATAACGGCGAGATAAACTTTTAAATTCTTTTGAAACTTAGCATACCTAAAAGCGTATTTGGTATGTTAAGTTTTTTCTTTTTTGAAATGACCAGGGACCTGAGCTTAAAAGTTAAGTGTAAACTATATTTTAAGATCCAATGGACACAAACCAATTTAAGGGCGTGATAGTACTTGGAGGTTTTATTCGAAATTCCCATTGATATTAAGAAAGGTTTAGAGTCAGGAGTATATAAAAGAATTGGTGGGGTGATTGTAAAGTCAGAAGGAAAAGCTGAAATTGTTACTTGGTTAAAAGAGATTCCTAAGGCAAAAGCATCGAGTGGAACTTTACTTGTTAAAGTCACTTCGTTAGGAAAAGCAGCATTATCAGCCGCTGACTATTTTTATTTGTACGAAAACTTTCAAAGAATAAATAAGAAGCTCGATGACATTACATTGAAAATCGATAGTCAAAACTTTTCAAAAGTACAAAGTGGTTTGAAATTAGCTGCAGAAGCAGAAAAAATGAAAGATATATTTCTGGCCAAAGATCAAATCCTCAAAGCTAGAACCTTATTAGAAGAAGGAAGTAATAGACTGCAAAATATTTTTGCTAGTATAAATAAAAAGGAAAAAAACTATAAAGAAAAACGAATGCACTATTTAAGTACTATTATCCAAGCAGAACTAGGAATTGTTCGTTCAT
This sequence comes from Planomicrobium okeanokoites, assembly GCF_003428875.1. Lineage (GTDB taxonomy): Bacteria > Bacillota > Bacilli > Bacillales_A > Planococcaceae > Planococcus > Planococcus okeanokoites. The sequence continues at coordinate 13,259 of NZ_QQRS01000010.1, forward strand.
ATATGTGGCACAACGAGTACGAATTAGCCAATGTACGTTTATTACATTTAAAACGTTACTTAATAGAAAATTGTTTAAAACAAATTGATGACGAAATAAACTTCCATGTAGCTTGGTACTGGAAGGTTATTGTATCTCCTATAATGGTCTCTGTAATAATCCCTCAGACTATTTCATCTTTAGTGTATGACGTAATAACAAATAAAGAAATTAAAGGAATTCCTTTAAATGAAGAATTAAGAAGGTTAGAGAAGAGTAATCTAGAAGAAGAAGCTAAGTTAGAAGCTATGTTGATCAAAGTAGAAGAAGAAAATTATAAACTTTCTAAAGAAGTTCAAACGCTTATTAATTTTGATGATTTTCTCAAAGGGTATACTCTTGAATTAGACTACTACGAAGCCGAACATAATAAATCTGAAAAATTACCTTAAGAATACTAAGTAAATGACGAAGAAGAGATAACTCTTCTTCGTACTCCTTATATTAAATATTATTAAACCACTTCATTTTTTACTGACGGAATTTTTAGAAAGTCTTTTATATCTCGTAGTTCATTATCGAAAATTACATAATTATCAAGATATCCGTTGTTTTCAACCCTATTGATGTTTAAGATGTCTTCTTTAGTACACCAGCCAATAATCTTTCCAGAAGATAAGTCATCAAATAGTCTAACAGACACATAAATATCTTTCGGTTTTCTTGCAAATTGGTGGACCAATTCTAGCGTTCTAGTATGAAAGCTTTTGGTTCTGGTTTTCACATCGATTGTAACGCCATTTGGCAATATAAAATCAAAACTGTCTGCTTCTGTATGACTGCTTTGATCTTCTGCAAACGGAATTGAATTTTCAACTAAAAAAGTTTTGAAAATTTTCTCTCCAAGCTTACCCTCGTACATTTTTCTTCTTTTATTTTCTAGCCCACCTTGATGAAAATCATGCCGATCAGCAGTATATGCTTTTGAGAGTTCTGCATATGCAGCGGCTTCTTTAATAAACACTTCATTTAAATTATATACTTTTTGATTACTCATGTTACTCCCCCTTTTCACGTTTAGTTAATTCTTTATACTCAATAATAATAGCATTTAATAAGTAAAAAGAATTATAAATATTCAAGAAATTACTTGGTAGATTTCATGCGTGAAATTCTTGAGGTGAAATCTTCTAAAAAAATTTGAAGAATCGGTAGTCTTAATCAAATGAAATTAAAGATATATTATTTATAATCAGCTACTAACTTTGAGATGCTTTTTAAGGAACCATAGCCCAATGCTTCATAATAAGTCACATGTTTTTCAACGGATTGTAATGCAATATTTAATTGTTCAATTCCATAATCTCTTTTAATTCCATCCAAATAAAATTTCGTGGCTTTTTGGTTAATAGTCCGCTTATATTCTGTTCCTTCCATCATTTTGTTAAATACATAGATATAATCTTTAGCAGAAGTTTTATTCATGTATGCAGTGTTTACTAAGAACTCTGTCGCAAAGTCCTTCTCTAATTCGTTGTGATGAACTTTTTTAGCAACTGTGTAAGAAAGTTCTATTGCATGGTTACTAATTTGCTTACGTTGAATAGCTCGTTCCATATGAGTTCCCCTTTCATATTCCTAATGCTTAAAGAATAGCATATAGAATTGCAGCCGTGGTTTAGCAATTTTTTGTAAAGACGAAGCTGCAATTTAAATATCAGATAAAGTGATATTTTTCCTATCAAAAACGATGGTTTATAAAAGGGAGAGAAGAGGACTATAGTCTTCTTCTTTTTTATTTTAATTTTGTATCGAAACCCTTTTCAAAATCAAGGTTTCAAAAGGGATGACTAGAATCAACAGCGACAATTAGATGGAACTTTTATACATATTTAGAAGCGATTCTGATAAACTTAGAATCACAAAGAAAAAGGGGATAGAGAATATGGCCAGAACGTATAAATCGCTTCATTTCCATCAATTATCAATGTATGAAAGAAGATTTGTGAAAAGTAAAGATCAAGCCGATGAACAAATCAAAGATTACAAGACAATTGAACAAATTGATTTAAGGTTCCAAGATATTCTTCAAAATCATTTAATCAATGGATGTTTAAAAATTCAAAAGGAGTTTGATCCAGACCATACTACATTAGAAGTTTTGGATTCTAATGCTGACTTCATCTTTGGCAGAATGGGAAAAGAAAGAGACATGCGAGCTTTTCATCTAAGAGAAACGGAAACATATAAATCAGAACAAATTGCGAAAAAAGAAAACCAGATTTTTGAAGTGTTTACTTATCTTCTGATTGATAGAAAAACTTATATTGTGTGTTATTTACAAGAAACATCTGCCCCATCGATTTTAAAGTTGGGCGAACTTATTTCAAATATATACAAAACTGAGGAGCTATTTGGTGAAGTCTCTTCAGTAAGCGTAGAAGATGCAATACCTTTTCTCGGCGGAAAGGACGTAATCGGCAATATTACGTATAAGACCACGTTACCTCCCTCAGACTCAAGATTATGGAACGAAGAGATCACCGGTCTAGATCGTGCTACATATGAAAGTATAGAAAATCTAAAGAACGTAGAAATAACCGTAAAGTTAGTGGCTGAAAGGAATAAAAGTATTTTCCCTACTAAAGGATTGTTTAGTAAGGTTATGGAAAAGATATCTGCAACAGGGAAAAAAATAAAAGTCATGGCCAAAAATGAGGGTGAACTTTCTCAAGAGCACTTACTTGAAAACAATCCACTTACTAAGAAAGTTAGCTTCGATTTTAACCAAAACTTACAAGATTATCGAGCTATTCAAATGGATATATTCGATCAAATGAAGAGAGTCTATCTGCAAAACAAAGAGGAAGTATTAAAGTACTGTAAAGTATAGAAGAGATAAAAGAGGGAGTAAATGATGTATGAAAAAATTCATGCGTAGAAATATACCGAATCTGCTCTTACTAATAGTGTTTAGTATTTTCGTTTATTTTGCTTTGACATTTAATTGGCTTTCAATTGAAGCAGTAGATAGAAGCCATCACGTTGAAATTTTAACGATTAATACAATATTTATTGGTTTTCTTTATACTACCTTAGGAGTAATGGTTGGCTTCCTTGGTAACACTAAGATTTCTAATATGGATCGCTCTGGATACTTAGATGAATATTATTATACGATTTATTTTGGGCTTTTCTTTTTTATCGCTTCAGCATTTTTCGGTATTCTAGCGGTATTCTTTAAGGCTTTTACAACCAATATCTCTATTTACACTTTTGAACAGATTTTTCTTTTTGGAGGATTACTATTTTTTATTAAAGCCTTGTACAATTTAATAAAAGTGATAAAGAAAGTGCGAAGTAATCTTTAATTAGTAAATTATAAGTTTTGGTACGAGATTTATAAATTTATAAAGAGTTTGAGAAGCCAGTACTTTCTTATTTCCAGGTGCTATTATTTCTAGTACAATGAATATAGTCGCCTCTTGGTAAGTAAGGAGGTAAAATCTTGAATCTTGAGATTTCATTTAAAAGCTTCATTTTTAAGTATACTGTTACTAACAAAGTAATCATGGTTCTTGCCTCTTTGTATTTGTTTTAGACTACATCAATTAAGAATACTTTTGACTAAAATACCAATGCGACACCTTCTTGCTTTTTATGAAGAAGGAGTCGCATTTAATAAATTATAATAATTTAACTAAAGAAACAGCCATTCTCGAGGTAGTTATTCCAAGAGAATGGCTGTTTTTGTATTTTAAAATTGACGAGTTTCTTCTATATATAGTGTGTTGGCTGTTTCTTCTTCGAGTGCTTTCACCAATTTATAAAAACTGGTCTTTTTAACCCCAGCTTCTTGCATAGCTTGTACGGCCGTTAGCTCCCTAGCTTTCCACTTTCTATAAACCTCTTTGAACTCCTCTGAAACAAAAACGGTCGGTCTGCCAAACTGGATGCCATTTTGTAACGCCAAGTCGATTCCTTCACGCTGCCGTTTCCGGATGCGTTCCCGTTCCTCTTCTGCCATCCAGGAAAGGATCTGCAAAACCAAATCCGCAATGAATGTCCCCATGCTGTCTTTGTATTGTGTCGTATCGAGTAACGGCATATCCAGTACCACGATATCCGCTTCAATGTTTTTCGTGAGATCATTCCATTCCTGGAGAATCTCTTCTTTGTTTCGGCCGAACCGATCCAGTGAGTGGATATACAAGATATCGCCTTTTCGGATGATTCGTTTCAGTAATTGATAGTTCGCCCGTTCAAAGTTTTTTCCGCTTTGCTTGTCCAAATAAATGTCGCGATCAGTGATGCCCATTTTTTTCATGGCTTCTAACTGACGGCCTTCATTTTGGTCTTTGCTGCTGACGCGTATGTAACCAAATTTGCGATGTTCCATAATTCACCTCTTAAACGATTGTTTCCTTTAATTATACCTGAAAACCGTTCGTAAAAGTGTATGCAATTCTGCGAACGTTCGTAAAGTGATTTGATACGTTTACGAACGCTCTTTTTGACTATTTTCGGCTGTTTTCAAAGCGTTCGTAAAAGTGTACTTTTACGAACGGTTGTTAGCTGAATTACATCTATCTATTTTTAATACACAACTGGAACTTTTTTGATAGTGAGCAAATGGCCTTCAGGCAAAAATAATTCTTCTGAAGACTTGAGTTTATGTAAAAGTACTTGTTTTTTCTCTAAGACTTTGAATGGCACTCTATTAGAATTAACCAGCTTGGCAACTTGAAAGGTACATCTTTTGTGATTTTCAGCTTTTTTATGAATGTACTCAAACAGAACATCTACTTCTTCTTTTGTATTAATACCATTATCAATTTCAAGCTGGATAGGAAAGTCGAATCCATTAATTCGTTCATTAGATCTTTCAAAATATAATTCATGTTCTTTATAGGTTTCAGTGGTCAACTCGATATCGGAGGCAATGTAATAAAAATAAGTCATAAATAAATCTCCTTTCAATAATTATAGAGAGTAAGGGAGTATCCCTTTTAGAATGATAGAACATATATAACATATTGGATCATATTTTGAATAGATATGAGTTTACATATCAAGAATTATCGGAAGGAAAGAAGGCAGAAATCTAACTTCTTTCCTGTTTTTTGCATAAGTGTACTTTAGCGAAAGGTTATAACAAGTAGAGAATATTTTCGATATAGTTTTCTTCTGAAAAAGGGTTTTAAAGTAAAAGGAAGAATTAAGAATTATAGGGATAAATCGAGAAGACTCTAGTTATTTTGGGTTTCTTTTCTAGCGTAAAACTTAAAATTAGGATAGAAAAAAATCGGTAATATTTGAAAATTTATTCTAAAAGATGAGAACTTCTAGAAATAAGAAAGGGATGATAATTTGAGAAAAACAGTTGGATTTTTGATTAGTGGCTTCTTGTTGATCTTTCTAATAGGGTGCAACGGAAACGAATACAAGCTGGAATGGCACGATACCAAGGAAGAAGCAATAGCACATGGAACAGCTGAAGAAGGGATTGAGGATTCATCCATTTTATCAATAGAGGAAATAAATGAAGAAACCATTGTGTTTTATACATTTAAGGGTTCTTTTGGAGTTGCGAGTATTGCTGAGAGCGATGAAGGTTATGCGTGGTACCGGAGCACTAACTATGTTGGATTCTCTGGTGAAGGTCCATATGTTACGATGGGCTTTTCGTTTGAAACCGAGTCTGGAAATGAAATTTCAGTATTAGTTGGAAAAGCCTCTGATGATAATATTTCAAAAATGCGATTGTCTGGTGATGGTGCTGAAAAAGAGCTGCAAGTGTTCGAAGGTTCCCGACTATTTTTTACAACTCATGAAGCGCCATTTCACTCGCTTGAACTAACTCCAATTGAAGAAAACAAATCATAGGAGGTAAATTCTTTACTAATGAGTTTTGACTTTAACATTATCTTCAGCTCGATTCCGCTTCTTTCTATATCCCTTTTATTAATGAATTTGGGCGTAGCAATTGATGATTACTAAAAGATATCAGGTTCAATAATCAGTTAACATATGAGGGATTATCGGAAGCTGCATGTATACAAGGGGAGAGAAGAGGCTGATTAAAGCTTATTTTCTCTCTTTTTGTGTGTGAAAGTGTACTTTTACGAACGCTTTATTTTTAATAAACGACTATTTTGAATCTAGTTTTAGTAACTTGAGATTTTATATATAAAAAGAAAGCATTGAAGTGTAGATGTTTGACCATGTACCTAAGTACATGGTTTATACTTTTTCTGAGGTGAAGAAAATTGAGCTATCGAATCAGTGAACTTGCAACCCTGTGTGAAGTGAATAAGGAAACCATCCGATACTATGAACGAAAAGAGCTATTGCAAGAACCGGTCAGGAATAATTCGGGGTATCGGATTTATTCAAAGGAAACGGTCAAACGGGTAGGCTTTATCCGGCGGCTGCAGGAACTGGGATTTTCGTTGAATGAGGTTTATAAATTGTTAGGGGTGGTCGACAAAGACGATGTGCGCTGTGAAGATATGTTCGATTTTGTTTCCGGAAAAGAAGTGGAAGTCCGAAAGCAGATTGAGGATTTAAAGCGTGCGGAACGGATGCTGAGTGAGTTGAAAGAACGGTGTCCAAATGAAAAAGCGCTGCATGAATGCCCGATTATTGATGTATTGATGGAGGAGGAGTAGAACATGAACAAATACCGAGTGGATGTCCAGGGGATGACCTGTACAGGGTGCGAAGCATACATTGCAGTCGCGCTTGAAGCGATTGGCGCAAAAGAAATCCAAGCCGATTTCCGAAAAGGTGAAGCTGTGTTTGAACTGCCGGAAGACATGGAGGTTGAAAAGGCAAAAAAAGCAATTGCTGAAGCGAAGTATCAGCCGGGGGAAGCAGAAGAAGTCCGAGCCCAAGAAGCAGTCCGTCCGGATGAAGAAGGCGAGTATGACTACATCATCATCGGTTCCGGGGGGGCTGCCTTTTCTTCCGCCATCGAAGCTGTGAAACATGGGGCGAAAGTGGCGATGATTGAACGGGGAACGGTAGGCGGTACCTGTGTGAACATTGGCTGTGTTCCTTCCAAAACCTTGTTGCGGGCGGGAGAAATCAATCACTTGGCCAGGAACAACCCGTTTATCGGGCTGCATACCTCAGCGGGGGAAGTGGATTTGGCTCCGCTGGTCAAACAGAAAAAGGAATTGGTGACGGATCTCCGGAACAAGAAATATGTCGATTTGATTGAAGACTACGGTTTTGAGTTGATCAAAGGGGAAGCCAGGTTTATAGACGAACACACCATTGAAGTGAACGGCAAAAAGATTTCTGCCACACGGTTTCTGATTGCGACGGGGGCAGCTCCTGCTGTGCCAGCCATTCCCGGTCTGGAAGAAGTGGATTACCTGACCAGCACGACTTTATTGGAGCTAAAGAAAGTGCCGAAGCGCCTGACAATCATCGGGTCCGGCTATATTGGCGTGGAATTGGGTCAGTTATTTCACCATCTCGGATCCGAAGTCACACTGATGCAAAGAAGTTCACGTTTGTTCAAGGAATACGATCCGGAAATCTCGGAAGCCCTCACGAAAGCGTTGACCGAGCAAGGCATTCGGTTAGTGACCGGTGCCACGTACGAGCGAATTGAACAGGTCGGAGAGCTGAAAAAAGTTTATGTCGAGGTGGATGGCCAGAAGCGGATCATCGAATCCGAACAATTGCTGATTGCAGCTGGCCGAAAACCCAATACGGAAAGCTTGAATCTGCAGGCGGCGGGTGTCGAAACAGGACGCTTTGGGGAAATTCGGATTGATGACTATGCCAAGACCACCAATGCACGAATATACGCAGCGGGCGATGTCACATTAGGTCCCCAGTTTGTCTATGTCGCGGCTTATCAAGGGCGAGTGGCGGCAGGAAACGCGGTCGGTGGACGGAGTGAAAAACTGGATTTGGCGGTCGTGCCGGGCGTCACGTTTACAGCCCCGGCGGTTGCCACGGTTGGCTTGACGGAGCAACAGGCGAAAGAAAACGGCTATGACGTCCTCACATCCATCCTGCCATTGGAGGCTGTTCCGCGAGCGCAAGTGAACCGGGAAACGACCGGGGTATTCAAACTGGTGGCGGACGCGAAAACACGCCAGCTGCTGGGCGGGCATATCGTAGCGGAAAATGCTGGAGATGTCATCTATGCGGTGACGCTTGCCGTAAAATTCGGTTTGACCATTGAAAACCTTAGCGACACCCTCGCGCCGTATCTAACCATGGCCGAAGGTGTAAAACTGGCTGCGCTAACGTTCGACAACGATGTTTCCCAGTTGTCATGTTGTGCCGGATAAAAAAGCCCATTGATGGAGATTCAAGCTGTTGATTGGGAACCCATTTGAACAACTGGGAAGCAGAAGAATAGATCAGTCACATTGCGACAGCCGTTCAATTATTTGACTGGATTGGAGCAAGTACTTGCTTGATTAGAGTCTCTATCATGTTATGGGAGCCAAGAGGCTCATCGAAGCTTATCTTCTCTCTTTTTTGTGTGCAAAAGTGCTGGCTAAAAATTTTGGAGTTAGTTAATCTTAATAGGGAGTCGCTCATATATTTAGTTTTCTCTTTCCATAAAGGAGTGCCATCATGAACGTATTCGAAAAGTTTCAAACTGTTATCATTTTATCGGCAGTAGGTATCGGACTTTTACTGGGACAGTTTGTTTTTTTTGAAACGTACGCAGAGTCTTTTATCGTTCCATTTTTACTGCTGATGCTCTATGGGTTGTTTCTAACCATTCCATTGCAGCACCTGAAGGATGCTTTTAAAAATCGCAAGTTCTTGAATACCAGCACCCTTATCAACTTTGTCTGGACGCCTCTGGTGGCGTGGGGGCTGGGGGCTATTTTTCTCGCTGATCATCCAGCGTTATGGATTGGTTTTATCATGCTGATGGTGACCCCTTGTACCGACTGGTACTTACTGTTCACTTCCATTGCCAAAGGGAATGTGCCCTTATCCATGTCCGTTTTGCCGATTAATTTGATTTTGCAGGTCGTGCTGTTGCCGGTCTACCTGTTCATTTTCGCTGGCACGATTGAACCGATTCCGTTGTCGATCATCGGCGAAAGCATTGTCCTGGTACTGGTCATTCCATTTGCCCTGGCGCATTTGACGCGCTTTCCCTTGCGGAAGAGAAAAGCCTTCTTGAATGAGAAACTCGTCCCTTTTTTCGCTACAGCACAAATTTTCTTTTTATCTTTGGCGATTATGGCGATGTTTGCTTCGCAAGGGAAGTACCTACTCGATAATCTTGAAGTCATTTCCACCTTGCTGCTGCCAGTCCTGCTGTTCTTTGGCATCAACTTTATCGTGGCGCAAACGATGGGGAAAGTCCTGAAATTTTCCTATGAAGACACGGTGAGCTTAAGCCTGATGACTATCGCACGCAATTCGCCTGTTTCGCTGGCCATTGCAGTTGTCGCCTTTCCAGACCGGCCTTTAATCGCTTTGGCCTTGGTTATTGGCCCATTGATTGAATTACCCATTCTAGCACTCGTCTCCCAGCTGTTGCTTTCTTTAAGGAAAGCTAGCATAGGAGAAATCTGAACTAGTAACTCATTGAAAAAGCATATTGATTGGAAGGGCAAAAGCAATAAATTTACACAATCTCTAAAATGGGCTGGTAATGTCGACCAATAGGATATCCATATAGTAAGCCTTGGTTCGAAGGCTACTTGAAATTAGCCGAGGGCAACGTCAAGAATCATCATGATTGTAAACCCGACCATTAAGCTCATCGAAGCCAAATCAGAGTTGCCTTTTTCTTGGGAGCTGGGAATTACTTCTTCGACGACTACAAAAATCATTGCACCTGCTGCAAAGCTTAATGCATAAGGCAGTAAAGGTTCTATAAACACTACTGCTAATGCACCGATGATGGCGGCGACCGGTTCAACCATTCCTGAAAATTGACCGTAAAGAAAGCTTTTTCGCCGCGAAAATCCATCTCGTCGAAGAGGCATGGAGACAGCTAGACCCTCTGGGAAGTTCTGGATACCGATGCCGATTGCCAATGCTATAGCACCTGCTAGAGAGGCCGACGGAAATCCAGCAGCTACGGCTCCAAATGCAACGCCGATTGCTAGCCCTTCAGGAATGTTGTGAAGTGTAATGGCAAATACAAGCAAAGAGCTCTTCTTTCTTTTAGCTGAGTGGAATCCTTCTGCCTTTTCTAAGGATGTATTGGGATGAAGGTGTGGGAGGATTTTATCTACCGCCCATAAAAATATGCCACCCAGTAAAAATCCGATGGCCGCAGGCATCCAAGCTGGTAAAGAGCCACTTTCTCCCATGTCAATGGCAGGAGCAAGAAGCGACCAATAACTTGCTGCAATCATCACTCCTCCAGCAAATCCCAGCATACTATCGAGAAATCGTTGATTGATACTTTTGGTAGTAAATACTAGTGCTGCTCCCAGGGCGGTCATTCCCCAAGTGAATAATGTACCTATGAACGCTTGAATAGTCGGATTCAAATTTCCAAACGATTCCAGCACTTCATATCACCTCTTTCAATAAATTTAGAATGAATGAACAGCGTTTGTTAATGGCGAACAAAGTTATTTCTTTCCTCCATATCCTTGTATCATTTTTAGTAAAGCTAGAATTGAAAAACAAATGCTTCATCGCAAATTTTATCTCACTGGAGGTTTGGTTTCGACAAGGGTCATTAGACTATTATGGCGCTGTTTCATTAATTCCTTAACCTTCTCAATCGCGTGTATGTTCTCTTTTCCGTTTAACCCGCTCTGTAGCGTGACACTCACATCAATGATTACCTGATTGCCGGAGACCCTGGCTTTTACGTCATGAACTTGCATAATCTCCTGAACCTCGGCAAGTGTTTCTTTGTATTCTATGATTTTTTTCGGATCGATGCCATCAGTTAAGATTAAGGCTGTCTCTTTGAAGATACCCCAGGCAGCCCAAAGGATGATGAGTCCGACAACTAGACCGGTGACAGGGTCAAGCCACGCCATTCCGAACTGCGCTCCCGTGATGCCGATCACGGTCCCAAAACTGACAATTGCATCCGATAAATTATCTTTTGCAATGGAACGCAAGCCCTGGCTATTTGCTTTTACTGCAATGGTTCGATTGATAAAATAGATTAAAATCATGAACAGACCGCTGCCCATTCCCACCCATATCGCCAGCTGATCAGGTGTAACGAAGTCTTGGTTAACAATAGAAGAAATTGTATTCACTAAAATTTGCAATCCGATGGCCGCAATCACAAATGCTGCCACCAGCGAAGCGATATTTTCTGCCCTTAAATGACCGTAAGGATGGTTTGCATCTTTGTCTTTTTTAGCTACCCAAAGTCCAATCAGAAGAGCGACCGATGTAATGATATCAGTAAAATTGTTGAAACCATCGGCCATTAAAGCAACAGAATCCACTTGCCAGGCAACGAGGATTTTGACAAGGGAAACAATCAAATAGGCAACCGTGCTGATCCATGCCCCGGTGCTGGCGTTTAAAGCTCCCATTTCACCCACTCCTTTAGTAAGATACATCAAGGTTCACTTCTTTTTCAACTAAACCATATCCGGAAGCACCTGGATCACTACCACCGTGTCCGGCATCAATTACCATAACACGAGATGCTTTAGCAGCGGATTTAGCTAAATAAGAGAGGCTGAAATAACCTGTAAGGTTTCCAGATTTGCCATAAACCCAGTTGCCGCTGTAGCCATAGACTTGAACTTCATTGTTTGTGTGGATCTGGCCGACCACTTTATAGCTTGTGGATGGACCTGAACGAACGTTTAGGTTGTCAGTAGTTGAATATAATTTGGCGATCGTCGCATTCTGAAAAGCGACTTTGAATTTCGGTTCCAATGCGCGTGCCAGGAAGATTGCAAATTCTTCACGAACCAAATCTTTATCCGGGGAGTAGCTCCCGCCGCCGGTTCCGTTGGAGATGCCAGCTGTCGCGATTTTATTTACGGCAGTATAAAGGCTTGTGTTGCTTGAATCTTGTTTGATGTCGGTAAAAAACACAGCGCTTGTCTTCGTGAGGTTGAAGGCACGGCTTAATAAGTAAGCCATCTCACCGCGGGTCATGGTCTGTTTCGGTTTGAATGTACCATCAGGATAACCGGTGATGATCCCTTTATCTACAGCTGATTGAATGTAGCCGGAACTGTAGCTTGTCGAGCTTACGTCGGAGAACTTGGTTTTTCTCTCTGTTCCACTTAATCCGAGTGCGCGGCCGATCAATGTAGCCGCCTGTTCGCGTGTTACTGAATAGTCAGGTCCAAATTGGTTGCTGGAGATTCCTTTGATGAGCCCTTTATCATATAAGTAATCAATTTCAACATCATTTGACGATACATCCTTAAATGGTGTCCAAGCGGATGCGGGGCTCATCCCTATACTGGAAATCACTAAAACAGCAGCGACTAGAAATAATGTAACCTTGCTAAAAAAACTATTCATTTGTCTTTCATTTTCCCCTTCCGGTTCTTGTAATTTTTCTATCTCTGATGATATTAGCACTTTTTTATGCTATTTTATGTATTTTTTTATAAAATAAGCAATAAGTCTGATTTAAAAGTCAAAATAAAAAAAGTGACAATGTGTCTACCTATTTTATGTGTAAATAGACTCTGGATTTTCCCTTTTTAATCATACTGTTATTATCATATAGAAAGAACTAGTATCTTTTTAAATAATGTGTTGGGTGAAAACAAGTATAGAGAAATTTTGAAAATCTCTTGCTAACCGGTGAGTAAGTTTTAAATTTTATTGTTATTAAACAAGGAGTTTTTTAATGAGCAGAGTTGAAAGGTTCAAACAATAATCATTTTAGCAGCAGTAGGGGTGGGGTTTGTATTCGGTCAAATTTCCTTTTTTGAACGCTATGGTGAATTTTTCATCATTCCATTTTTATTGCTTATGCTGTACGGATTATTTCTATCAATTCCATTGATGGATTTAAAAGGTGCCTTTAACAATCGAACGTTTTTAACTACTAATGTCTTAATCAATTTTACCTGAACACCTCTTTTCGCTTGGCTGCTGGGTGCTGTCTTTTTAACCGATTATCCGGCGTTATGGATTGGGTTCCTCATGTTAATGGTTCCTACTTGTACGGACTGGTATTTAATGTTTTCTTCTTTAGCTAAGGGAAATCTTCTTTTATCCACCTCCGTCTTGCCCGTTAATGTACTTCTGCAGGTCCTGCTTCTGACCGTTTATCTGTTCATTTTCGCAGGAACCATTGAACCTGTGCCACTATCGGTCGTTGGAGAAAATATTTTATTGGCGTTAGTGATTCCGTTCGTCCTGCCACATGTGACACGGTGTGATATAAAAAAACAGAACCCTGCTGAATGAGAAAGTTGTCCCTTTTTTCGAGATGATGCAAACCCTCTTTTTATCTCTGGCCATTTTGGCGATGTTTGCTTCACAAGGGAAATACCTACTAAACAACCTAATCGTTATTGCGGTATTGATCCTGCCAAGTGGGCTTTTCTTCATCGTTAACTTTGTGGTGGCTCACACTATAGAAAAAGCCTTGAAATTTCCTTATGGGGCAAAGTAAGCTTGAGTTTGACCATTATTGCCCGGAATTCGCTCGTTTCTTTAGCAATTGCGATCATCGCTTTTCCAGATCAACCGCTGACTGCCTTAGCTCTGGTTATTGGCCCATTGATTGAATTGCCTTTACTTGAAATTGTATCGCAATTATTGCTTATGTTTAAAAAAGATGAAAATTAAGCAAGTTTTCTAATATACATTTTATCAATAGACCTTGATCAAAGATTTAGCTGGTTTCAAAAAAATTTTCCAGATTGATTTGGATCCCCAACTGTCTAATAACCCAGAAAGATTAAACAGTCAAAAAACGGATCTCTAGCTCGATTTAGCCAACCTTTTCTCTTTCACAAAATGTTCAAAGAGCAACAATTAAATAGTTATTTCGCATAGTTTCATTGTACTTTTGTTTTACGTGCGGTAACTATGACGGTGATTATATAAGCTAAGAGAATGCCTATAAAGTCTACTCCCATGTCAAAAATACGGCCGTTCCTTTCAAAAAATAACTGAATGATCTCTGATGAGATTGCAAAGGCTATACAATACCATAAGGCTTTGCTATGTGTATGGAGCCAGTTATAGAGGAGCATGTACAGAATTCCGAACGACAAAAGATGGCCTAATTTCTGTATGAGATAAAAATTGTCAGTAAGTGCTACATCATTTAATCGAAATAAATCAATAAAATTTGGAGAGAGGTCCAGTTCATAATGCAGAATCTGATTATATAGAAAAGCTTCTGCATTACTGGTAGTCATCACCACCAAAATTCCTGCTGCCCAAAAGATGACTAAAAAAATTTTAAAATGCATTTTATACTCCTTTCTTCCCTAGATGCTCCTGTATGAAGCTGTTAACTACAAGACAAACAGTACTGGCATCTTACAGGGACAGTTAAGTGGGCTGCAGTTAATGGTTCCGAACTATTCTCTTTTGCTGAGGATGATTTTTTTGTACATTTCGCCGAAAAGAATTGGAGTTTCCTCTTTAATGAATAGTTCAGTTCGGAATTCTTCATATAAATCTTCAAATTTCACGTCAATGTCTGTGCCAAGAAACTTGATAATATTCCTGCATACTTCTTTCGGAATAGAAGGTTTTTTGGAAATTGAATTAAATTTATCAAAAATTATTATTTCCCCGCTTTTTTTCAATACCCTGAACATCTCACGAAAACAGGCATGTGGTTCTGGTACCACTGAGAGAACTAAGTTTGCGACGATAACATCAAATTGCTCATCTTCGAAACTCATTTTTTGCGCATCCATCTCCAAAAAAAGAATAGAAGATCCGGTGGTTTTCTTTTTCGCTATTTTAAGCATATCTGACGAAAGGTCAATAGCGATAATATCTAAGCCGGTATAATCAAAATGCTCAAGATCAGCACCTGTACCGATTCCTACAAACAATATCTTTTGATTAGGATTAAACTTTATCTCCTGGAATAGTTTTTTTCGTGCCCCCCAAAAATAGCTGGCATTAAAAAAGATATCATAAACAGGAGACCATATTTTATAAATGATTTTATTCCAGGTATTGTTCAAAATTTCAGCCTCCCGCACTTTGTTAGGACGTGTCCCAATTCTATTCTTTAAGTATCTTTATAATAGCAATAGGCAGCTTAGCCTAAAAGATTCTTTAAGAAATAAAGAAATGTTTTTGCAGAAACAAACCTCAAATAAAGCGACAGACGTGTATCTCATCTGTTGACGGGGAATAGAGAACTAATTATCTACATTGAAAACTACCAAAGAAAGGGGTGTACTTATGGGAAAAGTCGACCGTTCTTCAAAAAATATTAAACTGGCATTTGTAATCAATCTGCTGTTTTCAATCGGAGAATTTATTGGCGGATTTCTAATCAACAGTGTGGCAATTATGTCTGATGCTGTTCATGACTTGGGAGATGCGATTGCTTTGGGAGCTTCTTGGTTTCTTCAAAAGATTTCCAACAAAGATCGGGACAAAAAATTTTCCTTTGGTTATCAGCGGTTTTCACTCTTGGGGGCCTTATTGAATGCTGCTGTATTAATAGCTGGTTCTATCTATATCTTTTTCCAGGCGATTCCATTATTGTTTAATCCTGAACACTCGAATGCACAAGGGATGATCTGGTTTGCACTTGCAGGAGTGGTAATAAACGGCTATGCGGCATTTAAACTGCACAAAGGCAAGTCGGTGAATGAAGGGGTCCTTTCCTGGCATATGCTAGAGGATGTATTAGGGTGGGTAGCTGTACTGATTGTCGGCATCGTATTGCTTTTTAAGGATATTCATATCTTGGATCCCATTCTTTCCCTTGCGATTGCATTATTTATCCTGTTCAATGTAATCCGAAATCTTATCAAAACGATGAAGATACTATTAGAAGGCGTTCCAGAAGGGATAGACATTAAGGAAGTCCAATCGAAGATTGAGGGAATTTCAGGTGTGCAGTCGGTCCGGCAATTGAATATCTGGTCAATCGATGGTGAAGAAAATGCATTGAACTTGCATCTTTCTGTTGAAGCAAAAAGTCTTGGCGAGACAAATACCATCAAAGAGAAAGTGAAAGAGGCCACATCCGGTCTGAAAATTAAACATTCTACCATCGAATTGGAATAGTGGGTACAGCGAAGGAGAGATGTCATGTGGGAAGCGAACACAACCATTCTAACGGCAGTAATAAGAAGACATTGTTAATCGCATTTGTGATTATTACCAGTTATATGTTTGTGGAAGCGATTGGCGGTTTTCTGACAAACAGTCTGGCACTAATCGCTGATGCAGGACATATGTTAAGTGATTCTCTATCATTAGGCATAGGATTTTTAGCTTTTACAATTGGGGAAAGAGCAGCCGATCAATTTAAAACCTACGGTTATAAGCGATTTGAAATATTGGCGGCAGTATTTAATGGGGTAACCCTCGTCTTGATAGCCATATATATTTTCTATGAAGCTTACCATCGTTTTTCTGATCCCCCAGAAGTAGCAACCACTGGTATGCTGATCATAGCAGTCATCGGTTTATTAGTGAATATCCTGGTTGCGTGGATATTGATGCGGGGCGGCGATACCAAGGATAATTTAAATCTTCGAGCCGCATTTCTCCATGTCATGAGTGATCTTCTTGGTTCTGTCGGAGCTATTACAGCAGCACTTCTCATTATGTTTTTTGGTTGGGCATGGGCCGATCCATTAGCGAGTGTAGTTGTAGCAATACTGGTATTAATCAGTGGATGGCGGGTTACAAAAGAGGCCCTCCATGTCTTAATGGAAGGTACACCTAAAAATGTAAGCATGGATGAAGTAACAGCAGCTATCGAAGCAATACCAGGCGTAAAAAATATTCACGACTTGCATATTTGGAGTATTACCAGTGGAAAAAATGCATTATCGACGCACGCAGTCATTGAAGAAGGAATCTCATTTAAAGAAAGTCAGTACATTTTAAAAGAAATTGAGAAAACAGTTGCAGCTCACAAAATCGGGCATGTCACCGTCCAGCTTGAAAGCCTGGATCATCTGCATCCAGAATCGCGATTATGCCAAAATGAGATGGATACTGGTGCTATAGAACACAATCATCACTAGGTAAGACCGATTTAATTTAGTAGCAAAAAAGAGGAACGGAAAAGTCCGTGCCTCGTTTTGTTTTGCCTATTTATTGATTGACGAAATCATGAAGATTCTTTTGCTTTTTTTTGCATATAAAAGAACTTTGTCCATAACAAAAGAGCAAAGCCTATGAACAGAATCGGCAGTTGCAAACCGATTATGTCATTAACGAAGAAATCGTATATAAACCAAGCGAGCAACGCCACACTATAAAAAAGGAATCCATAAGTAAAAGAGTTATCCCTCAGTATTTTCTTTTTTTGATTCATGTGGTTCTCCTTTCAAATTAAGTGATTGATATGTATTTAATTTTGCACCAAGTATTGCAGCTGTAATAAACAGCTGCCTGCAGTTCCATGGATACTTTCTTTCTGCATACTTCTTAACTTTAATCTACAGAAATTGAAAATCAACCAATTTTTATGTCTTTTTAAAGAAAGAAAAAGTTAATTTTTGTAAGAGCTTGTCTTTATTAAATCAGGAGGTTTTATTGTTCAGCATTCACAATATCGTTGAAAATTTACGACAGATTCCTGAATTGATGCGGAATCACATAGAAGTAAAGCAATGATTCTGATAAACTGAATCGAATGCAGGAATGGAATTCGGCATTCTGAAGGAGGAAGCCGAAGTGAAACGGAAATTGATTTCAGCTGTGTTAACTGGATTATTATCCATTAGTTTGATTACCCCCAGCATGGCTGCAGAAAAACAATCTTTACAAGACGAAATAATATATGATCTGCTGGTAGACCGCTATTTTAATAAAGTAATCCAAAATGATAGTAAGGTGAATTCTGTGGATTCCACTGCATTTAATGGTGGGGACTTCGCAGGTCTCAGCAGTGAAATGCAGTATCTAAAAGACATGGGTTTTACAGCACTCTCCGTAGGTCCTATTTTTTCCAGTGCGACTTATGACGGAAAAGAAGTGTTGGACTACGAGGAGCTTGAACCAAGTTTTGGAACAGAGGAAGAATGGCAGGAAGTAATTGCAAAAGCACATGAGCTGGAGATGAAAATTATTGTCGACATTCCCACTCAGAGAATCAGCAACAATCATGTATGGCGGGCAAGTAATCCTGGATGGTTTACTGAAAATGAAGATGGAACGGTTTCGCTGGATACCAGCATTCCAGAAGTGCAAAATAAGTTGATTGAACGTTTCAGCTCGTTTGTCACTGAATTTGAGGTGGATGGAATTCGGTTGCAAACCACTGATGAATTAGATCCCTCTTTTATCGATCGCTTTTCAAAAAGCATGAAAGATATTCGTAGTATGTACATATTGAGTGACGGTGCAATGGATTCTGTTTCGGGATTGGATGCAGTTGTACTGCCGGGGATTGAAGAAGCACTCCGGAACAGCTATAAAAATTTTGATCCCGATTCAAGCGTTCCTTCCGACTATTGGGCGGAGGCGAAGGGCAATCTGACTCAAGTGGATTCCCTGTTAAGTTCTCGTTTTACATCTGATGTAATTGAGGAAAGAGGGTTCCCCCCAACAAGATGGAATTTACTGATGTTTCAATTATTGACGATGCCGGGTACCCCCGTTATTCAATACGGTTCCGAAATTGCGGTGAATGGAGCTGCGGCCCCAGATTCCCACCCAATTCTGGATATGGGTGTGGGGGAAGAATTAATTGATCATATTACCAATTTAACCTCTCTTCGAAACGAATCGGAAGCGCTCCGCACAGGTGAAATGGAGATATTGCATGATGAGGAAGGGTGGCTCGTCTATAAGCGTTCCGATGAAAAGGACACGTGGATAATTGCGATCAATAATTCTTCTTCCACTAAAAATTTCGCCATTCCAGCCGATGTAATTGGTTCAGGGAAAGAGATGCGCGGGTTATTTGAAAATGACATTATCCGAGAAAATGATGAGGGCAAATACCAACTTACATTGGATAGAGAAGTCGGCGAAGCGTTCACTATTATTGAACAAAGAGGTTTGAATAAAGGTTATATAGCAGCATTAGTCGTTTTGTATGTCACGTTTATGATTTTCTTGTGGTTCGCATGGCGGAAAGGCAAGAAAAGACCGATGACGGAGAAGAAGAAACTTTGAAGTAGTGATAAGACTTACTGCTACAAAATTGTTAATCGCCAAAACTACAATGGTCAACAATTGGATTGTCCCCCCTTCAACATTTCTGGAGAACATAGCCTGGATATGCATCTGCATATTCGGGCTTTTATTTTGGGGAATGTGATGTCTGGCTAATAGACGAAACTTGAGAATTAGGAGGAAGAGAACTGCATTCGCAAGTAAATGGATATTATATCCAAAATAATTTCAATATCAAAGTCAAATTGTAAAGTTATTGTAATAGAGCACAGCGTTTCAAGTGTTACAATACAATAGTTGAATTTTAACGAAACTATCAAATTAAGCGAACCTTAGTGCGGAATATTGTTATTCTAAAGTATACAAATAGAGAAGTTTGAATAGAGAGATAGAGATGAAAACTGAGAGGGGAATATGAACTTGAAATCAAAAATAATAATGACGGGTTTATCGTCAGTCTTGGCTTTGTCGATTTTAGTGCCGGCAGCCAACGCGGATAAACTGACTGAACTTGAACAAAAGAAACAGGAAATTGAACAAAGACAAAACGAATTGAATTCCGGAATTCAGGAAAAATCGAATGAAATCAGCATAAATCAGTCTGATTTAGAAAAAATTATGGCTAAAATTACAGAGTTAAGTACTAAAATACAAGAAACAGAAGGCAAAGTTAATGGTGTCCAACTTGAAATTGATCAAACGAAAGTGGAAATTGAGGAATTGAAAGGTTCAATTGGGGAACTGGAACGCAAAATTGCTGAGCGGACAGAGTTGCTGCAGGAGCGTGCCCGTGCCATTCAGTTGAGCGGCGGATCCGTTGACTATATAGACGTTTTACTGGGCGCAAACAGTTTTATTGATTTTATCGATCGCTTTTCGGCGGTTAACACCTTAATTGAAGCAGACCGGGAAATCATGCAAGAACAAGCAGATGACAAGCAGTTGCTGTCGGAACAAAAGGCAGAAGTGGAAACCAAGCTTGCTGAGCAGGAAAAACGCCGGTCAGAACTTGTGACATTAAAAGAATCTCTTAATGGCCAGAAGAAAGAGCAGGCGGGTCTGCAAAAAGAGTTAGAAGCTGAACAAACCCGTTTGGCTAAAGAAAAAACAAGTCTGGAAAGTGAACAGGCCGAAACTGTAGATATCAGTGCAGAATTGGAAAAAGAAATTAGCAAAGAGCAAGCGCGTCTCGCTGAATTAGCCAGGAAAGCTGAAGAAGAGCGACAACGCAAGTTAGCAGCAGAAAGGGCAGCAGCGGCAGAAAGAGCGGCAGCTGCACAAAAAGCAGCTCAAGAAAAAGCGGCTCAAGAAAAAGCAGCTCAAGAAAAAATAGCTAGTGAGAAATCTGAAAGCCAGAAATCAACTGCTCAAAAAGCAGCTCCACAAAAATCAACGAGCTCTGCTGTAGCTTCTTATACGGCACCGGCAAGTAATTCTGGGTTCATTGCACCTTTAACTGGTCGCCTGACGTCCAGTTTTGGCGGACGGAATATTGGAGCTGGTCTAGAGAGCCATAAAGGTATAGATGCGGCGGTTCCAACTGGAACACAAGTCTCAGCATCTGCTTCAGGTTACGTATCGTATGCAGGACCAATGGGAACATACGGGAATGTCGTCATGCTGACCCATTCGATCAATGGCCAAACGTTTACAACTGTTTATGCTCACTTGAACTCCATCAGTGTTTCTCAGGGACAATCCGTTTCTCAAGGACAAAAAATTGCGGCATCCGGAAACACAGGGCGATCTACAGGTCCGCATCTTCATTTCGAAATCCACATTGGATCGTGGAACGGCGCACGTTCAAATGCTGTAAACCCTTTTAATTACATCGGTGGATAATTTATAAAAAGTCGGCAACCTTCGAGGTGCCGGCTTTTATTTTGATTAACTGATTGAAAAGTAAAGGTATTTAAGTTATCCGGGAAGCTGAATTTCCGATTGTACAATTACTCTCTTCTCTGCGTATTGGACGAGTATAAATGCAGTGGCTATATCTATAAAGTTCACTCGCTTAAAGATATATAATCTTCAAGTATTTGTAACAATATCACCTTTGCATCTGTTGTAATGAAATGGTCTTTTCCATAAGATGAAGTGAGACAGACGAATGGGGGAACTGAGTTGAGGTTTTTTTTTCTGGCAGTAATAGGATTGAGTGCAATATTGATTCTCTCTGCGTGCGGCAGCTCTGGGGTTAAGGATTTTTCATATACCGATCATCGAAATGAAACGATATCTATGGAAAAGTTAAAAGGAACGCCTTGGATTGCCACGTTCGCTTTCACTAGTTGTGAGACGGTTTGCCCGCCGATGATGTTCAATATGACCGAGATCCAAGAAGAATTGAAGGCTAGTGGTATTGAAGATTACAAAATTGTCGCCTTCAGCGTAGATCCTACCGTAGACACGCCCGAAAAACTGAAGGAATATTTGACACAATTCTCGGTTCCGGATGAATCGAAATGGCACATGCTGACGGGGTATACACCGGAACAAATAACGGAATTTGCCAGTGAAAATTTCGAGTCATTTGTCAAAAAGGATCCTAACAGCAACCAAGTTATCCATGGAACGTCTTTTTATTTGATTGACCGGGAAGGAAAAGTAACAAACAATTACGACGGTTTTAAAGATGTACCGGTGGAAGAGATACGTAAAGACCTTGAAAATTTGATTGATGAGTAATATAAAAGCCGCCGATTCAGTGATACGCGAATCGGCGGCTTTTCATTCATGTTATTGTGAACTTCAAAAAAATTTCACTCGGCTTAGGTTAATATCTGCTTTTCATCAGGCGAAGGGAATTGAGCACGACGATTAACGTAGCTCCCATGTCCGCAAAGATGGCCATCCAAAGTGTCAGCCAGCCTGGAATGATTAACAATAATGCCAGTACTTTTAACCCTAATGCAAAGGCAACGTTCTGATAAATAATTTTCAATGTTTTTCTGCTGAGGCCGATGGTGTAAGGCAGTTTATTCAAGTCATCTGCCATAAGGGCAATATCAGCGGTTTCGAGTGCTGTATCCGTGCCGGCGCCTCCCATGGCAATGCCTACCGTAGAACTAGCTAATGCAGGGGCGTCATTCACTCCATCACCGACCATCGCGACTTTGCCGAACTGCTCACGGAGTGATTTGATGGTTGCCAATTTATCTTCCGGCATCAAATCTGATTTGACATCTGTTAAATTGAGCTGTTTTCCGATGGCGTTTGCAGCAAGTTGATTGTCGCCTGTCAACATGACTGTCTTTTGAATACCCAAATCGTAAAGTTTTTGAATGATTGTGGAACTGCTTGACCTGATTTGGTCTGCTACTGCAATATAGCCCTTAACTTCATCTCTTGATCCCAACAGCATAACTGTTTTGCCGACAGCCTGAAGAGCTTCCACTTCTTTTTGAATGTCACTGGACATCTTCAAGGTTTCTGTAAAAAGATTCGGACTGCCGATATAGTAAGTTTGATTATGAATCTCTGCTTTTGCACCTTTTCCGGTAATCGATTGGAAATTCTCCACTTCGGTTAAATTGATATTGGATTTTTCTGCTTTGCGCAAGATAGCAGAAGCTAAGGGGTGCTGAGACAATTTTTCGATAGATGCTGCGGTTTCCAAAACTTCATCAACACTCATATCCGACAAGGAGATGATGTCAGTGACTTCAGGTGTTCCTTGTGTAAGTGTCCCGGTTTTATCAAAAGCAATGACATTTAAACGGCCGGTTTCTTCCAAATGAATGCCGCCTTTGATCAAAACACCATTTCTTGCAGCATTTCCGATCGCTGTTACAATCGCTACAGGCGTCGAAATGACGAGAGCACAAGGGCAGCCTACTACCAACACCGCAAGACCA
This sequence comes from Planomicrobium okeanokoites, assembly GCF_003428875.1. Classification (GTDB taxonomy): domain Bacteria; phylum Bacillota; class Bacilli; order Bacillales_A; family Planococcaceae; genus Planococcus; species Planococcus okeanokoites. Next base: position 36,343 of record NZ_QQRS01000010.1, read on the forward strand.
CGGTAAATCCATTCACTCCATTCACCGCCAAAAAGAAGAGGAGGGAGCACGGCAACCAACATCGAAATTACTAATATAGCAGGTGTATAATATTTTGCGAATTTATCCACGAATTGTTGGGAAGGTGCACGTTCTGCCTGTGCTTCCTCCACTAAATGAATAATCTTGGCGATAGTAGTATCTTCAGATTTTTTCGTTACCCGTACTTCCAATGCGCCTTCTTCATTGAGCGTGCCGGCAAACACTTCATCGCCGATTGCTTTATGGACAGGAACGGACTCCCCGGTGATGGCTGCTTGATTGATCGAGGAAGCGCCTTTGGCCACTTCTCCATCCATCGCCAGTTTCTGGCCGGGTTTGATGACCATAATGTCGCCGATTTGAATATCGTCCACATCAACTTCCAATTCTTGTGCCCCGCGTCTAATGATGGCTGTATTGGGGGCGATGTCCATGAGTGAGCGGATAGAATTCCTTGCCTTGTCCATCGAATATGTTTCCAAAGCTTCGCTGATGGCAAACAAAAAAACAACTACTGCACCTTCGCCCCATTCGCCAATTGCGGCTGCCCCGATCACGGCGATAGTCATCAACGTGGTCATGTCGAATTGGAGTGTTGCCAGATTTTTGAACCCTTCTTTAAAAAGGCTGAAGCCTCCAATTAGAATCGCCAAAGCGAAAAGTCCGATGGTCATTGCATGCTCTTCACCAACTTGAACGGAAGAAATATATCCGAATATGAGAAAAAGAAGCGAAACGAATGTTGTTTGATTTTCTCTCTTTTTCCAAAAAGGGTCTTTTTTTTCGATAATTCGTTGTTTTTCGGGATACACCCGAATGCCGTCGAAAGATCCTGCTCGTTCCAATTGTTCGATTGAAGCTTCACCGGCAACTGTGATTTTTGAAGCACCAAAGTTCAGTTTTACATCTTCGACTGTCGGAATTTCACGGATGTTTTTTTCGAATTTAGCGGCACAGTTTGTACAGGACAGGTTTTGCAGTTGATAAACATTTTGATTTTCGCTCATTTGTACCGATCCTCCTCAGCGTGTTCAAATGCAATTCGGACTAATTGATGTACGTGTTCGTCGGTAAGCGAATAGAAAACCAGCTTGCCTCTCTTCTCATAGTCCGCCAACCCCATATTCCGCAAGTAGCGAAGATGATGAGAAGCAGTAGCGGTGGTCGTTCCCAAAATATTTGCTACATCGCACACACATAGTTCCGGTTCCAGTGTTAGCGCGTAAGCGATTTTTAAACGTGTTGCATCGGAAAGGGCCTTGAAAATTAGTTCTGCCCCTCGAATACCGACAAGTTTAGGCTGAACTCTTTCAATTACTTCTTCGTCATAACAAAAGGTTTGGCAAGTTTCTGGAGACTTATTAATTTCAATTTCATTCATTAGTATCCACCTCATTCAAATGGTCATTTGATTATATTCAGTGTAGGAAAAATTCATTGCTTTGTCAATTCTAATATTCAAAGCATTGTTTTAATGTTAATCGATACTTGTTAAAATGAATGAGGCAAAGAAATTACTGTGAACATTGAATGACGTTATAGTCTGGTGCGTAATCATTAGAGAAGGGAGTACGAAAATGAAGAAAATCCTATTGTTAACGCTATTTGTTTTATTGCTATCGTCTACTGTCGTTTCCGCCCACACAGCATTGGAAGCGAGTTCACCCGCTGACGGAGAGGTAATGACTGAGGAACCGCGAGAAATTATACTGGAATTCAACACCCCTCTGGAGGAAGCGAGCTCTTTTACAGTAGAAAATGCTGAAGGAGAGGAAATTCCTTTTGGCATTACGCTTGAGGAACAAAAAATGATCGGAACACTAGGGGCTGCCATGGCAGATGGTGAGTATACCGTTAACTGGAAAATCATTGGAGCTGACGGACATCCGATTGAAGGGGCATATGCTTTTACGGTGAAGACGGCGGAAGAAACGTTTCCTGCGGAAGAGAATGAGGAGACAGTAGAGTCTGGCTCTGAAGATCCGGTGAAAGAAACTACGTCTCTGTTTGAGGAACAGTCAATTGATCAAGAAGAGTCCTCTGAAGCGCCGTATGTGATGGTGATTGTGCTAATGGTATTGGCGGTGATTGCCGGGGGGACATTGATGTGGGCAGCGAAGAGAAGAGGGAATTAAATGATTTGGATTTATACAACCGAAATGCTTCTCTACCTTTGTTTTTCGATTTTAATGGGTTCTTTGCTGATTCACCTGGTTCCTGACCACCAGAAACCGGAACTGAAAATCAGCAAACGTGTTCTGCAGATTTCCATTTTGGGAATCGTTTTCTTGTCAGTGGCGCCTGTCATCCGACTGATTTTATTTTTATATGAAGATATAGGATTAATGCTGACCATTCAAAATGTCATCGGGGAGTTCGAGGTAGGACAAGCCTGGTCGATCACGTTGATTCTTTCAATCTTCTTCTATCTTTTTATATCTGTTACTCCTGTATTTGAAAAGAAAGGTTTCATCGGAATCTCTCTTCTTTTCACTTTAGGACTTCTTATGGCTTTGGGATGGGGAAGCCATGCCGCTTCCTTAACAGACTGGAGTGGGTTTGTTTTTCATACATTGCATTTTACAGCCGTGACTGTGTGGATGGGAATTCTGCTTACAGTGAGTTGGTTTTCAATTTCGTCCCAGAACTGGCTGCCGTTTCTTAAGTGGTTTACACCAGTCGCTCTTATTTGCCTGACGGTCATCGGCGCAAGCGGAATTTTCATTATGACATTGGCCGTTGAGGTAGTGGAGTACCAGGATGCTTGGATGATGCCTTATGGTCAAGCAATTTTGATTAAACATTTGTTGGTCATCCCACTTTTGCTGTTTGCTTTTATAAACGGTATCCTAATCAGACGGAAGTTGCAGCGTGGTGACGAAATAAATCCAATACCATGGGCAAAAGCGGAAAGCCTGACCCTTCTCTTTATCTTTGCAGCAACAGGAGTATTGGGCCAACAAGAGCCTCCTCACTCTATCGAAGCATATTTGAAAGGGAACGGGGCATCTAAGCTTTTTGAATATTTACATGGAGGTCCAATTGATCCTGCCATGCACCTGCAATTCGATTTCAATTTGCTGGGACTGTTTTTTTTGATGCTGGGGTTTGCTTTCGGTGCGCTTGTCATTTATTGTTTTAAGCAAAAAGCGCCTGCCTATCTTTCGGTGTTGATGGGGTTATTCTGTGTTTTAGCGTTCCATGTAGGTTTAATGACGAGCATTCAATAAGTAACCAACTACAGAAAAGAGGATGAAAATGGAAAAGAAAAATAATAACAAGACATCAGGGATGAAATTGGCGGTTCTGGCGACCGTTTTAGTTTTAGGAATTATTGCTGTAATCGTAGTTGTAATGAATCAGCAAGAAACACCAGCTTTGGAAACAGCGCAGATTGATATAAGCAGCCAGCCAACTCTTGGTGAAAGTGATGCACCTGTGACTGTTGTTGAATTTGGCGACTTTAAATGTCCATCCTGCAAAGCTTGGGGAGAAACAGTTTATCCCCAACTAGTAGAGGACTATGTCAATACAGGAGAAGTGAAATTTGCTTATATCAACGTCTTCTTCCACGGAAATGAATCAATTTTAGGTTCTTTGGCTGCGGAATCTGTTTTCGAGCATAGTCCGGAAGCATATTGGGAGTTCCATAAAGCATTATACGAAGCACAACCGGTCGTGGACCATGACGCCGCTTGGATCACGCCAGAAAAAGTGTTGGAAGTGGCATCTGCATTTCCTGCCATTGATCAAACACAGCTGCAAGAAGACATGAAACAAGTTGCGCAGCAAGAAGAACTTGAAGCGGATGAAGCGTTAGTGGAGGAAGCTGGAGTTACTCAAACCCCCACCATTGTGATCAATGGTCAACAACTCGAAGATCCGTTCGACTACGACGCCATAAAAGCCTTAATTGAGCAGGAATTGGCGGGTGAAGAATAATGGAAGAAACACAGACGGAATCTCGAATAAGTAGTCTGTTGCTTTACGGGGCATGGTTTGTCTCACTGATTGCCATGCTTGGCAGTCTGTATTTCAGTGAAATCGAGGGCTTTATCCCTTGTGAACTTTGTTGGTATCAACGGATTTCCATGTATCCATTAGTTTTAATTCTAGGTATCGCCACATTTAAAAACGATTTGCAAGTGCCGCGATATGTTTTGCCTTTGTCTCTTTTAGGGGGAAGTATCTCTGTCCTGCATTATTTGGAACAAAAGGTCCCTGGATTTGGAGGGATCAAACCTTGTGTTAATGGCGTTCCGTGCAGTTCCGAATATATCAACTGGATGGGTTTCATTACTATTCCATTTTTGGCTCTGATTGCGTTTGTATTAATCACGATTGCTATGCTGATACTGGCGCTTAAAAAAACAGATGCTTGATTTTTCAATTGCTTTAAATCATTGTTTCGTTTAACTGTGTTGGTGAACAAGGGACGATTAGCCAAACTTATAAAAAAATATCCTAGGGTTAATATGGAAGGAGGCAGGAAAAGTACAATTTACTGCTTGGAGGAGAGATATGAGACACCGTTTTGCTTTATATACGGCTTACATGACCGTATTCGCCCTAATTTTAGGGAATTTAGTTGTGGCAACAAATGCTGGTGATGCATGTGGAACAGACTGGCCGATATGCAACGGAAAAATTATTCCCGATTTTACCCAATATAAAGTACTGATTGAATATTCCCATCGCGTATTTACCAGCTTATTGGGTTTCGTAATCCTGCTTAATTTTATAGTTGCATGGAAAAGAAGACACCCAAAAGAATCTTCAGTTAAAGTATGGGCGCTACTCACAATGATCCTACTGCTAGTCCAGTCACTGGTTGGCGCGCTGAATGTAGTGTGGGGAACGCCACCCGGTTTTACCACAATAGACGTGACCATCAGTCTGTTTCTGTTAATGAGCACTGTTTTTTTAACAACAGCGTTACAGCGTACGCGCATCCGCTCAGATGAAAAAGCCCGAGCAGAAAACAGCCGCTATCGCATCCTAATTACACCGGCGTTTTTGGCGTTCAGTCTGTTTTTCCTGGAAATCATTGTAGGAGCTTTCTTCAAACACAGTGGAGCCAGCAAAATTTTGCACAACATCGCTGCCAACGAATTACTGATAAGTTCGGCTTCCCTCTCGCAATTCATTTACAATGTCCATGGAATAAGCAATGCAATCATCCTGATTAGCGCAGCGTATTTGCTGTTCTGGTCCGTCCGTCGCCGAGTACTTGTTAAAGAGTCGGTTTCATTTTTTGTGCTCCTGGTTTTAAATGGGGTAACAGGCTACTTAACACAAATCTCAGGACTTGAAGAATGGACTTCTTCTTTGCATATGATTATTGTCATTGTAACCGTGTTTCAAGGGGCATATCTACTTTCAAAATCTTATTTTGGTCCCTATTATATAGCTAAGTTAGCGGCGGACGGAATTTAAGAGTGCAATTAACATATTTATTTGCAAGTAACAGTAGAGCATACGTTTCGGCACCGTCATCAATCCTATCCAGCTCAATGTGGAACGATAGGCACAATTAATACACTGGAGGTGTCCGCATGGCAGAAGTCAGTTTACTCCTCGCTTTCGGCGCAGGACTTTTATCGTTCATCTCTCCTTGTTCCCTTCCCTTGTACCCGGCTTTTCTATCCTATATTACCGGGGTGTCAGTCAATGACCTAAAAGCTGGAAAGGGAATGATGAGGAGCACGGCTTTGATTCACACTATTTTATTTTTATTCGGGTTTTCCATCATTTTTTTAGCATTGGGCTTGTCAACGTCACTTATTGGAAACTTTTTCTTGGAATATCAAGTCCTTTTACGACAGCTTGGCGCCATTTTGATGGTGTTTTTCGGTTTGGTCTTAACCGGGATTTTAAAATTCGATTTTCTGCTTTCGGATAAGAAGTTTCAATTTCAGAAAAGGCCATCCGGATACGTGGGTTCTGTCTTGATCGGCATCGGTTTCGCAGCTGGATGGACGCCGTGTACCGGTCCCATACTGGCGGGCGTGATTGCGCTAGGTGTCGCAGATCCGGACCGGGGACTTCTCTACATGCTATTTTATGTCCTCGGGTTTTCGATCCCTTTTCTCCTGATGTCATTATTTATTGAGAAAATGAGCTTCTTAAAGAAAAGAAGTGCTCTTTTCATGTCAGTTGGCGGGGCACTGATGATTCTAATGGGTGTTTTACTCTACTTTGATATGATGACTGAAATTATTAATTTCCTATCGCAGTTTACGGGTGGATTCACTGGGTTCTAATAAATCAGCAAGATTAATTAAGAAAAAGGAGGTTTCGAATACATGGCTACAAAAAAGAAGAATCGTTTATTCATGAGGACAGCCATTCTGCTTGTCATGGTAGGCGCTATTGCTTTTACCATCTATAACGGGGTGATAAAGGAGAAAAATGAATTGCTGCAAGTTGGCGATCAGGCACCAGATTTTGCACTGACTGATTTGAACGGGGATCGGCATCAGCTGTCTGATTATAAAGGCCAAGGGGTGTTTGTGAACTTTTGGGGGACTTGGTGCAAACCGTGTGAGAAAGAGTTTCCACTGATGGACAGACAGTATCAAGTTTACAAAGATCAAGGTGTACAGATACTGGCCGTCAACATTGCTCAGTCGGATTATGAAGTAAGGCAATATGCGGAACAGCGGAATCTGACGTTTCCCATTGTCATCGATAAGGATAAAAGCGTGATGGAAGCTTACAACATTCGCCCTCTTCCTACTACGATTCTGGTTAATCCCGAAGGGAAGATAACGAAAATCATTACCGGGGAGATGTCTGAAGAGGATATTGTCAGCTACATGGAAGAAATCAAACCCGAATAAGGAGATTTTTAGGATGGAAAACTTGCAGTGCCAATGTGGTCATGTAAATCCGCTGGGTACAAAGCTTTGCGAATCGTGCGGGCGGTCTTTGACTGATAAAGAACAAAACAGCAAATTGGTGGATATGCGCTATGAAGGAACGGCTAGACGTTCACAAACCTATAACAAATCCATCATCGACAAAATCTGGAACTTCTTTTCAAGCGTGAAAGTGGGCGTCAGTATTATTGTTATCCTGCTGGTTGCAGCGGCCCTTGGCACAATCCTCCCGCAACAAGCTTTTGTTCCAGCAAATACAGAAGCGACTATCAAAGCATATTATGCCGATACTTATGGCAGCGTTGGCCGCGTCTATCATTTTCTCGGTTTTCACGACTTATACAGTTCCTATTGGTTTATCGCATTAGTCGGGATGTTGGCGATTTCGTTGGTGATTGCCAGCTTAGACCGTTTTGTTCCTCTTTATAACTCGTTGAAAAATCAACGAGTTCTGCGCCATCCCAGCTTTATGGAAAAACAGCGCGTCTATGCGCAGGGGCCTGGAGCTGACGATACACTGCAAAAAACCGAGGCAAAATTGAAGGAATTGAAGTACAAAGTCCGAACGGATAAAAACGGGCTTTTAGCAGAAAAAGGGCGTTTCTCCAGATGGGGACCATATGTCAATCATATCGGTTTGATCATTTTTCTCGTCGGCGTCATGTTGCGGATGATCCCCGGTTTTTATGTCGATGAAACACTATGGATCCGGGAAGGGGAAACACGAGCCATTCCCGAAGTGCCGGGATACAGCTTGGAAAATGTAAAGTTTGCACTGGAAACGTATACGGGTGAAGGCGAAGAAGCCAGATTCGGTGAAGCCCTCGACCGTGTGGGAACGGTCGCGAAAAACTACCAGACAGATATCGTGCTGTATCAAGCGCCGAATAACAGTTTGCCAGGGGAAACTGATAACTTGGAAGTTGTCAAGGAGTATCCTATCCGTGTAAACCAGCCATTAAAGTTTGATGGCTATGCCATATATCAAATGGATTACAAACTGAATGAACTAAAAACCATGACGTTCGCGCTGACAGACCAAGAAACGGAGGAATCGCTGGGTGAGTTGACCATTGATTTGATCGATCCAAATGAAAGCTACGAATTGAAGAATGGATCGACAGTAAAACTGCTCGGTTATTATCCGAATTTCTCCGGATTTGAAAACGGTGAGCCGCAAACGGCAAGCCCGCTGCCAGACAATCCAGGTTTTCTTGTGAAGATGACCACACCAGCAACGCCGCAAGGGGAAACCAGTTTCATCACCATCCAAAACACCATCGAGCCTTTCGGACCCAATCAATATAAATTGACTTTTCAAAACGCTGAGATGCGCAACGTTTCAGGATTGACGGTCCGTAAAGACAGCACTCTCCCAATCCTGGGTCTTGGAGGCTTGATTTTTATGATAGGGGTAGCACAGGGGATGTACTTTAACCACCGACGTTTCTGGTTGCAACAAACCGACAGCGGCGACATTCTGCTTGCTGGACATACTAACAAAAACTGGTTCGGCTTGAAGAAAGATCTCGATCAAGTTTCTGCATATGCATCACTCCCTGCTTATACCGACCAGCAGGAAGAAACGGAAAAGGAAGGTGAACCGCAATCATGACATTAACCGCCATCAGTTCGAATTTACTGTATATCGCTTTCTTTGCGTATTTGATTGCCACATTCGTATTTGGAGGAGCTGTTAAAGGCAATAAAAAAGGGTCGTTCAACTCGGAACAGCGCTGGGGAAAAGTAGCGATTACCATCACCGTGATCGGCTTTCTTGCACATTTAGGTTATTTTTTCACCCGCTGGGTGGTGTCTGGACATGCACCTCTCAGCAATATGTTTGAATTTACGACAGCGTTCGGCATGACGCTTGTAGGAGGATTCATCATTCTTTATTCCCTTTATAAAACACCCGTTTTAGGAATGGTTGTATTGCCGGTTGCCTTGCTGATTATTGCGTATGCAAGCATGTTCCCGAATGAGATCAGTCCTTTGATTCCCGCGCTTCAAACAAACTGGCTGGCGATTCATGTCAGCACGGTTGTCATTGCGGAAGGGATATTGGCGATGAGTGCAGCAGCGGGGTTAATTTACTTGCTTAAAGTGGTTGATTTGTCGAAAAAGTCAAAGCAGCGATTTTGGCTGGAAGGGATTCTGTATTTTTTAGTGCTAGTAGTTGGATTTGTGATTTCAAGTTCTTACTTCACCCTGACAAATTATGAAACCACCTTTCAATATGTCAACAAAGATGGACAAGAAGCCACAATCATTTATAACATGCCCCCTATTTTTGGTATGAATGAATCGGTTCCATTGACAGAAGACACCATGACACCACTAGCTGAAACCCCACCGTTAGTAGATGCTAGTAAACTGACGACCGTCACTTGGTCTTTATTAGTTGGAACTGTTTTATATGTGTTAATTAGATTGATTGTCCGCCGGAGAATAGTGCAGCTCATTCAACCACTAATGAAAAGTGTTAATATTCAATTGATGGATGAAATTAATTACCGCGCAGTGATTATCGGCTTTCCGATATTTACTTTAGGGGCGCTGGTCTTTGCGATGATTTGGGCCCAAATCACCTGGTCTCGATTCTGGGGGTGGGATCCGAAAGAAGTCTGGGCGTTGGTTACTTGGTTATTCTATGCAGCATATCTGCATTTACGTCTCGGGAAAGGATGGCAAGGTGAAAAATCAGCCTGGTTGGGTGTAATCGGTTTTGCGATTATTATGTTCAATTTAATAGTTGTCAACTTAATCATTGCTGGATTGCACTCCTACGCATAAAAAGGCATCCTAAGAGTTCTTTTTGCTGTGATTTATGAGTTAAGAACGACTTTGGGGTCGGTTCGAGAAGCTTTCATTGGTTTACGAGCAATTCTTAAAGGAAAGTGATCAAGCAGCAGAAATCTCTCCTTATATTTGTTCATTCAATGCTCAAATATAAGGAGGTTTCTCTCTTCTTTCGCATGCTATAGTCGAGAACTAGTAACCATGCAGAAAACCGAGGTGAAAAACGTGTTCAGAAAGTTTGTGATTTTATTATTTGTCGTATTTTTCATGGTGCTGCTTATTTTTACAGCCGTCATGTTTTTGCAAAATGAAATCGAAGTTTTTTCGAATGAAGATGTGACCTTAGCAATTGAAAAGCCTATGTTCATCAACTTAAGCGAGCCAGCAGTTAATGAAAAAGGCAGTGATAAGACGGCTGTCTATGATTTATCTTTGCTTGGCTTGAATATCGGAACTTATAGACTTGTCGAGCGGACACTTGAAAACGGCACATCTCTCATTTTTGAAGAAATTGAAAATACCGGATGGATTCCATACGTGCTATCCTTGAATGTCAAAAATCTGGCTGAGGCAGACTTCAAGTCATGGAATCCGGAAACTGCGGCAAGCCTGGACGAGGAAATCTACGGCCCGGACCCGACAACAAATCCTTATGGAGTCTTTACTAGAGAAAATACAGAAATTCTGCAGGGGAATGTCTTCGTTTCAAGTAATCTACAGCTGGAAAACGGTGAATGGATACAGGAACTTCGACACGAAATCCCTGAATTCACTTTAGAGGAAGGCGATTTAGCTAAAAATTACTGGCTGCCGCCAAAACATCAGAGCCAAACCTGGATGATGGTCGCACAGGAACCATTGTTTGAAACGGAAGAAGCGGAAGATGAGTGGATCATGTTTTCACTTGAAAACCGCCTGGCCCAGTTAAACTGGTTGACGCCTAAAGGGCCATTCGTTAAACTTCCATTGACCGACGATCCTCGTACACAATTAGCCTATGGCTATATAACAAAACGGACGGCAGATTTAAGTTCCATCGAATGGAATGAAACCTCGCCTTCCCTGTTCTTTGAATCCATGATTTTGAATTCAGAAATCTACTTGCAGCCATAATCCAAAACCCGCTGAAGTATCGAATTCAGCGGGTTTTGGATTATACACTGATGAATTGGCCATCCGATGTCAACAATCAATTCCTATTCGTTACGAAGTCTTTCGAGTTCCTGTAACTCCTTAGAGCCGCAAGGGCTCGGAATTATGAAATTAATTCAATTAATATCCATGTGCCAGCAGGTGAGAACACTAAATTGCTGTGGACAAACAGTATCAAGTATACAAGGACCAAGGTTTGCAGATACTGGCTGTTAACATTGCCCAATCGGATTATGAAGTGAGGCAATATGCGGAACAGCGTAATCTGACGTTTCCCATTGTCATCGATAAGGATAAAAGCGTGATGGAAGCTCACAACATTTGCCCCCTTCCTATCATGATTTTGACCAATTCAGAGGGGGAAATCATAAAAATCATTACAGGTGAAATGTCCGACCAGGATATTGCAAGCTACATGGAACAGACAAAACCGAGCTGTTCCGAGGAGAATTCCTAAAAGCATTATGGGGTCCGAGCTTTTGAAGAATTGATGCAAAGGGAAAAATAGAAAAAATATTTTTCTTGAGGATGGAATAGGTTAACAGAAATAGTGATGGCAGGTGTGAAAAATATGAAAACGAAAATCAGGAAAAGAAAGCGAAACGGTGCAAATAGGCAATTCGTTGCTTTTGGGTCGGTTATTGCTATCTTATCTATATTGGTAATCTTTGCATTGATGCTAGTTTCCGGAAAAGCGGACGATAGTCCTTTGAAGAAGTTTGCTCAACAAATGTTCGAACCGGAAATACCAAAGGAAAACATCCCTCTTTACAAGGAGGCTGCTAATGCATACGATATCCCTTGGACCTTATTGGCTGCACACCATCGCGTGGAAACCAAATTCTCTGCCATGGATCCTCTTTTGTCACCAGTCGGTGCGGAAGGGCATATGCAATTTATGCCATGTACATTTGTCGGATGGAGTCATCCGACCTGCAAGGATTTGGGGAAGGGCAACATAAGCGAAAGTGAAAAAACGGATCCTGCTATCATTCAGGAATATGGCGGGTACGGAGTGGATGGCAATAAGGACGGGATAGCAGATCCGTATGATCTGCAAGATGCATTATACAGTGCAGCTAATTATTTATCCCAGCATGGCGCCTCTGAAGGGGATCTGGAGCAGGCGATCTCCACCTATAATCACAGTGATGAGTATTTGAAAGACGTACTCTTCTATTACTATAAATACGAAGAACAGTATTAAAAAGAATAAACAGCTTCACAATTATGTTAAATGCAGGACAATACAAAAAGGGCAGATGTGCTGGAGCCAGCCATCTGTCCTCTTTGTATTGCTAATATTAATCGCCAGGCAAAAGTTCACCGTTTTCTTTATCATAGAACCGCAATAAATCTCCCGCAATAATCGATTCCGAGTACTGCAGTTCTGTAAGAGCCTGTTCGATGTAAGGCGCACATAACTGTTTATCAACCTCTTCAGCAGTACCATTCTCATAACAAATATTTTCTGCAAAGACGTATTGATCAGTTACAAAGCGTCCATCGCGAAAGATAACAAATTCCTCTCGCTCTTCTGAAAACAAATCATCGCCGAACTGCAAATCTGTCGAAGTATCGATGCCCATCAAGCTAAGGATTGTCGGACGCATATCGATTTGACCGCCAATTTCTTCATTGATACCGCCTTTCCCTGAACCGGGAATGTGGACGAAAAATGGTACCCGTTGCAGCTTGGCAGACTCATAAGGTGTAATTTCCTTGCCCATGTATTGGGCCATGGCTTCGTTATGATTTTCTGAAATCCCATAATGGTCACCATACATTACAATGACGGAATTTTCATAAAGCCCATTTTCTTTCAACTCCTCGAACAAGGACTTAACAGCCTCATCCAAGTAACGGACTGTTTGGAAATAGCGGTTCAACGTCCCCGAATTCGAGTCAAACGCATCAATCATCTTATCTTCTTCGTCCAGCGTAAATGGGTAATGGTTAGTCAAGGTAATTAAGCGGCTGTAGAAAGGCTCCTGCATTTCAGTCATATTCGCAACAGATTGTTCAAAGAAAGGAATATCCTTCAAGCCCCAGTTGACGGCTTGGCCTTTTTCTACAGTAAAGCTGTCCAAATCTAAAAATTCATCGATGCTCAGTGAGTCATACATCATGTCACGATTCCAGAAACTTTTCGTATTCGCGTGTTGCACACTGGTGGAATAGCCCTTGCTTCCAAGCTTTTCAGCCATGGAATTAAATGTATTTCCACTATGAGTGAAGAATACGGCACCGCCGCTTCGAGGATACAAGGACGTTTCCAGCAGAAATTCGGAATCTGAAGTTTTCCCAAGCCCAGTTTGATGATAGAAGTTTGGGAAATAAATAGTGTCTTCATCTTCGGTCAATTCATTCAAGAAAGGTGTGATGGTTTGTCCGTTCATTTCATTATTGATCGGAAACGACTGCATGGATTCCAAGGCTACTATAATCAGGTTTTTTCCTTCGGCTATACCCGACATTTCAGCTGACGGAGCTATTTGATTGCTGCGTATATAATTATTCACCTCTACCAGATCCGAACTCTCAGCAAATGTTCGCTGTACCTGTGAACGGGACTGGATAAAAAGATCGTAAAGATGATAATTGTACATCCCTAAATTCTTCACCAGCATTTCTCTGTCAAAACTGCGTGTCAGAAGTTGTGGCCTTTCCGTTTCAGCCAGGCCCAAGTTCAAGAAAAGGACAGCGGCAGATAAGATGAAATAGACCTTACGCTGAACCACAGAGGATTCTGTGTCCGGGCTGTTTATTCGAATAAATTTGATGGCCAGCACCAATGCGATGACATCGACGAAATAAAATACATCGGTAATATAAATGCTGGCTGCTGTACTTGCACCAAGATCCCCAAAGTTGTCTGTCTGAAAGAGCACAGGCAATGTGATAAAGTCAGTGAAAAACCGATAAAAAACGACATTTGCATACAAAACAACAGAAGTAAGAAGAGTTGCAATGAATAAATAAAGGTTTTTATTTTTCGCACTTTTTAAAAATAGGGACAGTCCATAAAAAAATAACAATAAACTTAAAGGACTCAAAAAAAGGATGAGTTCCTGAAGAGGATTATCGATTGGAATTGAAAAACTGGTTTTATAAATTGTGTAAGTTTTGAACCAGGTTGCAACGATAGCGATTGCCAAGATTGAATGCTTTGGCCATTCTTTTTTAAACATGAAAATTCTCCTTTGTAATTCTGCCGGGAAAGAGTTTCTCGATTTTCAGTTAATGATGAAAGTCTTGAGACTTCTGGCAGGCATTTTGCGCCAGACTAGTAACTCAAGGTAACATTCCTTGTTTAATAAATTGTTTTTAGCGTAACATAAATACAACGAAAAATCGTTTCCAACAGGTTCTTAGCCAAATGGATTTTTATTGTTAATATACTTTTATAAATGACTAAGCAATAAAGGGAGGAGCCTGTTTCAAAACTGACGATCATAAAATCCAGCCGGAATAAGCTTCTCATATACGATATAAAGAAAAAGTATTTGAATCGACTATTGAAGTAGGAGAATCGTTGATACCTCCCCACGCTTCCATTGACACAGGTAATCTTCTACATTTTATAACTTAGTGTTATTTCAAACGCTACGAAAAACCGAAGTATTAACTTGCATTCTACTTTGATGAAAAATTAGAATTAAAACCGATTTATCTATTGAGTAAAATGCGGTTCATTCTTCTTAAGAATTCTTTAAATCTCTATAGAAAAATTGAGTGCTAATGTTATATCCGGTTTTTTACGGGTAGGAAATGGTAAGGAGTAAAATATAAAGAAGGGGGAGTGGAAATAATAAACTCATTTATTAAAAAAGCTTTCCTTATTTATATCCTGTTTCTTTTCACAACTCTCAGCGGCAGCCCAATTCTGGCGACCGATTCTTCACCCTCAGAAGGGGAACTGGCTTTCCAGCAAATGAAAGAACAAATTTCCGAAAAAACTGTTCAGCGGGAAACTGCATTTGAAGAAGAAACTTTGAATAAAGACTTTTCCGTTCATTCGTTCCAGCCTGCAAGGGAAGATACAGAGGAAAAACAACCTGGCGTCACACCAGCACTGATTGAAATACCGGCAATCGATGCACGTGCAACAGTGGTTCCGGTCGGCCAAACTGCAGACGGCAAAATGGAAGCACCGAAAAGCATTTATGAAATTGGGTGGTATGAGCCTGGAATAAGACCAGGCGATAATGGCAATGCTGTTTTGGCTGGTCATGTAGATGGCTTTTCCCAGCCTGGAACTTTTTATGATTTGAAAAAATTAGAACCGGGAGATGAAATCTATATCACTGGAACAGATGGCAGACTGCTTATTTTTAGAGTCCTGGAAAAGCAATCATATACGCCTCAAGATGCACCAATCCAAGAAATATTTGGCGGCAGTTCAGAATCTCATTTAAACCTAATCACTTGTACAGGCGTTTTTGATGAAAGCACAGGTGAGTACGAGGAACGGTTGGTTATTTATACAGATTTGGTTGAAAGTTAGCGAGGGCGAACTCCAATAGACTCTAAAGGCACCTAAAAACAATATTCATTTGAAGAATGCATTTATTTACCGATGGATTCTGTTGTGTGATGACGAATTTAGACATGAGGTATTCATTTCAATTATCAGTGGTGATGAGAAAGCTGGTTGATTTAATAGCATATCATTCGAGATGGAAAATTATTAAGAAAATTTTCAGTTTACGTATAACAGCTTATTAGAAGTAGCAGAATTACTATTGGCAAAAAACAAAGATGCAAAACAGTGTGAACGGAGCCTCATTTTTTGGAAAGTTTATAAAAAAGGTATCTCGCAAGGGCACTGAAAACTATATGAAAAAGCATCGAATTTCATTCTTAGAGATTCGGTGCTTTTATGTTATATACCGGTTCTAAATTTAGTGTAGAACCAAAAAATAGGCTGCTTGGCTCCCAAGAAATTTGGGGCGCAAGCAGCCTAAAAATGGGGTTTTATGTTTTCCCAATTATGTCTGATAGTTAGTAGGTTATAGTGGGAAATTTATTCTCTTTAACCCCCTTTTCTTGCTTCAACCATTATGTCGGTGATAAGCCATCTCTTTTCGGTCCTTTAAAACTTGGGCGGTAATTTCATCTGCATTTTCGTTTTCATTGCGCAGCCATTCATAAAATACCAGCCATATAAACACGGTAAAAACCAACTCTTGTATAATCTTCATCGTAATGCCACCGGTCCGCTGATCTTCAATTAAAGACATGGAAGAGAATAGCTCAGGACCAGATAAGTTTAATTGGGACAAAGTACCAATTGGTACGCATAAAGTCATTGCCTGTAGCCATAAATCTGCATCGCTGTATGTTGCATAAAATGGTGAATCACTGAAGATGATCAATGCACACGCCGGTGTCATCAAAACGCTTAAGGCGAAAAGGAAACCGAGTTTTTTCAGTCCATGAAATTTGTGCATGCCTTCCAATTTGTTGACCAATGGCCACCAATAGAAAATCGCGAGTATGAAAAGTGTCCCGTTCATTAACGAATGGAGCAATATGTCCTGTTTTACAAAATCGAATACCAGGGGTAAATGATATACCGAAAAGAAAATCCCGAACAATAATAAAGCAAGCATCGGTTTTGTGAAGAACAGAAATAGCGGTTTGATAATCGGCAAATCGATAAACCATCTCCATAGCCACGTTGGAATCCCCATAATCAATAGGGGTGGTACCAGAAGCAGTAACAGCGCCATCTGAACCATGTGCATCGTGAACATGATGTGGCCGAGCAGATCAATCGGTGAGCCTTTTATAATATATAACAAAACCATCCCTGAAACGAACAGCAGAGCTTCTTTCTGATGTAAAGGTTCACTGTCTTTAAATTTCCCCCGCCATTTGATCGTGATAAAAAAATAAAAGACCGTAATCAAGACAAGGACTCCTAAGTAAGACGGACTCCATAAAGCCTGAAATCCGAAAATACTGATTGGCATGTCAAACATACCTCCTTTTCCTCAAGTATCCTTATTATAAAGCGGAAGCAACGGTATATCAATGAACGAATCATGACGTTCCCAGTGGATGCCTGTTTTTTAGATACTACTTTGATTCCCTCTTTTTCGTGAAAGTCTAAAGCGAGCTTTGAAAATGGATATAGATTTTCAAATTGTAGCTGAGGGGACTAGTGGGGAGGACATTCTTCCTTTGTACAATCACGATCGACCTGACGCTGTTCTGATGAGGGTAAATCAGCCGATTGAAAATGGGATCCATGCAGGAACTTCTTCAGCATTTTCCGTTTCCAAAAGTACTCATCTTTTCGATCGTTGATGATTTTTCTTGCGTTGCTCAAGCGATCAAGGGTGTGGCCTCGGGTTACCTGCTCAAGGAAATGGATTCAACTTCAATAGGCATTGCAATTAAAACAGTTGTCAATGGAAGATTTTACTTGCATCCAAAGGCTACAAAGGACTTTTTGGCCGAGTTTAGTAAACTGGGCGTAAATGAGAACGGGGGTAACTTCCTTAAGGCAGAGGTCCAGCGTCCGTATCATTTACTCACGGCCCGGGAATCAGGAGTTTTGCAGCTGCTGGCAGATGGCCACAGCAACCGATCTTTAAGCGAAGCATAAGAAATCAGCGAAAAGACGGTTAAGAATCATGTATCCTCTATTTTGAAGAAGATGAAGCTTCAAGATCGGACACAAGCAATTGTAATGACGTTAAAAATGGGTGAGTAGAGGGAATATAATGCTTTTACTAGGCAGGACTTCAAAACGTGAGCTTTGAAATAGGCGAAGCGATTTGATGTTCTTTTTTTTTGCTGTTATTAATTACAACAATTGTTGTATAATAAGTTCAATACTTACTAATCGTTACGAAATGGGTGATCGGAATGAAGACATATAGGTTGGAACAACTGTTTGAAATTCTAAAAGAGAATAAAGTCACCACAAATAAGGAAAGTGTCCGTCGCTGGCTACGGGAAGGGAAAATCTCCGGGATCAAAGGCGCCGGTCCAAAGAAGAATAGCTGGCAAGTGACCGAGGAAGAACTGCAGCGTTTCTTGAGCGAACGGGTGCCGGCCTCCATCCAAGAAAAAACAGAATATATTGCAACAAATGTTGTAATATCAGAAGCTGAGAAAGAGCGATTACGCGAAGAGGGCAGAAATGACGTTCTGAACCGGTTGGCAGCCAGACATATCTGGGAAGGTCGTTTTGTATTTAAAAAGAAATGGGTCAATGAATGCCTGGATCACCAAAGGATGACAAATAAATCAACACGGTCTTATATTCTGAATCGAATGTTGCAGCACAAGCAGGGTTATGCGGCTCCTGGTGTCTTGTATATGTTGGACACGTTTAATTTTGAAGGGATCAAACTTAAAATGAATGACAGTTTCAGCGCACTCGATGAAAAGATTACGTTCGCCCTGATCGAATACCTGCGAAAAGAGTATATTGATCCAACCAGAAGAAAAGCTGAAACGGAATAATTGGTGGCTGACGTGTAGCCTTTCAAACAGGTAAAGACCTCCTTGATTATCATCATGGAGGTCTTTACTTAAGGATTTGAACGTATTTTAATTTTCGGCAGTAGCTTTATCAATTTCCTGATTTAACACTTCCAGATCCTTTAGCTTTTCTTTGTATTGATTTTCAAAATCAACTCCTGCATACATGGTTTCCGGATTGTTTTTTAAGCGCTCGATTTTCGTTTCAATCATCTCGGTGATATGCATAGGTAAAACTCCTTTCGATTTATAAGGATTTCTTTAATAATCAAGTTTAAGGCGCACTTTCATCGCTTGAATAACAACTCGGTTGAATTCTTCCCCAAACTGAAAATCCAAACTAACCGGATCTCCTCTGAATAAGCTAAGTCCGATCCGAACTAATTGGCTCGTAGAGCCTGTCAAACCTGCCGCAGAGGGAACACGCATTTTTTTCTCTTCATCGTATGTGCTCAGTGAAATCAAAGGGCCAAATTCGGCGGTTTTTAAGTCAAGCAAGTAATAGATGTCAGGAACACTCGCGATGTAAATGCTTGACCGGTAATGGATATCGGTCTGCTTTTTTCCATAGAAATTTGCCAGTGCATCAAAGTTTTTCTGATGTTTTTCATCAACGAAATACAATCATTTTCCTCCTTTATGTTCGGGATTCAATTTTTCCTCTTTTCGGAGCACAAACGATAAGGCGTCCAGACGGCCGGTCATGTCATCTTCAGGACAGTACTTTTCCAAGACCAGCAACAGTTTGTCGAGTTCCTGTTCAGTGAACCCGAGGAAAATTCGGTGGTTTTCGATTTTTTCAAATTGAATCAATGGTTTCATCCTCTTTCCATGAATCAATCATTCATTGAATAACGTGGATCTGGCCATCTTCCGTAATTTCGACTGACTGATAGCTGAAGAGGAAATCCATATCCGAAACACGTTCCCCATTTTGGGATTTCTTTATGCCATCCTGATAAGCTTGGTCATCGAGCACCAAATGGTAAAAGTACGTTTTCACGCCGTCCAAAATACGGGAGTTCGTCATCATGAATCGGTTTCCATATTGGTTTTTAAAATAGTCGCGTGCTTCCTCATGGTTTGAAAAATGCGGCAGTTCAGCTTCAGCACTTCTGGTGATTTTCATATCCTCACACTCTTTCCTGATTTGTTTTTTGAATTTCTCTTATATTCAGAATCGCAGAGATGACATCTTCTGTAAATCAATAAAATGAATCCGTTCCGGGATCTTTCATTTTTTTAAATGAAACCGGAAAGGCAATCGGACTTTACGGACCCATTTCTTGTTTTCGACCAATTGTTTTCGGCAGTCTGCGGAAAACAGTCCTTTCTTTTGAATCAAGTAAGGGGCGTGCCCCTTACTTGATGGATTTTTTAGAAATAGCCTTTTTCTTTTAAGGAAATGCCACCTTCATTTCCGACAATCACGTGGTCGAGTAATTCGATTCCGAGTATCTCGCCGCATTCCTCAAGTCGTTTTGAAACTGCGATATCTTCCATGCTCGGGGACGGGTCAAAGCTCGGATGATTGTGCGCAACGATGATGCTTTTTCCGTTATTCAGGATGGCGCTTTTGAAAATTTCTCTTGGTGCCGCAATGGAAGCGTTGATTGAGCCAGTATGGCAGCGGTGAACGGCTGTCACTTTGTTTTTAGTGTTCAGAACGAGAACAAGAAACACCTCTCTGTCTTCATCCCCTATCAGCTGGCGTACGGCTTCAATGACTCTTTGTGGACTGCTTGCGGTTACTTCCTTCATGAACTGGTATTTCTCCTCAACCTCTAGCACTTCTTGTTTGATTCTGATGACCTCGATTAGTTTTTTCATTTTGCATGTCTCCTTTTCCGTTGATTTTTGGTTTTGGATTCCGAAGCAATTGTCTTCCCAAAGGGGAAGATTTTTCCCTTTTGGTAGTAGAAACGTAAGACTCACATAAAAAACCGTCCATCGAACGTGAAATATCGCAACGCAGTGAGAATATGTCGCGAAAGTCGATTGACGGTTTTTTAAGGCTCTTAGCCAAAAACAGGCTGGTGCAGGTTTCCGGACTGTTTTTGGCTTAGTGCCTTTGTGATGTATTAAGGTTCGGATTCCAAAAGGAAAAATCGAATTTCAATAGCAAAGCTTGCTTTGCTTTCCTCTTGGCTTTTAATTTTTCGGTTTTGACTTTCCATTGTCGTGGGGCCGTGAAGAACTCGCCAGGAACTTAGAAGCTGTTGGCCGTTTTGCACGGCTTACAGCTTCTGGTTATCGGCGGGTTTAGGTCACAGCGAGATGCCCTGAATTGTTCGGATCCGTCGTTTAGGAGCCGTACAAATTAGGAGCAGACCTTCAGGCAATCCCAAGTCCTTTTCGCTCTATTGGATTAAAAAGAGATATTTTGTACATGCCACCAGCTGATACACGAAGTCTTGAAAACAAAAAACCCCCAGCCATCACTTGAAAGCAAGCGAGAACTGAGGTTTGTAGACGATAGAAGCAGGAAACGACCATCTTGTTGGATGAGAGAACAGGATGAGGCCTTCTTTCCGCTTATCTATTCCGGTTATGTTTGGTTTTGTTCATGTAATTCCTCCGGATCAGCCGATGAAGCGGATCTTTTACACGACTTTGAATGGTTTCCGACACGTAAGCAGCGTCGATCGGCATCAATCTTTCCGCTTTTCGTTCTTCATTTAATTGCTCGGTCACTTGCTTGATGCTTCCCGTATAAGCGTAGAGTTTAATGATTTGTTCCTGTACACTCTGCGCTTCATAGGTTTCAGCGAGAAAAACGTATTTCTATAAAAATTCGATTTCTTCTTTCGCTTTGCTGACAGTCGGTAAAAGTTTCATGCGAGTCTCCATTCCACCAAAATCTGGCTTTTTTTCTTAGTATAGCCGAACTGATTCAAAAGTAGTGTAAAAAGTTTTGAATATTCTTTTAAATAAACAAAAAAACAAGAAACGAAGTGTTTGTCCTTCGTTTCTTGCTTCTTTCGGTCATTTATCGTTCCAATTCGTTCTCTTTGTCTTTGGTTTTTTCGGCTGATTGCAACTGCTTGAAAGCCGAAGCCACTTCTTTTGTTTGGGTATGGTTCGGATTCATTCCTTCAATGTGCTGCTTCAGGTCGTCTTTTGACTGGATCCGCGGATTTTTTACCAATTGCCAGCCGATTGTCACGCCGTGCTCGGTTTCCGCTCTCAGGTTCTTTTGTTTGAGCACGGAGCCGAGGCGTTCGTTCAAGTGCTTGCTGTTCACCTGTTGCAAGTGCTGTGTGTCTTTGTGCTGCGTCCGGCTCAGGAACCGGTCGGTATTCAAGGACTGGGCGAGTCCGGTTTTTTGGATGAATTGCTCCCCTTCGGCCTTTTTGGTGAAGGTGCGCTGCGTGCTTTCGCCACCTTCCAGCGTCACGGCGTATTTGCCATCCTCAATCTTAGTCACTTTCAGGAAATCCTCGACTTTTCGGTATTCTCTTACCAGTTCGCCTTTGTTTTCCAGTACATTTAAGACGTTATAGCGTTCATCGACCTCTTGCAACGGAACAATCCGATTCGTGTTGGTCCGCAAGTAAAACTGATCATCCCGTTCGTTCTGTTCTACTGTCGCATAAATGACGAGTCCATTTTTCGCATCCAGCAACTGCAAAGTCGGACGGTCCTCGAGTGAAATGGCGTGCTTGTTTTCGATCTCCTTTTTTGTCTGTTCCGGATCGATTGATTGATAGAAGTCCTGTATTTTCTCGCTCTGCAGGGAGTTGAGCTGCTCAATGGTCTCCCGGGAGACGGTCTGCACTTCCTGAATGGCTTGTTTGGCCAAATTCAAATCCTGTGCCCACGTGGCAATGTAACCGGTGGACGAAAGGTCCGTATCAAAGCCGTAATACTGGGACACAATATACGCCGTGCATTCGGCCTGTGCTTCGCGGTGCCCTCTTGGCAGATCTTTCAAGTCGTTTTCCCGGTGGTGCAGCTGGCTGTGGGCATATTCATGGACCAACACCCGGAATTTCTGTTCCGCAGTCGTGGAAACAGCCGTATTGATGACAATGTCATCCGTCTGCCGGTTGTAGTAACCGCCGTAGGTTTCCATCGGATGCGCTTCTTCCTGGATGTTCAGGGAAATCTGATCATTCTGGTTGATCCGGTCAATAAACCGGTCATACAGTTCCGTCAATGACTCCGATGACTGCAGGTCCTTTTGGATGAAATCACGGACATTCGGAATCTCTTTGCCGTCGGTCTGCGAGACATCAAAGACTTTTCCGACCATGAATCCGGTGATGCTCTGTTTGACTTCAGACTCCGGATCACCGTTTTGGTCGCGCAGCACTTCGCCGGTCTGTTCATTGATTTTCTGCACTTCCACCTTCTTGAAGGATGGAACGAGAATGTCGATGCTCTTTTCGCCTTTGCTGACATGGCGTCCGAGCGTCTGCCATTGCTTGAAACCGCGCACCATCGTGGCTTCCGGCTTTTGGGCGGCAATCATCAGGACGTTATTGAAGGAATACTGATGCCCGCTGGCCATGACATCAAGCATGTCCTGGAACCGGTCATTGTTGAACAGCTCTTCGAGATTCTTCTCGAGCCGCGTGTTGATTTCTGTCAGGTCCAGTTTAGTCGACATAGTCAATCACATCCTTTCTGATGTACCAAGCCTCGTACAGGGGTTCCATTTGTCCGGTAATCCGGACGGGGGTGTAACAGGTGATGGCGTAGTCCTGGATATCTTCTTCAAGATCCAGCACACCTTCATACGTGAGCGCCTCAAACGGCACGGGATCATAGAAACTCAAGATCCGCTTATCACTTGCGATGATGTCGCTGATGGTCACAAGCATCCGTGTTCCTCCCTTTCTGCTTATAAAAGCGTCCGTAGATCGATTTCTTCTTTTTCTTTCAAGCGCTCGTCAATCGTTGGTTCGTTTTCAGGCACTGACTCGGAATCCGGATGGTCTTCCAGTTCCTCTTCCTCGTAATCCAGATCGAACAGATCCGATTGATTTATTTCTTCTTCAATCACGCGCGTTGTGTTTCCTCCGGAAGCCAGTGCGACAGGTTCTTCGGGTGGTTCTGCCGGTTCGTTTTCATCAGTCGGCCACTGGACTTCAGGTTTAGATTCCATTTTCGGTTCAGGATGCGGCGCCTGGTACTTCTCCACGTAATCCCCGAAGACTTCCGACTGCCACGCTTTTTGCAGCTTCATGGGATAGAGCCCGCTGACAAACAGGTAACAGTCCTCCCGGGAAATGCTCGACAGGTCGCCTTCCGGAATCAGGGAGCGTTTGACGTATTGTTCCGACTGGCTTTGGCTGGCACTGGATTTCCCGCTTAGGAAACCGCCGCTTTGGCTTGATGAGCCGGTCTGCACTTTGGCGGTCGTTTCACCGGCAAGCTGGGAGAAGTACTTGATCGTTTCCATGTCCTTGCTGCGCAGGAACAGCAGTGTATCGTGATTGGATAGGATGGAACGGGCCATTTCCTTGCCGTAGATGGATTCAATCTGCCCGTTGTCCTGCACAATCGTATTCATGGATAAGCCGAGACCCCGGCACGTGGCCAATACCCGGCCGTATTTTTCGATTTTGCCGATATTCGCGAATTCATCCAGTAAAAAGATGGTCGGGATCTTCAGCTTGCCTTTGTTTTCGTCGGCCATCTTGTAGAACTGGGCAATCAACTGGTCGAAGAAGACCGACGTGAGCGCGGTGAACGGGTTCTCGTCCATCGGTAGCTTCACATACAGCACGCTTTTCTGTTCCTGGAACTCCCGGAAGTTGAAATCGCTCGTCCGGGTCATTTCGCTGATCTTCTTCAAGGTGAAAATGCTGACCTGTGAAGCGAAGGAAGAGGTCACACTGGCGCGCGTATTGCCGCCGAGCGTCGTCAATCCTTTTAACAATTGGTACGCCGGATGGCCGGTTCCGAGCTCTTCGTCCACCCATTCCCGGAAACGGTCTTCATCCGGAGCCACTTTTTCATTGAAGGCATCGAGCACATCCTGCATGCTGGCGTTCGGAATTTCGGTTTTGCAGTAGACGATGAGTCCGGCGAGCATCTTCTGTGCCCGTTCCATAAAGAAGTCCTCTTTGCCGTCTTTGGTGGAGTTTTTCGCAATCGTGACGGACACGCTTTGCGCGTCCTGATCATCCAGGACGTAATCGAGTAAGTTGTAGCCGTCCTGTTTGAAGTTGATGAAATCGATCTGGTAGACCCGGTAGCCCTGTTCGCGCTTGATGGCTGCGGTCTGGTCAAACAACTCACCCTTCGGGTCGGTGACGATCAACGTTTCTTCCTTATTGTTGAGCAGGTTCGGGATGACGTAGGATTGCCCTTTCCCACTCCCGCTGGAACCGACGATGTAGACATTTCGGTTGTCGATGGCGGTCGTTCGCGGAACGATGAGCACCTGTTTTTTATCCGGCATCCGGCCGACAATCAAGCCGTTTTCCAACGATCCCAGCGTCTTTTCCGGATTGGCTTTATGGTATTTGTTCTGTTTGGAGAAGTGCTTGCCGTCAATCACTTCGGCCGGCTGCGTAAAGCGGGCCGAACCGTGAACGCCGAAATCATGGGCATCCTCGTATTTGTGTTCAAATAAGCGCATTTTGGAGAGGAACCAGCCGAAGAAGACAACGGACAAGATCGCCACCAACAGCTGCGATTGCTGGTCGGCTTCATTCAGGAGGAAACCGGTGGTGCCGCTGACATCCAGCAGCAAGCCGTTCAACGATTCCTTTTCGGCAATAAACCGGAGCACACCGGTCAGAGTGTAGCCGACGACTAAGGACAGCAGGAACGTGACGCCGATTTTCACGCCGGCCCCTTTCCGTAATGTTTTTTTCGCCATGATGCTCACGCCTTTCATTCTTTTTCACTTACATGTCAATTTCGAGTCCCAGGTAACGCCGCATACGCGTATTGCGGCCTTTCCGGTTCATCTTGGCGGTTTGCTGCGGCTCTTTCTGGTAGTTGTTCGGATGCGCCGCCTGCCGCATCAATTGATCCAGCAGTTCGGAACTTGCGCGGCCGTTCGGGAACTGGACGAGTGCCTGCTGCTTGTCGTCCAGTCCTTGATAGAACCGGCTGTTTTGCTGGTTTCTGTACGCTTCAAATGCCACACTGCGTTTGTCCTGTTCGGTATGTGCTCGCTTCAGGCATTCGTTCAGCGCCGGTGCTTTGTGGTGCTTCGCGTTTTCCGTGTAATGCTTCAAGAGATCCGTCTTCATTTCCAGTGGCAGCGCCTGAACCTGCTGCAGCAATTTCTCTTTCGCTTCCGGGAAGGTCTGCTGAATTAGTTCATTCAACTGCTTGTCCAGGTGCGCGGCTTTCTCCTGGTAACGACCGATCAATTGTTGCGCGGTGTTGAGTTTGATGGACGTCCGGTAGATGGCTTCCAAGTCTTCTCCACCCTGCAGCAGCTTCTCTTTTTCAGTTCCCAGTTTATTGCGCATCAGCGATTGAATCCGGATTTGTTCGCTCGCTTTTTCGGCTTGATCGCAGGCTTTTGACAGTTCATGCAGCTGCAAATGATGATCCATGTCTTCAGCCAGTGGCACAATGTCCCATTGCTCGTTTCGGATCGATTCCAGGACACGGGCTTTAAAGTCCGCGGTCCGGTCGTTCGTCTGGAACCGGTCGTGGGTTTCCGGATAAAGTTCCTGAAAGGCATTGTGGACAATCAAGCTTTGCACCCGGTAAGCGCGTTCCGCATGGGTCGTGACGGTTTCATTGGTTTTTGCCGATTTGTCGGTATCCTGTTCCAGTTTATCAAAGAGATCCAGCCGTTGGCTGAAGAGAGACGGAAACGTCTGCAGCGAGAATCCTTGTGCTTTTAATGCTTGTGCATCGCGTTTGCCGTTCGCTTGGTGGGACGCCGTCAAGATGGCATGGGTCACAGCCGCTTCGGTCTGTTTCGGTTCAAGCGATCGCTCTTCCCAGCGGTAGAGACCTTCCAGTTGTTTGTGCACGTTTTGGAAGTTCGGTTCTTCTTTCAAACGCCCTGCCATGAACCGCAGACTCTTCTCGTAATCAGCATCCAGCTGCCCGGTGACATGGGCGGTATGACGGTGCAGAACGGCTTGGACATCCAGCGGTTTCTGCTTGTCCGACAGGAAGGAAATTTGCTGGTTCAGCTGTTTGATCTCGGCATTGGTTTTACGGATTTCCTGATTCAATTGGTGGTAGAACGTCTTCGCTTCAAGGCCCTTTTCTTCCATCCGTTTGACGTATTGGTATTCGTTTCGGTCGAGCCGAACTTCCGCAATCCGGTCCAGTCCCTGTTCTTCAAATGACAGCGCCGAAACTTCCTTGTTGATGCCATGCTCCTTGAACGATTGATTGATGGCTTCTGCGTAATTCATGCGCCATTTTACGAGGGTTTCGCGTTCGTTCCAGTCCGTGGAAGGAACGGTTTGAAACACTTTTTTTCCGTCATCTGTCCGGAGAATGTCCCCTTTTTCATCGTACGCATACTGACGCATTTTCTTCTGTCCCCAGCTGCCATCTTCATTGAACGGGCGAACCGTCAGCAAAATATGCGCATGGGGATTATGTAGTTTGTCCCGGTGAATTGAGACGTCCGCCACCATCCCCTCGTCCACGAATTCTTCCTGGACGAACGACTGGATAAGCTCGTGCTGCTGTTTCTCCGACAGCTCAACCGGGAGCGCAATCAGTACCTCGCGGGCCAGTTGCGCGTTCCATGCTTTCTCTTTCTTTTCAACTTCGTTCCATAGCTTTTCGCGGTCGAGTGTCCAGTCGGGTGCATGATCCGGCTTCAGGAGAAAAGAGACCGGGGCCACTTCGCGCGGTTTGAAGCTTTTCATTTCTTCGTCGCGTTCGGAATACAGGTCTTCCCCACTCCGGTAACTGGCACTGGCCACGGCTGACTGGGATTTTTTGCTGATGATGTTGGCTTGCAGACGGAAGTAGCTCACGTTCTCTCACCTCTTTTTTA
>NZ_QQRS01000011.1 GCF_003428875.1 Planomicrobium okeanokoites
AGCGTTCGTCCTGAGCCAGGATCAAACTCTCCATTATAGAAGTAGTTGATTGCTCAATACTGCTGGCGCATCGCCGTTCCGAAGAACGCACGATTCGCTTTGATCTGTTTGCACTGATCAGTAGATTGTTTGTTGACGTTTTGCTGTTCAGTTTTCAAGGTTCATGTTGTCGTCTGTGTTGCTTGGCGACTTTTATTATATTAAAGCATCTTCATTTCACTGTCAACAGATTTTGAAAAGTTTTTTTGAAATTACTTTTTTCCTTCTGTAATTCTTTTCACGCTCTAAGAACCAGCCCTCTGAAATCAGGATTCGTGCTTCCTCCGCTCCCTCAAGAATTCCCCAATAAAAAATGCCTGCATCATCAGCAGGCATTTTAAAATCTATGATTTTTTTACAGCCGGTTTGGCATTTTCTTTACGGGCTGCTCGACGCTCTTCAAGCTTTTGCCGATCTTCATCGGACTTGGCATTGTATTTCGGCAGCACCAACAATTGATAAGCATTCACCGCCAGGAATGGAAACAGCAGCAATGTCACCCAGCTGTCGACGTTTCCTGCTTGGACCATAAGCGCAGGCAGCCATTCAAGCGTAGTGACTGCAATCATAAAGAACAGCGCGGAAATGAAAGTGGATTTCGTCGTCCACTTCGCTTTGAAATAAGCTGTCACCACCGCTGTGACGATTAAAATAGTCAGAAGACCTGCATAAAGCCAGCCTTGCGCCGCCGTATCAGCATTCGGCATGAATCGGAAAACGATCAGATCAAAAATCACTACCGCTATGATCAATAGCTGAACCCAATTCCATAGGGTCAAGGTACGGAACATATTAATTCCGAACTGGTGGATAGTCAAATACGCGAAAAATCCCATCTGCGCAATTAAACTCATCGTCATGCCCACAACTACCATCCATATAAAACCGGCGATGAACTCTCCCCAGTTGCCATTTGCGAATGGTTCAGCGAAAACATCATTCCATCTTATGAATAAACCGAGGATCCCGGTTATAGCTCCACCTATCAACATTGCATTTATAAAGAACTTTACCCAATTTCGTATTGTCACATTAATGCCTCCGTTATTTGAACTTCTTTTAAGATTGTACCAATCAGGTGGGCAAAAATCCATAAACGAAACCGGTGAGATGTGAACAAACCTTGAAGTCACGGCATCTGTTCGCCGATTCGGCACAATTTTAAAAACAGATATTCTTAAAAAAATTTCCACCTGCAGCAACTATGAAAAATTTTGATCAAATAAAAACCCGGAACCCATTCGAAGGTTCCGGATCCATTATTATTATTGCTGGCCTTTTGCCGCAAATTGCTTAAGAATGGTTTCTGCGATATCCCCATAGATTTTCCCTGTAGGATGATCTTCAAGGTAAACCGAAGGCGCAAAATCTGCTTCGTTCCAGTCAGGCTGGCCGAGAGGAATCTGTCCAAGCAACGGTACCTGCAATTCTTCCGCAAGTTTCGGTCCGCCGCCTTGTCCAAATAGATACTCTTTCTTGCCTGTTTCCTTGCTTTCAAACCAGGACATGTTTTCGATGACACCCAATACTTCGTGGTCCGTCTGCAAAGCCATCGCTCCGGCGCGCGCTGCTACGAAAGCAGCTGTCGGGTGAGGAGTTGTAACGACAATCTCTTTTGAAGCCGGCAGCATCTGGTGGATATCAAGTGCGACATCTCCCGTTCCTGGCGGCAAGTCCAATAGAAGATAGTCCAGATCGCCCCACTCCACATCGCGGAAGAATTGATCAAGCACTTTGCCAAGCATTGGCCCACGCCATACGACCGGCATATTTTCTTCAACGAAGAAGCCCATCGAAATGACTTTGACACCGAAACGTTCGACCGGAATGATCGTATCTCCGCGCACAACAGGTGTTTTCTCGATGCCCATCATATCTGGAACACTGAACCCATAAATATCCGCATCGATTAAACCGACTTTTTTGCCGAGACGCGCTAGTGCAATCGCCAGGTTGACGGAAACTGTCGATTTCCCGACGCCGCCTTTCCCGCTGGCAATCGAGATGAATTCGACTTTATTTAATGGAGACAATAAATCCTGTGCTTCGGATTCATTTGCCGTTCCACGGAATTTCGCCATTGCTTCAGGCGCCAGCTCTTCAAAACGGATTCCGACTGAATCGGCTCCCGCTCCTTTTAGGATTTCAACGACTTTCATCTGCAATTGCATCTGTTCAGGTGTATTCACTTTGGCGATCGCCAATTTCACACTAACATGTTTCTTTTCTTCTTTGATTCTTACAGAAGTAATGCCATCTGTCTCTGCCAGCGATCTATGTAAAAACGGATCTTGTACTTCTCCGAGTAATTCGCGAACTTGTACTTCAGTCAACATATATATACACTCCTTATCACTTTTGCTCACCGTAAAGTATAACATAGCGTTAATTATTTTGAATTAATTCTGTCTTCTTATAGTAGAAAACCCGAAAAGTCCCTGATGCAAAAAATAAAACCCCTGTTCTCCAAAGAGAAAGGGGTTTTAGTGATATTAACGTTTTGAGAACTGTGGTGCACGACGAGCTGAACGCAAACCTGGTTTCTTACGCTCTTTCATACGTGGGTCACGAGTTAGCAATCCAGCAGATTTAAGTGCTGGACGGAAAGCAGGGTCTACAGTAAGTAGAGCGCGTGCGATTCCGTGGCGTACTGCTCCAGCTTGACCTGTGAAGCCTCCGCCTCTTACGTTTACAAGAACATCATAGCTTCCAAGAGTTTCAGTAGCTACTAGTGGTTGTTTGATGATTTGCTCAAGAGTTTCGTATGGAACGTAATCCGATACGTCGCGGTTGTTGATTGTGATTGTGCCGTCTCCTGGTACTAAACGGACGCGGGCTGTTGAGTTTTTACGGCGACCTGTACCTAAATATTGAACTTGTGCCAAAGGTGTATCCTCCTCTTATTTACTGATTATTAGCCGCGAAGTTGGTAAACTTCCGGTTGTTGTGCTTGATGGTTGTGTTCTGGTCCTGCGTATACGTGAAGTTTCTTGAAGATCTGGCGTCCAAGAGAGTTCTTAGGAAGCATCCCTTTAATAGCCAATTCAAGCATTTTCGTTGGGTATTTCGTGCGCATTTCAAGAGCTGTACGCTGTTTCAAACCACCGCTGAATTGTGTGTGGCGATAGTAGATTTTGTCCGTAAGCTTTTTGCCTGTAAGGTGAATCTTGTCAGCGTTGATGATGATAACGTGATCACCAGTGTCAACGTTTGGTGTGAATGTTGGTTTGTATTTACCGCGTAGGATTGAAGCGACTTCAGAAGCTAAACGTCCAAGAGTTTGCCCTTCTGCATCGACAACCAACCATTTACGCTCTACTTCGTGACCTTTAGCCATGAATGTTGTACGCATGTATATTGTCCTCCTAATAAATCGTATCGTTTTAATGTTAAAAATACAGTGTTCCGCTGTTCCGTTTTTTCGTTATCCCAAACACTAATAACCTTCCGGGGCATATCGTGGGGGTAATGAAAATACCATACATCATCATATAACGCCAGCGCCAGAAAGTCAAGCGTTTTTCTAAAAACACCTGGAATGGTTGCTTCAGCTTTCATACTCCACATTTTCGAGGTATAGGCCATGCGCCGCAGCCGTCTTTCCTGCCGCCGCCCGGTCAGCAGAACGGATGATTCCAGCCATCTCTTCCGGTTTCCGTTTGCCGATACCCACTTCGAATAATGTGCCGGCAATGATGCGCACCATATTATAGAGGAAGCCGGATCCTTCGATCACCATATGCAATTCTTCGCCGTGCTCCTCGAAATCCAAGCGCCGGATAGTCCTCACTTTATCGACTACCCCTGTGTTCGCGGCGCAAAAACTGGAAAAGTCATGAGTACCTAAAATTGCTTTAGCCGCCTTGCGCATGGCGTCGACATCTGGCCGCTGTTTCAGGTGCACCATATAATTCCGGGTAAAAGGGCTGATGATTGTGCTGCGGTCCCATTTATAGCGGTATGTTTTACCGATTGTATGGTAACGCGCATGAAATTCAGGTCCCGCTTCTTCAATAGAGGAAACGCGGATATCTTCCGGCAGCAGCACATTCAGCGCTTTTAACCATCCTTCGACCGGTATATTGAAATCCGTATCAAAATGGATCACTTGGCCAGTGGCATGCACTTTCGCATCTGTCCGTCCGCTTGCCACGACTTGCACATCTCGGCCTTTATGGATATTCTTCAGCACTTTCATTAATTCCATTTGGATCGTACGGGCTTCCGGCTGAATCTGATAGCCTGCGAAGCCTGAGCCATCGTAAGCGATGACCGCTTTCATTCGTTTCATAATTTCTCTCCTTACGCCCGGAAATACCATAACGCCGCTGTCAGGCCTGCGAGCAGCACTAAGCTGAGCGTATCCGCCAGCTGCCAGTTTAACTGGCGGTAGCGCGTCCTGCCCTCTCCGCCGCGGTACCCGCGAACTTCCATGGCCGTCGCCAGGTCTTCAGCGCGTTTAAAGGCACTGACAAACAACGGAATAAGCAAAGGCACGACCGCTTTGACCCGCTCTTTCATCGGACCAGACCCGATATCGGAACCCCGCGCCATTTGCGCTTTTAGAATCTTGCCGGTTTCATCCATCAATGTCGGAATGAAGCGCAGCGAAATGGACATCATCAACGCCAGTTCATGCACCGGCAATTTAATCTTCTTGAAAGGGCCAAGCAGCACTTCGATGCCGTCTGTTATTGAAATTGGCGAAGTCGTCAGCGTCAGCACGCTGGTTATGAACACCAGCACCAAAAATCGGATGGATATGAATATCCCTTGCCTCAAGCCTTCCTCGTAAACTTCTATAAAGCCGAAGCTGAATAAGAGATCTCCTTCTCTGGTGAAAAAGAGATGCAGGAAAAAAGTGAAGATCAATAGGATAAAGACCGGTTTCAATCCGTTTATCAAAAAATACAGGCGAATCTTCGAAAGAAAGACAACCAGCAGCGTGAAGCCGAGTAATATGGCATAGCCCCACGCATTATTGGCGACAAAGACAATGGCGATAAACAGGAAGACAAACAGGATCTTTGCCCGTGGATCCATGCGATGGACCACCGAATCACCAGGAATGAACCTGCCGAAAATCATTTTCTCCATCATAGGGATCCACCCCCATCCGCCATCGCCAACGCAATATTTTTCGCCAATACTTCTTCAGTCAATGAAACCTCGCCCAGCTTCAAGCCGGTGCGTTCTTCAAAGTCTCGCTGCAGCCGGACACTGCGCGGCGGCTGCAGGCTGTAATCCTGCAATTGCTCTTCATTTGAAAAGATCGCTTTCGGTTCACCCGTGACTACACAGCGCCCTTTATGCATAATCGCAATACGGTCTGCGTATCTTGCTGCATCTTCCATGCTGTGCGTCACCAACACCGTCGTCAGGTTTTTTGTAATATGAAGTTCATGGAACAGATCCATGATTTCACGGCGTCCCCTTGGATCAAGGCCAGCCGTCGGTTCATCCAGCACCAGAACTTCCGGTTCCATTGCCAATACACCCGCAATAGCGACACGGCGCATCTGGCCGCCGGACAGGTCGAATGGGGATTTGTCCAATACGCCCTCAGGCAAGCCGAGTTGCACGACAAGTTCGCGAGCCCGTCGCTCTGCTTCCTTTTCAGGCACACCGAAATTCAGCGGACCAAACATGATATCTTTCAAAACGGTTTCATCAAACAGCTGCTGTTCAGGAAATTGGAACACAATGCCCACCTGCCGCCTGACATTCCGCAGATCTTTGGCTTTTACACCCGCTTCAATTTTCCGGTCCCCAATCATTACAACGCCTTCTGTCGGTTTTAACAGCGCATTCAGATGCTGCAGGACTGTCGACTTGCCGGAACCTGTATGGCCGATGATCGCGGTATAGGAACCTGACGGAATATGAAGGTCAACATCCGTTAATGCCCTCTTTTCAAATGGCGTATCTTTAGCGTAACTATAGCCTACGCCTTTGAGTAATATTTCCATAGTTCATCCACCAACTTATCTTCTGTCATATGTTCTTCCTGAAGCCCTACTCCAGCCTCCTGCAATAAATGCGTCATCCGCATCGCAAAAGGCAGATCCAGTCCCATATCCGTCAACTTGCTGCCTTGGCTAAAAACAGCTGCAGGTGTGCCTTCCATATTCTTCTGGCCAAGGTTCATCACAATGATGCGTTCTGCCAGAGCCGCTTCTTCCAGATCATGCGTAATTGAAATTACCGTCAATCCGGTCGACTCCCGCAAGCGTCGTATCGTTTCAATGACTTCCATCCGCCCTTGCGGATCAAGCATCGATGTCGCTTCGTCCAAAATCAGCAGTTTCGGACGCATCGCAAGTGCCCCCGCTATCGCTACCCGCTGTTTTTGGCCACCCGACAAATGGTGGGGTTCATGGTCTTTATAGTCTTCCATTTTCACTTGGCTCAATGCTTCATGGACCCGTTCCACCATCACTGCATGAGGCACCCCGTTATTTTCCAGAGCAAATGCCACATCATCCTGGACGGTCGCCCCGACGAATTGATTGTCTGGGTTCTGGAACACCATTCCCAGGTCAGACCTGATATCCCATAAGGTTTCTTCAGACATCTCTTGCCCGAATACTTTCACTTTCCCTTTATTAGGGAAAAGCAGGCCGTTCATCAGCTTCGCAATCGTTGATTTCCCCGAACCGTTATGGCCCACCAGTGCGATCCATTCCCCTTGCTGTATCGAAAAGGATACATCTGCCACTGCCGGACGTACCGGTCCGTCTTCTGCATTATATGTGAATGTCACGTTTTCAAATGACAAAATTTCCGAATTCATCTAGTCTGACCTCCTCTGGCTCATCTCATCTCTACTCTACTTGTTCAGATAAGCATATGTAAAATAAATAAAAAAAAGCGCGCACCTCATTCAGAGAAATGCGCTTTTCTGTCTCTATGGCTCCCCGGTTGCTTAAGCCGGGGTTGAATGAGGTGCGTAGAGCTAGACAAGACGCCGCCCAAGGGCTCGCTCATCGTAACGCTCAGCTTTTCATATGTGTCGTATAAATCCTTATGCTAAAAGAAGAGGGTGTGAACCCTCTTCGGAAGAATCGACAATGCCGAAGCAATGTCGACTCGGAAGATAGATATTAAACTAACTCGATGATAACGATTGGTGCGCCATCTCCGCGACGAGGCCCCATTTTCATGATGCGCGTGTAGCCGCCTTGACGGTCAGCGTAACGTGGTGCAACATCATCAAACAATTTTTGCAAAGCAAAGATTGTGTTTTCGTTGCCTTCTTCGTCAGAAGTTGTTACTAGTTCACGGCGGATGTATGCTGCAGCTTTACGGCGAGCATGGATATCCCCACGTTTACCAAGAGTGATCATTTTTTCTACAGTCGAGCGCACTTCTTTCGCACGAGCTTCAGTCGTTTGAATGCGTTCGTGTACGATTAAGTCTGTAGTAAGGTCACGTAATAGTGCTTTACGTTGAGAACTTGTACGTTGAAGCTTTCTCATTGAAGTTTCCCTCCTTTGTTAAATAGTTCGGATCCGATTTTGGACTCAGTCTTCTTTTCGAAGGCCCAATCCCAAATCTTCCAACTTCACTTTGACTTCTTCAAGTGATTTGCGTCCAAGGTTGCGTACTTTCATCATGTCGTCTTCCGACTTGCTTGCCAGTTCGTGTACCGTGTTGATACCCGCACGTTTCAAGCAGTTGTAAGAACGGACTGAAAGATCAAGCTCTTCGATAGTCATCTCTAAGACTTTCTCTTTTTGGTCTTCTTCTTTTTCAACCATGATTTCAGCAGTTTGTGCCTCATCCGTCAATCCTACGAAGATGTTCAAATGCTCAGTAAAGATTTTTGCTCCAAGCGCAATTGCCTCTTTCGGACCGATGCTGCCATCTGTCCAGACATCAAGAGAAAGTTTATCGAAATGCGCCAACTGGCCCACACGAGTATTTTCAACTTGGAAATTGACGCGAGAAACTGGAGTATAAATAGAGTCAATCGGGATAACGCCAATCGGAAGATCTTCACGTTTGTTCTGATCAGCACGAGCGTATCCACGGCCTCTGTTCGCATACATGCGCATACGTAAGTGACCGCCTTTAGCGATTGTTGCGATATATAGATCCGGATTCAGAATTTCTACATCACTGTCGTGAGTAATATCTGCAGCCGTAACCGTTCCATCACCTTTTACATCAATTTCAATGACTTTTTCTTCGTCAGAGTAAATTTTCAGAGCCAGTTTCTTAATATTCAAGATGATTGATGCCACATCTTCTTCTACACCTTCGACAGTGGAGAATTCATGCAATACACCATCAATCTGAATCGAAGTAACAGCAGCGCCTGGTAAAGATGAAAGTAAGATTCGACGTAAGGAGTTTCCTAAAGTGGTTCCATATCCACGCTCAAGGGGTTCAATAACAAATTTGCCGAACTTGGCATTGCTATCGATCTCAACCGTTTCAATCTTTGGTTTTTCTATTTCGAGCATTCATTTTACCCTCCTTCAAAACGTCGGTGTTTTTCGTTAAACCAAGAATTCGATAGTCACAGACTTTCGCAACGATTCAGAACACATTCAGTAAGTCGTGATGTTCAAAAATCCTATTCAGATTAACGATTATACGCGACGGCGTTTTGGCGGACGGCAACCGTTATGAGGAACTGGAGTTACATCTTTGATAGCTGTAACTTCTAGTCCGGCAGCTTGAAGTGCACGGATAGCAGCCTCACGACCTGAACCAGGACCTTTAACTGTAACTTCTAAAGTTTTAAGACCGTGTTCAATCGATGTTTTTGCAGCGGTTTCTGCAGCCATTTGAGCAGCGAAAGGTGTAGATTTACGTGAACCTCTAAATCCTAGTGCACCTGCGCTAGACCAAGATACTGCATTCCCTTGCATATCTGTAATCGTAACAATTGTGTTGTTGAATGTTGAGCGGATGTGAGCAATACCTGATTCGATATTCTTTTTCACACGACGCTTACGAGTTTGTTGTTTACGTGCCATGTTAAGAAGAAACCTCCTTTACTGATTATTTTTTCTTGTTCGCAACAGTTTTACGAGGACCTTTACGCGTACGCGCATTGTTCTTCGTATTTTGACCGCGTACAGGTAGTCCACGGCGGTGGCGGATACCTCGGAAGCTAGCAATTTCCATCAAGCGTTTGATGTTCATTGATACTTCACGACGAAGGTCACCTTCAATTTTGTATTGATCCAATTGTTCACGGATATTGTTCAACTCATCTTCTGTAAGATCACGAACTCGTGTATCTTCAGAGATACCAGCAGCAGAAAGAACTTTCTGAGCAGTTGTTTTACCAACACCGAAAATGTAAGTTAATGAAATAACTACGCGTTTGTCGCGCGGAATGTCAACACCAGCAATACGTGCCATGTGTTCGATGCACCTCCTTCAATATTAGCCTTGTCTTTGTTTGTGTTTCGGATTTTCACAGATTACCATGACTTTTCCGTTTCTGCGAATAACTTTACATTTTTCGCAGATCGGTTTCACAGATGGTCTCACTTTCATCTAACCCAACCTCCTTAGTAGTCCGGAGTGCAAAAGATTATTTAAAACGGTATGTGATACGACCGCGTGTTAAATCGTAAGGAGATAGTTCAACTGTAACTTTGTCTCCTGGTAGAATGCGGATAAAGTGCATGCGGATCTTGCCGGATACATGCGCAAGAATCGTATGGCCATTTTCCAATTCTACTTTAAACATCGCGTTAGGCAAAGTCTCAACGACTGTTCCTTCGATTTCAATTACATCGTCTTTCGCCATCGACCCAGTCTCCCTTCTGTATACAAGTCAGCCCTCATCTTCAAACAGTAATTGCTGATTGAATAATTGATTTCTATTCATTCACCAGGATTGCATGAGTGACATGTAAAAGACATCTTCCGAGTTCCGCTTCCCGCAATGAGCAGGTTGGGAAAGTCCGGTCAAGCCCTTCAGCCTCACGTATCCTCGAGCGCCCGGACTGCTTAGGATGAGTTCCAAACCCGTTACACAGATGCTTCCACGAAACCCATTATACTATTTCCAGTGCTGAATTGCACGGTTCAGACCAGGTCTGCGCACATCTCGCACCGGCTTTCATATAATAAGCATCAAGCTTTTGCAGCTCTCGAAAATTCATATCTCCGGTGCTCCTTAAAGCCGCATGGAGGCAACTAACTGCGCCCGGCGCCGGGGATTATCCTCGGTCGCCCTTTAGAAGAGCATCAATGTCAGCAAATACTTTTTGAATGTCCTGCTGTCCATTTATATTTTTCAGCACGCCTTTGTCTCCGTAGAAATCAAGAAGCGGCTGTGTTTGTTGCATGTTTACTTCTAAACGTTTTGTGACGGTTTCAGGCTTGTCGTCTTCGCGCTGATAGAGCTCTCCGCCATCCTTATCGCACACACCTGCAACTTGAGGTGGATTGAATACAGTATGGTAAGCAGTTCCACAGACTTTGCAAATCCAGCGGCCTGTTAAACGTGCAATCAATTCGTCTTTTTCAACTTGGATATTTACGACATGCTCGATTCTTTTGCCAAGATCGGCAAGAAGAGATTCTAGAGCTTCAGCTTGAGGAACTGTACGCGGAAAGCCATCTAATAGAAAGCCTTCTGCACAATCCGCTTCGCTAAGACGCTCACGGACGATACCGATAGTCACTTCATCAGGTACCAAAGCACCTTGATCCATGAACGATTTTGCTTTCAAGCCTAGTTCCGTACCACCTTTGATAGCGGCGCGAAACATATCACCTGTAGAAATATGAGGGATGTCGTACTTCTCAACAATTTTGTCTGCTTGAGTGCCTTTGCCGGCTCCAGGCAGACCCATTAATACGATATTCATACGGAGTGCCCCCTCAGACAAGCGGATAAGGAACGTTCTCACGTTCCCACCACAATCATCTTATTTCATAAAGCCTTTATAATGACGTTTTACAAGCTGCGATTCCAATTGTTTCATTGTCTCAAGTGCTACCCCTACTACGATCAATAGGCTGGTACCACCGATTTGCGCTGATTGGGGCAAGCCCGCAACGTTAATGAAGAAAATCGGCAGAACAGAAATGACTGCAAGGAAGATAGCGCCGACAAATGTCAGTCGGTAAAGCACGCTTGTTAAATAATCCTGTGTATTTTTACCCGGCCGGATTCCCGGGATGTATGCACCTTGCTTTTTCAAGTTATCCGATACGTTCTCAGGATTAACCTGAATGAATGCGTAGAAATACGTGAATGCAATAATCAGAGCGACATAAATGATCATGCCGACAGGCTGAGTATAGTCAAACGTATTTTGTACAGCATCCGTAAACGCATTGGCTCCAAAGAAAGAAGCAATGGTTTGAGGCGTGATGATAAACGCTACTGCAAAGATTACCGGGATAACTCCGGCCGCGTTCACTTTCAAAGGTAAATGCGTTTGCTGCCCACTTGTCGTCTGGCCGCGGCCAGCAACGCGTTTAGCATACTGAATCGGAATTTTGCGCAGCGCCTGCTGAACATAAATCACCAAAACCGTAATGGCAACAACTGCTAATGCAAGCAACGCCATGATAGCGATATTGATCGGAAGCTGATCGCCAGCTCCTTGGATCTGCTGTGCATATAATTGGTTAATTGCACCTGGTACTGCAGCGACAATCCCTGCGAAGATGATAATCGAAATACCGTTCCCCACACCTTTTGCCGTAATCTGCTCACCAAGCCACAGTAGAAACGCCGTACCACCAGTCAAAACAATCGCAATAACAATATAAGTTGAAATTGTATCGTTTTGAATCAAAGTTCCTCCATACATTTGGTTAAAGCCATAAGACATACCAATTGCCTGGATGAAAGCAAGTACGATTGTGAAGTAGCGAGTGAATTGAGCAAGTTTCCGTCTTCCGACTTCCCCTTGTTTCGCCCACTCAGCAAATTTCGGTACAACATCCATCTGCAATAATTGCACGATGATCGATGCTGTAATGTATGGCATGATCCCCATTGCTAAAATCGAAAAGTTAGCAAGGGCGCCTCCACCGAAAGTATTTAAGAATCCGATCAGACCCATCTGATCAGTAGCCTGCAAAACTGAAGCGTCGACATTCGGCACCGGAACAAAAGTACCGATACGGAAGATGACGAGCATCAATAATGTAAAGATGATTTTATTTCGAATATCAGTCACGCGCATAAAATTTGAGATTGTCTGAAACATTAAAGCACCTCTGCTTGTCCACCGGCAGCTTCTATCGCTTCTTTAGCTGATCCAGAGAATTTGTGAGCTTTAACATTCAGTTTCTTTTCTAAACTACCGTTACCAAGGATCTTGATTCCAGATCTTTCGTTGCTGACAACACCAGATTCAATTAGCAATGCAGGTGTAATTTCTGTGCCTTCATCGAAACGGTTCAATACATCCAAGTTCACGACTGCATAATCTTTACGGTTGATGTTAGTGAATCCACGTTTTGGCAAACGACGGAATAATGGGTTTTGGCCACCTTCGAATCCAGGACGGACACCGCCGCCTGAACGAGCGTTTTGACCTTTATGACCTTTACCTGCTGTTTTACCAGTACCCGAACCGATACCGCGTCCGATGCGCTTTCTTGAGCTGCGTGAACCTTCTGCTGGTTTTAATTCATGAAGTTTCATTTAGTTGGCACCTCCTTCTATAGAAATCAGGGATTAAACTTCTTTAATAGTAACTAAGTGAGCGACTTTATCAAGCATACCGCGGATAGCGGCATTGTCTTGGTGCTCGACTGTTTGATGCATTTTGCGTAAACCAAGTGACTGGACAGTTTTGCGTTGTGCCGGTTTAGAACCGATCACAGACTTTGTGAGGGTAATTTCTAGTTTAGTAGCCATGTAATTTTCCCTCCTTATCCTAATAGCTCTTCTGTAGTTTTACCGCGAAGTTTTGCAACTTCATCAGCACTTTTCAGTTGAGTCAAACCGTTGATTGTTGCACGCACCATGTTGATTGGTGTGTTAGAGCCAAGAGATTTAGACAAAATATCCTGTACTCCTGCAAGCTCAAGTACCGCACGGACTGGTCCGCCGGCAATAACTCCTGTACCAGGTGAAGCAGGTTTGATAAGGATTTGGCCTGCGCCAAAACGTCCTGTTACTAGGTGTGGAGTTGTACCTTTAACCATAGGTACTTCGATCAGGTTTTTCTTCGCATCTTCAATAGCTTTACGGATTGCATCTGGAACTTCTTGTGCTTTCCCAGTACCAAAACCGACTTTACCATTTTTGTCGCCTACAACAACTAATGCGGAGAAACGGAAACGACGTCCACCTTTTACAACTTTCGCTACGCGGTTAATCGTAACTACGCGTTCTTCAAGTTCAAGTTTGTTTGGATCAATACGACGCATGAAATGTGTCCCTCCTTCTTTTAAAATTCTAAACCATTTTCACGTGCTGCTTCTGCTAGAGCTTTAACACGTCCGTGATATAAATAACCACCGCGGTCAAAAACAACCGATTTCAAGCCTTTTTCAGTAGCTTTTTTCGCAATTGTTTCGCCGACTTTAGTTGCTGCTTCAACGTTGCCAGTTACATCTCCGGAAAAATCTTTATCCATTGAAGATGCGCTTGCAAGTGTTACACCGTTTGTATCGTCGATCAATTGAGCGTAAATGTATTTATTCGAACGGAATACGTTCAAACGCGGACGTTCTGTCGTACCCGTAATTTTTGAACGTACACGTGCATGACGCTTTTTACGAGATGCATTTTTATCGAGTTTCGTAATCACTGAGGTCACTCCTTTCAGCCTGCCTAAGCAGCATTATTTACCTGTTTTACCTTCTTTGCGACGAACTGCTTCGCCTTCGTAACGGATCCCTTTGCCTTTATACGGCTCTGGCGGACGCGTAGCGCGGATGTTTGAAGCAAGAGCTCCAACACGTTCTTTGTTGATGCCTTTTACGACAACTTTTGTGTTTCCTTCGACTTCAACTTCAACGCCCTCTTCCGGAGTGAATTCAACCGGGTGAGAGTAACCTACGTTAAGAACCAATTTCTTGCCTTGCAATTGAGCACGGTACCCGACACCCACTAGTTCAAGTCTGCGCTCGAAACCTTGTGAAACGCCTGTAACCATGTTCGCTAGCAATGCACGGCTTGTTCCGTGGTTTGTGCGGTGGTCTTTAGAGTCGGAAGGACGTGTCAAAGTCAACACGTTATCTTCTAGAGAAATAGTGATATCTTGGTTAAATGCGCGAGTCAACTCGCCTTTAGGACCTTTAACTGTTACTTCGTTCTTGTCGCCAAGAGTGATCGTAACGTCAGAAGGTACCTCGATTGGTTTTTTACCTACACGTGACATTTCTTTGCACCTCCATTCGTTTGTTGCTTATTACCAAACGTATGCTATGATTTCTCCGCCGATTTGTTTCGCGCGGGCTTCTTTATCAGTTACCAAACCTTGTGATGT
The DNA here is from genome assembly GCF_003428875.1 of Planomicrobium okeanokoites. GTDB lineage: Bacteria > Bacillota > Bacilli > Bacillales_A > Planococcaceae > Planococcus > Planococcus okeanokoites. Next base: position 14,472 of record NZ_QQRS01000011.1, read on the forward strand.
CGATACTAAAGCGATTCCTAGACCGTTTAGTACGCGTGGCACCTCGTCAGTTTTAGCGTAAACACGTAGTCCTGGTTTTGAAATACGTTTCAATCCAGTAATAACGCGTTCGTTGTTAGCTCCGTATTTCAAGAAAATCCGGATCATGCCTTGCTTGTCATCTTCAACATATTCAACGTCACGAACGAAACCTTCACGCTTAAGAATTTCAGCGATGTCTTTTTTCACATTAGAAGCCGGAAGCTCCAATTTTTCGTGACGAACCATATTCGCATTACGAATGCGTGTCAGCATATCTGCAATCGGATCAGTCATTGTCATTACATTTACCTCCTTCCCAAATTAGGGGATTACCAGCTGGCTTTTTTAACGCCAGGAATTTGTCCCACATATGCAAGTTCACGGAAACAAATACGGCAAAGTTTAAATTTGCGTATTACAGAATGCGGACGTCCGCATCGTTCACAGCGTGTGTACTCTTGTACCTTAAACTTTGGCGTGCGTTTTTGTTTTGCGATCATAGATTTTTTAGCCACGTTTACGCCTCCCTCACGTTTACTTTTGGAACGGCATTCCGAATTGTGTCAATAACTCACGAGCTTCTTCATCAGAGTTCGCAGTTGTTACAATTACGATGTCCATCCCGCGTACTTTCGAAACTTTATCATAATCGATTTCAGGGAAGATCAATTGTTCTTTCACGCCAAGTGTGTAGTTGCCGCGGCCGTCGAATGATTTATTCGAAACACCACGGAAGTCACGAACACGTGGAAGTGAGATAGCAATCAATTTATCCAGGAAGTCATACATACGCTCTCCGCGCAGTGTAACTTTACATCCGATTGGCATACCTTCACGAAGACGGAAGCCAGCGATAGATTTCTTAGCTTTAGTGATCACTGGTTTTTGACCAGAGATTGTCTGCAATTCTTCAACAGCTGAATCAAGTGATTTAGTGTTTTGTACTGCTTCACCGACACCCATGTTGATAACGATTTTATCAACTTTTGGAGCCTGCATGACTGATTTATATTCAAACTTGCTAACTAGAGCAGGAGTGATTTCATTCACATATTTTTCTTTTAGGCGGTTCATGTGTGTACCTCCCTTCATTCAAGAGTTTTAGTTATCTAATTTGTCACCGGATTTTTTTGCAACACGAACTTTTTTACCATCTTCAACCTTGTATCCAACACGAGTCGGCTCGCCTGATTTAGGGTCAAGCAACATTACGTTTGAAACGTGGATAGCTGCTTCCTGGCTGACAATTCCGCCTTGCGGGCTTGCCTGGTTCGGTTTTGTGTGTTTTTTGATGATATTGATACCTTCAACGATCACACGGTCTTTTTTAGGTAGAGCAGTCAAGACAACGCCTGTTTTGCCTTTGTCTTTTCCTGAGATCACCTTAACTTTGTCACCTTTTTTAACATGCATTCTGTCGCACCTCCTTGGTATAACACATTGATTTATTAAAGAACTTCAGGAGCAAGTGAAACGATTTTCATGAAGTTGTTGTCACGTAGTTCACGTGCAACAGGTCCGAAAATACGAGTTCCGCGTGGACCTTTGTCGTCACGGATAATGACGCATGCATTTTCATCAAATTTGATGTAAGTACCGTCTTTACGACGAGCCCCGCTTTTCGTGCGAACGATAACAGCCTTAACGACTTCACCCTTCTTAACAACGCCACCTGGTGTTGCTTTTTTCACGGTACAAACGATTACGTCACCGATGTTTGCAGTCTTGCGACCAGAACCACCAAGTACTTTAATCGCTAGTACTTCACGAGCACCCGAGTTGTCTGCAACTTTTAAACGACTTTCCTGTTGGATCACTTAGGTAACCTCCCTCCGGAATTTCTTAAGTTCCGAAATTATTTAAATTAAATGATAACCGCTTTTTCTACCACTTCTACTAAACGGAAACGTTTTGTAGCTGATAGTGGGCGAGTTTCCATGATGCGAACGATATCGCCGATTTTAGCTTCGTTTTGCTCATCATGAGCTTTATATTTCTTCGAGTATTTTACACGTTTGCCGTAAAATGCATGCTTCTTTTGAGTTTCAACCATTACTGTAACGGTTTTGTCCATTTTGTCAGACACAACACGGCCTGTGTATACTTTGCGTTGATTACGCTCAGTCATACTAGCAAACCTCCTCTCGATTTATCAGTTGTTTCCACTGAGTACTCTTTCGTGAATCACAGTTTTCATACGGGCAATCGCTTTACGTACTTCGCGGATGCGAGCAGTATTTTCTAATTGACCAGTAGCCAATTGGAAGCGAAGGTTGAAAAGCTCTTCTTTCAGTGATTTCACTTTTTGTTCGATTTCAGCAGTGGTTAGGTCACGGATTTCATTAGCTTTCATTCGATTCACCACCAATTTCTTCACGTTTTACGAACTTGGTTTTAACCGGAAGTTTGTGAGATGCAAGGCGCAATGCTTCGCGTGCCACTTCTTCAGATACTCCAGCAAGTTCAAACATTATTTTACCAGTTTTTACTACGGCTACCCAGCCTTCAGGTGAACCTTTACCAGAACCCATACGAACCTCAAGAGGCTTTTTCGTATATGGCTTATGCGGGAAAATTTTGATCCATACTTTACCGCCACGTTTCATGTAGCGAGTCATGGAAATACGAGCAGCTTCGATTTGGCGGTTAGTGATCCAAGATGATTCCAGTGCTTGAAGACCGTATTCGCCGAATGCGATTTCTTTGCCGCCTTTAGCTTCACCGCGCATCTTGCCTCGGTGCTCACGACGATATTTAACGCGTTTAGGCAATAACATATTATTTGCCTCCTTCCTCAGATTTCTTCTTAGTTGGAAGGACTTCACCGCGGTAGATCCATACTTTTACGCCAAGTTTGCCGTAAGTTGTGTCAGCTTCAGCATGTGCATAATCGATATCGGCACGAAGCGTATGGAGCGGAACAGTACCTTCACTGTAGTGTTCAGCACGCGCAATGTCAGCGCCGCCTAGACGTCCAGATACTTGAGTTTTGATCCCTTTAGCGCCAGAACGCATAGTGCGCTGGATTGCTTGTTTTTGTGCACGACGGAAAGACACACGGTTTTCCAATTGACGTGCAACACTTTCAGCAACTAGTCTCGCATCAAGGTCAGCTCGTTTGATTTCAATGATGTTAATGTGTACACGCTTGCCAGTCATTGTATTAAGCTGCTTGCGAAGTACTTCTACTTCAGAACCACCTTTACCAATTACCATTCCTGGTTTCGCAGTGTGAATTGTTACGTTTACACGGTTTGCAGCGCGTTCAATTTCGATTTTGGAAACTGAAGCTTCTTTCAAACGTGCTTCGATGTATTCACGGATCTTAATATCTTCGTGAAGAAGTGTCGCATAGTCTTTCTCAGCGTACCATTTTGACTCCCAGTCACGAATGATTCCGATACGCATACCTATTGGATGTATTTTTTGTCCCACGAATTATCCCTCCTTCTTCTCAGATACCACTAATGTGATGTGGCTTGTACGTTTATTAATTGCGCTTGCACGTCCCATTGCTCTTGGACGGAAACGTTTCAATGTTGGACCTTCGTCAACGAATACTTCACTGACAACCAGGTTGTTCAGATCCATTTCGTAGTTGTGTTCAGCGTTTGCAGCTGCAGATTTCAACAATTTCTCAATAACGATCGATGATGATTTTTGAGTATGTTGTAAAATCGCAACAGCTTCGCCAATTTGCTTGCCTCGGATTAAATCTACTACTAAACGGACTTTACGAGGAGCAATACGTACTGTTCTAGCGACAGCTTTTGCTTGCATGGGGAAATCCTCCTCTCAATTAACGTCTTGTTTTCTTGTCATCTGCGCCATGACTAGCATATTTGCGTGTTGGTGCAAATTCTCCTAGTTTATGGCCGACCATGTCTTCAGTCACGTAAACAGGAATGTGTTTGTGACCATCGTATACTGCGATTGTTTGTCCGATGAATGTCGGGAAAATTGTAGAACGGCGAGACCAAGTTTTGATCACTTGTTTTTTCTCAGAGTCCTTTTGTGCATCAACTTTCTTCAAAAGATGATCATCAGCAAAAGGTCCTTTTTTCAAGCTGCGGCCCATTTGGGATCCTCCCTTCGTGATTGCACCACGGTTCTTTCAGCGAACCGCAGCGAAATCAAATTATTTTTTACGACGACGAACGATAAATTTATCGGATTTATTCGTTTTCTTACGTGTTTTGTATCCAAGAGTCGGTTTGCCCCATGGAGACATTGGTGATTTACGTCCGATTGGCGAACGTCCTTCACCACCACCGTGTGGGTGATCGTTAGGGTTCATTACAGATCCGCGGACAGTTGGGCGATTGCCTTTCCAACGGTTACGTCCTGCTTTACCAATGTTAATCAATTCGTGCTGTTCATTTCCTACTGCACCGATTGTAGCGCGGCAAGTGGCAAGGATCATACGAACTTCGCCTGATTGCAGACGGACTGTAACGTATTTACCTTCTTTACCAAGAATTTGAGCAGAAGTTCCTGCAGAACGAACTAGTTGTCCGCCAGCACCTGGCTTCATTTCAATGTTGTGGATTGTAGAACCCATTGGGATGCCTGACAATGCCATAGCATTACCTGGTTTGAAATCCGCTTCAGGGCCTGACATGATTTGCGTTCCAACGCCTACTCCTTTAGGAGCAAGGATGTAACGTTTTTCTCCGTCAGCGTAATGGATCAATGCGATGTTCGCAGAACGGTTAGGATCGTATTCGATCGTAGCAACGCGGCCTGGAATGCCATCTTTGTTACGTTTGAAATCGATGACACGGTATTGGCGTTTATGTCCACCACCGTGATGGCGTACAGTAATTTTACCTTGGTTGTTACGGCCGCCTTTACGCTTCGTTGGTTGCAAAAGCGATTTCTCAGGCTTGTTCGTTGTGATTTCTTCGAAATCCGAACTCGTCATGTTACGACGACCGTTAGTGGTAGGTTTATATTTTCTAATTCCCACGTTGTTTCCCTCCTTCTTTAGTTAGTTCCTATCAGAACTTAGAGAATTAAATCTCGAACAATTCGATTTCTTTTGAGTCAGCAGTCAATTTCACAATCGCTTTGCGGCGCTTGTTAGTGTAGCCTGCGTGTTTGCCCATGCGCTTGAATTTACCTTTGTAGTTCATGATGTTGACTTTCTCAACTTTCACGCCAAAGATTTCTTGAACCGCTTGTTTAACTTGTGTTTTGTTTGCGCGAGTGTCCACTTCGAAAGTGTACTTCTTATCTGCCATTACTTCAGAAGAACGCTCAGTAATGACCGGACGCTTTAGAATATCACGTGCTTCCATTAACTAAGCACCTCCTCAATTTTTTCGATTGCAGCTTTCGTCATAACAACTTTATCATGTCCAAGAAGATCTAGAACATTGATGCCAGTTGCAGAGATTACTGTCATACCTTGGATGTTGCGGGCAGACAATGCTAAGTTTTCGTTAACATCCTCTGTTACGAACAATACTTTTTTGCCCAATGAAAGGTCATTCTGCAATTGCAAGAAAGACTTTGTTTTTGGAGCGTCAAAAGTTATTCCTTCAAGTACCATCAGGTTTTCGTTCACTACTGTCGAAGACAAAGCTGAACGCATTGCAAGACGGCGTACTTTTTTAGGCAATTTATAGCTGTAGCTGCGTGGTGTTGGTCCGAAGACAATACCACCGCCACGCCATTGTGGTGAACGGATCGAACCTTGACGGGCACGTCCAGTCCCTTTTTGGCGCCATGGCTTTTTACCGCCACCGGCTACTTCAGAACGGTTTTTTACTTTATGGTTACCTTGACGAAGTGAAGCGCGTTGAGCGATTACAGCGTCAAATAGTACTGATTCATTTGGTTCGATACCGAAAACGTAATCGTTCAACTCGATATCTCCAACTTGTGAACCTGTTTGATTTAATAAAGCTACTTTAGGCATTCCTGTTTCCTCCTTTCTTCAAAAAATAATTATTTAGCTTTGATTGCTGTTTTCACACGAATCAATGCTTTGCGAGATCCAGGAACATTACCTTTAATAAGAAGCAAGTTACGCTCAGTATCAACTTTCACGATGTGAAGGTTTTGAATCGTAATCGTAGTGCCACCCATTTGACCAGGTAATTTCTTCTGTTTGAATACACGGTTAGGAGCAACCGGACCCATTGAACCAGGACGACGGTGGTAGCGTGAACCGTGACTCATTGGTCCGCGTGATTGTCCGTGGCGTTTAATAACACCCTGGAAACCTTTACCTTTCGTTGTTCCTGTTACATCTACTACATCGCCTTCTGCGAATACATCAACTTTGACTTCCTGACCAATCTCGTAATCAGCTAAGTTTACATTGCGAAGTTCGCGAATGAAGCGCTTAGGAGCAGTGTTAGCTTTTGCGACGTGTCCTTTAGAAGGTTTGTTTGAAAGCTTTTCGCGCTTGTCTTCAAAACCTAGTTGGACTGCTTCATAGCCGTCAACCTCAACTGTCTTTTTCTGAAGCACTACGTTTGGAGCTGCTTCAATTACAGTTACAGGGATTAAATCACCGTTCTCAGCAAAAACTTGCGTCATACCGATTTTTCTACCTAAGATTCCTTTGGTCATTTGTCACACCTCCTGCAAATTTTTGTGTTTTCTATTTCGTTTACCGATTAAAGTTTAATTTCAATGTCAACGCCAGATGGTAAATCCAATTTCATCAATGCATCTACAGTTTGTGGTGTAGGATTGACGATATCGATCAGACGTTTATGTGTGCGCATTTCAAATTGCTCACGAGAATCTTTGTAGATATGGACTGAACGCAGGATCGTGTATACAGACTTTTCAGTCGGCAACGGGATCGGCCCCGAAACACTAGCACCTGAACGTTTTGCAGTTTCCACGATTTTCTCAGCAGACTGATCTAGAATTCTGTGATCATATGCTTTTAAACGGATACGAATCTTCTGTTTTGCCATTATTTTCCCTCCTTTTCGCCTATTTTTGATAGACATTCTCCACGAAAATTTTCCAATCACTCGCCATGGCAAAGCGGCCGGGTGTATCGGTAACCTCTCGCTTCATCGCAGTCAAAGACCAACATTCACCATTATACAAAATAAAAAAGAACTTCGCAAGTGTTTCCACGAAATTCTTTTCAATTCGCTTTTATTAGTATAGCAGGATTTTCTTGAGATTCAACCTATACGCTAATAGTCCGAACATTTCTTTCTTAACCAAGCAACATTACAGCAATCCAGCCGAAAATGACGAGCGGGATATTGTAGTGGATGAACGTCGGAACAACGGTGTCCCAGATATGATTGTGCTGGCCATCCACGTTCAATCCTGCGGTCGGTCCAAGCGTCGAGTCTGATGCCGGTGAGCCTGCATCACCCAGAGCGCCGGCTGTGCCGATCAATGCGATGATTGCAATAGTGGAAAATCCGAACTCCATGCTCAGTGGAACGAATATTGCCGCAATGATAGGTATTGTGGCGAAGGATGAACCGATGCCCATCGTTACAAACAATCCGACAATCAGCATCATCAATGCAGCCAAGCCTCTATTGCCGGCAAACAAGTCAGAAACACTTTCCACCAACGGTTCCACTGCTCCTGTCGCTGTAATGACTGAAGCAAATCCATTCGCCGTGATCATAACGAATCCGATAAATGCCATCATGCGCATCCCTTCGGTCAGCACATCGTCGGCTTCCTTCCATTTCATCGCGCCGAACACATACAGCACAATGATCCCCGCAAGCGCTCCAACAATCATCGAGTCTGTTTCAATCTGCGCATACAGCGCTGCACCCAAGGCGATGATTGTAACAATGATATCTTTGATCGATGCCGTTTTAATTCGGGTTTCTTCTATAGAAGAAGTTTCATGGTAGTCGCGCGGTTTGCGGTAGGAGATGAAGACAGCAATGATCAGACCTACGGCAAGGCCAGCCACCGGCAGCGCCATCGCTCTTGGAATATCCGCCATCTCAATCTCCAGTCCCGCAAGCGCCATTTGGTTTGCCAGAATCTCATGGAAGATCAAACCAAAACCATAAGGCAGTAAAATATAAGGAGCAGTCAATCCGAATGTAAGGACCGCAGCTATCAATCGACGGTCAATCCGTAATTCATTCAAAATATGAAGAATCGGCGGAACCAATAAGGGGATGAAGGCGATATGAATTGGTATCAGATTCTGTGAAAAGATCGCCATTGATAAAAGCGCCAGCACGATCAACGCCTTCGCCAAACCTTCCCTCGTCGCCTGGCCGTCTTTGTTTACTATCTTCAATACACCCTGCACTAGCAGCTCCGGAATACCGGTGCGTGAGATTGCTACCGCAAATCCTCCGAGCATGGCATAACTCAGAGCTATTTCCGCCCCTTCTCCAAGTCCCGACGTAAAGGCGCCTATCGTATCCATAAACGGAAGCCCGCCACTCAGTCCTCCTGCAAGCGCTCCGATAAGCAGCGCAAATACAACATTCACTCTTAATAGACTTAATAACAACATGACCAATACGGCCACTATAACTGCATTCATAACAAAAAACTCCTTTAGTTTGCTAAAGCATTAAAGCACAACAATTAAAATATCAAATCAGCTTTAACTTGTCAAACGACTGGTTCTGATAATTACCCAGTTTTCTTTTATGTATAGCTGCCCAGTTTTGATTAGAATATAAAAAAATCCCTGCCTCATGAAGAGACAGGGATTTTTACATTTAGCAGGAATTACTTCTGGATTGTAGCTACAACGCCAGCGCCTACAGTACGTCCACCCTCACGGATAGAGAACTTAGTTCCTTCTTCTAGTGCGATTGGAGAGATTAGCTCAACATCCATTTCGATGTTGTCGCCAGGCATAACCATTTCTACACCTTCAGGAAGGTTACAAACACCAGTTACATCAGTTGTACGGAAGTAGAACTGCGGACGGTAGTTTGTGAAGAATGGAGTGTGACGTCCACCCTCTTCTTTTGAAAGAACGTATACTTCAGCTTTGAAAGTTGTGTGTGGAGTGATTGTGCCTGGTTTAGCCAATACTTGTCCACGTTGGATGTCATCACGGGAAACTCCGCGAAGAAGTGCACCAATGTTATCGCCAGCTTCAGCATAGTCAAGCAATTTACGGAACATTTCTACACCTGTAACAGTTGTAGATTTAGCTTCTTCGTTGATACCGATGATGTCAACGTTATCGCCAACTTTAACTTGTCCACGCTCAACACGGCCAGTTGCAACCGTACCACGGCCAGTGATAGAGAATACGTCCTCTACAGGCATCATGAATGGCTTGTCAGTGTCACGCGGTGGAGTTGGGATGTACTCATCAACTGCGTTCATCAATTCCATGATTTTTTCTTCGTATTCTGCATCTCCTTCAAGAGCTTTAAGAGCAGAACCTTTGATGACAGGAATGTCATCGCCAGGGAAGTCATATTCAGATAGAAGGTCGCGAACTTCCATTTCAACTAGTTCAAGAAGTTCTTCGTCGTCTACCATGTCGCATTTGTTCATGAATACTACAAGGTAAGGAACACCTACTTGACGTGAAAGAAGGATGTGCTCACGAGTTTGTGGCATTGGGCCGTCAGCAGCAGATACTACCAAGATCCCGCCGTCCATTTGTGCAGCACCAGTGATCATGTTTTTAACATAGTCAGCGTGTCCTGGGCAGTCAACGTGTGCATAGTGGCGAGTAGCAGTTTCGTACTCAACGTGAGAAGTGTTGATTGTGATACCGCGCTCTTTTTCTTCTGGTGCGTTATCGATTTGGTCGTAAGAACGAGCTTCCCCGCCTGACGCTTTAGCAAGTACTGTAGCGATTGCTGCAGTCAAAGTTGTTTTACCATGGTCAACGTGACCAATTGTACCAATATTAGCGTGTGTTTTTGAACGGTCAAATTTAGCTTTACCCATTAGAAAAGTCCTCCTCATAATTTAAGTTAATTTTTTTAACTTGCTGTGCCGGAATAATAGGGCCCTATCATTCCTGGCATACAAATTATTTATACTTGATTAAAGATCAAATTTCAATTATTGACCTTTATTTTTTTTGATGATGTCTTCAGAAAGTGATTTTGGTACTTCTTCATAGTGATCGAAGTGCATTGAGAACACACCACGGCCTTGCGTGTTAGAACGCAATGAAGTTGCATATCCAAACATTTCAGCAAGTGGAACCATTGCACGAACAACCTGTGCGTTACCACGAGCATCCATACCTTCTACGCGTCCGCGGCGTGACGTGATGTCACCCATGATATCTCCAAGGTATTCCTCAGGGATAACAACCTCAACGCGCATGATAGGCTCAAGAATTACCGGGTTAACTTTAGAGATAGCGTTTTTAAGTGCCATTGACGCAGCAACTTTAAATGCCATTTCGTTGGAGTCAACATCATGGTAAGATCCGTCGAACAATTTAGCTTTGATATCGATCAAAGGATATCCGGCGATAACACCGTTGTCTAGTGAGTCACGAAGACCCGCTTCGACTGCTGGGATGTATTCACGTGGAACAACACCACCAACGATAGCATTTTCAAACTCGAAACCTGCTCCTTCTTCGTTTGGCGCGAATTCGATCCAAACGTGTCCGAATTGTCCACGACCACCTGATTGGCGTACGAACTTACCTTCAACTTTAGCTGACTGGCGGAATGTCTCACGGTAAGATACCTGAGGCGCCCCTACGTTAGCTTCTACGTTGAATTCACGTTTCATACGGTCAACTAGGATATCAAGGTGAAGTTCACCCATACCTGCGATGATCGTTTGGCCAGTTTCCTGGTCAGTGTGAGCACGGAAAGTAGGATCTTCTTCTTGCAATTTAGCAAGGGCTTGACCCATTTTGTCTTGGTCCGCTTTTGATTTTGGTTCCACAGAAAGTGAAATAACCGGTTCTGGGAATACCATACGCTCAAGGATTACTTGCTGCTTCTCGTCACTTAAAGTATCACCAGTTGATGTATCTTTAAGGCCGATAGCCGCTGCGATATCACCGCAGTAAACTTCAGCGATCTCTTCACGGGAGTTAGCGTGCATCTGAAGGATACGTCCTACGCGCTCGCGTTTGCCTTTAGAAGAGTTTTGTACGTATGAGCCTGATTTAAGTGTTCCAGAATACACACGGAAGAAAGTAAGCTTCCCAACGTATGGATCTGTCATAACTTTAAACGCCAATGCTGAGAACGGTTCGTTTTCATCTGGTCTGCGCAATACTTCTTCGTCAGAATCCGGAAGAACACCAGTCATTGGAGGTACATCAAGTGGTGATGGCAGGTAATCAATTACTGCATCAAGCATTAATTGAACACCTTTGTTTTTGAAAGCAGTACCACAAACTACAGGGTAGAACTCAACATCCAACGTTCCTTTACGGATTGCTGCTTTAAGTTCGTCTACTGTAAGTTCTTCGCCACCAAGGTATTTTTCCATCAAGTTTTCGTCAAGCTCAGCAACAGCTTCCACTAGTTTAGTGTGCCATTCTTCAGCAAGCTCTTTATACTCTTCAGGAATATCCCCTTCAGTGATTTCAGTTCCAAGGTCGTTAGCGTAGAAGCGTGCATTCATTTCAACAAGATCGATGATCCCTGAGAATTCGTCTTCTGCACCAATCGGCAATTGGATTGGATGTGCATTCGCCTGCAAGCGGTCATGCAACGTTCCAACTGAGTAAAGGAAGTCAGCACCGATTTTATCCATTTTGTTTACGAATACAACACGTGGCACGCCATATGTTGTAGCTTGACGCCAAACTGTTTCAGTTTGCGGCTCAACACCTGATTGAGCATCAAGAACCGTTACAGCACCATCAAGTACGCGCAGTGAACGTTCAACTTCTACAGTGAAGTCTACGTGTCCAGGAGTATCGATGATGTTGACGCGGTGCTCTTTCCATGAAGCTGTTGTTGCAGCAGAAGTGATCGTGATTCCACGCTCTTGCTCTTGCTCCATCCAGTCCATTTGAGAAGCACCTTCATGCGTTTCGCCGATTTTATGGATTCGGCCTGTGTAATATAAAATACGCTCCGTAGTAGTCGTTTTACCGGCATCGATGTGGGCCATGATTCCGATATTACGTGTTTTGTCTAAGGAGAACTCTCTAGGCATGTTGTTCTTCTCCTTCCATCTCGGATTAAGATTTTAAAATCTTGTAAGATCTTACCAGCGGTAGTGAGCGAAGGCTTTGTTCGCTTCTGCCATTTTATGAATATCTTCACGTTTCTTAACTGCTGAACCAGTGTTGTTGGCAGCATCCATGATTTCATTAGCCAAACGCTCTTCCATTGTTTTCTCTCCACGAAGACGTGAATAGTTTACAAGGTAGCGAAGGCCTAAAGTTGTACGGCGTTCAGGACGAACTTCAACCGGTACTTGGTAGTTTGCACCACCAACACGGCGAGCGCGAACTTCAAGAACTGGCATAACGTTAGCCAATGCTTGTTCGTATACTTCAATCGGATCTTTACCGCTGCGTTCTTTAACTAGTTCGAACGCTCCGTATAGGATCTTTTGTGAAGTACCTCTTTTTCCGTCAACCATCATTTTATTAATTAAGCGTGTCACCAATTTCGAATTATAAATTGGATCTGGCAACACGTCACGTTTAGCTACAGGACCTTTACGAGGCATGTATGTTCCTCCTTTCAACGAAGGTTATTCGTTAATTTAATTGATTATTTTTTTTCTTTAGGGCGTTTAGTTCCGTATTTAGAACGTCCTTGCATACGGCCGTTTACTCCAGCAGTATCAAGTGCTCCACGTACGATATGGTAACGCACACCAGGTAAATCTTTTACGCGTCCGCCGCGAAGAAGAACTACACTGTGCTCTTGAAGGTTGTGGCCTTCTCCAGGGATGTATGCATTGACCTCGATTTGGTTAGTCAAACGTACACGCGCGTATTTACGCAATGCGGAGTTTGGTTTTTTCGGTGTCATTGTACCAACACGAGTACAAACTCCACGTTTCTGAGGTGAGCTTACGTTAGTCTGAGACTTTTTGAAGCTGTTATACCCTTTGTTCAACGCTGGTGAGTCTGATTTAGAGCTTTTTGGTTTACGAGGCTTGTTAACTAATTGGTTAATTGTAGGCATCGATTTTTTCCTCCTCTCAAAAGGTGTTCTAATACCACATATCCAGGTGGTTCATTTTTGGGTAAAAAACAAAGTCTTTGTGTTTTCTACACAAAAACTGGTATCCAGTAATTGCTTCAGCAGCTGCAGAGGATAACTTTCTGCCTAGCCAAGCTTTTATCTTGGGTGAATCCGTTTGACCTGACCTTATCATTGATGTCCGGACGATCATGATGGGTCATCCAAGCGTTCCACTTATATATTCTTGGACAATGCCACTTTAAACGCTATTACTGTTGCTTAGTACCGAAGATAATTCGCGTTTCTTGCCAATTTTCAAGGTATTTGCATACCAATAAAATGAAAGATCGCTAATCATCAACCTTCAACATAATATCACCCTGTGAATTTCATGTCAACTAAATTCATAAAAAATCCCGGGGAGCCCGTTAGCACTCCCCGAAATCTGTTCACTTTACTTACGATTCAGAACCGACGATTTCTTCCGTTGGCGCTTTTTCGCTTTGAGCGATTTTAATTTGGCGGTAACGCTGCATTCCAGTACCAGCAGGAACAAGTTTACCGATGATGACATTCTCTTTCAAGCCGAGTAGTTCATCGCGTTTCCCTTTGATCGCAGCATCCGTTAAGACGCGCGTTGTTTCCTGGAACGATGCAGCTGAAAGGAATGATTCTGTTTCAAGTGAAGCTTTTGTGATTCCGAGGATGACCGGACGGCTGGTTGCCGGAAGGTTTCCTTCAAGAACAGCTTTAACATTCGCTTCTGTAAATTGGTGGATATCCAACAGTGAACCTGGCAACAGTTCTGTATCGCCGGCTTCAATTACACGGACTTTACGGAACATCTGGCGAACCATGACTTCCACGTGTTTGTCGCCGATTTCAACACCCTGCATACGGTAAACTTTTTGAACTTCCTTCAATAGATAAACTTGAACAGCTTGTACATCTTTAACTTGCAATAATTGTTTCGGATCAATTGAACCATCTGTCAATACCTGGCCGCGAACGATGACATCATCCGCCTGCACTTTAAGGCGCGCATTGTATGGAGCCAAATATTTACGTGTTTCAACGTCACCTTGAATCGTGATTTCTTTTTGGCCTTCGCGAATTTCATCGATTTCAGTAACCGTACCTGTAATTTCAGAAATCACTGCCTGGCCTTTCGGATTTCTTGATTCGAAAATTTCCTGGATACGCGGAAGACCTTGCGTGATATCGTCTCCTGCTACACCGCCTGTGTGGAATGTACGCATCGTAAGCTGCGTTCCTGGTTCCCCGATTGACTGGGCTGCAATAATACCAACTGCTTCGCCCACTTCAACTTCGTCACCAGTCGCAAGGTTCGTGCCGTAACATTTTTTGCAGACGCCGTGTTTCGTGTTACAAGTGAATGCTGAACGGATCGTCACTTCTTTGATGCCCGCTTCAACAATGAGGCGAGTCAAATCTTGTGTGATCAATTCGTCTTTCGCGACAATCACTTCTTTTGTTTCAGGATGGCGAATTGTTTTCTTAGCGTGGCGTCCAACGATACGCTCTTCCAACTCTTCGATTACTTCCGTACCTTCCATCAACGCTCCAACCAACAGGCCGCGGTCAGTGCCACAGTCATTTTCACGGACAATCGCATCTTGTGCAACGTCTACGAGACGACGGGTCAAGTAACCTGAATCGGCAGTTTTCAGTGCTGTATCGGCAAGACCTTTACGTGCACCGTGAGTTGAGATGAAGTATTCCAATACCGTTAAACCTTCACGGAATGAAGATTTGATCGGCAGTTCAATGATGCGTCCTGCCGGGTTGGCCATGAGTCCGCGCATACCAGCTAATTGTGTAAAGTTGGATGCGTTACCACGGGCACCGGAGTCACTCATCATAAAGATCGGGTTCATATTGTCGAGGGATGCCATCAATTTTTCCTGGATAACATCTTTCGCGCTGCTCCAGAAAGAAATGACGCGTGCATAGCGCTCCTCTTCAGTGATTAAACCACGACGGAATTGTTTCATGACTTTATCTACATTGTCTTGAGCTTCAACAAGAATTTCACCTTTATCCGGAAGAACGACGATATCAGAAATACCAACCGTAATACCAGCTTGAGTGGAATATTTGAATCCAAGGCTCTTCATGCGGTCAAGCATTCTTGAAGTTTCCGTAATATGGAAACGTTTAAATACTTCAGCGATGATTTCACCAAGAATTTTCTTCTTGAATGGCGTTACAAGTTCAGCCTCTTCAATGTGCTTCCGAATATCTGTCGTTGTTGGGACAAAATATTTGGCTGGCGTTTCAACTTGCAAGTTATAATCTGTCGGTTCGTTGATATAAGGGAACGACTTCGGCAGAATTTCATTGAAAATGATCTTGCCGACAGTTGTCAGCAATAACATTTTGTTTTGTTCAGCTGTGAAAGTCGGGTTGTTTACAGAAGCTGCCTTGATTGCAATACGGGTATGCAAATGAACATGGCCAGTCTGATAAGCGACTAAAACTTCTTCAGGTCCAGAGAACGTAGCTCCTTCGCCAGTTGCGCCTTTGCGCTCCAACGTAAGGTAATAGTTCCCCAAAACCATATCCTGTGAAGGAGTAACAACTGGTTTTCCGTCTTTCGGGTTCAAAATGTTCTGAGCTGCCAGCATCAACAATCTTGCTTCAGCTTGAGCTTCAGATGAAAGCGGAACGTGGACAGCCATTTGGTCACCATCAAAATCGGCGTTGTATGCTGTACATACCAATGGGTGAAGGCGAATTGCTTTACCTTCGACCAATGTCGGTTCGAAAGCCTGGATGCCAAGTCTGTGAAGTGTCGGTGCACGGTTCAATAGAACCGGATGCTCCTTGATGACATCTTCCAGTACATCCCAAACTTCAGAATGAAGACGTTCGATTTTGCGTTTTGCGCTCTTAATATTATGGGCAAGTCCGCGTTCAACAAGCTCTTTCATAACGAAAGGCTTGAACAACTCGATCGCCATCCCTTTCGGCAAACCACATTGATACATTTTCAAGTTCGGTCCGACAACAATAACGGAACGGCCTGAATAATCGACACGTTTACCAAGAAGGTTTTGACGGAAACGGCCTTGTTTCCCTTTAAGCATATGAGAAAGAGATTTCAATGGACGGTTACCCGGTCCTGTTACAGGACGGCCGCGTCGGCCATTATCAATCAGCGCATCTACAGCTTCCTGAAGCATGCGTTTCTCGTTTTGAACAATGATGCTTGGCGCGCCTAAATCCAATAGGCGTTTCAAACGGTTGTTCCGGTTGATTACACGACGGTAAAGATCGTTCAAATCAGAAGTGGCGAAACGGCCGCCATCCAATTGAACCATCGGACGAAGCTCCGGCGGAATTACAGGCAGAACATCAAGAATCATCCAATCCGGGTTGTTGCCTGAATTACGGAATGATTCCACAACTTCAAGGCGTTTGATCGCACGTGTGCGGCGTTGCCCTTGAGCTGTTTTCAATTCTTCTTTCAATGAATCCGTTTCGCGCTCAAGATCAATTTCCTGAAGAAGTCGCTTGATCGCTTCGGCTCCCATTGCAGCCTGGAATTTCTTACCGAATTTGTCACGGTAAGCGCGGTATTCTTTTTCAGACAGCAATTGTTTCTTTTCAAGCGGTGTATCCGCAGGATCGATAACAACATATGAAGCAAAGTAAATAACTTCTTCCAATGAACGCGGTGACATATCAAGGATAAGTCCCATGCGGCTCGGAATGCCTTTGAAATACCAGATATGTGAAACTGGCGCAGCTAATTCGATGTGCCCCATGCGTTCACGGCGGACTTTCGAACGCGTGACTTCTACGCCACAGCGATCACAGACAACACCTTTATAACGAACGCGTTTGTATTTTCCGCAATGGCATTCCCAGTCTTTTGTAGGACCGAAAATACGTTCACAGAACAAACCGTCTTTTTCCGGTTTTAATGTACGATAGTTAATTGTTTCTGGCTTTTTGACTTCTCCATAAGACCATGAGCGAATTTTATCGGGTGAAGCTAATCCGATTTTCATGTACTCAAAATTGTTCACATCTATCAAGGAGCCTACCTCCCTTTTGTCTCGAGTTTCTATACGGCTCTTCCTCGTTAATGACCAAGTGAATGGATGCGGGGCAGTGCTGGACTGCCCTTCTCCAATTATTTATCAATCAACTGTTCCAATCGGTGTTTCCTGATCTGCAATCGGCAGGATGTTCAAAGAATCAGCGGGTTGAAGATCTTCCTCTTCATCCAAATCGCGCAATTCAATTTCCTCATCATCGATTGTCAGCATTTTAACATCCATACCAAGACTTTGAAGTTCTTTTATCAATACTTTGAATGATTCCGGCACACTAGGCTCCGGAACACTTTCGCCTTTAACAATTGCTTCATACGTTTTAACACGTCCGACTACATCATCCGACTTGACAGTCAAAATTTCCTGCAGCGTATGTGCAGCACCGTATGCTTCAAGCGCCCAAACTTCCATCTCACCGAAACGCTGTCCGCCGAATTGTGCTTTACCACCAAGCGGCTGCTGGGTAACGAGTGAATATGGTCCAGTTGAACGGGCATGGAGCTTATCGTCAACCATGTGTGCCAGTTTGATCATATACATGATTCCGACAGATACACGGTTATCGAAGGCTTCACCTGAACGGCCATCATAAAGGATGGTTTTCCCGTCTCTAGGCATGCCTGCTTCTTCCATTGTTTCCAGAACATCTTCTTCATTCGCTCCATCAAATACCGATGAAGCCATATGAATGCCAAGTGAACGGGAAGCCATTCCCAAGTGAAGTTCCAGTACTTGCCCGATGTTCATACGGGAAGGAACGCCAAGCGGGTTCAACATGATGTCGACAGGAGTGCCATCCGGCATGAACGGCATATCTTCTTCCGGAAGGATCCGGGAGATAACACCTTTGTTACCGTGGCGTCCGGCCATTTTATCACCGACAGAAATCTTACGTTTCTGCACGATATAAGCACGGACCAATTGGTTAACGCCTGGCGGCAACTCATCGCCGTCTTCACGGTTGAAGATTTTAACATCCAATACAATACCGCCGGCGCCGTGTGGCACACGCAGCGATGTATCACGGACTTCGCGAGCTTTTTCACCGAAAATGGCGTGAAGCAAGCGTTCTTCCGCAGTCAATTCCGTTACGCCTTTAGGCGTTACTTTACCGACAAGGATGTCGCCATCTTTAACTTCTGCCCCGACACGGATGATTCCACGGTCATCAAGGTTGCGAAGTGCATCTTCACCGACGTTTGGAATATCACGTGTAATTTCTTCAGGTCCCAATTTCGTGTCACGGGAATCTGATTCGTATTCTTCAATATGAACAGAAGTATAAACGTCATCTTTAACAAGACGTTCACTCATGATGATCGCATCTTCATAGTTGAAACCATCCCATGTCATGAATGCTACCAGGACATTTCGGCCCAATGCCATTTCGCCGCGCTCCATTGAAGGTCCATCAGCCAGGATATCGCGTTTTGAAACACGGTCTCCGACTTTAACGATCGGACGCTGGTTATAGCTTGTACCTTGGTTTGAACGGATGAATTTCTGCAAACGATAAGTGTCTGTATCGCCTTTGACTTCATTGCCGTCAACTTCTTCTATGCGGCGCACGCGGATTTCTTTCGCTTCCACGTACTCGACGATTCCGTCGTTTTTAGCAATGACTGCTGCACCTGAATCTCTTGCTGCAAGATGTTCCATTCCAGTACCTACAAAAGGAGCTTCCGGATTTAACAACGGAACAGCCTGACGCTGCATGTTCGCACCCATAAGGGCACGGTTGGAGTCATCATTTTCAAGGAACGGGATACAAGCAGTCGCAACAGAAACGACCTGTTTCGGCGAAACGTCCATGTAATCGACGCTGCTGCGTTTATAAAGCGTGTTTTCACCGCGGAAACGGGCCACTACTTCTTCTTCGACAAATGAACCATCCGGATTTAAGACTGAGTTCGCCTGTGCCACTACGTAATTATCCTCTTCATCAGCTGTCAGATAATCGATTTGACCTGTCACAAGACCAGTTTCAGGATCAACGCGGCGGTAAGGTGTTTCAATAAATCCGAATTTATTCACTTTCGCGAATGTGGAAAGTGTATTGATCAAGCCGATGTTCGGTCCCTCAGGAGTTTCAATCGGACACATGCGGCCATAATGCGAGTAATGAACGTCACGCACTTCAAAACCGGCGCGCTCACGCGTTAAACCACCAGGCCCAAGCGCTGACAGACGGCGTTTGTGCGTCAATTCAGCAAGCGGGTTCGTTTGGTCCATGAACTGCGATAATTGCGAACTGCCGAAGAACTCTTTAATTGATGCAATAACCGGACGGATGTTGATCAATTGCTGAGGTACGATCGCTTGTGTATCGTTGATGGACATACGCTCACGCACAACGCGTTCCATACGGGATAAACCGATGCGGAACTGGTTTTGCAAAAGCTCTCCGACTGAACGGAGACGACGGTTACCAAGGTGATCGATATCGTCAGTGTTTCCAACTCCGTATAAAAGGTTAAAGAAGTAACTGATGGAAGAAATGATATCGGCAGGAGTTACATGCTTGATCTTATCTTCTATATAAGCATTGCTTATAACAGTGATCTCTTTTTGCTCTTCGTCATTCGGAGCATAAATCTTAACAGCCTGCAATGTCACGTCGCCTTCTAAAACTCCGCCTACTTGAGTGACAGTATGGAAGCCCACACCACTTTCAAGATTCGGGATGATTTTATCAAGGACGCGGCGATCGATGACTGTACCAGCTTCTACAAGAATTTCCCCTGTTTCCGGATCAACCAGCGTTTCGGCAATAGTTTGATTGAAAAGGCGGTTCTTGATGTGAAGCTTCTTGTTCATTTTATAACGGCCTACATTGGCCAAGTCATAGCGTTTTGGGTCGAAGAAGCGTGAATATAATAAGCTCTTTGCACTTTCGACTGTCGGTGGTTCACCCGGGCGCAGACGCTCGTAAATTTCCAGAAGCGCTTTTTCAGTGCTTTCTGTATTATCTTTTTCAAGCGTATTGCGTAAGTATTCGTTATCGCCAAGCAAATCGATGATTTCCTGGTCGGAACCGAATCCAAGCGCTCTCAATAGCACCGTTACAGGAAGTTTTCGTGTGCGGTCGATTCTGACATACACAACATCTTTCGCATCTGTTTCGTATTCAAGCCAGGCACCACGGTTTGGAATGACAGTTGCGCCAAATCCTTTTTTACCGTTTTTATCTGTTTTGTCATGGAAATAGACGCTTGGTGAACGGACAAGCTGTGAAACGATGACGCGTTCAGCGCCGTTGATGACGAAAGTGCCGGTTTCTGTCATCAATGGGAAATCTCCCATGAAAACATCCTGCTCTTTCACTTCATCCGTTTCTTTGTTATGAAGACGCACTTTAACACGCAGTGGAGCCGCGTAAGTAACATCGCGTTCTTTTGATTCGTCTACTGGATACTTCGGTTCTGCAAGACTGTAATCAACAAACTCGAGCGACAGATTTCCTGTGAAATCTTCAATCGGCGAAATATCGCGGAACATTTCGCGCAGCCCTTCTTCAAGGAACCACTCATAAGATGATGATTGAATTTCAATCAGGTTCGGAAGATCCAGCACTTCACTGATTCTCGAAAAACTTCTGCGTTGACGATGTTGACCGTACTGAACTAGTTGACCTACCAACTTATTCACCCCTCAATAAAACGATTATAGGTCTTTGCGATTTCTACAAAATGGTGTATGATATCGAAAAGACAAAAAGAAAACGAGACCAATAAATCAGCTCATTTTCGGTTAACACGTGATTGGTACTGTCGCCATGCTCTGCCCGAAAAAGGGCAAACGACCTCAAAATAATAAATTTTGCATTTCATTATAATATCATAGGGATTTTGTCAAGTCAAACTTTTCTGGCCTCAAAAATGAAGTATCCCTTCTTCTTTTCCGCCACTCGGCAATTGCCGAAAAGTTCTTCCAATTTTTCCTGCGTCGAAGGAGCTCCCTGCTTTTTCTGGATTACCACCCATAACGATCCGCCAAGCGCAACTTTACTCCATGCTTCTTCGTAAAATCTGAAAACCGTTTCCTTACCGGCGCGGATCGGAGGATTCGTCAATATTGCCGAAAACCCTTCTTCTTCAACTGCAGAAAGTCCATCACTTTCATAGATTTCAACATTTTCAACATTATTTTTCGTTGCATTTTTCTTGGCCAGTTCGATGGCGCGTGTATTGACGTCCACCATATGAACTTGTTTCCGGGGAAAAGATTTTGCGATGGCAATTCCAATCGGCCCATAACCGCAGCCGACATCCAGCACCGGCCCTTCTACAGCAGAATCTTCGAATGTGTCAATCAAGACCCGTGAACCGAAATCCACTTCGTTTTTGCTGAATACACCCGAATCCGTCTGGAAATGAAATTTTTCGCCACGCAGGGTAAAATCCCATTCTTGGGGTTTGCTTGTCGTTTGAGGATTTTTGGAATAATAATGCTGTGACATAAAAAGCCCTCCTTACATTAATCAACCAGCGGCACGAAGTTAAATTTAAAATGAAGAAAAAGCTCGTCGGTTTACACTGACGAGCTTTTTCTGTATTGCTATTAAGATTCAGAAATTATTTAACTTCTACTGAAGCGCCAACTTCTTCAAGTTTGCCTTTGATTTCTTCTGCATCTTCTTTAGAAACGCCTTCTTTAAGAGCTTTAGGAGCTTCGTCAACTAGTGCTTTAGCTTCTTTCAAGCCTAGGCCAGTAACTTCGCGTACTGCTTTGATAACTTTGATTTTTTGGTCTCCTGCAGAAGCAAGGATTACATCAAATTCAGTTTGCTCTTCAGCAGCAGCAGCGCCGCCGCCAGCTGCAGCAGCTACAGGAGCAGCAGCAGTTACGCCGAATTCTTCTTCGATTGCTTTAACAAGGTCGTTAAGTTGTAGAACTGTCATTTCTTTGATTGCGTCTAAGATTTGTTCTTGTGTCATTATTAGTTCCTCCTATGATAGGTAATTTTTTTGTATTGCTAGGCAGCTAAGAGATTAAGCGCCTTGTTCTTGTTCTTCTTTTTGGTCTGCAACTGCTTTTGTTGTAGCAGCAAAGTTGCGGACTGGAGCTTGAAGCACGCTGAGTAGCATAGACAATAGACCTTCGCGTGATGGAAGTTCTGCCAATGCTTTAATATCTTCCGCAGAAGATACAGCACCTTCGATAACGCCCGCTTTAATTTCAAGCGCTTCGTTCTTTTTCGCGAAATCGTTGATGATTCTCGCTGGCGCTACGACATCTTCGTTAGAAAATGCGATAGCGTTAGGACCTGTAAAGTGTTCGTTGATCGCTTCAAGACCATGCATTTCAGTAGCACGGCGAGTCATTGAGTTTTTGTAGACTTTGAACTCAACGCCTGCTTCACGAAGCTGTTTACGAAGTTCTGTTAATTGTGCAACGTTCAATCCGCGGTAATCAACGACTACTACAGAAGCTGCAGAGCCGAATTTATCAGCGATTGTTTGCACGACAACTTTTTTCGTTTCAACTGCTTTTGTCATTTTGGCACCTCCCATAGATTTTCCATTCATACCGTTTCCATAAGAAAAGCCTCTGGTCCATTACAGACACAGAGGCATAAAGTCAGCATCAAAAAGATGTTTACTGAATTCATTGTCCTCGGCAGGGATAATTTAAGCGACTGGCGCCCCTGCTGTCTGCGGTACAAACGTATATTTCACAACTCCGCTATTATAGCCGAGATATTGTGTAATGTCAATAAATTATTTAACGACAACTTTCGTCGGGTCAACTTTTACAGCAGGTCCCATTGTAGTTGTTACGTTAAGTGATTTAATGTAAGTTCCTTTAGCAGTAGCCGGTTTAGCTTTAACTACTACATCGTAGATAGCTTCCAAGTTTTCAGCAAGTTTGCTGTCATCGAAAGAAACTTTTCCGATTGGCGCGTGGATGATACCTGTTTTGTCTGCACGGTATTCCACTTTACCAGCTTTGATTTCCTGAACAGCTTTAGCTACATCAAATGTAACAGTTCCTGTTTTCGGGTTTGGCATCAAGCCTTTTGGTCCCAATACGCGGCCGATTTTACCAACTTCACCCATCATGTCAGGTGTTGCTACGATCACGTCGAAGTCAAACCATCCTTGTTGGATTTTTTGGATATATTCAGCATCGCCTACGAAATCAGCGCCAGCTGCTTCAGCTTCTTTCAGCTTGTCGCCTTTAGCGAATACTAATACGCTTTGAGTTTTACCAGTACCATTTGGAAGCACAACTGCTCCGCGGATCTGCTGGTCGTTCTTGCGCGTATCGATTCCAAGACGGAAAGCCACTTCAACTGTTGCATCGAAGTTTACTGTGCTTGCTTTTTTCGCAAGTTCAATCGCTTCTTTTGCCTCATAAAGGTTAGTACGGTCGATCAATTTTGCTGCTTCGCGCAGCTTTTTGCCTGTTTTAGCCATTTTACTTGTCCTCCTTGTTGTGGTCTAGCGGTTTTAAACCTCCCACGATTAAAGGCTGCGCAGCTCTTTACGAACTTGCGCAACCCGTCCAAAAACAACTGCTGGATTAGTCTTCGATAGTAATGCCCATGCTGCGAGCAGTACCTTCAACCATCAACATTGCAGCTTCAACTGAAGCGGCATTTAGATCTGGCATTTTAGTTTCTGCGATTTCGCGAACTTGATCGCGTTTAACAGTCGCTACTTTGTTGCGGTTCGGTTCGCCTGAACCTGATTCAATACCAGCCGCTTTTTTCAAAAGAACAGCAGCGGGTGGAGTTTTCGTAATGAATGTAAATGAACGGTCTTCAAATACCGAAATCTCAACTGGAATGATCAGTCCTGCTTGTTCAGCAGTACGTGCGTTGAACTCTTTACAGAAGCCCATGATGTTAACACCTGCTTGACCTAGTGCAGGTCCAACCGGTGGAGCTGGGTTTGCTTTTGCTGCAGGAATCTGCAATTTTACAACTTTAATCACTTTTTTAGCCACGAAACACACCTCCTTAAGTCCGTGATGTGGTAATAGGGTTTCCCCTCCCACTCAATATCTGTCTGTCAACTATGTTGATAGAATTAGCTAAATTGTACAGATTGTCCTATGACAGTCTGACCTATGAAATAATACCACTTATGAAACGGAATAGCAAGCGGCTTTTATATTTTCTGGACTTGCTCGAAATCAAGCTCCATTTTCGTCTCACGGCCGAAGATATCAATAGAAACTTTCACCTTGCCTTTAGTCTCATCGATCTCTTCCACTTTGCCCTGGAAGTTCGCGAATGGCCCTTCCATGACTTCGACGATATCAGCAACCGCAAAGTTGATGTCGACACGGCGTTCTGTCATGCCCATCTGCTTCAGGATGAAATCGACTTCTTCATCAAGCAGCGGAGTAGGCTTGGCTCCGCCACCTGAAGAACCGATGAATCCGGTCACTCCCGGCGTATTGCGGACAACATACCAGGATTCGTCTGTCATGATCAATTCGACCAGAACATATCCCGGGAAAGTTTTGCGCATTACTGTGCGTTTTTTGCCGTCTTTAAAATCAGTTTCCTGCTCTTCAGGAATGATGACGCGAAAAATCTTATCTTGCATACCCATTGTTTCGACACGCTTTTCCAAATTGGCTTTGACTTTATTTTCATAACCGGAATATGTGTGGACTACATACCAATTCTTTTCCATAATCGCACGGACTGAACGTCCATCCCTCCTTTTTTCCAAATGAAAAAACCCGTTCTCGTAGAATGACGGGCTATTTTTTATGCATTATTCTTGTTGCGCGCTTCTTCTGTTACAGCGCTAAGAACCAACGGAATAATTCCGAGATGCCTGTATCGACCAATGCGAAGAAAAGTGCCATGAAGATAACTGTGGAAAGAACGACGATCGTATAGCGTGTCAATTCCTTGCGTTTAGGCCAACTTACTTTTCTCATTTCCGAAACGACGTTTTTAAAGAAATCGCCAATGTTACCCATTGTTCAAAAACCTCCGAAGTTTAAAAATCACTCTATATCGTTCGGCATTCACTTAAATTCATAACGTTTGTTTATGCACGGTATGCCCATTGCAATGAGCACAGAATTTATTAAGTTCCAAACGTGTGCTGGATTCCGCTTTCGCAGGAACCGTATAATTGCGGGATGCACATTTCGAGCAGCTTAAAACGATTTTTTTAGCCATTTTCCTCACCCTATTCGAGTTTGCAGCTTTTTCAAGGTTATCACCTTAAAACTTCCATGTCAACAGCACATCAGGAGGTGCGGGTTTCATCTTTTTGCAGATGCCGCTCCAGTTTCCGTTTGACCCGCTGCAGCGCGTTGTCGATCGATTTGACATGGCGCTCCAATTTTTCTGATATTTCCTGGTAGGTCTGGCCATCGAGATACAATGCCAGCACTTCGCGCTCCAGTTCACTGAGCACTTCTCCCATTTTTTCTTCCATATACATGAATTCTTCATTATTGATCATCAATTGCTGTGGGTCGTCCACTCCGTTATCAGTGAGCACGTCCATCAGCGTACGGTCGGATTCCTCGTCATAGATCGGCTTGTCCAAAGATACATAGGAATTCAGCGGAATATGCTTCTGGCGTGTGGCAGTCTTGATGGCGGTGATGATTTGCCGGATGATGCACAATTCCGCAAACGCCCTGAAAGAAGACAGTTTATCACTGCGGAAATCACGGATGGCTTTATACAGGCCAATCATGCCTTCCTGGATAATGTCCTCTTTGTCAGCTCCGATCAGGAAATAAGAACGGGCTTTCATCCGAACGAAATGCCGAAATTTATTGATCAGAAAATCCAGTGCTTCGGTATTTCCGTCGTGGACCAAACTGACAAGTTCCTCATCTGTCATTTCCATAAATCGCCGGGCTTGAACTTGTTCCTGATTTCCCACGGTTATCCCTCCGGTCGCGCGAACCTCGATATCATCAGTATACAGGAACTAAAAATTGAGCGTCAACCTATCATTTCATTCCACGGCGCCATTTTTCAAATATTTCTGCAATTTCAGTCGGTAAGGCAATTTTTGATATTGCCTGCTGCCGTTGTATTTCTTTCACTTTTTCGGAAATCTTTTTTTGAATCTCTTCTACTTCGATTTCCAATTCCCTGGCGGAGATCCGCAATGCGCCTTTGGCGAAGATCACCCATTGTTCGGTGGAATCCGAAGTGGCCACATAAACCTGGTCCCGGCGATTATTCAAGCTGACCGCCAGCTTCTCTATCCGTTCATCTGCAGTTTCACTCTCTTTAGTGAAGATGACTTCAACGTCCGAAGTGAGATTTCGCGCTTCGATTCCCGGAACAAGATGCGCATCGAATACAATGATGACCCGCCACCCTTTATAGCCGCGGTACTCCGCCATCCTTTCGATCAGCCGGTCTCTGGCGGAGGCCAGCTTATCTTTCTTCAATTCCCTTAGTTCCACCCAGTCTCCAATGATGTTATAGCCATCAACCAGCAGAATATTCATATCGCTTAACCCAGCGGATTGCGCTTCCGGTAGACTTCGTACATGAGCAGGCTCGCTGCTACGGAAGCATTCAGGGAAGTTACATGGCCGACCATCGGCAGCTGGTAAAGGAAATCGCATTTCTCGCGCAGGATCCGGCTCATCCCTTTGCCTTCACTGCCGATAATGACCGCAAGCGGCAATGAAGCATCCATCTTCCGGTAATCCACCGATTCTTTCGCGTCCGTTCCGGCAATCCAGACGTTGCGCTTTTTCAGCTCATCCACAATCTGCGACAGATTATTGACCCTCACGACCGGAATATGTTCGATGGCACCTGTGGAGGCCTTCGCCACGACTGCCGTCAAACCGACTGCCCGGCGTTTCGGGATTATCAATCCGTGGGCACCGACCGCATCCGCCGTCCGCATGATCGATCCCAGGTTATGCGGATCTTCCAGTTCATCAAGAATCAGAAAGAACGGATCTTCCGAACGCGACTCCGCCACTTTGAATAAATCATCCAGTTCCGCGTAATTATAGGCAGCAACCGCTGCAGCTATCCCCTGATGGTTCGAATCCGTCAGACCGTCGATTTTTTTCTTCGGCACAAACTGGACGATGACTTTCTTTTCTTTCGCCAATTGCAGAAGTTCGGCTATCCCTTTTTTCTGGACACCTTCAGCAATCCAGATTTTATTGATATCCCGATCCGCCCGCAAAGCTTCAAGCACCGGGTTTTTACCGCCAATGATTTCCGGTTCCAATTCCTCCGTCATTTGATCACTCCTCTCAGCTCTTCTATTATATTGATGGCATACGCAATGATTTCGCTTACCCGCTCCGTATGGCCTTTTAAATAATTCCAACCCAGCACAGCTTCAAAAGCCGTACTGAAATTATAAGTCTGGACGTCGGTGTTTCTCGGCACTGAACCGGACTTGGCGTTGCGGCCGCGGCGCATGACTGCCAGTTCCTGTTCTGACAGAAATTCTTCTTCCGTCAGGCGCTTCAGCACGACCGCCTGCGCTTTTGCAGAAACAAAAGTCGTCGACATCCGGTGCAGCGTATTCGGTTTCACCCGGCCCGAGCGCAGCAAATGCTCGCGCACAGCCTGCTCATAAACTGCATCTCCCATATAGGCGAGTGCAAGGGCGTTCAATTGATCGACATCCTGATTGCGTAATCCTTCCAAGCCCTTACCCCCTCTTCCAACGTGTGCCTTGGGCCGTATCTTCCAGGATGATATTCTTTTCCTTGAACAAATCACGGATTTCATCGGCACGGGCAAAGTCACGGTTTTTGCGTGCTTCGATCCGCTCTGCCAATAAAGCCTCGACTTCAGCATCCAGTAACTCTTCCTCCTGTTTGAACGGCAGCCCGAGGACACCCGCCAATTCATCAAACACCGACAGGAATGTTTCCATCACTTCGGAAGAAGTCTGTTTTTCCAAGAGGTACGTATTTGCCAGACGGGACAGATCGAACAGCTTTGAAATGCCATGCGCCGTGTTGAAATCGTCATCCATCGTTTCAATGAATTCTTTTTTGATTTCTTCGATTTTTGCCAGCCAGATATCGGAATGGTCGCCAAGCTCAGCGGACACGCTCAAGCGATGCTTCAAATTCGAATAGGAAGTGCGCAGACGTTCCAGTCCAGCCACTGCATCCTCCACCAATTGCTGCGAATAATTGATCGGATGGCGGTAATGCACCGACAGCATGAAGAAACGAAGAACCTGCGGATCCATTTCCTTTAAGATATCATTCACCAACACGAAGTTATTCAATGACTTCGACATTTTTTCATTATCGATATTGATATAGCCATTATGCATCCAGTAACGGGCAAACGGTTTTCCAGTATAAGCTTCCGACTGCGCAATTTCATTTTCATGGTGCGGGAATGTCAGATCCTGGCCGCCTGCGTGGATATCGATTGTATCTCCCAAATGTTCGCGCGCCATCACCGAGCACTCGATGTGCCAGCCCGGACGCCCTTCGCCCCATGGGCTGTCCCATGAGATTTCATTCGGCTTGGCCGCTTTCCATAACACAAAGTCCAGTTCATCTTCTTTTTTGTCGCCGGTTTCGATGCGTGCCCCGACTTTCAGTTCATCAACCGATTGATGCGACAGCTTGCCGTAGCCTTCGAATTTACGGGTGCGGTAATAAACATCCCCCTGTGATTCATAAGCAAAGCCTTTCTCAATCAACGCTTCGATAAATTCGATGATCTGCTCCATATGCTCGGTCACACGCGGATGCGCATCAGCTTTTGCACAGCCAAGCGCTTGCGTATTATCAAAGTAGGCTTTGATGAATCGTTCAGCAATTTCCGGAACAGTCTCCCCGAGTTCATTGGCTGCCTTGATCAATTTATCGTCGACATCCGTGAAGTTCGAAATATAGTGTACATCATACCCGCGGTACTCGAGGTAACGGCGAACCGTATCATAAACGATGACGGGGCGTGCATTGCCGATGTGGATGTAATTATAGACAGTAGGTCCGCAAACATACATTTTTACTTTGCCCTCTTCGAGCGGCACAAAAGGTTCTTTTGTTCGAGACAATGAGTTGAAGATTTGAATGGTCATTCGGCATTCCCCTCTTTCTTCCTTGCTTGTTTTAATAATTCCACTTCACGCCGGAGCTCGGCGATTTTCATTTCCATCGAATTGCAGATATCGGCAACCGGGTCTGGCATATCCTGATGGTTGAGGTCTTGCTTGACCCGCACCCCGTCCTGTATGACCACTTTCCCCGGTATCCCGACCACTGTAGAATTCGGCGGCACCGTTTTCAACACGACAGAACCGGCTCCGACCTTCGAACCCTCACCTATCGTTATAGATCCAAGGACTTTGGCCCCCGTTGCCACCAGTACATTATCTTCCAGTGTCGGGTGGCGCTTTCCGTTCTCTTTCCCTGTCCCTCCAAGGGTGACGCCCTGGAAAAGCGTTACATTGTCGCCGATGATACACGTTTCCCCGATGACGACGCCCATTCCGTGGTCAATAAAGAACCGGCGGCCGATCACCGCTCCCGGATGGATTTCGATACCTGTGAAAAAGCGGCTGACCTGCGAAATGACGCGCGCGAGGAAAAACAATTTATTCTTGAAGAAGAAATGTGCCAGCCGGTGCGCCCAGATGGCATGCAAACCGGAATATGTGAGGATCACTTCCAGAAAGCTTCTGGCAGCGGGATCCTGCTCGAATACCACATCCACATCTTCTTTCAATGCTTTGAACATCCCTTTCAACTCCTTTTACTGCAAAATAAAAAGCGCCCCTGTCAATAAATTGACAGAGACGCATGCTTGCGCGGTTCCACTCTGATTAAAAAGGGCTCACCCTTTTTCTCTCGGCACCTTTAACGCAGGTGAATCGTCTGGTCTACTCGATTCGACTCAGCACTCGGAGAGGCATTTCCATGCTGCAGCGGCCCGGATCACTTTCAGCCGGCGGTGATCTTCTCTGGAGAGCATGCTGCATGTACTTATTCTCGTCAACGATTTTCTGATAGTAAATTCATTTTACATCATTGTTTCCATAAGTCAATCTTATGCACTTGCGTATTGGGCTACCCGTGCAATCGTCTTATCTTTCCCTAATAATGCAATCGCATCCGGCAATTCAGGTCCATGCGTCTGGCCAGTCGTCACGACACGGATCGGCATGAAGAGGTTTTTCCCTTTATGTCCTGTCGCTTTCTGCACCGCCTTGATCGCCGCTTTAATTTCAGCAGGTTCAAATGCTTCCAGTGATTCCAGCTGTTCTTTGAAGGAAGCCATAACTTCCGGTACCTGTTCGCCCGCCAGAACTTCTTTTTCTTCTTCGCCGTAATGAAGGTCATCCGTAAAGAATTGTTCAGACAGCTCCGTGATTTCCGCTCCGAAACTCAATTGGTCGTGGTACAAAGCAACAAGGCGCTGTGCCCAGCCCTGCTGTTCCGCATCCATCGTTTCCGGTAATTTGCCCGCTTTCTGCAAATGCGGCACTGCAAGTTCAACCACTTCTTCAAGCGGCATCTGTTTGATGTATTGGTTGTTCATCCAAGTCAATTTCTGCTTATCGAACATGGAAGGTGATTTCGACAACCGGTTGGCGTCAAAGATTTTGATCAACTCTTCTTTCGAGAAAATCTCCTCTTCTCCTTCAGGCGACCAGCCAAGCAGCGCGAAGAAATTAAAGAGCGCTTCCGGAATGTAGCCCAGCTCTCTGTATTGAGAGATGAATTGAATAATCGACTCATCACGCTTCGACAGTTTCTTGCGGTCTTCATTGATGATCAGCGTCATATGGCCGTAAGTCGGATGCTCCCAGCCGAATGCATCATAAATCATCTGCTGGCGCGGCGTGTTCGATAAATGCTCTTCCCCACGGAACACATGCGTAATCTTCATCAAATGGTCATCGATGACCACAGCGAAATTATACGTAGGGATGCCGTTTGTCTTCACCATCACCCAATCACCGACATCTTTTGATTCGAATGAAATCGGTCCACGCACCAAGTCGTCAAACTTATACGTAACGTCAGCCGGCACTTTCGCGCGGATCGTATAGGATTTCCCAGCATCTTCCCGCTCTTTTACGTCTTCAGCAGTCAAGTTGCGGCAAGTTCCGCTGTATTGTGGCGCAGCGATGCCGGCCGCTTTTTGCGACTCGCGCTCTGTTTCCAGCTCTTCCGCAGTACAGAAACATTTGAAAGCCAAGCCTTTTTCAAGCATCTCATCCGCATAGCCTTTATAGATATCCAAGCGTTCCATTTGGCGGTAGGGACCGTAATCGCCCCCTACATCAACCGACTCATCGTGCTCGATGCCCAGCCATTTCAAATTATCCAGCTGTGATTCGATGCCCGTTTCGATATTGCGGGCTGTATCCGTATCTTCGATGCGGACGATGAATTTCCCGTCATGATGGCGTGCATATAAATAATTGAAAAGTGCTGTCCGGGCTCCGCCGATATGTAAATGCCCAGTCGGACTCGGCGCATAGCGTACGCGTACTTCTTGTGTCATTAGATTTCCTCCTAAGAAACTTTTATCTTTTGCTATTCTATCACTCACAGGAAAGCGTTTAAAGCTTCCGTTCCACTAATAAAATCACAGCAAGCGCAGCGATTCCCTCTTCACGTCCCAAATAGCCAAGCTTTTCATTCGTCGTCGCTTTGACATTGACCTGCGAAATATCCGCTTCCAATAAACCGGCGATCGATTCTCTCAACTGCTCAATATAAGGTGCCAGCTTCGGCTTTTGCGCAATCACTGTACAATCCACATTGCCAAGTTCATAGCCTTGCTCTTTTACATATTGCCAGATATGCGTCATAAGCTTTCGGGAGTCGGCATCCTTGAATTCAGGATCTGTATCCGGGAAATGCTTCCCTATATCGCCGCCGCCAATCGCTCCAAGCGCTGCATCCGTAATCGTATGCAGCAATACATCCGCATCCGAATGCCCCAGAAGCCCCTTATGATGAGGGATCTCAATCCCTCCTAGGATCAATGGCCTGCCTTCGACCAATTGATGCACATCGTATCCTTGTCCAATCCGAATCATTGCTGTTCCTCCTGTCTGCGACTTTCTAAAATTGCTTTGCCGTATATCAAATCATCCGGCGTCGTCATTTTCACATTCTCATAATTGCTTTCAACAATCTTTACCGGATGCCCGAGCCTTTCCACCAGCATGGCTTCATCCGTGCCAAGAAATCCTGCTTCAAAAGCCTCTGTCGCCGCTTCTTTTATCAATGCATACCGAAACGCTTGCGGCGTCTGGATGATCCACAGTTTCTCCCGTTCAACCGTCTCCGTAATAAAACCGGATTCCGCTTTTTTAATCGTATCCTTTACTCGAACGCCTGCAATCGCTGCACCGGAATCCGACGCTTCCTCTGCGAGACGCGATATCACTTCGGCATCGATAAATGGGCGCGCCGCATCATGCACGAGCACCACATCACATTCGGGAATCATATCCAGACATGCCCGGACGCTATCCTGCCTTTCAGCACCGCCCACAGCAAATCCTGCCACTTTCGTAATGCCGTATTCTTTCACAAAATCCTCAATCAGTTCCCGCTCTTCCTCTTTTACCGCAAGCCAAATCGCCTCGCAGTTCAGGTCCCGCTGAAAAACTTCAAGTGTATAGATGAATATCGGTTTATCGAATAACTCCAGCAGCAATTTGTTCTTATCCGCTTTCATCCGCTTGCCGCTCCCTGCAGCAGGCAAGACAACTGTATAGTTCATGAGCTTACATCCTTTTATCCATCATTTAGCGCCGCGTGGCTTAGCAAAAATCATTCGTCCGGCAGAAGTTTGCAGCACACTTGTAACTGTTACATCGATTGCATCGCCGATGTATTTCTTGCCGTCTTCAATGACAATCATCGTGCCGTCATCCAAGTAAGCGACGCCCTGATTTTGTTCTTTGCCGTCTTTAATCACGACGACATGCATATCTTCACCCGGAATAACCACTGGTTTTACAGCATTGGCCAAATCGTTGATGTTCAACACTGGTACATTATGCAGCTCACAGACTTTATTCAGATTAAAATCATTTGTGACGACCTGGCCGCCCATTTTCTTGGCTGCGCGCATCAATTTCAAATCCACTTCCGCCACTTCATCAAAACTTTCTTCCGTAATCATGATGGCGCCTTCGCGTTCACTCTGCAGCCGCTTCAAGATATCGAGTCCGCGGCGGCCTCTCGTACGTTTCAATGTATCGGATGAATCCGCAATATGTTGCAGTTCAGATAACACGAATTGTGGCACGACAAATGTGCCTTCCATGAAACCTGTCGCTGAAATATCCGCAATCCGGCCATCAATGATGACGCTTGTGTCCAATAACTTGTAATCCGATTTATTCACCGGCAATACTTTCAGTTCCTGACCCTCTTCGTTTTTCTTGGCGTTCAATACCATTTTCGATGGCGTCAACATGCTCAGCATTTCGTCCCGTTTCTGGAATCCGACCTGGAAACCTAGATAACCGAGAACCACCGACAGGACGATTGGAGCAGCAGTCGCAACAAGCGGAATGTCAATCGTACTCAATGCGAATCCGACAAGGAAAGCTACGATCAATCCGATAATCAGCCCCACTGTCCCGAACAGCAGATCCGGTGTCGGCGCATGGAGTAATTTTTCTTCCATCCACTTCATGAACCGTACCAATGAATCTGCAAACAACAATGACAATAAGAAAAATAGGATAGCTCCTATAAGTGCAGAAACTATTGCGTTATTGATCCAAGGGTTGTCGACGATAGGTATGAGTTCAAAAACATAAGGTAAGAATATAATTCCGACAGTTGCACCGATCAATAAAAATAAAACCTGAATAATTCTTTTTAACATATTTCCACCTCCTTCATTCCAATTATACACATATCATTTATAAAACGCTGTTTAGACCCTATATAGCTAAAAAAATAGAGGAGGCCATGGCCTCCTACTGTGGAAAAATTTCTTTTAATGCATCATTTACCGTTTCTACTCCAACTACGCGGATGCCTTCAGGGAAATCCCAGCCGCCGATATTCGATTTCGGAACGATTGCCCGTTTAAAACCAAGCTTAGCAGCTTCTTGTACCCTTTGTTCAATCCGGGAGACACGGCGCACCTCTCCGGTCAGGCCAACTTCACCGATAATACAGTCAAAACCGTTCGGTGCAACATCACGGTAACTGGATACTATGCTTGCCAGTACAGCCAAATCGATGGCCGGTTCATCCAATTTGACGCCGCCCGCCACTTTAATGTAAGCGTCCTGTGCCTGAAGCAGCATGCCCATCCGCTTTTCCAGTACGGCCATCAACAGTGAAACTCTATTTTGATCAAGGCCTGTCGCCATCCGTTTCGGATAATTGAAACTGGATGGTGTAACGAGTGCCTGAATCTCCACCAGAATTGGGCGGGTACCTTCCATAGAAGCGACGACTGTCGAACCGGCCGCTCCGCTGGAACGTTCTTGAAGAAATAATTCCGATGGATTCAAAACTTCTTTTAAACCGCTTTGCAGCATTTCAAAAATCGCGATTTCATTCGTTGAACCAAAACGGTTTTTGACACTGCGTAAAATCCGGTAGGTATGGTGGCGCTCCCCTTCAAAATAAAGGACGGTATCCACCATATGTTCGAGAATTCTCGGGCCGGCTATCTGCCCTTCCTTCGTCACATGTCCTACAAGGAAAATGGCAATATTCTTCGTTTTGGCGATGCGCATCAACTCTGCCGTACTTTCGCGGACTTGCGTAACACTGCCGGGAGCCGATGTCACTTCAGGATGATGGACCGTCTGAATCGAATCGACGATCACAAAATCCGGATTCACTTCTTCAATTGTATGGTTGATCAACTCAAGATTGGTCTCTGCGTAAATATATAAATCGGATGAAGAGGCGTCGAGGCGCTCTGCCCGCAATTTAGTTTGGCGGATAGATTCTTCACCGGAAATATAAAGCACTTTGCTGCCGCTATTGGCAAGCATCGCTGACACCTGCAGCAATAACGTCGATTTTCCGATACCGGGATCTCCGCCGATCAGTACAAGCGAGCCGGGCACAATCCCCCCGCCAAGCACACGGTTCAA
The DNA here is from genome assembly GCF_003428875.1 of Planomicrobium okeanokoites. GTDB lineage: Bacteria > Bacillota > Bacilli > Bacillales_A > Planococcaceae > Planococcus > Planococcus okeanokoites. Next base: position 49,698 of record NZ_QQRS01000011.1, read on the forward strand.
TTCACTAAGCTCAGTGGTAACCCGCGGCTCTTCCTTTGTTTCAATCGAATTGATCGGTGTCGCTTTCTGAGGGGCTACAGCGGTATGCTGAAAAGCATTTCTCGTCCCTTTCGGAACAGCTATTTCAATTTCTTCCGTCATTTGATTCCATTCTCCGCAATTCGGACATTTCCCCATCCATTTTGCCGATTCATATCCACAAGACTGGCATACGAATTTCGATTTCTTCTTTGCCATGTGCTCCTCCTTCTAATGAAAAACCGCTCGCCAGAGAAATCTCCGGCGAGCGGAATATCTTATTGCTTATTTCTTCACAGGTTCTTTCGTACGGACCACAAATTCATCATTCTCTACATCGAAGATGATACGTTGTCCTGCTAAGGCTGTGCCTTTCAAAAGTTCCTCAGACAAGCGGTCTTCCACATGCTTCTGTAGTGACCGGCGAAGAGGACGGGCACCGTACTCCGGATCATATCCTTCTTTAGCGATCTTATCCAAAGCGGCATCTGTCAGCTCAAGATTAATATCCTGCTCCTGCAGACGTTCAGCTAGTTGTTTTGTCATCAATGTCACGATTTCGCGCAAATTCTCTTTTTCAAGGGAATGGAATACGATCATGTCATCAATCCGGTTAAGGAACTCAGGACGGAACGCTTTCTTCAATTCCGCAAGCATTTTCGATTTCATGTCTTTGTAATCCGTTTTTGCGTCTTCTAAATTGAAGCCGACGTATTTATTGTATTTCAATTCTTCTGCTCCGACGTTTGAAGTCATAATGATGACTGTATTCCGGAAATCGACACGACGACCTTTCGAATCTGTTAAACGGCCATCTTCAAGCACTTGCAAAAGGATGTTGAATACATCCGGGTGCGCTTTTTCGATTTCATCGAGCAGAATGACGGAATATGGTTTTCTGCGGACTTTCTCAGTCAGTTGGCCACCTTCATCATAACCGACATAACCTGGAGGCGAACCGACCAGACGTGAAGTCGAGTGTCTTTCCATGTACTCGGACATGTCAATACGGATCATTGCATCTTCATCTCCGAACATCGATTCAGCCAATGCACGCGCCAATTCTGTCTTACCTACCCCTGTAGGGCCAAGGAAGATAAATGAGCCGATTGGACGTTTAGGATCTTTCAACCCTGCACGAGCACGTCTGATTGCTTTTGAAATGGAAGTGACTGCTTCGTTTTGGCCAATAACACGTCCATGAAGAATTTCTTCCAAATTCAATAGTTTATCAGATTCAGTCTGAGCCAGTTTCGATACAGGAATGCCTGTCCACATGGATACAACTTTCGCAATATCTTCGACAGTCACTTCAGACTCTTCTTTACCTTGTTTTTCTTTCCATTCTTTTTTCGTTTTATCCAGCTGATCTTTTAATTTCTGTTCTGCATCACGGAGAGAAGCCGCTTTTTCAAATTCCTGGCTCTGTACCGCTTCATTCTTTTCAGAACGCGCAGCTTCAAGTTTCGTTTCCATCTCTTTAAGATCCGGTGGAGTAGTATATGAGCGAAGTCTTACTTTAGAACCCGCTTCATCAATCAAATCAATCGCTTTGTCTGGAAGGAAGCGGTCAGAAATATAACGGTCGGACATTTTCGCTGCTGCATCAATTGCCTCATCCGTGATTTTCACACGATGGTGCGCTTCATAACGATCACGCAGACCTTTGATGATTTGGATGGATTCTTCTACTGAAGGCTCATCCACTTGAATTGGCTGGAAGCGCCGTTCTAGTGCTGCATCTTTTTCAATATACTTGCGATACTCGTCCAATGTCGTAGCACCGATACATTGAAGTTCGCCTCTTGCCAATGCTGGTTTAAGGATATTCGAAGCATCAATCGCACCTTCTGCTCCGCCTGCACCAATTAATGTATGAAGTTCATCGATAAACAGAATAACATTACCTGCCTGACGAATTTCATCCATAACCTTTTTCAGACGGTCTTCAAACTCACCGCGGTATTTTGTTCCGGCGACGACTGTACCCATATCAAGAACCATTACGCGTTTATCGCGCAGCGTTTCAGGGATTTCATTGTTTACGATCTGTTGGGCTAAACCTTCTGCGATGGCTGTTTTACCAACCCCCGGCTCCCCGATCAACACTGGGTTATTCTTCGTACGGCGGCTCAACACTTCAATCACACGTGTAATCTCATCGCTTCTGCCAATTACCGGATCTAAACTACCTTCGCGCGCGACTTGCGTCAAATCACGTGCCAGGCCATCCAAAGTCGGTGTATTGGCTGATGCGTTCGGGCTGCTACCTGTAGAAGCCTGCTCGTTGCTGCCGAGCAACTGCAATACTTGTTGACGGGCTTTATTCAAGCTCACGCCAGCATTGCCAAGTACACGTGCAGCTACGCCTTCACCTTCACGGATAAGGGCCAACAGCAAATGCTCTGTGCCAATATAGGAATGACCCAGTTTTCTGGATTCATCGACTGACAGTTCGATAACTTTTTTCGCTCTCGGTGTATAATGCACAATCGGACCGACATCTTTTTCGCCGATGCCCACAAGTTCTGTAACACCTTCTTCGATCAATTGCGTATTCACTTCAATCGCTTCTAAAGCTTTGGCTGCAATACCGCCGCCTTCACGAATTAAACCAAGTAAAATATGTTCTGTTCCAATGGATTCATGTTTCATGCGAATTGCTTCTTCTTGAGCCAGTTGAAGAACCTTCTGTGCTCTTTGCGTAAATCTGTTGAACATCATATAGAATCCTCTCCTTCTTTATCTCCGTTAATTTTGTATTCCTCTTTCAAACGTTCCCTGAAAAGCTTAGCCCTGGCGATGTCACGTTCGTTGGGTGACAACGGTCTGTCTGAGTAATGCTGCAGAAAAGCTGGCTGCATAAAAACCATCAGCTCATTTAAGATAGACATATCAATTTTTTCTATTAACTTCAAGTCTATCCCTAACCGAACATCAGAAAGGCATTTAGCCGCTTCTTCAGTCGTCAACAACCTCGAATACGTAAGAACACCGAGCGAGCGGTAAATACGGTCTTCGAGTTTTAATGGAGAATTACTTAAAATCGCTTCTCTGGCCCGTCGCTCCTGTTCAATAATCTGCTCAGTCATATTCTGTAAATCCTGAAGTATCTCATATTCAGACTTACCTAGTGTCAACTGGTTCGAAATTTGGTAAACGTTTCCCAAAGCTTCGCTTCCTTCTCCATAGATACCCCTCACAACCATTCCTAAGCGCGAAATAGCCGGAATAATACGTGTTATCTGTTGGGACATAGTCAAAGCAGGTAAATGGAGCATCACTGAAGCCCGCATGCCAGTTCCTGTATTAGTGGGACAACTGGTCAAATAGCCAAACTTCTCATGAAATGCGTATTGCAGATTTTCCTCCAGCAAGGAATCCAACTGATTCGCTATTTTATAAGCTTCTTGTAAATGGAAACCTGCTTGTAGACTTTGAATACGCAAATGATCTTCTTCGTTTATCATGATACTGAGTTCTTCATTTTTTGAAAGCATCACCGATCCTGAATGCACACCTGACGCGAGATGAGGACTGATTAAATGTTTCTCCACCAGTAATTCCCTGTGTAAGGAAGAAACTTCATGAATATCGATATGAGTGAATTCTTGGTCCAAGTCCTTACCTTTATCCAATAAAACAGAAGAGATTGCCTTATCAACTTTTAAAGCTTCATCTTCTGTAAAAGCATAAGGAAATTTAAACTCACTAAGATTTCGCGCTAATCTTATTCTTGTACTCATGGCTATATCCGTATTTTCTCCTTCATTAGCCATCCAACTGCTCGCTTTTGGCTCTAAAAAACGATCAATCGCCACGATTAGCACTCCCTTCGAGCTCTTTGTTCAACTCTCGTATCTGATCTCGTAACTTTGCTGCCTCTTCAAATTCTTCTGCTTCAATTGAATTCTTTAATTGTTTTCTTAACTCTTCAATTTCTTTTTTTATTTTTAATGTGCTGCCATAGGAGGCTGGAATTTTCCCAGTATGCTCCTTGTTTCCATTATGCAGACGTTTAAAAATTTCCTCTAAATTCGATTCAAACGTTTCATAACAAGTGGCACAACCAAATTTACCTAGTTTCAAAAAATTGTTAAATGTGAATCCGCAAGAGGGACATACGGAAATTTCTTTTTGTACTGGACTGACCGTTGGAGATTGGACCGGAAACCAATTTGAAAGTAATTGGTGAATAGCTAATGGATCTTGTTCAAAAGCTAAGTTCAAGTTATGGTTCTCAGCTGCACATACATGACACAAATGCCTCTCTGTAAGTTGGCCATTTCTTTTCTGTTTAACTAATACAGAAGCAGGACGTTCCCCGCATTGATTGCAAATCATCGTACCACCCCTCATTAATTCGACTGAAATTGGATCGTAAATAGCATGGCTATTAATATACGGGCTCTCACTTCATCTCTCAAAGGCAACCCAAGTAAAAGTGTTGAGCGGTCGATAGCACTTAAAATCATCTTTGCTTCCCGCTTAGTTATAATATCTTCGTCTAATAGACGAAAAACAATATCTTCCGCCATACTTTGAGTAGCACCATTCTCTAGATGTTGAATTACTCCGTTTATTAAATCGGATTTTTGGTGAAGGCGTATACGTTTTATACGAATATAGCCTCCGCCACCTCTTTTACTTTCAACTATATAACCTCTCTCCGGAGTAAATCTTGTATTGATTACATAATTAATTTGGGAAGGGACACATTGAAATTTTTCAGCTATTTCGCTTCTTTTAATTTCAATATGTTCTCTTTCGCTTAATTCGATAACTTGCTTTAAATACCCTTCAATTACGTCAGAAATGTTCCGCACCGCATTCACCCCTTTACTGCCATTAATCTATAATTGACTTTGACTATATTTGACTTAATTATAACGTAAGTTTTTTATAGAATTCAAATAGTAAGTACTGAGTAAGTTATAAAAAAACCCGGAAATATATATTCCGGGTATACTAATTACTCTTCATCAAATATTCTCTTTTTAAAATCTTTTAAGTGGCTCTTAATAGATTTCGTTTCATCTTCAAGATACATAGTTTTCCATTGCGTTCCTTCTAGCCATATTTTCACAATATCTCCTGGCGTAACATCGTGGGTAAATTCATTCAGAGGAAAGGTATATTGTTCTTTTCCTTCTTCTACTGGCGTTAGTAGTACTGTCCTTTTATCAATAGTTTCTACTTTATATATTCCAGCTTTCATTTTTACCACCTCTATATTAATTTTCCCATTCTTAAGCTTTTTAATCTTTAATCATGTTCAAACACTAGAAAAATTTCTCCATAAAAAAAGGCCGCTACCGCTTGCGCGGTAACGACCTTTCTTTCTGTGCCCAGCGGCGTCCTACTCTCACAGGGGGAGATCCCCCAACTACCATCGGCGCAAAAGAGCTTAACTGCCGTGTTCGGGATGGGAA
>NZ_QQRS01000012.1 GCF_003428875.1 Planomicrobium okeanokoites
AGCGTTCGTCCTGAGCCAGGATCAAACTCTCCATTATAGAAGTAGTTGATTGCTCAATACTGCTGGCGCATCGCCGTTCCGAAGAACGCACGATTCGCTTTGATCTGTTTGCACTGATCAGTAGATTGTTTGTTGACGTTTTGCTGTTCAGTTTTCAAGGTTCAAATGATAACGCCGCGCTCATTGGCGACTTTATTAATATATCCTGTTTAAGCGGCGAAGTCAATACTATTTTAAAATATTTTTTCGGGCTGTTTTAAGGACATGTATTAATATAAACCCTTGAACGATAAAAATCAAGGGAAAATCTTAAAAAAGATTTTTTTTACTTTTTCATAGTCTATTATAAAGAACATTATCCCCAAAATCACTACTGTTCCACCTATGATTTGGCTGGCGTTCAAATACTCGCCAAGTATAAAGTAAGCTAATATAGCTGCCCCAACTGGTTCAAAAAGTATTGCTATGGATATCACATTGGTGCTCACCCACTTTAACGCCCAATTAAAGAGCGTATGCCCGAGGAGGTTTGGGATAATAGCCAAAAGCACAAACCACATCCATTCTTGAGCTGGATACGGTCCAAAAGATTCACCTTTTAAAACTATATAGAAGAATAATGTTATTGTACTAACGCCATAAACTACAAATGTATACGTCACCAACGAAAGACGTTTTCGGATATCCTGGCCGAATAATAAATAAGCTGTTATTAATGCACAGGCAATCAACGCTAGAATATCGCCAAATAATGCTTGTCCACTTATTTTAAAATCTCCATATGCTATTAAAACACTGCCGCCGATTGCTATAAGTGCTGAAACAATTGTTTTGACAGACAACTTTTCTTTAAAGAAAAAATAAGTGCCAGCAAATGCAAATAGTGGCTGCAATGTAACCAGCACCGTCGAGCTAGCTACACTGGTATAGTTTAAAGACTCAAACCATAGTATAAAATGAAAAGCTAAAAATATACCGGCTATGGTTGTAAAGAACCAATCTCTTTTGCTTAGCTTTTTTACTTCATGGGTATATTTAAAAAAGAATAATGGACTCATGATCAGTATTGAAAATAACATTCTATAAAATGCAGTCACTCCTGAGTCAGCATTTGTCATTTTCACAAATATTGCAGACATTGCAACTGATATTACACCTACTATAATTGGAATATAGGGATGGATTGCTGGTTTTTCCATGCTTGCACCTCAAATTTCATTCTCTGATGTAATTAAATCATTAAAGTTTAGTTTGCCATTTACAACTAATAGAAGCAACCAGAAATAAAGAGCGGGGGTTTATTAATGGAATTTTTCAGTGCTTTACAGATTTCTTCTGTAGAAACTTTTCTCAAACTGCTTATTGCAGCTGCACTCAGTTTAGTTATTGGATTAGAAAGAGAATTAAAACGGAAGCCCGTCGGATTAAAAACGAGTGTTGTAATTTCTACATTCAGCTGTCTGTTAACTATTATATCCATCGAATCAGCATATATTGCGCAAGGCAGTGAATATGAAAATGTAAATATTACGATGGACCCTTTACGTTTAGCCGCGCAGATTGTTTCAGGAATCGGTTTTCTTGGAGCTGGAGTAATCCTTAAAAGAGGAAATGATTCCATATCGGGTTTGACCACCGCTGCTATGATTTGGGGTGCTGGAGGTATCGGCATAGCTGTCGCAGCCGGTTTTTATTTAGAAGCTACACTTGCAGTTCTGATCGTATTGCTGGCTATAGAACTATTGCCGCCATTGATGATTAAGCTGGGACCTGCGCGACTCCGGATGACCGAAGCAAATGTAACAATATTTATAGTAGAAAGACAATATATCAAACCAGTCATTGATGAGCTTAAAAAATCCGGGATTGCCATCGAAGGTATTTCCATTACACATCCAGATAATGAAAAAAATACTGGGTCAGGTTACCATGAACTTTTTATCCGCGTTTCATATCTTCAAGAAAAAGATACGCTGGATTTATATCAGGATTTATATTCCATCGAAAATGTCGAACAAGTGGATATTGAAATCACGAATTAAAAAACTGCTTGAGCTGAATGGCTCAAGCAGTTTTTATATTAAACGGACGCTTGCAGGATTTCACGCACGTCTTTGTCATTCAGCTTATTGAAGTTGCCGAACTCTCCATATACCAATGTTTTTTCGATAATGGATTCGAAATTGGAGTCATCAATCTTGTAGTCTTCAAGTTTAGATGGCGCTCCCAACGACGTCCAGAATGCCGACAAACGATCAATGCCTTCCAGAGCTGTTTCTTCATCAGACTTGCCCTCACTGTCAACTCCAAATACGCGGACAGCCAATTGAGCAAATCTCTCTGGGTTCACTTTGACATTATGGCGCATCCAGTGCGGGAACAGAATTGCCAAACCTCCTGCATGCGGGATGTCATAGACCGCAGAAACCGCATGTTCAATATTATGCGTCGCCCAGTCTCCGTTATAACCCATTTGCAAGAAGTTATTCAATCCCATAGTTCCTGCAAAGAGAATCGTTTCTCTGTGTTCATAGCTTTGCAGATCTTCCATAAGTTTCGGAGCTGTGTCGATCACTGCCCGCAATACCCCTTCGATCATCTGATCCTGCACTGGCGTATTTTTTGCATTGTGGAAATATTGTTCGAACATGTGGGACATCATATCAACAACCCCATAAACCGTTTGGTCTTCAGGAACAGTCATTGTATATGTAGGATCCAATACCGAGAATTTCGGGAATGAAAGAGGACTACCCCACCCATATTTTTCTTGTGTTTCTTCATTAGTAATAACTGATCCAGCATTCATCTCCGAGCCTGTCGCAGCTAGTGTCAGCACCGTTCCGAATGGCAAGGCCTCTTTTGGCTGGGCTTTGCGGGAAACAAAGTCCCATGCATCACCGTCATATTTAGCTCCCGAGGCAATAAGTTTGGTACAGTCAATGACTGAACCTCCACCTACAGCCAATAGTACGTCGATATTTTCTTTTTTGCAGATTTCGATGCCTTTTTTTGCTGTAGATAAACGAGGATTCGGCTCTACACCCGCAAGTTCGAATACTTCCATTCCTGCAGAAGCCAAATTTTCCATAACTTCATCATATAAGCCGTTTTTCTTGATGCTTCCCCCGCCGTATACAACGAGAACTTTATTGCCGTATTGAGGCAACTCAGATTTGATAGCCTCTAGTTGGCCTTTACCGAAAATTAGTTTAACCGGATTGTAAAATGTGAATTTATTCAAAATAATTCAGCCTCCTTTTCCTCACTTATTATGTAGCTTCTGATTTTCAATTGCAAAAGATTGGATTAGAAAAACCGCCCGGATTTAAAATCCAAGCGGTTTTCGATGTTTTATACCCAGCCACGGAAACGCGCGGCTTCAGCTGTTCTGCGGGCTCCAACCATATAGGCTGCGAGACGCATATCGATATTACGTGTAGTAGCAACATTGTAGATGTTTTCGAAAGCATCAACCAATTTCTTATTAAGTCTTTCGTCCACTTCTTCCTGTGTCCAGTAATAGCCCTGGTTGTTCTGCACCCACTCAAAGTAGGATACAGTAACGCCGCCGGCACTTGCCAGAACATCAGGCACCAACAGGATTCCACGATCAGTAAGCATTTTCGTCGCTTCTGCTGTCGTAGGGCCGTTGGCTGCTTCAACAACAATTGAAGCCTTGATATCATTGGCATTTTCTTCTGTAATCTGGTTAGAGATTGCAGCAGGCACAAGGATATCACAATCAAGTTCAAATAATTCTTTGTTAGTGATCGTGTTATCGAACAGGTTTGTCACCGTTCCAAAGCTATCCCGGCGATCAAGAAGATAATCGATATCCAGGCCGTTCGGATCGTGCAGCGCACCATATGCGTCAGAGATGCCGACAACTTTAGCTCCAGCATCGTGAAGGAATTTCGCCAGGAAACTGCCAGCGTTGCCGAATCCCTGGATTACTACACGCGCACCTTTCATTTCTAGACCGCGTTTTTTAGCTGCTTCATTGATGACAATTGTAACACCTTGTGCAGTCGCTTTGTCGCGTCCTTGCGAACCGCCAAGTACAATCGGCTTGCCTGTAATAAAACCAGGCGAGTTGAATTCATCAATTTTGCTGTATTCGTCGAACATCCAGGCCATAATTTGTGAATTCGTAAAGACGTCCGGTGCTGGAATATCTTTGTTCGGTCCAACTATCTGACTGATGGCACGGACATAACCGCGGCTCAACTTTTCAATCTCGTGCATGGACATTTCACGCGGATCACAAATGATCCCGCCTTTACCGCCGCCGTATGGAAGGTCGACAATACCACATTTCAAAGTCATCCACATGGATAGAGCCATAACTTCTTCACGATTGACATCCGGGTGGAAGCGTACGCCCCCCTTAGTAGGTCCTACCGCGTCGTTATGCTGTGCACGAAATCCTGTAAATACTTTCGTTTTTCCATCATCCATACGAACCGGAATACGGACTTCCATGATTCGCATAGGTTCTTTCAGTAGTTCGTACATCGATTCTTCGTATCCAAGCTTTTCCAATGCAGTTCTGATAACGTTCTGCGTTGACGTCAACAAGTTCAAGTTTTCAGCCATTTTATTAGTTCGCCTCTTTGTATTTTAGTAATTACTCCGCATACAGTGTAACACAGTTCAGTAAGCGTTTGCCATATAGATCTTATTTAGTGAATACTTTGCGGATCCGCTCCAAAGCCCAGTCAAGGTCTTCCTTACTGATAACCAACGGCGGCGCGAATCGGATAACCGTATCATGTGTTTCTTTGCACAATAAACCGAGTTCTTTCAATTCTTCACAATATGGCCGTGCAGCTTCATTCAATTCCATTCCAATAAATAAACCGCGTCCACGAACTTCTTTAATAGAAGGATGTGAAATTTCTTTCAGTTGATTCATGAAATATTCGCCCAGTTCCTGTGAACGGTCAGCCAGCTTCTCGTCCTGCAGAACTTCGATTGACGCAATGGATACCGCACATGCCAATGGATTTCCGCCGAATGTTGAACCGTGGGAACCCGGATTGAAAACACCAAGGATTTCGTGATCTGCTACAACACAGGAGATCGGGAATACGCCGCCTCCAAGTGCTTTCCCCAGAATATACATGTCAGGGTCAACATCTTCCCATACACAAGCGAACATTTTACCCGTACGGCCAAGACCAGCCTGGATTTCATCAGCAATGAAAAGCACGTTGTTTTCACGGCATAGTTCTCTTGCAGCTTTCATGAATCCTGGCGGCGGAATGATGATTCCTGCTTCGCCTTGGATCGGTTCGATTAAAAATGCAGCTGTATTTGGAGTAATCGCATTCTTCAAAGCGTCCAAATCACCGTAAGGAACAATGCTGATGCCTGGAAGCATCGGTCCGAATCCTTTGCGGTATTCAGGGTCTGATGACAATGAAACAGCTGTCATCGTACGGCCGTGGAAGTTTCCTTCGCAGGCGATAATTTCCGCTTTGTTTTCTTCAACGCCTTTAACATTATATGCCCAGCGGCGAGCTGCTTTCACAGCCGTTTCGACTGCTTCTGCACCAGTATTCATCGGCAGAGCCATTTCTTTGCCGGAAACTTTGCAGATCATTTCATACCACGGCGCCAACATATCGTTATGGAAAGCACGCGAAGTAAGTGTCACACGGTCAGCCTGGTCTTTCAGCGCCTGTATGATTTTTGGATGGCGATGGCCCTGGTTGACAGCGGAATACGCAGACAGCATGTCCATGAATTTATTGCCTTCCGGATCTTTTACCCATACACCCTCAGCTTCCGCAATGACGATTGGAAGCGGATGGTAGTTCGGTGCACCGTATTTTTCAGTTTGGTTGATAATCTCTTGTGTCTTAGTCATTAAAAATTCCTCCTTTTGAAAAAGGCAGACCATCAGTCTGCCTTCTCATCTATATTTACCTACCCATTAAAATGCTGATTAGAACATTTCGGAAGTTGTTTTTGCTTGCATGTGAAGCGCGATGTAATCAGGTCCGCCCGCTTTTGAATCTGTACCTGACATGTTGAATCCGCCGAAAGATTGATAGCCGACGATTGCGCCAGTGCATCCACGGTTGAAGTATAGGTTACCTACGTGGAATTCTTCACGCGCGTATTCAAGATGTTCGCGGTTGTTCGTGATTACGCCACCAGTCAAACCGTACTCGGTGTTGTTGGCGATATCGATCGCTTCTTTGAAATCTTTCGCTTTCATCAAGCCGACAACCGGCCCGAAAATTTCTTCCTGCATGATGCGGGCTTTTGGATCAAGATCAGCAAAAACTGTAGGGTTTACAAAGAAACCTTTTGAATCGTCTCCGTCTCCGCCTGCTACCAGACGGCCTTCGCCTTTGCCGATTTCGATATAATCCATGATTTTTTTATAAGAGTTGCCGTCAATGACCGGCCCCATATAGTTGTTTTGATCAACCGGATCACCGATCGTCAATTCTTTCGTCAATTCGATTACACGCTCAAGTACTTGATCATAAGCATCTTCAACGATAACTGCACGGGATCCTGCAGAACATTTCTGTCCGCTGAAACCGAATGCTGATTTTACAATCGACTGCGCTGCAAGTTCAAGGTCGCCGTCAGAATCGATGACCATCGTGTTTTTACCGCCCATTTCGGCAATCAGGCGCTTCATCCAGATTTGGCCTTCATTCACTTTAGAAGAACGTTCCGCAATGCGAAGACCTACTTCTTTTGAACCTGTGAATGAGATGAAGCGAGTATTCGGATGGTCTACAAGGTAGTCGCCTACTTCAGAACCTGGTCCTGGAATGTAGTTAACGACGCCTTTTGGCATACCTGCTTCTTCAAGCACTTCGATGAATTTATATGCTACTACAGGTGTTGTAGAAGCTGGTTTCAATAGGACTGTATTGCCGGCAACCATTGCCGCAACAGTCGTACCGGCCATAATCGCGAATGCGAAGTTCCATGGTGAAATGACAACGCCTACTCCAAGAGGAATATAGTCATAGCGGTTGTATTCGCCTGGACGGCTTTCCATTGGTCTGCCATCTTTCATTTCAAGCATCTGACGGCCGTAATATTCAAGGAAATCGATTGCTTCTGCAGTGTCTGCATCCGCTTCGTTCCATGGCTTGCCTGCTTCTTTTGTCAGCAAAGCTGAAAATTCATGCTTGCGGCGGCGGATGATTGCCGCTGCTCTGAACAATACATCTGCACGTACTTCAGGTTTTACTTTCTTCCAAGTCTTAAAGGCTTCATCGGCAGACTGCATCGCCTTTTCAGCCAAATCTCTGTTTGATTTTGAAACGCGGCCGATAATCTCTTCCTTATTTGCCGGGTTGAATGAAACAATTTTATCATCAGTCGTCACTCGCTCTCCACCGATGATCAATGGATAGTCCTGGCCAAGGTATGCCTCGACAGTTTTCAAGCCTTCCAAATAATCGTTGCGGTTCTTGTCGATCGAGAAATCTGTGAATGGTTCGTGTTTGTAGGGAATCATTATAAATCCTCCTTGAATATGGTTTAAGCGCAAAAAAAATTTGCACTAATAAAGCGTTTCCACTTATAATAATGCAAAAGATCTCTGCATAATTCAAGCATTTTCATTTGAAATATTAAAAAAATTTTGGGGTGGCTAATATGAAGCAAGTGGAAGTGGATCTTAACCCATTTTATAAATTCGCTTCAGAGCATGTGGGAGTAGGTGTCCATGCTGTTGATCCGAAAGGGAAGACGATTTTGTACAATAAAAAGATGAAAGATATCGAAGGATTCGATTTTGAGGAATTGGCTGATCGGTCGCTGCTGGAAATGTTCCGTTTTGACCAAGCTGAAAGCACTTTGCTGAAAGTTCTGCAAAGCGGGTCTCCGGTTTTGAATTCCAAACAAACGTACTGGAATCGCAAAGGACAGGAAATCACAACAATCAACGACACATATCCCGTGTACGAAAACGGCCAAATGATCGGCGCCATCGAATTGGCGCGGGATGTTACGACTTTAGAGAAGGTCGTCTATCAGCCATTGAAGAAATATGAGGAACCGATTACGTTCAATAGCATCACGGCAGTTTCGGCAAGCATGAAAAAAGTGATTGCTACAGCCGAGAAAGCGGCTTTGGCAAAACTGCCCGTCCTGTTGGTTGGCGAATCAGGCACAGGCAAGGAATTGATCGCTGAGGCAATACACCGTGCACACCACGATGGGTCTGAAGAGATGTCGATCCTCTTTTCCCACGGCACTTCAACGGATTCGATCACTCAGTTATCAGCGGAAATGAAGAACCGGGCTGGCGGTACTGTATATTGCGAGCGAATTGATATGCTGTCGATCCCTTTGCAATTGAAACTTCTTGAAATGGTCAAGGAACATTCTGGCAGCGATGTTTATTTTATCGCCAGTGTCGGTGAAGATCCCGTAGAATTGATAGCGGCTCAGAAGTTATTGAAGGAACTGTATTATTTCTTTTCAGCGATAGCTATTCCCATTCAGCCGCTTCGCAGAAGAAAAGAAGACATCCTCCCATTCGTCGCTGATTATTTCTCGCGGCACCGGATGAAATTCGGTTCCATGGTGCGGCGGGTTGACGGACAGGTTGAAAAATTGCTGCTATCTTATGAATGGCCGGGGAATTTGAAGGAATTGGAGTTGCTGCTCGATGAAATCACTTCCATGCTGACGACTGAAGAAACGGTCGGTGTAGAGTTGCTCCCCTACCATTTCAAGTTGAAAACAGAAATGACAGGGACTCTTCAGCCGGAGGATTTCATTGTGCAATCCAATAAAGAACTGCTTCCACTGGAAGAGTATTTGTTTGAAGCTGAAATCTATTACCTGCAAAAAGCGATGGACCTGCATAACGGCAATGTCACAAAAGCTGCTGCGTCACTTGGCATGAGCCGGCAGAACTTGCAGTACCGCTTACGGAAAATAAAAAAAAATGAAGCACAGACGTGATGTCTGTGCTTCATTTTTCGTTTTTCTTACTCTCTAGACTCCAGCACCCAGCTCTTCGGGACATAAGCCAGCCCAGCTCTGCGGTCAGGACCGCGCCGCTGTTCTGGCTTATGCCTTTCAGAGCTTAACGGGCGCTTTCGCTTTTCTTACTGTCCAGAGCGCTTGATCCACTCTTGCATTTTGTCTTTCAACGAATTGAATCCTTCTGAATCATTTTCGTTTACATGCGACTGAAGTGATTGTTTCGGCTTTTCTGTGCGTTGAGCCGCTGGTGGCTGCTCCTGTAATGCACGGATTGAAAGGCTGATTTTTTTCGATTTCTCATCAACTTCCAAAACTTTAACATCAACTTCCTGTCCAACTGACAGATACTCGCTTACTTCTTTTACGTAACCGTGAGTAATTTCAGAGATGTGGACCAAGCCTTGAGTCTGTTCGTCGAGTGCCACGAAAGCTCCGTATGGCTGGATTCCTGTTACTTTACCTGATACTGTGTCACCTGTTTGATATGCTTTTGTCATGTTCTACCCGCTCCTAGTCTTATCTATATTATCCTATACACCTATTGGCATCTGTATATTATAGCACAGATAGATGAGCTTCGTAAAATTAATAGCCGAACATGTCTAAAATCATCCAGGAATCCTCCACTTTTTCCATCTGTAAATAGCGCCTGTCATCCATTGAATCTGATTTCATACTGATATCGACGCCGCCATGTATTCGATCAGAGCCAGCGTTAATAGCATCTGCAGTAAACGAAATACCGGTCATTTTCGAATAAGCTATCAGATGGCCATTCATCCATCGTTGCTTAAACATGTCGTCGCTGATGGTATCATCCATTTCATTCACCAGCAATCTCATCGTTTTCACGTCTTCATTTTCGAGAGCCAGCAGGAAAATACCAGCAATTTCTGCTGGAGTAGCCAGATGGATGGCATCTCTATTTCCGCTCTCTGCAATGTTCTTATAGTAGTTCTGGACATTGGCGTCATAACCTTCGAAATTTTCTTCTTTAGTGTAATGCTCGTTTATTTGATGCTGCATCAGCCAAATTTTGTCCCGTTCAGTTATTAGGGTAAAGTAATTGGCTCCCATCTGATATTCAATGCCGGCTTCGACAGGCTGTCCGAAAGCTGTAATATAAATTTTTCTGCCTTGTCGGTGCAAATTATCACTGAAAATCTCTATGTTTCGCATGGTCTCCGTAATCTCTGGTTGTTCTCTCCACTTTTTGGTGTACTCCTCTAAAGATGGCTTTAGCTCATCATCAGCTTTCAGATGCCACATCGTTTCAATATCTTCAATTTTATTGGCATAATAATACAGCTTGATGATGTCCATCGGTTCAACTCCAGACAGAAGTTGAAGATCGTATGTTGCTGAGAATTCCTCATATAGCGGTTGAATATCGCTGTAATCGTAGTCTTCCAAATCAAATCTCATTGTTTCTATCTGCAAATCGCCATTTGGCAGTTTTGCAGCCAGTTCGCCGCTGTTTTCCAGGTCAATTGCATAAAGAATATCCGGGTATGCAAGCTGGTCGTAATGCGCGGATTCTCTCCAGCCGCTTTCTTCGAATTCTTCCAGAATCGGCAACATCAAAAAAGTGACCGGATTGCTGTTGTACTGAAGCAAACTTTCCCAGGCAATCTGAAATTCTTCTTTCACCACTCCTTTATCGTCAAAAACTTCGATATGTTCGTCCCCTTTCAATAATGTAAAGAAAGCAGTCAGCAATTGTGGCTCAACTTCACCTTTCAATACCGGATCTGCAAGCGGATCACTCATGAATACCGACATCGTAACGATCGTTTGGGGCAACAGTTCCACCGGCCATAGCATACCCGTCTCGTCAAAAACTGGCGTACTCCACAGAATCTCCAGGTATTGACTGCTGATCATATCCGACCCAAATGGATGTACTTGATAGAATTTGGTGATATCCCTCATAGTACGGAAGCGCTCTTCGTTGGGATGGACTGAATATTGGAAAGTATATTCCCTTAAAGAAGATGTCAGATTTTCAATTTCCTCCGGATAGGCCTGACGGCTATGCATGAGTTTTTCCGGAGACAGCAGACCGTTCACTTCCGCCGTCATCAGTTCGTCTTTATATTTTTCCAGCAAACCGTCGGCTATTGTCATCAACTGCTCTGTTTTTTCCGTATAAATCACGAGGAATTTACTGGTTTCTGAACTTAAGATTCTATAGTTCTCAACAGAATCAAGCATCCCTTTCGGCGTATGGATATTCCACATCAGGACATCGACCTGTTCCTGCATCCGTTCAGGATCATCCTGAAGCTGCTTTACATTTTGGCGGCTGAAAGTACGCTCTTTTAGAGCATCCGCTTTTTTGACATATTCCAGCTGTTCGAAAGTTTCCATCGATAAACCAAGGCTTTCAGGTGCTGCTGTACGGATCTCTTCGTACTCAGCTTCCCATTTTTGGACCATCGCCTTGGTGACGGTCGTCGGATTCTCTTCTTCTGCGGCTGACTGTTGAGTTTCGGCAGGCTGCTCGTTGAATAAGAAGGAAGCGCCGATTACTGTTGACAGAAATAAACTTATACCAGCTAAAGTAGCCAATGTTTTCTTATTGACCGATGTTTTCTCTTCTCTTTTCACTTCAGCAGGCAGTTCTTCTGCCACGATTACTTCTTCAGGTATAATCTCATCCATTTCGGTGAATTGGACTCTGCTATAGGATTTTGCAAGTAAGTCCAGCCGCTTTTGCACATCTCCATCACTTTCAATAATGAGGGACTTTTTTAATTCGGTCTGCGCTTCACTTATAGCCGAATCAGCGGAGCTTTCAGATAGACCTAGGATTTCCGCAACATCGTGATAATCTTTCCCATGGAATTGAAAAAGGATCAGCGCCAATTTTTCAATTAGCGAAATCTCTTGGATCGCTTTATGTGTTTCTTTATCTTCCTCGAACTTCAAAGCAAGTTCATTGGACCTTTCACTTTGAGCCAGCTGTTCGTCTTTCAATATTCGAAATGCCGATTCGTATATTTTATTGTCAGCGTTATTTGCTTCAATGGCTTTAATGTTGTTGCTGAAATCCTTAAGGACTTGCAGCCGAAAATAGCTCATGTTCTCTTCTACAATGCCGGCTTGGTATGCGAACTGGGCAATCGCTGGCGCAAAGCTCCTGCTCCAGGCAATCAACGCCTCTTTGTCACCCGCTTTTGCTCTATTTAACAAATCATCTGTTTGCATTCGAAGAACCCCTTTTAAAATTGAAATATTCAATCTCTTCCTTTATATGTTTATTATACGCTACGAAATCAGTGAAGTTTCAAATTTATCTATTTTTTTGCGGGTTGCTCGTGTAGAATGAAAAAATCTACTTGAAATAGGAGTGAAAACAATGGAGAAACGTGAGCAATGGGCATCAAAACTCGGATTCATCCTGGCGGCTGCCGGAAGTGCCATCGGACTGGGTGCAATCTGGAAATTCCCTTATGAAACGGGGGCCAACGGGGGCAGTGTTTTTATATTATTATTCATCATCAGCACCATATTCATCGGACTGCCGATATTGCTCGCAGAATTTGTCATTGGGCGCCGGGGACAGGCTGATGCCGTCACCGGTCTTAAGAAACAGGCACCTGGTAAACCGTGGTTTCTGATCGGCTGGTCAGGCTTCATCTTTGCGTTCCTGATCCTGTCTTTCTATAGTGTAGTCGGCGGATGGATCCTTTCCTACCTGGTAAGAGCGATCCTATTCCAATTATCCGATTACAGCGACAGCGGCTTTGGGGAATTGTTCACGAATATCATCGCGAATCCTTTAGAAGTCCTGATAGCACAAGCCGCATTCATGTTCTTGACGATTTTCATCGTACAAGGCGGCATCAAATCGGGTATTGAACGTGCCAGCAAAATCATGATGCCGGCGTTGCTGATTTTCTTCGTCATCCTGATGATCAGATCATTGACATTGGACGGGGCAATGGAAGGCGTAAAGTTCATGTTTGTGCCGGACTGGTCTTTCTTTAATTTTGATACTGCATTGACCGCTCTTGGTCAGGCGTTCTTTTCACTGAGTGTCGGAGTTGCGGGGATGATCACTTATGCTTCCTATTTGCCGAAGACAGAAAATCTGGGCCGTTCCGCAGTCAGTGTCGTTACATTGAACATCGTCATTTCGATTATGGCGGGACTGATTATCTTTCCGGCCGTCTTTGCTTTGGATTATCTGCCGGACCAGGGACCAGGTCTTGTGTTTATCATCTTGCCGGCAATATTCAATGAATTATTCATGGGCCAGTTCCTGATCATCCTATTCTTTATCCTGCTTCTTTTCGCAACATTGACTTCTTCCATTTCAATGCTTGAAATCACTGTCTCGATAGCAGTCAAGGATAAATATGATAAACGCGGTAAAATTTCATGGCTTGCGGGACTCGCGATTTTCATTGTCGGGATTCCGAGCGCATTATCATACGGCGTCTTTTCAGATCCAATATTCTTCGGCTACACATTCTTCGATTTCATTGATATTTTGACGAGCCGAATCGGCCTGCCGATGGGAGCGCTATTCATCTCGTTATTTGCCGGCTATGTGTTGACCAAGCAAGACGCGCATGCTGAAATGCACGAACAGCAACGGCTTGTGGATGTCTGGCGTGTACTTTTACGCTATGTTGCGCCAGTGGCGATTATTTTTGTCTTTGTGCAGGGAATCATCGGTATCTTCTGATAACTGTTCTGAAAATGACATAATTTCGCAAAACGAAACGCTTGCTTTATGTTATGCTTTATTTAGAAGAAAGTACCATTTAAAAAAGGAGTGTATGAATATGCGTAAAGATTTACACGCCCAGCTTAAATTCCTGCGGGAAGAGCGCAATTTGTCCCTCGACGATCTTGCCTTAAAAACAAGAGTCGGAGTGGCGCGACTTCACTCATATGAAACAGGAGAGGAAATCCCTTCTGTCCAGACCATCATGAAGCTTTCGAATGCACTTGAAGTTCCCGCTTCCAATCTGCTGGACGGAATGGAACCTGTAGAACAATAAAGAAAAAGAGTTTCCGGCCATCAATAGCCGGAAACTCTTTTTCTAATTATATGATGTTTTTCGCTTCAAATTTCAATGCCAACAGTTTATAGGAAACAGCCACACATTTCTCCAGCGGTATCCAGATCCCGAATGAGATTTGATAGATGCTTTGGATCTGTTTCGCCAGTCCACTCGGATCATCAAGCAGCTGCAGCTGTTCAATCACATCGATAATCGGATTACTATACATACCTCCGCCCATAGCAAGAGGGTCCCATTCTTCCATTATAATTCCAGCCTGCTTATTCATTTCTTCGTTAACCATAAGTTTTTCACCTAACATTCTGTTGTGCTAACAGCTATAATATCATAGAAACCTAAAAGAAAAGAGGAGATTGTGTTGAGTTTATTCGAAGACGTGCATGAACGAAGAAAAACCCGCTCAGTCAAATGGGATCTGATGGAGATGATCTACGAAGTGGAAGATGCATCAGAAATATTGCCACTATGGGTCGCAGACATGGATTTCCCAGCTCCTCCCCCTGTTACGGAAGCGCTTAAAAACAGGCTTGAGCATCCGATCCTTGGCTATACGTACATGGATGAAGAGATTAAGAGCGCGGTGGCAGCCTGGCAGTCCAAGCGCAATGACTGGCAAATCAAAAATGATGAAATCATGTTCCAAACCGGAGTCATTCCTGCGATTGCCGCCATTCTGCAAGTATTTACCAATCCAGGAGACGCAGTGGTTGTTACACCGCCCGTCTACCCGCCATTCTTTTCAATTCCGCAAAACCAGGGAAGAAAAGTGCTTTACAGCGAATTGATAGAGAAAGACGGCGAATTCAGTTTCGACTTCACTGATTTGGAAGAAAAGTTTTCAAAAGCCACCTTCTTCATCTTCTGCCATCCGCATAATCCCGGCGGAAAAGTATGGAAAGAGGATGAAATGAAAGAAATACTTCGCCTGGCTGAAAAACATGATGTACTGATCATTTCGGATGAAATCCACTCAGACCTGGTTCTGAAACCACATCTGCATATTCCATTGGCCCAATTAGCAGGTGATCAGGCGCACCGTATTTTCACTTGCATCGCACCAACCAAAACTTTCAATCTGGCCGGCATTCAAGCTTCGATGCTGATCGTTACAGATCCAAAAAAACGGATGCGCCTGGAAAATCATGCCGCTGCAAATGGCACCGGCATGATGAACGCCTTTGCACCGGTCGCTTTAAAAGCGGCATATGAAGAAGGAGATGTCTGGCTCGATGAATTACTGGATGTCCTTTCTTCCAATATGGATATGGTGATCAACAACCTGAATGCAGCCATCCCTGCAATTAAAGCGCCTAAACCTGAAGCTACCTATCTGATGTGGCTGGACTGCCGGGGACTTGAAATGGAAGAATCCGAAATCATGGATAAACTGCTGAACGTCGGCAAAGTTGCGTTGGAACCTGGTTCTAAGTACGGCGAAGCCGGCACGGGATTCCTGCGTCTGAATGTCGCATGTCCTCCATCAGTCCTCGAAGACGGAGTCAACCGCATCATTAAAGCACTTGGATGAAAATGCTCCTATAAGCAAGAAAAAGGAAGATCCACAGGGGATCTTCCTTTTTGCTATTCCTGGATTATGTCGATTGATTCGATGACTATATCTTCAACCGGACGGTCTCCGTGAATCGTTTCGACTTCAGCGATGGCATCGACGATATCCATGCCTTCGACCACGTGTCCGAATACAGTGTGCTTGCCGTCAAGCCAAGGTGTTCCGCCATTTGCGGCATATTCTTCCCTGACTTCGTCAGGAACTTCGGCAGAAGGCATTCCTTCTTCAGGCAATTCCGGAAGCTGGACAATGAAAAACTGGCTGCCGTTTGTTCCAGGGCCAGCGTTTGCCATAGATAATGCTCCGCGGAAATTATAGAGACGATCTGAAATTTCATCTTCAAAGCCTTCACCGTAGATGCTTTCTCCACCTCGGCCTGTTCCTTCAGGATCTCCACCTTGAATCATGAAATCTTTGATGACCCGATGAAAAATCACGCCGTCATAATAACCGTCTTTTGCATGAGTCAGGAAGTTCTCCACTGTTTTGGGAGCGAGTTCCGGAAATAATTTGATCTTGATCGTCCCCATGGATGTGTTCATATCCACCAGTGCTTCGTCTTCTGCGATTTCATCCGTCAATTGCGGAAAATCTCCACTGGATTCCGCAGTCGAAGCAGTTTGTTGTTCTGTCGGTTCTTTGTCTGTTTCATTTGTTTCTTTATCTGCTTCCTGCGATCCGCATGCGGCCAGCAAGGCAGCCGTCATAAATACGGGCATCAATAATTTTTTCATTTTGTATTCACCCCGCTTTATTCTAGCACAATAGATTTCGGAATTCACTGGTAATTTATCTTTCTTTTTTCGAGTGACGAAATAATATATAATAGAGGAAGATGCACGTTTCAGAAAGAAGGTATCCGCTATGGATGTGCAAAAAAGAAATTTCATGATAATCATGTTCACGAACTTCCTGGTAGCGGGAAGCACTACGATGATTATGCCTTTTTTATCTTTATATATAGAATCGCTCGGCGACTTTTCAGCTGAATATGTCCAGCGCTGGGCAGGGCTGGTATTTGGCGTCACCTTTGTTGCAGCTCTGTTCATGTCGCCTATTTGGGGACGCATCGCAGACCGGTACGGCTATAAACCGATACTCATCATCAATGGTTTCGGGATTGCCATCAGCATCTACCTCATGGGCGCCGCAGATTCAGTCCACGAATTATTCATAATCCGACTGTTCATGGGGGTTGTCACTGGGTTCATCCCGACTTCGCTGGCATTTGTGAGCACACAGACACCTAAGGAGATTGCTGGTAAAACGCTTGGCACGCTGCAGATGGGCAGTGTTTCCGGCACTTTGTTCGGTCCCGTGATCGGCGGTCTCATGGCCGACTCTTTCGGTTTTGATTATACTTTCATAATTACAGCGGTTGTCATCGGTATTGCGGCATCTCTTGTGGCTATTGGAATCAAGGAAACTAAAAAGATTGCAAATAAAGATGCCCATGTCTATGCGCGCAAAACCATTATTCAGGGAATCCTCCATCATCGCCTACTGATCAATGTCATGATTATCACTTCATTGATCCAGATCGGCAATTTCAGTATCCAACCGTTATTATCATTATATGTTGCAGAGTTGACAGTCGACAGTTCACAGGTAGCTTTCCTGGCTGGTGTAACATTCAGTGCCGCTGGTGTCGGCAATCTGCTTTTCGCTCGCCGCTGGGGACGGCTGGGCGATTCGATCGGCTACGAAAAGGTTCTTGGCTTTTTGCTACTTCTGTCTTTCGCCTTTATCGTGCCGCAGGCTTTCGTTACGGATCTCTGGCAATTGATGGTGCTTCGCTTGCTGTTTGGTGTTGCAGTTGGCGGTATGATTCCAACTACTACTGCACTTATGCGGCGGGAAGCTCCAATTGAAATACAGGGTGAAATCATGGGCTACAACACCAGTTTCCGTTTTCTAGGAAACATAATCGGTCCGGTTTTCGGTGGTATCGTCAGCGGTTTCATCGGAATTTCTTCCGTCTTCATCGTTACCGGTGTGTTGTTCGTTTTGGCTTTTGCCTTCCTGCGCTTCACTTTGGCTAAACCGGATCAGGATTTCGAGGACGTACTCCTTGAGCAAGAAATGAAATCCATGTAGATTTGAAATGTGAATTTTGCAGACATATTTTTTTCCGAAAGACGGATTTCATCTTGAAGTCCGTCTTTTTATGTTCAAAAAATTAAATCTGCCTAAAAAAAATTTCGAAATTCCGAGTGAGTTTCTTCCTATCTTTATAAACCATTGAAAAAGTGTCCGTTTCCTTCTAAATAAACGCCCAACAATGCAAAGCGGCTGAATTTACGTTATAATTTTTTTAGCAACTCATCATGTTTATGCTTGAAAGGAGGATTCTTTTGTCACTCGTATTATTAATTTTTCTGCCCATAATTGCAGCCTTGTTTATTCCGCTGCTGTTCAAAAAAGTCGGACAGATCCATACGGGCTGGTTCGTCTTGTTGGTTCCAGCAGCTCTATTCATCTATTACTCCACTTTGCTACCCTCAATTGCAGAAGGCGGCAATCGTGTGTCCGAACTGCAATGGATTCCTTCGCTTGATATCGCATTCATCGCCTATATCGACGGATTGAGTTTATTGTTTTCATTGCTTATCACGGGCATTGGAGCACTGGTCGTACTTTATTCCATATTCTATTTGGATAAGTACCGTGAACAATTACATAATTTTTACGTGTATCTCCTGATGTTCATGACAGCGATGCTCGGGGTTGTTCAGTCTGACCACCTGATTTCGCTGTACTTGTTCTGGGAGTTGACCTCCATTTCATCTTTCCTGCTGATCGGATATTGGTATACGCGCGACCGTTCAAGATTCGGGGCGTTGAAGTCAATGATGATCACTGTGTTTGGCGGACTGATGATGCTTGGGGGCTTTGTGCTGCTCGGAATCATGGGCAACACTTATTCAATCCGTGAGCTGATTTCTCAGGCGCCTGAATTGGTTAGCCACGACTTTTTCGTCTGGGCGCTCGTGCTGATTCTTCTTGGAGCCTTTACGAAATCTGCACAGTTCCCGTTCTATATCTGGTTGCCTGATGCCATGGAGGCACCAACGCCAGTCAGTGCTTATCTGCACTCCGCAACTATGGTAAAAGCCGGTTTGTATCTGGTTGCCCGCTTCACCCCTATATTCGCCGCATCCGGCACTTGGGTATGGCTGGTCACGGGAATCGGTTTGTTCACCATGCTTTGGGGTTCTTTCTTCGCTTTGAAGCAAAAAGACCTGAAAGGCATTCTGGCATTCTCTACTGTTTCCCAGCTTGGTTTGATTATGTCGCTGCTCGGCGTGTCCGCTGCTGGCTTCCATGTGGAAAACGCTACAGAAATCGCATTGAACTACGCAGGCTTTGCGGCGATCTTCCACTTGATCAACCATGCTGTCTTTAAAGGCAGCCTGTTCATGATTGCTGGAATAGTCGACCATGAAACCGGAACACGCGATATCCGCAAACTTGGCGGATTGATGAGTTTGATGCCGATCAGTTTCACAGTAGCTATGATTGGCGCATTTTCGATGGCGGGCTTGCCGCCTTTCGGCGGTTTCCTGAGCAAGGAAATGTTCCTGACCGGTATGGTCGCTTTAACTGAGTTTGATTTATTCTCAATGGATGTCTGGGGAATCATGTTCCCGGTCATCGCTTGGATCGGATCAGTTTTCACATTCATCTACAGTTTTTATTTCGTATTCCATACGTTTGCTGGAAAACACAAACCCGAAGAATTGCCGAAGCCGGCACATGAAGCGCCTAAAGGCATGCTGATTTCACCGGTCTTTCTGGCTATCTTGGCAGTTGTCATCTTCTTCATACCGAATATTGTCGGTGAATGGCTCGTTAAGCCAGCTGTAGCCGCTATTCAGCCATTCATGTATGATTCGCCGCAGGCAGTAGATGTACACGTTGCTGCTTGGCATGGATACATTACGACCGAACTATGGATGACCATCGCTATTTTTACGGTTGGCGGCCTGATGTTCTGGACGCTCCGCAAATGGCAGCATCTGTATGATCGCTTCCCGAATACGTTGAACAGCCTCTACGATAATTTGATGTTCCTGAGCGATACAGGAGCGAACCGCTTCTCGCGAACTTATATGACAGGCTTTATCCGCTCATATCTTGTCTATATGTTCAGTTTCCTTGTCATTATCGTACTTGGCACATTTGTTTTAAATGACGCATTCGCGATTGATATGAATAATACTGCTCCGGTCGGTTTGTACGAAATCGTCATCATGCTGGCACTTGTCGGTTCGACTGTGACAATCCTGTTTTCAAAATCCCGTCTTACCGCAATTATCGCGCTGGGAGCAGTCGGTTATTCAGTGGCCTTGTTCTTCGTCATTTTCCGTGCACCGGATCTCGCGTTGACTCAATTGGTCATTGAAACCATTTCCGTTGCATTGTTCCTGTTGGCCTTTTATCATCTGCCACAGATCAGCAGAAAAGAAGAACGTATGCGCTTCCGTTTCGGAAACGCGCTAATTGCGTTTGGAGTGGGTGTCACAATGACGTTGGTCGCCTTGGCGGCACATTCCGGAAAAGCCCTCCCTTCCATTTCCGAATTCTATAAAGAGACGGTTTACAAGGAAGCGGGCGGCGGAAACATCGTCAACGTAATTCTTGTCGATTATCGAGGATTTGATACTTTATTTGAAATCGGTGTTCTTGGAATTGCAGGAATCGGCATCATTACTCTGATTAAGCTGAGGCTTACGAAAAAGGAGGGTCAGCATGAAAACAAATGATGTCATGCTTCAAACGGTTACGAAAGTCGTAACTTTCATCATTCTAATGTTTGCTGTCCACATCTTTTTTGCTGGGCATTATACTCCAGGCGGCGGATTTGTCGGTGGTTTGCTGACAGCTAGCGCCATCGTATTGTTGATGCTTGCCTTCGGAATCCAGACAGTCAAAAAAATCGTTCCGGTCAATTATGTCGTAATGACTTCTGTCGGCTTGCTGTTGGCGATTGCAACAGCTGCCGCATCGATCCTGTTTGATGTTCCGTTCTTTACACACGCATATGATTATTTCGATTTGCCGCTATTCGGCAAAACTTCCCTGCATTCAGCTATGCTGTTCGATGCAGGTGTCTATTTGGTTGTTGTTGGAGTTACGATGACCATTATTCAAACGATTGGAGAGGATGAATAATGGAAATTATCATGTCGGTTGTCATCGGTTTTCTATTTATGGCAGCTGTTTACCTAATGCTTTCAAAAAGCCTGATCCGCATCATCATCGGTACCGGCCTCCTCAGCCATGGCGCCCATTTGCTTCTATTGACAATGGGCGGCCTTGGCGGGGAATCGCCGCCGGTTGTCGCGGACGGCGTGTCTGTTTCCGATTATGCAGACCCACTGCCACAGGCTCTGATATTGACAGCGATCGTTATTTCATTCGCTGTTACATCTTTCTTTCTGGTTGTTGCATACCGGGCTTATCAGGAGCTTGGTACTGACAATATGGAATTGCTGAAAGGAACTGAAGACCATGAGTAATCTATTATTGTTCCCGATCATCATTCCATTGATAATGGCTACAATCCTGATGTTGTTTCCAAATAAAATCAAAATGCAGCGTTTATTCGCATTACTCGGTGCTTTGGCCACTCTGACCTCTTCTCTATTCCTGTTGTTCAAAGTCTATAATGACGGGATACAAGTGGTGACGCTCGGCAGCTGGCCGGCGCCATTCGGTATATCAATGGTATCCGACCTGTTCTCGGCGTTACTGGTCGTAACGACATCGCTGATTGTGCTGTTTGTGGTACTCTACAGCTTCCCGACCATCGGCATAAAACGTGAGCAGTCGTTCTACTACCCTGCAGTGCTGTTCCTGTTGACAGGTGTCAACGGCGCATTCACCACGGGTGATATATTCAACTTATTCGTTTTTGTCGAAGTGCTGCTGATGGCTTCGTATACACTGATCGTCCACGGCGGTGAACGCCAGCAGCTTCGTGAATCGATCAAGTATCTACTGGTAAATATTATCTCATCCGCATTATTTGTGGTTGCTGTCGCGCTGCTGTACTCAGTGACAGGCACATTGAATATGGCGGATCTGGCCATCAAAATACCGCAGATCGAGAACACCGGTATCCTGACGGTTATTGCTGTATTGTTCCTGGTGGTTTTCGGCTTCAAAGCCGCGATTTTTCCATTGTACTTCTGGCTTCCTGCTTCTTATCATGCGCCTCCGATGCCGATTCTTGCATTATTCGGAGCGTTGCTGACTAAAGTAGGCGTCTATGCCATCATGCGTACATACACGCTGTTCTTTACCATGAATGTCGGATTTACTCATGAGTTATTGGCCATCATTGCCATTCTGACCATTCTGGCCGGCTGTGTCGGTGCACTTGCCTATTTCGATGTAAAGAAAATCATCATCTACAACATTATCATTGCGGTCGGAGTCATCCTGTTCGGCGTATCACAGCTGAATGAAGCCGGCGTTCAAGGTTCGATTCTATACCTCATTCATGACATGATGATTAAAGCGGTGTTATTTTTCCTTGTCGGAATTGTAGCTGTGATATTCGGTACTTCCAATCTGCGCAAAATGGGCGGACTGATGAAAACCTATCCGGTCCTTGGCTGGACTTATCTGGTTGCTGCATTCGGCCTAGCGGGCATCCCGCCCCTTAGCGGATTCCCAGGTAAATTATTGATTGTACAAGGCGGCTTTGAAGGCCCTCAATTCTGGGGCAGCATTGTCATTCTTGCAACAAGCCTTATTGTTTTGTTAAGTGCGGTTCGCATATTCATCTACGCTTTCTGGGGTGAACCTGTCGAAACAAAACCTTTGAAAAAATCAGCATATCAAGCTATGTTGATTCCTTCGATGATACTGGTTGCCATTACGGTATTCTTCGGAGTCGGTGCGGAACTCTTCATGCCATTCGTTTCTGGTGCGGCTGAAGTGCTGCTGAATCCAACGCTTTATATCGAAGCGGTATTTAAGGAGTAGATGATATGTCTTCACAAATCCTATTGAACTTCTTTCTGGCAATCGTTTGGATGTTCATCTCTGTGTCCTTTACTCCTTCCGGATTCGCCATCGGCTTTTTGGTCGGCTTGGGAATCATCATCATGATGCGCCGATTCTTTAAAGGGAGATTGTATTTGACAAGGGTATGGGCTGTCATTTCACTGATCATCCTCTTCATGAAGGAATTGACATTATCCAGTCTTCAGGTATTGCGCATCGTTCTTCGCCCTAAAATGAACATTAAACCAGCCATTTTCGAAATGGAGACTGAGTTGAAGCAAGATTGGGAAATAACCCTGCTTTCAGCTTTGATTACGCTGACACCTGGCACTTTGGTCGTCGGAATTTCCGATGACCAAAAAAGACTCTATATCCATGCGCTCGATTTCGATGATATTGAAGAAGCTGTTTCTTCCATTAAGAATACTTTTGAGCGCGCGATTATGGAGGTGAGCCGTCCATGATGATGTTCTATTGGATTTCACTCGCTATCATCAGTGTGGCTTTCGCCGGTTTGTTGGTCAGATTAGTGAAAGGACCTACAGTAGCAGATCGGGTTGTAGCCCTGGATGCACTTGGAATCAGCCTGGTGTCCATCGTAGCCCTTCTTTCACTGATTATCGAAACGGAATTCTTCCTGGAAATTATCCTGTTGCTGAGTATCCTGTCCTTTATCGGTACAGCAGCATTCGCTAAATTCATCGAGAGAGGAGAGATTTTCGATCGTGACCACAATCGCTAACATCCTCATCATAATTCTTATCAGCATAGGTGTCCTTTTCAGTGTTGTAACAGCTCTTGGGCTTGTGCGGCTGCCAGATGTCTATACGCGTACACATGCCGCATCAAAGAGTTCCACACTGGGGGTATTGGCTATCCTATCGGGTACCTTCATCCACTTCTGGCTGATTGAAGGCATTTTCAATACACAAATGCTCATTGCCATCGCGTTCCTGTTTATTACCGCGCCGGTGGGAGGCCACCTGATTGGCCGGGCTGCCTATCTTTCAGGCACCAAAGTGGCTGAGGAGACCGTACGGGACGATTTAGGTCCTGCAGTCGATCGCAAGAAAAAAAGATATGCATTAAAAAAACCTGCAGACAATTGAGTCTGCAGGTTTTCTTTTGCTTATTTCCCGTCAGCCAAACTTTCGACCATCATTGCTAATGTCCTTACCATCGCCCCTGTCCCGCCTTTAGGGCCAAGATCATGGGCTGCTGATGTAAATGATGTACCCGCAATATCCAAATGGATCCACGGTGTATCTTCAACAAATTCGCCTACGAATCCGCCTCCGAAAATCATGTGGCCATCGCGTCCCGGTGAGTTATTCAAATCAGCGACATCGCTTTTACGCAAGCGCTTCTTATCATTTTCCGTTAACGGCAAACGCCAGACAAATTCCCCTGTTTCATTGGAGGCTTCCAAAAATTCTTCGAAAAATGCTTCGTCATTTGTAAGTGCACCCGTTTTGTCCATACCGAGAGCAACGATAACGCCACCTGTCAAAGTCGCCACATCTATGATGCGTGTGGCACCCATTTGCTTGGCGTATGTAACGGAATCCGCCAGTACAAGTCTTCCTTCAGCATCCGTATTGAGGATCTCAATTGTTTTGCCGCTTAACGAAGTGATGACATCATCTGGCTTGAATGCATTGCCTGATACCATATTATCCGTTGATGCGATGACAGCAATCACGTTCTTATCGGGTTTCAGCTCCCCTATGATTTTCATCGCACCAAGAACGGCTGCCGCTCCGCCCATATCACCTTTCATGCCGACGATGCCGTCTTTCGGTTTCAATGAATAGCCGCCAGTATCAAAAGTTATTCCCTTCCCGACAAGCGCAAGCGGATCTTCAAAGGATTCTGTCGCCTTGTATTTCATTACAATCAAGCGCGGTTCTTCTACAGACCCTTGGTTGACTGCCAGAATGGCACCCATCCCAAGCTCTTCCATCTGTGCTTTGTCCAGGATGTCCATTTCAAATCCATATTGCTCACCGAGTTCCTGGGCATAATCAGCGAGAGCCGTAGCCGTCAGGATATTGCCTGGCATATTGACCAAGGTGCGTGCTTCGTTAACTGATTCACCGAATACTTGTCCGATTCGTGCGGCTGCCTCGATGTCTTCGGCGTTTTCTTCTGTAAGAAGAGAGAGAGTCTCAAGTTCCACTTCCACTTCATTGGATGATGTCTTGTAGTCGGCAAAACTGTACATGCCCATACCGATTCCTTCAGCTGCAAGATAAGCCGCATCTTCTGCAGTGATGTCCTCGTTCTGGAATGAATCAAGGTATATCGCAGCGTTTTTGATTTTTTTCTTTACGAGCTCTTTTCCCGCTAAACCGAAAGCTGCACGGACGTCATCTTCATTCATTTTCTTGCGGTCATCCATGCCGATAAACATAATTCTCGGGATGTCACCCGCCAAAGCCGGATATGTAATGATGTTTTTTTTATCGAAAGACAGTTCGTTTTTAACCCAATCCTGCAATTTCCCCTCGAATCGTTCTGCGAAACCATCCCATCCTTTTGTATTTTCAGGATGACGGGTAAGTCCGACAATCAAAATTTCTGCATTGTTTTTCTGTTCGTTGTTTTGCACCGATATATTCATTTTTCTCCTCCTCAATATCTGTTCTATTTAAGTTTAGCACGTAATCCAAAAGCTTAGTAGTTCGACAGTCGAAATTGTTTCAAGCACGTAGAAAAAAGGGAGTATGCTATACTGAAGCAACAGATTTTATTTTGAAAGGTTGATAATTGGATGGAGTTATTTTCGAATACCCCTTTAATGATCGCATTGTTTGCCATCATCTTTGCCCAGTTCATAAAAATCCCCATTCAATATGCAGTGACCAGGGAGCTGGACTGGAGGCTCTTTACTTCTACCGGCGGAATGCCAAGTTCGCACTCTGCTGCCGTTACTTCTCTCACAACCGCAGTCGCATACGAGCATGGTGTAGGGTCAACTATTTTTGCGGTTTCAACCATGTTCGCCGTCATTACCATGTATGATGCGACAGGCGTAAGATTCCAAGCTGGACAGCAGGCATTGACGATCAATAAGATGCGGATGGACCTGCAATTATTCATGAACGAAACCAGAAACTGGCCAAAGAAAAAAGAAGAAGAAAAAATAGAAGAATTGAAAACCCTGCTGGGCCATAAACCCAGTGAAGTCTTTATGGGCGCATTGACAGGGATTGCGATATCCGCGATCGTCTACAGTCTGATCCTATAAAAAATCCGTGCGGGCCATTTTGGCCCGCACGGATTTTTTTAAAACATTTGATAGCCCATTTTACGAAGGACTTTCATTACAAAGCCAGCTGTTATGGCACCAGCAAACCCCGACAACAGAACAGCAATATCCGTTCCTGTCAGAGATGTGATTGTATCACCCAGCATACTGAAAGATTCTCCAGGGTTGGTGAAATAATCAAAAACACCTACATCATCTATTACAAGAAGAATGACGATCGGATAGACAATGGCCATCAGCCAGGTCATCCGCAACAGCATATTCAGCAAAAAGCCGA
Organism: Planomicrobium okeanokoites; assembly: GCF_003428875.1. Classification (GTDB taxonomy): domain Bacteria; phylum Bacillota; class Bacilli; order Bacillales_A; family Planococcaceae; genus Planococcus; species Planococcus okeanokoites. The sequence goes on from NZ_QQRS01000012.1 coordinate 26,154, forward strand.
TGCCGAAAAACATAACGTAAAATAAAAGCATTGAAATGATCAATTGAACAATAGTGAATGAACTATTCATAGTAATTCTAACCTCCGATATTCCCTACATCAGTTTACCCGAAATATCAGAGCCTTTCAATCCGCTTGCCCATAGTTCATGACATTGACACAAGCCTTTACTCATTCGTTGCTTTTTTATTGTTTGCTCTGTCGTTTTTACCTACTTTGCGGATATCTGCCAAAATTAATGCACCGATCAGCAATAAGCCAAGATAGCCTACTGCTGGGTAGAGCCAGTTCACTAGTGATGTAAAGCCTAGGAAGCTGAGTGCAAAAGCAATAAGTCCAGCAATGATTACGAAAATGCGGAATTTCTTTGTACCGATTTCCGTGAAACGGGCAGAAAATGATAACAGCATACTGACTGCAGTATTATAGATCATTGCGAAGATGACAACTGCCATGATAATGCCGAGTATGGGCGAGATATCATCACCGATGGCAAGCATTGGAAGGTCTGCTCTTCCGACAACATCGACTTTCGCAAATATTGCCACATAACTCAGCAGGATAAGGACGCCAAATCCGAGTCCCCCAATCAAACCACCGCGGGCAGCCACTTTCTCATCCTTTTCTGCACCGCCCATGACGAGCGACATCGAGGCACCCAACGCAATCGCAAGCGATACATAATTGATTGCTGATAACAGCCAGTTCGGCGTTGCTGACAGCTGCTCCTTAGCCACCGGATCCAGTGAACTGAAACTGCTGTCCATCGTCATAACACTATAGATGGCGATACCTACGACCATCAAGATCAAGAATGGGGTGATGCTGGAAATGACGGTGATGACTTTTTTCACATTCATCATGATTGTCACGATGACCAGCACGACCATGATTCCACGGCCGAATGCTGGCGCGAGGTCGAACTGCTGGGAGAAAATTGAGCCGGCTCCGGCAATCATGACGACCAAAATACCGAATAAGGTCAAAATCAATGTATAGTCAATCACTTTACCAAGCCATTTCCCACTGATGCGATAGACGACATCTTCATGGGAAGTCGTTTGCATGCGGCTCCCAAGCCGAGTCAGAATCATTCCGATATAACCGAATAGCGCTGTGGCTACAAGAACACCGCCAAGACCCCAATAACCGAAGCTTGTATAGTACTGCAAAATTTCTTGTCCTGAAGCGAAACCAGCGCCTACAACAATCCCGATAAAGGCACTGGCTATTTTTAAGCTTCTTTTCATAATATCCTCTCCTTTTCCTGATGGTCTTATACTTGGGTGATATGTAAATCTACAATATATATAGATGGTTTTAAAATACCCTAAAAAGAGATGTCATCAAACAATTCTTTGCTTTCCATGACTACAAAATGAAAAGCACGGCGCAAGTCAGCGCCGTGCTTTTTAGAATGGACTATGTTATTTTTTTCCTGATCCTGAGCAGCAAGAGCACGTTTCCGATCCGCCCAAACGCAATTGGAAATAACCTTGGCCTGCACAATATGGGCATTGGTTCGTTGATTTGACTTGTTTGAAATTCTTCATCCGAAACACCTCCTCCTGCTATTGTTTTTAATATTCTGATAATATAACACGGAGTTTTAAAACTGGCAAGAGAAAGAACTGAATGTAAGCGGATACATTAAAAATACTTTAACAATATCATAAAATGGACACAATTTTCGCAATTATTAACTTTTCGATACCAATCTTGGCAAAATAAAGAAGCCTCCATAAGGAGGCTTATTAAATCAGAGATTATAATACGTTGAACTTCCCTTTTTTCATGACCAGTTTCGGTCCGCCAACCATATATAGTGCACGGTTATCGATCATTTTCTTCATGAAAGAAGCTCTCTTGCCAGTCACTTTTTTGCCGAATACGACACCAATCGCATCATCATCACCAAGAGAACACACTGTACCTTTAAGGTCAGGAATGAATTCTTGAGTTGTACCGCCCTGAATCAAGGCTTTGATGTTGGCAGCTGCTGTTTCTGCTTGCTGCATAGCGATTTGTGCTGTCGGTGGATATGGACGGTTTGTTTCTTCGTTGATCATCAATGCGCAGTCACCGACGATGAATACGTCAGGGAAAGCTGGAGCACGCAAATCTTTTTCAACTTTAACGCGGGCACGCATATTTTCAATAGGTGTGGATTCAATCAATCTGTTGCCGCGGACTCCGGCAGCCCAGACCACTGTGCCAGCTTTGATGAATTCAAACTCATCGTCGCTCTTCTTGATGTTGACGCCTTCTGGAGTCGCTTCAACAACCGGAGTTCCGATCGAGAACTCTATTCCTTTGGATTCAAGATGGCCAACTGCATAGTTGACAAGCTCAGGATCAAATCCAGGCAATACCATCGGTGCAGCCTCTACACAAATCACGCGGACTTTTTCACGAGGCACATCAAACTCTTTGCAGAGTTCAGGCACACGGTTAGCGAGTTCGCCCAGGAATTCGATTCCAGTGAAACCGGCTCCCCCAACTACTATGTTCAAGCGGCTGTCATCTTTGACTTCTTCCGTAGACCATGTAGCAAATTGGAATTCGATATGTTCGCGGATATAACGTGCCGCTTTGACATTCGCAATTGATAAAGCGTATTTATCAAGTCCTTCGATACCGAATGTTTCACCTTCGAAACCAAGAGCGATGACGATATAATCATATGTAAATTCGCCATTATCAGTAAGAACTCTTTTGCCCTTAACATCGATTTCTTCAACAGTAGCCTGAACAAATCTGACTTTGACAGGATCGATTACTTCTTTGATATCATAACGGACCTGTTCAGGAGTCATTGTCCCTGCTGCAGCTTCATGAAGCCATGTACTTTCGTAATGGTATTCGTTTTTGTTGATCAACGTGATGTCGACTTCGTCTGTACCCATGATTTTTTGCAGATTCACTACGGTAGTCAAGCCACCATAGCCTGCACCTAATACTAAAATTGACGGTCTTTTCAATCTAATCGCAACCACCTTCGAGTCATTTTTTAAATCGGAAAACCCTAATTAATGTTTGTTGATGTTTCCAATTTACTCCTACACTCTATATTAGCCTTTTTAACTAGTGATTTCAACTGGATAGTACCAGATAATCCTCCTATAAGAGTAAACAGATTATTCCCTTTTTTTCATAAAAAAACCTTCTGCATCACCAGCGTGAGCAGAAGGTTTTCCCATTTTTGAATCAGCAGCTTTCAGGTGTGCCTGCTTTTTTCGCAGTGCGGAATGATGTCCCGCATCCGCATGAAGCGATGGCGTTCGGATTTTCAATCGTAAAGCCTCCGCCCATCAGCGATTGTTTATAATCGACTACCGTGCCTTTTAATATCGGCGCATCGTCTTTCGCAATGAGGATCGGAATACCGAATTGTTCGTAAAGGTCGTCTTCCGTCCCTTGTTCTTTTTCAAATCCCATACCGTACGTCAAACCGCTGCAGCCTCCGCCTTTAACGGCTACACGCAAGTAAGAATCTTCCTCTTCGTTATGTCGCATCATTTCTTTTACCTGAAAAGAAGCGGCTTCTGTAATTTCGACTATCTGTTCCATTACCTGTCACCCTTTCCTTTCGATTATCATATCAATAAATCCCGCCGGCATTCCAGAAAACCGGCTTACTTTCTTCTATTATACAAACAGAAAAAGGGACCTGCAACAGGTCCCTTGGCTTTAAAATACTTGTTCTACTTCCACTATGCCAGGAACTTCCTCCGTTAATGCGCGTTCAATTCCAGCTTTCAATGTAATTGTCGAACTCGGGCAGCTTCCGCATGCTCCAAGCAGACGAAGTTTCACGATGCCATCTTCTATGTCGACGAGTTCACAGTCTCCTCCGTCACGTAAAAGGAATGGACGTAATTTATCTAAGACTTCCATTACTTGCTCTTCCATCAAAGCTTCAGTCATTTATATCGACTCCTTTCATTATAATCATTATAATGTGATTAGAGAGAAAAAGCCACTATTGAATTTCCAGGAGGTCCAAGTTTATGACAAAAAATATTGCCATCGAAGTATACGGGGCAGAAGTAATCTGCGCCAGCTGTGTAAATGCACCATCTTCACTCGATACATTCGAGTGGCTCCAGGCTGCCATACCAAGAAAATATAAAGATCAGCCATTTTCAATTACTTACATCGATATTGAGAAAGAGCCGGAGAATGATCGCCAAAAAGATTATATCGAACGCATCCAAAATGATGAATTCTTCTATCCTTTGGTACTTGTTGAAGATGAAGTTGCAGCTGAAGGCTACGTCCAATTAAAACCGATTTATAAAGAACTCGAAAAACACGGTTTTACGGCAGAATGAAAAAAAGCGCTCATTGCTGAGCGCTTTTTGTTTTGAATTTTTATATCAGCCATTATGCCATTTGTACATCCACAATACGCCGGATTTCATCAGACGTGCAATACGGCCTGTAACTGTCCGGTCTGCAAGATAAGCGAAGCCCTGTTTCTTGCCGAGTGAGCCAAGGAAACCTTTCAGCTTGATCTCAGGCATCGTTTCAGGAAGAGCCTCACCTTTCCAACGCATCTTAAGCACTTTGACAATCTGTTCCGCCTGCTCTTCAGCAAGCTGCGCAGAAGGCGCCATCGGCAAAGCTGCACAGTCGCCTACTACATAGACGTTTTCATTGGCAGGCAGCTGGTGATACTGGTTAATGACTACGCGACCGATTGAATCACTCTCAAGCCCCAAATTCCGCACCGGTTTAACCGGTTGAATGCCGGCTGTCCATACGACCGCATCAACCGGGATCGTCTCTTCATGATTATATAGAAGATTCGGCTCCACTTTTGTGATATTGGAGTTTGAAACCACATCAACATTATGGCTGTCGAACCACTTTTTCACAAAGTTGCTTAAGCGTTCCGGGAAATCACGCAAAATCCGTGGACTGCGGTCAAACAACTTAATCTGTAAATCTTCACGACTTTCACGAAGTTCACTTGCCAGTTCGATTCCGCTTAGTCCCGCTCCTACTATACCGACAACCGCATTAGCCGGTAAACCCAGCAACGCCTGGTATGTCCTTCTTGATTGCCCGATGGTTTGAATACTGTAAGTGTATTGGTCAGCACCAGGAACGCTATGGTATTTATCTTCACAACCCAGTCCAATAACGAGGTCATCAAAGTCGATCCGTTGTCCGTTTTCCATAAAGACGCATTTTTCATCGATTCCGATTTCCAAAATTTCGCCATTTACGATTTTTAGGCGCTCATGCTCCGGAAAATCGACCCGAACATCCTGATCTGATTCCGTACCGGCTGCCAAAGCGTAAAATTCAGTTTTCATGCTGTGGAACGGAGTCCGATCGATCAGCGTGATTTCGACATCCTGTGGTAAACTGCTTGGCAATAAACGAAGCAATATTCTCATATTGCCGTAACCGCCGCCTAATAAGACTAGTTTTCGCATAAATATCTCCTTTAACTTTCTTCTGTCTACTGCTTTCCCACATCAAATTATAAAGGATTGTGATAACTTTCACAATATCTCCAGAAGAAATCAAATAATTGACTTTCCCCCTGAAAAAAGGTAGGATTTCGAAGTAGCGAGGTGACCTTAATGAATCCAATTGTTGAATTTTGCGTCAGCAATATCGTAAATGGAGCCCAGGATGCTTTTGAAAAACTAGATCGGGACCCAAATCTCGACGTGTTGGAATATGGCTGCCTGAGTTATTGCACTAAATGCTCCGAGACCCTTTATGCCTTAGTGAATGGCGAAATTGTCGAGGCGGATACACCTGAAGAACTTACACAAAAAGTGTATGAGTTTATAGAAGAAAATCCTTTATTTTAAGCCATCTTTCCGATGGCTTTTTTATATTTCCCAGAAGCTCAGGTTTTCGACCGCATACGTGGGAGGAATTTCTTTTTTTACCGCATCTTCCATTGGCGTTACGCCAGTATTGACATGGATTGTCTCAACACCAAAACGGATTCCCGCTTGTATATCGGTATCGTAATTATCTCCGATCATGACCATGTTCTCTTTCTCGCATCCGATTTCATATTGGATCGCTTCCAGCATATGCATTTCCGGCTTGCCGATAAAGACTGGCTCCACACCTGTTGATGAAGAAACCACCTTTGTAAAAGCACCGTTTCCAGGCATGAAACCTTTTTCCGAAGGAAAAGCCAAATCCCTGTTCGTCGATAAAAAGACCGCTCCTTTACGGACTTCCAGGCAGGCTGTCGCCAGTTTTTGAAAGTTGATGTTCCGGTCAATGCCCATCAGCACGATATCAGCATCTTCATAAACCCTTTCAATCTCTTCGCTCTTCAAGGCTTCTTCCACGCCGTCAGTGCCGATCATGAAGACCTTCTTATCCGGATACCATCTTTTAATATATTTTGCTGCTGCAATGGAGGAAGTCATGATGTGTTCAGCAGGTGCTGAAATACCAAAAGACTTCAGTTTTTCAGCAAATTGCAGCTGTGTCATAGAGGCATTATTCGTTACATAATAAGGTTCAATGCCTTTTTGTTGCAAACGTTGAATAAAATCAGCAGTTTCAGGTATCACTTCACTGCCTCTGAATACCGTACCATCCAAGTCGAGGCAATATACTTTATAGTCCTTCATTTTTTGTCTCCGGGATGAATGCAGATACAGGTCCAAGTTCGTGGACAAGGTAATATTCCACTTTAGGCCCGAATGCTTCCAATTCAGTTAACGCACCGTCCAGAACTTCAATAATAGCCGCATGATCCATCTTCATGAAATCACGCACCAATGATTTCCTTAACCCGATCACACTCTTCAAAGGTGCATCCATTTCAGGGGAAATGACTTTTTCATCTGTCAGAATGTCAATGATGTCGTCATAGCTGCCTGGATCTCTCATGATAAACCCATCAATCATACTGTTGCCGACATCAATTATGGATTCAATCACATTATGCGTCAGCCGCTCCAACGCCAATTGATCTTCGAGGCTGCTCCAGCCCGATTTGGTTTTATATAATTCCAACAAGGAATTCATATATGCGATAGTTTCTGTAATTTTGCTGCGATCAATAAAGTACATTTGTAACCCTCCAACAGGTATAGTTTCTTTCTATCTGATATCATTTCCTATAATAGCATAATGGCACAAAAAAACCCCGCTGCATCATGATTCCGCAACGGGATTTTTCTCACTCAAGTGATCTGTTGTATCAGCTTCTGTATCTGTTGTATCCGGTTCAGCTACAGGAGCTTTTCCGACTTTTTTGATGACGAAGTAAGCACACCCAAAATTGCAGTATTCATATAGATAATCCTGCAGCGTGCTGATTTTTGTGTCGTAGCTTGCCTTATGGTTGGTGTCTTCGAAGAAACCTTTTAAGCGCAACTGGCCATAGCCCCAGTCTCCAAGGATGTAATCATACTTGCCTAAAATTTCGCTATAACGGTTATTGATCGCTTCTTCCTGAAATCCTTCACGGTAATCAATGACGATTTCATAATTCCACTGGTCTATAGTAATCAAAACATTCACCATCCATTTACTTTAGCCTTCAGGCAAAGGCTTGCGTTTCACTGGCGCATTGCAGATGATCGCCATATGAAACCAGGAAGCCTGTCAACCATTCTCTTTCCCAAATGTACCATAAAGCCGTTACCCGAACAAGGAACAGTCCTGTCAAAATAAAAACTCCGGAAACATTTAGTTTCCGGAGTCTTTTATCAAGCTGCGTTATCAGCCTTATTCTTTTTGCCGCTTCGTATTGCATGGAATATGCTGGCAGCCAATCCGCCCCATAAAAGCACGATACCAATAATCATAACTACGATTGCACTTACTTCCATTGCGTTAACCCCCTTATTTTTCTTCCTCGAATTCCGCGTGGCTCTTATGCCATTTGCCGAGTGAGAACAAGATTCCTAAGATCAGAGCCCCAGCTGCTACAGCGACTCCTCCGAATAACGTAAACATATCGGAATAGCCTTCGTAGTTTCCTGTATCATTATCGAACTCTTTAAGAATGTTAAGTTTCAGTAAGCCAAACATCATATAGCCCAATACGATCGGTGTAATGACGCCAAGACAGAATTTCCACCATCCGCCAAGCTGGATGTCAGAAATAGCATTCGCATGCGTTTTAAGCTTGTCTGCTTTACGCAGGATCCAAACCACCATGACAACTTCGACAAGCCCGACTGCTGCAACACCGAATTGGTTGATGTAGTAATCTGCAAGGTCAAGGAAGTAAAGACCGCCTTGAGTAGCGAACAAGATGGAAATGACTGCAGCCAATCCCCCACCGAATGCAACCGCTTTGCGGCGTGATGTGCCGAATTTTTCAGCAATTGCTGCTACATATGTTTCAGTGATCGACATCAACGAAGTCAATCCAGCCAACGTCAATGACAGGAAGAACAGGACGCCGAAGAGTCCATTCAATCCAGGGAATTCATTGATGATCTGCGGGAACACGACAAACGCCAAACCGACGCCGGCAGTTGCCACTTCAGAAACTTCAACTCCGGATTGTGCGGCCATGAAGCCGAGTACAGCGAATACCCCAATCCCTGCAAGCAACTCAAAGCTTGAGTTTGCAAATCCGGTAATGAAAGCATTATTTGTAATATCCGATTTTTTCGGAAGATAACTTGAATAAGTGATCATAATTGCAAATGCTACGGATAAACTGAAGAAGATGTGTCCGTATGCAGCAACCCAAACCGAAGGATCCATGATTGCATCAAAATTCGGTTCGAAGAATGCGTTCAGACCCATCATTGCTCCGTCCAACGTAACAGCACGGATGACAATGATCAGGAAAATCACAACCAATGTCGGTATAAAGATCCGGTTGGCAGCTTCAATCCCTTTCTTGACACCAGCAAGTAATATACCAAGTGTAATTGCCCAAACCAGTACTAATGGGATAAAGACTCCCCATACGATATCGCCGGTTTGCCCCGGGACGTCTCCCAGTTGAAGAAAATCTCCAAATAAGAAGGCCTGTGTGTCATCTCCCCAAGCCTGGTTGACTGCGAATATTGTATAACGCATTGCCCAAGCGATGATGACAGCATAATATACGGATATGACGAATGATACAAGTACAGCCCACCAGCCGAGCCATTCCGCTTTCTTGCCGCTCATGCGGAAGAATGATAATGGTGCTGATCCCCGGTATCTGTGACCGATGGTGAATTCTAAGATTAGAATCGGTATCCCTGCGGTTAACAGAGCGAATAAGTACGGTATAAAGAATGCTCCTCCACCATTTTCATAGGCCACATACGGAAAACGCCAAATGTTTCCCAAACCGATTGCCGAGCCCACTGCCGCCATGATAAAACCGGCGCGTGTCCCCCATTGCGAACGTTCCATAATTTCTCCCCCTCTTTACGAACTTCCAATTTCCTTACAGAAAAATGGGAAGTTTGTATATTTTCAGATTATTATCTAATCTAAAAATAGTATACCGAGCAGGTTGTTCAAAGTAAAGACGATTTCTCATATTTTTTTCAAAAAACTATTCTAGCAATAATAAAAAAGCGGAGAGAAATTCTCTCCGCTTCCATTTTATTGAGCATTTCTGGTTTTTTCGAGTATAGTTGTACGCTGTGACCAAACAACGAATAGTATTGCCAGGATAACAACAACAGCCAGCAACGACCATATCAGCGACCCTGTAAGGCCTATGACTAAATACCCGATTGCAGCAATTGCTGCCGCTGTGAGCGCATATGGAAGCTGTGTAGCGACGTGGTCCATGTGATTGCTTCCGGCTCCAGTCGAAGACAAGATCGTTGTATCAGAAATCGGTGAGCAATGATCACCGAAAACCGCACCTGCAAGAACTGCAGATAATGACGCCAATAATAATTCCGGTGCGGCTTCAATCATGATGGTTCCGGCAATCGGCAATAGAATACCGAAAGAACCCCATGATGTGCCTGTTGAGAATGCCATGACACCAGCCAGCAGGAATAATAATACCGGAAGAACTGAAACCGGTATATTTCCTTCACTTACAATCCCTGCAAGATACGTACCTGTTTCAAGCGCTCCGATCAGGTAAGTCAATGACCAGGCGAAGATCAGAATCAGAACTGCACCGATCATTGATTTGATCCCTGCCCAGATTCCTTTGCCGATCCATCCGGCATTGGCAGTTTCATTTTTATTCATTTGAAGCAAGTAAAGCACGATGGATGTGATGGTCCCAAGAAGTCCACCCACCAATAACGATAAAGGAACATCCGTATTTTCAAAAATCAGCCAGACATCCATTTGCTGGCCTGCGTTCTGATAACCCGTCCACAACATTGCGGCGATGGTGCCGGCAACCAATACAAGAATTGGAAGCAGTAAATCAAGAACACGCCCGTGGGAATGGGATGGAAATTCTTCTTTCATCTCTCCAGGAATCGATTTATCCGGATCGTAAAGCTGACCGTTTTCGATTGCATTAATTTCGTGTTTTTTCATTTCCCCGAAATCGACATCACGGTAGGCAACGAAGAAGACGATCGCCAGTGCAGCAATCACGTAGAAGTTCATCGGCGCCATCCATAGGAATGCTTCCAAAGCCGAATACTCTACGAACGTCTGCCCAGCAAGAATCGTAGCGATGATCCCGATGATTGCGGCGCCCCAGCTCGATACCGGTGAAACCACGCAGACAGGAGCTGCCGTAGAATCGATGAAATAAGCGAGTTTCGCACGAGATACTTTATAACGGTCTGTTATGGGACGAGCAACCTGTCCGACCGCCAATGCATTGAAATAATCATCGATGAAAATGACAATGCCGAGCGCTACTGTAAGAACTTTTGCTCCGCGGCGTGATTTGACCCGTTTTGAAGCCCAGTCAGCAAACGCATGGCTGCCTCCGGACAAACTGACGAAAGCAGTTATGATGCCAAGCAATAATAGGAATAGAAGAATATAGACATTATATGCATTAAAGCCTTCATCCCAGAAGATCACTTGAAATGATGTAAATAATTCCTGCATTGCACCAACTGGCGCGAATGACGTTAGAATGAGCGCCGCTGAAATGATACCTACGCCCAATGATAATAATACCCGCCGGGTCAGCAATACCATGACGATTGCGATAATCGGCGGCAGGATCGAGAAGATCGTGTTTTCCATGAATAGTTTCCTCCTATTTTTTGATGGAATAGAATGGAGAAAAAAAAAGCCGGCTCTATCCTAAGGGACAAGTCGGCTTCCTACAATTCGTCTGTGCGGTAAAACATCAAACAACCCTGTAGCTCTCCATTTATGCAAGCATAAATGACAGTGACATCCCTGTTAAGGATGCCCCCAGCCTCACTTTCCGGTGACAACGGAAAATGGACTTCGGCAAAACCGCCTTTCAAATATGATCATCGCTGTCACGCTCACATATCTTACTCATCGGTTTTGCAGCCTCTACCCATCGATATACAATTCTTTGTTAGCATATACTAAAATTGTTTTGAAATCAAGGTCAATTTCATCCAGTTCTCCTACCGCACCATGTTCCGCGAAAAATAACCGCTGAATACGTCCCGGATAAACTCCGGCATAAAATAGGTTTTGGCTGAACGTTTGAATTCCGGAAAGAAATATCCGAATGTGAACATATCCAAAGTGATGAGTTTATAAATTTGATCACTGTCAGCAATGTGCCCATTTATATATAACTGATGATTGTCCAGATCCATCCCCGTACGGATCATCTTACCGAAAACTGCACCTCTGAAACCCAATCCTTTCAACTCAAGCTGTGGCCATTCAGCATTCATTGACTGAAGATATATCTCCTTCAGCTCAGCACCGCTCAGTTCGATCATGCACGGATTTATGGGATGAGGAAGCATCTGATGGAAATCGTAGCGTGTTATTTCACCAAGCGGCATGTCCTGCATAAACAAGCCGGCGTTGAACAGCGCACAATCCGCCCCCGAGAACTCGATCATGGCCTTGCCGAACAACTGGGCCATCTCAGATTCCTTAAACCATTCGGCTTTAAGGGCTGCATCATTATAAAACACAGCATCCCTCATCAATTCTTTCCCGTGTTCCCGCAGCTTCTGGTCATAATTTTCGTCAGGATTCTCTAATTTCTCTGTTTCAATTAAATACGCTTTTTTCTTTTTCAGATCTTCTTCTATAATAACGTGCCCGAGATAAGCGCCGAACTTGCCTGCAGCTCCGAGCAGTACATTGCCAATTTCTTTTCCTTCATGAAAAATATGGTGGGTGTGCGCCCCTAATATCAAATCGATTTCCGGACAGCTTTCAGCTAGAAGTTCATCTTCTCTTATCCCCAGATGCGACAAGCAGACAATAAAATCTGTTTCAGCCTTGACCTCTTCGACGGCCTGCAGAATGGAGTCCCGGGCTGCAGTCACTTTCCAGCCCAGCCTTTCATAAAAAGGTGTGAATTCGGCTGTGGCACCGACAAGGCCAATCCGTTTGCCTTCGGGTGTCCGAATGATTTTATACGGCTTGGCCCAATCCGGCCGTTCGCCGTTTTCAGCTATGAGGTTGGATAGGATGATATCAAAATCCGCATCCCTGTATAATTCATCCAATTCCTCTTTCGATAAAGTGATGCCTTCGTTATTACCTATTGTCACTGCATCGTAACCCGCTTCATTCAACAATTTCACATTACCTTTCCCCGCTGTGCCTTCAGTGAACGGATGCGAACGGTCCACATGGTCACCGATATCCAAAATGAGACAGAAATCGCCCATTTCTTCGTGCCACTGCTTCCGTTCAGCCAAAAAAGCATGGATACTTGGCCAATTGCCAAAATGGCTGTGCAGATCATTTGTGTGATAGATATGAATAGTTTCAGCCATTTTAAAACACCTCTTTATCGCCTCTCGTTAAAATTCCCCTTCAAACAGATCCAATTGCTTGGGAGCCAGATCTTCGAAGGTCAAGTCATTCATCTGCTGGAATTGCTTTGCATCTCCTGCTGCATGCCCGCCGGAGTTATTATTAAAAATGACATAGACATTGTCGGCCTGTTCAGCCAGCTTATTTGCCGCTCTGCTAATTTCTGTTAACTCTTCCTGGTTATAGTCATATAAATATCGGACTTCACGCCATTTTTTCGAGTTCCCTACATTCTGCCATCCGTGAACATTGCGGCCATGCAGCCTGAACAGTACCTTATCTTTTCGGGTTGAGACTGGCACCAGCGGAATCGAGCCATCACCCGCTTGCGGCTCATCACAAACTGAATGGATCAAGTTATGCTCCCGCAGAAACTCGAAGGTTTTCTCCCGGAACCCTTCTGCATACCAGGATTGATGGCGGAATTCGATCGCCAAATCGAATTCACTCAGCTTGCTTGTTATTCGCCTGATTTCGTCCACATTTTCTTTGACACAATCAAACCATGGAGGAAATTGCAACAGCACCATCGCGAGCTTGCCCGCTTCTTTCAGCGGCCTGATGGATTTAATATACGCCTCATACATTTCCTCCTCTGTATCAAACGGGTTTTCTCCGCGCAAATGTCCGGTCATTGCCTGATATGCCTTCACGATGAATTGAAAAGAATCTGGTGTCTCGGCAATCCATTTCCGGATATTTCTTTCCGGCTGCACGGCGTAAAATGAAGAATCCAATTCAACGATCGGAAAATGTCCTGTGTAATCGGTCAACTTGTCTTTTTGCTTCGAGCCTGGACTATAGACATCCGGATGGTCTCCCCACCCCGTCAATCCCGCATAAATCATTCCGCCACCTCCGAGATACTGTTAGTTAAATGATAGCACAGAAAAAATAGAACGTCCTACCTGAGCTTTACCCGTAAAACACAGAAAAAATCCCCACTGCAATTAAGCAATGGGGATTTGTATAAGAATTTATTAACCGATTGAACCTTCCATTTCGAACTTGATCAAACGGTTCATTTCAACCGCGTATTCCATCGGAAGTTCTTTTGTAAATGGTTCGATGAAGCCCATAACGATCATTTCAGTAGCTTCCTGCTCAGAAACGCCGCGGCTCATCAAGTAGAACAATTGCTCTTCGGACACTTTTGAAACTTTCGCTTCGTGCTCCAAAGATACATTGTCGTTCAGGATTTCATTGTATGGGATCGTATCAGACGTGGACAAGTTGTCCATGATCAACGTATCACATTCAATGTTTGAACGGGCGCCGTCAGCTTTACGGCCGAAACGGACAATCCCGCGGTACGATACTTTACCGCCTTGTTTCGAAATCGATTTCGAAACAATGGAAGATGAAGTATTCGGTGCCATATGGATCATTTTCGCGCCAGCATCCTGATGCTGTCCTTTACCTGCGATTGCAATCGATAATGTCATACCGCGTGCGCCTTCACCACGAAGGTAAACTGCAGGGTATTTCATCGTCAATTTGGAACCGATGTTGCCGTCGATCCATTCCATTGTGCCGTTGGCATCAACGAATGAACGTTTTGTAACCAGGTTATAGACGTTGTTTGCCCAGTTCTGGATAGTTGTGTAACGGCAATAAGCATCTTTTTTAACAATGATTTCAACTACAGCAGAGTGCAGTGAATTCGTTGTGTAAACCGGTGCTGTACAGCCTTCCACATAGTGGACGCTTGCGCCTTCATCAACGATGATCAGCGTACGCTCGAACTGCCCCATATTTTCCGAGTTGATGCGGAAATAGGCTTGCAGCGGCGATTCCACTTTAATGCCAGGCGGTACATAGATGAATGAACCACCTGACCATACAGCTGTATTCAAAGCGGCGAATTTATTGTCGGCAGCCGGAATGACTGTCTGGAAGTATTCGCGGAACAGGTCTTCGTTTTCACGAAGTGCAGCATCAGTATCTTTAAAGATGATGCCCATGTCTTCAAGTTCAACCTTCATGTTGTGGTAGACAACTTCTGATTCATACTGTGCAGAGACACCTGCAAGGTATTTTTGTTCAGCTTCAGGAATACCCAATTTATCAAAAGTCTGTTTAATTTCATCAGGCACTTCATCCCATGAAGTTTGGCTTGCTTCAGATGGTTTGACGTAATAAGTGATTTCGTCAAAGTTTAAAGGCGCCAAATCGCCGCCCCATTGTGGCATCGGCATTGAATAGAACAATTTTAGGGCTTTCAAACGTGATTCAAGCATCCACTCAGGTTCGCTTTTGATATTAGAAATTTCTCTGACGATATCTTCTGTCAAACCGCGTTTAGAGCGGAAAATCGAGACATCCTTGTCATGGAACCCATATTTATAATCACCGATTTCAGGCATTTTTTTAGCCATTATCGTTCCTCCGTTCTTGTGTTACGATTTTTCTTGCTCGTGCACACCTTTTTCCATGGCTTTCCAGGCTAGTGTAGCGCACTTAATGCGTGCTGGGAATTGTGATACCCCCTGCAGCGCTTCAATATCACCCAGATCTACAGAATCATCATACTCTTTGCCAAGCATCATGTCAGAAAAAGTTTTGGACAGCCCAAGAGCTGTATCCACATCTTTACCTTTTACTGCCTGTGTCATCATTGAAGCGGAAGCCATCGAAATGGAGCAGCCTTCACCATCGAATTTTGCGTCTTTGACGATTCCGTCTTCAACCTGCAAAGTCAGATGGATGCGGTCTCCGCACGTCGGGTTGTTCATTTCGATGTTGATGCTGTCATTCTCGATAGTGCCTTTATTCCGTGGCGTTTTATAATGGTCCATGATCACGGACCGATACAATTGATCTAAGTTATTAAAAGACATCGTTGAAATACTCCTTTGCAGAGCGTAATCCTTCTACAAGGCGGTCGACATCCGATTCGCCATTATAAAGGTAGAAGCTTGCACGGGCCGTAGCGGATACTTCCAGCCATTTCATCAACGGCTGTGCGCAATGATGCCCTGCACGGACAGCAATTCCGCTCATATCGAGCACTGTCGCTACATCATGGGGATGGACGTCATTCAGGTTGAATGTGACAATGCCTGCACGCTTGGCCGGATCTTTCGGACCGTAAATTTCAAGGCCGTCGATTCCGCTCATTTTTTTCATGGCATATGCTGCCATTTCATGTTCATGCTTTTCGATTTCGTCCAATCCGATTTCATTCAGGAAATCGATGGCTGCGCCAAGTCCGACTGCTCCGGCGATTATAGGTGTTCCGCCTTCAAACTTCCATGGCAGCTCTTTCCAGGTAGAATCGTAAAGGCCGACGAAATCAATCATTTCGCCGCCGAATTCAACCGGCTCCATTTCATTTAATAATGCTTTCTTTCCATATAATACTCCGATGCCTGTCGGTCCGACCATTTTATGGCCTGAGAAGGCGAAGAAATCGCAATCCAATTGCTGGACGTCAATTTTCAGGTGGGGTGCAGCCTGTGCACCGTCCACTACCATCACCGCTCCATTTTCATGGGCGATCTGCGCAACTTCCTTAACCGGATTCATCGTTCCAAGGACATTTGAAACATAGACCATTGAAACGATTTTTGTCCGTTCAGTGATTGCGGCCTTCACTTGCTCAAGTGAAATGGTGCCATCTTCTTCTAGTTCGATATATTTCAGGATCGCTCCACGTTCCTTGGCCAATTGCTGCCATGGAATGATATTTGAATGGTGCTCCATGTAAGTGATGACGATTTCATCGCCTTCATTGACATTGGCACGCCCGTAGCTTTGCGCTACAAGATTTATAGCCGTTGTTGTCCCACGAAGAAATACGATTTCTTCCGTGGAACTGGCATTGATGAATTTTTGGACCTTTTCACGGGCACCTTCATATTTTTCTGTGGCACGGTTGCCCAGCGTATGGACGCCTCGGTGCACATTGGAATTATCGAATTTATAATAATTTTCAAGTGCTTCGATTACCTGCACAGGCTTCTGTGAAGTTGCTGCGCTGTCCAGATATACTAGCGGATGTCCATTGATTTCTTGGTTCAATATAGGAAAATAGCTTTTTATCTCTTTACTGATCATTAGCGGACTTTCCTTTCGATAACCTCCGTCAATTGCTTTTTAACGCCTTCAATTGGCAGCACATTAACTACTGGCGCCAAGAAACCGTGAATAACAAGACGTTCAGCTTCTTGTTTAGTAATCCCTCGGCTCATCAGATAATAGAGCTGAAGCGGATCCACACGTCCGACAGATGCTGCGTGGCCGGCAGTGACATCATCTTCATCGATCAACAGGATCGGATTGGCATCGCCGCGGGCGTTCGGGCTAAGCATCAATACACGAGATTCCTGTTCAGCGTTCGATTTAGTGGCACCATGTTCAATTTTGCCGATTCCATTGAATATGGAAGAAGCAGAATCTTTCATAACACCATGTTTAAGAATCTGGCCATCGGAATTCTTGCCCCAATGAACCACTTTCGTTGTGAAATTCTGTTTCTGGCTGCCTCTGCCGACAACTACCGTTTTTGTATCGCCGATTGAGTTGTCCCCAACCAGATGCGTAACATTTTCAGAGATCGTATCGCTGTCGTTCATCAAACCTAAAGCCCACTCGATTTTCGCGTCACGCGCAGCAACACCGCGGCGATTTACATAAGTAGTGAAACCTTCTGCAAGAACATCAACCGCCCCATAAGTGATTTGCGCATTGTCTTCGGCGAATACTTCTGAAACAATGTTTGCCAAACCGTTTGATTTAGCTACTGTAGAGAAGTAGTTTTCCACGTAAGTCACTTTACTGCTCGTGTCTGCAACGACAATCACATGGTTGAATAGTGAGGCATCTGCATCATCGTGATAGAACACGACTTGCACAGGCTCTTCAACCTCAACATTTTTTGGAACGTAAAGGAAAGCTCCGCCATTCATCAGTGCTGCGTGCAAGGCAGTCAATTTATGCTCATCAGCTTTAACACCGTTCGTCATGAAATATTTTTTCACCAAGTCGCCATGTTCGCGAAGAGCTGTAAAAATATCCGTCAAGATGACGCCTTTAGCAGCCAGATCTTCTGAAATGCGCGAGAACGCCGGTGTATTATTGTGCTGGATGTAAAGGTTCTTTTGCTCAAGATCCACAATGGTTCTGATATCTTCAGTCAGATCTTCAATTGAACCGAATGTTGAGCTTTTTACTGTATGAACCGGATAGTCTGTAAAATTCCAGTTCAGGATTTTTGTCTTATCTGGTTTTGGTAGCGGCAATGTTTCCGCTTCTGCAAACGAGCGAAGGCGCAGCTCGGTAAACCATGATGGTTCACCATTCATTTCTGAAAAGGAGCGCAGCTCTTGCTCGGTCATTTTTAAATTTGTTTCAACCGTCATGCCAGTCTCTCCCTTCAATTATGCTTGTCCTACAGTCTCGTCTTCAATTCCAAGTTCCTGTTTGATCCAGTCATAGCCTTCCGCTTCCAATTTATGCGCAAGTTCTGCTCCGCCGGATTTAACAACGCGGCCCTGCATCATGACATGGACATGGTCAGGCGTGATGTAATTCAATAGACGCTGGTAGTGAGTGATGATCAGGCATCCGAAATCTTCGCCTTTCATTTGGTTGATCCCTTCGGAAACGACTTTCAATGCATCGATATCCAAACCGGAGTCAATTTCATCCAAAACAGCGATTGTCGGTTTGATCATCATCATTTGAAGAATTTCATTGCGTTTCTTTTCCCCGCCTGAGAATCCTTCATTCAGGTAGCGCTGTGCCATATCCTGGTCCATATCCAAAACTTCCATTTTGCTGTCCAGCTCGCGGATGAATTTCATCAATGAAACTTCATCGCCTTCTTCGCGGCGTGCGTTCATGGCAGAACGCATGAAGTCAGCGTTTGTTACACCAGAAATTTCACTTGGATATTGCATAGCCAGGAAAAGACCTGCGCGCGCGCGTTCGTCAACTTCCATATCAAGAACATCTTCGCCATCCAATGTGATGGAACCAGAAGTCACTTCATATTTCGGGTGGCCCATGATAGCTGAAGCCAATGTTGATTTACCTGTACCGTTCGGACCCATGATTGCATGAATCTCGCTTGTATTAATAGTTAAGTTTACACCTTTTAAAATCTCTTTACCTTCGATTTCAACGTGTAAATCCTTGATGACCAAAGTTGACATGTAAATACCTCCATATAGTTAATGTTGAACGGATAACCATTCTTAATTAGTATCATTCTAATCTTAACCGATATCGACTGCTCTGGCAAATCATTAAACCAGGTTCTGCGGCTGCGGGAAAACAATTTAAAAATCAGTATTTCTAAAGTGAAAAGCGATTATTTACCAAAAAAAATAGTGAATTTCATTTTCAATGAAAGCCGCATAATTGAGAATGGCTTTCAGTAAGTGAAATATTATGCGGCTGCTGCAATGCTGGCAGTATATTCAGTAAAGCAAGGCATAAGTCCAAGCATAAGAAAAAGCCGATGCTAAACGCATCGGCTTCCTTTCAGTTTTCAACTGCTTATTTTATATATCACGGTGTACTTGACGCTCTAACTGAGAAACGATTCTTTGACTGTCATTATACTCCTGTTCTCTCCGTTGTTCCACTTCAATAATTTTTCCCGGATCGTTCTGATACTCATTGATTCCAAATCCATGTGCATTTCTAAATGCCTGTTCCATTTTCTCAGTATGCTCGATACCGTTTGACTCGATAATGAATCATTCCTTTCAGATTATCTTTCAATATCAATTATACCCCAATGATTTAGCGCTAAACGTAATAAAGGGTAATTTGTCTGAAAATGGACCTATCGTCATAGTTTCTGGAAAATATAAGAAAAAGCCCGACATTTGCATGCCGGACTTTCGATTTTAATTAGTTTACTTCATTTTGAATGCTTGAAGGAATCAATTCATATTCTTCAAGAATGGAATTGAAAATTTCGTCCGCTTCAGCAAATTTTTCATTGGCAGCTTCAAAAGAAGTTTCTTCTTCAGCCAACGCAGCTGCTTTCATATCGTAGGATTCAGAAATCATGCCAAGTGCTGACTGGATATCTTCTTCTTTATCGCTCAAAGCTTCCGGAATTTCGATTCCTTCAACAGCTTGTGAAGCTTCTTCTGCAGAACTTGCCGCCGCTTCTTTCAATGCTGTCAATTCGTCTCCCTCAGGCAGAATCTCTTCAGCCTGCTGCTGTTCAAATGTATTCAGATCGCCGTCCACTTCATTGATCGTGTTCGGGACTGCCATATAAAATCTCATCAATTCTTTTTTCACTTCTGCATTATCTGTTGAAGCTGTTTCGCTGTTCGATGAATCCGTCGCTTTACTTGTATCACCGGATTCTTCAGAACTGCAGGCACCTAAAAAAAGCAAAGATGATAATCCAATTACTAATAATTTTTTCATGGTGTTTCCTCCTTATTCTCAATACTTTGATATATTACCATAGCTTTACAGAAGAGTATAGAGAATAGGAAATAGCCGGAATGCACTGAATCAAAAAATAATTCTAAACTTTTCGTCCGCTTGTGAAACGATCTACGATATTGGCCAAAGCTCCATCACCCGTGACGTTTGCGGCAGTCCCGAAACTGTCTTGGGCCATATAGAGAGCGATCATTAAAGCGACCATTGTTTCATCGAACCCCAGCATGCTTTGCAATAAACCGATTGCCGCCATTACAGCACCACCTGGTACCCCAGGAGCAGCGATCATTGTAATACCCAACATCAGGATGAATGGAAAGAACGATCCGAAATCAGGTGACTGTCCTGTTAAGAGGACTACACCGATCGCGCAGGAAACCAGAGTAATCGTACTCCCAGACAAATGGATAGTTGCAAACAACGGAACCGAAAAATCAGCTATGCGCTCATCTGCTCCTGTTTTTCGGGTTTGTCTCAATGTCACTGGAATCGTGGCTGCAGAAGACTGAGTGCCCAGTGCCGTGAAGTAGGCAGGCATCATTGTCTTAAGCAAGACAAAAGGATTCTTTTTCTTTAAAGTGCCGGCAGTACTGTACTGTAGCAGCAGCATCAACCAATGCAGGATGATGATCAGGACAAAAACAATTCCAAACAGCGACAGGATTTCCATGACCGCTCCGCCGTATGCCATATTGGCGAAAATGCCGAAGATGTAAAAAGGCAATAGCGGGATTATGATGACAGAAATTGTTTTCTCGATAATAGCCTGAAATTCATCAAAAAAGGCAATCATGGTTTTGCTTCCTGTCGATGCCATTCCGATACCAAGCAGGAATGCCAAAATCAAAGCAGACATTACGCCGAATAGCGGAGCCATTTCCAGATCGATAAAAGTTTGAGCCAGCGCATGTTCAGGATCATCAAGGCTTGTAAGTGCCCGGCCTTCCATGAATCCAGGCAAAATGAACATAGCCGCAACAAAAGCAAAAACTCCTGCAATTACTGTTGAGCTGTAAGCGACAAGCGTTGAAATGCCAAGCAACTTGCCGGAACCTTTGCCCAATTTTGCGATCCCTGGCGCGATAAAACCTAGAATAATCAACGGCACAACAAAGTTCAGGAAATTACCGAAGATGGATGTGAATGTAGCAAAAATCCTCACGATGTTTTCCGTAGCGATGGAACCAATTAAAACTCCCAATACAATGGCCACAATAATTCTGGGCAATAAACCGAATTTAAACTTCACTGCATGTCCCCCCTATGTGTACAAATGTTTTTTTATTAATAGTTATCAAATTACCATAGTTGATGAAATAAGATAAGCTTTTCGAAAATACACGGAATATTAGATTAATTTACTATATCGAAATAATCATAGCTACTGGTTTGAACTTCCTAACTTTATGTATACTTTTTACCAAATCCTACATTAAATCGAGTAGAGGGAAAATAAGCTAACTTATTTCCGCCCCTCTCACAACACCGTACGTACGGTTCGCGTATACGGCG
>NZ_QQRS01000013.1 GCF_003428875.1 Planomicrobium okeanokoites
TCCGTCTTTTAAAAGATAAGAACTCACGGAAAAACCTCTTTGAAAATGATTAAAAACTATTGACTAATCGTAAGAAAACACACCACCCCTCTCAAGGAATGATGTGCTTCGCGCCAGGCACTTTCTTGAGTGTCCAGACGATCAGGAATGAGATTGTAAAGATCAGCACCCAGACGACTGGCACGCCCACTATCGGATTCACCATGGTTTCATTGATGCCAAAGAATTTATTGAGATAGAACTGCACTAATGGGTGGATCACGTAGATGCCGAGGGTGGCGAGGCTCAGCTGGGTGATGAGCGGGTTCGGCTTGATGCGCGGCCCGAGATGCTGGAATAAGGCGAATACGAAGATGCTGATAACGATTTGGGTCGGGCGGTAATGTTCGTAATAGAATTCATCGAGTTCGCCGTTTTTGACGGTCAGGTTATGCGTGCCGTAGACGGTCGCCAGGTAGGCGATGAATGACAGGCCGAGCAGCGGCCAGATCGCTTTTTTCGGGAGCGGATAGCGCACGAGATAAGCCCCTAACAGGAAGTAGCCGATATAAGGCTGGAACAGGCCGGCGACGAGGGCCGGTTCAAAGCCGTACATTTTCTGCACGAATGGCAGGATGCCGGAGAAAAAGAACCAGATGCCGAGAAAATAGAGAAAGGTTTTCTGGTCCATGTTCTTGACGAGTATTTTCAGGAACGGCGCCATGATGTAGAGGCCGATGATGACGTACATGAACCATAAATGGTAGTAGACATCGTCTGTCAGAAACAGCACGACCATTTCCCACGCCGTGAACGATTCACCTTGCTCAAATACTTTATAGGCGATGTAGACGCCGCTCCAGAACAGGAGCGGGATGATGACTTTGGTCAGCCGCCGTTTGAGGAATTCGCCGATGGGATCTTCCCGTTTCAGGTTGAGCAGCAGCGCGCCGCTCAGCATGAAGAAGACCGGCACACACCAGCGCAGGGCCGAATCGATCCAGTTGGCGAGCTGCCATTCCCATTCGCTGGCGTCGCCGGTATTGATGATTTTAGAAACCACGTGGACGCCGACTACCGTGAAAATCGCCAGCACCCGCAGCCAGTCCATATAATCGTAACGTTTTGCCATAGTGGACTCCTTCAATGTGATTAAAATTTTTATTCGAGTTTATTGCAATATTCCCTCAGCAATAAAACCTGAAACTCCGCATAAAAAGAAGCGCCGGAAGGCATTGAGCCCCGGCGCTGGTTTTATTGTTCCTGATTGTTGATCGCTGAGATCTGGTAATCGCCGAAACGGTCGATGACGATGGTGTAGATGACCGCGTGGCTGATGGAGACGAGTTTATCGTCTTCCTGGTCGTGGAACGTGAAAGTCGCGTTGGCCGTGATGTAGGCTTCTTTTTCACCAATTTCAACATCCGTGATGATCGGCTCAACCGCCTGGAACACACGCTGCTCGCCCTTCAACCCTTCAACCATTTCGGTGCCGGCCATTTCGCCTTGGCTGCCTGGCAGCAGGAAGAATTGATAGAACGTGACTTCGTCGTCGTTGAGTGAATATGGAACCAGTTCATAGAAATCCGAGATGAATCCGCGCAGTGCTTCTTCTTCAAAGCTGACATCCGGAACTTCCGGCTGCCACGCATCGCTGTCGGCCGGCAGCGGATTTGCCGCCCATTCCTGCAACTGGTCGTTGACTGTGTAAATCGGAATCGAGTAGCCGATATCCGGATTGTCAGTCAAAACGATCGAGTTGATGCCGAGGATCTTGCCGGTTTCCGCTGAAATCAATGGTCCACCGCTCGATCCCTGTTTGATCTTCGCAGTCATTTCATATAGATCGTCGTATTTATAGCCATCGAAGAAGTCCATCCCTGTAGCGGTGATTTCGCCTTCTGTCGATGTATTATTGATGTTTTCCGGACTGCCGAGCGCGAACACTTTCGTTCCCGCCGATACCGGTGACATTTCCATTTCCATCGGCGCTTTGCCTGCAATTTCCGGCACGCGGATCAAAGCGATGTCCGCCGTTCTGGAAAAGCCGATGACCTGGCCATTGAATTCCTGGCCGTTGCTGTTTTTAACGGTTACGTATTGTGAGTCTTTGACGACATGCGCATTGGTAAGGATGTCGCCTTTATTGTTGAATAAAAATCCTGATCCCTGATCAAGATCGGTGTATAACGTGTAAACGTACGATTTGGCATTAGCGATCATCGATGAAAGGTCGGGCTCCGGAACCACTACCATACTGTCGTCCGGCTGCTCCACTTCTTCCACTGTTTCGTTCTTGATCGCGTCGCTGCTTTCTTCTGTATCCGGGGCTTCTTCTTCCACTTCTGCTGTTTCTTCATCTTGTTCGGTCTGGTCCGTGACTGTGCCCGGTTCGATTGTCTCCGGTTCTTCTTCTTCTTCTTTATCTATCGCGACACTGACGCCGCCTCCACCTTGGTATTCACGCTCTGAGAAAGAGGTCTTTTCCAGTGATTCTGTTGCCTGCTGCTCTTCCGGACCGGCGATCATCAAGTAGACGCCTGCGCCGACTGCCGCCAAAAACAGAATTGTGACCAGCGTAATCAGCCAGTTCTTTTTCTTGGGTGTATTATTATTTCTATTGTCCATTCGTCTGTTCAATAAAATCAGCTCACTTTTTTTGATTCATTGCATCACTGCTCATTATATAGACGGATGAACCCTATGTATAGTTTCATTAAGATTGCAGAAATATTACCATTCTTACCTTTGACAGATATTATAGTATAGAAAGCCTATCACCTCTCTTTAGTCATTTCGCTCTAGCCGGACGCTTTCCGCAGGGAGCGGCCTAAGCCTCCTCATCCGCTGCGCTCCTTGCGGGGTCTCAGGACTCGCTCTAGGTCCTGCAGGAGTCGCCGGCTGACGCTGCATTTAAGCTATTCGAGAAATTTATATATCTGCCTTCTCAATTGAACAAAACTAAAATGTACCATCCTATTACAGAAAGCAATCTGAGATATGAAGCAAAACTGCTGAGACTCCCAGGCGACCAAGCGAAGTGCTGAGATCCACTCGGGCGAAGTGGAACGAGCACGAGTTAGCTCAGCGCAAGCAGCCAGGAAAGCGAAGCAGTTTTGCGTAATATAGTTTAAAACATTTCTAAACACATCTAAACATAAGAAAAAAGCCGAGAGCATCCGCTCCCGGCTTTCCTCATTTTATTCTATTCCAGTTCCCCGTACATCAACTCAAGAGCACGGTAAACAACTACTGCTGTTTCGCCGCGTTTGATGTCATCTTTCGGAGCAAAGACGTTGTTGTTGCGTCCTGTCATCAAGCCAAGTGCGTAAGCTTGTGAAACTGCTTCTTTTGCATAAGATGAAACTTTGCTTTGATCTGCATATTTGTGCGAAAGATCAAGGCCTTCAAGAAGTGAAGCATCTTCGTATTCAACTGCGCGGATTACCATAACCGCAGTGTCCTGGCGAGAGATGTCAGTGTTCGGTTTGAACGTGCCATCCGGGTTGCCAAGTACGATTCCAGCGCGTGCAGCCGCTTCGATGTATTGTGCAGCCCAATGTTTAGCTGATACATCTGTGAATGTTCCTTCGTAGTCCTCAACCGGAAGGTCAAGTGTACGAACTAGAAGCGTTGCATACTCAGCGCGAGTAAGGTCTGCTTCTGGAGCGAATAGGTCAGCTGTTTTACCTTGGATGATGCCAAGTGTTGCAAGAGCTTCAATTTGTTCTTGAGCCCAGTGTCCTTGGATATCAGCAAATGTTACAACTTCCGCTTCGCCTTTGAAGATTGAGAATTCAGCTGCTGCTTCGTTTCCAGCTACATCGACTACTGTTACGACATAGTCGTTTTGGCCTTCATCAAGAACAGGCACAGTGAATGTGATGTCTTTGTCGAACGCATACATGCCGTATGGCTCTGTGATTACTTTACGGAATACTTCAGAACCGTCAACATAAACTGCGATTTCGTCGAAGTTATCTTGTACGTTTACTGTTACTTCCGCTTCTTCTGTTGCAAGGTCTACAGATTCAGGAGCTTCTGTAACTTCAACTGTTGGAGCTGTTGTATCAACCAGAACCTGGCGTTGGATTTCCATTTCGTTGTTGAACT
Organism: Planomicrobium okeanokoites; assembly: GCF_003428875.1. Lineage (GTDB taxonomy): Bacteria > Bacillota > Bacilli > Bacillales_A > Planococcaceae > Planococcus > Planococcus okeanokoites. The sequence continues at coordinate 4,093 of NZ_QQRS01000013.1, forward strand.
CATCAACCGCTTTGACTTTGATCGGGTGAACGCCATCTGCCAAAGTGATTGTGTGTTCGAAGTTCACGCCATCGAATGTGTCAACTTCTTCACCGTTTACTGTTACAGAGACAACGTTTGAAGCGTCTTCAACTGTACCAGCAACTGTTACTTCATTCGAATCAAGGTATTCCATAACTTCAGGTGTTTCGATGAAGATTACTGGATGTGTTGATTCTTCAGCTGTAACACGCAATTCAACTTCAGTTGCGTTGCCTGCTACATCGTAGAATACAGCAACCAATTCATCTGTTTTCTTAACATCTGCAGTTACTGCAAATTGAGTTGTTGAAGGAGCCAATGACTCATCTTCATCTTCAGTTGTTGCATCTTCAGTGATTTCTTCGCCGTTCAAGTAAACTTCCCAGCGGTCTGCGCCAGTGTTGTCAGTGAACGATGAAACTTCAACTGTTTTCGTTGCAGCATTGTAAGTTGCTGCTGCTTCAGGAGCTACCGTATCCACCGTGATCGGGAATTCGATTGACTGCCATTCAGCATCAGGGAAATCAATTACAGCGCGAAGCTGGATTTGATAGTCGCCGTCTGCAACCACTTTACCGCGGGCTTTACCGTCCCAAGCGAAATCAGGGTTGTATGTGTACGAAGCTGTACCATCATAATGCTTAACGAGGTTGTCAGCTGTACGGATCGTGCGGATTACTGTACCCGCTTCGTTCAGGATATTCACTTCGAATTCCTTCGCGTTACGGATTAATGAATAAACAGGGATTACTGAGTCAACCGATCCGTCACCGTTTGGTGAGAATGCGAATTTCTCTGGGTCATAACCATCAAGGTGTGTTCCGCCGTTAAGGATGTTGCCATCGCCATCAGCAAGAAGAGTCATACCGTAATAAGTCATAACTTCGTCCCATGCAAAGTAGTCAAAGATTCTTGCATCGTCCCACTCGCCGTTAAAGCCGAAGTAAGGAACTACTAGAGAAGTATTGCCAGTGATTTCTTCATTTACGTCAGTCAAAGTGACAAAGCCGTCAACGAAGAATCCGTTTTTGAAGTATGCGTCAAGTTCAGCGCTGACATCAGAGATATCAACAGTTACCGGGATTTCAACAGAACCGTTAGCAGGAACTGTTACAGTTTCCGGAGCTGCAATTGAAGCATCTTCCGTAATTACAAGTGAACCGTAATCGTTTGGAATTGTTACGAAGTAATCGCCAGCGTTAACTGGAGTATCAACTTGTACTGCTACGTCAACCACGTATTCAGCTGCTTCATCAGAGAAGTTCTCTGCTGTCAATGTGAATGTGTATTGATCGTTCGCGATTTCTTTCAAAGCAACCTTCGCTTCGCCAGTCGCTTTATTCGTTACCATTACATCAGTTGAAAGTGCATCGTGCAATTGCATCAGACCAGCACCTTGACGGCGTGGAGATACGAATTCACCTTCAGCAAGTTCAACAGGGTTAGCTGTGTTCATCATCAAGTTTTTCGCGAATTGAACGCGGTCAGCGCCTGACAATCCGAATTCTGCGTCAACTCGTTGGTAAACAAGTGCAGTACCGCCGGCTACGTGTGGAGCCGCCATAGACGTTCCGCTCATCAAGCCGTACTCATCGTTGTTCAATGTAGAGAAGATGTTTCCGCCCGGAGCAGTGATTTCAGGTTTGAAATCAAGGTTCGGAGTTGGACCCCATGAAGTGAAATCACTCATAAGACCTGCGTTCGGGTTTGGTGTTTCAACATTATCGCCTTCGAACGATACAGTAACATTGTTTCCTGCATCGATTTCCGCTTTCATCGCCAATCCATCAGCCTGCAATGTAGACATGTATGGAATTTTGATAGCCGCGTCAGAAGCCATGTTGATCGTGCCAGTTGTGTTGTTGTATACGATAACACCAGCAGCGCCAGCCGCTTGTGCATTCAAGCCTTTTTCAACGAAAGCAATTTCGCCGCGTGAAATAAGAGCGAATTTACCAGTGAAATCTTTTCCTTCAAAATCAGCCGGGTTACCGAAGCCTGCGAACTCAACTTCATACGAAGCGTTCGGCAATTCGATCGGGTCAGCGTCATTTGCAAGAAGGTACATTACTTGTCCAGCTTCTTCACCATTTACATGGTAATTAAAGCCGTAGCCAGTAACGATCGTGTTTTCGAATGATGCTACACCGAATGAATCTTCAGATACACTTGGTGCGCCAGTCAAACCGTAATCCTGGTTCTCTGCGTACGGATACCAAGTACCAGATCCGAACATATCAGAGTTACCAGCAGAGATTGCTACAAGGATTCCGTTTTCAGTTGAACGTTCAACTGCCATTTGTTCAGGGTTAGTTGAATCAACATAGCCAGCAGTGGATCCCAGAGACATATTGATGACATCTGCGCCAAGTTTGATGGAATCATCAATTGCTTTAACATAGATATCGCCGTAAGTTGAAGCAAAGTTCGGGTCGTTGCCGAAAACTTTCAAAGCCAATAATTGTGTTTCAGGAGCTACACCTTTAAGGCCAGGGTTTTCAGCATCCTCATCACCATTAGCGCCTACTGTACCGGCAACGTGCATACCGTGCATAGAAGCATCTGGTCCAAGGTCAAGGATCTGGTTGTTATTGTCCATGTAGTTCCAACCGAATGGAACTTTTGCAGTGAAGTATTCACCGTGTTCAATAGAACCGTCAGCAAGCAATGCCTGCACTTCGTCTTTCGTGATGTCTCCAGTAGAGTCATCAGTCAAAACCATGTCTTTGTGGGAAGGATCGATACCAGTGTCGATGACACCAACAACCATTCCTTCACCTTTGTAGCCGTAATCGCCCCAAGCTTGCTGCGCTTGAACCAATTCTTTAGAGTATTTCATTTCAGGCTGTACAGAAGGACGTGTGTATTCAGTCGCTTCGTATACTTTCTTAACGCCTGCAGTGTTCGCGATTTTTTCAACTTGTCCAGCTGCTACATTAGCAGAGAAACCGTTGAAAACAGTCGTGAAGTTTTCAAGATATGTAACGCTTGGCGCAGCCATTTTCACAGCCGACTGGACAGACGCCTGATCAGATTCTACAGCCGCTTCCAGACTTGCTTTTTCTGACTCAGGAAGATCTTTGTAAAGAACTCCTTTTTGAGTCGCCGTTTCGATTGTTGGAGCTTTTTCAAGTTCCACAATCACACGGACTGTTTTGGATGGATCTTCCGGGTTCACGAATTTTTCCGGTACTTTGACAGCTGGTTTTTCAGCATTCAAAGTCGGAAGGTCCGATACGGACTTGGTCGTCGCCGCGGATACGCCGGTCAAACCGAAGACAGCAGAGCTGAGCGTCATCATTACGACTAACATCGTAACTAACGCTGTTTTAAACTTCTTCAATGTTTTTCCCCCTTTTATTGGTTTAGAATTGTGCAATTATTCCTAATTGCATAACACTATTAATTTACCATAAATTTTCAATATTGCAAACGTATTCTTAATATTTTTTTGAATATTTGGCGATTTTGTTGTGAAATTGGGTTTAGGGATGGGTGGTGGTACGGGGTATTTGGAGTTGCAAGAAATTTAGGATGGTAGGTGATAATTGGAAACTCTTTTGAAGGTATTGAGTGGATTTTCGTTTTTCCTAGTGTAAAGCAATTGTATAAGAAGTTCTTAATAATTGATATTCCGCAAAACAGCTTCGCTTTCCTGGCTGCTTGCACTGAGCTAACTCGTGCTCGTTCCACTTCGCCCGAGTGGATCTCAGCACTTCGCCTAGTCGCCTGGGAGTCTCAGCTGTTTTGCTCCATATCTCAGATAGTTCAGTAATAAGATAAGTGTGGAGTGACGCAGTTCGAAATTTGCGTCGCTCTTTTTTGGTGGATGGTTTCAGGAGAGGGATTGGGATAGGTGGCTAGTGGGTTGAATTTGTTAGATGAAGGTTTGGTGACGTATGAACGGGAGATGGTGTCGTATAGATAGTTTTTGTTGTCCTATAGATGTGAGTTGGTGTCGTATAGCGAGTTTTACTTAACGTGACGATTTTTGATGCGGGTTTTTCCGAAAGAAAAGTGCATAGAGATGGAAAGCAGTCCGCTGCTGGAGGACTGCCCAGTGGGCGGCGGTTGCCGCCCGTTCTTGACTAATAGTTGGTTGACTCGCATGGTCTAGTTCTATCTTATGGTTTTGGCTGAGTGTCTTATGATTTAGCATTTCTATCTTTCAGTTTTCGAGTTTTATCTTACGGCTTTCCGTTTTCATCTCACGAACGCACCTCTCCTCCGTCTCTCACCCAAGAGAAAAGTGCATTCATATGGAAAGCAGTCCGCCTGCGGACTGCCCAGTGGGCGGCCGTTGCCGCCCGATCTATTCATGAAGTGGTTTAACTCTCATAGGTGGAGTTCTATCTTATGATTTTGGGCGTCTATCTTATAATTTCACATTTCTATCTTACGGTTTTCGAGTTTTATCTTACGGTTTTCGGTTTTCATCTCACGAACGCACCTCTCCTCCGGCTCTCACCCAAGAGAAAAGTGCATTCATATGGAAAGCAGTCCGCCTGCGGACTGCCCAGTGGGCGGCAAGTGCCGCCCGATCCATTCTTGAAGTGGGTTAATTCTTATAGGTGAAGTTCTATCTTATGACTTTGGCCCGCTATCTTATGATTTCGCATTTCTATCTTACGTTTTTCGAGTTCTATCTTACGGTTTTCGATTTCCATCTCACGAACGCATCTCTCCTCCGGCTCTCATCCAAGAGAAAAGTGCATTCATATGGAAAGCAGTCCGCCCGCGGACTGCCCAGTGGGCGGCAACCGCCGCCCGATCCAATCATGAAGTGGGTTTACTCTCATAGGTGGAGTTCTATCTTATGATTTTGGCCCGCTATCTTATGTTTTAGCATTTCTTTCTTTCGGTTTTCGAATTCTATCTTACAGTTTTCGGTTTTCATCTCACGAACACATCTCTCCTCCGCCTCTCACCATAAGAAAAGTGCATTCATATGGAAAGCAGTCCGCCCGCGGACTGACCAGTGGGCGGCACTCGCCGCCCGATCCATTCATGAAGTGGGTTTACTCTCATAGGTGGAGTTCTATCTTATGATTTTGGGCGTCTATCTTATGATTTAGCATTTCTATCTTACGGTTTTCGGTTCTCATCTCACGAATGCACCTCTCCTCCGCCTCTCACCCAAGAGAACTTAACATTTATAAGGAAAGCTATCCCATAACCACGCCACACCCCAAATTTCTCTTCTATATAAATAGATACTTCCCCACCTTAAAACTCTCTTCATAATCAAACTCCCCGAAACTGAAAATATTTCCCGGGAAATAAGATGCCAACTAAATCTTCACCCCATCTTTACCTTGACTTTACATATTATTTACAGAAGAATATAAATAGATAAAAATAATGAGATTCCTAGGTGGGTAATGATGAAAAAAGAGCATATTACAAAGTTTTTGACGAGTCACTTGTTTATTGTCACGGCAATTCTGATATTGAAAATCATCTTCCTTCGCTACCTGCTGTTCGGCGAGGCGGATATTACGCGGGCGCTCGTGCTCGAGTTGAGTTATATTCTTATTTTCACCACGCTGATTGAGCTGATTGCCGGCAAGTGGAAGCCCGGCGCTTTTCTTTTGCTTAATCTGATTTTCTCGACACTGTTTCTGGCGGTTGTCATGTACCATGCGTTCTTTGGCCGTATCGTTACATATTTCGCGCTGTTCCAATTGGGGCAGGTCGGCACAATCAACGAAAGTGTAAGCGCGCTGATCAAGCCGATTTATTTCCTGTTCTTCGCGGAGATTGTGGTGCTGATCATTCTCTTGCTGGTCCGCAAGTATCCGATTGGCAATTATTCGCTGAACAAGAAATTCCTTGTGCTTCCACTTCTTTTATTAGCGGTTATCGTTTCATTCGTTAATTTCCAGGCGCATAAAGATGAAGCCATTTCGAATAATGTGCTGGCGGCGCAGGAAAAAGGCATTTTGAATTATGAGGCGCTGGAGATTTATCTTGGGCCTGAGGGGCAGACGGCAATCGAGACGGATATATCGGTCGAGAATTCCGCTGAGTTGATGGAAGAAGTCCGCAGCCTGAAGGGCTTGGAATACATCCCGCCGAAAGAGCGGAAGTTTTTCGGCGCCGCTGAAGGCCGCAACCTGATTGTGATTCAAGTCGAATCGATGCAGAGTTTCCCGATTGGGCTTGAACTGGACGGCAAAGAAGTTACGCCGAACTTCAACAAATTGATAGAAGACAGTTTCTATTTCCCGAATACCGCGCAGCAAACGGGACCGGGCAACACGTCCGACGCTGAATTCATCGTCAATACGTCGCTTTATCCGACCGCTTTCAATCCGACTTCCCAGACGTTCGCCGACCGGGCGTTTCCGAGTCTGCCTCGCCTGCTGAAAGGCGAAGGTTATACGACTTCGACATTCCACGCCGACGATATCAGTTTCTGGAACCGCAACGAATTGTATCCGGCGCTCGGCATCGAGAAATATTATTACGGTGAATTTTTCGGCAATGAAGATGTGATCGGCATCGGGCCATCCGATGAAGTCATGTTCAACAAGGCGATGCCGGTTCTGCGGGAATCGCATATGAAGAACGAGCCATTTTATGCTCAGCTTATCGGCTTGACTAGCCATCACCCATTCCACTTGCCGAAAGAGCATCAGGAATACGAACTTCCTGAAGAGTTCGAAGGCTCATTGACTGGCGAGTATCTGGTTTCCATCAATTATATGGACCGCGTCATCAATGATTTTATTGAACAATTGAAAAAAGAAGGCATTTATGAGAACTCGGTCATTGCGATCTACGGGGACCATTTCGGTCTCCAGCAAAGCGCCATTGAACAGCGCGATGTGGATCTGGTAACTGAACTTCTCGGCAATGAATACCAGACTATCGACCGCCTGAAGGTTCCGTTCATCCTTCATGCACCGGGCATCACCGATGAAGGCGAGACTTTCGAACAGCAGATTGGCCAGCTTGATATGATGCCGACCATCGCCAACTTGTTGGGCTTGCCGCTCGATGATATGGTCATTTTCGGGCAGGATGTACTGAACCATCAGGAAACGCTTCTCGGCGCGCGTTATTACCTGCCGGTCGGCTCATTCTGGAATGAAGAAATCCTTTTCATCCCGGAAAAAGGCTTTGAAGACGGAACGGCGTATGATCTCGAAACCGAAGAAGTCATTCCTGATTTCGAACAATACCGTGAAGATTACGACCGCGTGCTGCATCTTGAATACTTGTCGGATGCGTATATGAAGACGTTGCCTGTAAGAGATTGATGTGAAAACCCGCTCCCCGCCTAGTTTGGCTGGAAGCGGGTTTTTGCTTTATGTGACGTAACGTCATAGTTTCTCACTTGCTATACACACCATGCTAATTAAAGGTGCCCTCTCTGCTTATCTAGGTTTTCTTGTCGGTTTTTCGCTTTTCGCCTGCGAAAAGCATCCATCTAAGCGGTTTTTTTATAGAAGGAAACTTATGAAGGGTGTTGTTTTGCCTAGCAATTAAAGAATATCAGGCAGATCCGCGATTGAGGCATGCCTCTTTTGGCAGATATCGGCGCTCAGGAGAATATATCGGCGCTCAAGAATTTATATCGGCGTTCAAAAGTTTATATCGGCGCTCAAGGAAATATATCGGCGTTCGCTCAATTTGTCTTCATTCTCCCCCCTCAGATCGTATAAGAACCTAAAATAACCCATAAAAAAGCGAGGCCCCCATCTCCCGGGAGCCTCGCTTTTTATTTAGCTTATATTATTACTTAGATGCGTATGGCAGGAACAGCGAGAACATTTTCGCTGCTTCTTGGCGTGATGTTGAACGGAACGGGTTGAATTTGCCGTTGTATCCTTCAACGATTTTTTTGTCGTGCAGCAATGTGATTGCCAGTTTCTCATCGTTAGTCAGGTTCTTGATGTCGCTGTACGGAGCCAGTTTGGCAATTCTGTAATCGCCATTGACTTTCGTATAGACGCGGTCAAGCAGCAACGCGAAGTGGGCGCGTGAGATATACTCGTTCGGCTTGAATTCAGTTGCTGTTTTACCTGTGATCAATCCTGCAGCGTATGCAGCATTGATTTCGTTTTGACGATCCTGATGAAGTCTTGAGATATCCGTGAATGGAGATTTTGGTGCGTTAGCAGTATCCATTTCAAGGATGCGAGTCAAGATTGTAACTGCCTGGTAGCGAGTCAGGCTGCTCTCCGGCGAATACAAAGTTTCCGACGTACCGTTTACAATTCCTCTGTCGAACAGGTCTTTGATGTAAACGTATGACCAGTCCGTCACTTTAACATCAGTGAACGGCATTTCTTTAACTGGTACTTCAGGAGTGAAATCAACTTGGATCAATAACGGATCATGGTCGGATGCACGGCCGTGCTCTTCCATGAACATCGCATTGATGTGCAGCATATCGATTTCTGTCTGATCAGCGATGTTGTTTGTTACAAGCGCATGATCAAGAACCTGCGAGTTGCCTTGGTAGTAATAAGAATAACGGTCTTCCAACGGCACATCTTCGACTTTATTTGTCAGAATATCGCCTTTCAATGCTGCAAGAGCCGGTGTGAATTCGAAATCGTTCATGTCGCCATTAACGATGACTTTCAAATCCGGATCCTGTTTCTGGCCTTCTGCAATAAAGTTATTGATCATTTTCGCCAATTCGATGCGCTCTGCTTCCGACTTAAGGAATGGAGGCTGATTCTGTCCGAATAAAGGCTGGTCGCCGCCTTTCGAGTTCAAGTGAGCTGCGATGACAACGAATTTCTCACCTTGGAATTCAAACTGAGCGGCAAGCGGTTTGCGTGTGCCCGGCTGATTTTCAGGTTCAATACGTCCTGGGTTCAACGCCAATTCGCCTTCCACCCACGTGTTCGCTTCATTGAATGCACCTTTGGTACCTTCAGCAAGTGTTACACGCTCAGGGTTGTAAAGGAATCCAACGCGGATGTTGCCGTCCGGCTGTCCGCCGTCTTTATTGTTTTCTGGTGCAATGTCTGTCCATTTATAAGTCGGTCCACCTGCAGCTTCGATTGCTGCAATCAGACGCTCATAGCTCTGTGAGGCATCCGTATTGCCTGAAGCAATCGGACCATCGTTGTCCTGAACTTCCACTAATGAAACTACATCTGGAGAGTTCAAGTTTTCTACAAACGATTCACCAAGACGAGCTGCTTTTTCGTTTGAAGTGTGAGCTGGATCAGCTGAGAAGTTTTCCATGTTATATGCAGCAACTGTCAATTTATCTTCAGCAGCCGTAATCCATGTTTCTTCAGGAACTGTGTCTCCAATTACGAATGCCGGAAGATTTTCTTCCTTAGTCCAAAGTTTGTAATTACCGAAACCAAAGCCCATAACACCAGTGATTGTGCCGTTGAAAGAATCGCCCGCTTTTGCGACGAAGTTTTCATTGTCAAAATCTACGATGATGCGTTCCGGATTGTAATCATTTTCAGAAATCAGAATTCCGCCTTGCTTGTTGAAAACTGTGTTTGGAGAATTTCCAGCGACTACAACCACTTCGCCGTATTTCTGTGGCCCAACAACTTTCGCGTTCGGCACTGCCAGATGCATCAATTCAAGGGATTCCCAGAAATCAATTCCATCTTCAGCCGGGTCGAATGAAGTCAAACCATCATTGTCGATGATTTGGGATGGCGGCATCACGTCTTCACCAATTACGATCGGTGCAGGCAAGTCAGCTGTGCCACCTTTTACTACCTCAGTCGCACGGATGCGTGTGATCGGCATATCATTGTCGCGCATATCCGAATAGCCTTCCTGGAAATGCTCTTCAACCGTACCAGCAACAGTGACAAGATCACCAACAACTACTCCATTTGAAGACATGTTGACCATGATTGCTTCAGAAGTCGTCAGATCTTCATCCGGATTGATATCCTGGATGACAAAGTTTGAAGAGTTGTACGTGTGTGTTACTACGCCAACGATTTCGTTGACAACAACACCTTCATAATCCGAATAATGGCCATCGCCTTGGATGTCGCGGATTTTCAGGTCAGCAGTTTTCAATACTGTGTATTCAAATGAAAACACATCAGATGTTTCAGTTCCTACAGCGATCGCTTTGATCGTTGTATCAGCTGTAAGCGTGATTGGAGCAGTGTATTCTGTGCTTGAAGCTGTCGGCATGCTGCCGTCAACTGTGTAATAGATTTTTGCAGATTCCCAGCCGGACTGAAGTGCGATTTCTGTGCCTTCAGAAACGATTCCTGGGAAAGTCGTTGTGTAAACTTCAGGTTTGTTCACAAGGTCAAAACTATCAAGACCCAATGTTTTCACCTGGAAAGCATCGTAATATTTTGAAGCGATCCCTGTTACGTTGATCAGGTCGCCCTCTTTGTACTGTTGCGTAAAACGTTCGAACGTCAGGCCATTGCGGTTGTCGTTGCGGACAACGACAGCGTTGCCGTCTGCATCAGTTGCAGTAAATTCGAAAGTTCCGTAATCATTTACAGATTCCAAACCTGTGATTGTAACATTATTCATTTCGATTAATTCGCCTTGCGCGTCCATATCGACACCTGCAGGCGTGATTGATTGAACAGCCGGCAATGCGTTTCCAGAAGACACGACTTCAATCGTATTCGGCTGCAATTGCAATTCGCCGTTATACTCGGAAACCGAACCTGTCAGACTGACGATATCGCCAGGCGCTACGTCAGCGTTGCTTGTGTAAACGTAAAGTCCGGCAGTTTCGTCTTGGACGTAGAAAGCTTTGCCGCCCCAGAATCCTGTTCCTGTCGTAACTGTCGCTTCCACTTGGATCAATTCACCGACAGAATTGCGTGCTTCCAATACAGAATTGACGACAGTCGCTTCTGGTGGGGCTTCGCCCTCGGAAAGGATTTCAAAAGCAGTTGGTGATTTAAGGCCTGGTGTTGAAAAATATGCAGTCAATGTTCCTGTAATAGTAACTTCGCCTTTGAACATATGTGGGTTATCCACTAAGTTCAATGCTTTTCTTGTGTCAGAACCTGAAGTTAACTGGACCGGAATAATTTTAGCCGGATCTGTTTCATCAGCAGAATCTGCTAGCCCAAGATTACTTGGCGCTGTAAAAGGTGCTTCCTGATCGTAGTTTGTGCCTGAAATTGCTACGCCAACAATAAACCCTTTAACTGTTGCAGTACCACTGTTATTCGCGATTGCTTCAGCAACCGAAATAGTTGTTGTTTCAGCACTTGCCTGCGTCGCCGCATATGGCAGAACCGCGGAAATAACTAATAGAAAACTTAAGAATAATTTACCAAAAGAACTTTTCGTCAATGAATTCCACTCCTCAATAGTTGGGACAGATAAAAACATTTAACTAATAACTAACAAAAAAGTAATAAAATGCTGTAAAGCCAGTAAAAGGCAGCCTCTCCTTATCGAAGAGGCTGCTATTCACTTGATTTGATTAGATTATTGAGCTGTGTAAGGCATGAACAATGAGAACATCTTAGCCGCTTCAGCGCGAGTCGCGTTTTTGCTTGGCATGAAGTTGCCATTGTAGCCAGTTGCAATGCTGTGGTAGTAAAGCATTGTAACAGCTTCCTGCTCTTCAGCAGTCAATTTAGCTGTGTCTTTGTACGGAGCATTTTCATCATATTCGAAATCACCATTGATGTTTTCGAATACACGGTTGATCAACAATGCGAAATGCTTACGTGAGATGTTAGCATTCGGGTTGAATTTCGTTGCACTTGCACCTTGGATCAATCCTGCTGCATAAGCTGCATGGATTTCATCCTGGCGAACTTGCGGCAAGTGTGAGATATCAGTGAACGGTGAATCTTCAATAACCATTTCTTCGTCGATCAATCCTGGAATACGCGTCAGGATTGTAACAGCCTGCCAGCGAGTCAGGTTCTGGTCTGGAGAGAATGTATCCAATTCAGTTCCGTTCATGATTCCGCGGTAGTACAAATCTTTAACGTATGGGTATTCCCAGTCTTTCATGTTGATATCTTTGAATGGAATTGTCGGGTTGATGCGGTTTTCAAGCATCGGTGAGATGACTTCCAATTCAGAGATATAGTCGATGAACATTTCATAGTCGATTGTTCCAGGCTCACTTACACGCCCGTCAGCATACACGTCAGCGAATACTTTATAGCCGTCACCGCCAGCAGCAGTGAATGTGTTTGTCGCAACTTTATAACGTGTTGTGTTTTCGATCTTCGTGCGTACACCGTCTTCAGAAATCAAGTTTGCTGAAGTTACACGGCTGCCTACTGGCTGAGATGGATCAAACGAGAATTCCATTCCAGCTACGTGAAGGAACCCGCCGCTTTCTTTCGGGAATTCTTTTACGCTGTGTTCAAGTGCAGTTTTAAGCTCTGCACCAGTCAAGTCCATGATTGCCAAAGAGTTACCGAATGGCATAACTGTCAATACTTCACCGATCGTGATTTCACCCACATCGATTGAAGAACGGATACCGCCGCCATTTTGCAAAGCGATTACAGTATCAGGATCGATTTGTTTCGCTGCATTCAGCATACCGTCAGTGATGACGTTCCCAAGGTTTGTTTCAGAAGTACGGACTCCGCCTTCATTGCGTCCACCGTTAAGGAATACTTCAGTGTAAGCGCCAGCTGATTCGTTTTTCACTTCGTCAACTTCCGCTTTAAAAGGTGCAAGCAATGCTGCCGCTTCAGTGTCAACTGCCGCGTCAGAAACTTTGTGCAATGTTACAGGGTGTGTTTCACCTACAGTTGATGTGATGACACCTTCAGCGTTGAAAGTTACGTCAAGTTGACCAAGGTTGCTGTTGTATTGGCCAGTCTGTACGATGACAACCGGCTCGCCGTTGTTATCAATAACTTGGCCTTCAGTTAATGCTGTATGTGTGTGGCCGCCAACGATTACGTCGATGCCAGCAACGCCTTCAGCCAACAAACGGTCGTTGTCGAATTGTGCAGAATCGTTATAGCCGATGTGTGTCAAAGCAATAATTTTGTTTACGCCTTCCGCTTCAAAAGCAGCAACCGCTTCTTCTGCAGCAGCAAGGTAATTAGTGAATTCAATTGCATCCGGGCTGGAGATTTGCGCTGTTTCTTCAGTCGTCAAACCAAAGATACCAACTTTTTCGCCGTTGATTGTTTTGATGATGCCATCGTAGATTTCGCCCTTGCCGAAATCAGCTGTGTAAACATTCTTTTGTAAATCAGTGAACAACGGATCGCCAGAAAAATCAACGTTTGATGATACGAACGGGAATTCAGCGTTTGTTACGAAATCAGCCAATGACTGATGTCCAAATTCACTGCTTCCAAGGTCAAACTCGTGGTTACCGAAAGTCATTGCATCGTAACCCATATAATTCATAAGTTCCAAGTCAGCCATACCTTCAAACAAGTTGAAGTACAGGCTTCCAGAGAAAACGTCACCAGCGTCAAGCAACAGGCTATTCGGGTTTGCGGCACGAAGCTGTTTGACGAGCGTCGCACGTTTTGGAGCGTTCTCCAAGTTTGCATGCGTGTCATTCGTGTGCATGATCGTTAAATTGAAATCCCCTTCAGCTGCTTCTGCAGCCAGCGGCGCTTGCAAGCCTACCATACTCACTGTCATTGCAGCGGCAATTGAGGCTTTAAACATCTTATTACCTTTCATTCGGCACCATCCTTTGGTTTATTGGTTAGACTGCTTTTTCATTTTATGGGAATAAATTATGTAATCTTATGCTGTGGGTGATCTTTTGTTCCCATTTGTGAAAGCGCAATCATACGTTTTAAGTTTAGCATGGATGGAATATTTCAACAATATATTATTCGGAAAATTAACAAATTAACAAAGCTTTTACAAACCAAAGTCCCATCAGAGTCCTTCTACCCACGAACTCCTGGTTCGCAATTCCTTATTTCAGTAAAGTAAACTGCGTTATTGTTCGTGTTTTGTAAATTCTGCAGGCTGAGGGTTTAACTCTTGGCGAGTTAGTATATATGATAGTAGAAGAAAGTAAGGTGAATTTCATTGAACATCAACAGAAAACATTTGGATGAGATTCAATTTGCACGCGCAATCGCCATTTTCGCCGTGCTTGCCGTCCATGCATCCTCAACCGGAGTCGGCTTTACCGAACATTCATCTCCGGCATTCAGCATTTATACATTTTTCAATTACGCAGGAAAGCTCGGTACGCCGACCTTCATTTTCCTGAGCAGCTTCATCTTGTTCTATACGTATTACCCCCGCAAACTGACGCTGGATCTGTTCAAGAAGTTCTATAAAAAACGCATGCTTTATATCCTGGTCCCTTATCTTGTCTTTTCAATTTTCTATTTCGGAATTGCGAGTTATATGAACACGACCGTCGGCGTCCCTTTTGTGCCCGCCGAAGCTTTGCCGAATTTCCTGAAAGATTTCTTTACGGGTGATGCGTATTTCCATCTGTATTTTGTCTTCGTCAGCGTGCAATTGTATCTCATGTTCCCGCTGATCCTTTATCTATTCCAAAAATCAGCATTCATCCGGCGCTTCGCCATCCCGATCGGTATCGTGATCCAGTGGACATGGGTCTTCGCCAATTCGGAAATCTTCCAGGTGGCCAATAAAGGATCAGTCTCGCTGTCGTATTTCATGTTTTATTTCTTCGGAGCATTCCTGGGCGTCTATTACGAAAAAATCACTGCCTGGATACTCAATTGGCGTAAGAGCTGGCCGGGGCTTGCTGCGGTATTTGCCGCTTACCTGTCAATGGTCGCCTTATATGTCAGCATCAATTACCTGACACTGACCAGCCAGGCCAGCTTCCACAGCAAGCTGCACGAATTCGCCTGGAGCACGCACGCGTTCACGGCTGCGGCAACGCTGTTCATCCTGGTGCATCTGATGCGATTCTGGAACATGCCGCGCATCAAAAACTTCCTGACGGAAATCGGAACAGTGTCTTTCGGATTCTACCTGATCCATCCCTTGTTCCTGCTCATACTCAGACAGATGCTCCCAAGCGGCGACGGCATGCTGTTCCATGCGTGGCAGTTAGCCACTATGGTCATCACCTTCTTCGGCAGCTGGTTCATCGTCCGCTTCTTCTTCGACTTCGTCCCGCACAGCTGGATCGTCTTCGGGAAGGGCAATAAAATATTCGGTCAGGTGAAGACGGGTAAGGTGTATAACAATAACAAAGGTTATTAATGTGTTAAGCGGCTGATAAGCAGCACAGAAATTTCTTCCATAAATTTCCTCCTGGCAGTATTTTCCGTCTGCGGATAGTATTTTCCGTCTGCGGACAGTATTTTCATTCTCCGGACAGTATTTTGGCTGTTCCGGACAGTATATCCAAATAATTGGAAATTAACACTTCTCTAAATTAAATAAATACCAGAAATAAAGCGAATTGAACCCTTAAATCCACCTATATTAAAAAACCGGCAGACGATGCACGCATCGTCTGCCGGTTTTCGTTTATCTGTTTTTCGTTTTCGGTGAAGCTACAATGTATTCGCGCTGTTTCTCAACTTTAGCGCCTGTCAGCAAAAAATCGATTACTTGTTTTGCCGTGTCATTCGCTTTTTGCTGCAGCGGGATGACGCTTTCTTCAAGTTTCTTGATTTCCTTCGGGTAATTCGCAAGGATCTCTTCGATGGAAGACACGATGTCATCCGCGCTCCAATCGTCTGAGCTGACATTGCCGAGCACTTTCTGGTCAACAATTTCCGCGAACGAATCAATCTTCGGATCGTATGACAACGCCACAAATGGCGTATTGCCGACGCTTGCGAAAATTAATGCATGCAGGCGCATGCCCAACAGGACATCCGACTCTTTGACTGCTGCCATTTTTTCTTCTATTGAACTGTCGTACGGGAAGATTTCAACTTTATTCGTCATCATGCCCGCGACATTCTTGGATGTGTCATGATCATACTTGCCGTGCATCGGAACCATCAAGATTTCATGTCCATTGTCAGCGAGCTGATCGAGCCCCGCCGCCACCTTATTCAAATAGGACAAATCTTCAGTCCAGTTGCGTATGGAAACGGAAATCACGCGTTTATTCGAATCAGTACCGGTCGTCAAACCGCTTGAGAAGCCGGTCGCATCAATGCCCATGACCGGATCTGGTACCAACTGGATCGGTTTTGAAACGCCGATCGACTGAAGAAAGCTTTTCGAATGCTTATCGCGCACCGTGATCATTTCCGAACGCTGCAGCACATGTTTCATGATTTGGCGGTTGATCTTACTCTTAACAGGACCCATCCCCTGCGCATAGATGAACACGGGTTTCTTCAGAAACTGGGCGATTTTCATGACGCCCGAGTAATAAGAGATGCTCTTCATGCCGGTCTCATCCTGCAGCAGGCTGCCGCCTCCGCTGATCAGGCAATCCGATTCTTTCAACGCTTTCCTGACTTCATTGATATTCCATCTATTCACTGCATCGACCTTATAGGAAGCTGCTGTTTTTTCAGGGTTATTGGACAGGACTGTGAGATTCACTCCTGGATGATACTCTTTCAATGACTGGATGATGGCAAAAAGGATAGCTTCGTCCCCTACATTGTCAAAGCCGTAATATCCGGATAAAACGATTCTCATCTCTGCCACCTCCTGTTCAGCTCTGTGATAATTTTTTGACTTGCCCATCTATACAAGAATACCAGAATCAGCCCGATTAACAAGCCCAAAACTACGCTGTATCCTGTACGCAATAAAGAAATGGACAGTGGAATATGGAAATGCGTGAATGTATTGACCATCGACAGGAAGCCGATGACGGCTGGGATCAGTAAATAATAGCTGATGGTTTTGTACTTTTTAGCCATTTCCAATGCCAGCAAGAAAATCGGCAAGCCAATCAGAAACTCTTTGGTCCGTGGGCGCACATATAAAACCTCTTCCAGGAACATGCGGAATTGCAATTCATATGGAAGTACTGAGCCTTCATTGCCGGTCCGGCCAAGATAGAATACCACAATAACCCCTACCAGTCCGATGACGATCAAATGGCCAAAAGTGACATTCGCTTTTATGAATTTCTCCATATTCCCCCACAACGCATACAGCACAAGAAAAGCGATTGGAAGGAAATAAACCAATTTAACACCTTTGAAGGCATCTATTCCGAGAATAAAAGCATTTCCGTTCAATAGTACGACAATCAGCCATATGCCGATTAATGTTATGCCCACTGCCTTGAAATAAGAAGAAATAAGGTAATATTTTGATTCTGTATCTTTTTTCAAAAGTACGGCGAAAACTGGTGTCGTTACAGCCAAACCGAGTGCAAATGCTTTAAGGATCAGCGTCATGTCTGTAACCAGATAAGCAAGTGCCAACAGTGTCAGTCCGCCAATTGCAGCATAGGTAAGTTTGCGGTTACCGAAAACAGTTTGGGCAGCCCAGGCAAGAAATGCGATGGAACCAATCAGTCCCACGGCAATCTGCCATAAAGGCACACCGATTTCCTCATATAATTTAGATTGTCCGCGCTGGAATGACGCCGGCAATTGCTTCTCAATTTCTTTATTCAATTCCTCAAAGGCAAGTTCTGCATCTGCATATTCACTAATATTTGCATTGACGAAAAATGCACGGATATTCCGCTCTTTTGCACCTCTTGTAAATTTATCGGCAATATCAAAAGCATTATCTGCAGTCAGTGACTGGCTGTGCAAACGGACAACATCCATATCCATCGTATAGGCAGCTGTCTCAAAACCTTTCAGGTCTGCAAACTCCACATTGAATATCGAATAGCCTGCATCAGCGAGGCGTGTACTGAATTCCTTCAGTCTTTCCGGTTCAGTACTGAAAGGTGCCGCTGTTCCTGAGAACAGGACTTTTTCAATTCCAGGCTGTTTCAACTCAAGCAATTCTTCAGCCATTCTCTCAGTATCTTCGATGTTTTTCGAATCAGCCATTCTTGGCACCAGATCCATTCCGGAATCCAATACGGCATCTACGACATTCAAATCATATCCGACTGGAATCTCCAAAATATCATCTGGCGGCCCCGGTACAAATGTGTAGTCGACACCTTCAACAGTAATTTGTCTGGTTTCTTCAAATACATTCCTGGTTAAATCATCAAAAGAAGAGTCTCCATAAGAATGGATGAAAACTCCTTGTTTATCAAAAGGATGCCTTAATGGTTCCATCTGATTGAATATCAGCAATTCACTCATCCGGGGAACACTGATGACTGTAAGTTCCCCTTTTTGTTGAAGGCTGCGTAAAGTATCAGGCTCCATGCTGATCGTATCGATGCCATAGTCCTGCAATTGGCTCAAAATACGTTCCTGGTCCAATTCCGGATCTTTGATCATCCATTCCATTATATATTTATAAGGCACGATTGTTTCGACTGTCTTGTTCGATTCCTCCACCTGTACACGGTTATATATAGAAGGAATCGTTAAAATCATCGCGGCCAGGATTATTCCGATTAACACTTTCTGCACTTGCCTACACACCCTTACAATTACTTTGAATTCTTACGTCCAGTGGCGATGCTGTTGGGATGTAAATATAAATAATATTAATTAACTTTATATATTCGATATTCCGCAAAACAGCTTCGAAGACATTAGCCGAAGCATGCGAGGCTAAGTCTTTGCGACGAAGCAGCGCAGCGATGCAGGAGCACGTTTTTACCCTGTTCCTCTGGGAGTCTTCGCTGTTTTGCTCCATATCTTTAGAGATTTCTCTCAGCAAAGGCGCGGTTCAGGAGCAGGCGAATGCCGATGGAGCATAAAACGAGTGCTCTTCTCGGCTTATTGCGGGAGCTAAGGTGCGCCATGAACTTGCGGCGCCTCCTTTGCGACGAGCAGTGCGCAGGAGCATAATCTTCGCACTGCCCATAGCGCCGAAGCGATTTATAAACAATGTTTTATTGATTAAACTTAAATATATTTACTAACTTCCTTCTATTATATAAGCAAATGCCCATGTAAATCGTCGCTTTGCGAAAAATTAACATAACTGTATTATTTAAAGATTTTATTTACCAAAGGCAATCCGCTCAATAATTCCTTGTCGACTGCTTTTCCGGCAAACAGCAATACGGCGTAAACTACCGCGCCGAATGCGATTGCAGCAATCAGGTAAAGCAGTGCGAATCCTCGTGAAGCCGCTTCGAAATCCATAAACAGCGTCGGAATCCCGATTACCGCTCCCATCACCAGCGAAGCGAACAGGATGACAATCGTTCTTTTATTGAAGGAAACGAACTTCACATGCTTTTGGATAAAGTACAGATTAGCCACAAACAGCAGCAAATACACAAGAGCTGTCGAAATCGCCGCTCCGTCGAGACCGAGCAGATTAACAAAAATGATATTAAGTATCACTTTCACCCCTACTCCCGCAACAATGACCCATGCGGCAAGACGCGCTTTATCGATTCCCTGCAAAACACCCGTGCTGAGGATCGTCAATGACGTGAACAGCGAGCTGAGTGAAATGATGGCCAGCACACTGCTGCCCGCGAGGTCCGTAAAGAGGCCAAGGTTGATCGGATAAGTCAGCGCAAACAGGCCGATTGCTGCCGGCACTGACAGCAGATAGGTCAGGAAAAAGGTCTTTTCGATGACTTTCTGCGTGCCGAGGCGGTCGTTTTGCGCCAGTTTCGCCGAGATATTCGGAATCAGCGGCAGTATGACGGAGCTTGCGAAAACCGTGACGATCTGCACGAGCGCCAGGCCGCGGCCGTAGATTCCATACAGATAATTGACGTTTTCCGATGTATTTTCATAAGCCTTCAAGGCACCTGGAATCGTGATGGAATCCACAAGATTCAATAATGCCATGGTGATGGCTCCGAAAGCAATCGGTATGGATATGAAAAGGATGCGTTTTGCGGTCCTTTTAAAATGGCTGAAGTTATAAGGAATCGATTTTTTGACGCGCACTTCCGAACGCGAATAAAGAACACGGAGATAGATCAATGAAGCCAGTGCCCCGAAGATGGAGCCGATCATGATTCCGCCTGCCACTTCACTGTCCGAATATAGGTTCTGGACGAGATAGGCAGCCACCAGAAGAATCAGGCCGACCCGTATGAATTGTTCTATCACCTGCGAAACGGCAGTCGGGGTCATCCTTTCATGCCCTTGGAAATAACCGCGATACACCGCCATATATGGCGCAATCAATAATGTTGCGGAAACGATGATCAATGCGGGGCGTGTAGAACTTCCGCCCAGGATTTCGGCGATCTGGTAAGAGAACAGATACAGCAGCAAAAAACTGCCGATGCCGAACAAGGCCGCAAGGATTCCGGAAGTCATGAAGATATCTTTGACTTCCTGTTCATCACCGCGCGCCCTCGATTCCGCGATCAATTTCGAAATGGCGATCGGGATGCCGGCAACTGACAGGATCAAAGCCACCATATAGACCGGGTAGACTAAAGTAAAAATTCCGAGCACCTCGTCCCCCGCTATGTTCTGCAGCGGGATGCGGAAGAGGCTGCCCAGAATCTTCGACAGCAATGCAGCTGCCGACAGGATGATGGTGCTTTTGAGTAATGTATTCTTCATCGTTTGTTCAAGGCTTTCTTTTGGATGACCGTCAAGGCGAATTTCGGCAATACCAGCATGCGTCTCCAGCGCGAAGGCTGTTTGACCAAACGGTAGAACCATTCCAGATTGAGTTTCACCCAGGCATCCGGTGCCCGTTTGACATTTCCGGAGAACACATCAAAGCTCCCACCGATGCCGATGAAAACGCCTTGGTTGAATTGGCCGATATGGCCGCCGATCCAGTTTTCCTGTCTCGGAAAACCGAGCGCCACGAAAACAAGGTCCGGCTTGGAGTCTTTGATCATCTGCGGCAGCACTGGATCTTTCCAGTCGAAAAAGCCGTTTTGTGCTCCAGCAATCTGGATGCCCGGATAATCGGATTTCACTTTCGCCAATGTTTCCTGCAGCACATGGTCCGCCGCTCCCAGGAAGAAAATGCGGTAATGCTTGTCATTCGCCACTTGCAGCAAATCCAACATCATATCGAATCCGCTGACACGTTCCGGCAATGGCTGTCCGACCAGTTGGGCCGCTTTGACTATGCCAATGCCGTCCGCTGTAATGAAATCGGCTTTTTCGAGTGTCTTTTTATAAACCGGATCATTCAATGAGGCCATGACGATTTCAGGATTGGCAGTGACAACGAACGTCTTTTCTTTCTTTTCTATTCTATTTTGCAGAGTCTGGATGAATGCAGCTCTCGTCGTGTTAATAAACGGTACGTCCAATATTTTTACGAATTGTGGGGTCATATGTATTCTCCTTATAATGAGGCAAAATATCTCATCATAATATAACACAAAAAAAGGGTGCTGTGTTAAGGAGAAAAGACCCTTAAACAGCACCCTGCCTGCATATTCGGTTGTTATTTTGCGAGTGGTAACAGTTTGATATAAGTGCCAAGTGAACCAGCGCCATAAGCGAATGCCTCAGTATAGGCCTTATCCTCAGAAACTACTTTATACCATTTAGCACCTGAAACGGTTGTCTCACCAAGAATGACAACAGGAATCCCTGCCAGCGGTGTTTTATAAAGAACTGTATCAGCTCCTGTTGCACCTGCTGCATTACGGAAGTTCAATCCAGGAGTATTCGTGATTCCAAGATTATAAGCATACAGATCTTTTTTTCCGAGGAATTTGTCAGCTCGGTACATGTGGCCTGCAATTTTCTCGCCCCACAGATGATCGGATGCATAACGGACGTTCATGCCCATCCCTTTGTTTCCTAGGAAAGAACCGTTATAGTTCGTGCCCGTCACTTTCTGGTAGCTGCCGTTTACATGCTGAGCAGCGTGAATGATCGAATCTTTATAACTCGCATAGATCTTAGCGCCGTTATAAGCATCGCCATCAACGGCGTTCAATCCGAATAAATTCTTTTTATCCTGTGCGATCAAGCTTGTGCCCCATTGGCTTTCATGCAAAGCGTGCGCCAATAGATAGAAAGCATTCACTTTGTATTCTGCTTCGACGGCTTTGAAGAATTCGCCTGTACCCACCAGCGGGCTTTCAGTCCATACTTTGCCGTGCACTTGTCTGTTGTAATAAGGGAAGGCTTCTTTCAGGTAACGATCCAGTTCTTCAGCTGTATAATTCGTTTTTGTCGCAAGTTGCAATTTGTTGAAATACTGATGGGATTCCGTCACTTTCTTGCCAGTGGCATCAGTGAAGTTTGCCCCATCCCAGCTGTAATACTTCGCGCCGGCCTGGAAAGCTTCCGGTGCAACGCCGATGACTCCGGCAGTCGCATATGCTTTAGTGTTGTGGTTGTAAATATAATGAATCAATTCGCCATTAGTTGTCATTTGATAATAAGACTGGCCTGTCAGCAATTGCTTTGGAAGCAAGTTCACTGTATTTGCAGGCACATAGCCTACTTTACCAGCCAATTCAACTTTCACGTACTTGTCAGTTGCGCCGAGGTATTTCATTTCAGCGTTCGCTGTCACGTACGGACGGTACTTCGTGTTCCAGTCTGTTTTCAAGGTTTCCGTAGGGAAAACTTCTGTGAATTTGTTGGCTACTGCCAAGCCTTCACCTTTCATGTACAAAATCTGGCTGCTGCGCTCAACCAATTGGGCTGTGCTGCTGCCAGCAACATATTTTTGCGCTTCCGCAAAAGTATCAAACTCTTCCACAACAACAGTTGCTCCATCTTTTATGGAAGAAGCCTGAAATTCTTTCGGAACTGGAGGAAACACGATTTCACGGCCTCTTAGCATAAGCAAAGCCACCATCCAACGTTCGGATTCCCCTTTCGGAGCAAACGTATTATTTTCATTACCTTTGATGATTCCAAGATGCGTCAGGATTCTGACGTCTTCTTTATGATCGTTATGGATCAATGCCGTATCTGCAAAAGCAAGTTGCGGAACTTCTTTCAAGTCGGTAACAATCCCTTTGGCCTTCATAGCACGGGCTACCATACTGGCCATCTGTTCACGGGTGATCAGTGCATCCGGTTTGAATGTATCATTCGGATAACCGTTTACAATCCCGGCTTTTACTGCGTCCAGGATTGGAACAGCGTACCATTTATCCATCGGTACATCCGTGAAAGTCATTTCAGTTGCTGCAGCACTCGTAAATTCAGCGCTTTGCACCTGTGATTCCAGTTCAAATGATTTTACAACCATTTTTGCAAATTCTGCTCGTGTCACTTTGCGCTTCGGCTGGTAGGTACCATCCGGATAACCGTTCAATACGCCAAGTTCGATCAATTCGCGCATTTCCTTCTCATATACATAACCTGTTAAATCATCTGCCGCACTTGTTTGCAGCTGTGTCAGCGACGAAAGGACCAGAAGCATTGCTAAGATAAAAATTACTGTTTTCTTCATTCTCTGATGAATCCCCCTTTTTTCTGTATGAAACTAGTAATCGGCATTTTAAGTGTTTCCTTAATAGCCTGTTAACACTTTATATCATTTTTCTGCGGCAAACTATACATCTATATATCTAAATTTAACCATTTATTCATATAGATATGACCAATGCCTAGAAAAGAGTATACCATCTAAAAGTCTCCTAAAGATGATAAAATGTCGATTTTTTTATTAGAAATGAAAATTTCCATCCCTTTATGGAAGGAAATTTTTTCATTATTGGAGAATGTATAAAAACCGGGTATTTAATGATAAAATAGTCTTACTCCCCATAATCGGTTTTTTATAATTGACTTTTAAACCAGACTTGTTGCTTATTTTATAAAAAAATACATAAAATAGCATAAAAACGTGCTAATATCATCAGAGATAGAAAAATTACAAGAACCGAAAGGGGAAAATGAGAGACAAATGAATAGTTTTGCAAGCAAGGTCATGTTATTTCTAGTCGCTGCTGTTTTAGTGATTTCCAGTATAGGGTTGAGTCCCGCGTCCGCATGGACACCATTTAAGGATGTATCATCAAGTGATGTGGAGATTGATTACTTATACGATAGAGGACTTATCAAAGGAATATCCAGTAACCAATTCGGACCTGACTATTCAGTAACACGCGAACAAGCGGCTACATTGATCGGCCGTGCACTCGGATTAAGTGGAACAGAGAGAAAAACCAAATTTTCCGATGTGAGTTCGTCAAGCTACAGCTCCGGCTACATCCAGTCAGCGGTAGATAAAGGGATCATCACCGGATATCCTGATGGCACTTTCAAGCCGAAACAAACCATGACCCGCGGTGAGATGGCTTACCTATTAAGCCGCGCATTCAATCTCACGAAAACGAGCACTGTGTTCTTTACCGACATCAAACAAGATTCAAGCAGCACAAGCCTTTATACAGCAGTGAACAAAATTGCGACTGCCGGCATCTCAAACGGAACCGGCGGAGGAAGTTATTCTCCGAACAAAGAGTTGATCCGAGAAGAATTTGCAATCTTCCTGGCACGTGCATTGGAACCGAAATTCAAAGTAGCTTTCCAAAATGCGACGATCGCCAAATTATATTCAACTACTGATAACTTAAATGTCCGTTCAGGCCCATCCACAAGCTATAAAGTGATCGGCCAAATCCACACAAACAATGAAGTTCAAGTTTACGGCTACAGCGGCAACTGGGTTTACGGTAAGTCTGGAAGCCTTACAGGTTACTTCAGCCTTTCATACCTGGCAAAAGCTACATCTAAGCCATCCCGTGTAATGGTCATTGATGCCGGACACGGCGGAAGTGATCCAGGAGCGGTTGCAAATGGCCTGGTTGAAAAAGAAGTGAACCTTGATGTATCCCTTCGCGTCGAAAGAATGTTGAAAGCGAAAGGCATCAACGTATTGATGATCCGCAGAACGGATGTTTTCTACACACTTGATTACCGCGCTGCTTACGGCGTGAAAAATGGCGCAGACGCTTTCGTCAGCATCCACGCCAATGCTTATACACCAGGAACAAGCGGTTCTGAAACGTTCTATTCTGCATCTGTTGCGAATGACAGCAAACAGCTTGCAACATTTATCCAAAATCGCCTGTACAAAGCGATGGAGCACAATAACCGCGGCGTAAAAGAATACGATTACCGTGTTCTTGCAGCCAACCCGCTTCCAGCGGCTCTTGTAGAACTAGGATTCCTGACAAACTCTGGTGATGCTGCCAAGTTGGCAACATCCACATACAGAGAACGTGCAGCTTCAGCGATTGCTGAAGGAATCGAAGATTATTATGACTGGAAACAACAATAAAAAAATATTATTTTTTCAAAAAACGGACTTTTAAAGTCCGTTTTTTTTGGGAATTATTATATACTGTACATACATAACATGTTTAGGAGGAAGTTAATTGAAGAAAACAGCGATCACTTTTATTTTATTGGTGTTGCTTACATCCATGAGCATCACGCCTGCATTTGCAGCAACTTCAGAAAATGACCTTGAAAAAGTGATCATCTCGTTTGAAGACAGCATTGACTACCAGGCCCTCGAGGACATGGGCGCTGAAATACATAGCGAACTGGACGCCATCTCATCTGTCATTGCAACGATTCCTTCTGCAACAGTCATGAAAGCTGATACAGAAGTATCGGTGAAGAACATTCCAGAAGGACCGATTTTTAAAGCAGCAGCCCAGCAACCTTCCTGGGGCTACCAGCATATCAAAGCGCCAAGTGCATTGAAGCTCGGCTATACTGGCAAAGGCGTGAAAATCGCTGTCATCGACTCAGGGATCAATTCCAAACATCCTGACTTGAGTGTCGCAGGCGGCGCATCGATGATCGACAATACATCGCCATTTACAGATGGCGCCGGACACGGCACACACGTTGCAGGCGTAATCGCTGCCTTGAATAACTCAATCGGTGTTGTCGGCGCAGCACCTGACGCAGAAATCTATTCAGTCAAAGTATTGGCAAGCAGCGGCGCCGGGACATTGGAAGACGTTTTGGAAGGTATCCAATGGGCGATCGACCAGGATATGGACATCATCAACCTGAGCCTGACAACCGACTTTAACATTCCCGAATTGGAGGCCTTGCTGAAAAAAGCTAACGAGCTGGGCATCATCGTCGTTGCCGCAGCAGGCAATATCGAAATAGTGGATACCCGCGGCAATTACGTCCAAAACACGGCAGACGTGCTGTATCCTGCCCGTTATCCATCAGTAATCGCTGTTGGTTCGACTGATACGAACAACCGCTTGTCCGGCTTCTCCTATCGCGGACCTTCTGTCGAAATAGTTGCACCAGGACAAGGCATCTACAGCACCTTCTCTACTATTGCGACTTCTGGCCACGACGATTACAAATCGAGTGAAGGCACTTCTGTTTCAACGCCATTCGTTTCTGCAGTGTTCGCACAATATAAAGAAGCCTATCCTCACCTGACAAATGCTCAATTGCGCGCAAGCGTTAAACGTGCCGTAATCGACTTGGGTGTAAAAGGCAAAGACAATCTATACGGCCACGGGCTTGTTCAATCACTTCAATCGAAAGTCGCATTGTTCCCGGATCTCCGCACGGATTACTGGTACAGCGAATCGATCCAGTACATCTTTGACCGCGGCATCGTCACCGGCTTCCCGGACGGCACTTACCGCCCCGAATCGACAATCACGCGCGCTGAAGCCATGACCATGATCGGCCGTGCGCTCGGATTGAAGACAGATGCCACCAAGCATTACTTCAAAGACGTCAAGACTGACTCTTACGCCGCTGGCTATATCAATAAAGCCTATGAGCTCGGCTACATCAAAGGAGTCACAAGCACCAGTTTCCATCCCGAATCACCGATTAAACGCGGCGACATGGCCGTCATCATGAAACGCGTATTCGAACTCACTTCATCAGGCGGCAGCACATTCTCTGATGTCGATGCTTCAAAATACTACGCTGACGCCGTCCAAGCCACTTACGAAAACGGCATCGTCCAAGGCTATAAAATCGACAACACCTTCCGTCCCGAAGCTTCCATCACGCGGGCCGAGAACGCTGAAATCTTAAGCAAATCATTAAAACTGCAATAAAATATGGAGTCATGGAGAGAGCCGCGCTGGTGTGCGGCTCTCTCTTTTTGTTGAATTTGGAGATGATGTGTAGGGGGCTTGTGGGGATGTGTTAGGTAAATGGCGTCATACGATAGCATATTTGCTCTATACGACAGTAAGCTGGCCCTATATGACACCAAATAGATTCTATACGACACTTAATTACCGCTATACGACATCATATCTCGTTCCAAGTGAGTTGACCCGCTAGTACACGAGGTTGCACAATCCGTTCTGCGGACAGCTTTTCATCCGAATGCACTTTTCTTTTGATGAGAGTCGGAGGAAATGTGGATTCGTAGGATAAGAATCGCAAACCGTAAGATAAAGTACTAAAAACGTAAGATAGAAATGCAAAATCATAAGATAGTCGCCCACAATCATAAGATAGAATTTCACCCCTATGAGTCAAGCCCCTATTACCCAAGTTCGGGCGGCATGTCTGCCGCCCACTGGGCAGTCCACTGGCGGACTGCTTTCCATTCCAATGCACTTTTCTTTCGTGAGAGTCGGAGAAAATTTGGATTCGTAAGATAAGAATCATAAACCGTAAGATAGAACTCAAAAACCATAAGATAGAATTGCGAAATCATAAGATATTCGCCCACAATTATAAGATAGAACTTCACCCATATGAGTCAACCCCCTATTACCCAAGTTCGGGCGGCCACCGAAGCGCCGCCCCTTGGGAAGTCCGCGGGCGGACTGCTTTCCATTCCAATGCACTTTTCTTTCGTGAGAGTCGGAGAAAATTTGGATTCGTAAGATAAGAATCGTAAACCGTAAGATAGAACTCAAAAACCGTAAGATAGAATTGCGAAATCTTAAGATAGTCGCCCACAATTATAAGATAGAACTTCACCCATATGAGTCAACCCCCTATTACCCAATTTCGGGCGGCCACCGCCGCCCCCTGGGTAGTCCGCTGGCGGACTACTTTCCATTCCAATGCACCTTTCTTTCGATGAGAGTCGGAGAAAATATGGATTCGTAAGATAAGAATCTTAAACCGTAAGATACAACTCAAAAACCGTAAGATAGAATTGCGAAATCATAAGATACCCATCCACAATCATTAGATTGAACTTCACCTAAGCAATCCAACCCCCTATTACCTAAGTTCGGGCGGCGGCCGAAGCACCGCCCACTGGGCAGTCCGCCCGCGGACTGCTTTCCACTCATATGCCTTTTCCTTCGATGAAACCCGTATTTAAAATCAACACGTTAACTAAATTCCCCTATACGTCAGCAACTCCCCACCATACGACACTAAACAGAACCTATACGACACCAAAAACAAGCTATACGACACAAATACCCCGCTATCCGTCAACATCCCAACTCCAACCAACCAACTAACTACCCTTCCCAAAAAATCGAGTAGGAGGGAGTGATTAACTCCCGACCTCTCACACCACCGTACGTACCGTTCGGTATACGGCGGTTCAATTAAGATGCGTAACGCAAAGTTTCATAACGTGCTATCAGACTTTTGAGCCCTTGGGAACTCCAGTAGGAGTTTCCGAGGGCTCTATGCAATACCGGACTGTTTGAAATCCGCCAATAGCTTTTGCGTGAATTGCCCCATTCGTACGCCTTTCCTTTCGGAATGCCTAGTCCAGTGAGCTTTCGCACTTTTGTGCTCGACTTCTTCCAATCCTTCCACATGCACATGCGGAGTCTTCTTCGAATCCACTTCTCGAGTTTTACAAATACAGTAGGCGTATCTGCTAGCGAAAAATACCCGCACCAGCCCGTCAGGTACTGGTTCAGCTTCGCGATTCGCTGTTCCATCGAATACGGTTTGCTTCGTGAGGTGATGTCCCGGATTTTGTCTTTCATCCGGTTCATGCTCGTTTTCGCAATCCGCACCTTCGGTTCTTTGTGAGGCGTAAAGCTGAATCCAAGGAATTTCCGCTTCCACGGTCGGTCTACAGCTGATTTGCTGGTATTCACTTTCAGCTTCAGCTTTCCTTCTATAAATGAAGTCACCGACTTCATGACCCGGTTGCCTGCTTTCGGTGTTTTCACGTAGATGTTGCAGTCATCGGCGTAGCGGACAAACGAGTGACCACGCTTTTCGAGCTCTTTGTCCAGTTCATCCAGGACAATGTTCGAGAGCAGCGGGCTGAGAGGACCTCCTTGCGGAGTGCCTTCCTCACTGTTCATCACGACTCCGTTTATCATGATGCCAGTTTTCAGATACTTGTGGATGAGCTGAAGCAGGTGCTTGTCCTCGATTCGCTTCGCCAGAAGCCCCATGAGCTTGTCATGGTTCACCCGGTCGAAGAATTTCTCCAAGTCGATATCGACCACCCAGCGATTGCCTTCTGTGATAAACCTTTTCGCTTTCTTCACTGCGTCATGAGCGCTCCGTTTTGGTCGGAACCCATAACTATGTTCAGAAAACGTCGGGTCATAAATAGAAGACAAAACCTGGGCAATCGCCTGTTGAATAAACCGATCAATCACGGTTGGGATGCCAAGCAGGCGCACGCCGCCATCAGGTTTCGGGATTTCGACCCTGCGGACCGGCTGCGGCTGATAGGTTCCCGACAGAAGTTCCATTTTCATGGTGTCCCAATGTTCGATGACATGCGCTCGCAGGTTTTGTACGGGCATTTCGTCGACACCGTGGCTTCCTTTATTACGAACCACTCGGTTCAGGGCACGTATTAAATTTTCCCGTGAGAGAATCTGTTCCATTAACATTCGTTATGCCTCTTTCCGTGAACAACGGTTCTTCTTTATCCAGTTTCTGCTCCACCCTCTTGATGTCCCCAGTGGAATTCACCACGTCCTCCAGTCAAGTAAGCCCTAACGGGTTGTCTGTGTTCAACGCAGAAACTGCCTGCCAAGATGTTGTTCTCTCTTAATTGTTCAGCCCTTCCCCCCCGTCTCGAGACGAGATGGTACTATGGCTTCTGCTGACTTCTGGTTGTTCAGCTGCCCATCACTGGGCAGGTTACCAAGGGTACTTGGCGTTCCAACCAGACCTCCCCGGGTAAGAACGCAATCTTTCCCTCCACCTATCTGCTTCATTTACTGCATGCGACCTTCGGCAGAAAGGGCTTTGCCTTGTTTGGCAGGCTCACCCAATCGCACATAGCCTTCTATGAAGTTCGTGTTCCTCAGACCGGAGGTTTGCCGCCCGCTTCCTTCAGATTCCACGTCGCCGTGGACACCCTTGCGCTTGGCTAACTGTTACTTCTGCCTTCACAGTTCGGGACTTGCACCCTATAGATTACGCCCATGCCGGGCACACCAAAAAAACCGCCTGCCCCACTAGGGACAGGCGGTTCGCTATTTTATTGGTTGATTGAGTTGTAGATGAATTGAGCGAATTCTGCTCTTGTTGCGTTAGCGTTCGGTTTGAATGATCCATCATCGTAGCCTTTAGCCAAGTTGCTTGATGCAACTTTGATGATTGAAGATTCAGCCCAGTGGCCGCTGATATCAGTGAATGACACTGAAGTGTTTGATGCTTTCATTGCGTATGCTTTTGTCAGCAATGCGCTGATTTCAGCACGCGTGATTTTAGCGTCCGGTGCATAGTTGCCGTTGCCGCGTCCATCGATGATGCCTTTTTTGTAGACAGCGTTGATGTAGCCTGCTGCCCAGTGTTTAGAAGAGACATCGTTGAAAGATGTGCCTGCAACTGGTGCGATTCCAAGTGATTTAGCGATCATTGTTGCCGCTTCAGCTCTTGTTACAGAGTTGTTCGGTTTGAATTCGCTGTGATCGTAACCTGTGATGATGTTTTTCATGCTCAATTCCGTGATTGGTGCGTAAGCCCAGAATGATTTAGAGACATCATAGTACTGGCCTTTTGGAAGATCCGGTTTTGGCGCTGGTGCCGGAGCAGGCGCTGGTGCCGGTTTTGAAACTGTAGTTACTGCTTCTTTGACGCTTGATAGACGCTTAGCGCCTGCATATTTAGGAGCCCAATATGGGTTAGTGTTGATGTTTGAGATCGAAATTCCTTGGCTTTCAGCTGAAATGACATTGCCATTTCCGATGTAGATTCCTGTATGTGAGATTCCCGGCTTATATGTATTTGCGAAAAATACTAGATCGCCTTTTTTAAGGTTACTCTTGGAAACTGCTGTACCTACGTTAAATTGTTCTGCTGAAGTTCTTGGCAAGCTGATGCCGAAGTTACCATAAACATATCTGATATATCCTGAGCAATCGAATCCTGAAGGTGTTGTCCCGCCCCATTGGTATGGAACGCCTTTAAATTTAAGAGCATATTCTGCAATTTGGTCTGGTGTTGCTCCACTGGCTGCGTCGGCTTCACTAGTCATCATTGGTGCTGCTGAAATTAATAGTACAGCAATCATCATAAGCATTATACGTTTCTTCAAATCGTCACCTCTATAAGTTAGTGGATTCTGGATGCTGATCAGACACCGAATCAAATTTCTTTTTTGAAATACCTTTCTTGCATATTTAGATACTAACAGAATAAACATCATAAGTAGGTTACAGTTATATTACAGTTATGTAACAAGTGCTATTTCTATGTTTATTATTGGAAGAGCAGGGTAATTATAAATGTTTAAAAGCCCATTCTACGTACATATATCCATGTTTTATTGCAGTAAAAAAAGCCCTTCAGACGTTGCTCTGAAGGGCTTTCTCTATACAAATATTATAATTTAATCCCGGTCTTCTCCCCAGCATTCCGTATTTTTCAATCCTGGAATATCTTTTGCGTAAAATTCGGGATTTTTTCCTGCTTTACGTTGTTTCGTGTAATCATCCAGCACTTTGAAGGCTGTGTTACCTAACAGTGCTATAACAACTAAGTTGAGCACCGCCATGAGACCCATGAACAGATCGGCCATATTCCAGACCAGGCTGACTTGAGCCAAAGCACCGAACATGACCATCGCCAATACGCCAAAACGATAAGCTGTCAACCAGCCACTGTGGGCATTGATGAATTCGATGTTCGTTTCGCCGTAGTAATAGTTACCGATGATCGAACTGAATGCGAAGAACAGAATCGCAACAGCCAGGAAGTACGGAGCCCAGTCGCCTACGTGCACGCCAAGGGACGCCTGTGTAAGCAGGATGCCTTCCTGTTCACTTGTGTTATAAAGGTCGGCAAGGATAATGATGAAAGCAGTTGCCGAACAGATGACGATCGTATCGAAGAACACACCCAGACTCTGTACAAGCCCTTGTTTTGCAGGGTGGGAAACGTTAGCTGATGCAGCCGCGTTCGGAACAGAACCCATACCGGCTTCGTTCGAGAACAAGCCGCGGCGCACGCCTTGCATGATGGCTGCACCGATACCGCCGCCGACTGCTTCTTCAAGGCCGAAAGCATTTTCGATGATCAGCATGAAGACTGCTGGAATTTCCGTAATATTCATGATGACAATATAGATAGCCACTAGTAGATAAAGGATCGCCATGACCGGCACAACTACTTGAGTAACTTTCGCGATCCGTTTGACACCGCCGAAGATTACGACAGCCGCCAACAGCACCAATCCTAATCCGACCGTCCAATCCGGAATATTGAAGACATCCCCGAACGATTGCGCGATGGTATTCGATTGTACAGAGTTGAAGATGAAGCCGAATGCGAGGGTCAATAGAATGGCAAAAACGATGCCTAATTTCCGGTTGCCCAGCGCTTTCTCCATATAATAAGCGGGTCCTCCGCGGAACTGCTCGCCGTCGCGCACTTTATATACCTGCGCCAATGTGCTTTCGATGAAAGCTGTCGCCATACCGATCAGCGCAACCATCCACATCCAGAACACAGCGCCTGGTCCACCAATGGCAACCGCCAATGCTACACCTGTAATATTCCCTGTCCCAACGCGTGATGCCGTTGAAATGGTGAATGCCTGGAAAGCCGAAACCCCTTTTTCCCCATCTTTCTTTTCACTGATGACGCGGAACATTTCGCCAAAAAGCCTTACTTGCACAAATTTTGTGCGGATCGTGAAGTAGACGCCCAATCCTAACAATAGAGCGATCAATATGTATGTCCATAATAAGTTATTCCCTTCGTCAACGATCCACGTCAACGCGTCTAAAATTGCATCCATTCAAAAAATCCTCCTCTAAGTTGAGCAAACTTATTCTCTATACCCGCAGCAACTGTTGAGAAAACCTGTTGCAGGCGATGTATCCTGCAGAAGGAAATCATTAAAAATTCAAACTTTTTTGAGTCCAAATTAATAAAACCCTCTTTTTCAAGAGGGTTTCCTTCTGCTCATTTCACTGTATCATATTGAAGATTACTACGTTAGTGTCATAAGCATTAATTCCATGCTCTATTTCCCGGGAAATGTTTTAGGCGTTTTTCAGTGTTTCCGCCAACACGCGCGCCCCAATATCGAGTGCTTCAGGATCGAACTTCATATCGGGGTGATGAAGTCCGGGTGTAAGATCTGCTCCGACACCGACCATCGCCGCCTTCAGTTCCGATTTCCGGATCGTATAGAAATGAAAATCGTCCGCGCCAGGCGTATGCAGCGGATCGGCTGTATTTTCTTCGCCAACCACATTCCGGATTGCAGTCCGCGCAATTTCCATCGCTTCATCCGACACTTCCGCTGCTGGGGTATAATCGGTCCATTCCCAGTCGATGGCGACATTATAAAGTTTGGATAGTGAGGCAAAACCGTCATCAATGCGTTTCCGCAATTCATCCATCAAATCATTCGACTGCGAACGGACATCGAGCGCAAACGTCGCGCTGCCCGGAATGATATTCAAGCTTTCGCCGCCCATTTGAACATTCGTCAGCTTAGCCGAATAGGATTCGAACGGCGAAAAATAAACCGATTTCACGAACTGGTGAATCGCTGCAATGACATCCATCGCATTCCTGCCTTGATGCGGGCGTGCACCATGCGCGTCTTCTCCCGTAATTTTCCCTCTCAGGAAAATTCCTGCTCCGTGATGCAGTGCCGGCGACACTTTGCCGAGCGGCAATTCTTCTGCCGGACGAAGATGGACACCGAACAGTTGGCTCACGCCTTCCACCGCTCCCCGCTCAATCATCGACAGCGAACCATTGCCTTGTTCTTCCGCTGGCTGAAAGATAAAACGCACACGTTTCGTCAGTGTTTCATTCCGCAGGTACAATAAGGCACCCAGCACCATCGCCATATTGGCATCGTGCCCACATGAATGGTTCGCCTGCATCGTCCCGCCGACTTCCTGCCAAAGAGCATCGATGTCTGCACGCACCGCGACAATCTCCTCACCTTCCCCAATTTCCGCAATCAACCCGGTGAGGTCGTCGAAAATATTGGAGCGGACACCCAGTTCATTCATAATTTCCTGCAACTTCTCGGTCGTTTTGAATTCTTTCCAGCTCACTTCCGGATTCGCATGGAAGTGATTAAAATATTCCTGGATCTGCTGTTTAATTTCCATTCCGTTCACCCTTCCACTTTCGCCGATTTAATCGTAAGTTTTTCCAATTTGGCCATATCGACATCCACTCCAAGCCCCGGCTTGCCGCTCAATTTCACATAAGGCAGTTCATACTGGAGATTTCCGATCTCTTCCGCGAATAAAAGCGGTCCGGTCAGCTCGGCTGTTTGGATATTCTTGCGTGACATCACCGCGTGATAGCCTGCCGCGGACCCGACAGAAGACTCAACCATCGATCCGATCTGTGCAATGATTCCCGCCGCTTCAGCCGCTTTGGCCATTTGTATCGCCGGGAAGATGCCGCCTGCTTTCATCAATTTGATGTTGATGTAATCCGCTGCCTCCAAACGGATGATCTCCAGCACATCTTCCATCGTCTGCACGCTTTCATCCGCCATAATCGGTGTCGACACTTTTCGCCGCACTTCCGCCAAACCGCGGATATTTCCCATTCGGATCGGCTGTTCAATCCATGTCAGATTGGCGCCTTCAAGATAATTGATCGTTTGCACAGCGAGCCCGACCGTTTTCCACCCCTGATTCACATCAATCCGGATCGGCATCTCTTCGCCCACCGCTTCACGCACGGCATAGATCCGCTCAATATCGAGTGCGGCATCGTCCAAGCCGACTTTCAGCTTCAAACTGGAGAATCCCTGGGCCACCGCTTTTTTCGCTTTGTCCGCCATAATTTCCGGCGCTTCAATGCTCAGCACTTTCGGATACTGCAGATGTTCATGCGCCTTGCCGCCAATTAAATTATAGACCGGCTGCCCCGTCGCTTTTCCCATCAAGTCATAACAGGCAATATCGATAGCGGCTTTCGCTGCCGGATTGCCGGAAATGGCGGCATCCATTTGGTGGTGAATCTGCTCTATATCGAACGGACTTTGGCCGATAACATGCGGCACCAGCACATGCTTCAAAATCTCAAACGCCGCATCCACCTGCTCCCCGGTCACATGCTCATCCGGCACGGCCTCGCCGTAGCCTACGAGCCCATCGTCCGTTTGGAGCCTGACAATAATCGCCGCCATACTCGGATAGCTGGCATACGAAATAATGAACGGCTCTTTCAATGGAAAGTTCACCGCATAAATCTCTGCTTTGCTGATTTTCATGTGGTTCCGCTCCTTTGGTGGTGTGATTATATATGATTGTATCTTTATTTGTGGGGGGTTGCTAGGGTGGGGGTGGCACATGGGGTGGGGGTGCTGTCGTATAACTTTGTTTTGGTATCGTATAGATGCTGGTTGTTATCGTATAGCGACGAGTTGTTGTCGTATAGCGACGAGTTGTTGCTGTATAGCGCATTTTACTTAACACGCCCGACTTTTCATACAATTCTCATCGAAAGAAAAGTGCATAGGATTGGAAAGCAGCCCGCCGCCAGCGCGGGCTGCCCAGTGGGCGGCGCTTCGGCCGCCGCCCGATCTGGCTAATAGTGGGTTGAGTTGCTTGGGTGGAGGTGATGGTGTCGTATAGCGGCGATTTAGTGTCGTATAGATTCTGTTTAGTGTCGTATAGCGAAGATATGCTGACGTATAGCATATTTTACTTAACGTGCCGGCTTTTCATCCGGCTCTCATCAAGAGAAAAGGGCATTTGTATGGAAAGCAGCCCACCGCCAGCGCGGGCTGCCCAGTGGGCGGCGCTTCGGCCGCCGCCCGATTTAGGCTATTAGTGGGTTGAGTTGCTTGGGTGGAGGTTATGGTGTCGTATAACTTTGATTTAGTGTCGTATAGATGCTGGTTGTTGTCGTATAGCGAAGTTTAGCTGGCAAATATCTCATTTTGCATCATATATCGACTTATCCTGGATCGCTACTAGAAAGTGGCTCTCAAAAAACAAAAAAGACATTCATTATTTATGAATGTCCACTTGCATGTCCAAATAATATTTTCTTGTTTTATTGTCTCCGACCTTCTTATATAACGGATTTTTAAGTATCCTTCTAACGGTCGAGGGAAACTCTAACTCCAAAAAGTCCTTGCACTCCGCAACAGTAATGCTGGGTTTCATTAGCATGAACCATTCTTGGATTGCTTGGTGATGGGCCTCCGGATTTGTGACTCTACAAGACTGGCACATCCAGGTACGCTTGATTTTATTCATTTTCGAAGATTTACAGTCTGGACAAAATACGCCTTTACTAATTTCGTTTGGAGCGATATTGTTCTTCGGTGCAAGTGGAAACGGATTAAACTCAGAATAGAGACTGAGCAATTGCTGTCCGAGTTTATGCAACTCATCGATGGAGAGGATTTTCGGAGGCATATTGAAATTCTGCAAACGGATCATTACTTCATCTGCACTCCAAATAACAGAACCAGGAGGCGAATCTTCGACGATCTGATTCGGATAAGCAATCACCAGAAACGCATGAATTGGGAGAGCTACATCGAGGCTGTTCACCAGCTTTTCAAACTTCCACTTTGCCATTTCCATCTGCACCAACGGACTTTTAAGGCCACGCTCCACCCCGGATGCCGTCGTTTGATGCAGTGTGCTTGGGTTTATAGTGAACCGAAGACGCCCCGATATATTTTTAACTTCCAATAAAATCACGCAGGACTGGGTTAATAAAATCGTATCGACCTGCAACTCGATATTTGAGGAAATTGAGTAATCCTGGATAATTAAATACGGATAATCAGGATCAAAGTATTTCATCAGCTGGTCGAGTCGTTCTTCTCCTCCATAACCCGCATTGGCAGATTTGAGTAGATCTTCAATAACCTCTCTTTTCGGATGATAAATGGATAATCTTTTCAACAATGCTTCATACCCAGCAATTTTAGCTGGCTTTTTTCGGTACTTGATAATTATTGTGGCCACCCCTCCATCAATAGTAGCACAGCTTATCAAGTTATTCCATATTTATCCAAATTTGAATTTTGAAGGCTCATATAGCTTCAAAAATGAGATTTGATTCTGATATTAAGTGGTATTTGATGATTTTTTGATGAGAAGGATGTGCTTGGGTAGAACGCTATTAACGTATAGCCGTGCTTTGGTGTCGTATAGATTCTGTTTGGTGTCGTATAACTGCGTTTTGTTAACGTATAGCACATTTTACTTAACGTGCCTGCTTTTCGAATGGCTTTCACTAAATAAAAAGTTCACTCATATTGGAAAGCAGCCCGCCACGCGGGCTGCCCAGTGGGCGGCGCTTCGGCCGCCGCCCGAGCATTTCAGAGAGTGGGTTGACTCGTTTGGGTGGAGGTTTGCTATCGTATAGCTGTGATTTGGTGTCGTATAGATGCTGGTTGGTGTCGTATAGCGAAAATATGCTGACGTATAGCGACTTTTACTTAAGGAGCCCAATTTTAGAAAGCTATCAATAAGAGAAAACTGCATTCGATTAGAAAGCAGTCCGCCACCAGCGCGGACTGCCCAGTGGGCGGCGCTTCGGCCGCCGCCCGATCATTTCAGAGAGTGGGTTGACTCATTTGGGTGGAGGTTTGTTATCGTATAGCTGTGATTTGGTGTCGTATAGATTCTATATGGTGTCGTATAGCTTCTATATGGTGACGTATAGCGGATTTTACTTAACGTGCCCACTTTTCATACGACTCTCACCATATCCCCCCACCAAAAAAAGCCCCCTCACAGGCGGCTTTTCACTGGTATTGATAGGATCATCTCTTCGAGCAGCGCTGGCATCTGCTCGAAGGCGTTTTTGATGTGGAGGCGTTCGGTCCGTTTGTGGGCATCCTTGCCGAATTGGCCGATGTTGAGGACCGGCGCTTTCAATTGCGACATGGCCTGGAACGGGATGCTGTAGGAATCGCCGTAGACTGGCGTGTTGCTTTCGTATGTGACCCAGCCTTCTTCCTGGTCGCCATAATTGACGTAGCTGAGATCGGAAATGCCGTTGAAATAATGGATTTGATTGAGCTGATAACCGAATTTCGCCTTGGCGTTATCCGTAATCTGTTCAACCAGATGCTTGACCAGTTCGTCTTCCGATGAATTGACCGCCGGGTAATACGGCGGCGCGAACATGATGACGATCGCCGGCGTGAGTTCCTGACAGTTGAGCAGGAGGATATCGGTGATGTGCATCGATTTTTCGCGCACGTCCCATTCCGGATGCATCAGCGTATCCCGGATCAATTCGTTGAAGTAATCGAGTCCGAATTTTTCAAGCGCGTATTTCACCAGATTTTCATAGCGCATGACCTGAATCTCTCCGACAGGTTCGATGTTTTCATTGCGGCACATTGAACGGTAATCTGCCATACAATGCGCTGCGGCATCTTTTGCGACGCCTTCGAACAGGTCGAATACTTCTTTGGCGCTGTGTTCCATGGTGAATACGTTGTACATCGCATACGTCCGGTACGGCGTTTGGGCTGAATAGGAATGCTTGATGTCACGTTGCGTCAGAGTTACCGGCAGCGGCGTCGTTTCCCCGTAGACGGTTTCTTTGAATGATGGATTCCATTCCATCCGGTGTGTCAGGTATGTCGAGATATAGCTCGATGTGATGCCTGACAGCGGTTCGCCGACATGCGTCTCTTTGCCGTAGAACATGGCGGACGGCATGATTTTGCCGATTGAGCCTGTGTAAATATAATGGTCCTGGTCCCCTGGTTTCTGCGCGAATGAAGGCTCGCCGTTCAGGAATAAAATATATTCGAGTCCGTATTCGCGTTCAAGGTCGAGTAGCTTGCCGACGCTGTAGCGCATGCCCGCGGAATTGACTTCTTCATCCGGAACGGACAACAGCACCAGGTTGATATGCCATTCATTGGCTGCAGCTTTTTCAAGCATCGCCATGTGCATCGCGAGACCCGCTTTCATGTCCATTGTGCCGCGGCCGAAAAGGTATTCACCTGAATCGAGATCTGCTTGGGCGTATTCGTCCAGTTCATCGCGAAAATCCTTCAGCGCTTCCGTCAGTTCGACCGGCTTGCAGGCAAGCGGCTCCAAATCGCCGTATTCCTCCGTTTCAACCGTATCGAAATGGCTCATCAGAACGATGGTGTCGGTGGCCTCCGGATGTTTGTATAAAGCGGTGACGTATTGGCGGTCCCAATTGACTTCACCAAGATAAATCTTTTCAGGATTTTCCTGGAAGTAAGGAATCTGCATCAGCTTTTCCTTCAAGTTATAAGCGAATTCAACTTCCCCTTCAGACAGCGTAATGCTATTCCAGCTGACCATTTCACAAAGCAAGTTTTTCAATTCCTCCGGTGTTCCCCATAACAGACCCATAACTTATCCCCTTTCAGTCACTTGCACAGTTTTCAGCCAATCGGCCATCCGCTCCATCGCCTGTTCCAATGTTGGCATCGCATAAGCATACGAAATACGCAGGAAACCTTCCCCATATGTTGTGAAAGCTGAGCCCGGCACTGCCGCAACGCCCCCCTCTTTCAACAGGCGCGTTGCGAATTCGAATGAAGTCAGCCCGAATTTCTCGATGGATGGAAATATGTAAAAAGCTCCAGTGGGCTTGACGACGTCAAATCCCATTTCGATTAATTTGCCGTAAACATAATCGCGGCGCGTCTTATAGGCATCATTCATTTCATCCGGCACGAAACGGTTGTTGCGCAACGCCTCGATCGCGGCGTGCTGGCTCGGCAATGACGCGCAGACCGTGTTATATTGATGCACTTTCAGCACATGCTGCAAATATTCCTGCGGCCCGAGCAAAAAGCCCATCCGCCAGCCCGTCATCGAATGCGATTTCGAGAGGCCATGCACCAGGAAGGTCCGGTCTTTGATATCGTCATAGCACGCGAATGAAAAATGCTGGCCCTCGAAAACATTCTCCGAATAGATTTCATCCGATATGATGAAGATTTCGTGTTTTTTCAACACTTCGACCAATGCATCCGTTTCTTCTTTATTCAAGCTGACACCCGTCGGATTCGAAGGGAAATTGAATAGCACAGCTTTTGTTTTATTCGTGATGGCCGCTTCCAAACGCTCCGGGTCCGGCACAAGTGCCGTATCCGACGTATCGAGCAGCACCGCTTTGCCGCCGTTCAATTCAATGAGCGGCACGTAGCCCGTGTAGCAAGGCGCCGGGATAATGACTTCGTCGCCTTCTTCAATAATCGTGCGCAGCAGCGAATCCAGCCCTTCGCTGGCACCGTTCGTAATGATGATCTCCGTCTGCGGATTATAGGACAAACCGTATGTGTCGCCGAAAAACGCCGCAACTTCCTGGCGCAGCTCGATCAGCCCCGCATTATGGGAATAGCTCGTCTTATTGGCCGCAATCGCCTCCATGCCGGCCCGCTTCACCGCTTCCGGCGTAGGAAAATCCGGCTGGCCGATCGTCAAATTGATGGCATCCGGATAATCGACCAGCTGGTTGAAAAACTGGCGGATGCCTGATATAACGAGCGCTTCCGCCCGTGGATTAAGGGATAGTGTCATAATGATCTCCGTTCCATTCATGGTTTTCTTCTATTATATTCTTTTCGCGCTGAATAATAACAGGGAGGATACTCATAAAGATTGTTATTTTAGGCAATAAACCCTCGGCTTACGCAACGTTTGCCCTGTTGTCATCATCATAATTAATAATGTGGATTTGGACAAGGGAAAACGGTTGGGTTGGGTTGGGTTGGGTTGGGTTGGGTTGGGTTGGGTTGGGTTGGGTTGGGTTGGGTTGGGGGGAGGATTTTTGATGGGAAATGGAGATGCTATGAATAGTGGATTCGTTAGATAAGAGTGGTAAACCGTAAGATAGAAACCGAAAAACGTAAGATAGAAATGCGTAATCATAAGATAGCTGCCACAGATCATAAGATAGAACTCCACCTGTGTGACTCAAACCACTATCGGCCCAGTGGGCAGTCCGCCGCCAGCGCGGGCTGCTTTCCATTCGAAGGCATTTTTCTTTTGGTGAGAGCCTGCGGAAGTGTGGGTTCGTAAGATAAGAGTGGCAAATCATAAGATAGAACCCAAAAAACGTAAGATAGAAATACAAAACCATAAGATAGACACCCAAAACTATAAGATAGAACTCAACCTTAGCAACTCAATCCACTATCGGCCAAGATCGGACGGCGGCCGAAGCGCCGCCCACTGGGCAGTCCGCCGCCAGCGCGGACTGCTTTCCATTCGAATGCACTTTTCTTTTGGTGAGAGCCGGAAAAAAAGTCGGCTCGTTAAGTAAAATGTGCTATACGTGAGCATATCTTCGCTATACGATAGCAAACAGAATCTATACGGCACTAAATCACAGTTATACGACACTATCACTCCACTCACCCAATCGAGTAGAGGGAAAATAAGCTAACTTATTTCCGCCCCTCTCACAACACCGTACGTACGGTTCGCGTATACGGCG
>NZ_QQRS01000014.1 GCF_003428875.1 Planomicrobium okeanokoites
TCACCAAACGAAGTGCGGTAGGAATTTTAATGAGAATTTTATTAGAAACTACTGTCCACTTTCTTGACTAAAGTCCAAATATATCCGCGCTCAGGAAATTATATCCGCGTTCAGCGATTTATATCCGCGTTCGCCTTTTCCTCAACTCATCAATCTCTTTCTACACTTCTTCCACTAAAATACTAAAGCCGCGTCTTGTAACCTTTTCGGGTTACAAAACACGGCTCCTTTCACTTCCAAACAAAACAGTAATCTCAAACCACACAATTTTTCACTCCCCGTCACTTAAACAACATCACTACTGTCAGCAAAATCACTTTCAGGTTTCCCCACAGGGACCTTCTGGACATGTACTCCAGGTTTATTCTCAATTTGTCCCGCATCACTTCGTTGATGTAAATGTATTCCGGATCGCTGGCCTCGCCCAGTAAATCGCATTCTCTTCTGTATAAGATGGAGGCGTAGTCTGTTATTCCCGGGCGCACCGAAAAGATGTCATTTTCAGCGTCGAGATAATGCTTCACATATTCAGGCACTTCAGGACGCGGGCCGACTAAAGCCATGTCGCCTTTTATCACGTTGAACAATTGCGGCAGTTCGTCCATTTTAGTGGCCCGCAGAAATTTTCCGATTCGGGTCACGCGGCAGTCTGCGCCAACTGTTATTAATGTGCCGGCCGAATTATTCGTCATGGTCCTGAATTTCAAAATACGGAAATGCCTTTTATGAAGTCCGACTCTTTCTTGTTTGAATAAAACCGGATACCCGGAATCGAGAATAACCGCCAGGGCAATTAATAACAGAAGCGGCGACAGAATGATAATTCCGGCTATGGAGAGGAAAATGTCAAATACTCGGATCATAACTTCTTTCACGTATTCAGCAGGCTTTTTTCTCATGAGTACAACTCCTTTAAGAGCCACGATCTCATAAATCATTCACATGAAACTTCACAGCGTCAAGACACCAACCGATTCAGCAGCATTGAATTCAGGCTGTCACAAATATATAGAACATCTTCTTCGCTCAATAAGGTATGAACCGGCAACGAGATTTCATTGAGATACTGAAGATGGGCGTACGGGAAATCTTTGATATCAAATCCCATGTTTTTGTAAGCTGTCAGCATTGGCAGCGGTTTATAATGGATATTCGTAGAAATTCCTTTCTCAGCCATTGCCCGGATGATTTCACCGCGTTCGGCTTCAGACATGCCGGTCATGCGCACAAGATATAAATGGCCGCTGGATTCAGAAGCAACTGTGAAATGCTCCAAGATTGCTACATTGCTGTTCGCCAATGCCCGGTCATAGGTTTCAATGATCTCCCTTCTTTTCTTCAACAGTTCAGGGTATCTGCTGAATTGTGCCAAACCGATGGCCGCTGCAATGTCGGTCATATTGCATTTATAGCCCGGATAGATGATGTCATAATCGCAGGAGCCGGTCTGCGCTTTGGCCAATGCATCTTTCGACTGGCCGTGAAGTGACAGCAGCATGAAATGACGGTAGATTTCTTCATCCGGCACACTTGCAATGCTGTTCCACGTTACAGCTCCCCCTTCGCAGGTAGTCAAATTCTTCACTGCGTGGAAAGAGAAACAGGTAAAATCAGCGACTTCGCCGCTTTTCCGGCCATTGTAGCTGGCACCAAAAGAATGGGCGGCATCTGCAATAACCGTTATTCTTCCCATTGCCTGCTGCAGATCGCTCGCGGGAACGAAAAGATGTTTTTTATTGTTCACCGCTTCGAAGATCCTGTTGTAATCGCACATCACGCCTGCGATATCCACTGGCAGGATGGCCTTCGTCTTGCTTGTAATCGCCTGCTCCATCAAATCGTAATTCATCTCATAAGAATCAGGTGCCGTGTCAATGAGCACAATTTTGGCTCCGACATGCTGAATCACACTGGCGGTGGCTGTATAGGTATAAGCGGAGGTAATGACTTCGTCCCCTTCCCCGACACCCAAAATCCGTAAAGTCAGTTCCATGGCAGCTGTTCCTGAATTCAGGCAAACCGCTTTCGGCGTATTCACATACTCGGCAATCGTTTTTTCAAACAGTTTTGTCTTGGGTC
This sequence comes from Planomicrobium okeanokoites, assembly GCF_003428875.1. GTDB lineage: Bacteria > Bacillota > Bacilli > Bacillales_A > Planococcaceae > Planococcus > Planococcus okeanokoites. Next base: position 2,080 of record NZ_QQRS01000014.1, read on the forward strand.
CTGTGGTAATCCAGCCGGATCTGAGAACTTCTATAACAGCGTTGATTTCCGCTTCTGATATATCCGGTGGGGAAAATTGAATATTCATTTTTATGACCTCCTCTGATCCCAAGTCAATGTGAAGGCGCCGCTTCAATCTTCGATTTCTGTCCATTTCCATAATCAAAAAAATTGGGCATAAATTCCCAAAAATTCCGATTACACCAAAAATAAAACCATCAGAAAACTGCTCTGTTCTGCTGCTCTAACATCCTCCTCCTTCTGCTATAATCAGTGTTTTATCTTAGAAATATTCTATAATCCACAGGTTAAAATAAGGTTAAAAATAGGTTAAATAACGCTGATCCTTAAAAATGAAGCAATAGTTACATTAGGACTTTCAGTTCATGCTTAATATTGTTTATGTTTCTATATTTAATTTCCAAAAAACTTTACATCCTAAATGAAAAGCCGCTTTCACACTGCTGATGCTTTTTTATAATGATTCAGGAAGAGCCAGGAAACCAGCAGAAACGCAAGCCCGGTACCAAGCGGCAAGCCGTAAATATTCAAAAATACTGAAAAGAAAAATGAAAAGATGAGATTCGCAAAAGTGATGAGCAAGATCAGCAAATATATACTTTTCTTGTCACCTTTCATATAGAAAATCCGGCTGATGATTTCGTACAGGCACATGCCGATAACGAGCGGAAAATAGTAAATGACGATTTTCGCTAATTGCTGAATTTCTTCTGCCCTGAATTCACCCCGGTAGAAAAGCAGCCTGAGGACGGGCTCCACGAAAGGCAGCGCGAACAGCATCGCCACCGACAGGTAAAGCAAGTATTTATAACTTTTGCTGATGATTTTTGTAATGGTCCTGTTTTTCCTTCTTTGAATCAGTCTCGCCAATAAAGGGAAATAGACAGAGAAAATGTTTGTAATGATCAGGCCGAGCGGAATCGCAATCAGATTATTGGCGTAGTTGATCAGTGAAATGCTGCCTTCCCCGTAATAAGTGGCGAGCACTCTGTCAATGACCAGGTTCACCGGCAGAATGATGCTTCCGGCAACCACAAAAGGCACCAGTCTAAGAATAGCCAAGGTGTTATTCCCTTTGATTCTGAATCCGGCAATTTGAAATAAACCATGTTTTCTCGCTGCGGCATACAACCATAAGGTCTGGAACAGAACTCCCAATGCTGTACCGGCTGCGAGAAAGTAAATATGCTGATCGCTCCAATTGAACAAAATGGCAAATAGGATAATGAACAAATTATAAGGCAGCGCAACGAAATTCGACAGGTAAAAACGATTGTGGTAATGCAGCAAGCTTTTAAAATAACCATTGAAGACGAAAAATGTGACGGACGGCAACATGATGAGAAACAGCAAGAAAACAGGCATCGAAACAGCATCGCTGGCATACAGTATTAAGCCGGTTATTAAAGCGGCACTTGACAGGATCAGACTGAGAAAAATTAAGCTATTGAATAATTCCGTGCTCTGTTTCTTGGCTTCACCCGCTTTGGAGATGTGTTTTATTCCTACGATATTAATCGAAGATGCCAAAGATGACGCTAAAATGATCGGAAAAAGCGAAGCCAAGACGTACTGGTCCAACACTGCGCTGACGCCGAAATATTTCCCGATCACCACTTCCCGGAACAGGCCCGATACTTTTATCAGTAAAGAAATCGCCATCATCACCGCACTGATTTTCAGCAGTTTCATACAAGGGACCTTTTAAATAGCGCAAGGTATCCTGTGAAAGGAAAACCGAATTTGACGTATCCGGCGTAAGAGCCGATGATCCATGATGACTGGACAATAAATATAATCGTGAGGCCGATGGCGATGTCTTTGGGTTTAAAAAGAGCCATGCCGAGTGACAGCATATAAACGGCATATAACGAGATGCTCAGAATGGCAAAATAAAGGAAAAGCTCCGGATCCAAGACCAGCAAGCCGCCCGCTGCAAGCAGCCAGAATAAGACGAACAATGGCAGAATATGTGATAGCCGGATTGACTCCTGATGGGCATTTGCTGTTTTGATCCGCCAATACCCATAATTGAAATACTGTTTCACCAGACCGCCCATGGTATTGCGGGGAAAATAGAAAATCTCGATGCTCGGATTTAACATGATTTTTTTCAATGTCTCTTTTCTTAACCGGCAGTTCAGCTCGACGTCTTCATTGATTTTCCATTCTTCGTTCCAGCCGCCGACCAGCAACAGGTCCTGTTTGAGCCAGGCTCCCGGAAACAAAGTATCCACTTCTTCGACTTTGGAGCTGTAGCGAAACTTGGCGCCACCGATCACCCATTTATTCGATAAGGCTTTCGCGACAAGGGTTGAATACGGGTCATAGCCTTGAGTGACTGTCCGCCCGCCAACGTTGCAGTACTTCAAGGGCTCGCTTTGCAGCAAAAGGTAGATTTCAGACAAATAATTGACTGGAATTCTACTGTGGACATCCAGCCTGACGACATAGTCACCGGCACATTCTTTCAGGCCCACATTCAAAGAAGTCGCAATCATCCGCTTCGGATTGCTCAAAATTTTGATCGCCAAATTTTCGTTCCGCTCTTTGATCTTGTTCAGTTCCTCTAATGTATGATCTGTGGAATTTCCGTCGATGAAAATCACTTCGTAGCTGTCACTCGGCAAATCCTGCTCCTGTAAGAAGTCCCAGAACGCGTTTATAAATTTCTCTTCATTATATACAGGTATGAGTATACTGAGATTTATCATGGCTCTGATCATTCCTTTTTAGTATTCAATGACAAAAGGGATAAGAGTATACCGATAAAAGGTGTATATAAAAAATTGATGATTTCCGGTTCGGACAGCGACGCAATCGACAGACCGATGATAAAAGAAAAGAGGACAATTGCCAGATTGATTTGCTCTTTTGTGAAATCCGCTTTCCTGATCTGTTTCAAAAATAATTTATAGAATATGCTGGCCACTACAGCCAATATTATTCCAAAGCCGACAAACCCGGATTTGAACAGGAAGAAGTAGACGATATTATGGATATAATTTTTTGACACCATATGGCCGGCGCTGTGTGAAAACGACATGTACTCGGCACCGAGCCCACTGCCGAATAAGGCATTTTCTTTGACCAGTTTGCCCAGTTCTTTCATTTCCTCCATTCTGGTGAGTACAGAAGGATCCTGGAAGCTGGCTGCGAGATAGATCCTTTCAAAACCGTAATCCAGAAATTCCACATCATACACTAAAGTATAGAAATACAGCGCCACTGCACCTGCAGCCAGTCCGATATTCAATAAAATCCTTTTCGTGCTGATCGTGATGCCTTTAGTGGCGAGGAAATTCAGCAAATAGATCATAAACACGGTGGATACAAAGCCCAGCCAATAGGACCTGAAATGTGAAAGGTAGACAAAAAGCAGGAAAGGCAGAAGATAAATCAGCAGATGGAAATTTCTTTTATTGGTAAAAGCGAGCTCCTGGATGAGATAGGCGGCGATAAACCAGGAAAAAAGCGGCGCTGACAAAACGATCCTGAAATGCTCCATGGGGGTAAAAACCGTGGTCGGCGGAAAAATTCCAATAGCCACTAAGACAGCGCCGGCACAGACGGAAAACATCAAAACTCCCACAAACTTACGGATAAACTTCTGAAGGTCGATCCCATACAAAAGGTTATAAGTGATAAAGTAAAAAATCACGATTTCCGCAAAGATGAATAATTGCCCCAATGAGTTGGTGATGCTGTTCCCTCTGATGGTGCCGATTCCAAAGAAAAACACAGCGAACAGCAAGAGGAACAGCATTTCCTTTGCAAGGGGGCCTGTGCGGACCACCATGTCATCCGCCAGGAACCGCGGCAGATATTTCAGCACCAACACGAAAAACAGCAAGAGAATGATTCCCGTCTGATAATAATGTGTCAGTGAAGGCGTCGAAAATATCCGGTAATACGGTATCCAAGTCATCACAAACAAGCATATAAGGAATGTCTTTTCTTTGGTGACGGCCAAACTGGAAACGGCAAACATCAGCAAAACCGCAGATATCAAGATGAGCATATGATTACCCTCTTTTTTGGATCAATTCTTCCCACACTCCCACATATTTCGAGGCGATTTTATCCCACGTATAGTCCGTGTTCGCCTTTTCAAAAGCTTTTGCCTGTAAGATTTCATTCAATTGTTCATCGTCAATCAGCAGTTTCATCTTAGCTGCCAATTCTTTCGGATTTTTCTGCCGGAAAATCAATCCGGCATCTCCGATGACCTGGGGAATCCCGCCGCAAGTGGAGCCGATCACCACTTTTCTGCAGGCCATCGCTTCGACCAGCACCCTGCCAAACTGCTCTTTGACCAAATGCGGCTTGAATTTCGGCATGAACTTCAGTTTGTTTTTCCTTAAGTAATACGCTTCTTCGGAAGGCAGGATCAAAGCGTCGATCTGGTTCAGGAACTCGGGCAGCCGGGTTTGCGGTATCAAATCATGGACATGGATTTTATCCTGGATGTTCATTTTTTCCGCTTGTTGAAGAAATTGTTCTTTTTCGTTGCCTTTGGCAATCATCGTCAGTTTAAAATTTTCGTTCTCCAGGATTTTCAAAGCATTCAACAGGGTGTAGATCCCTTTATAATGTTCAAAATAGCCGACAAAGCCAAAATGATATGGCTCGTTCCGGACAGCCGTTTCACTCGGACGAAATAAATGATGGTCAAATCCATTGCCGATAAAATACGTTTTGCCCAGATACCCTTTTTGGCGCAGCACTTCTTCCTGATCTTTGAATAAAGGAATGATGGCGTCGAATTGCTGATAGCTGTATTCTTCTATTTTTTTGAATGGATAAGGGAAATGCTTCACGACATTCTGCGCCGCCCGTATCGTCGTGACAGTTTCCGGGGCCAGTTTCCGGATGCTTCTTAAAAACTGGTAAGTGCCGATATAAGAAGCTTCAGCGATAAAATGGACCGCATCAAAGCCGGAACGGATCAAATTGCCGATTCCTTTGCCGTAGACGGTACTGGCTTCAAAACCGGTCCATTTACCTGGTATGGACTTGAACATGACCGTTTTTATTCCGACATCATTGAGCTTTTGGATCCTGTCCATCGTGAAACTGTTGCCTTTTGTCGTAGCGACGGTCAATTCAACGCTGTCTTTCTCCCCTATGGCTTCGATGAAACTGGCCCACCGTTCCAGCCAGTCCCCGCTGCAGACGATTAACACTTTCATGCCCCATCATCCCTTTGCCTTTATTTTCTGATCTGATATGTTCGAAAATATCCTTTTCTATGGATGACCGCTGTTTTCACAATGAAATTCTTTTCAGCGTTATTGGTAGGAGCGCCCAGTTTTACGACATTGCTTTGATGTTCGAACGCATTTCTTGTATCGACGATTATCTTCGCTTTTTCTCCGATGATCCGGTAATCGTAATCGGAATGCTTTGTCAGCAGGAGGATGCAGTCATATGCGCCTATATGGGCATAGTCCAATTCCACAGATTCCACCTTATCCCCGTTTTTATCCTTGAAGCTCCGGGCATATGGATCGTTATAATCTAAAATTGCCCCGTACCCTTTCAGCAGTTCATAGATTTCCAGACCCGGCGACTCCCGGACATCGTCAATATCCGGTTTATAAGCCATACCGAGAATGAGGATCTGGGATCCCCTGATGGAGCGGCTGCGTAAATTCAGCGCTTCGCTCACTTTGCTGATAACGTAATTCGGCATCCCTTTATTGGTTTCTTGCGCGATTTCAATGAACTTACTGTAGAAATTGCTGGCTCTGGCTTTCCAGGATAAATACATCGGATCGAGCGGAATGCAATGGCCGCCAATTCCGGGACCCGGCGAGAATTTCATGAATCCGAAAGGCTTCGTATCAGCCGCTTCGATCGTTTCCCATATATCAATCCCGAGCTTATCGCTCATCATCGCCATTTCATTGATAAATGCTATGTTGATACTGCGGAAAGTGTTTTCCAGCAATTTCGTCATCTCCGCCACTTTCGGACAGGACACAGGAACGATCTGTTCAACTATTTGCTGATATAAAAAAACCCCATGTTCTGTACAGGAAGCTGTTGTTCCGCCCAGGACCTTGGGTGTGTTTCCAGTATGAAATACCGCGTTTCCAGGATCTATCCGTTCCGGTGAAAAGCACAGGAAATAATCTTTCCCGACGGCATACCCTTCTGCAGCAAGCTCTTTTTCAATCAATTCTTCCGTAGTCCCCGGATAAGTCGTGCTTTCCAATGTAATCAAAAAATCAGTATGCATATTTTTCTTGATATCGTTCACCGCTGAAATGATATAAGACATGTCCGGCTCATGGGATTTATTTAAAGGAGTCGGTACACAAATACTTACAGCATCCAGCAGCCGAATATCGGAAAAATCAGCAGTCGGCTTAAAATGCCCGCTCTCCACAATTGCAGCAACGTCTTCGTCTTTACTGTCGATGACATACGATTTACCGGCTTTCAAAGTTTTGATTTTTTCCGTGTCCACATCAAATCCATAGACGGTAAATCCTGCTTTCGCGAATGCAATAGCCAGCGGCAAACCCACATACCCCAGTCCGATCACTCCAATTACGGCCTTTTGCTGACGGATTTTTTCCATTAACCGAGTTGACTGTATTTCCATATTCCGTCCCCCCTTTATCTTCGTGCAAAATGTAAAAGCGGTTGATTTTACAGCAGTTACAGACAAAGCATCCATAAGCCGATCAGTTATTGAAATATGAAATAAATACAAGTTTGTCAATATCGATGGGAAGCCGTTCATACAGTGGATTTCCTGTGCAATCCAGCCATTCGTGTTCGTTTCGGCAAGCGTAGCCTATAAAGGTTAAAAAGCGGTTAAAAAAATGGGCGGATAGAATATTTACTGGTTAAAATAGCATAGAAAAAGCGAAGCATAACAGTTTGTTAAGCTTCGCTTTGCTTGGCCTTCATTTTATTGATTTTTTCCTTTCTTTTTCGCTTTTCGCCTGCGAAAAGCATCCATTCAGGTCTTTTGATCTTAAGATTTGAAGCATAGCCGGTTCTGCCAGTAAGTTGCTATCTTTTTTAACTTTCTCTTTTCGGAAATTAATGCGGATATCCGCATTCAGGGAAATATATCCGTGCTCAGAAAATTATATCCGCGTTCAGCAGTTTATATCCGCGCTCAGAAAATTATATCCGCATTCGCCAATTCCCCTCTCGTCCAGCTACTTATCGATGCAGTCATCCTCCAAATCTAATCACGTGTAATTCCCCCCAATTTCTTATATCCTATTATTTAACGACATTTTTGGAGGGATATGACCATGAAGATTGAAATGTGGACAGACTTTGCTTGACCATTCTGCTATATTGGCAAACGGCGTCTGGAAGACGCCATTCAGAAGATTGACCATCCGATCGAAGTGACGTACAGAAGCTTCGAGCTGGATCCGACGATAGAGCGGGATATCAAAGAAAATATGCACGAGAAACTTGCCAAGAAATACGGCATGACGATCGAGCAAGCGAAAGCGAATACAGAAAATATGGTCCAGATGGCGAAAGAGTCCGGCCTGGATTATAAAATGGATACACTGATTCTAACCAACACCTTCGACGCCCATCGCCTGACCATGTTCGCGAAAGAACACGGCTTGATGGCCGAAATGACCGAACGCATTCTCCATGCCTACTTCACGGAGTCCAAGCACATCGGCGATCACGAAACCTTGGCGGACCTCGCTGCCGAAGTTGGCCTCGACCGCGAAGCCGTCAAAGCGATGCTTGCCAGCGGCGACATGGCGGATGCCGTCCGCGCGGATGAAGAAGAAGGCCGTCAGATCGGCGTTAACGGTGTGCCATTTTATCTGATCAATAAAAAATATGCTCTCACTGGCGCACAGCCGACTGAGCTGTTCGTCCAGGCTTTGCAGCAAGTGATTGCTGAAGACGAAGCGGCTGACGCGTGACCAATAAAACAAGAAGAAGAGCTGTCGCCAGAAACCCTATGGGCTTTCTGGCGACAGCTTTTTCATATACGCAATTAGTATGGAAATTCTGCAATCGTTCTAAACTAGTATCTAAATCTTTTATCGCTTTTCGCCTGCGAAAAGCATCCATTCAGTCTTTTGAATTTGATATTTGAAGAAATGGCCACCTTAATGGGGCTAATTAGGGTTTTATACAGCATTTTTTCATATTAGCGTCTGAATATCAGGAGATATCTGTAATCTTGGCATTAATCGGGCGTTCAGAAAATTATTCAGGCGCTCAGCGAGTTATTCGGGCGTTCAGAAAATTATTCAGGCGTTCAGTGAGTTAATCGGGCGTTCAGGGAATTATATCAACGCTCAGCGAATTATATCAACGCTCAGGAAATTATATCACCGCTCAGAAGATTATATCGACGTTCGCCAATTTCCACCCAATATCCTCACCCCACCACCAACAACCTACCTCCCGCTAATCCCCAAATACTCCTCCAGCGTCAATCCGCTATTATAAACAGCCGTCGCGTTTTCGACGCCCAGGTAGCGGAAATGCCACGGCTCGTAAATGTAGCCGGTGATGGCTTCTTTGCCTTTCAGATAGCGCACAATAAAACCATATTCATGCGCATTCGAAGCGAGCCACTTGCCAGCCGGCGTATCGCCGAATGAACCGCTCAGCCAATCACCCTCGCTTTCGGTACCGCCGAGATCAAACGCCAGCCCCGTCTGGTGTTCACTGTGACCCGGCAGTGCCGCAAATCGCTTGGCCTGTTCCTCGCCATGCGTGGCTACATAGCGATTATATAAATCCTTCTGGTACGAATAAGACCGGTAAGAACTGATGATGCTCAATTCGTGGCCCGCTTTCGCCGCATCCGCAAGCATCCGATTCAACGCTGACTGGGCTGTCGGATCGACGCCTGGCGCATAGCTTGGCGGAAGACCGTATTTTTTATTGGCGACCAGAATGCCGTCGATATATGTCGGCTCAATCGCCGCTCCCTGGCTACTGCCCACTTTTACAGTCCGCGCACCGCTTTTATTGCCAGCCGCATCAGTGGCCGTAACCACCAGCTCCGTCCCGCTCGCCTGCTGAGTAATTTTAACCTCGAATAAACCATCGGCACCAGAAGTGGCCTCGCCTATTTTCTCATCCCCGGCAAAAACACGAACGACAGCTCCCGCCTCCGCTTTCCCGGAAACGGCCGTCGCTCCAGCTGCCACCGCATTGACTTCCGGTGCAGCCGGCGCGGTTCCATCTTTGACGGTCACAGTCACCGCCTCACTCTTATTGGCTGCCCCGTCCACGGCATACACCAGAATTTCCTTCCCGCCCTCTAATCGTTCGACCGGAGCAGAAAACTTCCCATCTTCCGCTTCCATCTCAGCAAGCTTGTCGTCACCCGCATAGATGAAAACGGTCGAACCAGCCTCCGCCTGTCCTTCAATCCGATCATCGCTGTCAGTGACTTCAGCCACTTGCGGCGCATCCGGTGCTGTGACGTCGCGCACTTCAACCTCAGTCATCGCACTTTGGTTTCCCGCTGAATCAATTGCCGCAATAAAAACTGCAGAACCCTCAGCAAGAGCAGCCAATGGCAAACTGAACCTGCCGTCATCATCCGACATCCCAACCGCCAGGAGTTCCTCATCCGACCACACTTTCACTTTGCTGTTCGGCTCAGCACTTCCTTCTATCGTTTCCGTCTTATCATCCACTTCACCGACAGCCGGCTTTTCCGGCGCCGTTTGGTCAATCGTAAATTCTTTCACAGCCGCATTTCCATTGTCGTCTGTCACTTCCAGCGTATAAGCGCCGTCTTCCGAGATGGCCGTACCGCTAGCGAACTCTTCACCATTCAACTCACCCGTACCTTCACCAAAAATCGGCGTAACCGGTTCATTATACAAATCCTTTTCAACGCCCTGCACTTCTGGCGGCGTGTTGTCCGCTTCCCTCGTCATCACTAGAACCGCATCGACAAGGATCAGCACCATTAATACGGAACCCATTAAAATTCGCTTTCCCAAAGGAGCCCTCCTAAATTATCAGAATTAATAACCCATTAAAATATCAATAATTATATCATAGTGATGATTTTGGTAAGAACAGCTTCTAAGGAGTGCTTATAAAGAAGAAAATAAAAGCTTATTATAAAGTAGGTATAAAGGTTCATAAAAAAATTCTAACAGTGCCTATTGTCATTGAAAATAGGCTATTTTACTGGATAAATTTAGTGGTTTGAATTCATTCAGATGGTATAATATTTGAGGGAATGAAACTTAAGAGACCCGAAATAGATAGAGAAAGTGGTTTATCATTACAAGGGGGAAGTCATCTAGTGACTATGCTGCGTGAAATTTCTTCAAGTACTACTGTATACAGTAGTGAAGGAGCTGGTATATACAAATCAAAACTCGAAAATTATGGCAGAGGTTTAAGGATAAAGTATCATCGCATTGAACAAGGATTATCTTTAAAAGAACTTGCTGCAGGAAACCTTTCGCAAGAAAATTTACGACTAGCCGAAATGGAACAATTTCCAGTAGAGGACAAAGTATATAAAAAGCTCTGTCTTCGATTAGGTATTCCTTTAGATCCTTTCGTACTGCCTTTAATGGAAAATGGTATTTTGGAGTTGAAGTCATTACTGACACACATTAAGAGCCGCTCGAAAATGATTGAAGCGTTCGATTATGTTCAAAATCAAAATAAAGAGCATTTGAAAGAAATTTACCGTGTTGAGTTATTGGTACATACAATCCGATACTATATCGTTACGGGCGATGTAAATGCGGCTTTAGAAACGTATGAACAGGCTTGTAAGTTTAAAGATTTGATGAATAGTCATCAGTTATTCTTCCTAAACAAATACAGAGGAAACATTTATTATTCTGAAGGTGATTATCAAGAGGCGATGAATATATATCAGGGCTGTTTGACATCCGCCCCTTTAGATTTGCCTTCGCCTGAAATGGCAGACCTTTATTATACGTTGGGTATTACATCCGGACAACTTGTAAAACCACGGGATGCGGTATATTTTGCGGAAAAAGCGCTTGAATTGTATCATAGTATGTTTTATCCAAAGAGAATAGCAGAATGTCATGTTTGTATTAGTTTGGCGGAACATAGAACACGTAATATCAAAAATGGTCTAAATCATTTACAAATGGCAGCGAAGGTAATTGAAGAGGTCAATCTGCCGGAACTTGAGTTTATTGTTGAGTACAACTTTGGTTATCTTTACTTTTTATCCCAAGATTTCGAAGCGACGATACGGCATACGGAAAAGTGTTTGAGAATTATCGAATCAGGGAGCATCATCGAGGAACTTCGTTGCTATACAACTCTGATTAAAGCCAACTGGGAATTGGGGAGGAAAGACAAAGCCTTGAAATGGTGTGAACGCGGTACGCAGACTACGTATGAAATGGAAGATAGTATTTTATCCAATCAGTTTGTCGCTGAAGTATTCAATCAATTCCACTTGATGAAGGCATTGTTGTATGAGAACCATGAACGCTTTGAATATCTTGCTGAAATGGAAGTGCTTCCACATATTTTTGCCAAAGGTTATGATATGGATCAAGCCTACTATTGCACACTTGTGGCTGACCATTACCGCAGTGTTGACCAAAAGGAAAAAGCAATGGAATTATATCGGAAAGCCGGAGCCATTTACAGAAAAGCAATATCTATTGATTAATCAAAAAACAGGGGGAATATCAACATGATAAGAAAAGTCGGTTTAACTTTAGCGGTAGTTACATTCGGATTGGTTGGCGTTCTAGCAAACGACGGGTTCACTACATATGAAGATAATAATACAGCTACAATTAAAGAAGTTTCTGGAGTGACAGTCGAAACAGCGAATCCTTGGTCTGTTAAACACGATGTAGCTATTCTTTGGCCGCAGCCTTGGTCTATTAAACATGACGTAGCTATTCTTTGGCCGCAGCCTTGGTCTGTTAAACATGATGTAGCTATTCTTTGGCCGCAGCCCTGGTCTGTGGGAATAAAAGCATAATATAATATAATTTACGATACACCCAGGAATCCAATCGATTCCCGGGTTTTCTTTTTATTTATTTATACTACTTCACTCTATGCAAAAGTTACGGTCATTGCCTGACCAGAAATTGATGGTTATGAGGCTCTTAACAATCCCGAAAAAAGAAAAGGCATCTCCTGTAATGTCGGCTACTACCAGCAGCTCGACGGGAGACGCCATCTCAAAAAAATATTTACTTTCACTATGACACTGTGGCACCATTCACTTCCTCACAACCGGCACATAAACCTCAAAATGCGGATCATCCGGATCCTGGTCCGCCGGATAATACTCATGCTTGATCGGCATATACGGATCCGAATAGTCTACACCAGCTTCCCTCAATGCCGTGTACTCGCTGTCGAACAGCCACTGATGCAAATCCGTATACGTCTGCTGGACATCTTCGCCTTTGGGATGCGCCGTCATCACATAAGTCCATTCCGGCACCCAGATCTCAACCATCCCCTCCGGTATCTCCTGCTCCTCACTCACTTCATACACCGCGTAATGCGCAAAACCATCCTCGACCACATGATACGATAAACCAAGCTGAACGCCGGGATTCACCTTATGCTCCAATTCATCAGCACGCTCTTTGGCCTGCCGAATAACATTCTTTAAATCCGGCACGATTTCAGCAAACGTTCCCTCCCATTTCAACCCCACTGCCCGATAGGACGGCAGCGTAACAATCTTGTAGCTCAATTAAATTCCTCCCTTTTATACACACTAATTTCGAATAAGCTTCGAAAGCCCTCACCTCTTAAAATAAATTCAACAATCAAGGAAATTATTCCTTCTCACACACGATCATTCATTACACACTCAGCATTTATCTCGCATCGCCGACGAACCGTTTATCTCATAACCTAAATGGGAAATAAAACACTAAACTCTATCAAACGAAAGGAGCTGCCAAAATGAGCGATAAGAAACAGTGGGATGAAGAGTTGACCGGAGACGAAATGGATGTCAACGCAGCTCAGCAGATCGCCGAAGGTGCAAAACAGGCTTTTTACAAAGAAGATTACAAGCCGAAAGATGATGAAGAAAGAGAACGGAAAAGCGAAGACGAAGAATAGATGACAGAAAGCATCCGCTCCTAACATTTCTTTACTCTTAGGAGTGGATGCTTTTGCAGTCCATCTTGGTTTATTTCCCAGGCAGGCAAACATATTTATATTTATTTCAGCTGAATTTAACAAGCCTTGTTGAACTAACGCGCAGTTTCAGTGTAGAAAGGATAGAATAGTTAAAGAGTAATATAAAATACGGATACTAAAAGGAGTGGATTGATAATGGAAAAAGTCACACCGTTTTTAATGTTTCAAGAGGGCAAAGCAGAAGAAGCAATGAATTTTTACACATCACTGATTGAGGATTCAGCAATTTCAAACCTCATTCGATATGGTCCAAATGAAGGGGGCGATGAAGGAACTGTTATGCAGGCAACTTTCACCCTGAAAGGCCAGGAATTCATGTGTATAGACAGCAATATAAAACACGAGTTCTCTTTCACACCTTCGTTCTCACTCTATGTCACTTGCAGCACGGAAGAAGAAATTGACAGCCTTTATCAAAAACTGAATGAAGGCGGACAAGCTCTTATGCCCATAGGTGATTATGGATTCAGTAAGAAATTCGGCTGGCTGAATGACCGTTATGGAGTTTCGTGGCAACTGAATTTACCCAAATAATAAGAAGAGCTTAATCCAGGCACTCCCTGTGTTTGGCGCAGGGAAGCGATTATTAAAAAACATCCGATGCCAAGAATGCAATACTCTTGGCGTCGGATGGTCATATGCTTTCAATCCCAATTCGCACCTTCCACTTCAATTCCCGGTTCATCAAAACTCTGCTGCTTCACTTCATGCTCCACCCGAATGTTTTCCCTGATGCTGTAGACGGCACGGGCGGCTAAAATCGAACTGCCGAGAAGATACAGCACATTGCCATAGAATTCCGCTGCTCCGAGAAAATTGAGCAAGCTGCCGAACACGAAGAAGATCCCGACGAGCAAATCATTGATCGTCCTTGTGAGTTTGCACTGTTTCGTAAAAATCACCCGCGAGGCTCCAGTTGTAAATTCGAGATAATCTCCTCTGTCTTTCATGCTCGGCATAAATAATCCTCCTCTATGTCCAAAATCTCCTGCTGCATAAGTCCAGTGGCTCCAAGGGTTCCAGCACCGAAAGATTGTAGTTTGTTTCTCCGTAAATAACCGATTCTCCTTCTTCTAAATCCTTTTTTACAGAAATAAAATAAAAGTAATATTGGGGAAATTAACTGCATAAAAATCAAAACTCCCCCACCCTGAACAAACAGTTCAAGGCGAGGGAGTTTTTTTATCCAAATTTATTAAAGTTTACCGCAGCTCCTCTAAAAAGTGGCTGGCAATTTCTTTTATAGCATCCGCTGCTTGAGGATAGTAGCCCAGCTTTCTGACGAAGGCGTGGTCCATTCCTTTGTATTCAATATGCCGTACCGGGACGCCGGCATTTACCAGCTGTGCTGAAAACTCTTCTCCCTGAATGCGCAGAAAATCGAATTCTGCCGTCACGAGCGTGATTGGCGGCAAGGTAGTTTTTACTTCACGCAGCAAAGGAGAAACGAGCGGCAGCAGCACATCTTCTAAATTTGTAAGATACAGCGACTGAATGAAAAGAAGCGAGTCCTTCATGGTCACAAGCTCCTGATATATCAAGTCGTAATCCTTTGTCGTGTCGTAGTGGTTGATATTCCAAGTATTCCGGGAGACGTCAGATAAATCCACAAGTGGACACAGCAACCCTATGTAACTTATCTTCCACTCTTCCTCTTCACTTAATTGATGCACGCCAAGTGCGAAATTACCCCCTACGCTATCTCCGACAAGACCGATTTTTTCAGCATCCACATTAAACTTTTCGGGGTTTTCATAAATATAGCGCACTGTTTCCAGACAGTCGTCCAACCCTTCCTGATAAGGATGCTCCGGGGCAAGGCGATAGTTTACACCTACTACTCCTGCATTGGCCTCTTGCGCCAACAGTTTGCATATATTTCCCATGACCTCTACATCCCGCTCAAAAAATCCGCCCCATGAAGATAAATAAGCACCGGCTTTTTTTCCTCTGTCTGGTTATAGATCCCTAAGGGAACTTCATGATCTGCATAAACAAACTTCGCAGTTTCCGAATGGATGCCTCGGCTTAAATCTTTGTTATTCACTTCTGTTTTGCTCCGAGTAACCTCCAGGTCATCGATTGTGAGGGGACGTCTTGCATTCGGGTCGACTTCGTTTGCCAGAAAGTTCCTCACCCTTGGATCCAAACCGCGGCTCTCTTCCTCAAAAGGAATTTCCTTATTAATAATATTCAAGCTGCCTTTTTTCGAATACATTACATTGTCTTTCAATCTGGCGGTGAGTTCTTCCTGCGTATGTTCCATAACGGACATCCCTCCTTGGCAAAAGCCGAACTATAAAAAAGAATTGTTAAAGATCGATAAGACCTGCCCTTTTATAACGGGGCTGTACAATAAAAAACTATTGCTTTTAATGAACAGCGCTCCCAAAAAATTATATATTTTACCAAATTCAATTTTGCATAGAAAAAATACCTATATACACTTATATTGACCTAAATATCTCCATATAAACCTACACCAATTTATAGTTTGGCGGCTCTATACCTCTATACAAAGAAGCTGCCTCCAAAACCATTAGGGTTTTTGGAGGCAGCTTCTTTTGCATACAATTGTCGTGAATAAACTGAGTTGTGTCTGACACAGGGGCGCGATTTTAACACCGAACTGCATACATATTGAATACCACAAAAATATGCTATTATAGAGGAAAGAGGTGATCGACCATGGGTTCAAAACGGAAACTCGAAATTGCCAGCATTGCAATGAAGAAACGTCGAAATTCCAAGTCGACGCTGCCGGATGATTTTCTAAAAACCTTAGAAGAAAGGACAGAAGAAGTTATTTCTGATCTAAAACCGGGCAGACAACGTCCCCGTTCTGAAGATGAGACAAAAATCCTTCTGATGTTTGAAAAAGAGTATGGAAAACAAAACGGAAGAATATAAAGAAAAATTAGCTCGATTAAAAGGCCTGCCCTTAGCAGAGAAAAATATCCGAGTTGCCGGTCTTGTTACTGAATATATTGAGAGTAAACATCCCAATATACAGCTGATAGTAGTCGGCGGTCTCAGTGTCGAGTATTATACCACCGGCCAATATGCAACAGCTGATATTGATTTTGTTGCAACTTCCCATGAAAAAATTATGGAATCTCTTGTGGAGTTAGGTTTCGAAAGACAGGGAAAAGACAGCTATTTAAAGGAATTGCAAGTTTCCGTCGAAGTACCTGACAACCATCTGGCTGGCAGTTACGAAAAAGTAAGAGATGTGCTGACTGATGACGGTTGCATTGTTCATATGATCAGCCCGGAAGATATATTCTGTGACAGGTTACGGGCACTAGTGCACTTGAAAGAGAAAGAGCAGCTCAAATGGATGACGAAACTCTATGAAGCAAACGAATTGGATCAGGATTATATCTATTCCTAATTAGAAGGCAAAAAAGAAATAGAGGTAGCCGATGTATTTTTCGAAACGATCAAAGAGCAAGGACAGTGAAATTACTGTCCTTGCTCTTTTTCTATTTATCTTTGTTCCATTCGATTTCTTCTCCAGGATCCAATATCTCCATCTTCAACTGAAATCCTTCATAGTGCATCAGCAGCTTCCCAATTTGTTCCCACATATAGGGTTTTCCGTCCACCACCAGCAACGGAATTTCTTCAGCTGCCGGATTCCATTCGATTCGCCCCGCTAACCGCTCGTTACGGAGACCGTGGTAAGTGGTTTCATCTTCAAATAATTTCTCCTCAACGTATGCTTCAGCCATCCCCTTTTCAGCTTTGGCCAACAATTTCATCAACAGTTTCTCCTGATCACAATCTATGTCACCAGACAGCTGAAAGAAATAGCCACCTTCTTCCACCTGCTCTTCCGCCTCCATGATGACACCAATCGGATCCAGGCGCTTACGTAAGCGATAACGATGCACTTCTCCTAGACCATCCCTTATAGACAGCGATTTCGGATAGCTGGTGGCCTCTACACCGAGTTCCTCTGTCATCAGGGTATTGTAGCATGTTAAACAGAACCGTTCTTCCCCGTAACGAATAGTGGATTCATCCTTTTTACACGTTTGGCATTTTTCCATGCCGCTTCACCTCTTTGCCGTTCTCGTTCTCTCTATACAATAAAACAAGGCGGAGCGCTGTGCAATCCAAGGTGTAAAAGTTGTTTGACAGACCCGATGTTCTTAAATGATGGAATGGCTGCTCAGGATTGGAGGGAATCGCACTTTCGTCCGATGTGGGTCTTTTCACGAGACGGGTGGCTCGCGAGCTATTTTCGGGTCTGCACCCAAAGCCATTTCCAGCAGTTCCCAGATTGTCCCTGTGTCCGGTACAATTATGACTATTTATCCGCTTCGATAAAAATTCAAAAGCCGCATCCTCTAACCCAAGTGGTTTTAGGATACGGCATTTTTTAATGCATTTGTCATGAATAAACTGAGTTGTGTGTGACAAAGGGGACGATGCGCAGGAATCTTATCATTCATCTTATCTCAGTAATCACCGGCTCAAGAAAAACAATCCCCATATCTTCATCAAATTCTTCAACCACAGCAGTAACTCGAAGATTTTGTCCCATACTTAAATAATCAGGTATCTCAGAACCAGTAAGGTTTAAATCTATCATATTTACATCTTCGAATTTAAAATTCGGCCCACTGAATGTAGTTTCATTGAAGTCACCTGAAAACATTAAAATGTCATATCTGGTATCAAAACTTCCATGATTCATCATGTTGACAATATTCGCGTCAAATTCAATCGTTTTACCAGCATATTTTTTGGTGAACTCGCTGATTATCGGATCGTATTCATCTTTCACTGCCAACAGAGCTGCCAATTCTTCGTTGTTTTCAATCGTCAACACTTGCTGACTGCTTTCTGCTTTTGTCTTTTCAGTTACCTCTTCCTCTGCGGTTCCATCATTGGCTTCTTTATCATTTTCTTTCTTGCCAGACTCTTCACTAGCACTTTCTTCTGCTGCCTCTTCTTTACTGGATTCTTCATCTTTTTCAGAACTTTTTTCTTCAGCTGGGTCATCAGCTTTCTCTTCTGCAGGGAAAGTATGATAAGTGATGATTATCTTGGAGTCTTTCTGAAAATTATCCTTTGCATTAAACTCTGCTTTCCCGTCAATCTCAACTTGCTCGATTTCCCCATCTTTCGTTAACCATCCAGTAATCAAATCATCGAGGACCTTTGTCTCGATATCAGTAAAGCCCGTTGCTTTTAAATCCGTAATAACCGTTTCATAGTTTTCTCCTACTATTTCGTCTGACGACTTACTTATTTTCAATACGTTGGGATCTGCTTCATCAGAACAAGCTGCAACCACAATAGCTGCAATCAATAAAGACAGGAAAAACATTATTTTTTTCATAATAGCCTCTTTCAATGAATTATTTTCATCAAACTTATTTACTGCAAATAATAAACGATTGCATCTAACTCCTGACACCATTTCCATTCAGTGAATAAAGATTTGGTGTAAGCTTTAAATACAATCGCATGTTTATCAATATTTTCTATTTGAATCTACAAATGATTATATGAAGACCTCAATATCTTACTTTCTCCTTTAGTTAATATTCCTTCTTCATATAACTTCTCAAAATAATCCTGTTTCACTGAAACTCTATTTACAGGTGAGTTATCCGAATAGCTTTGCTGGACTGGCTGTCTTTGCAAATCTTCTCTTCGTCTATTTTCAATATTCTTTTGGTCAGCAAACGTCATAATAGCCGCAATCAGCCAAAGAATTCCATAGACTGTCCAAATCGATAAGATCCCCATTATGAGCGCGAATACCGCCCAACCCTGGCTGCCATTTTTAATCCCTTTTGCCGTTTTGAAATTTAGTGTTATACCAATAACACTGATTACTAACATGAAAAATGTTAAAACAGCATCTCCTGCGGTAAGACTCGTCGTGAAAAAGAAGAAGATTATTAATACAGTATTTAACCAGCTGCCGATGAGGGCAAGAATGTATTGAGTTGAATTTTTCATATCGCAACTTCCTCCAACGCCGAATGGACTTGTTCCATTGCTTGATTCCATTGAGGCTCCGCTGTATTATTTTTTTCATCTAATATATTCAATGTATCAAGCATCAACTTGCGCTGAAGTGAAATCGTCCGTTGAATGGCGTCATGGAGAATGAACTGTTTCGTTTTGATACTGTCTCGTTCTTCAATAGTTTTTTCGATAGTATATTCTTCTAACTCACCAGAAGTGATTTTACTTTGATAGACGTTATAGGCTCCATTGACACCCTGCAATTCCTCAGCTACACCTAATTCAAACAACTGGATGAAATAACTTACCGGGATGATAGATCTGAAATATGAGCTAATATTCGCATCGCGGTACTTACTTTCCAGTTTATTATCCAATTTAAATTGCAGACCTTCCAAAAAACTATATTTGCTCTTTATATCGTTCGATAACGCGATTACTTTGTTCAATTGTGATAATTGAATATCATCACTATCACCAACAACAGAATGCTTTGGTTTTTTCTGAGATAGTTTTAGAGCTTGAACACGATCTATTTCCTGTTCAATTAAATTCCTTTTCTGTTCCAACATTTTTTCCAGTTCTTTAAATGACTGGATGGACCTCATTGCAGCAACTTTAACGATTTCTATTTCTAAGATTTCTTGAAGAACAGCTTTAACAGAATTCATAATGAGCTCCCAACTCCATTACTATTATTTTGATGATAAACCAATATTATCCTGCTTTTTA
This sequence comes from Planomicrobium okeanokoites, assembly GCF_003428875.1. Lineage (GTDB taxonomy): Bacteria > Bacillota > Bacilli > Bacillales_A > Planococcaceae > Planococcus > Planococcus okeanokoites. Next base: position 21,991 of record NZ_QQRS01000014.1, read on the forward strand.
TCTAAAAACAATACCTCCTAAAAAATATAAATTTGATATCTCATCCCCAAATCGTTTCTTCACTTTTAATATGGCTGTCTCTCTTCATGCCACTTTGACTCATTTAGCAAGCTGCTCTTCGAGCAGCTATAATTTTGCATTCTTTAACTCTCACCATTTGATCAAATGAAAAAGCCGTATCCAAAACCTGATTAAGGTTCTGAATACGGCTTATTACATATATTCATTATTAGTAACTTCAAATCAATTATTCACATACTCCGGCTCTCTCTTCTGAGTAGTTTGCTTTTTAGGAGTTTTCACAGCCGGCTCCAAATACTTAATCTTCCCAGTAAAATGCCTGGTCAACTTACTTTGATACAACAAGAACGCCACACCTATACAAGATGCAACCGTCAGGAACGCCATCGAGATTACGTAGCTGAAGAAGTGATCGCCGAATGTCATGGATAGCTTCACGAAGTATGGCAAGAAAATCATGTGCGTAAGGTAGATAAAGAATGAGAAATTACTGATCATCACCAGCGTATGATTATCGAAACTGAACTTCCGGATCAAAGCCACCAGCAGGAAGAAAACACTCACAGAGAACAGGAACATGTCGTAGCGTTCGCTCGAGATTCTTCCATAGTCCATAACTTTATAGTTGAACACAATGACAGCATAGCTGCCTACAGTCATTAGGATCGGCACCCAGATTTTGTTGGTCAGGAAAGTGACGAGCTGCTCGTAATACTGGCCGATGTAGAATGCCACGATAAAGTAGAACAACCACGTAAAGATATGCGTCTTATACCAGAGCGGATATTCGTTCAGGATGAAATTCTGGTACGCCTCCACATGTACATAGCAGTAGACATGGGCAAACGAGATGACGAACGAAATCAGGATCGGCCCGATCGGATTGACGCGTGCCAGGTATTTCCCGATCAGCCAGTGCAAGATATAGAACTGGAAGATGACGATGACAAAGAAACCGTACCACTGGCCATAGAGCACCTTCTTCTGGATCACATCAATAAATACGGCCAGGTCCCCCCCGGCACTCTTGTAGCTGACAACTAAACCGACCAATAGATAAGGAATCAAAATAAACTTGATCCGTTTCCAGAAGAAACCTTTCTGCAAACCGTCCGGGTAGTTTTTGGAGATCAAGGTTTCCGACAGCAGAATAAAAATTGGGGTTGAGCATAGAAGCGCAAAACGGATCCAGAGGATATATTGATCGTAGGCAGCCTGGTCGACTTCTACATTGCGTAAATAATTCGAGATGGAATGTGTTAAAACAATCGCAAGACACATGATTGCCCGTATGATATTAATTTCATTTAGATTTTTCACGTTCATTCTCCATTTACTAACTTATGTAAGGAATACTAAGTTGTTATTTTGTGACAGAAGAAGAGATTCTTTTGCACACATTATTATAGTATAGAGATTCTCTTTAACGGTGTCTAGGATGTTTTAATAAAAAGCATGTCTACTTAGTATTTTTTTGGTAAATGACTACTCTCGAAATTCATCACTCCGAATAATATTGGTTAATTTTCCTATATTTACAAGCTATTTCTGCAGAATTTACTAATTCAATGCTGCAAAAAACTAAGCACTACTAATTTATAAAAATTGTTATATCAGTATAAATATATCTATTGAAATCAACTTACATAATAAGATTTATCATTATAAATACAGTTTAATAATTTTCTCCTACATCGTTCTTCTACAAAAGAAATTGTTATATAATAGTAAAAGTGTGATTTTGGAATACTGCCTTCTAATTAGAGAATGGATTCCTTATTGCAAAATCGATTTTGAGGTGAAGAATTTGGAGTCAACACGAATAAGACCTGTTGCACAACTCATTGCAACGGCCAGTATATTTGCTACTCTACTCGTCATGGGAATGCAGTTCACAGTACATCATTTTACAAGCAAGGAGTCTTTAATCTTTCCCACCATTATCCTTTCCATTGTTTTGATCTATCACTTTCTTATCGATAGAAAGTTGATCACAAACAAGAACAACTTACTCGTCTCTGGTTCTCTAATACTTTTCGCTACCTATTATGTATTGAATATCAACCGAGATGCACCGTTAAAACTCGAATACATAACATACTTTCTCACTATCGTTTTGCTCTTTACAGCAATCGTATTTTTCAAGAATAGAATTGTAGATAAACGTATGTGGATTATCTTTGTTTTTATATATGCCAATGTATTCTTTTTACCAACTTTGTTATCCATCAATAAATTAATTGCTGCTAATTCAAATGGAATAATCGCTTTTCTTTTATTGTTCTTCTGTTTAATTAATCTTAAAGAGAAGAATGTCATCTTGAAATCGTTAAATATTTATACTGCCTTTTTATTGGTTGTTACACTTTTCACGGCAACATCCAGAGCTGCCATAGTAGCGTTTTTCATAGTAATTCTTATGTTTTTCGCAATAAAATATCTACATAAATACACATTCCATATTCTAGTTTCCATTATTATAATGAGCCCGATAGTAACTGCTCTTTATGTTTATCTAAAACACACCTCAATTGGACAATCATTGAATGGTCTCAGTCTTCAAGTTACTGGCAAAAACTTTTTTTCCGGCAGAGACCGAATTTGGGGAGAAGCTGTAGAAAGTGTTTTTCAAAACAGCTTTTTTTGGACAGGCTCAGGAGTTAATATGGAATTTAAAGAGCTTGGCGGTTATCTTCATAATCTTTATATTCAAGTGTTTTATCAATCCGGTTTGATCGGTCTCATGTTAGTCGGTGGACTGCTCCTTTCGATAGCTTTTGCTGTCGGAAAAGCAAAAGTAATTGATACAGATTTTCGAATACTTATAGGTTACTTCACCGCAATCTTATTTTTACAAGTTTTTGAAGGTCATCTTATATATAAGTTTGAAATCATATCTGTTTTAATGTGGATTATTATTGCTTTTCTGATTAGAAAATCTTCTCATAGTTTGCCTGTTAACGCAGCACTTGAGAAATAAAGATAATATAAGTTTGACGCAGGAATTTTACGTGATGTAAACTCATACCAATTAATCGGTCAATTCTAAGAAAATATAAAATAATGAAAACCGTATGCCCTTAACTTTTCACTAGGGATACGGTTTTTACAATAATTCAGTTGTTTTACTTCAATTAGAAAACAGTTTAATTAATCTTATTAAAAAAAGATATTCTCTTCTTAAATATTTTCAAAATTTCATTAGTCTATAAAAGGAGAGAACCCTTGCCCTCTCTCATCTACACGATAAGCCGGAAAATAATCTACATACCTTTTAATTCTTGCTTTATCGCACAACTCTTCATAAACCTCTTCATTCCAAATTTTTCTTCCTATACAATACTTATAATCTGAAAGTACTCCAAAGTTATTTCTAAAACTTGCGTTCTCTTCTGTGTTTTTTTGAATCCAGTTCCCAGCTAAATGAATTAATTCTATTCCATTATTCCTGCACCACACTGTCAATCCATAATGCAACACAAATGCCGCATCCAAACTATCGCCGGTTCGGTCGGTTACAAATAAATGAGTTGTTAAAACCTTATCAGTAAGAATGTTCACTGACATTCCTACAACTTCTCCATCAAATTTCACTTCAACAAATATCAGCTGATCTTCCAGTAAATCTTTACAAAACTCGATATATTGTGGACTTTTATTTTCTTTACTATTCTGAACTTTAGTTAAAAATCGACTGAAGTCGCCTATTCTTTCTTTCTCTGTAAAAATCTCATAATCTAATCCACTTTTAAAAGCTTCTAGAACCTTAGCTATAGCCCCTACTGAAAACCCTTCAGCTACGGGATTAGAGTGTCTTGATATATCTATCCCTCTAGAATCCTCCACATAATCCAGCTCATAGCAATGTAAAAAATCCATCGAATTAAATAGCAATGGATGAAAGCGGATAAATTCCGAAACGATATTATTTTCCTGGCAATACATCATAAATTCATTTCGAAAATCATTGATCAAATCCCATTTATCTTCTTCTTTACATCCTTCAATAACTGGACCTCCATAAGTGAAGGGTGTGATTAAATCGTAGTAAATCACTCCTTCAAGCGGATTAGGCACTTCTCTTTTTATAAATAAATGTTTTACGGATCCCAAGGAGTTTTGGAATTCAAAAACCTCACATTTCCCCTTATAGACATCTTCATATAGCTTCCCATAATTTTGGTTCAGAATAAGATTTTTCATATCATTCCCTCCAATAATTGGTCGATTCTAATGCAGAAATCCTTTGTAGGAATAGAATATATAAACCAGGTTAAAAGAAGGTTAACTTCTCAATCTTTTATATCAAAAGAAAAAAGCATCTAATAACCGTGATACCGGTCATAGATGCTTGTAGTTAATTGCTTTTACTAGTCTGCAGACTTTGCTTTTCTTTTTGTAATACTTCAAAAAACTTATCAATAACTCTTTCCTGCTGTTCTACAGTCATGTTTGATCCGCTTGGCAAGCATAGACCTTGTTCAAATAAACGCTCACTGACTGCTCCGTTTTGATCATGTGAATAGAACATAGCATTTTCAAATAACGGCTGAAGATGAAGCGGTTTCCATACTGGACGAGCTTCTATGTTCTCTTTAGCGAATTCTTCAATAAGTTCATATGGTGTTGCCTTAATCTTTTTAGGATCCAAGGTCAATGTCGTTAACCAGCGGTTTCCATATGTATTGTCGAGTTCAGGCATAAAGTCTATTCCGTCTATATCTGCAAAAGCTTCCACATATCGATTAAAAACAGCTCTTCGTGCTTCAACACGCTCGTCAAGAACTTCTAGTTGCGCGCGTCCAACTCCAGCTAGTATATTACTCAATCGATAGTTATAACCGACTACGCTATGCTGATAATGCAATGCATTATCACGCGCTTGGGTGGCCAGGAAACGAGACTGCTTCAATGCAGCAACATCATTGGATACTAACATTCCGCCACCGGATGTTGTAATAATTTTATTGCCGTTAAATGAAAAAACACCGAACTTGCCAAAAGATCCACTGGCTTTTCCTTTGTAAGAAGCTCCAAGGGACTCAGCAGCATCTTCAATAACTGGCACATCGTAATGATTACAGATATTCATCAATTCATCCATCATAGCTACTTGACCATACAGGTTTACGATAATAACGGCCTTGGGCAACTTGTTGTTTTCATCTGCTTCTTTCATTGCTCGCGCTAACGCATCAGGCGACATATTCCACGTGTTTTCTTCAGAATCTATGAATACTGGAGTAGCTCCTGTATAAAGTATCGGGTTAGCACTGGCTACAAAAGTTAAGCTGGAGCAAAATACTGTGTCTTCTTTTCCAACGTTCAACAATTCTAGCGCTAAATGAATCGCCGCGGTACCAGAACTCACAGCTGCAGCATCTTCCATTTTAACGTAACTAGCAATTTCCCGTTCAAATGCATCGACGTTGGGTCCTAAAGGAGCAATCCAATTCGTTGTGAATGCATCTTTAATATAGTCTTGTTCCCTCCCGCTCATATGAGGCGAAGAAAGAAATATACGTTCTGTCATTTATATCTCTCCTAATTTTTAACGGTTAGCTGCGTTTGTTGTTTTCGATTCTTTTTTTATAACTTTAGCTGGCACTCCAACCGCCGTAGAATATTCTTCGATGTCATCTATAACAACAGATCCTGCTCCTATTACACTCCATTGTCCTATCGACTTTGTGGGAATTACGGTTGCTCCTGCCCCAACATGAACCCCTTTATGAATCGATACTCCACCAGTTATCATAGCACCAGGAGATACATGGACATAATCATCAACCAAGCAATCATGCTCTATCACCAAACGAGTATTCAAAATAACGTGGTTTCCTATTGTAGCAGCCGCGTTAACTATCACTCCAGGCATAACAACTGAGCCGTGCCCAATCGAAGCGCTTGGACTAATTATAGCTTCTTTATGAACAACAGTAGCGTAATGACAATCCTGTAAATTAAGGCGATCAACAATTTTTTTGCGAATTGGGTTAGACCCAATCGCAATTATAACTTTGGCATTTTCCCGGTCAATTAAACCGCGGACTTCTGAAACCGGTCCAAGCCAAGTTTCGCCTTCTTTGAAAGGCTCTTCATACTTATCATCCAGACGAGCTATCACTTTGTTTCCAGAGGAAACGACATTATCAGCTATCACACGGGCATGCCCGCTGTCGCCTATCAAAATTACATTCATGTTATTGCCCCCTGCTGCTTTTGTTTCCCTTGAACTTTGTCATCGTCGCTTGACCATCCTGAGAAATTCCTTCCGACTTGAATACTTTCAATACAGTCATGAAGAGAATTTTTATATCCAAGAAAAATGAACGGTTTTCTACGTACCATACATCATATTCAAACTTCTTTTCCCAGGAAATTGCGTTTCTCCCGTTGACTTGGGCCCATCCAGTTATTCCAGGTCGAACTTCATGTCTCTTCAACTGTCTCTCATTATATAAACTCATGTACTCCATTAATAAAGGCCTTGGCCCGACGAAACTCATGTCTCCTTTAAGTACATTTACTAATTGTGGCAGTTCATCCAAGCTAAGTTTTCTCAAGAGTTTGCCAAAAGAAGTTAGCCTTATGTCATCTGATAACAGGGTTCCTTTATCGTCACGTTCATCCGTCATTGTACGGAACTTATAAACATAAAAGGGACTTCCTTTAAGGCCAGGTCGTTCTTGTTTGAAAATAACTGGACTGCCAATTTTTATTCGTATCAACAAAGCAGTTATCAAAATGATTGGAGAGAATATAGTGAATGTTGCTAAGCTAACGAAAAAATCAAATGTTCTTTTCATAATTTAAAACTCCACTGTTTTCCTTATGACTCTTTATATCAGAATTTACTATTTTTAGAAAGCCTTCATTCAGTATATTCCATGAATAATGATCATAAGCAAAATTTTTTATAGCTTCCCTGTCAATTTCCGAAGCATTTGTTATACCTTCCTTTAAGAAGTCCAACGAATCTGAGTTAATAATTCCCTGCGTGTTTTCTAGATTTCCTAAATCTTTTAAATTCGAATAAGCTATTATGGGAAGCCCTAAAGAAAGGTAATCATAAATCTTATTCATACTGAACCCCCAATTATATAACGGAGAATCCTTCATTGAAATTAGGCCACAATGAGCATGTGATAAAAGAAAAGGAATTTGTTCTTTTGGTATCGGATCTAAGAAAGTAATATTTTGCAAATCCAATTTTTGAGAAGAATCAATCAATCCAGCTTTCAAAGCTCCTCCTCCTACAAACAAAAAATGGTATTCCTTTTCTTCTTTCATTTTCTCTACTAATTCAATTAATGGTGTGAGATGGTTCGCTTCACCAAAACTTCCAACATACATACATAGTTTCTTGTTTTCAAAAGTATTTAATACACCATTTAATTCAGATGACTCTTTTAAATGCGACACTCTTTCAGCATTATATCCATTTGGAAGATAAATGGGTTTCTTATTGTATAAACCTTTTGAAATTGCATATTTATGTGCTTTTTCAAATAAGAAGATTACTCTATCAGATTCACGATATAACTTTTTTTCAATTGAGAAGAGTACCTTTGAAACAATATTTTTTTCACTTATAATACCAAAATCAATAAAAGTTTGTGGCCAAAGATCTCTTTCTTCGAAGTAAAATAGTGATTCCACTTTTTTTGAGTTCTTTAATCCAATTAGAGCAGTAAGAGGATGAACGCTGGAACCAATAATCAAATCCGGAATCTCTCTTTTCAATACATCTTTCATAATTTTATTTAAACGAAAAGAAAATACTGAAATGTTAATTAATCTTTTGAACGGATTTCCGTACGGTGGTGTCTTAATCCAAGTAAATATTACATCATCAATTATTTCATCTATAAAATTTTCTTTCTTGTACGTAACAGTTTCTCTTCTTTCAAAATGATTAAAAGAAGATGCAAAAATACGTACTCTATGACCTTCTTTGATTAATTGGCTAGCCAGGTCATAATGACGAGTTCCACCAATAGTACGAGGAGCAACAGCGTAGTGATTTAAAATCCAAATATTCATAATCTCTTCCTTACTGGTTTCTTAAGAGTTGGTTTTCTGGAACTTTTCTTACTTCTTTTGCAGGAGAACCAACAACTAAACTTTCTTTTTCAACGTCTTTAGATACAATGCTCCCAGCTGCCACTGTTCCATCTTCATGAATTATTTTTCCGGGCAGTACAGTTGCATTAGCACCGATTCTGCCACCATCTTTAATAGTTACACCTTTAAATTTATCGTAGCGGTCTTTGCTTCGAGCCATATAGTTATCATTAGTAGTAACTACATAAGGAGCAATAAATACATAGTCCCCTACTTCAGAGTAAGCGGTAATATAACTATTAGTTTCAAGCTTGCAGTTACTTCCTATTACACAATCGTTTTCAATCGCCACTCCTCTGCCTACGATTGTTTTTTCTCCAACAGTTACTCGTTCACGAATAGTAGCCAAATCAGCAATAAATACATCCTCATTAATTTCAGCATTCGCGTATATAATTGCTGAAGTTCCAACTGTCACCCCTGACTCTATTTTTGCAGGTGGTAGCTTTTTAACTTCTGGCAAAATCGAGGCTTTTGCACGTGTTGGTTGTTTTCCTATAACCGCGTTATCCTGAATAATAACATTGTTGCCAATTTCAGTTCCTTCATAAATTACTACATTGTGTCCCAAAGTAACATTTATTCCAAATTTTACATTTTCATTTACTACAGTATTATTGCCTTTAGTGATCGTCATGTTAACTCCTCCTAAAAAGAAAGCTAGCCTATGTGTAGACTAGCAATTTTTTATTTAAAATACTTTTTCATAGTTGATACAATTTTTTTAGCTGCATGTCCATCACCGTACAAACTTTCAACTGGTTTTCCAATTTCAAGATTAAGAAGTTTTTCTGCCAAATTGTCTGTTAACGGGTTGACCAATTGGTTCCATCCAGCTTCAACTGTTTCAACCCATTCAGTTTGGTCTCTTAGAGTAAGGCATGGCACTTTAGCAAAATAAGCTTCTTTCTGAACTCCGCCTGAATCCGTAACAATCATTTTTGCATTTTTTTCTAAAAAGAGCATTTCCAAATATGAAATAGGCTCAACCACTCGAATGTTCCCTGAATTCACCAAAATACTATTGAAACCATTTTCTTCAATCATTTTCTTTGTTCTAGGATGTAAAGGCAGAAATACTGTCTCTTTGATTTTAGAGAAAGAATTTAATATTGCGCTTAGCTTTTTAGGATTATCGGTGTTATCAGCTCTATGAATAGTTCCAAGAATATAATTCTTCTGATCCAATCCATAATCTTTTAGAGAATATCTTTCCTCAGCTAATCCTATATTAAATTTAACTGCATCATACATGACATCTCCAACTTGATAAACTCCTGCTGTAATTCCTTCTGTTTTTAAATTTTTTACAGCATTATCAGTCGGAGCAAATAGTAATGTGGAGATGTGATCCGTTAAAACTCTGTTTATTTCTTCTGGCATTTCTTTGTTATAGCTTCTTAGTCCTGCTTCTATGTGCACTATTGGAATATGAAGTTTTGAAGCAACAATTGCCCCAGCCAAAGTTGAATTTGTATCCCCATAAACTAGAATTACATCTGGTTTTTCTTTTTCTACTACTTCTTCCACCGCTATCATCATTCGACCGGTTTGTCTGCCATGTGGAGCTGATCCAATACCTAAGTCGTAATCTGGTTTCGGTATTTTTAATTCATCAAAAAATACTCCAGCCATTTTATAGTCATAATGTTGACCTGTATTCACCAAAACTTCTGTAAACGATTCGCGTAATACTCGTGAAACCGCTCCTACTTTAACTAGTTGTGGTCGAGTACCAGCTATTGTCAAAACTTTCATAAGTAAAACTCCATAATTTTATCAACAATATATTCTTGATGTTCTACAGGCAGTTCGGGATACATCGGAAGGGAAATGGCTTCTTTGGCTGCCTTTTCCGTTTCAGGCAAATCACCATCTTTATATCCCAACTCTTTAAATACTGGTTGTATATGCAATGGCATCGGATAATATACCATAGTAGAAATCCCTTGTTCTTTTAAGTATGCTTGTAACTCATCTCGTTTTGGAACTCTTAATGTATATTGATGGAATACGTGATGGTTTCCTTCTTTTACTATTGGTGTTTGAATAATGTGCGACAGTTTTTCATTTAGTAGCTGTGTATATGTTTTTGCATGTTTTCGTCTCATATTTGACCAATCTTCTAGATGAGGAAATTTCACATTTAGTATTGCAGCTTGCATTTCATCAAGTCGGCTATTATAGCCTAAAACGTGGTGATAATATTTCGGTTTACTACCATGTACTCTAATTACTCTTGCTTCTTCTGCAAGGTCATCATTGTCTGTAACAATCATGCCTGCATCTCCATAAGCACCGAGGTTTTTAGTAGGAAAAAAACTATAAGTTGCAGCTGTTCCTAGTTCACCAACTCTTTTGCCATTTTGTTTAGCTCCGATAGCTTGTGCTGCATCTTCTATAACAATTAGATTATATTTATCTGCAATCGCCTTAATAGCTTCCATGTCTGCCATCTGTCCATAAAGATGAACTGGAATAATTGCTTTCGTCTTATCAGTTATTACTTCTTCAATTTTATTAGGATCGATATTGAAAGTAATCGGATCAATATCCACATATTTTGGGTTAGCACCCGCACGAACGATTGCTCCACCGGTCGCAAAGAAAGTAAACGCTGTAGTAATTACTTCATCTCCTTCTTTGACACCTGCTGCTTGAAGAGCAATATGTATAGCATCGCTTCCATTTGCTACTCCTATGCCATTATTTACATTGCTGAAAACCGCAATATCGGACTCTATCTTTTTTACATTTCCACCCAATATGAATTGTGAGGAAGACATAACCTCATCAAGTGATTCTATTATTTCATTTTTAAGTTTTTTATACTGATCTGATAAGTCTAACATTGGAATATTCATTAAAATCCTTCTTTCTTATTTAAAATTTTTTATATATGTCAATCAACTTTACACTTTCCGCTTCCCAATTATACTTTAATTCCACAGCTTTTCTTCCATTCTTACCCATTTTCAAAGCGATTTCAGGATTTTCAAAAACATAGTTAATTGCATCAGCGATAGTTTGAGCATTTTCCGGATCTACACACAATCCACAATCAGCATCCTCAATAATAGAACGCCACAAAGGAAAATCGGAACAAATTACAGGAATACTAGCTGACATGTATTCAAACATTTTATTTGGTTGAGCATTTATATGATTTGGCTCTGGTAAAAAGGTAACCATTCCTGCTTTTGAACGTGATAGTAAATTCTTTACTTCATCTCTACTGAGTATCCCTAAGTACTCTATATTTTCGCTTCTTTTCAAATCATTTTTTAAGTTCTCTGTGTTAATAGGGCCAGCAACTTTAATATTTCCCGAAATTAATCTTGCACTTTTTATAAGTTCTGACGAACCTCTAATGGGTACTAACCCTCCAACATAACTAACATAATTAATTTCAGTTTCCTGAGATATTTTGTCACTTGATTGAAGTTCTTTAAGTAAGGGATAATTATTTACGTTAATGGTTCTGTCGTTAATTTTTTTAAATCGCTCCGTTATATATGGAGTTGCTGTTATTAAATAATCAAATTTTTTAGCCGCCCTATTTTCGTAATATTCAAAAATAGCCGATAAAGGCTTTCTTACCATTGGACTAATCCATTTTTTCGACAAAATTGCACGAGGTAAATCTTCATGAATATCATATAAAACTATCTTTTTATTTTTTTTTAGTTTAAGGGCAATCGGAATAAGCTCAGGATCATGAAAGTGATAGAGACTTGCGTTAATTTCTAAAGCTTTTTTATATACAGTATCTACCGTTTTCGTCATTCTATTTAGTCTACTTCCGTCATTGACTTTGACACCATGAATTTGAACGCCATTAGAAGTAGAGTCTACTGCCCCGGGGACAATATAGTGAACTTCGAATCCTGCTTGAGCTAATGAAGTACATTCTTTTAAAAAAATTCTTGTATCATTTTCAGAATGTACAGAAGTAATATGACAAATTTTCATTTTTTCTCCTTTTTATACAATAAATTCCCCATAATTAATAGGGTTAATAGTGAAACTAAAAAGCCATGAGTTAACAATGTAGTGAATAATGCAGAGTTCACTAAAGAAAAAGCTGGTATGGCTATTAATGCTGAAATTAATTAAGAAGGAAGCATAGTTACAAAACTATCAAGTATTCTTAAAATCAATCCTAAAATAAACGCAAATAGGAACATTCCTAAAAATCCGAAATGACTATAAGCGTCACCTAGAAAACCTACATTTGGTCCAAAATCTCGATTCCAATACTCCCAAGATATTATTCTAGTAACGCTAGCTTGGTAAGGATATTCCAGAAAAGAACTAAAAATTGAATTTGATAAATTTATATAAGGATTATAGTCTTCTTTAAAAAAATCATAGTAAATTAAGTGTAAATTCGACGGAACAAAAAATTGTCTTCTAATAAACATTGAAGACCATTGATGATCATTATAAAAAATAAAAAATAAATAACTAAACATAAGAATCATGGTAATAGAAATTGTAGAATACAATAACAGGCTTTTTCTTTTAGCTAAAAAGTATAAACTCATAACTAAAACAGGAGCAAAAAGAAAAGATTTGAAATTTGTCATTCCAAATAATAGAAGTTGTAATACTATTGCTAGAATTATTATATTTCTATTCTTTTTAAACAGCCCCCACACCAGTGCCCCCATATTAAAGGAATTTCCAACCCACGTTATGAAATATCCGAGAAGTGGTCCTTTAGCAGCCATCGTTACATACTCTGCTCGAACGTCATAAACTTCTTTTAGATTGAAATTAAAACGAGTAAGTCCACCGGTAAAGATTAAATATGAATAAACATAAATGTAAATAAGAATTATACCTAGTAGTAATGTATTCATTAAACTTGCATGTAAAATTCTAAACTTCAAAATAGGAAAATACATTATTTGTAAGATGATAAGTATAAAACTGATAACAATCGCTGCTACATAGTAATTATCAGCATCTTGGTATGCGTATAATGTTAAAATTGGAACAATAATGGATAAAAACAGTATAAGTATTACAACTCTGCTTGGCTTATTTGGTTGATTTATAAGTGGGATTACAAAAATACTTACTATGACTAAAAGTATGTACGAATATAGGTGTTTTTCAGAAGAGTAGTTTAAATAAAATAAATCTCCCATAAAGTACTTTGAAACGTAGACAAAATAAAGATAATCAAAAATAGCTTTCAAAAAAATTATTGATAAAAATTGAATGAAGTAATTTATTTTATGCATAACATCACATTTCTTTAATTTTATTTGCTAGCGCTTTATTATTTAAAATCATCATTAATTATAAATTTATGTTTCTTATTATTTTCACTAAACCCTTTACTATCATCTAAATAGTTAAAGTCGATTTTAATTTCATTAACATGTTCTTTTAAAGAATTTGAAATAAAAAGTTCTTGCGACATATCGTATTTTTCCCCCTTTACAACATTTATCTTTACACTGTCTTTTCCAGTCTGTATAATTTGATAACTTTCAATATCAATTTTCCCCATAAGAACTGTTAATACCGGACTACCAATATATGTCTCATTGATTTTTAAATAGTCAGTAGTTCTTCCTGCAATGCCTTTTAAAAGTGGTCTCTTACAGCCACATTTGCAATCTTCTATATAAATTTCTCCCAAATCTCCAGTATCATATCTTATTAAAGGCATAGCGTAATTAAATAAATTTGTAGCTAATATTTTTCCTTCTTCCCCAATAATTTGATCTGTGCCATCATCGTTGGTAACTTCTAAAATCGCCCGTTCAAAGTCAATGTGCATCCCATTATGATAATTGCACTCGAAGGCCGTAATACCACCGTCATTTAAACCATAATTATCAAAGACTTTAGCTTTAAATACTGATTCAATAATATTTCGTTGATTAGGCATTAACTTTTCTGAAGTCGAAAAAATTGCTTGAATTTGAAATTCTAATTGCATATTGTTATCTCGTAAATAAGATGCAAATAAAAATAATGAACTAGCGTATCCTCTTAAAAATTTCGGTTTTTTCTTATTTATGTCTCGAAAAAATGCTTCAAAATCTTTTTCATTCATTCCATAAGAAGAAAAATGGTTGAAGTTCATTAGCCAGTCTTGAATTTTCGACTTTAAGGATTGCGTATTCGAAGTTAGAGAGGAACCAGCTATTATGGACATTGAATCTCCTAATTGATAATTCCCAAATTCAAAACCTCTTAATAATAAGGCTACACCTTTAGAGTAATCTGTCTCACTCATTAAAAACTTTAAAGGAACCCCAGTAGAGCCACCTGTAGAACCTTTAACTATTTTTTCATTATAATTTTTTGGAATAAATAGTTCTGGATTTTTCTTTATAATTTCTTTAGTCAAAATAGGCAGCTTAATTAAGTCTTTAGTTGTTTGAATATCACTAACTTTTAAGTTCAATTCGCGAAATAAATTACTATAATAAGGTATTTCCTTAACTACATAAGAAATCAATTCTTTCAATTTTATATTTTGATATTCCTTTTGTCCATTTCTATCAAGACTTTCTAGCTTTTTTATTTCTTTATATGCCTTGATAACTTTTGGTCGCTTAATGTAGTATGCTGTTATAAATTTTAATTTGTTCATGCTAACTCCTTTATTTATTATATTTTGAGAGCTTAACTTCGTTTAATCTTTTTTGGAATCTAATTAAGAAAAAAGTAATTATAATTAAGAAACTTAAGGTTATTAGCAAAATCGAGTTGCTATTTATAATTTTAAATAAAGAAATTATAAATATGAAAGGTAAACCAATGAGACTTTCTATAATAAGTACTGCAATAGTCGTCCGAATTTTTGTTCCAGTCTTTTTCAATAACCAAGTTATTTGAATAAACCAAAGTATTGCGCCGGTGATTCCAAACATCGCAATGGTGAGGAGATCATTTCCAATTGTTCCTCCTATAGCTAGCACAGCAACCCGACTTATAAATAGTACTAAATTAAAAAACAGACTCTCCTTTTGGAGCTCAAGAATGGTGAAAATATGAGATAAAGGAGAGGAGATAAATACAAACAACAACCAAGTAG
Organism: Planomicrobium okeanokoites; assembly: GCF_003428875.1. Lineage (GTDB taxonomy): Bacteria > Bacillota > Bacilli > Bacillales_A > Planococcaceae > Planococcus > Planococcus okeanokoites. The sequence goes on from NZ_QQRS01000014.1 coordinate 37,202, forward strand.
CAATTAGCTGAACATAAATACCTGCTTTAACCCATTCAGAACCGAAAATAATCATAAATAATTCGGGCGATATTATCGCTACTACTATAATTGGAACCAAACCTATACTTAAAAGTGTTTTAAAAATTTGCAAACTAAAAATTTCAAGTTTATTATCATGACTTTTTTCAACAGCTTTTTGTAAATAAGGTTGTGCAATTGCATTTCCTACTATAGAAATTGGCGCTGCTAAGACACGGTTTGCTAAAGTATAATACCCTACTATAGTTGGATTGAAATAGAAAGCTAACATAAATAGAGGCAATTGAACTGAGAGCGTATTTAAAAGAGCCGAACCAGAATAGAATAGAGGAAACCTTTTATACCTAATTAACATTTTTTTTAAATTTAACTTAGTTATAAATCCCTTATTCTCTTTTAATTTATTGATTGAAGTATATCCCATTTTCAAAACTGCAACGAGTTGACCCACAACTTGTGCTGTTATCAATATCAAAGAGCTTCCACCTAAGAAACCCCCTCCAATTTGATAGGTTACTATGGTTGAAGATCTATAATATTGAGTTGCAGCTATTAACTTAAAATCCTGGTTTCGAATATTCCAATTCGATAACGCTTGAAATATACCTAAAAGTAGCACCGCAACTGGAAATAACCAGACATAAGTCGCAAAGTGTTCATCAATAAACTTTATTTCCATGGTATTGTGCACAACTACAATTGCTGTCATCAGTACAGCACTAAAACTCATAGCAAATAATATTGATAATGCAAATATATTTACAGCATCTTCCTCTTTCTTGGGGAGAGCTATTGCGAGTTCATATTTAAAACTTGCAATAACAGAAAAAACTCCAAGCAATGCAATAAACAATCCAAGTTCACCAAATTCTTCAGGTGTATATAAGCGTGTCAAAATCGGAGATGCTAATATTGGAAGAATTTGAGCAAAAGCAGTTCCAGTTATTAGTGTTATAACATTTTTAGAAAAAGATCTTTTTTCACCCACAATTTATCCTTCCAATCTATTAACACTGAATCTTAGATCGATTATTATAATTTATAATAATTGTCGTTAGAAACGCCGGTATTACGCGTATCTAAGATAATTTTGCTATTTTCACCAATCTTTTCATAGTCAAAGGCGCTATGATTAGTAGCAATCAAGACTAAATCAGTTGAATTTAACTTATCAGCAGACAATTCAACAGTTCGTATTAACTCACCGTGCAACTTGAAATCGGCTATATAAGGATCAACAACTTCCCATTTGCAGCCTGTACTTGTAAGCCTATCCAGTATAGGTAGTACTGGGGATTCTCTGTAATCGTCGATATCTTTTTTATATGCTACTCCAAGAACTAAAATTTTTGAGCCGTTTAATGCTTTCCCCTGAGTATTTAAAATTTCAGCGCAACGTTGTACTACAAAATCAGGCATACTATCATTAATCTCTCCAGCAGTTTCAATTAACTTTGTATGGTAATTATATTCACGTGCTTTCCAAGTTAAATACCAAGGGTCTATTGGAATACAGTGTCCTCCTAATCCTGGTCCTGGATAAAACGGCATGAACCCATAAGGTTTAGTGGCCGCAGCATCAATTACTTCCCATACATCAATACCCATTTTGTGACAAAGAATTGCCATTTCGTTAGCTAATGCTACATTAATGTTTCTAAAAGTATTTTCTAAAAGTTTTTCCATTTCTGCTACTGCTGGGCTTGAAACTTCATGGACATCGCCTTCAAGTACTGCTCTGTACATAGCAGCCGCAACTTTAGTGCAGCTTTCTGTAATTCCACCGACAACTTTAGGCGTGTTTTTTGTATTGAAATCTTTATTACCGGGATCTACTCGCTCTGGAGAATATGCTAAAAAGAAATCCTCTCCACAAATCATTCCTGAAGATTCTAAAATTGGTTTAATCAATTCTTCTGTGGTACCTGGATACGTGGTACTTTCCAAAACTATTAATGTTCCTTTAGTAAAGTTAGCTGCAATTGCTTTTGCTGAACTTTCTACATAATTCATATTCGGCTGCTTGTAAATATCTAAAGGTGTTGGGACACAAATGGCTACAGCATCCACTTCTTTTATAAAAGAATAATCAGTAGTAGCTTTTAATTTTCCGGAAGCTACCAGTGACTCCAAATCAGCAGGCAATACATCACCAATATAGTTTATTCCCTCGTTTACATTGCTTACTTTTTCTTCTTGAACATCAAAACCGATAACATTGAATCCCGCTTTCGCTTTTTCCACTGCTAAAGGCAATCCTACATAACCCAGACCTACAACTCCGATTGTTGCATTTTTAGTATTAAGCTTTTCAATTAGTATCATTTCTAATTTTTCTAATGTGTTTTGTTTCATATAATTACTCCTCTAGTTTCTAAGTTTTAAATACTTATTATTTTTTTTGATTCAGCAGATTCATAAAATGCTAGAACCAGCTTTAATGCATTTTTACCGTCTTCTCCTGTTACAGCCGGATCAATGTTATTCTCTAGAGCAAATATCATTTCTTCAATAATTCTTTGATGTCCTGGGGTTCCCCAAGGATCTGATTCTACTTTTTCAATTATTAATTTCATATCAGATTCTGATAAATCTTGTATTTCAAGATGTTCAAAGTACAAAGCATTAGATCCGCCGATTTTTAATGTACCCTTTTCCCCGAAAATTGTAATGGACTCTTCGAAATTTTTAGGATAAACAGTAGTCGCAGCTTGGACATTAGCTATGGCACCATTTTCAAATCGAATAACTCCTGTCGAAACATCTTCCGCTTCAATATTCCGTAATCTTGTAGCTTCCATACTGAAAATTTCAGCAGGTGTTCCCATAAACCAGAGCAGCAAATCCAAATTATGTATAGCTTGATTCATTAACACTCCACCGTCATGAGTTTTAGTTCCACGCCAAGGTGCTTGATTGTAATATTCCTGCCCACGATTCCAGTTAACTATGCAATTAGCATGACTGATTTTTCCTAGCAAATTCTGATCGAGGATTTTTTTTGTTTCTTGGACAGCTGTTCTAAATCTATTGGGGTGTACAATTGTGAGTTTCACATCATTCTCTTTAGCTGCATTAATTATTCGATCTGTTTCCTCTAAAGTCATTGCAATAGGTTTCTCTAACACAATATGTTTTTTAGCCGCTGCTACTTCTTCTGCTATGACTGCATGCAATCCACTAGGAGTACATATGCATACCACATCAATATTCTTATCTTTCAGCATTTCAACTGAATCTAAATACGGCTTAGCACCATATTCATTTTTATAAAACTCCATCGTTTCTGGAACTCTGTCACATACCGCAATTAATTCAGCATTAGATATATTTTTTATTGCTAATGCATGTTTTTTTGCAATAAAACCACAACCAATTATAGCGAAATTCATAATTATCCCTCTGTTTCTTATAATTTTATAGCTACTCTATCTGAACTTACATTCTTTCTATTAGCTAAACTAATTAGTACATCTTTAACTTCTTCGCTGCTCATATTAGGCAGTTTTTCAAGTAACAGCGTTAATTCAAGCTCTGCTGCCGGATTCGCTCTCCCGACATAAATCTTCGGAAACACCATCTCGCTCTGGATTTCGTCCTCATTCAGCAGTTCTTCAAATAGCTTCTCCCCAGGACGGATCCCCGTCTCTTTGATCGGTATATCCAACTCTGTATACCCAGATAATCGGATTAAATTACGCGCAAGATCAACAATCTTAACAGGTTCGCCCATATCCAACACGAAGACTTCCCCGCCCTCTGCTAACGTACCTGCCTGTATTACGAGACGGGACGCTTCGGGAATTGTCATGAAATAACGGGTCATCTTACTGTCTGTGATAGTAACCGGACCACCTGCTGCAATTTGCTTCTTGAAAAGCGGAATAACCGATCCCCTTGAACCAAGTACGTTACCGAATCTGACGGCTGCAAATTTAGTCTCACTGCGTTTTGCTAAGTTTTGTACAAGCATTTCAGCAAAACGCTTCGTCGCTCCCATTACATTCGGCGGGTTAACGGCTTTATCAGTAGAAACCATTACGAAGTTTTTGACCCCACTGATATGGGCTGCATCCGCAACATTCTTCGTCCCAAAGATATTGTTCTTGACCGCTTCCATTGGATTTCCTTCCATTAAAGGAACATGTTTATGCGCTGCGGCGTGATAAACTACATCCGGCTTGTACTGCTCCATAATTGTAAACATCCGGTCTCTGTCTTGTACATCCGCGATAATCGGAATGATTTCAGTGTCAGGAGTCAGCTTTTTGCGCAACTCCATATCAATCAGGTAGATCGAGTTTTCACCATGTCCGAGAAGAAGAAGTTTCTTCGGACCAAAGCGCATAATCTGTCTGGAGATTTCGGATCCGATCGAACCGCCTGCACCAGTTACCAGAATCGTCTTACCCGTTAACTGGTTCGCGATTTTATTCATATCTAACTGCACTTCATCGCGCCCGAGAAGATCTTCGATTTTGACATCGTGCATATCCGTTACAGAAACTTTTCCGGTCATGATATCTTCAATCATCGGAATTGTTTGAGTATGGATACCTGTATCGACGCAGCGCTTCATAAGCTCGGCGCTTTCCTGTCTGCTCATGGATGGAATCGCCACGATAATCCTTTCGATTTCATTGTCTTTAACAATTTCTTCGATAGAGTCGGTGCCTGAGTTCGCTACGCGGATGCCATGAATTTCATAACCATGCTTTTTGACGTCATCATCCAAATAAATGACAGGTACTAAACCGTTTTCCGGATTGGTCAATAATTGTCTTGCTACCATCTGCCCTGCTTGACCGGCTCCAATAATCATGGTTGGCTTTAAATCACCTGTTTTCACACGGTACTTCGAATCCCTGAAAATTCTCCAGGACAAACGAGATCCTCCGATTAATAAGAGATGAAGCATCCATGTAATTGCCAAAGCGCGCCACAATACTTCACCTTTAAAAAGAAACTGAACTATACCCACAGCAAGAATTGAAAAGCCCACAGCTTTAAAAATCAGCTTCAATTCACCGATTGAAGCATATTCCCATACTTTACGATAAAGGCCGAAATAAGTTGCAAAAGCGTGATGGGCTGCAAAAATCGTAATAGCGCTTGCTATCAGGAAAGGCCTTTCGAAGGGATTGACTAGCGGGTGGAGGAGGAAATAACCGATAAAAATAGAGAAAAATACAATTAAAGAGTCCACCACAGCGAGTAATGATGTTCGGTTTTTCAAAGACATACAATCGCTCTTTTCTGTTATGAAATAATATTTTTTTGCATAAACAGTGAATATATAACAAAAACTTAGTTTATCGTAACACGACTATTATCCTAAGTCACTGTCGAATTGTGTCGATTGTGTTGGGAAAATCCTAGAATGGGCTGAAAACGCTAGACATTTTCAGCCGTCCATAAAAATTCATTAGAATATAGGTCTAAAGACTATATATTTAATATAAATTATATCAAGAAAATATTTTCCACCATTTCCCTTTTTGAACAGTTTACGGCTCCAGCACATGAAGATTTTCATTGAGCAGGATTCGATCGTTGTTTTCAAGGAAGATATCGACAAATTCATGTA
>NZ_QQRS01000015.1 GCF_003428875.1 Planomicrobium okeanokoites
TTCCTTAGTGGTTGGTCGATGTGTACCCCCACAGTGGACTTTCACCACCTAGATAGTTGCCATGCCTGGCACACCAAAAAAAGAGGCATGCGTCAGCATACCCCTCATTTTATCAGTTATTTTCTTCGAATTGGTATAACGGAGTGCTGAGGTAGCGTTCGCCGTTGGATGGAAGAACTGCCAGCACTTTCTTGCCTTTTCCGAGGCGTTTCGCCAGTTGAAGGGCTGCATAGACTGCGGCACCTGAAGAAACGCCGCCCAGAATACCTTCTTCACGAGCAACTTTACGCGCCGTTTCGTAGGACTGGTCATTGGACACCTGAATTACTTCATCGTAAATCTCTGTATTCAATACTTTCGGAACAAAACCTGCTCCAATTCCCTGGATTTTATGCGGCCCTGGTTTGCCGCCCGATAGAACTGGTGAATCGGATGGCTCCACTGCTGCAATAAGAATATCAGGGTATTTCTCTTTCAATACTTGTCCGGCTCCTGTGATCGTTCCGCCTGTTCCGATACCTGAAACAAAGGCATCCAGCTGATCGCCCATCGCTTCCACGATTTCAGGACCCGTAGTCAGACGGTGAACTTCCGGATTTGCTTCGTTATTGAATTGCTGCGGCATGAACCAATTGTTTTCAGTTGCTTGCTGTTCGGCCATCTTGATCGCGCCGTTCATCCCTTCCGCTCCTGGAGTCAGAATAAGTTCCGCTCCATAAGCACGAAGAAGGTTGCGGCGTTCCATGCTCATCGTATCCGGCATAACCAAAACCGCTTTATAGCCTTTAGCTGCCGCAATCATTGCCAGGCCGATACCAGTATTACCGCTTGTCGGTTCGATGATAACATCGCCTTCTTTTAAATCTCCGGATTTTTCAGCCGCTTCGATCATGGACAGCGCAATGCGGTCTTTCACACTGCTGCCCGGGTTGAAATACTCCAATTTCAAGTAGACTTCCGCATCCTCTGCACCAGTCATACGATTTAACTTGACGATAGGCGTTTGCCCAATCAATCCTGTAATATCATTTGCAATACGAGCCATTATTCAACACTCCTAATCCCTAGTAGTTTAATCGGCATTTCATGGGTTCATCGTATCAATGTTTATCCCTCAATGTCAAACAGCTGGATTGGCTTTTGAATTTATTCGCCGTAGAACCATTCGGTGTCGAACTCCTGCCAGAATGCTTCCGGAGTCACGGATTGCGGCAATTGCTCCAAAGCCAGCTCACGGCTGATATGGCTTTCCACATCTTTGTATGTAAATGTCTGGCCTTGCGCCTTGTCGGTTACTGTTATTACAGCCACCCGGCCATCCGCCATCGTCAGCGGTTCCGACCATTTATCCGTTTCCACGGAAGCGACAGCATTCGTTACCGCCGCGTCGATAGTGGATTGGCCAGGGACCACATAGCCGATATCACCGCCGAGGCTGCCGGTTGCTGTATCGATCGAACGTTCCCGCGCCAGGGCTTCGAACGAAGAGCCGTTTTCAAGTTCTTCAATTACACCCTGCGCTTCTTCCGTTGACTGCAGCACAATCATCCGCGTTCTGTAAGAGTCCGGGATATCGTAAAGAGCCTGGTTGTCCTGATAGAAGGTTTCTATGGCAGCTTCTTTAATGACGACATCTTTCGTCAGCACTTTTTCAAGAATCAATTGTGACTTCACTTTTTCACGCATCCGCTCCTCATCAGCAGAATAGAGCGTTTTTTCACTGCCGTCACGCGCTGATCGCATCATCGCCAGCTCCAGGTCCACTTCTTTGTCACTTACTTTGATGCCGTACTCCTTTGCCGCCGTTTCCATCACTTGGAGGTTGACGAGTTCAAGGAGTGTTTCGCGTCCATGCTGTTCTTCCATTGCCGCCATCCATTCCTGTCGGGTGATTTCTTTGCCGCTGACAGAAGCCACTTCTTCATTTCCCCCCGGATTGTCCGGTATCAGCCAGGCGATAAACCATAATAGATTTCCTGCGAATAAAATCAGCAACAGGTACATCAATGGTTTTGTTTTTAATCTTCTTCTCGGTCTGCCCGCTTCACCCGGTGATGTGCCAGGGCGACCATGGTCACGATTGTAGCTCATCGATCATCGCTTCCAATTCTTCTTTTGAGTAACTGTAGGTTTCCAGACAGAAATGGCATTGCGTTTCAGCTGAGCCGTCTTCTTCAATCATTCTTTGGATTTCTTCTTTCCCCAAACTGATAATTCCTTCCGCAAAGCGTTCTTTGGAGCAATTGCATTCAAACTTCACCGGTATTGAATCCAGAATTTCAATATTGCCTTCACCAAAAATTTCTTTCAGAATATCTTCAGGGCTTAAGCCGCGTTTGATCATTGTTGAAACAGGATCGATTTGGGCCAGACGTTCTTCGAGCCTGGAAATCGCCCCTTCTTCCGCATCCGGCATGATTTGTACAATAAAACCGCCGGCGGCCAGAACGGAGTTGTCCGTATCCACCAGCACGCCAAGGCCCACTGAAGAAGGAATCTGTTCAGATACAGCAAAATAATAAATCAGGTCTTCGGCAATTTCACCTGATACAATTGGACTCTGCCCCGTGAAAAAATCGCGCATGCCAAGGTCTTTGATTACTGAAAGCATGCCGTCTTTGCCGACTGCTCCGCCAACGTCCAATTTGCCGGCAGAACTGAGATCGAGATGAGTCTGGGGATTTTGGGGGTAGCCCCGCACTCCGCCACGGGCGTTGCTGTCCACAAGAATTGCACCCAGAGGTCCGCCACCATCAATTTTCAAAACGACTTTGTCATCGCCCTTCAGCATTGCGCCGAACATAACGCCGCCTGTCATTAAGCGACCTACTGCCGCTGTAGCAGTCGGCCACATCATATGCCTCTTTTGTGCTTCCCCCACTGTTTCGGTGCTGTCCACCGCAAATGCCCGGACACTGCCGCCAAAGCCCAGTCCCCGCACTAAATAATCTGCCATTCCAATCGCCCTCTCTTGTTATGCTTCATTGCGCTTATAAATCAGGTAGAGTCCTTTTAATGTTAAAAATGGTTCCACTTTATCGATGAGCTTTGATTCCGACGCTATCAAGTTTGCCATTCCTCCAGTCGCAACGACCATCGGCTTTTCAACACTTTGGTTTTTCATTCGTGCGATGATGCCTTCCGCCTGGCCGACAAAACCATAGACGATGCCGGCTTGCATAGCAGAGACCGTATTTTTTCCAACGACACTGTCCGGACGGGCAATTTCAATACGCGGCAATTTTGCCGCCCGGCTGTAGAGCGCTTCCGTTGAAATGCCGATTCCCGGCGCAATGGCTCCCCCCATGTATTGATGGGCTTCATTGATATAGCAATAGGTTGTCGCCGTACCGAAATCGGCAATAATGAGCGGGCCGCCGTATTCATGGATGGCTGCCACCGCATTCACGATCCGGTCTGCGCCTACTTCACGCGGATTATCGTATTTAATGTTCAAACCGGTTTTCAATCCTGGGCCTACAATCAATGGTTTAATATCAAAATATTTCAAAGCCATGCGTTCTAATGAAAACATGATCGGCGGAACTACCGATGACATGATAATGCCTTTGATATTCTTGAATTCCAATCCGGCGTCCTGCAGAAAGGCTTTGATCTTCATGCCATATTCATCTTCCGTTTTATGTCGGGCTGTTTCCATGCGCCAGTGATGAATCAGTGTATCCCGATCATAAATACCTATAGCGATATTGCTGTTGCCGATATCCATTACTAGAATCATTTCGCGGTCCCCATTTATCTGCAATTTTCCAAAATATCATACCATAGTTTCATAGGAAAGAAAAAAAGCTGGCGCCTATTCCCTAATGGAATCGGACGCCAGCTTTCAGCTTATTACTTACGGTCTTCCCGGATCGGATCTTTCACTTCTCCAGTGGATGGCTCTTCACTCGGAAGATCTCCAGCTGAAGGATCGCTTGGTGCTCCTGTTACGTCAGGAATTTCCGCGTCTTTTTCCAGATCGACGTTTTTGTCTTCATACTCGCCGTTCAGCGCTTCATATGAACGCTCCGGCAAACTACCATGTTCTTTCAGATGCTGAATTTGAGCAGCATCCAAAGTTTCAACTTCAAGCAATGTCTGCGCAAGCAATTCAAGAAGTTCTTTGTTGTCGGTAAGAATCTCTTTTGTGCGAATGTATTGCTCTTTGATGATGCGTTGGATTTCCTGGTCAATTTCAAATGCGATGGCATCTGAATAATTCTGTTCTGAATTAAAATCGCGCCCAAGGAAGACGTTTCCGCCTTGCGCCTGACCGAATTGGATCGGTCCGATCTTGTCGCTCATGCCGTATTCCGTAACCATGCTGCGGGCGATTGCCGTTGCACGCTGGAAATCATTATGGGCGCCGGTCGATACTTCACCGAATGTCAGATCCTCGGCGACACGTCCGCCAAGCAATCCGGCAATCTTATCAAGCAACTCCGGTTTCGTCATGAAGTAACGGTCTTCACGTGGAAGCATTACCGCGTATCCGCCTGCTTGTCCGCGAGGAACAATGGTCACTTTATGAACAATATCCGCATCATCGAGTACCAAACCGATGACCGTATGGCCTGATTCATGGTAAGCGACGATATTGCGTTCTTTTTTCGAGATGACGCGATTCTTTTTAGCTGGTCCCGCAATTACACGGTCCGTAGCTTCATCGATATCGGACATATCAATTTTGAGTTTATTGCGGCGGGCTGCAACAAGTGCTGCCTCGTTCAATAAATTCTCCAGATCGGCACCAGAGAAACCTGGCGTCCGCTGAGCGATAGCTTTCATGTCCACGCTCTCATCAAGCGGCTTGTTGCGCGCATGGACTTTCAATACTTCTTCGCGTCCTTTAACATCCGGACGGCCAACTGTGATCTGGCGGTCGAAACGGCCAGGGCGCAGAAGTGCCGGATCCAGGATATCCGGACGGTTAGTTGCAGCAATAATGATGATTCCTTCGTTAGCGCCGAAACCATCCATTTCAACCAATAGCTGGTTCAATGTCTGTTCACGTTCGTCATGTCCGCCGCCGAGGCCTGCACCACGCTGGCGTCCGACCGCATCAATCTCATCAATGAAGATGATACAAGGTGCGTTTTTCTTGGCGTTTTCGAACAGGTCACGGACACGGGATGCCCCGACCCCTACGAACATTTCCACGAAATCAGAACCACTGATCGAGAAGAACGGCGTTCCTGCTTCTCCTGCAACCGCACGGGCCAGCAATGTTTTACCGGTACCCGGAGGTCCGACCAACAAAATCCCTTTCGGTATACGCGCGCCGATATCGGCGAATCTGCGTGGATCTTTCAGGAAGTCGACCACTTCGACCAATTCCTGTTTCTCTTCGTCCGCTCCCGCTACATCATTGAAGCGCACTTTCTGCTTCTGATCGTCATACAGCTTCGCTTTACTTTTGCCGAAGTTCATCACACGGCCGCCTCCGCCGCCTTGTGACTGGTTTAGCAAGAAGAAGAAAAGGATGAAGATGATGATGAAGGGAATGATGCCAGTGAAGAACTGAACCCAACCGCTTGTCTGAGGAGCTTCAAGGTACTTGATTTCAGCACCGTCAGCTCGCGCAATTTCATCGATTTGATTCATTAAAGCTTCATTTTCCAACGGAATATTCGTTACAAACGTCTGGTCTTCATTGTAATCGTTCAATGAACCTGTAACTTCATAAACCATGGATGTAGGCTGTATCGTGACTTCCTGGATTTCTTCATTTTCCAATGCCTGCAAAAATTCGTCGTATCCTAATTCTTCAGTAGGTTGTCCACTATTATTAAATGTCCCCAGAATACCGATGATAACTAGGAAAATCAGTAAATAAAATATGGTGTATCGAAATATTCGATTCATCCCGAGCCTCCTCACAAAGTTTCCCAAAACTATACTAAATACTAACATAGGAACATTTAAGCATACAACGATAAGCACTCGCCTGACGGGCTAAATCGGCATCATGTGAACTACTTATGTCTATTCCTGTTCTTCGCTGTAAACCTCTGGCTTGAGAATCCCGATATAAGGCAGGTTGCGGTATTTTTCTGCAAAATCAAGGCCGTATCCGACAACGAATGCATCAGGCACTTCAAAGCCGATGTAATCCGCTTTCAAATCCACTTTACGGCCGGATGGCTTGTCAAGAAGCGTAACGATCTTGATCGAATTCGCTTTCCGGTATTTGAAGAGGTCCACCAAATAGCTGAGCGTCAGCCCGCTGTCGATGATATCTTCGATGATCAGCAGATCACGCCCTTCCACACTGGCATTAAGATCTTTGATGATTTTGACTTCGCCTGAAGAAACAGTTGCGTTGCCGTAGCTGGAAACATCCATGAAATCCATTTCCACATAGCCGTCAAAACGTTTCATCAAATCGCCCATAAAAGGCATAGCACCTTTTAATACGCCGATTGCCAAAGGATATTTATCCTTGTAATCATTTGTTAAGGTTTCTCCGAGTTCACGTGCTTTTTCCTGTAATCTTTCCTCAGAGATCAAGATTTCTTCGATGTCTTTCTGTAACATAAGTGGGCCTCCTATAATTCGCTTTCGCGATCTTCACATTTTTGTTCCATAAGCACCCAGTTATCCTGCTGGCGCGGGAAACGGCTGATATGCAGTGACGGGCGCAAACCCGACACCAGTAAAACTTCGCCATTGCTGTCTGTGATGACGGGCCATCCCTTCCGCAAAGGAGCGGGAACCTTCTCATCGATCATCAGCCTGGCTACTTTCTTGGAATTTCCCATACCCGGCAATTGGATCCGGTCTCCCGGGAGCCTGCTGCGAATCTTCAGCTGCGGCTCGGCAGTTTCCGAGAAATACCATGCAACAGCATCTTCCTGTTCTTCGAAATGCTGCATAGAAATCAGTTTATAACGAAAGTTATTCACGGCTCCTGACCATTCACCGGTAATCGGTGAATTGAATTCTGCAGGAGCCGCTTCCAAGTCTCGGCGACTGAATAAAACATAATCATATTGACGAATCATCATATAATTTTGCGGCAAATGCAAAAAAACGGTGCCAGAAGAACTCTGCATCATCCCCTGCACTTGGTCGGCAAGTTGTCTTGTGACATTTACTTGCTCGCCGCCATATAGATAGTTTAATAGTAGTAGAACCATTCTTTTTTGTAAAGCAGATGCATAGGATCTGAATCTTTCGGCTGACAACGAAATTTCCTGATTTTTTGCGGCAACCAGCAAATCCAATTTTTCCTGGGCCATTTCCATAAGGAAATTCTGATCTTCCTGCAGGCTTTCAGATAGTTCCACAAACTGTTTCGATACGTCAGCGTTTTCCTTCTTTAATTCGGGGACTACATTTTTTCGGATTCTGTTCCGGGTATAGATGTTTTCGGCGTTGCTTGGGTCTTCTCTGAAGGGAATCTCATTTTCTTTTGCGTAAATGGCGATCTCCTGTTTCGTCACTGCCAATTGAGGACGCACAAGCTGGCCGTTTCCGAACGGACGGCTCGATGGCATCCCGAACGAGCCGGATTGCAGCGTCCCCCGCAGACCCGACATCAGGATCGTTTCGAGCTGGTCGTCTGCATGATGGGCTGTGGCGAACTTCGTCGCTCCGGTCTGTTCCATCACTTCCTCAAAATAGCTGTAGCGTTCCTGGCGGCAGACTTGCTGTTTATTGCCGCCTGCAGTTTCAAGAATGGAAGGGATGGGAATGTCCCGGCTGTGGCAAGGGATATGCCATTGGCGGCAGACAGCTTCTGTAAACAGCCGGTCTTGGATGGATTCATCGGCGCGCAGCATGTGGTTGACATGGACAGCTTCGACAGTGATTCCCAGCGATGCCTCGCGCGTTTTCAAATAATGCAGCAATACCATCGAATCGATGCCGCCTGAACAGCCGAGAAGGACATGGTCTCCTGCTTCCAGAAGTTTATGCCTCGCTGCATAATCGGCCATCTGTTCATGGAAACTCTTCATCTCTGTTCGCCTCCCTCTTTTATGATGCGATCATTTATTTTATTGCAATAAAGTTTTTTGTAAAACGTGATTGACTTGTTGCGGTTTCGATAGTATGATATGAAATGTCCGTTTCAACATGGCGGCGTAGCTCAGCTGGCTAGAGCGTACGGTTCATACCCGTGAGGTCGGGGGTTCGATCCCCTCTGCCGCCATCTTATAGAAATAAGCGTCCCTTTCGCGGGGACGCTTATTTTTTATGCCTTCGATTCTGAAAAAGCCCGCATTTTGCTTTTTCAGTGACGATTCATCATGCGGCAGCAGAAAAAATTTGTTATAAAAAAACGCTTCCCGATTTGAGAAGCGTTCCATCATCAATATGGTTCAGCTGCGCTGAAGCATTTTTCCATGCCATTAAAACAGCTAGCAAGTTAGCCTCTTCTTGCACCTCGGCCGCCACGTTTGGATTCTGTAGCGCGCTTCAACGTCGTCATATTCTCTTCGCTGTCCTTCAGGAACTTCGCCATTTTTGTTTCAAAGTTCTCTTTAGGCGCGCGGTCAAACGAACGGTTGCTTGGACGTGGGCGTTGTGGACGATCTGTTGCGCCAGCTGGCTGTGGTTTTGCTTTGCGAATGGAAAGGCCGATTTTGCCGTCAGCTTCCACATTCATTACTTTAACTTCAACCATTTCCCCAACTTTTAAATGATCATTGATGTCTTTAACATAGTTGTCGGCGACTTCACTTATATGCACGAGGCCTGTTGCACCAGTTGGAAGCTGAACGAACGCTCCAAAATTTGTAATACCTGTAACTTTACCTTCTAACTTGCTGCCTACTTCAATCGACATAAAAAAAATGCTCCTCCTTAAAAATTAAGATGGCTACCAAAAGCCATAAAGTTAATATCCTAGGGTTTTATCCCTACTTTTTATTATAACCATGAAAAAAAGAGTGTCAACTGACGACTCTTTTAAACACGTTTTTTCTTCACTTTTCCGGTAAGGTGAAAATTATTTCGCCCTGTTCAGAAACGAACAGTTCTTTCTTAGCCAGTTTCGCCAAATATTCATCATCATTCAACAGGATAATCTGCTCTTCCAGTTGAGCCTGCTCTTTTTTGACTTCCTTAAGTGAAATCTGGGCTTCTTCCCGCAATTGCTCTTTTTCAGCAATTGTCTGGGATTGGGCATAAATGGTCGTGCCGATCCAAATGGTCGCCAGCAACACAATCAGCCCGAAGACAGCGAGTCTTCTGAACAGCCGCACTTTATGCGCCAGCTGTCTTTTTTCTTTCCGTTCCACTGAGCGGACATAGTCATTCCGTATTGAAGCGACTTCCGGCGCAGCGGTGGGTTTTTCTCTCTTCAAACTCATGACTTGTTTCCCCCTTTGCTTACGTTGTTGCCATTATACCTGAAAACCCTTACTTTTATAAGGGTTTTTTTCGTTTCTAAAAAATAAAATCGCTTTTCAAAGGCTCACGCTTCGTCATCGATGAACTCAGGTT
Source organism: Planomicrobium okeanokoites (assembly GCF_003428875.1). GTDB lineage: Bacteria > Bacillota > Bacilli > Bacillales_A > Planococcaceae > Planococcus > Planococcus okeanokoites. The sequence continues at coordinate 9,454 of NZ_QQRS01000015.1, forward strand.
CGATCTTATCCAGTTTTTCCTCTTTTAAAATCGTATACATATTGGCCGTCTCTTCTTTGCGGACATTTTCTTTCAGCATATCCACCCGTACCGTTACGACTTTTTGGCCAAAACGGATTTGCAGCTCATCGTTCTCTTTGATGACTGAGCTCGCTTTGGCTTTATTGCCATTTATCGTGATGCGGCCCTGGTCTGCCACTTGCTTGGCCAATGTCCGGCGTTTGATCAGCCGGGAAACTTTCAGGAATTTATCGAGGCGCATAATTATTCTCCCTTTCTTGCCAATAATTTGGCTTTATTCCAAAACTCATCAAGCTGTTCCAATGTGTAATCGCTGAAATTGCCGGTGCCTTCTTCCACTTTCTTCTCAACAAAACCGAAGCGGCTGCGGAATTTGCGGTTGGCCTGCACCATCGCCTGCTCCGGCGACAGGTCATAAAATCTCGCGATGTTCACGAGTGTAAACAAGAGGTCCCCCAGTTCATCCAGCTGATCCTCTTTTGAACCATTCGCCAGCTCATTACGGAATTCCTGCAGCTCTTCTTCGAACTTCTCCCAGGCACCTTCGGCATCCGACCAGGTAAAACCAACCTTCGCTGCTTTCTTCTGGTAATTATAAGAAGTCGTAAGTGAAGAACTGAAGCGCTCCTGGCCCTCAAGCAAAGAATCAGCTGCCGGTTTTTCCTGCGCTTTGATTGCCTGCCAATTGCTGACGACTTCATCTGAGCCATCAACTTCAACATCGCTGAAAACATGCGGATGGCGGCGGATCATTTTAGCGCTGATCGATTCAAGCACATCTTCCAGCTGGAAATAACCGTTGTCCTGTCCGATTTGTGCATGAAGAAAGATCTGCAATAAAACATCGCCCAGTTCTTCGGCAATGGCATCATCGTCCTGTTCCTCAATCGCCTGCAAAAGTTCATGCGCTTCTTCCAATAGATACGGCCTCAGACTTTCATGTGTCTGCTCACGGTCCCACGGACAGCCTTCCGGACTCCGCAGTTTCGCGATGACCGAGCGGAAAGTCTGCCATTCCTTCAGCCGTTCCTGCTGGTCAGCTGTCGGTGGTACATAAACGGTCGTCAGATTATCGATTTCCGCGGCATGGTCCAGTTCATGCAACGGCACCGTCTGCAATTTTTCCTGCGCCGATCCGGCCGCCGTCACAATCGTTACCGGATAATCATCCGGATATTTCTCCATCAGCGTCAATTTCGCTTCCGAAGCACTGAAAGTGTCATATATCTGGGCGATAAGAATATGCTGATCCATATTCAGCCGGTCTCTTTCCATTATGGTGCCGTCGACCAATTGGAAGCCGTCGATCGGGTCGATGCGGAGGGCGCCGAATATTGAATCGAGAAAACTGCTGCCGCCTTCAATCAATAATTGGCATTTGCCCGCCTTCTCCGCTTGGATCAGATGCTGCACAGTTTGTTCTGCAACAAGAGGATGGCCCGGAACCGCGTAAACGACTGGTCCTTCTTCGGACAGCTGGAGCAGCGTATCCGCAATTTCCTGATAGACCGGCGCGAATTCATCATGTTTCTCGTATATTTCATCAAAGCTGTTATAGACCAGACCCTCCTGCGCCAATTCAGTGAGCACGGGATGGTCTGCCGTCCGCACATACAAGCGCTCAGTTTTTTTTAACTTTTTATAGACACCGAGCGGCAGCTGGTCGAGATCGCCAGCGCCGAGTCCGATGATATGGATTGTATTCATCGTCTATCACCTTTTCTCTTTGAATTGATCGCTAATTGCAGCTTGGCCATCTTTCGGCCGAACGGCATGATATACCATTGCTTTTCCGTAATGATGCGGCTTTTCGCAATTATTACGAGGAACACAGCAGCCCCGAGGGGCACTGCTGTCAGCGCTGTTGCGGCCGCCGCTAAGCGGCTCGGCAACGCATCGAATAATGACCAATCAGCGAAGACGGCCCAGCCGAGCACTGCAGCCCCCATTGCAGCTGAAGCAATGAAGATCCAACTATAGAAACGTAAAGGCGCAAAGCGCAGCGGCCATTGATTTTTAAAATAAACCACCAAGCCGCAAACGATAAATGCCAAGCCCGCGTTTCCTGCTATAGCTGCCCCCATTACTCCATACATAGGAACGAGCAGCCAGTTGCCGATGACTTTTATCGCCAAACCGCCCGCCATGAATAGCGCCGGTACCCTTACTTTACCGATGCCGTAAAGCAAAGCAGTAAGGATGAGCAGCAGCGACATCCAGACTATCTGCCAGCTGAAAACGATAAGCGCGGCTGATTGTTCCCTTGTCTGAAACAGCATTTCATTGACATAAGGCATGACAAACGTCAGTCCCGCCGCGGCCGCTATGGCGAATAACAATGAAATACGGTACGCCAGTTTAGCGTATAGCTCCGCTGACCGTCCATTTTCCTTACGCTGCATCTGAGCGACAAGCGGCACAATCGACAGGGCCAATGACGTTGCCACGAGCAGCCCGAACTGGGCAAGCGGCTGGCCGCGGTCATAGATGCCTTTTAGCTCCATTGCCTGGAGTGTTCCAATTCCGCTGGCTTCAAGCAGACGAAAGACAGTGAAGGAATCTGCCATCTGAAAAATCAGCAGGATCAATGAACTCATGCTGACGCTTAAACTGATCGCCAGCATCTTTTTAACAGTTGGCCATAATTCGGCCGGTACGTGCTGCGGCTGGTTGATCGCAAACTTATTGAAGTAATAAATCAGCAGGCCCACTGCCGCGAGTTCTCCTGCAACTGCACCGAACATCGCCGTCTGTCCCGCGGCGTAGAGTGAAAAGCCGTTTATTACTACAAACCAGGTACCAAGCAATATGACAGTTACCCGGATTGCCTGCTCGATGACCTGCGCATATGCGACCGGCTGCATCCGGCTGCCTGCCTGGAAATGGCCTTTCATCACCGCCAGCGGTGCCATCAGCAAAACAGCAAATGAACCGGTTTTCAATAATGCGCTTAACCGCGTATCACCCATCCATGCCGCCAGTAGATCCGCGCCCAGAAAGAGGGCCGCGAATATGACCAAAGAGATGCTGGCAATCATCCAAAAAGCGATTCTGATAATGGCGCGGTGTTCATCTTGCTTAGAATCCGCCAGCATTTTGGAGACGGCTACCGCAAATCCGTAGGAAGTCCAAATGCCGAAGACGGCAATAAACGGATAAACCTGCTGGTAAATATAGAAACCTTGATCTCCGACCATATTCTGGAATGGCACCCGGTACACGGCACTGAGTATTTTCACGATCAGGCCGGCCAGCGTCAAAAGGACCGCACCTTTCATAAATGTTTTCATCGTACCTTCTGTGTTCACCGGATTCACCCATTCCATGTTCGAATTAATTAGTCGTTTCCACTTCCCGGAGAGATTCCGGCAATAATTTCATCATCCCCTCCAAGACATCGAAAGGATGGTGTTTGGCGGTTTTATTTTCATCGATCGCCATAACAAGCTGCTGGCCCGCCATGCTGAAGCCGACTGCGCGGCCGTAAGCTGCCGATTCTTCGACGAGCTTGCCGCCATTGACGGCTGCCGTGCCTTGTTCGCTTAGTTTGATGGAAATGATCTTGCCGTTTTGCTTGATCGATTCAACGCCCACCTGGCGTCCCCACACTTTCATCAGGGCGATGCGCAGGAGACGGTCGGTTTCAAGCGGCATGTCGCCGAAACGGTCGATCAGTTCATCCTGCAGTTCTGCGACTTCCTCAGCTTCGTCTATGCCTTTGACCCGTTTGTACATCTGGATCTTCTGGTAGCCGTCGCTGATATAGGAATCCGGTATATAGGCGTCGACATCCAGCGAAATTTCGATTTCCTGCACCGGCTCTTTTTTGACGCCGCTCTGGCGTTCTTCAATCGCTTCTTCCAGCATTTGGGAATAAAGATCGAAGCCTACCGAGTCGATAAAGCCATGCTGCTGGGAGCCCAACAGGTTCCCTGCTCCGCGGATCGTCAAATCACGCATGGCGATTTTAAAGCCGGAGCCGAGCTCAGTGAATTCCTTGATTGCCATGAGGCGCTTTTCCGCCACGTCCGTCAGCACTTTATCGCGCTGATACATGAAGTAAGCATAGGCAACACGGCTTGAACGGCCTACACGCCCCCGCAGCTGATAGAGCTGGGACAAGCCCATGCGGTCCGCGTTTTCTACAATCAGCGTGTTGACGTTCGGGATATCGATGCCTGTTTCAATGATCGTCGTCGTCACCAATACATCGTAATCGCCGTCCAGGAAACCGAGGATGATCGATTCAAGCTCGGTTTCGGACATCTGCCCGTGGGCATAGCCGATACGGGCCTCCGGCACCAATTGCTGGAGCTCTTCCACTTTCCGTGTCATATCGTCAACCCGGTTGTATAAATAAAACGCCTGTCCGCCGCGTGCCATTTCGCGTTCGATCGCTTCCCGCACGAGAGCACCGTTCTGCTCCATTACATAGCTTTGGACCGGAAAACGGTTTGCCGGCGGCGTTTCGATGACAGACAGATCGCGCACGCCGATCATCGACATATGAAGCGTCCGCGGAATCGGTGTCGCCGTCAAAGTCAGCACATCGACATTGGTCTTCATCTGTTTGATCTTCTCTTTATGGGTGACGCCGAAGCGCTGTTCTTCATCAATGATCAATAACCCCAAATCTTTATAATGCATGTCTTTCGAGAGGATCCGGTGGGTTCCCACTACAACATCCACAGAACCGTTCTTCAGGCCTTTAACGGTTTCCGCCTGTTGCTTTTTCGAACGGAAACGGCTCATAAGGCCCACTTCGATCGGATAATCCTTAAAGCGTTCACTCATCGTATCAAAATGCTGCTGAGCCAGAATCGTCGTCGGCACCAGGAAAGCCACTTGTTTGCCATCCAGTACCGCTTTAAAGGCGGCGCGTATGGCGACTTCCGTTTTGCCGTAGCCGACATCTCCGCAAATCAGCCTGTCCATCGGCCGTTCTTTTTCCATATCCTTTTTGACTTCATTGATTGAACGAAGCTGGTCGACAGTTTCGTCGTAAGGGAACTCCGATTCAAATTGCCGCTGCATATCCTGCTCTTTCGAGAAGGCATAGCCTTTCAGCGCTTCCCGCTCGGCATAAAGCTTGATCAGGTCGTCTGCAATGTCCTGCACCGCTTTGGAAACTTTCGCACGGGTTTTCTTCCACTCGGCGCCGCCCATTTTATGGAGCTTCGGCTCTTTTTCTTCGGAAGCGATGTATTTCTGGATCAAATCAATCTGATCGACCGGCACGAATAATTTATCATCCGCTTTATAGACGATATGGAGATAATCTTTATGGACGCCTTTGACTTCCAGGGTCTCGATGCCGACGTAACGTCCGATTCCGTGATGGACATGGACAATATAATCGCCCGGTTTGATTTCTGAATAGCTTTTGATGCGTTCAGCATTAGTCAGTTTCTGCGCACGCGTCTTTTTCTTCGGCTGCTGTTTGAACAATTCCGAATCGGTAATGACGGCAAAGCGCTGCAATGACATTTCAAAGCCGTTTGCCAGATCTCCGTCCGCCAAATACACTTTGCCTGGCTGAACTGCCGTAGACTCCGTAAGAATTTCAGCTTCAATTCCGTAATCTTCGAGCACCGAACGGACCTTCCGCAGCCTTTCGTCGCCTTCAGCTATGACGAATACACGGAATTTCCCCATCACCCAGCGTTCCATTTCCGCTTTCAATAAATTCATCTGGCCATGGAACGATTGCATCGGCTTACTGGAGAAGGCAATCGATTTCTTGACTGAAACCATCGGGAACGTCCGCACAAATAAAGACAGGTAAGTGACCTTTTGTTTCATTTGGCCAATCAATTCACGGAACGTATAGGACAGATTGACACCTTGAAGGAATTTCCCTTCCTCCAATAAAGAGACGATCCATTCCCCTTCTTCACGTTCCAGGGTTTCCGTCATTTCCTGGATACGGCCCAGTTCGTCGAAAAATACGTAACCATTTCCCGGGAAATAATCCGCTAAAGAAGCAGATTGGGTTTCTACAAGAGAGGCATATTTAGCTGCCTGGTCTGGAATATCCCCTTGCCGGAGGATATCGATATCATGCTGAATGTACTGCAGCAACAACTCTTTCGTATCGTCAGCCTTTGTTTTCTTCAATGTAAAAGCTAATTGTTCTTCAATACGGTCTGCCAAAGCGCTTCTTTGCGCTTTATCGAGCACCAGTTCGTTGGCGGGAAGAATGCATAACGAAGCGATTTTTTTCAGCGAGCGCTGGTCTTCCGCGTCAAAAATACGGATAGAGTCGACTTCCGTATCGAATAATTCAATACGGACCGGATGTTCGAAGTTCAGCGGATAGACATCGAGGATGCCGCCGCGAAGTGCAAATTCCCCAGGTGCCGTCACCATTGTAGTACGGGAATAGCCCATAGCCACCAACTTTAAAAGCCATTGGTCAGCATCCAGCTCTTCTCCGTCTTCCACCCGTAAAGTAGAAGCATCCCATTGTTTTCTCGAAGGCAGTAATTTCCGCATGCCGGCTACTGGCGTAATGTAGATGCCTTTACCGGTATTCGCCATATGATCCAGTGTATCAATCCGGTGAGCGCGAAGCTCCGGACCTGAAAAAGAGACATCCGCCGCAATCAGTTCTTCTGCCGGATATAAATGGACCAGTTCTTCGCCCAACAGCTTCACCAAGTCATCATAGACGCGCTGCGCATGCAAAAGGTTCGGTGTTACGATCAGCATCGGTTCTTCAAGCTCACCGTAGAGAGTACGGTAGAAGAAAGTACGCCCGCTCCCCGATAACCCTGAAACGAGCTGCTGATCCTGCCCTTTCTTCAAATCGGCAATTAACTTTTGTACGTGTGAATCCTCTGAAAAAGCTTCTAAAATATGATTCATGAAGATTCCTCCTTTCCCGGGAAACAGAAAAAAGCTCTGAACGCGTTATGCGCCAAAGCGAATCTATGCTCCATTGTATTTAGTCATGACTTCTATGAACGGTTTGCCCAGCCAAAATTCACAGGCTTCAGCTGATTTTTGGACCGCTTCTGCCATATCCGCGCTTTCCTCTTTCGAAAATCTGGATAAGACATAATCCGGCACTTTCATTCCTGCAGGCGGGCGGCTGATGCCGATGCGGATCCGATTGAAATTCTGGGTGCCTAGATGCTGAATCAAGGACTTGATGCCGTTATGCCCTCCAGCGCTTCCTTTCTGGCGCAGCCTCAATTGCCCTGTCGGCAAGTCCAGATCATCATAGATGACAATGATATCATCAATATCAATATCGTAATAATCCATCAGGGCACTGACGCTTTCACCCGATAAATTCATGTACGTCAAGGGCTTCAGCAACACCACTTTGCCTTCGGGGCGGTGGATGACCGAATACATGCCCTTGAATTTCGCCTGTGTCAGCGGGGCATTCCATTTAGAAGCCAGATGATCGATTACATGGAAACCGATATTATGGCGGGTCTGTTCATATGTTTTGCCTGGATTGCCCAGGCCAATAATCAATTTCATCGCAACTCGTCCTTTGCTTTTCACTGCTGTCTATTTTACCACATACTCTTATTAATGAAAAAACAGGGACTGCCAGAAGACAGTCCCTGTTTTCTTCTGTTAAATTTTAAGCTTCTTTATCTTCGTCAGAATCGGATTCTTCGTCACTTCCGACCACTTCCGGCTCAGCGCCTTCAGTTTCAGGAGTTTCTTCAAGCTCATCCATTTCTTCCTGTGTACGAGGTGCAGTCACTGAAACCAATAGGAAATCATCTTCATCGAGGATTTCATATGATACAGTATCACGGATATCACCGACTGAGATGTGATCACCGATTTCAAGTTTGCTTACATCCACTTCAAGCGCATCCGGAATATCCGATGGCTTGACTTTGATATGGACTTCACGGTTCGGCTGGTTGACGATGCCGCCTTCTTTTTCACCAGCAGCTTCACCGACAGTATGGACAGCCGCCGCGACTTCAAGTTCATCAGACATATTGATTGCCAGGAAATCCACGTGTTTGAAGTTGCCTTTTAAAGCGTCCATTTGATAGTCGCTCATTACGACATTGAACGTTTTGCCATCCAGTTCAAGATTGATGACGCCGTTTCTTCCAGATTCACGCAAAGTCTTGATCAGATCTATCTCAGAAACTGTCAGCGGAGTCGATTCAGCCTGATAGCCGTAGACGATTCCCGGTACATCACCTTTACCTCTTAATTCTGTTAACGATGAATGCGGTGTACCGCTTTCTCTTTTTTGTGCTTTCATTTTTGTAGCCATATACATTTCACCCTCCAAGTTTTATAAATGTTCGTAGTTAGTGGATACCCTTAAACATTTATCATCAAACCTTGGAGGGTGAGAAAGGAATTTATACTCAGTCGAATAACGTGCTGACTGATTTCTGTTCGTGCACACGCACGATTGTTTCAGCCAATAATTTAGCTACCGACAATTGCTTGATTTTCGGGGATTTCTTCTCTTCAGGCAAAGCGATTGAATTCGTGATGATCAATTTCTTGATGACAGAATCATCGATGCGCTGAATAGCCGGGCCAGATAGTACCGGGTGCGTACAGCACGCGTAAACTTCTTTCGCTCCGCTTTCAATCAATGCACTGGCAGCAATTGAAATTGTGCCGGCCGTGTCGATGATGTCATCGATGATGATGGCTGTTTTGCCTTCTACATTACCGACGATATTCATGACTTCCGCTACATTCGGACGCGGACGGCGTTTATCGATGATGGCAATCGGCGCTTTCAGGCGATCCGCCATTTTACGCGCACGTGTCACACCACCGTGGTCAGGTGAAACGACGATGACATTTTCAAGGTCGATGCCGCTTTCATTCAGGAAATATTCCGAGATAAGAGGTACTGCTACTAAATGGTCGATCAAAATATCAAAGAAGCCTTGGATTTGAGGCGCATGCAGATCCAGTACAACCACACGTGTAGCTCCGGCTGTCTCCAAAAGATTCGCTACCAGTTTTGCCGTAATCGGCTCACGCGAACGCGCTTTACGGTCCTGGCGGGCATAGCCGTAATAAGGAATGACTACGTTGACAGTCCGTGCTGAAGCACGTTTGACCGCATCAATCATGATCAGCAGCTCCATCAGGTTCTCATTGACAGGCTGTGAAGTGGATTGGACGATGAAGACATCATAGCCGCGAATACTTTCTTCGATGTTGATCTGGATTTCTCCGTCACTGAAGTGTGTAACCGAACTCTTTCCTAGCGGAATGCCTACATTTTCAGCAATTTCTTCCGCTAATTCCCTATTCGAATTCAATGAAAAGATTTTCAGTTTACTGTCTGCATTTTGATAACCCATTAAGGTGTACCTCCTATTTTTTCACGTTTAATTTTGAAGCATAACCATCTTTGTTTTCCTGGCGGGCACGCGCAATCGCCAGCGCGTCATTCGGCACGTCTTTGGAAATTGTCGAGCCTGCCGCAACATAAGAACCTTTGCCGATTGTTACCGGCGCAATAAGATTTGAATTGCACCCGATGAACGAATCATCTTCAATTTTCGTGACATGTTTATTTTTACCGTCGTAATTGACTGTAATGGTACCGCAGCCGATATTGACGTTTGTTCCCACTTCCGCGTCGCCGATATAGCTCAGGTGTGAAATTTTACTGCCATTGCCAAGTGCAGCTTTTTTCACTTCGACAAAATTGCCGATTTTGACTTTATTGCCAAGATTGCTCTCCGGACGGACGTGCGCAAATGGACCAACAGTTGTATCCGTGCCGATCGAGCTGTTGTAGATTTCTGAAGAACGGATTTCTGTCCGGTCACCGATCGTGCTTGAAACGATACGGCTGTTGGATGAAATGAAGCAATCTTCCCCGATGACCGTACGCCCTTCGATGATGACGTTCGGATAAAGGACCGTGTCAGCCCCGATTTCAGCTTCTGCACTGATATAAGTGGAAGCCGGATCGATGATGGAAACACCGTTACGCATATGTTTTTCAGCGATGCGCGCACGCATGATGCCTTCCGCCTGGCTGAGTGCCACACGGTCGTTGACACCAAGCGTCTCATCAAAGCTGTCTGTAGCATAAGCAGCGACAATTTCACTTTGCTTCTGAAGGATTTCGATAACATCCGGCAGGTAATATTCACCTTGGACGTTATCATTTGAAACCAGTTTCAGCGCTTCAAATAATGCTTCGTTGTCAAAGCAGTATGTGCCTGTGTTGATCTCTTTGACTAGCTGTTCATCTTGTGAAGCATCTTTTTGCTCCACGATTTTTGAAACCTGGCCATTGCCATCACGGATGATGCGGCCATAGCCAGCCGGATTGCCGGCGATTGCTGTAAGAATAGTCGCTTTAGCTTCTGTCTCTTTATGATGATCCAGAAGTGACTGCATCGTTTCAGCACGTATCAACGGCGTATCTCCGCAAACAACCAAAGTCGTCCCCGGTTTGCCTTCAATCAATGAAGCTGCCTGCTGCACAGCGTGTGCTGTACCCAATTGCTCTTCCTGCAATGCGTATTCGCTGCTGTCGCCCAGCTGCTCCCGTACTTTTTCAGCTCCGTGTCCGACAATCGTAACGATTTTCTCAACACCCAGCTGTGAAACGTTTCCGGTTACATGCTCAACCATTGGCATGCCGCAAACCGGATGCAAAACTTTATACAATTTCGATTTCATTCGCGTGCCTTGTCCGGCCGCAAGTATTACTGCATATGTACTCGTCATGTATCCATCCTCCGTCCATAAGATTTTGTTCAATTATTATCTATTCCGCAACGCGTCCGCGTCTGAGCGCAAAAAAAAGCCGTTACGGCATACTTTTTGCAGCGGCCTGCTGTGAACAAGCGCATGCATTTTCTCTCTATTAAGAAGCTTTTGCCCTTCGGCTTTCCGCTCCAATGACTTATTCCCCCACTGCAAACCCATGGGTCTGTTGTAAAAAAGCACAGACGTAAAAATGCAATTTACAATAGCGTAAGCTGCACCAATGATTCGGCTTTTCTTAACTATATCGGAAAAACCTTGATTTTTCAAGGTTCGTGGCAGTGTGAAAAGAAAAGCGGAAACGGCCGATAAGCTCCGACAAGCATAAGACGATCCGGCGAAGCGGCATGTTTTCAGCCGCACAGCCGGAGTGGCTTATGACTCGAGGAGTTGGCCGTTGGAGTCTGGACACAGAAAAGCGATGGCACCCCTTAAACTCTGAAGCACCGCGTAAGAATACATTGCCCACGCCTACCGCATAAAGACCAGCCATTTTCTCTTCATAATAAAAAGAGCCTGCATTCTGCTTCAGGCTCTTCTGTCTGTTAAATTCATACGCCCGCTTCTTCAAACACGGGATCATTCTCACTTTGTTCATAAGCAGCCAACACAGCTTGCTGAAGCTTACTTCGAGTACCTGAGTTAATCGGATGCGCTATATCTCTGAATTCGCCATCCGGAGTCCGCTTACTGGGCATCGCTACGAACAAGCCGTCATTTCCATCAATCACCCGAATATCATGTACAACAAACTCGTTGTCCAGGGTGATGGAAGCGATTGCTCTCATACGGCCATCCGTCTGAACCCGTCTCAACCTCACATCAGTTACTTCCATTCTCATCACCTCTCCCCTAAGATGTTATTTTTGGAGCTTTTTATGGTATTCGCTATTAAGGACTAATCTCCTTCAAAAATTACAAAATTTATTAGAATATTTTGTTTTTATGATAAAAAAATAAAACTGCCTGTAAAAGGCAGCTTCATTTCCTTACTTAACTTTCGCAATAACTTCTATTTCCACTTTCACATCTTTTGGCAAACGGGCCACTTCGACTGTTGAGCGTGCTGGTTTATGGTCGCCGAAATAAGAAGCATAAATTTCATTCAGTGCAGCAAAATCATTCATGTCCTTGATGAAAACAGTTGTTTTGATAACGTTATCCAGTGAAGAACCTGCTTCTGCCAAAACCGCTTTCAAATTGGCAAAGACCTGATGCGTCTGTTCGCCGATCGCATCCCCGGCAATCTCGCCAGCAGGCGTCAATGGAATCTGTCCCGAACTATAGAACATGTCGCCTGACACCACACCTTGTGAATATGGGCCGATTGCGGCCGCTGCCTGATCAGTTGCTACATATTTCATAATCAATAACCTCCATCTGAGAAATAGTTTCCTTCTTGCAATTCAATCTTACGTTCTTTTTCGCTGACTTCGCGCAATTTAACAAGCGATAAATACTTTTCAACCAATTGTTCATCTTTATGTTCCGCTTCCACAAGAACTGCCACTCCAGCAAGCGTGCATTCGAATTCTTCAAGAAGATTCTTCATGCCGTTCATCGTGCCGCCGACCTTCATGAAATCATCGGTGATCAGCACACGCTGGCCGCTCTTCATGCTGCGCTTCGATAACACCATCGTCTGGATGCGCCGGGATGAACCCGATACATAATTGATGCTGACAGTGGAACCTTCGGTGACTTTGCTGTCCCTGCGCACGATAACGACCGGCACATTCAGATGGCGTGCAATGGCATGTGCAATCGGGATGCCTTTGGTCGCCACTGTCATGATGACGTCGATTTTCTCATGGGCAAACGCCGAGGCAAACACTTTGCCGACGCGGTTCATGATGTCTGGATTGCCCAGCACATCAGTCATATACAAATAACCGCCAGGCAAAAGCCGCTCAGAATGGCTCAATTCGCTGATCAATTCCTGCATGATGGCTCTGATTTCCGGTTCCCGCAGTTTCGGAATATATTTCACTCCCCCTGCAGCTCCCGGCACTGTAGCCAATAAACCGATGCCTTTTTGTTCAAACGTTTCTTTTACGATTCCCAGATCTTCACTGATGGACGACTTAGCCGATTGATATAAATCGGAAAAATACGTCAGCGGAATCAATTTATGTGGATGCTCCAATAAGTAATGCGTCATGTCTACTAAACGTTCACTGCGTTTCCACTTCATTTTCCACTCTCCTGAACACGAATGATTTATAGAAAACTTACCATAATTATCCGTCTTTAAGCAAGTGGGTCCCGTTCGCCGACTAATCTGACCGCATATACCTCCGCACAGAAGCCGCGCAGACCATTATAGATGCGCGGAATCCGCGCTTCCTGCTGCACCAACCCGAAGACAGTCGGACCGCTGCCGCTCATAAGCACTGCATCTGCACCGAACTTTTTCATCTGGTCTTTAATCTGTGCCACTTCGGGATACAAGGATAATGTGACGCTTTCCAGCGCATTGCCTAAATTCGCACAAACTCCGTCATAATCTTTATTTTCAATCGCTTCGATCATCTTTCCGGTATTCGGGTGCTCCGCTTTATTGACATCGAAGGCACCGTAGACTTCAGCAGTCGAAACACCGATTGTCGGCTTGGCAAGAATGACCCAGCAATTCGGCGGTGTCGGAAGCTGCTGGATGATTTCACCCCGGCCTTTTGCGAGCGCCGTCCCCCCGTAGACACAGAAAGCAACGTCTGACCCAATTTTCGTGCCCAGTTCCGCCAGCTCATCCAATGAAAGATTCAGCTTCCATAGCTTATTCAAGCCTTTCAGTGTAGCGGCTGCGTCGCTGCTTCCACCTGCCAGTCCGGCAGCTACCGGAATCTGCTTATCGAGTTTGATGATGACACCTGATTTAATATGATAGGTATCTTTTAATAGTTTCGCTGCCTGATAGGCAAGATTGCGCGAATCATTCGGCACAAAGCGATCGGCTGATTCTATGTGGATGCCGCGTTCGGTTTCCATCAGCCCGATGCGGTCTGCAAGATCCACAGTAGTCATGATCATTTCGACCTCATGGTAATTGTCCGGTCTTTTATGTAGTACATCTAATGTTAAATTGATTTTGGCAGGTGCCTTCACATAGAGCATCTCCACTGTCTCCTTTTATAATCTGATGAAAACTATTTTAACACATGCCAAAGGATTCGGGAGTTTTTGGCAAAAGAAAGAAACGAAAAGCGGAAGCACCCGGTTAGCCCCAATACTAAAATACTTTCAAAATCAACTTAACTTCAAAGGCGGCATTTTAAACAAACAAAAAACCCACACACTGCCGAAGCCGGCAAAGCATAGGTTACAAAAAAATATAGATATAGTTCGATTATTTAACGACCAAAGCGTCTTCTGTTCCTTCATACACAGTGATTTCCACTGCTTCTGTCAGGATGTCCGCGTAGCTGTAGGACACTCTTTCAAATGCATGTTCATCTTGATCTAACTCAATTACGAACACGGAGTGATATGTTTCGCGCAGGATTCCGGCACGTTCGACCGTTTTCTTGCGACCTCCGTTTGCTTTCAACAGCAATCGTTTCCCTAAATGCAAATCCAACGACTTCTTGATATCCGCCAAAGTTTTGGGCATTTTGTCTACACCTCACTATAAATAAACCTTACTACAAAATGCCCAAATTGTCAAATAAATTTTTAATTTTAGCTCGGAATCCGCTTGGTGTCAATATTTATTTATCCGAAATACCCTTTTTTATTCGAGTTGTGCCGGTTTTTCAACAGAATGATGGAAATCAGCCAAAATAGCTGTAAAGCTTGTCAGCGAGTCCGCCGAATTCCTTAATGCTCAAGGTTTCACCGCGTCTTGCCGGATCAATTCCCGCTTCTTCCAAAGCCTTCAAAATCAAGTCTTTCTTTTCTTTGCCTTCAGGCATGGCCGCCTGGAGATTATTGAAGATTGTCTTCCGGCGCTGCACAAAAGAGCCCCTGGTCACTTTAAAGAAGAAGTCTTCATCGATAACTTGCACTTGCGGTGTTGTACGCTTCGTCATCCGGATGACAGCAGAGTCGACATTCGGCTGCGGCATGAAGACGCCTTTTGGCACCGTCAAAGCCATTTCCGCTTCTGTATAGTACTGGATCGCGATGGATAATGAACCATAAGCTTTTGTTCCCGGCTTAGCTGTGATCCGTTCTGCCACTTCTTTCTGCAGCATGACCACGAGTCCGCGAATCGGCAATTTCTCCAATAGCAATTTCATGATGATTGGAGTGGTCACGTAATACGGCAAATTGGCCACTACCATGATGTCTTCGTAGCCTTCAAGTTCTTTCGCAATGGCATCCGCTACATCCGCTTTCAGAATATCGGAATGTATGATGCTGACGTTGTCATATGGAGACAAGGTATCTTCAAGTACCGGAAGCAAGCGCTGATCGATTTCAAAAGCCAGCACTTTTCCGGCAGCACGTGCCAGATGTTCAGTCAACGCTCCGATGCCGGGTCCTATTTCAATGGCCGCGGATTGTTTCGTCAAATCTGCCTGGCTGACGATTTTCCGCAGAATATTCGGGTCGATCAAAAAGTTCTGTCCGAGGCTTTTCTTCACAGTCAGGCCGTGTTTCGCCATTATTTCCTGGGTGCGTATGGGTGTTGCTATATCTTTCATCATTTTCGTTCCTCCTGATTCAGCGCCTGCACCGCTTCGATGAATTGCTGTTTCGTTATGCCGAACATATGCAGCCGCTTGGCAAGCTGTTTGCCGTTGGTATAGCCGATCTGCAGAAGATTACCGATATCTGTTCGGCGCTGCCTTGCCTGCGGATGGGCCACAAGCTTGGCTATAATCAAATCTTCCATAGTGATTTCAGCCGGTTCTTCATTGTTCCAAAGTGTATGGACGGAAGCCAGTGCTTCCCGGATATCTTCGTCTTTGGCATGTTCAATGCCAAGACCTTTGCCGTTCTTCGCAATGGTTTTTTCCTTCGCTAAAAAAGCGTGCTTGGCCGTGGGCACGTATTCCTCAATAATAGCACGGATCCGCCTGCCTGGATAATCAGGATCTGTAAATACAATCACCCCGCGTTTAGATGCGGCGTGCGCGATTTTTTTCAATGTCTCTTCGGAAATAGCGGAGCCGTTCGTTTCTATCGTATCGGCTTCCACCGCGCGTTTGACGGCAACCGTATCATCCTTGCCTTCGACTACAATCACTTCTTTGATTTTCATCAGTTGTTCCTCGTTTCAAAACTTTTTGTTTTAGTTTACCGCGTTCCGGCTAAACATGTAAAAAGCTTTCCCGGGCTGCCCCGGGAAAGCTTTCCAATTTCTTCATTAATCCAGAATTTTGATTTTCACTTGCTGGCGGCCAAATGCCAAAGCCGCAGAGCGGTCCGCCATGAAGATATCGATTTTGTTGCCTTTGATTGCACCGCCGGTATCGCCAGCGATTGCATGGCCATATCCTTCAACCCATACTTTCGAGCCGAGCGGAATAACGGAAGGGTCAACTGCGATCACTTTCAAGTGCGGGTTCGCTTTCAAGTTGATGCCTGTTGCAGTGATGCCTGAGCAGCCTGTGCATGAAGCCGTATAAGCAGTTGCCGAAACGTAGAATTCACGGCTGCTTGATGGTTCACTGCTTTGAACTGGTGCTGCAGTTTTTGTTGTTTTAGTCGATGTTGCTGCCGGCTGTGGTGCTGCCGCTTTTTTCGGAGCAGGAGCTGCCGCTGTTGTATCATTTCCACGGGAAACACTTGCGACAACAGTTTTCGTTCCGACTGCTACTACTTGTTTCTTCGCTTCTTTGATGACTTTCTCGCCTTTAAGTTCACGTTTTACTTCTTTGCCGTTTTCCATGACAACTTCGTAAGTCTTTTCTACAAGACCTTCTTCGCCTTTTTGGACTACTTTTTCAGATCCTTTCAAAAGAGAGGAATCTTTCTTCGTTTCCTTGGCGAATTTCACTGAATCTTCCACTACATCGGTGACCTTTTCTACACGAACAACTTTAACTTCAGATCCGGGAAGGATTAATTCATCCATATCTTTTTCTACGCGATCAAGATCGCTCAAAGTGATTTTATGCTGTTTTAAAAAGTCAGCGACCGTAGTCGAAGTGGACCATACTTTCTTTTCTTCCAGTCCATCAAAGATTGTCACTTCATAAGCTTTTTCAACAGAAATAGCTGTGTTTGCATCTACTTCTTCGTTTAACGCAGGTGTTACTTTATCGTGTTCAGTGATTTCAATTTCCGCTTTAGCCAGAATATCTTCGACTGTATTCGAAGTTGTCCAGGCTGATGTCGGTTTGCCATCCACTGTTATCGTGAATTGGTCGGCTTCCGTCCATTCAATCACGATATCTTTGTCGATTGAAGCTTCTGCTGTATGGCTTAAATAGTCATCCTGCCCTACTTCGATTGACTGTTCCGCAAGAAATGCCCCGACAGTTTCAGCGTGGGTTTTGACTTCTTCTTTTTCGCCATTGGAAATCATCGTGACCGTGTTTTTCGTACCTTCATAAATTGCGAAAGCCATAACCGCCGCAAACATCAGCACCGTAGCCAACGTGATGATCACTGATTTCTTTTTGGATGTTTTTATTGTTGAATAATTATTATCCTCGTCTTCTTTCGTCAAATGTAACTCCTCCTCATTCACCTGTGTGATTATATAGACTCATTTAGTTGCATGTCAATTAGAACGGTTTTCAGCCATTCTTTCTCTTTAGTTCAATTTAAAGAATCTTTCAGCGTTTTTTGTGGTGATTTTTGCCACTTCTTCCACCGGCAAATCCTTCAAGCGGGCAATCTCTTCCGCCACCAGCGTTACGTATGAAGGTTCATTGCGTTTTCCGCGGTAAGGGTGAGGCGCAAGATAAGGCGCATCCGTTTCAATCAAAAGATGTTCGAGTGGAATCTGTGCTGCGACTTCCTTAGGCTTTTTGGCATTCTTGAATGTGACCGGTCCGCCAAGTGAAATCATGAAATTCATGTCGATGCTGATCTGGGCCGTTTCGACGCTCCCGCCGAAACAATGCATGATACCGCCGACTTCCGCCGCATTTTCCTCTTTCAGGATGCTGAGGACATCTTCTGTCGCGTCCCGGTTATGGATGATGATCGGCAGCTCCAGCTTTTTCGCCAGCCGAATCTGCTTGCGGAATACTTCCTGCTGGATGTCCTTGGGCGATTTGTCCCAATGATAGTCCAGGCCTGTTTCTCCGATGCCGACGACTTTCGGATGTGCCGACAGCTCTTCGATCCATGTCAAATCTTCATCCGTACAATCAACCGCATCAACCGGATGCCAGCCGATCACCGCATAAAGGAAATCGTATTCTTCTATTAATGCCATGGCACGTTCAATCGTTTTGCGATCAAAACCGATGACAATCATTTTTGTAACATTGTTTTCTAATGCGCGTTCGATGACTTCTTTCAAGTCATCGTCGTATTGGTCAGCATTTAAATGTACGTGAGTATCAATAAACATATGCATTCTCCTTACGCTAAGCTTTATTTTATCCGTAATCTTCATTTCTTTCTTCTCAGTAATATTACATTTGTATAACAAAACATCTTTTTTGCATGACAAATTGCCTGTAATCCATCCAGAAAAGACTGCAAAATTCACCATAATAAAAATAGCCCGCTCAGTCAAGCGGACCATCTTATGATAAGGGTTTATTTAATTTTTGCACCGTTCGGCAATTTCTCGGCAATGGATGCCATTGTCAGGAACCCATCTTTTTCGCCGGCCAAAATCATGCCCTGCGATAATTCACCGCGTAATTTCACTGGTTTCAAGTTCGCAACGACCACTACTTTTTTACCGACCAATTCTTCTGGCTTGTAATGTTCGGCAATGCCCGAAACCACTTGGCGCTGTTCATAGCCCAAGTCCAGCTGCAGTTTCAGCAGCTTCGACGTTTTCGGCACCGGCTCACAAGCTGTAACCGTTGCTGCACGAAGGTCGACCTTCGCAAAATCTTCAATCGTGATTTCCGGTACGTCCGGCACTTCTTCGATTGCTTCTTCTTCCGGTTCCGCAGCAGCTCCACCACGCATTTGGTCACGGATATATGCAACTTCGGGTTCGATTTCAAGACGCGGGAAGATTGGTGTGCCTTTGGCAGCCACTTTTGTATTGGCAGGAATCTTGCCGAAACCGTCCAGCGTTTCCCAAGCCAGATATTCTTCCGACAAGCCAAGCTGTTCGATGATTTGCTTCGGTGCATTCGGCAGGAATGGCTGAAGCATAACCGCTGTCATGCGCAAGCTTTCCGCCAAGTGGGCCATGACAGAAGCAAGCTGTTCTTTCGTCGCTTCGTCTTTCGCCAAGACCCACGGCTGTGTTTCATCTATATATTTATTGGTTCTTGAAATCAGCACCCAAACTTCGCTCAGCACCATGCTGAACTGCATTTTCTCCATGTGCTTCTCATAAGTTTCGACCGTTTCTTTCGCCACGCGTTGCAGTGTCGCGTCAAACTCCGTCTTTTCACCGGAAATTTGCGGCACTTCCCCATCAAAGTATTTATTGATCATGGACACTGTCCGGTTCAATAAATTCCCGAGGTCGTTGGCAAGATCGTAATTCGTCCGTTCGATAAATGCTTCCGGAGAAAATACGCCGTCAGAACCGAAAGGCAGCTCGCGCAAAAGGAAGTAGCGTGTGGCATCGAGGCCATAGCGCTCTACCAGCATTTCCGGATACACGACATTGCCTTTCGATTTTGACATTTTGCCGTCCTTCATCATGATAAAGCCGTGGGCGAAAACTTTTTTCGGCAGTGGCAAATCAAGCGCCATCAGGAAAATCGGCCAATAGATCGTGTGGAAACGGACGATATCCTTACCAACCACGTGAACATCCGCCGGCCAGTATTTATTGAATAACGAATCGTCGTCAGAGCCGTAGCCCAGCGATGTAATATAATTCGACAAAGCATCCACCCATACGTAAATAACGTGTTTCGGATCTCCAGGAACCGGAATCCCCCAGTCAAATGAAGTACGCGAAACGGAAAGATCTTCGAGACCCGGTTTGATGAAGTTATTGATCATCTCGTTTTTACGGGATTCAGGTTCGATAAATTCGACATTATTCTCGTAATAATCCAGGAGACGGGCTGCATATTTCTTCATATTGAAGAAATACGATTCTTCCTTCACTTTATGGACAGGGCGTCCGCAGTCGGGGCACTTGCCATTGTCCAACTGGCTTTCTGTATAGAAGGACTCACAAGGCGTGCAATACCAGCCTTCATAATGCCCTTTATATATATCACCGTTGTCCAGGAACTTCTGGAAAATCTTTTCCACGCCTTCTTTATGGCGGGCTTCAGTGGTCTGGATAAAATCGTCGTAAGTGATGTCCATCGTTTTCCAGACACTTTTTGCAGCTTCCGCCATGCCATTAACATATTCCTGTGGTGCAAGGCCGGCTTCCTGCGCTTTTTCCTCTATTTTCTGGCCATGTTCATCCATGCCCGTCAAAAAGCGGACATCAAAGCCGCGAAGGCGTTTATAGCGCGCCATCGCATCGGATGCAACCGTTGTATAAGCGGTTCCGATATGGAATTTTCCGCTTGGATAATAAATCGGAGTCGTTAAATAATATGTCTCTTTGTTTGCAGTCACAAAAAATTCCTCCAGTTTGTTTGTATAAAGTTTATTTTAACGAAGTCCGCAATTTTGTACAATCTTTCAATCCTAGAGGTTCAAAGGTATTTTTTGTCAAAATATTATATCTAAAAATTCTGTTTATTTTTACCAATTGTCGAATTTTGCCCTTTTAAAGCACTTCTTTTTAAAGATTTCAATAATATATGTCATAAATTATGGTATTTCATTATAAATCCGATAGTTTTATGTTGACCTGGAAGAAAGGAGTTGGTATGATTTATGACAGGAAGTGGTAATTGTCGAATTTTGGCGAAAACATCTATAAAATTCAAGGGGGACGAATATTATGAAATCAACAGGTATCGTACGTAAAGTTGACGAATTGGGCCGTGTAGTTATTCCAATCGAATTGCGCCGCACATTGGGCATCGCAGAGAAAGACGCTTTGGAGATCTATGTCGATGACGACAAGATCATCTTGAAAAAATATATGCCGAACATGACTTGCGCTGTAACAGGCGAAGTATCAGACGACAACATGAAACTTGTCGGCGGCAAATTGGTCTTGAGTTCTGAAGGCGCAGAAATGCTGATGAAAGAAATTCAAGGCAACTTGAAAAAATAAGTTTTTTAAAACCGGAGCGCCTGTGGCGCCCCGGTTTTTTCTTTAAGTGTGATAAGCCTGGTAAACATCCCGTTTCGACAATTTCCGGTCTGCCGAGACTTTTTTGATCGCCTCTTTGGACGAAAGCTGTTCCCGCTCCATCACTTCTTCGACATGTTCTTCTATTGATAAATCTTCCCACCAGACCGTCGTTTCGACCGGATCCGGTGCCGCATTTCCTTCGATGACGATGCAGAATTCACCGCGTATTTCATTGGCATCTGCCCAGTCCACCGCTTGTTCCACCGTGCCGCGCAGGAATTCCTCGAATTTCTTGGTCACTTCCCGCGCCAGAACAATCCGGCGCTCATTGCCGAAATTCTTCTGGATACTTTTCAGGCTTTCCTTCAACCGGTGCGGCGCTTCATAAAAAATAAGCGTCTCGCGGTTTTGGCTCAATAGTTCAAGTTCAGCCTGGCGCTCTTTTTTACCCCGTGACAGGAAGCCGTAGAACTGGAATGGCTGAGGCGCAATGCCGGAAGCAATGAGCGCACTGAGCGCTGCATTGGCTCCGGGAATCGGCACGACCGGAAAGCCTTCCGCTATCGCCCGCTTCACGATATCTTCACCCGGGTCGGATATGCACGGCATGCCAGCATCGCTGACAAGCGCCACAGATCTGCCTTCTTCCAGATAGCCGAGTATTTTATGGCCGCCGCTTTCCTGATTATGCTCATGATAGCTGACCAGCTTTGTTTGAATATCAAAGTAATTGCACAATTTTTTTGTATTTCTCGTGTCTTCCGCTGCGATGATATCGACTTCTTTCAAAATGCGCAGCGCACGGACCGTCATGTCTTCGAGATTGCCGATCGGCGTCGCAACGAGGTATAAAGTTGCTGTTGTTTCCTGAAAACTTTTTTGGGATTTCATCAGGCCTGCTCCTTCCCTTCAGCAATATAACGGATTTTTTTCACTTTCGTTAATTGCTTGAAGGCATATTCCGCCTTCATCGCTTCCGGTTTTGTTTCAAATTCTTCGGAATGGATCATTTTCACCGGCCCTCTCGCGCGGGTGTATTTCGCGCCTTTGCCGGCATTATGCGTCTCCAGCCGTTTCTGCAAATCATTAGTATAGCCAGCGTAATAGGAATTATCGGCACATTCAAGGACATAGAAATAATGGCTATTTGTCTCCATAAAGCATTTCCCGCACTTCTTCCGTATATTCCCCGTCGTCTCCGTAGACAATCAACGGCGGTAGGATTTTCAGATCAGGCTTGCCGTCTTTTATTCCTTCAATCAATAAAGTATTAGCTTCTTTCCCGGCTTTCGGATAGACCAGCCGCACACGTTTCGGCTCCAGCCGGTTAGCACGCATGGCGGTGATCAGGTCGATCAGCCGTCCTGAGCGGTGCACAAAGGCCGCTTTGCCGCCCTGCTTCAATAACTGGCTGGCAGAACGCACCGCCTCGTCCAGCGTCAAATGGAGCTCATGGCGCGCAATCGCCATATGTTCACTGATATTCTTATCGCTCATATTATCCGCAGGGAAATACGGCGGGTTGCATGTCACCACATCGTATTTCTCAAAACCCAGCGTTTCCGGAATCGTTTTGACATCCCCCTGCAAAATGCTGATCTGTTCCTCCAGCCCGTTATAGGCCACACTGCGATTGGCCATATGCACTAACCGCTCCTGCAGCTCAACCCCAATGATCTGTGATTCCGTCCGAGCGCTTAAAAATAGCGGAATCGCCCCGTTTCCTGTACATAAATCCACAATCTTCCCGCGTTTCAACGGCACATAAGCGAACCGCGCCAACAACACCGCATCGAGTGAAAACGAAAATACGGATGGGCTTTGAATGATCCGCAATTCCTCCGCCAATAAATAATCCAGCCGTTCGTCGTCCAACAGCATATTTTCAACTCCTCCACAAAACAAAAAGCTGCCGCCACGCAAAGTGACGGAAGCTTTTGTTGAATTTGCCATCAATTCTGCTTGTTTAAAAATGAAAGGCAGAACAGGCAATCATCACCTTTTCGGGAACTGCCAAAATGTACATGGCAGACATGATAGCCTTCGTGATAAAGGCGGGCCAGATTATCATAACCTTCGCCGATATCCATGACCGCTCTTTCGAGTTTAACAGGATCCACAGCCGCTGCAGCTTCCGGAACCGCTTCATGAAGCTCATCCAGGCGCGCACGCAAATGATGATTTTCCAGCTGAAGCGCATGATGTTCTTCCATCGTATGCGCCACCACTGCTTTCAATTCACGGAACTGCTGCTGCATCGATTCCAGCTGCTGTTCAAAATCCATCACTGTATCCAAAAAGTTCTTATCTTTCACCCCAACCACCTCACGCTCTCGTTCCTTGGTCCATTATCTCACTTAATGCATATTCAAGTGTCTGTTCCTGCTCAGAAAGGCGGATTTTCAATACGCGTTCTAGAATATTCATGCCGACAACACGTCCTTCGCCATCCGGAGTCGCAACCCGGGTGCCGACATCCGGCATTTCTTTTTTCGCTTGCTCATATTCATCGTTCTCGTATTTCAGGCAGCACATCAAGCGTCCGCACAGACCTGAAATTTTAGACGGATTCAAGGACAGATTCTGGTCTTTTGCCATCTTGATCGAAACCGGTTCAAAATCACCCAGAAATGTCGAACAGCAAAGCATGCGTCCGCATGGTCCGATGCCGCCGAGCATTTTCGCTTCATCTCTTACACCGATTTGGCGAAGTTCGATGCGCGTCCGGAATATTGACGCCAGATCCTTAACAAGGTTCCGGAAATCGACGCGGCCTTCCGCAGTGAAATAAAATATCACTTTATTGCGGTCAAATGTATATTCCACATCAACCAGTTTCATATCGAGCCGATGTTCTTCAATCTTGCCTGTACCTGTTTCAAATGCGCGCTGCGCTTCCTGGCGGTTATCTTCCACCTGCTGGCGGTCGCGTTCACTTGCTACACGCACAACTTGCTTCAGCGGCAATACGACATCGTTTTCGCCGACCGTCTTGACCGGTACGACCACTTTTCCATATTCCACTCCACGAGCTGTTTCAACGATGACATAATCATCTTTTTCGATCGTAAATTCACCTGGATCGAAATAATATATTTTACCCGCTTTTTTAAAGCGGACACCTATGACATTATACAATTTTTACCCCTCCCGCAGATTCAGCATTAATTGCTCCATCAGCAGCGTTCGGTTCATATTGCGAGGCAATTGCTGTTTGGCCTGTAATATGGCCTGCAGCTGTTTTGACAACACAGTAAAAGAACGCTGAAGAGCCATCTGCTTCCAAGTTTCTTCCATGTCTGGATACGTTCTTGCTGTCTCGAGTCCTGCCTTTACCGAAGCAATGTCCCGATATGCAAATAATAACATGTCCAGGCCTCTTTCGGTATCTTCTTTTTCCTTAAACAACGGAAGCCAGTCGGACTGCAGCATGAGAAGTGCCTCGTGTACATTGTTGCTGACCACTTCCACCAGCTTCAAAACTGTTTTTCTTGCCTGTGGAAATTGTTCATCCGCACTGAGTGCCAGCGCTTCTTCTTCACTTTGCGTCAGCATGCTGACCGTTGCGGCCATAGAAGCCGTCATGCCGCCCGCAATAAGCTTTTCCATTAGTACAGGCCGTGACAGCGGTTGAAACGATACAAGCTGGCAACGGGAACGGATTGTGCTCATGATGGCATTCAGCCGTTCTGTCTGAAGAATAGCGGTGACATTGAATTCCGGTTCCTCTAAAAACTTCAGCAAAGCGTTGGCGGAAGCATTATTCATCCGGTCCGCTTCCTGAATGACATATATTTTCCGGCCTGTATTCAAACCGGTTTTATTCATTGAATAAATCAGTTCACGGATCTGGTCGATTTTGATGTTTTGGCCATCCGGCTCAATAAACACGATATTCGGGTGATTCCCGGAGTCATATAATTGGCAACTTCTGCATGTTCCACATGGAACATTTTGCTGCGGATTTTCGCAAAGCAGCAGCTTCACAAAAAAATGCGTTACTTCTTTTATTCCTGAACCGGCAGGCCCTTCAAAAAGGAAGGCATGTGCCAGCCGGTCTTTTTCAAAAGCTCCTTGCAGCCTCTTCATCACAATCGGCTGCATCTGCTCGAATTCTTCGGTTGTCATCTGCACAAGCTCACCTTCCGCCTTTTTAAAAAAATCCCGTGTTCCAAGGGAGCACGGGTGTCATGTATTTCATCGTTAAACGCTGCTTAGAAATGATGGAATTGCTCAATCGGCAACACGAAAATCGTGGCGCCGCCCACTTCCACTTCCACAGGATATGGTATATACGAATCCGCGTTTCCGCCCATAGGTGAAACAGGTGCTACCATCTGTTCACGCGAACGGCAATTTTCCCGGATCAAATCCATTAATTTAGGGATAAGGCTGTCATCAACCCCGATTAAAAAAGTCGTATTCCCTGAGCGCAAAAACCCTCCTGTACTGGCAAGCTTGGTAGCCCGGAAATCATTTTTTGTCAAAGCATTGGATAATCGGTTACTGTCTTGGTCCTGTACAACTGCAACGACGAGTTTCATCAGCACTCACTCCTTTTTATTGGTGTTTCTTCTATATAATTATAACACGAACAATTAATTACGCTGTATAACTTTCCATGCCTTTTTTAATCGCTGCCAGTGCTGCCGCCACAACTTCTTCCGGCTCTTTGGAAGCATCGATTCTGACAATGCGATCGGGATATCGGCGTGAAACCTCCTGGTAGCCCTCATACACTTTTAGGTGGAAAGGTAATTTCTCCATATCCAAGCGGTTCTGTTCCCTTCCGCTGTTTGCCGCAATCCTTTGCAGACCGATTTCAGGCGGCACATCAAATAATAAGGTCAAATCCGGCCAAGTGTCTTGAATCGCGAATTCATTGATGGAAAGAACTTCATCAATGCCAAGGCCGCGCGCATGCCCCTGGTAAGCCAGAGAACTGTCGATAAAGCGGTCGCAGAGCACCACTTTCCCCTGCTGCAGAGCTGGTACCACTTTCTCAACGAGATGCTGTCGCCGGGCGGCTGCATAAAGAAGCGCTTCTGTACGCCCGTCCATTGCCGTGTGGTTTTTATTTAAAATCACCTCACGGATCTTTTCAGCAATCTCAATGCCTCCCGGTTCCCGCGTCAAAACAGCCTCGATACCTAAAGGCTGCAATTGTTTCATCAACTGCTCAATAGCTGTCGTCTTGCCAGCTCCTTCAGGCCCTTCAATCGTAATAAAATATCCTGGTTTGTTCATTCGTCGTTTCCTCCATGCTGTATGACCAAAAGTTGCTTTTCAGCCAGATTATGTTCACCTTGGATCACTGCACCTGCTGCCAAATGATCCATCAATTGCTCCAATTTTACGTGTGTCCATATCTCTCCCGGCAGTGCTAGCGGAACTCCGGGCGGATAGGGAGTGACCATTGCTGCTGAATGGCGGCCCATCGCTTTTGTATAGGAAATCCATTCCGAATCTGCTAAATCTATCGCTTCATAGGAAATCTCCGGTTCACTGATGGCAATAGGCTCCTGGCGTGTTACCGGCAGTTCCTTATCCGTCTGCTCTTTTCGAAGTTCTTGTACAGCTTCCCGGATCCGGCTTCTGATTTCCGCAAATGGATAGGTGTGACTTTGTTTCATTAATGGCAATACCATCACCACTTGCCGTGAATCAGCCATTTCAGCATATACATTCATTTCTTCAAGTTTTCCCTGAAGTCTGAAACCATTATATCCTGTCATCCTCAACATGATTTTGAGCGGATCATGCGCTTCAAAAACTTCAAGCCCTGAAATCGACTGCAGGCTCTCTATAAACAGCTTTCGTTTCTCTACAAAATGCTGCAGATCCGGTCCGGAATACGTTTGAATATATGCTCTTGCATCATCCAATGAGGCCATGATCAAATAGGAAGGGCTGCTTGATTGGAACATGCGCAGATATTTGCTGACCCTTTTTGCATTAATGCGTTCTTTATTTATATGAAGAAAAGATCCCATCGTCATAGCGGGCAATGTTTTGTGGGCAGACTGCACTACCGCATCTGCGCCATAAGAGAATGCAGACTTAGGAAATGGCCCACCGGCAAGCAAGTGGGCGCCGTGAGCTTCATCAACCAACACCGGAATATCGAATAGATGACTGTACTTTATTATTTCTTCTATTTCCGGTCCAGCCATGCCGTAATAATTGGGATAAGTCAAAATCAAAGCTTTCGCTTCCGGATATTGCTGGATAGCATCTTGCAAGGTTTTGAGTGATACGCCTTCCGCACTTTGGGACGCTTCACTCCATTCGGGCGCGAGGTAAACCGGCCGCAATTTGGCCAATTCCAACGCATGAAAAATCGATTTATGGGAGTTTCGCTGAACCAGTACACAGTCCCCTTCTTTGCAGACTGCATGAATCATCGCTAGATTTCCGCTTGTTGAACCATTCACCAAAAAGAAGCTTTGATCAGCTCCGTAGGCTTCAGCCAGCAAATCCTGGGCTTCTTTAATAGCGCCGTCCGGATAATGCAGATCATCCAATCCACTCAATTCAGTTTGATCATACTGTAAAGACGATCGTATTTCATCCGGCAAACCGGATAATTCCCCGTGCTTGTGCCCTGGAACATGAAATGAAACCGGCCGCTGTTGCTGAAACTTCTTTAACGCTTCCACTAAAGGGCGCCGTTGCGTCATATAATTCATCCTCATATCTTTCTTATTCCTTCTATTATAACGAACTTGAGCAGCAATGAGCAAAGTGGCTTCAATGAAAGCACTTCAGCTGTTCTTTTTATCGGCAAGTGCCTTGTCATAAACGTTATTTCCAATAAAGTTTATGACAAAAAAGGCCGCTACCGCTTGCGCGGTAACGACCTTTCTATCTGTGCCCAGCGGCGTCCTACTCTCACAGGGGGAGATCCCCCAACTACCATCGGCGCAAAAGAGCTTAACTGCCGTGTTCGGGATGGGAA
>NZ_QQRS01000016.1 GCF_003428875.1 Planomicrobium okeanokoites
CCGCTTCACCTCTACTATAAAAAAATTAGTAGGATAAACCAATGCCTTGGTTCGTCCTACTAATCTTAGTATGTTTTTTGGTTTGCGTGCGATTAAGTGGCGCTTGCGTGCGATTAGAATGATTTGCGTGCGATTAAGTGCCACTTGCGTGCGATTAAAAAGTTTTGCGTGCGATTAGCGCTCACTTGCTTGTTTTTACCATAATTTCCCACTAACACTTTCTAAAAAACGTCCGTTAAAGTGTCTGCAGATTAGTGAACGTTCGTAAAATCATTTGATATGTTTACGAACGTTCACTTTTGCCGTTTTTCAATTGTTTTAAAGCGTTCGGAAAGGTGTAGTTCATTTATACACTTAGCTTGAAGGCTGACGAAGGCAGATGTTAATTCATTGGTGTCTTAGCGATTAATGGCGCTTCGATGATATATCGATCAGGCGCTGATCCGATAAAAGTGAATGGATAGCAGGTAGTCAGCGTCAATGTGGGTGAGTCTTTCTCGACGATGACAGTGCGGTCTTCGGCATCTGTAATCCATGTTTTTTCAATTTGATATTCATATTGCACATCTTCAAATTGGACATACATTTTGCTTCCGGCTTTTAACTCTCCCAGCTCCTGAAAGACGGTGTCACGGTGGCCGGATAAAACGGTATGCCTGAGTCCATCAGGTGGAGTCGTGAAATTTCCTATGTGATAGCCGACTCCCTGGTTTAGGGTGTCGTCATCTGTTCCCCAGTAAATGGAGTATTTCATGTCAAGTTCAGGAATCAATAGCCATCCTATTTCTGCTCCTTTGGCGTACTCATTATAATCACGCAATGGCGAGACATCTGCCTTTTTAATTTTTGTATCGATTTTGACAGGCAAGGGTTCAGCTTGGGTGGAATCTGTCGCCACACCATCTGAATCTCCTCTTTCAGAAGTCGTGATCGGCTTTTGGTTTTCAGAACCTGACAGCGGGTTGTCCGTGTTTTGGACAATGTCATCTTGTCCAAGGGCTTCACGTCCAGAAGAAGTTCCGGAAAACCAAGAATAGCCGTTCCAGCCGGCCAGTGCGAGTCCGGTTATGATCAACAGTGAAGCCATTTTCTTTCTCATCGTCTGTCACCCCTTTAGGATTCAGTGAACCTATTAGTACGTAACGCTATTGCACTCCTTATTCCCTCTATTTTACTGCATAACCCCAATCGATTTGGTTTTTTTATTAAAGAAGGTCTTTTTTTATCATTTTAACCCCAATTAAAATGATAAAAGATTTTCTTCTAACGTAACGGATTACCCCTTCCTCTAAACCAGTACATTCTTAGATTGCAAGAAGAGTAATTCCAAAAAGAAGGAAAGAAAAGGTGTAAACTTCATGGATAAATAGATTCAATATTCAGATAATTTGATTGGTTTGTTTGGTAAGGGGGTAGGGAAATGTTATCACCGTATGGTGAAATCGATCAAGAGGAGAGGAACAGATGAAAAAAATCTTGGTTTTACTGCTGACATCGTTGTTGGCAGCAGCAGGTTTTGCCGGCGCAGTTTTCGCGGCTCATGAAGGGCTCGAATTCAATGTGGAATTGACGCCGGAGCAGGAAGTCGGGGATGTGACAAGTGACGCAACAGGGCAGGCACATTTCAAAGTCAGTGAAGACGGAGAATCAGTGGAATACACGGTAAGTGCATCTAACTTGAACAGCACATTGGCTGGTCATCTGCACAGCGGCTCGGCAGGAGAAAATGGTCCGGTGGAATTGTTTTTATTTGAAAATGAAGAACCGATGGACTATAACGGAGAAGTAGCGACGGGTACATTGACTGCGGATGATCTTGTCGGAGACATGACATGGCAGGATTTCTCCATGGCACTTGTTGCTGGAGATATTTATGTGAATCTGCATACGGAGGAATATCCGGATGGTGAAATTCGTGGCCAGCTGGTAGCAGAAGGCGATGAAATGGCCGACACGGCTTCAAATGGTCCATTGTTTACAATGGTGGGGCTGTTTGCGATCGTGATGGGTGGAATCCTGTTGATTGGCCGACGCCAAAAAGCCACTGCGTAACTCAAACCCGATAAAAAGCTGAACTCCTGTTATCGCTCTTAACAGCAATTCAGCTTTTTTATATTGCCTTAAAAGTAGAAGGAAATATTTGATTGATATCAAGAAAAAATCTACATACAAAAAATCGACTCTTTTGACTGGCAGTACTGAAGCGGCTCTTTCCTTAATTAAAAAGCCCTTCAACATATGGAAGTATTGATCTGTTTCAGAATCCGTCCTTCTTTATTGCGTGGGGCTTGTCAATTTTGTTTACTGGTTTTTAAACTTGTTTCAATATATGCTTCCGTAAGCAAAACGATTCAATTCTGGAAAAACGGCATAGCTTTGGTCTCGGAAGTCATTTTCGAAACAAAGGTGCCGAAAAGTTAAAAATGAAAAATAATGAAGCTGATGGAAAGCGTGAAAGGCCGCTATCAGAAGTTTTTAAGACTAAATATCCTCTAAAATGTTAATTAGATTCAGAAAATAAAAAAATAATATGTTTAGGAGAAAAGTGTCAGGGAAAGTCAAGGAGTGTAGGAATATTACAATCATGCGACATTCCGGTGAGAATTATTACAGAGAAAATTTGTAATTTAGAGGATGTATTTAACTTTTTTAAAAAAATATGTCCAAAATGTGATCTAATCTCATCTAGCATACGTAGTGGTTGTAGAACGATCGGAAAGATAGGCAAGAAACAAAAAACAAGGAGGAATTTGAACATGAATTGGAAAAACGCAAAAAGAACGGTAATCGCAGTACCATTAAGCGCGGCATTATTGGCAACAGGAGCCGGAGCAGTAAGTGCATCTGGCGGTAACAACGCTGATGTACCTGAAAAAGTGGCAGCACCGACAGTTGAAACACCTGCTGCACAATTAAGAGCTGATCTAAGCCAGCTATTATCAACTCACTTCATCTATCAATCAGAAGTGGCATTGCAGGCTTACCATAAAGCTGAAGAAGGCGGACCGACTGGTGATGGACTCGAGCAAGCACAAGCACAGCTTGAGGTAAACGGAGAACAACTGACGGCAGCGGTAAAATCTGTATACGGACAAGAAGCAGCTGATGCATTTGATAAAATCTTCGATACGCAATATGAAGACAGTGCAGGATACGGTACAGCTGTTGCAAACGGCAACGAAGAAGAAATTGCACAAGTCAAAGAAGACTTGTTGAACCAATTCCCTACAGACCTTGGAACTCTTTTAAGTCAGGCAACAGGTGGAAACCTGCCGAAGGATACAGCGATTTCAGTTCTTCAGGAACATGAAAAAGATGTGATGCAATTCCTTGATCATTCCATTGCGGGCGATTTCGAAGCAGCATACACGGAATTCAATGAAGGATACGAGCGGATGTTCACAATCGGCACGGCATTATCAAGTGCAATTGTGACGCAAATGCCAGAGAAATTTGACAACACGAAAGCGGTAACACCAGCATCAGATTTAAGAGCCACTTTCAGCCAATTGCTTGGTGCTCACTTCTATTATCAAACAGCTACATCAGTAGAAGCGTATGAAGCTGCCAAAGGTGAAGGCGGAGAAGCATTCGAAGCTGTAAGCGAAATGCAGGAAGCGAATGCTGAACAGATGAAAGCGGCAGTGAAATCACTTTACGGCCAGGAAGCTGCTGATGCATTCAGCGAAATCTTCTCTACACAGTATGAAGACAGTGAAGCACTTGGAGAAGCAATTGCCAATGGCGATACGGAGAAAGTAAACGAAATTACCGATATGTTGCTGAATACTTTCGCTGTTGACTTAGGTACTTTACTGAGCGAAGCAACTGGAGGAGAACTGCCGAAAGAAACAGCTATCAGTGTTCTTCAACAACATGAACAAAGCACAATCGATATCGTAAACAGCTATGCAGAAGGTGATTACGAGGCAGTTTACAACACGTTGACTGAAGGCCATGCCTTGATGTTCACAATCGGTCAAGCGTTGTCAGGTGCGATCGTTAAACAGAACCCGGAGAAATTTGCTGCAGCACCGGGAATGCCGGAAACAGGCATGGGTGGTATGGCTGATTCAGGGAATATGAACTGGATGCTGTACACATTCCCATTACTGGCACTTGCCGGAGCTCTAGTATTCACAAGAAGAAAAGCGTTACAAGAATAAGCAGATGGAAAAGGGGGGATCTATTCTCCCCTTTTTTATCAATTTATAAAGATGCTGGACTTTTATATGCAGTGAAATTCTATCATTAGCTCTAAACTGAATTTGGAATAGGCATACTTTTTTTAGTGTTTCTATTCGTGCTTCAGTTAAGGAAATGAATTCGTCTTATATTTATCTGCTAATTAATAGTATTTATTAAAAGATGTGCTATATTCTATTTTTAGATAAGGAGTGAAATGTGTGAACTCATTTATCAAAAAAGCTGGTCTCATATATATCCTGTTTCTTTTTACGACCTTCAGTGGAAACCCGATTCAAGCGACCAATAATTCACAAACGAAAATAGATCATGACTTTAAACAAATAGAACAACGCTTTACACAGGAAATTGTGTTGCAGAAAAATACAGTGGAAGAGGAAGTTTTGAAAAAAGTCTCTTCTTTAAGCTCAACTTTCGCTGGTGAAGATAAAAGCATAGAAGAAAAACAATTTGGGGTGACGCCGGTTCAGGTTGAAATTCCAGCAATCGATAAAAAAGCGGAAATCATAGAAGTCGGCCAAACGCCGGAAGGCAATATGGAAGCGCCAGCTGATATCCATACAATCGGGTGGTATGAGCCGGGCACGAAGCCTGGAAATAACGGGAATGCAGTACTGGCTGGACATGTGGACGGTCTTTCACAGCCCGGCACTTTCTTCAACTTAAAGAAATTAGAACCGGGCGATTTAATTCACGTTACTGGAACAGATGGTACAGAGTTGACGTTCACTGTAACGGACAAGCAAGCTTATGCACCGGAAGATGCACCCTTGAATGACATTTTTGGTTCCAGCTCAAAACCGAAGTTGAATTTGATTACGTGCACTGGAACTTTTGATACTGAAAGTGGCCATTACGAAGAGCGGTTAGTCGTTTATGCTGAGTTGACTGACTACTAGTCAAGGATGATAAAAATAAAATGAAAAAATGAAAAAGGAGAGACCATAAAACGGTGATCTCTCTTGTCTTTTGAAGTTTAGACAGTGAAAACTAGCTGAGCGTGAATGAATTACTTGTATCAGAATGCAGTGTAATGAGGTTAAGAACGAAGAACTAGAGGATGATAAGGCTAACTTTTCACTTTAGGGAGAATGTAAAATGATGTTGAAGTACTATAAAAAACGCTATGAAATAATAGCGCAGGGGAAGTATCCTGCCAACAGAAAAAAGATAATGTTAGCTAACCTGGCACATGAAATGGAAACGACGTTTAACATACCTATGCAAAGTAACCCTGGATGGGAACAGGAAAATAAAGAGGTTTTTGCACTCTATCGCCAGGTTTCTGTTAGTAGAAGATAAAGAGGGTATCAATTAAATGAAACACAAATACCACTTTACAATTAAGGACTCATAAAAGAGTTAACATATGTAGGATTATCGGAAGTAGCCAAAAGTTTAATAGAAAATACAAAGGGGAAAAACAATGCTTAATAATGTTTTTTTCTCATCTATCCGCGTATAGGTGCTATAACGAACTGCCTTTTTACAATGATTGCATGCAATAAAATAAGCTATGATAAATTACAAGCAACAATCGTATAGAAAAGACTTGCTTTGAATGAGACACTTAATGCAAACTGCTGCAATTTTTAGTGGGAGGAGTCTTTATTATTATGAAGGAGCATGCGTTTTCCAATAATCAGTGGAAATGGATTGAAGTTGATCTCCAGACAGAAGAAGCCGAACTGCAAAAACTAATTCCAATCGATACTTTGCCGGATGAATGGGACAAACAAGGGGGGGAGGAAGAGCAAAACAATTTACAGATGAACCGAAACATCAACCATAAAAAAGCGATATGGGGTTCTCTTGTTTACAAATTAAAGCCCCATGACAAAGATTCTCGAAA
Source organism: Planomicrobium okeanokoites (assembly GCF_003428875.1). Taxonomy (GTDB): domain Bacteria; phylum Bacillota; class Bacilli; order Bacillales_A; family Planococcaceae; genus Planococcus; species Planococcus okeanokoites. Next base: position 6,059 of record NZ_QQRS01000016.1, read on the forward strand.
AGTGTTTCGTTTTTACTTATCCGAGGATACCTTAATTACGGGTAATCTGGATTTTCTTGAAACCGAGGGGTTGGACAAAGAGTTGGTTTTGCAAAATATGGCTACAGCAGATACGGCGATTGAAGGGATGATGGCGATCATCGATGAAGTCATTGCCAGCATTCTTATCCAGGTTGATGCCACAGAAGTGGCTATTCGAAAGCTGCTATGGGAGCTGCAAAAATCGAATGGGCAAAAGGTGCTGAATCAACTGATTGATCTTCGGCATCAATTGCTTTTATTGAAGAATCTGACCATCCCTGTTCAAGAAATACATATGGTTATTGAAGAAGCATTCGATGAGAAGCATCATAATCAGCCCTTATATAAAAGAGCGGACAAACAGCTTGACCGTTGTCACTATTTAATCAGAGAGTATACCCAGGAAGTAAGCACCATGGTTAGTGTCGAAGACGTCACTGCTTCAGTTGCTGGCAACGAAATAATGAAAACATTGACGGTCATCACCTTGCTGTTCACACCGATTTCTGCCTGGGGAGCCTGGTGGGGCATGAATTTTAAACATATGCCGGAATTGAATTGGACATATGCTTACTTATTCGCCGGGATATTTATAATGCTCAATACACTGCTGCTATACTCCTTCTTAAAGAAAAAAGGATGGCTGGGTGATTTGTTGAAAAGGAATAAGTAAAGCGAAATTTCGTAAACTAAACTTCGGTTAACAGATATTTAAATAAGTGGGACTGTTTTGAATCCATTTCAAGAACCTAGTTTGACCATTCTTCTGTCAAACTAGGTTCTTTTACTTTTCATCCAATGCCAGCATGTGCAATATAATGAATTAGGATTTCTAAGAGCTTAGTTCAAGCTGTTTGGCTAAAAATTAAATTTTCACTCTATTATTGCAGTCTAAAAAGTATGCGAGTATACTGTTCAAAAGGAGATGAGAGTTATGCATTATGAAAATGAAGTGCGTTTAAATCGTCAGGCATTGTGGTTTGTTGTCCTTCATACATTGGTCATCTTCAATTTTGTAATTGATTTTGAATTTTTTATTTAAAAGTAGAAAATCTGCCTATTCATATAGGTGGATTTTTTTATTTTCAAGAATTTTAATAATTCCTCCCAAATGAAAAGAAGCCGGAATGATTTTCAATAGATAGTGAAAACGATAAAAAACAGCTGTTTAGTATCTTCAGCTTTAGCGAAATTTAACTTGCTAAAAGATCCTTTTTACGGATAAGAAGTTACAGGGAGTAAAAAACTTTAAATTATAGAACAATAGCGGGATAGTCAAGAAGGTCTTGCTTTTTGTATATATATTTTTACGGCCACTTACTTAACACATAGCCTTACAAGGTCTCCCTAATTTCAAATTAAAACAGACTGCCCTATAAACAGACAGTCTGCATTCCGATGCTATTCAAAATCCGAGTCCTCAAAAATAAATAATTCTTCTACACTCACATTAAATTGCTGCGCAATTTTTACTGCGAGCTTTAGAGATGGATTGTATTCGCCTTTTTCCAAAAAACTGATCGTTTCTCGTCTCGCTCCTACTCGCATTGCAAGGTCCGCTTGTGTAAACCCATATTTAGCTCTGTATTCCTTAATCTTTGTTCTCATTAGTCCAAGCCCTTCTTGTTTCGCGTGAATAGCCAGGATATATATAGTGACAGCGCCATTCCTATTAAACCGATTATTAACAAATCATCGTTATCAAAATATCTTTGAAATGCAAACAAAATTAACCAAAAGTATAAGGAGTAAAAGTATGCTCTGCTGGCTGCATGGATTTTGACTTTTTTGGAGCGCTCGTCATCTGCAAACAATCCTCGTTTCAGTTTCATCTTTATTCCCTCCTGTTAGAAATAAATAACTTTATGTTAGAAATATATCACATATTAAAGTTTCAGTAAAATTTCCAGCTTTCTTATGTACATCTTTATTAATTACTGATGGAGAGAATAGGGAAGATCGGCCAACCGAAAAATGAGGGGTCAGCAAATAGCAGCAACTTCAGAACATCGGGAAAGATGTGGTCGGCTGTCTTAACAGCATCTAAATACTTCTGGGAATCATTTGGTATTTCTTTAAAAATGAATAGATAGAGTAGGGCATTTCTAGAGAGGAGCTTTCCGTAAAATATTATAATCTGAAAAACATTATAAAAGAAAAGCAAAAACACATGCTGATTTTTTCGGAATAGTTTACATATCATGACGTTATCTGAAGTAGAAAGACCAAATGCTTAACTAAAAGCATCTGGTCTTTCTTTGTGTATAAGTGTATTTTGAATTAAATGGTCATATGCAGAATTTGAGATTAAATAATTCATTTCTCTCTTTTTATTTTAGGATTGATAGGATTTTAAATCGATAGACGTATTAATAGGCAAGTATTTCAAAACAGGTGGAAGGAGGGTTCGTATTGAAGTTGACGGAGGAAAATGTGGTGGAGCAACTAAAAATGAAAAACGAAGAAGCGCTGCCGTATCTACTTCAAGTATATGGCGGTCTTTTGAAAGCGATAATTCAACGGTATCTGAAGGGTAATCCGCAAGACATGGAAGAGTGCTTATCGGACATATTAGTCGCGGTTTGGTTCCATATCGATTCGTTTGATGCGACAAAAAATACTTTCAAGCAATGGATAGCCGCCATTGCGAAATACCGTGCCATTGATTACCTGCGTAAAATCAATAAATCCCAAAAGGGCTTGAGCCAATTTGCGTTAGATGAAAATACTCCGGAGCAACAAATTTCACAACAACCTTTATTCGATATGCAGAGTATATTAAATGGATTAACAGATGTCGAACGAGAGATTTTTGAGAAATATTATGTGAAAGGCGTTCCCTCAAAAGAAATTGCCGATGATTTTCATGCTAGGGAATCCTGGGTACATAACAAGCTTTCCAGAGGAAGAAGAAAACTAAAAACCATTCTGCTGAGAGGTGAGGTGTAAGGAGATGTCGTTTTACAAAGACTTGAATGAAGTGAGCCAGGATTTGGATGGAATTGAAGAAATCCCTTTAACCGCATTTGAAGAGAAACGGATTCTAAAGCGAGTTCACCATCAAACTCGACCTAAAAAACGGAAGAAAAAATGGCTGGGCATCGGATTTGCAACAGTTGCAGTATGTGTGCTTAGTCTATTTATCACAATAGAGAAGGGAACGATAGCAAATATGCCATTTATCGGGGAAACCATCGAAAAATATATTACCCAAAAGGACTCAACGGATTATTCTGCATACAAAACAGCCATTGGGGAGACAGCGGAAAATGAACTTGGCCACTTAACATTAAATGAAGTCATGATGGACGATCAACATCTGTTTTTGAGTGCCACATTTGAGCCGGCTGCAGGTGTGGATTTTGATTACCGGACCCATATTCAGCCGACCGTCAAAGTAAATGGGCATGTTTATAGTAGTACCGGTGGGCAGTCGATTGAATTGAATAATTCAATGTATACGATTTATAACGATGTAAAATTGGATCAAACCATCACAGCTGAAGAACTCTCCATTGAAATTAGCTACGATACGTGGAATTTCGAAAAAACAATTGAGTTGCCTTGGAAATATAATGTGGAAGTTTCACAAAAGAAATTGCTGGAAGAAAGAAAAGAATTTGCATTGAACCAGAAAATAACCCTAAGGAATGGCGAGATAATTACAATTGAGAAGGTGGTCTCGACCCCAATCTCCACCACGGTTTACTATGATTTGTCCCAAAGTCAAAGCGAGGATATCGATTTTGATATCCAGACAGCAGAAGGAGGAGTAGATATCTATCGTGCTACAGCCTTCCGGTCAACTGAACCGGGAGATATCTCATATAAACGCTTTGAAGGGTTAGCATTCGATGATAACAAGTACTTCCTTGTAGGGCGTAGTTCTACAGGAGAGATATTAAGCGATCCAATTGCGATTAACTAATTATGTAATCTTTGGCGGTCAGAAATAACTACTTCATTGAATAAACGCCAGAGGTTTACATATGAGGAATTACCGGAAGTAGAAAGAATACAAATAGCAGATACTAAGAGGAAAAGCAGTGCAAATCAGCACGGCTTTTCCTCTTTTTTTGTTGGTAGAAGCGTACATTTATGAACGGGTAATAGGTGATGGTTATCAACTTACATTTTAATTTATCGAAAGTCCTTGCAATTTTAAATAAGAAAAAATATATTTTTTGATAGACTGAAAATAGCCGGTTATAAAATGGCCACTTGCTCTAATTTATAAAAATAAAATCAAGAGCTCTGTCAAAAACCCAGGATCTTATAAGAAGATCCTGGGTTTCTTTGAGCTAAAATTATAGTAACGGTATACATATCATTTAAGTTTTCCGTAATACACTTCTCTGCCACCGTCTAAATCAATAATTTTTAAGTAGCTATTGTATTTTACAAAGATGGTTTTATAACGTTTCTCTCCATTTTCATCCAACAGGAACATGACGCGATTACCGGAATTGTCAGTGCCCATGAAGAACGTGAGGTTTTCTGTACTTAATTGATTGGAGATTGTTTCATATTCTTCGAAAGACGCAGCATTTTCAATTTCAGTTAAGGAAGAATCGTCCGCCTCATCACGATCATCCTCTTCTGAGGTCGTGCTCGAATCCTGCCAAACGACTTCTCCGGACGCAGCGTCAACATGGAATTCATATTCGTCTGCACTGCTTTCAATTTCAACTTCATAATGGTTTTCGTCACCTTCAAAGGAGAGTTCCACTTCTTTAACGAAGCCTTCGACGTGGGTGAATGCTGTCTGAAGTGCTTGATATGCGGATATTTCCTTGTGCCCCTCATTGGCTTGGTCATTCGAAGCTCCTGCCACAGCCGCCCCTGAAACCGCAGCAGTGATAACAGCGCCTATAAAAATATTTTTCTTCATATTTTTTCCTCCTTTATCTTTGCTTCAAGCAAATAATAACAATCGAAGGTAAGAAACGAATGAGTATTAGATTAAAATTCGATTAGAAAGGCAGGGGGACAATTATCTTCGGTACCCTGCCGCAGGTCGCCATATTTTCATAGGCCGGTAAGTGGCCAAAGGGAAATCTGGTGATTTGTCTATCATTCAAAAATACATTTGTGATTTTTCAGACTATGTGATAATCTTTGGGGGAACAACTGAATACATGCACCACTGGGGGAGCCGGTTATCGGCTGAGACGAGCAACGCTCGGACCCTTTGAACCTGATCTGGATTATACCAGCGGAGGGAAGTGGGCGAGCGTATGCCGGATTTCTCTATCTTTTTGCATATTATTGCCGCTTTCCTTTACTGGAAAGCGGCTTTTTATTTTGCCTGAAAGGGGCTGGAGAAGATGAAATTTACACAGGAAGTGCGGCAGGAGTGCGAGGGGTTATGGCAGGCGAGTTTTGATCATCCGTTTGTGAAAGGGATTGCGGACGGCAGTTTGCCGGTGGAGATATTCCGCTATTACGTCATGCAGGACGCTTATTACCTGACGAATTTTGCAAAGATGCAAGCGGTCGGTGCGCTCAAAGCGCCGGACCTTGCGACGACGAAAAGCTTTGCGCATCATTCGGAGCAGACATGTGCGGCGGAAATGGCGCTTCATGAATCATTCATGGGTATGCTTGGCGTAACAGAGGAAGATTGGAAAAAATTCGAACCGTCGCCGAGTGCATATGCGTATGTGTCGCATATGTACCGCGCGATGGAAGGGGATCTGGCGGATGTGGTCGCGACTATCCTGCCTTGTTACTGGCTTTATTATGAAATTGGGGAGCGCCTGAAAGACGCCGAACCGGGGCATCCGATTTACGACCGGTGGATCGAGACGTATGGTTCGGAATGGTTTGGCGAATTGGTGCAGGAGCAGATCGGGCGGATGGACCGTCTGGCGGAAGGGCTGTCTGCGGAACGTCGCCAGGAATTAAAGGACCGTTTCCGCCGCAGCAGCTATTACGAATGGAATTTCTGGCAGCAGGCCTGGACGATGGAGACATGGGAATTGCCGGCTCAAGTAAAGGCGGGTGTTTGAGATGATCAGTAAAATCCGCAGTGAAAATCCAATCATCCATTGCATCACCAATCACGTCGTGTCGAATTTTCAAGCGAACGGGCTGCTGGCAATCGGTGCTTCGCCCATCATGGGCGAAGCACAAGAAGAAGTGGAAGAACTGGTCGCCATTTCGCGCGCATTGTCATTGAATATCGGAACGTTGAATAAAGAAACGCTTCATAGCATGCTGCTCGCCGGTAAACGGGCGAATAAGGAAAAAGTTCCGGTGATCCTTGATCCGGTGGGAGCAGGCGCGACCGCTTTTCGGAAAGAAGCCGTCCAGAAGATTTTAACGGAAATCGATGTCAGTGTGCTGCGCTGCAACGCGGGTGAACTGGCGGCAATCGGCGGGGTAGCCTGGGCATCAAAAGGCGTCGATGCCGGTGAAGGCAATATTGACCTGGAGGAGTTGGCTATGCAAGTGGCAAAAGAATATAACTTGGTGGTGGCAGTGACAGGCGAGACCGATATCGTGGCCAACGGTTCGCGGGTAGAAAAGATCAGGGGCGGCGACCGGATGATGGGTTCAGTGACCGGCATGGGCTGTCTGCTAAGCGCTGTGACAGCCGCTTTTACGACAGTAAGTCCTGACGATCCAACAGCTGCGGCAATTGAAGCTCTCAAATTTTACGGGGCGGCTGGTGAAAAGGCTGCTGCAAGTTCGAAGGGGCCTGGCAGTTTCCGCGACACGTTCCTGGATGTTTTATTCGGCATGGAGAATGAGGACAACGGCTTCGACTTTGAAAATGGGGAAGGGGTGGATATACTGTGGCAGCGATCAAGCAGGTATTGACGATTGCCGGTTCGGATTCCGGCGGCGGAGCGGGCATACAGGCGGATATCAAGACTTTTCAGGAGCTCGGCGTTTTCGGTACATCGGCCATTACAGCAGTAACGGCGCAGAATACATGCGGCGTCCACAGGGTCTATCCCATGCCTGCCGGTGCGGTGAAAGCGCAGATCGATGCCATCGGCGCGGATTTTACCATTGCCGCCGTGAAAACGGGAATGCTCTTCGACGCTGAAATCATCGCTGAAACGGCGGCGGGAATCAGAAAGCATGGCTGGCGCAATCTTGTAGTAGACCCGGTGATGATCGCAAAAGGCGGCGCAACGTTGCTGCAGGCGGAAGCACTCGAGGCAATGCGGACCTTGTTATTGCCATTGGCAGCTGTCATCACACCGAATATCCCGGAAGCGGAAATGCTGAGCGGCATGAAAATCCATGAGGCAGCAGACCGGAAAAGAGCGGCTGAACAGATTCTCGCTTTTGGCGCGAAAGCCGTCGTCATCAAAGGGGGACATGCCGATAATCCGCTGATAGCGGAAGATTATTGCCTCGATCAAAACGGTGAATCATTTGGATTGCGCTCTGCACGTATTCATACGCAGCAGACGCACGGCACCGGCTGCACCTTTTCAGCCGCTTTGACAGCCGAATTGGCTAAAGGGGAAGCATTGCCGGAAGCTTTGGTGACGGCAAAACGGTTCATCCAGGCGGCGCTTTCGCATCAATTGCATATCGGTGCTGGACATGGTCCGACAAACCACGCCGCTTACCGCCATTTTGCAGCGGAAGGGGATGTACAATTTGTTCAATAAACCTTCTGTCTATTTCATCATGGGGACGCAGAATGCTTCAGGCAAAAACCCGCTGTCGATATTGGAAGAAGCTTTAAAAGGCGGCATCAGCCATTTCCAGCTTCGCGAAAAAGGAGCGGGAGCTTTACAGGGGCAGGATTTGTTGGAGTTTGCGGAAAAGTGCCGCGATTTATGCGCAGTTTACGAAGTTCCTTTTTTAATCAATGATGATGTCGAATTGGCTCTCGCTGTCGGTGCTGACGGCATCCATATCGGACAGGAAGATATGGATTGCGGGCAGGCGCGGACACTGATCGGCAAGGAAAAGATGCTGGGTGTTTCTGTGCATTCACTCGAGGAAGCGAAGATTGCCATCGACGCCGGTGCGGATTATCTCGGCATGGGTCCAGTGTACGGCACGCGATCGAAAGCAGATGCAAAACGGCCGGCAGGCACGGCGGGCATCTCGGAAGTCACCAGCCACTTTCCGTTGACGCCTGTTTTCGGCATTGGTGGAATCACGCCTCAAAATGCGCCAGCAGCCTGGCAGGCGGGTGCATGCGGTGTTGCCGTCATTTCGGCTTTGTCGGAGGCTGACGATATTGCTTTGCAAATCGCGCATTTCAAAAATTCATATAAAGGGGTATTGATATGAACACAAAAAAACTTGTCGTAATGTCAATGTTCGTAGCGCTTGCGGTTGCCGGTTCAGCATTTGTATCGTTCCCGGCTGGAATTGCCCGCGCCTATCCCATTCAGCACGCCATCAATGTCATAGCAGCTGTGCTTTTCGGACCAATCCCTGCCGTTACGATAGCCTTTGTGACGGGAGTAGTGCGGGTGCTGACCGGCACCGGATCGCTATTGGCATTTCCGGGAGGAATGATCGGCGCATTGCTTGCGGGTTTATTGTATAAGATGTCGGGCCGCATCGGATTTGCGGCAGTCGGTGAAATCATCGGCACCGGCATCATCGCATCATTGATTGCTGTGCCGTATGCCAAACTGTTGATGGGCACTGAAACCGCAGCGCTGTTCTTCATGCCGCCGTTCCTTGTATCAAGTATCAGTGGTGCAATATTGGGTGTAGTGCTGGTGTATCGATTGGAGAAAACCAAAGTGAGAAGTTTGTTGTATTAAAGGGAGTTAGATAGAGTCCATTTAATGCAGTAAGATATTAAAAATAATACAAAAAAGCGTGAGCAGATTGCCTGCTCACGCTCTTTTAACGATAAAGCCCATATGCCGTCCGCTCTTCCTGTCTTCGCGGTAAGAAAAACCTTCAGGATTCATGAATGTGCACGTGCGATCGATTGAAATGTTGCCTGTCGGAATGCCTGCCAATTCACATTGTTTCTTGACGGTCAGCTGGTTATCGATATGGTATTTGCCGGTTTCCGCGTTGTGATACATGAATTCATCCGCATAGCCGAGCGCTTTGAATTTCAAGTAGACATCTTCATCCACTTCGAATTTTTCCTGGCTTAATGCAGCGCCGATCTGGACATGGAAATCTTCCGGTTTGCAGCCTTCCTCGTTCTTCAGATGTTCGAAAAGCTTTAATGTCACTTCTTTGATGGTGCCTTGCCAGCCTGAATGCACGGCGCCGATGAGTCCTTTGTCTTCATTGTAAAAAAGGAGCGGAACGCAGTCAGCGGCGAACGTACAGAGCAGAAGACCGGTTTCATAAGTATACAGCGCATCGGTGTTTTCCACTGCATGCCCGGTCTCAGTGGATCCGCGCCCTCTGTCTGCTGCCTCGACACGGTGGAAATTGGCGCTGTGCGTCTGGTTGGCGCATACAAAATCGACGAGGGTAAGGCCGAGGAAATCTGCCAGTTTCCGTCGGTTTTCCACAATCAGCATCGGGTCTTCACAAGCATGTAGCGCCATGTTATTGAGTTCGAATTCTACCGCATCTTTCAGTGTGAGCCCGGCTGTGAAATTTGCCGAATGGACATATAGTTTCGTTTTCATATCATCACCTGTCTCTACTATATAAGAGCTGGATTTTATTGTATAGAAAAAAGGAGGGCAATTGCCCTCCTTTCACTGTTCCACAATAAGCGCTTATGAATTGTTGCCGCCGCTGTGGCTGTTTCTGCCGCCTTTACGGCCGGCTTCTTCGCGGCTCATTTTGTTGCCTCCGGAATTATTGCCTCCCGAGTTGTTGCCGCTGTGGCTGTTTTCTCCACCTTTTTCCCCAATTTCTTCATAGAATTCCTGTCCATGGCTGTTGGATGTTGCTTCTCCTCCAAGACGACCTGCTTCTTCACGACTCATTTTGTTGCCGTTGTTTTTGTCTGCCATTTCTAACTCCTCCTTAAAGTGTATTGGGTGTTACAGTATGTGATTTTCCCGGTTAACATGCGCTCAAACACCATTAACCGTTTTGTAAAACACTTGTAATATTTCCCACCTTCTATCAAGGTTTTTTATTTTACGCCAATAAAAAACCGCCCTGTTTAATGGGCGGGAAAGTCAGTTATTGCTTTTTGGGTGGTTCCAGAAGAAACACAATATAGCCGATATCATCCTGGAAATTCCAATCAAGAAAAACTTCTTTAATATTGCGTTTCAGTATTTTTTCGGGATGCGATTCCAATATCAAGTGTCGCTCCAACGGTCGTTTGGCGAGCTTGAGAATTTCGGAGTAGCCTTCCGATATCAACGCTTTCTCGATCCCTACTAAGATGCCATATCTTTTGACCAGTATTGTCCGGTCATTCAGCCAATAACTTTCAATAGAGCTCGGTGTTTTTTCGGCACGTTCACTGGCTGATTCAATCTTTTCCTCGAAGGTATCCCTGTCAATCTCTGCGGGCCATTCAAAATCATTTTCCTGCACTTTTTCATCGATGACACCAATCAGCAATCCTGTTTCCAGTTCAAGATTCCAGTCCGCATGAAATTCACTGATATCCAATTGCCCGATTCGCCACAGATTCTGCTTTATGTCTTCTTCCAATTCATTGATCAGTAAATCCCGGGTTTCCAAAACTCGTTTCCATTCCTTCTGTTTCAGCAGCACGGCTTCCATAGGGGCGATGAACCCACGGAAGTGGATAACGATAAATGGCTTTCGGATAGTTACATAAACGGATGTTGGACCTTTTCCAAAATGATCACGGAGCAGCGTTGAAATATAGCCGCCTATTTCAGATTGTACCGTCTTTTCTGAAGCCATGAAAATTCCTCCTTCCGTCGGAAGCATATTTATCCGATATTTTATAATTGCTTGTTCCCATAATTATAGAGGTTCGGGTGGGGAATTGCGAGGAGTCTTTATTTTTTTGATAGATAGTAATTATCAGGAGCAGCAGCGGGGGATTCAGCGGAATTTCATTAAAAATAATATCTTAATAGTAGTATATTATTCCTCTTAGTTCCTGATAGAATGAGAATAAAGGGAAGAATTTGAAGATGAAGGGAGGGGGACCTCGTGGAAAAGACAAATCAATTGGGTTTAAATTATGAATTCTGGGCAAAAAAGATTCTCTACTTTTATGGCTTGCTGGCCATTGTGGCAATCGGGGGCCAATTAGTCGGCTTGATCGTCACGTTCTTTTACTATTCCTATTATATAGAAGACTATATATCACTGCGCATGATCTGGCCGACAAGTTTTATCCTGGCCATCATGCTGCTTTCCTGGTTCATGGTACAAATATTAAAAATCTATAACCCGTACATCCTCTTTTTCGCAGGCACCCTCCTTGCGGTTGTGATGATTCTGGCAAATCCGGGTTTACCGGGCCTTCAGATGACTTTATTGCTGCCAATGGCGATCTCGTTGATTTACCTGAAGAAGTTTAAGCTGACCATCAGTTTTTTGACCAATTTCACTGCTCTTCTCGTCATTTATGTCATAAGTGCAGACAGCCGGGCGGCAATGACGCCATATGAATATTTTGCTTATCTGTTCATTCTGGTGGCCGGGTATATCGTTTATTTGGCAGTAATTGAAAGAGGGACGGAAATGCTTACGACGCTGCGGCATGCAGCGGAAAAAGAGGAAGAACTGCTGATTCAGAACCGCATCATGGAACGATTATCGAAGACGGATGCGCTGACCGGGCTTTTTAACCATAAGACTTTCCAAAACTATCTGGATTCGCTTGTCCAGCAGGCGGAAAATTCGGGGATGCAGCTTCAGCTGGCGATTCTGGATATCGATAACTTCAAAAGCATCAATGATAATTTCGGCCATAGCAGCGGTGATTTGGTGTTGAAACATGTAGCGGAAATCATAGCAGAAAAAGCGGGTCCCCACGATGTAGTGGCGCGTTACGGCGGAGAAGAGTTCGCTGTCCTTTTCACAGAAAAGCCGTTCGAAGAAACGCTGGCAATTCTGGAGGAAATGCGCAAGGGCATCGCGGAGGTGCGGCATGCGGAAATTGCCGGTAGAAGCGTCACCATCAGCGCGGGATTGCAGAACTATTATCCGGGTTTGTCCAAAAGCGATTTTTTTAAAAAGGCGGACTCTTATTTGTATGACGCCAAGCGGAATGGCAAAAATCAGATTCAGCATAATCGCAGTTTCCACTATATCGGTTAAAGAAGGATTACCGCTACGCCAATCGGCGGGAGCGGTGTTTTTGTTGATTAAAGCTTAACGGCCGTTTCCGCTTTTCTGTGTCCAGACTCCGGCGACCCAGCTCTTCGGGTCATAAGCCCCACTGGCTAAGCGGCTGAAAACATGCCGCTACGCCAGTGTGTCTTATGCTTGTCGGAGCTTAACGGCCGTTTCCGCTTTTCTAATTGGGCAATCAGTTCGATTGTACGTAACCGGGTTTATTGGCGATAATGGAAAGTAAATGCAAGCATGTACGGGAAAGGGTCATTCCATGAATTCATCATTGAACGATTATCGGATAAAAAAATTATGCGGCGTGGCGGCCTACCGGAAAGGCAAGGCTTATTTCGATTCGGGCAAAGTGGCATTGGAGCCGCTGAGTGAAAATGTTTCCGTGGTCAAAGCGGAGGTCCGGGCAAACGGCATTTTTGAAGTCTCTGTCAAAGAAGAACTGGATGGCACCATCCTCGCTTCGTGCAGCTGCCCGCCTGTCGGATTTGTCAGCACCTATTGCCAGCATATTGCTGCCACACTTTTGGCAATCAATGAAGTACAGCAGCAGGAACGGCAAAAAACGGAGCGCTTGATGGAACTGTTCGGCGACAAAAGTATGCGTCCAAGCAAAAAACAGCTGCATTTCGATGACCGGCCGGTACTGGAAATCAGCTTCCTGCTGCATTCGGTCGAAGCGGAAGGCGGTGAGCGTTTCTTCTCGGCTAAACTGAGCGCCGGGATGGACGGTGCAGTGCCGATTCAGAACGCAGGAGCGTTTCTGCAAGCGGTCTACCAGGGTTCCAGCTATCCAATTTCTGCGGATTTAACCTATTCTCGGGAAGCATTCAGTTTTACAGCGGAAACGGATGCGCTGCTGCGTGAATTGATGAAGATCAATGGTTTGGTGACTGGTCGTGGCCGCATCATTATTCCTGCTTCTGCATGGGATTCGCTTGTGCAATTGCTCGCGGAAATTCCGTCAGTCAATATCGGGCATAAAGGTCGGATTTACAGAGGCTTGCGTTTTGATGGCGATTTACCGTTGATCTTCCGTTTTGAAACGTCCGGCGACGCGGGCTATGTGCTGACAGCGGAAGGGCTCGATGGGATTACGGTCATGAAGTCATACGGACTGGCGATCAGTGGCGGAGTATTTGTGAAATTGCCGCCGGACGACTGCAGGCGATTGGAAGAGTTGAAAGAGTTGATGGAAGGTTCAGCAGAACTGGATATTACACCGGCTCAGGCTGATTATTTCATGGAAAGCGTCATTCCGGGACTGGAACGTCTCGGAGAAGTACATATGGCTGCCGCTGTCACCGGGCGGCTGGAAGAAACACCGTTATCGGCCAAACTATTCCTTGACCGCATCCGGAACCGGCTGCTTGCCGGAGTGGAATTCCATTATGGCCAACTGGTCATCAATCCATGTGAAGAAGCGGAAGATGAAATCCGCCACCTGCCGGGCGTCCGCCGCCAGCGGGGCAAAGAAGAGCGGATCATGGAGCTCATGAAGAACAGCCTCTTCACCCAGACAGACGGAGGCTTTTATATGCAGGACGAAGAAGCGGAATATGATTTTCTGTTCCACACCATTCCGCAGCTGGAAGAATTGATGCAAGTGTATGCCACGACAGCTGTGAAAATGCGCGTGCAGAAAAATTACCTGGGACCGAAAGTGAAGGTGGAAGTGAAGGAACGCACGGATTGGCTGGCTTTCAAACTGGAGCCGGGCGAGATTCCGGAGGCGGAAATCCGGCTGGTGCTCGCTGCTTTAAAGGAAAAGCGCAAGTATTACCGAATCCCTAACGGTACGTTATTGTCTTTGGAAACGCCTGAATTTATTGCGCTGAACGATTTGATGCTTGAACTTGGCAATCAAGAAGAGTGGTTCGGCGACGAAATCCGGCTGCCGCTGATTCAGGGGCTGCAGCTGGTAGCATCGCTCGAGGAAGGCGAATTGCTCGATCCCGGTGCGGATTTTGCGAAGCTGCTGCAGAATCTCAGCAATCCCGAAGAAGTCGGTTTTGACATTCCCGAACCGTTGACAGGGATATTGCGTGATTACCAGAAAGCCGGTTTCAACTGGCTGAAGGCATTGGCCAAATACCGGTTTGGCGGCATTCTCGCGGACGATATGGGGCTTGGCAAGACTTTGCAGAGCATCGCGTTCATCCAGTCGGAACTGCCGGAAATCCGCCGGCGACAAGCTCCGGTGCTGATCGTCGCGCCTTCGTCGCTGACCTATAATTGGCTCGAAGAATTCACGAAATTTACGCCGGATATCAAAGCCGTAATCATTGATGGCAATAAAACCCGTAGAACTAAACGGTTTGCCGATAATGCAGAAGCAGATGTCTTAATCACATCCTATCCGTCGCTGCGCATGGACGGTGCTCTATACAAGGGCAAGACGTTCCATACGTTGTTCCTGGACGAAGCGCAGGCTTTCAAAAATCCGGTGACGCAAACAGCCAAGGCGGTCAAAGCGATTGAAGCGGATTACCGCTTTGCGCTGACTGGGACGCCGATTGAAAATTCGTTGGACGAATTATGGTCGATTTTCCATGTCGTATTCCCGGAATTGCTGCCAAATCGGATGCGTTTCGCTGAAATGCGGCGCACAAGCATCGCCAAACGCGTCCGTCCGTTCATCCTGCGGCGCGTCAAACAGGATGTGCTGAAGGAATTGCCGGACAAAGTCGAAACGCTGCAATTTTCCGAGCTGTATCCGGCGCAGAAAAAATATTATGCGGCCTATCTCGCTGAACTGAAGCAGGAAGCGCTCAAGCATCTTAATAAAGACAGTCTGCAGAAAAACCGCATTAAAATATTGGCCGGCCTGACCCGGCTTCGCCAGTTATGCTGCCACCCGTCTCTTTTCGTTGAAGGCTATGAAGGCGGCTCGGCGAAATTCGATCAATTGATGGAAATCGTCGAAAGCAGCCGGATGGCGGGACGCCGCGTATTGGTGTTTTCCCAGTTTACGCAAATGCTGCAATTGATCGGCAACCGGCTGACGCGGGAAGGGCGGCCATATTTTTATCTTGATGGCCAGACCCCGCCACAGGACCGCGTCGAAATGTGCAGCCGCTTCAATGAGGGTGAAGGCGATCTGTTCCTGATTTCATTGAAAGCGGGAGGCACCGGACTGAACCTGACTGGAGCCGACACGGTCATCCTCTATGACCTTTGGTGGAATCCGGCTGTCGAACAGCAGGCGGCGAGCCGGGCGCACCGTATGGGACAGCAGCACACCGTGCAGGTGATCCGCATGGTGGCCAAAGGTACAATAGAAGAAAAAATCACCGAATTGCAGGAGAAGAAGAAGAACCTCATCGACGAAATCATCCAGTCCGGTCAGGAACCGCTTGCCGCCATGACGGAAGATGATATAAGGGAATTGTTGATGATTTGATGGGTAGTTGATTATGAAGGATGAAAGCATTTATGACATCACTCAACTTTTAGAAGGAATTTTAAAGATATGGAGCAAAACAGCGAAGACGCCCAGGTGATCAAGCTCAGCTGTTTTGCGGAATATCGATTAACAACGTATCCACTTAATTGCCAGGAAAGCATTTAGCCAGAGGGTTTGCTAAAATAGAAGGAAAGGAAACGGAGGTGAAGATATGGATCCGAAAAGTTTAGTGGCTCGAGTGAAAGACCGCATTCCGGAAGTTTTGGGCAATAAGGAGTTTGCGAAATTTGCGATTTTACTGCCGTTGATCGAAAAAGACGGCGAAATCCATATCCTCTTCGAAGTCCGTTCCCATCTGCTCAGAAACCAGCCCGGCGACATCTGCTTTCCGGGTGGAAGAATCGATAAACAGGATGAGTCCGAAAGGGACGCGGCAGTCCGTGAAACGATGGAAGAGCTGGGCATCGGCCGCAAGCAGATTTCCGATATTTTCCCGCTGGACTATATCGTTTCGCCGTTCGGCATGATCGTTTACAGCTTCGCGGGAATCATCGATCCGGATGTTGAATTCCGGCCGAATCCGCCGGAAGTGGACAGTCTGTTCACCGTGCCATTATCGTTTTTCCTCGAAAAAGATCCGAAGGTCTACCGCGTGAATTTCGATATTCAGCCGGAAGAAAGTTTCCCCTATGACCTCATTGCCGGAGGGGAAAATTATAATTGGCGCACCCGCCAGGTCGATGAATATTTCTATATCTACGAAGACAAAGTGATATGGGGATTAACGGCCAAAATACTGACGCATTTCATGGAGATCATTCGCTGAATGGTCTTTTTTTATGCTTTTATGGGGGATGACGAAGCAGTGGTTTTGGCGTCTGGCAGGAGCCGGATAGAGCTTTTTTTTAAAAAATTTTAAAAAAATGCTGACCCTTACATCCGATAGGCTTTGGGAAGTGTTCGAGGACGCTGAAAAACTGGGGGTAATTTGGAAATGGAAATAATGTATGTTAACATTGCTACTTGATTCTTTTGTTTAAAATTTCACAAGCGGAAATTTAGACAATACCGAACGAGGCGGAGCGCTGGTGGGAAGTTGCTGGATTCAGAGAGAAAACCTTTTTCACGGTTTTAGGATCCATGCAGGATTATACGCTCATCATTTTGTTTTATTAATATAAAATTCTTTTTCACAGTGTTAATTCGGTCTATTAAGTTAAATAAAACCATCGTAACAGCGTATAGTCCCATCGCAGGATTGAGCCCAATCTTCAATTGGAAAACATGCCAAGGAGCCGAGGTTTTTCCGTCTTCATGAAGAAGGGAAAATTTTTTATTTAAAATAGGAGTGATAGTAAGTGGAGAAGAAAAGAATTGTAGTAAAAATAGGCAGCAGTTCACTGACAGATCCGAATGGGAAATTGTCGATCGGCAAACTGCGTGAACATGTCGAAGCATTGGCCCGTTTGAAAGAAGATGGCCATGAAGTGATTTTAATCTCGTCAGGAGCAGTAGCTGCAGGGTTCAAGAGCATCGGTTATTTATCGCGTCCGGATGCCGTTGTCGATAAGCAATCGGCTGCAGCTGTCGGACAGGGACTGCTGTTGCAGGCATATGCGGATGAATGCAAGAAGCATGGCATCGTCGCGGCACAATTGCTGTTGACGAAAGATATGTATAAGAACGCAAATGACACAATCTCGAATTTATTGGAGCGGGACGTGCTGCCGATCATCAACGAAAATGATTCGGTCGCAGTGAAGGAATTGACCTTTGGAGACAATGATATGCTGTCGGCTTTAGTCAGCAAGCTGGTGCACGCGGACTTCCTGATGATCCTGACGGATATCAATGGCATCTACAGCGGCAACCCGAATACCGATCCAACAGCCCAAAAATACACGTTCCTTACAGAAGTCCACGAAGAAATGGAAAATGCCGCTTCTGCGGAAGGTTCTTCGAACGTCGGTACCGGAGGAATGAAATCGAAAGTGACGGCTGCGAAAACAGCGTTGGCTTCCGATGTACAGGTCTTTATCGGCTCTGGCGAAGGCAGCGACAAGCTTGTCGATATTTTTGAAGGAAAAGGCGACGGAACTTATATCGGTAATTTGGTGGAACCGAAAGTACTTGTGAATGCATAATTTGAAAGGAGACAAAGAATGACTCAACTTCTGCAAGAAGAAAAAGTTACAGAAACGGAATTGGTAACAAAAGCGCAAAAAGCAAAAGAGGCGGCTTTCCAGTTGGCGAAAGCGGCGACGGAAGATAAAAATGAGGCTTTGCAGACCATTTCAGCACAATTGCTGGAGGAACAGGACTTCATTTTAAGTGAAAACGCAAAAGACATAACGGCCGGACAACAGGCAGGGATGAACGATTCACTGGTGGATCGCCTGAAACTGGATGCAGCCCGCTTAAAGGATATGGCGGACGCCCTGATCCAATTAACCCGATTAAACGACCCCATCGGAGAAACCCTCGAAAAATGGGAGCAGCCCAATGGACTGGCGATGACAAAAATCCGTGTACCGATCGGTGTCGTCGGCATGATCTATGAAGCGCGACCTAACGTAACAGTCGATGCCTCGAGCCTGTGCCTGAAAACAGGAAATGCAATTGTACTGCGCGGCAGTTCAACTGCCATCAACTCCAATAAAGCGATTGTCCAAGTGATTCGCCGTGCGCTGGAAAAGACCAAACTGCCGGTTGAATCGGTTCAATTGCTGGAAGATACGCGCCGCGAAACGGCGTCGCAAATGTTCAAATTGAACGACTATCTGGATGTTTTGATTCCGCGCGGCGGAGCGAAGCTGATTCAAACAGTCGTGCAAAATGCCACAGTCCCCGTTCTGGAAACAGGGGCGGGGAACTGCCACATCTTCATCGACCAGACAGCGGACGTGAAGATGGCGATTGATATTGCGGTCAACGCGAAAACGCAGCGTCCTTCTGTCTGCAATTCGTGTGAAACGATTCTTGTGCAGAAAGATTGGGCTGACGCTAATCTGGCTGAACTTGTGGATGCTTTACAGGCAGAGAACGTGAAGATTCATGGAGATGAGGCTGTGCAGCGGATCTCTTCTGATGTCGCGCCTGCAACTGACGAAGATTGGACGACGGAATATCTGGGCTTTGAAGTGGCAGTGAAAGTCGTTGACACGGTTGACGAGGCCGTTCAGCACATCAATCAATACGGCACCAAGCATTCGGAAGCCATCATTTCAACGGATGCGGCAAGCGTTGAACAATTCTTCAATGAAATCGATGCAGCTGCGGTTTATCATAATGCTTCGACTCGCTTTACGGATGGCTTCGAATTCGGCTTCGGCGCCGAAATCGGCATCAGCACCCAAAAGCTGCATGCCCGCGGGCCGATGGGCTTGCCGGCGTTGACGTCGACTAAGTATATCATCAGAGGCACTGGACAAATAAAATAGTGAAGGAAGCTGTCCTTGAAAGTTGTGTAAATGACTTTTGGGGGCAGTCTTTTTTGCAGGCTAGGGAATTCCTGCTGTTCCGGATCGATTAATGGCAACGAGTGGTATAAGGAAAGGGTATGTTCAACACTTTCTGGGACCGGGAGACGTTTAAGAATCACTTTTCTGGCTATTTATATAAGAGTAGAAACTTATCCATTTAAAATCTGGAGATTGGCTATATTACAGGTATAGGACATGGAGGAACCCCTGCAGAGGCGCGGCAGTTCTACTTAAAATCTGTAATTGCCATATCCTAGACAGCCTGAGGCCCGACAATGTCAGGCAAAACGGAAAGGAGTCGATCATTCATGAGTAAACTTGAAGAAACAGCAAAGCGGTTCGGAGACATCCTGGGTGTAGAAGCGGAAGCGGATGCTGACAAAGGCATGGTGGAAGCGCCAAAACCGCGCGACTTGGAAGTGACTGTCCAAGGACGGCCATTTAAAAGTGAATTATCCATGGAAATCCATTTTGAGGCACTTGAAGACGACGGTACTGCCTTGAACCACGCGGAAATTGTCCTGCTGCCGGAAGAAGTTCCGGATTTTACCCGTGCACTCGGAAAAAATGATCTTACCATCAGTGCCCTCCATAACCACTGGCTTTATGCAGAACCGGCGATCATGTACCTTCATGTTCAGTCAGTCGAAAAGCCGGAAGATTTTGCAACAAAACTAGCCGCTTCATTTAAAGCATTGAAAAAATAATCATCGACCAGGCTCTCGAATTGTTATTCAATTCGAGGGCTTTTTTTAGTTGTAAGCGAATTGGTAAGAGTGTTTTCTGTATAAGTTTTACTTATCGGTTTTTATAATAACTATTGAATTTATTTAAGTGAGAAAGAGGCTTATAGTAAGGGTGAAAAGAGGTGGAAGCGATGGATTTCGTTATTATGTTCTTTCTTGGTGTAATCGCCACGACTCTGGGCACCCTGGCCGGAGGCGGAGGATTGATCAGTCTGCCGGTGATGCTGCTTCTAGGCTTGCCGGTCCATTCGGCCATCGGTGCCAATAAAGTCTCGAATACTGTCAGTTCATTTTCCGGTTTCTATTATTTAATCCGTAAAAAGAAAATCTCGTTGAAAGAGTCCTATTGGATTGTGCCGGTCAGCTTAGTGGGAGGGGTGGCAGGTGGCTTTATCGCCTCGTTAATTCCGGCAGAACAAATGTATGTTTTGGTGAGTTTCTTGTTGCTGGCTGCATTTTTCACTTCGTTTATCGGCAAGAAAGGATTCACAGGCGAAAGCCGGCTGAAAATGGAGCCGAAAAGTGCGGGTGGGTTATTCGGTATCGGCATGTATGACGGCCTTTTCGGTCCGGGTCAGGGGACGCTGATGCTGTTCCTGTTCAGCCACCTTGATATCGCCTATATCCGTGCGGTCGGATTCGTGCGGCTGGCCACGTTTTCCAGCTGTCTCGGAGCCGCGGTCACCTATACGCTGGCGGGCCATATCATCTGGCCGTTGACGCTCGCGCTGATGGCCGGATCGGTTACGGGCGCTCAGGCAGGCGTAAGGATTGCCGAAAAGCTCAATCCGAATTTTGTGAAGCCGCTGCTGCGCGCGGTCACCGTTCTGCTGATAGCGCAAATCCTTTTTTCGCGGGTATTTTAATGAAAAACGGGAAGCCTTTGCTGAAGCAGAGGCTTTTTTGTTGTGTGTACATAGGTTGAAGGAGGTGAATCTGCTGGGAATAATTGCTTGGTTTTTTATCCGATGCTCAATTATTCTGCGTTTCGGAATTTGCGGGCGATTAAATCAGTTTGCGGGCGATAAAAAAAACTTGCGGGCGATTAAAATGATTTGCGGGCGATTAAAAAATTATATCGGCGTTCAGCAAAAATATCGCAGCGAAAAGGAAATATCTTCTTTTAATTTCTTGGCAAATAAAATTCACAGGCTACAGAAGTTAAAAAAAGGGAAGTCTGACTTGTTCTGTGTTAGGCTAAAAAACAGTTATTTTCTTTTCAGGAAACTTGTTAAGAAGAAATATAAATGAAAGAAGGTACCAACCGAATGAAAAATCTAGCCGGAATGAAACGGTCACGTTTCGTTATACTTTTAGGCGCGTTAACAGCCATGATTCCTTTTACCATCGATATGTATCTTCCAGCGTTTCCGACTTTGGCGGATGTCTACCATACAAATGCGTCGGCCGTGCAGCTCAGTTTGACCGCCTGTTTGCTTGGACTTGCATTCGGTCAATTGGTGACAGGGCCGCTCAGTGATTCACTTGGCCGTAAAAAGCCATTGATTATATTTCTGATTGCTTATGCCATTGCTTCGGTCGCCTGTATCTTTGCACCGAATATATACATATTCGTCGGATTGCGCTTCGTGCAAGGCTTTGCAGCTTCTGCAGGCCTCGTTATTTCCCGGGCAATAGTGCGGGATGTCAGCAGCGGATCGGAATTGACCCGTCTTTTTGCGTTGCTGATGGTCGTCAATAACCTTGTGCCGCTGCTTGCTCCATCAGTGGGGAGTACAGTTCTCTTATTTGCCGATTGGAAAGGGATATTCCTGATTCTCAGCTTGCTGGGGCTCATTCTTTTATTCGTGAGCGCTTGGCGATTGGAAGAAACCTTGCCACCGGAAAGAAGGGTGCCGGGCAACCTGACTGAAACCTTCAGCAATTTCAGCATCATTATCAAAAACCGGAAATTCACAGGTTATGCATTGGCGCAGGGACTGTTGATCGGTGGCGTCTTTGCCTACGTGGCCGGAACACCGTTCATCTACCAGAACATCTACGGCGTTTCACCGCAGGTCTTCAGTATCCTGTTCGGGATGAATGGCATCGGACTGATTTTCGGCAGTTATGCCGTCGGCCGCTTCAGCCATTTGTGGTCGGAAAAGAAATTCCTTGAAGTCGCGCTCTATACGGCGACTGCTGCGGGAGCCGTCCTGCTTGCAGTGGTGCTGGTCGATGGACCACTCTGGGCTGTCGTCATTCCGATTTTCTTCTTTGTTACGTCAATCGGAGTGGTCGGTACCGCTTCCTTCACGCTGGCGATGGAAGAGCAAAGCCGTGTGGCTGGCAGCGCTTCTGCGTTGCTCGGGCTCTTGCCATTCGTGCTCGGTGCAGTTGCGGCTCCTCTGGTCGGCGTAGCCGGTGAAGAAACAGCCGTCCCATTAGGCCTGATCATCTTCACTATGTGCCTGCTCGCGTTGCTGGCTTACCTGTTTCTTGTAAAACGCCTGGATCATAAAGTAAACGCGAATTAAATAAATGGAAAATATACCCTAAAAGCTGTCGAATCCTATTCGGCAGCTGTTTTTATTAATCCAAAACGAACTCCCAATTTCAACCAGTCGGATGTTAAGATAAAAGTAATACATAATTAATGGGGTGTTCAGATGGATTCAGCAAACGGATCGATTCTATCCATTCAGGATCTGACGATGAGTTACGGAGGAAAACAGGTGCTGAACGGCATCAACCTGGAAGTGCAAAAAGGGCAGATTATCGGCTATATCGGTCCGAACGGCGCCGGCAAAAGCACGACGGTAAAAATCATGCTTGGCCTGATCGAGGATTATAAAGGGAAAGTCGTGATTTTCGGCCAGGACATTTCAAAAGGCGACCCGGCCTATAAACGCCGCATCGGCTACGTGCCGGAAAATGCGGAAGCCTACGACAACCTGACCGCTATGGAGTATCTCGTCTTCATCGGCGAACTTTATGGTTTGGATCAGTCGTTTGCACAAGGAAAAGCGGAAAGCCTGCTGCAGCAATTCGATTTGATTAATGTCCGCCATGCGCGCCTGTCTTCTTTTTCAAAAGGAATGAAGCAGAAGGTGCTGATCATTTCGAGTCTCCTGCACAATCCGGACCTGCTGTTTTGGGATGAGCCGCTGAGCGGTCTTGATGCCAACAGCATGATGGTTATCCAGGAAATCCTGTCGCAGCTGGCGAAAGAAGGAAAGACCATCTTTTATTCGTCGCATATCATGGATCTGGTCGAAAAGATCAGCAACCGCATCGTCCTGCTGGTGAACGGCAAAGTCGTAGCGGACGGCAGTTTCGAGGAATTGCAGGAACAGAGCGAGGAAGGGTCGTTATCGGGAATCTTCAACCAATTGACCGGCTTTACCGAGCATCGCGAAAAGGCGGCGCATTTTGTTTCCGTCGTACGAGGAGACCATGACGATGCGGGAGTTTAAATCACTCAAATTCATCGCCTTGTTCAAGGGGCTGTTCCGTCGGTTCGGCGTCGATTACGACGTCATGATGCTGATCTTGCGGATTAAACTGACGATGGACGAACGCCGCGTGCCAACGGTTTTCAATGAAATGGGCAAGAAGAAGGAAGGCAATCAATTCCTGAAATCACTGTGGATCTATGGCATCTATAGTTTGCTGTTGCTGCCTTTCCTGTTCATCGGTGAAAATTACATTTTCCAGATGAGCATCATGTTCGGCATGATCTTGTTTATCCTGATGACTTCCATGATCGCCGATTTCACATCGGTCCTGCTGGATGTCCGGGATAAGAATGTGCTGCAGACGAAACCGGTCGATAAAAAAACGATAACGGTTGCCAAGACGATCCATATCATGATTTACATGAGCTTTGTAACCGGTGCATTTGTA
The DNA here is from genome assembly GCF_003428875.1 of Planomicrobium okeanokoites. GTDB lineage: Bacteria > Bacillota > Bacilli > Bacillales_A > Planococcaceae > Planococcus > Planococcus okeanokoites. The sequence goes on from NZ_QQRS01000016.1 coordinate 29,758, forward strand.
GCGTTGCCGCTTGTGGTGAGCTTATACCGGCACGGACCGTTATTCTCTTTGGTCTTCCTGGTGGAAATCATATTTGCGATGCTGTTGGTTGTCGTGCTGACCTCGCTGCTTTACCTGTTTGTGCTCCGCTATTTCGATGGCGAGCGTTTGAAAGACATCATCAATTACGTTCAAATCCTGCTTTCCGTGGGACTTGTAGTCGGTTATCAAGTGCTCATCCGTGCATTCGAATTCTCCGATCTCAATATAAATTACTCGTTCAGCTGGTGGCATTTCCTGATTCCGCCGATCTGGTACGGGGCGCCGTTTGAGATGGTCCTGAACGGCAATACAGCCTGGCACATGATTGCGTTTACTGTCCTTGCTGTCCTGGTGCCGATTGTCGCAATTTTTGTCTACAGCCGGTTGATGCCATCCTTTGAGCGCAATCTCGAAAAAATGCTGAGCGATACGAAAAGCCGCAAGCCTAGCCGGCACCTGCTCGACGGATTTTGGGCAAAGCTGTTGTGCCGCAGTAAGGAAGAACGTGTTTTCTTCCGCTTTTCAGCAATGATGATGAAAAAGGAACGGGAGTTCAAGCTGAAAGCTTTTCCAAATCTGGCGATGTCCATGATTTTCCCGTTTTTATTCATATTCAATGAATTGCGGATCCGCAGTCTCGCCGATATTTCGGAAGGCAATATGTTTTTGTTCATCTACTTCTGCAATATCATGATTCCGGGAACGGTTTTCATGCTGAAATTCTCTGGAAGCTACAAAGGCGGCTGGATTTTCAGGGCAGCGCCGATCAACCGGGAGTCTGCGGTTTTCAGCGCGGCCATCAAAGCGTTTCTTGCCAAACTGTATCTTCCAATATTTTTGGTGGTCGGCGTTGCTTATGTATTCGTCTTCTCGACGCGCATCCTGCCAGACCTTGCAGTGGTGCTGCTGAGCGCGATTCTGCATTCACTGATCACCTATCGAATAATGAAAGACGAAGACTTTCCGTTTACCAGGTCATTCGAATTCGCACAGGATCCCGGCTCTGCCCGGGTGATCTTGCTGACATTCATCCTCGGTGCATTCCTCGGTGTCCATTTCATCGCGAGATCGATTGACTATGGCATTTACTTCTATTTGGTACTGCTGATTGTGGCGGTTGTCGTCGGATGGCGAAAGACGTTTCCGGAGGGTTGGAAACCGGATGATGCGAAAGCAAGTTCTGAAGCGGAAATGGAGATGTAGGAGGACACCTCACTGGAGCGAGTGCTTCTGTGGGGTGTTTTCTTACGATTAGTCAATAGTTTTTAATCATTTTCAAAGAGGTTTTTCCGTGAGTTCTTATCTTTTAAAAGACGGA
>NZ_QQRS01000017.1 GCF_003428875.1 Planomicrobium okeanokoites
CCGCTTCACCTCTACTATAAAAAAATTAGTAGGATAAACCAATGCCTTGGTTCGTCCTACTAATCTTAGTATGTTTTATGTGGCTGCGGAATTCGTCGATCAGCTGTGCTGTTTGTTCATGCAATATGTAGTGGAAAGCGGAAAATCTTTCATTCGCGTCAATTGTTTTAAAATGTACAGAAGAGACATGGGTTTCAAGTAAATTAAAGCCATAATTATGTACACGATTAAAAACCAGATCCTTACCGGCACATTTGAAATAGCCGTTCTGGTAAGTCAGCAAGTGGAATTGTGCAGACACGAATAGAGCGTATTGCCTGAAGAAGTAGGAAACAGCCACACCACTGTTATCGGAACCGCTCCAGCGTTTCAACTCTTCAATGCGTGTTTCGGTATCACGCGATAGAGGCTTCGCTGGCAGGCGGTCAACCGCAACCGACTGGGATGCCAGCGTTATTTTTAACTGATCGGGAAATTGCATGCAGCCGCACTCCTTTTTCTTTTTATGCTACTGAAAAATGCGAGTAAATGCAAAGTGATAAGGGCAAGTTATAAAGATTGATAGTAAACAGCTCATTTCTTTTCAGAAGCTAATTAGGTAATCTAATGAAGAAAGGGGTGGGGGAATGGAATTTTCTATTGGAAAAATCGATCACATTCAAGTAGCGGCGCCAAAAGGGGGCGAAGCGGAAGCAATCGCTTTTTATAGCGGGATACTGGGCATGGAGGAAATCGAAAAACCGGAACCGCTGAAAGCAAGAGGGGGAGTCTGGTTTGGATTCGATGGATTTCAATTGCACGTCGGCATCGAAGAACCGTTTCATCCAGCCAAAAAAGCACATCCCGCTTTTAAGGTTTCCGGTTACGATAGTTTTCGGAGCCATTTGGAAGAGAAAAATATCACTGTCACCGTTGATGACAGCATCCCGGGCGTCGAACGATTTTTTGCAGCAGACCCCTTTGGCAACCGGCTTGAATTCCTGAAATAATTTCTATGGGTGTTCAAAGCCTTACTGTGATTATTCGACAGACTGCAAGCAGCCAAGCCAACCAAAAACGCTCCGCGGCAAGCGCCGCGAAGCGTTTATTTTTGCAGGGGGCAATATGGGCATTTATCGGTTTCCGGCAATTCTTTATACAAGCAGCAGGTAATACGCTTATAATCGGCTTTCGCTTCTTCAAAGCTGCGGCCGCCTAAAAACTGCCGGAAAAAAGATCTTTTCATTTCCGGCTGCCACAACTCATCTGTCATCAAAGCGGCAACGTCATCTTCCGCTTGTTTGCTGTCGAGCATGCCATACATCCAGATCATATAACCCCATAAATTTTCCCAAAGGATTATTTTGGAAACATGGCCTGCTTTGCTGAATGACCCGACCACCGGAAATGCAAATATTTTCAATACGGCTTCAAGATCGTCTTCACGTCGTTCACGGATAAAGCGTTCATCGACTGTGAAACTGATATTGCCTTCCGTATTTTCAAGATGGATTTCATCCAGAGGACCATCCCAGATTTTACCGTGTGCCAATAAATAGAACTGTGCTGTAATGAAAAAACCGAAGCGCCTCATGAAGATAGACGCAGCTACTGCTTCACTTGGTGCTCCGGTTGTGTGAACGATTTCTTTCATAAGCTCCGGATGACGGTCTGCCGATGCTTCACTCATATTCATAAAGCCATAAGCACCGTTTCGGACTTTTACCTGGAAAAGCTCAAGTTCTTCCATATTAAGATCCCAGCGCTTCACGAATTTCAGGGACGATGCAGCGGCCTCTGCCGAATGGCACGCAATGTGGTGTTCCGAAAAGCGGGTCTTTTGAAACCTGGCATTCCATTCCGAAAACGGAACGGACAAGGTCACAGCTGATGACATTTTCAGGCGTTCCCTGGCCAAACACTTCGCCGTCTTTGATGGCAATGATGTTGTGGGCATAACGGGAAGCAAGGTTCAAATCATGCAGCACCATGATGATTGTGCGCCCGTGCATTTCATTTAATTCGAATAAAAGATCCAAAATCTCGATTTGATGGGTCATATCCAAAAATGTGGTTGGCTCATCAAGGAGTATGACGTCAGTGTCCTGTGCAAGCGTCATTGCAATCCATGCGCGCTGGCGCTGGCCACCGGATAGTTCATCCACCGGTTTGTCGCGGAATTCGTCGACACGGGTAGCTTTCATCGCAGCTTCCACTTTCTCTGTGTCTTCTTCCGTCCAGCGTTTCAACCATGATTGGTGTGGATAACGGCCTTGCTTGACCAAATCGTGTACTGTCAATCCTTCCGGTGAAACCGGCGATTGGGGAAGGATTCCCATTTTCTTCGCGACTTCCCGGGATGACATCTTATGAACTTCCTTGCCTTCGAGCAGAATTGAACCTTCCTGCGGTTTCAGCAAACGGGCGATCGAGCGCAAAAGCGTCGATTTCCCACAGCCATTACTTCCCACAAAAACAGAAATTTCACCACGCGGTATAGAGAGGTTCAAGTTCTCAAATAGAAGTTTATCGTTGTATCCGATTGATAGGTCATTGGTTTTGACAGCCATAGTCATCGTTCAATTCCTCCACATCTTTAGCCATAAATCTAACTGATAGGTTTTCTCAATATCCTAACTATATCATAAATTAATGATAAGTGAGAATGATTTTCATTATTTATGTGAACTTTTCCTTTACAAATGTGACAAGAAGTCCTAGAATAAGGACGTATTGAGAATCGTTATCAAATAACCATGGAGGTTACAACATGAAAAAATGGACATTATTTTTACTTGCAGCACTTATGCTTGTCTTGGCGGCTTGTTCGTCAGGGGAAGAAGATACATCAACTGAAACTGAAACTGAAGACGGGGGAGACCCGGTTACGATACAGGGCACAAATGGTGAAGTGACGCTGGACGAACCTGCTAAGAAAGTTGTAGTTCTGGAATGGACCTACGCTGAAGATTTATTGGCGGTAGGCGTACAGCCTGCAGGAATGGCTGACATTGAATCATATGGTGATTATGTAAATATCGAACCTCAATTGGATGACACAGTCATCGATGTAGGCGGCCGCCAGGAACCGAACCTGGAAGCTATTGCAGAAATTGATCCTGATTTGATCATCGGAGTCGACTTCCGTCATACTGCGATGCTTGAAGAATTGGAACGCATTGCACCTACTGTCATCTTCAATCCGTATCCGGAAGATGAAAGCATCGATCTGTATCAGGAAATGGAAACGACGTTCCTTGAAATTGCCAAAGCTGTAGACAAAACAGAAGAGGCCGACCAGGTCCTTGCGGATCTTGAAGAAAAATATGAAGAAAGCGCAGCTGAAATCGAAGCAGCCGATCTTGAAACAAAGGATGTCATTTTGACACTTGCTTATTCAGGTCCGCAGGCGCCGGAGATTCGTGTATTCACACCAAACTCCATGGCTTCAATCATTCTTGAGCGCATCGGTTTGAATAATGTCCATGAACCCGAACAGTTCGAAGTTTTCGGTTCGAGCACTTTTAATGTGGAAGGATTGGTTCAGTATGAAGATGCCAATTACCTTTACACTGTTCCGGATGAAGATAATATCTACGAAAACCAGCTTGCCGGCAACGCAGTTTGGGAAAACCTGAATTTCGTCCAGGAAGGCCGCACATATGATTTAGGGCCGGACACTTGGTTATACGGCGGTCCATTATCCGCTGAAACATTGATGAACCAAATTACAGATGTGATGGTGAATAATTAATGCAAGGCAAACTGAAAGCGAAGTCCTTTGTCTCTTTGACAGGGGGCTTTTTCCTGCTTTTCGCGTTATCTGTCATCCATTTGACTCAGGGGCAGGCGGACTATTCCATAACGGATTTGCTGTCAGGTGTCTGGACTGAAGGACGGATCCAGGATATTGTCGTCAGTCTCCGATTGCCGAGGCTGGCAATCGGCATTTTGGCGGGCGGGGCGCTGGCTGTGTCCGGCGCAGTTTTGCAGACGCTGACGAATAATCCGCTTGCATCTCCCGGAACTCTCGGCATCAACGCCGGGGCATTCTTTTTCGTTGTGCTCAGCACGATTTTCTTTCCGGGCTTCATAGGCGGTTTTCCATTTGCTACAGCTTTAGTGGGTGCCGTCGTATCTTCGTTGCTGGTCATCGGGCTTGCGGGCAAGCAGATGGACCCGGTGCGAGTGGCATTGACCGGTATGATCATTTCATTGCTGTTCGCGTCCATGACTGGCACGATGCAATTGCTTTTTGAAAATGAAACCAATGGACTCTTCTTATGGGGGTCCGGCACTTTGGTGCAATTGAACTGGGGAGGCGTGCAATTTGCAGCGCCTGTCATACTGGTTACATTTGCTGCTGTTCTGCTGCTCGCCAAGCCGATGGATATTTTGTCACTGGGTGAAGATATAGCTTCCTCACTCGGCCAAAATGTCCGCCTGGTAAAACTGGCGGCATGGGGAACGGCCATCGTTTTAGCAGCAACAACTGTAAGTGTTGTCGGACCCATCGGATTTATCGGGTTGATGGCTCCGCATATCGTCCGTATGATGGGCATCCGCGGGCATCTCCAAATATTAATCCACTCATTTTTGTGGGGAAGCGTCATGCTTATCGGAGCGGATGTTCTTGGACGCCTGATCCAGCCGGGGCAGGAAGTGCCCGCCGGAGCCATGACGGCACTGATCGGCGGACCGTGGTTATTGTATCTGGCATGGAAAACGGCCAGGTCCATGAAACGCGGTGAACTCCAGATGGGCGGCACCACCAAACCGGTCCGTTTGAAAATGCTGGTCCCGATTCTTTTGGCGGCGATCATCATCGTCACCACTTTAGCATTAAGCTTCAACGGCAGTGCCTGGAACTTCGACTGGCTTTCACCGGTCGTCTGGGAATTCCGGGTGCCGCGTGTATTGACAGCCTTTATCGTCGGCGTCATGCTGGCGATCACGGGTGTGATCCTGCAAGGGGTGCTCAGAAACCCACTGGCTGATGCAAGCGTACTCGGCGTAACATCAATGGGTGGAGCAGGTGCGATGCTCCTGTTGGTCGTATTTCCGGCAATTCCACCGGCGTTCCTGCCGCTTGGTGCGACACTCGGTGCTTCGCTTGCGCTAGGCATCATTTTGCTGACAGCCTGGAAAAATAATTTCCAGCCGATGCTGGTCGCTTTGATGGGAATCGCCATTTCGGCATTCGGTTCCGCAGCAACTCAAATTCTTGTTGTCAAAGCGAAGCTTGCGGTTGCAAGCGCGTTAGTCTGGCTGTCCGGAAGCACATACGCTAAGGGCTGGGATGATGTTCAATTTGCGCTGATCCTGTTTGCATTGTTCATCTGGCCGGCTGTCTACATCACGCGCAGCCTTGATACATTGACCTTCGGGGATGATGTAGCGGCAGGCCTCGGCTTGAATATCCGTTCAACCCGCGTCTGGGCACTTGTTGTGGGTGTAGCAATATCCACCGCCGCAGTTTCGATTGTCGGAACGATCGGCTTCATCGGACTGGTGGCACCGCATATTGCGCGGCGGCTTGTCGGTTTCCGCCATTTGCCGCTCATGCTGTCTTCCGGTCTGATTGGCGGCTTGCTGCTTGTGACAGCCGATTTTATCGGCCGCACCTTGATTGCGCCAAATGACATTCCGAGTGGATTGATTGTCGCTTTGATCGGAACGCCTTATCTCTTGTATTTATTGAAAAAAATGAAATAGCAAAAAGGCCTGCCGATTTGGCAGGCCTTTTATTATGGAATCGAAAGTATAACTTTTGAAATTCAAATGATTCTTAAAAAGAGTGTTGCACTGTCCAGACTCCAGCGCCCAGATTCTCGGGTCATAAGCCACTTTGGCTGTGCGGCAAAGAACGCCGCTTCGCCAAATCGTCTTATGCCTTTCAAATCTAAACGGGCGCTTGCGCTTTTCTCTATTGCAGCGCCACTGCCGGTCCAAAGAATTCGAAATGGATCTGCTCATCGGTCATGCCAAGGGAGCGCAATTCGTTGATCATGCTTTCCATGAACGGAACAGGTCCGCAGACATACACTTCTCCTGTCACATCGACCATTTCTTCGAGAACTTCACGAGTGATGAATCCTTGCGGCTGATCAGAGTACAATGTTTTGTATTTTGCGTTGTCCATTGTATCCACATATTTTTGGATATCTTTATCGAACGCATGGAAACTTTCATTGCGGGCCGCGTGCAGGAAGGCTGTCGGCCGGTCAGGTGTCACTGTTGCGACCGTTTCAAACATACTCATCATCGGTGTGATGCCCACTCCGCCGCTGACAAATGCCACTGGCGATTTTTTCGCTGCATCCAGAACGAATTCCCCTGCCGGCGCGCTGACTTCGATGACATCTCCGACATTCACTTCGTCGTGCAGGTAAACGGATACCCGTCCGTTCGGATCGTTGTCACTTTCGCGTTTAACGGAAATGCGGAATTCATCGGACTTTGCTGCCTGAGAAAGGCTGTATTGGCGGTTGAATAAATGTTGTTCACCCGGAATAGTCAAACGGACTGAAATGTATTGCCCTGGTTCATAAGTTGGAACGTTCGAACCGTCAGCAGGTTTCAAGTAGAAAGAAGTGATATTGTCGCTTTCTTTTTCTTTTCTCGCTACAGTGAAGTTTTTAAAGAACTTCCAGCCATTTTCCTGGTTTTCCATTTTTTCATACATGCCTTGTTCTACACCGATGAACGCATCGGCGATCACACCGTATGCTTCAGCCCACGCATTGATGATTTCATCTGTTGCAGCGTCTCCCAAAACTTCTTTGATCGCTTTCAGCAGGTATTCACCGACAATCGGATAATGTTCTGGTTTGATGCCCAGGCTGACGTGTTTATGTGCAATTTGAACGACTGCCGGAAGAATCGCTTCCAAGTTATCGATATGCACCGCAGCCGCATAGACGGTATTTGCCAAAGCGGCTTGCTGGCGGCCTTGTTTCTGGTTGGCGTGGTTGAATATATTCAGCAGTTCCGGATGTGCTTCAAACATATTTTTGTAGAATACAGTTGTAATGGCGGTTCCGTGTTCTTCCAATACAGGGACAGTGGATTTGATGATTGCTTTTGTTTCTGTTGATAACATTTCAATCTCTCCTTTTGTTTTCTATAGTTTGACTATAAACCCACTCCACCTTTAAAGATATATTAAAAATACTTCTTTAATATTTTGGACACATTTGCTTTCACAGAAAAGACACATGAATAAAGCTGCTTTATTCTGCAGGCAGCTTCCTGTGTGAGGTTATTGCTTTTTGTCAGAATCAATTTCTTTCTTGTGACCTTTCCAATCGTTATAATAGATGTGCAGGGAAGGTGAAGATGATGAGGTTAACAATGTATACCGATTTCTCATTGCGTGTATTGATTTACCTTGGTGCCAAAGATCAGGATAAATTGACAACGATACAGGAAATTTCGGACGCTTATAATATATCGAAGAACCATTTGATGAAAGTGACTTTTGAACTTGGAAAAGCCGGCTTCATTCAAACCGTGAGAGGACGGGGCGGAGGCATACGTTTGGCGGATCTTCCTGAAAACATCAATGTAGGAACAGTCGTAAGGAAAATGGAAGACGACTTCCACCTCGTTGAATGTTTTGACAGAGAGCATAATCGTTGTCCGATTGCTCCAGTTTGTGGTCTGCGCGGTGTCTTGGGCAAAGCGCTTCATGCATATCTGGCCGTACTCGACGAATATACACTGGAAGATCTTCTTTTCAACAGGGAAGGGCTGCGGGAAATTTTGCAGCCCATATAAAAAAGCGGCTCATGAATTTGAGCCGCTTTTTCTTATTAGAGTTCAATATTTTGTGGTTCTTGCCCTTTTTTATTCATGAGACGCATGCGCGTCGGTTTAATGGCGATGAATAATAAATTCGGGTCATCGGGACCGCTGAACCAGCCGGACAGATGCTCATTCCATAATTCTTCCAGAAGCTGTTGGTCATCATGTTCAGACATCTCGCCCTCAATTTCAAGGAACGTGTCGCCTACACCATCACCTTCATATCCGAGTAAAACATGGGCGTGTGGATTTTTTTCGAGTTCATCGACCTTCTGCGTTTTTTTGCTGGTTGCCGTATACAAAGTGAATTCCTCATTAAAGAAAGTCATGTAGCGGGAATGGGGCTTGTTTTCGTTGATGGTTGCAAGCACCCCTACGTAATTTTCATCTAAAATCTTTAAAGCGGCTTCTTTCAACTCTTGCTGATCCATGAAATCACTCCTTTTAAATTTCTTATTCCTTTTTAAACTTCGGGTAAACATAGAGAAGATCCGTTAGTGCAACGGATCTTCTGTTTTTTGCTGTATTTGGCTTTTCAGGGAATGAAGGATCAAGATCCTGAAAATTTATCTTCGCTGGAAGAATCGCTTTTCGTTTCACGCGGATTTTTTTCTTCCTGCTGTTCCTGTTTAAGATCTTCCAAAGGAATGGTGTCAACATTCATTTCTTCTTCATGCATTTCGGATAGTGATTCTTTATCAGTTTTCGATTGTTCCGGATTGTCCATTGGAGCGCCCGTTCTTTCTTTGCGGTCATCTTCAGTAAAATGTTTTTTATCTGACATAATGGAACACCTCTTTCAGTTGGTCTTAACAATGTATTCCTGTTATTAAAACATTTAAAACATTGAGCAACTGTTTCAGAAAGTTTATAATTATTGGTCCCGGCACTAAGTGCTTTGGACTAAAGATGTTTAATTATATGGTAAAATAGAATCATTGGACGAGAGGAGTTTTTATATGGATACACAAGCTTCCATCAATGTGGGGGGACTTAGCTTTGAATGGGATCTCAAAAAAGGCAAATTCTTATTCGAAGGTCAGGATTCTGTCCTTTTTTGGACTTCCACAGCGATGAAAATGTTTTTTGATACGATAGAAGAAATAGCGGGGGAAGATGCAGCGGAAGTCGTAATGGAAACGACCGGATATCGTCAGGGAATAGTAGTGGGCGATTATTTTTCCGAAATGCAGAATGTGGAAATCGCAGAAGCGGCAGCACTGATTACCAATACATATGCCTCAGCGGGTTGGGGAGTAGCGGAGACGCGAAAGCTGAATATCGAACAGAAGACAGTGGAGGTCCACTTGAAAGACAGCTGGGAGCATGCCATTAATATCGCCCAGCATAAAAAGGTCGGCGGAAGATTCCTTCCAGCCCATTACGCCGGAATTTTCACCAAACTTTTTGGTGAAAATATATGGTATGACGTAGAGCATTTTCAATTGGAAGGTTTCAATGAAACGGTCATCCGCTATTTTCCTTCTGATGAAACCATAGAAGAAAACATTCACAGATTGGCACGTTCTAAAGAAGCGAAGCAAATCCGGCATCTGCAAAATCTGGTGGATGAAAAGACAGCTGAATTGACCATGCTGGTCAAAGAATTATCTTCACCGATCATTCCGGTGCTTGATGGCATTGTAGTGGTGCCGCTGCTTGGAACATATGATGAGGAACGGGCAGAGGAGCTGTTGATCAAAACATTGCAGAACCTGCCGACGTATAAAGCGAAGTACCTGGTTCTTGATCTGACCGGCCTGAACAATAATTTTACGCAGCAAGCTGCCGTGCTGATCGAAAAGCTCGGAGCCACAGCCGGACTCATCGGAACAGAAACGATCCTGGTGGGGATTTCACCCAAAATGATCAGATATTGGAAGTATAATTTCTTAACCCATAAGAAAAGCGCCCTAAAGTTCAGGGCGCTTTTTCTTGTTTATTTTTGTGTTTTAATGATTTCAACGATTAATTTAGTTGCCTTTTCCATATTCTCAGCGGATATGAATTCGTATTTGCCATGATAATTTTCTCCGCCAGTAAAAATATTCGGCGTCGGCATTCCCATATAGGAAAGCTGGGAGCCATCAGTGCCGCCGCGGACAGGTACGATGTTTGGCTCAATACCAAGTGTTTTCATGGCATTTTCAGCAGCGTCCACAATATGCATGACCGGCTCGATTTTTTCTCTCATATTGTAATACTGGTCTTCCAATTCCAATGTCAGTGCTTCTGCGCCGTATTGTTCCTGCAATTTTTCGGCTGTCTGCTGCATGTGCGATTTTTTCGTTTCGAATTTTTCTTTATCGAAGTCACGGATGATATAACTCAATACCGCTTGTTCCACGTCACCTTTAAAGCTGTTCAAATGAATGAACCCTTCGTAGCTTTCCGTTTTTTCAGGAACTTCATTTTCAGGCATGGCATTCTGGAATTGGATGGCGATGGTGGATGCGTTGACCATCTTGTCCTTTGCAGACCCTGGGTGGACGCTTTTTCCTTGGACAGTCAGTTTTCCTGCTGCGGCATTAAAGCTTTCGTATTGAAGTTCACCCAGCGGACCGCCGTCCATCGTGTAGGCGTATTCAGCGCCGAAGCGTTCAACATCGAATTTATGCGGACCGCGTCCGATTTCCTCATCCGGTGTAAAAGCGACGCGGATTTTGCCGTGTTCAATTTCAGGATGCTGGACGAGATATTCCATCGCTGTCATTATTTCAGCGACACCGGCTTTATTGTCAGCGCCGAGAAGAGTCGTGCCGTCTGTCGTAATCAGTGTATGGCCGACATAATTCTGCAGATCCGGAAAATCTTTGACTGTCATCGCAACTGAATCACTGAGTGGAATATCTTTTCCATCATAATTATCGATGCGCTGCGGATTGACGTTTTTGCCTGTAAAGTCAGTAGCCGTATCGACGTGGGCAAGAAAGCCGATTACCGGAAGTTCTCTATCTGAAGTGGCTGGAAGCGTGCCGAAAAGATAGCCGTGATCGTCCATTGAGACTTCTTCCAGGCCGATTTCATTCATTTCCTTTTCCAATTCACGCAGCAGATCCCACTGTCCTGGAGTGGATGGTGTTTCGTGGTTTTCAAAATTGGATTGTGTATCTATTTTTGCATAGCGGATCAATCGTTCGATCAAGGTTTCAATCATGTATAAAGACCTCCTGGAGTATGTACTGGCTCTATTTTACCACGAATGAAAAGAATAGAGGAAATCTGAAAAAGCTGCCTGCCTCAATTTGGGATCGGCAGCAATTTTCTTTTGTCCAATCTCCAGAGCTTAACGGGCGCTTGCGCTTTTCTTCCGCAATACAGCTGAGACCTTGTTTTCGGTGCCGTCTTTTATGCGGCGGATATTTTCGAGATGCTTCAAAAACGCCATCGCAATCAAGGCAAGTGCTATAACATATGGCCAAAAGCCGTCTGCCGGCCAGAAGGCGATCAGAAGAAAAACGGCATATAAAGCAAGTACGCCAATGACCAGGTAATTGGTCGCTATGGCGATCACGATAAGCAGAGCGAGACCGAGCAGTCCAAGTTGCCAGTCGAGTGCGATCATGACCCCGATAACAGCGGCGGTGCCTTTGCCGCCATTGAACTTCATATAGAAGGGGAAGTTATGGCCAAGCACTACCCCGGCCGCGATAAAGAATAAAATCGCCCATACTGTCTCAGCAGGCAGGCTGCTGTTTCCCAAAAACAACCGCATCGCGAGAACTGCCGCAAATCCTTTGAAAATATCAAGAAATGCGACCAGTGCCCCGTACTTCCAGCCAAGAACGATTGCCGCATTGGATGCGCCGGAGTTTTTGACGCCTGCTGACTTGATGTTGGTGCCGGATAATAATTGCGCGACAAGGGAGCCGTGAAGGCAACCGATCAAATAACCTGCTATAAGTGCGGAAAAAATCCAGAGAGTCATAATTTACCCCTGCCTTTCTTAAATAGTAAACGTATGAACGGAGATAAAGTTTCAAAATTATCCGACAAGCTCCTTGACAAAATATCGTATCATTATTTATACTTCTCAACAAGATGGAAAACTGAATCTGAATACTCTTATCAAGAGTGGCGGAGGGACTAGGCCCTGCGATGCCCGGCAACCACCAAGCAACCCAGCTTGGAAAGGTGCTAATTCCTACAGACTGGAACGACAGTCTGGCAGATGAGAGGAGGAAACTCCGTGTATAACGGCCCTCTTCTAATTAGAAGGGGGCCTTTTTCTATTCCCTCATCTACATTAAGATCCATCTACTAAAATTAATGGAGGAATGAAAAATGACAAAATTCAAAGCAGAAACAAACTTACTTCACGGAGGCCAGCAGCCGGATCCGGTGACAGGCTCAAGGGCGGTTCCCATCCATAAAACGACATCATATGTATTCCGTGACACTGAACATGCGCAGAATCTGTTCGGATTGAAAGAGGCAGGAAATATTTACTCACGTATCATGAATCCGACGGTGGATGTATTTGAACAGCGTGTTGCGCTTCTTGAAGGCGGGACAGCGGCAGTTGCCCTGTCTTCGGGAATGGCGGCTATCGCGTTTTCCATTCTGAATATCGCGGAAGCGGGGGATGAAGTTGTTGCCGACAGCAATCTTTATGGGGGCACGTATAACTTATTCGCCAACACGCTGCCGCGTTACGGCATCACTGTCAAATTCATCGACGGCGCTGACCCTGAAAATTTCCGTTCGGCTGTAACCGACCGGACGAAAGCTTTCTTCGGCGAAACAATCGGCAATCCGAGCCTGAATGTATTCGATGTGGAGAAGGTTGCAGCAATTGCGCATGAATTCAATATTCCTTTATTGATTGATAATACATTCGCTTCTCCATACGGCAGCAATCCGATCGCGTTTGGAGCGGATGTTGTCATCCATTCAGCAACCAAATGGATTGGCGGCCACGGCACAACGATCGGCGGTATCGCGGTGGATGGCGGCAAGTTCAATTGGAATCATGAAAGATTTCCGAATTACACAGAGCCTGACGACAGCTACCACGGCATCCGCTATGGAATAGACGCGGAAGGCGCGTCATTTGCAACCAAATTGCGCGTTCAATTATTGCGTGATTTTGGCCCATCGCTCAGCCCGGACAGTGCCCACGCATTTTTACAGGGGCTGGAAACATTGCATTTGCGTCTGCCGAAACACAGCAGCAACGCGGGAATCATCGCTGACTACCTTAAAAATCACCCGCAGGTCGAATGGGTGAATTATATCGGCTTCGAAGATCATCCCTCTCACGGCTTAGCGAAAAAATATTTGAAAGATACATTCGGTTCCATCGTGAACTTCGGCATCAAGGGCGGCAGGGAAGCAGGCCGGAAAGTGATCGATGGTGTCGGTTTATGGTCTCATGTGGCGAATGTCGGGGATGCCAAATCACTGATCATCCATCCAGCTTCCACGACGCATCAGCAATTAAGCGCGGAAGGATTGGAGCAGTCGGGAGTCACTGAAGAACTGATCCGCTTGTCGGTCGGCTTGGAAAATCCTGAAGATTTGATTGCTGATCTGGAACAGGCTATTAAAGCGGCAGCAGTCCAGGAAGTATAGGAGGAGAAAATATGGGGACAGTATCCATCGGAAACTTAGTGTTGGAATCGGGCCATGTGCTGGAAGGGGCGGAATTGGCGTATGAGCGAAGCGGTGATCCTGCTGCTCCGGTCATCCTGATCTGCCATGCGCTTACCGGGGATCAATATGCTGTCGGCAATGCAGAACATCCGGGGTGGTGGAGCGGCTTGGCCGGTCCTGGCAAAGCTTTGGATAGCGCCGAATTCCAGATAATCACTTTCAATGTGCTGGGTGGCTGCAATGGATCCACAGGTCCACTCTCCTTGAATCCGGTTACCGGCAAAACGTATCGATCAGATTTCCCATTGCTGACCATAAAGGATATGGTGCATGCCGAATATCTGGCATTAAAAAAACTGGGCATCACCAAACTGAAAGCTGTAATCGGTGGTTCGCTCGGCGGTATGAAAGCACTCCAATGGGGTGCGCTTTATCCGTACTTCACGGAATCCATCATTCCGCTCGCTGTGACTCCGGCTTTCAGCGGGTATGCATTAGCGTTCAACCACTTGGCAATCCAGGCTATCGAGAATGACTCCGTGTTCCGAAACGGCTATTACGAAGGATCCTCTGATTTTAAAGGGTTTCATTTGGCAAGAACTGTCGGCATGATCAGTTACAGGAGCGGGAAACTGTTCAATGACCGTTTCGGACGCTCCACAAATGAAAAAAAATTTGAAGTCGAAGCTTATTTGGATTATCAGGGACAGAAGCTGGCTCGGCGGTTCGACGCCAATAGCTACCTGATTTTGCTTAAAGCCATGAATAGCCATGATGTGGAGCAACAAAGAATAAGCGTACCGATATTTTCTGTTTCGTATACTAATGATTTGCTTTATCCCGCAGATCTTATGATTCCTTGGCTGGAAGAGCAGGAAGAGGCCAAGTGGAAAATTGTTGATACTGATTTCGGGCATGATGGATTTTTAAAGGAGTTCGGGAAGTGGAGCGGAGCTGTCCGGGAATTTTTACACGAAGATCAGCGGGTAAGAGCCGCACGATAATAAATGGAACAAGAAAAGCATCCCGCTTTTAGGATGCTTTTTCTTGTTCTAAATAATTTAGAGGTTCCGCTTTTCGGTGTCCAGACTCCAGCGGCCCAGCTCTTCGGGTCATAAGTCATATCAGCTGCGAAGACATTAGCCGACGCTTGCGAGGCTAAGTCTTTGCGACGAAGCAGCGAAGCGATGCAGGAGCATGGTTTAAACTGCCCTCTTGCATTAGCAATACAACTGTCTTCACTGATCTGTCTTATGCCTTTCAGAGCTGAACGGGCGCTGTCGCTTTTCTTTAGTCTTCATCCTTAATATCCACATCATCCGGAATTGGTGTCGCTTTCCATTCCTCAAGCTGCTGCTTGGCGAGTTCCAGCTGTTGAAAATGTGTTTCGAACTGAGAGGTGTTGACCATGTATTGTTCTCCATCGTGCACTGCTTTGATACGTCCTTCGAGTATATAGCGGTTAATTTGCTCTTGCGGCATGGACAAATAAGCAGCAGTTTCCGGGACTGTCATATACATTCGATCGCCTCCTCTTTTTCTTTTATTATAATCCCTGAAGAGCAGTATCTCAAACGATTGAAATAATGGTATGGTATTTGATATAACTGGGAATTCGAGGTGCAAAACATGAATGCAACACCATACATAATAGTGCTGGTTGCTGCGATGCTCTGGGGCACGACCGGCACAGCACAAAATTTTATAGCAGGGGAAGCGCATCCGCTGACAATCGGTGCATTCCGGTTGATGATTGGCGGTTTTTCACTGCTTCTTTTTACATTAATAACGAAAAGTTTCATTGTTCGCAACGTTTCATGGCCGGCTGTCCTTGTTTCAGCAGCCAGTATGGCTTTATTTCAACCGTTATTCTTTTCGTCTGTTCAATTGACCGGCATCGCAATCGGTACTGTCGTGGCAATCGGAAGTGCGCCGGTGCTGGCAGGATTGATTGAATGGCTTTTTTTGAAAAGGCGTCCTGATCGCGTTTGGACTACGGCGACGATGCTGTCGATCATCGGCTGTATTTTGCTGTTCGCCAATAAAGGCGCTGCGGAAGTTGATGCGCTGGGTGTAGCAATGGCTCTTGGTGCTGGACTTGCGTTTGCGTTGTATGCCATTGCCAGCAAGAGTGTCCTGGAATCGATGGAGGCGGTGCCGGCAGTGGCGCTCATTTTTTCAGTTGCCGCTGTATTCCTGATTCCTTCATTATTCTTTTTTGACATTTCCTATATGTTGATTCCGGGAGATGCTGGAATCATCTTTTATCTTGGTTTTGCCACTACAAGTCTTGCCTATATATTATTTTCAAAAGGATTGAAGAAAATACCATCATCATCAGCCGTTACCCTATCTTTGGCAGAACCGCTTACTGCTTCGATACTCGGTGTGCTGGTGGTGGGTGAAGTCCTGAGCGGGCTTTCGTGGACAGGTGTTGTTCTGCTGCTCGGCGGTATTTTGGTTCTGACGATGGGAAAGAAAAGAAAAGCTGAAGACAATTATGAGTTTTCTTAATGAATGACAAATTATCACTGATTAGTTTTAAGGAGCTTAAAAGGAGTTTTTCTGTGTCTAGACTCCAACTGCCCAGCTCTTCGGGTCATAAGCCAGCCCAGCTGCCGTGGCAAGGAACGCCACTCTGCTGTTCTGTCTTATGCCTTTCAGAGCTTAACGGGCGTTGTCGCTTTTCTACTGTCCAGACTCCAGCGGCCCAGCTCTTCGGGTCATAAGCCAGCCCAGCTGCCGTGGCAAGGAACGCCACTCTGCTGTTCTGCCTTATGCCTTTCAGAGCTTAACGGGCGCTTGCGCTTTTCTTAAGAATTTCTTCACTTTTATCCTAATATAGGCTTAAGATTTAAACTTTATGATGAGTATAGTTAGAAAAGAGGCGATGATATGACGCAATTTACGGTATTGGTGACAGATGACGACCAGGACATTCGGGATGGCATTGAAATTTACTTGAAAAATGAAGGTTACCGCGTCTTGAAGGCTGAAAACGGTGAGAAGGCGATCGAGCTATTGGAATCCAATGAAGTGCATGTCATTATTCTCGATATTATGATGCCGCGGCTGGATGGGATTTCGGCTACTTTTAAAATAAGGGAACAGCGTAATATCCCGATCATCATGCTCAGCGCTAAAGCGGAGGATTCGGATAAGATACATGGCTTATCAGTGGGAGCGGACGATTATGTAACCAAACCTTTTCATCCGATGGAATTGGTGGCAAGGGTCAAATCTCAACTCAGACGTTACGTGAGCCTCGGTACTTACCAGGATAAGTCACAGCGTATTGAAATCGATGGCCTTGTCTTGGATTCGGATGCGAAAGAAGTATTGCTCCACGGAGATACGGTGAAATTGACGCCGATTGAATTCAAAATCACTGAACTGCTGATGGTGAATGCGGGCCGTGTGTTTTCGATCCGCGATATTTATGAAAGAGTATGGAATGAACCAGCTTACAACGCGGAAAACATTGTTGCTGTCCACATACGGAAAATCCGCGAAAAAATTGAGACTGATCCAAAAAATCCAAGATATCTGAAGGTGGTGTGGGGCATTGGCTACAAAATTGAGAAATGATCTTTGGTCGGTTATTGCAGTGACAATTGCTTTGTTTACACTTCTTTATTGTTTATCGTTCTTTATGGAAACCGTTTTATATAGTCCTGCGACAGAATTATTGGCATCACTTCGAACGGTGTCCAAAGGGGAAATTTAAAGATGAAAAAGTGGCTTTGGCTTACGACAATATCAATTGTCTTGATCAGTGTTTTCAGCGTAATGGAGCTGGGTCCGAAATATTTTGGCAAATCGTACCTGGAGACGGCTGACTTTAAGGAAGAATACAGATAC
The DNA here is from genome assembly GCF_003428875.1 of Planomicrobium okeanokoites. Lineage (GTDB taxonomy): Bacteria > Bacillota > Bacilli > Bacillales_A > Planococcaceae > Planococcus > Planococcus okeanokoites. The sequence continues at coordinate 17,242 of NZ_QQRS01000017.1, forward strand.
TTTGTGGATCGTTTGATCGTTACAGAACTGGATCCGCCAGAAGCGGAAACTGAATTTCCGGTTACAATGGAAGAAATTGAAGAGTATCGGACCAGATACGGCACATTGGCTGAGCAGATTCAAAGCATACAGGATCAATACAACCCGGATATAGAATATGCCCGGGAAAATGACAACGACAGTCTCGTGGAAATATTGACGGAAGAACGTGACAGCAAGATACAGGCGATCCGTGATAATTTCGCAGATGATGATACAGTCAGGGAAAAGATTCTTGAAGATAAACAGCGTGCTGCGAAAGTTGCAGTCAATGGCATCATGAACGACCAAGGCAGCTTCAATGCGCAGTCCCCCTATTATGTTTACGATCTGACGAACATCGAGACAGGGGAGAATTTCAAAAAGGGCGATTTAAGCAACCGGGCATTTTTCGAAAAGAAATATTCGAATGCCGCACCGCTTCAATTCAATGGTGAAGAGCTGTTTTATTCCAATTACAATAACACTGAAATGATAATTCCAGTTTCAAATGCTGAATTTAAAGGAGTCGTACAGATTGACCGGTCCCTTTTGGCTGCAAGCGATCGGGGTGCTGCCATTGTAGGGCATGAATACATCAAAAACACATTATATCTATTAGGGGCTTTAGCGATTGCAGGCATCGTCCTGCTCTTTACAAAGCTGAAATTCGAACAAGCCGCATTTTTAAAAATGCCTTTATACAGGAAGTGGACAGAATGGCCGCTTGAAGTGAAGTTGGGACTTTTCGCTGTCACCATATTGTTTGCATTGCCATACGGTGTAGCAACTTCTCTCGGAATAATGGAATACACATTCTACGATGGGCTTACTTCATTCGTCTGGAATACGTTGAAGAATTTTGTATTGAACACAATTGTGCTGGCATTGCTCATCCTTCAGGGAATCTGGCTCTACACTTATTACAATAAATCGGATAAGTTGGTTGCCGACTTCAAAAGAAGCTATATACAGCGTTCGTTGCAGATGTCGCACTACGCATTTTTGAAAAAATCGATCGGTGTTCAAATGCTGATTTTATTGGTTGTCATATTCTTCTGGGGGGCCGGGACAATGCTGTTGTTCATATTCCCGGCAGTGGTGCTCGTGTGGTTGCCGGCGACACTTTTCATCGGACTGCCGGTATTGCTGTTTATGATGAAGCGGTTCGGCTATTTGAATGTTCTGATGGACAGTACGAAAGCGATTGCCGATGGGAGTTTGAATGAACAGATTCCTGTAAAAGGGAAATCTCCTCTTGCTCATCATGCCATCCAGTTGAACCGGCTGAAGGAAGGCGTCCGCCAGTCTGTATCGGAACAAGCGAAAAGTGAGCGGCTGAAAACGGAATTGATCACGAATGTCAGCCATGACCTGCGGACTCCGCTGACTTCGATCATCACTTATACAGACCTGATGAAGACGCCGGAGCTTTCAGCGGAAGACCGGCTGATGTATGCCGATATTCTGGACAGGAAATCACAGCGCTTGAAAACATTGATCGAAGATCTTTTTGAAGTCTCCAAGATGGCCAGTGGAAATATGGAATTGCATCGCCAGCGTGTCGATTTTACGCAGCTGACGACACAGGCATTTGCCGAACATGCGGAAGACATCTCTTCATCTGGCCTCGATTTCCGGATTTCAACACCCGAACAGCCCGTTTATATTATGGCGGACGGCCAAAAATGGTGGCGCGTACTGGACAATTTAATCTTGAATGCCATCAAGTATGCGCTGCCGGGAACACGGGTGTTTGCCACTCTGAAAGAAAGGGATGGCCAGGCGGAATTCATCATGAAAAACGTCACCCGTTTCGAGTTGGGTGAGAACACAGATGAGTTATTTGAACGTTTCAAACGGGGAGATGTGGCAAGGCAGACAGAAGGTTCAGGTCTTGGACTGGCTATCGCACAATCCATTGTCGACTTGCACGGAGGCGCCATGAAAATCGAAGTGGACGGGGACTTGTTCAAAGTCACTGTGTCACTGAACAGTTTATAAAAAAGGGGAAGGCTGTGTCCGAATGGACAGGGCCTTTTTTGGTTTCTTCTATTATTGATAAATGTCAGGTTTTGAAAAAGAGGAGCTAGGGGATAGAAGTTATGAACACAATAATTTTGAATGGAGGTCGACATATGGACACTAGAGGTTATTTCAATAATTTCATGAACGCGCTTCCTGAAATTCTCTTGGCGATTCTTGTACTTATTATTGGTTTTATTGTAGCCAAGATGGTGGAGAAAGCGGTTTACAAATTATTGGACAAAACTAAGCTTGATGAAAAAGCAGGGATGTCACAGCAGAAATACAGCCTGTCGAAAATCATCAGCAAAATTGTATTTGTACTGATTCTTCTTTTCGCAGTGGCATTATTCTTCAATATCCTGAATCTTGGAGCCATCGGAGCACCATTCCTGGGAATCTTCGATAATTTATCTGGTGCGTTCCTCAGCATTCTAAAGGCCGCCTTGATTCTTTTATTGGCTTGGGTGTTGGCTACAGTTGTAAAACGCCTAATTTTAGTGGCAGGCAGAAAATTCGATTTTGGAAAAGTCACCAAAAAGACCGGTGCATCCAAAAAAGATACAGTTAAATGGACAGAGACGGCTGCGAATATCGCATTCTATCTGATTCTGTTGCTGTTTTTACCGGCAGTACTGAGTGCGTTGAATATCGACGGGCTTAGCGAACCGTTTTCGAACATGCTTGCAAGTGTCCTGGATTTCATACCGAAATTGATTGCAGCGGCAATCATCTTCGCCATCGGCTGGATCGCGGCAACCATCGTTAAAAAGATCCTTTCCAAATTCCTGGAGTCGATCGGGACGGATCGCTTAGCGTCAAAACTGAAAATTTCACAATTCTTCAGTGGCACAAGCGTATCGAATGTCATCGGCATCATCGCCTTTATCCTGATCATGCTGCCAGTAACGATAGCTGCCCTTGAAGTGCTTGCGCTTCGTGGAATTTCCGGTCCTGCAATCGCGATGCTGAATGATATCCTGACCATGATCCCGAATATTATCGTTGCGATCCTGCTGATTCTTGCGGGAATAATCATTGGCCGCTGGGTCAAGGATTTTGTGGTCCAGTTGATGAAAAACCTTGGTGTGGATTCACTTACAGAAAAAATGGGGATGAACAAAACCGCGGATCCGGACACCGATCCATCTGCTTATTCACTTGCCAGAATCATCGGCGTAGTGGCTCAAGTATTGATCATCCTGTTGTTCACAGTCGAAGCTTTGCAATTATTGAACCTGGAGTTCATGGTATCGCTGGCAACTGGAATCTTCGCATACATTCCTGCTGTTATTGCGGCATTGGTCATTCTGGCAATCGGCTTCTGGCTGGCGAACCTGGCTGAAGATTTTATCGGAAGTGTATTCAAAAAATCTTCCGGCGGCCCTCATGTCCTTCGCTATGTCGCCAAATATGCCATCCTGGCATTCGCTTTCTTCATGGCGCTTGACCAGTTGGGAATTGCGGCTTCCATCATCAATTCGGCGTTTATCCTGATACTTGGCGGAGCAGCTCTCGCTTTCGGTCTGGCTTTCGGACTGGGCGGCAAAGAACATGCTTCGCGTTACTTGGATCGAATGGAAAACAGCCTGAAAGAGACTGAAGTCGACAAAGAGAAATGGGAAGAGAAAAAAAGGGAACAGGAAGCCAAGAAAGTTGGATTGGCTAAAGAAGCAAAAGCGGCAGTCGACCCGATTGTAGAAAAAACTTCACCTGATGAGAGACATCCATTTGAAGGATCAAAAGATACAAAAGGTCCGACAACTGATTTCCCGAAGAATTTCAATCAAGACGCACATGATAGCTGGAACGGACGCAACCGGAACATGGACGATCCGTTCAACGATAAATAAGCACAAAAAGAAAAGGCGGCCGCGGCCGCCTTTTCTTTTTGTTAATCTTTCGGAGCGACCAGTTTATGCTGGAAGGCATAGATGACCGCCTGGGTCCGGTCATGGACTTCCAACTTCGCCAGCAGGTTGCTGACGTGGGATTTTACTGTCTTTAATGCTATGTAAAGCTCATCGGCAATTTCCTGGTTCGTATAGCCATGGGCAAGCAGCAGAAGAATCTCCATTTCGCGTTCGGTCAGATCTTCATGAAGCACACGTTCATGGCGCATCTGCTTCATCATTTTACTCATCACTTCCGGCTCGAGGACCGGGGTGCCATTCATTGTTTCGCGGATGGAGTCCGCGATCCGTGAAGCTTTAGAGGTTTTCAGGATATAGCTGACTGCGCCAGCTTTTAGCGCAGGATACACTTTGTCATCATCCAGGAAACTGGTGACGATCATGATTTTCGCTTCCGGCCATTCACGGATGATCGCATCTGTTGCCTCAGCGCCATTCATGACCGGCATGACCATATCCATCAGGATCACATCCGGGCGTAATTCGAGTGCCATTTCAACAGCTTCTTCGCCGTTTGCCGCTTCACCGGCGACTTCCATATCTTCCTGTGCCTGCAGATAAGCGGATACACCGATCCGGACCATTTCGTGGTCATCAACTAACAGAATTCGTATCATCCGGTATCTTCCTTTCAATAGGTACTTTCACTTCGACAATGGTTCCCTCGGAAGGAACTGAAACAATTTTGCTTGTAGCCCCGATTTCAATGGCACGCTCTTCAATGTGCTTTAGACCATAGGAAGTCGACTTTGATTGTTCGCTTTCAAAACCGATGCCGTTGTCCTGTATGCGTAAAATGGCGAAATTATCCCGTTCGATAAATAGAATGTGGACTTCGGTGGCTTTTGAATGGCGCAATGTATTAGACAGTGTTTCCTGGGCGATGCGGAACAGGTGGTCTTCAGCGCCTTTTTGCAAAGGCACTTCTTCGAGTTTATGTTCAATTGTAAAATAGACTTTTTCCTTCAATTCGGACACCAATTCAAATAAACCTTGCTGCAAACTTTTATCGTGCAAAGCCGCCGGCCGCAGGTGAAGCAATAAAGCCCGCATTTCGAGCTGCGCCTGCTGGACCATTTTTTCGGTCTGCCGCAAGCTGTTAGAGACTTCTTTGCCTTCAGTCATGGAAGATAACAGCATGGAAGCTGCAAACAATTGCTGGGATACGGAATCATGCAGCTCCCGTGCCAGCCGCTGCCGTTCCATGACTAAGCGTTCCTGTATAAGCTGATCTTGAGTTTCAGCCCGTTCGTTGGCAATGCGTGTCAGGCTTTTTCGTTGGGACTCCAATAGTTTTTGGAGTTTTAATATCGAAACGGAAAGTTGGGACGGCAATGTTTTCATTTGCGCAGCTTCTATGACGCTTTGATCTTCGTTGCGGAGCAGAGCCTGGAAAATCTCTTCGATGTCCCGGACTTTCGCACGCGATAAAGACTCAGTCCACCAGGAAATTCCGGCAGACAGCGCCACCATCAAGACGAACAGCCAGACACCGAAGGGAAGGCCGGCTACAAAATCTTCCCACAGGACGGACCAGGTATTTACAGCAGGCAGGCCTAAAAGAGCCAATAAAATACTGAAGATGACAGCGGCGAACAAAGCCATGAAAAATAGACTGCGAGGCAGGATCTGTCTCATCGGCGAATCACCTCGACATCCCCCATCCAGGTGGTGACGGAAACGATCAATTCCGTTTTTACATCATCGACATGTTCGTATCCGTCTTTGGTGTGGACAGAACCGTACCAGATCCGCTGCTTTTCGCCGTTGAAAAAGCGGGCATCCCCAAAAACAGTCGAATAGTAGACGCGAACAGGAACTTCATATGGAACAATCAGGCGAACCCGGCCGAATCCCTGGCGAATCGATATCAGGGACGTTTGCTTTGGTAAAACGGTTTGCGTTGCATCAATCAATAGATCACCGATAAATCCTTGGACATGGATGTCTTTCCATTCGTAGGATTCAATTGGAGTTGCTTGTGCTGATAAGAATTTATTCTGGATCAACCCTTTATCAACCGGACCTCGCATCGGCACTTCCTGCTGCCATTCCTCGCCTTTCCATAACCGGATCAAAAGATACACAGCCGCGGCCAGAATGAACAGGCGGAGGCTCCACATGGAAAGAATTGAAATGCCGATCAGGATAAAGCCTGTCCAGAAATAGGACTGCCGGTATTTGGGGCTGTTCTTATTGCCATAATAGATGAGTCCGATGCCAAGAAGAACCAAAAACACGCTGCCATTGCCGAAAAAAGCAGCTTCCACGAATATGAGAAATAATGCGCTCAAGGCAAAAAATGCCTGTCTGTTGGTTGAGAAATAATTCATCGCGTTTTTGCCTCCTTCTTTGCAGCAGAAAAGTAAGAGGGAAATCCATCCCTCTTACTCTAGCTTACACAATTTCCTTGGATTTCGCGCTGTTTTTTTCCAGCGCTTCAAGACGGCGTTCCATTGTCGAACGCTCGTGGCGTTCTTCTACTTTATTGCCGAGGGATTTGATATAGCTGGCCATGTCATCAAACGAACCGATCCGTTCAGCCACCAGTTCAGGGCTCAGGATTTTATCCATCTGGTAATGTGCGCGGGTGGCGTTTTCCTTACCCATCAATTGGAGCTGGCGCACTTTCATATCTTTTACTTTATGTTTCATTTCTTCATAACGCTGCTCGAGTGCAACACTTTCGGCTGCATTTTCGTCAAGCGTCTTACGCAGTTCATCTATGCGTGAACTGTAAGCGGCGACTTCCTGTTCAGCGAATTGGGACAAGTCGCTTTCGCCTGCGGATTGAGCAAGTTCAGCTTGAGCCTGGCGCTTTTCAAGGAAGATTTGTGCTTCCTGCAATTCTTTTTCCAGCTTGGCGTGCAAGCTGGTTTGGCGTTCCAGCCATTTCCCTGCGGTCTCCGTCTCTTTCTCCGCTTCCTGAATATATTTATTCAGTAAACTGATCGGATTTTTTTCCTCTTTCTTATCGAGTAACGCATCCATGTCCGTCGCCACCGCGAATTTTAAACGCTGCCATAATGTTGTCATGTAATTTCCTCCTTATTTGTTCAGCTTTTGCCATTCTTTTTCAAAGTTGGTGAAAGGATCATTTTTAACTGACGGTGAAACCTCTTCTTCGTTCCATTTTCTGTAGATATACCAAAGCACTGCAATGGCCAATACACCGATGATTGCAGGCACATTGGAAATTGCGGATACCGCGCCAACTGCTGCAACAAAGCCCCACCAGATTTTAGCGGCTGTCGACATGCTTCTCAGGTAATAATGTACACCGATATAGATGATGACTCCTGAAACAGCGAGGCCGATGATTGGCCCCAGATTCGAAAGGGCGATAATTCCGGCGATGATGCCGATGACTGTCATCCAAAATTTGTTCAAGTTATTTCCTCCTCTCAATTTGTAACTTAATCATATCAACGTTCAGAAAACCGCAACACGGTCTGTCACTGCATCTTTTACTCAGACCTGAGGCTTAGTCGCTTCCCGGTAGTTTACAGATAAGAAACGAAGGTATAATGAAATGTAAACAGGAAAGAGGTGAGGGTTTTGAAACAGATAGCTGCCGGACTTTTGGTTATGCTGATCTACTGCGCTCTTGCAGGATACATAGGATGGGCCGTTTTTATATGGCTGACCAGTTTTTCATTGGTCATCAATGGATGGTTTTTCCTGTTATTTTGGGTCTTACTATCATTCAGTTATTTTATCGGCATGCTGGGCCACAAATGGCTGGGATTCACGATTGCCGGTTCATATTGGCTGGCTTTTTTCCAATATGCGCTGCTGATCGTGCCGCTGGCTAATCTGGCAGTGATTGCCATCAGCCACCCACAGGATGTTCAATTTACAGGTGCTGTGGCCGCTGCTCTCTTTCTGCTGATTTTTCTTTTCGGCACTTTTTTTGCCTACAGCCCCGTTGTCCGGAAACAAGAATTCACTGTAAAGGGCAGTGGGGAGGATTTGGATATCGTCATTGCTTCCGATTTCCATCTTGGTGTTCTATCAGGCAAACGGCACCTGAAGCGCTTTGTGGATTTAAGCAATAAACTCGAACCGGACCTGGTATTGCTTGCAGGGGATCTGGTGGATGACGATCCGATCTGGTATGCAAGATATGGCATGTCGGAAGTGATGCGCAGGCTGGAGTCGAAATATGGTGTCTTCGGAGTATTGGGCAACCACGAATATTATGGAAAGAAAATCCCGTTGCTTGTCCGTGTCATGGAAGAATCCGGCGTTTCGATATTAAGGGATGAGACCGTTGAGATTGCGGGTTCATTCAATCTGACCGGACGGGAGGAACGGACCAACGGCAAAAGGGATCTGCTCGAAAACTTAAAGCCTGCAAGCGGACTCCCATGGATCGTCATGGACCATACGCCGTCGGATTTGAAAACGCCGGTCGAGCTCGGTGTTGATTTTCATATTTCGGGCCATACGCATAAAGGACAGATGTGGCCAAATCATTTGATTACAAAAAGAGTATTCGAACTGGATTATGGGTACCGTTTAAAAGAGGCCACTCATTTTCTGGTTTCCTCAGGCTTCGGCTTTTGGGGGCCGCCCATCCGCATCGGGAGCCGATCGGAGCTGTGGTTCGTGAGGATGAAATTCGAAAATAAATGAATGGAAGAGTGGTTTAGATGGAAGCATGGATTACTTCTATAATGGAAGACTATGGATACACGGGGATATTTTTTCTGATTCTAATGGAAAATATTTTCCCTCCGATTCCTTCTGAAATTGTACTGACTGTCGGCGGATTTATGACAACCACTGCTGGATTGAGCGTGACAGGAGTCATCGCCGCATCGACTGCCGGCTCAGTTGCTGGAGCTGTAATCCTTTATTACATCGGCAGATGGCTGAGTGTGGAGCGCTTGGAAGGGCTAGTCGAAAAATACGGCAAATGGCTGCGTTTAAAAAAGGCAGATCTTCATAAAGCGGATGCCTGGTTTGACCGTTACGGCGTGTGGGCGGTTTTCTTCGGCAGACTGGTTCCTGTCGTCCGGAGCCTCATATCGGTTCCCGCTGGCATGTCAGGCATGAAAGTAAAGATGTTTCTATTATTTACAATTGCCGGAACGCTGATATGGAATACTATTCTTGTCGTTTTAGGCGCCGCGGTAGGAGAAAATCGTGAAGTGATCATGCGCCAGTTGGAACTCTACTCGAATGCGGTTTATATTTTATTGGCTGTGGGAGCGGTTGTCGGCATATGGATTTTCATCCGTAAAAGGCGTAAGGACTAGGAAGAACCACTTGAAATTGAAGCTGCTTACATAAATTGCTATAATAATTAGACAATTAGATTGGAGGATGTTTTATGAAGCCGATTGTTTATATCACCCGGAAATTGCCTGAGGAGGCGATAAAAGGTCTTGAAAATTCATACGAAGTACGGATGTGGCAGGAAGAGGAAAAACCGGTGCCGCGTGAAGTCCTCATGGAAGAAGCGAAGAAAGCATCTGCATTGTGGACGATGCTATCCGATCAGATAGACAGGGAATTGATAGAAGCGGCGACGGATTTAAAAATAATTGCCAATCTTGCGGTGGGGTATAACAATATTGATTTGGATGCGGCGAGGGAACGGGGAATTGCTGTGACAAATACACCGGAAGTGCTGACGGAGACGACGGCGGATCTGGCATTCGGTTTGCTGCTGGCGACTGCCAGAAGGCTGATCGAAGCGGAAAAAACAGTTCGTTCAGGTGAGTGGCAGTCATGGACGCCGATGGGGATGACTGGACAGGACGTCTACGGCGCAACACTTGGAATCATCGGCATGGGCCGCATAGGTGAAGGAGTCTGCAGACGAGCTGGCGGTTTTGATATGAAAGTGATGTACCATAACCGTACCCGCAGAAGCCTTGAAGATGTGGAGTATGCTGAACTGGATGAACTGCTTTCCAAGTCCGATTTTGTTATGATCCTTACACCTTTGACGGAAGAAACCAAAGGGATGATCGGCAAACGGGAATTGGATCTGATGAAGGATACAGCTTGCCTGATCAATGTTGCAAGAGGCGGTATCGTAGACGAAGACGCTTTATACGACGCACTCAAAGAACGAAAAATATGGGCTGCTGGATTGGATGTCTTCGAACAGGAGCCGCTTCCCCTCGACAATAAGCTGCTGGAACTCGATAATTTGACAATGCTTCCCCATATCGGCAGCGCCGGCATCCGGACAAGGCACCAGATGATGGGGTTGAATGCCGAAGCGATAGCGGCATGTCTGGCAGGGCAATCAATAAAGAACAGGGTTTGTTGATGGACAAGTAATTTATTGGGAATCTGAAATAATGTATAAACAGCCGTTTCTGCGGCTGTTTTATTTTGCTTAAGTTGAATAAAACCCTGTTTTATTGTAAAATGGTTGAGGTTTTGAAGTCTTGATGGCTGAAGAAGCAAATTGAAGAATAGGGGGTATGATTCATGCAAAATCATACACACAACGTTTTACTTTATTACCTATATACACCGATTGAAGATCCAGCGGCATTTGCTGCTGAACATTTGGCTGCCTGCAAGGAGCTCGAATTGAAAGGACGCATCCTGGTGTCGGAAGAAGGCATCAACGGCACATGCTCCGGAACGATCGAACAAACGGAAGCATACATGGATATGATGAAAAAAGATGAGCGTTTTTCAGAGATCGTCTTTAAAATCGACGAAGCTGATGGACATGCATTCAAAAAAATGCACGTGCGCGCGAAAAAAGAAATCGTTCACTTGGGACTTGAAGAAGATATCAATCCGAACGAATTGACTGGCACTTACCTGGAACCGACTGAATTCTATAAACGCATGCAGGATCAGGACACAATCGTCCTTGATGCCCGCAATGATTACGAATACGACCTTGGCCATTTCCGCGGTGCTATCCGTCCGGAGATTGAGAACTTCCGCGACCTGCCGGAATGGGTCAGAGATAATAAAGAAATGTTCGAAGGCAAGAAAATCCTGACGTATTGCACAGGCGGAATCCGCTGTGAAAAATTCTCCGGCTGGCTGAAAAGGGAAGGCTTTGAAGATGTGGCGCAGCTTCATGGCGGCATCGCTACCTACGGCAAAGACCCTGAAGTGAAAGGACAGCTTTGGGACGGTCAGATGTACGTTTTTGATGAGCGCATCGCAGTGCCTGTCAATCAGGTGGAGCATACAGTAGTCGGCAAAGATCATTTTACTGGCGAGCCCTGTGAGCGCTATGTAAACTGTGCAAATCCTGAATGCAACAAGAAAATCCTCAGCTCCGAAGAAAACGAACATAAATATATGCGTTCTTGCAGTGATGAATGCCGTGAACACCCGCGCAACCGTTATGCATTTGAACATGGTTTGACAGGTTCAGAAGTTCAGGCAAGACTTGACGCTTTAAAAGAAACATCTGAAGTTTAATGGCAGATGCTTATAACTGCAGGACAGAGTGACCAATGAAATGAAGCAGGGAAACAGCACCCCAAAGTCGTATGGAACAGCAACGACTTTGGGGTGTTTCTTACGATTAGTCAATAGTTTTTAATCATTTTCAAAGAGGTTTTTCCGTGAGTTCTTATCTTTTAAAAGACGGA
>NZ_QQRS01000018.1 GCF_003428875.1 Planomicrobium okeanokoites
CCGAAAGAAGAGACGACCTTCGAAGAAACGATCAGCGGCATGAACGAAACGCTGCTGACGGCGATTGCACCGGATAACCTGACGGAATACGACTCGGCCGTCCGGATCGGCTCCAACTATACCCGGACGCTGCTTATCGTCGATTACGATCCGATTCAGGACCAGAACAAGATTCAGCAAGTCACGGAGATTCCGGAAAACGTCTCCATCGTCAATTACCTGCAGGAATACAACATGGGCGAGGTGCGGACGCAGCTCGTCAAAAGCATCAAGCAGAACCGGATGAAAATGAACACGCGCTTCGCCGATGAACAGACGATTATCGAGTCTGAGGGCCAAATTGAAAGTGCATCGGAGATGCTGCGGAATTTGTCGTACCGCAACGACAAGATTTACCTGTTCCATACGTTGATTCATCTGGTGGCGAGTTCGATGGACGAACTGGACCAGCTGACGACCACCGTCAAAAGCAAGTTCTCGAAAATCGGCATCATCCACAACCCGACCGACCGGGCCGTTGATGCGTTCCGTTCGTTCCTTCCCCTCAATGACAACAAAGTGGAGGAACTGACGTACAAAATGACCAACTCCGAAGCGATTTCCTATTTCTTCCCGTTTCATGAAAACGAAATGTTCTCGCAGACCGGCTTGATCAAGGGGCGCAACATGACGACCGGCAATGTGGTTATCGTGGACGACACGACGCTATTGAACCGGCACGAGTTTGTCATCGGGATTTCCGGCATCGGGAAATCCACGTACCTGTTTGCCAACATGACGAACAAGCACATGCTCGGCCGGAAAATCATCACGGTGGACCCGAAGGGCGAATTCGGCCGGAATTACAAAGACCTCGGCGGTGCATGGGTAAAATTCCAGCTGAAAGGCGGAAACCGCATCAACCCGATGGACCTGCCGAAGATCAGCGAGAAGATCCAGCTGGAGGAAAAAGAGCTTGGCAACATTCTGCTCACGAAAATCTCGAACCTGCTGGTCATGTTCAAGCTGATGTACAACTCGATGAATGAGCTGCAGGAAGACATACTCAGCCGGTACATCCAGAAAGTGTACGAAGAAAAAGGGATTGATGAGACTACGGACGTTAACCGGCTGACCGCCGATGATTACCCGGTCCTGGAAGACCTCTACAACATGATCGAACGGGACAAACAGGAAGATCCGCCGTTATACGAGCGTATCCGGGATTTTCACACCACACTGGAAACCTATGTCTATGGCATCTATTCCGAATTGTTCAACGGGGCCACAAACGTCAATATCGACAACGATTTGATCTGTTACGACCTGAAAGAGATGAGCAACAACGAAAAGATTCAGCGGATTCTTTTTTACAACATTCTGTCGCATACGACCTACGAAATCATGAGTGGCGACCGGGAGCCGAGCGAAATCTTTATAGATGAGGCCCACGTCATTGCCGATCCGAAAGTGCCGAAAGCGATGGAATTCATCTATTTCATGATGAAAGTGCTGCGTTCGTTCAACTGCGGCATTACGACAGCTTCCCAGTCGGTGGAGGATTTCCTGTCGGCCCGCGACGAAAACCGGAATTACGGAAAAGCGATCATTACGCAATCGGTGCAGCGTTTGTATTTGCCAATGAGCGAGGAAGAGCTGAAATACCTGGAAGAAGAACTGGGCAACTCCTTCTCGAAAGAGGAACGGTCCACGCTGATTTTGAAAGATGGCAAGAAAAAGGAACAGGCCGGAAAAGGCATCTTCTACACCGGCTCCAAGAAAATCAAACTGGAAGTGCAGCTGAACGAAGTGACCGAGAAGCTGTGGTTTGAGCAGAAAAGCATCAACGACATCACCATTTGAAAAGGGATGAGGGCATGAATCCGAAAGAAGCGGTCAAAACCATAGGATCCATACTGGTGACGAAGCTCCTGTTCAGTCCGCTGGGACTGGTGGCGGCCGGCATCGTCCTCCTCCTCATCGTGGTACCGGTGTTCATGTCGATGGCCAGTAAGGGTGAGAATTTCAATCTGGACGACCCCGACAGCAACCTGAGCGCGTTCTCCGGGGCTGCAGGCGGCGCGTATTGTGCGCCGGACGGCGAACTGAACGAAACCCTTTGGAACGAACAGCTCGCTTCTGCCGGCGTTTTCAGCGGCATGGGCGATGTGTTCCGGGAAGTGGCCGCGGAACGGGGCATCGATCCGGTCTTGATGGCCGCTATCGCGCTGCACGAAACCGCACGCGGCACGTCGTCTGCGGTCGTGAACAAGAACAACCCCGGCGGCTTGATGGGGGCCGATGGGTTGATGGTTTTCGATTCGCTTGAAGCAGGGATTGCCTCGATGGGCCTGACCCTTCACAACCGGATCATTAAAGACGGATTGGTGACGATTGCCGATCTGGGTTCCGTCTATGCACCGATAGGAGCTGGTAACGATCCGACGAACCTGAACGCGCACTGGGTTCCGAACGTCACCAAAGTTGTTAGCTCGTTAGGTGGATTAACGATAAACTGCACGACATCGACCGGCGAATTCGCCCAGCCGGTGCCGAATGTGACCGTGAATTCCAATTACGGCGTCCGGATTGATCCGTTTATGGGGGCGATTTCCAATCACGCAGGCGTCGACTTTGCCTGCAGCCAGCCGGATCTAATCTATTCCGCAAAAGAAGGGCGCGTCGTCTTTGCGGAGTATCCGGTAAACAGCAGCTTAAACACCTATGGCAATGTCGTCGTCATTGAACATGAAAACAAGCTTTTCAGCCTGTATGCGCACCTCAGTCAAATTGACGTAGAAGTCGGACAGGAAGTCAGCCAGCTCGAACCAATCGGTCAATGCGGCACAACCGGCCGGTCGACCGGGGATCATCTGCATTTTGAGATTCATACCGGCTCGCTGTTCGGCAGCCGGGTTAATCCGATGCCGTACCTGGAAGGGGAAGCTGAAGAATAGGAAAGAGGTGAGACGGTTGGCGAAATTGGATTTACGGACCATCCTGCTGGTACTGGCGGTGCTGGTGCTTGGGCTCATCAGCTTCAACCAATATTTGAGCCTGAAAGATGAACAATCGGAAAACGAGCAGCTGACAAAAGAAGTGGAACGGCTGAAAACGGTGCAGTCCCAGGAACAGGCCATCTATTCCCGGACCGAAGACTTCCTGCAGGCCACGTTGGAAGGCGGCGCCATCGACTATTTTTCAGTGGACTTAACGGAAAAATCGGAAGCCGAGCTGGATGAGGACCATCACCTGCACGACGGCAGCCGGAGCCAGATGGAGGATTTCGAGATCTTCAATATTTCCGTTCAGCAAAAAGAGGATGCATACCAGGTCTATGCCATCTACAAAGTCGCTTTGACAGGTGTGGACGGCGAACTGGCGTATCCCGGAGATCAGCCCTTGTTGTACCTGACTTCCCGAATCACGTGGATTGAAGAGGACGGGGAATGGAAAGTGGATGCCCATGAGTTGCAGCCGCTGGCATCCGGTGAAGAAGTCACGGAAGCCATCTCGAACGGATGACGCGGAAAGGATGTGCAGGCATGAACGAAAAACTGAAACGGCTGGCTGCCTTCCAGCAAGCGGTCCAAAAAAAGATGGATCGATGGATTGATCACCTCTCCCGGAACGCCATTGAGCAGGAAGAACGGAAATACGAGCTGGTGTACGGCAAGCCCTTGAGCGAGAAGGAACGGATGGAGATCAAGAAAGGTGTCGTGGTCCGGTACGCGGTGCTGCTTGCGGTGCCGTTGCTGATCCTGTTACTAACGCTGATGAACCGGGGGGTGATCGGATGAAGCGCTGGGTTGGAGCTTTGGTTTTGTTGGTGCTGCTAGTTAGTTTATCGCCTGCTTTAGTGTTTGCTGAAGAAGGCGATTTCATGGAAGAAACGATACAAGAATACAAAGAAACTCAATCAGACGCAGATCAAGTAGATAATGTGGAATCATATATGAAAAATGTTCTTTACTTAGATAAATATGATTACAGCACAAATCAGTTTGATTGTAAGTGGCACGAAATTGGTTGTCATACGAATAGTTTTCTTTACACAACCGTCAGTGGATTCGTTTTCGGAGCCGTTGATAGTTTTAGCAAGTTCCAGTTAGATCCCGATTTCATTACCGGAAACCCTATTTATGAGGGGTATATGTTGAACTTTAAATCCCTGGCATGGACCATTGCAGCGATCTTTATCTTATGGCAAACGCTTAAGATTATCATTCTGTATAGCGGAAACGGGGAAGAGGGCATGAACTCACTATACGATAAGTTGGTTGCAATTATCGCAGGAGGAATTCTGCTCGGAGTCTACGCTCAATTTTTTGACTGGTTGTTAGAGTTAACCCATTTACTGACGGAAACGATGCTCACTTCTCCCGTTACCCATTACGATGTTATGCAAGTGATGGCCGTGAATTCTGTCGGTTATGGATTAATCTTGATGATAGTGGTATCGGCTATTTTGTTTGTCTTTTTCTTATCCATTCTGTATCGCACAGTCCTCTTTGTTATCCTATATATAACCGGAGTACTGGCAGTTCCAACCATCGTGAATGATCAATACAACTTTTTTAATCTCTGGTTAAAAACGGTTGTGAGTAATATCCTTACACTTACCATTCAGCTTCTTTGTTTTGTGTTGGGAATTAAGACATTGGTCAGTCTTGAAAGCGGAAATATGATTATAGGAATGGTTTTCTTTATAGTTGGCTTGTCCATACCAACATTATTGAGTCAGTTCGGAGCTTCAACCGGATCTGCAAAAGCGGTGGGGTCATCGGTTAAATACGTCGCGCGTTATGCGAAACGATAATAGGAGTGATCAAATGAAAAAGTGGATGCTTTTTAGCCTTCTTTTAACATTAACAGCAATTTTGGTGGCATGTGGTTCTGAGGAAAAAACTGAAGGTCAATCAGAGCCAAAAGATGAAAAAGTATTTTCTGCTGAAGACCATAAAAAAGTAGAAGAGATGCTTAACTACTTAGATGGAAGAATGGAAGAGTTTGAAAAGAGTACGATTGATTCGATAAACAACGGAGAGCTTAATGGTGAAGATGAGGAAATGTTAAATGAAGAAATCCAAACTGTGGCAAACGAAACAGTCATCCAACCATTTCTTGCTAAGTATGAGGGGAGTATAATTCCCGAAGAATATAAAGATGAAGAGCAAATAAGCGTGTATTTTAATAAAACTAATAGTGAACCGTGCAGTTTAGGATTTTGTGAATATGACGGCATTGAAGTTATGAATATGTCAGTTGAATTTGAAAATAGTGAGGAATATTCATCAGAACATTTTAAAGGTACAGAATTAATTTTCAATGATGTGCAGTATGGGTATGAAAATGATGAAAAACAGCCTAAAGAGACTGAAATACGTTTTGTAAAAAGTACGGATGGAAACCTGATTATCACGCAACATCCTTACCTTAGCTTTTCTTCTTTAAACTTTAAAGAATATGATCAAGAATTTGAATCTATTAAGACAAGTGTCCCCGAAAGTGAAGTAGAAGCAGAACAAGCGGAATACAAAGGGGAAGTGGAAGAAACGCTTTCGAAATTTCCGGAACTTCAATAGTTTTTGAAAGAAAGGAATGTGATGGTAATGGTGATGCGTACGATTGCCAATAAAGTCGGCACCATTCAAGTGGAGGGCAACGCGTTCTATTTTCTTCAGCCTCTTTCTACATTCAAAACAGACCAGATGGACCAGATCCAGCAGGCATACGAGAAACGAATGGCCACGTTAACCGAACAGCCTTATTATCTGACCGCAAAAGACCTTACCTTTCAGTCCGGCCAAGTGCAGTTCGAATACGATTTGACTGGTTTCAAAGCATTTGATCACTTGAAATCCCTTTATTTCGAAGACAAGCTGCCCTATTACCTTTCGCTCGTCCGGATGGCCAAGGATTCCAGCGTTACCGTTCTGTGGCAAAAAGAAAATTTCGTCTTAGATCCGGAAGAGAAACTGGTGAAAGCGGCCATTATCGAAAACGAGGAATTGCAACTGCAGAACCCGAAAAGCCGGGAGGAGGCGGTGAAGGAACTGATCATCATTTCACTGACCAGTTTAAACCGCGTACTGGGCCGGCCAAGAAGAAGTGATTTCTTTGAGCAAAGCGAAGACGTGATCCGGTTTGCGGAAACCATCTTCTTGCGTCTCAAGACATTGGATGAAATGGAATCCTACCTACAGGGGGTCCAAGAAGAAGTGAACGAACGGAAACGTCTGGAAGCAGAAGAACTTGCCCAGCAAGAAGCTGATAAAGGCCGGTTTTCGTTTTCATTAATTGAGAAGTTACAGGGAAGAACAGGATCCGCTGCTAAGCCAAAGCCCCAGCTCTCGCTAGCTAAAAGTGAGAGGAAGCAGCCAAAGAAGAATCCAGCCGACAAAGACAGCAATAAACGTTTCCTGCTTTGCACAGCCGGCGTATTGGCAGTTGCAGTATTGCTGAATATATTTTTGACGAATGCCAATGAAAACGCGCAAGCCACCGATGCAGGGAAAATAGAAGTGAGCGAAGAAATAAGCTTAGAAGAAGTTTACCGGCAAGGACTTCTCGGGGACGATATGGCCGTCATCGAAGCGCTTGAAGCGATCGGGCAGGATTCCTTGAAAGAAAAAGACAAAGAAGTCTTGGCGAAATTGTATATGGAAAATGGGGACTACAAAAAAGCGATTAAAGCCGATTCAGAACTGGCCGGTGAAGTTGCGACGAAGTTGATGGAAGAAGACAAGGTTGACGAATTGCAGGCTCTTGAAGCCTCCCTTGAAGAAACGAGTCCCGAAGTGGCATTTGAGTTGGCTGCAGCCAGTGAAGAATGGCAAACTGTGATTGATCTGCGCAATCAAGTTGAATTGACAGACGAACGGATTCCAACTATTGTTTCTGCGTTTATCCAAACCGGTGATTTGCAGACGGCCAAAGCCTTTGTAAATGAAAAGGCGCCGGAGAATGAGGAAGTATTGGACCGGCTGCTGGAAGTTGAGAAACAGCAAAACGAACTGGAAGCCTTGAAAACCGAAAAGGCAGAAAAACAGAAGCTGATTGATACCGATATCGATGAAAAGAAAATCAAGGCAGCCAAAGAGCGCATGAAAGAGATTGATCAGCAGATTACGGAACTGGAAAAGGGTATAGAAGTGATTAAAGGGGGTTGAGCTGTGCACACCAAACGAATCAATCGACTGGGCCGGATTGTGATTCCGAAAGAGATCCTCGAAATCTTCCAGTTAAAAGAAGGCGATTCCGTCGACATTATGCATAATGAGCGACAGATTATTATTGAGCCGCACAAGCAGCGCTATGTTTGTGCCGTGACCGGAAAGGTGACGAGCGAAGCGATTCGGATTGGCGAAGCTTGGATCAGCAAAGAAGGCATGACCGAAATCGTCAAATATATGGGTAGTGAATAACGAAAAGACTGCCGGGTTCAGATGACCTGACAGTCTTTTTCTAATGAATTAATTTCTTTAAAAATAGTTTGGTAAAACTATGATTCTGATGTTGCTGGCTTGTCCATAGTATTTTCAATGGCTTGTTTTAAGCTAATAATCAATTCCTCAAAAAATTGGTTTTCATTCATTTTTCATCCATCCTCTCGGAGGTATATGAATACATATTATTGTGTATGGCTCTGCAGTTCCTTCAGCAGAATCTCAGCCCCTCTTGGGCTCAAATACAAGCCTTTCACGTAAGTGGATTCAACGTTTTCATTCAGGATTTCCCCAGTTACGGCACAAGTGCGATCTGTTTCGTATTTTCTAAGAATAATCTTGTCTTCTTCTAGAAAAATTTCCATCGGATCTCCTACGGAGACACCCAAGGCCCTTCTCAACTCGATGGGCGTGACAATGCGGCCTAACTGATCAACTTTCCTTACAATACCGGTACTTTTCATCATAAGACTCCTTCAACTCCGTAATCATCGTACTCCTACTCATTCTACCTATTTGTGAAGCAACGCGTCCAATTTATTAACCGCTTGGAAGAGGTTATAGTCAGAGGAGAAGTCAACTGATATAAAGATTTCCACGACGGTCATTTCAGTCAAATATTCACTTTAAAATACGAAAAAAACAGGGGCAGCCCCTTGAAGAGCGTGCACCTGTTTTCTTATTCGTAAATATCTTTTCGATGGCCGACATCGATGATGGTAATGATGATCTTTTCGTCTTCGATTAACGCCAGGATGCGGTAGTCCCCGACACGGTAACGCCACTTGCCCTTGTGGTTCGCTACCAATGCCTTGCCCTGTGTTCGCGGATCGTCGGTATCCTGTAAGTTCTTTTCGATCCAGCCAATCAGGAGAGAGGCTTGGTACCGGTCCATCTTTTTTAACTTTTTCAACGCGACATCTGAAAAATGAACAGCATACATCGCGCGTTATAAACCCAGTTCTTTTTTGACGTCATCCAAGGAATGGGTTGTTTCCATAGTGGCAAGGACCCGATCAAAATTCTCGACATCCAGTTCATCTTCAATCTTCTCGATGATGGCGTTTCGCATTAAGTCCGAAACGGATGTGTTTTTCAGTTTGGCGTAATCGCGGATGAGTTTGCTGTCGCGATCATCCACGCGCAAGGAAATGGTGGCCATGAATACAACCTCCTTAAGTTCATTTGTAATACATTGTATTACAAATTGAGTTATTTGTAAAGTGACAGGAGCCGAATAATCACTTATGTATGCACAAGTTATTCAACGGCATTATGGATATAAGGATAACAAGTCCATTCTTCTGTCTCGTCATCTTACTCTAATTCACAATCAAACCCATTTTTTCTTAAAGTTTTTAAAACAGCTTCGCCACTCTATGTGTCTGGAATCGGCACAGAGAAATCTACATTAAAGAGATAATTCAACTTAACAATAAGCTGAATTAAATAAAGGTGTATTGGAAATGCGTTTCTCACTACACCTTTATTTTTATGATAAATTCGTTTTCCTATATATTCGTATAATGCTCATATTCTTGTATTAATTGTTGAAGTAATACTTGTTGGTCGTAAATCTTTAATAAGAGAGTAGCTTGATCTAAATAATACACTTCTTTTTCGATATTAAGCATCTTTCTACAAATAGCAATACGATTAAAAATTAGCGCCAAACTTTGATAAGACATACTTTGTTTATGCATTTTTAGAGTATCCTCTAACAAGTTTAGAGTCGTATGGTAGTCTCTCTCTTTGATTAAAAGCAAAGACAAGTTGATTTTCAAAGTGATTTTAAGTTGGTTAGAATCCTGAAAATCCTTATAGTTTTCGATTTTAGACAGAACATTTTTTGCCATTTCAGTAGCCACGTCGTTTGGAAAGAAATAGAGAATTGCATTGATAAATAATATATCAGTATAAAACCATTGATCAAGTTTCGAAAGTTTTATCCATATTGGTTCGACATAGTCTCTAGCTTTTTGTATATCTTTTTCTTGATTTAAACAAATCAATGCATTACAAATTCTTTTAATGTTAACAAGATCCTCAATAGGTTGTTCTAATAGACAAGCATCGATTTCAATAATGAGTTCATTTAGATCCTCAACACGGCTATAAGGAAAATTGAAAAATTTATAGAATATTTTTTTTGTCGTTGGATAACTATATCCATAATACACATATTCAAATTCTTCTAAAGACATCCCCAAACGCTCAAGTATTTGAATGAATGCAGAAGAATGGATGTCAGTTAACCCCCTCTCATATTTAGAGAAGGCTGCCTGTGAGAGTATTCCTTTTCCTATGTACTTTTGAGTCATGCCCCTGCTTTTTCTAATTCCTCTAATCGCTTCTCCGTATTTTTGCATAATACCTCCAAAAGTTTCTTTTAAGAATATTTTGTTAGAATCTTTGTTATTCATTGTAATGTTAATTGCAGGAGGTGAATAGTATGGATTTAATAATTACCATATTGGATATCTGGTTAATAAAAGGTGGTTAACCAAATCAATACTAATTAGCTTCTGATAAAAGATTTAAATACTTATAAATTTCTTCAGCATGAACATATTAAAGAAAATTTAAGTAAAGAACAAAAAACATTTTTAAAAAATTATACGAAGAAGGGATGTTTTAACTAAATGAAGAATTGGAAGAATTTACTATCAATTATTTTGGTTGTTGCTATGTTATTTAGTGTTTCGACTCCAGCTTTTGCTAACACCAAAGAATCAAATGTTTTTAAAGGGATAGAAAATTTCTCTGTAGAGAAAGAAGTAAAGTTAAAGAAAGCCATTCAAAATACTAAGTTCAAGAATCAATCGGAACAGTCGGCAGCTAATCAAAGGCTCATTTCAAAAACTACTAATAATCCTGAAGAAAATCTTGAATATGCAGATGTGGTAGAAGGTCAAACCGTATTAGTGTATAAAACATCTGAAAACAAAAAGGTAGCTGTTACTGATGATTTTGTAGAGATAGTGGAACAAGTAGATGAAAATACATTCTTAATCAATGGTGTAGAACATAACATTGAATATACCTATGAAGAAGAATTTTCAACGGGTAGTGATTTTACTGTAAACGATTCTTCGAAAGAACTAGTTGATGAAAAAGACTTTTATGCAAATGATTCATCTATAGGAACGCTTGCTACAACAAACTATTCTGGCTTTTCTGTAATCCCGAATCCTGGGGGCACATGGAATAGAGTTTCAAGTGGTTATCATAATGTCTACTTGGAAAATAAAATCGGTTCCTATACCGTCGCCGGTTTATCGGCGGTTATTGGTTTTGTTATAGGAGGAGTATTAGGTAATGTGTATGGAGCTGTTGCTGGTTTCATAGCCGGCATTGCTCTAGGCTCGCAGTATACGAATTCAAGTACAGCAAGAGCTTTTATAGTGCATTACGAACGTTCGAGCTTACCTGCATTTTATAAGAAAACTGGAACTTCGGCATATGCTATGTGGAATGGATCACCTAAATATTTAGGATTTAAAGCCCATTACTATAGCAAATCAATTGGTGGAGCATATTAATTAGATTCGGTAAGTTATAGTTTGAACTTTCTTTTTTCTCTTGCAAACCAAGTCAATTTGTGTAGAGTTAAAGGAAAGTTCTCTATTATGGAGGTGCATTTTTGATGTTAGAATCTTATCGTAAGCTAAATTCTAAAGAAAAGTTGAAAAGAACTTTGGGAATTTCAGTCCTTACAATTATTCTTATTGTTTGGCTTTTTGCATTCTCAGATTTTTCTATTTTAATAAAATTAATTTTTACATTCATGCTTATAGTTGCTGGCGTATACCAAACTCTACGTGATTATAAAAAATTCAAGGAAGATGAATGAAGGTTTGTTTATAATCAATATATTCTCTCTTTAGTGAGTCAGAGTTCACCCATAATTCGTTGAGCTATTTATAAATTATATTCGAATGTTAATCATTTTGAATTTTCAATATCTTTGTGGTATTCCTCCTTATAAGGGGAGTAACTCCAAAGATCTTTTTGTGAATTAGCATATATAATATTTGTAGATGTTTTATTCAAAACATAATAATTTATGAAACAAAGAAATTAAAGAAACCTCTGCTCTTTTAACCTTTAATTCATTTGAAATAATTAAAGAGTATTAGCGACACTCCCGTGTCCGCTTATTGAACTTTCCAAGCTCTATGGAGCATTTTCTCCCTTTGGGGGAGAAGTGTCTTCATGGAGCTTTTTTATTATCGAAAGGAGAGATAAAGAGATGACGAAAATAGCTGATTATGTATTTACGGTAAATGTAGACAATAGAGAAATGTCAAAATCAACCACCTTTATTCCCCGAGATTTTTTATTTCATCTCACATATTTTTTAAGATTTACACAATGAAATCAGCATTCAGCTCTTCTCTAAAACAAGTGGGAAGCGTAAAAAAAGAGTAGTTACAGGCGCTCTTTTCTAAAAACTAGCCGATATTTATGCTCGTTTGCCGAGTCCTGATAAAGAGTGTTTTTGAAAATTTAAAAATTATAAGAATCACACTTCAAATTCTAAATATGATATTCCAATTACTTACAATAAACATAGTTTTCATTTATAATTGTCACAATAAGATATAAGGGGCTGATGGAATGAAAGCGTCACAGGAATTTATTAAGCAGTTGGAAGACCTCTATCAAGCTTATGAGAAAGAGGTTCAAGAAAAATCAAAGGACGGTTTGCTGGCTGAAAGTAGTTTAAGAACGTATCTTCTTCATTCAAGTAATTTTGTTAAATGGTGTCGAGGGAATTTCGATCCAGGCGGTAGGAATAAAAAATAAACTGCAGCCGGCATTTTATCGTACAGGTTTAACAGCGATTGTCAGCAGTATAATCGCTAAGTACAGGCTATATACTCTTGTGATACCATAGGTAAAACATCACAAGATGGGGGCTGTCAAATGTTGATTCCGGATAAGAATATTGTAGTTGAAGCAATTAATGAGAAGTATAAATGTGTACTCTCGAATGTCATACGAAAGAAAATCATGTATGAGGGGGTAAGTGGTGGAAAGAAGTTAATGCTCTGCACACCGGAATCTAAATTACATCCTCAAGGACACGGGTGGTTCGATTTAACGATTAAGCAAGTAGAATTGTTGGATAATGCAGACATAGCTATATTGGCAGTTCGATTACAGGGATATGGAATTTACTATATTGATTTCAAGCAGTTAAGGCGTTTAGTAACTTCAGAGATGAAATTGAAATACTCTAGTGATGAAAAGTGGAGATTTTATATTTGGAAGAATTACATAAAAGTTCGAGGCAATGATACGAGGTTTGATGTAGAGCCTGAAATAGTTTCTGCCTAGTCAAGTAGAATATTAAAAGTGAATTAAGCCAGTCAATGCGGAACATCAATTGGTTTAACCGAAAGTGAACTTGCTGATTCAATTAGTGCAGCTAGAGAGAGTGCCCATGTGGAGTCAAATCCTTGCAAACACAGGCGGAGATGCTTCCAGTGTAAATACAAACGGTAATGGACAGGTAACGATCAATTAAGCAACAGGTTTCAGTATGCGGATTATGAGTGATCATTAGTTATATCTTTACATGCGAGGTAATGATAACGATGGTATGGTCGGTGAGTAGTCTCGGAACCTTTAGAACAAGATAAATGACCGAAAGAACGGTTTCCTTTTTGGACAATTTAAAGCAAGTGGCGATTCCCTGTAAGATTCTATTTGAGTAAAGACCTCAATTCAAATTATTATTTATAATGTGGTTTTTAAATTGGTGCTTTACTTGAACAAGGAGTAAAGCTTTTTTCTTCTTCAACTAACGCAACGATTGGAGGTGTACGATGGACTGTATCATTTGTGGGAAACAAGTAGTAAATGAAAACAATCGGTTGCAAAAGAAAGTGAAAGATTATTTGAGAACAACCAGCGAACTAGATGTAAAGCATCGGTGGATTAAACAATGGAAAATCTGTTATGACTGTAGTGAATCGTATACGAATGACCATCTTGTAGATAATTCTGAAGTTCTACAAAAAATAGAGGAACAGAAAAAGCGTAAGAAACAACTAGGAAAAGCATTACGTCATAAAAGAGAACAGGAGCCTTTAGGTGAATTACGAGCTTATTACATAGATAAATATATTGATTATGCTACGTCTAAAGCAGAGCAAAAAGGTCAACATATAGTTAAACCACCACCCTTGAGAAACAGTCGACAATACGATGCCGATTATATTGCATATGTGAAAAGCAGTGAATCTACCGCTGTGTTGATTGTGCGGGATATGGTAAAGGATGTAGACACACACGGAAAATGGATTGATGTAAGGCATATAAAGAAGCGATTTTTGTCTCATTCTGATGAGGATTTTTCTTTTATCATTGTAGAATTATTTTCGAGAAAACAAAAACCAACTTATCCGAAGCAAATGGCAGAAGAGACGAATTCGGATTACAAAAATCGTATAGCGTATATCACGTGGCAAACTGCAACGGCTGACATCCATCATCAGCGAATTCAAGGGATAAAGGGAGACGTATATATCGTGTTGCCTTGTCTAAAGAACGAACATGAGAGCACGTATGATAAGCATTATATCGTATGGGATCATTCGCACCGTCACTTCAAGCGCGTTAGAGAAAGCAATCAATATGTAAATATTTTAAAGCCACCTATATGGGGATACGATATCGTTGCTGCAAAAAAAATAAATCATCAACAGCTGCGTTATATTGAGAAAAACTTGTATCGAATCATTGGCAAAACCCATAAAAAAAGTGCCGTTACTCTTTCCATATTCAGCCCGCAAAAGAAAAAAGGGACTGCATCAAAATTGAAAAGGGAGCTAAAAGGAGAAAGGGATAGGAAAAACTGATCCGCGCCCCGTTTAATGAACAGTTTATAAAAAAGGTACCCTGCAGCTAGGCTGCGATTAGTTGACTTCGGTATTCTGCCAGAGTCATCTTTTTTTAGTTTCCGTAAATAATGTAAACATGGACAATAGAGGATTATCTTTACTAAAAGCATGTCTATTCTAATTAATTTTATGGATGTACCTATTGTTAAGTATTTAATTTGTTATGCAAAAAGCCGTGAAAATTTATTGGTGAAATATGGTATGCTTAATGAAAAAATATTATGCCCGTCCCTAAGACTTCTGCTAAAAATGATGGGGTTAAAGGAGAGAAATTAAGCATGGCAAGAAATGCAACAAATACACTCTTACAGAATGCGAAAAAATTAAAAAATGATGAGTTTTATACACAATACGTTGATATTGAAAGGGAAATTAATGGATATTTAGACTATAATCCAGATGTATTTCGTGGAAAAACTATCCTTCTACCTTGCGATGACCCAGAATGGAGTAATTTTACCAAATATTTTGCTCAAAACTTTGTACGTTTTGGATTGAAAAAGCTTATTAGTACAAGTTATGCAGCAAACAGCAAAGAGTATATGGAAAGTTATCAACCCTCCCTTTTTGAGATGGAAGACCCTCAATTTGACGAAATAAAAACCAAACAAAATGGTAAAATATTCACTTTAACACATAGCAAAAATACTGATGGGAAAATTGATATTAATGACTTGGAATGGAATTATTTAGATGGTGACGGAGATTTTAAGAGTCAAGAAATAAAAGAATTGCGAGATGAAGCAGATATAATCATTACAAACCCACCGTTTTCATTATTCCGTGAGTTCTTAGCATGGATTGTAGAAGCACAGAAGCAGTTTCTAATTATTGGAAATATAAATTCCATTATATATGTGGATGTCTTCCCGTTAATTAAGGAGAATAAAATTTGGTTAGGAAACGGAATGGGTAGATGGATTTCGGGTTTTATAGTGCCTGAAAATTATGAATTGCACGGAACAGAAGCTCGAATTGATGAATTTGGAAATAGAATTGTTGCAACAAATAGTTGTCTCTGGCTAACAAACATTGATCATGGTCGACGTCATCAAGTGCTTCCGCTTATGACAATGGAAGACAACTTAAAGTACAGCAAGCATAAAGATATTAAAGCTAATGGTTATCAGAAATATGATAACTATGACGCCATTGATGTTCCGCATACTGATGCAATCCCTAGTGACTATGAAGGTGTTATGGGTGTTCCGATTAGTTTTCTGGATAAATATTCTCCAGAACAATTTGAATTAGTAGGGTCAAATCGGGGTGTTGCTCAAGACACAAATGGAATTTATGGGCGAGGATCGTATATAAATGGTAAAGAAACATATAAAAGAATTTTTATTAAACATAAGAGAGGTATAAAATGAAAACAACTCTCATAACTGCAACGACAGTAAAAGATATTTGTGAAGGTTTTGTCTATAACGAGCTTGAAGGAAGAGGTTTATTTGGCTTATCAGGTAAACTAACCATTCAACCCGAATATCAGCGTAACTATATTTATGCAGATGGAAAGAGAGACGTAGCTGTCATTGAGTCTATTCTTAAAGGATATCCTATTGGCTTGATTTATTTCAACAAAGTAAGTGACGATAAACTTGAAGTACTAGATGGACAACAGCGTATTACAAGTTTTGGTCGTTTTGTAACTAACAAATTTGCCATAAAAGATGAAAATGGTATGGAGCAATATTTTAGCGGTATTGCAAAAGATAAACAATCTATGATTTTGGATACTGAGCTACTTATTTATGAATGCGAAGGTACAGAAAGCGAAATTAAAGAGTGGTTTAGAACCATTAATATTGTAGGAGTGCCGCTAAATAATCAGGAATTACTAAATGCCGTGTACTCCGGACCATTTGTTACGCTGGGGAAGGAAGAGTTCAGTAATAGTCAAAACTCTAATATCCAAAAATGGAGTGCATATATATCAGGAAGCGTAAATCGCCAAGATTTTTTAGAACGTGCCTTAGACTGGGTAAGTAAAGGTAATAACGCCGAATATATGAGTCGACATCGCTATGACAATAATATTAATGAATTAAAAGCTTATTTCAATAGTGTTATTGACTGGTCTTCTAGCGTATTCAGTGGTGTGGAAAATGAAATGCGAGGGTTAGAATGGGGCAGACTTTATGAGGAATATCATAAGAATGCATATAATCCTAAAAAAGTTTGGGAACAGGTGCAAGAACTCTATGGAGATCCCTATGTAAAGAATCGAAAAGGTGTTTTTGAGTTTATACTTGGTAACTGCAAAGATGCAAAATTACTTGACGTGCGAGTTTTTGAAGAAGGAACTAAGAAAGCTGTTTACTCACAACAAACAAAGGAAGCTGAAAATAAAGGCATATCAAACTGCCCGCTTTGTTCAATAGGTCATACTTCAAACAAAAGTAAGATTTGGAAACTGAAAGAAATGGATGCGGATCATGTTACAGCTTGGAGTAAGGGCGGGGCAACCGATATTAAGAATTGTCAAATGCTTTGTAAGACACACAATCGAGCGAAGGGGAATAAATAGTTTCGATTTATAAGTATGAACCCGGAATAAGTTTTAAAATAAAAATATAGGAAAGGACTACTGGATTTTTGAGTAGTCCTTTCCTGTTTTTATAACTATAGTAATTGCTGAAAATACTTACAAATTTGTAGGACCAGAGGCGATTAATTCTTCACCCATCATCATTTTATAGTGAGAATGATGACCAGAATTTTCAAAGATTTTTTCGAAAACATTAAAATATTTAACACTTATTCCGTGAGGAGCCTCTATAAACAAATCTTCGTTTATGTAGTGTGAGCCATCGTGTAACCAGGACATCATTGAATGACAAACAATCTTATCTTCATCGGAAAATTCTTCGATATGTTTATCAATTTCAAGATTTCCAAAAAACTTGAAGTAATTCTCTAAAATTCTTCTCATTATATTCTGTATAGTTACAATATTTCCGCCATTTTTAGCTGATAAAAGCTCTTTCCATAATAATTCATAAGAAGTTTTAATTGGATTTTCCAAATAATTTTCAAGCCGTGTAATATTATCCGTCTTTCTTAAAATCCAAAATGTTTCATCTTCTTGTTTCTTAGTTCCTCCCTTACCTTTGTTAAAAGAGACTTCTTTATGAAAATAAACATTATGAGTGAAAATAAAAATCTGCTTAATATCACTGGTATTCGTCCGGATCTCACTTACCAGCTTCCGAATTAAGTTGCTCACAATAAAAAGAATATTGCTATCAAGGCTAGAAATAGGATCATCTATAATAATAATTTTATTATTATTCAAAGAGTCTTTGCTATTACTTCCTTTAATTAGCTGATAAAAGTAGAGGAAGGTAACGAATGTTTTTTCACCCTCGCTTAAAGTCTCATTTGCTCTTTCTCCATCATTACGTACAATCTCATAATTTCCCTTTTCTTTTGACTGGGAAAGCTCGAAATTTGTAAAGCCAAAGGATTTTAATAATCTGTTGATTTCGTTTATGGAATGTTCAATACTTATTATTTTTTCTTGATATTCCTTAAGGTCATTTTCATGTTCTTTTTTATGACCGATCTTTATTTCTTTCCTTTTATTAATACCTGACAATTTCTTTTGAATACTTTCTGAACTTTGCTTATAAGTCATGTAATTTGCTTGATTTTCTTGTGCAATGAAATACCAAAAATCTTCGACTAATATTCGTTTTTCGTGCACAACATTATCGATTAAATTATTATATAGTTCTATCTCTCGATTTGTTTTTTCTATTTCTTCATTCAACTCTAAAATCGGAATTTCTATTTTTTCTATATTGACTAGACGACTAGGCTCTCTTAATTTATGTTCGAGAATAAGTTTGTTTTCACTAAATATAGCTTCAATAACTTCAATTGCTTTATCAACTTTATCCTTGTCTAAATATGATACTGTCACTTCTTTTAATGCTCTAATTTTTTCTATTTGAGATATAACTTCACTTGTATATAGCTCGATTGATGTTTGGAGTTCGGTTAACTGTTTTTTAAAAGTATCATCAAAGTACTCGTCCAATTCGTTAACAAAGTTCTCTGTAATTTCTTGTTGGCAAAAAGGGCAAATGCCTTCACTTCTATTTAGATGTGTATGGCCTTGTTTTACCCAGTCACTAATGTTTAAGGAAGATATTAAAGTGGCAATTTGGAGATCTTCCTTCCCGATAATTTTAGTCGTAAATATTTGAGGACTCTCAACTTCATAATTAAAAATGAGTTTTTTTAATTTATCAATCTTAGTCTTATTACTATC
The DNA here is from genome assembly GCF_003428875.1 of Planomicrobium okeanokoites. GTDB lineage: Bacteria > Bacillota > Bacilli > Bacillales_A > Planococcaceae > Planococcus > Planococcus okeanokoites. The sequence continues at coordinate 18,621 of NZ_QQRS01000018.1, forward strand.
ATATAAAGTAGCCTTTCTTCTCTGTAATTCTGCTAAGGTACTTAGTGTTCCCTCATTCTCTGCAACATCTAAACACTTTTGTGAAAACCTTTCTTTAGATCCTCTAAAACCGCCAAATAGTTCTTTAAAATCCATATCATACTTTGCTTTTACTTCCCAACATATTTTTTCGAAGATTTCTCTTTGAGTTTTTGCTTCATCTTCAAATTCTTCAATTTTAGTATCTAGCTTTTCTAATGCGCTGTCATGCTGCTCTATAATCTGTTTTTTGTCGTCAATTTTTGCTAGTAGTTCTGCGGACTCTTTTCCTAAAGTAAAAATTCCTTTGATAGTCATATGCTGTCTAAAATTTTCCTCTATAAAGTTCCGGTTATAAACCACTGTATGTATTTCTTTTTCATTCCATACTAATTCACATTCTGTATATGTCTTAGGAAATCTTATTACTTCTGATATCGTAGTCTTACCAGAACCATTATTACCGTATATAAAGTTAATTTTTTTCAAGTTATTCATTTCTATGCCGTCACTATCATAGGTTGATATATTTTTGATTTTTAATTGATTGATCATTTGCTAACCCCCATAATGTAATTATCTTACACTTTTTTCCTTGTTGTAAGTATAATTACAGAAATATTAAATCTATTTTAAAGACATTAATTGAATTAGGAAAATTTCAATGATACTTTTAATTGATTATGGAGGAATTTTTACTCTTGAAGAATAAAAACATCCTTTGCTACGAAATAGCAAAGGATGTTTTTGATGAGTTTCTTCTATTATAATGTGTTTACTGTCTCTTCTTCGAGTGCTTTTACCAATTTATAAAAACTGGTCTTCTTGACTCCGGCTTCCTCCATGGCTTCCACTGCGGTTAGTTCTCTAGCTTTCCATTTTCTATAAACCTCTTTGAATTCATCTGAAACAACAACAGGGGCCCTGCCAAACTGAATGCCATTTTGCAGCGCCAAGTCGATTCCTTCCCGCTGCCGTTTCCGGATGCGCTCCCGTTCCTCTTCAGCCATCCATGACAGAATCTGCAAAACCAAGTCTGCGATAAAGGTTCCCATACTATCTTTATATTGAGTCGTATCCAATAACGGCATATCCATCACCACAATATCCGCTTCAATATTTTTCGTGAGGTCATTCCATTCCTGGAGAATCTCTTCTTTGTTACGGCCAAACCGATCCAGCGAGTGGATGTACAAAATATCTCCTTTTCGGATAACACGTTTCAATAATTGATAGTTTGCTCGTTCAAAGTTTTTGCCACTTTGCTTGTCTAAATAAATGTCCCGATCAGTGATGCCCATTTTTCGCATGGCTTCTAACTGCCGGCCTTCATTTTGGTCTTTGCTGCTGACGCGTATGTAACCAAATTTGCGATGTTCCATAATTCACCTCTATAAACGATTCTTTTCCTCTCATTATACCTGAAAACCGTTCGTAAAAGTGTATGCAATTTCGCGAACGTTCGTAAAGTGATTTGACACGTTTACGAACGCTTTTTCCGGCCCTTTTTAGCCCTTTTTGAACCGTTCGTAAAAGTGTACTTTTACGAACGGTTGTTAGCTGAATTACATCTATCTATTTTTAATACACAACTGGAACTT
>NZ_QQRS01000019.1 GCF_003428875.1 Planomicrobium okeanokoites
CCCGAACACGGCAGTTAAGCTCTTTTGCGCCGATGGTAGTTGGGGGATCTCCCCCTGTGAGAGTAGGACGTCGCTGGGCACAGAAAGAAAGGTCGTTACCGCGCAAGCGGTAGCGGCCTTTTTTGTCGTTCATTAACTTAAGTAATTTAAAAATTAATTTGGATAGATAGTTTATTGCTTGTTTCTACATCATTTAATATATACTCTTAAAGTAACTCAGGAGGTTGATAAAATGGTTTCGATTTATGATTACAAAGTAAAAAACTTGCAAGGAGAAATGGAATCCCTTGAAAAGTTTAAAGGGAATGCGTTAGTCATCGTCAATACAGCAAGTAAATGTGGATTGACTCCCCAATTTGAAGAGCTGCAAAAATTGTATGAAAAGCATTCTGGCAAAGATTTTCAAATCCTCGGCTTTCCAAGTTCACAATTCAATAATCAGGAATTTGATAAACAGGATGAAACAATGGAATTCTGTCAGAAGAATTATGGCGTAACGTTTCCGATGTTTGCCAAAACGGATGTTAAAGGAGCAAATGTGGCTCCTCTATTCACTTATTTGACTTCAAAGCATGAGGATATCGAAGCTGAAGAAATCGCATGGAATTTTGCGAAGTTTTTAGTAGATAAAGAAGGCCATGTTATTAAAAGATATTCACCTCAAACTTCGCCGCAGGAAATCGAAGAAGATCTTATGACCATCCTATAAGATTAGTCGGAATACTTTTTCTATTTTTGAATTCTTGACACCCCGCATGCCCACTGATAACCTTACAATAATATTTAATAGGAAGCGGGAGGCGTGTCGATAATGTGGGAATCGAAATTTGTAAAAGAGGGTCTGACTTTTGACGATGTATTGCTTGTTCCAGGACATTCGGAAGTATTGCCGAAAGATGTAAATTTATCTGTGGAGTTAACGCCCAAACTGAAATTGAACATCCCTATCATCAGTGCTGGGATGGACACTGTTACAGAAGCAAAAATGGCGATTTCCATGGCGCGCCAAGGCGGTCTTGGGGTTATTCATAAAAATATGAGCATCGAAGAGCAAGCAGAACATGTGACTACAGTTAAACGTTCGGAAAATGGTGTTATTACCGATCCTTTCTTTTTAACTCCAGATCACCAAGTGTATGATGCAGAACATTTGATGGGTAAATATCGTATTTCTGGTGTGCCGATCGTCAATAACGAGGAAGAATTGAAGTTGGTTGGCATCATTACCAACCGCGATCTCCGCTTTATTCAGGATTATTCATTGAAAATAAATGATGTCATGACGAAAGAAAAATTAGTGACAGCTCCAGTCGGTACTACATTAGAGGATGCAGAGAAGATTCTTCAACAATACAAAATTGAAAAATTGCCGATTGTGGATAATGCAGGAATGCTGAAAGGCTTAATCACAATCAAAGATATCGAGAAGGTCATCGAATTCCCGATTGCAGCAAAAGATTCCCACGGACGCCTCCTTGCCGGTGCAGCAGTCGGTGTCACTTCTGATACGTTGAGACGTGTTGAGCAGCTTGTAAAAGCGCAAGTGGATGTTGTTGTTCTGGATACTGCGCATGGCCACTCGAAAGGAGTCTTGGAAATGGTCAGCGAAATTCGCTCCCAATTCCCTGAACTTACGATTATAGCTGGAAATGTTGCAACAGCAGAAGGAACAAGAGCTCTGATCGAAGCTGGGGCAGACGTGGTCAAAGTGGGTATTGGACCGGGATCCATCTGCACGACGCGTGTCGTAGCTGGTGTTGGCGTTCCTCAGATTACCGCGGTTTATGATTGTGCAACAGAGGCTCGAAAACATGGAAAAGCGATTATCGCCGATGGCGGCATTAAATATTCCGGTGATATCATTAAAGCTCTTGCAGCAGGCGGACATGTCGTAATGCTCGGCAGTTTGCTTGCCGGCACGACGGAAAGCCCAGGAGAAACTGAAATCTTCCAAGGCCGCCGGTTCAAAACTTACCGTGGGATGGGTTCAATCGCTTCTATGGAAAAAGGATCGAAAGACCGTTATTTCCAGGACGAAGCGAAAAAACTGGTACCTGAAGGCATCGAAGGAAGATTGCCTTATAAAGGTCCACTGACTGACACGATCCATCAATTACTTGGCGGTATCCGTGCAGGCATGGGGTATTGCGGAACAAAAGATTTGGAGACTTTGCGCAATGAAGCCCAATTCATCCGTATGACAGGTGCTGGATTGCGCGAAAGCCATCCGCATGATGTCCAGATTACAAAAGAGTCACCAAACTACTCAATATAATAAAAGCTGAACCTTTTAGCACTCTTTTCCATCGTTATGCGCTGGGAAAGAGTGCTTTTTGCATATTTTTATTTCAGGACATTAATAATATGATAGAATAGCATGGGGAAACAGATTAATGGAGGTATAGAGAGATTTGAAGAACGTTTTTAAGATGACAATGTTGCTTACCGTATTAGCTATGTTTATGACTACTATTATCGTTCCACAACAGGCAAGTGCGAACGAATCATTGAATATAATGGCAGATGCCGCTATTTTGGTGGATGCTGAAAGTGGAAAAATCCTATTTGAACAAAATGCTGAAACGCCGCTTGGTGTTGCAAGTATGACAAAAATGATGACGGAATACCTGCTTTTTGAAGCTATTGAAGATGGGCGTATAACTTGGGATCAACAATACAGCGTAACTGATTATACATACCAAATTTCACAGGACAGAGCGCTCAGCAATGTGCCGCTTCGTGCCGACGGAACATATTCCATCAAAGAATTATATGAAGCTTTGGCGATTTATTCAGCTAACGCAGCAACTATCGGCATCGCAGAAACAATTGCCGGAACCGAGGGTGAATTCGTTCGCCTCATGAATAAAAAAGCTGAAGAATTAGGTCTTGAAGACACTAAATTCGTGAACTCGACAGGTCTGAACAATGCCGATTTGAAAGGCATGCATCCGGAAGGAACTGGAGAAACTGACGAAAACGTCATGACTGCACGTTCTGTAGCGAAATTAGCGAGAGCGTTGATGAACGATTACCCTGAAGTTCTTGAAACAACAAGCATTCCCAAAGCGGTTTTCCGCGATGGCACTGATGACAGAACGGAAATGCCGAACTGGAATTTCATGCTTCCAGGGCTTGTTTACGAATATGAAGGTATGGACGGCCTGAAAACAGGTACAACTGATTTTGCCGGACATTCTTTCACTGGTACAGCAAAACGCGATGATGTCCGTTTGATTACTGTGGTAATGAAAGCTGTGGACAGCGAAGGCGTCGGTTCTTATAAAGCACGTTTTGATGCGACCCGCGCATTGATGGATTACGGCTTCGGACAGTTTACAAAACAGGAAATCGTTCCTGCCGGTTATCAATTTGAAGATCAGCAAGCTTTGCCGGTTGCCAAAGGTAAAGAAGATGAAGTCAAGATTGCTGTTAAAGAACCGATTACAATGATGGTACGTTCAAGCGAAAAAGATGCTTATGTACCTGAATTGGTCATTGATGAATCTCTACTTGACAATGGCAAATTGGAAGCGTCGATTGAAAAAGACAAAGTGGTCGGTACCGTTAACCTGACAAAGGAATCGGGATCTGATTACGGTTATTTGGATGGTTCAGCGAGCGGCGCTGAAGTCATTACAACTGAAAGCGTCGAGCGCGCCAACTGGTTTTCCCTTTCCCTGCAGGCAGTTGGAAGCTTCTTCTCCACTATGTGGAATGGCGCTGTTGATTTTGTAAAAGGCCTATTCTAATAAAAAGCAGTTCATCTTATAAAGATGAGCTGCTTTTTGTTTTGCTGATTTTCCAGCTTGCCATAAGCTGATGGATGCCTTCTTCTATTTGCTGTTCAGACAGACCGCCAAAACCGATGACGATGCGGGGAGAAGAACTTTCTGACTTTCTGACGTCATAGGAATGCAGGCCGAAAACCCGGATGCCAGCTGCTTTTGCATGCTCAATCAGCTGTTTCTCACTGAGTGGGGTCTGTACCGTCAAAACGACATGCATTCCTGCTTGCTCCCCTGAAATCTTAACTGCTGGTGCGAATAAAGCCAATTCAGCTGTCAATTTTTCCAGTTTCTTTTTATATAGCTTTCGCATCCGGTTGAGGTGTCTCGAAAAATGTCCTCCTTTCATGAATTGGGCCACGATCTGCTGGTCCAGCCTTGGTACGGAAGACGAGTAATGCAGAAAGGTTTTATTGTATTCGGTGAGCAATGTGTTTGGCAATACCATATAGGCGATACGGAGTGAGGGCATCAGCGATTTTGAAAAAGTACTGATATAGACAACCCGGCCGCTCAGGTCCATGCTTTGCAAGGCGGGAATCGGACGACTGGTATAGCGGAATTCACTGTCATAATCATCTTCAATGATGTAACGTCCAGGCTTGGCAGTCGCCCAGTTCAATAATTGGGCGCGCCGGGTAGCACTTAAGACAGAGCCTGTCGGAAACTGGTGGGAAGGGGTGACATACGCCACATCTACCGGTGAAGCTTCCAATTCTTCCATATTGATGCCGTCTTCATCGATGCTGATCGGCAATGACTTCCGGTCGTGGTGGCTGAAAATGCTGTGGGTGAGGGCGTATCCAGGATTTTCAAAGCCGAAAATCAGGTTTTTATTGAGCAGCCGGATCAATAGCGGCATCAATTGCTCTGTCCCTGAACCGATGATGATTTGGTTTGGCTGGCAGACCACTCCCCGTGACTGGAACAGATAGCGGGCAATTTCCTGCCGCAGTATGTCATCGCCTTGCGGATGGCCGGATAACAGGAATTCGCCGTTCGACTCATCGAGAACTTCCTTGGCCAATTTGCGCCACGTGGAAAAAGGGAAGGATTCCGTATCGATCTGTGCTGGATTAAAATCAAATTGATAATCGATCTTTTCTGGTATCACCGGTTCCTCCTGCGGCAAATCGAGGTAAGCCAATTCTTCGACTGCCTGGGCATAATAGCCTTTTCGAGGCCGTGATTCAATAAAACCTTCCGCTACCAGCTGACCATAAGCCAGTTCTACCGTTGTTTGGCTGATATCCAGGAATTCAGCCAGTTTCCGTTTGCTCGGCAATTTGGTCTCGACGGATATTTTGCCGTCGATGATGGCCTGTTTGATTTCGATGTAGAGTTGTTTGTAGATGGGGGTGGTGCTTTTTTTCTTTAATTGGAACATGAGCATGTCCATTTCTATTCCTCCAAACTGGCATCTTTGTATTTTGAATTTCGTGACTAATTACAAGGTCAGAATAAGTATAACGGAAAGGGACAGTTTCGACAAAACTGGCTAACTGCAAGGGCCTCTTGCCAAAAAGATGAGATTATAGTAAAGTATGATTAATTTCAAAGAAGAAACGTTGATGGGAATTAGTAGGACGTCTGTTTTTCCAAAGAGAGCCGGTGGTTGGTGCGAACCGGTGAAAAACGCGTTTGAATCCACCCCGGAGTTGCATGGCGAAATAAGCCATTGCCGGTTTTAATGCCGTTATGTGATGAAGAGAATCGGAGATTTTTCCGGTTAATCAGGGTGGCAACGCGGGTAGCTCTCGTCCCTTTCACAGGGATGTGGGCTATTTTTGTTGTCTTTTTTCCATTTGCGCCAAAAACAAGAGGAGGAATTTATCATGTTGGACATCCGATTTGTACGGGACAATTTTGAAGAAGTGAAGAGCAAGCTTGCGAAGCGGGGAGAGGATATTTCCGTTTTGGAAGATTTCCAGCCGCTTGATGCCAAGCGCCGGGAGTTGATTGCGCAGACGGAGAAGTTGAAAGCCGAGCGCAACGAGGCTTCCCAGAATATCGCAGTCATGAAACGCAATAAAGAAAATGCCGACGAAGCCATTGCGAAAATGCGTGAAGTGGGCGACAAGATCAAGACAATCGACGATGAATTACGCGAAGTTGAAGAGCGCCTGAACTATATCATGATGCGCGTGCCGAATATTCCGCACGACAGCGTTCCGCTTGGCGATTCTGAAGATGATAACGAAGAAATTCGCGTTTGGGGCGACAAGCCGGAATTCGGCTATGAAGCGAAACCGCATTGGGATATTGCAACAGACTTGAACATCGTCGATTTTGAACGCGCAGCGAAAGTGACAGGGAGTCGTTTTGTGTTCTATCGCGGCCTGGGAGCACGCCTTGAACGCGCTTTGATCAACTTCATGATGGACCTTCACCAGGAAGAACATGATTACGAAGAAATGCTGCCGCCTTATCTGGTCAACCGTGAAAGTCTGACGGGCACCGGGCAATTGCCGAAATTCGAGGAAGATGCTTTCCTCATCGAAAAAGAGGATTATTTCCTGATTCCGACTTCTGAAGTGCCGGTGACGAACTTTTACCGCGACGAAATCCTGACAGGCGACATGCTGCCGCAGGCATTTGCTTCTTACAGCGCGAATTTCCGCTCTGAAGCGGGTTCTGCAGGGCGCGACACACGGGGATTGATTCGTCAGCATCAATTCAATAAAGTCGAGCTGGTGCGCTTTGTGAAGCCGGAAGAATCTTACGATGAGCTGGAGAAATTGACGGGCCACGCTGAGAAAGTGCTTCAATTATTGGGTCTTCCATACCGTGTGCTGAAAATGTGTACAGCGGATCTTGGATTTACGGCAGCGAAGAAATACGATATCGAAGTGTGGATTCCGAGCCAGGAAATGTACCGCGAAATTTCTTCTTGCAGTAATTTCGAAGATTTCCAGGCAAGACGCGCCAATATCAAATTCCGCCGCGAAGCAGGCGGCAAGCCTGAATTCGTTCATACATTGAACGGCAGTGGCCTGGCAATCGGCCGTACTGTTGCAGCTTTGCTTGAAAACTTCCAGCAGGAAGACGGCTCTGTCCGCATTCCGGAAGTGCTGCGTCCTTATATGAGCGGCAAAGAATTCATCAAATAAAACCTGAAGGCTCCGTAAGCATCACGCTTATGGAGCTTTCTTTTTATTGGCGGAAAAGACGGGGTTCATTGATGGCAGAACGGGTATGGGTAAGCAGGAGAATTGAAAGGGGTTTTTGATGTGGAGAATCTTTCTTTTCAATCGGTTGAAACGAATGGAGTCACGCTGCATACGGCTGTAGCGGGTCCGGAAGACGGACCGCTGGTGATCCTGCTGCATGGCTTTCCGGAATTCTGGTATGGGTGGAAGCATCAGATCGACGCTTTAGCGAAACAGGGCTACCGGGTGATGGCACCGGATCAGCGGGGCTATAATCGGAGCAGTAAACCGCCGGGAGCAGAGAATTATACGTTAAATGATCTGCGGGACGACATCGCGGGTCTGATCGAGCAGAGCGGAAAAGAAAAAGCGTTTGTGGTCGGACATGATTGGGGCGGCGCGGTTGCCTGGCAGCTGGCTGCGACCAGGCCTGAGCTGGTGGAAAAGATGATTGCCGTTAATATTCCGCATCCGCAGGCGATGCCGAAAGTGATGATGCGAAATCCTATGCAATGGGTGAAAAGTTCGTATATGCTGTATTTTCAAATTCCCAAGCTGCCGGAAGCGATGATGGCAGCGGAAGATTTCAGTTTCATGAAACAGGCGATGGCGGGCACCAGCCGGAAAAACACGTTTTCTGAGGAAGATCTTGAACGGTACGGGGAAGCATGGGCACAGCCGGGAGCACTGACCGGAATGCTGAATTGGTACCGGGCATTGCCGAAAGGAAGCTTCCGCCAGACGCCGAAGAGGAAGATCGACGTGCCTGTAAGGATTCTGTGGGGAGTCGGCGATCAGTTTCTATCGTTGCAATTGGCGAAGGAAAGCCTGACTTTCTGCAAGGATGCAGAATTGGTGCTGATCGGGCATGCTACCCACTGGGTGCATCATGAGCAGCCGGAGATTTTGAACCGGCTGATTATGGAATTTCTGGACGAAGAAAAAACGGAAACTCTATAGGAGCTTCCGTTTTTTCTTTTTCTCCCGCAAGGCGCGGAAAAACTGTGTGAGCAGCCCCCCACATTCGTCAGCCAGTACATTTTCTTTTACCTCGCATTGATGATTGAAGCGTTCATCGTTCAATAACCTGTACAGGGAATCGACCGATCCCGCTTTCACGTCCCGTGCACCGTAGACAACTCTCGGAATCCGGGATTGCAGAATAGCGCCTGCACACATCGGACAAGGCTCTAACGTTACGTAAAGGATCGTGTTTTCCAGCCGCCAGCTGCCAAGTTCTTCACAGGCCTGCTGTATTGCCAGCAACTCCGCATGGGTGACGGCATTCTGTGTCGTTTCCCGCAGGTTATGCGCACGCGCAATCACTTCACCGTCGCGGACGATGACGGCGCCGATGGGCACTTCTCCTTTGGCCGCCGCTTTATTTGCTTCTTCTATCGCCATTTTCATATAATGCTGGTCGAGTTCCAAGCCGTTCATCATGCATCTCTCCTTAAGCTCAGTTTAGCATCTTTCTTTAAAATGAGGCAGTCAGATTTCCTTCCAGAGGGCGACAAACTGAAAATTGAGGATTAAAATAAATTAAGAAGAAATTTGATGAGGAGCGTATCCTATGAAAAAGAAACAAAAAAAGCTATATAAAAAAGAACACAAGAAGGAAACACTTCCTCATCTATTGGGCCGTTATGTTGCCATGCTGATCGGCGCGACGATGGCTGCAGCATCCATCGAGCTTTTTTTAGTGCCGAACGCTATTATTGACGGCGGGATCATCGGGGTTTCATTGATCCTGGATTATCTGACCGAACTGCCTTTCGGGCTGCTGCTGGTCGCCATCAACTTGCCGTTCCTGTTTTTCGGCTATAAGCATATCGGACGGAATTTCTTTCTGTCCTCCATTTTTTCAATTGTGGCCTTGGCGCTTGTCGAAATTCCGATGCATAAATTCGAACCATTTGTCGATGATCCATTGCTTGCTACGGTATTCGGGGGTTTATTGCTTGGAGCGGGGGTCGGCATCGTCATCCGAAACGGCGGCGCGCTCGACGGTACGGAGATTCTTGGCATCCTATTGAGCCGGAAACTGCCTTTTTCTGTCGGGGAATTCGTCATGTTCACCAATATCTTCATCTTCAGCTGGGCCGGATTCGTTCTCGGCTGGCAGCAGGCGATGTATTCGATCCTGACTTATTATATCGCTTCGAAAACAATTGATGCGGTGATCCAGGGATTGAACGATACAAAATCGGTCTTCATCGTTTCGGATGAATTCGAGGAACTGGGATCGGCCATCAATGACCGCCTCGGAAGAAGCGTCACGAAGCTCCACGGCAAGGGCGGCTATAACGAGAACGAGAAAGATGTCATTTATCTGGTCGTCACGAGGCTCGAGATTTCAAAATTGAAACAGGTCGTACATGACATTGATCCGAAGGCGTTCCTGACCATCATGAGCACCCAGGAAGTCCACGGCGGAACATTCAAAGCACCCATCCATTAATTTGGCGGGTGCTTTTTGCCTCTACTTTTCAAGTTCTGTCTATGGTAAAATTAAGGTCAACGAACGTACATGAAAAGAAAAAGGGGGGCTTCGGATGCCGGTGCCATTTATCACAGTAGAAGGGCCGATTGGCGTAGGGAAAACATCGTTGAGTAAAGCGATTGCTGATCAGAATCAATTCAAATTACTTAAAGAAATCGTGGATGAAAATCCGTTTTTAAATAAATTCTATGAAGACATCGAAGAATGGAGCTTCCAGACGGAAATGTTCTTTCTTTGCAATCGCTACAAGCAATTGACTGATATACAGAAGAAGTTCATCTCGAAACAGGACTCGGTTGTAGCCGATTACCACATCTTTAAAAACCTCATCTTCGCCAAGCGCACATTGCCGCCCGAAGAATATGCGAAATACGAGGAAATCTACAAAATCCTGACAGCCGACATGCCGAAGCCGAATATGGTCATTTACCTGCATGCCAGCCTTGATACCCTGATGAAACGCATCAAACTCCGCGGCCGTGAATTCGAAACGATGATTACAGCCGATTACATGGAGCAGCTTGCTGCCGATTACCACGAGTTCATCGAGCATTTCGAACGTACGCATCCTGAAATCCCTGTGCTCCGCTTCAACGGAGATGAAATAGATTTTGTACAAAATGAAAGGGATCTGCAGCTGATCCTATCCAAGGTAGACGATACGCTACAACAAAGGAGTTTGACGATATGAATTTACGCGAAAAATATGGTATTCCGGCAAATGCGGTCATCACGATTGCAGGAACAGTCGGCGTCGGCAAATCGACAATGACAAAGGCTTTGGCAGATGCGCTTCAATTCCGCACTTCTTTCGAGAAAGTGGATTCGAACCCGTACCTGGACCTATTCTACGATGATTTTGAAAAATGGAGCTTCCATTTACAGATTTATTTCCTCGCTGAACGCTTCAAGGAGCAAAAGCGCATGTTCGAATATGGCGGCGGCTTTATCCAGGATCGTTCAATCTACGAAGATACCGGCATTTTCGCCAAGATGCATTGGGATAAAGGCACGATGAACAACGTGGATTACGAAACGTATACCAATCTTTTTGAAGCCATGGTGATGACCCCTTATTTCCCGCATCCGGATTTATTGATCTACCTCGAAGGTTCAATCGATGACATCATCGGGCGCATCCAGGAACGCGGACGCCAGATGGAACAGCAGACACCGATCGACTATTGGGTTGAAATGCATCAGCGCTACGAAAACTGGATCAACACATTCAACGGTTGCCCGGTATTGCGTCTGAATATCAACGATTACGACTTGCTGAACGATCCGGAATGTTCCGAGCAGATCGTTGAACGCATCGGCAACTTCATGCAGCAGGCTTTGGTGCTGCGCAAATAAAAAATAGAAACAGTGGGCGGATTATGAAATCTGCCCACTGTTTTTTAAAATTTTTTGGGTGCTTGGGTTTGTCGGAGCTGTGCTGGCTTATGACCCGAAGAGCTTAACGGGCGCTTGCGCTTTTCCAGTGTCCAGACTCCAGCGGCCCAGCTCTTCGGGTCATAAGCCAGTCCAGCTCCGTGGCAAAGGACGCCACTCTGCTGTTCTGTCTTATGCCTTTCAGAGCTGATCGGGCGCTTGCGCTTTTCGGTGTCCAGACTCCAACGGCCAACTCCTCGAGTCGTAAGCCACTTTGGCTGTGCGGCTGAAAAGATGCCGCTTCGCCAAAGCGTCTTACGCTAGTCGGAGCTGAGCGGCAGTTTCCGCTTTTCCAGTGTCCAGACTCCAGCGGCCCAGCTCTTCGGGTCATAAGCCATATCAGCTGCCGTGGCAAAGAACGCCACTCTGCTGATCCGTCTTATGCCTTTCAGAGCTAAACGGGCGCTGTCGCTTTTCGTTATTTCCCGGGAAATATAAAAGAGGCTCTCCGCTGGGAAAGCCTCATAAAAATAATATTTAATCGAATCTAAATTTTCAGTCACATATGGGTTAAGAAAAATTCGCTACTTTCGTAACGAATCCAATCTCGAATTTATATGCGCGTAAATTCAAAAAATGGAGGAGGAAGAGGGATTCGAACCCCCGCGGGATTTGACTCCCCTGTCGGTTTTCAAGACCGATCCCTTCAGCCAAACTTGGGTATTCCTCCGTATCAGACAAGAATTAATTTAACACGGATCAATAAATACTGTCAACACTTTCGTTTAATTTTTTTTGGGTTTTTCTATTTTATTCGAAAAGAGCAGGTTTGCCGCCTTTTCTCACAACAATTTCAAAGGATATAGCCTTTCGGATTGATTTTTTCGTGAATAATTCGTATACTAGTAAATGCCGTGCTAGGTGGGAAGATAGCGGTGTCCTGTAACCTGCAATCCGCTTTAGCAGGACTGAATTCCTTTCTGAGGCTGTTTGTATGTAAGGTCTGCCTCTTGCACGTAGTGTTGACATCTGGGTCCTGCGCAATGGAATCCCATGAACCATGTCAGGTCCGGAAGGAAGCAGCATTAAGTGGAACATTCCATGTGCCGCGGGATCGCCTAGATCGAGCCAGCGACAAGGGTAACGCTTATGTGCAGCAGTCGAAGAAAGGTGCACGGCATTAAAATTATAATCAGAACCTGTCCGCTTATTGCGGGCAGGTTTTTTGTTTCATTCAAACGAAAGACGTCCGAAAACCTTAAGGGAAAAGGCCGATTTATGGTATAATGGAAGGACGAAAAACTTATTTTCCAAAAGGAGAGAAAACCGTTGGCGTATCAAGCTTTTTACCGTGTATACAGACCCCAGTCCTTTTCAGAGATGACCGGTCAGGTGCATGTCAAACAAACCCTTCAAAATGCTCTCCTTTACAATAAAACGACTCACGCTTACTTGTTTTCCGGCCCTCGGGGTACAGGGAAGACGAGTGCGGCAAAGATTTTTGCCAAAGCGCTGAACTGTGAAAGGGCGCCGGTTTCCGAACCCTGCAATGAATGTTCTTCCTGTCTGAGCATTATGGAAGGATCCAACACGGATGTCATCGAATTCGATGCGGCCTCCAATTCGCGGGTTGAGGAAATGCGGGAAATCATTGAGAAGGTCCGTTTTTCTCCTGCGAATTCACGGTTTAAAATTTACATCATCGATGAAGTCCATATGTTATCCAACAGCGCATTCAACGCGCTCTTGAAAACACTTGAAGAACCGCCGGAACACGTCGTCTTCATCCTGGCGACCACTGAACCGCATAAATTGCCGTTGACAATAATTTCCCGGTGTCAGCGCTTCGACTTTAAATCACATACACAAGCGGATATCGTCTTGCGTATGGTGGAAGTGCTAAATGATGCAAATATTCCATACAATGAGCAGGTACTGAAAATCATTGCGCAGGCGGCAGCCGGCGGAATGCGGGATGCCCTCAGCCTCCTTGATCAGGTTGTGTCATTCAGCGGAGACGAAATGACCATCGAAGATGCGCTGCTGGTGACAGGGTCGATCAGCCAGGACATGTTTTATTCGATTGCTGAGGCCTTATTGGCAAAAGACATCGGCCAGGCTTTGACTTTATTGGAACAATTGGTGCGCGACGGCAAGGATCCGGTACGGCTGGTGGAAGATTTCATCACCTTCTTCCGCGATCTGCTGCTGATTCAAACGGCGCCCGATCTGCACGATATGCTGGAACTTGCCAGCCACGAACCCCGTTTTGAGGAATTGGCGAAACGATTCGAACCTGCGACGCTTTATCTCTGGATCGACATCATGACCAAGACCCAGCAGGAAATGCGGTTTTCCAATCACACTAAGATCTATATGGAAACAGCGTTGCTGAAAATGGTGCAGGCGGAAACGCCGGTACTGGCAATGAATTCAGCAGCAGCTTCTCCTGAACTCGAAGCGAAAGTGTCGACACTTGAGCAGCTTGTCCGCGAATTGCAGCAGCAGCTGAAAAATGGCGGCGGCGGATCAGCGGTGGCAGCTCCTGCCGAACAGAAAAAGCGGCAGCGTGTACAGAGCGGCTTTAAAATTCCGACAGGCCGTATACAGGACGTGCTGAAAAACGCGACTAAACCGGATATCCAAGCCATCAAGACGAATTGGGCGACGGTCATGGGCCAGCTCCAGAAATCCCATTCGGCTTTATTGAATGAAGCGGAGCCGGTAGCGGCATCAAGTGATGCATTTGTGTTAAAATTCAAGTATGATATTCATTGCCAGATGGCATCAGAAAACCAGACTTTCGCAACGGCTTTCAGCCAGTTGCTGGAGCAGTATACAGGTAAAGCGTATACGCCGGTTTACGTTCCTGATGCAAGTTGGCTGAAAATCCGTGAAGAATTCATCAGAAACAGCGGATTGAAAGCGGGCACTGAAGACAGCCAGGCGGATACTGAAGAAGAAAACCCGTTCTCCCAGGAAGGCGCGGCAGCGGAAGAAGATCCGTTCATCGCTGAAGCGGAGCGGCTTTTCGGAAAAGATTTCGTCGAAGTTCATGAAGACTGACAAACAAACATATTAGGAGGAATACATTATGCGCGGTGGCGGAAATATGCAAGGTATGATGAAACAAATGCAGAAAATGCAAAAACAGATGGCTGAGGCTCAGGAAGAGCTTGGCACGATGAAATTTGAGGGAGCAGCTGGCGGCGGAATGGTCAAAGTCACTGTTTCTGGACATAAAGAAGTATTGGACATCGTTATGGATCCATCAGTTGTAGACCCGGAAGATGTTGAAATGCTGCAGGATCTATTGGTGGTTGCAACAAACGAAGCATTCAAGAAAGCGGACGAACACGCGAATTCCACAATGGGGAAATTCACGAAGGGCTTAAATATCCCAGGAATGTTCTAGGAGGCAATAATTATGCATTATCCGGAACCAATATCGAAGTTAATGGAGAGTTTTATGAAATTGCCAGGGATTGGGCCGAAAACAGCGGCCCGTCTGGCATTTTTTGTGCTTGGAATGAAAGAGGACACGGTGCTTGATTTTGCGAAAGCGCTCGTTGACGCAAAGCGGAACCTTAGTTTCTGCTCAGTATGCGGCCATATCACGGACGTTGATCCCTGCCACATTTGCCAGGACCAAAAACGTGATCGCACAACGATTTGTGTGGTACAGGATCCGAAAGACGTAATCGCCATGGAGAAAATGCGTGATTACACCGGTTTGTACCACGTATTGCAAGGAGCCATCTCTCCAATGGAAGGGATTGGCCCGGAAGATATCAATGTACCATCTTTGCTGAAACGTTTGCAGGATGAACAAGTTGATGAATTGATCTTGGCTACGAATCCCACCATTGAAGGTGAAGCGACAGCGATGTACATCTCGCGGCTGGTCAGACCTTCAGGCATCAAAACAACTCGTATCGCACATGGGCTGCCTGTTGGCGGAGACCTTGAGTATGCGGATGAAGTAACTTTATCGAAAGCGCTCGAAGGCCGGCGCGAGTTATAATAGAGGAGATCGACGAATGCTGTTTTCAAAAAGAGGGAAATTAAAGAAAGAGTTCGACGAGCAGTTGATTTCCCACTTCTTCGCCGCTAAGCAAGAGTTGCAAGTGGCTAAAGAAATGGAAGAAATGTCTGACGATTATGATTTGTATATAATTGCTAAACGAAAAATCGCTGAGAGTAAGCATTTGTTTCTATTAAAGGAAGCAAGGCTGCGTGAAGTGAAAATCAAGTGAGGGCAAAGGGTTCTATTCCTTCGTCTTCACTTTTCTTTTTTGCTGCTTATATAGAAGGAAAATGAAAAACCAAGGAATTACTTTTTAAATATAATTTTATTTGGAAAATCTGTTGACAGTATCGCCGCTATGCTTTAGTATTGTAGAAGTCGTCAAGAACGACGGCAAACATGAACCTTGAAAACTGAACAGCAAAACGTCAACAAACAATCTACTGATCAGTGCAAACAGATCAAAGCGAATCGTGCGTTCTTCGGAACGGCGATGCGCCAGCAGTATTGAGCAATCAACTACTTCTATAATGGAGAGTTTGATCCTGGCTCAGGACGAACGCT
>NZ_QQRS01000002.1 GCF_003428875.1 Planomicrobium okeanokoites
TCCGTCTTTTAAAAGATAAGAACTCACGGAAAAACCTCTTTGAAAATGATTAAAAACTATTGACTAATCGTAAGAAAATATCCCCCCTTATCTTGTGGGACAATATCTTGGGCTCGCTCATCTGGTTTTACGCCAATTTGGAGCAGCGCGATCCGAGACGGGCGGCAGCGGATTTGGATTGGCTGATGGATGCAGCAAACTGGTCGCCTATGAGAAAATCCCATTTGGACCGGCTGCTCGGAGATGCTTCACTTGGACAAGCGGTGTCGCGGCCATTAAGGAAAACATGCTGCCTTTACAAGGAACTGCCGCATTTTGATACGTGTACGTTCTGTCCTCAACCAAATTAGCAGATGCATTTTTTGTTTTGAGGATTTATCGGCGATTTTTGATGATTTATCAGCGGTTTTTTTCTGTTTATCAGCGATTTTCGACGGTTTATCAGCTATTTTTTTCTGTTTATCAGCGATTCTTCTGGAATCCACAAAAAAGCCTCAGCATTCGCTGAGGCTTTCCGTTTATTGAGAAAAAACATCAATACAGGAAACGATATTACGCAAAACAGCTTCGCTTTCCTGGGGGCTTGCACTGAGCTAACTCGATCTCGGTCCCCTTCGCCCGAGTGGATCTCAGCACTACGCTCGAAGCGGAGTTAAAATACCAACTCCGCTTCTAATCCCCTGGGAGTCTCGCTGGTTTGCTCCATATCTGATAATGCTCTCTATAATTAGCGATTCAGCTATTCAGTTAGAAGTGAATAGCTGGATACACAAATTTTACTCAAACTAACATGAAAGGTCAGGAAGCTTACAGTGGATATCGACCTTCTTAAGCGAAATCAATAGAAAACAGATAGTTTCTCAACAAGCTAAAAAAGCCTCAGCATTCGCTGAGGCTTTTCGTTTATTTTTCGAATACTTCGTGCAAGATATTGCCTGGGGAGCTGTTCATCAGATTTTTGTAGACACAGCTCTCCGGTTTTTTTGATAATGATTTCGCGAACGACTTGGCATGTTCAGGGTCGCCGACAACATGGACGCCTTCCCAATTGCGTTCTTTTTTCAGTTTCTCGATCTTACTTCCCATATCTTTATAGAAACGTTCGAGATTCTCTTTCAGGCGATGATCCAGTTCATCTACCGGACTTCCTCCGCCGCTTCCGCCAATTACAGGACTATTGCCGCCGGCAGCGCCGCCGCCGACTGAGCCTGCCCCTTGTCCTGCGGCACGTCCTTGGACACGGCTTGAGCTCCGGACACCTTTCTGCTCCGTCCATACTTCCAGCCCGGAATCAAATTCATAAAAAATTTCCTCATTGATGATTCCCATGGACGTATCCAGAATCCGGATGCCTTTGAGGCTTGGCAACACAACGCCGGCATAAGGATATGCTTTGTACATATATCTGAGCTGATCCAACACAGGTTCCGTCTCCCAATGGAAATTCGTTTTCACCGGTACCTGCACATAATGGACCGACCAGAGGTCTTTATGCGGAGATGCAAAAATAACGACACCCTTTTGGAGGTCGTCCTGGTTATCATTTATTTCTCTTTCCACTTTCTTCTTCAACGACTTGTAGTTTTTAATTTCGTTTTCGTTGTTTGAAGCTTCCAGATATTCTTCGATTCGTTTAAGGCCATTTTTCAGATGAATTCGCCATGCTCCATTTTGCGCGTTCAAATCTGCAGGGTTCGTATTCAAGTAAACACTTAAAACACAGCGGTCTTCACATTTGAAGTTTTTCAACTCCTGGATTTCATCGTATAATGTCATGCATTCATCATCCTCCCTATTTCCTTACTTCTTACCTGAATACCCGAACACTTCTGTTTTAAACTGACCTTTTTTTAAATTTAAAATTATCCGAAAGTTTATCTTTTTATCCACGTGGTAAACACTTACTAGCACCAAAAATTAAAAGGAGAGTGTTATAGAATGGAAAACGTAAACAAAAAAGTTGATGAAAAACTGAAGAATTTTGATGATGAAAAGAAAGAAGACATCCTGGCGAATTTCAACCAATTCAAACAATATCTAAACGATAAAGTTGAAATCGGTGAAAAAATGGGCTTGAGCGAAGAACGTCTTGCTCAGATCACTGAGAAAGTTGCAGGTTATCTTGCGAAGAATGAAGAACCTAAAAACCGTGAAGAGCATCTTCTTCAGGAACTTTGGAAAGTCGGCAATAAAGAAGAGCAGCACATGTTAGCTCATATGCTATTGCGCATGGTGCAAAAAGAAGGGTAATCCCCTTCTCATGAAAAAGGGCATCGGAAATTTATCCGATGCCCTTTTTATATTGAAATCAACTTTTTGATTTTACTATGCGGCAACCCGTTTTTCAAATGCCCGGAACATCAGCAGATAGACAAAGCCGCTCAACATCGCAACGATGCCTAAGATTCCGAAAGTCCAGCTGAAGCCGAACCAGGCTGTCATTGGAATCGCGACAGGTGCGATCATCCGTCCTATTGTATAGCGCATACTGGCCGCGGCAAAATACTGGCCGCGCATATCTTCCGGCGCCAGTTTCGAGATGAAGCTTTGCTGGATGCCGACAACCATCAACTCCGCAAGAGTGAAAATCCCCATGGCAATGACAAAAACCCAGAAAATTGAAGTGACCGGGAATAAGAACATCGCCACACCATATAATATTGCGGAGGTGAAAAACACCCATTTCTCCGGATACCGGGTCATCCAGCGCGTGATGAACACCGTAAGCAAAGCAACCAGTAATCCGTTTTCAGCCAACAGGATACCGAAGGATGTTTCTCCCGTTACTTTCCAATCCATACTGAAAAATGACGCAATGGTCTGGCTGTCGATTGTTTCCTTTAGGTAGACCGGAATCAGCAAATCAAGCTGCATGAAGGTCTGTGCCCCCAATACCCCAGCGATGACAAACAGCAGAAATACTCGGTCTTTGAAAATAATGCCGTATTCCTTGAATTGTTTGGACACTGCTCCAACCCAGCCGGTCGCTTCTTCTGTCGCCCATTTATCCAGCATCTTTTGTGATAAGGTCTCGTCTGTAAACAAACGGAGAACCAACCCGAGCAGCAATGAGATAACCGCAACGACCAGCAATAATTCAAAACGGTAGGAAAAGAACAGCACTGCACCGATCAACGGTCCGACAACGACAGCAATATTCAATGTGGTATAGAAAATCGCAAAGACATCGCTCCGGTATTTTTCCGGAATGACGTCAGCAATCATCGCCTGGCTGGCCGGCCAGTACAAGGATCCGCCCATTCCAGCAATTGTGAAAGCGATAAAACCGATTTCCGGTGATTCCAGCCAAGGTGAATTTGCGAGAGCAAAAAGCAGGAATGCAAAGCCCTGCCCAATTGATGCGATGATCAACATGCGTCTTCTGCCGTAACGGTCGGCAAGATAACCCCCGACCAGATTCGCCGCTACCGAAAAGACCTGGGAAACCACAAGCAGCAAACCTGCCATCCCTTTTCCGAACTCCTCCGCAAAATAGATTGCAAGGAACGGAAAAACCATCCAATAACTTGTGTTCATGAAAAACTCGCCTACCAGGCGCACTTTTAAACTTCTGTTCCAATCTTTGATTTTCATCTTCATTTCCCCGCGTCCTGTATTTTGAACGCCCCGATGTGCCAGTATTATCCGTTTATCAACTCCAACAGTTTATAGCTGAGACAAATATCGATCATCAGGTCCTTTCTTTCTTTTGCAAATTGGATTGATATGCGTTCGTGGTCACGCTCCACTATTTCACCGACGCCAAACACACGATGGCGCACTGTCGCCCCCTCGATCAGGGTTTCCTGGTCGCCGACAGCATTCGGATTATCGGGAACTTTCACTTTCACCGGAGTTGCCGCGATTGCCCGTTTAGGCGCCCGGACCGTTTTTTCGGGCAGAATAATGTCATTCACTTCATCAATAAAACGGGATCCGCTGCCATAGCTGATCATTTCCAGCTGTTTTTTAGCGCGTGTCATGCCGACGTAAAAAAGACGGCGGGCTTCTTCAAGTGTATCCGGCTTTTCCGCATCTTCTTCTGTCGGGATGACCCCTTCCACCAGATCAATCATATAGACCCGTTCAAACTCGAGGCCTTTGGCACTGTGGAATGTCGACAATGTCAGCATTTCATCAGTTTTCTCAACTTTTGCCTGTTGGGTGACCGCCTCCAATTCCTTCAATCGCTTCGCGAATTCCACCATCGATGTAAGCGGCTCGGCAATCTGTTCTAGTGTGACAAGGATTTGGGAAAGGTAATTCAGCCGCATACCGAATTTTTCGGCCCGGCTCGAAAGCATCTGGTCATAGCCGAGATCTGCCCGTATCGTGCGGATGACTTTCAGCGGTTTCATCGTACGCATGGCTTCAAACCACTTTTTTTGTTCGGCTACTATTTTCAGCTGATAATCTTTCATCGTGACGCTTCTTGGAATTTCATCCAGTGCATGCGTCGTTCCCGGTTTCATTCGGCTTAAAAAGCGCAATTGGCTGCCGGACCAATAGGCGTTCGTCTTGGAAGCGATCTTTGAATAGATATCGACCCGTTCCGGTTTCAAGCTGAAACGCATGAAGTTGAGCATATCTTCCACAATCCAGTGGGAGAAAAAGCGATTGTCCGCATCTTTCATATAAAAAGGGATGCCCAGCCGGTCAAGTTCACTCATCAAGAGAGTAGAAGATGAATTATTGCGGTAAAGAATCGCCACATCGCCGTATTGGTCCAGTTGAGTGAGCTGCTTCATCAGATATTTCAGCTGATCTTCCTCAGAAGACAGCCGTTTCACCAGAATTGGCGGCCCTTCCTCCTGTTTGGTAAACATGTTTTTGTCATGGCGCTTTTTATTGGCTTTGATGAATTGGTTTGATGCATTGACTATAGTGCCGGATGAGCGATAATTCCGCTCCATTTTCATGATATAGGCATCTGGGTATACATCCTTGAATTTCAATAGGTACGTCGGTTCCGCGGCGCGCCATGTGTAAATTGACTGGTCGTCATCTGCGACGACACAGAGATTCTGATGCCGCGCGACCAGCTTTTCAACAATCGAATGCTGGACCAGCGAAGTATCCTGGCTTTCATCAGTCATGACGTAATCCCATTTTTTTTGGTATTTAGACAAAATCGCTGCGTCTTTTTCCAGCGCTTCGTTGGCCAATGTCAGCATATCGTCAAAGTCAACAAGGCGCGTATCATGGTTTTCCTTGAACGCTTCGTAGGTTTTCAGAATTTCCACTGCACCGGTAAAAGGTTCCTTTAAAGCCGACCACCGTTCTCTTGGAAGCATCTTGTTCTTAACAAAACTGATGAAAGACATAAGCTCTTCCAATTGATCTTCTGTCGCTGGTTCATCATTTTCCGTTTGATACATTTCCTTCAGCAAGCGTTTCTTATGGAGGCCATTTGTTTCACTGCCTTCAATCATCATATAGCTGGAATCCGCCAGATATTCCCTGGTTATCCGGAAAGCCAGGCTATGGATGGTTGAAAAATCCACGGGTGCAAGTTCCGGAAAAAAGCGCTTGAACCTCTCCCGCATATCATCTGCGGATGCTTTACTGAATGTAATCGCTTTGATCCGATGAGGCGCGATATTTTTCTCTTCAATCAGATAGCCTGTGCGCATGATCATCGTTGTCGTCTTTCCTGATCCCGGACAAGCAAGGAGAAGGAGCGGACCCTCTGTCCTCTCCACCGCTTTCCGTTGAATCTTATTCAATTCTACGCCAAGCTGCTGCTTTTTCCGTTCAAAGAAATCAGTCATGTTGTGTGCCTCCGAATTTTTTCAATACTGCTATTCTATCATAAAAACATGCCGTCCCCTTTGCTGAAGCACAAAAACAGGCGAAGAAAATACAGCTTTTCTTCGCCTGTTACTTATAAAGAAGAATTTTTTATCCGGCGTCCAGCAACACTTTAAGACAGGGCATTTTGCCGCTCACTTCGTTTTCTTTTTACCTTTTGGCTCCTGTGGCTTTTGTAACGGTTCTGCCGTACCGGGGTCAAAATATTCATACTGCGTGCTGTCGAGGGTGATCTGTTCCTCATCACCATATATCTCCCGCTGCAAGGAGGACATTTCCATTCCTCCAAGCTTGTTATATGAAGCTGGAATTTCTTGATCTTCACCAGAGGGTATTTCGTTATTTTTTTTATAATAAAGCAAGAGTTTTCCATCAAGAAGTTCCTGATAAAAAAAACTGATTGTTTTACTTCATCAGACATCTCAGTGAATACTGGCGGCACAGCGCCTCCTCTGATAAATATACCAAGACGTCCCATGCCCTTTGTTTCTGCTGCATGGTATTCGACATCGGTACGCAGGCGGATCATCGTCAACTGTTCATTTGACCGCGCCACTACATACATATCAGATTCGCTGCATCCCTGTTGTTTCAGCTCATCGATTTTGCGGAGAACTTCCCGCTCATCTTCGTAGCTCTCGATGAAATGATGATCCATCTTTTCCACTCCACTCTATAGGGCTACTCTTTTTTACCCAGAGCCGAAAACCGGCAAACACTCTGTTAATTTGTCTCCAAAATTTCACAGACACGACCGACCTGGCCATCTTCCAGTCGGACTTTGATGCCATGGGGATGTGTCGCTGAATTGGTCAAAAGATCTTTGACAACTCCGCTGGTTTTCTTGCCGCTCCGCTGGTCTTGTTTAAGGATTACATTTACCGTCATCCCAGGTTTGATATCGCTTCTTTTCTTACCATCCATAAATAATCACGCCTTTCTAATCTCTATCATACTCTTAAATCGTGATAATTAAAAAAGGCGGGAATTTCCCGCCTTCTGAATTTTTATTTGCGTCCATTGTCATCACTGCGTCGCGTACGGTCTGCAGCGTTTTGAGACAGATGTTCGGTAGAGTCGGACATGCTCCGGTCAGCATCCGGCACATCGTTTATTGCCGGGTCTGCTGGCGGGACATCCGATTCCGCCTGATCGTTTGCCGGAAGGCCTTCATCAGAAACATCAATGCTTGAAAGGTCGTCCATGACTGATTCCGATTTCCGCACGTTCACTGTTTTCCGTCCGGCCTCATCTGTATCAGCCGCATTCCGGTTGGCTGCACCCAGCTCTTCGGGTCTTTGCTCGTGAACAATTCTGTTGCCAGTTTCTCCGTCGCCTGTGCTCAAGTTGCCATCCGCATCCATATGGAAAGGACTGTCTTTTTCTGTTCTTCCGCCCGGTCCATTCGGCTTATGTTGCGTATTTTCTTTTGGATCTCCGTAGGCTGCTGTCGAATTAAACCCTTTTTCCTGCGCATTATTATTATTTTTATCAGCCATTTCTGTTTCCTCCATTCCATTGATTCAAGACTAAAAGAAAAAGACGGAGAATCTCCGTCTTTTTTTGTGGGTGCTGAATATTAGAAGCGGTCACGGTTATCGCGGTCTCGTCTTCTTTCTTCATCGGTCAGGTTAACGTCTTCATCAATGTCTGCCTCTTCACGGCGTACCGTGTCTCGAACAGTTTCAGTGTCTTCGACTTTACGCTTGCCGACAACAATCTCTTCGCTGACTACATCGTTTTTCGACACATTGACGCGTTCTTCCGATACTGGAATATTAATGTTTTCATTGTCATTAAAGCCTTTGTCATGCGCGTCTGTTGAATTTTCATCAACCGGACGGCGCTCCACATAGACTTCTTCGCGCTCAACCGGCACATCCACTGAACGCTCTTCTTCAACAACATGTTTACCGACATTCACTTCGCCGGTTTTCACCTGTTCTTTATCAACGTGCAGGCGTTCTTCATGAAGACGAAGCTTTTCTTCATCCGTATGGTCACGGCCTAAAGTTGAATCATTATCCAGGCGGTCGCGGTCATAATCACGGTCACGGTCAGTATCTGAATAATTCGTGCCTGTTGTAGGAGAACCGAGGCCAAAACCTGTACCACTGTCGTGCCCTACCCCAGCAGTTTCGTCGTCTCTGACCGTACGGTCCATCGACTCGCCTTCGCCAAGAGCATTTTCTCTTTTACTATTATAATAAACATCATTTTCATCATTTGTGTCCACTGTCAATCCGTCACGGGCTACTGTGCCTGATTCAACATATCCTGGTGATCTTGAATCTGTTATATCTGATTCCGTACCAGTTCCTGTTCTGCCGTATGCTTGATTATCGTAAGGCGCTTTGCCTTCATAGTTGGCACCGAATTCACGGTCTACGAACAAGAGGATTTTACCGTTTTGCACTTCGTTGTAATAACGGTCTGACTCGTCTTTGTCCAGCCCCATTCCTGAAAATGCTTCGCGGGTGGAATCATCTCCAGACAGGAATCCCATGAATTTATCCATCCAGTTTCCTTCAGACGATTTGTAGTCGACGTCGGTGCGGCCTCGGACCATCGAAATCTGGTCTTTGTCACGCGCCATTACATACATATCTTCTTCTCTCGATCCTGTTGCTTTCAGCTCTTCAATTTTCTGAAGAACTTCTGATTCTGTGTCGAAAGTACCCATAAATTTATTGTTGGTCATTTTCTATTCCTCCAATTTTTATGTTTCTGCAGATAAGATGTATCTACTTGTAAATTTACCCGCCATTCTCATCCTGAAACCTCTCCAGACTTCAATAATACTTTTGACTTATTTGTAATAATTGAAAATTAACCTGAAAATCGCTAATCCCATTCTCTTTTTGTGCAAATAAAAAATCCACGAGTCTGCTATAGACCCGTGGATTTCATTTAAAATATACTCAAATCCCATTCTTTCGAGATTTGGCGAAGCATCATTGTGCCTGCAGCACTGTTTCCTTGAACATCGATTGCTGGTCCGTATACGCCGATTCCGGCGCCAGCACGGAATTCATAGGTCTGGGAATGCAATTTAGGTGGGACAGCAGCCATTATGCCGCCGGACACTCCACTTTTAGCGGGTATGCCGACATGCGCGGCAAAATTGCCTGAAGAATTGTACATCCCGCAAGTCACCATAAGAACTTTGGCCACTTGCGCAATCTCATCGGAGAAATGCTTAACTTTGGTGATTGGATTGTAGCCGTCATAAGCAATGATCAGTCCTATCAAGGCGAGGTCTTTCGTGGAGACTTTGATGGAGCATTGGCGAATATAAATATCCAGCGCTTCTTCCACTTCGATTTCCAGGAACTTCGCTTCTTTCAGATAATAAGCCAACGCGCGATTGCGGTGTGAGGCTTTCCATTCAGAATCGTAAACTTCCCGATCCATATCAAGTGGATGGCCGACCAGCTCTTCAAGAAAATGCAGCAGATATTCATATTTCTTCTGACTGTTCTGGCCTGGCAACAAAGCGGAGATGGTGATGGCTCCTGCATTGATGAAGGGGTTGAAAGGTTTATTTGGACGATGAATTTCAAAAGGGATGATTGAGTTGAATGCTTCTCCTGTCGGTTCAACATCGACCCGTTCCAACACGAAGTCCAGCCCGTAATGGCAGCTTAAGGCGATAAACGTCAAAGCCTTTGAAATACTTTGCAGAGTAAACTCTATGTCAGTGTCTCCTGCGCAATAATAGTTTCCTTCTTCATCGAGCATGCAAATACCCAGTTTGCTCGGATCGGCTTTGCCAAGTTCCGGAATATACTGGGCAGTCGTACCAAGTATCACGTGCCCTCTGTTTTCTTCAACCCACTTTTGGAGCTGCTGCTGTATTCTTGGATTAGTTTGCACACGATCCCTCCTCTATTTTCTATTGTGGTTTCATTGTGCCTGAAAATGGGCTGGAATGCTAAAGAAAAGCGTAAGCGCCCGGTAAGCTCTGAAAGGCATAAGACAGACCAATGAAGTGGCCTTGGCCGCGCAGTCTCGAAAAGCGGAAGTGCCTGTTCAGCTCTGACAGGTGTAAGGCGAACCAGCGAAGTGGCGCTCTTTGCCACGCAGCTGGTTTGACTTATATCCCGAAGAGCTAGGCACTGGAGACTAGACATTGGACTGGCTTATGACCCGAAGAGCTGGGCCGCTGAAGTCTGGACAATAAAATCCCCCTGCACCCTGCAGGGGGATAGTTTCCCTAAATTTTGCTGTACCAAACTTTGGCTGCTTCGACTTCAGGCATCGTCAGCTGATGGCCCTGGTTTTCCCAGTGAAGCTCTACATCTGCGCCTGCATCCTGCAACAGTTTCTCAAGATCTTCCGATTCATGCGCCGGGCAGATCGGATCGTTTGTTCCAGCCGCGATAAATACTGGAGTTCCATTTAATGCAGGCAATTCCGTATCTCTATTAGGTACCATCGGATGATGGAGAATGGCTGCTCTTAATGCATCATCATAAGTGAACAGTAGATTCGCAGCGATGTTCGCTCCGTTCGAGTAGCCCACTGCAGTAACGTTCGTGCGGTCAAAACCGTATTGTTCAGCTGAATCCGCGATAAATTGATACAGTTCTTCTGTGCGGAGCTTCAGATCCTCCATGTCGAATACGCCTTCAGACAGGCGTTTGAAAAATCTTGGCATGCCGTTTTCCGAGACATTTCCCCGGACACTTAAGACAGATGCTTCCGGGTCAATATGTGCAGCAAGCGGCAGCAGGTCGTTTTCCGTGCCTCCTGTTCCGTGCAGCAATAGTAATACCGGTCTCTTTGGATCTTTCCCAGCTTTAAAAATGTGTTTCATAAAATAACCTCCCGTACGATTTCGTCTTTTAATAAGTTCCCACCTTAAGGGTAAATGAAACTTATCTCGAATTCAAGATATTAAACTTAAATAAAACCGCTTGCTGTTTCAGCAAGCGGTCCTAATCATTATTTAGCTTGTTCCAAAAGGTTCTCCAGATTTTCTTTGGAGAAATGATATTTTTCATTGCAGAAATGGCATTCAGCTTCTGCCTCGCCGTCTGTCTCGATCATATCGGTAATTTCTTCAGAACCAAGGCTAGTGATGGCATTCGTTATGCGTTCACGTGAACACTGACACGTAAAGGTGACCGGCATTTCATCCAGAATTTTTACGTTCTCCTTGCCAAGAACTTCATGAAGGATGTCTTCCGGGGTCATGCCTTCACTAATCATTTTAGAAATCGTCGGAATCGCAGAAAGCCGTTCTTCTATCTTCACGATAATTTCTTCCGGAGTTCCCGGCATCAATTGGATAATGAACCCCCCTGAAGCCAGGATGGTATTGTCCGGATTGACGATAACCCCGACACCAACCGATGAAGGTATCTGTTCGGATGTGACAATGTAATGCGTAAAGTCTTCACCGATTTCACCTGATACGATTGGCACCTGTCCGTTAAAAGGCTGTAGCAGGCCAATATCTTTGGAAACGGTTAAAGTTCCATCTGTGCCAACTGCCCGTCTTACATCGAGTTTACCGATTTCATTTAAATCGAAATGCGTTTGAGGCTTCGATACGTAGCCTCTTACTTCTCCTTTGGCGTTGGCATCCACCAGAATATTTCCGATCGGACCGCCGCCGTTGATGCTGATCGTCAATTTTTCTTCGCCTTTCATCATGGCGCCCATCATGACACTCGCTGTCATCGAACGGCCAAGTGCGGCTGAAGCGGTTGGCCAAGTATAATGGCGACGCTGCGCCTCGCCTACCGTATCTGTTGTTTTTGCTGCATATGCGCGAACCTGGCCATCAAAGGCCAGAGCTTTAATAAGATAATCTCCCATTTTTTCTCCCTCTCATCTAAAGTATCCTGCTGACTAACTGCACAGGACACTATATTGATTCATGAACCAATACATCCATAAAGTTTTGCTTCATATAGATTAAAACCTCTGCAAATAAAAGTAAATAAATCTGCTTAGAAGAAAAGCGACGGCACCCGTTAAGCTCTGAAAGGCATAAGACTGACCAGCAGAGTGGCGCTCTTTGCCACGGCAGCTGGGCTGGCTTATGACCCGAAGAGCTGGGTCGCCGGAGTCTGGACAATAGAAAAGCGCATGCAAAAAACCATCCGCGGATCGCGGATGGCCATAGTTTAAAAGAAACCTGTCAGGGCGCCGTATGCCAGCGCCATCAGAATTACATAAGCCGGATGCATTTTCCGCACCTCCAGCAGCCAATAGCTGATGATCACCAGCACAATTGTTTGGATGCTCCCGGAGGTATCATAGGAAGTCATGAAGAATTGAAGTGCCATTGCGCCAAGCAGCACTGCTATAACAGGCCTTATCATCTTGGTGATGTTCTTAACTTTTGGTGAATCCTTGTATTTCAAAAGGGTCACCATCAAAGCAATCATCAAAATCAATGAAGGCGCGACGGAAGCGAAAAGCGCGACTGCCGACCCAAGAATGCCGCCTTCCGTGTATCCGATGTAACCGGCCATTTTCGTAGCCACCGGTCCCGGAAGCGCATTGCCCAGTGCCAATACTTCACCAAATTCCTGGGTAGTCATCCAGCCATAGCGGTCCACCACTTCTTTCTCCACCAATGGAATCGAAGCAGGGCCGCCCCCGTATCCTAAAATCCCAGGAATAAAGAAGGCCAGAAAGATTTGCCAATAAATCATTTCGGCTCACCTGCCTTATTCAATGGAAGAAAAACGAGTACAAGGATTATGATAATCAGAATGGCCGGATGGATTCCGAGCACTTCCATCAGAATAATCGAAGCGGCCGTATAGATAACGGCTCGCAGCCAGCCGAGGGAATCTTTTGATTTCTTCAGAAAATCCAGTGTCAGTATAGCAAGCATTACACCCACCACCGGCACAACAGCTTCTGACATACCATCAACCCATGCTACGTCTTTGTATTGCTGTAATACGCCCAAAAGGACAATCATGAGGATCACTGTCGGCACAACAGAAGCAAACAAAGATACCAGACAGCCCCAAATTCCGTTTACACGGTAGCCGATGTATCCCGCCATTTTTGTAGCCAGCGGTCCAGGCATCGTATTTGCCAAAGCGAGCGTATCTCCGAATTCGTCACTCGTCATCCATTTATATTTTTTTACAGCTTCCTGTTCGAATAGTGGAATCGCCGAAGGGCCCCCGCCGAAACCCAACATACCTACACGAAAAAAAGCAGCGAACAGATCGGCATTCTTACTCACAAACAAGACCCTCCTTTCTTTATATTACTTCTACCAAACTGCAATGGCACCGTCTGTCCGTGATTCCGTTCCTCCAGCTAAAACACCGGTTTCCGGATTGCGCCAGATAATCTGGCCGCGTCCGAAACTGCCGCCATCTGTCGCCACTTGAATCGTATGCCCTTTTCTGGCTAGAGCCTGAGCCAAATAATTCGGAAATTCCGGTTCAACCAAAACAATTTTGCCTTCCATCCATTGCCAGCGCGGCGCATCGAGTGCAGCCTGCGGATTCAACAAGTAATCGATGGTGTTCGTCACGACCTGGAAATGGCCCTGCGGCTGCATATATCCGCCCATGACACCGAAAGGTCCGACAGCTTTGCCGTCTTTTGTCAGGAAACCGGGAATAATTGTGTGGAACGTCTTTTTGCCGCCCTTCAAAACATTCGGATGGCTTTCATCCAATGAAAAATCCGCGCCACGATTTTGCATGCCGATGCCTGTCCCCGGGATCACGATGCCGGAACCGAAGCCCATATAATTACTTTGGATATACGAAATCATATTGCCTTCTTCATCCGCCGCAGCCAGATATACCGTGCCGCCTTTTGGCAATTCGTATGGTTCAGGATCTGATGCCGTTTCACCAATTGATGCACTTCGTGTTTCCGCATATTCTTCGGATAAAAGATGTTCTGCGCTGACCGGCATAGCTTCAGGTTCAGTGATGAATGCTTTGCCGTCGGTAAACGCCAGTTTCATCGATTCGATTTGTTCATGCATCGTCTGGGCTGATTGCCATTTTGGCTCTTTCATTTTTTTAAAAATGTTCAAAGCCATCAATGCCACCATGCCTTGTCCATTCGGAGGAATCTCCCACACATCGTAGCCTTTGTAATGTGCGGAAATCGGTTCAACCCATTCAGGCTGATAGGCTGCGAGATCCTCTTTCGTCAAAAAGCCGCCATGCTGTTTCATATATGTATCGATTTTTTCAGCAATCGCTCCTTCATAAAAAGAACGTGCATCAGTTTCGCCTATATCTTTTAACGTAGACGCATGGCCCGGCGACGACCACATCTCACCGACAGCAGGAATCTTACCGCCAGGCGCAAACGTATCGAACCATGCCTGATATTCTTCCGAAGTGAAGTTTTTCTTGAAACTCGTATAAGCAGCTTTCCAATACTTCCCGAGAATCGGTGTCAGCGGATAACCATCTTCTGCGTAACGGATGGCCGGTTTCAATGTTTCCGCAAGCGGCAGTTTGCCGAATTTCCGTGCTAATTCCGCCCAAGCGGCAGGGACTCCCGGAACCGTAATCGGCACCACTCCATGCACAGGCATCTTTTTATGGCCCATCGCTTTTACTGCTTCTGCAGAAATGCTTTTAGGCGCAGGTCCTGAACTGTTCAGGCCGTGAAGCTTATCCTTCACCCATACCAGCGCAAACGCGTCCCCCCCGATGCCATTTGAAGTCGGCTCCACAACTGTCAATGCCGCTGCCGCCGCAATAGCTGCGTCAATCGCATTGCCGCCTTTTTGCATGATTTCCAATCCCGCTTGGGCTGCAAGTGGCTGCGAAGTTGCCACCATCCCTTTTTTCGAAAATACAGTATGTCTTTTGGATGCAAACGGATGATTCAAATAATCCACAATTATTCCTCCAGTTCTACGTTTGAATTTCTTTTTTTAGAGTTGTACAGAAAACGCCAGGCGCAACCTCAAAATCCTCTTTTTCAACAAAGCCGAAACTGGTATAAAGATTTTTGGCCGGCTTATTCATTTTCCCGGTGCTGATGATGAATTCCATTCCTTCAAACTCTTCCATTAAATACGCTAAAAGCTTTCTTCCAATCCCTTTTCGAAAATGCTCAGGGTTGACTACCAACCGGTATATATCTATTATATTGTTTTCTTTTTTATAAGAAATGAAGCCTAGTAGAACTTCCTGTTCCATATACCCCAAAAAGGTTTCGCCGCTATTTTGAATTTCAATTGTAGATTCCTTCAATTGCGGGATGCCTTCAAAACCCATCAATTCCGCTTCCACCAGGTAAGCGGGACGCTGGATCCTCTGTATTGCCTTGGCTGTGTATTCATTGCGGTGATTTACTTTACGAATCATTTAATGTCACCTCTTTAATAGTAGCATAATTCAAAAAAATTGAGAGATGGCACATTTCTATGCCTCTCTCTCTTTCAGTTCAAAGGATTCAGCTTATTTTACGGATGAGATCCGCTTTATTATTTTTAGGTGAATTCACTTCTTCCGACACCTGGTAAGCTTCCATTTCCCCATCTTCATAAGGTTTCAGCACGCTCTCCAACATTTCAATATCCTGCACATTCGGATCAAGCCAGATTTTTTCCGCTTCCTTGGATAATATGACCGGCATGCGATCATGGATTGATGCCATCACTCCATTCGGTTTGGTGGTTAAAATGGAGCAGCTGTGGATCGGCTCCCCTTCCGGAGATTCCCAGGACTCCCAAAGGCCGGCGAATGCAAAAGGTTCCTCTGATTTCATCTTGATCAGCATCGGCGTCTTGCCTTCTTCATCTTTTCTCCACTCATAGAAGGAGTCGGCAATGATAAGGCATCGTTTCTTTTTGAAAGCATTGCGGAAACTCGGCTTTTCCGCTGCAGTTTCCGATCGCGCATTAATCATCTTATATCCTATTTTTGCATCTTTTGCCCATGGTGGAATAAGCCCCCACTTCAGTTTGCCCAAGCGGTTTTTATTTCCGTCGCTGACAACAGCGGCAATCAGTTGGGAAGGTGCAATGTTATAGCTCGGCTCATATTCATTTTCGTCAAAGGAAGCCTGTTCGATACTAAAACGTTCCAGTATGACCTTATAATCTGCGTATAGCGCAAATCTTCCGCACATGGTTCTCACCCTTTCGCCATCATTGTATCTTGCTTTCTGACAAATTGACAGATGCCGCTTCTTAAAGAACTTTAGCCTCCATCAACAAATAGTAATGCTACTGGAATGCAGCAATACTTCCTTACCCAATAGGAAAGATGTCAGCATAATTTTATCATGTAATCACATATACATTAAGAAAATTTCGACTATTTTACATAAACTGTTAAAGTTATGCGGATTTTTTCTTGAATGATCCAATATAGGGGGTTCTAAACCCTTTCCTAAGGAAAGAGTGTTATAATAAGTATACATTGATTTCTGTAAGGAGGAATAACATGGCTACTGCACGAGAAATGAGTCTGGTCAATAAAGATTTTTTGGTAGAAGAACTCGGGCTGAAGCAACAGGGCAATTCGGCTGTATTTACAAATGAGGATACATTTGTACTATCACCGTCGGTCCAACGATACGAAAAAGGATTTGATGTCAGCGATTTTACGTTGGCGAAATACGATCCGGAAAAACAACAAGGATTTTTGATTGTCCGTTATATGGATACCTTTCTCATGGCCAAGCTTGAAAGCTTCATTGATAAAATGATGCCTCCTGAGCTGAAAATCACCAAGAAAAATACCAAACCGCATTGGAAATTCACTGTAGCCGAAAATCCGGCTTACCATATTGTCAATACGCAAAACAAAGAATTACGTTACCGTTTGCAGGAACCTTCCAAGAAACAGATTGTTTCGTACTTCAATAAAATGTAAAAAGACAGTCTCCGATTTTAACCGGGGACTGTCTTTATTTTTATTCTTCTTCATTTTCACGGATGGGCTCTCTTTCATCACCGATTCCGGTATTGCTGTGGGCTCCTTCTCTACGCAGTTCTTCGCCGTCACGTTTTTCAGCATCTTTGCCGCCAAAACTGCCGTGGTTCTGTCCGCCTCTTCGCGTGCTCCTGTTCTCCTGTTCACGATCGGAAAATTCCTGCTTGCTCATGCTGATTCCTCCTTAGAAGATCGTCTTATTTATTTCTTTCCCTATTTACTTCTAAGAAAACACGATATTCACCCGAGAATCAAGAATTGGTCCGACCGAAAAAATAGTGGTGATTTTTCAATAGTAGAAGCCAAAAGCTGCCATTCCAAAATAGACCGACAGCAGGGACAAAGCTGCGAAAACCACATATTCCACTGTGCTTCCGGTTTTGGTGGTCAATGGAAGCCGAACCGTGATTTTAAAAGGGAAAAATAACTTGATGCCTTTTTTGGTGGCCATATCCAATAAAAGATGGCTCGCCATTCCCGCCAAGAGACCGGCTGAGATTGCTTCATTCGGCAAAAAGGCATTAAACAATAACGCCGCCAGTATTAGAAAAATAAGACTGTGAGTGAATGTCCGGTGACCGAAACATATGTTGATGATTTTCGAAACAACCGGAAAAGCACGGCCGATTTTACTTCCTCCATGACAGATATCCGGTATAACGGCCCCTACCGCTCCAGCGCCAAGAAGGAGCACCGGTTCATAATTTGTGATTTGTGCAAATGCAAGACTTGCTGCGATGCCGCCCATGATGTGTGTTTTCCCTGTCATGCTGATTCCCCTTCTCTTCTATACTCTTTTATTATACTGAAAATAGGGTATGGTGAAGATATAGAATTATAGAAAAAGGAGTTTTAGTTATGGGAATCCACACATTTTTTAACTCATTAAACGATTTGGAACGTATCATCCGGGCTCCCGGCAGATTTAAATTCGAAGAACATAATGTCGCGGCGCATTCTTGGAAGGTCAGTCAGTACGCCATGTTTTTCGCCACGATCGAAGAACGCGCAGGACGCGAAATCGATTGGAAATCTCTATATGAAAAAACCATTAACCACGATTTCGCTGAAGTCTTTATCGGCGACATCAAAACGCCAGTGAAACATTCATCACCCGAATTGAAGGAAATGATTGCACAGGTCGAAGAAGGGATGATGGAAAAATTCATCACCCGCGAAATTCCGGAAGAATTTCAGCAGGTATTTTTTGACCGAATGAAAGAAGGCAAAGACGGAACAATTGAAGGCCGGCTGCTTGAACTCGCAGACAAGCTGGATCAATTCTATGAATCCTTCAACGAAATGAAGCGCGGCAATGCCGACCCCGAATTCGCTAAAATGTACCGCATTGCATTGACGAAACTGCTTAATATTCCACTGGAAGCCAGCGTCAGCTATTTCAAAAACATCCTTCTTGAAGATGTGATCAACGAAGACAGCGTGATGGATGTCAAATCGATAACACTGCAGGTACTTGAGCGACACAAGCATTCACCATATATTTCATAATCGCCTTATGGTAAATTGTATATAGTACAAATTAACCCGGAGGTGAATCCCTTAGTTAAGGGAATTTATTGGACCCCATACTTTTAGTGAATTCAGCGTTATTCGTTTTATTAATTTTATTTACCGCCGTATTTGTCGGAGCAGAGTTTGCGATCGTGAAAGTCCGCATGTCGCGCATCGACCAATTGATCGATGAAGGCAATAAGAGAGCGGGAATCGCCAAAAAAATCCTGGATGATCTCGACTACTACCTGTCTGCGTGCCAGCTCGGAATCACAATGACGGCTCTTGGACTCGGCTGGCTGGGCAAACCGGCTGTCGAACAGCTGATCCTCCCCTTATTCAGGGATATCGGTTTGGCTTCTTCATCCGCTTTGGTCATCTCATTTATCCTGGCTTTCTCTTTGGTGACATTTCTTCATGTCGTCATCGGTGAAATGACGCCGAAGTCTCTTGCATTGCATTCAGCTGAGCGCATGACCCTTGCACTTGCCCCTATCCTTTATGTGTTTGGAAAAATAATGGCTCCATTCATTTTCGTGATGACAGGGGCTTCACGGCTGCTGCTGCGTATTTTCGGTATACAGCCAGCCCAGGCAGAGCAAGGGCATTCCGAAGAAGAATTAAAGATCATCATGGCTCAAAGTTTTCAGAGCGGCGAAATCAACCAGACAGAGCTTTCCTATATGCAGAATATCTTTGCTTTTGACGAACGCAGCGCAAAAGATGTGATGGTGCCGCGCACCCAAATGATCGCTTTTCCCGATTCTCTGAGTTCGGAAGAATTACTGGCGGAAATACGTGAGCATCGTTTTACGCGGTATCCGATTGCACGTGATGGGGATAAAGATGACTTGATCGGTTTCATCAATGCCAAGGAAGTTCTGACTAATTACGCAGTTAATGGATCCGTTGAAATGGCGGAGCTTATCCATAGCTTACCGTATTTCCATGAAACGACTCCTCTTCAGACAGCTTTAGTGAAAATGCAGAAAGACCGCACCCATATCGCTCTTGTCATCGACGAATATGGCGGAACTTCCGGGTTGATCACAATGGAAGATATTTTGGAAGAAATCGTCGGGGAGATCCGGGACGAGTTCGATGAGGACGAGGAAGCGGATATCATTAAAGAAAACGAAAATCGATATTTACTGAACGGCAGGGTACTATTGAAAGACCTTGAGGAACGCTTCGGCATCGAGTTTGATGACAGTGAAGATATTGATACGATTGCGGGCTGGGTACAGCATCAATTGATTGAAGCTGAGACAGGCAGTACATTTGAAACGAATGGCTTCCGCTGGTCTATTGTAAATATGGAAAATCATCATATATTGAAGGTCTCATTGGATATTCTGGAAAATTAATAAAAATGAATAAAGCAGTGAACGGAAATAATCGTATTTCCGTTCACTGCTTTTTTGCATGAAGGAGATTATTCTTCCGATTTCGCTTGGCCAATAAACTCTAAATTGATGAAACCGGACGTCGTTTTTTTTTCTCAATTCCCTTAATTATGCTTCTTTAGGATTAAGCTGCAGTTCCAGCGGGCATACAAAAGGTAAGAAACCAAAAAAATGGAGGTCGAAGATATGGGAAAAGCTAAATCCTACGGCAAAGAATTCGGGGCAAAGTTTAAAGAAGACAATGCCACGATTCTTGCAGCAGCACAGGCTTACTATTATTTGCTGGCTATCGTGCCCTTATTGATCCTGCTGCTGGCAATTCTGCCGTATCTGCAAATCGAACCGCAACGCGTCATGGACTTCATGGGTACGATCCTTCCGGGCGAAGTGGCTTCGACATTTGAAGAACAGATTGTAAGTGTCGTCACGACACCATCCGGTGGTCTGTTAACATTCGGTATCCTGGGTACGTTATGGTCTGCATCAAATGCAGTCAGTGCTTTTATCAAAGCAACCAATGAAGCATATGACGTTGAAGAAACAAGATCATTTTTTGCCCAGAAAGGCATCGCCATCCTTTTGACGCTGTTCATGCTGGTTGCCGTAATCATAGCGCTGGTACTGCCGATTTTCGGAGGCACAATTATTGATATGATCAGTTCATTTATGAACTTGCCATCACAGACGGAAATCATATTCCAGGTACTCCGTTGGGTCATCTCGATTGCGGTAATGAGTATCGTTTTGGCGATCATGTATAAAATTGCACCAAATAAACACTTCCCATTCAAAGAAGTAATCATCGGTGCTTTGATAGCTACCATTCTATGGCAGCTTGTATCTCTCGCGTTCTCGTTCTACGTATCTAATTTCGGCAGTTACAGCGCCACATATGGCAGTCTCGGCGGTTTGATCGTCTTGATCCTGTGGTTCTTCCTGACCGGTCTGATCTTGGTGATCGGCGCTGAAATCAACGCCATCATCCATCGCCATAAAAACGTAAAGAATGAACCTGCCAAAGTTCATTGATACCAAGCTTAAACGCTCCGCCGTAAGCATGTGCTTACAGCAGAGCGTTTTTTTGTGCATATTTACTCCCGCATTAATCCGGCAAATGCGCTAGGAAGTTCCGGTAAGCAAAACCTTCCACTTCGGTTTCCGAGTAATGCTTTTGCAATTCATCGATTAGCACCGGATAATCGCCGGCGTTTTTCAAACTGTCCGTAAAGAGTTTGATGCCGTCGAAATCAGAGCCGAATCCGATGTGTTCCAAGCCCCCCAGTGAGCAAAAATGATCGATATGGCGGATTAAATCCGGAATTGTCGCCCGCTCCTGGTTTTCATTAATGAATGGAGGATAAAAAACGACATTTACCATCGCCTTTCTTTTGAACATCTCCATCGCCTGTTCATCAGTCAAATTCCTTGCATGATTGCATAAAGCTCTTGCGTTCGAATGGCTGGCTACCGGGAACTCGGCAAGCTCAATTACATCCCAGAAAGCTTTTTCCGACAGGTGCGACACATCTGTCAGAATCCGCTGTTCGTTGTTTGCGTGCACCACATTTTTCCCTAACAGGGTCAAGCCCGCCCCTCTTGGTTCACCTGCACCATCTGCACAAAGATTTGCGGTGTTCCAAGTCAGCCCGACAGACAGCACACCCAAGCGGTAGAGATGTCGCAGTTTTGCAAGATCATTTCCGATTGGCTCCGCCCCTTCAAGCGTCAGCACTGCACCGATTTCATCCTCTTTAAGCTCCTTGATGTCCTGCCACCTGGCAATATGGCGCATCTGGGGGTTCATGCCGATTATTTCGGAATGGAAAAGGTCAACCTGCTCAAGGGCATGCTGCCATTTTTCATCTGAAGGCAATTCAGGATGAAGAAAAATCGCGAAAAACTGGACTTTAACGCCACCTGACTGCAGCCGGTGAAAATTGGTATCCAGCTCTTCAGCATTCGTGAAATTCAAAAGCGGCTTGCGGTAAAGTGAATCTCTCTTCGCCACTTGCATTTTAAACAAAGCATCACAGTGCATATCTATGATTGTCACTTCACCATCTCCTCTCTTTTTTAGAAAAACTCATCCTTCCCATGCAATTTCCGTTGAATAGACGAGGCTGTCCCCTATAAAGATCCGGCATTTCGTATAAAAGCAGCTCAACCCCAATGAAACCTTTATTTCCTGAAATTCCCCGTTATCATCACGCAGTTTACCGAACAAGCGGGAGCTGAGTGCAAATCCTGGCTGGTCATCCTGGAGAACACCATCCACCCATAATTTCTTTTGGTCCCAAGTACTTTCAATCCGAATACGATGTGAAGAATGTTTGATTTCCCATGTATCTCTCATCGTCACGCCTCCGTTTCATCTGTTAGGGACAGTATAGCAAATTATCGGAATCGTTTCTTCATTGGAACAGCCGGCCTCGTCTATATGACGGGCCGGCTGTCGGTCAGTGAATTCATGAAGCTTTTTTATAGATATATGCGCCCTCTTCAATCCGGTCAAGCGTAACTTTATCCCCGATAGCCACATCTTCTTCCATCCGGGATGTCACTTTGGCGTTCGCTTCATCCAAATCGACAAGTACAACGTTATAAGGAGCGATATGGGCAAATTCAGCTGGGGCAATGTGAATTTTGGTGAAGCTGTATACGGTGCCGTCATCGCTGACTTCTTTTTCTTCAAATTCCGATTTGCCGCAAACCGCGCAATTGTACTTTTTTGCAATTGAATCGTTGCCACAGCATGAGTAGATTTTCATCGCTTACACCCTTTCTAATATATGGACAGTCGAGTAAGAACCGGTGCCCCCTAAATTTTGGGCCAGTGCGATGCGTGGCATGCCGTCCACCTGGTTGGCCGCGTTCCCGCGAAGCTGGCGCACC
Organism: Planomicrobium okeanokoites; assembly: GCF_003428875.1. Classification (GTDB taxonomy): domain Bacteria; phylum Bacillota; class Bacilli; order Bacillales_A; family Planococcaceae; genus Planococcus; species Planococcus okeanokoites. Next base: position 22,523 of record NZ_QQRS01000002.1, read on the forward strand.
AACTGGTAAACTTGCGCAATTCCGGTAGCACCGATCGGATGGCCGCGTGACAATAAACCGCCGCTTGTATTCACCGGCTTTTCGCCGTTGACTTGAGTTCTGCCTTCTTCAATGGCTTTCCAGCCTTCCAATGGTTTATAGAAGCTCAATTCCTCGATTGCGATGATTTCAGTCATCGAGAAACAATCATGAATTTCTACCACATCAATGTCTTCCGGACCCAAACCTGCTTTTTCGTAAGCAAGCCTGCCTGATTCACCGATTGCCGGGATAGACAGCAGATTGACTGCATCCTGCATTTTAGTTGGTCCGGATACTTGCGAACTCGCGCGCACATGAATCGGGGATTTTTTTCTGGAGATGACAACAGCCGCCGCCCCGTCTGTCATTGGGGAACAATCAAACAAGCCCAGCGGATCCGTAATCATACGTGCCGCCATAATTTCTTCCAGCGTCGTCGGCTTCGGAAATTGCGCCAACGGATTGTTGACGCCGTTTTGGCGGTTCTTCAATGCTACACGTGCAAGATGCTCTTTTGTCGCATCCGTTTCATGGAAATAGCGATTTGCCAGAACTCCGAAAAAACCTGGGAATGTTAAACCGGCATTTTTTTCAGTCGTCGTCGTATCCATCGCTGCGTTGATCGCTTGCGTAACGTCCGCCGTTTCCGCATGCTTCATCTTTTCGGCACCAGCCACTAGCACTGTGTCATATTCCCCGCTCATGATGCCAAGCAGTCCTTGGCGCAAAGCGATTCCACCCGAAGCACAAGCGCCTTCGACTTTTGTCGATGGGATGTAGCCGAGACCGAGATCGTTTGCCACAATGGCACCAAGAATTTCCTGGTTGGAAATACTGCCCCCCATGAAATTCCCGACATAAACCGCATCAATTTTTGGGCGTCCCGCATCATTCAACGCCTCTGTACAAGCTTCAAGCAATAATTCTTTTAAAGACGATTCCAGTTTCCCGAATTTCGTCATGCCGATTCCATGGACATATGCACCGGTCATTGGATCACCTCCACATGCTTTTGTTTCATTTCACGTTTCAATATTTTGCCGTATGAACTTTTCGGCAGCTCCTCCACAATAAAAACCTCTTTCGGTTTTTTGAAGCTCGCGAGATTATCTTTGCAAAGGCCGATCAATTGCTCGACCGTGACTTCTTCTGTGCCATTTGGCACCACATAAGCCACTACGCATTCTCCCCATTTATCATCGGGCACACCAATGACGCATGTTTCTTTTACACCTTTATGCAGGTTTAGCACTTCTTCCACTTCACGCGGATAGATATTGACACCGCCTGAAATAATGACGTCTTTTTTTCGGTCGACGATATGGACAAACCCTTTGGCATCACGCCATCCCAGGTCTCCCGTGTAAAGCCAGCCATCTTTCAGCGTATCGGCAGTCGCTTTTTCGTTATTCCAATAACCCTTCATGACGAGCGACCCTTTGGCAATGATTTCGCCGACTTCACCGTCGGCTACTTGCTTGCCATCTCCATCAACGATTTTGACGTCAACAAATGTACCGATGCGGCCGCAGGAATCAAGACGGTTGCGGATTTCATTTCTTGGCATCATCGTGATGCACATTGGCGCTTCCACTTGACCATAGGTCTGGATGAAAATATCGCCGGCTTTATCGAGTGCTTGCTGCAATTTCGAAGCGGCAATTGCTGAGCCTGCCATATTGATGGATTTGACAGTGGCCAGTTTGGCAGCATCAAAACTCGGATGCTGAATCATCAGATTCACCATAGTCGGCACCAGGAACATGACCGACACTTTGTCTTTCTCAAGATGATCGAGAAACTCCTCAGGCTCGAATTTGCTGTAGACCACTTGCGTCAATCCGTACAGCCAGGCAACGTGGCTCAGGAAGTTCGAACCGTGCGTCAACGGTGCCGCATGGCCGATGATATCTTCATAATCCACTTCACAGACCTGTGCCAGCGACAGCGCACCAGCGATGATGTTGCGGTGGGAAAGCATGACGCCTTTCGGATTGCCGGTTGTGCCGGACGTATACATGATGGCGAAAAGATCATCTTCCCCTACTTGTTCGCTGAATGCCTGACCCAGATATTTCCCGATAACAGCTTCATAATCTCCTCCGATATAAAGGATCGGCAAATCCGGATTTACGGCGTCGATCAACCCTTGATCGCCAATAATCAGACGGAGGCCCGCGTCTTCAATCATGTATTGATGTTCTTTCGGATGCAGACGGTAGTTCAACGGAACTTTGATCAGACCGGCAAGCGCAACTGCTACATCCAACTCAATATGTTCAAGGCGATTTGACATAAGAATGCCGATCCGGTCGCCTTTCTCAAAATTCAAATCATGAAAATAAGCGCTCAAAGCCCTCGCCCGGGCGATGAATTCTTTATAGTCGAATGCTCTGTTCTCATCTTTTACAGCTATTTTTTCAGGATATGCGTCGGCTGATTTTACTGCTAATTGCCCTAAAGTCTCCATTCAATGCTTCACTCCTTTTCTGTAAACTGAAAAGCCGGCAATGACCAGTGAGGATCGATGCCACGCTGTAAATGCACCCCTTTTAACGGGAATAAAATAAATTCAATTGTTACTGCAACCGGATTTTCTCCGGCCAGAAAGTGGCCGCCGTCAATTTGCTGATCGCAATCAATGAGCATTCCATGAAAATGGATATCCAGTTCGCCCGCTTCATCAAATCCGACAAAACCGGTGCCCGACAGCAGCTCCACGGCTGACTGCGACACCTTCTTATCCGAATACCTTACGGCTCCTTCTGTATCGCCGCGCTCGATTTGAACGTAAGTCGCATATTTCAGCGAACCTAGGCATTGGAAGTTTGCAGCTTCCACATTAAAATGGGCGCAGACTTCTTTAATCCCTCCGAACAAATCAACATCCTTCATCAAGCGTCCCACAATCCGGTGCGAAGTTTCATCGTATACCGCCTGAATCCGATTCTTATCCAATGCTGACGCCTCCATCAACTTTTAATACTTGAGAAGTTGTATAACCAGCTTCTTTTGTAGAAAAATAAAGCACTGCATTTGCGATATCATTCGCATCGCCCATCCGGTCGATGACCTGGTTGCTGGTATCATATTGGACACCTGCTGTGATGGCTGTCAATGTCGCTCCTGGTGCTACTGAGTTGCAGGTGATGCCGTATTGCCCCAGCTCTTTCGCCACCCATCTTGTCAAAGCGATGACGCCTCCTTTAGAAGCGGCGTAAGCTGGACCTGAACGTCCGTTCTTTTCATTGCCGCCTGAAGTGACGCCGCCGTTTATGCCTGACACCGAACTGATGTTGACGATGCGGCCGTAGCCTGCTTCTTTCATATGAGGATACACAACAGCCTGCGTGAACAGGAACGTCGCTTTCAGATTCGTATCAAGGTCCCGGTCCCACATTTCCAATGTCATATCTTCCAGATCCAATCGGCTGCAGGTTCCTGCATTATTTACGAGAATATGGACTTCCCCGTATTTCTCTGCAGTTCTGTTGACAGTCGCTTTGACAAATTCCGGATCGCGGATATCACCGAGACATTCAAGGTATTCTGCTCCATTCAAAAGGCCGATTGTCTTTTCACATGAATTCAAATCGACGAGCACGACTTTGGCCCCTTCTTCGGCAAATTGGACCGCAACTGCCTGCCCGATTCCACTTGCTGCTCCTGTAATGATTGCCACTTCGTTTTTCAATCTCATATTTTCAGCCCCTTATTTGATATTTAATAGATCCGGCAGGAATGTCGATAATGCCGGAATGTATGTCACCATCATCAATACGATGATTGCCGCCACTACAAAAGGCAATACGCCTTTGGATATTTCCACTATATTCGTTTTCGATATGCCAGCAGCTACATAGAGGTTCAGCCCGACCGGCGGCGTAAACAGCCCAATCGCCAAGTTGACTGTCATGAAAACACCGAAGACGGTCGGATCGACTTCGAGGAACAGCATGATCGGCAGCAGAATCGGTACAAATATATAATAGGCTGAGATTGCATCGATAAAAGCTCCTGCAATCAGCAGCAGAACATTCACGAGTAAAAGGATAATGATCGGATTAGTTGTCAACCCCATGATGCCTTCAGAAATATCACGCGCAATCTGCTCAGTTGTAATTATGTAAGCGAATACCGATGCAGCACTGACAATGATCATGACCACTGCTGTCTGAAGGGCTGCTTCGATAAAAATCCTGTAGATTTTCTTGAAGGTATTATCACGGTTCATGAACATCCCCACCAACAAACCGTAAACCACGGCCACTACTGCGGCTTCAGTCGGGGTAAAGAATCCGCCGTAAATACCGCCAAGAATAATGACGGGAATCATCAATCCCGGCAGAGCCCTCAAGAAAGCCGTCCATCGTTCTTTGCCGGTCGCTTTTCTCGTATCCAAACCTCCTGGAATGATAAAAGCGCCTTTTTTCTCCTGTGTATATCGAACAATCATCGCTGCTACGACAAATGCAAGACCCATGAGAATTCCTGGAACCACACCAGCCATGAAAAGCCGGTTGATCGTCACCGGAATCTGATCGCCTGCCACTACAGCAAACACGATGAACGCGATACTAGGCGGTATAACGATGCCTATAGCACCGGAACTTGCCACAAGCGCTCCAGCTGTCTCTTTTTTATAACCGTTCTTGACCATCGCCGGTATCAGGATCCCTCCGATTGCCGCTACAGTGGCTGGGCCTGATCCTGAAATTGCTGCAAAAAATATAGCTACGATGACTGTGACAAAAATGATTCCGCTTTTCCTGTGCCCCACTAATGTCTGGGCGAAATCGATAAGCCTTTTGGAAATCCCGACGTGCTCCATAATGACCCCAGCCAGGATGAAGAAAGGAATCGCCAGAAGGGTGAATTTCGCGACACTTGTGTACATGATATCGGTTACCATTTCAAGGCCGAATATCCCACTGCTGTAAACCAGGACAGCTATTGAAGATACACCGAGGGAAATAGCGATCGGCACCCGCAGAAACACCAGGAGGAAAAATAATCCAAATAACATTAATGCCATCATGAGGCTTCATCTCCTTCCACAGTGGCTTTGCCGATCATTTTCATTTCTTCTATAAATACTTGCACAGTCCGGACAACGCACAGGAACGCACCAATCGGCAACGCCGATGACATGACCCATTGCGGCCATCCAAGAGCTGGAGTTTTCTGCCCCATATCCATCTGGAACATCACCATCTGAATGCCGTACCAGAATAGGATCCCAAATAAAAACAGTCCCATCAAAGTTGAAAAAACGATCAGAATCCGCTTGAACAGCAGGTTCATTTTATCGAATAATAAAGTAAAGCCGAGGTGCGCGTAACGGCGCACACCTACAGCTGTACCGACAAATGTTAACAATACGAACAGGTTAATAGTGATTTCCTCTGTAAAGGAAAGGGACGCATTCGCCACGTTCCGTGTCACGACATTCGCGAAAGCGATGATGGTCATGACAAGAAACGTGATAAACAGTATGATTTCCTCCAAATGATTCAATACTTTCATCGTTGCCCCTCCTTACTCACCCTTGAAAGCTTTTAACAGATCAGCACCCCAGATATCTTCATATTTTGCGTATACCGGCTGTACTGCTTCTTCAAATAGAGCCAGTTCTTCTTCTGTCGGGTAGTAGAATTGCATTCCGGCAGCTTCCAGCTCTTCAATTTGTGAAGCTTCTTTCTCACGTGCGATTTCCACTTGATACTCAGCTGCCTCTTTGCCCAGACGGTCAAACAGCTCTTTGTCCGCATCGCTCATTGAATCGTATAATTTTTTATTCATTCCCAGCACAAGCGGATCATATGAATAGTTCCACATTGTGATGTAATCCTGAACTTCAGCCAATTTTGAAGAATAGATAACATCGATCGGATTTTCCTGACCGTCGATCGTACCTTGCTGCAGTGCTGTAAACACTTCAGAGAATGTCATTGTCTGCGGGTCTGTCCCCAGTTCACGGTAAAGATCTGTGTACATTGTGATTCCTGGAATACGGATTTTCATGCCTTTCAAATCTTCAGGCGTTTTTACTTCACGGACACTGTTCGTCAGCTGGCGGAAACCATTTTGTCCGTAGCCAAGCGCATGGACGCCTTTTTCAGCCAGGATATCTTTCAGCATATCTCCGCCTTCACCAGCAAACACAGGATCCACTTCATCGGTACCTGCAAACAGGAATGGTGCACTTGCCACACCAAAGCGGTCATCAAGGATCGAGTAAATAATAGTCGAGTTGAACGTCAGGTCGATCGAACCTTTCGCCAATCCTTCAACCGCTTTCCCGGAATCGCCGCCGGATAATTGCTCATTCGCATAAAGTTCAATATTGATGCGGCCGTCACTTTCTTCTGCCAGATCGTCACGCAATTTTTCAGCAGCTTCGTACCAAGTCGAAGAATCTGAAACCGTTACGGACATTTTCAAATCATATTCTTTCGCTTCATCAGCGTTCGCTTCCGTTCCTGTATCTGAACTGCAAGCTCCCAAGACTAATGCTGCCGACATGCCAATTGCTGCAAAACCGAATTTTTTCTTCAACATTTTCTTCACCCCTGTGTTTGATTTTGGTGGATCGCATCGTAGAGAAAATCCACGATATGAACTGCTTTCATTTCTTTTTCAAGTCCCTCATTCTGAATCCCCATCTGCATTTGCATCAGGCAGCCCGGGTTGGACGTAACCACGATTGCCGGCTGCATTTCCTTCACCCCTTTCATTTTGGCATCAAGAATCCGTTTGGCCATTTCTGGTTGGAGAATGTTATAGATGCCTGCTGACCCGCAGCAACTTCCAGCATCGATCAACTCTTTATATTCAAAGCCCGGCGTATCCTGAAGGAGCGACCTTGGCTCTAAAAACACACCATTGACATTGCGGAGGTGGCAGGAATCCTGATAGGTTACAAGCGATTCTTCTGCCCCGCCCATTTGCTTCAATTTGGCAGTCAAACCCAATTTCACAAATAATGAAGAAATATCAATCGTCTTGCGGGAAAATTCCGCTGCTTTCTCAGCAAATTGCGGATCCTTCTCCAGATGCTTTCCGTATTCTGAAAGAAAAGCACCACAGCCGCCGGCATTATTGACGATATAATCAAAGTCATCGGAATCAAATGCTTTAAGGTTCGCTTTAGCGTTCCGCATCCCTTTTTCCATTTCGCCGCTATGGCCATGCAAAGCACCGCAGCATTGCTGCTCTTTCGGAAGTACGATATCCGCACCAAGCCATTCGAGCATTTCGATTGTTTTGCGGTTAGTTTCCTGAAACAGCGTATCCATGAGACATCCCGAGAAAAATGCAACTTTCAAACTGCTTGGTTTCAACACCGGTTCACGCTTTTTCTTGGTTTCGATAGTTGGCAGCACAGCTTCCATTTGCTTCATAAAGGGTGGAAACAGATTCAGGAACCCGATTTTTCTTGTAGCTTTCTGCAGCCCGGATTTTTGATAGAACTGGACCAGCTTTACTCCTGCAGCCATTTTCTTCTGATCGGCGAATACCCCATCAAAAGTTGTTTTGCGGATTGCTTTTTCTGTTATGCTGATCGGCTTCGCCTGCTGGACAGCCACTCTCGTTTCTTCAATCAGGACACCGTATTGGACACCTGCCGGACAGGCAGGTTCGCATGCCCTGCAGCCGAGGCACATATCGAATGAGTCTTCGACTGAACCATCCCAGACGACATCTCCGTCGCGCATTGCTTTCATCAACGCAATCCGGCCACGCGGGGAGTGCGATTCGTCCTGATTGGTAGCCAGATAAGTAGGACAGGCTGGAAGGCAAAAGCCGCAGCGCATGCAATCCATCAAAAGTTCTTCGTCTACGTGTTCAACGAATGAGTCCTGCATGCGTTGCTGCAATTCACTGACCATTGTTGATCACCAGCCTCATCTTAGTTTCCTTCGCAAACATTTTGCCCGGATTCATGATGTTCTGCGGATCCATCGACTGCTTGATCGCTTTCATGACCCGGATGCCGCTTTCGCCCAATTTCCATTCGAGGTAAGGGGCTTTCATTTCTCCTACACCATGTTCTCCTGTAATTGTTCCCCCGAGTTCGATAGCAATATGGAAAATTTCAGCAAGCGCTTGTTCCACCCGGAGCATTTCGTCCTCATCCCTGACATCCGTCAGGCAAGTCGGGTGAAGATTGCCGTCTCCGGCATGGCCGAATGTGCTAATCTGGACATCGTATTTTTCAGATATCTGCTGTATCGCTTTAACCATATTTGCAATTTCCGATCGCGGTACCGTCGCATCTTCCAAAATGGTAGTGGGACGTTTCCGCGCTAGTGCCGACAATGCAGCGCGTCTCCCGGTTTTCAAAACTTCTGCTTCTTCGTTCGAGGAAGCAAGCGCCGTTGAAGTTGCGCCGTTGAGTTCCGCAATCCGGATCATCTGCTGAATATCCCGCTCAACCTGTTCCTCGTTGCCGTCCTGTTCCATCAACAGCATCGCTTCTGCATCAAGCGGCAAGCCGATTTTCATAAAATCCTCCACAGCCCCGATCGTGCCTTTATCCATAAACTCGAGTGTTACAGGGATGATTTTATCGGCAATGATTGCCGATACGGTCTCTGCTGCCGCCTCAAGTGAATTAAAATAGGCAATCCCTGTTTTTTTGGAGATAGGCAAAGGAATCAGTTTCAGCGTAATTTCAGTTATGATGCCAAGTGTCCCTTCTGCTCCGACAAACAAGGACATCAGATCATATCCGGCGACATCCTTCGCGAGCTTGCCGCCAAGTTTCAGCGTTTCACCGTCCGGCAAAACGACTGTCATCGCTTTTACGTAATCTTTCGTCACTCCATATTTCAGTCCTCGAAGACCGCCGGAATTTTCACTGACATTGCCTCCGATCGTCGAAATTTTCATCGAACTTGGATCTGGAGGATAAAACAAGCCGTTGCTTTCTACAAAATTACAGATATCCTGAGTGATGACACCCGGCTGCACTGTAATCGTCAGATTCTCCTTATCCACTTCGAGAATCTTATCCATATTATTGAACAGGACGATCAGACCGCCTTTGCTTGGCACTGTGCCAGCTGCCAAATTGGTTCCTGATCCCCTCGACACGATGGGGATTTGTTCTCTTGCACAAATCTTAACAATTTCTGCAATTTCTTCTGTGCTTCTTGGTGAAACAACCAAATCCGGCTTCGCCTGGAAATTGGCTGTTGCATCGTATGAATAAGCAAGCAGCTGAGCCTGCGTATCTTTAACATTTTCTTTTCCAACTATCGAAACAAAAAGGTCTTTGCTGTGTACTGTCATTTTGATCACCACCTAATTGATAACGCTTTCATGTTATTATAATATTCTTACAAGTTATCAATCTATGTAGTATCTATACAAATTTATATAAAATTCGGACAATAATTTTGGACAAATAAACAAAGACCCCTGATTTCTCAAAGGTCAGATTTTCCGGTAGAGGCGAAGCGCTGTGTAGATCGTCGCCAAATCGTTATTATCAGCAAAGCTGATGGACAGGATTTTTTCTATTTTATTGAGCCTGTAAAGCAATGTGTTCTTATGTATATGCAATTCATCCGCTACTGCCTGGACCGAGGATTTTTTCTGGAGGAATATTTCCAGATTGTGAAGAAGCTCCGGTTCATCCAGTAAAGGAGCGATTGTACGGCTGATGAATTCTTCCTGCACCTCTTTCGGAATCGAATAATAAAGAAGCTCCAGTTTAAGATCTTCTTCGAACACAATCTGCCCTTGCCTTGCGGACACCGCATGAGCCATTTCCGATTGCCTGAAAGATTCTTTAAGCTGATTAAAATCACCGGCTTTTCCAATGCCTACAGGCAAAGTTGAATTTGCTGGACCTGCGATTTTTTTTGCCAGTTTCTCTAAGCCGTTGATCAATTCCCGCTTTGAAATATTCGGCAGAAGGAATATTAAACGCTCCAGTCCCCATCGAATGATCTTCAACTCCGGATGGATCGTCTGGATTCGCAACAGATTTTCCACATCTTCGATTTCGTATTGCCGATTGGTCTGCATCATAGCTATTCGCTGATACAGCGAAGTATCGATGTTCAACATCTTCGCCCGGCCCTGAAGACTCTCAAAAGAGCTGTCCGAAGTGACCAGATCAAAAAAGAAAAACTCGATTTCCCGGATTCCCCGCTCTTTTTCCTGTCTGGAGATCAAGTCTGTGATAAACAGCTCAGCGACTTTTTTAACCAACTTTGCATACTTTTCAACTTCAGAAGGCTTTCCCGTAACGCCCAATACACCTATCGGCAAATCTGAAATGATGATGGGCATGACAATCCCGGGCCGAACACCGGCTAAGTTGTCACACATTTCTTTGGTCATATGGAGCGGCTGCTGATTTTTCATCGCAAGCGTCGCCCCTTCATGGAACGTATTGAGGCGCACCGGGTCCGTACTGGCGATCACAAACCCGTTTTTGTCGGTAACCAATACTTTTTTGTCGATGAGGTTTGATAATTCATCGACAATCTTGGCACCCAATACCTGAAAATCGAACATCTTTCCATCCCCTTTTTGAAATTCCCCTTGGCTTTCTGTATAAATAAATCTTGAATCCATATTACACGAAGAACTTGCATTGCGGATAAAAAAAACAGCCCTCCAGTAAAAAAGGGCTGTTTTTCCTGTCCAGACTCCGGCGACCCAGCTCTTCGAGTCATAAGCCAAATCAGCTGCGCGGCCAAAGCCACTTCGCTGATCCGTCTTATGCTTGTCAGAGCTGAACGGGTGCCGTCGCTTTTCTTACACTCGTTATCCTAAATCGACATTATGGTAAACCTGTTGGACATCTTCCAAATCCTCGATGGCATCAATCATTTTTTCAAATTGCGCCTGCGCGTCTTCCGGCAGCTCCACATCATTCTGCGCCATCATCGTAAGCTCAGCAACAGTGAAATCAGTGATGCCCGCTTCTTTGAAAGCTTCCTGCACCAAATGGAATTGATCCGGCTCGGCATACACAATCACCGCATCTTCTTCTTCAATGACATCGCGGACATCAATATCCGCTTCCATCATCATTTCAAGCACTTCATCCGCGGTCTTCTGGTCTTCGATTCCGATAACCGCCGTCGGATCGAACATATAAGCGACAGAACCGCTGACACCCATATTGCCGCCGTTTTTACCGAACGCTGCACGTACATCCGAAGCTGTACGGTTCACGTTATTCGTCAATGTGTCCACAATTACCATGGAACCATTCGGCCCGAAGCCCTCGTAGCGAAGTTCGTCATAACTTTCTTCCGATCCGCCTTTGGCTTTTTCAATCGCCCGGTCAATGATCGCTTTTGGCACACTGTATGTTTTTGCCCGCTCCAATACGACTTTCAGCGCCTGGTTCGATTCCGGATCCGGCTCGCCCTGTTTGGCGGCCACATAAATCTCCCGTCCGAATTTCGCATAGATGCGGCTTGTGTTTGCGTCTTTTGATGCTTTTTTCTCTTTGATATTATTCCACTTGCGTCCCATACTGTTTCCCACTTTCTTTCAGCTTTGAATGTGAAGAACGTTCACTCCTTCTATTATATAATAAAACCCGCCATTTATTCGAGCTATACAGCAGGAAAGCCGCAAAAAGAAAAAGCGCCGCCAATGATAACGGAGCTTCTCAGGATTTTGCCTTGTCTATACGATGATATTCCGAGACTTGTGTGACCCGGACTTTCCCCGTATCCAGTTCATGATAAATCCCTCTGCTGTCGGTGAATGAAATATATTGGTCCCGCTCACTTTGTACAAGCGCTTCCGCCTTTTCCTGGGACTCCTCAAAAATAAACCGGCGAATATAATGTTCTTCATCGAAAAAATAAGTGATTTTGAATTCTTTCATTTGTTTTGCCCCTTTCAAGAATGATAAGGTGCTTTTTGATAAAAGAAGTTCGGTTTGACGATATCATTTTTATAAGGCTTATGGAAGATATGTGTGGTGGCTGGCGACATCGGCGGTATGAGCCATGCCCAATTCCCTGTGACTTTGCGCCCGGCTGTCTCTTCCTTCTTCTCAAAATTCTTGAACTGCTTGGCTGCTGTATGGTGGTCGACGATGGTAACGCCAGCCTCCGCAAATGACTCCAATACTGCTATATTCAATTCGACAAGAGCTTTATCCTTCCAAAGCGAGCGGTTTGATTTGGTATCCAAACCCATCTTCTCAGCGATTGCCGGCAAGAGATCATAACGGTCTTCATCAGCCAGATTGCGTGCGCCGATTTCAGTGCCCATATACCACCCGTTGAATGGAGCCATCGTATAATGGACGCCACCTATCTCCATCTTCATATCCGATATGATCGGCACGCCGTACCATTTGGCTTCAAGATCGGAAAAACCTTCAAATTCAGGATGTTTTATTTCCACTTCCATCACTGCGTGCTTCGGGATATCGAAGTATTTCACTTCGTTATCCGTTTCTTCAATGACGATAGGCAGAATGTCAAAAGCCGTCTCTTGCCCTTTCCAGCCCAATTCCATGCATTGCTTCGTAAACTCCACAGAGGACGAGTCACCGACTATGGTTCCATCTTTTTCATAGCCCGCATAGCGCAGAAGCTGGTGATTCCAGAGTCGCAGTTTTTCTGTGTTATTTTGCTGCGCAGGGAATACGGTTAAAGCCGGGCGAATTTTGCCATCGTTGGTTGCATACACAATATGGTCAACTAAAGCATTGAATGCACCTTCCGCTGTCTCAAGATGTCTCGCGTCAAAAACGGTCAACGTATTCCAGAACAGGCGGCCGATGCACCGGTTATTATTGCGCCACGCCATCCGTGCTCCGTGCTCCAGTTCCTCTAATGTATGTGTATAAGTCCCCGTTTCTTCAACTTCTTCTATGATACTGTTCATCCGATTGTGAATTTCTGATTCGGTTTTTCCCAATTCGTCGTAGCAAGTTTGAATAAAATAACCTGCTTCTTCGATTAAAGGTCGATTGGCCATGGCAATTTTCATGAACTTCACTCCTCTTCCAACATGATAGCATTTCCCAAATACTTCAGCCGGTGCAATTGTGTCGACTCTATGATTTCCCCTGAAGGTGCAGTACACTTGAAAAAAGCCTTTCAGGAGTTGAGCTGTTTGATTAAAACCATCATATTCGATTTGGATGATACATTATTATGGGACAAGAAAAGCGTTGAGACTGCATTGCAGATGACCTGTTTATACGCTGAAAAGGAATGTGGAGTAAAAGCCGGCGAACTTGAAAAGGCTATCCGCTCTGAAGCTGCTGCTGCATACGCTGAAACAGAAGTTTATGAATTCACTAAGTCGATTGGCATCAATCCTTTCGAAGGATTATGGGGTGAATTCGATGATGCAGGTGAACAGTTCCAAAACATGAAAAGACTTATGCCGGCATATCGGCGAACAGCCTGGACAAACGCGCTCAAAAAGTCGGGTATCGAGAATGATCGACTGGCAGAACAACTGAGTGAATATTTTCCTGCGATGCGGCGCAGAAATCCTTTTATTTATAAGGAGACATTCCAAATCCTCGATCATTTGAAAGGCCGCTATCACCTCGTGCTCCTGACAAACGGTTCACCAAGTCTCCAGCAGACTAAACTGACCATAACTCCGGAAATCGCCCCTTATTTCAATACGATCATCGTTTCCGGTGCCTTCGGTGTCGGCAAGCCGGATGTATCTATTTTTGAATATGCCTTAACCAAAACCGGCTCCCATAAAGCAGAAACTTTGATGGTCGGTGACAACTTGCTGACCGATATTCTCGGCGCTAATCGAGCCGGCATCAAGTCAGTTTGGGTAAACCGCGAGCAAAAAACAGCGCATAATTCCATTTCCCCTGATTTTGAGATACAGAATTTGCAGGAATTGATGCCGTTACTGGAAAAACTTTAAATCAGCGAAGAAGCAACTACTATAAGTCCACCGCTTTCACCTTGTCGATCTCTGCCAATTCCTCCAATTGGCGGAGACTTTTTTCTTCAGCCGGCTTATCTATCGACAGCATCATAATGGCGGCTCCGCCTTCCGCTGAACGTCCTACCTGCATCGTCGCAATATTGACACCTTCCTGCCCAAGAAGCGTCCCTACGCGGCCGATGACACCCGGCCGGTCGTGATGGCGGATAAATAGCAGATGCCCATCAGGAACGACATCTACAATATAATCATCAACTTTGACAATACGTGGGCCTTGGCCATTCAATAAAGCCCCGGCCGTTTTCCGTCTGCCTGTTGCCGTCAAAACTTCTACAGAAATAAGATTGGTGAAACCTTTGGATGAGGCAGACTTGTTTTCATTTACGGTAATGCCTTTTTGATGGGCAAGAAACATGGCGTTGACATCGTTCACCCGATTACCCAAATGGCGCTTGAGCAGTCCTTTCAGGACGTTGCGTGTCAAGGGACCGACTTCGAAATCGGCCAATTCACCCGAATAACTGATATTCACCTCTGTAGCCGTGCTGTCCGAAAGATCTGTCAAAAAAGCGCCTAACCGCTCAGAAAGATCAAAATAAGGTTCAATTTTCTTCATGATTTCCCTTGGCACCGACGGCAGGTTAACTGAATTCCTTACCGTCCCCGTGCTGAAATAACTGACTACATCATGGCTGACATCAATTGCCACGTTTTCCTGCGCTTCAAAAGTGCTGGCGCCAAGATGCGGAGTCGCAACGACCTCCGGCAAGTCAAGCAGCCGGAAATCGACCATCGGTTCCTGTTCAAATACATCGAGCGCCGCTCCTGCTACTTTGCCGGACTTGATCGCATCGTACAAGGCAATTTCATCGATGATGCCGCCTCGCGCGCAATTGATGATCTGCACGCCGGGTTTCATCAACTTGAAAGCTTCCGCATTTATCAGATGCCGTGTTTCCTTCAACAACGGTGTATGCACCGTTATAAAATCCGATGCTTTCAGGACTTCTTCCACTGTCCCGAAACCGATGCCCAGTTCTTCAGCCCGCTCTTCTGTCAAAAAAGGATCATAAGCGATGATGTTCATCCTTTGGCCTTTTGCCCGTGCCGCAACCTCCATTCCGATCCGGCCCAATCCTACGACACCCAAAGTCTTCCCTTTCAGCTCCACCCCCACAAACGATTTCCGATCCCATTCCCGGTTGCGCAGCGCTGTAAAAGCTTGTGGAATCTTACGCGCCATCGACATCAGCATCGCAATGGTATGTTCCGCAGCGGAATTCGTATTGCCATCCGGTGCGTTCACCACGATGATCCCTTTTTCAGTGGCCGCTTCCAAATCGATATTGTCTACACCGACTCCTGCGCGTCCGATAATTTTCAGCCGCTCGGCTTTTTCAATCAGTTCCCGTGTCACTTGCGTTTTACTGCGCACAAGCAAGGCATCAAAACCGCCAATTTTTTCTGCCAGTTCCTGCGGCGTTAGCTCAGTATCGAAAACCACGCTTAACCCTTCTGCATCGCGGAGAGGAAAAATCCCTTCTTCACTCAATGGATCACTTACCAAAATTCTGTATTCCTTCATCATCCATTCGCCCCTTTCAGATATTCCTGCTGCGCTGCCCTGACACCGCTCCCAAGCTGAATCTCTCCTCCTGCTTTGGCAATGGCGATTTCAATCGCGGCTATCGCCTGCAGCATATCTGCCGGTGAACAATAGCCCATATGTCCGATGCGGAATATTTTATTTGCAAGTATCTTCTGGCCGCCCGCCACTTCCATGGCAAACTCCCCTTTTAACACTTTCCGCAGCACTTCAGCGTCAAAGTCTGCCGGCTTAACGGCCGTTACAGTGGGAGAAGCATCTTTGTCCTCTGTCAAAAGCGGAACGCCGAGGGCTTTGAAAGCGGACCTCGTCATCTTCATCAGCCGGTCATGTCTTGCATAAACATTTACGAGCCCCTCCTCTTCCATCAGCTCCAGCGCTTTTTGCAGACCAAAGAGAAGTGACAGCGCCGGCGTAAATGGGGTTGTATCTTTTATCAGATTATCCTGGTGCTTTTTCAAATCCAGGTAAAACCGTGGCTGAGGATTCCTTTCGATTTTATTCCATGCACGGTCACTTACTGCAATAAACGCAAGACCCGCCGGCAGCATGAAAGCCTTTTGGGAACCGCTAACGACAATATCAAGTCCCCACTCATCCATTCTGGTTTCCACACCTCCAATGCAGGAAACGCCGTCCACAATGATCAACGCTTCAGATCTGCTCCGAATTTCAGCAGCCAACTCCTTTACCGGATTCAGGACACCTGTAGAAGTTTCACAATAAGTCATGAATACAGCCCTGATATTCGGATGTGCCTCAAATGCTTCGGTGATATCGGAAACAGTCGCCGCTTTGCCCCATTCTGTTTCAATAAGATGTGTTTGAATATTATAGGTCTTACAGATATCCGCGAAGCGCTCCCCGAAAGCACCGCTCACAATGACCAGCACTTCATCATGCGGTGCGACCGCATTGACCACGGCCGCCTCCAGTCCTGCCGTTCCGCTGGCAGTTAAAATCAGAACCTCCTGCTCTGTGCCAAAAACACGCTTCAGTTTCGGACGGATGACAGACAGCATATCGGACGTACTCTGTCCTCTATGGCCAATCATCGGCTGCGCCATTGCAAGGCTGACACTTGGCGGTATCGGGCTCGGACCCGGTATCCGCAAAATCTGCTGATCAGTCAACATAAAATCTCCCTCTTCCCTTTTCATTTTTGAATTTCAATTTCGGGAATGAACGAAAAAAAGGCCCTTCACTCCTCACATAAAGATGCAAGGGGCGAAAAGCCTTTATTCGCGGTACCACCCTAATTCGCTGCTGATGCACAGCCTCATTGGTCCAAATGCTTAACGCGCACGAAACGGAAAGGCCTACTGTGATTCGGCCCATCTATTCAGGAGTGCTGATCCGGGAGGAAAACGCTGATTTTCACCATCCATCAGCTCTCTGCAGATTTCCATACCCAGACCTTGTCTCCATCTAAATAATTTTCTGTATTGGAATTTCATCCATCATATACACATAGAAAATGATTGTCAACGAAATCTTACTATTCAGAAATCTAAGGAAGCGTTTTCATCCTTTTAGTGACTGGTCCTCCATTGAAATAAAAAATTTAAAAAAGACCGCTCCTCAAAAGAGGAACGGTCCTGATTCTGTTTATGCCAAACCGAAATCGCTGACGAGTGCAGCAAGTCCGCCCTGGTAGCCGCTGCCGATTGCGTTGAATTTCCATTCGCCTCCGTGGCGGTATAATTCACCGACCACAAGCGCTGTTTCGATGGAAAAATCTTCGCCAAGGTCATAACGCAGAATTTCTTCGTTATTGCTTTCGTTCATGACACGGATGAAAGCATTGGATACCTGGCCAAAATTCTGGCCGCGGCTATCCGCTTCATGGATTGTAACCGTGAAAACAACTTTATGGATTTCAGCAGGCACATTCGGCAAGTCGACGATCACTTGCTCATCGTCCCCTTCACCTTCACCAGTCAGGTTGTCGCCTGTATGGGTAACAGAACCGTTTCCGCCAACCAGGTTGTTATAGAAAACGAAATCTTCCGGTCCGCGGGATTTGCCGTTTTCGCCTACAAGGAAAATGGACGCGTCAAGGTCGAAATCACCGCCGCCGCTATACTTGTTCGTATCCCAGCCGAGGCCTACTGTCACTTTTGTGAGTCCCGGATTTGTTTTTGTTAAGTCGATTTTTTGGCCTTTTGACAGGTTGATTGATGACATTAATAATCTCCTCCGATAACGTTATTTTCGTTGTGTATCCTCATATTTCTTCTGCAATTCTTCGATGCGCAGGCGCCCTTCTTCCCGCATCTTGCGGTTTTCGTCTTCAATGGCTCGCGTATCGTTCATGCCTTGCATAATAGTCTCCCATGTCTGCTCGATTGTTTCAATCTTGATGCTCGGCTGGCCAGACATGCGAGCGATATCAACCGACTGCCGGGAAATATCATTTGCATTGTTCAATAGCATCTCGTTTGTGCGTCGGTCCAGTTCGCTCATCGATTCAGCGACCAAATTCTGGCGTTTTGCCGCGATTGCGTTGATCAGACCGGTTTTGAAAATCGGAATCGTGGTAACGAAAGCTGAATTGATTTTCCCGATCAATTTCGTGTTGCCACGCTGCAGCATACGGATTTGCGGAGCCGCCTGATAGGAAACCTGCTTCGCCATTTCCAGATCATATACGCGCTGTTCCAGAAGTTCGATGGCATTCTGCAATGAATTCAATTCCATCAATGCCATCTGGTCCCCAGTTTCCGCTTTCTTGCGGACTTCCGGTTCTTGCGCTTTCAGTTCTTCGACTTTAATATCTCCGGCTGCGATGTATTTCTCCAATTCCATGAAATATTGGAAATTCTGATCGTACAGGTTTTCCAAGGTCGTCGTCGATTTTTTCATCTCCGACTCGTATTTGGTGATTTCCACATAAACTTTATCGATTTCCGTACCCATCGTCTGGTATTTATTGAAGAGCTGTTCGATCATCTTATTTCCTTTATTGAAGATTTTGTTTAAGAAGCCTTTCTTCTCAACAAAATCCTTTTTATCGAATTTATCCATGATTCTGCCCAGCTGCTTCAACAGCTCACTGGATTCCTCCATGCTGTTCGCCTGGACAGAATTCAGGACTTTCCCTGTAAACGCTGAAATTTCATTTGCCGGTTCGCGTCCGAATTCCAATAGCTCAATCTGGTTTTTCGGATCGATCTTTGAAGCCAATTGCAGTACTTGAGGATCTTTTTTCAATTGCACTTTCAATTGGTTTTCGTCTTTCATGACGAGTTCCTGCTGTTCAATCTGGTCTGGCATCGTATTCATCATTAACCCTCCTTTGTTATTATAAGAACCTTCCGAGGAATTTCCTGACTGCTGAAGGTTCCTGGAACGGCTCATTAAAACTGCGCTCATCAAGCCAATGCACATCAAATGATTCTGTATCAACCCAACGTTCGATATCCTGATGCCCCTGCGGATTGATGATGATATTATCAAGGCCGAAGCTGTGGATCAGCGCTATGGCATTCGCATCAGCCCGGCTCAGCTCGCCATCCTTCTCTTCATTATAAAACAAAAGTGTCGGGACAAACTGCGGATAATCAAATAATTGGATCAATTGGATGACGGGATCCGGAAGTGTCATGGACTGTGAAAAAGCATACAATTGCAGATCTTCAAACGATTCACCATTCTGCAGCAGTAATATCGGTTTCTCTACATGCCTGGCGATGGCTTCGCCAATTGCCGTCTGGACTCCATCCGGCAGCTTGCTGTAGCGCCACCAATTGGATTTTTTCATTTTTTCGGGATCCAATCTGCCGTTTTTGTCCAGCGCAGCGCGATAATGAAACTGCTGATTGCCTTTGCGCTCTTCGATGAACGGGAAGCTTCTCACTAATTTCGTGTCTTCCCGTTCCGTCAATTTGTGGATATTGTCCCAGAAGCGTTTTCGATCTTTCTCAATCCCCATGACTTTAGCGAATACAACCGGAATATGGACGACGCCGCGTTCAACCGAAAAAGAAGGACGGACCATCGCGCGTTCTTTCGCAAGCATGAAAGCCTCATCAATCGTCGTTTTCAGCCGGATAGAATGTGTTACATAGGATTTAAACTGAAATGGCTTGTAAAGACCTGAGTCATCGTGATGCAGCAGCCGATCCACTTCCTGCGTCGCCCGGTAAGCCACAGTGCCGACCCGCTTAGGTTTTTCTTCCGGAAAAGGCGGTGGAGATTCAGCGTTGACCTGAAAGCTGTGGCTATGGAGGTTTTCTTCACCAGCCATTTTGCCGAACCATTTCTCGCCTGTCGGATCATAAACTACAACATGGAAGCCAAACGCGGATGCCAGTTTCAGAAACCACTTTTCACTTTCTGTTGCATCGCCGTACCACAGAAAACCAGGGAGCCCTTTTTCGAGATTCAGTTTTATAAGCTCCGGCTCAATATGATTGAATGTCCATTTCACCAAATCGGTCGCAACTCTTCTGAATGACGACTGGACAGTGCTGCCGCCTGATTGTTCCTGAAATGATTTCAGCACATCGATCATGACCACTCGGATGCGGCGGTTTAAACCAGCATCTTTCAGCCGGGGCAGCAACCCCTTGCCGTCCAGGAATGCCACGATCCTGCTGGCGGATAACCCATTTTCTTTCCGGTTCATTTCAAAAAGATCCTGAAGCGCTTTCAATCGGTCCTGCTCAATATGTTTGTTCATTTTACCGGACAGCCGAATCAGCCGCCCGCCGGCTGATTCCATCGTTTCATAAATTGACGCAAAATAATCATCTTCATCCAGCGGCAAACCGATAAATTCACCGAGAAGCTGCGGATAGGTGATATCTTCATCTTCCACTTTCGTTTCTGTATGATTGACGACAGGCTTATTCAGCCATTCGCCAACCTTCTCCGGATCCCATGTTCTTACACGGACCGGATGCAATTGAACCATGGGTTTCCCCCCTTGCTATTTGCTCTGCATGGATATATCCGCGACTTTCGCCAATATTTCCTCGCCTGCTTTTATTCCCTGCTCTTCAGTTACAATAATGTGCCCGGAAACGTCGGCATCCGATTTCACTGCCTCACCGTGAGCAGCGAGCAAACCGGTGTCCGCGCTTTCCAGAAGATCCAGATCCAGCAGCGAATCTCCGGCAGCCACCACATAATCGGCTTTGATGCGATCTCTGACATATTCCATCGCTGCAGCTTTCGTTATACTTTCAGGCATCAAATAAAGCTTTCTTCCCTGCAGCGAAATTCCCCATCCGATTTCATGAAAAAGTTCTGTATAATAGGATAGTTTGTCTTCCGGAAAACTTGCTCTGTCGACAATCAGGTAGACAAACCAGTCTTCTGCCCGTCTCACGCGCAGCACCCAATCTTCATCAAAATGCTGCTGGATCACCGGCATCAATTCTTCGATGACCGTCTTTTTGCTGACACATTGCTTCCGGATATCGGTCGACCATTCCTTGATGGGTTCACCGTTTTCCAGAATGACAGCGCCATTTGAGATGATTGCGAATTGCGGTGGTTCATCGCCTTCATAAATTCCGGTCACCCGTTCGTATTGTTCGCGTGTCCTGGTCGTAACCGGAACGAATATGGTGTTTTCTTCCAACTCCCATAAAGCAGCCTGGCTTTGTTCGGTCATGAAAGATTGCGGCTTTCCTTCAAAGCGTTCGACTTCGATCAATTCTTCAGGCTTTACTTCATTGCCCATGGATCTCCGTGAGTAAATCAGTGTCTGGTCGAGATCGCTTGCGAATAATAATGTCATATTTCTTTCCCCGATTTGATCAGGCCAATTGAACGGTAAAATAAATCCGGCACTTCTTCCACCGGAACATCCTTTTCTTCGGCAAGAATCAGGATATGCTTTACATCCGGATGCTCGATATCTCTGACCAATACTTTCCATGGGTTTCTCCGGAGCAAAACACGCGTAGTTTCACCAACACCAGGCTTTACCAGGTGGTAATCCGTTTCACTGTACATACTGCGACCGATTTCTTCGACTTCTTTCATGCCTTCCCAAGTACGTTCCGCAGTTACAGGAGTGCTGTATGCTTCCTCTTCAGATGCTTTGCTGGTTTCGGCAAAACAGCTTGTCACCTGATCCACGAAATCATTCGACAGATCCTCTTCTATTAATTCGCCATAAAATTTCGCGCCGTGATAATCCTCGGGACCGATATAGCGGTCGTTCAGAATTGTTCGGCTCACCAGACCCGAAACCGTAGAATTCAAGCATGCGCTCGGAATCAGAAAATCTTCTCTCGTACCGAACAATACGGCACAGGCGCCAGGATCGGCGAGCACAGCCATGTCATCTTGCAGATCAGTGCCGTATTCGCGGTTCAGCGACGAGAGCGATTTCGTCAATTCCTTCTGGATAGCGCCTTTCCCTGTCCACCCGTCAATAAATTGAATACGACTGCCGGGATGCTTTTCCAGAATCGTTCCGATGGCTTTTTCATCTATTCCCTTATCGCGTAAAATCGAGACGCTGTAATGCGGCCATTTCATACCCATCATCTGTTCCGCGTATCGTTTGATCAAGATGCCGATAGGACTTCCAGCACGCGCCAGTGAAACCAGCACAATAACGTCTGTTCCGGCATTCAATTGGATCCTTCTTGCCACCACTCCGACAAGATGGCTCAATTGTTTTTTTGTCTGCTGCACAGATTGGTGATAAAGTTTTGTATACTCTTCGGATGGCCGGTATTCGACTGGAAGCCGCTCAGCATAATGGCCGCCTGTCTGCACTGCATTTTCGCGTTCTTCCAATGAGCTTTCCTCAAAATCATCCGTAACATCTTTCAGTAAAAATGTAATATCGTTCTCGGGATAGCTTGTTTTCACTAAACCAGCAGTAATCATCAGGCCACCTCTTTCATTTTTTGTCTGTCAGAACGAGCCACTCGACTGGCGCTTTTTTTTCAAGATATGAAATCAGCGGCTGCCAGCTTGCTTCGTCCGCAACCGATTCAGCCAACAGATAAATTCTATCAGCGTCGATTCTGCTTATATTATAAAGGAATTGATTGACATCTTCCGCATCCGGCAACTTAAAGCGAACTTTCTCTTTAATCGGGTAACCGTCTTCTTCAGCAGCAAAAATAGGGCTTCTTGTGGTTGTCTGAACCGATGCATCTCCACCAAGCGCTAAAGCGAACCGAAGAGGCAAATACATATTCTCCCCTATTCCAATCACGAGTGGTTTCTTGCTGGCAGGTACTGTTTTTGCCAATTGTTCAGCCCATCTTCCGATTTCTGAATGGCTGCTGCTCGATAATCCAAAGCGGCCGGTAAATGGCAGATATCGCTGGCCTGTAGCTGATTGCAGTTCAATCGCCTGAACTTGCATCGAGCGGCCAGGAGTCTTTTGACCCGAACCTTTCAGTTCGGCAATCTCCGTTTCACCAGGTGATTCACTATGTTTCAGGTCGAATTCCCCTTTAAGCAAAGACAAGACGTCGACAGTCAGATTACGTGCTGCCGCCATGTCCTCAAGCTTTCGCTTTTGGCCTTCGCTCCGCCAATCAAGAATAGAGAGGGATATGTATTTCTTGCCTGGAAATTGGGAATCCAATGCCGTGATTAAATTCACTAAAGTGTTGCCTGTCGAAATCTCATCATCGATCAGAATAATGGTATCCGCTTCTTCCAGCATTCCCGCCGGTGCATAAACTTTGTGTGAAGTGGCGTGTGAATGTTCTTCTTCAAACACAAAAGCGGGAGATGCCCCGATAATTTCCTCCCTGGTCGTATGGATATAAGCGGCTTCATCAAAGTGATGAAAAACAGAATGTCCCAGACCAGTGGCTGTTTCCGCCATTCCAATGAAAACAGTTTTATCCGGCAAAGCCGTTCGATATGCAAGTGATTCATGGCTTGTTTCGAGACAGGCTTTTGCTGACTCAATCATTTCCACGATTTTTTTGTGCTGCGGAATTGGCTTCAAACCTGCTTTCTCCATTAATAATGAAGCAAGAAGACTGCCGGTCCCCAGCGCTATTGATGGATGAACCGCCAAATGTTTTGCAATTAATTTGCTGACAAATAGAAATTGCCTTTTTTTATTGACCCGCAATGCCACGGAAAATAGGGATTCCATTGGCAAATCCCCATAACTTTCCGTTGCGGACACTTCTATGTCCATTTTATCCCAGTACTTATACCTGGTTTGCAAGTTGTTTTGCTCGTATGTGATTGAGGACGTCGATTGGTTTGTAGTATTCATTCAGCACCCCATATATTTCCGCTTGAGCAGCCACTTTTTTCGCCCAGCTCAGGTGCGGTTTTACTTCGTTCATTTTATTGCGCTGCGGGCTTTGCAGGATTCCATTAAAAGTATCGCTTTTCGCCAAAATGAGCATTGCGTCTTCGTATGTTTCATGTGAGATGATATGCCCCGCATTCACAATCGCAATCTGAGAAGGATGAATGCACGTTTTTCCTTTAAATCCGTTCAGAACATCCAATTGCACTTCTTCCCAAAGAACTTTCTCCGGTTTCGAAGAAAGCCATGCATCCGTTTCTGCCGTGAAATATTCATAAACTGGTCCCGAAACAATAAAGCCGTCTTCAGCTTTCGTAAATTTATTGAGTATTGAAATCAGGCAATCCCTGATCAAGTGAACATCGTAAATTGTGCGTTCCACCGGACGCCGAAGACCATAAAGGCTTGAGAAATCAGTGGCTCCAACCCTGATTGTCAAAATACGGTCTTTTTCATGCCGTAATTTGCTGTAAATATCCATTAATGCCTGTTCACGCGTTTCAGCGAACAGCACTTCTTCCGTTTCAAGAAGAGGCAATGCATACAATTTTCTGCCCGCACTTTCGCTGGCGCGGTCCAGAGCTGAGAAAAAAGGTTCCAGATCCGCAGCCTGCACTTTAGGAAGCACAATGCCAGTAAGCATGCCAAGTGAACTGCCCGCCAATTTTGTTAATTTATCCAATTGGCCAGAATTTCGAATACGCAAAAACAGCAACGGGCTGCCTTCAATATGTGATTGGGACGCTTGCTCAAGCTCTTTCAGTTGTGAAACAACATTCGCTTCCGCTGATTCCAATTCGGTATCAGCCACCGCGTCTTCCAGGCAGATCATCAATGTCGCCAATCCTGAAAATGTGTCCCGCCGATAACTTCCGGCTATAATCTTAGCTGCGAAATCAGGTCTTGAGCCTGGTGTGTAGAGCGCTGCCCCCAACGCCAGCCCAAGTTTTTCCCGATCCGTATCTCGATTAAATTCTGCCGGGGGGTATTTAAAAAACGTCTGTAACTCAGAATCATCTAATGCATTAAAATGTCTCATTATGAAATCCTCCCGGCACAATTAAATTAAAGCAATAAATCTTAATAACCGATATTCCGCAAAACAGCGGCGCTTGCCTGGTGGCTTGCGCCGAGCTAACTCGTGCTCAGCACGCTTCGCCCGAGTGGATCTCAGCACTTCGCTTGGTCACCTGGGCGTCTTCGCTGTTTTGCTCCATATCTCTAGAGATCCCTCTAGCGCCGAAGCGGTATATAAATGTTTTTTAATAAGTTTAATTAATTTAATCCATACTTCCATCAGAATTGAGAAAAAAAGCAAGGAGCCCAGCCCCTTGCTTTTTCAACTTGCGAGATCAGCTGTCGAGTCCAAAGTCCTTAACCAGCGACCCAAGGCCGCCTTGATAGCCGCTTCCGATTGCATTGAACTTCCACTCCCCGCCGTGACGGTATAATTCACCTACGACGATAGCAGTTTCGATAGAGAAATCCTCTCCCAAATCATAGCGGATCAGTTCCTCATTTGTATCTTCATTGAGAATGCGTACATAGGAATTGCTTACCTGTCCAAAATTCTGGGCTCTTGCTTCACCATCATGGATGGTGATGGCAAAAGTGACTTTTTCGATGGCAGAAGGAACAGCTGAAAGATCCACTTTGACTTGTTCATCGTCGCCTTCGCCTTCGCCTGTGCGGTTATCGCCTGTGTGCTCAACTGCACCAGCGGCACCTTTTGTATTATTATAGAAAATAAAATCAGCTTCTGAGGAGGCTTTGCCTTCCGCATTCAACAGGAAAACCGAAGAATCGAGATCAAAATCTTTGCCGCCGTCATATTTATTCGTATCCCAGCCTAGTCCTACCACTACTTTCGACAAGCCTGGATTGCTTTTAGTCAAATCTACTTTTTGTCCTTTTGATAAGTTAATTGCCATTCCAAATCACTCCTTATGCATATTTATTGGCAATTGCGCCAATATCAGAATCGGTCGTTCCTTCGCCTACAGCAGAGAATTTCCATTCGCTGCCCTGACGATATAATTCACCAGGAATCAGTGAGGTTTTGCCGGAATAATTTTCTGTCAGATTATAATGGATCAATTCTTCTCTGGTCTGGTTATCGACCAGACGGATAAACGCATTTTCAATCATACCGAAATCCTGTTTTTTCTGTTTCGCATTATAAATGTTCACAACGAAAATCAAGCGATGGATTGACGGGGAGATTTTTTTAAGATCAATATTGATCGTTTCATCATCGCCTTCGCCTTCACCGGTAAGATTATCGCCTGAATGCACAACACTGCCGTCGCGGCTTTGCTTGTTTCCGAAATAAATAAGGTTTTCCTTGCCTTTGAGTTTTCCATTTTCATCAAGCATGATGACTGAAGCGTCACAGTCGATATCCGAACCGCCGCCTCCACCGCCAAGCAAAGAACTCAAGAACCCGCCGCTTTTTTTCGTTTCTACAGGATCCCATCCAAGTCCGACCATGATGCTTGAAAGAGATGAACGTCCTTTTGTTAAATCGATCTTTTGACCTTTTACTAAATTGATAGCCACTGTTAACACTCTCCATTCATCTTTATGTATTCTATTGTTAATACTATTGATATATGCGGAAAATTTCAATTCTAAGGGTCGAAGCGCCCATTTGCGGCAAACTGCCTCCAAGCTTAAACCTAGCATCTTCCATTTTGCGTGTCAATCGGTTTAAGCGGAATTTTCAGAATTATTAAGTGCTGTTTTCATTTTCCGCAATCATTATAGTTATACGTCCCACTTTCAGGAAAGTTTCATCTTTTATAGTTCAAAAGACAGGATAAATATAAAATCCCCTGCTCTTTTGCACATACTTTGCCTCTAAATCGGGTATACATCGCAAGGAGCTACTATCATATAAAATTTAGGAGGAGAGTCCAGATATGAAGCTGATCTCTATTATAGTTCCAGCCTACAACGAAGAAGAAAACATCTCTCCCATCTACGAAAAACTAGTCCAGGAACTTACAGCTGTTCCATATAGATATGAAATTCTATTCGTTAATGACGGCAGCCGGGACGGCACTCTGAAAGAAATACTTAAGCTTGCCGAACAGCAGAACAATGTAAAATATATTTCTTTCACCCGAAATTTCGGTAAAGAAGCCGCGATTCTTGCCGGACTGAAAAGAGTCAAAGGAGACGCCGCTATTTTAATGGACAGCGACATGCAGCATCCACCGACTCTTATCTCGGAATTGCTCCTGGGATTTGAGGAAGGGTTCCATCAGGTGGTAGCGAAACGGACACGGACAGGTGATCCGAAGGTTCGTACATTCTTGTCCAGTCTCTATTACAAAGTGATCAATTCAATTACCGATGTCGATTTGGCAGACGGCGAAGGGGATTTCCGTTTAATGAGCAGAAAAGCGATTGATTCCCTTCTCCTGTTAAGTGAAAACAACCGCTTTTCAAAAGGTTTATTTTCCTGGATAGGGCTCAGCAAAAAGACCATCTGCTATGAGAACGTTCTTCGCGAAGGCGGCGATTCCAAATGGTCATTCGGCAGCCTGCTCAATTACGGGATAGACGGAATCATCTCTTTCAACACCAAGCCGCTGCGTATTTGCTTTTATACAGGCTTCATCGTCCTTTTTCTTTCCCTCGTTTATATTGCATATACTTTGTATGGCATTTCTCAAAGAGGAATCATTGCTCCCGGCTATTTCACTACCATCACCGCCATCCTGGTGCTCGGTGGCATCCAATTGATCAGCCTTGGCGTAATCGGAGAATATATCGGACGCATCTATAATGAAACAAAACGACGACCGAACTTCCTGGTGGATATCAGCAATGTGGATGAATACGATGAGTCTTAAATCGCTGAATACCGAATTCACCCGTTTCCTGTTTGTCGGTGTCATCAATACGCTGAGTTATTATTCCATCTACCTGATTCTCCATAATCTTTTTTCACTGCCATACATGCTTGCGCATATAGTCGGTTTTCTCATCAGCCTGAACGTCTCTTTTTTCCTGAACACTTACGTAACGTATAGAGTAAAGCCCACTTTAAAGAAATACTTGTTTTTCCCCTTGACGCAAGTAGTCAATATGACAGTATCAACCGTTCTTATTTTCATATTCGTTGAGTACCTGAAGTTGAACAGCAACATCGCCCCTTTTGCAGCGGTGATTTTTACAGTGCCCATCACTTTCATCGTTTCCAGCAAAATCATGAAAGATCCGGTGCGGCAGAAATAAATTAAAGTCGGTGAATCCATGTTCAAAAATCATCCATACTGGTGTCTCCTGGCAATCAGCTTTGCGCTTGCCGTCCTGGCCCATGGTGCCTTCCTTTATCAATGGACTCAGGGGCAGTACATGACCGGCATCAACGATGGCCTGTCACAGATGATGCCATTCAAACATCTTCTATATGAACAATATACAAACGGTGAATTTTTCTATTCCTTTGATTTTGGATTAGGCGCAGGCACATTCAGCGAATTGGCCTATTATTTTTCCACATCCATTGTCTTTCTAATCACCATTCCTTTTGTCTGGCTGCTGGATATTGCAGGCATCGTCCAGGAACCTGACGTGTTATTCTGGGCAAATGCGGCGGTTTTCATCAGTGTAATCCGCATGACATTTGTGCTGTTCATCACTTCACGCGTTTTCATGTACATGAAGATCCCGTATTGGCCGGCGTGGATCGGCGCTTCTGTTTACGGCATATCAGGGATGTTTTTTCGGCACACCGTATACTGGGAATTTTTCGCTGATTCATTTTTGTGGCTTCCCCTACTTATACTGGGAATCGAGAAAATCTTCAGGGAACAAAAACCGGGCTGGTTTCTTATGGCGGTTTCCATATCGTTCTTTGATAATTTCTATTTTGCCTATATCAATTTCCTGCTGTCCGCCATCTATATCCTTTTCCGGCTGTTCATTCCATTGAGTTCAGCTGAGAATAATAAGAAAAAGAAATTGCTGACATTCATGGGTGCCGGCATCATCGGGTTCAGCATCGGCGCGGTGGCATTCATTCCTGCAGTTTATGCATACTTGAATAATCACCGTCCGCCCTTCCAACAGGAGATTCCGATTTTCGACCCTTTCGACAATATCCTTTATACAAGCCGCTATATTATTTTGCCGGCGCTTTTTGTGCTGTTCTTATTCATGTTCCGTTTTTATGGCAATAAAACCTTCCGCCTGTTTGCACTGTTGGGGATCGCGGGGATAGTGATGCATTTAAGCCCTTTTGTCAGCAGCGTGTTCAACGGATTTTCCGCCCCGCAGTACCGCTGGGAATATTTTATTTCGTTCGCAGCCGGCGGAGCAATTGCCACTGGACTTACGATGCTGACTAAGATTTCACGCCGGAATTTCTTTATTGCAACGGGTCTAACAGGCTTCATCTATTTGATTTATGCGCTACTGGATCCTGCACTGGAATTTGATTGGATGGAAACGGGACTTGTTCTTGGCGGTCTGCTGCTGACAATTGCCGCTGTCTGGACAGCGTTCCATTTCAATAAATCCGGGACGCTGATTATTGTTGGACCTGTTTTATTAGCATGGCTGATCGCCTACGCGAATTTCTATCAATCCGAAAAAATAATGGAGATGGGCAACGTCGACCAGGTGAGTAAGGAACTGATTACCGGTGAAGATTATGACAATCCGGAAATTCGCGGCCTGCTCAAACAGATCCATGAGCGTGAGAATGATGAAATGTACCGCATCGAATGGATGCAGGGCGTTCGGAATAACACGCCGATTGTCCAGGATTTTCAAGGGTTGAGTGCCTATTCGAGTATATTGAACAAAAACCTGCTGTATTTTTATTTGTATGACATGGAAATAGATATGCAGCGCGAGAGCGTCAGCCGCTATGCGACGCTTGGCAATCGCGCCAACCTATTCAGCCTTGTGCGCGGGAAATACATCATCCGATCGGCTGATGACAGTAATATTCCATATGGTTTCAAAGAGCTGCTTGAATCCGAAAATTATAAGGTATACGAAAACGGAAATGTCCTGCCCTTTGCACGGGGCGCAACCGAATTCTATTCGGAAGACAAACTGTCGATGCATCCGCCTTTGGTCCGCGAACACGCTATGCTTAACGGCATTGTTCTGAATACGGAAGAAGAAGGCAGTCCGATCCAGGTAACAGGCGATATAACATCAAAATTCACCATCGAAGAAAAAGAGGCAAGCTATGACGACGGCATTTTGGAGGTTACAGGTGAAACCGGCGGCATCGATCTCGTTTGGGAAGATCCTGCTGAAGGTCAAGGAGACCTCTACGTATCATTCAACCTTGTTAACACTGCTGAAGATGAAGGTTTCAATCTGACAGTCAACGACTACGTCACTTCCCGCAAATCAAATCAATCGGTATACAAGACTTATGTGGATGATCTGACCATCCGGGTGCCTTATCAGGATCGCGTAGAGATCCGCGTACCGGAAGGGCGATACTTTTTGACGGAAATCCAATTATTCGAAGAAGATTATGAAACTCTGGAAAGAGAAGCAGATGAGAATGCGGGACTGAAGGAGCTTGAAATAGACGGCAGCCGGGTTGAAATCCTTTACGACAATATTGCAGACGACGATTATCTGTCTGCCGTCATCCCTTACGAAATGGGATGGAGCGCAACGGTTAACGGAGTTGACGTTGAGGTACTGAAAGCCAATTATGCATTTGTCGGTGTTCCGATTGAAGCGGGCGAAAATCACATCATCTTTACTTATCGCCCGCCGTTTTTCGTACCTTCACTGATACTGACTGTTCTATCGCTCTTCTTTGCGATGTTTTGGCTATTCAGAAAGAAACGCGCTGATTCTGAATAGCGTCAGAGCGTTTAGCTGAATGAGCAACGGGAATAGGAGAGTCATGGAATCCACTTTCAGGAGGAGATAATATGGCTAAAGATAAATATGAAAAAATTGATGAAGCAATCGACCCTCAGGAGCAAGGCAAACAGCCGGGAGTTGAAAAACAAATGGACCCGGAGCCCATCTATGATGATAAGGATTATAAAGGCGCCGATAAGCTGAAAGGCAAGACTGCTTTGATCACTGGCGGCGACAGCGGTATCGGACGGGCAGTTGCCGTCGCATTCGCCAAAGAAGGCGCCAACATTGCGATTGCTTATCTTGATGAACACGATGACGCTGATGAAACGGTTAAAGCTGTTGAGTCCTATGATGTCAAATGCATGAAGTTTGCGACGGACATCAGCAAAGTCGAAAATTGCAATCAGCTGGTCGTTGATGTCATCGGAGAGTTCGGCCAATTGAATGTTCTTGTGAATAATGCCGGGAAGCAGTTTCCGCAAGATGATTTCCTGAACATTTCAGAGGATCAGCTCCGCGAAACTTTCGAGACGAATATCTTTTCGATGTTCTTTTTGACACAAGCGGCTATTCCGCACATGCAAAAAGGAGATTCGATCATCAACACCTCATCAGTGACAGCTTACCGCGGATCTCCGACATTAATCGATTACTCAGCGACCAAAGGAGCCATTACAGCGTTTACCAGATCCCTTTCCGCTAATCTTATAGATGACGGCATCCGCGTAAATTCTGTCGCTCCAGGACCGATTTGGACACCGTTGATCCCGGCTACTTTCGATGCCGAAAAAGTCGGCGAACACGGAGGCGATACACCAATGGAGCGCCGCGGCCAGCCTGCAGAATTAGCACCGGCTTACGTATATCTGGCATCTAAAGATTCCACCTACGTAACTGGCGAGACCATCCACGTAAACGGTGGAGACTTCATCAGTTCCTAACAAAAAAACCCTCTCTTGAGGGTCTTTTTTTGTCTATTCACGATTCTATTGTAAAAAAACTGGGTATACAGCGGATAACTATAAAATATTCCAGGAGGTATATCAGATGAAGTATATTGAAGCTTTGCTTATCAAATTTGCTATGATTTTCTCCGTCCTCTTTGTTATTCTGGGCCTGGCTTTTGGCGTTGAACTTTATGAAATATTCATTATAAGCCTAATCATTACAGCAGTTGGATTTGTCGGGGACTTGATCATCTACCCGAAAACATCGAATAAGATCGCGACTGCCGGAGATTTTGTCCTCGTCTTTCTCGCAGTATGGCTGCTGGGATTATGGCTGATTGCGAATCCTGATTTTTCATTGATCATGGCCGCTCTTTTCTCTGCTTTGCTTATTGCAGCCGGCGAATGGTTCTTCCACATTTATTTGACGAAACGTGTTTGGGAACAAAAAGAAACTTCCCATACTACTGAGCATGACGAGCCGAGACAGTCATGACTAAGAAAAGCGCAAGCGCCCGTTAAGCTCTGAAAGGCATAAGACGGATCAGCAGAGTGGCGTTCTTTGCCACGGCAGCTGAGCTGGCTTATGACCCGAAGAGCTGGGCGGCTGGAGTCTGGACAGAAGAAAAGCGACAGCGCCCGTTAAGCTCTGAAAGGCATAAGACGGATCAGCAAAGTGGCGTTCTTTGCCACGGCAGCTGAGTTGGCTTATGCCCCGAAGAGCTGGGCGGCTGGAGTCTGGACATAGAAAAGCGACGGTATCCTCCCCCCAAAACTTTAAAGTTTCGGGGTTTTTTACTTTTCAATTACAGGTGGAAAAAAACGCACTTTTTTCATTTCTGCATAATGGGCCATCGGTTTTTCGTATTTGAAGTTTATGCCCAGGTATGGTGCCATCGTATTTTCAACAGTTTCCCCTTGCACGTATTTCAATTTCCAGGAAGCATGGGCTATATCAAGACGCAGCAATCTATCACCCGGTTTTGTCCATAGGCAATAACGTTCGGTCAGCCACTTTTCGAGCTCAGTTGAAGCCGCTGGCTGCGGTAATATTTGATATTGTAAAGCAATTTTTTCCTGTGGATTTTCTTTGGTTACACTTTTGAAATTGATTTGTCCCTTTTTCTTGCCAAATGACATTTTGGCACTTCGATAAGGAAGAAAGCCTCCAAAAGAAGCAGTCTCTGCCGCCAACTTGCTGTTTGCATCCAAGCTGAAAAAATAAACACCAGTTTTATTCTTATATTTGACGTATGTCCGTACGTTCACTTCCAGAAAGTTTGCAGCACCAGGCACAGGAGGCATGAATCGCGGCCGCGTGCAGCGTGCTTTGAAGAGGACGATGCCAATCCACGCTTTGTCATCATAAAGATCCAGCTCCAATTCCTCCGGTACATACTTACGGATTGTCGGCGGATCAACTGGCCAATGGAGAAACAAAAGATCACGCCATGTCTGTGTCATCAACCACATATTTCTTGCCATCTTCACCACACTCCATTAAAAGAAGCCTCTTTCGCAAAAGAGGCTCCATCCATTATTAATCGTTTTCACCAGGCAATGTATCGTGTGCTTGAGGCGGTGCTGGCTTTAACTCAGGAACCCCACCGAAAGCCTTGCTTTCTTCTTCTTTGAATGCCGCGCCATCAGGTGCAGGCTGTTTCAGGAAATCCAACTGAGAAGCAGTGCTGTCCGCATTCGTGTACAAGGTATGGGAGAACTCTGTCGCTTCCCATTCAGGCGGCACTGTAGAAGGAACAATGACACCTTCTTTTGCTTCCATTTCTTTGATTGCTGCCAGCCATTGGTTCTGGTGCATGGTATCCCGAGCAATCAGGAATGAAAGGAGGTCTTTCACACCTCTGTCGTCTGTCATGCTGTAAAGACGAGCCACTTGCAGCCGCCCTTGCGATTCTGCGTTGACATTGGCCCGGAAGTCAGCCAGCAAGTTGCCGCTGGCGATAATGTAGCCCGAATTCCATGGCACACCGTTGCTGTCTTTAGGAGATGCCCCCAAACCATGTACGATTGCATGCTGTGGATTCATGCCGCCCATGATTGCACCCACTACAGGGTCTTTAGCGGCTTTTTCCTGCTCGTAGACAGGCGCCCCTTCCAATAATCTTGCAACCATTGTTGCAAGCATTTCAATATGTCCGAGTTCCTGAGTCCCAGTGTCCATCAGAAGGTCACGATATTTGTCATTGCCGCGCGTCCCCCAGCTTTGGAATAAGTATTGAAGCGCTACAGTCATTTCACCGAATTGACCACCAATCAGTTCCTGAACCTGTTTTGCGAAAACTGCATCCGGTGCATCCGGTTTCGCATGATACTGCAATTCTTTTCTATGGAAAAACATACACACACTCTCCTGTCAGTTTTTTATTTTTTATCGGAATCGATCTTTCCTTCGCTATCGCCTGAACTGTCATCCGGGTGGCCGCCATCATAATCCGAAGCGTTTCCGCCGGAATTATATGAATCGTTGTCAATTTCATCCACGCCTTCTTGGCGTCTGGCGTATTCTTCACCATTCTTTATGCGCCCTTCGCTTTCCGGCTCCGTGTCTTTCGGGTGCCCACCGTCGTAGTCGGAAGCGTTTCCTCCCGCATTAAAATCTTTATCATCTGAGCTTCCATCATCGTGGTTCTGTTCCATTCTTTCAGGATCGAGATTATGGTCATTCTTTTTTTCAGTCATAACGGCCTCCTCCTTCAAAAATTTTACATACATACTTTGAATACCCCGGTCATTTCAAACAAAACATACTTTTTTGATAATTAAACACAAAATTGCGCCGATTCATTTGATTCATTTCTTTGCCCTTTTGTCTTTATTCCTTTCATGCATAGGCTCCATCCGAGTTTGTGTTTCAGTATTGCGGTGAAGGGTAAATGAAGAAATAGAGATTCTATAATGTTGAGGAGGAAAAAGCATGGCAAAAGTTTTGGCTGTTTTATCAGGCGGTTATGCAGATGAAGAAAACAATTACGTAACAGGATGGTGGGCCGAAGAGTTATTCGCACCGGCTATGGAACTTGAAAAAGAAGGCCATACAGTAGGCATTGCATCCTTGCTTGGCGGCAAACCCGTTGTAGATCCGTTGAGTATTTCAAAAGATTATGACCCTGAAGGGAAATACAAAAAATTATATGAATCCGGACTCGCTGATAAGACCACTCCGCTTGTCGATGTAAAAGCGAGCGACTATGACGCTATATTCATCGTAGGCGGCCACGGAGCGATGTTCGACCTCGCCCACAGCGAAGAACTTCATAACATGATCAATATAGTATATGAACTCGGCGGCATTGTGTCAGCTGTCTGCCATGGTCCCGCTCCGTTGGTTTACGCGAAAACAAAAGAAGGCCGTCCATTCTTAGAGGGACTGGATGTGACAGGTTATCCCAACGACAAAGAACCTGAAGAAGTACGTGACTTGCTGCCATTCAGTCTTGAAGATGAATTGAACAGAGTCGCCAATTATTCTAAAGCAGAAGACCAGGATCAATATGCGGTTTGGGCAAACGAACGCATTCTGACCGGCCGTGATCCCCATTCTTCTGAACTGTTCGGAAAAGAGTTGGCCAAAGCCTTAACGCGCCGGGAACTGGAACAGGAAGAGAAGTATTTTGATTAATACCCCTCTTCTTAGGGTATATATACAGAAATAAACAGAACGGGGAGGTAGTATTTGTGAATGATAAAAATAATAATGAACCAGATGAACGAAAAGATTACATGAGAGACAGCACAGACAACATGGACCATCCTCCTGAGAGAAAAGAAGGGCTGGAAGAACCCAATGTAAAGGAAATGCCTAAGATCAAAATCGGTATTGCCATCTTCGTAGTCATCGTCCTGATTATTCTAGCTATAGGAATCGGTTTCGATCTGTTCGGCCTTATGGATTGACGATCTCCACCAATATATTCCGCGGAACCAAAAGAACTCTCCCTTTTTAAATGGGAGAGTTCTTTTGGTTGAAAAGATTATATACCTTCTGTCAGATCCACTTTCGCTTCCATCAGTTCAGATCCGCGATAGAATTTAATATCCAAAGTATCGCCAACTTCCGCTTTTGTGTAGAGGTATTGCCGAAGTTCGAGTACAGAGGTGATATCATCTCCACCCATCTCGACAATTACATCGCTTTGCTGCAGACCGGCAGCTTCTGCGCCAGAGCTTTTAGCGACCGATTCAACGACTACACCTTTTTCCAATTCAGCAGGCAAATTCAGTTCATTTTGCCGAATCGGGGCCGGTACATTCTGAAGATCCAAAATGCTTACACCAAGCGCCGGCCTTTCAACTTCGCCTTTCGTTTCTAAATCTTCAATGATTGGAATTGCTGAATTGATCGGGATAGCCAAGCCGATTCCTTCAACTGAAGCTTGTGCAATTTTCATCGAGTTGATTCCGATCAATTGGCCTTGGCTGTTGATCAAAGCGCCTCCGCTGTTACCAGGGTTGATGGCTGCATCAGTTTGAAGCACTTCTGCCTGCCAGTCTTCTGTTCCGTCCTTATTGATGTCTATCGGTATCGAACGTTCAGTTCCTGAAATCACGCCCGTTGTCACTGATCCAGAAAACTGGAGCCCAAGTGGATTACCGATTGCGATAACCGGTTCGCCTGCTTTAAGGACTGAAGAATCACCGAATTCCGCCACATCTTTGATTTCTGCGGAATCAGTTTTCAATACAGCCAGGTCTGTCCAGATATCTGTACCCAACACTTCGGCATCTATTTCTGTGCCATCGGACAATGTCACTTTGACTTGTTCAGCACCTTCGACCACATGGTTGTTTGTAACGATATAAGCAGAATCCCCTTCTTTTTTATAGATGACACCAGAACCGGCTCCCGCTTCCTGCGGCTCACCGCCGTTGTTCTGTGTGAAAGGGTTTTGCTGGGCACTTTGCAAATTCGTTACACCGACAACTGCTGCCGAAGTGGCGTCAACGACTTCTGTAACATCAGAAGTGACAATCGAAGAAACATTCTCCACTCCGCTGACATTTTCCACTTGCTGAGTATCTTCACCTATCCCTATTCCCTGTTCAATATCTGTAAATCCAGGCAATACGACGCCCGCCAATACAGCACCCGCCAATATACCCGTAAATCCTGAAGCGAAGTTCCCTCTATTTCTTCTTTTTGGTTCTGTCGAATTATAGTATCCCAATTTAAATTCCTCCTGAGTTATAATTTTCTTCACCTATCGTGTTTTGGCCATAAATAACAGTGCCGGCAATTACTGTTTGCCGAATTACTTATGCCGATGTATAAACAATAACAAGCAAATATGAATAAACTATGACCGAAGCTTTAAATAATGTGGAAACTTTCAACACATTTTGAAGACATAAAAAAGCACAAGCAAAATTCGCTTGTGCTTCATTTTTCATCAGGGAGACGAATGATGAATTTCGTACCTTTTTCCAGTTCACTCTCTACCCTTACGTCTCCGCCATGAAGTTCCACTAATTGTTTGACGATGGATAGTCCCAGGCCGAATTGACCGCTTCCTCGGGAAACATCGGATTTGAAGAACCTGCGCCAAATCAGATCAATCTCTTCTACATCGATTCCGCTCCCTGTGTCTTCCACTTCAATAATCGCATAGCCGGGTTCAGAATAAGAAGTGATGCGGATCTCCCCATTTTCAGTAAACTGGATACTGTTTTTCACAATATTAGTAAGCACCTGAATGATGCGGTCCATATCCACATATACTTTCTGGTCTTCAGGGGCATCAATGATGATGGAATTTCCTTTTTCAGCTGCCAGAAACTCCATCTGCTCTTGGATGATTTCAAGTAATTCTTTTGTTTCCACTGATTCTTTCAACAACGAAACCTGGTTTGACCGGATTTTTTCGTAATCCAGATTCTCATTGACCAGCCGCATCAGCCTTTTCGTTTCTTCGCTGACAAGCCGAATGCCCTTTTCCCGCTGTTCTTCTCTGATCATATCACTGCGGAGACCTTCAATGACTCCTGCAATCGTCGTCAGCGGCGTCCTCATTTCGTGCGATACATCCGCCATGAACTGGCGCCGTCTATTTTCAAGTCGTTCAATTTCTTCATTGGATTTATGGAGCTTGGCTGTCATGTCATTAAAATCTTTCGCTAAATCCCCGAATTCATCATATCCGGACTCCGGTAATTTCACGTCATAATTTCCTTCACTGACCATCGCTGTCGCTTTCCGCATCCGCTGCAGCCGGCTGACATGCAGTTTCGACAACAAATAGCTGAGCAGAAGGGCTATGGCCAATGCCGCCAGCATCGCTGTCAGTAAGGTTCGGTTCAGTTCGAAGATCATTTCGCTTGTTCCGCTGACTGGTGCCGCAAGCAGCACCCCGCCCACCAGCTGGTTGCTTTCAACATAAGGCAAGGCAACAAATGTCACCGTGTCTTCAAAGCGCTGAACATCCCGATTGACGACAAGTGTTTCACCGCGTTCAATCGTATCCCATTCCTCCCCAGTCAATTCGACTGGCGGGAAAGCTTCCGAAATCGGATAGAGGATTCTGCTTTGCTGGTCAAAAACAATGAAGTTGATATTCTGAGCCTGTAAAATGGAAACATACGGCTCCAGATTTACGCCGGGACGCGGACCTTCCAACTCAGTCAAAATTTGCTCACCGTAGTTTTCCAATTCCTCCGCTTTATCCTGATAGGCAAAATCTTCGACGAAGCGCACGAATAAAAGACTGAGAATCAGGAAAGATATCAGCAGGATGCTCAGATGGCTTCCCATCAATTGATAAAAATAATTAATCCGCCTGTTCTTCAAATTTATAGCCAACTCCCCAAACGGTGTGGAAGTATTGTTCACCGCCGGTTATTTTTTTGCGGATCCGTTTGATATGGACGTCGACTGTACGCTCATCACCGTAAAATTGATACCCCCATACTCTTTCAAGCAGCTGCTCCCGGCTGAATACCTGTTTAGGATGCTGCAGGAGAAAAACGAGCAGATCGTATTCTTTCGGTGTGAGATCGTCTACAACAACGCCATCTTTTAATACTTCCCTCGTCGTTTTATTAATTGTAAAATGCTTTGTTTGCACGCGGTCTTCCATGGCTTCCCCTTTTTGGCTGCGTCTTGTCACAGCCTTTATCCGCGCCATTAAAGTTAGAGGGCTGAAGGGTTTTGTGACATAATCATCCGCCCCCATTTCAAAACCGATCACCTGATCCGATTCACTGTCTTTTGCTGTCAGCATGATAATCGGCACCTGATCCCCCTGTTCCCGGATTTTCCTGCACAGGGCAATGCCATCCATGCCAGGCAGCATCCAATCCAGCACCAATAGATCATAGTCATTCCGCTGATATTTATCGAACCCGTCGATGCCATCCGAAGCGAAGTCTCCAGTGATCCCTTCTTTTGAAAAGAATAATTCGAGCATTGAACTGACGCTCGGATTGTCTTCCACAACTAAAATATGCATCCCAAATCCCTCCGCTTCTATGTACTTAAGTTAAACCAAAGCTGTTATTAAGGCAATTGAACAAAAGCCACTCAAATTAGAGTGGCTCGAATTATCAGGCTTTGTCCGCCTTCTGTTTATATTTATCGAATATATTGCCGATCATATCATAATCGATGGCCATATTATTTTCGTAAGCGTATTTTACGCCGTAACCAAGCGCGACTGTCATGGCAGTGGCCACAGTTCCACCAATAATCGAACCTGCTCCCGGAATGAATTTCAATGCCTGGCGGTAGATTGTATGGCCGACTGTCCGGGTGGCCGTTATCACAATCATATCTTTCGCAGCTTTTTTGGATAAAGGCTTATCGTATAGTTTTGAAAGCTTGATAATGAGACCTACTTGAAGGGACGTCAGCGGTACAACGTCCGAACCCGGAATCGGGGATGCCCCGATAATCCCGGCCGAGACACCGGCTCCGACAATCCATCTGGTAGCTGCGGCTGATTTCTCTTTCATACTTTTAGCGAAAAGCAGGTCTTTAC
This sequence comes from Planomicrobium okeanokoites, assembly GCF_003428875.1. GTDB lineage: Bacteria > Bacillota > Bacilli > Bacillales_A > Planococcaceae > Planococcus > Planococcus okeanokoites. The sequence goes on from NZ_QQRS01000002.1 coordinate 62,123, forward strand.
CCTTTTTTTCGAGCATCACTAGAATTTCCCTTTTGAGATCTTCAAAGTTTTCGCCTGTTTTTGACGAAACCGGTATGACTTTGTATTTGTGATTGGTGTGCTTTTTCACAAATTGGATTAAAGAAGGGATATTTTCAGCAGCATCGATTTTATTCAAGACAATAAGGATATCTTTATTATTCTTTTCGATAGCAGAAAATTTCTCTTTTTCACTGTCGGAAAATACTGTTCCCGCAGCATTGAGGAAAAATAAGACGACATCAGATTTCTGGACGAATTCAAGCGTCTTTTTGGGGTTCTCATCGTTCGGATCATTCAATCCCGGCGTATCCATAAATTTGATGTTTTCGAGCCCACGCATATTATAAGGGTCGACACTGACTGTTTCGCCCGGCATCGGGTTTGTACTCGCAATGTCTTCTCCGATGATTCTATTAACCGTTGAGGATTTTCCAGCATTGACTTCGCCGATCATCGAGATCAGCAAATCCTGTTCCAATGTATCATTCACTTTTTTCATCTCATTTTCAAACATCTTATTCATTGTCTGCATAACTTCATCTTCAAACTTCTTCACCAAACCCAGTCGCCTCCTTAGAGAATATCTACACTTATTATAGTCGTTTCCCGTCTTTGTAACTATTCTAACGCTGTGAATAAAAAATAACAGATAGGGAATAACAAGGAATATCAGAAGAAAAGGAGTGTTCATATGCAGAATATAAAAGCTTTATTTCTTAATACCTCTTTAAAAAGCACCTCGGACCCTTCCCATACGGAAGGCTTTATGGAAGACGTGAAAGTCCATTTCAATCAGCTTGGGGTTGAATCGGAAATTGTCCGTCTGGCGGATTATAACATCGCCTATGGAGTCCAGGAAGATATGGGAGACGGTGACCAGTGGCCGCAGATTCTGGAAAAAGTGATGGCAGCTGACATTTTGATCATCGGTACGCCTATCTGGCTCGGTGAAAAAAGTTCATTGTGCACTCAAGCAATCGAACGGCTTTACGGCAGCAGCAGTGTAACCAATGATAAGGGACAGGCAGTTTTCTACAATAAGGTTGGCGGAGCTGTCGTAACCGGCAATGAAGACGGCGCCAAGCATGCTGCTTCAGAAATTCTTTACAGCCTTTCGCACATAGGCTTTACGGTACCGCCGAATGTCGACGCTTATTGGGTCGGCGAAGCGGGTCCGGGAGATTCTTACATGGATGCCGGCCGTGACAATGACTTCACCAAATCAGCCATCGAACGACTGGCCTACAACACATACCACTTTGCAGGGTTGCTGAAAAACAATCCGATTCCAGCTGAAGGCAATACATTGGAATAGAAAAAAGTCCGGAACGAAGGTTCCGGACTTTTTTTATTTCCACATTCTTTTTACAGTCGCTTTTTCTCCTTCAATGGAAAGAACGTATACATCCGGATTCGACAAAGCATTCCATTCCTCGAAACCGTAAGCTTCTTCGAATCTTTTCAGCAGCAAGCCCATCATATTCCCATGGGTCACCAGTACCGCGTTGCCAGGAGCTTCAGCCAGCACTTCAGCTCCCCGTTCAGCAGCTTCCCCTGCAGATTCGCCCCCTTCAAATTTCAAATCGAAATCATTGAAGGATTGCTCAAGTTTTTCCATCCAATCAGGCAAGTCTTCTGTACTCAGCACTCGCTCTGCCAGCCTGTCATCGATTTGGACCGGCAAATCACGTGATGCCGACAACGGCTCAATGGACTGGATGGCGCGTGTAAAAGGACTGCTGATAATATGGCTGATTTCGATATCTTCGAAAAATGCAGTCAATGCCTCGGCTTGCTCCCTGCCTTCGGCTGTCAATTCCGCGTCGGGTGCCTGGCCCTCAGCCTTGCAATGCCTGATCAAATAGAAAGTCTTCTGCATAAGTCCACCTCATTGAATATATTTTAAATCAGTAAGCTTTATTGGATTTTCTTCATCAAATTGGCCATTTCAATGGCGCCTGCTGCCGATTCCCAGCCTTTATTGCCCGCTTTTGTTCCAGCGCGTTCGATTGCCTGCTCAATGGAATCCGTTGTCAATACACCGAATATCACCGGAATATCGGACTGGTCGCTGGCACGTGATACACCTTTTGCCACTTCACTGCAGACAAAGTCGAAATGCGGCGTTGCTCCGCGAATTACGGTTCCAAGCGTAATGACCGCATCATAATTACCGCTGACCGCCATCTTTTTTGCAACCAACGGAATTTCAAATGCACCCGGCACCCAGGCAATGGACACATCTTCATCGTTTACACCGTGTCTTTTCAATGCATCTTCAGCACCACTCAGCAGCTTGCTGGTGATAAATTCGTTGAAACGGCCGACAACGATTCCAATCTTTAATCCTTCTCCATTTAAATATCCCTCATAATGTACTGTCATATTCATTCTCCTCCTTCGCTGCGGTTTGAAACCTCAGCTGCTGTTTTTTGCTGATAGGCAATCAAATTTTTTATCGTCAAAATGCCCATTCCCAGCCTTTCAGCCACCTTGACCAAATCGGGGACTCTCGCCATCGTTCCATCTGCATTCATGATTTCACAAATAACACCTGCCGGAGCTGAACCTGCAAGCTTTGCCAAATCCACTGCTGCCTCGGTATGCCCAGAACGTTCGAGTACGCCGCCATCTTTAGCGATCAGCGGAAACACATGGCCTGGACGCTTAAAATCTGAAGGCTGCGCATCTTCATTGATCAAGCTCAATATTGTATGGGAACGCTCAAAAGCGCTGATTCCGGTGGTCGTATCTTTATGATCCACACTGATGGTGAAGGCAGTGCCATATTCGTCTGTATTTTCGTCAGTCATCAACCCGACTTTGAGTTTTTTGGCGAGTCCTTCTGTGACAGGCACGCATATCAACCCTCTGCCTTCAGTTGCCATCAAATTGATGATTTCAGGTGTCGCGTGTTCTGCCAACGCAATAAAATCACCTTCGTTCTCACGGTCCTCATCATCAATAACAATGACTGCCTTGCCTTGTTTCAAATCTTCCAACGCTTGTTCCACTTTGTAAAACAAAGTTATGCCTCCCTTAGAATCCATGTTCCGCCAGCCAGCTTCTCGACATTTCCGGTTTATCGGACTGTTGGATCCGTTCTGTATATTTCGCCAAAAGATCACACTCGATGTTGACGCGTTCGCCAATCCCTTTTTCACCCAGCAATGAATCTTCCTGTGTAGTAGGAATCAATGAAATCGCGACTGTATTTTTGCCAACCGAAAAAACCGTCAGAGATGTGCCATCTACGGATATGGACCCTTTGACCATCATGTATTTCATCAATGAAGATTCCAGTTCGATTGTTTTTGTTACTGCATTCGATTCTTTATTCACTGTACGGATGACACCAACGCCATCAACATGGCCACTTACAAAGTGTCCGCCAAAACGTCCATTGGCCGGCATCGCCCTTTCAAGATTTACACGCGCACCGGTCCTCAGGTCAGACATGGTTGAGGATTTCACTGTCTCGGGAATGACATCGACTGTAAAAGAATGCTGATCATAAGTTGACACTGTCAAACAAACACCGTTGATTGAAATGCTGTCCCCTCTTTTGATGTCTTCCAAAATCAGAGCACAGGCAATCGTCAATTCCATAGCTTGAGGTTTTGCGCGAAGCGAAGTGACATGTCCCACTTCTTCCACAATTCCTGTGAACATCAGGCACACTCCTCTATTCTTTTTTTGGCATTGATAACTGATTGTTTCGATCGATAGTATGGGTATTTTTCCACCATGGGGCGAATGGGTGGTGGGGATAGGGTTGCAGAGTAGGTTTGAGATGGTTTTACTATTACCGATGTGCCGAACTTCTCTTCATGAATTGCGGGCAAACAAATTTTTGCCGTGCCCAAATAACCCTCTTTTGCGAGGGTGTGTGTAAATTCACTTGCAGTTTGAGAATCTTTGAACTTGAAATACTTTTTTGAATTGGTTCGTTTCATATAATTTTCCTCCTTCCGATTCGGTTATCGAAAAGAAGAGGCACATAACAAATAGAGCATGAATTCTTCTCCCATCCAGACTTTAACTGTCGGTGCCGGATTCTCACCAGCTCCACCGCATCCGCAGGAAGGCAGCATTGGTGCCTTCCTGCGGATACGGGTCACGGACTTGCAGCAGGGCGCTGCTCACCGCCGGTGGGGAATTTCACCCCGCCCCGAAGAATTCAATTCGATTATTTGTCCTTTCCATAGTAGCATAGGATAAAAGAAGAAAACATCATTTCACCACCAGCGAAAGGAGAATTGTAAATGGCACATGCTGTAAAAGTGAAGGGCATTGGCGTTGACCCGGAAACCCGCTGCACCCATTACCATTCTGAAATCGACCGAATCGCCATTAAATTTTATTGTTGCCGCGAATATTATCCGTGCTTTGAATGCCACCAGGCTGTCGGCTGCGGCAATCCTCAAGTGTGGCCTAAAGAAGAGTTCAGCCAAAAAACGGTGCTTTGCGGCTCCTGTGGCTACGAGCTTACAACAGCACAATATTTGCAATGTGAATCAACGTGCCCAAATTGTTCAGCAGCATTTAATCCTGGCTGCAGCCTCCATAAACATCTTTATTTCGAATAAAAGAAAAGCACAAGGCAATTTACGCCTTGTGCTGTTTTTCAATTCTCATACTCATTACAATCTGTTCCCCGCTCGTACGCATGAAACGCCTGCCCGTATCTTCGAACCCGGCTTTTTCAAAAAGTCTCTTCGCCGGTTTATTCCTTGCATTCACTCCCAGAACGACTTCATTAAAATCAGGAAATTCAATACGAATAAAATCCTGCAGAGCGTATATCGAACCTGTTGCAATCCCGCGCCCCTGGAATTTTGGATTTACAGAAAAACCTCTCAATAATAAAGCGTCGGGATTATTGGAATATTTTTTCCTGTCCTCTGATTCATCCAGTTCGAGAAAACCCGCGGCTTCGCCTCTCGCATGAATAATGACAAGATGCTTCAGCGGATTCTCCACATCGCGCTTAATGATATCCTGCGGCATTCCAGAAAACTCCAATTGTTCTGTAGGCAGCTCATATTCAACAGAGATTTTCGGATTGTACAAGCTGAGGGAAACTTCCTTTTTCTTGATCATGATTTCTCCCCTTCTCTGTAGCATTGTGAATTGATGAAGTTACTCAGTTTTCTCCAATGTAACCGACACTATTTCCGGCAAGTTCAGAATACGCAAAGGAAAACCGCTGTTACCCAGACCGCGGCTCAAGACGAGCTGCGTCTCCCTGTTTTCAAAGATCCCCTCAGTCATTCGCGGGAACCAGCCTTGTCCAGGTGCAAATAAACCGCCCAGACCGGGGATCCTCACTTGCCCACCATGTGCGTGCCCGGAAAAAACAACATCAATTTCATTGTCCGCATATACAGCAATCTGTTCGGGGCGATGCGCAAGAAGCAAAGTGAAATCATCCGTCAGCGAAGCGGTGGCGATTGCATCTCTTGTGTATTCTTCATCACGGTAATACATATCCATCAAAGGATCATGGATGCCGGCAATCTGGAGAACTTCACCGTCCACTTCCCATTCCACTGCTTCATTTTCCAGATAAATGACACCACGCTCAACAAGAGCGGCCTTAATGTCCTCGAGTTTATTGACCGCCACTTCGTGGTTGCCGGTGACAAAATAGACGTCACTCATTTCAACTAACGCATCCACCAGTATGAGAGCAGTATCCAAATCGTACCTTTCACTGTCAATCAGGTCCCCGGTGATGAATATGGCGTCCGGCTCCGCTTTCTCCACTTTCTCAATCAATGATTTCTGATTGTTTCCGAACATTGCGTTATGCAAATCCGAAACTTGCACAATTTTTTTGCCATCAAAAGCCTCGGGCAGTTTTTCTGAAGAAATGGTATATTCTGTAGTTTGAATCCAGTTATTGCTCCCCCATATAAAAAGCCAGATCAAAGCTGCCGTAATTAAAAACACAATTAATTTTTTCATTTTATCAACCTACTATTCTATTTGAATCAAATCTATCGGCGTTATGATGCCTGTCAGCGTTTCATCTTTTCTGCCATTTCGTGTGATCAGCAGCGCTTCCAGCTTATGCCCTGATAAAACCGAGTTCTTGAATATTTCCTCAGCTTCATATACTGATGTATTTGACGCGATAAACCGGTAAGTGTTCCCGTTTCTCTCATATTTCAATATGTCATCCATTGTAGTTATTTCCCGGGAAATAGTTTCCTCTTCAACTGTAGCCGCGAGCCAGCGCATTATGCCGCTTGCTGTAAGTAAACCCATGAATTCCTCTTTATCATATATAGGAATGTGTTTGAATTTCTTATCTCTCACCTTACGTAATACTTCGCTCAAAGTGTCATTTGATTGGAAAGTATGAACTTCCCTGGCAAAGCTGGTTCCTACTGTGACCGGCTGCGACAACAGCTTTTCAATATGCTCAATCAATTCCACGATTTCTGTATGCGGCTCGGCGATAACATATTCAACCTCTGTCCGGTGATGGACGATCGCATTCCGCAAATCTCCGAATTCACGCAGTTCATCTTCATATTTCCTTATTGCCGCGTGTTCTTTCTTCGAAAGTTCAATCGCTTTAAAAAAGCTGATGTGGCCGTTTTGGCCGACCATGCCTTTCATAATCTTCTCGATTTTATTGAATGCAATTAAGAACCGTTCGGAATTCTGCTTATCCATTCTAATCCCCGCTTCCCCATACTGCTACTTCAATTTTCAAACGATCCGGATCTTCCATGAATACGGCATAAGTTTCGGCGCCACCGGCATATGGGTGGCGATCCTGATAGAGAATGCTTATACCTGATTGTCGCATTTTTGCTGTAATTGCGTCCACTTCCAAGGATGATGGTGCGTGAAAGGCTATATGATTCAGCCCGGCAGCTTTCCTGTGATAACCGGCTTCAAGATATTCGGGCGGGGTTTGGACAAAGACGATATACTCTTTGTCCTTCCGGTAGCTGAAGCCCTCACTCCAGTCCTGGAATTGATGATATCCAAGCAAAGGCAGTAAGCTGTCATAAAATTTCCTGGTAAGCTTAAGGTTCGAAACATTCAGTTCGATATGGTGAATCAAAGCCTCTCTCCTCCAATCATGTCTGTAAACAGAAATATGCCGCAGTCCAACTACATACGGAGCCACGGCACTTCCATTAAATTTTTGTAGATGCCGCTTTTCTGGATGAAATGTAAATTCCAAGTACAAGAAGCAGGGCGATTAACAGTACAGTCGTTCCTGCTGTCCACCAGAAGTCAGCCAGGTCCGGACCATTTTCAAACCAGGCCGCAGCATATGCAGTCAGCTTCAACGGAGAAACTGGCCAGTAAGCTCCCAGCAAACCATCCACCAACTGGCTGATGACGATAACACCAAGCGAAACTGCCGCGGCGAGACCCGCATTCGGCATTAACGCACTGGCGACAAGAACGACCGTGACTACGAGAAGAATCCAAAAACTATAAGTAAAGCCGAATCGGATAAGATCCATAAGGTCGATACTGCCAAACAGCAGGTATGTATAATAATAGCCTGCCAAAAATCCAAGCCAGACACTCAGCAGCGCAATAATAGACGCCATCATCCATTTACTCATAAAATATGCCTTGAACGATAAAGGGCGGGCGTATAATAAAGTCGCGGTTCCGCTCTTCCGCTCGCCAGCTATGGTCCCCATATACGCAAGCACTAAAACCAGAAGACCCAGGAGCTGATACTGCCCCATGATGGCAACCATCACCTGCTCGGGTTCAGGCACCGGAAATTCCATTATGGTGCCTTCCGGCAAATTCCCCACCGAATCCAGGATTTGAGGCAAAAAATAATTACTGACGGGTTCAGTGATCCCTAAAAGGATGAACACTGCCGGAATCCAGAATAATTTATAATTTCTCAGGTTTTCACGCCATTCTTTTTTCAGCAACACACCAAATTGATTCATCTCTTACCCGCCACCTTCAGGAATATTTCTTCCAGCGAAGCGCTCTGCCTGTCGATTCCCGCGATTCCGCTTTCCTCATTTGCCAAAACTGCAAGAACCTGCCGCATCGCGGGGCCTTCATCAGTTAAAGGAAGTGCAATAACATGCCTGTCTCTGATCATCGGCCATAACTTGCGGCTCTCAAACTGCATGGCGGCCTGTTCCGTTTCAAAACGAAGACGGATTCTCGGTTCAGCGTAACGTTTCTTCACTTCTGACAAGGACCCCTGCTCAACGAGTTTTCCTTCTTTCAGAAATAATAATTGGTCGGTCATTTCTTCCGCATCATTCAAAATATGTGTGGAGTATAGAATGGTCGTATCTTGCTGAAGCGATTTCAATAAATCCATAATTTCGCGTCGGCCCGCAGGATCCAGCGCTGACACCGGTTCATCCAGCAATAGTAATTTCGGCTGATGCACAATTGCCTGGGCCAATCCCAGCCGCTGCCGCATTCCACCTGAAAAGGTTCCGGTCTTTTTATTGACAGCTGAACCAAGTCCGACAAAATCCAATGTCCTCATCGATTGCTGCCGCACTTTTTTCCCGTCTACACCGCTGATCTGCGCCGCCATTTCAGTAAATTCCAACGCGCTTAACCAAGGGAAAAATTGTGGATACTGCGGCAAGAAGCCGACCCCCGATTTGAAATCCCGTTGAATCGAACCTTCCGATTCCTTCAATAGCCCCGCGATCATTGACAGCGTAGTCGTTTTTCCGGAACCATTCGGCCCAATTAATGCAGTAGCGGTTCTTTCTTCAAGCGCAAAAGAAACACGGTCCACCGCCAAATTACCGTTATAGGATTTTGTCAGTCCTTTCACTTCCAGCAAACTCAATAGTTCCGCCTCCCAACCACAAAGTATAAAATCGGACCGATGATGTTCACCACCACAATGATTACTCCCCACATCCATTTGGGTCCGTTCGTATAAGGAATCTTTATCAAGTCAATCAAAGCGAAGATCATTAACCCCAATTGAATGAGCAGTACCGGCAATAATAGCAGTAAAAGCTTGGATTCTTCCATTTTCGCAACCCCTTTTTTTGGCTGTTTACAAATTGTTCCTTGATACTAATATAGAACAAAGCTTACCTTATAGCCATATGTGCTTTAAATTTGCACTGCTTATAAGCACATAAAAAATAGCCTGCAGCAGAAAGCCGCAGACTGTTTTAGCCATTTCACCATTTAATGGTCTCCAATTTATTGAGCAGAACTTCTTTATCCTCTTCATCGATATTCCATAAGGCTATTTCGTTCTTAAGCAAACGCAATTTCCCGTAGCCTTTGACAAATCCGTTCAGCCTTGCCGCAAAAGTTGAATCGATGAGCAGTTCCGGTTTTGGGAACAGATCTTGTAATTGCTGCAGCGTATTCGGATATCGCTTCAAATAGTATTTTTGATGCCGCTCATCCGCCATTGTGAAATTCTCGTATTCTGCAATTTCCGTTTCAATCGCTTCACCGAGATTTCGCTCCATTTCCTTCCGGACTTTCTTTATCGCTTCTTTTTGCTGTCCACTCCGGTAGCGAAGCATTGATATATACTGGCGTCCTTTATAGTTTCCGCGGTTCGGGTAATGATTTTGCCAAAACTTCCTCAGAATTTCCTCATAGCTGATTATAGTGGGATCAAAATCAATCTCCACTGTTTCAGTGTGATCTCCCATATGACGATAGGTCGGCTTCGGAGAAGTGCCGCCCGCAAAGCCTACACGTGTCCTTAATACACCTTGCGTGCTGCCGAACATCGCTTCCGGCCCCCAAAAACACCCCATGCCGAATGTTGCGGTCTCAACCGTTACAGCTTGCGGATTATATTTTTTTATCATGTCTTCGACAGTCTGATAACCTTGAAACATATTCACCACTCCCTGTTTATTTTATTCCCCAAATACCACAACTTAAGCGGGCGATTTGAAAAGCGGCCAAATACAATGAATTGTAAAGGGACATCACACGACAAGACTTGAAGCATCCAATAAAATGGAGTTAATAAATATTTTTTCATGACAGGCTGCTGCTTCAAAAAAAGAAAGCGGGTGTTGAAAATGAAAAATAAGGAGAAGGACATCAGAGCTTATTTCAATAAGCTCGACAGAAGTTTTTTCATGGACAGATTCAAGGAAATGGCTTCCTTCGATGAAGCAATTCCAATCGGGCACGAACAAACTATATCCCAGCCTTCCCTCGTCCTCGAAATGACTCTTGCCCTTGAGCCCGAAACCGATTCCAGAGTGCTGGAGATAGGAACAGGTTCAGGATTTCAAACTTCTTTATTGGCTGAGTTCGCCTCCCAAGTCTACACGGTCGAACGGATTGAAGAACTGTATCATCGCGCAAAAGAGCGGCTTGATGAATCAGGTTTCAGTAATATCTCTTTTAAACTCGATGACGGCAGCATGGGATGGGAAGAAAATGCCCCTTATGACCGGATAATGGTGACCGCTGCGGCATCGGCAATCCCTGAAGAGCTGCTGAACCAATTGGCTTTCGGCGGTAAAATGATCATCCCGGTCGGTTCTTCCTTCAGTCAGGAATTAAAGCTGATTGAAAAAGATGAAAATGGCAAAATCCATTCCACCGTACTGAACCACGTCCGCTTTGTGCCGTTGAAGGGGAAGTATGAGTAGATAAGAAAAGCGGAAACGGCCGTTCAGCTCCGACAAGCGTAAGACGATTTGGCGAAGCGGCGTGTTTTCAGCCGCACAGCCAAAGTGGCTTACGACTCGAGGAGTTGGCCGTTGAAGTCTGGACAATACGAAAAGCGACTGTGCCCGTTAAGCTCTGACAAGCATAAGACAGACCACGTAGACAGTTGTATTGCTAATGCAAGCGGGCAGTTTAAAACCATGCTCCTGCATCGCTTCGCTGCTTCGTCGCAAAGACTTAGCCTCGCAAGCGTCGGCTAATGTCTTCGCAGCTGGGCTGGCTTATGACTCGAAGAGCTGGGCCACAGGAGTCTGGACACAGAAAAGCGGAAACGGCCGTTCAGCTCCGACAAGCTAAAAAGGATAAATAGCAAAAGCTGTACTCCGTCCATCTTTCACAGGGACTGGAGCACAGCTTCTTCTTTTCCGATCAATGGAACCTATATTAATTCGCGCTTTTTTTCTTTCGTTGATTTTCCTTTTTTGTCTGAAGCACCAGAAATAATCCGGTCAGTAAAAAAAGTCCGCCGCTTGCATTCCAGGCAATGTCATAAGGCAGGACATCCATGCCATAGCGGACTTGGTGGAAACCGAACACCTTATGGATGACAAAACCATCAAACAGCAAGTAAAGCCCTGAGCCCATCAGCGCAGAACCCACCCACCTTTTCGGCCAGACAGCATTTCTCCGGCGCAAACTGGAAAGCAGGAAAAGTCCAGTTACTGTCGCAATCCAAGCGAATAAATTCACCAAACCATCCGAAAAAACACCTGTCTTTTCATCGGCAAGATCATAAAAATGATTCCACTGCAGTAACTGATTAAATACAGTCCCGATGAAAAATGACATCATTCCGATTCCAAAGAGGAGTCCTGACCAAAAATTGCGGGGAGCGAATACTTCCCGGTTTCTTAAATTACCATAAGAAACCACTCGATCCGAATTGTTTTCCATTCCATCCCCCTCCCAGAATTTGAATTTCGAGAGACAGAACAGAACGGCTGCTGCAATTACATATTGAAAGTAGAACTATAAAACAAAAACTGAGGATAAATTCCATTATCCATTTTACTCAGGTTCTATTAAGCCTCTTAGGATAAAATACCCTCTATCGTTCTTTTCAAACAAATAAATACCAATTATGAAAGTTAATTACCATTCACATGACTAATTGAGGTTTATGGCAATACGTACAAAATTCAAATCCCTCTGCTGATTCAAGTGTCAGAACATAATCTCTTGCCGCAGTAAATTCCCTCTTATCTACAGGTGTATCCAGAAAGCCGCATTCATCACCCGCAAACCTTTGATCGTGTATCTTCTTATTTTTATGGTCTATAAAATAAGTAATAGTAAAAGCTCCTTTCTCTCCCTTAAACAGAAAAAACCGAAAAGAACCCATTATAGGGGCTCTTTCCGGCTCTGTTTCCAGCTCTATTGTCTGAAACATTTTACCAATGAATGTATGTGTTTTGTTAGTCCAGGGCTGGGCCCTGATGAATTATGGATAAAATATTAAATGGAAATGCTAGTTGTTTTCCAAGTAGTTTCACCTTACTATAGATACCTCTATGCGTAAAGGAAAGAGAGCTTTCATGCGATATGAAAACCTTCGATTTGTATTCGCTGAATAATCTGTTCTTCAGAAGTTTGATTTTCGTCAAAAGTGATTTTCACTTCTCCATCCTCAACATCGATCAAAGCTCTTTCGACTTCGGGAACATCCGCTAAAATCCCTTCCAGTGATTGTATCGGTTTTTCTGCTGTCGCCTCTTTAATGTAGATAGTCATTGTCTGCATCGAATCATCCTTCCATAACAGAATTATTTATAACCTCTTATCTTCGAGTTTTTTCAAATCATTACGATGTCCCATTACCACTAGAATATCTTCCATTGAAATAACATCATCTGGATGAGGAGCGATATTAACATCTTGCCCTCTCTTGATAGCGAGGGTAATACAATTGAATTTTGTCCGAATGTCCAGCTGCATCAGCGTTTTACCGGCAATTTTCTCTGTCGCCGCCAACTCCACGATACTATAGTCATCCGAAAGATCGATGTAATCGACGATTTTTTCCGAATCGACATGGTGAGCGACGCGGACGCCCATTTCATATTCCGGCTGGATAACACGGTCGGCACCGACCTTTTCAAGAATTTTTTTATGCTGAAGATCGCGGGCTTTCACCCATATTCTTTCCAATCCAATTTCCTTCAGCATCAGTGTACACAAAACACTTGCCTGCAGATCATCTCCAATAGCTACAATAGCCTGGTCAAAATTCCTGACTCCTAAAGCTTTCAGCTGGGACTTATCCGTCGCGTCGGCAACAGATGCCTGCGAAGCATATTCAGCCATGCTCTCAACTTTGTCAGGATCCATATCCAAAGCCATCACTTCATGGCCGAGTTTATATAATTCCCGGCACACACTGCTGCCAAACCTTCCCAATCCAACAACTACTATTTGCTTTTTTTTCACGGTCTCTCCTCATTTCCAATAAAAACTAAAATTCCATTTTCAGTTTGCCGTCTTCCAGAATCAGCTTAGCGCTGAACTTTTTGCCGTTTTTTGATACGAAGCCTTTCATTACAGGCGTCTTCCCTTTTGTGCATAAGTATTCAATCGTTTTTGCTGTCAGCCTTTTCTTCAGGAATGTTGACGGAAATGACTGCTTGCAGCCATTGGCATACTCGGTACAGCTGAAGAATCCTCTGCTGGAGACGATGCTCCCTTTTTTGCAGCGCGGACATAAAGCGATCGCATCTTTGCTGTTGGCCATTTCCACACGGTCCGGCAAGCCATTTGTCTGCAGCTGAGAAGGAACATCTGTCAGCAGCTTTTCAATGAACTTTCCGATTGTGGCCAGAAATACTTCCGGCGACCCCTCTCCGCGTCCGATCTTTTTCAGGTAACTTTCCCATTTAGCAGTCATGGACGGGCTCGATAATAAATTCCCTTCAATGGCCTGACATAAAATCCGTCCCTTTTCAGTAACAGATACAATGTTTTTCTTTATTTGGATGTATTCATGCCGTTTAATAGTTTCAATAATATTGCTGCGCGTCGCCTCTGTACCCAGTCCTTCCACTTCTTTCAGTATTTCACTGTCTTCGGCGTCTTCAGCGAATTTACCGCAAGTCTTCATCATCGCGATCAATTGCCCTTCTGTATATGGTTTCGGAGGTGTCGTCATGCCTTCTTTTACCGCAACTTTGGCCGCCACTTTCTCCTGTTCGCGAAGTTCGGGCAGCGCTGGGTCTGATTTGCTGTCCTTCGCAACAGGAAACAGTTCCTTCCAGCCTTTATCAATTTCCGTTTTTCCTGTTGTGAAAAAATGCAGACCTTTGACATCGGTTGTCACTTTCGTCTCCGCATAGCGGTAATCCCTATGGAACATCGCAAGCGTTGTCCGCAGCACTTCTTCATATAAATTCCGTTCGTCCCGGGCCAGCCCTTCCAGCTTTCTTGCTGTGGGTATGCTTTTTGTCGGGATAATGGCATAATGCTCCTGCACTTTTGCGTTATCCACGAAACGTTTTTTGGGGGCCCTTGACGCAACCGGAAATTCTGCGCCAATCAATTTCTGGTAGGTTTCCACCTGCTTCGCCAAATAACTGAATTCCGCGTTCGTAATATGCTGGGTGTCTGTACGCGGATAGCTCACCAGCTTCTTTTCATACAGAGTCTGCATCACGGACAGCACTTTCGCCGGACTGTATTTCCACTTTCTGTTTGCCGCGGCTTGAAGCGTTGACAATGAATGCAGCTGCGGCGCCGGCTGTCGTTTTTCAGCAGTCTTGACCTGCAGCACTGTCCCTTCTTCTTTCGGATCAATGGCATGTTTTGCGAGAAGATCTTCCGCTTCCTGCCGAACTTTCGCTTTAATCTTCGCCTTGCCTTTGTATTTCCCTTTTTCCGCCTGGAAGTCACCTTCGACTTCATAAAAAGGTTCCGGCACAAATGCCTCGATTTCTTTCTCGCGCTGATAAATCAGATAGACCGTCGGCGTCTGCACCCTGCCGATAGCGAACACTTCGCGGATCCCTTTTTCCTGAAGGAGAAGTGAATATAAACGGGAACCGTTCATGCCGACCAGCCAGTCGCTGATTTGACGTGCCCTCGCTTCCTGGTACAGCAGCAAATCCTGCTTATTATCGCGCAGCTGCTGGAAACCCTTTCTCACTTCATCTGCCTCCAGCGAATTGATCCACAGCCGTTTGATGTTTTTTCCTCTTACGCCTGTATGATAATAGATGCTGTAGAAAATATTCGACCCTTCCCTGTCTACATCGCAGGCATTAATGACCGTATCGGTCTGCTGGATCAATTTCTTGATGATATTGAATTGCTGGTATTTGCCGCGCGCCACTTGGAATTGATAATCCCCCGGCAATATAGGAAGAGCAGCGAGTGACCACTTCCCCCATTTCGGATCGTACGCTTTCGGCTCCTTCAACTCCACCAGATGGCCAATTCCCCAAGTGATATAAGCGCCTTCCGGAAATATGGCGTCCGGCATGATTTCCAAAAAACCTTCCCTTTTAGCTGTTTTGAAGGCTTCCGCATAAGCTTTGGCCTGGCTTGGCTTTTCAGCCACTATCACTGGTTTCATCAATTTCTTCCTTCCATAAACTTTCTTTTCCTTTATTGTACCCTGCCGGTCAATATTTCATAACCAATAGACATCGGGCGAATGTGTAGATTACAGCTGGAAGCGGTATAATAATAAAAAAGAGGAGGCATTGCCATGACTGGAAAATCCGCATTGATCGCAGGAGCAACCGGACTTACCGGCAGTAAGCTGGTGGAGGTCCTGCTGAATCGTCCTGAATATGATAGAGTAACCGTTCTTGTCCGCCGTCCATTGGAGCTGGAGCATCCGAAACTGGAACAAATCCAGGTCGATTATTATAGACTAGAAGATTATAAAAAGCACTTTCAAGTGGACGATGTATTTTGCTGTTTGGGTACCACTATTAAAAAGGCAGGTTCACAAAAAGCGTTTCGAAGAGTCGATTACGATTATCCTGTGGCACTTGCGGAGCTGGCGAAATCAGCCGGCGCAAAAAAATTCCTCGTCATTTCCGCAATTGGCGCAGACTCACGCTCAAATATTTTCTATAACCGGGTGAAAGGCCAAATGGAAGACGGCCTGAAGAAGTTGGATTTGTCCGCGCTGCATATTTTCCGCCCGTCTCTTTTGCTTGGTGACCGGAAAGAATTCAGGCTCGGCGAAAAAGCCGCCAGTCTGGTCTCTCCTTTCATCAGCCCTATTCTGCGCGGCGGCATGAAAAAATACAAGCCGATACAGGCGGAGCAAGTTGCACAGGCAATGTATGCTGCAGCGCAGAGTGAAAGTGGCGGCGTCCATATACATCCATCTGATGAAATTGCCGAACTGGCTGGACAATAATCTTTCAAAACAAAAGCGGAGCCGGCAATCGGCTCCGCTTTCTTTACGGTCATTCTGTTATAAATAAATCACTCTGTACGGCGGGTAGTTTGAGTCGCCAGCGTATCCCAGAATGAAATATCGGCATTTTCAATCGAACCGTCAGCAATTGCACGCACAGCCGCATCAAGTGTGGTAATTGTTTGCTTGATCAAATAGCCATTGCTCTTTTGCCCAAGAACATATGGCTCGTATTCATGGTCAGACATGCCGCGCATTTCAAACAACAGCGTCGATATGCCGTATTCCACTGCAATGCCGTTTCGGCTGATCGTTTCCGCGTTGCCGCCATTGTATTTGCCGAGATGTCCCCAGCCCGTCGAATCCACCGCGTCAAAAACGACTGCACCAAGTTGTTTGGATTTCAGCAGTACATCTTCATCGACATTCGGGGTAGTCGGATACAGGATCGATCCTGAAACCAATTCGCCATCGCGTTCACTTTGCGTGCCTTGGTGATGCAAGTCTATCATATAATCGATGTCGTACTTCTGCATAACATTATAGTGAAGTGCCTGAGTTTCCGGCTGGATTTTATTGACGTGGTCACGGTTCAAATCCACTTCATTCGCGTTGTAGCGGGTCAGGTTCCGGTCGCCTTTAGCTACATAATCTTCAAGTGAGAAATTCACATCACCCATTGCACCGTCAGCGTTCAGCATCGGTACAATCAGCACGTTGACGCCATCCGTTACACCTTTCATCTTGCCTGTACCCATGTGTTTGACGAATTCGAGGGCGCCTTCAGTCGTCAACTGTTCATTGCCGTGCTGCTGCGTCAGAAACAGGATTGTCGGATTTTCCGGATTTGTCATATATTTAACTAGATAGAGGTCACGGCCTTTTACACTTTGCCCAATGACTTCCAATTCCATGTTTGCCTGCTTTGCGTCCTGCTCTTTTAGGAAATCTGCCATTTCATCATAAGTGGTCAAAATTGAAGTGTTGATTGTTTCATTGCCGCCGTATCCTGGACCTTCACCTACTGCGAGTGCTGTCGGCAAAGCCAGTGGCGATGCGCTGAAAACCAATGCGCCTGCAACAGAAAGACTTAACATGCTTTTCTTCATTCCCATCTTCTTCATCAAATGATCGGCTCCTTTTGTGTTTGATTTTTCACCTTAACTCCAAGCGATAATTTCTTTTCCTATACTTGAGCGTCCTCCTTCCCCCTTAAGCGTTTCGTTACCCTAAATAGATTCCTTAAGTCTTTTGGGAATTCCTTTCTTAATTTTAAAAAGAGGTAAATTGTTCCATAAATAAATATTATTAAGAGATATTGTACCTATTTCTATATGATCCATTTTTCATCCATACAGCAATAAAAGAAGCCACCAGCTCTTTTCACTGGTGGCTTGCATCCTTTATTCGGCTGCGGAAATATCCGCTGCCAGTTCGACTTCCACATTGCCTTTGATGGCGCGTGTGATCATGCAGGAACTTTCCGCTTTCTCGGCAAGCTTCCCTGCCATCGAGAAATCTTTTTCAGAAGCGTCCTTTTTCAACACCAGCTTCGGCCGGTGAATGATTTTTTTATACGTGATGACGCCGTTGGTGACATCCACAACCCCTTCCGATTCCATCGTCAACGCTTCTTTTTCGATTTTACTGCGCTCAAGCATCGCAGCAAGCGTGATAATATAACAAGTCGCCGCAGCACCGAGCAGCATTTCATCCGGGTTTGTCCCGGTTCCCGGGCCATCCATTTCGGGTGGAATCGATATCTCCGTCTTCAAATTGCCCGTTTCAATTGTTCCTACATCATTGCGCAGACCTGGCCAATCCGCTTTTACATGAAAACTGTGAACAGCCATCCAATCTCCTCCATTAAACTCGTTTACCATCTGTTTCCGCCTTTCATTGCGCAGCTCCGCAATGAAATCGGCAATTTCCAGTGTGGACAGATATGGTTAAACTCTATAAGATTTGGGATAGATGCGCAATTATTTAGAAAATGAGGGAATGCATAATGGAATTTTCAAAGCGTTTGCAGCAATTACCGGAACAATTCTTTTCTTCACTGGCGGCACAGACAGCAAAAGCTTTGGCTGAAGGACGCGACGTCATAAATCTGGGCCAAGGAAATCCTGATCAGCCAACGCCTGCACATATCATCAAAGCCATGCAGGAAGCTGTCGCTGATCCGAAGAATCATAAATATTCACCGTTCCGGGGGATAAAGGAGATGCGTCAGGCCGCTGCTGATTTCTATAAACGCGAGTATGATGTCGATATCGATCCTGACCTTGAAGTTGCCTTGCTGGCCGGTACGAAAATCGGACTTGTAGAGCTGCCGCTCGCATTCCTGGATCCAGGCGAATCACTCCTCCTGCCTGATCCGGGCTACCCGGATTACATGTCCGGCGCCCCTTTGGCAGGAATCGATATGGATTTGATGACATTGAAACCTGAGAACGGCTATCTGCCTGATTACAGCGAACTGGAACAAAAAACGCTCGACCGGGCTTCGATGATGTACCTGAATTATCCTAATAACCCGACCGGCGCAGTCGCCACCAAAGAATTTTTCGACGACACCGTTCAATTTGCGAAAACCAACGGCATTGCTGTCGTCCATGATTTTGCATACGGCGCCATCGGTTATGAAGGCATAAAGCCGCCAAGCTTCCTGCAGTCTGAAGGAGCCAAGGATATTGGAATCGAGATGTATACTTTATCGAAGACCTATAATATGGCCGGTTGGCGGATTGGTTTCGCCGTTGGCAACTCGAAAATGATTGAAGCGCTGAATCTGATTCAGGATCATCTATTCGCAGGACTGTCGCCTGCCTTGCAGCATGCTGCAGCCGAAGCGTTGACCGGAGATCAGTCCTGCGTCACAGAACTCGTTGACACTTATGAAAAACGCCGGCAGGTGCTGATTGAGGAATGTGCCCGCATCGGCTGGGAAATCGAAGCGCCGAAAGGCTCTTTCTTTGCCTGGCTGCCGGTGCCTAAAGGATTCACAAGCATTGAATTCGTCAATTACCTGCTGAAGCATGCGGATATTTCCGTTGCGGCAGGAAGTGGATTCGGCGGAAGCGGCGAAGGATTTGTGCGTGTCGGCCTGCTGGTGGATGAAGAGCGAATTGCGGAAGCGATCAGAAGGATTGAAAAGTTGGACCTTTTCTGAAGCTAATAGAAAAGTGCTGATGTAAAATGGCATTCGAATCGATTAATTCAGTTAGTATAAGAATTAAGGTGTCTTTTGATTGTTTTGCTTCACTTGTCACCAAGTTTATGTTAGCTTGGAATGAACTACAGATAACGAAAATCAGATTATTAAAATAATTATATCTAAGCGCAGTGTATTCCAGACAATAGTGCTGGCAATAACGCCGAAAAGGACTGTCTGTTCTTTTTGGCGTTTTTTTTACCATGAAGATGTTTTTTTCTTCACAGTCAGTTATGAAAGGAGCCCTTCCATTGACCAACCAGCAGAATGTGAAAACCCTTGTCGCCAAATACGCAGAACAATTTCTGGAGGATCATTTCGGAGAAAAACCGGGGAAAACAACTGTGATTCTTCAACCGCCATTCCTTCTTATCCACTTGCAGGAATTTCTCTTGCCTGCTGAAAAAATATTTGTGGAGCGCCAGGAATTGGACCGGGTGCTTGAAACCCGGGATCTGATGATCAGCTCTTTGAAACAGGACATGCTAAATGGACTCAGAGCTTATATTGATCAACCGTTGTCAGATTTGTATGCAGATTGGAATTTAAAGAAAAAGAGCGGATTGCTGTTTATTCCCTTTGAAAAAGACCATTTGCCTGAAGAATTGCCATGGCCTGAAGCTGTGGATCAGGAAACCTTGAAGGAAATCGTCATCTTAAACAGTATTCGGACTCAGAAAAAGCCGGAACAAACAAATTTCTATTGGCTGAGCGACAAAATCCTGCTGATTGAGCGTATCGGCATTCTTGTAGAAATTGAAAAAAAGCTTGTTCAGAATGGCGTCATCGAAGAACTGCGTTTAGCCAAACGTCCAATGGAACAACGGATTACCAGTCTGTTCAATCTCGAATCTTTGCTGGATGGACAGGTTCAGGACTTATTTGTGGATTGGAACTTCCATAAGGATGTCAGTTATATGGTTCTCCTGCTTGAAAAGCAGGCTTAAACATCATCTGCCTTTAAAGGGAATACCAGCTTTTACTGTGCTGAAAAGGAGCTGCTCGATATGCCTAAAGAACGAACCGTCCAATCAGAAACCAGTGGTTATATATCTACCTTATTGCGCAATCACTTTGGCAAAGGCCCCACTTCTGTCTATGTCACTATTGCCAGACCTTACATCACCATCCATTTTCGAGGATTCATCAATCCTGTTGAAAAGACGCTGCTCAAGCAAAACGAGTGGAAACGCGTCCTGGAAACGAGAGATCTGCTGTTGAATGATCTGAAGCCAAAGATCCTCCATGAGCTTTTGCAAGTGACAGGATTGGAGTTTAAAGAACTGTATGCTGATTGGAATCTTTCCATGGAATCCGGATTATTACTGGGAATCATGGATGAAAAACCGAAACAGTCAGAGTTCGATTGGCAAAATGGACTGGATAAAGAAAGCTTTTATCAAAAAATTGAGAAGGTCCATGAAGAAGCGGAACGTAAACCCGGACGGGTAGAAAGCTATTGGCTCAGTAACCGGACGCTGCTGGTGAAACGAGTAGGGATTCTGGTCGGGATTGAGAAGGCTTTGATAGAAGAAGGATATACGGAAACCTTAAAATTAGTCAAACGCCCGCTTGAACGAACTTTGCTTGAAAATGTAGGTTTAGAAAAAGTGCTGAAGCGCAATATACTTGAAACATTTCTGGATTGGAATTTCGGGGAGGATATGGGTTATATCATTTTTGTCCTGGACTCAGATTCGGGCAGCCGAAAATGACTATTGCAACACAAAAAGCGCTGTTTACTGCAGCGCTTTTTCAAATCAGGAAACTACATATTTTTTAATTCCTAAATAAGCCTCTTCCAATAGAAACGCCGCAATACGCTCGATGTCCGGATTGAATACGCGGTCTTCGTCGATCGGACCGGCTACTTTCCGGATTGCCCCGAGGCGCTCTGCTGTTCTTGGCGACATTCTGTCCGCTCCGCGATATTCGGCTGCCTGAGCCGCACAGAACGCTTCAATTGCAAGTACGCGTCGGGCGTTTTCTGTGATGTCGCTCGCATGTCGCGACCCGATCGTGCCCATGCTGACATGATCCTCCTGATTGGCGGAAGATGGAATCGAATCTACTGATGCGGGATGTGCCAAGGTTTTATTTTCCGACACAAGACTTGCCGCAGCATATTGCAGAATCATCGCTCCCGATTGCAGACCCGGTTCAGGACTGAGGAATGCAGGCAGTCCTTCGTTCAATGCCGGATTGACAAGACGCTCAATGCGCCGTTCAGAAATGTTCGCGAGTTCAGCCACTGCAACTTTCAGGAAATCCATCGCAAAAGCGATGGGCTGCCCGTGGAAGTTGCCTCCTGAAATCACCACTTCGCCGTCTTCAAAAATCAGTGGATTATCAGTTGCCGCATTCATTTCGATTTCCAGTTTCTCTTTTACGTACGCCAAAGTTTGCCAGCTGGCACCGTGGACTTGCGGAATACAGCGCAGTGAATAGGCGTCCTGGACGCGTTTTTCTCCCTGTACCGTTGAAAGGCGGCTGCCGTCAAGCCACCAGCGCATGCGCTCGGCAACTGCCATTTGTTCTTTATAGCCGCGCGCCTTGTGTACCGCCGGATGAAACGCATCCATGACGCCGAATAAGGATTCAAAAGTCATTGCAGCGATCCACTCACTTTGAAGTGCCAGTGTTTCCGCTTCAATATATGTGACGACTCCCTGAGCCGTCATGGTCTGGGTGCCATTGATCAGTGCAAGCCCTTCTTTCGCCTGCAATTCCACAGGAGACAGGCCTTTTTCCTGCCAAACTGATGAAGCGTCTGCCGGTTCGCCGTCTTTCCAGTATTCGCCTTCCCCAATCAGCACCAATGCCAGATGTGAAAGCGGAGCCAAATCACCGGAAGCTCCCAGTGAACCTTGCTGTGGAATGACCGGATGAATCTTTTCATTGACCATCATCGCCAGTCGTTCAGCGACAATCGGACGGATTCCGGAGAAACCTTTCAATAACGCATTCAAGCGCAGCACGACCATGGCGCGTGAAACCGCTTCCGAAAAAGGGCTGCCGATGCCACATGCATGTGAGCGGATCAAATGGAGCTGCAACGGGTTTACATCTTCTTCCGATATGCTGACATCGCTGAATTTCCCGAAACCTGTATTGATGCCGTAAACGGTCTTTTTCTCCGCTACAATCCGTTCAACCGCTGCCCGGCTGTTACGGACGCGCTCCATTGCCTCTTCGTCCAATTTGATCTTCTCATTCTCAAACAGGATTCTGCGCAATTGTTCAATCGTTAAATCGTTCCCTGTTAATGTAATCATTCGTTTCCCATCCCTTCGAAAAAAGATGCGATAGCAGCCGCTATCGCATCTTGAGTTACCCTCAGTATAAATTTCAGCTAACCAAAGCTCAAGTATTAATTACCATATTTTAACAAGATACAGTGGTAACGTATCAGTGCGTTAAAGGATCAGATAGGCGATTGGCGTAACGAAAACCAAAGTTAAAATAACACGCTGTATCCAAATGACAACCAATTTGGGAATGGAAAGCGGAATATCCGTCGCTACGATACAAGGGACCAACGCCGAGAAAAAGATGATGGATGAAACCGAAACCACCGCAATGACGAATTTCACCAATAGAGCGGCTTCTGCCACGAATAACGCAGGCAGGAACATCTCTGCAATGCCGAGTGCGCTGGCTTTGGCAACAAGCATCGGTTCAGGCAATTGGAGCGCCCATGTAAATGGATAGAAAAGATAGCCAATCCAGTCGAATACCGGAGTAAATTCAGCCAGCACCAGCCCTAAAAGACCGATCGACAGGATTGTCGGCAAAATGGCCATTGTCATCAAAAAGCCGTCTTTGAGATTTTGAACGACATTATCTGCGAGCCGCGGCGCTTGTCCAACTGTTTCTTTCGCTTCTTTCCAAGCAGCAGTAAAGCGATTACCCTCTGCTTTTTGTTCAGGCTGCGGAGTCGCATCCGGATGGTAATCGTCCTTTATTTTTGATAACGGCCAGATTCTGACGGTCACCATTGTTACCAGGAACGTCACGACTAGAGTAACCCAGAAATATGTCAGCCACATATCCATAATATCCAGCGTTGATGCGACAACAACCATGAAAGTGGCGGAAACAGTTGAAAAGCCGGTTGCAATGATGGCCGCTTCCTTCGCTGAATATTTCCCTTCTTTATAAACACGGTTTGTGATCAGCAACCCTAATGAATAGCTGCCGACAAACGACGCTGCTGCATCAATTGCAGAACGCCCCGGTGTCTTGAAGAGTGGACGCATGATCGGCTGCAGCAAAACACCGATGAATTCAAGCAGGCCGTAACCGACCAATAATGCCAGGAACACCGCACCAATCGGCACCAATAAGCCGACCGGAATAACCAGTGCATTGAAAAGGAACGGCCCCATATCAGGGTCAAACAGCCAGGCGGGACCGATACTGAAAACGATCATCACGCCGACCAGCAAGCCGACCACTTTAAAGATGGAGAATACTTTATCAACACCGCTCTTTTTCCAGGTTCCTGATGCAAATGGATAAACCGCGCCTGCAGCAATTATAGCAAGTGCATAATAAGGCAGAACGCCACTGACATTAGCGCGCAGAAAAGTAACGATGTGATCCAGCATGATCGAGTTCTTTTCACCGATTGTCACAGGTACAAAAAACATGAACGCGCCAATAAAACTGTAAACGAAGAATTTCCACATCCCCGTATTGCTTTTCACTTTCGGAAGATCGTTTTCTTTAACCCCTTTTGTGACCATTTTCCCCATCCCCTTTTATTGGATTAAGTAAGTTGAATCAATAATCTAATGTAGTCGATATTCCGCAAAACAGCTGCGCTTTCCTGGGGGCTCGAGCTGAACTAACTCGGGCTAAACGCCCGAGTGGATTTCAGCACTGCGCTTGCTCCCCTGGGAGTCTTCGCTGTTTTGCTCCATATCTTTAGAGACTTCCCTCAGCGCCGGCGCGCCTCCGGACTGGTCGGAGCAATAAGACGAGTGTCCTTCTCGGCTTATTGCGGGAGACTTGTCCAAAGCGCCGAAGCGGTATATAAAAGCTATTTCAACTTGTAGAACTTCTCATTGCAACTCCGGTCATAAACTGCAGCCACGCATACACCCCTGTTTTGACTGTGGCTGCCACATGATCATCTTTTTGCGGATCCAGGCAGACAAAATCGATATGTCGCACTTTCTCCGTTTTTCCTATCTCCAATAAAGCTTCAAATAACTCTTCTGATTTCATTCCGCCCGGCGTCGAAGCAGGGACCCCCGGAGCCACACTGATGTCGAGCACATCCATGTCGATCGTGGCGTAGATGCGGTCCACATGGTCAAGAGCTTCCACTGCTTTGCGGATTGTTTCAGTCAAACCTGCCTTTCTCGCTTCCCGCATCGTCACCATCCTGATGCCGTTTTGATCCGCGTATTCAACCAGGTCTTTCGTATTGAAATAGCCGTGCAGACCGATGTTCACGACATCTTCACCCTTAACCGTTTCACCATCGATCAGTTGGCGGATTGGCGTACCGTTGGCTGGCCCCAATTCCTTGGGGTCGCGCACATCGAGATGCGTATCGAGCTGCAGAATGCCGATCCGTTCACCGGAAAAGGCTTTTTTCACCCCTCTGACAGCGCAGGCCGTCGTCGAGTGGTCGCCGCCGATCATGCAGGTCAATTTGCTGTCGGCCAAACCTTCCACCGATTCTTCAATGCGCCGGTGCGATTCTTTGATGTTCGTCGTGTGCATGGCGACGTCACCCGCATCACGCACTGAAATTTTTGTCAGATCGATTCGTTCGTCCAGATTGTAGGCGGCATAGCCTTTCCACATTTTACGGAAAGCTTCGGGATATTCCGAAGCCGCTGAAGCGGAGATGGACGAACGCGAGAGCGGCGCGCCGAAAAGGACGACATCCGCTTCCCCTTCCTGTTTCACCCAATGATGCACATGAGTCACTCTGTCCGCTGGCTGCCATGCCCATTCCGGTCTTTTCAAATAACTCATCCGACCACCTTCTCGCCATTTTTCCAAACCGATTCAACATGATTCACGCCGAATAAATACTGCAGCTCCTGATACGATTTCACTTTCCATAAAACAACATCCGCCTGTTTGCCGACTTCAATCGATCCGGCCCGGTTTTCACGCTTGATGGCACAGGCGGCATTATACGTCGCAG
This sequence comes from Planomicrobium okeanokoites, assembly GCF_003428875.1. Taxonomy (GTDB): domain Bacteria; phylum Bacillota; class Bacilli; order Bacillales_A; family Planococcaceae; genus Planococcus; species Planococcus okeanokoites. The sequence goes on from NZ_QQRS01000002.1 coordinate 87,590, forward strand.
CCACCAAAGCTTCCGCAGGCGTCAGGCGCATCGAGATGCAGGCCAGGTTCATGACCAGCGGCATGGAGACGGTCGGCGAGGATCCAGGATTGCAGTCCGTCGATATCGCAACCGCCACTCCCGAATCGATCATTTTCCGCCCCTGTGCCGCTTCCTCGCGGAGATAAAGAGCTGTCGCAGGCAGCAGGCAAGCGATGACGCCGGCATCGGCCATCGCCTTAATGCCTTCATCGGAAGCTTTCAACAGATGCTCCGCTGAAATGGCGCCGACTTTTGCAGCCAGTTCCGCTCCGCCGTAAGAGACGATTTCATCAGCGTGGATTTTTGGCGTCAGGCCGTACTTTTTGCCAGCTTCCAGAATGCGCTCAGACTGTTCCGGCGTATAGACATTCTTTTCGCAGAACACGTCATTGAATTCTGCCAAGTCCGCAACTTCCGGCAGCATTGTTTCTATTAAATAATCGACGAACTCATCTTCTTTTCCTTTGTATTCGGACGGCACCGCATGCGCGCCCATGAACGTCGGCACCAGATCAATCGGGTGCTCCGCGTTCAATCGTTTCATGACCTTCAATTGCTTCAGCTCGGTTTCCAGGTTCATACCGTAGCCGCTTTTGCCTTCAACCGTTGTCACGCCGTGTTCAAGGAAAGAATCGAGCCGTTTCGTCGTCTGCGCAATCAATTCCTCTTCCGTCGCTTCGCGGGTCATGCGCATCGTGGCATGGATTCCGCCGCCGGCATTCATGATATCCATATAGGAAACGCCCTGCAGCCGTTTTTCAAATTCGCCTTCGCGGCTTCCGCCGTACGCGACGTGCGTATGCGGATCGACCAGCCCCGGCGTCACCAATTGCCCTTTGGCATCGATGACCTCAGCCTCCGATGAGCGGGCTGTGTATTGCTCTTCCAGCTCAGCTGTTGTGCCGACTGCCGCTATTTTTCCGTCTTCCAGCCAGATGCTGCCATCTTCGATCAATCCCAATTCGCTCATCGCTTCTTTAGATCTTGGGCCCTGCTGGCCTTTGATGGTTGCAAGCTGTGCATGTTTAATCCAAACCGCTTTAGTCATTTTTGGGGTTTCCACCTTTCATCATCGGAATGTTAACGCCTTTTTCACGCGCTGTTTTCTCTGCGATTTCGTAGCCGGCATCGACGTGGCGCGCTACACCCATTCCCGGATCTGTCGTCAATACTCTTTCCAGACGCGCTTCGGCATCTTTCGTGCCATCCGCAACTATGACCATACCCGAGTGTATGGAGTAGCCCATGCCGACACCGCCGCCGTGATGAAGCGAAACCCATGTCGCGCCGCCGACCGCGTTGACCATGGCGTTAAGAATCGGCCAGTCAGCAACAACATCCGAGCCATCTTTCATCGATTCGGTTTCGCGGTTCGGCGATGCCACGGAACCGGAATCCAAGTGGTCGCGCCCGATAACGATCGGAGCGCTCAACTCGCCGCTCGCCACCATATCGTTGATGATCTTTCCGAAGCGGGCGCGTTCGCCGTACCCGAGCCAGCAGATCCGCGCAGGCAATCCCTGAAACTGGATTTTTTCCTGCGCCATCTTGATCCAATTGCAAAGATGCGTGTTGTAGCTGAATTCACGTAAAATCACTTCATCCGTCTTGCGGATGTCTTCCGGATCGCCGGATAGCGCCACCCAGCGGAATGGACCTTTGCCTTCACAGAATTGCGGACGGATATAAGCCGGTACAAATCCAGGGAAATCAAACGCATTTTCGACGCCTTCGTCTTTTGCCACCTGGCGGATATTATTGCCGTAATCAAACGTAATGGCGCCTTTTTCTTTCATTTCCAGCATTGAACGAACATGCTGCGCCATCGACGCTTTCGACAGCTTCACGTATGCCGCCGGATCCGATTCGCGGAGCGCTGCGGCATCTTCTAATGACATCTTCGACGGAATATAGCCGTTCAATGGATCATGCGCCGAAGTCTGATCCGTTAGGACATCCGGTGTAAAGCCCCTGTCGATCATTTCCGGCAATACATCCGCAGCATTGCCCAGCAAGCCGATGGATAACGCGCGCCCTTCCTGTTTCGCTTCTTCAGCCAAGCGGATCGCTTCGTCGAGTGAATCTGTTTTTACGTCTGTATAGCGTGTGGCGATGCGGCGATCGATGCGGGTCTCATCCACTTCAATGCCGATGCAGACACCGCCGGCCATCGTAACCGCCAACGGCTGTGCGCCGCCCATGCCGCCGAGTCCGGCAGTCAGCGTAATTGTCCCTTTCAGCGACTCGCCGAAATGCTGTTTCGCAAGTTCCGCAAACGTTTCATACGTCCCTTGCACGATGCCCTGCGAACCGATGTAGATCCAGCTGCCGGCTGTCATCTGGCCATACATCATCAACCCTTTCTTATCGAGTTCATGGAACGTTTCCCAATTTGCGTAAGCCGGAACAATATTCGAGTTGGCAATCAACACTCGCGGCGCATTTTCATGCGTCTTGAAAATAGCGACCGGTTTGCCGGACTGCACCATCAGCGTTTCATCGTTCTCCAGTTCTTTCAGCGACAGGACAATGGCGTCAAAACTTTCCCAGTTTCTTGCGGCCTTACCGATTCCGCCGTAAACAACCAAGTCTTCCGGGCGTTCCGCCACATCGGGATCCAGATTATTCATCAGCATACGCAATGCCGCTTCCTGCTGCCATCCTTTTGTATTAAGCTTTGTGCCTGTATATTGCATTACTTTTTGTTCTGAAATCGTTTTCATTTCGAGTTCCTCCTTTGTGTATATTTTCATTCTATATGAATTATTCAGTTAATTATTTATAATTTATTTCATTTATTTAGTTTTGTTTACTTTAATTTCGAATAAAACAGTCGATTTTAGAATTATTTTTCAAACTACTTTATTTTCATGAATTTTAAACAAATTTTAAACGGCCTTCCGAAGAAAGCCGCTCAATCCACCAAATGAAGTTCTCCCTGCCGATATTGGGAAGGAGTCAATTTTTCACGTTTCTTATAGACTGCACTGAAATAAGAAGCATTGCCGAAGCCGCTGAGCCGAGCCACTTCATCGAGCGGTATATCCGTCTCTTTCATGAGCCGGTTGGCTTCACGTATGCGGATCTGCATCAGCAGGTCGCTGAACTTCCGGCCGCTCTGCTTTTGGAATCTGCGGCTTAATGTGCTCTTATTCATCCGCAGCTGTTCAGCACAGGCCGATAAATTCCAATCCGGATTCCAGTAATTCGCTTCCATGAGCGCACGGATTTCTTCCGAAGCGGGGGATTCTCCGCTTTCCGCATGCTTCACTGCTGCGGACACCACATTCACAATAAAGTTCAATGTGGATTGCGCGATCTTATAGACTACGGGATCTTTGACGATCACTTCGAATATTTCATGATAGCGCTGCTCCCATTGCTCATCCTGCAAATGGACGGACTTCATATATCGGCGCGCCTGGGCCAGCACACTCGTCAGCCGGACGCGTATCATTTCCGGATCGGGATATGGACGCGAATAGTAAAGAAATTCATGCTGCATCCAGGCATGGATGGCCCGTGTGTCTTTCCTCTCCAGCATTTCAATCCATTCGCGCTGCTCAACCGGCGTCAAAAATGGGTCCAGCGGCTGCCAGCCAATGGGTTCATATTCAATGACAGTAATATCATAGCCTTCATAAAAGATCAGTGAAGTCATATCCCTTGTTCCCTGATAATAGTCTTTCAGCCGCAGCTGGCGGTTGGCATTGACGAAAATCGACAGGTCCTCCCGGCTCTCCCGTTTCCAGGATTCATAAAACATCCGGCTTTCTTCGATGCAGGCCTGCTCATCATCCGTCAGAAACGCAGCTAAAACAAAATCGGAAAAAGCGAAGATTTCCGCTCCTTTATGAAAAGGATAATTTTTCAGCTGCTTGCTCAACAGCGGATAGCCCGCTTTATCCGGCAACACGAATGCAGCAAACGTCACAGCTGGGGTCAGAACTTCAGCATCAAAGAAATCTTCGTATCTGAGAAGCGTCTGTTTCAAGCTTCCTTCACTTGTTTTTTCATTGCGAAGCTGGAAGCGAATCTGCTGCAGCTGCTTTATGAGAAGCAGTGGATCGAATGGCCGAAACAGCAAATCGGCCGCTTTCCCTTTTAAAGCCCGGTAAGCCGTCATGAATGTGCGATCGGATGACAAACCGACCCACGGAATATTGCGCTGGGTGAGTTCCTTTTCCAGATCATCGGTCCACATATCCATATCAACCACAAGGCAGTCGGCAGGAGCATCCTTTGAAAATGAGACGGAGACCCCGTTCATATGCGACTCCATCACCCACTTCAATCCTTGGGCTTCCAGCTCGTTCTGAGAAATCACCGCAATTTCCATAAAGACTCCCCTTTCCTTCGACGCTATTTGACCGGTCCCAAATGGTCAACCGGTGACAGCCTGAATTTCACTTCCCCAAGAATATTATCGCCTTTGATAAAGCCGAGCATCCTGGAATCGACACTGTTCAGGCGATTGTCGCCCATCACAAAGTAATAACCGGCAGGCACAGTCACCGCGGAAAAATCTTCTGTCAGTTTGCTGAATCCCAGCTGCTTCGCCACTTTTCTATTTTGTTCCAAATAAGGTTCTGCTGTTTCTACACCGTTTATATACAGATGGTCATTGTTCATTTCCACCACGTCTCCCGGAACCCCCACTACACGTTTCAAGTAGTTTCTGTCTTCAGCTACTTTGAAAACGATCATATCGGAACGTTCAATGTCACTTATCTTCATCAGGAGGATCCGATCATTTTCCTCAAATGTCGGCATCATGGATTTGCCATGAACTTCCACAGGTTCAAAGATGAACTGCCGGGCACCCAAAAGCACCAGAGATGCCAGGATGATCACTTTCATCCATGCAATCAATCGATGGGAAGGTTCTTCTATCAACTCGGATTCCTCCTTGGCACCAAATCATTTTCTCTCATCATACTATACTGCGGAACTGGGCGCATCCTGGGTTTTGCTATTCAAAGGTGCAGTTGCTACAATTGACTAAATAGTAAGAAAAGGAGTGGTTTATTGTGCACAAGCTGTCCACTGATGATGTCATTTATTCTTTTTCAAGAAAAAACGCCCCCGTACTCCGTGTGAATTCGGGAGATACGGTCAGCATTGATACCTGCGATTGCTTCACCGACCAGATCCAGTCGGCGGATCAGGAAGTGGCTGCAATCGACTGGAACCGGATCAATCCGGCAACTGGTCCCGTCTATGTAGAAGGAGCTTCCGCCGGCGATTTACTCAAAGTGACAATCGATGAACTTGAAATCGGCGATCAGGGCGTCATGGTCACAGGGCCGGATCTTGGTGTCATGGGCCACCGCCTTGAGGAGATGGAATCCAAAATCATTCCGATCAGGAACGGTAAAGCCATTTTCAATGAAAAATTGCATCTGCCGTTGAACCCGATGATCGGTGTCATCGGTGTTGCCCCTGAAGGTGAACCGGTTTCCTGTGGGACGCCCGGTGCTCACGGCGGCAATATGGATACAAAGCACATCACGCAAGGCGCCACCCTCTACTTCCCTGTCTTTACCGAAGGCGCATTGTTTGCCCTTGGTGATTTCCATGCCGCCATGGGCGACGGCGAAGTCAGCGTTTCCGGCATTGAAGTGCCAGGACGCGCCACGGTGACCCTTGAAGTGGTGAAAGGCTTCCATTCCAAATTCCCTGTACTGATCAACAATGAAGGGGTTTCACTTCTCGTCTCCGCGATGACGCTCGATGAAGCGGTGAAAGTCGCCACTGAAGAGATGATCGATCTTTTATTGCCATTCACTGATTTAAGTGTCAGCGAAATGACCATGCTCATGAGTGCGGCCGGCGAAGCGCAGATCAGCCAAGTCGTCGACCCACTGGTAACGGCGCGCTTCTTCGTTCCTCAGCACATTCTGGAAGCTTTAGAAATCAAGTTGTTTTCATAGGTCTAAAAGACCAATCATTTGCGATTCCCATACCAAAAGTGCGTCAGAATCGTCGGACTTTTGAGCGAAACCGCAATGTATGGTACACTCAAGAAAAAATGTAGGTGATTAGAATGGTAGGAAGAAATGATCCTTGCCCATGCGGCAGCGGAAAGAAATACAAGAAATGTCACGGAAAAGAACAAACTGTCTCGGTAAATGACTTGGTGAACGAAGAACTATTCAAAGTGCGCCAGTTGTTCTTTTCAGAAAACCCGAATCAGGAACAGCTTGCTGATTTCCGTGAATTGCAGCAGGAATGGCAGCCTCGCCTGATGAAGACAATGGCAGAAAATGATGCACAGGCATTTGTCATCGAGAATTTTCTGTTCATGAAAAAACCTGAACTTTGGCAGGAGCACCTGGATAAGCAGATTGATCTTTCCCAGCGCCCTACCACTCAGGACATCCTGAAAAACTGGAGCAACGTAAAAGTCTTCGTCGGCCAATATGTAAAAGGCGATGAAAGCTCTGCTCAATTCAAAGATGCCTTTACCGGCGATATGTACACAATGGCTGATCAGCCACCGACAGATATGGAAGACGGACAAGGCTTGCTTGCAATCCTGTTGCCTGATTCACGCGTCGGCGAAGAAGGTGCTTTATTCCTTAACGGCTATTTGACGATTGTCGGCGAATTCGCTCCTTACCTTGAGCAATTAAAAGCTGAGATGGCGAAAGAGAATGCAACTGACGGCGAACAATACGTTCGCGACAATTATTTGGCGGTAGTTGAAAGCATCGTCAAATACTCTACTGGAACTGTTGATGAAAGCATCGACCTTTCACCTGAACACCAGTCTGTCATGGACGAATTGCAAAAGCATGTCCAGGAAGCCGATTTTGACGCGGAAACGGTAGATAATGTGACCAGCATCATGAACAGCTACCTGGCAAGCCAGCAGCCAAGCGTCCAAAAACCCGAGGCACTTGTCGGAGGCTATTGGAGATTCCTGCAGGATCATGAATTGATCAAGGGACCTATGCTTGCTCCTAAACAATTAAGCGAAAAGTTCGGCGTGGCTTCAAGCACCATCCTGAAGCGTTCAAAAGAATTCGGATCTTATTTTGATGAGCTATTGGCTAAAGCTAAATAAGCAGGTATAAAGCAAAGAGTCGGCCGAAGAAATTTCGGCCGACTCTTTGCTTTTTTATTTTCTCCTCCGAAATCTGACCAATATATACGCAAGGATCCCAGTGACTGCAAGGAACAGATAGAGACGGATGAAGGCCGGTTCAAACCACAATATATCTGTAAACGATATAAAGTAGTTAAGTATGGCTGCCAGCAGCATAAGAACTGCCAATCCGAAAATAACCAATCCGGCATAGCGGATGAACTTCAGAAACGTTTTCATCACAAGCGCTCCTTTTACTGAATTTCTTACTTCTTTACATACCCTCTTTGCGCAATCTAAGCTCCCTGAACAAAGCCTTATCTTTTTCAGGAACGGATTCACCCAAAACTGTTTGTTCAGAAGTTTATGGGGAAAAGATGGAATATGGGAAAACTCTGTGAATGATGGGGGTAACTCTGCATAATTCCCAAAAAAATAAAGCGGAGGTATCAACATGTTGATAAGTTGGAAAAAGAGTATCTTTTCCACAGAAAGGAGTCTGAAGAATGTTTGAAATAACCTGGAGCAGCTTTACTCGAATCGTGACCGTCGGTTTTCTGGCTTATATCGGCTTGGTTTTTTTCCTTCGAATTTCAGGAAAACGGACACTGACTAAATTGAATGCATTCGATCTTGTTGTGACTGTGGCCCTCGGTTCCACTTTGGCTACCATATTGCTGAATGATAAAATCAGCCTTCTGGAAGGGCTGACTGCATTTGGTTTATTGATCGGCGGACAATACATCATGACATTCTTGGCGGTACGATCAAAGACTTTTAATAAGTTCATAAAATCCGAACCCAAATTATTGTATCTGAACGGCAACTTTTTGGAAGATGCGATGAAAAAAGAACGGATCAACAAAGTGGAGATTTTGCAGTCCATCCGCAACCAGGGCAAAGGCAGCCTTGAAGAAGTGCAGGCTGTGGTGCTTGAAACCGATGGCAGTATGTCGGTCATTCAAGGAGAGCCGGGCAATACGCTGGCCAATGTTAAATCTGATAAGAAGATATAAAAAAGGTTCCGGCAGTTTTTTGCCGGAACCTTTTTCTGATAAGATACAGCTGCCGGGCCTTTCGGGATTAACGCGGCGTTTTCGCTCTCTGCTTGCGGTGTTCCCGGCGCGCTGGCGCCGTTTCGAAAAACAGCTTCTCGCCTTCTGATTCGGGGATGACAGCCGGAACTGGCGTTGGTTTGCCGTCATCGCCCATCGCCACCATGGTCAGGAAGGATTCAGTTGTAAGCCGTTCTTCCCCTGTCTGCAGATTTTTCGATTTCACCCTTACATAGACTTCCATGGAAGTGCGGCCCGTTGACGTGACATTCGCTTCAAGCTCAAGCACATCTCCTACGTGTGCTGAAGAAAGGAAGTCGACCGAATCGATGGAAGCTGTCACTACGACTTGCCGGCGGGCATGTTTCATTGCCGTAATGCCTGCAATTTCATCGATATACGCCAGAACTTTCCCTCCAAAAATTGAATTCATGTGGTTCGTGTCTGGCGGAAGCACCAATTTCGTTTGGATTGTCCGTGATTCTTTCATTAGCCTTGCTTCCATAATTTTCACTCCTACTTTTTTAATCAATATATACTAATGCTATACGCAATATTTCAGGTCGGCAACTTTTAGCCGTATGATATATTGAACTTACAGGAGGTGCATTATGTCAGAATTAATGAGTATTTTAAATACACCTGAGTTCCAATCGAAAGATTCATTGAAAACACAACTTAAAGAACTCGGCATCCAAGAAGGCGACCAGCTTATGGTCCACTCTTCGCTGAAGTCGATGGGGTGGATTGCGGGAGGTGCCCAGGCAGCCGTCGAAGCGCTGATGGAAACAGTTACTGGGAGCGGCACCCTCGTAATGCCTTCACAATCCGCTGACAACTCGGATCCGGTGTATTGGATGGAGCCCCCGATCCCTGAAAACTGGCACGCGGATTTGCGGGAGAACCTTCCTGCCTATGACCCTTATCTGACGGGGCTCAGAGGCATGGGGAAAATCGCCGAATGCTTTCACCGGCACCCTGCCACGATCCGGAGCCCCCATCCGTCCCATTCTTTTATGGCCTGGGGCGCTGACGCAGCAGAGTGGATGCGTGATCATCCCATTGAAGATTCATTCGGTGAAGGTTCACCGCTTGCGAAAATGATGAAGGCTGAAGTAAAAATCCTGTTCATCGGCGTCGGCTTTGATTCGTGCACCGCTTTGCATTACGCCGAATTTGCACAGGACGACCGGACAACTTCTCCGCAAGGCGCTGCGATTATGCTGAACGGCGAGCGGATTTGGCAAAGATTCGAATGCGTGGATATGGATTCGGACCGCTTCCCTGAAATCGCCAAAGATTTTCCGTGCGAATTCAGAACCGGCAAACTCGGGCAAGCGGAGGTCAAACTGGTCGCTATGAAGCCGTTGGTGGAATTCGGCATTCAGTGGCTGCAGGAAAATAAAAAACAATAAAACCATAGGATTGCCGCTTTTCGAATGCGGAAATCCTATGGTTTTATCATTTCATCCAGAAGATTCTCCAGACGGTCGTTAGTCGAATTAAACGAATCCACGAATGCGTTGATGATTTCAGCTGGCCCTGCAATTTTCTCCCAATCCAGCTGGTAGCCTGCATTGGCCATCAATTGGCGTGCAAATTCACGGACTGTCCGGCCGTTGCCTTCCCTGAATGGATGCAAGGCATTAAGCTCTGCAAGATAATGGGCCAAACGCTCGATCATCTTATCGCGCGGAAGGTCCTTTAAATAATTCTCTTCTTTCAATTCATTGAAAATCCGGTGCATCTGCACTTCGATATGATCGGGGTGTGCGAAAGACGACGAGCCCTTGGAAATCATCTCTTTGCGCAATTCACCGGCAAACGGATAGATGTCCTGAAGAATAGTCCGATGAATATCGATAAAAGCGTCCATATCCAAAGGATCAGCCGGCTTCTTCAACTTCAGTTCGGAGAGGCGCAGCAAGGTGTACACCGTTTCCAATTCCTTCAGTTTATTGTCATCATGAATTGAAAAATGATTGATCAGAACATCCGAGCCTGGATAGCAATACATAGAAGAATGCTTATACCTAGACATCAAATCTGTTTCGAATGGCCTTATGGAATTGAGCTTCCGTTTTTTCCCCCGTCAGAACCGACCGTACAAAATTACAGTCCTCATGTGTCACATCAAAGCCCTCGATATGGAGTGAATGTGAGGCATAGGAAATCGCATGTTCGGCTTGTTCAAAAGAAATCCGGTTAACTAATTTCGTCAAATTGATGACCACCTTTCATTCTTCCATTATACCATTTTACAAGCGCGGAATCTATTGACAGCAAGCGGTTTTGAGTAAAAAATTCACTTTATTCCGCTTGCTGTTCCTCGTATTTTTATGGATTTCAGAAGGAATGAAAATCATGCAGTTTTTCATTTCAAATTCTTTACAGAAATAATTATTTTTAAGTTTTGGCAGCTCAAAAATTAAATTACTTGAATTTATAATTCCATAATTTGGCGATACTTTCCGGTTCAACCAAAATACTTTCCAGTTCTCCTAAAATACTTTCCAAAATGCCTGAAATACTTTCCAATTCGGCTCAAATACTTTCCAATTTCATTTCAGGAATTCGCAAGCGATTTAATTGTATATATATAACAGTCCCACTCAATATTTTTACCAAATAAAAAAGGCGGGATGAACATCCCGCCTTCTCTTTAAACCTGTTCCTGCAATTCCTTCGATTCTTCCGAAGTAAACGCGCGGGACCTTGTCAGGAAACGTTTCCCTTCAACGCCTTCCAGTGAAAACATCCCTCCGCGTCCCGGCACTACATCGATGATCAATTGGGTGTGTCGCCAATAATCAAACTGATTTTTGTGCATATAGAATTTGCTTCCGCCGATTTCACCCATCAGCACATCCTGGTCACCGATAAAGAGGTCACCTTCCGGATAGCACATCGGCGAGCTGCCGTCACAGCAGCCGCCTGACTGGTGGAACATCAGTGGGCCATGCTTCTCTTTTAAAAACTCGATCAATTCAAGGGCGGCATCAGTAGCTGTTACACGTTCAACCATTGCAATCCCTTCCTTTCGTAGAAAAGCGAAAGTGCCCGTTTAGCTCTGATAGGCATAAGGCAAATCAGCGTAGTGGCGCTCTTTGCCGCGCAGCTGATTGAACTTATGACCCGAAGAGCTGGGCCGCTGGAGTCTAGACACTAGAAAAGCGACAGCGCCCGGTTAGCCCCGACAAGCGCTGGAGGACTTGTCAGTAATGGCGTTCTTTGCCATTACTGACAAGTCCGAAGCGACTCGAGGGGCTGGGCCGCTGGAGTCTAGACAGTGCCGATCAAAAGAACCCTTGCTTGTCCTGGCTGTAGCTGACCAGCATGTTTTTCGTGTTTTGGTAATGGTCCAGCATCATTTTATGGTTTTCACGGCCGAAACCGGACATTTTGTAGCCGCCGAATGCAGCATGGGCTGGATATTGGTGATAGCAGTTTGTCCAGACGCGTCCCGCTTGGATGCCGCGGCCGAAACGGTAAGCCGTATGCGTATCGCGGGTCCAGATGCCTGCTCCAAGGCCATATAATGTATCATTGGCGATTTCCATCGCTTCTTCTTTCGTTTTAAAAGTCGTTACGGAAACGACCGGTCCAAAAATCTCTTCCTGGAAAATCCGCATTTTATTGTTCCCTTTAAATACAGTCGGTTTGATATAGAAACCTTCCGCCAAATCGCCTTCAAGCACATTCCGGTCGCCGCCTGCAAGGACTTCGGCGCCTTCCTGCTTGCCGATATCCAGATAGGACATGATTTTTTCCATCTGTTCCTGCGAAGCCTGAGCTCCCATCATCGTTTCCGGATCAAGCGGATTACCAAGTTTGATCGCTTCAACGCGTTTCAACGCACGTTCCATGAATTCTTCATAAATATCCTCTTGGATGAGCACACGCGATGGGCAAGTACACACCTCGCCCTGATTGAGCGCGAACATGACAAACCCTTCAATCGCTTTATCAAGGAAAGCATCATCCTGGTCCATCACATCCTTGAAGAAGATGTTCGGTGATTTGCCGCCCAGCTCCAAAGTGACCGGAATCAGGTTTTGAGATGCATATTGCATGATCATCCGGCCAGTAGTCGTTTCACCTGTGAAGGCAACTTTAGCGACACGAGGACTGGACGCAAGCGGTTTCCCTGCTTCAAGACCGAAGCCGTTGACGATATTCAATACGCCCGGCGGCAGCAGATCCCCTACCAGTTCAGCCCACACCAGGATGCTTGCAGGCGTCTGTTCTGCCGGCTTCAATACGACACAGTTTCCTGCAGCAAGCGCCGGCGCCAGTTTCCAGGTTGCCATCAGGAGCGGGAAGTTCCACGGAATGATTTGCGCAACCACTCCGAGAGGCTCATGGAAATGATACGCGACAGTGTCGTCATCCAGTTGGCTGAGCGATCCTTCCTGCGCACGGATAACGCCTGCAAAATACCGGTAATGGTCAATCGCCAAAGGAATATCAGCATTCAGGGTTTCCCGTACCGCCTTGCCATTGTCCCAGGTTTCGGCAACTGCCAGCATTTCAAGATTCTGCTCCATCCGGTCGGCGATCTTCAAAAGAATATTAGCGCGTTCAGTAACTGATGTCTTGCCCCAGCCATCCTTCGCTGCATGGGCCGCGTCAATCGCAGCTTCAACATCTTCGGCTGTCGAACGGGCAATTTCCGTGAATTTTTTGCCGTTTACAGGAGACACGTTATCAAAATACTGTCCCTTTGCCGGCGCTTTCCACTCGCCGTTAATATAGTTTTCGTACCTTTCCTTGAACGAACTCTTTGCACCAGCTGTATTCGGAATTGCGTATTCCATTACCATTCTGTTTCCTCCCCTTGATTGGTTTGCCGTTATGTATGCGCTTTCATTATACTGTCGATTTGGCTGCGCATAATGAAACAGCTTACCTTCTATATTGTCAAACAACTTAGAAAATTGCAATAGATTATACTTTCTTTTTCGCTGTAAAAGTAATCAGCCCTTCGTTTTGTTCTGTCCCTTTTGAGGGTATAATGGAAACACACAGCAAATTCTACAAATCGAAGGGATTTTATTATGCGAATTAACAAATTTTTAAGTGAGACCGGGATCACCTCCCGCCGCGGCGCGGATAAATTTATCGAAGCCGGCCGCGTTACCATCAACGGCGCTCCGGCGGAACTCGGCAGCAAAGTGCAGCCGGGTGATCAAGTGCATGTCGACGGCAAGCTGATCGAACAGCCGCAGCAGGAATACGTTTATATCGCCTTGAATAAGCCTGTGGGCATCACAAGCACGACCGAACGCCACATCGAAGGGAATATCGTCGATTTCGTCAATCACCCTGAACGGATTTTCCATGTCGGACGCCTGGATAAAGATTCTGAAGGATTGATCCTTCTGACAAATGACGGTGACATCGTCAATGAAATTCTGCGAGCGGAAAATGAACACGAAAAAGAATACATTGTCAGAGTCGATATGCCGATCACCGATTCTTTCCTGAAAAAAATGCGGGAAGGCGTTGAAATTCTGGATACAGTCACGCTTCCGGCAAAAGCCGAGAAACTGACGAAATATATTTTCAAATTGACGATCAAACAGGGATTGAACCGCCAGATCCGCCGGATGTGTACAGCACTTGGCTATGAAGTTCGCAGCCTGCAGCGGATCCGGATCATGAATATCCAGCTCGGAGATCTGCCGATAGGCGAATGGCGTGATCTAACAGATGATGAACGCAATGGATTATTCAAGCAGCTCGACTACAAACCGAAACGTTGAGGAGGATTCTGCATGCTGACGATGAAGAGTACACCGAATCATACCGGTGTAAAAATTAGCGGTGATTATTTTGACCTGGATGAGTTGAACCAGGCATTTTATAAAGTGATCGGCAAAGAAGACCAGTATCACGGCTATGAAGGTTCACGCCGGCGCATACTCGGGATTTCATATGAAATCCGCCATGCTGCCCAAGGCGACCGCAATGTGGACTTCGTCTTCAACGGCCTCCATGAACACACGATGAAGCAGCACGGATTTATCGCACCTGATAAAAACATCTATTTCTCTGCAGAAATCCTTTGGCCTGAATTGATTTACGCGGCGATTGCGCTGAAGGATTTCGTGAGCCTTTATCAGAAACGGGTTTCACAATCGATATGGGATGTTCATCTGCCGGTCATCTATCGTTTCCAGTCGCTTGTTCTGGATTGCCTGCAGGGCCATGTTCCCGATGAAGAATACGAGTCGATTTTAAAAGGTTTTAACCAGCCCGTCACAGTGGATGATTACGCCATTCAATATGTGGACCTGATGAACCTCAAGTATATCGGCATGACAAAAGAGCAGCGCGAAAAGAGCCTTTCCACAATTGCTATGAAACTGGCTGTACAGGACAATGATTATCAGGCATTTCGCAAACAGGTTCTTTCTGCTGCCACTCCCGGCAAGAAGCAAATACATGAAATCGAAGTATCCGCAAAGTATCCCGAGGACTTCGAATGGTGATTTGAGAATTTCCATCTCAAAAAGTATAGATTGACAGAAAAAATCCCAAGCCGTTTGACTTGGGATTTTTCTATTGCTTAATTTGAATGACGAGGAAGTTTGAATCTTCTATCGCCTTCAGGCTGTGTTTCTCTTTCGGCGTCATCCTCATCATGACACCTGTAGATACTTCCGCGACTGTTCCTTCTACTGTAAACTCGACTCGTCCGCTGTTTACGATGATCAGAACATCCGCGTCGGCGTCATGTTCCGATATCTCTTCCCCTGCTGCCAATTGCATATTCACAATATTGGTCTTTTCGAATTCCGCAACTTTCTGTACGTGCTTTTTCTTATTGTCCAGCTGATTGGGCATTTCAAATAACTCCATGCTTGCACCTCATTTCTTTCCTTGTTTATTCCATTCGACAAATGACAGGCAATCCCTGCCCGCGAATTCCGCCTATCGTTTTAAAACCTCCGAAAGAAGGGTATATTTCCTGAAACGATCAAATTCAACGTACTGGAGTGATCACAATGAAGAAATGGTATTTGCCGATAAGTGTTGCACTATTGCTGTCAGCCTGTGGAGGCGATGATACGCCCGAGCTTGAAGAGGAATCGCAAACGGAAGTTTCCGCTCCTGAAGGCGACGACCTTGATCCCACTGATCCTGAAGAAGTGGAAAATGCAGAGATGACTCCTGTTTCAGACCTGGCTGCTGGGAATATAGAAGAAGGCGCAGCAGTAAAAATCTCAGGTACAGTAGAAGAACTGGCGGATGATGTCGCTTTCCCTTCCTTTATCCTTTCCAATGACGGCCAGCAGGTATATATACGGAATATGGCTGAAACGCCAGTTGAACCGGGAGACACTATCCAATTGGAAGGCATCTATGACGGCAACGCAGAAGAGGACATGCCACTCATTTCCGCTTCAGTCATTACAGTCGAATAAAATCCAGCAAGCTTGCAAACTAAAAAACCGGCCGAAACTTCGGCCGGTTTTTTGCTTATTCTTTTTCTTACTTCTCGGGTTCAGCCGGTTCTGAAACTTCATCAAGCGCAATATCAGCATTGCCATATGATTTATCTTTTACAGCGATGTCGCCAAGAGAGACGATTCCAACGACTTTGTCATTTTCCACAATCGGCAAACGGCGGATTTGGTGGTCAGCCATCAGTTCTGCGGCTTCTTCAACGCTCATGTCTTTATTGCCCGTCACCATATTTTCAGAAAGAATTTCAGAAACAGCTGACTCCAATGACAGGTTGTCCGCAATGCCGCGAACCACAATATCGCGGTCTGTAATGATGCCGACTAATTTTTCATTTTTGCATATCGGTATAGAGCCGACGTTGATTTCCTTCATCTTGGCGGCCACTTCCTGAAGCGAGTGTCCGGGATTGCATGTATCAACTTCTTTGGTCATTATGTCTGCGACTTTCATTGAATGTTCCTCCTTAGTTTTTTGTATTTACACTATATACGTTGTTTATCCTTTATCATACGCCCGAAACCTTTTGGCCACGAAAAAAGCGATTCCGCATTACAGACGGAATCGCTCTCATCGACTACTCAACCAATTGGATGAATTGTTTTGTACGTTCATTCTGGGGATTTTCAAAGAAATTCTTCGGATCCGCAGATTCAATGATAGTGCCCTGGTCAATCATGATGATCCGGTCCGCCACTTCTTTGGCGAACTTCATCTCATGGGTGACGACAACCATTGTCATGCCTTCTTCTGCAAGCTGTTTCATAACCTGCAGGACTTCCCCGACCAATTCAGGGTCAAGCGCAGAAGTAGGTTCATCAAACAGCATGACTTTCGGTTCCATCGCCAGGGATCTGGCAATGGCCACACGCTGCTTTTGACCGCCTGACAATTTGCTCGGATAAACATCCGCTTTGTCTTCAAGGCCGACTTTTCTCAAAAGGTTCATACCCAGTTTTTTCGCTTCTTCTTTTTTCATCTTCTTGACTGTAATCGGTGCTTCAATCACATTTTCCAGAACTGATTTGTGCGGGAAAAGATTGAAATGCTGGAATACCATACCAACTTCAGCACGTATCTTGGCTAAATCCTCTTTTTTGGGGTTGATTGTGTGCCCGTCAATAGTAATTTCTCCGCTGTTGATCATTTCCAGAAAGTTAAAGCACCTCAGAAGTGTACTTTTCCCCGATCCACTGACACCGACAAGAACAACCACTTCTTGGGGTTTCACATGCAAATCAACCCCTTTGAGCACTTCCAGATCGCCGAAGGATTTGTGTATATTTTTCCCTACTATCATGTCTGTCCCTCCTTAGGCTTTGTCCACATCAAGTTTATTTTCGTACAAGCGCAACAGGAATGTGAAAATCATTACAAGCACTAAGTAATAGAGCGCGACCACCAGGAAGGATTCGAAAGCCTGGTAGGATTGAGCCGCTTCACGGTTTGCAAGTGAGAAGATTTCCGCCACACCGATGATGTAAACAAGTGATGAGTCTTTTAACGTAATGATGAACTGGTTGCCGAGCGGCGGAATTGAGCGGCGCAATGCCTGTGGAAATACAATTCGCTGCATGGTCTGCTTGCGGTTCATCCCAAGTGACAGGCTGGCTTCACGTTGGCCCGGGTCAATCCCCTGAATGGCGCCACGGAAGATTTCCGCGATATAAGCACCATTATGGACGCCGAGTGCAATAGCGCCTGCCCAGAAATTAGACATAGTATAAATCTCAACAATCCCGAAATACAGGAACATGATCTGTACAATTAAAGGTGTGCCTCGTATTACTGTGATATATATATTAGCGATTCCTCTCAGGATTTTTGATCCTGAGATTTTCATCAATGCGAAAATCAGGCCGATGACCGTTCCGAGAACGACGCCGATCGCTGTCAATTCCAGAGTGACCACTGTCGCTTCCAGGAATCCCTGATAAGTACGCATGAATACGTCAAAAACGTCGACAAATAAGTCCGGCATAAATTCCACTCCTCTTTTCCCTCTTTAACGGCAGGAGGAACTCCACTTATACGAGTAGAGTTCCACTGGCCGTAAAAGCCCGATTGAATCAGCTTGCACTTTCTGAGTGCAGGCTGCTGTAAACTCAATCAAACAGCTTCTATTCGAGCACTTCCACACCTTCAAGATCTACATCGAGGAGATTGCGGCCGAACCATTTCTCTGAAATCTCTTCATATGTTCCATTTTCAATGATTGTATCCAATGCTTCATCGATTGCTGCAAGAAGTTCTTCATCGTCTTTACGCACAGCGATGGATGGCTGCTCGATCCATAGCGGTTCGCCGACCATTTCGACTTCAAGTCCGGCATTCTGTGCTTCAAAACCAACTACATCTGCCGTAATTACTGCGTCCAGACGGCCTTCAATCGTCAAATCCTGAAGCGCTACGACATCACTTGTGTAGTATTGGATGTCATCTGTATATTCGGCTGCTGCTGTTTCATAAGTACTTTGTCCAACTACGCCAATTTTCTTGCCTTCAAGATCCTCAGCTGATTGGATTTCGGTATTTCCTTCCCGTACAAAGATTGCTCCGCCTGAATAATAGTATGGGTCAGAGAAGCTAACCTGCTCCGAGCGTTCTTTCGTGTTCGACATTGATCCGATAATGGCATCGTAACGGTTTGAGTTCAACCCCTGGATGATTGTTTCAAAAGGTGTAGTGACGGGATTCGGCTCCAGTCCCATTTCTTCTGCAATCGCATTCCCGATATCGATATCGAAGCCTTTCAAATCGCCGCCTTCTTCAAAACTGAAGGGTTTGTATAATCCACTTGAAGCAGTTGTGAATTGGCCTTCTTCCAATAGATCGAAATCGCTCCCCGATCCTTCTGATCCTGTACTTTCTGAACCGGAAGACGAATCGTCTTCACCACATGCGGCCATGATCATCCCTGCTGATAAAACTATTCCTAAAAATGGATATTTCTTTTTCATATCGTTCTCCCCTTTTCATTTTATGATTCACCAAAACGCCTGGGCGTTCCGGGACCTGCCTTTACATTGGGTCTAATCAGATAAAAACTTCTTTCTCCATATATATCGCTTCCACCTTTGCCAAATTCCGTTTTACTTTTGAATGTTCTTTGACATATACAAAACGCATGATTGAAGCAATCAGCGCATGTACAGCGGTGTAAGAATCGATGTTCAGATTCGAGTTTACGGAAACCTCCAGCTTTATATCGGCATATTCTGCTGCCGGAGAATCCGCGGCATCCGTAATCAGCACAATTTTGGCTCCCTGTTTACTGGCAGTCGCCAATGTGTCGATGACTGATTTCGTATAACGTGGAAACACGAAAGCAATAACGGTATCACCTTCAGTCAGTGCTGATAATTGCCGGTAGTATTGGGCGTCTCCATGCATCATCAATTCAGCATGATCGAGCGTCAAATTCAGCCAGGACGTCATAAAATGTGCGAGGCCGAAATCGAAAAAATTACTCGTTACATATATATCCTTCGCCTGGCCGATGTAATCCACCGCCTGCAGGAGCTGGTCTTCGTCCGCAGACTGCTTCAACTGGGTGATGCTGGCGATATCCGCATCCAGCAGATTTGCAAGAAAGGATTGTTCGACCGCCGGCTGGGTATCGGATTCCTCCACTTGTTCAAAGCGTTCTTCCGCCAGCTTCCTTTGCAGCACGTGCTGAAATTCCGCGTATCCACGGTAACCGAGTTTTTGGGACCATCTGATTACTGTGGATTCACTGACATTGACCCTCCTGCCTACTTCAAGTGCCGATGAAAAGGCAAGAAAGATGGGCTCTTTGAAAAAAAGATCCCCAATCTTTTTTTGTCCAGAACTAAAATCTTTATACGAGTTCGAAACGTTTCGCAGTAAATCCTGCATATTTTACAGCCCCCAATGTAAAAACAAGCTTCTATACTAATTCAAGTATACTATAATGCAGGATTTCCTTCAATAATTATCCGAATATTCTTTGTAGAAAGTAAAATTTGAAGAATTATTTAATTCTTTTTCCCCACCTTACTTACACCTAAACTACTACGGATTTTTTTAAGACACCCTGCCGCTGTCCTCTTTCTCTCTCTTCAAACGGTTTTCAAGTATACTGTTTGTATAACTTGTAATGGAGTGATGTTTTTGAACTGGGAAGAAGGAATTTATCGACTTTTTTTAATATGGTATACAATCGGCATCATACTGTTGGCTTTTGATTTATTGCCTTCGTGGCTGGAATGGGCTAACGCCGTCTTTCTTATACTTGCTGGCACAATAGGTTTTCTATACTTTTTGAAACGCTTTGGCAAGCCTGCCGGAATCACCATCGGCTTAATCATATTCTTCGCCACTTTTATCGTTGAAGGTGCAGGCGCGAATTCCGGGTTTCTGTTCGGTTCGTATGATTACACAGATCATTTTGCTCCGAACCTGTTCGGTGTGCCCATCGCCATCGGCTTTGCCTGGCTGATGGTGGTTGCAACGTCCCATGTGCTGGCGCGCTGGATTTTTCCGAACGGCACTTTCGCTTATGCTGTAACCGGCGGAATAGGGGCGGTCATCATGGACCTTATAATCGATCCTGTTGCCTATCGCATAAAGACTTATTGGATTTGGGAAGACACCGGCTGGTATTACGGGATTCCCTGGACCAATTTTTGGGGCTGGTTTATTGTATCGTTCGTTCTTCATCTGCTGATCGATTGGGTGATGCGCCGTAAATCGATGGCAATTGCCAATGACCCGGCCGAGCGCCGGCTTGTGCTGCTTTATCTTCTCATGATCGCCATGTTCGCCATGCTGGGTGCCCTGGGCGGATTATGGCTGGCTGTGGCAGCCAGCACTATTCCGGCAGTGTTGCTTGTAGTGCTTGCATGGAAAAGGAGGCCACTATGATAATTGCGAAAAAAAGCCGTTTATTTGAAAAAGGGTTTGCACTCTATCTTTTGCCGTTGCTTCGCAGGTCGTTTTCTCATCTATTGGGATACGGCATCCGAAAGATTCCTGAAAAACCGGTGATTTTCATCGCAAACCACAGTTCCTGGTGGGACGGCCTGCTGTTCTTCTTTTTGAACCACACAGTCTGGAAGCATGACATCCACATGATGATGCATGAAAAGAACCTGAGGAAATATATTTTCTTCCGTTATCTAGGCGCGTTTTCGATTGATAAGCAAAATCCGAAAGATATCATCCGGTCCCTTCAATATGCTGAAAAATTGTTGGCTGAAGGCAAGTCGGTTGTGTTATTTCCGCAAGGCGATGAATATCACCAGGAAATCCGCCCGCTCGCTTTTTCCACCGGAATCGGTTATCTGGTTGAAAAACATCCCGATGTACCGGTAGTTCCGATTACATTCTATTATTCATTCCGGCACGATCAGAAACCCGAAGTTTGGATACGGCAAAGTTCACCATTATCTATAGAGAAAATCGCTGGAACTTCCAGAAAAGAGCGCACAGCGTTTCTTCAGGATACTGTAACCGCTCAGTTGGATGCATTAAAGAAAGAAGCCATCGCTGAAAACGTGTCTGAATTCAACGATTTACTGGGAAAGGAGTGAAGCAAAACAATGATTATGTGGATTTTCATCCTTTGCCTGGCCGCTTTTCTGCTATGGACGATCTTCAATAGCTTTTTCATGCCTTCTCTTCCTAAAAAAAATCCTGCAGTCAATGGGCATCCCTTGCTGTCGGTTTTGGTGCCCATGCGCAATGAAGAACGGAATGTCAAATCGCTTGTTGCTTCGCTCAAAAACAGTACATACCCGAAGATAGAATTTATCATCCTGAATGACCAATCCACCGATCGGACGCAGCAATTGCTTGAAGAAGAAATTGGCGGCGACAGCCGTTTTACGATCTTGCAGGGAGCCGAACTTCCAACAGATTGGGTGGGAAAAGTTCATGCGTGCCATCAGCTTCAAAAGGCTGCTGCCGGGGAGCTTTTAATGTTTGTGGATGCTGATATCAATTTCGGTCCCGAAGCATTCCAACAGTCTATTGCATTGATGCAGCAGAAGAACGCAAAGTCGCTGTCTGGCTTTCCGGCCTTCGAAGTCGCGCCATTTTTAAGTAAACTGCTGGTTCCGATGCAGCATTTTGTTGTCTTCTTCCATTTGCCGCTGGGATTGGCGAATTATGCCTCATTTCCTGCAGCAACAGCAGCGCACGGAGCATGGATGCTTTTTGACAGAAAAGTATATGAAGATATTGGCGGGCACCAGTCGGTTCGAAACTCCCTCGTGGAAGATGTCCATATTTCCCGGGAAATAAAGAAAGCCGGCCATCGCATGCTGCTGGCCAATATTACAGAGTCCGTCAGCAGTAAAATGTATGACACCAACAAGGAAGTTTGGGAAGGTTTTTTGAAAAATAGTTATACAGGCATCGGGCGATCGTCGGTGATGGCAGTTTTGCTCACTCTATTTTATATACTGTTTTATGTTATTCCTTTCGCCTTGGCTGTCATCGGCATTTTTATGCTCAAGCCGCTGCTCGTTGTCCCTTATCTGCTTATTTGCCTGCAGCAGCTGTACGTCATGCTGAGGACCCGGCAGAATCCTCTTTTGGCATTTTTGATGCCTTTTCAGGCTGGCGCGATGATTGCTGTGCTCCTCCACGCAATGCAAAAATCCCGCAGAAGGCAATCATACTCATGGAAAGGCAGGAATTATTTATGAGCAAAACGATTATCATCGGTGGCGGCCTCGGCGGGCTGTCCGCAGCAGTGACTCTTGCCAATGCAGGAATGGAAGTAGAGTTATATGAAAAGAATGATCATTTCGGCGGCAAGCTGATGCCGGTCCAACTCGGCACCCACTCGTTTGATTTCGGTCCTAATACCATCACGATGCCAGAAGTTTTTAAAGCGGTTATTGAACAGACAGGAGAAGCCGCCGCCGATTATTTTGATCTGATCCCATTGACTACCCATACCAGAAACCATTTCTCCGATGGCCGCCACCTTGATTTTTCTTCCGATCAGGAAATTATGCAGGCTGAGTTGAATCGCGTTGCAGCGGATGACGCGAAGAACTATAGTCGTTTTCTCAGTGAAATCAGCCGCATCTATAATTTATCGGAACGCTATTTCTTCCCTTCCACTTTTCAGTCATGGCGTGATTATCTGTCTCCGTCACTTGGAAAAGCCCTATTGCAGGTTCGGCCGGCAGAGACGATGGATCATTTCTACAAGAAGTATTTCAAAGATCCCGTTTTGCTCCAGGCGTTCGGCCGGTATGCAACGTATATCGGATCATCTCCCTATAAAGCTCCTGCGACTTTTTCAATGATCGCTTATCTGGAATTGGTCGGCGGCGTTTATTACGCTAAAGGGGGAAACACTCGCATAGCGGAAGGGTTTGCCGCGGTGGCAAAAAAAAGAGGGGCACGTCTTTATTCCGGAAAGCCAGTCAAAAGAATAATCGTCAAAGACGGTAAAGCTGCAGGAGTGGAATTGGATGATGGCACTGTATCTGAGGCGGACGCAGTCGTTTTGAACGGCGACCTGTTGACTGCCTTCCCCCAGCTCACCGCTGAAAATGAACGGCCGTCTTTCAGCAATGAAAAGAGCGAATCCTTCGAGCCTTCCATTTCCGCTTTTGTTATACTGGCAGGTTTGAAAACCCGCCTGCCTGAACTGAAGCATCATAACGTCTATTTCTCAGAAGATTACCCGAAGGAATTTGATGAACTCTTTGTAAAGAAAAGCTATTCCGAAGAGCCGACCGTGTATATCAGCAAGTCTTCTGCAACGGATCCTTCGGTATCCCCAGACGGTGATAATCTGTTCATCCTTGTCAATGCTCCTGCGCTGACTCCGGATGGAAAACTGCAGATCGATGCCGAAACATATAAGAATCGGATATACGATTTTCTGGAAAACTATGGATTGAATATACGAAGCCATCTTGCAGAAGAAAAAGTCTTTACGCCTTCTTTTATAGCTGAGAATTTCAATGCTTTCCGCGGGGCTTTATACGGGCCCTCTTCGCATCGGAAGAAAGATGCTTTTCTGCGTCCGGCAAATGCCAGTCCGGATATTAAAAACTTGTTCTTTGTTGGCGGCAGCACACATCCCGGCGGCGGATCACCCATGGTTACGATGAGCGGCCATAATGTTGCAACTCGCATTTTGAAGAAGTTCGGCCTGCTGTAATGAGAGCACTTAATGATAAAAAGGCCAAATAAAAAATCAGCCTGATATTGATTGGCTGATTTTAACAAGATATGCCCGCTTGAGGCATATCTTTTTTATTCGTTTCATAGACAAGCAAGTATCTGCTGCTTGGATTGATCAGTCACAAAATGTTTCTGGCCGAAAACGTTATAGTCTTTCTTTCGGATGGTTGTCAGAATTTCACGGTACACCAGTCCGGCACCTTTTACAGGAATTCTTGAACTGACCGGATATTCGTTTATGGTTTCAAACGCTTTCTCGTAATAATACTCCGCTTCCTGCGCCATCTCTTCCCAGACTGATACGAAGGCCGGCGTTACAGTTTTCCTATGAAGATCTGCTTCCTCCAGGTTGTGTTTAACCATCAGCTCTGAAGGCAAATAAACCCGGCCTAGCCCTAAATCTTCATCGATATCACGGAGAATATTGGTGATCTGCATTGCGTATCCAAGGGCAATCGCCCCTTCTTTCAGAATTTCCGTTTTGCCCGGAGCCAGCACCGGCAACAGCATAAGGCCAACAGAACTCGCTACGTGATAACTGTAATCCAGTACGTCATCCACCGTCTTATAGCGTTTCATCAGCAAATCCATTTCCTGGCCAGCGATCATGCTGGCATAGGCTTCATCGTCCATGTCGTAATTCTTGAAGACATCGGAAAGCGCCAGCCACATCGGATTTTCAACATCAAAATTACCTGCCAGAAAATCATTGAACTCCTGTTTGAAGAGAGTCAGCCCACGAACTGGATCCGCACCTTCATCCACAATATCGTCCACCGTCCGGCAAAAAGCGTAAATAGCCCAGACAGCTTTTCTATTTTCCTTCGGCAGCATGGAAAAACTTTTGTAAAAGCTCTTGGAATTGGCGGCAATGATTTCTTCGCAAAAACGGTAAGCTTTACTTAATTCCATTAAGAACCTCTCCTCTCGCTTAAGGAATCACGTTCAATTTGTTCGGCAAGCAATTTGGCTCCCTGCATTACAATCGGAATACCGCCGCCAGGATGGACGGAAGCTCCCACCGCGTAGAGGCCTTCTACATCGAAAGGTTTAACTTGAGGGCGGAAAACACCCGATTGCAATAGTGTCGGACCGATTCCGAAGCTCCCTCCGCGGAAGAGGCCGAATGTCTCCGCATCGGTTGGAGTCCTTACTTCCATCCACTCGATTGCATCTTTTAATCCAGGGAACGACAATTCTTCCATCCTGTCGATCACTCCATCGATCCACTCTTTTTCATTTGCCCAATCGACATCCGACCCTGCAGGCACGGGAATCAGGGTGTACAGCACCCCTTTCCCTTCCGGTGCCAAAGAATCATCGATTTTTGATGGATGGAATGTATAGAATGCTGGATCTTCAGGCTTCTGCTTGTCGGTGAACACGTCTTTCATGTGTTTCGCATAATCATTTCCAATAAAAAATTGATGTACGTTTACTTCATCATAGACTTGATTCAGTCCAAAATACAGCAATACACAGGCAGAAGATGGAACAAATTTCTTCTTTTTCCGTTCCGGCAATAAACGCGACACCGTTGGAAAGTCGCCGTTGTAGACTACTGCGTCAAAATCTTCCCTTCCGGATTCCAACTCCACTCCTGTTGCTTTCCCATTATCCACTAGGATCTGTTTCACTTTTTGACCTTTTCGGACAGTGACATTCGAGAGGGTGAGCAGCTTTTCCTCCAAAAGCGGCACGATACTCGCATAACCGCCTTTCAAATAATGGACGCCGTGCTCATGTTCGCTGAAAGATACCAGCGAATACATACCAGGAGCACTGTACGGATCTCCCCCGATATAAAGTGACTGGAGCGTATAGGCCAATTGAAGACGTTCATCTGTAAAATAGCGGGCCATCAACTGTTTTATGGAAAGCTGAGGTTTCAAAGCCAATAGATTCTTAACGTTTCCTGGAGTGAAAAATGTTTTTTTATCGACGAAAGAATGCTCAAGAAAAGCGGATTTACCGATGGCAAACCGAGTACGCCCTTCTTCCATAAAACGTCTGAAGCCTTCTTCCTGTCCGGGGAATACATTTGCCACTTCTTCTATTTGCCGCTTGTTGTCCGGGTATTTCGTATATACTTTTCCGTCATTGAAACGGATGGTGTAAAGAGGGTCGCAAAGCAACAATTCATATTTTTCTTTCGGGATCCCCGCTTCAGCCAACAATTCCTGAAACATCTCCGGCAATAAAACAATTGTCGGTCCCTCATCAATTTTGAAACCATCACGCTCAACGAAGTTCATACGGCCGCCAAGGCGGTTTTCCTTTTCAATGATTGTCACGTCGTGCCCTTGTTTACTTAAATACAAAGCACCCATCAATCCACCGATGCCGCCGCCGATTATCCCGATTTTCATGCAAATCCCTCCAATTGAGGCAACGGAAGAATCGGTATTCCTTCATTTCCATCTTTTTTCAAAATGCCGTTGGCAGTGATGCGGGCGGATTCCAATATGGTCGGCAAGCCGCTTCCTGGATGCGTTCCGCCACCCACCAGCCAGCATTGTTTAAGTTCTTCGAATTCATTGTGAGGACGGAATATCATCATTTGAGTCAATTGATGCCCCAGGTTGAATGTTGCGCCTTTATAAACGGAATAGTCATGTTCCCAGCCGAACGGCGTCAACACTTTTTCCACTTCGATATGTTCACGCAGATTTTTAAATTCCGTCTTCTCCTCAATTATATTCAATACGAGTTCCCTGAATTCCTGCTGTTCATTGTCCCATCCGATATCACTGAAATTATTCGGGACCGGTGCCAATATGTAAAGTGCTGATTTCCCTTCAGGTGCGAGTGTCGGATCTGTGACACTGGCATTTTGGATATAGATGGAAGGATCCGCTGATAAAAGCTTAGAATCTGTAATTTCTTCCACATTTTTTTTGTAATCCTTGGCAAAGACAATTGTATGGTGAGATAGATCATACTTTTTATCCAATCCCAAATAAATCATGAAAGTGGAACAGGAGTATTTTTTCTTCTCCAGTTTTTCAGGCGTATATTTCTTCAGAATCCCTGGCTCAACAAGATTGGTCATGACATGGGCAAAATCCCCATTGATGATGACTTCATCAGCGGCTTCGCAGCTTCCGTCCTCAAGATCCACGCCTTTTACGGTACGGCCTTCAAGCCATAATTTTTTCACACCTGTGCCTGTATGGATTTTACCGCCAAGCTCGCGGATCACTTTCGCCATCGATTCAGAAAGCTGATTGACGCCACCGATCGGATGATAGATTCCATAAGCGTGCTCCATATAAGACAAAATCGTAAAAGCACCTGGACATTCCCATGGTGACATGCCAAGGTATTTGGACTGGAATGCAAAAGCGAGCTTTAACCGTTCATCTTTGAAGTAGCGTGAAAGCACATCGTAAAGGCTTTTGTTCACTTCCAGTTCCGGCAAAGCCTTAAGCACTTTAGGCTGGATCATGTGTGAAAACTTATCCATTCTTGTCTGCAGGATTGGTGAAAGAGCCTCCAATTTACGGCCGGTCTCTTTCATGAACCGTTCATAACCTTCCCCGCCGCCTTCAAAATCTTTATCAATTTTGGCTTTCATTTCTTCGGCATTGCGTGTCATGACTAATTTTTGATCTTCAAAAATCAATTCATACATCGGGTCCAGTTCGACAGGCTCCATGTAATCGGCAAGCTTTCGTCCAGCAACTTCAAACAGCTCTTCCACTATATGAAGCATGCTTAAAAAAGTTGGACCGGTATCAAAAGTGAAATCACCGATTTTCAAGGCCGCATTGCGCCCGCCGACCCGTTCGTTTTTTTCATAGATATCCACTTTATATCCTTTTGCTGCCATCAGCATGCCAGCTGCAAGTCCTCCTGGACCAGCTCCGATTATAATGATTCTCTTCGACATATGATTACCCCATTTATGTTTCTTTAGTTATACATTATTTATATAAAAATTATACAATATAATAAATAATAAAACTATTGAAATGATTTGCTGTTACAAAAATTTATAAGTTAGATGAAAGTCTAAAATTAGCAGTATTAAATATCTTATTACCCTTCTTCCTAAAATTACTAACTGTTGTTTAAAATAATCAAAAAAAGAACGTTAAATGTTTCTATTTAATAGTTAATATTAATCATTTTTGTAATTGCTACTAGTTTTTTCTCTTTTTTTACATTACATTTTAAAAGTTGAGAAAATTACAATAATTTTATAGGGGGAAAAATTTTGAATAAAAAAATACTGACCAGCACGGCTATTGCAGCGGTTCTTGGATTTACTGCATTTACGGGCAGCGGATTTGCGACCGCCTCCACAGCCCAATCAGAAGAATTATTAACACAATTCAAGAGCACTCTTGGCGGGGCACCCATCGATGCAGGAATTGCCAATGATGAAAAGCTGATCGAAATGCTGAAGAAAAATGGCACTTTGGCAAAAGATTCCGGTCCAGCAGAAGCAAACAAAGCTCTCGAAACATTTTTAGCTGCTAAAGAAGCAAGTGCTTCCAACGACAAGGCAAATACGCCTTTTGAGAAAAAGCATGAAAACCACTTGAAAGATAAAGCTAATAACAATGGCATGACAAGCGGCAAAGGCAATAAGCTTGGCCAGGCCAAGAAAAACACAGTCGATTCAGTAAAAGAAGAAGCTTACAGCGGTGAAGTTCGTGAAGATAAAGTACTTGTACTTGCTATCGACTTCCCGGATTATCCAGCCAGCTCGATTACTAAAGAAGAAACTGATATGTTCTATGAAGATTATCCGATCAGCCATTTCCAGGACATGGTTTTCGGTTCTGACGGCTATGAAGGGCCGAATGGTGAAAATATTATTTCCATGAAACAATATTACGAGCAGCAATCCGGCGGCAGCTATACACTGGATGGCACAGTAGCCGGATGGTATACAGCTGACCACCCAGCAGCTTATTATGGCGGTAACTACCCAACTGCCGATGACAGCGATGCTAGACCCCGCGATTTAGTAATGGAAGCTTTAACAAAAGCCGGACAAGATCCAAACGTGGACCTTTCTGAATATGACGTCTGGGACCGTGACGATTATGATGGCGATGGCGTCTATAATGAGCCTGACGGTATTATCGATCACTTGATGGTCGTCCATGCGGGCGTTGGTGAAGAAGCTGGCGGCGGTAAATTGGCCGGCGACGCAATCTGGTCCCACCGCTGGAATCTCGGAGCTCTTAAAGCTGTTCCAGGCGGAACTTCCAACAGTGACCGTTTCGGTGGCTTACTCGGAGCTTACGATTACACTATTGAACCTGAAGATGGTGCAGTGGGCGTATTTGCACACGAATTCGGCCACGACTTGGGTCTGCCGGATGAATACGATACACAGTACACAGGAGCTGGCGAACCGGTTTCTTACTGGTCGATCATGTCTAGCGGAAGCTGGGCAGGCGCTATTCCAGGTACGCAGCCTACTGGATTCAGCCCATATGCGAAAGAATTCCTTCAAAATGCTCATGGCGGAAGCTGGCTCAGCGGCTCAACTTTGAACGCGGAAGACATTACTGCTGCCGGAACTTCTGTTTTATTGGATGAAGGTGTTACAAAAGGAACAAATAACGATGCAGTACGCATTGATCTTCCTGACAAAGCAACTGTGGTGAACGAGCCGTTCAGCGGTGAAAACGAATACTTCAGCGGCAAAGGCAATAACTTGGACAACTCGATGTCAGTTGAAGTTGATTTGACCAATGCTACTGAAGCGGCTTTGAACTTTAAAGCCTGGTACGATATTGAAACGGATTGGGATTATGCTTCAGTTAAAGTGAACGGCGAATCGATTGAAGGAAATATCACGACGACTACAAATCCTTATGAGCAGAATCCAGGCCACGGAATTACCGGTTCTTCCAACGGCTGGGTTGATGCGAGTTTCGACCTTTCGGCATATGCTGGACAAACAGTCACTGTTGAATTGAACTATTGGTCAGATGGCTATGTAGCCCTTCCTGGATTCTATGCAGATGACTTAACTGTTTCTGCAGATGGCACTGCAATTCTTTCTGATGATGCTGAAGGCGAATCAGCCTTTGTGCTTGATGGTTTTAAAAAGGATAGCGGCTTGGTTTATTCTGAGCATTACTATCTACTGGAGTGGCGCTCGCATAACGGGGTTGATGAAGGTCTTGCCAACATTCGCCGTGGTGCAAGCCTGATGAGTTTCGATCAGGGTATGCTGGTATGGTATGTCGATCCATCTTATGATAATAACTGGACAGGCGATCACCCGGGCGACGGATTCCTTGGGGTAGTGGATGCAGATCAGCACACCAATTTCTGGAGTGACGGATCTGTTGCTGATACACGCTTTCAGTTGAACGACGCTGCTTTCAGCTTAGAAAAATCAAGCAAAATGTATCTTGATTACAGTGACTTGCTTGGTGTGACACTGAGAGACAATTATACTAAACGCAATCCACTATTCGATGACAGCGCGGATTACACTAATCCCGGCCTAGTCGATGCAGGACGCAATGTCCCTTCATACGGATTGAAATTCCGTGTTTCAGGCAAAAGTGCTGATGGAACAGTCGGACAAGTCTTGATCACTAAATAAAAACAAAACAGCTGTGCAAAAGAAATTTTGCACAGCTGTTTTTTGCTTTAACAAATATTGATAAATCAGCATTTCAAGAAAAGCGAAAGAGGCTCCCCATTAGAGGCCGCCCCTTTCGCTTTATTTCTTGGCTTTATGGACTTTCAATGTTTTGCCTTTGATAGTTTTATTTTTCATTTCCTTCAAAACCATCGGGCCTTTGCCGTTCAGGATATCGATATACGTCACCGTATCCTGAATTTTGATGATGCCGATGTCTTCAGCTGTAACACCTGGAATGCTTGTCAGTGTTCCGACAAAATCAAAAGCACGCAACTTCTTCTTTTTACCGCCATTGAAATAGAGCTTCATAATATCCTTGTTTACCTGCTCGTTCTTGTTGCGTTTAAGCTGCGGGCGGCTTTCAAGTTTTTCAGTGAAAGCTTCTTCCGCTGCACGCACCTCTTCTATGGAAGGCGCGGTTTTTTCAGGAATTTCAAATCCGATATATGCCTCGATTTCAGCCAGGAACTTATCTTCATGCGGCGTCACAAAGCTGATCGCTTTGCCTGTTTTTCCGGCGCGTCCTGTGCGGCCTGCACGGTGGACATAGCTTTCCTTCTCAAGGGGAATATCATAGTTGACAACATGCGTGATGCTGTCAATGTCGATGCCTCTTGCCGCTACATCTGTAGCGACCAGATAGCGGAATTCTCCGCGTTTGAAGTCATTCATTACAGCGAAACGATCTTCCTGCACCATACCGCCGTGCAATTTATCACAGGTATAATAATGCTTTTCAAGCTGCTCCATCACAAAATCGACATTATCTTTAGTCCGGCAGAAAATGATGCAGCTGTCCGGATTTTCAACGATGGTCACATCACGCAATAAAGCGAATTTCTGCTTTTCTGCAACGCGGATCAAATAATGTTCAATTTGGTTTTTCAATGTTTCAGTTGAAGCAATTTCAATATGTTCTGGCTGATTCATATACTTTTGCTGCAATTTCTCCACGTTTTCAGGCAATGTCGCAGAGAACAGCATTGTCATACGCTGTTTCGGCACCTTATTGATGATGGCTTCCACTTGTTCGATGAAACCCATATTCAGCATTTCGTCCGCTTCATCGAGCACCAGATACTCGATGCGGTCGAGTTTCAATGTACCGCGTTCGATGTGGTCGAGCACACGTCCTGGAGTACCTACAACCACGTGGCATTTCTGTTTCAATTCGGCCTGCTGGTAGGCAAATGGCTGCTTGCCGTAGACCGCTGCTGCTTTAATGCGTTTGAAGCGCCCGATATTGGTGATGTCTTCTTTGACCTGATCCGCCAGTTCACGAGTAGGTGTCAGAATCAGCGCCTGCGGTTTGTTTTCTTCCCATTCGACCATTTCACAGATCGGTATGCCGAATGCAGCGGTTTTCCCGCTCCCCGTCTGTGACTTTACAGCGATATCTGTTTTCTGCAATGCCACAGGAATCACTTTTTCCTGCACTTCCGTCGGCTCTTTATAGCCAAGTCCCTCAAGTGCCTTTAAAATCGGTTCACTTATTTTATAATCTTTGAAATCCTTGCTGTCCATGTATAATTCTCCTTCTCCGTCCAAAACGTCAGATAGTTCCATTATGGCATGGATTTTACGCATTCTCCAATAAACGATTATTAAGTTTAATTTAAGCTTTTATTGATCCAGCAGACTGACAGAAACTTTAACATCAAGAGACTGGCTGCCACCGCGGTAAACGCCTTGAACAGGACTTACATCATTGTAGTCGCGTCCAACGCCGACACGGATATGGTTTTCGAGCGCTTCCACATTGTTTGTCGGATCGAGTCCGACCCATCCGACTCCCGGCACCATAAACTCCACCCATGCGTGACTGGCCGCATCGCCGACCAGTGCCGAGTTTTCACCGACATACAGATAACCGCTGACATAACGTGCTGGAATATGCTTGCTACGCAAAATTCCCAGCATGACATGGGTGATGTCCTGACAAACTCCTTTACGCAAATCAAAGGATTCCGATGCTTTTGTGGATACATCCGTCGACTCGCCATTATAAGTGAAATGATCATGAATGTAATTCATGACATCTAAGGCGTACTGAACGGGGTTATCGAATTTCCCCAGCTCCCGGTCTACCTGCTCAATCTGTTCCGGATTCAAATAGGTATAGGCAGTGTTGCTTAAGTATGCCAAATAATGCTCTCCGAATAATTTGGAATGAAAGATTGCGCGCATTTCCGGTGAATAATCGATTTGATGGATGAACGGGCTTTTTTGGATACTGACAATGGAAGTTGTTTTGACTTCCAGATGCTGATGGTGTTCCGCGATGAAAAAGGTCTCAACGTTATTGCCCCATATATCGATGTGTTCCTTTGTCAATGAGGCCGGGGTGATGTCAGCACGATAAGACAGCAGTCGCTGAACTTCATCTGTTCTCGGTTTCAACCGGATGGAATTCATGCTTTGGTCTACAACCGTGTCGTACTTAAAGATATTGGTGTGCTCGATTTTATATTTCATAGAAGTGATTCCTTTCGCACTCTCCGTCTGGGTTTGGGTGCTCTTGTAGTTTTCGCTGTCAGGATCGATAAGGTAGTATGTCTTGGAAAAAATCTGGCCGATTTCATTGCAGCCATTTTGGAATTCATTTAAAAAATTCATCATGTCCTGCTGTTCTAAATCCTGAAAATTAAAATCATCAAAATCAGCAGTCAGCTGATCAATTTTCGCAAACAGTTCCCATGAATAATGGGATACTTTGCCGTCTTCCAATTTGACGATCGCTTCCCGCATATGATCCAGACAATAGCGGATAGACCGTGGGAAGCTTGAATTGGAAACCAGGAAAGTCAGCACAAGGGAAGGGTCCATTTTTGGCGGATTCGCCTTCAAGTACGCATCGTACCCATTTGTCATACGGAGAGCCGCAAGCCAGTAATAATAATCTTCCGACTGCTGCGCTGCAGACCTCGCCAGTGTACGTTCACAAACCACGTTAAGGATTCGCGCGGTTTTTTCAGCCCGTTCCAGCCATTTTCCAATTTTGATCATTTGGTACTCTACGCCGCGTGACATGGATGATTCCACGATGCCTTGGGAAGTTAATGCAGTGTTTTTGACTTTCTGTAAAAATTGCTGCATTTCACGGACAGAAAGATTTTCTGTATCCATATCCTGCAGCGTCAAATAGCATCTGTTCCAGACTTCCCAATAATCATCTGTAATATGGTCCCGGCTGACACGGGCATTTTCACGGATGAAACGGACACAGCTTGCCACAGAGTTGAAATTCTCTTCTTCCATGGCAAGATAATAAACAAGCTGATCTTCATTATAAGCAGGCAAGGACTTGATATATTCCATCATATCTGTTGAAGCGCAAATTTCATATATAAGCTTCCAATCATCATCCCTGACCAATTCTTCGTCAGATGCTTCAATCATCTGCAATAATTGTACATCCAAAATGCGCGCGTTGTTCTCGGCGCGTTCCGCGTTTCTCGACATCCAGTATAAGGAATTTGCAACTCGGCTCAGCATTCAGGAATCTCCTCCTTCTTCTTTTTTCTTAAAGACCCACGTATCTTTACCGCCGCCGCCCTGTGAAGAGTTGACGACCAATGAGCCTTCTTTAAGAGCGACACGGGACAAGCCGCCCGGCAGGACGTTCGTTTCTTTTCCGCGCATCACAAAAACCCTCAAATCCACATGACACGGATAAAATTTTTCACCCTGATAAGCGGGAGCACGGGATAATTTAATGGTAGGCTGTGCGATATATTGATGAGGCGATTCAATGATCTTCTCACGGAATATCTCGATCATTTCTTTGGAAGCGTGGGGGCCGACCAGCATATCGTATCCGCCGGAAGCACCTACATTTTTCACCACCAGCTCTTCAAGATGATCAAGCACCCATTCCCGCTCTTCTTCATTTTCCAGAAGATAGGTTTTCACATTATCGATCAATGGCTCCTCGTCCAGATAATAGCGGATCATTTCGGGCACGTAAGCATAAATCGCCTTATCGTCCGCAACGCCATTGCCAATCCCGTTGAGAATGGCGACATTGCCGTTTCGATAGGCCTGCAATAAACCCGGTACCCCTAATGCCGAATCTTCGTTGAATGCTTCGGGATCCAGAAAATCATCATCGATGCGGCGATAAATGATGTCCACTCTTTTCAAACCGCGAATCGATTTCATATATACGATATTTTTCTTAACGACCAAATCGCGGCCTTCTACCAGATCGATGCCCATTTGCTGGGCAAGGAAAAGATGATCGTAGTAAGCCGAATTGTACATTCCTGGTGTCAGCAGCACAGCAAAAGGCTTGCCTTTTTGAGTGGCTGGCGCATGGTCAAGGATGGCTTGATGCATATGGGTCATTTGATGTTCAAGAGTTTGAACAGAATGTTTAGCAAAAAATTCAGGGTAAACTTGCCTCATTACATACCGGTTCTGGTATACATAGGACATTCCTGACGGATTGCGAAGATTATCCTCAAGCACGTGGTATTTACCGTGTTCATCCCGAATCAGGTCGATTCCCGCGAGGAAAATATGGTTTTTCAGAGGAATTTCAATTCCTTTTACCTGTTTTTCGTAATAATACGGATTTTCTTCAATCAGATTTCTTGGTACAATGCCGTCCTGAAGAATCTTTTGATCTCCGTAGACATCTTCAAGAAAAAGATTTAATGCTTCTGCACGCTGAATCATCCCTTTTTCGACAACTTCCCATTCTTCAGGCGGAATGATGATCGGCACAAAATCGAAAGGCATAGTTCTTTCAGTTCCTACATTATTATTATAGACAGTGAACGTGATGCCTTGCCGGAGGAAAGATAATTGAGCGGTCTCATGCTTTTCGCGCAATTCCTCCTCACTGAAATGCTGGAGCAATTGAAAGAAATTTCTGTAATGAGGCTTCGGCTGCTTATCTTCTTCAAACATTTCATCGTAAAAAGGTTTTACTGTATAAGATTGAAACATAATTGGCCTCCTCTTTTCATTTCATAATATTCCGTTAATTCTGTTAAAAAAACTACCACTCACTAGCTGCGAGTGGTAGTTCCCTGTTGTATCCTTCTTTACTTGTCGAAAGTTGTATCGCTCTTATCCTTTTTCGACGAATCTTCGTCAATCCCTTTTTTTAAGGAATCGGTGTATTCTGTGCTGCCGCCAAATGCTCCGCCGCTCGGCGTCGAATCATTGAACGGGCTGCCTGTTTTGCCGGCTTCACTTTGTTTGGAAGAGCCAGTGTTTGTTGATGAAGACGAACCGGATTTTGAGTTCTCGCCAACTTCATCCTGCAGGGTTTTATCTGCCTTATCGAGCATATCCTTTTCCTGGTCCATCATCTTTTGCTGGCTGTCAATTGCATTCTTGACCTGGTCAACCGCTTTCGAGACATAAGGTTTTGCTTTATCAACCAATCCACCGGACTGCTCATTGAAACGGTCCAGACCTTTTTTCACGTTTTCTTTCATATTGCCGGATTGTGAAGTTCCGGATGTTCCGGCAGAAGTGCCGTTGGAGTCCACTTTTTTCTGAGCCATAGCGGAACCGATTGCCGCTCCTATACCTAATAAGACTAATTTCCCGAACATACCGCCTGAACGTTTTGCCATTGGAATCTCTCCTCCTCAGTATTTAAATACACTGTGTTCTTATTATTTACTATTCCAGGGTAACTTAAACCTTTTCCCTACTAAAAAAGACACACTGATTTTCTGCCAGGTGTCTTGTGTAGGGAAATTCATCCTATTAAATTTTGCCTTCCTGCTGCAGCACCTTTTCGAAAGCCTCCACAACTTCTGGATCGTATTGGATGCCAGAAAGGCTGCGGATTTCCTCCATTGCATACTCAGAGGTATAAGCTTTGCGGTAAGAGCGATCTTCAGTCATCGCATCGAACGTATCACAGACACCAATGATTTTTGCTTCCAGCAGAATTTCGTCCGCTTTCAAACCGAATGGATAGCCTCTGCCATTAATGCGCTCATGATGTTGTTCCACTATATCAGCAAGCTTTTTATAAGCTGTTTTCCGGAGCATATCTGCGCCATCCCCCGGATGCTTTTTAATCATGTCGAATTCTTCATTCGTCAATTTACCCGGTTTATTCAAAACTTCTTCCGGAATGTTTATTTTACCGATATCATGAAGGATGGAAGCGATGAATAGATCGTCCATTCTTTGTCTGTCCAATTTCATTCTCTTGGCAGTTTTAACAGCAAACTGGGACACACGCAAACTATGTTTATGCGTATATTTATCTTTTTTCTCTACTAACCCACCGACTCGTTGAAGCTCTTTTATTTCTTCGCTAACTGAATGAAAAACTAATGAATTAGATAAAGAGAGAATCGAAACTTCTGATTTTGCCATCATTTGAACTGGTTCGTCCAAATCATTTGTTGAAATCAAGTCATCTGGGCCAACATGAATAGTTTCACCATTGACCTGTAATTCCAATTCACCTTTCAGTACATAGAAAAATTCATGGATATCTGTCTCTTCACTAGGAAAAAGGATCATGAGCTTATCTTTTTGGACAGTTTGCTTCATTAATTCCATACCGCCACCACGCCCAAGAAGACTCAAGGTAGTTGATCGGTTTTGGACTGTTTCAAGGTATTCATTTCTCAGTATATCCAAACCTTTCACCAATACACGCCCCTCCTAAAAAAAAGCACTATGTGAAGTATATTAGCGCTATACTTCCATAGTACTTTAATTGAGCCTTTTATGACAATAGGTTTTACCAACCAATCACTTTAATCGGATCGATCATTCTTTCACGATCAGCGAATTGAACTGGAATCCATACCATTTCAACGTCCAGGCCGGAAGCTGTTGCCTTTTCCATCCCTTGGAACGTCATAGCCTGTGTTCTTGTGTTCAAAGCAGCAATTTCTGCTTCAACTTTCGAATCATAATTATTCCATGCATCGGATTTTTTCTGTTTGTCAGAAACTCCGGAAACCTCTACTAAATAATCTTCATACATTTCTTCTGCCAATGCCTGCACTCTAGCGATTTCTGCATAAATTTCGTTGTTCACTCTGTATACTTCTGCCAAAGCGGTTGCTGTTTCTGAATTTACGGCTGGCTGTCCGGTCGTTTCAGCAAACCCTCCGCCCGTAAATGCAGTAAAAATCAATAGCAATGAAAAAAGTGCAGTGATTGAATATTTCTTCAACATTCTGTTTCCTCCCCTTTTCCCTGATAAAGCTTGAATATAATAAGGGTTATCCATAGAAAATGTACCTATTATACTGCAAGCACCTCACGTATAAGTATAAATGAACTAGGCATAAAGAACAATATGAACTTGAAAATTTTACAAAATAAACAAGCCGGAATTATTCCGGCTTATCTCTTTACGGCAGTACTGTCGCGCCCATTAAATAACGGTCGCATTCCCTTGCGGCTTCTCGCCCTTCGTTGATTGCCCAGACAATCAGACTTTGTCCGCGGCGCATATCGCCAGCTGCAAAAATCCCTTCAGCGCTTGTTGCATACTTTCCATATTCCGCTTTCACACATGAATTTGGCTCAGTCGCGACATCCATCTGCTGAATCAGAGCTTGTTCGGGTCCGCTGAATCCGATGGCAATCAGCACCAAATCCGCTTTCCATATTTTTTCTGTGCCGGGAATTTCCTCCCGTACCCGATTGCCTTCTTCATCAATACGCAATTTCACATTGACTGTATGGACTTCTTTGACATTTCCTGTGTCATCTCCAACAAACTTTTTCGTCATTACAGCATATGCCCTCGGATCTTCCCCAAAAGTGGCTGCAGCTTCTTTATGGCCGTATTCGATGCGGTGAACTTTTGGATATTGCGGCCACGGATTGCCCTGCTCATCACGTATTGCACCTTTTTTGTCATAGACGTCGAATTGGACAAGACTCTCACAGTCGTGGCGTACAGCTGTAGCAAGACAATCTGTACCAGTATCGCCGCCTCCTATGACAATGACGTTTTTGCCTTCAGCTGAGATGAAATTCCCGTCTTCGAAATTCGAATCCAATAAGCTCTTTGTGCTGGCATGCAGAAAATCCATCGCATAATGGATGCCGCCAAGCTCCCGACCCTCCACGTGAAGGTCACGGTGAACCGTTGAACCGGTGCACATGATGATCGAATCAAAATCCTCTTTCAATTGATCAGCGGCATAGTTCTTGCCGATCTCAATATTCGTTTTGAAAGTGATGCCTTCCTGTTTCAGAATTTCCACCCGGCGGACCACCATTTCATAAGGCAGTTTCATTTCAGG
The DNA here is from genome assembly GCF_003428875.1 of Planomicrobium okeanokoites. Lineage (GTDB taxonomy): Bacteria > Bacillota > Bacilli > Bacillales_A > Planococcaceae > Planococcus > Planococcus okeanokoites. Next base: position 126,272 of record NZ_QQRS01000002.1, read on the forward strand.
TATTCCGTACGTCAGCAAGCCGCCAACCCGATCATTTTTTTCAAAGACGGTAACCCAGTGGCCCGCTTTGTTCAATTGCGCCGCAGCTGCAAGTCCAGCCGGACCTGAGCCGATGACCGCCACATGTTTGCCGGTGCGCGTTTCAGGCGGTTCGGGCACGACCCAGCCTTCTTCAAAACCACGTTCAATAATCGACCGTTCAACTGTTCTGATGGCTACCGGCGGTTCATTGATGCCGAGCACACATGACCCTTCGCATGGTGCCGGACAAGCTGTCCCTGTGAACTCTGGAAAATTATTCTTCAAATGTTCACGGTGCAGCGCTTCTTTCCACTGCCCTCTGTAAACCAGATCATTCCATTCAGGAATCAGGTGATTGACCGGACAGCCGGTCGTCACATTTTCCAATTCCATGCCGGTATGGCATGTTGGTACACCACAGTCCATGCAACGCGCTCCCTGCTTCTGAACTTCTTCATTAGTTAACGGAATCGTATAGTCATTCCAGTCGCGCGTCCGTTCTGCGGGGTCACGTTCGTTCAGCGTCTGTCTGTTATATTCCATAAATCCGGTGCTTTTCCCCATCATATCCCTCCCTGATTAATTCTATTAAAAGAAATTTTCTATTTTATGCTTTCGGACATCTTGCTTTCTTCAAAAGCTGCCATTTCGGCATCAAATTTTGTCATGCCGCTGTTCTGCAGTTTGCTGATGCGTTCATTGATCTGCAAATAAGCTTTTGGAATGACACGGATGAATTTTGCCGAGAATATTTCCCAATGCTTCAAAATCCGTTTAGCATTCAAACTTCCCGTATAGCGGAAATGTCTGTCGATCATTTCACGCAGTTCTTCAATTTCCTGCGGCTCCGCTAAAGGCTGCAGGTAGACCATATCCGTATTGCAATGCTGGCTGAAACGTTCTCCTTCATCCAGCACATAGGCGATGCCCCCGGACATTCCAGCCGCAAAGTTTTTGCCCGTCTTGCCAAGGATAACTACTCGGCCGCCGGTCATATATTCACAGCCATGGTCGCCGACGCCTTCAACTACAATATCAGCACCGCTGTTTCGGACAGCAAAACGCTCTCCCGCTATTCCGTGGATATAAGCTTCTCCAGCGGATGCGCCGTAGAAAGATACATTTCCGATAATGATATTTTTTTCAGGAATAAAAGTAGAGTCGGCTGCCGGTTTTACAATGATCTTCCCGCCTGACAAGCCCTTTCCAACGAAATCATTTGAATCTCCGATTAATGTCATTGTCATCCCGCGGGGAATGAATGCACCGAAACTTTGGCCGGCTGAGCCCTGGAAATTCAAGTTGATCGTATCTTCAGGCAGCCCTTCAGCGCCGTAGCGTCTCGAAACCGCACTGCCGATGATCGTTCCTGTGGCACGATGGATATTGCGGATGGCTGTCGTCACTTCAACCGGCTCACCCGTTTCTATCGCATTGCCACAGCGCGGCAGAAGTTCTTGGTAATCCAAGGTTTGGTTCAGTCCGTGATCTTGTTTGACCGTAGCGTATCGCCCGACTTTGTCCGGAAGATCCGGCTGGTAAAGCAGCGCAGAGAAATCGACGCCTTTTGCTTTCCAATGGTCGATGGCTTCATTCACTTCCAAAACGTCCGTTCTGCCGATCATTTCATTGATTGAGCGGAATCCGAGCTGAGCCATTAATTCGCGTGCCTCCTGAGCGATAAAGCGCATGAAGTTGACGACATGTTCCGGGTCTCCGCCATATTTTTTCCGGAGCTCCGGATTTTGAGTTGCAATACCGACAGGGCACGTATCCATATGGCAGACGCGCATCATGACGCAGCCAAGCACGACAAGTGGCGCTGTTGAAAAGCCATATTCCTCGGCTCCCAGGAGAGCCGCCATCACAACGTCACGTCCTGTCATCATTTTGCCGTCCGTTTCCACGACAATTCGGTCACGCAATCCGTTCAATAGAAGAGTCTGGTGCGTTTCCGCCAGTCCGATCTCCCACGGCAGGCCAGTGTGTTTCAAACTCGTTTTCGGAGCTGCTCCCGTGCCGCCGTCGTATCCGCTGATCAGCACCAGATCCGCGCGCCCTTTTGCAACCCCGGCCGCTATCGTTCCAACTCCCACTGCCGAAACCAGTTTTACGCTGATGCGTGCATAAGGATTGGCATTTTTCAGGTTAAAGATCAATTCCGCCAAATCTTCGATGGAATAAATATCGTGGTGCGGGGGCGGAGAAATCAGTTCCACGCCAGTCGTCGAACCACGGACCTCCGCAATCCACGGGTACACTTTCTTGCCCGGCAAGTGGCCGCCTTCCCCCGGTTTTGCGCCTTGCGCCACTTTAATCTGGATTTCGTCCGCATTCACCAGATAATGGCTTGTAACGCCAAATCGGCCGGAAGCCACTTGCTTGATTGCGCTTCTGCGGTTTGTGCCGTCTTCATCCGGAATGAAACGGGAAATTTCTTCTCCACCTTCCCCGGAATTGCTGCGTCCTCCGACTTTATTCATGGCAACAGCAAGCGCTTCGTGTGCTTCTTTGCTGATTGAGCCATAAGACATCGCGCCGGTTTTGAAACGCGCACAAATTTCTTCAACAGTTTCCACTTCTTCAAGCGGCACAGGTGCCCGGTCCTTGAACTTCAGCAGTCCGCGCAACGATTGGAGATTCGATTTTTCATCCGTCAGAAGCGCTGAGTATTTTTTAAAAACGTTAAAATCATTGGTTCTGCAGGCCAGCTGCAACGTGTGGATCGTTTTCGGATTGTATTGATGATCTTCGCCATTCTCGCGGTATTGGAATTCATCGCCGGATTCCAGTTCACCATCGCTGCCTGCCTGTTCGGGGTAAGCTCTTGCATGCCGCATGAGCACTTCAGTCCCGATCATATCAAGACCGATGCCTCCCAGCCTTGATGATGTCCGCGTAAAATATTTGTCGATGACATCAAGGCGAATGCCGACAGCTTCGAAAATCTGGGCTCCCCGGTAACTTTGAATTGTGGAAATCCCCATTTTCGACAGCACTTTGATGATCCCGTCAGTAACAGCTTTTATATAATCGCTTTCAGCCTGGAGATAATCCCTGTCTTGAATATCTTCCGTTTCAATCAAATGACGGATGGTGTCAAATGCCAAATAAGGGTTGATGCCTTCAGCGCCATATCCAAGAAGCACCGCAAAATGATGAACTTCTCTTGGTTCTGCCGATTCAAGCAAAATACTCATTTTCGTTCGGATTCCTTCACGAATCAAATGATGATGCAAACCGGAAACTGCAAGTAAGGCAGGTATCGCGGCATATTCTTTATTGGCTCCTCTATCTGACAGAATTAATAAGACAGCACCATCTTTAAAAGCTGCATCCGCTTCCTTAAATAAGGCTTCAAGCCGTTTTTCCATCGCTTCGGCTCCGCCGGAAACAGGGAATAAAATTGACAGCGTCACTGCTTTAAATTCACTTAAAGGATTGAATTTCAATTTTTGTAATTGCTGATTTGTAAGCAGCGGTGTTTCGAGCCGTATATGCCGGCTGCTTGCCGGAGTCGGTTCCACCAAATTGCCTTCCGCTCCGATTGTCGTCCGGGCTGCAGTAATGATTTGTTCACGAATCGCGTCAATCGGCGGATTTGTGACTTGAGCGAATAATTGTTTGAAGTAATTGTAAAGAAGTTGAGGTTTCTTGGACAGTACGGCCAACGGTGAATCATAACCCATGGAACCGACCGGATCTTTGCCCTCAGTCGCAAGTGGTTTAATGATTTTTTGGACTTCTTCCATGGTATAGCCGAATGCCAATTGCTGTTTGACCAACGATTCCGTAACGTCATAGTTCTCTTGAACTTCAGGATCCGGTATATCTTCCAAATCGAACATATTATGTTCTACCCAGTCTTTATAAGGCAGTTCAGCTGCAATCTGCAGTTTGATCTCTTCATCCGGGATGATTTTTCCTTCATCCAAATCAACCAGCAGCATTTTACCCGGGCGTAAACGGTCTTTATAGATGATATCGTCTGAAAAAATGTCCAAAGCGCCAACTTCAGACCCCAGAACGATCATGCCGCTTTTGGTCACATAATAACGTGCCGGACGAAGGCCGTTGCGGTCCAGGCAAGCGGCAATTTGATTGCCATCAGTGAATACCAGTGCTGCAGGGCCGTCCCATGGTTCCATCAAGGTACTGTGGAATTCATAGAAATCCCTTTTCTCTTTTTTGATGGTCGGATCATTAACCCATGGTTCCGGCACCATCATCATTGCCGTATGGGCAAGCGACCGTCCTGATAAATGAAGAAATTCAAAGCAATTGTCGAACATCGAGGAATCACTTCCGCTCTCATCGATGACCGGCAGCACTTTCTTCAAGTCTTCATCATTAAAATATGGTGAACTGCACAAGGCTTGGCGCGCGCGCATCCAATTGACGTTGCCTCGCAATGTATTGAATTCACCATTATGTATGGAATAACGGTTCGGGTGGGATCTTTGCCAGCTGGGAAATGTATTGGTGCTGAAACGTGAGTGGACTAATGCCAACGCCGATTTGAATTCGGGGTGGTTGAGGTCGATGTAAAAAGAATCCAATTGTTCGGGTATTAGCATCCCTTTGTAAACGATTGTCCCTGCCGATAGACTGCTGAAGTAGACATCCCTGAAATCAGGATCAGAACCCATTTCCTGTTCAATTCTCTTACGGATGATGTAAAGCCTTCTTTCAAGGTCCATCCGCCCTTCGAGATTGTCAGCCGCTTCGATAAAAACCTGCCTGATGACCGGTTTTGTTTTTGTTGCTACTTTACCGACAAATGAATCATTGACTGGAACCGGCCGCCAACCGAGACATTGCTGCCCTTCTTCTTCGATGATCCGCTGAATGATTTCTTTCGATTTCATACGGATATCGTAATCCTGCGGCATAAAAATCATGCCGATGCCATATTTGCCTTCAGCCGGAAGGGTAATGCCCTCTTTTTCACATTGCTTCTGGAAAAAGCGGTGGGGAATCTGTGTAAGAATTCCTGCTCCATCACCTGTACTCGTATCAGACGACTGGCCACCTCTATGTTCGAGGTTGCAAAGGATATTGACAGCATTCTGAACAATCGAGTGAGATTTTTCACCATTTATATTCGCAATCATTCCAATGCCGCAAGCTTCATGCTCCTGATCTGGGTTATAAAGTCCCTGGGCATTCGGGTACTCTCTTTTTATCATAATGTTTCCCCCTCTAACACAGTGAAGTGTCATAATATTAGGATAGTATATCATAAAAACTGAATAAATATAAAATTACAACAAATTTTAATAGTCTAAAAATACTGCAAGCGCTTTCATTAATATGATAAAAACAATAAAAAAACACTTCTGTCCGAAGACAGAAGCGTTCAATTATTAACGGGTTCGAAGTCCCGGATGGCGGATAAAAAAGCTTCCCCATATTTTTCGAGTTTATTGGCGCCGACTCCATTGACTTCAAGAAATTCTTCAGCCGTTTTCGGCCGTCTGGCGCACATATCCTGCAAGGATTTATCTGAGAAAATGACAAATGGCGGGACGCCGCCTTGGTCTGCCAGCTCTTTACGGATCTTACGCAGTTCTTCGAAAAGAGGGTCGTTTTCGGAAATCTGCTTCGTCACGACGGCTCCTTTGCGCAAAACCTGCCGTTTGCCGAGCAGTACATCTCTGCCGCCATCAGGGACATAGATGGTCGGGAATGAACCCTGTTCAACCGCAAGCAACTCCTGCGAAATCATGAATTCGATCAAATTGGAAACTTCCTTGGCGCTGTGATGCTTCAGGATTCCATAGGTCGATAGTTTATCAAAGCCAAAATCCAGTATTTTTTTATTGCGCGAGCCTGTCAGTACCTGTGCAGTCATCATCTTACCGAATTTTTGGCCCATGCGGATGACGCACGACAGCACCATCTGAACATCTTTTGTAACATCGAGGCTTTCGCGGTCATCGATGCAATTTCCGCAATGGCCGCAGTGTCCGGCCGCAGTGTCGCCAAAATAATGAATGATGAATTGCTGAAGGCAATTTTCGGTATGGCAATAATCGACCATGCCCTGAAGTTTGACCAGTTCCCCCGGAATCCGGCTCGGATCCTGTGCCTGGTCGATCAGGAAACGCTGTGTTTGAACATCCTGTGATGCATAGAGAACAATACACTCACTTGGCAGTCCGTCACGGCCTGCCCGTCCCGCTTCCTGGTAATAGCTTTCCATATTCTTCGGCAGCTGGTAATGCACAACGTACCTGATATTGCTTTTATCGATGCCCATACCAAAGGCATTGGTGGCCACCATGACCGTCACTTCATCGTTAAGGAATTGCTCCTGGCCGGCCCTTCTTTGATCATCCGGCATGCCTGCATGATATTTTGCGGCTTTGATGCCTTTTTTCAGCAGCATTTCATAGACAGAATCCACCGTTTTACGGGTTGCGGCGTATATGATCCCCGCTTCTTTATCATTTTTCTGGACATATTCCTTCAGGAAGCGCTCCCTGTCCTGCCCGCGGATTACTGAAAATGTCAGATTCGCTCGTTCAAAGCCTGTCATGATGGTATGGCGTTCTTCTATATTCAGAATACGGCAAATATCTTCACGCACTTGAGGTGTTGCGGTCGCAGTCAGCGCCAAAACTGTCGGGTTGTTCGGAAACAGCTCCATCATCCGGCTGATCAGCCGATAGCTCGGCCGAAAATCATGTCCCCATTGTGAAATACAATGGGCTTCGTCCACTGCTATCAGCGGCACATGAACTCCCTGTAATTCATTCAGGAACATTTCGTTGTCCAGGCGTTCCGGTGCAATATACAATAATTTCACAACTCCGCGCTGCACATCATAAAGTGTTTCCCGTACTTCATCAAAATCCATCGAACTATTTATATAAGCAGCCGGGATTCCAGCTGCCAGCAGTGCATCCACTTGGTCTTTCATCAATGAAATCAATGGCGAAACTACGATGGTCGTTCCTTCCATGACCATAGCAGGAATTTGATAGCACATCGATTTACCGCCGCCTGTCGGCATGACGCAAATCGAATTCGAGCCTTCAAAAACTTGGGATATTGCCTGTTCCTGCCCGGTACGGAATGTTTCATAGCCAAAATAAGTCTGCAGTAATTCTCTTGCTTTTTCCAACAATAGTTAACACTCCTATAACTCGATTCGTACTGCATAGCTTACCATATTTCTGCCGTTTTTTCCTGTCCCGCATCCATAAAAACGCCGAAGGCAAAAGCCTCCGGCGCTTGTTGAAATTTCATGCAATTGATTAAATTCCCGGCAGTTCAGTCCATCAGATTTCAAGATCCCAATGTTTAGCTTCTTCTTCTTTCATCTGCTTCTCGGTTTCCTGCGGATAGACAGTACGGAATTTATGGTTGTCCTGCGGAATCACTTCCACCATCTTGGCGATCATATCTTCCGCATCATACTGATCTTCAAGTGCCTGATCGGCTTCTTCCATATCTTCTTTTTTCGTGAAATGAATCTTTTCATCGTACCATTTCCATTTCGCTTCCGCACTGCGGTCATTAAAGCCAGTATCAAAAGCACCTGGATTGATCGTCGCCACTTGCACGCCAAACTCTTCCAGTTCTTTCCGCATCGTTTTGGCTATTGCTTCAATGGTATGTTTGGTTGCGGTATACGGACCCACATACGGCGTCGACATGATGCCGGCCATCGAAGACATGAAAATGATTTTCCCTTTTCCTTTTTCAACAAATTTCCGCGCAGCAATCTGAGCGGTTTCAAGTGTACTGAAAACGTTGACTTCAAAAAGTTCCCTGAAGTTCATCATCGGCACCTCTCCAAGTGGTCCTCCTTCGTTTACAGCTGCATTCGCCACGAAGATATCAAAATCGTAGTCGTGCATCTGGGCCAGATCTTGTGGATTTTTTATATCCATTTTAAAGATTTCCAATTTCACATTTTCAGCTTCGGCCGCTTCCATCAATGAAGTTACTTGCGGTGCAGTTTCAACAGGTGCGATAACACGGTAGCCTTTCTTTGCCAGTCCAAGCGCAGTCCCTTTAGCCAGTCCGCTTCCTGCTCCTGTAATAAATATCGTTTTCGGCATGCAAAATCCCTCCTGAGTTTTTCTTTTCCTAATGGATATCTTCCCCTCAGAAATCGGGTTAAACAAATAAATCCGGCTGAATGCTGTAGAAGCATCTTGCCGGACCGCTGGGTGAAGATCATTTCCCCCAGTTTTTATTATCAAATTCAGCCGCATATTTCGCGTATTTCGCCAGGGCATCCCGCAAAGCCTTTTCATTTTTCGCCAGCATGCGTTCCCTGGTCTTCTTCCGCTTGAACCGCATGCCATAAGCCAATTGTGCTTCTTCATTGGCTTCATTCAATGTTCGAAATTCCCAGGCTACATCACCATCAGGGTCTTTGAGCAATGAAGCGAGCAAAGACGTTTTCCGGTAAAGTTCCTCCGTCGTATATTGTTCCTGATCTCTATATAATAAGCCCACGATAATACTGGCGGGGAGCTCATCATCCACTCCTTGCGACAGATCGGTCAGGAGCTGGATCATCGTGCGTCTGTCACTTGCAAGCGACAAGACATAAAATACATGGGGAATATCTTCAGTCGGGGTTTCTTCAATGAATTCGTCCAGCTCTGCTATCAATTCCTTGGTTTTAAAAAAATCTATGAGGATGCCAAGCCTGTATGTTTGATATAAAGTATAACGCTCCATGGATTAATCGCCTGCTTTTCAAAAAATTAGCTGATTCCTCTAAGCACCCGAGCAATAAGCCGCTCATTTGAATGCTTATATCCTATTTTGACTTTATCACAGAATAAAACGATTCTGACAGCATTACAGCACGGTACAGCATACAAGGCAATAAAAAAACCCATTCCTGACATCGGAATGAGTAGCCGTTAAAAAAGCCGCCAGTTATGAAGTTGCCATACCAAAGCTTCCCATGCGCCGTTTCACTTTAATGTAGGATGCCGCTTCCGCTATTTCATCGTGATTCAATGGTTTATCATCCAGCAGCAGATTATAATCTGCAAAACTCGTTAAATTCTGTAAATCCAGATCGATTCTCCGTTCTTCACGGTCGAGTAAATTGTCCACTGACACTTCGAAATAATCCGCCAGTCGCGCCAGATGGCTCACAGAAATCTGTTTCTTACCGCTTTCATATGCCCAGACAGTACTCTTGGCAAATCCAATATCATCTGCCAATTTTTCTGGTGATACCCCTTTTTCTTCACGCAATCTTTTTATCTTTTTGCTTAAATCTTCCATTTTAAATAACGCTCCTTCTTTGTTAAAATTCTAACTATTTAAAATATACTGTACATTAATGATATTTACAATATCTTTGTATAATATTTTTAGATGTTTTTGAATATTGTGTGAACTTTCTAAAAAATACTCGATCTTTGAATCCTTATAACCACGCCAAAGGGTTTAATTACTATTTTTTTCATAGTTAATACTGTCCACAAAATAATTATATTAATAAAAAATATCATTTAAGTGATATTTATAGATTAAATTAATAAATGTTTAATATATCCATAATAAAACATAAAAAAAAGCAGCTTTCGCTGCTGCATACTGAACACCTTTAATTAATCGTCTTTTATTTGCATACCAAACTGACGCGCAAACGCCAGCGCCTGATTAGGCGAAACTGTGCATCCCGCCAACTTTTCGATTGTAACCTGTATATTTTCAAACCGGTTGCTGCTGAGGTCGACACCTTTCAGGTCTGTTTCTGCAAAATTGATTTCATTCATGTCACAAGAGGTGAATTCGGTATTTTTTAATTCGGCTTCGTAGAAGTCTGCCTGGCGCATTGAGGAAGTGTCGAATTTCGAAAAAGTGCAAAGCGAAAAACCGAAAGCTGCATAATTGAGGACGCACTCACTAAATAGCGTATGACGGACGCCTGCTTCTGCAAAATTCGTGCCCATCAGTTTCGAATTCCGGAATTCGGTGCGATGAAATACGCACCGGCTGAAGTCAGCATTGGAAAGGTCGCAATTGATGAATACCACATCCACAAATTCGCTTCTCGGCCAGGCAATATCGACAAAATTCACATTCTCGAATACGACTGTATCGATGTGCAATGCACGTTCTGCTGCGAAATCAATTGTTTCCTGCGAGATGCGGCAATTTGTTATGTAATGATCGTCCATCGCTTCTTCAAACAGACTCTCAGGCAGTTCTGCCGGAAGCTTGGGTTCAGCTCTTTTCATTTTGCCCATTTTATACCTCCTACTTTTTGGTTCCCCTTTTCACTTTTGACCCTTATTGTAAATAACCCTTATTTTTGTTAAGTTTACAGCAAAATTACATAGGGAATAGCAGGAAAAAGTGGAAAAGGAGAGACAGGATGGATAATGTAAAGAACACCTTCAAAGAAGTTGTTGCTGCCATTATGCCTGTTACCATTGTAGTCATCTTTTTACAGATTGCAATTATCCGTCTGCCAGCGGAGGCCCTGCTTCAATTTCTCGTTGGTGTTTTCTTTGTCAGCATCGGCTTTTTCCTGTTTTTATTGGGAGTGAATGCGGGTCTTCTTCCCATTGGTGAGTTGATCGGCAAACGTTTGCCAAGAACAAAGAATGCTTGGCTCATCATCGGCACTGGTCTGTTGCTTGGCATTGTCGTAACGATTGCGGAACCGGACCTTCGGGTGCTCGCAACTCAAATCGATAATGTGTCTGATGGCGCAATAAGCGCGACTGTCCTGATTCTTTCCGTTTCACTGGGTTTAGCTATTTTCGTCGCTTTGGCAATGGTTCGGACACTCTTTAACATCCCCTTGCATTTTGTGCTGCTTGCCGGATATGCCGCTGTCTTTCTCTTATCTTTCTTTGTGCCGGAAGCTTTTGTACCGATTTCTTTTGATTCCGGAGGAGTCACCACCGGACCGATGGCTGTGCCATTCATTCTTGCGCTGGGGATCGGCGTTGCATCTTCTCTGAGGCCGCGTGATTCCAAAGATGGAACAGAAGGATTCGGATTGATCGGTCTCGCTTCGATCGGCCCGATACTGGCAGTCATGATTCTGGGGGTGATTTTCTGATGGAAATCCATGTTTTCGAAGGATTCGGGAGTGTCCTCAAGGAAGTGGCGGTTGCTCTGGTACCGTTGCTTATTTTCTTCGGAATCTTTCAGATTTTCATGCTGAAATTGCCATTCAAAAGACTTCAGCAGGTCGGCATCGGCTTTATACTGACTTTTCTCGGCCTTTCATTTTTTCTGCAAGGCGTCCATGTAGGCTTCATGCCCGTCGGTGAGTTGATGGGCCAGTCTCTTGGTGAAGGAAATACGAAATGGTTTCTTATCCCCATCGGTTTTATCCTCGGCTTTGCCGCCACTTTCGCCGAACCGGCCGTCAGCATCATGAATGATGAAGTCGATGAAGTTACCGGCGGTTATATTTCTGCCCGGTTAATGCTTTACACATTATCTGTCGGAGTCGGTTTTTCTATCGCTTTATCGATGCTGCGGATACTGACCGGAATTTCACTGTGGTATTTTTTAATACCGGGCTATCTGATTGTAGTTGTTTTAATTTTCTTGTCACGCGATATTTTTATTGCCATCGCCTTTGACTCAGGTGGGGTGGCCACCGGTCCAATGACCGTCACGTTCATATCTTCCCTGGCCGTCGGAGTCGCATCTGTAACAGCCGGACGGGATCCGCTCGCAGATGGATTCGGGTTGATTGCGCTTGTGGCATTGACCCCGATCATCTCTGTGCTTATTCTGGGGCTTATTTTCAATAGGAAAGGCGGGAACAGAACCGATGAATCTTAACCATAAACTGATGATTGCGATTGTCAAAAGAGGTTATTCGCGGCCGGTCATTGCCGAAGCGAAAAAAGCCGGGGCAGACGGAGCCACCATTGTTTACGGAGAAGGAATCGGAAGAAATGAAAAGCCGACTTTCCTTGGACTGCCCGTTACTCATGAAAAAGATGTAATCTTCATCGCTGTCGATGGAGAAATTGAAGCACCTGTCGCTGAAGCTGTAAGCCGTGAAGGCAAGTTGGGGAAATCAGGTTATGGGCTGGGATTCACGGTTCACTTGAGCAAACTTCTCGGTGTTCCCCATTTGACGAAACGGCCTGATGACCGCAGAAAAAAGAAAGGGGAGAAAATCATGGACAGCGCACTGCATGAATTTCAACTGATTGTGACCATCGTCAATACTGGTGATTCCCAGAAAGTCATCAAGGCGGCAGCGGATGCTGGTGCTGAAGGCGGCACAATTTTAAACGGCCGCGGCACCGGTGTAAATGAACGCCAGACTTTTATGAATTTTACGATCGACCCTGAAAAAGATGTCATATTGACCTTGGTCCCAGCCAGCTATACAGATAAAGTGGTCACCAGCATCGAGCAGGCAGTCGACCTGAACGCCCCTGGACGCGGCATCGCCTTTCTGATCGATGTAGAGAATGTATTCGGCGTAAATCACTCGTCGTTGGATTTTAAGTGAGAAAAGCGGAAGTGCCCATGTAGCCCCGACAAGCGCTGGAAGCCTTGACGGTAATGGCGTTCTTTGCCATTGTCGGCAAGGCTGAAGCGACTCGAGGGGCTGGGCACTGGAGTCTGGACATGGAAAAGCGGAAACGGCCGCTCAGCTCCGACAAGCGTAAGACGATTTGGCGAAATGGCGTCATTCCAGCCATGCAGCCAAAGTGGCTTACGACTCGAGGAGTTGGCCGTTGGAGTCTGGACATGGAAAAGCGGAAGCGGTGACAAAAGAAAAAGCGCCGCAATCTTCCTTGCGGCGCTTTCCTTATTATTTTTTGAACAAAGTGATCAGGACAATCCAGATGGGATTGCGATCCGGCTTCACGTCTTTCCGGCGGCTTTTCGTACGGGACGCTTCCACTTCCGAGCGAATGTCTTCCATTCTTTGTCTAACTGCCATTTCATCTGTTTGAAACATCAGTTTTCCTCCTCATTATCGGGACCCGCAGCGCCGTTCGAAAATTGTGGCCGTATTTCGGTCACCAGAATCGCCGGCAGCGAAATCCTGTGTTATTTTTTATTGCTTGATTTGTATATTCACGACCACATAAACTTTCATGCGGTTTGATATTCCAGGTTTCCACAGTTGCTGCGCCTTCTTCTTCATAGCTCATCCCGACTTCCCTCCTACAGTGACAGTTCTCCGATATTATTGGACTCCTGCGGTTTGCTCTCCTCCTGTTTCTCTTGCTTCAGTGAAATCCGTCCCGCATTGGCCCGGACTTTCCCTTGCAATACCCCTTTGGTTTCGGCTGTGGCCGCCTGCACCTCCCCGAAAATATCCATTGTTTCCAATTTTGTCGAGAGTGTATCGGCAGCTACATCTTCATCGATTATCAGAATGCCATCGACTACCAGGTTTACTGGCTCCTGCAGAGATTCAAACTGGCTGTTTGACCAGTGTTCTTCGCCTTCAATCAAGATGAAACGATTGCTGTACGACAGCACTTCCGTTTCCAGCCGTTCCAATTTTTCGTACAAAAGATCTTCAATCTCTTCGCTGCAGATGATGAACGATTTCGAGTCGATGCGGTCGATTGAATTTTCAAGCGCCGCTCTCGGAACATCCGCCTCGAAAATAATCGGTTTTTTCGTCATCAATTTTTCATTGCGGAAGCTCTTGATCGAACGCGAATTAATGCGCAGCGCTTTCTTCAAGATTCGGTAGCCCGCCGGAATCACTTCGATGACGCCATTTGGAGCCGTATCCATCTTCCGGTGCAGCAGCGCTTCCTGCTCTTCATGCACGGACACCAGGCCGTTGACTGCGATTTTCTTGATCTTTGATTCGAATAAAGCTGCATCAATATCCGTCGGGATGGTCAGCATGCCGTTGACTACCAGATGCACCGGCTCATCCGCCGCTTCCAGAAAAGCATTGCTTAAGGTGATGCTGCCGTTTTCAAGCCGCGGCGGCGCGCCTTCATAAACTTCTATCGTACGGCTGCCCTGTGAAAATTGCTGGTTCACTTGTCCAGCTAATTTAGACGGTGTATAGATTTCACCATTTACAATAATGTCGAGCAGCCCTTTCTTCAACTGGTCCGGTTGAACGTCGTGCGCGATGATCAGCATGCCGTTCAGCACCATCTTCATCGGCTGATCGATTGAATCGAGGTAGTCCTTATTGATTTCAAGCGTACCATTGTAGTAATTGAAGTCGTCCGGCACTTCGATTGTCTTTCCGATATTGCCGACATTCAGCGCCGCCAAAAGATGCGATTGGCCGCTTCTGTAAAGCACCAGGCCAACGTTTCCGATCTTTTCATAAGCCTGGACACTTTGTTCTGTTGCATTCAATAAATTCAATACGCCTACATTGCCGACTGTCTGTTTCATCCTTATTCCTCCTCAAATATGTCTCTTAATTTTTTAATCGCAAAATGCAGCTTGTACCTGATGGTCGCTGCCGGGACTTGAAGCTGGTCCCCAATTTCTTTGCTGGTCATCCCCAGCCAATAACGCTTGAATACAAGATCGCCCATTTCCGGAGTAAGGTGCGACAGCAATTCAGTCATCTCCAGCCGGTTGACCGCCAATGCCTGTTCCGGAAAATCCATTTCTTCTTCCCACTCTGAAATGCGCTGGTCTTTCCGCCGATCATCAATCAGCCGATTTTTCATCACCCGGAAAAACCAAGCACGCTGCTTATAGTCAGGCAGATTCACCAGCTCTTTTTCCTTGAGCGATTTTTCGAGAGCGTCCTGGATCAGATCATCAGCTTCCTGCTCGTGCCGGGAAATGGAACGGGCGAAACGGATCAGATCAGTTTTCAAGTTTTCGTACATCGTTTCAGTATCCATTCCATTCCCCGCTTTCTCATTTATTGCCTCTCTCATTAAGATAACGGATGAACAAGCGAAAGTGTTTGAGAGAAATAAAAAAAATCCGGCAAACCGTCGAAACGGCTTGCCGGACTTTCATCTTTTATTAATATTTTTCAGCCTCGTGCCCTTTTTTAGCTGCACCCTGCGCCAATTTGTTGGAAGCAGGCTGCCCCATCAATTTTGGTTCAGAATTTTTCATCTGTTTCATCGCTTCCAGTTTTTCCTCAAGATTCTCACGTACACGGCGGCCATAATCTTCATCCGCCTGTGTGAAGTGCTCAATCATTTCATCCTGGATGCGCGGGTCGCAGACAGAAAGGGCATCACCGAGGTTATTGATCAGCTCATCGCGTTCCCAGTCTTCGAAGCTGCGGTATGTTTCACCCGCTTGTCCGAAGTTATTGGTACGGTCAATCGGCGCTTTCATAAGACGGTCATTATAAGCCGGTTCATGATCCGGTGTTCCTTCCTTATCCGCTTCCTTGAAGCCGCCCAGTACGGATGGTTCATAGTTGATGGAAGGATTCGATGGATTTTCATGCGGATTTTTGACATCCATCATGCCGCGCTGCTGATTCGTCGCTACACGTTTCTTCGGTGCATTGACCGGAAGCTTCAGGTAGTTGGCGCCCAAACGGTAACGCTGCGTATCTGAGTAAGAGAACGTGCGGCCTTGCAGCATTTTATCATCTGAGAAATCCAGACCATCGACAAGGACGCCTGTTCCGAAGGCAGCCTGTTCGATTTCAGCATGGTGATCGACCGGGTTGCGGTTCAATACCATCTTGCCGACAGGAAGGAATGGGAATTTATCCTGCGGCCATAGTTTCGTGTCATCCAATGGATCGAAGTCGAGCTCCGGATGCTCATCATCGCTCATGATCTGAACGAATAATTCCCATTCCGGATAATCTCCATTTTCGATGGCTTCATACAAATCCTGTGTCGCGTGGCCCACATTTTCAGCCTGGATTTCACTGGCTTCTTTCTGTGTCAAATTGCGGATGCCCTGTTTCGGCTCCCAATGATATTTAACAAGAACTGCTTCGCCTTTGTCATTCACCCATTTATAAGTGTTGACGCCGGAACCTTGCATGTGGCGGTAAGTCGCAGGTATGCCCCATGGCGAGAACAGCAGCGTGATCATATGCGTCGCTTCAGGTGAACGCGCCACGAAATCGAACATGCGCTGCGGATCCGGAATATTTGATGCAGGGTCTGTTTTAAAGGCATGAATCATATCCGGGAATTTCATCGCATCACGGATAAAGAAGATTTTCAGGTTGTTGCCGACCAAGTCCCAGTTTCCGTCTTCTGTATACATCTTAACCGCAAAACCACGCGGGTCGCGGTCAGTTTCCGGGGAGTGGCGCGATCCTGCCACTGTCGAAAAGCGGACCATCAACGGTGTTTGCTTGCCTTTGCCTGAAAATACTTTAGCTCTTGTATATTTTTCCACCGGCTCGTCGCCGACTGTACCATATGTTTCGAAATAACCGAAAGCTCCTGTACCTCTGGCGTGGACAATGCGTTCAGGAATTTCTTCACGGTCGAAGTGGGAAATTTTTTCTATGAAATGATAGTTTTCCAATGTAGCCGGACCACGGTTTCCGACAGTCCGTATATTCTGATTGTCTTTAACCGGATGGCCTTGACGGGTCGTCAGAGTTTCTTCGTTCTCTCCGGTTCCCATTTTCCGGTGTTTCTCTTCATTGTTTTCCTTCATAATAGAATCCTCCTTCGCATACTTGTATCACCTACTATTCTTCCCATTATCCAAATTATTAAACCTCACTCTAAATGAAAAATGATTATTTGCCTGCAGATGGACAAAGCGCCGAGGATATGAAAAAATTAGGAATAGAACAACCATATGAAAGCAGGGCTGAACATGAGCATCGAGTTGAAAGAAAGAGGGAGATTTGATCCCCTGAAAGTTTTTTTGAAAGTTACGGCAGCTTATTTACTTTCTTTCTTCCCCACCTTCAAAGGTGATAAGAAAATAGTTTTGGTCGGTGGTAACCTTGGCGAGAAGTACGAGGACAATGCGGCCGTCTTCCATAAATACCTGATCGCCAATCATCAGGATAAAGTCACTGCATACTGGATGTATGATCCGAAAAAATCCTACGCACATGACAAGCAGCTCGCCAACGCTGTCCCACTCGGAAGTTTCCGGAACTACCGCCTTTTCTTCAAAGCTGATTATTCATTCCATGGCCATTCGCTGATGTATGACATTGCGCCATCCGTCGATAAATTCCTGTTCCTTAACCGGAAGACGATCATCACCCATGTCAGCCACGGAATCGAAGGGTTCAAGAGAATTCTGATCCAAAAAGAAGATGTTCCTTTATTGGCGCGGACGGATTACTTTAACTGTGCTTCGGAATATGAAAAAGATCTGAAGCTCAATCAATGGAAGATTCCGGAGAATAAACTGATCGTCACCGGATTTCCGCGTTTCGACCGTTTCCAGACAAATAAGCCTGCGCCGCAAGTCCGTAAGATTTTAATGATGATGACTTGGCGTGAATGGCTTTTCGATTTGACTGAAGAGGAATTCGTCGAAAGCGATTATTTCAATAACACGCTTGGACTTGTTAGCCACGAAGGCATACGCAAACTGATTTCCGAAAACGATCTGCATATGCGCGTCGCGCTGCATCCGTTCATGCGTAAATTCGAAAAGCACTTTACCGGCCTGGACCATCCGGAGAGCGGCATCGAATTCCAGGATTTCAACCATGCCTCCATTGAAAAAGCCATTGTCGAAAATGACATGCTCCTCACCGATATCACAAGCGTCTCCTGGGATTTCCTTTATCTCAATAAACCCATCATCTTCAATATGTTCGATAAAGAGGAATACATGGCGCGGCGCGGGACTTACCTGAGCCTCGACACAGATCTTTATGGCTATAAAGCCGATTCGCTCGAAGAAGTGTATCAATATCTTAAAAAGATCGTCGAAGAAAATATCACGACGAACGAGTGGTACCCGAAAGCACCACTCTACATCGATTATTTCGATCAGAACAATTGCGAGCGGTTGGCAAAGCACGTTATAGGGATTTAAATGAAAAGAGCGTCCGGAGAATTTCCTCCGGACGCTCTTTTCATTTTAGTTGGAGTTCAATCGGGCAATGGTCGGAGCCGAGAATATCTTTATGGATTTCCGCCTGTTTCATTTTCGGCGCCAGACGGTCGGAAACGATGAAATAATCGATGCGCCAGCCGATGTTACGGGGCCGGCAATTGGTACGGTATGACCACCACGTATAAGCTCCGCTCAAATCAGGATGGAAATAACGGAACGAATCAGTGAATCCGCTTGCCAGAAATTCCGTCATCTTCCCGCGCTCTTCCGGTGTGAATCCAGAGTTTTTCAGATTTGCCTTCGGGTTCTTCAAGTCGATTTCCTGATGCGCCACATTCAAGTCGCCGCAAAGGATCACCGGCTTCCGGCTGTCGAGTTCCTTCACATAATCGAGCACCGCTTCTTCCCATTCAAGGCGGAAATCGAGGCGCATCAACCCGTGCTGGGAGTTCGGCGTGTAGACATTCACCAAATAAAACTCTTCGAATTCCAAAGTGATGGCACGTCCTTCACTTTCGTGATTTACATGGTTAATGCCGTACGTCACAGAAAGCGGTTCATATTTTGTGAAAATAGCCGTCCCTGAATAGCCTTTCCTTTCCGCGTAATTCCAGAAAAGATGGTATCCGGGAAGATCCATTTCAATTTGCCCTTCCTGCAATTTAATCTCCTGCAGGCAGAATATGTCTGCATCCGCTGCCTCGTAAAACTCCATAAAGCCCTTTTTCACGACAGCGCGCAGTCCGTTGACGTTCCATGAAATCATTTTCAAAAGCCATTCTCCTCATTTCGCAATCTTTTATCAGTGTAACGGAATGGAAGGCACGGCTCAAATCATGATGTTTTATTTCCCTTCTGCCTGGAATTATGTAAAATTTCAGTAAATATCTTCAAAAGTGATTCTTTTCCCGTGCAGTTCTTGTACAATGAAATTATCATTCACTAAGGGGAATCAGGAGATGAAAAAGTTCACAAAGACAGAGAAAAGCTGGGCACTGTACGATTGGGGAAGCTCAGCCTATTCGATCATCATCACAACGGCCGTCTTTCCGCTCTATTATAAAGCTGCCGCGACGGATGCGGGAGTCAGTTTATCCGATTCCACCGCCTATCTCGGCTACACGATTGCCATCTTCACATTTATCCTGGCGATGATCGGTCCGATTCTTGGGACAATCGCAGACTACGAAGGAATGAAAAAGAAATTTTTCACCGCTTTCTTCCTGCTGGGTACGTTTTCGACCGCAATGCTGGCTTTTGTCCCGAGCGACAATTGGCTGCTGATGCTGGTCTGTTACATATTCGCTGCACTCGGCGCGACGGGATCCAACCTTTTCTATGATGCTTTTATCGTGGATGTTGCAACAGAAAAACGCATGAACCGCGTTTCTTCATTCGGCTACGGTCTCGGCTACATCGGTTCCACCATCCCATTCATCATTTCAATTGCCATTATTTTATTAGCGCAAAACGGGGTGCTGCCGCTATCCGTCACCAACGCGAGCCGCGTCGCCTTTTTGATCACAGCTGTATGGTGGGTCTGCTTCTCGATTCCAATGTTCAAAAATGTGCATCAGCGTTATTTCATCAAACGGGAACCGAATCCGGTCGGGCAAAGTTTCAAACGACTCGGCAAAACCTTGAAGGAAATCAGAAAATACCGCGCCATCGTCCTGTTTTTAGTCGCTTATTTCTTTTACATCGATGGCGTCGGCACAATCATTGCAATGTCGACAGCGTATGGCACGGATCTTGGCCTTACTTCGACCAGCTTGCTGATCGTCCTGTTCGCAACACAGGTCGTCGCTGCACCATTCGCACTTCTTTACGGCCGTCTCGCTGACCGTTTTACCGGCAAAAAGATGCTGTATGTCGGCATCTGCGTCTACATCGTCGTCTGTATCTACGCCATGTTCATGGAAACGATCGGCGACTTCTGGGTTCTCGCGATGCTGGTCGCTTCCAGTCAAGGCGGCATCCAGGCATTGAGCCGCTCTTACTTCGGCAAGCTCGTGCCGAAAGAGAATTCCAATGAGTTCTTCGGTTTCTATAACGTCTTCGGTAAATTCGCAGCCATTATGGGTCCCATCTTGGTTGCCGTCACCGCTCAACTGACCGGCGACTCCCGCTTTGGCGTATTCAGCCTCGTCATCCTGTTCATCATCGGATTGATCGTCCTGTCGCGTGTGCCGGAACCGGAACCGCATGACTCTGTAGATGAAGTTGCTTTGGATTCTTAAGTTTATAATGCACCTGCCCGTTATGGGCGGTGTATTTTTTATTGTCCAAATTTCACATTTGAGGCTTATACGGCGATCAAATTTTTATTTTAAATGAAAGGATGGGCACGGATCTGGTTAAGTGCTATGGTCAAAGTAAAAACCGATATTTCTTTGCGACGAAACAGCGCTGCTATGCAAAATCAGGAGCATTATAGTGGCTTATGACCCGAAGAGCTTGGCCACTCGAATCTGGGCCACAATTCACACATTTAAAACCTTCTGTACTTTTAAAGTTCTATAATTTTTTATTCAAACCAAAAAAAGAGGGATGCCGGTGATTCGGAAAGAGCGCGAGGGATCGCGAACCAAAGAAGAGTTGGAAGTATTGCTGCGGCGTTTGCCGAAACGGCATGCGCAGTACGGACAAGTTGAAAAGGATCATTACGCGGAAGTTGCCGGGCAAGCTGGCGAAGAGCGTTTCGACCATTATTACGCGGCGAGCCGGCTGACGTTTCCGCATCTGATGCTGCATAATGTCAGATTGAAATCGTTCCGTATATTTCAGATGGATTCAGTGATGATTACCCGGTGGGGCGTAATTGTTTTTGAAGTGAAGAACATGAATGGCCGCATGCTTTTTAACAGCCACCCTGTCCAGATGCTGCAGATGAAAGACGACGGAACCGTCATCGGACGGAAATCGCCACTCGAACAGATGGCTGACAATGAATGGCTGCTGGAAGAGTGGCTGAGAGAGCGGGAGATTTTGTTTCCGGCGAGCTCTGTACTGGTCTTATCCTATTCCAAACAAATCGCCGAAAATGTACCGGCGTCACAGCCCATCATTTTTTCACACCAGCTGCCCCGGTTTCTTTACACGCTGCCAGTGGAGAAAGCCATTTTCAGTCTGGATGAAATGAAGGAGCTCGCGGACATAATGATTGCGGCGCTGGTCCATTTCGTTCCGAAGCCACTCTGTGACGATGCAAGATATCCAATCGAGGCGATGCGCCGCGGCGTCTGGTGTGCCGCATGTGACCGGATCGGCATGGTGCGGCGATATGGCACTTGGGTGTGCCCAGGCTGCGGCGTTTTGGATAAAAACGCTCACATTCGTACGATCCGCGATTGGTTCCTGCTGACGGGCGAGCCCATGACGAACCGGCTGGGGCGGGAGATTTTGTGTGTGGATGATCGAAGATTAGTGACGCGATTGTTAGGTGGTATGGATTTGAATAAAAATGGAACATTTAAAGATTCCAGTTACCGACTGTAAGTTATTTTGTCGCATTTATATGGAGTTGGGCGTATTTGGGATGAAGTTGGGCGTATTTCCATCGAAGTTGGGCGTATTCTTGGGAAAGTTGGGCGTATTTTAACTAAAGTTGGGCATAAATAAATTTCCACCCTAAAATCAGCCACACCTCACCAGTCAAACGAAAAAAAACCAGCGCCCCCATCCGGAGGCGCCGGTTTCATCATTACTTCTTATCTTTGCCGGCAGGGTGGATGTTTACATCACCGCTGTCATTTTTTTCGACAGCTGAGCTGCCGAACTCGACGACTTCGATGCCGCCGCTTTCTTTCTTCTCTTCTTTTTCAGCTTTCTTTTCTTCTTTTTCAGCTTGCTTCACAGCTTTTTCATGTTCTTTTTTAGCTTTTTCTTCTTCTTTCGCTTCTTTTTCAACAGCTTTTTGCTGCTTCTTCAATTCTTTATCTTCTTTTTTCTCTTCGCGTTTCGCTTTTAGCTCATCCGCTTTGCCTTTTGCTTTTTCAGTCACGCCGTTTGTTTTTTCTTTCACTTGGCCAAGCTTATCTTTTACTTGGTCCAGCTTGCCGGGACCGGAATTTTCACCGGATTCCGCTTTCGCCTCTTTCTTTTCTTTCATTTCAGCGGCTTTATCTTTCACTGTCTGCTGCAATTCCTTGCCGCTCTTCGGTGCCAGCATTAAACCGGCAGCTGCGCCAATCAATGCGCCAGTTGCTGCGCCGGCGATAAATCCTCCGCCGCCACCAGACTTATTATCAGATGTGATCGGAGATGGAGGCATAATTTTTCCGCTGCGCACCAGACGTTCTTCGACTTCTTCAACGATTTCGAAAAGCGTGCGGCCTTTCGCTTCCACCAATGGAGCGTTCATATGGAAGTCGGCAAAATCCTCTTTGTCGCGAACAACGACACAATCATAGCTTGTAGCGTCGGTTTTATCCTCAATCATGTCTGCTTTATACCCTTTTTTCAATAAAGCTTGCTGCACGGATGTAAACGGTTCTTCAACTGCGATTTTTACCATCAATATCACTGCTCCTTTTCCAAAAATGTCTATTACTTTATTTTCCCTAAAGAATAAAAGTTAAACACGTTACCCTTTATTGTTTGAAAATTCTTTTAAAAATGGCGGAATATCTCTATGTAATCAATAAAAGCCATTCCTCTAAAAGGAATGGCTCAACAAAGGGAGTTATACAGTTTCTCCAGCCGCTTGCAGTTCTCCGGCTTTCAACCGCGCTCCGGTTTCGATATCAAAGAAATGGACGTGCGACATATCAAAAGCCAGCGTGGCGGTATGGCCTGCTTCAATAGCAGTATCCGCGTCCACACGAGCGATGAATTCCTGATTTGCGTATACGGCATAGAGGATCGTTTCCGCTCCGGTCAGCTCCGACACCGTAATTTCCGCTTCGAATTCACTTGCCGGCACACCGCTCAGGTCTTCGTTGTTCACATGGATGTGTTCCGGACGGATCCCCAGCGCAATCGGTTTGCCGTCATAGCCCAGGTCTTTCAGCAGAGCTGCAGTTTCTGACGGAATCGCCACTGATTTATCATCGACAAGAAAGTTTCCGTTGGAAATGGTGCCTTCGAAGAAGTTCATGGCCGGTGATCCGATAAATCCGCCCACGAAACGATTGGCTGGAAAATCATAGACTTCTTTCGGCGTGCCCACCTGCTGAATGACACCGTCTTTCATAATGACAATCCGTGTAGCCATCGTCATCGCTTCCGTCTGGTCATGTGTTACGTATATCGTGGTCGTCTTGAGGCGCTGGTGCAGTTTTGCAATTTCCGCGCGCATCTGCACCCGAAGTTTTGCATCCAGATTCGACAAAGGCTCATCCATTAAAAAGACTTTCGCGTCCCGCACAATTGCACGGCCTAGAGCTACACGCTGCCGCTGCCCGCCTGACAGCGCTTTCGGTTTCCGGTTGAGATAATCTTCGAGCCCCAAGATCTTAGCGGCTTCTTCCACACGACTTTTTATTTCGGCCTTTTTAAATTTCCTTAATTTTAGTCCAAAAGCCATGTTTTCATATACGGTCATATGGGGATATAAAGCATAGTTCTGAAAAACCATCGCAATATCTCGTTCTTTGGGTTCAACATCATTCATGCGCTTGCCGTCGATGAAGAATTCGCCTTCCGTAATTTCTTCCAGTCCTGCAATCATCCGCAATGTTGTTGATTTACCGCAGCCGGACGGTCCGACAAAAACGATGAACTCCTCGTCTTTTATATGAAGATTAAAATCGGTCACAGCTAAAGCGCCTTTATCATATCTCTTGCCCAGATTATTGATTTTTATTTCAGCCATATGCGACTCCCCTTAACTCATTTTTATTTTAATTATAGAGAGTTATTTGTAAATTACAAATCTGGGTTGAAAATGGAAAGAGAAGTACTGTATACTTCTCGTTAATAAGTAAATTGAATTTTTAGTTAATTAGTCATAATTATTGTTATTGTCGCTTTACTTTCCTGAAAAGAAAGTCGCAGGACCATCACTTCGAAAGGCGAAGTTTTTCAGATTCCATTTCAAATACTAAAGAAGGAGTGTCGAGCAAATGAAAAAACTGCGTATGCCTCTGCTGGTTTTGACCAGCACCACGTTAATGCTTAGTGCCTGTGCAGGTTTCCAGACAAATAACAGCAGCGAGGAAGAAACGAATGAGGAGGGCAAAACCGTTGTCGACTTCTGGTCATTCTGGGGTTCTGAACTTAGACGCCCGGTCATCGATAAGATCGTAGCCGACTTCAACGCTTCACAGGATGAAATCGAAGTGAAGCACACATACAGCCCTTGGGGTGACATCTGGACCAAGGAGCTTGCGGCGATTGCTGCGGGAAATCCTCCTGATGTCGTCATCAACGATATCAACGCCACCGCCATCCGAGGAAAAGAAAATCAGGCGATGAACCTCTCTGAGTTCATGGATGACAGTTTTTCTGAGAAGTTCTACCCTGAGCTATGGAATGCCACCCTTTACGAAGGCGACTCTTATGGCATTCCCTTCAACACGGATACACGGGTTCTTTTCTATAATACAGACGCGTTTGAAGAAGCCGGCCTTGATCCTGAAGATCCACCGTCAACTTGGGCCGAACTTGAGGAATATGCAGCTAAGCTTGATGTGAAAAACGGCGATGATTATGATCGTCTCGGCTTCTATCCTTTATGGGGCGTCGGCTATGATGTATGGCTCTTAAATGCGAATGGCGAAAACTATTTCGGTGAAGATAATAATGTCGATAACGTAAATATCAATACAGAAACGAATGCTGAAGTGTTGAACTGGCTCAAATCGTGGAGAGACCGTATCGGCGAAGATGTCGTCAATTCATATCAGGCTCAAATCGACAGCCAGCAAGGCAATCCGTTCTTCAGCGGCGACCTGGCGATGCTGGTGCAGCAGCCGACTTTCTATACACAAATCAGTGAATATGCCGAAGATCTGAATTTCGGTGTGGCACCGCTTCCTGAATATGAACCAGGAAACGGCCATACGAGCTGGGGCGGCGGGTTTGTCGCAGAAATTCCGGAAGGTTCAAGCGATCCTGAAGCTGCCTGGGCATTCATCGAATATCTGACTGGTGCTGAAGCTCAGGAATATTGGGCAGTCCAAAACTTTGATAATGTAGCGAATATTGAAGCTGCGGAAGCCGCAGCAGAAAACGACGAATTGTCTGAAGAAGGGCAGATGGTCTATCAGATGGCCGTCGAAAGCATGGAAAACACCTTGCTGACGCCAGCACCGGTGGAAGCTCCAGGATTTTATAATTACATCAATCCGCATGTCGATGAATTCTTCCTCGGATCGATGACCGCCGAAGAAGCTTTGGCACAGGCACAGGCGGATGTTGAAGATCTGATCCAGAAAAACCAGTAAACTAGGGGGGAAGTCCTTTGGGGAAAAAAAGATTGACCATCAGGCGTAAGGAAAGCATCTACGGCTATATTTTCATCATGCCGTTCATTGTCGGCTTCTTCGCTTTCACCGCTGGGCCATTATTGTTTTCTTTAGCCGGAAGTTTCACAGATTATAATATTACATCAAGAATGGATTTCGTCGGAGTGGAAAACTATCAAACGCTCATCGTTGATGATGGTCTTTTCAGGACTTCCCTTTGGAACACAATCTATTATGTCGCTTTTTCAGTTCCTTTGACGACACTCGGTGCCATCTTCATTTCAGCGTTGCTGAACCAGGATGTTCCAGGCATCCGTGTTTTTCGGACATTGTATTATCTGCCTGCCGTCCTTTCAGGCGTCGGCGTCTATCTTTTATGGATGCAATTGCTTGAACCGGGGACCGGTATGGTGAACCTGCTGCTTGGGTGGGTCGGCATCGACGGACCCAATTGGCTGTATGATCCGGATTGGACGAAACCTTCACTGATCCTGATGAAACTTTGGAGTGTCGGCGGTTCCATGCTTCTCTATCTGGCAAGTATGCAAGGGGTCTCCAAATCCCTTTATGAAGCGGCGGAAATTGATGGTGCCAGCCGGTGGCGCCAATTTGTCCACATCACCATTCCAATGATTACGCCCGTCATCTTCTTTGATGTCGTAACCAGCCTCATTGGCGGTTTCCAAATTTTCCAGGAAGCGTATATCATGTCCGGCAACGGTGAAGGCGGCCCGGCAAATTCACTGTTATTCTACAACCTTTATATGTGGAATCAGGCATTTGAAAACTTTGACATGGGTTACGCCATGGCCATGTCGTGGATTTTATTCGTCATCGTTTTCGTGCTTACCCTCATCAACCTGAAACTCGCTCCCCGCTGGGTGCATTATGAAGGGGAGGAGAAGTAAATGGCTAAGACAGATGATCGTTCAGATTATTTAACTGACGCAGAACAAGCGGAAAGCCGATCTGCATTAAATACGAAGCCGCGGTATTGGGAACATCGCGGAAACCGCAACAATATGTGGCGTTTGTTTAATTTCGTTTTATTGGCGGCTGGCAGCCTGCTGATTCTGTCACCGCTCTGGTGGATGTTTGCCACTTCGCTTAAAACGATGGGGGAAGTCATGTCCTATCCCCCTTCCTTCTTTCCGGAATCCTGGGAATGGACCAATTACATCAGAGCCTGGCAGGCAGCTCCATTTACAACTTATACAATCAACACCATCACTATCACGACACTGGTTGTAATCGGCAGCGTGCTCGCCAACTCTTTTATCGCGTATGGGTTTGCGAAAATCCCATTCCGCGGTAAAGGGATCTGGTTTGCAATCGTCTTGTCGACGATGATGATTCCAGGATTCGTAACACTGATTCCGCAATATGTGCTGTTCGCGAATCTGGGCTGGGTCAATACGTACTATCCGCTGATCGTCCCGCATTTCTTCGGAAGTGCTTTCTATATTTTCCTGCTGCGTCAATTCTATATGACGATTCCCACTGAATTGATTGAAGCGGCGAAAATCGAAGGCGCCAGCCATTTCTATATCTGGTGGAAGATCGGCCTCCCGTTAACGAAGCCAGCTCTTGCTACGGTAGCGATTTTCTCATTCAACGGTGCATGGAATGATTTCCTCGGCCCCTTGCTCTATTTGAATGACGAAAATCTTTATACCCTGCAACTCGGGCTTGCCGTATTCAAAGGACAGCTCAGCACGCAGTGGAATTATCTGATGGCCGGATCGCTGCTTGTTCTGCTGCCCGTCATCCTGCTGTTCTTCTTCTTCCAGAAATACTTTATCCAGGGAATTAACCTTTCTTCTGGAGGGAAATAAAGAAAAGCGCTTCTTATTCTGCATACTGAACATAAACAGCCCCCGAAAAAAAAATATTCGGGGGCTGTTTTTTCATGCTATTAAACTGTAGCTGGCTTTTTCTCTTTTTTGATTTGCTTGCTTCGAAGCTGACCGCAAGCAGCGTCGATGTCCGCGCCTTGCTCGTGGCGCACGCCGCAATTGATGCCTTTTTTCTTCAATGCATCGTAGAAAGCCGAAATCGCTTCCGGTGTACTTTGCTGATACTGGTCATGTTCGCTGACCGAGTTGTACGGAATCAAGTTGACGTACGAAAGATGGCGTTTGTCTTCGAGAAGTTTCGCCAATTTATTGGCTTCTTCGACATGGTCATTGACGTCACGCAGCAAAATGTATTCAAACGTGATGCGTCGGTTTGATTTCTCCAAATAGTAATCGATGGCATCCATCAATTTTTCAATCGGATACGCTTTGTTGATTTTCATGATGCGCGAACGCAATTCATTTGTCGGTGCATGGATCGAAATAGCCAAGTTGACCTGCAGGCCTTCATCTGCGTAATCGTAGATTTTCGGAACGATTCCGCTTGTGGAGACTGTAATATGGCGTGCGCCGATGGCAAGGCCTTTTTGCGAGTTGACCACATGCAGGAAGTCCATCAGGTTGGTGTAGTTATCGAACGGTTCGCCGATACCCATAACCACGATATGGCTGACGCGCTCCTCTTTTTGCTGAGCGTCGAAATGCGCCTGCACTTGCATGATCTGTTCGACGATTTCGCCCGCGTTTAAATCGCGGCTCTTTTTCAAAAGTCCGCTCGCGCAGAAACTGCAGCCGATATTACAGCCGACCTGAGTTGTTACACAGACCGAGTTTCCGTATTTAAAGCGCATTAATACAGTTTCGATCAAGTTGCCGTCCTGAAGACGGAACAGGAATTTAATCGTACCGTCAGCAGATTCCTGTTTCACCGCTTCTTCCAGCGTACGGATGGCGAAATTATCTTCCAGCAGCTGAATGACTTCTTTGCTCAAGTTGTTCATTTCAGAAAACTGGGATACGCGTTTGATATATAACCAGTCCCATACTTGTTCAGCACGGTACTTTTTCTGTCCATTTTCCAGGAACCATTCTTTTAGTTGGTCTATCGTTAATCCATATATGGAATTTTTCATTTTAGAACCCTCATTTCGGAATTTCACAATTGCTTATTATAATACTAAAAATAGATGTTTACAACAACTATTTTCGTTTAAACAGAAAAGTCTGCCTTTTAGAAGGCTTAAAAGCCTATACCTGCGGGTATGAAAAATTAAAGAGGAGGTTTTACATATGACTTCTGTAGTCACGCATATCGGCCTGGCGGTGCCTGATCTGGACCGGGCCATCGACTGGTACAGTAAAGTATTCGGCTTCTACGTACTGGCCGGCCCTTTCGAATTCGATGAAAGAAATGAAGAGCTCTTTACGATGACCCAGGATCTGCAAGGACCTGAAGTAAAACAGATGCGCAACGTCCATTTGATGACCAATAGTGGCGTGGGCCTTGAATTATTCGAATTCCAGCAGCCTGAATTCGCTGATGAAAAATCATATCCGCATGCCGGCTTCTTCCATATTTGCCTGATCGTCGAAGACATCGTAGAAACGATTGAGAAAGTGGTGCTCCACGGCGGCAAACAGCGCAGCAAAATCTGGAACATCAATAAAGGCAAGCCGCATTACCTGGTCTATGCCGAAGATCCTTTCGGCCATATCATCGAGCTTTATACCCGCAGCACTGCCGAAATCTATGGCAATAGCCAATAGCAAGAGCCAGCTCCCTTCTATTTAAGAGGGAGCTGGCTCTTTTTTGATTATATATATTCTGCTTACACCAATTGCTCTTTTTCCTGCAGCATTGAACCTTTTTCCGCAAGTGCAGTATGCCAGGAGAATGCTTTTTCAAGGACATGCGGCGTCTGGCCGCCGCGTGTCAGCGCTTCTTCGTAATACTCGCGCATCTGCGCTTTGTAATCCGGATGGATGCAGTTTTCGATAATCGTTTCGACACGCTGGCGAGGTGCCAGGCCGCGAAGATCCGCATAGCCCTGTTCAGTCACGAGCACATCGACGTCATGTTCCGTGTGATCAACATGCGAAACGAATGGTACGACGCTCGATATCTTGCCGCCTTTGGCAATGGACTTCGTAACGAAAATAGCCAGGCGCGCATTGCGGGCAAAGTCGCCGGAACCCCCGATGCCGTTCATCATTTTCGTACCGGACACATGCGTCGAATTGACGTTGCCGTAAATATCGAATTCAAGCGCTGTATTGATGGAAATTAAGCCGAGGCGTCGGATCAGCTCTGGATGGTTCGAAATTTCCTGTGGGCGCATGACGATTTTATCACGGTAATTTTCAAATTCACTGAAAACCTGTTTCATTTTCTGTTCGGACAATGTAATCGAACAGCAGGAAGCGAAGTCCACTTTGCCTGCGTCGATCAAGTCGAATACCGCATCCTGCAGCACTTCGGAATAGACTTCGAGGTTTTCAAATTCAGAGTCGATCATGCCGTGCAGCACGGCATTCGCAACAGAACCGATGCCGGACTGCAGCGGTGCCAGTTTTTCAGTCAGGCGGCCGGCGCGGATTTCCGAACGGAAAAATTCCAACAGATGGTCAGCCATGATCTTCGTTTCAGCATCTGGCGGCACGATATTCGATGGGGAATCCTTCTGTTCCGTAAAGACGATGCCGCGGATCCTTTCCATGTCCACCGGAATGCCGATTGTTCCGATGCGGTCT
Source organism: Planomicrobium okeanokoites (assembly GCF_003428875.1). GTDB lineage: Bacteria > Bacillota > Bacilli > Bacillales_A > Planococcaceae > Planococcus > Planococcus okeanokoites. Next base: position 156,255 of record NZ_QQRS01000002.1, read on the forward strand.
TCAACAGACGTCAACGGAATCGGATCGCGTTCACCCTGTTTACCGGTATCGTAGATGTCATGCAATCCTTCGAACAGTTCCGGCTGTGCCATATTGATCTCCACGATAATATTGCGCGCGTGTTTCGCGAAAACAGCCGAGTTGCCGACAGAAGTGGTCGGAATGATCATGCCGTCAGCAGTAATCGACAGCGCTTCAATGATGGCGAAATCGATCGGTTCAATAACATTGGAGCGCACCCATTCAGCTGTATGGGAAAGATGGTGATCGACAAAGAACATTTCACCTGAATTGATTTTGCTGCGCATGGCAGGTTCAGCCTGGAACGGCAAACGCTTGCCGACGATTCCCGCTTCCGCAAACAGGCGGTCGATATCCGAACCGAGTGAAGCACCTGTGAATACATTCACTTTAAAAGTTTCAAACTCCGCCCGCTCCACTAACGCGAAAGGAACCGCTTTCACGTCGCCAGCGCGTGTAAAGCCGCTAAGTCCAAGCGTCATGCCGTCCTGTATCCACGAAGCCGCTTCCTGCGGGGAAACCACACGGTCCTGAAGTTCTGCTGCTTTGATCCGGTTATTGTTGTTCGTCATATCAATCACTCTCTTTCTGGAAGGTTTTTTATCTGATAAAGTCCGTCTGCCGAGAAAAATAAAGCGTTTTCATTGTATGGAAGAAAATGAAGGCAGATTCCGGTGTTAATTATTAGATAATTTTAAACTATTCAGAGAGCGTTTTGAGTGATTTATGTATGGATAAGCAGTTATTGCGCTAAAGCAGAAAATCCCCTGCCTGAGCAAGGGATTTTCACAGAATGTCGAATTAACTTCTTTTTAATACAGATTCATAAAAGATGAACTTATAGAAATCTAGCTTAGATATGGAGTAAAACAGCGAAGACTCCCAGGGGATTAGAAACACAGTTGGCTTCCAAATGTGTTTCGAGCGAAGTGCTGAGATCCACTCGGACGAAGGGTAGCGAGTCCGAGTTAGCTCAGTGCAAGCCAAGCGCGGCCCAAGGTCCTCCGGCCAGCGCTTTGCGACGAAGCTAGCGCAGCGATGCAGGAGCAGCCTAAAAAAATGTGCTCCTGCAGTGCTGCGCACTTCGTCGCAAAGGCATTCTCCGTGCAAGACACGGCTAATGCCTTCGAAGCTGTTTTACGTAATATCGATTATCTTTTTTATTCTCCCCAAACCGAGAAAATTATTTACTTATCAAAACCCAAGCAGCTTCCTGAAATAACTCGAATAGGATTGGCTGACCGGGATGCGGCTGCCGTTATCCATTGCGAGCACAAATGTCGAGTGGGTGTCCGGATAGATTTCTTCTATATGATGGACATTCACGATGAACGACCGGTGGCAGCGGATGAACGTTTCCCGCGGCAGTGAATATTCGAATTCCTGGAGCGAGTTTTTATTGGTGCCTGAAAAGCCCGCGGCATGAACATGTGTCTTCCGGTCTTTGACTTCAAGACAGACGACATCGTCAAAAGGGACCGGCTTCCAGCCATCCGGGCTCTTTACTGTCACTACTGATTTCCCTTCGGTATAGGAAGGATAAATCGCCATGACACAGCCCTGCGGTTCCCCGTTTACTTCAAACGGAACAGCCATGCCGTGATAGGGAACGCCGAATACTTCGCGGTCGATGAACTCGGAAGCTTTCTGATTCGTCATCAGCGCTTTATGCGCAATGGTCCCTTCCTTCACCGGATCGCCCGGTTTGATCTTCAGATCGATGCGCTTGCTCGGCCTGTAATAGATATACTGTTCCGTGTCCGCTACTGCAATTGAAATTTCATCGGAGAACAGTTCCCCCATGACATCCAGCAGCGAACCGAAAGTGAATTTTTCCATGTGAATCCTCCTGTCCAAACTGATTGCTTCATTATAATGTATTTTCGGCAATCAAGGGTGCAGAAGGATGCCGAGATTATTTTTCAAGCATGCTTCCGGTTTCAGCCAGACGCTGATGCCAGGAGAATGCTTTTTCAAGTACGTGCGGCGTCTGTCCGCCGCGAGTCAGCGCCTCTTCGTAATAATTCCGCAATTGATCCCGGTAGGCCGGATCAGCACAATTTTCAATGATCAGACCGGCGCGTTCCCTTGGAGCCAGTCCGCGGAGATCAGCGTAGCCGTGCTCAGTAATAAGTACGTCCACATCATGCTCCGTATGATCGACATGCGTAACAAACGGCACGACACTTGAGATATTGCCGCCTTTGGCAGTCGATTTTGAAACGAAGATGGACAACCTTGAGTTGCGGGCAAAATCACCGGATCCACCGATGCCGTTCATCATCTTCGTTCCGGATACATGCGTGGAATTCACATTGCCGTAAATATCAAATTCGAGAGCTGTATTAACCGCAATCAAACCGAGCCTCCGTATAAGCCCCGGATGATTCGTGATTTCCTGCGGCCGCAGAATAATCTTATCTTCGTATTTCCGGAAATCGGAATAGACCTGTGCCATTTTCTCTTTGGACAATGTAATCGCTGAACCGGAAGCAAAACGGAGGACATCTGCATCGATCAAATCAAACACTGCGTCCTGCAGCACTTCCGAATACATTTCAAGGTCATGGAATTCAGAACCGATGAGCCCGCGCAGAGCCGAGTTGGCAACCGAACCGACTCCCGACTGGATCGGCGCCAATTTTTCCGTCAGCCGACCAGCACGGATTTCCGATCGCAGCAGCTCCAGCAGATGGCTGGCGATCGCTTCCGTTTCACTGTCAGGCGGAACGATCGTCGACGGCGAATCTACCTGATCTGTAAAAACAATGCCTTTTATCTTTTCCATATCAACCGGAATTCCCATCGTTCCGATGCGGTCGGCAACATGCGACAGCGGAATCGGATTGCGGCCTTCGTGTGTGCCTGTGTCATATATATCATGTATCCGGTAAAGGCGCTCCGGCTGTTCCGTATTAATTTCTACAATGACATTCTTTGCGTATTGGGCAAAAATAGCCGAGTTGCCGACAGAGGTCGTCGGAATGATCATGCCGTCTTTTGTGATCGAGATCGCTTCGATAATGGCATAATCGATTGGCGTGATGATCCCATCACGGATCCATTCAGCCGTGTGGGACAGATGATGGTCGGTATAGAGAATTTCCCCTTCATTGATTTTTCTGCGCATCACCGGATCCGATTGAAAAGGCAGTCTCTTGTTGACGATGCCGGTCTGCGCGAACACTGTATCGATATTGGAACCGAGAGAAGCTCCCGTATAGACATTCACCTTGAATTTCTCGGATTCCGCACGTTTCGCCAGCGCCAAAGGCACCGCTTTTGCATCTCCGGCCTGTGTAAATCCACTTAAACCGAGGGTCATGCCGTCCTGTATCCATGAAGCCGCCTCTTCAGCACTGACCACCCGTTCCTGCAATGCTGTCGCTTTGATGCGTTCGAATCGTTTATCCATATCTTCATCCCCTTCACTTACTGAATTGAATAGCGTTAGACGGTTTACCTATACCCCAAATAACGCTGTTTAAATAAACTCTTCGGCATCTCCCCTCGATTACCCTTCCCATTCACAAATTCGCAACAACTTTTAAGTATTTCCCTATAACTTAGAGTCCCGAAGAAATCAAAAAAGGCTTGAAATCAAGGTTTCTGAAATTATGAGAAAATTCCTTTTATACAATAATATTATCTATGAAATTCGTGATAAAAATGTGAGTTTTTCTCATTGACTTTACGTTTTTTCTATCATAATATATGAAAAGTTGTCAAAACGATTAGCGTTTGTACAATAATTTTAAATTGAAAGAAGGCTTTTTTAATTGTCTACCAGCCAACGTAAAAAAATGTCCATATTGATGATCAATATGTTTATTGCTATAGCAAGTTTCGGAATTGTTGTCCCTATTCTCCCTGCCTATCTTGTATCCATCGGCCAAGGCGGCACAGCAGCCGGCCTGATGATCGCGATTTTCGCAGGAGCACAGCTCCTGTTCTCTCCGCTTGGCGGAAACTGGGCCGATAAATACGGTCCCCGCAAAGTCATAATCCTTGGTCTTGCGCTACTGACGATCTCGATGCTCATGTTCTACTCGACCGATTCAATTTGGGTCATCTACGCTTCCCGCGTTGTCGGCGGTATCGGTGACGCCTTCCTTATCCCGGGCGTCTTCACTTATGTAGCCGGCATCACCACTGCAGCCCAGCGCGCTAAAGGAACCGGCCTTGTGACGGCTTCCATGTCGCTCGGACTTGTTATCGGACCTGGCTTCGGCGGATTCCTCGCTGACATCAGCTTGAAATTGCCGTTCTTGATCGCCGCCGGAGTGACATTCAGCGCCATGGTTTTCTCGTTGATCATGCTGAAGGAAATTGCCCCTAATGCAGAAAGCAAAAAGCAGGCGGAGGAATTTTCAAAAGACGAGTCGATGCTGGAACAGATCGGCCGCTCCACCCGCATGCCATATTTCATTCCGTTGCTCATCATCTTTATCATGAGCTTCGGCCTTGTTGCTTATGAATCTGTTATCGGCATGTACCTGACGACGCAATATGGCTCGACTTCAGCCGATATTGCCATGATGATTACGGCTACCGGAATTGTCAGCGTAACGGTTCAATTCTTTATTGTCGACCGTCTTGTCCGCCGTTTCGGTGAAGTCAAAACAATGATTGCATTCCTGGGTCTTGCAACGGTCGGATTCCTGATTTCACTGACCGCAGGAAGCTATGGCGCTTTCTTCGGCGTCTCCCTTGTGATTTTCCTGGCGATGGCTATCCTGCGTCCGGTTCTTAACATCCTGGTATCGAAAATGGCGGCTGGCGAAATAGGTTTTGCCATGGGTATGGCAACTGCCTACATGAGCCTTGGCAATGTCCTTGGCCCGATTTCCGCAGGTATGCTGTATGATATCAATATCAATTATCCGTTCATCCTGGGCCTTGGTCTTTTGGTAGTCACGCTGTCGATTGCCATGGCTTGGCGCAAAACGAATAATGCGAAATCTGTGGTTGTTGACTCCGCCAATGAAACCCCTGAAGCTGAACCTTTGACATAAAGGTTCAGTTTTTTATTTGAACGAGGTCCAAGTAATTGACAACACCTTGGAGCCGGCATAATATGTAAAATTGAGTGTAAAAAGTTTATAGGCAATGAATGGTAATCGGGAACTTTCTCCCTTCCCTTTCATACATATAGAAGAAACTCCACCAGGCAACTCCACCCATAATAAGAAAAGAGGAACACCATGTCAGCAGATCAACGCAAAAAGATCATCATCCTGATGATCAATATGTTTATTGCCATCGCCAGTTTCGGGATCATCATCCCCATCCTTCCTTCATACCTTGAATCCATCAACCAGGGCGGCATGGCCGCAGGGCTGATGATCGCCATTTTCGCGGCAGCCCAATTCCTGTTCTCACCAATTGCCGGCAAATGGGCGGATCAGTACGGCCGCCGGAAAATGATCATCTACGGACTTATCGGCCTAACCCTGTCAATGTTCGTCTTCTACGCTTCCGACTTTATCTGGGTACTTTACTTTTCCCGTGTCATCGGGGGAATCGGTGCAGCTATGCTGGTGCCTGCCATTTTCGCCTACATCGCTGACATCACGACATTTGATCAGCGGGCAAAAGGCACAAGTCTTGTATCAGCGGCGATGTCGCTTGGAATTGTCGTCGGTCCCGGAATCGGCGGATTCCTAGCCGATTACAGCATCAAACTGCCATTTTTAGTGTCTGCTCTGGTATCACTCGGCGCTGTCGTCTTTTCACTGGTCCTGTTAAAAGACAGCGACGCGGCAAACGCAGATGCAAATCTTGCGATCGACATGACCCAAACGGAATCGATGCTGTCTAAAATTGCGTCTTCCACCAAAAAGCAGTATTTCATCCCATTGGTCATCACGCTGGTAATGAGTTTCGGTCTGCTTGCTTATGAATCCGTGGTCGGACTCTACCTGGACAATCAATTCAATTCAACCGCCAAAGACATCGCGTTCATGATAACAGCGACAGGCGTCGTCAGTGTCATCGTCCAATTGTTCATCGTCGACCGGATCGTCCGCCGCTTTGGCGAAGTCGCGATCCTTGTGACGTTCCTGGGTGTCGCCGCCTTCGGTTTCCTGCTGTCGTTGTTTGCGGGCAGCTACGCTATGTTTTTCGGTGTTTCACTTGTCATCTTCCTGGCAACTTCGATCCTGCGTCCCGTATTGAATACGCTGATCTCCAAAATGGCGGACGGCGAAGTCGGGTTCGCGATGGGCATGAACAACGCCTATATGAGTATCGGCAATGTCGCCGGGCCTCTGCTTGCAGGCTTGCTTTATGACGTCAACATCATCTTCCCGTTCATCCTGGGTCTGATTATGCTGATGATCACGATCTCCATTACGCTGGTTTGGCAGCGTTCACGCGCCGTCAAAGCGGCAGCAGCTTAATATGGCGCAGAGGGGAAAGGGCTTTGGCTCTTTCTCTTTTTTACTGGTTAAAACCCTTGACCCCTAAAGCTTTACGCATTGTATAAGTACTTGTATAATAAATATACAACTAACTTATAGAAATGTGGGTCCTGCCATGTACAATATAAAAGCTGCTGCAAAGATCCTTGATATGCCCAAAGTGACGATCCGCTCTTGGGAAACACGGTATAATGCGATTACTCCAGCTCGCACAGAATCCGGCCACCGCCTGTATTCTGATCAGAATCTGGAGGATTTGAAGTGGCTTAAAATCCAGGTTCAGGAAAACGGCGTCAAAATCAGCGAAGCTGTCAAACAACTCCATGCTTCCCGCAAAAAATTCGTGAAGACAGCTGCTGAGCTGCCTCAATCTCCAGAAGGCTCCATCGAGTACGAGAAGCAGATTGAAGAACTTTATAATGCCGGAGCTGAAATGGACAGTGAGCGTTTCCAGTACTTGCTGGATTTGAACTTTTCCATGTTCCATTACCGCACTGTATTCTTTTCCATATTGGCGCCTTTGATGGTGCGGATCGGTGAAGAATGGGAGAATGGCACCATCACCGTAGCGCATGAACATATGCTGAGCCATATGGTGCTGCAGCGCTTCACTCAGTTTTTCCGTATTTTCCCGACATCAGAAACGCTGCCGAAAACTTTGGCTTTCTGTCCGAGCGGCGAACATCACCAGCTTGGCTTGCTTCTATTTACGCTATTCCTCCGGGAACGCGGATACCCGGTCGCGTATATAGGACCCGATACGCCGCTCGAAGGCCTGCCCGAACTTGTCGGCAAACAGGATTTCAGATTGGCCTGCATGTCCATTGGACACGAACGGCTTCTTCCAATTGCCCATGAATATATAGACGCGTTGGCTGCTGTTAAACCCGAACTGCATTTCGTCATCGGCGGACGCGGCCTTGGCCACCTTGAAAACACCTCCAACCAATACTATATCGGTACTACGTATGAGGATTGGGAGCGCTGGCTCGAAGATACCCAAAAGTCCAGAAATTAAAATGACCTTGTCAGGTATTATGCCTGACAAGGTTTTTTGTGTTGGTTGATATTTTTCTTTTAACTTATGGTAAAATTTAGTTATCAGAATTTTCTGTTCCAGAAGGGGGCTCTTATGAAAAAATATTTGAATATGAATACTTTGTATCTAGCTGCCGCCATTATTGCAGTCAGTGCTTTTATGCTGCCGCGTGTCATTGAAGCGGTCAATCTGCACCTGAATGGCATCTCCTATATCGCTGATCAAACGGAAGACTATTATAAAATTACAGAACCCGTTGAAGGGGAATATACGGTTGAACTCGATCTGAATAATTTGGAAAATAATGAAGGCAAGATCCTCTATGATGACGGAGACAGCCAAATTTCCGTAATGAAAGTAGTCGAACAGGAAGAAATGGGGTATGAAGTGGTTTTCCGCTCACACGCAAATGAACTTCCTGATGGAGCCGTCCTGGTTTCAGGCATTGCCCATGACTATACTCAGGATGGTACAACGCATTCCATCGAAGCGGAAGCAACCGCCGGTAAGGACGCTCATCAACTGTCCCCATCCACCGCGACCGGATTAAGCTATAAGGACGGGGACCATTTCGGATTTTACCTGGATGCTCCTGCGGAAGATGTTGACAAAGTCGCGGTGACTGTGACGAATCTGCAATTGAATTTATGGATGGAAAAAGCGATTTTCGAGTGAGCTGCAGCGCCGCAGATTCAGCTCATAAAAAAAAGACCCGCTCCTTAGAGCAAGTCAAGGTCCTGATAGGCGGACTGGTAAGGCCCATTGTCTGTCACTTCTGAATGGTAAAGTGCTTTCAAAGCGAAATTCTTTTCCAGGTCCATATCCTTCATGAGTGTTTTCAGGCGTTTTTTCAATTCCGGATTTTCACTCACAAGAGTTTCCATCTTCGATTTCGTGTATTTCATAACGGGTCACTCCTTTCGGTTGCTATTGGTTTTATTGTAACATCTCTAACTCCATTTAATGAAAAAACGCACTTGCATCGGGCAAGTGCGTTTGTTTTTATTGGACAAGAAAGTAGATAACTTTTCTAGTATGAAAATCCTTAAAAAATGTGTTTCCTTGTCCAGACTCCGGCGACCCAGCTCTTCGAGTCATAAGCCAGCTCAGCTCCGCAGCCAAAGCCGCTACGCTGATCCGTCTTATGCTTTTCAGAGCTGAACGGGTGACGTCGCTTTTCTTTAATCAGCCGATGAACTGGAAAATATAATTCGCGAGGAATAATGCGGCGATAATATACAGCGCCGGTGTGACTTCGCGCCATTTGCCGAGACCGACCTTCAATAACGGATACATGATAAAGCCGATGGCGATGCCGTCAGCGATACTGTACGTAAACGGAATAAGGACGATGATCAGAAACGCCGGGATGCTCTCGCTCATATCTTTCATGTCGAGATCCTTAATGTTCTGCAGCATCAACGCGCCAATGATGATCAGGATCGGTGCAATCGCACTGTCCGGGATCAATTTGATGACAGGAATGAAAAACGCGGCGCCAAGGAACAGCAAGCCGGTTGTAATAGCCGTCAAACCTGTGCGTCCGCCTGCCGCCATGCCTGCTAAAGTTTCTACGCTGGCAACTGTCGGACTGGTTCCGAAAACACCGGAAGCCATCGAGCCGATCGATGTTGCCTGGAATGCACGCTTGTATTTCTCCGGACGTTCGATGAAATTGACCTGTCCGTGGACAAGTCCGATGTTCTCAAACACCAGGACCATTGTCAGCGAGAAAACCGCTACCCAAAATCCCATGGTCAGGAAGCTGGTGAAACTTAACGCGCCGAATCCGGCAAACGCTTCTGATGCGCTCATCGCCGGTTCATTCAACTGACTGAGATCGATCATGCCGAATAAAAAGGCGATCACTGTCCCGGCCACAATCGTGATGAGGAAATTCCCCGGCACATTGCGGATGAACAAAACGATGGCGATTACGAACGTCAAAGCGGTCGACAGCACCAGCGGATCGGAAACCGATCCAAGCGCCAAAATTGAACCTTCGCCATTGATGACGATTCCGCCTTTTTCAAGGCCCAGCAGCATCAGGAATAAACCCAGACCTACTGTAATCGCCTCTTTTAGCGAATGCGGCACCGCAGCACTAAGCACTTTGGCAAAACGCGTAAACGCCACAGCGACAAAAATCGCGCCGGAAACGAACACGACCGCTAATGCTTCCTGCCAGGTAAGGCCCATCGCCTGCACCAGTGTATACGAAAACAGTGCGTTGATGCCCATGCCCGGAATCAGCAGGATCGGAACATTGCCCCAGAATCCCATGACGAGCGCACCAAAAACAGATGCCCCGATCGTCGCAATGATTGCCGCTTCAATCGGCATGCCGGATTCCGACAGGATCAGCGAATTGACCGCAATGATATACACTACTGTGAAAAAGCCGATCAGCCCAGCCAATAGCTCGCGCCTAACCGATGTACCATTTTCTTTAAGACCGAAAAAACGATCCATCCAATTATACATATCGATAACCTTCTATTAAATTAGCCCTCTCCCTACCCGCTCTGCCTGAATAAATTCAGGTAAGCCAAGATAGAAGTGTAATCCAAAAACACCGCTGCGTCAAGGGTTTGGGGTTGGTCTTGAGAAGGTAAGAGCAAAAGTCGATTTCGAGTTTTATCGTGCTTCGCGCAGTGAAATGCAGGGCATTCTGTGGTTTTGGGTCTAATCGCATTTCGCGCAGTGAAATGCCATCCGAGCAACGGTTTCGGTTTGCTTTCAACTATATTTTTAAAGGGGCGATTCATTCTCGCAGACAAATGCTATACTTCAAGTAATATTTGGAAAAGAGGTGTTATATGGAAAAAGAATGCTTGGATTTGCTGTGCACGGAAGATGCGATCGGATTTTTGATTGGCCGCTTGCCGAATGCACACCCACAGCGACATTATCTTGCAGGCGAGCAGCGGCAAATTGCAGCAGGTGTCCGAGGAGAAGATCGGATGAGGAAACACTTTGTTGAATTTCATTCGCATGAAGAATTCCATGTACTCTGGGACGTCAGTCTTGAGATGGACGACTGGAAAATACAGATGGATGGCTTGCTGTTGACCGAACGCTGCGCCATCATCATGGATTCAAAGAACATCAGCGGCAAAATCCATTTTGATGAGCAGACCGGTGAATTCTACCGTTTCGACGACGAAAACGTCAAAAATGTAATGAAGGATCCCCGTATCCAGTTAAACAAGAATATCCGATTCCTATCGGCATGGTTCCAGCTGAAGAAAATCAAACTGCCTGTCAGCGGACTTATCATTTTCACCCCGAAGAGCTGTGAATTCATTGTCAGGCCAAAAAGCAAACACATCTGTAAAGTCTACCAGATGCCTGAATATCTATTGCAAATCCTAAAGGCTTTCCCCCTTGAAGCCGAACCGCCGAAACTGCCGAAAATCAAAAAGCAGCTTATCAGCGCGAATTCCCCTTATCTGAGAACCCCTTTATGCAGCAAATATTATATTGGAGCGAATGAAATCCGCCGCGGCATTCAATGTACAGAATGTCAGAAGTACGGCATGAAACGAATAAAGAAAAGCTGGCAATGCCCTGATTGTGGGCACCGGGATCGTCAGGCGCATAAATTTGCGTTGCGAGAATATTTTTCACTGATCGACACCCATATTACGAATCAGGCGTTTCGTGAGTGGTGTGGTGTGGAATCGAGTTCCGTCGCTAAAAGACTCTTGGCTCAATTTGACTTAGAGACTTCTGGAGAAAGCAAAGCTTGGAAATATAGTTTAAAAAAGAAGGAAAAGTGACAAGCTTTTCCTTTTTTTATGGAAATTTAAGCGGAACGCCCGCAAACTTTTTTAATCGCCCGCATTTTTTTCTAATCGCCCGCATTTCCTATTAATCGCCTGCAAAAATTTTTAATCGCCCACAAAGTAAATTAATCGCCCGTATCCTAATTCCACCAACCCAATTCCACCTCTCACCACCACCCAATAACCCCAAAAAGAAGCTTTTCGCCGAGCGAAAAGCCTCGCATTTCCCCTTACAGCTTCTTCTCATACAAAAAACATCGCATTCCAACCCAATTCCCCCTAAAAAACCCAATTCTCCATCACCATCCCGCCCTTCCTCGCATTTCGCCCAGCGAAATGCCATCCATTCAACGGTTTTCGATTTACCCGCACGCCCGCTGAATTCGCCACAATCCATCATCTAATATCGCACACCCAAAACCCTCGAACGGATGCTTTCCGCCCCGGCGAAAAGCGAAAACCCACAAACCATAAACCCACTAACCTATCATCACTTCCCCAAAATTTCCCCATCAAAAAAACCACACGCAAAAATGCGTGTGGCCGATTATTTTATTGATTAGAAGAACATACCAGCGATCGAAGCGCTCAAAAGTGAAGCGAGTGCTCCGGCAGCTACTGCCTTCATACCGAGTTTTGCTATTTGTGGACGGCGGCTTGGTGCAAGTGCGCCAAGTCCTCCCAGCAAGATTGCCAGGGAGCTCAAGTTTGCGAAACCACATAGTGCGAAGCTGACAATAAGGACAGTTTTTGGTGACAAGTCTGCCATTTCCGCAGTAAAGGAAACGTAAGCGACAAATTCGTTCAATACGAGTTTTTGTCCGATGAAGCTTCCTGCCTGGACTGCTTCAGCCCAAGGTACACCGATTGCAAAAGCAAGCGGGGCAAAGACGAAGCCAAGAATTTGCTGGATAGTCAGACCTTCGAATCCGACAACACCTCCGACAAAGCCAAGCAATCCGTTGAGTAAAGCGATGAGCGCGATAAATGCCAAGAGCATCGCGCCGACGTTCAATGCCAATTGCAAGCCGTCAGATGCTCCGCGTGCGGCAGCATCCACTACGTTTGCAGATTCTCTGTCTTTTTCAAGCTTGAATTCTTTTTCCTCAATTTCCTCTTGTTCCGGAATCATGATTTTCGCCATGATCAATCCGGCTGGAGCCGCCATGAAACTTGCCGCAAGCAAATATTCAAGAGGAACGCCAAGAAGTGCGTAACCCGCAAGTGTAGAACCTGCGACCGAGGCAAGTCCACCCGTCATAACTGCGAACAATTCTGATTTCGTCATTCCTGCAAGGAACGGACGCACAACAAGCGGTGCTTCCGTCTGGCCAACGAAAATGTTCGCCGAAGCGGAAATCGATTCCGCTTTACTTGTTCCAAGCAATTTCGAAATCGCGCCGCCGAGAAAACGGATAACGAGTTGCATGATGCCAAGATAATACAGCACAGAAATTAAAGAAGAGAAGAAGATGATGATCGTCAGCACCTGGAAAGCGAAAACGAAGCCAAACCCTTCTGTGTCGGCTGCTGGACCGAATACGAAGGCAATCCCTTCCCCCGCGTAACCGATTACATTATTGACTACCTCAGATAGCCAAAGCAATGCTTTACGTCCTGTTTGCCATTCAAGTACGATGAACGCGAAGCCGATTTGAATCGCTAATCCACCTAAAATTGTCCGTGGCTTAATGGATTTTTTCCCGTCGGATAAAAGGAAGGCAAGTCCCAGAACGACGAAAATGCCGAAGATGCCCCATAATATATTCACAACTTCACCTCATAAATAGTATTTTATCAGAAAATTAGGCTAATAAATGTCTAACTCATCCGTCGTCTGACATCTTACCAAAGCAAATCGAATAAGTAAATGTACATTATGTTACAAAACGATAATTTAACCGTATTTCCAATCGGATGAAAATTCATAATTGAATTGATATTTCCCGGGAAATGTTGACGTTGCCGTCATTCCCGGTTTTATTCGCCTTCAGTTGCCGGCGCTGCTTTCTTAAGGAAAAAGGAAAGAAATACACCGATAAGACTCAGAATTCCAGCTACGATAAAGGAGATATTCACACCGCGAATCAGCCCTTGTACCCCATATTGTTCAGGATCGAGCGCAGTGCTGGTCATGATGGTGACAAGCAAGGCGGTTCCGATCGAACCCGAAACCTGTCTCATCGTATTGCTCATGGCAGTGCCATGCGGAATCAGCCTTTCTGGCAGCTGATTGAGTCCAGCGGTCGTCACCGGCATCATCACCATGGCAACGCCGAACATCCGGATGGCATGCATCACCGTTAAATAAGTAAAGGAAGTTTCAGCAGTCAGCACCGTAAATTGGAAAGTACTGAGGGTAACAATCGAGAGGCCGATGATGGCCAGCCATTTGCCGCCGAACGCGTCGAAAACGCGGCCGGTGATCGGGTTCATGATTCCCATAATGATGGCGCCCGGCAGCAGCATCAGGCCGGATTCGAGCGCAGTGAAACCGTGCATATCCTGCATATAGATCGGCAGGATGGTGGCACTTCCGATCATGGAAATAAAAACGATGACGCTGAGAATCGTAGACAACGTGAATATCTTATATTTGAAAACACGGAATTCAAGCAGCGGTTCCTTCAAACGGCCTTGCCGCTGAATGAAAAGGAACAGTGAAACCGCTCCGATGGCGATTGACACAAGAACCGGTAAACTTCCCCATCCGGTCGTGCCGGCACTTGAAAAGCCGTACAGTATACCGCCGAAACCGAATGTCGACAGCATAACCGACAAAATATCCAATTTCGGGAAAGTCTGCTTTGTGACATTCTTGAGGAAGAAATAAGCAAAGATCAAATCAATCAGGGCAATCGGAATGACAATATAGAATAATGCGCGCCATGGATATTGCCCCACAATCCAGCCCGACAACGTCGGTCCGATGGCCGGCGCGAATGAAATGACGAGGCCGAACAAGCCCATCGCCTGCCCTCTTTTCTCAATCGGAAAAATGACGAAGAAAATGGTCTGGGTCAGCGGCATCATAATACCCGCTCCCGAAGCCTGGATGATACGGCCGATCATCAAAATCGAAAATCCAGGCGCAAATGCCGCTACGATTGTGCCGATGGTGAACAGGCCCATTGCTGTAAGGAATAAAGACCGCGTGGAAAATTTGCCGATTAAAAAGGCGGTTACCGGAATCATGACGCCATTGACGAGCATGAACACCGTCGTCAGCCATTGCGCAGTATTCGCGGTAATCTCCAAATCATCCATAATATGCGGCAATGCCGTTGCCAGCAAGGTTTGGTTCAGGATGGCGACAAAGACGCCTGCCATCAGCACCGCAAGCAGCGGCCCTATTTTTATATCTTTTTTATCGTGGACATCGTGCTTACTTGCCAATAGCTTCACCTCTTTGTATCAATAATCCGCTTTTTTAGTCTAATCCGCGTTCTATTATCCTAGTTACCCTCATCGGTTTCAACTAATCGCCATCGCGAATTAAAAAAGCAGCACAGCCCGTCCCCGGCTGTGCTGCGAAATGTTAAGCTTTCGCGTTCTCTTTACGGTGGCTGATGCGGTAGAACACCAGGTAAAGAGCCGGAATCATCACTAATGTGAATAGACTCGAGAAAGCCAGTCCGGCAATGATTGTAACCGCAAGCGGTTCAAATAACGGATCACCCGACAAGGCGACCGGAATCAATGCAACAATCGAAGTGATCGTTGTCAAAATGATCGGCTTGATGCGCGCGTAACCGGATTCCAGAATCGCTTCTTTAATGGAGAAGTCGCCTGACAAACGGCGTGTCTCCACGAAATCGATCAGCACAACTGCGTTACGGACGACAATCCCCGTCAAGGAGACAATCCCCATCACACCCAGGAAGCTTAGCGGTGTTTGCGTCAGGAACAAACCAAGGATCGCGCCTGAAATTCCGAGATAGACCGCAATCAGTACCAGGAATGGCAAAGCGAACGATTTGAATTGGAACGCGATGACCAGATAAACCAGCAGCAATACAACCAGGAAGAGAATGCCGATTTCCGCAAAGAACGCTTCCTGATCGGAATTTTCGCCGCCCGTGGAAATTTCATACCCTTCCGCTAGGTCAGCCCTTTGAGCATCGACCACTTCCAGCATGTCAGCTTCAAAATTATCCGTGCTCCCGAATGCACGCAATGTAATAGCGCGTTCGCCGTCTTCATGCGGCACTTGGGCGATTGCAGTCGTCTCTTCCACATCCAGCAGCTCATTCAGCGGGATCAATTGCGGCGGCCCTTGCTGCGGAGCTTGTCCTCCAGTTGCGGGGACTGCAAATTGCGAAAGGTCGATTTCTTCCCCTTCCTCTATTCCCGCCTGTTTCAGGACGACGTTATAGAATTCATTGTTCTCATAGATCGAATAAAGCGGAATGCCTTGCGTCAACAGCTGCAGCTGGTTCGTTACAGTGCTGAGCGCAATGCTGTTGCTTTCAAGGACGTCAGTGTTCGGCTGATATTCAATGGCCGGCACAGGATCGCCCAGGTTATCCGTAACGATATCCGCTCCATTATCCAGCATCTGCTCTTTCAATGTATCACGGAGACCTTCAAGTTCCTCAATATCTTCGCCTGTAATAGTGACTGTCACCGGCGCTCCGACTGGAGGGCCCTGGACAATCGTATCAAGGAAAATTTCTGCATCCGGATACCGTTCGCGCAGTTCCGGTTCCCATTTATCGATGAACGCGGAAGCGGATGTGTTGTCGCGATAAACGCGGATCGCAACCTGACCGGTATTTGAACCCGTGTTATCCATCGATGAGGCAAACAGATTCGGCAGCCCGTCACCTGTAAAGATTGCCAGCTCTTTAATATTTTCATCCTCTTCTGCAAGAGTTTCGGTGACATCCGTGATAAATGCGTCCGTTTCTTCAATCGGCGTTCCTTCCGCCAGGCGGACATTCATCGTCACTTCCTCACGGTCAGCTTCCGGGAAGAATTCAAACGGTGTGAACAACGCGAGTGATAATAAGCCTGTCGCAATCACAAGTCCGCCGATCCCGACCCACAATGGCCGTTTCAACACGCCGCGCAATACTCTTTCCGAATAGAATACAGCCAGCTTTTCCAATGGTTTGCCAAGGAATCCCGGTGTATCGGAGATTTTTTTCGCTTTTCGTTTCGTTTTCAAATATTGCATCATCGGCACCAAAGTAATCGACAGGACTGTCGATGCAATGATTGTTGTGATCAGAATACTTGGCAGCGCCTTGATGAATGCTCCGTTGCCGCCTGATAACAGCAATAATGGTGAAAATGTTACAACAATTGCCAAACTGGACGAAATAATGGATGGATAGACTTCACGCACGCCGTTAATCGCGCCTGCACGCGCAGAGTCGCCCAATTTATAACGCCGCTGGATATTATCATTGACGACAATGCTGTCATCCACCAGTATCCCGATAGCGATGATGAGGCCGATGACCGAAATCTGGTTCAAGTCGACGCCCATGTAAGGAATCGGAATCAGCCCGATCAATACCGAAGCCAATACCGTCAATGCCACTGCGAAGGCGCCAAATAAAGTAAGGCCCGCGGTCGTGGTGATAAGTACGGCTAAAACAGCTATCAACAATGAAATATAGAGCCCGCTGAAGATTTCATTGACATTATCAGCCTGGGATTCGTATTTATTGGCCTGTACACCGGCTGGCAGATTTTCATTGAACTCTTCAATCACGTCTGTCACACGTTCATCAACAGATGGCACGTCCTGGCCAGTCTGAAGGAAAACGGTATAGGAGATGGCATCTTCTCCTTCAAAAGTGACAATGTCGGAAGTTTCCTGGTCCACGGTTTCAATCACCGCCACTTCACTAAGTGGCACAGCAGCCTGGCCGACCTGCAATTGCTCCAGTTTTTCAATGCCTTCTTCCTGGCTGACCGTCAATACAAGACGCTCATTGCCATTATCATGCGTGCCAAGCGACAGCGGCTGATTGGCCTGCTGCAGCGATTCGAGCACAGCAAATGGCTGAAGATTATTCTCGGCGAGGGCTTCACTGTCCAGTTCGATCAGGATCTGCTGATCGTTCAGTCCTTTGACAGTAGTGCCTGCGACTCCAGACACCGCTTCCACGTCTTCAGACAAATCAGCCAGCGCCTGTTTCATGCCTTCCAGTTCAGCGCGGTCGCCGTAAAACATATACGACACCAGCGGGAATGTCAGGTCAAGCTTTTCGACAGATGTTTCCTGTGCCTGATCCGGAAAATTGCCCGAGGCGCTCTGCGCTTCCTGCTGGATTGAATTGATCAGCCCGTCCGGCTCAACGCCTTCTTCAATTTCCAGTGTGATGATTGATGCTGAATTGGAAGAAATGGATTGGATGGATGAAATCCCATCCACTTTCTGGATTTCATTTTCCAGCGGCACAGTAATCGACCGCTCCACTTCTTCAGGTCCGGCGCCCGGCAAAATCGTCGACACCAGCACAAGACCCGGCGGTGTTTCCGGAATTTCACGCTGCGGCAAAGTCAGAAAGGTATAAACCCCCACCAGCATAAAGATGAAAATCAGAAAAATAAACAATTTACTCCGCTCTAATATGTAATTCATAATATAACCTTCCTTCTTTTCTTGTATAATTATTGTATAACTTAATCGTTTAAAATGTCCACTCTATAAACTTGAAAATGCTGTAAATGTGCAAATCTTTTTTTCTTCTTCATATGTATATAATCCTTGCATAACCTATTTACATTTGGGACAGCTTTCTTTTCCAATAAAACGGAGAAGTTGGATGTTTGTATTGTTCTCCATTGTTTTTCCACATTAAAAAACCTGCCCGCTGTTAAAGCTGGACAGGTTAGCAGTATCAGATATTCTCAAAAAACAGCCGGATGACATCTGCGCCGCCGATGAACGTTCCAAGGGAACTGCCGAGATTCGTCAGAACAACAACAAGCAGGACACGCGTGACTTTATTGTCCCAGAAACCCTTGAGGGTAAAAACATCTTTTGACAGCGTTTCGAAATCACCGACATTCGGCTTGCGGATCGACGCCTGCGTCAGTCCCGAGAACCAGCCTGCCGCCACAAGCGGATTAAGCGAAGAAATCGGGGCAGCGACAAACGCCGTCAGGATGGCGAGTGGATGGCCGAATGCTATGGTGGCGCCGATTGCGGCCAATGTACCATTCCACAGAATCCAGCTGATCGTCTGGTCAAGTCCTGCTGCGGGATTGGCGACAAAGGTATAAGCGATGATTCCGATGATGAGCAGCGGAATCGCCCACCCGATGATTTTTGGCCATTTCGATTTTGGCGGCACTTCAGAAAGTTTTTCAAGATCATGTTCGTTGTGGATTTCTTTCGTGATCCCCGGCACATGAGCCGCGCCGAGCACTGCGACGATTTTTTTGCCTGGTGCCTCTTTGATTTTCTGCGCAAGATACTGGTCACGTTCATCGATCAACGGCGTTTTCAGGCGCGGGAAGGCTTTCGTGAAATCGTCCATAACTGCACTCAGTGTATCCTGGGATTTCATCTTCTCGAGATCTTCTTCAGAAATCGTTTCTTTTGAGAAGATGCTGAAAAATACCGACGACAGCAGCTGCACTTTGCCCCATAGACCGATATTGCCCCAAATCCGTGAAAACGTCACTTGGATATTGCGGTCTGCCAGCACAAGTTCGGCGCCCGTTTCTTTTGCCGATTCGATGCCCTGAATCATCTCCTGCCCCGGTTTGATGCCGAATTGATCGGCCAACCGGTTCTGGAACGAAGAGATTGCCAGGTTCATCAACAGGAGACTCGATTTCTTTTCTTTGATCACTTTAAAGATATCGGTTTCTTTCCATTTACTGTTGTCCGTGACCGATTGATAGCGCTGGGCATCTAATTCGATGCAGATGGAATCCGGCTGTTCAGCGTCAACCACTTCTTTAACTTGTTCGGCGCTCCGTTTGGAGACGTGGGCTGTACCGATCAGGATCAATTCTTTATCGCCATATTGCAGGCGTGTGATATTTTCTTCTTGCATGGGTTTACTTCCTTCATAGAATTTATTTCTTCCCACGAAAAGCATGAAAAGACTGTCTATTCTATATAATGGATTACTGGGCGGAAAATATCAATCCTGCGCATCCCATTTCAGCAGGTTTCACAAAAGCTTCTTATAATCCGTCTGCGCTGAAGGTGTCGCCTTCATCGAGGTTGCCCGCTTCAAAGCCTTTGTAGAACCATTCCTTGCGCTGTTCGCTGGTGCCGTGCGTAAAGCTTTCCGGCACAACATAGCCGCGAGACCGCATCTGGATAGTGTCATCTCCGACTGCCGCCGCAGCCGTCAGCGCTTCTTCAAGGTCGCCTTCTTCAAGATAGCCCATCTCCTGGGCATGATGCGCCCAGACGCCCGACAGATAATCCGCCTGGAGCTCGAGCTGCACTTGCACCTTATTGTATTCTTCTTCACTCAATTGATTGCGCAGCGGCTGCACTTCCTGCATCACGCCGAGCAGATTCTGCACATGATGCCCGACTTCATGGGCAATGACGTACGCCATGGCAAAATCACCAGGCGCATTGAATTGACGCTGCAATTCACCGTAAAAATCCAAATCGATATAAAGCTTATAATCTGCAGGACAATAAAAAGGACCCACCGACGCACCGGCAGTACCGCAGGCAGACTGTACACTGTCCGTAAACAGGACAAGTGTCGGCTCTTCATATTGCATGCCTTCTTCTGCAAAAACTTCGGTCCACACTTCTTCTGTATCCGCGAGTACGACAGATACGAAGTCAGCCAATTCTTCTTCCTGTTCGGTCGCCTGGTAAGGTTCACCTGTACTGCTGCCGCCGGAACCATTTCCGCCCATACCATCGAGCAGGATGCCCGGATCTCCTCCGAGGAATGTCACGATCAGGATCAGCACAATCCCGCCGAGCCCGCCGCCGACTGCCAATCCTTTACCGCCGCCGCTTCCTCTTCTGTCTTCTACATTCGCACTGCCTCTCCGGCCTCTCCACTTCATAGGACCACACCCGTTTCTGTCTCATTTCAATTGTTTATACCCATTTTTAAGATTCGTTAAATCTCTTGCTGAGTAAATTTGTAAATTAAAAATTGCTCTGAAGGATCTTTATTGAATTCCGGCAAACCAATTTGGTCCTTCAATTTGAACAGGTTGCCGCGTTCCAGAAAGTCAATGTATTCGGAAGAAGGATAATAGAGGATGATTGTCAGATCTCTCGGAAAACTTTCAGCGGACAATAGAATATTGTCTACGATTTTCATGAATATCTGCTCGGAAAAAGGGTTGAAAAAGTAAAAGACCGTATCTTCCGGTTGAATATGATAGTCCTGAGCCAAGCCTTCACGGAAGTCGATGCGCCCTGCAGCTCTATGATTTTTTCCTTTACGGTTATAAGTTTCGAGGTTTTTTAGCGCCTCCGTAAAAAAGCTGGTATTCAGTTCAATGCCTGTGGAACGGCAGCCGAAGCGGTCGTGCGCATAAAAATTCAGCCGTCCTTTGCCGCTGCCGAAATCCACCAGTCCATCGTCGACGCCAAGAGGATGGCGATTGAATAATTCCTTTAAATGCAGATATGGGGTTGGTTCATACCTGTTGTGGTGAAGTGTGGCTTCAGAAATCCATTGTGTGCCTTCTGTCGCGATATTCAAATATTGGTCGCCTTCAAATTCCTTCATGCTGTTCTCCCCCGATTCTGCTTGCCTTGAGTGCTGGCCTTGTCTTTCAATACCCGATTCTTCTTGCAAATAACAGCGTATTTTGATAAAGTCGAGCTAATTCAATAGTTCTTGCTTCCTTTACAGGGAAGTGAGGATAGAGGCGCAATTATCATCAGTAAGCAGATTGAGGAGCACGGGCTCCGCCGACTTCTGCCGGAAGGGATATTTGCCGAAGCGGCGGGAAGCCCCTGATTTCCGTTGCTGGTCCTGCATTTAAGAGATGCCGGATTGTCATGCGGCTTTTGACGCATGGAGGGCTATCTGACGCACAGCAACACATCCCGTTTGTGTTTGCGCAGCAGCAGCGGCCCTTCGCCGCTGCTTTTTTTATGGCCATAGATAATTTCTGATGTGGTATAAAGCAGATGACCTCACCTCGGATGGAACTAAAAAAATTTAAAAGGATGGGATATTATGAATTTCGGAAAAATCATCACTGCGATGGTCACGCCTTTTGATGCAAACGGCGATATTGACTTTCCAGCTACAGAAAAACTGATTGAGCACCTGATCGCAAACGGTTCTGACGGCCTCGTCGTTGCCGGCACTACCGGTGAATCGCCGACTTTGACGGCGGCTGAAAAATTGGCGCTGTTCAAATTTACCGCGGAGAAAGTGAATGGCCGTATTCCCGTCATTGCAGGAACCGGTTCAAACGATACCCGTTCATCGATTGCGTTGACAAAGCAAGCTGAAGAAGCAGGTGTCGATGGCATCATGCTTGTCACGCCTTATTATAATAAGCCCGCGCAGGAAGGCTTATTCCAGCATTTCAAAGCCATCGCCGAAGCAACTCACCTGCCGATCATGCTTTACAACATCCCCGGCCGCAGCGCTGTCAATATGGCACCTGAAACAATCATCCGTTTGTCCGCTGTCAGCAACATCGTTTCTGTCAAAGAAGCCAGCGGCAACCTTGACGCTGCGTCAATGATTATCGATGGCACGCCGGACGGCTTTACGGTATACAGCGGCGACGATGGTTTGACGCTTCCGCTGATGGCAATCGGCGCGGACGGCATCGTTTCAGTGGCTTCACACATCATCGGCAATGAAATGCAGGAGATGATTGCTAACTTTACAAGCGGCAACATCAAAGAAGCGGCAGCCCAGCACCGCAAACTGCTTCCGGTCATGAACGCGCTGTTTGCAGCACCAAACCCTGTACCGGTAAAAACTGCTTTACAATTACTCGGCGTCGAGACGGGCAAAGTCCGCTTGCCGATGATTCCGTTGAACGACGAAGAAACTGTCACCCTACGTCAGCTTCTCGAAGCCGGCAATATCCGGGCTTAATTCATATGAACGAAAAAAACGCTGGAGCATCGCGCTTCAGCGTTTTTTCGTGTTCAATTATAATTTAGTGAAATCAAGCTTCTCAAGTGTCTGCTTCAAGCTGCCGCCCGTTACGAGTGAACGCGTGTCGATACCCAATTGGGACAGCGTAATCGCAATTTCTGAACGGATGCCGGTCAAAATCGCTTTAACACCCACCATATTGAGTGCCTGAACAATCTTAATGATTTGTTCAGCCACCATTGAATCCACTTTGACTACGCCGGACAGGTCGATCACCAATGTGGAAATCCGGAGTTTATTGGCAGCTGTCAGTGTTTTCTCAAGGATGAACTGAGCACGGTCAATTTCAAGATCTCCAACAAGCGGCAAAATCGCTACTTTATCAGCGATCGGCACCACTGGAGCGGAAAGTTCGAAAAATTCCTGTCGCGCTGCAGTGAGTCTTTCCTGATATGCATCGATATAGGCGCTGCTGTAAGAATACATAGCGTGATCCAAAAGTGTATGGAAAAATTCCATCGCATCGAACAAAGTCTCCATAGGGATACTTTGAAGTTTCCCTTCACTTCTGATCAATTTCGCCAAATGTTTGCGGTATAAAGAAGATTCAGCAAGAGCTGCGTCCAGCATCATATTCGCTTCCAGGAAATAGCGGCCAGTTGCGAAGCCCCAGGAATCAATGGCTTCGTAAACCTTTTTTTCGTCACAGGAATTTATCAGGGAAGTTCCGAGCAATTCTACGAAACCTGCTCGGGCTTCTATGACCTGCTTGATGAATTGTTCATTTTGGACCATATCATCAGGTTCCGAATCCTTCATGACTTCTTCGTTGATCAGTTCCGCAATCAGGTATTTATCATCTATGACACGCTGTCCCAAAACTTCATAATATTTATCCATCAGTACCTCCATGAGCTAGCATTCAATGTTATTTGAATTTATTATACCTGTAGAGTGAAGTTCAGTGTACTGCTTTTAGATAAACTCGAAAAAATATTATCTTGTAAAAAGCGAAAGACTCAAGAAACAGATAGGTATTCAGCTATTTTGCTGATGGTTTCTTCCGCATCGCTTACATGCGGGCTATGACCTTCAGCATCCATCAATTTATACTCGCTGTTTTCAATCCGGCTATGTACGTATTCACCGACAGCTTCAGGTGCGACCGCGTCACCCCGTGTCTGCAGGATCAAAGTCGGCACTTTCACTTTCTCCAATTCTTCACGAACATCCGCCAGGAAAGTTGCTTCCGCAAAATCGCGCATCACTTCCGGATCGTTCGCACACAGCAGTTGTTCAAACTCAGCTGCCAGATGTGGCCGGGCAGCGTTTTGCATGACAACTGGGGATAAGAAACGCGCGAACTCGTTATAGTCACCTTCAATCATCTGCAGCATGCCTTCAATATCAGCTTTTTCAAATCCGCCGTGATAACCGGGTTCATTCAAAAAGTATGGAGATGGCCCGATCATGATCAGATTTTTCATCAGTTCAGGACGTTCGACTGCGGCAAGAGCGCCGATCATACTGCTGACTGAATGGCCGATAAACACTATATTTTCAAGCGACAAGGCATCGCATAATTCCAGAAGGTCCTGTTTATAACCTTCCAATGTCCGGTATCTTTCCTTATTATATGCAGATTTATCGCTTTGACCGGAACCGACGTAATCGAAAAGTACAACTCTATATTTTGTTTCGAAAGCTGGCGCAATTTTATCCCACACATATTGGTCGCAGCCGAAGCCATGGGCAAACACTAGAACTTTCTGTCCTTGCCCCCCAATTTTAACGTTATTCCTTCTGACCAGCTGAGCAGCGGACTCTTTCGTTTCAGTCATTTACGTCATCACCCCTTGCAATAAAATCGCTATTTTCCTTTTACAATGCTAATTTCATACTAACAAACTTAAGACCAATCTCCTAAGATAAGAGCTTAAAAATTATACAAAAATAAAAATAAACCTTGCCACGGTGGCAAGGTTCGACGTTCAGGAAGAAACCGATACACGGTTCCGTCCTGCATTTTTAGAATTATATAAAGCTGTATCCGCTTCATTCAGTAAATCGGGAAAAGAATTACAGTCTGAATTGCTTGCCACGCCGATGCTGACGGTAATCGGCTGATAGGGCCAGTCATGCATTTCCACGTTAAAGCGAATTTTTTCCGCAATTTTTTGAGCCTCACTCAGCTCCACTATGGGTAATACGGCAACAAATTCCTCTCCGCCAAGACGCGCGGCAAAACCATCATCTCCAATCGTCCTGGTCAGCACTTCTGCTAATTCCTTCAGAACCACATCTCCCGCATGATGGCCGAATGTATCGTTGATCCTTTTAAAAAAATCAATATCGATTATCAATAATGTCAAATTGCTTTCTGCAATGAGACCTGGCAGGAATTCCTCCAGATAACGGCGGTTTTTGAGTCCTGTCAATACATCTGTATTTGTCATTTCCCTCAGCCGCCCATTCATTATATTCAATTCTTCCTGTTTGTATTTCACTTCATCCAGCAATAATTGAAGCTCGCTGTTCGCTTCTGCTGTCGCCTGGCTGATTTGTTCCGCTTCCCGTTTGGCGTTCAATAATTCATTTTCATATTCATTTCGGATGGGCACCTGCATAAAGGCACATTCAAAGAGCTCATTCCGTTTACGGGTGTTCATCAATACAGGAATCGGTCCATCAGGGCCTTTCAACCTTAAAAACATTTCACTGACAGCCCCGTGTGTAATGATTGCCGGAATGAAATAAGTTTGAAAGTAGACTCTTGAAGCAATGGTCAGTAAGTCATGCATATGAGTGGGAACGGAGACCAGATGGGACATTTCAATCATCGTCCTGTTCATCTCAATAATCTTCAATTCCTGGTCCATCACCAGATAGCCCAGTGGGGCGAAATTCAATTGTTCCTCCATCAACTCATCTCCTAACCAGCCAAATACTCTTTGATGACTGTGGCCGTTTCTGCGGCATCGCTTATGTGCGGATTATGGCCCATGGCTTTCATGATGACCAGCCGGCTATTGGCAATATGGTCGTGCACATACTGCCCCACTTCGAGGGGCGCAATGGCATCGAATTGAGTTTGCATGATTAATGTCGGCACTGTGAGTTTGCTGAGCTCCGAACGCATATCGGAAGTAAAAGTCACTTCCGCAAACTGACGGGCGATCTTCGGATCATTTGAACAAAGCAGCTGCTCAAAGTTTTCCGCCAGCTCTGGACGGTCCTCGTTGCTCATTACTACCGGCGCTAAATATTTTGCCCATTCTTTATAATTCACTTCCATCATATCCAGCAGCTCGATAATATCCGATTTATCGAAGCCGCCCTGATAGCCGGGTTCATTCAGATAATGCGGAGACGGCCCGATCATCACCAGCTTGCTGAATAATTCAGGACGCTCAATCGAGGCAAGCATCCCGATCATGCTGCTGACCGAGTGTCCGACGAAGATGAAGCTATCGTCTTCGAGGGAATCACAGACATCCAGCAAATCCTGTTTGTAACCGTACAAATCACTGTACCGCTCTTGTGAATAAGCTGTTTTATCACTTTGGCCGGAACCGACGTAATCAAATGTGATCACTTTATAATCGATTTTAAATTGATCAATGACTTCGTTCCACACCAATTGGTCGCAGCCGAAGCCGTGTCCGAAAATAATCGCTGTTTTTCCTTGCCCCGTAATTTTCACATTATTTCTTTTTGCAACATCCATCATGCGAGTCCACCCATTCCCTTTATTATGCGTAAATCCTTTGAAACTTTTCCAATGGGACTATCATATCAAATAAGCCGTTTAAACTATATGAAGAAAATATATATATGTGTATGTATAACCTTAAACAATACTAAATACCTGGTTCCGAGATTTTATTAGCCATAGAAAAAACCGGCCATCAGCTGGCCGGTTTATAACTTACTGCTATATATTATTGTTTACGTGCTCTGAACGCCATAGTTGTTGTCAATGCTGCAAGCATCAATCCAGCGAAGATCCATAGGTATGGGATTGTTCCGCCTTCAGCTCCGCCAAGACCAGTTGCAGGCATTTTCTCAGGCATTTCAGCTCCACCGAATTGTTCAGGGAATTGATCCGTGATGGCTGCTGACAATCCAGCTGCCGGCATTGTCATATGTGCATATGCAGAACGCATTTCAGCGTAAGCTGTTTCATAGTCACCAGCTACATAAGCATCAAATGATCCAAGCAATTGGCTGACGTGTGTTGTCAAACCTTCTTCCAAAGCATCAGCCGGAACACGTCCTTCTGTTGCTGCATCAAGCAATGCTGCCTGTTCCACAATATACTCATCAAGATCAGCTTTCGCCTGCTCCTGTGCTTCAGTGTCCCCAGCTCCAGTCGCTTTCACATAATCAACGAAGTAGCCGATATGCGAGCCCCAGATTTCAGCGAATTGTGCTCCTGCTTCTTCACCATAAACCGAAGCTACTGCTGCTGAAAGGTCATCAGCGTTAGCCATCAATGCTCCAGCCGCCTGATCGAAACTTGCTGCGCCATCAGCGCCGTCCTGCATAGCCATTACCGCAAGACCTGCGTGCTCAGTGAATGTGTAATTCAAAGTTGCGCGCAAATCGATTGCCGGAGTATCAGGGTTTGTGCCATCCACCAATTCCGGGAATTGATCAGCGATTGCGATTGATAATGTTTCAGCAAACATGCTCATATGGTGAATTGCTTCACGCTCTAAAGTGTATGCAGTTTCGAAGTCTTCTGTAGCGTATGCGTCAAATGCTTTGATCAGCTGATCAACGTGCATGTCCAATCCTTCTTGAACTGCTGCTGCAGGTAAACGTCCTTCAGTTGCTGTATCGAAGAACTCTGACTGTTTTTTCTTGTATTCTTCAAGTTGAGCCAAAGCTTCGTCTTTTGCAGCCTGGTCATCTGCAGCTGTTGCTTTTACATAGTCAACGAAATAGCCGATATGCGAGTTCCAGATTTCCTGGAATGCCGCTCCGCCTTCTTCACCGTAGACTGAAGCTACTGCTGCTGTAAGATCATCTGAATTTGCCAATAATGCGTTTGAAGCATTTTCGAAGTCATCAGCGCCGTCAACACCTTTTCTCATTGCTTCAACTGCCAGGAAAGCATGTTCCGTAAGAACTGTATCCAATTGGATGCGAAGTTCAGCCGCTGCTGTATCCGTCGCTACAGCTGTTTGCGCTGATTCATTGGTTCCGCTCGAATGTGATCCGTGGCTGTCGGCAAGAGCCGCCGTTGGTACCAACATTGCCAAGCTAAGTGGAAGTGCTACTAAAAGTTTGTTCATTTTCATCATGAATCTCTCCTTTTTCCTGTTTTATTTTTTCGTTCTGACTGTATAACGCAGGCGGATCTTTTTTAGATCACATTTTTTTCAATAAAATTTTGGGGAGTGGTTTTTGGGAGAGAGATCAGGGTGATTTCTACTTGATTAAGGAACAGAAACCTCATCAAAAATGGGTTATGCGCGGTCAGAATTTTTTATGCGCGGTGAGCGGGATTTACGCGCGATTAAAAATTTTTATGCGCGGTGAGCAAAGTTTAGGCGCGATTAAAAAAGTTTATGCGCGATTCGCTGGCACAGAACTGCCCCTTTCAATTTTTTACCCATAGAAAAACAGCCTTTCTACTATATAAGAAAGGCTGTTACATAAAGCTATTTAATGTGTCGGCAACTTAGCTGTATCACTCTTGAAGATCGCCAGCTGGTCAATCAGCTTCTGGCTGCCTGTATCGAGTCCGACAATATCGACTTGATTGCCATTCTCCCTGAACTTCAGGACGACACGGTCAACGGCGCCGACACCGGAATCATCCCAGATGTGGGCATCGGTGAAATCGACGACCACTTTCTCACCTGTGATGCCGTAGTCGAATTTCTCAAGGAAATCTTCGACAGAAGCGAAGAACAATTGGCCTTCCACATGATAATGCGTGGCATCAAGCAACCGCTTCTGCACTTTGATCTTCGAAATCTTGGCCACGAAGAAAATCGCACTCAATAAAACACCTGCCAGTACACCCATTGACAGATCGTGGGTATAAACGACAATCGCCACAGTAGCCACCATTACAATCGAATCCGCTTTTGGCGCTTTTCTCAAATAAGAGAACGACTTCCAGTCGAATGTTCCGATCGATACCATGATCATGATGCCAACGAGCACCGGCATCGGAATTTGAATGACAACGTCACCCAATACGATGATCAGGAACATCAGCAAGGCACCAGCGACCAGAGCCGACAAACGGCCTCTGCCCCCCGATTTAACATTGATGATCGACTGGCCGATCATGGCACAGCCCGCCATTCCGCCGAAGAATCCCGTTACGAAGTTGGCGATCCCCTGGCCGCGCGCTTCTTTATTTTTATTGCTTTCCGTATCTGTCATGTCATCGACGATATTCGCCGTCAATAAGGTTTCAAGCAATCCAACAACCGCCAATGCCAATGAATACGGCAGGATGATCATCAAAGTTTCCAGATTAAAAGGCACATTCGGCAATAAAAATGCTGGAAGTGTCTGGCTGATGGTTCCCAAATCTCCCACTGTGCGCATCTCGAAACCCGAATAGATCGCTACAGCTGTAAGCAAAACAAGTGCAATCAGCGGAGCCGGTATGGCTTTAAAGAATCTCGGTACAATATATACAATTGCCAATGTAATGGCGACAAATACATACGTAATGGTATTGATGCCCAGGAAATGCGGCACTTGCGCCATGAAAATCAGGATTGCGAGTGCATTGACGAAGCCGATCATCACCGCACGCGGGATGAACTTCATCACTTTTGCGACTTTGAAGACGCCGAACAAAATTTGAATGACCCCTGTCAGGATGGTTGCTGCCAGTAAGTATTCAAGTCCGTGATCCTGCACCAATGGCACCATCAACAGGGCCATAGCGCCGGTTGCCGCTGAAATCATACCGGGCCGTCCGCCGACAAAAGCGATGATGACGGCTATACTGAATGATGCATACAAGCCGACCATCGGATCGACGCCTGCAATGATTGAAAATGCAATGGCTTCAGGGATTAATGCTAAGGCAACGACAGTTCCCGCCAGAATATCGCCCCGTATATTTCCGAACCATTCTTTTTTTAAAGTTTCACCCACGATATTTTTCTCCTCTTGTTGTCTAATTTTGAGTGTTGCCCCGAATTACGGAACTACGATTTCACAATGAGAATAGTGTATCATCCGTAATCCGAAAATGGAACCTTTTTGGTCCTTTCATTTCAAATAAATATGTTATAATGAAAGCAATATGCTAGACGAGGAGTTTTAACCGTGAAGATTGGCTATGCGAGACCCATAGAAGGGGATATTGATTGCGGCAAGCAAAAAGAGCTGTTCACTGATATGAACTGTGCCGAAACTTATGTTGAAAGCCACTCTTCTCCAAAGAAAAGAGAGGAACTGAAAAGGCTTCTGGAACATCTTAAATCTGATGACCGACTGATGGTGAAAAGCCTTCATGTGCTGGCTGATTCAACGCGTCACCTGATGGAACTGCTGGATTTACTGGAGCAGAAAGGATGCACATTATATTCGCACAGGGAACAGATCGATACCGATCCGGATAAATTATACAGTTTCCAGAAAATCGTCCAATGCCTCGCGGATTTTCAGAGCGATTCGATCAGTGCCAAAACAAAAGCCGGCCTGACTGTAGCCAAGGAAAAAGGAATGCACGCGGGACGGCCGAGAAAACCGGACGCTAATGTAAAAAAAGCGATTGAGATGTATGAAAGCAAGAAATATAATCTTGCAGAAATCAAGGAAAAGACCGGCATCAGCAAATCCACCCTATACCGCTACCTGGAAAACTAGCCCCTCCAGATTATGAAGAAAAGAGCGCCTCGGCGCTCTTTTTTAATCTTTTTCTATTTCACAATCAGCACAGGACAGTTTGCGCGTTTCACCACTTTGTGGCTGACGCTGCCCAGCACCATTTCCTGCAGCGAGTTCAGACCACGGCTGCCGATGACCAGAATATCGAAGCTTTCCGAATTGGCGTACTCGACTATAGCCGGCCCCGGACTCCCATGCAAAATCTTCACACGATATTTAATTGCTGCTTCAGCAATTTTTTCCTCCACTGGCTGAAGTTTCTTACGGCGCTGGAGGTCCAGTTCAACTGAACTTCCGCTGTGCAGCACATCGTTTTTTGCATCGTCGTGGTCTGCTACATATACGATGGTGATTTGTGAATCCCCATTGTTTCCCGCAATAGTGATTGCCTCTTTTGCGGCGCGAAGGGAATGGTCCGAACCATCCACCGCCAATAATATTTTGCTGTACATCTGCCAACACTCCTTTTAGCTGATCAAAGCTGGCGAAAAACCTTGTTGTTCTGCTTCGCCAGCTGCTTCCCTTTTCTTCACAGTGTACCACCAAAATTCCCAAAAAATAACCTTTATAGGAAAAATAAATTATGTGTTATGATGTAGGAAATTAAATGGAAATGCAGATCCGTTAACTTGAGATGGAGGGATCGATATGTACGAGAGTGGATTAGTTTTGGAAGGCGGCGGCATGAGAGGGATTTATACCGCCGGCGTACTGGAATATTTCATGGAAAAAGACCGTTATTTCCCGTATGTCATCGGCGTATCGGCCGGCGCCTGCAATGCGGCTTCCTATATCTCCAGACAGCCGGGAAGAAATAAATCGGTGATGGTCGATTTCGTGCGTCACCCTGATTACATTTCATTGCGCAACCTCATGCAAAAAAGAGAATTGTTCGGAATGGATTTGATTTTCGATCAGATTCCGAACAAACTTTTGCCGTTCGATTTCCCTGCTTTTCATGAAGCAAAAGAGCGGTTTGTCATCGGCACGACGGATTGCGTAACCGGGGAACCGGTTTATTTCGAAAAAAATGACAGCCCGAAAGACATCCTGTCGATCATCCGCGCTTCCAGTTCCCTGCCTTTCATGTCCAAAGCCGTTACATACAATGGCCATCAGCTGATGGACGGCGGCGTAGCAGATCCGGTACCGTTCAAAAAGGCGCTCGCAGACGGTGTAGAGAAGCCGGTGATCGTGCTGACGAAAAGCAAAGGGTACCGCAGGAAACCTTCGCGCTTCAGAAAAACGGGCCGCTATTTTTACAAGGACTATATGGGACTTACTCATGCACTTGAAATCCGCTGGAAACATTATAATGATCAATTGGAAGAAATCGAACAGCTTGAGCGGGAAGGCAAAGTGTTCGTCATCCGCCCGTCACAGGATATTAAAGTAAAACGGGCCGAGCGTGATCCCGTGAAACTTGATCAGCTTTACCGTCAGGGCTACTCGGATGCACAGCATGCTTTTGAAGCGATGGAAAACTGGCTCCAGGCGAAAGCTGTGGAATCCAGCTGAATTTGCTGGCCCACTTTACGCATGCGTTTAAAAAACCCCGGTCACTCCACTGTTTTTCAGTGTGAGCTGACCGGGGTTATTTTTATTCTGCTGCCGCAATAGTAATGTATGCCTGTATGACTTCGTCCATTTCATCTTCACGGACCGTCCGGAAGTCGACACACACTTTTTCATCTTGGATTCTCGCAATGACCGGCGGACGATTTTCTCTGAGACGCTTCGCCAGTTGCTGCGCGGGCATCCCATCATGGCTGATCGCCGCCAGGTATGTGGGAATTTCGACTTCCGGCATGGTGCCGCCGCCGATTTGAGAAACCCCCGCCAGCAATTCCACACTGTAATCACCGGTGCGTGATTCCAGTGCTGTGATAAAACTCCCTGCCTGCCGCTTAATGTCATCTGAATCTCGCATAATATCCCGTACTGTCGGAATTTCATTTACGGCATCTCCACCAGCCACATAGGCTTTCAGCGTTTCTTCCAATGCAGCGAATGTCATTTTATCGACACGCAGTACACGCGCCAGCTGATGTTTCTTGAGCTTGCCGATCAGCTCTTTAGTGCCGGCGATGATACCGGCTTGCGGGCCGCCGAGCAATTTATCGCCGCTGAAGCTGACGAGATCCGCTCCTGCAGCAATCACATCCCGTACATGAGGTTCGCTTCCGATACCGTGTTTTTGGAAGTCATACAGCGCGCCGCTGCCGAGGTCTTCATAAAACACCAGCTCGTCGTAGCGTTTCTTCAATTCCACCAATTCTTCGGTTTCAACCGTTGCTGTAAAGCCCGACATGAAGAAATTGCTGGTATGGACTTTCATGATCATAGCTGTCTCTTCATTAATCGCATCTTCATAATCGAATAAATGCGTCTTATTGGTCGTGCCGACTTCACGGAGATGCGCCCCGCTTTCTTCCATAATGGAAGAAACCCGGAACGATCCGCCGATTTCTACAAGCTGGCCGCGGGATACAATGACTTCTTTCCGTTTCGCCAATGCGCTTAAAATCATAAACACTGCCGCAGCGTTATTGTTCACGACCATAGCCGCTTCTGCTCCTGTCGCCTGCTTGATCAGGTCTTCCAGGATGTCATGGCGCGAACCGCGCTTTCCTTCGGCGATCCGATATTCCAGATTGGAGTAGTCGCGCGCTGCCCGTGTCACTTGTTCCACTGCCCGTTTGCTCAGGCGCGAGCGCCCCAGATTGGTGTGCAGCACCGTGCCGGTCCCATTAATGACACGCATTAGCCGGTCTTCATTCCATTCAGCTGCTTTTTTCTTGGCGTTGCTGAAAATCAGTTCGCTGAAATTTTCCTCAGCAGGCAATACATCCGATTTTCCCGCAAGCAGATTTTCACGCAGCACACCCAATTCCTGCTGGATGTACTTCGTACCCTGTTCGGCAGTCAGCCCGAAAGAAATTAAAAATTCTTCAAAACGCCTGTCTTTCTGCAATTCATGGACGGGCGGTAATAGGCGCAAATATTGCTTCATCGCAAATCCTCCATCTGCCGTGTTGGTAAGCTATTTTTCAATGATCCGGATGATTTCACTGAGCTCCGGGTACTGCCTCGTTTCCAATTTTGAGTGGATTTTTGTTCCATCCACTGTGATTTCGAATGCGCCGCCGGAACTCGGGATGAGTTCAAGCGCTTTGATGTCGTGTCTGAAATGGCTGAATAATTGTTCCGCAAAACTTGCGGCTTTGGGTGCGTAATTTCATTGCATGCAAAACTCGATTACGATTTTCATTGCCATCACACTCCCTTCTGCGCTATTTTCCGGTCCAGCGGCGCTGGTCTTCAGCGCGCTCGGTGATTCCAAGCGAATCGAACAGTTCCAATAATGGAATCAGGTATTTCCGTGATAAATCCAGCGAATCTTTGGCTTCCTTCAAACCGAATGCCGCTTCTGTATCCTGCTTGAGTCTGGCTGCAGCCTCTTCAACTGCGCTGCGATGAATCATCGTATCCTCCTGCAGCGGGTAAATCTGTTTCATTTCCAATAAATACAACGTCAAATCCGAAATTTCGCTTTTCGGCAGCGGCGAGCCTGCAAAGTACTGCTCCCATTTCTTAACTTGGATGCCGTCCTTTTCAAGTGCGGCAATAATCCCTTCCATCCGCACCTTCCATTGCTTCGGCAAATGCGGTTCGAAAGTGCCGAGCGCGATAAACTGCCCGACTTTCTTCAGGTCCCCTTGTTCAGTCAATCGGTTCAGGCTGTATTCAATGAAAGGCTTCGGATAACTGGCACTCAGCGACTGGCTCAATTCCGCCTTGCTCATGCCGGGTCTCATCGGAAAGTCTGTATGATAGGTTTCAACGCGCTCTACGAATTCCCCTGTGATTTTTGAAAAAGTTTTCGCCAGGGTGAATTTCTGCGAACCCGTTTCAAGCAGGCTGCCATTCTCCAAGCCCGCCGCAATCGTTTCTTTCAGGACCGGTTCATCCAGTGAAGTTTGCTGGATCAGTTGCTTTAAATCCAGCAGGATATTTTTCGCCAGCGCTTCTTCAACAAGATCTGCCGGTGTCCCTTTCATGACATTCCGCAGCATCTCGATCGTTTCCGGACCGAAACGGTATTTGCCGCCTTTCGGCTGGATTACCCAGCCGCCGCCCAGTGTTTCAACCGGCGTTGGCCGCCGCAGGATGAAGCGGTCGCCGCGCCGGACCACGATTTCTTCATCAAGACGAATCTGGCACATCACTTCTTCACCGGTCTGCTCCAGTTCATTGCGGTCAAAAAAGACGATTTTCCCCATCACTTCCGAAGTTCCCACATGCACTTTCACCGGTGCCCGCTGCTTGAGCGGCGTGAATGAGCCGCCGGTAAGATTCAAGACGATATCAATGGTGGCAGTCACCAGAAAATGGTCGGATGCCACCAGCACATCCCCACGGAATACCTCGGTTTTATCGATTCCGCCCAGGTTGACCGCTGTCCGCTGCCCTGCCCGCGCTTCTTCCCGCTCTTCGTGATGAACTTGGATCTGGCGTGCTTTCACTTTCAGCCCTTTCGGCAATAAAGTCAGCTGTGCCCCTTTTTGGACCGCCCCTTCATAGATTGTTCCGCGGACAACCGTCCCTTGCCCTTGTACCGTAAACACCTGGTCAATCGGCAAACGGAATGAACCATAGGCATCACGGAATTTTACCGCTTTCAGGCTATCGATAATGGTGGATTTCAATTGATTGACGCCAGTTCCCGACAAGCTGTCGACCATCACATACGGCGCGCCGTCAAAAATCGTTCCTTCGAGCCGCTCCTGAATGTCTTCCTGTACGAGTTCCAGCATGATGTCATCAACACGGTCGATTTTCGTGATGGCCACGATGCAATGTTCAACTCCCAGAAATTGAAGAATCTCCAAGTGCTCTTCAGTTTGCGGCATGACACCTTCATCTGCCGCTATGACAAGAACCACCAAATCGATTCCGGCAACCCCGGCAATCATCTGGCGGATAAACCGTTCGTGCCCTGGCACATCAATAATCGATAATTGCGTCCCGTCTTCCGTCTCGAACGGTGCGTAACCCGGTTCAATGGAAATGCCCCGCTCTTTCTCTTCCTTTAAACGGTCCGTGTCCACATTCGTCAGCGCTTTCGTCAGCGCCGTTTTGCCATGGTCGATGTGACCGGCCATGCCGATCGTGTAATATGTCTTCTCCATTTGCTCACCCGACTTCTCTGTTTGATCATATCTTAACTTTAAGCTTCCATCAGGCGGGTTTCAAGCACAGCGTTCCAATCTCCGTTCTTGCGATTCTCCAAGTTTCCCTATACAATTAAAATCGCTTACAGATTACGGGGTTGGATGAGTGACTGGTGTCTTCCTGGGTCTTCAAAACCCTGAGGGACCTGCGTGCCAGGTCCGGTGGGTTCGATTCCCACACGATCCCGCCAATACATAGAAGAAAAGCCGCCAATTCGGCGGCTTTTTCTATAATAAAGTAGCCTGGCGGAAATTTGCGTGCGATTAGGGTCTGCTTGCGTGCGATTCACACCCTCTTGCGTGCGTTCCGCCCAATTCTCAAAGATTTTATTGAAATAAAAAATTAGCAAGTGGTTAAAGATGACAAAATACACTAGTTTCAGGATAATTAAGTGGAGACATTTAATCCCTGGCTGATTCTATACGCCAAAACGCAAAAGGATTGAACTGACGATGAAAATAGTATTGGCCGCGCCGAATTATCCACAGCCGCGGGGCAACACCGTGACGGTGCGAAGAATTGCAGCGAATTTGGAGAAAATTGGTGTACGTACTGAAATTGTTTCAATTACAGGAGAAAACCGCGCCAACACATTGCCCGAAGCCGATCTGGTGCATGGCTTTCACGCCTATTACTTCCATCAGTTTCTGCAGCAGCTCGATCAAAAACCGAAATCTTATATCATCACGATGACCGGCACCGATTTGAACGCGGATCTCTTCAATCCGGAAAAACGGCCTGGAGTGCTCAGCACGCTGGAAGACGCAGCTGCAATCCATGTTTTTGATGAAGCCGCCAAAAACACAGTGCTGCAGGAAGCGCCGCAATTCGAGGGGAAAGTCTTCGCGATTGCGCAAGGTACGAGTGATTTTTCTCCCGCGAACCATTCACAGCTTGAAAAAAAAGCGGGTACTTTTTTATTCGTATTGCCGGCTGGCATCCGAAAGGTGAAGAATATCCCTTTTGCCATCAATGTTCTCGCCAAACTGCATGAAGCGATTCCGAACATTCGCCTGTGGCTGGCTGGCCCGATTCTCGAACAAGCGGAAGCGGACATCGTGCTCGCTTTGACGGAAGAACACGCTAGCTGGCTGACCTACATCGGAGAAATTCCTCATGCTGAAATGGGGGCAGTTTTCGAAAAGGCAGACGTCGTACTGAACACTTCCCATTCAGAAGGCCAGCCTGCCGCAATTTTGGAAGCAATGGGTTACGGCAAGCCCGTTCTAGTTTCAAATGTTGCCGGCAATAACGGGATGGTTGAAAATGGAAAAACCGGGTATTTATTTACTGGCCAAAAGCAATTCCTTGATTACGCAGCCGAGCTGATTAATAATAACGAAGCAAGGCAACGCATCGGCATGCAGGCGAAACAATATGCGGCCGCTCACCATTCCCCTTCCTTCGAAGCGGAAGCCTTGCTGAAAATTTACACTTCAATAACACAGCAGGACATTACTTAATATAGAAAAGAGGCGATCCTAATGACTGAAAAAGATATGGTTAAATTGACTTCTTTATCATCGAAAGGTGGTTGAGGATGCAAAATTGGTCCTGAGGACCTGGCGCAGGTTCTGCGTCATTTACCGAGAAATGCAGAAAACCCTAATTTACTGGTCGGACTGGATACAGCCGACGATGCCGGCGTTTATAAAATCAGCGACGATGTGGCGCTTGTCCAAACCTTGGACTTTTTCACACCAATCGTCGATGACCCTTATATGTTCGGACAAATCGGCGCAGCCAACTCATTGAGCGACGTTTACGCAATGGGCGGCAAGCCGCTGACCGTCATGAATATTGTGGCGTTCCCGATCAACACACTTGATAAGAGCATCCTGGCTGACATTTTGGCCGGTGCTTCCGACAAAGTGAAGGAATCCGGCGCCACTTTGGTCGGCGGACACTCAATCGATGATGAGGAGCCGAAATTCGGCTTATCCGTTACCGGCACGATTCACCCTGACCGCATCCGCGCGAACGCAGGAGCGAAGCCTGGCGACCGCTTGATTTTGACCAAACCGATCGGCGTCGGCATCCTGACGACTGCCATCAAGCAGGATTTGCTTGAAAAAGACGATCTTGCAGAAGTGATGGAAGTTATGGCCACGCTGAATAAAAAAGCGG
Source organism: Planomicrobium okeanokoites (assembly GCF_003428875.1). Lineage (GTDB taxonomy): Bacteria > Bacillota > Bacilli > Bacillales_A > Planococcaceae > Planococcus > Planococcus okeanokoites. Next base: position 193,792 of record NZ_QQRS01000002.1, read on the forward strand.
CTGAAGCAATGGAGAACTATACCGTCAATGCCTGCACGGATATCACCGGCTTCGGCCTTCTTGGCCACACGATGGAAATCGCGAAAGGCAGCAGCACAGGCGTCACGATCTACAACGATGATGTCCCTGTCCTGGCGAGAGCCAAGGAGCTTGCTGAACAGAACATCATTCCAGGAGGCACGCATAAAAATCACAAATGGCTTGCGCCTGATATCGATTACGCGGACAATATCAGCAAAATCGATCAGCTCATCCTTTGTGACGCTGTAACTTCCGGCGGATTGCTGATTTCTGTTCCTGAAGCAGAAGCGGATGCATTGCAGCGCGACCTTCAGAGCAGCGGCGTCCACTCTTCGATTATCGGAGAAGTTACCGAAGACAATGCGGGACGCATTAAAGTTATCTAATTAAAAGCCTTAAAAACTGTACAATAAAAACAAGGACTCGCAACGAGTCCTTGTTTTAAAATTACAGGCAATATGATAAGCCGTAGCGGCATCACCAAAGAATAGAGTTGATTTTGATGTGGTTTAAAAAGAGGAGTTTAGTAATATACGCTTTATTGGTTGTGGCGATATTCATCAGTATGCGCCTGACTGAGTTCGATCTGACGAAATTCCGGGATTTCCGGAATATGATCGACTTCTTGTCGCAATGGTTCCCGATGGATTTCACACGCTTGCCTGGTATGCTCGAAGATACCCTGGCCACTTTGGCGATGGCGTTTCTCGGCAGTTTTCTCGGGCTGATCATCGGTTTGCCGCTGAGTTTCCTTGCCGCGCGGAATACAGCACATTCCAAGCTTGTGTTTCACTTTTTCCGGGTGGCACTCAGTTTTGTGCGCTCTGTACCGGAAATCGTTTTTGGTTTAATTCTTCTGACTACACTCGGGCTCGGGCCATTCCCGGCAGTGCTGGCGATTACATTCCATAACATCGGCGTCATGGGCAAACTGATTTCCGAGCTGATCGAAGCGGCGGATACCGGACCCCAGGAAGCGATGAAAGCGGTCGGCGCAAAACGCTGGGTCGCTTCACTCTTCAGCATCCTTCCCCAGATCTGGCCGAATGTCCTGTCCAACTTTTTCTATCGCTTCGAAGTGGCGATCCGCACTTCATTGATATTGGGATTCATCGGCGGCGGCGGTATCGGCCAGCGTCTGTTCAATGATTTCAATACGTTCAATTATTCATCTGTGTCGCTCGATGTCCTGATCATCATGGTCATGGTCATTCTCGTCGACTCGCTCGGCAGTTTTGTCCGGAATCGCGTTATCTAAAGGAGGCATGAAAATGCTTGAACTGAAAAATGTATCCGTCCGGTACCCGGGAATGAAAGACAATGCCCTTAACCAGCTCAATTTGTCTTTTGAAAAAGATGAGTTTGTCTGCGTTCTCGGAAAAAGCGGCGCCGGAAAATCGACATTCATCCGCTGCATCAACGGCTTGCAGCAGCCGACGGAAGGCGAAATCCATTTTGACGGCACGCCGATGTCGTTTCAAAAAGAAGAGCTGCGCCAGACCCGGCGTGAAATGGGGATGGTGTTTCAGCATTTCAACCTGATCCCCCGCATGAGCGTGCTGCAAAATGTGCTGACCGGCCGCTTCGGTTACCGTTCCACATTAAAAAACCTGATCGGCTGGTTCACATCGGAAGAGATCCAGGAAGCGAAGCGCATCATCGCGGAAGTCGGATTGACGGAAATGGAAAACCGCCGTGTCGAGAATTTGAGCGGCGGCCAAAAACAGCGTGTCGGCATTGCACGCGCATTAGTTCAGCATCCGCGGATTCTTCTGGGTGACGAACCTGTTGCCAGCCTGGACCCCGGAACTTCGAACCGGATTTTCTCTTTATTGCAGGACATCCATGAACGACTGGGTTTATTGACCATCATCAATGTGCATGATATTGAACTTGCCAAACGCTATGCAACGCGGATCATCGCCCTGAAAGACGGCGAATTGATTTTTGACGGCAAGCCCCAGGACTTCACGAGCACGGAATATGAAGAAACTTACGAGGCTGAACAGCAGAATCTGTTCTTCCAGATTTGATACAATCGTCTTAAGGAAGGTGATTTTGATGAGAAAAAGTCCATGAGCAGTCAATTCGTCCAGAGTCGTGTACGACTCTCAAAATCCGGAAATCCTGGCCTCGGCTCCTAACCGGAGCGCGGACAGGAAAACCGTTATTCTCACTTTTGACGATGGGCCAAGCAGGGTCCTGCCTGACATACTTGATGTATTAAAGGCAACCGGGACACCCGCGGTTTTCTTCTGGCAGACACGCCTTCTGCATAAGGAAAGACCGTGGAAACGGGTCTTGGCTGAAGGCCATCAAATCGGCACCCATACCGTAAACCACAGAAATTTGGCTGACCGAATGACACAGCAGCAGCAATACGATGAACTGAAAAAGAGTGTAGACAAGCTCGAACGCATCACCGGCAGACCAGTGGCCTTCTTCCGTCCACCCTATGGGCAGTTCAATGATGATACGCTTCGGGCAGCCAATCAGCTGAAGCTCAAAACCGTCATGTGGCGCATCGCTTCGATGGACTGGGAGCTGAAAGACGAGCCGGACCAGATAGTCGCGAATGTCGTCGACCATCTGGAAGACGGTGCCATTATTTTATTGCATGAGTTAAGCCAAACAGTCAAAGTTCTTCCGCAGCTGATTGCCGCCATTAAAGAACAGGGATATGAGTTTGCTGTACTGGAAACCGAATAATGTATGAAAAGCTTGCTCCCTTCAATTGGGCGCAAGCTTTTTTAGGCTTAATACATACTTTTTCGTTTACTCCCAACTTTAGCCTGAATACTCCCAACTTCCTTCGGTTTACTCCCAACTTAGGCCAGAATACTCCCAACTTCCCCGCTTTTATTCCCAACTCGCTTAAAACGCCTTGAAATAAAAAACTCTTAACCTGTTTTATGTCAAAAAAAGCGCCTCCAGCTGACAGTCCACGAATTGCTTCGTGAGACTGACGCTGGAGGCGCTATTTTTATGGAAGTTACGTTAGTGCAAATTCCTTCAACGGTTCTTCCGGCATAAAGCCGACAGAACGTTTTACTTCTTTCCCGTTTTTAACGAGCACTAAAGTCGGGATGCTCATAATGCCGAATTGCTCTGCCAACTCTGGAGCATCGTTGACAACTACTTTATAAAAATCTACTGAATCAACCTGTTCAGCTACATTTGAGACCACCGGCCCCAATTGGGCGCAAGGCCCTCAACCATTCGATCCAAAATTTAGGACTGCCGGTCTTTCATTGTTTCCAACAAAATTTGCATAGTCTTCTGCAGTGATTGTTTTAACCATATGACATCCTCCTTTTTCTATACGAACTATAGTATAACCGTTTTTTTATAACGGCTATACGTTTCATCTTTATTCTTCGATAATGCCTTCTTTGATCGCTGCCTGTCTGATGCTTTCATAATCTTCCGTAGTGGCTTCAGTAAAACCTGAAGCACCGAAGGCATCCAGGATGACCTGATCTTCTATCGCAAGGAATGCTTCCTGCAGCTTGTCAACCGTTTCTTCATCGATGCTTTCACGGACTGCCCACGGATATTGGAATAATTCTTCCGATTCCCAGATCGTCTTAATTTGTTCGCCATCGATTTTTCCTGATTCCACCAATTGATTGTAAATCGCGCTGTCGATCGCACCGGCATCCACTTGCTTGTTCAGAACCGACAAAGCAGTGGCATCGTGTGAACTTGTGTTGCGCACGGAATTGAAGTCATTTTCCTGCTGTGATTCATAAACACCGCGGTCCTTCAGTTCAATGGACGGAATCAATGAACCCGAAGTGGAGTTCGGATCACCGAACGCAAAATCGACATCCCCCGGATTTTCCAGTAAATCTTCAAGAGAATTCCATGGATTATCGGCATGCGTAATGATGTATGAACGGTAGAAAGGTTCGCCGTCCACCAATGAGGTAATAATCGCCTGCGCGTTGCTGTTGGCATTCGCGATTACGAAAGTCAATGGCCCAAGATATGCCATATCGATCTTGTCGTAATTCATCGCTTCCACCACACCGTTATAATTCGGATAAACATCCAGTTTCACTTCACGATCCAGCTCTTCACTCAAATAATTCTGGAGCTTGTTCATCGCTTCTTCCATTTCCCCTTCAGTCTGAGCCGGAATAACGCCGATTGTAAAGGCTTCCTCTGAGCTTTCTGTTGCTTGCTCTGTGTTTTCTTCTTCTGCGCTTCCGCAAGCCGCCAAAACGATGGCGAGGCTCAGCAAAATTGCAGTCATCCAAAATTTCTTCATCCATTGCACCTCAACTTCTATTTATTTCCTCATTTCATTCAAATGAAAATAAGATTATGCTGTAGTAATTATTCAACAGACGTTCAATACAATCAAGGAATTAGCCTTGCAATAAATCCAAACAAATTAGGACGAGCCATTCGCCTGCTCGTAAGGAATGGGAGAAACCTCTCATACCATACCGTTCCAATAAGCTTTCTCTTGCTGGAAGCTCAAAGAGTTGACTTGAATTTCCAGAAACATTATCATAGAAAAATATTCCCGACTAAATTAATAGGAAAAGGATGTTATAAATTTGACCACTACACAAGTTCAACCTGTCAACGACACAAAAGGTCCGATTGCAAGAGACAGTCTTGCCCTGAATGATCCTCAAAAAGCATTGATTGCGGGCGGGATCATTGTCGGATTTCTTTTACTCGTTTATCTGCTCGCCACCCAGCATATTTCACAGTCCATGCTTCTTGTGATTGGCCTGCTGCTTGGCTACACTTTATTCCATGCACGCTTCGGTTTCACCTCAGCGTTCCGCCGCATAGCGGCAGTCGGCAATGGCCAGGCGATGCGCTCCCATATGCTGATGCTGGCAGTGGCAGTCTCACTGTTCGCACCGATACTTGCATACGGCACCACCTTTTTCGGCGGTCCGGTTGCGGGATACGTTTCACCTGTCGGCGTCAGCCTTGTTGTTGGCGCGTTCCTCTTCGGAATCGGCATGCAGCTCGGCGGCGGCTGTGCTTCCGGCACACTTTACGCAATCGGCGGCGGACGCACCGTCATGTTCGTGACGCTGCTGTTCTTTATCGTCGGCGCAACAATCGGCGCATACCACTTGCCGTTCTGGACAGAAGAAATGCCTGCGTTCGAGCCTTACTCCCTTGCCACTTCTACGGGTCTGGGCTATGGCGGCGCATGGCTTGTATCGATCATCTTCTTCGGTGTGATTGCATGGATTACACTGATTATCGAGAAGAAACGCAAAGCGCCGAAAATGGCGCCGGTTCCATCTGCAAAAGGCTGGCACCGGATCCTTCGCGGTTCTTGGCCATTATTCGCTGCGGCAATCGCTTTGGCGCTGCTTAATGCGCTGACATTGATGACACGCGGTACGCCTTGGGGCATCACATCCGCTTTCGCCCTTTGGGGTTCCAAAATTGCAGGCGCATTCGGTGTCGACGTGGCAAGCTGGGGTTATTGGCAAGGCGCCAATGCCGCTTCACTTGAAGCTTCCATTTTCGCTGACTCCACAACCGTCTTGAACTTCGGTGTCATCCTTGGCGCATTCGTCGCTTCCGCTGCCGGCGGCTTGTTCAAATTCACACAAGTCACTGCTGGCAATTTCGCTGCTTCTGTCATCGGCGGCTTGCTGATGGGCTACGGCGCACGCCTTGCTTTCGGCTGCAACATCGGCGCATATTTCGGCGGCATTGCATCGTTCAGCCTCCACGGCTATATCTGGGGAGTCCTGGCACTTGCCGGCACTTTCCTCGCACTGTATCTCCGGCCACTGTTCGGGCTGTCGGTGCCAAAATCCAATGATTCGGTATGTTGATGAATCCAATCACAAAAGGAGTGTCTGTCAAAATGGCAGACACTCCTTTTTTCTGTTTCAGACACCGCGTTTATTTCCCCATACCAAAGCATGGAGCTGAGGCAGCACTTTCACATCATTCATGATGGTGGAATTCGTGCTGAGATCGATCAGCCATTCATAGCGCTCCAATAAACCCGATACCAGACGGACATCGTCTGTAGAGGTAATATCGTCATTTCCCACCTGAAGAAAAAATGGCACGGCCGGATAACGGAGATGGAGTTGCCCGGCAAACGCGAAATCCGTTTCATCGAATATCACGATTTTTAAACTGGCATTCGAATCCTCCAGCTTTTCCATATAAACATCAAGCTTTTCAAAATCAGTAACCATGCCTGAGCTTGGCGGCTTCGGTGAAAGTGTAATATCATCCACTTCCAGCAGCCAGTCCTGCCAGAATGTCGCTTGTGTCTCCACCGCCACTTTCCAGCCTTCCACATGACAAAGCCGGATCAGCTCTCCGATTCCCTTGTGGAGCAGCGGATTCCCACCCGAAATGGTGACATGGGAAAATTTTTGCCCACCGATCTCTTTCAGTTCTTCGATGATCTCCTGTGGCTTCCGGGAAAAGCTTTTGCCCGTACCGTCCCATGTGAAACTGGAATCGCACCATGAACAGGAATAATCACAGCCGGCAGTCCGGACAAACATCGTTTTTTGGCCGATGACCATTCCTTCCCCTTGTATTGTCGGACCGAATACTTCCATTACAGGAATCTTCATCGCAGCCACCCCTGTTCCGGCCGGTAAATCACGTAACTCGTCGGTGTTTCCCTGACAATGACCTGAAGGCATGCCGGTTTATTGTCCCGGGTTTTAAGGATTCCATCAATCGACTGCCAAATCTGTTCCGCCAGCCGTTCCGTGGTCGGGAATTTACCGTTGAATTCGGGGTGATCGTTCAATATCGAATGGTCATACTTTTTATGGATTGCGTCTTTCAGCAATTTGAAATCTATTAAAAAATCAGAAGCATCAAGTTCATTTCCAGCCACCGTTACATTTACAAAATACGTATGTCCGTGCACCGCCTGACACTTCCCTGCTTCCGCATGCGGAATGAAATGCGCTGCTGAGAAGTTCATATCTTTATTCAATTCAAATCTGTAGGCATGCGGGACTGATGGATAAAATTGCTGCATCATTTCGCTGCACCGCCGGTCTTTTCTGCCAGATAAGCTTCCAGACCGTCATTTCTCAACTGGCATGCCGGACATTCCCCGCAGCCGCTGCTTGGTACTCCGTTATAGCAGGTGACCGTTTTTTCCTGCACAAATTCGAGTGCCCCGAATCGGTCAGAAAGCTCCCATACCTGTTTCTTATCGCGCCACATAAGCGGCGTATGAATGACGAATTGAGCATCCATCGCCAGATTCAGTGTTACATTAAGTGATTTGATGAACGTGTCGCGACAGTCCGGGTAGCCGCTGAAATCCGTTTGGCTCACACCGGTAATGATGTGCTGTGCCCCAATTGTCTGTGCATGAACAGCAGCAAATGACAGGAATAGATGATTTCTCCCCGGCACAAAAGTGGAAGGCAGCTCCCCTTCTTCTTCGCTGATCGGAATTTCGTCACGTGTAAGCGCGTTGGCAGACAATTGATTGATCAATTGCATATCCAGCTCTTTAAACGGAACTTCCAATTCTTCGGCAATCTTTCGCGCATACTCTATTTCCACAGCATGGCGCTGTCCGTAATCGAACGTAACGGTGGTAACTTCCTTAAATTTTGATAATGCCCAAAAAAGACAGGTTGTACTGTCCTGGCCGCCACTGAATACGACGACCGCTTTTTCATTCTTCAATTAAAACATCTCCTTAGTTTTTTTAAGAGGGATTTCGCGAACCTCTATATTTTGAACGTTTTTCATCGTACCACATTCCAGGAAAAGAGCGTCAATATATATTCTCGAATTTTTATTGATAAACAAATTTTCTATGCTGATTTTTGAATTTATTACTGCAAAAATAATCTGACCCTTTTAAAAAAACAAATCTGGTCATTTTCATATGGTCAAATTCCTTTAAACTGGAGGTATCAAACTTCAAGGAGGAATAATATATGAATCAGCAAGGAACGAATCGCGTAAAAAGAGGTATGGCTGAAATGCAAAAAGGCGGTGTAATTATGGATGTAGTAAATGCGGAGCAGGCCCGGATTGCTGAGGCAGCAGGAGCGACTGCTGTCATGGCTTTAGAACGAGTACCATCAGACATCCGCAGAGACGGCGGTGTTGCCCGGATGGCAGACCCCCGCATAACTGAAGAAGTGATGAAAGCTGTGTCCATTCCGGTTATGGCAAAAGCGCGGATTGGCCATATTGTTGAAGCGCGGGTGCTCGAAGCAATGGGTGTAGACTACATTGACGAAAGTGAGGTACTGACACCAGCCGATGAAGAGTTCCATTTATTAAAAGATCGGTTCACAGTGCCTTTTGTCTGCGGTTGCAGAAACTTAGGAGAAGCAGCAAGACGGATTGGGGAGGGTGCATCCATGCTCCGGACTAAAGGTGAGCCAGGGACAGGAAACATTGTCGAAGCTGTCCGCCACATGCGTCAAGTCAATTCTGAAGTTTTGAAAGTGGTCCATATGAGCGACGACGAATTGATGACTGAAGCACGAAATTTAGGGGCTTCCTATGAATTCCTCCGTGAAGTGAAATCTCTGGGGCGCTTACCTGTAGTAAACTTTGCGGCTGGCGGGGTTGCTACACCGGCGGATGCTGCATTGATGATGGAATTGGGTGCTGATGGTGTCTTTGTCGGCTCCGGAATCTTCAAATCGGAAAGCCCTGAAAACTTCGCACGTGCAATAGTAGAAGCAACTACTCATTATCAGGACTATCAATTGATTGCGGATTTATCCAAGAATCTTGGCGTCGCTATGCACGGTATAGAAATTTCTGCAATTGCTGCCGGTGAACGCATGCAGGAGCGGGGCTGGTAAGTATGAAAAGAATTGGAGTACTGGCGCTGCAGGGCGCTGTCCGGGAACATCTGCTTGCCATCGAAGCATGCGGTGCTAAAGCGGTACCTATTAAAAAACCGGCAGAGTTAATAGGCTTGGATGCACTCGTGTTGCCAGGAGGTGAAAGCACGGCAATGCGCCGACTCATCGAACGCTATAGATTTATTGATCCTCTGCGTGAGTTCGCTAAGACTGGAAAACCAATGCTCGGCACATGCGCCGGGCTGATCCTGCTAGCTCGGGAAGTAGAAGGTTATGATGAACCGCATTTAGGCGTAATGGATGTAAAAGTCGAACGCAATTCATTTGGACGCCAAATCGACAGTTTCGAAGCAGACCTGGAAATTAAAGGATTTGATGCTTCTTTTAATGCAGTCTTTATCCGTGCGCCACATATTATCAGTGCTGGACCAGACACCGAAGTGCTTTGTGAATACGATGGAAAAATCGTAATGGCACGTCATGCACAATTCCTTGGCTGCTCGTTTCATCCCGAATTGACATTAGACTACCGAATTACTGAATATTTTATGAAGATGATTTCTGCAGAAATCCAAAGTCTCCAAGCGTAAGTCATGACCGATTAGATAAACTGATGACATTTTAATCTGTCTCAAAAAAACAGGTGCAGAAAAATCCCGCTTTTTCTGCACCTGTTTTTGATTTGATTGGAATATCCATTGACTTCACCAGCAGAGATCTATTCTCGGCTTTAATTATGCGTTTCTTTTAATTGACTGTTCTTCCAATCTTTTAGTTTCCCCAGTGTCAATGGCTTGCTGAAGTAATACCCTTGCAAATAAGAGTGACTTTCCCTTTGGACAAACCGCAATTGTTCTTCGGTTTCAATTCCCTCGGTCACCACTTCTATACCCAAATCCCCCAAGGTTTGATAGATTCGTTTTAACAGAATTGTATCGTTGGCGCCTGCTGGAACTTTTTGAAGAAAGCTGCGGTCAATCTTTACTCTGTCCACATCCAATTGAATCAATTTGAATAAGGACGACGCACCAACCCCGAAATCGTCTAATGACACCACAATATTTTTCGCCTTCAGTTCCTGGATAAAATTTATCATTTCTTCTTCTTGAACCACCATATCACTCTCAGTGATTTCCACATGCAGCAGATTCGCTTTAAAATCGTATTCCCCTAGAACGGAATCTATGGTTGAAATCAATTCTTCTTTAAAGTTTAATTGGTAATTCGATACATTCACTGCCACAGAAATGCTCTCAGTGAATTTATCATTCCAGCTGCTAATATCTTTTACTGCTTGCCGGATGACCCAGGCTCCAATATTTCTGATCAAGCCACTTTCTTCTGCCAATGGAATGAAATGCAGGGGCGGAATAATTCCGAATTCCGGATGTCTCCATCTGATCAAAGCCTCCACCCCAGAAATTTTTTCAGCTTCCGGATTCATGACAGGTTGATATTCCAAGAAAAATTCTTCTCTATTCAACGCATGAAGCAAATCTTCTTTTAGATTCAAGTAATAATTATGAAGCTCTTTGTTTTGTAATTCTTCATAAAAGCAAAAACCGTTTTTCCCTGTCTTTTTCGCTTCGTACATGGCTGTATCGGCATATTGCAGCAAATCACTTAATCTATTTCCATCAGAAGGATACACACTTATCCCAATGCTGGTGGAAAGCGAGGTACGGATGTTTTTTATCGATATTTCTTTTCGGATTTCACATAACAGTTGTTCAATCATTTGAGTCAGACGATTTTTGTCGTCAAAGGGAGTTATCATGATAAATTCATCTCCCCCTATTCTGAATAATACTGCTTTGTCATCCGACGTCCAATTCTTCAACCTCCTTCCAACCTGCTTCAGCACCTCATCACCAATATTGTGGCCAAACAAATCATTAATGCGTTTGAAACCATCCAAGTCGAAAAATAAAATTGCATATACTGATGTACCATCTTCTATTTCATCTTTAAAATATTTAGAAAGATTCAAACGGTTAGGCAAATCTGTTAAATAATCAAAATAAGCCATTTGACTGATTTCACGGTGGGCCCCACCTAAACTTTCAACCATTTCCTGGAATGCATCTTCAAGTGCAGTAATCTCATCATCAGCATTTTTTAACTTCTTCACCTGGAAAGTCTCTGGATTACTGACGTTGATCCCTTTTAATTGATTGGCTAAAAAGGATATCCGGGATAACACAAGTGAATTCATTAAACTATACGTTATAAATGTAATTATTAGCATTGCTAATGTCATGTAGATAAAAAGATCATTGATACTCCTTAATTTCTCGTTATAATATTTCCTGTCCTTTTCCACCCCGATGGCGATATCGTCACCCAGATAAACGACCTTAGATACCAGTTCCCTATTTTTCTGCTCAGCATTAGTAACGGCTTCCCTAATTTCCCAAGGATTGGCCAGCACTTCTGTATTAATGACCAATTGATTGTTCATCTTCTTGAAAAACTGATAATCCAATATCTTTCCCATCACCAAATATCCTTTAAAAGGACCTTCTTCATTGCTTGGTAATATTTTTTCGCTAGTCAGCAGAAGTAATCCCAACCGAGTGTCATATATGATAGTGCCTGCTTCGCTATGTTCCAGTTCCTCCAGCAGCATGGAATTCATGAAGGCAAAAGAATTATCTTCCCACTCCTCTGAAGTTTGCAAATCATAGCCTGCTGAAAAGTATATTTCTGTCTCTTCATTAAGAAAAACCATGAGATTTATGTCATTGTTTTCAAAAGTCTCAAAAAAAATATTTGATTGGATATAAACAGGGTCTAAGGTGTCTGCAAAATTGTATGTGTCATCCCAAATGGCCCAATCCCGGTTCAATGATTGTAAGTCTGAGGCAGTGGAATCGAGATGGTTCACTGCACGAACCCGGTCTTTCTCCAAACTTTCCTGATCCATTTCATTTGCATTTTCCAGTAACACCGGCCGTACAAACAAAAACACCAATGATATGCAAATAATCATAGTTGCCCCTATTAACCCCATGGTTTTCAACTTTATATTCATTCGGCAACCACCTGTTAGTATATTATTTAAAATCGATTGCATCTTCTTTTATCTCAACAAAAAAAGTGACTGTAGAAAAACATGGCAGCCATCTTTTTTCTTCATCATTATTTTTTGAGCGCACTGAAAAATAGAGAAACCTGACTCTATACAAATGTCTATTTTACAGGGATCTTAAGAAATACTTTTAAATCTTTTAAAGAAAGAGGCTTGCTGAAATAATATCCTTGGCCAATTTCGCAGGACCAATCCTTTAAAATTTCACACTGCGTTTCAGTTTCAATACCTTCAGCTATTACTTTTAAATCCAAGTTGTGTGCAACTTCCAGGATTGATTTTGTTAAAGTCCTATTTGATACATCATCTTCCAAACCATTGATAAATGACCGATCGATTTTTAAATAATGAACAGGCAATTTAGTTAAATAACTGAGAGACGAATAGCCGGTACCAAAATCATCAAGTGATAATTTGATTCCTTTCCCAACTAAATCGTGAAGCACTTTTAACGTATTTTTCACATCATATAAAGCAACACTTTCAGTAATTTCCAAATTCAATTTTCCAGGATTAAAGGAGTTATCCCGAAGCATTGAAGAAACTTCCTCTGCAAAACCGTCCTGCAATAACTGGTGAACGGAAACATTGACATTCAACATAAGATCTGGTGAAATCGCTTTAATTTTTTCCATAGAATGCTTCAATACCCAATTACCGATTTCAACAATTTTACCGCTTTTTTCAGCGAGCGGAATGAACTCCAGTGGGGGAATATTCCCGAATTCCGGATGCTCCCAACGAATCAAGGTCTCCACCCCCATGGGCTTAAGTGTTTGAAGATCAATTTTAGGCTGATAAACCAAGTGGAATTGCTCTTCGTCCAAAGCTTTTTGAAAATCGTTTATCAGCTTATTTGTTTTCATGAGATTGGATGTAAAGGATTCATCATATACCAGGTAATTCTGTTTTCTGTTTTTGTTGCGTGTAGAACGGTACATGGCAATATCAGCAAAGCGGACCAAATCATCCGTGTCTTGAGTGTGCTCTGGAAAATAACTGATGCCAACTGTCGGCGTCATATTAATCTCAAGCGGCAGAGTATGAGGAATCAAATCAATGATTTGTTTTACTAATAATTCTATCTCGTCTTTTACGGAAAATGGAACGATCCCCACAAATTCATCGTCTCCATACCTGGCTACGCAAGCAGATTCCGGCAGTAACCCTCTTATCTTCTTACCGGCTTCTTTAACGACAAGATCTCCCGCTCTATGCCCATACGTATCATTGATGGATTTGAAACGATCCAATCCGATAAATAGGAGTGCAAACGAAGTGTTTGATTCTCCGCAAGTTTCTGCAAATACGTTTAACTCCTCATAAAACTGATGTCGGTTCGGCAATCCTGTTAGTGTATCAAAAAAGGCCAGACTGTTTATCAAGTCTTCATCTTTTTTCTTTTGGGTTACATCCAGTAAAGTTCCCATCATGGCAGGTGCATTCTGATAAGTGATTAAAGCCGAGCGAAGTTCCGCAATTATGCGGCTGCCGTCTTTTCTTACCATTGTAACTTCCTGGCAATCATTATCCTGTCCTTTTAAAACATGCTCCACTCGCTTCAAGGCGATTTCCCGGCTTTCTGGATCGAGTAACTGAAGGGAATTCATCCCAAGCAGTTCCCGATCACTATATCCAGTCATATCTGCCATCCGCTCGTTTACATACTTCAAACCGTCGGGTTGGGATATGTAAACTGCCTGGGCGTTATTTTCCACAAGCGTCTTGTATTTCATGGCAGCTTCAGCTTGCTCTATCGCAGCGATTTTAGGGGCTGTAACGTCCATCGTAAAGCCATTGTATCTTTTCAATTCCCCATTCGAATCAAATACAGGCCGCCCCTTCGTTCTCACCCAAGCCGTTTGTCCATCTTTTTTAACAATTTTGTAAGTCACATCAATTTTTTCTTTTTTATAATAGGATTCAATGATTGATTTCTGTGAATCTTTGCTGTCTGAATGGAATAATTCTTCCCCCAGCATATCTCCTTCTATTTCATCCACTTGATATCCATATATTTCTTCAAATTCGACAGAAAATATAATTTCATTTTCAATAACATCCAATCCCCAGAAAAGGATTTTTACATCTTCACCAAACAGATTAACTTCCCTTTGTTCAGTGGCACTGAAGAACGATAATAATCCTTCCATTTCAACGACTCTGCTTTTCTTAAAATCACTCAATATATTTTCCACCTTTTTTGTCATAAATAGCCTGACTGATTAATGTCTATTGATAGGGAGACAATTGTTATTCGTAACTAACAATTCTAACCGGATGCTACAAAAGAAATCTTGTTTGTCTAATAACCATCCAATAAAAATAAATTATCAACATAACAATATTTTTATAATAAAAACGAGTACAATACCATATTCGATTTTTATTGTTATTCAAGGTATCTGTCAATATTCGCAATTATTCCAATTCCTTAAATACAGTCATATTTTTAACTAATTGTTTTAAAATTGATTTATAAACAGTAATTACAACTTAAAATTATTTATTTTAGGTTATAATTACCTATATTTGCTTATATTTTTTAATTATATACTTATTTTAGCACTTTGAGATAATTAGTCAATTGTACTTATTTTCAAGTATATATTTTTTAGACTTAAGAACGGGGTTGGTTCGATTGTTCATTTTCAAAAGAAAACCTCTGCTGTCAGATATAGATTTAGACGAATTAAAAAATTATATCGAAAAAACGGTGGAATTATTGCTCATCAGTAAAGAAGAAACAATATATGTTATAGAAAAATACGATTTAGTCATTATTTTCACCTGGGAACGAGATTATATAGAAGGCTCACTTTTTCACTTGAAAAATTTCAACCTAGCGTCAGAAGGCTCCAGCAGCATCTACAACATCCCCTTGTATACAGAAACAAGATATTTTAACCCGACAAAATCCGACATCCCTTATATTTATATCGATGATGAGGCTATTAAAGGATTAAGCCGAAAGAATTCAGTAGCATTTTACTGTCTTTGTGAGTTAATGACCTTATTTGATATAGAAGTAAATTCCATTAAAAAGTTTAGTTTAGTTTGGAAAAAATAAATTTTCAGCTGTAAAGGATACCTTTTAAGAATATTGGTTCTAAACTGAAGTAAGAGAATCGATATTCTTGACTAAAACTTAATTGAGTTTGAACAAAGATTTCATTTAATTTTCACTTATTTGTTTTCAGTTGCCTTTATCGATCACTAGAAAAGATTATAATAAAGATAAGTTTTCTGGTTAAGGATAATCTGGATTTCTGCAGGGAGATGAGCCCATGAGGAATTGGAGAACGCATATTGAACTGATCGCCGCCATTCTTTCCGGTATTTTGATCATCATTGCTTATATTCTTGAAACCCAGTCCATCGAATTGTGGTCGGTCATCACCTATCTGGCGGCTTTTTTGATCGGCGGTTACGCCAAAGCGAAATACGGCATCCGCAAGACGATCGAAAACCGGAAGCCGAATGTGGAATTACTGATGGTGCTGGCCGCAATCGGCGCTTCCCTAATCGGCTACTGGACGGAAGGCGCCATCCTGATTTTCATCTTCTCCCTCAGCGGCGCACTTGAAACCTATACCATGAATAAAAGCCGCAAGGAAGTTTCGGCATTGATGCAGATCCAGCCGGAAGAAGCGTGGCTCTTGAAAGACGGTGACACGACCCGCGTATCTGTTTCTTCCCTGCAGCCGGGTGACCGGCTTGTCGTCAAACCGGGGGAACGCATTCCGGCAGACGGCCGTTTGCTGATCGGCCATACGGTAGTTGATGAATCCGCCATCAGCGGGGAATCGGTGCCGGTTTCCAAAGATATTGAAGATGAACTGTTCGCTTCTACGGTTAATATGAGCGGCGCTATTACAATGGAAATGACCAAGCCGAATTCCGAAACGCTGGTACAGAAAATCATCGATCTTGTACAGTCTGCTCATAGCGAAAAACCGCCTTCCCAGCAATTCGTCGAACGTTTTGAAGGCCGATATGTAAATATCGCTTTGATTGTATTCATCCTTTTACTGTTTCTGCCGCATTATTTGATCGGCTGGGATTGGAACACGACTATTTACCGTGCCATCCTCTTTCTGGTTGTGGCTTCACCATGCGCATTGGTCGCATCGATCATGCCGGCAACGCTGGCGGCCATTTCAAACGGCGCGAAAAGCGGAATCATCTTCAAAGGCGGCGTCCATCTCCAGAACCTTGGTGAAATTCGTGCCATCGCTTTCGATAAAACCGGCACCATTACGCGCGGACGACCGGAAGTCACTGATTTTTCACTGCGGAAAGATATCGACAATGACCGGCTGATGGCCATCATCTCCGGCATCGAAATGCAGTCGAACCATCCGCTTGCCAAGGCGATCACTGAATTTATTCAAGCAAAAGGCATAGAACCATTGAGAAATCTGCAGATCACCGATGTACCCGGCAATGGATTGAAATCGGTAATTGACGGTGAAGAAATTTTGATCGGCAAACCTGATTTCGTCAACCTTCACGATGCGGAAGAGTTTCAGGGCGGTGTGCTGAACCGCTGGGCTGATGAAGGAAAGACAGTGACCTTCGTCCGCGACAGCAAAGGCATCGCAGCCGCCATTTCGCTGAAAGACACGGTTCGGGAAGACGCAAAAGCGACGATTGAGAACCTGCAGAAAGCTGGCATCTACTGCATCATGCTGACCGGGGACAACAAGAAAACCGCCAAAGCCATTGCCGAAGAAAGCGGCATGGACGCTTATATCGGCAGCTGCATGCCTGGCGATAAAGTCGAAGAACTGAAAAAACTGCTGACCGAGCATCAATATGTCGCCATGATCGGCGACGGCATCAATGACGCGCCGGCGCTTGCCATTGCCACGACCGGCATCGCAATGGGCGAAGGCACCGACGTCGCACTCGAGACAGCTGACGTTATCCTGATGAAAAATGACTTGACCCGCATCGCCTATTCCATCCGGATGGCACGAAAAATGCAGCGCATCATCAAACAGAACATCGTTTTCTCAGTCAGCGTCATCATTGTGCTGCTGATCCTGAACTTCATGCAGTCGATTACGATCCCCATCGGCGTTGTCGGCCATGAAGGCAGCACGATCCTCGTGATTCTGAACGGCCTGCGTATGTTGAATCGGAATATATGAACTGCAACTCTGTTTGGGATCGTTACAGCGCGGAAAATCATCATATCCGAAGCAGAAAATTAGCCTTGCGCAAGTAAATTCCAATCTGCGCAAATAAAACTGATTCACCGCAAATAAAATCAATTCTGCGCAAACAAATTTATAAGTTGTTAAATATGAACGCAAAAAAACCAGTATCGGCTCCAATCCGCCGATACTGGTTTTATTTTTATAGAATATCCATCCAAATTTTAATTGCTGTGCCGAGGATCAGCAGCGCCAATATCCATTGGAGGTATTTCGTGTTCATCTTCTGGCCAAGTTTGGCGCCAAGCGGTGCGGCGATGATACTTGCCACAATCATGACTGCCGCGGGACCATAAAGGATCTGGTCTGTAACGATTTTACCGAAAGTCGACCCGATGGACGAAATGAATGTGATGGCGAGGGAAGTCGCAATCGTCATCCGCGTCGGGATTTTCAAGACGACCAGCATGATCGGCACCAGGATGAAAGCACCTGCTGCTCCGACGATGCCGGCTGCAATTCCGACGACGAACGCCAAGCCAGCCGCCAGCCATCTATTGAATGTCACCTGATCAAGCGGGATGTCATCGACACCTTTTTTCGGCAGGAACATCATGACGACCGCAATGGTCGCCAAAATAGCATAGACAAAATTGATGGCTGCCTCCGAAAGAAGCGTCGAGCCGTAGCCGCCGATGAAACTCCCGACCAGGATAGCTCCCCCCATATAAGTGATCAGGGTTTTATTCAGATAACCGCTGCCACGGTACGCCCAAACACCGGCGATGGTGGCGAAAAACACCTGGATCGCGCTGATGCCGGATACTTCATGGGCGCTGAACGCCGTGTAGCCGAACATGACCGGAATATACAGCAGCATCGGGTATTTGATGATCGATCCACCGATTCCAACCATTCCGGAGATGAAGGAACCGATGAAGCCGATCAGGAATATGACGATAATAAAATCAAAACTCATCTTTTGTCACCTCTTCCAAAAGCGAAAAGGGTATCACAGCGATACCCTCTTGCAACTCTTAGCCTTTCTTGATCCAGAATTTAAGGACGTCGCCTGCTTCTTCAATCTCCAATAGTTCGTGGCCGCCTGATTTTGCCCAGGCAGTCATGTCAGCTTTTGCTCCTTTGTCAGTCGCAAGGATTTCCAGGATTTGTCCTGACTCCATGTCTTTCATTTCTTTTCTTGTTTTTACGATCGGCATTGGGCAAGCCAAGCCTTTTGCGTCTAGTACTTTATCTGCGTTCATCAAAATCTCTCCTTTAGGGTTTGTGTTGTTTTAATTCCAATAAAAATAACTTTTACTTAACGCTTCGGCGCTTAGGACAAAGCTCCCGCAATAAGCCGAGAAGCCCACTCGTCTTATTGCTTCGCTCAGTCCATGTGCGCGCCGGCGCTGAGAGAAGTCTCTAAAGATATGGAGCAAAACAGCGAAGACTCCCAGGTGAGCAAGCGAAGTGCTGAGATCCACTCGGGGGAAGTGGAACGAGCCCGAGTTAGCTTAGCGCGAGCCACCAGGAAAGCGGAGCTGTTTTGCGGAATATCGATTACTTTGGATTACTACTTAACGAACCGCACAACGGTTTGGCCCGATTTCCATTTCACGCTGAACTTCTTCGTCAGGCGTGATTTTACCCATATTTGTTTTGCGGATGTCCTGATAAGCGTTTGGCTGCGGCGGCAGGTTTTTCGTTACCATGTCGCGGAATTCCTGCTCATCTTCGATATTCAATCCGTGGTTTTCTTTGAAAAGGTCGCCCAATTTTTTCGCGACGCTTCCGTCTTCATTTAACTCATCCATGATCATGAAGTGAGCCGGTAAAACGACAAGTTCATCAGCGAGTTCCGCATAGCGGCTGTAAAGCGATTCACGAAGGTCGCCTACCCAGTCTTCAGCAAGGCCTGCAAGGTCAGGGCGTCCAATGGAATCGATGAACAGGATGTCGCCTGTCATCAAGTATTGGTCGTCAACGATGAATGATGTTGAACCGATTGTATGCCCCGGTGAGTATAATGCTTCGATTTCAATTTTCGCGTCGCCGATAGCCACTTCCAGTCCATTGACCAATTCCGCATAGTCGAATACCACTTCTTCAGCGTCAGCCGGCGGCAAGTAATACGTTGCGCCTGTTGCTTCAGCGATCTGGCGTCCTCCGGAAATGTGGTCTGCGTGCAAGTGCGTATCGAATACGTGCTTGATCTTAGCACCTTTTTCCTGCGCGAAATCCAAGAAGATATCAGTCATGCGTGTTGCATCGATAATAGCGGCTTCACCGTCTGAGATTGCCATGTAAGAAAGGCATCCTTTTCCGATGCGTACGAATTGATACAATTCCCCGCCATTTTTCAAATCGCCGACTTTCACTGGTTCCAGGTGTTCACTCCACGCTTTCATGCCGCCTTCAAGGTACGCCGCGTCGACGCCTTCTTCATCAAGCATTTCCGCAACCATGACAGAAGATCCTTCTTTCGCGCAAACGACAAGAATGTCTCTGTCTTTCGGAAGTTCTGAAACCACTTCTTCGACACCGTCCAATAAATCAAAATAAGGTGTATTCAGATACTGAATGTTGCCGCCTTCGATTTTCCAGTCGGCGAAAGCGTCGCCGTTGCGGACATCAAGGATAAATAAAGGCTGATTTTCTATTACTTTGCGTGCTACTTCTTTTGCTGTCATTGCTTTTACAGTCAATTTAAATACCTCCATCAGTATATTTTTCGTTGTATTTTTAAGAGATTAGAAAGTTAATGTAACGTCTGCGTCTTTTGCGAATTCAAGGAATGTGACTGCTCCACCAACATCAATGCCATCGACGAAAGCATCTTTTTCAAGGCCGAATAAATCCATTGTCATTTGGCAGCCGATGAATTTCACATCAAGTTCCTGCGCCATTTCAACCAGTTCCGGGATTGCCGGTACATTTCCTTTTGCGAATCCTTCAGCAATTTCTTCCTTGCCTTCAGGCAGCGGCAATTGGCCATATGCTTCTTTATTGATCAAGTTCAATCCTTCGAATGTAAAGAAGATTGCCACTTCGTGATCACTTGCCGCTGCTGCTGTTGCGATATTGTATACTTTATAAGCATCGAATAATGTTCCGTTTGATGCGATGATTGCTGTTTTACCTGCCATTTTATAATTCCTCCAGTTAAATTGTTTTTTAATATATGCTTATGCGTTGTTTTGTTCTGTTTCGCCGTCCCATTGGCTCATGCCTTCTACTGCATTTTTTACGCGTCCAAAGCCTTTGTCCGCCAATTGTTTTGCTGCGAAATCACTTCGGTTGCCTGTGCGGCAAATGACGATCACTTCTTTTTCAGCATCCAATTCCGCTGTACGGTTTTCCAGCTCGCCAAGCGGAATGGAAATTGCGCCTTCGATGTGGCCAAATGCGTATTCAGCAGGTTCACGGACATCAAGTACGACTACATCGTCGCGGCCCATCTGTTCTTTCAATTCAGCGTTTGTCACTGTATGCGGAAATTGCACTTCTTCTTTTTCTTCTGACTGATCCGCTTTGCGCAAATAATGCTTCAGCACATCGCCTTCTTCGAATGTTCCGAGGTATTGGTTGCCGCTGCTCTTCGCCCAGGCTTTGATGTCAGCCAAGGATCCTTTGTCAGTTGCCTGCACTTCAATAACCTGCCCCGGCTCGAGTTCAGTCATCGCTTTCTTCGTGCGTACGATCGGCATTGGGCAAGCAAGCCCTTTTGCATCCAGTAATTTATCTGTTTGAATCATTTAATTTCCTCCTAATTACCCCCTGGGGTATATTAATTGTTAAAAAAATATTGATTTATTTATTCAGTCGGTCCGTCCCAGGCCATCATGCCGCCGTCCATATTGATTACATTGTAGCCACGGCCCGTGAGAATGTTTGTTGCCATTCCGCTGCGGCTTCCTGAACGGCATACCATAATGTGTTCCTGAGATTTGTCGATATCCTGCAGGCGGAACTCGATAAGCCCTAAAGGAATATTCACAGCACCGGGAATTTTCCCTGCCTTCACTTCTTCTGTTTCCCGGACATCAATAATTGAAACAGCTTTATTGTTATTCATATATTCTTGTACTTCTTGTGCAGTCATTGTTTTCATTCGTTATTCCTCCTTTAAATTAAGCGCGGTAGCTTCCCATGCCGCCTCTTACGTTGATCACATCAGTAAAACCATTTTTGTTCAGGATGGCAGCCGCTTTGCTGCTTCGCATGCCGCTCTGGCAAATAACATAGGTTTCTTTATTTGCGTCGAGTTCGCTGACCCGTCCAGGCAATTCATTCAATGGAATGTTTTTAAATTCCTTGATGCGATTGGCTTTGAACTCTCCAGGCGTCCGAACATCGATGAATTGCTTATCTTTCTTCTTCAATTGTGGTTTCAATTCGTCTATGGAAATGGATTTTACACCTTTTGCCGGTGACATTGCGCGATAACCGATGAAGACGATTACTGCTCCGATTAAAATGATTAACCAAGTATCCATGTTTTCCCTCTCTCCTTCTGTTAAATGAACAAGTTTACGTTGCCGTCTTCAGCATCCGCCAGATAAGCGGCTACTCCTGCATACGTCACACCGTCGAGCAGTTCTTCCTGTTTCAATCCAAGAAGGTCCATTGTCATCGTACATGCTACAAGATTGATATCCTGTTCCTCTGCCATTTCGATCAATTGCGGCATTGTCATTGCGTTATGCTTCTGAATGACCTGTTTGATCATTTTCGGGCCCATACCGCCCATATTCATATTGGATAAGCCAAGGTTGTCCGCACCGCGCGGCATCATTTTGGCAAACATTTTTTCCAGGCGTGTTTTTTTCACTGCTGGCGGATTTTCTTTCCGTAATGCATTCAATCCCCAGAATGTGTGGAAGATCGTCACTTCATGATCATAAGCCGCTGCTCCGTTTGCAATAATATAAGCAGCCATTGCTTTATCGTAATCTCCACTGAATAATATGATGTTCGTTGTCTTTTTCTGTTCCAATTGCTTGTATCCCCCTTGATAATATACCCTATGGGGTATATAAAAGTCAAAAATAAAAAACGCACCGGCTTAAGCAACAGAGAAGTAAAATACCTATAGGGGTATACTAACATCCGAGATAAAAACTCGTCAACCCATAAGTTTGACGAATTTTTTTATCGGCTTTTCACAAGCAGGCTGACTGCATCTTTTACGAGATTGTCTGTGCTTTCACCGTTTTCAAGGCTTTCACGCACACATTGTTCCAAGTTTTCGCTGACGATGACCCCGATAGCCCGATCCACTGCACTTCTTACAGCAGACAATTGTGTAACTACATCACGGCAATCGTCATTTTCCTCCACCATGCGAAGCACACCTTTCAGCTGGCCTTCAATCCGCTTTAAGCGATTCTGGACTTGTTTGTCGTATTCCATCTTTTTCTTGCCTCCTTGTTGATTTCTTTATTAATACTATAACCCAATTATATACCCCTTAGGGTATAAATTCAAGTAATTGAACTGAGAAGTAAAATGGATAATCCGTTGACCTGTGCCCAGTTTAGGACTAAACATTTCCACGGTCAAGGATTATCCTTTTCTTCTATTATACTGCGCAGTTATTCGGACCGGTCTCCATTTCCTTCGCTTCTTCAAGCGGCGGATGGATTTTGCCCATATTGGTCTGCCGTATTTCTTCGTAAGCATTCGGCTGATCTTTCAGATCTTCCGTCACCCGTTTGATAAATTTTTCTTCATCGTTAATCTGCAAGCCTTCATTGTTCTGATACAGGACAGACAATTTTTCGGAAACACTGCCGTCTTCGTTCAATTCGCTGACGTCAGCGTAATGGGCCGGGAGCACAAGCAAATCATCCGCTAACTTTTTATAACGGTCATACAGGGTCTGATAAAGATCATCAGCCCAGTCTCCCGCCTTACCGGCAAGATCCGGACGACCGATGGATTCAACAAACAGAATATCACCCGTCAGCAGGTATTTATTGTCGACAACGAAAGTTGTGCTGCCGATCGTATGCCCCGGAGAGTATACGGCTTCGATTACCGCACTGCCGACTTCCAGTTTCATGCCGTCGGTTATCGGTTCAAAATCGAAAACGACTTCTTCCGCATCGTCCGGCGGCAGATAGTAGGTGGCATCCGCTGAATCCGCCAGCTTTTTACCGCCTGAAATATGATCGGCATGCAAATGCGTATCGATTACATGCGTGATTTTCAGCCCTTTTTCCCGCGCGAATTCTTCATAGGATTCTGTCATGCGGCTGGCATCGACAATGGCGGCCTCTCCGTCAGATTCGATCAAATAAGACAGGCAGCCTTTGCCCAGGCGCACGAATTGATAAAGCGCACCGCCGGCCACTTCGCCGATTTTGACTGTTTCAAGCTGTTCACTCCAGGCAGCCATACCGCCTTCGATCGAGTACACATTATCGAAACCATTTTCCTGCAGGAATGCGGCAGCTTTCTGTGAAGTATTCCCTTTCCCGCAAACCGTATACAGTGTCTGATTCTCCGGCAGTTCTTTCAGGTCGGATGAGTCGGAATTACTCAACTCTTTGAATGGTATATTGATAAATTGAACGTGATCGCCTTCAATTTTCCAGTCTTCCGCTTCCTCTGGGCTGCGGACATCCAATACATAAATGGGTTCATTGTTAAAAACCTGACGGGCAACTTTCTTGGGTGATACGAATTCTACTGTCATATGCATTCCTCCTTGCCATTTAGCCATTTATTACCGTATGGGGTATATGGGCCGTTAAAAAAATTTATCTTAAACGGTCTTATCGATGCAGCCGATCAATCTTTTCTCAATATCCACTGCGATTTCTTTGATCGAATCATTTTCAACCATCTGGATTAGCGCACTTGGCTTCGGCATGCCGATTTTCGTAGTGCCTTCCTCTTCGTAGACAACTATTTTACATGGAAGGAAATAGCCGACCATTAGATCTTCCGACAATACGCGGTTGGCTTCCTGCGGGTTGCAGACTTCAAGTATCGTATAAGGTGTACTGAAATCAGTTCCTTTTTCCTGAAGCTTTGCCGTCAAATCGAAATTCCAAAGCACCCCGAATTTCTCGTCTTTCAAGTTCGCTTCCAGGTCCCGGACTGCTTCGTCCTTGCTCTTGCTTGTTTCTACTGTGTAATCAAACATGTGTATTGCTCCTCTCTTTTAAGTACTCATTCTTTTGGTAAATTTCCCTCATTGATGCATATAAAACATTTTTTATCGAATTAAGCCGTTAATACTGAGTAATAATAAGGAATAACAGAAACGCGATTCCTGCCAGGAACGCAAATTTTTGAGATGGTCACAAAGCCGTCCAAAGGTCTTTCATATGGGCTCCTTTCGTCATGCAAGTTTCGCGATGATGCCGTAATTTTTTTCATTCAACTGAATAATATCTTGAGTAAAACCATTTTCTTTAAGAAGATCCGCCATATCCGCTGAAGGAATTTTATCTTCGAGCGGCGGCCCGATTTCTGTCTCGACCGCTTCCCACTCGATTAAAAGCAATGTCCCGTCCGGCTTCAGAATTCTCTTGATCTCCTTAAGAGCTTTTGCGGGATCCGGCACTTCATGGATGACGAATGCGGCCATCACTTTGTCCACGGAACGATCTTTTAATCGGATACTTTCCAAATCGCTTTCGATATAGCGGATATTGGCCAATCCACCTTTTTCAGCCAGCTCCTGCAGCAGCGCCAGCATCTTCGGTTCAATGTCCACCGCGTAAACCTGATTCTTCGTCTTTGACGCCAACGGTAAAGTGAAATATCCGTTTCCGGCACCTAAATCCGCGATTTCTTCATCACCATTCAACTTCAAATGCGCAAGAATACTTTCAGGCGGCAATAAAGCCTTCCGTTCCTCACTGTACAGTACAGCCGCTTGTTCAGGATTAAATCTTTTTTCCACCATTACGCAACCTCCTGTTCTTCACTATCTCTTATATACCCCTGCGGGTATCTATGTAAAAAGGATATCGCGATTGATTTTATTAGACAACTGATTCGACTTGGCTTCAAAATGGTGCGCTGTTGTTTGAAAAGGCTGCCGGCGAGGGAATGGAATAGGTAAAACCTGAATGGTGGAAAAGTCAGGAGTGAAAATAATGAAGGAACTCATTTCAATGGAAGAAGTAACGTCGTTCAGCGAAAAGCCGGGATTGCAGTTTCTCTACGTTTTAACGACGAGTTGAAGCGTATGCCATGGTTTACTTCCTCAGGTCGAGGAAGCGATGAATGATTTTCCGCGTATTCAAACCAGCGTTGCCAATGCGGAGGAAATCCCCGAGATTGCCGGTCATTTCTCCATTTTCACAGTGCCGGTCCTTATTTTATTCGCGGACGGAAAAGAGATGCTGCGAGAGGCAAGGTTTGTCCATGTAGAAGAGTTTAAAATGAAAGTCAGTAAAATATATGAAGGCTTCTATTCTTCAGACCAATGAAAACGGCGGGCGATTTTTCCGTAATCGCCCGCCGTTTTATCAGTTATTATCCAATGCCTGATCAACGGCTGCAGCCGCGTGGATTTCGGTTGTGTCGAAAACCGGCACCTCCGCGTCTTGCGGCTTGATCAATAAACCGATTTCCGTGCAGCCGAGGATGATCCCTTCTGCGCCATCAGCCACCAGTTCGCGGATGGCCTGCTGGAAAGTCTCCTTGGAGCTTTGCCGTAAGTCACCCGCAACCAGTTCTTCAAAAATGATGCGGTTAATCTCACCGCGCTGCTGGGCTGGCGGCACCAACACGTCGATGCCATGTGATTCGATACGCGAGCGGTAGAAATCCTGTTCCATCGTATAGCGGGTGCCGAGCAAACCGACTTTTATCAGTCCCCGGCTGCGGATTTCCGCAGCGGTTGCGTCAGCGATGTGAAGCACCGGAATTGAAATCTTTTCTTCAATCTGCCCGACAACTTTATGCATCGTATTTGTGCAAATGACGATAAATTCCGCACCTGCCTGTTCCAGTTTTTTCGCTGTGTCCGCCAGCTGTTCACCCGCTTTCTGCCACTCACCCGCTGATTGCAGCTGTTCAATCTCGTCAAAATCGACGCTGTACAGCAGACATTCTGCCGAATGCAAGCCGCCTAGCCGCGCATTCACTTTCTTATTGATCATCCGGTAGTATTCGAGCGACGATTCCCAGCTCATGCCGCCAATTAAGCCAATTGTCTTCATGAAATTGCCTCCTTCATTTCTTTTATTTCAATTCGATGAAATCTTGACTGTTGTTTTCTAACTTTTCGTGAATAAAGCCCCATATTTCTGGACAAGGTGAAGACACTATCGGTAAACTGAAAACTGAGAAATACAGACGACCGCGATTAACCAATATTAACGGAGGCTTCAATTTATCCGATTCTCCGGTCATGCCATGCTTTTGAATGGGAGCAGCCGCGACTGGCTGCACCACTGACTACCTAACAGACTGGAGAAATCACGATGAAACATTTAAGCCCCGATACCCAATCCGCCCTTTTTGAGGCGATGCTTGATGGAAGCCAGGTTGCAACGACCGTAACAGATCCGCAGCAGCCGGATAATCCCATCATTTATACAAATCAAACTTTTGAAAAACTGACCGGTTACAGCCGCGAGGAAGCTATGGGCAGAAACTGCCGTTTCCTGCAAGGGGAAGACACCAGCCAAAGAGCCGTTCAACAACTGAGGGACGCTATTGCGAATAAAGAAAAGACGACTGTCACCCTCCGCAATTTCAAGAAAGACGGCACTCCGTTCTGGAACCGGTTGAATATCGAACCGATGACCGTCAATGACCATCTCTATTTCATCGGTACACAGACGGACGTTTCCACCGAAGAACGCCAGCGTCTGCTGCTCATCGAGAAAGAAGATGAGATCAACCGCCTGATGCTGCCGATCCTGTCCATCCATAATAACCTGGGTGCAGTGACACTCGTCGGCAAGATGAATGAAGAACGGTTCTCCGCGCTGACGGAAAAACTGAGTGAGTATGTACAGAAAAATGCTGTCCAGCACATCATCATCGACATTTCCGGTGTCATCTGGGAAGGCGATTCCTTCATCCACCGCCTCTTGATGATCCAGGATGTGCTCCGTTTAATGGGCGGCAAATTATATGTGACTGGCATCAACGCGAAAACCGCCATTGAAATTTCCGGTTTCCAGATGCACCGCCAATCCCTGATGACATTCTCCACTGTCCAACAGGCCATCGAGTTTTCAAGCGGCATCAGCCTTGAATCCCGCGACTGACAAATCGCTTTATAAGAAGACAGTCACCCTCCAGGAACTCATTTTCTGGAGGGTTTTTCTATTCAGCTTTTATTTCCCCATTGAGAAGCCTTCAAACAAACGTCCGCCGTGCGGCTGCATGACCTGATCGGCAAGTTCGATGACCCTTTCTTTATTGCCATGACGGTAATAATGGTCGAATGCCTCCACAAAATGTTCGGCGAACTGCCCATCGTACTGCTTCAAAGAGCGAACGATCCACTTGGATGCGCCTATCCAACGACCATGCGTCCGCAGCTCGAACTCAGCGATGCCTTCAGCCAAAGCACCCGCGATGAAGATGCCTTCCGCGCGGTCGGTGCAGCCGATAAAGTCGTCCAGCGTGTCGGTCAGAAAATAGCGCTTGGTGCGGATGGCGGCATCTGTCCATTCTTCCGGTCCTTTCGCCAACAAGGTTTGCGCTTCACCTTTGATGGCGTCGATCACACCAGTATCCCGGAGCACAAGGCCTTCGGATACCATGCGCGGCATCGATGGCCGGGCCCGCTCAGTATCATCCCGAAAAAACGCCTGATACGATGTCAGGTTATGGACGAACACTTCGACTGGCCAGCCGGACGCCATCAATGACTCCCGGTAGGAAGACGGAACTTTACTGTCGAACACGACAATGTCCAAATCTGATGTGGCGGTCGCTTCCCCGCGCACCGCGCTGCCGGCCAGCAACGCGCCGTCGCAATCTGGAAAATTTTGGTCTATGAACTTTCGCGCCGCTTCGAGCGGCGCTGTTTTATCGGTTGTTTCCATGTTTTTGTCTCCTTTTATGTATCTGCCGCTAATTCCGGACGATGAAATCCGCGTGGCTTTGCGGGTTTTGTGACTTCAGATAATAATCTTCCGCTTTCCAGTAGCGGTTTTGGAACTTGTCAATATTCCGCTTGGCTTCTGCGGATTCGCGGTTGAAACGCTGTTCCTGCGCACTGTCGACATAGACGACGTAATCACAGAGTCCGCGCCACTCGCTGCGCTGCAGAAAAACGCCTTCGATGATGATAATGCCGGTTTCAGGAAGCGCAACTTTCCGGCTCTCCCGGCGATCCATTTGCGGATCGTAAAATGGCAGCGCCAGTTCTTCGGCGGTTTTCAGTTGCCCGAAAAAATGCTCGCGCAGCCATTCCGTTTCCCATTGCAGCTGGTAGTATTCATACCATTCCGCTTTGCCCGTGCCGTAGCGCCGTTCCCTTTCGACAATCAGATCATCAAGATGAAAACTGATCACCGGTATATTCTCTTTTTCGTAATGCGCCAGCAGCTTCGACGTAAGCGTCGTCTTCCCCGACCGGCTCAGCCCATCGATACCCACCACAAGCCGGACGCCGCCGATTGCCGGCAGGCGCTCCGTAATTTGAGTAATCAGCTCTTCCATTTCCATCTTTCCTTTCAGCCTCTCCTTTACTGTTTCGATTGCCGCGCGGCGATTTCCTTTAAAGATCCGGATTGATGCGAATAAATTCTGGGATGAGGAAAGGAGAGTTTTTGCCGCGTTTTTTCTCATTTTAGTTGATTTCTTTACAGAAAGACTTGCTGTTTGGGAAGTTTGGGTTTTATTTTGTTGATATTTGCTCGATTTGGAGTGGCCATCGAGGCTTTGAAAAATTATATCGGCGTTCAGGAAATTATATCGGCGTTCAAAAATTTATATCGGCGCTCAGGAGATTAAATCGGCGTTCAAAAAATTATATCAGCGCTCAGACAATTATATCGGCGTTCAGCCAATCCGGCGGCAAAATTGCCGCATCGCCGTTCTAAAAACCATCAAAAAAACCGGCTGCACTCGGCAGCCGGCTTGCTTTCAAATCTATATCCCCGCGCTCAGCACTACTTCGCCCTGCGGCAATTCATTGCCGGCTTGCGGTTCCAAGGTGATCGCGATGGTATCCCATTCTTCGGTGCTATTGTCGATATTGAAATACGTTGCGCCTTCGCCGTCTGCGTTCGTCGTGAATGCGCCGGCTGGAATCGGGTTGTCGCCTTCGATGAGCCAGACCTGGTAGACCTGGTCGCCTTCAAGTGCGGCAAGCTGTTCTGCTGTCACAACCAGATTGAGCGCCCCGTTTTCTTCTTCAATAACGGCGGCAGTTGCGTCGCCGCCAAAGCCTTCGCTTGGCTGCAAGTCAACTGACTGGAAGGCTGTCTCCGGCGGAGTTGGTGCCGGTTCCGGCGCCGCCTGCTCAGGCTCTTCCTGCAATTGCATGTATGCAAACACGTTGCCAAGCAATGAAACCAGCAGAACTGCCGCAATCAGCGGCGTCACCCAATTCCGTTTGCGGCCACGGCCGGTCATCGGCACCACATTCGTCCGTTCATCATTGCGCGGCTTTCGATCTGATGTTTCAGACTCAGCGTGTGAAGCACTTGATGCCCGGTTGCCGACAGCAGCTCCTGCAGCGGCGGACGATGCAGATGAAGCACTCGACGCCGAATGTGAACTCCGGTTTTCCGGCTCGCCATCAATTGTTCCACTGTCTGCTGGATCAGCACTTTCACTTTCTTCTGCGAAAACATTCGACAGGATCCGTGATTTCATTCCCGCAGGTGGTTCTGCAGGGTCTGAAAGATAAGGGAGCTGCCCGGTTGCGTCCGCGATTTCGCGGCATTCGTCGCATGTCTTCAGGTGTTCTTCGAATTGGCGGTTTTCTTCGGCGGATAATGTGCCGTTCAGATAGTCGACCAATTGATCACAATGTTCGTTATTCATCGATAGCCCCCCTTTCCTGCATCCCGTGCAGTGTTTTCTTTAGCTTGCTGAGCGCCAGCCGGATCCTGCTCTTGACGGTTCCGAGCGGTATCCCGCATAATTCGGCGATTTTTTCGTGTGTATGGCCTTTAAAGTAAAACAACTGGATCATCTCCTGCTGTTCAGCTGATAACTGCGAAACCGCAGCCTGGATATGTTCTTTTTCTTCCTGCCATTCAGCCGTCTGCTCGACACTGGATTCGCCGCTCGGCATTTCAGCGACTTCATCCAGCGGCACAGTCGCCTTCTTCCGTTTCCGGATCAGGTCGATCGCGGAATTCTGCGCCATCCGGAACAGCCAGGAAGTGAACTTCCCTTTGCTGTCGTCGTATTCGCCGACGCCCCGCCAGATTTTGATGAACACTTCCTGCAGGGCTTCCTCCGCCAAGTCGCGGTCCTGGGTCATTTTTAAGAGAAACGAGAATAGGATCTTTTCGTACCGGTCGTACAAATATTCCAGCGCATCTTTGTCTTTCTCACGGATGCGCGAGTAAAGCAGCGTATCGGAACTTTTCTCCATGGATGTTCTCCTTTGTATTCGTGTGTCATAGTACTAGCTTACTATACCCTGCCAGATTGGAGATAGTCTCGGCCGGTATTATTTTTTGTAAGCTTATCTATCTAACGTGCAAAAGGCCGATTTAGATCAGTTTTGCAATAAATAATGTGTCGCTTCCTTATTATGAAAGAATTGATAAACGATATTTCGCAAAACAGCTCGCTTGTCGCAGGCTCGCTTCCAAGCCTCCTCGTCCGCATTCGCTCCCTGCGGGGTCTCGGCAGTCTCGCTGATCTGCAGACGTCTTCGCTATTTTGCTACATATCTTAGATAGTTTTTAGTACACAGCATCTTCGTTCAAAAAATCTTTGTATTTTTATAAAAAAACTGATCTAATTCCCAACTTCCTCCGTTATACCTGTATGAAACAAAAAACAAAGGAGTGTTGAGGATGAAATACGGAAAAATTTTAGCACCTATTTTAGGAGCAGCTTTATTGGTGCCAAGCATGGGCATGACAGTAAGCGCAGATGAAATGGCACCAACAGAAACGAGCGGTGTCGAGCTGCGGGCTACATTGGATTCATTGTTATCCGAGCATTACGCACTGGCAGTCGATTCGATGATGAAAATCTATGACGGCGACGAAGCAGCTGAAGCAGCAATGGCCGCTCTTGACGCCAATGCAGCAGATATGGAGCCGGTGATCGCTTCTGTATACGGTGAAGAAGGCGGAGCCGCTTTTACTGAGATTTTTGAAACACATAATACCGGCACTGATGAATATGCCATGGCCGTGAAAGCAGGCGACGAAGCAGCTCAGGAAGAAGCATTGGCTGAGATCCAGTCTTTCGTCGATGAAATGGGCGCATTCCTTGGAACTGCCACTGAAGGCAATCTTCCGGAAGACGGCGCGACTGAAGCACTTCGCGCACATGAAGATTTCGTGCAAAACACCTTTGACCTTTATGTAGACGGTGATTACGAAGCAGCTTACACATCTTATCTTGAAGGCTTCAAACAGATTTTCGGAGCCGGCGGTGCCATCAGTGGCGCAATCGCTGCACAGTTCCCAGATAAATTCACTGACCCGAATACACCAGCCGGCGACTTCCGTTCAACGGTCAGCCGTATTGCAGCAGAGCATTTCGCATTGGCACAGCTTAGCATGACAAAAGGCTATAACGGTGCGGCAGACTTTGATTTTGCCGATTGGGCACAAGATCAGAACACAGAAGAATTCAGTGCAGCCATCGCTTCATTTTACGGTGAAGACGCAGCCACTCAATTCGCGACTCTTTGGAACAACGAACACATTTCGGTACAAAGTGATTTAGCTGCTGCACAAGCAGGCGGCAATGAAGAAGAAATTCAACAGGCGCAAACAGCGTTGATTGAAACATTTGCATCAGAACTGGCTGCATTCCTGAGCACTGCAACAGAAGAACGTTTGCCGCAGGAAGAATTGACAGCTAATATTGCAGCACATGAGCAATCGGTAATTGATACTTTCACTCAATATGCGACCGGCGATTTCGAATCATCTTATAATACGTACCGTGAAGGCTACACAATTGTATTTGCAATCGGTAAAGGCTTAAGCGGCGCGATCGTTGACCAGTTCCCTGAAAAATTCGAAACAGCTGTTCCTGACAAAATGCCTGCTACCGGCCTTGGCGGTTCAGCAAACCAGTCAAACACGATGATGATTTGGGTTGCAATGAGCACGCTGATCCTATTGGCAGCTGGAACAATGACGTTTCGTCAAAGAAAGCAGCAATAACCAAACTGGAAAGGAGCATGGGCGATGAGACAATTTTGGACAATGGCAACAGCGGTCATCCTCTGCGGGGTGCTGTTCGTTATCTTGAAACCCCTTGCGGATGAACCTACATTTGAAGAAGACATCGCTCAGCTCGACCTTCCGGAAGTGACCGAAGAAGCGCCGGCTGAGCTGCTGGCTTCGGGTGAAGACATCGATAAAATCGCGGAATTCCCGATTAAACCGGCACAGCGCGAAAAGCTGCAGGAATTGCAGAAACAGCGTCAGCAAAGCATCCAGGGCATGGTTCCTGCAAGAGTGGCCATTCCTTCCATCGGTGTGGACGCGGCTATCGAAGCGACCGGCATTCTGGAGAACGGTGAAATGGGTGTACCGGAAGACATCAACCAGGTGGGCTGGTTTGAACCCGGCTTTAAAGTCGGAGCCAAAGGCCATGCGGTTCTAGCGGGACATGTCGACAGCTATACCGGACCGGCGATTTTCTATCATCTGAAGAAAGTGGAAGCAGGCGAAAAAGTAATCGTAACGGATAAAGACGGCCGTGAAATGGTCTATGAAATCCAAGAAAAAACAAGCTATGTGACAGACGAAGCGCCGATTGAGGAAATCTTCGGCCCTTCCGACAGCCGGATGATCAATTTGATCACCTGCACCGGTACTTTTAACCGGGATACAGGTTCCCATGAAGAACGCCTCGTTGTCACGGCAAAATTGATATCAGACTCGAGCGTCCAGGATAAACAGCCTGAAGCGCCGACGAATGTCACGGCGACATCGTTCAATGTTTCCTGGCATGCGGTCCGCGATGACGCGATCATCGGCTACCGCGTCTACGAAGAAGATATCGAGACGGGTGAAATGACGAAGGTCGCCACTGTGTCGCTGTTCGACCGCAAGAAAGTGGAAATTACAGCGGATGATGCAAAACGCTATTATGTGTCTTCTGTGGATGTCGATCTGAATGAGTCGGAGAAAACACCGGCCGAATAATGAAGCAAGGGCAGTTGGAGAAACCTTCCATTGCCCTTTTTTCTAATTTATCTAATTATTCAGAAAACCATTGACAATAAAGCCGCTGATTGCTAGTTTCAATATAATAGGCTTCATGTCAGCTGGACGTGCACGAATTCAAAGGGGGAATCAGTTCATGGAAGCTCAGCAAAAAAAGATCCTGCTGCTCAGCGGCATCGCCCACATGGTCGATGTCGTCAAAACAGCCCAGAACATGGGATACTACGTCATCGTCACCGACCGCGACGCCGGATCTCCGGCCAAAAAAGCCGCTGATAAAAGCTATGAAGTCAGCACGGCCGATATCGACAGGCTCGTGGAAATCGCCCAGGCCGAAAAGATCGATGGCGTCTTCAACGGTTTTGACGACGTCAATACATGGAACGCGCTGGCTCTTTGCGAGCGTCTCGGCATCCCTTATTACGCCACCTATGAACAGCTGGAAATCTGCTCCAATAAAGACCGCTTTAAAAATCATTGCCGAAATTTTGATGTGCCCGTTGTCGAAGAATACAATCTGGACAACGGGCTCACAGAAGAATTGATCGGCAGCCTGCAATTCCCCGTCATCGTCAAACCGGTCGACAGCTATGCCAGCCAGGGCATTACCGTGTGCTACGGACCGAAAGACGTAAAAGCAGGTTATGCCAAAGCACTGGAGTATTCGAAATCCGAAACGGCGATCATCGAGCCGTTCATTGATACCCCGTATGGTTTAATGATGTACTATACCGCCTATCAGGGGGATATTGTCTTGTCAGCCGTGACGGACCGCCATGTCCATAAGCATTTTGCCGAACATCCGCCGCTGCCGATCGCTGTCATGTTCCCTTCCCGCCACCGCGAACAATATCTCGCGGATGTCGATCCGCAGGTGCGTGCCATGCTGCGCGGCATGGGCATCCAAAACGGTGTGCTCCTGATTCAGGCGCTATACGATAATGGCCGCTTCTATCTTTATGAAATGGGCTTCCGCATCAGCGGTTCACAGCATTACAATATCATCGAAAAGCAGACCGGCATCAACCTGCTCGAAATGATGCTGGACCTTTCCGTCGGCAAGGACATCAGCAAATACGATACCCGCCATTTCGACGACAGCTATATCCCGCATCCTTCCTGCAACCTGCCGATCCTGATGCACAGCGGGACCATCGCGGACATCCGCGGCATGGAAGAGATTCTGGCCATGCCGGAAATCCTGACCGCTGTCGTCAACCGTAAAGCGGGCGACACGGTTGCGCCTTCAGGTTCCTATGCACAGATGTTCGGCCGATTCACCATTGTCGCCGATTCTTCCACCGAACTGAACCGGGCCATCGATGCCATCTATGACACACTCGAAATCCGCTCCACTGAAGGTGAGGAGATGCTGCTGGTCCGTTTCCATCCGGAAGAAATTCTCAAAGCCTGAAGGGTTTTAAATCGCTCAACCAATAAAGACCTTCCCCATTCATCAGAATGCAGGAAGGTCTTTATTGATATCAGTCATTCAGCGGACAATGCCATGTTCGAGTTCTTCCGCCAGCATTCCGGGAATTTGCATCAGTCCCTCGAAATCTTCCGGCGCGACCGGCTTCGAAAACAGGTAACCCTGGCCGATCGTGCAGCCGTGTTCGATGAGGACGTTCATCTGGTTTTCGGATTCGATTCCTTCCGCGACCAGCGTCATGTCCAGGTTGAGGCCTAGATCGATGATGGCTTTTACCATCGGATTCAACTCGTCAATGTCCAGTTCATCCACGAATGATTTGTCGATTTTCAAGGTATCGATCGGCAATTTCTGCAGGACATGCAAAGACGAATAGCCGGTCCCGAAATCGTCAATGGATATTTTGATGCCCATCTGCTGCAGGCTTACAAGAATCTTTTTGCTTTCCTTGATGTTCTGCATGATGCTCTCGGTGATTTCCAGCTCCAGATAGCGGGTATCAAGCCCCGTTTTACCCAAAATCCGCTCGACCGTTTCAAGGAATTTGCCATGCTTGAACTGCAGCACCGATACGTTGACCGAAATGTTCAGGGGCGGATAACCCGCGTCCTGCCATTGCTTGTTCTGGCGGCACGCTTCTTCGAGCACCCATTCCCCGATGGCAACAATCTGCCCGGTTTCTTCAGCCACCGGTATGAATTCAACAGGTGATACCCAGCCAAGGTCCGGATGCCGCCAACGCAGCAAGGCTTCCATACCGATGATTTTCCGTGTGCCGAGCACGACTTTCGGCTGGTAATAAAGGATAAATTGATCTCTTTGGATGGCTTTCTTCAAAGCATTTTCAATCGTCATTTTGCGTGATTTCTCCTGGCTCAGCTCTGCATTGAAAAAACTGTAGCCATTCTTGCCTTTTTCTTTCGACACATACATTGCCGCGTCCGCATTTTTCATCAAATCTTCCGGCGTATAGCCATGCTCCGGATATTTGCTGATGCCGATGCTCGGCGTGATGTTGATCTGATATTCATCCACATCGAGTGATTCATTGAAATTGTCCAGGAGTTTATTGGCGACAGCTTCACATTTTTCATCGGTTGCATCCAGAACGACAATGATGAACTCGTCTCCTCCGAGGCGGTACAGCAGCATATCGGGGTCCAGCGCCGCCTGCAGCCGTTCAGCCGTTTTGACGAGCACCAAATCCCCGATGTGGTGGCCCATCGTATCGTTCACCACTTTAAACTGGTCTAGGTCAATCAGCAGCAGCGCCATCTGTTTGGTCGGATAATCCGCAAGGAAATGCTCGATTTCCTCATTGAAACTGCTTCGGTTGCGTAAATCCGTCAGCTGATCATGATATGCCAGATACCTGTATTGCTCCACCAACTGGCGATTTCTCAACAGCACCTGCAGCTGGCGGCCGAGCACCATAATGAAGATGATCAGCAAACCGCTGCTGAGCCCGTTGAAGTCAAACTGATAACTATGCATGACCAGCATCAGCAGAATCAGGATGCTTACATACGGAAAAGCGGTTCCTTTATCGTTCGCTGTACTTTTCAGCTTCCATAATTCATTTCTCTTATCGGATTTGGAGTAATAGCCCGAAAAGCCGAACAGCAGCACTGACAGCAGCCAGAGCAGGTCTACCAGATGCCCCGGCTGGTAACTTTCTTTGTAGGATACATAGACATAAAGAAAATCAGCAGCAATCTGAATAAAAAATCCAATCAGCAAAAACAGCAGCACTTCCTGTTGTTTATTCTTCCGGATCAGATAGTACAGAATGCTGACCACCAATAAAATGGTGATGTCTGCTACCGGATAAATGATGGCGGTCATCGTGATCAGCCAGGATTCTCCGGACAATTCCAGCACCGGATTGATGAGGTAATGAAAGCTGATCGAAGCGACGGTGATGATGAAAACCGCGATATTAAACAGATAGGAGTTTTCGCTGAACTCATTGCTCAATTCGCGGGTTTTGAAAATCAGTGCCACGAGGAAAATCAGATAGGAACTGAGCCACACGACAGAAGAAAGAATCGTTGAATTCTCCGTCCCTTGGCTGAACTGAAGAATCAGCCAGATCCAGTTGCCGGCTGTGTACAGAATCAGCGCCAGCTGCAACAGCAGCCAAAAAGATTTATGTCTGGCCTCGGCACTGCGGTAAGCCTGGTACAGCCAGATGAAACTGAGTGTCCCGGCGAGAATTTGCAGCACATTGGTCCCCGTTGTCACCAGCCACGGGTCTCCCTGAAATGTCAGTGTCCAGCTATAGAATAAGGCGATTGCCAATGAAAGTATTGTAATGGGAAAAAGCATCTGCTTTAACAAGGTTGTTCCCCCTAGGTGTCAGAAATTGAATGAACTGCAGACTCCGCTTAGCCAAATATGATTTCACCTGCGGAAGTGAAATTACAGCAATAACTTAGTAAAAACAGTATAACCGTTATTATGACAAAAACATAGAACTTTTATCACATTTACAATATAAGGGATTAAAGCCTAAGGACCTACTCATTTCGAGAAACGAAGAGTCGGAATCCCCCCTCATCGTTTATGCAAAAAGACGTCCTTATCCTCCTTTATCGGCAAATCTCCGTAAAAATTGACTTCTTTTTTCGACATTGCTACGGTCAATATAAGCTTTTAGCGCAAAAAACGAGGTGAAGAAATGATTTTCTTACTCATCTGGCTGCTTCTGATCGGGTACGCTGTCTACATAGCTCCCGGCACAGGCGCCAACAACCCGATTTTCCCTGAACTATTCAACGGCAATATCGGCGACATCGATCCGCTCGTCTTTGCCGTATTCAATTCGCTCGGCATTTTCCCCATGGTCTTTCTGACGATTCTTTTGCTCAACGACAAACAGCGCTGGCCGGCGTGGCCGTTCGCCCTGCTGTCATTCGGCATCGGCGCCTTTGCGCTGCTCCCATATTACGCATTCGGCATCAAGAAATCCGACAAGAAACTGCGTACGCCGCGCTGGCTCGTCCGCTTCCTCCGCTCCCGCTTCTGGCTCATCGCCCTCATCATCATGTGGGTTGGCAATTGGCTGACGCTGCTGCAGGGATTCTCGTTCGCCGATTACGTCGATTATTTCTTCGCCTCGAGTCTCGTGTCGGTCATGACCGTCGACTGGTTCGTGCTGTACGGCCTGTCCATCTACACCGTCCACCGCTTTTATCCGGACGCCCGCTCCAAAGGATTGGCCTGGGTGCCAATTATCGGGCCGGTGCTGGTGCTATTAGTGAACAGGAATCTGACTGGCAATAAAAACTAGCGTTTTGAAATGTTTTCTTCTTTACAAAAAGAGCGCACAGGATTTCTGTGCGCTCTTTTTCGCTTTTCGCCCGCGAAAAGCATGCATTTTGGCTTTTGACCTTTGATTTTAGAATGATATTGAGTGAAATTCTTCTTTTCACCGGTGTTTTGTGCTGTTTTTCCGTTCTCGAATTAGGGATGCCGGCGGATATCAACGTTCAGCGAAATATATCAACGTTCAGGAGATTATATCAACGTTCAAAAAATTATATCGACGCTCAGGAAATTATATCAACGCTCAGAAAAATATATCAACGTTCACCTTAATCAGGGCCCTCACCCATTTTCTCCAAAACAAAAAGAGCACACACCTATATGTGCGCTCTTTTTCATCCGAGTCCCCTTTTATCGTTTCTTCATTTATTCGTAAAACTTTGAATCGCCAGCGAAAAAGCCACTTGGCCACTCAGCACCCGTTTCCCGTCCTGATTGACAGCCGCAACTTCAAAAATCAGCCTGTCGCTTTCCTTCTCTTTCAGCTCCGCCTGCAGCGAAATGACATCACCCAGAAACACCATGCCTTTAAAGCGGATTGAATAGGTCTCAATAAAACCTTCATCCAAATAAGGGGTGAACAGTTTCGCCAGATTCCCCATCGTCCACATGCCGTGCGCGATGATGCCCGGAAGCCCGGCGCGCTCCGCTTCCTTGTCAATCGTATGTATGGGATTGAAATCGCCGGAAGCTCCGGCATACTTAATAAGATCCAGCCGCGAGACGGGCTCCAGCCCAATTACAGGCAGCGTTTCCCCTACTTTCATCTGACCGATCCGGCTCATTTCCCCATCTCCTTCCGCGCAGCTTCATTGATGATGATCACACGTTCTTCCGAAAAGAGCAGCTCCCCCTCTTTGTCTTCCCCGTAAAGAACGACAATGAGAAAACCCATCTTCCCGAAACTGCCGGTCCGCTCATAATAATCTTTCACTTCGATCCAGCAATAGATTTCTTCACCTACATAAAGCGGACGCGTATAGACATATTTCTGCTCGCCGTGGATCAGCCCTTTCGAAGGCAAGTCGAGTCCCGGAATCGACCCGCTGTCGAAAGTGACCGGGAACGTCGGCGGCGCAATGTTTCTGCCGTAGACTGACTGTTTTCCCGCTTCTTCATCTGTGAACAGCGGCGAAGCTTCCCCTATCGCTTCCGCAAACTTTTTGACCGCACCGCGTTCAATCACATTTTTCATTTTCTCAGACCGTC
The DNA here is from genome assembly GCF_003428875.1 of Planomicrobium okeanokoites. GTDB lineage: Bacteria > Bacillota > Bacilli > Bacillales_A > Planococcaceae > Planococcus > Planococcus okeanokoites. The sequence goes on from NZ_QQRS01000002.1 coordinate 233,169, forward strand.
TGCCAATCATCTCTTTCAGCATCCGCGCATCTCCTTTCTCAGTCCTTTGGTCCGCCAGCGACATACAAGACCTGGCCGGATACAAATGAAGAACGTTCATCCGCGAAAAATGCTACGGCGTTCGCGATGTCTTCCGGCTTGCCACTTCTGCCGACAGGAATCATCGCCACGTTCGCTTCGACAAAGCCGTCAAACGGCACACCCATACGCTCCGCCGTCGCTTTTGTCATATCCGTTTCAATGAAGCCCGGCGCCACCGCATTGGACGTTACCCCGAACTTGCCGAGTTCAATCGCCAGCGTCTTCGTGAAGCCCTGCAGCCCCGCTTTGGCTGTCGCGTAATTCGCCTGCCCGCGGTTGCCAAGTGCCGAAGTGGACGAAATATTGATGATTCTGCCGTATTTCTGATCGATCATGTATTTCTGCGCTGCACGTGTCGCATAAAACGCGCCTTTCAAATGCACGTCCATGACCGTCAGCCAGTCTTCATCCGTCATCTTAAACAGCATATTATCCCGGATGACGCCTGCATTATTCACAAGGATGTCGATGGAGCCGAAATGCTCATTCACTTCCGCCACCGCACCTTCCACCTGCTCTTTTTCCGTGACACTCGCCACTTTCGCATAAACGGAATAGCCTTTTGCCTCCAGCTCCTCTTTCGCCGCGGCCAGCGCTTCTTCGTTGATATCGATGATCGCGACATTCGCCCCTTCTTCCGCAAAGCGTTCGGCGATCTGCCTGCCGATCCCTCTGCTCCCTCCTGTCACCAATGCTGTACGTCCTTCAAAATTCTTCGTCATGCCGATTCCCCTCTCTGTGTAAATAAAACCATTCATTATCTGTTTAATTTTTCTGACAATTAATTACTTTTTCAATATACAGGAAGCGTTTGGGCCAGTCAATTAGGCACCCAGCCCGGCGCCCAATCAAAAAAGAACTGCCTGACAGGCAGCCTCCAAATTACACAGCTATCCAGTTTGCCTTCCCGCTCAATCGATCAGCGTAACCCCCACAATCTCATCCAGACTCAACCGCTCCATCCCGAACGGACTCTCATAAACCAGTTCCCGGTGCGCCACATCGATGCGCTCGATGACGCCGCGATGCTTGAACAGCTGCTTTTCCCGCCAGGTTTCAATCAGCACTTCGCATTTCCGCTTCAACGCGATGTCCAGCTCTTCCTGAATCAGCTGCAGGTCGAATTCATCGAGCTCCGGCCGCTTCACTTCCTCATCTTCCTTATACCATTCGCGCAGCATCTGGATATGCTCCGGCAGCATCAGCCCCTGCCATTTGATATTTCCCCGGTCCTTGATATCGCCCTGCATCTTGAATTGATTGTTCATCTTCTTCATCAGAACCACCCCTTTCTAAAAATAAGAACATTTGTTCTTATTCTATACCACGTATAAGAGGGCGGCAATCCTTTATGGCAAATAAAAGCCGGAAACAACTGTCTCAGTGGTTACTCATAACAATTGGCCAATCAGTATGCAAAGAAAGGATTGGCAAGTTCTTCCTCTTTAGCTATACTATTCAAAATACCTTATTGAACGGAGACACTATGAACAATTTTAAGCGTAAGGCAAAAGATAAAAACAAAAGCAGCAAAGACAATGTGTTTCTTGATTGCTTTGCTGAATTCAGCTTTACGCTGGTATTCGAACTGTTGATAAGCATCGTATGGAATATCATCTTATTCATTCCCAGAGTCCTTATTCGAGCTTTGAGCAATATATTTTAACAAGACAAAAACCCTTTTCCTGATTACGGAAGAGGGTTTTCCACTGGCCCAGTCAACGACAAGTACATACCGATTAATTCTTCGGTTCGATTGCGTAATTGAAAATGCATATACTTGCGGTGGTCTTCGTAGCCGTTGTAGTAAAACACATACTCTGTAAACAGATCGTCTTTCTTGCCCTTAAGTATTCGATACTGCTGTCTTTTCATATAAATTCTGGTGGTTCTCAAATCGTTTTCAGCGCATTTTATCGCTTGGTCAACCATCTGCAGGTAAGGACGTTTTAATTTAAAGGGCATCGTGTCAATCATCTCCCTGTCTTTATGCAAAATGGTGAGAACAAAAGGCAGGTAAATCATATTCTCGAAATGAACGATAAGGTCCTTCGACATTAAAGGAGTCATGTAAACCCTCCTAACATAAGAACGTTTGTTCTCATTTTATACCATATATGTACAAATGGCAATCCTTTCTGGCAAATAAAAAAAGCCCCCCAGCTGAAAATGAGCGGCTTTCCATCCTTTATCTCATAAAAATCTTGGCACCAGTCGACGGCGCGACATAAATATTCCGATGGCCTCGGCCCGTTTCAATCGTCGCAATATGCGCTTGCGGATAGCCCAGTATCTCATATTCCAGTCCTCCAAACTTCGCCGGCGTCAAACTCCAGTCGCTGTTCTTCGCAACCGGCGCCGCGTCCAGCCGGTAGGTCTTCCACGTCTTCGCCGTTTCCGGCAAGTAAACATATTCCTTCATGGCGAGTTGCCGCTCCGGCACCGGTTTCTCTTTTAGAGCGGCTCCTTTAGCCTCACCCAGTTTAATGACCTGGCCAATCTGCAGGAACCTGCTGTCGACGCCCGGATTCGCCGCCTCCAGATCTGCCACCCGGATACCGTCCATATTATTCGCGATGTTCCAGAACGTATCGCCTTCCTGGATGGTATACGTCGCCGGCACGGGTTTGACCAGCGCCTGCTGGTTCAGGAATGTGAAAGCCCCTTTATAGTCAAACACACAGCACGCTTTCCAGCTGTAGCCCGGCATTTCGTGATGCGATTTATCTTCGCGGCCGACGCCGTCCGCCACCAGCGCCGCCTGCAATTCATCGATCGTCTCTTTGACGAAATCGCGCATCCGTTCATTGCGGTAATCGCCCGCCACGCAAATGCCGAGCGAATAATCGTTGGCGTTGCCGGCGTGGTACGTGCGCCGGTCAAAATCATGCGCCCAGACAATGCGCGCCCGTTTGCCGCGCGGCGTCTGCACAACGTTTTTCGGCTCGATGATGATCGCATACGCAACTCCGGGCCAGCCGTTCGCTTCTATATGATAGCTTGCAAAACTTTCGGCGTCGGACCCTGGCAAATGCGACAGCGTCAGCGAATGATGCCAGACGCGGGTGGTGATCTTCTTGCTCCGCGCGCCGTAATGCTGTTTCTTCGGCAAACGGCTGCGCATATCCACGACATTCGGCAATGCTAAAAAGTTTTTCATGACTAACCCCCTGTTTTAGTTTGACCTTGTAATGCGCTATGTGTTTCATTTCTTCCCTTTCCAGCCATGCGGCCCTTTGCACCAGCCGCCAATCACTGTGCCCATGGCAATCACCGGATTCTCGAACGTGTAATCTTCCAGTAAAAACAGCTGGTTATGCAGCGGAATCAGCAAGCCTTCCAAAACCAGCTTTTCACGCAGCTTCACGTAATTCTTCGGGCATTTCGCCGAAGTCGATGCGGCGAACTTCGACCCTTTCCGCACCACAAACTGCTCGCCGGCGAAATAGCCGCTGGCATCCGCTCCCCGTCTTGAAGAGATCTTCAGAATCTCCGGCAGCACTTCCACTTCTTCCTCTTCCGCCATCAGCAGAAGCCCCGCCTCGAACGGATCCAGCGAAGTTTCTTCCAGTGTCGCTCCATCCACTTCGTAAAACTGGTAAAGCTCGCCGTAATCGGGATGCGTGATCCGTTTTACAAACTGTGTTTTCGTCATTTTTTCATCTCCTTTTTTAGGCAGGATTCCCAGCAAAGGGGCCTATACTCCCTATATAGCGAATCAGGCCATAACAGGATACTTTTCTTCGAATAAAAAAAAGACCGAATCACATCCGCAGAATAAAATCTGCAGATGGACTCAGTCCATTGAATTCTATAGCCGCCGCTTATTAAGCGATCGGCGCTTTTCGTGCTGTTTTCTGTTTGAACGTTCTGGTCGATTCGACCGCTTGCTGCCAGCCGGCATAGAGTTCTTCGCTCTGTTCGGCAGGCATTTCACGGTTATAGGTTTTTTCAACTTGCCATTGCTTGGCGATTTCTTCTTTGTCTTGCCAGAAACCGACGGCGAGTCCAGCCAAGTAAGCCGCACCCAATGCTGTCGTTTCCTGGATGACCGGGCGTTCCACCGGCACATCCAGGATGTCGCTCTGGAATTGCATCAGGAAATCGTTCGACACGGCTCCGCCATCCACGCGCAAGGTTTTGAGCTCGATCCCCGCATCTTCTATCATGACATCCACGACATCTTTTGTCTGGTAAGCGAGTGATTCAAGCGTCGCCCGGACAAAATGTGCTTTCGTCGTGCCGCGCGTCAAACCGAAAACCGCTCCGCGCGCATCGGTATCCCAATACGGCGTGCCGAGTCCGACGAATGCCGGCACCATATAGACGCCATCCGTCGATTCGACTGACGTGGCAAGCCCTTCGCTTTCCGGTGCCGTTTTTAAGATTTCCAGACCGTCCCGCAGCCACTGGATCGCGGAGCCCGCGACAAAGATGCTGCCTTCCAGCGCGTATTCCACTTTGCCGTCGACGCCCCAGGCCAGGGTCGTCAGCAAGCCGTGCTCGGAAACGACGCCTTCTTCACCCGTATTCATGAGCATGAAACATCCCGTACCGTAAGTGTTTTTCGCCATGCCCTTATCAAAGCAGGCCTGGCCGAACAATGCCGCCTGCTGATCACCCGCGATGCCCGCAATCGGCACGTTGTGGCCGAAGAAATGATAGTCGACGGTTTCCGCGTAGACTTCAGACGACTGGCGCACTTCCGGCAGCATGCTTTTCGGCACCGTCAGAATCTCCAGCAATTCGTCGTCCCATTCCAGATCATAAATATTGTACATCAGCGTGCGCGACGCGTTGCTGTAATCCGTGATATGCGTTTTGCCGCCTGACAATTTATAGACGAGCCACGAATCGATCGTACCGAACATCAAATCGCCGTTGTCCGCCTTTTCGCGTGCGCCTTCCACGTTATCGAGAATCCATTTGACTTTCGTGCCGGAGAAATAAGCATCGATCAACAAGCCCGTTTTCTTGCGGAACAACTCTTCGTGCCCCTGCTCTTTCAAATCCTTGCAGATTTCACTGGTCTGGCGAGACTGCCAGACGATCGCTTTGTAGATCGGCTTGCCGGTGTTGCGGTCCCAGACGACCGCCGTTTCGCGCTGGTTCGTGATGCCGATGCCGGCGATCTGGCTTGGTTCCACATCCGATTTGCGCAAGACGCCCGCCATACAAGCGAGGACAGATGTCCAGATTTCATTGGCGTCATGCTCCACCCAGCCCGGCTTCGGAAAGAATTGTTCAAATTCCTGCTGGGCCGTTTCGACGATTTCCCCTTTATGGTTAAACAGCACCGCCCGTGAACTCGTGGTCCCCTGGTCGATTGACAAAATATAATCTTTGCTCATTGTGAATTCCTCCTCAAATGGATTTTTCTGCAACGCGATTGTTCTGTCTTCCTTTGTCATCTGTTAACGTGTCTTCGATTTCATTGGCTGCGGTATGGCCTTTTTTCAGTTCAGCACTGGCTGCGCCGAATAAAATCACGGCCATCACTGCGCTGAGCACCCAGAACAGCACATTGTAATCGCCCGTGAACACGGCGCTGTAGAACACGGCGCCGTAAATACCGCCGAAAACCGGACCGGCTACCGGAACCCAGGCATAGCTCCAGTCGGAACCGCCTTTCCCCGGAATCGGCAGCAGTGCGTGTGCGATGCGCGGCCCCAGATCCCGTGCCGGGTTGATGGCGTAGCCGGTGGTACCGCCGATCGACATCCCGATCGCGATGATCAATGCGCCGACGATCAGTGGGTTCAAGCCTTCCGTAAATTCGTTCGCGCCGATGAACAACAAGCCCATCACGAGAACGGCCGTACCGATGATTTCACTCACCAAATTCGAAAACGGGCTTCTGATTGCCGGAGCTGTGGCAAAAACAGCCAATTTCGCGTCTTTGTCTTCTGTCCGGCTCCAATGCGGCAGATAATTCAAAAAGACGATGCCAGCCCCGATAATGGCGCCGATGATCTGCGCCGCAATATAGACCGGCACTTTTGTCCACGGAAGTTCGCCGATGGCCGCAAAGCCCAAAGTCACAGCCGGATTGAGATGCGCCCCTGAAAAATTGCCGACCGCGTAAACGCCCATGGTGACCGCCAGCCCCCAGGCAATCGTGACAACAATCCAGCCGCCGTTTTCCGCTTTCGAATCTTTCAATACCACTCCTGCTACGACACCGCCCCCGAAAATAATCAGGATCATGGTGCCGATCAATTCTGCCAAAAATTCTGACATTCCAAAACACTCCTTTTCAGTTTAAAGCAAACACACTGGAACACAAAAAAATCCGCAATCAATGAGAGTTCTCCTTTAACAGAAGGACTCATTGATGTGCGAATCTCAGATCTCCAGCACAATTCTTAACTTGTTGTATATATTTTACATACAAAAGAAAGCGCTGTCAATATATGTCTGAATATTGGAGAAAAACAGCCGATTTTCCCGACTGCTTTTCTCCTGTTTTTCGCACTGTTGTCCGTTTATCCGACCGGATGCGTCGCTTCGTACAGCAACCTATCCAATTCTTTCGTGTAGCTTTGCGTTTGCTGCGTTGTCCAGCCGAAGCTTTCCGTCATATGCGCGATGGCCGCTTCTTTGAATTTATAGACAAACTGGATATCGAACAGCAAAGCGCCTGTCCGGCGGACGAAAAAGTCGACCGGTTTATACGCCGCCTCGTATTCCATCGCGTAACGCAGCATCGCAAACACCAATGGATCCAGTCCTGCCTGCGCCGCTTCCTGCTGTCTGCCGGCGAATATTCCCAGCACCTGGTCGACATTGGCGCCGTAACGGCTTGTCAGCATCTCCGCCGTCTTCTGGTTCAAGCCCATGGACAGCGCCTGCTGCTCACGGTCCAGACGGAAGGCTTTGAATCCTTCCGAGCCGCCGACTTCACCGCCGGAAATCGGCAGATGCTTCGTCGAAACTTTCTGGAACCGCAGTCCCTGCTCTTTTGCTAATTGCTCCGTCACCAAGTCGACGATGCTTTCGCCCATTTTGCGGTAGCCGGTCAGCTTGCCGCCTGCAATGGAGATCAAGCCGGAATCCGAAATGAAGATTTCGTCTTTGCGCGAAATCTCCGAAGGATCTTTGCCTTCTTCGTGGATCAGCGGACGCAGCCCTGCCCAGCTCGATTCGATATCGTCTTCGCTAATGGCCACTTCCGGGAACATGAAATCGATGGCGCGCAGCACATAATCGCGGTCTTCCCGTGTCATCGTCGGATGGGCGATATCCGCTTTATAAACGGTATCGGTCGTCCCGACATACACTTTGCCTTCACGCGGAATGGCGAATGCCATCCGGCCGTCCGGCATATCGAAATAGATGGCTTGTTTCAGCGGGAAACGGCTGCCATCGAAAATCAGGTGGATACCTTTTGTCAGCTGCAGCGTTTTGCCTTTTTTCGAATGGTCTTTTTCACGCAAAGTGTCGACCCATGGCCCCGCTGCGTTGACGATCCGTTTCGCGAAAATCTCGTGGACTTCGCCGTTTGTCTGGTCTTCCATGCGGATGCCGACTGCTTTGCCGCCATCATAGATGAAATCGATGACTTTCGCGTAGTTCAGCGCAAGCGCTCCTTTTTCCACCGCTTTTTTCATCACTTCAATGGTCAGGCGCGCATCGTCTGTCTTGTATTCCACATAATAGCCGCCGCCTTTTAAGCCTTCTTTCTTCAATAAAGGCTCGCGTTTCAATGTTTCTTTGCGGCTCAGCATCTTTCTGCGTTCTTCCCGTTTGACGCCAGCCAAAAAGTCATAGACGCGCAAACCGACGTTGGTGCTCAAAGGACCGAACGTGCCGCCTTTGTAAAACGGCAGCAGCATCCATTCCGGCGTCGTCACGTGAGGTCCGTTTTCATAAACGATTTCCCGTTCCTTGCCGACTTCCGCCACCATCTTCACTTCAAACTGCTTCAGGTACCGCAGGCCGCCGTGCACCAATTTGGTGGAACGGCTGCTGGTGCCCGCTGCGAAATCCTGCATCTCCACCACTGCCGTCTTGACGCCTCGGACACTTGCGTCCAAGGCGATGCCGGCGCCCGTAATCCCTCCGCCGATGACCAATAAGTCGAGTGGCTCGTTTTTCATGGCACTAATTGTTTCGCTGCGTTTCAAACTGGTCCCAGACCACCGCCGTCTCGCGCTGGTTCGTGATGCCGATTCCGGCGATCTGGTCGGGCGTAATTTCCGACTTGCGGAGCACATCCGCGATACACGCCAATACGGACGTCCAGATTTCATTGGCGTCATGTTCCACCCAACCCGGTTTCGGGAAGAATTGCTGAAACTCCTGCTGGCCCGTTTCAACGATTTCCCCTTTATGATTAAACAGTACGGCCCGTGAGCTTGTCGTACCCTGGTCGATCGATAAGATATAGTCTTTCTTCAAGTCGCTCTCCTCCAACATCTATGAAACCGCGGTTTCGTCTAATCGCCCTGCATTGCGGCGGCTTCTTCCCAGTTCTGCGCCGGCCGTCCAGAAACCTGAAAAACAGAAAAAACCCGCACCGAACGGACAAATCCCCATGAGGATTTGTCCGTACCAGTGCGGGTCTCTTCTTCTCTTGCACAGCGCTTAACTTGTCACTCTAAATTTATCAGCTTTTAAAAACGCGGTCAATAGATTGCTACCGCTGCAAATCCCACAGATCGGAATCCGACGTCGATACGGCAAGAGCCCCTCCGCTATAGGCAAGCTCCACGTCTTCCGGCGTGCGGATCAGCCCGCCGGCGATGATCGGGATACCCGTTTTCTGATGCACTTCCTCGATCACCGACGGAATGATGCCCGGCAGCAGCTCGATATAATCCGGTTTGTTCTGGCCGATCAGTTTGATATTATGCTCCAGCGCCTGGCTGTCCAGCAAAAACAAGCGCTGAATCGTCAGCAGGTTGTTCTTCTTCGCCAGCGTGATCACATTGCCGCGCGTCGAAATGATGCCGTCCGGCTTGATCTCCCTGACCAGAAACTCAAAGCCGTAAGCATCCGTCTTCAGCCCCTGGATCAAGTCGGCATGCAAAATAACTTTCTTCCCCGCCTTTTTCGCCGTCCGCACCAGCACCTGCAGCTGCGCCAGCCGCACCTCCAGAAAAATAATATACGGATGATGGCTCTCCAGCAAACGCTCAAAATCCTTCATATTCCGCAACACGGGCAAGACGCCCTGCAACTCCGGCATTCCGTTTTCCTCCTCAGATATTCTGCGCTCTCAACTCAATCGCTTCTAAGATTGATGATGCTACTATTTGGCGGATTAATCAAGGGGGAGGTTTCCCTAATCCAGCGAAATTCATGATTAAAATCCAGACAGAAGGGAATATAAGACAGTGCCATCCAGCCAATCTAAATACATAAGGACGTGACTTCATGAAAAAATTAATCCTGCTGGCCTTTGCCATGCTGCTGACTTTATTCCTTGGAGCCTGCTCCGACTCTTCTACTGGAGACGGCCAAGACAAAGAAGACGAAAACGCAGCAGCCCAGGACGGGACAACGGAGAAAGACAACGAGCAAGAAGAAACAAAAGCTTCGGAAGAAGATAAAGAAGAAGCGGAAAAAGAAGAACCGGAGCCCGAAGAGCCCTTTACAGCCTTAGAGCCGGCTGAAGGGGCCCAGTCCATTCAGGAGTCGTGGTCTGAAGAAGAACTGGCCAATATGCCTGAAGCCCAAGCTTATGGAGACGAAACCGAACGAATGGTTCCTGCCGGTGAAACGCTGGTCAAAGATGGCGAGGACCTAACTGATGGACCCTTAAAAAATCATCGCCTTGTGGCCTATTACGGACATCCCAACTCGTCCAATATGGGCATATTGGGTGAAATGGAACCGGATGCCTTCATGGCAAAACTGAAAGAACAGACCCAGGCTTATTCGGACGCCGACCCTGACCGGCCAGCCATCCCGATGATTGAATTGATCACCACCGTCGCCCAAAGAAGCCCGGCGACCGACGGAAAATATTATCACATGACACCATCCGATAAAATTGACGAGTACGCCAAACTCGCCGAAGAAAATGGCGCGCTGCTCATGCTGGACGTGCAGCTGGGAACAGATTCTGTCCTGAACCAAGTCAAGCTGATCGAGAAATGGCTGAAGCTTCCTCACGTCCACCTCGCCATCGACACTGAATTCTCTGTGAAGGAAGGCGAAATCCCCGGCACGGTCCTGGGCCAGGTAAACGGTTCCGAAGTGCAGGAAGCGGTGGACTACCTCACGAACATGGTGGAAGAACATGATCTGCCGGACAAAATCGTCCTCGTCCACCAGTTCATGGATGAAGCGCTGACGAATAAAGAAGCCATCCAGCCAACTGAAAATGTTGAAGTCGTCCTGAACTTTGACGGGTGGGGCCCTGCCTCCCCCAAAATTTCGAATTACCGAAGATTCGTGCGGAACGAAACTTCCCAATACGGCGGCTTTAAAATTTTCTATAAGAAAGACGAACCCATCTTAACCCCGGAAGAAGTCATAGCGCTTGATCCGAGTCCGGCGGTTGTGAATTATCAGTAGGTGAAGATGTGGGCTGTTTTGAAGCAGATTGTATATCAGAGAATAGAAAAAGCAGACTGCCAGCATGGCGGTCTGCTTTCTCATTTTAGATTTTGAAATTAACTAAACAGGTATATCGGCTTTTGCCTGTTCCATCATTTTATTGTATTCAAGAATCTCTTTATCCGTGAAGACATTTGCTGCCAGTCGTTTCACCTTGTCCCAGTATTCTGTTTTGAACTGGGCATAGTCCAAACCTTGTTCACCAATAAACTCGACTAAACTTCCTCCAGTAAAAAATACATGTGTTTTTGGATATTTTGCATCCCAATAAATATTCCCGCGGAGTTTTAATTCGTTATCAGTTCCTTTAATCCGGATAGTTAATGTAACCGCACATCTGAGTCTCGGTTCTCCTCTATCGTGCCCTTGACCTTTTCCAGTTATGATCATTCTTGATGCATATTGCTCGTTTTCAAATTGCATTTCTTTTTCAGTGATTTTGAACTCCATTGTTGTTCTCCCATTTTTTATAGTTAATCTAATTTTACTTTACGATCATTGCCACTTCACTCAGCTGCTCAACTATAATAGCCCATTCCGCTCCTAAATCTAATGTTCTTACAATTATCTTGTTTCCATCAATCTGGTATTGATTATTTGGAGAAATTTCTTCATCAGTCTTGGCGTAAAGCAGCAAACCGCTGACATTTCCGCTTCCGCTTCTGTCTTTGTTTTTAACATAAGTATAGATTTGATATAAGTTGTTGGAGTTTAGAGTTCTGCTGTTGTACATCGAATGTGTCTGCATCGTTTTCCCGTAATACTTGGCGTCTATGATTAATGTTTTATCACCATTAATCATAGTAATATCAGATTTCATTGCCGGGAGAAATTCAGTAATGCCATTATCAACATTCCAATCAATAAATGAGGCTTTTACGGAAAACTCCGGATACTCCTTTTTAAAATAACCAAGAAGAAATTTTTCATATAGTTGATGCATTTGCTGATCATCCAGAAATTGCCGCATTTTGTATTCTCCGTTTTCCGTTGTCATCAGCAACCCCTTTATAATTAGTAAACAAATATTCATCAACAGTTTATAAGTTGCGTTATTCCGGTGATAAGAAAGAGCACTCCAATTGATTGTCTGCGGTGAGATTAAATCTACATTTTCAAAGAAAAGAGAGAGTTTCCTCAGTTCTTTGCGGTTGTCCGCTTTAACTTCTTTGCTCTGAATAAGTAATTGCATAGTCGTTTTGACGATTTGATTTAACAGGATATTTTCTGAGAATTCATCAAAATGGCATACCATACTTCTTCTCATCAGCGTATTTTGTTTTATTGAGTTTGTAACATCGATTTTTCCTCGCAAATTGCCTGTCACTTCAGTGGCCTTGATATAGTCCTTATGCAACCCCCTCTTGCATTGGAGAGTCACTCCCTGAATTAAAATAGCAGCCATTAAATCATGAATATTTTCAAATTCTTCGGCCTGGATACTTTTATAACCTTCCTCGTTTAAAACTCGATAAGCGTAGGAGAGCATATAATAGATGTTTTTCAGCCTAATCACGTAGGGAACCTCTGAGCTTATTATTCCAATACTCTACCTGCGAAAGTTCATCAAACCAATACTCATTAATGAGCGGAATTAATTCATACTCCACTATCTCTGTCAGCCATTCATCGTCAATATCAATTCTGGTTGAAAAATAACTGTGTCCGATTCGGAAACCGTCTCCCAAAGAAGCATCTTCCGCAATTGCTTTATTCAATGCAATCACAGTGTCCACTAATTGTCCGAATTTCTCATTCTCAATAGTTGCTTGATACTTCTTGAATCCTTCACTTCCAAAAGCCGGTTCAAACTCAAAAAAAGCAAATCTGCGGCGTAAAGCATAATCGATCATAGCCAGACTTCGATCAGCTGTATTCATCATTCCTATAATATAAACGTTCTCCGGAACAGAAAATTGTTCATCAGAATATAGCAGTCTTAACTCTTTCCCTCTTTTATCATTTTCAATTAACATTAATAGTTCCCCGAAAATTTTACTTAAATTTCCCCTGTTGATTTCATCAATGATAAAAAAATACGGCCGGTCATCTGGCTCCGCTTTTTTACAGAATTCATAAAAAGGGCCTTTTGATAAAGAAAAACCATTATCATCAGGTCTATAGCCCATAATAAAATCTTCATAGCTGTAGCTTTGATGGAATTGTACAACTTGAACTCTGCTCTTATCTTTACTGCCCATTATAGAATAAGCGAGACGCTCAGCTGCATAAGTTTTACCTACTCCGGGTGCCCCCAGTAAAATAAGGTTTTTCTTTCTAATAAGGAGATTCTTAAGTGTGTTGTATTTTTCTTTGCTCATATACACTTCTGAAAGAAAATCCGACTCTTTATATTTTTCATAATTAAAATTTTCATCATCAGAAATAAGAATGTCATCTGAAATTTCATCAAATAATTGTTCTAGCTTATGATAATCCTCTGTGTAAGGGGTGATTTCCGTGAGTGCTTTAAGGGCAATCTGTCCTTTATAGTCCCATTCTCCTTTATGTGTCCAATCCACTTTATGAATATGGTTATATTCCTCAAGTGTTTCATCATAAAAGTATTCCGAAGTCACAACTCCCCGCCCGATGATCTTTTTCAGACCTTTCTTTGCATAAATAACATCGTTTTTCCGTATTTCATTGGCAAATTGCCAAGTCGCATGCCCAGCATTTTTATAAGAAAAATCTTCTCCATAAATTTCTTTCATTTTTTCTTTCATCGCATTTTTTGTGGGGAACTGCTTCAAATCACCGAGGTCTTCCCATCCAAGCCCCATAATTCCTTTTTCATAAAATTCTTCCCATAAACGGGATCCTTCTCCAGGAGCGTACATCCAATAACGTCTTTCATCTTTAATTTGAACTTCAGGAGGTGTAGCAGCTGGAATGTGTTCATAATTACCTTCAATAATACTCTGTATGACCTGATCTTCTTCTTTAGTAACTTTAAAATTCGTTGCCCCGGGATAAGTCAATATTTCCATCTTTTTCGTTCTTTCATCAGCGAGAAGAAGCGTTCTTTCGACAATTGAAGCAGTCAATTTTCTTTCGATATTTATATCCACTGCTAAATATTGTTTGTTATTCAAACTTTCACTCTGACTATAGCGATCCTGCAAGTTTGGCTGGCGAATCTCAGGATTGCATAAAATTGTTCCAGCAGCGACAATGCCTCCACCAGGCCCAGACAGCCAAATATAAGCTCTGTCTCCTTTTTTAATTTGCTTTGTATATTGATTAACTGCCCATGTAATTTTCTCTAAATCATTTACTGCATCGACTACATCATAGTACTTCGGATTACCTTGAAATATCCAAACAAAATAATGTTCTCTTTCTATAAGAAATCTAGAGTATAGTGACATAGCTGCTGAATAAGCTTTATTATTTGTAGCACGGTCCACCTCAGCAAAATTTGGGGCAGCTTTAAGTAATTTTTCTATCTCCCTAAACTTATCTATTGAGACTATATTAAACAAATCTGTTACAGGCAGATTCGACACTTTCAACTTTGCACTGCTTTTTTCCAAGGCATTAGAATACATTTTAATAGTTGTGAATTTATACTCTTTTCCGTTCGTTTTTTTTTGATGTGCCATCCATTCTTTAAATTCATCCTTTAAATAATGTTCCACCATAGATAGGATCCCCCCTTTATTCTCATTTATATATATTTTTTTATTCTTTCACGACAGAAAAGCACACCTCGAATATAGTAATACAAAAGAAATTGGAAATAAGATAGTCTATTAAAATATTTATATTATAGAATCCATAACAATGACGTTGGATTCAGCAATTAAACCCTTAGTAATTGGTAAATTCCAAGCCCTTACCCTACTATGCCACTTTCTATATTTTAAAAACACTGACCATTCCACCTCCAAAAAATATTTAATTTCAAATTCTTTACTGAATACAACAACAATTACGTATTCAAATTTGATGCTTTCTGACTCTGTACTACCAGGCTCCAAAAGACCATAAAATGCCCCCGTAACTCTTCCTGTTGTAGATTTAATACTATATCTCTTTCCTTCTACAGAAATAGCATCAATATTTTGCGTGCCTATGGGTGCCGCTTGTAAACGCGGAAGATCTTTCGTGCTATTATAAATTTTAATAGCCAAGGATTCACCTAATTCACCAATCACATTATTAGTTCTTATCAAATTTCTCTCTTTTAACTCTTTTAACCATATAGCATAAATACTCATTAGCTCTATATCATTTAGCTCTTTAAATATATCTTCAAATTTTAATTTCATTATGTTTACTCCCATTCATTATCTTAAACGGAACTTACTTACTTTTAAGGGTTTTATAATTTTTTAGCGTCGGAAATATATACATCGATTTATAATAAATTATAGAGTCATAGCTTTTTATTTTTTCCTTAAGATCATAGGAAGACAAATAAATTACATCATCTATTTGTATAGGGTCTCCAAAATATTCGTAATCCAATACATTTATGTTACTTGCTCCACTACTTTTTAATTCTAATATCCAATATGAGGTATCTATGTTTCTTCCTAAAATAATATTTGCTTCCACTAAAGATCCCACCCGCATTTTTTGTGCAAATAACTAAACAGAAAAATCTACGTAATATGTCCCTCTTTTTAACAATGAAATTTTAATATCACTTCTTCCGTAGCTTTCTAAATCCTTTTTAGTTATCAAAGCATCCCCAGGTAATTCCATTCTCTTTCTTAAATATTCACCTAAAATATTTTTACGTGGAAAAGAGCTTATCTGCTTAGGATACCTAGTCTCTCCCATCGGCTGAGTTCCTTCAAGTAACGCTTTCATAACAAATCCATCATCCCAAATTAATTCAATAGGATCACTTTGTCTGCTACTCCGACCTTCTTGATTTTTCAAATTAGTACTAATTTGTTTTTTAGGGAATAATTTAGGATATTTCTTAAGATGTTCAGTTCTTATCGTTATATAGCTATCACCTATGTTAGTATGACCTTTTACGCTATGCCCCCAATTTAAACCACTACCTTGAGGCACCTCGTTATTAAGTGGATTATATAGAATCATTGAGCACTCTTGACTACTGCGATTTTCAGAGGTGTTAGGAATAAACCTTACTTTAGGAGAATTACACTTTATTGAATTTCCAATAATGTGATTCATGTAATTTTCTAATTCACCGAAAGAATCATTAGTCATTTCTGCAAGCGATTCTCTATAACCTGCACTTAGGCTACTTGTACTAAAATTGGCCGAACCAATCAAAGAATAAACTATTTTTCCTTCCAGTTTCCAAACATAACATTTCGAATGCACAGGTATATCTGAATAGAGGATTTCATGTCTTCCATCAAGATGGTTGTCCACTAATATTTTATGCAAAGCTTCTGGTATTAACTCACTTCCATACATACCATATATAACTTTTGTTTTTATAGAAATACTTTGCAGTCTAGATACTGGAGTCGGTCCAAGGTATCCAGAGAGTATTTGTAACTCATCACATTTAATATACTTATGTACATTAAAGATTTTTTCTTCTAAGTTATTAGTAAAAAACATTTCTTCTC
The DNA here is from genome assembly GCF_003428875.1 of Planomicrobium okeanokoites. Taxonomy (GTDB): domain Bacteria; phylum Bacillota; class Bacilli; order Bacillales_A; family Planococcaceae; genus Planococcus; species Planococcus okeanokoites. The sequence goes on from NZ_QQRS01000002.1 coordinate 249,380, forward strand.
CCCCCTATATTTCCCATCATACCTCACATGACTTTAGAAATACATAAAAGTTATTAATAGGAAATTCATATAAAATAAATAAAAAAAAAACAGCCATAGGCTGCTTAAAAAAATGTCAACAAGTCATTACTTGATGTTTTTTTCACTTGATAAACTGGTGATAATATTTCTTTTAAAGCAAATGCTAATTTCTCAGCCAATTTAGGAGGAACAGCATTACCAATCATTTTATAATTATCACCGATATTACTGATAAATTCATAGTCATCATCAAAAGTTTGTAGTCTGGCGGCTTCTCTGACAGTAATAGATCTTGCTTGCGAAGAATCAGGATGTATATGCCTTAACCCATCTTTGTAAAGATGAGCAGGAATTGTATTACTTGGAGAATCCCATTTCAAAACATGGTATTTATGAATATTTGATGATTTCCCAGTTTTTAATGTGTAAAGCATTTTTAAAGATTCTGATGATGCATATTTGTAGATTTTATTTTCAATATCAAGTGCTAATTCTTTAAAAATTTCAATATCCCTTTTGCTGTGATACCTAGGTTGGTGATTAAAAACTCTATTATTATTAATATGATGCGAATACATTTTTCCTTCAAATTTATAGTCCTGAACTGCCGGATATAATTTAGGCAGATCATATATGGCATCTTTAACAGTCTGCCGACGTTCTTTGTAAGATGGGAGAATACTTTCATAAAATTCGTGAAGCACTATTTGTGGATTAAGATAATAATCTTTACTCAAAGCCAATATGATTACTCTATTTCTTTTTTGAGGAATACCATATTCGGTTACATCTATTAAAGCATGCTTTTTCAAGTCATCGACTATGACATATCCCGCATCTTCAATCTCCGCTCTAATTAAGTCTGTAACTAGTTTTCCACCTGGCTTAGCACTAAACATTCCTGGAACATTTTCAAATATAAAGGCCTTGGGTTTATATTTTTTTACGACTCTCAGGTAGCTTTCAAACAAATAATTTCTGTAATCATTGATCATTCCATCTTTATCTCTAACTCTTCCAGCCAAAGAATAAGCCTGACAAGGAGGGCCGCCAATAATAACATCAATTTCTTGATTATCGACTAAGTAATCCAATCCTCTGTGAGAGCCATACTTTTCGTCGTCATGCCATCCGTTAAATAATTCATCTGTCTGTTGTAAATCAAATCTTAAAACTCTTTCTTCCGCATCCTCATAATTCCATTTTCCCTCTAATCTTTTCACTAAGTTTGCAGCTGGGGCTTTTTCCCATTCAACAGCTGCAATTACATTATATGAATTTGTTCTTTTAAAACCTTCTGTCAGTCCACCACAGCCCGCAAATATATCAATAGTATTGTACTTCTTCATTACAGGCTCACTTCTTCAGCTTCTCTAATGTATGCTTTCAGCTTTTGAGCAATGTGATATCCCAACATTGGGGGGACAGCATTTCCAACCTGTCTATACTGCTGAGTTTTTGTACCATAAAATCTGAAATCATCAGTAAACGTTTGAAGTCTCGCATTTTCTCGCACAGTGGGAACTCGGTTAAATTTATAGTGAAAATGATTTCTGTGACCAGTATCAATTGTTTTTGAAGGTTTTTGGCTATGATATCTTGTCCATGCCTCATTAAATTTTCTGCTTTCACCTAATCCAGGTGGAAGATCTTTGAAGTTACCTCCTTCAGGTACATGAGAAATCACTTCTTTGACTAACTCAGTATGTTTTGTTCCTATGTGGTTATATAATTTATCTGATTTAGCCCGCATCAATTGTTGGTACTCCGTTAACGGAGGAGTCATATATTCATCTTCTTCTATTCCATTGCCTTCAACTCTATCATGTAAATCACTAATAGCTTCACCACAAGTTATATAATTATCCGGAGAATGGGTGGGGAGTGGAAATTCATAAAGTTCTTTGCTCTTAACACCAACAAAGAAAATTCTTTTTCTAATCTGAGGAACTCCATAGTCTGGAGCAAAGAGCACTTTGTAAGAAACTTTATAACCTAACTCATGAAAGCTTTCTAGAATTTCTTCTTTTGCTTTTCCATTATATAGAGTGCCTAATCCCGGAACATTTTCTAATACAAACGCTTGAGGCTCGAAAGATTCTACAGCTTTGACCATCGATCTGAATAAAGTATTTCTTTCGTCATTTTCCTTTCTAGTACCAGTCAGTGAAAATCCTTGACATGGCGGTCCTCCAATAATTAAATCCACTTTTTCTCCATCGATAATATTTTTCATTTCCTCAATAGCAAAGGGATCAAATAAATCTGTCCTTAAGGTTTTGGCTTCTCCATGATTTTCTCTAAAAGTTTTTAATGCAATTTCTTCATTATCTACTCCTAATAGCACTTTATATCCAGCGTCCATAAAGCCTCTAGAAAGTCCTCCGCATCCCGAAAACATGTCTATGACTGTTGGTTTTCCATGTTGCATTAAATTCACTCCTTCATAACGCTATTAAGATAAATTATACAGGAACATATATTCCCGTCCATCGAAAATAGTTCATTTTTTATTCTTACTCTTCTTGCCTTCTTATCATTTAATGCCTGTAGTTCATTTTGAACTACAGGCAATGAGAAATTATGAATTTAATTTAGAAAAATTTTACTGATAGCTTCCGAATTGATTCCTGTTAAGTCAATAGTATAAGTAATTTTTATAACGTGATCAGTAAATTCACTAGGTACTACTGAATTAAAATCAATTATAGGAAAACTTGAGTCAATTTTATATTTCTTCATTTCAAGCAACTCATATTTTTTATCTCTTACTGACATATTTTTTTCAAACCCTTGACTAGACAACGCTTCTTCTAATTTTTCATCTGGGTATCCATTTGAAATTAATCTAGTTGCTAAATCATTAATGGAATATCCATAGTCAGCTTCTTCAAAACGACAAAAATATAAATTCTGATCTCTATCAACACTCAATTGATACTGACTTGATATCTGAATCACATTATCATATTTTAAAACTGTTGATTTTACTTCAACGAGTTCATTAATTGATGAAATATCTATACTTGCTGCTTTAGGTCCACCCCAAGTAGCCGTCTTGTCGGATTGATAAATATAATAAAAGGAAATCATTTCTCCCAATAGACTGTAAGGTTCTTTAAGGTATGTTTTATTTCCTACTAACTCTTTGTAACTATTCCACCATTCTAATGGATCTTTTAAGATTCTTATTCTATCTTCACCATCGATGCCAGCATCAAGAAAAACAGCACAAATAGAAGCAAACTCATATCGCAATTCTTCAGTGCTGGAAGATAACCATAAAAAGTTTAATTCCTCATTATTCATCCATATATTTTCTGTATAAAACCTGGCATTAGAAAATCTTTCATTAATGTTGAAGCTATTCGATACTTCTATAGCTACACCAAATTTTCCATGATCTCTAAAAACCCAAGCTGGGTATTTATCGTCATAACTACTAAGTTGAATTAAGTTTCCAGGTTTAATAGAAGAAAAATAATTTCTGATTTCTTCAATTGACTTCATATTCAATGACCTCAATTCTCTCCTAGGTTTTTTCTTAATGCTGTCGCAACAGCTTTAGATAGCAAAGGAGGCACTGCATTTCCAATTTGTTTAAAGGCTTCTGTCATTGAGCAATTAAAATAAAAATCGTCTGGAAATGATTGTAATCGAGCCGCTTCCCTAACAGAAATTCCTCTAGGCTCCCATGGATGGATATGACTGTAGGTATCTGTCCCTAAATGCGCTACTAAAGTGTGGGATGGCTTATGTGGATCCAACTTTTTCCATTTGGTTAAAAACTTGTTTATTGAATAAGGGGGAACAATGCTCTTTTTAAGGACTTCGTATTGGTTGGGATGAGTTTTTGCTTTTATCTTTTTTTTAATACATTCCTTTGCCAACATTTTCATGGCGATATCATGTGCATCTCGATAATTATCATTTGCAGCCATTTGTTCAAAAATCTTAAAATCTCTCTTTGTATTTCTAAATCCGTTTCCACTGACTCCATCTATCCTTACGCCACTTCTCATTAACTCTTGATAGTCACTTTGTGGGGGGGATTGATAAGGCAATGTCAATTCTTGATTATGCAACTTATAAACTGACGTTGATACAGGGAAAAGAATAGGCAAATCTGATATTGCATCTTTTACTGTTATCCACTTTGGTAAGCTTTCTTTTGCCGGTAAAGGAAAAGTAAAATACTTCGTTTGAGAAAAACTAGCAAATCTTCCTTCGTTCATTGTTCTAAAGTTATGGTCTGGTCTTTTATGTGTAGGCTCAGGAAGGTGTTCAATATTTCCCATCTCCTTTTTAATGGCAATTACAAAGACTCGTTCTCTAATTTGTGGAACTCCGAAATCAGCTGAATTTAATACCGTCCAAATGGCATTGTATCCATTTTCAGTCAATATTTCGCAGACTGTTTCCGGGATGTTAATGCCATTATAATTAACAGATTCCGGTACATTCTCCATTACAACGGCTCTAGCATTTAATTCTAAAGCTATTCTTAAAAAATCCTGAAATAACGCGCCTCTACTATCTTTAAACACATGTCTTTCTTCACCCAAAGAGTTAAGTTTAGCCCTCCCTGCCATTGAGTAAGCTTGGCAGGGAGGACCACCTATTACTATAGGTTTATTATAATTTGCAAAATCATTACCATTTGCTAAAGTCACATCACCACATAAGTGTTCATTATCAACCCCATGTTTCCAATGTAGATTGTACGATGCCGTATTTGCAGCAGAACCGTCTAATTCCATCCCACTTTTAATATTCATGCCTTCATTTTGAAAACCCAACGCCAATCCACCACAGCCTGAAAATAAATCAATTACCTCTAATTGTTCATTAATTATTTTTGTCAAAGTAATCGAAAAGCTCCTTTACGTATTGCTCATTTCCTCCTCTGGTTAAAGAGGGTTCAATAATTTTTACTCGTGCGGTATTTAACTTCATCACTTTTCTAAAAAGCTGATTTCTATTAGTTTTGTTCAGATAGCTATATTGCTTCATTAACTCTCTAGACAGCTCAACTCGATAACCTTTGCTTCCAGGTCTTTCCACCAACTGAACCAAATCATCTGTAGTGTTATTCTTTAAAATATTAAAAGTTTCAACTGAACTACCTTGCCAAGATAAGTATATGTACCACCATAGTGATTTAAGCCACATACGCCGTGAATCATTGTAAAATCTAGCTTCGTGAAACCCACTCCATCGATCATAAATTATATTTGGAAGTATGTTTAACGAAATAAATCTCCAATTTTCATCCTTAGAAGCGTCACGTTCAGAAAAACCAAAGTACTTATCTAAATTATCGTATAGATATATGGCGAAACGAAGATCTCGTTCATACAAATTAGCATTTTGATAATCTCTTATTTCATTATATTTTTTATTTAAAATTATATGAATGTCGTTAAATTCAGAACTGGGTTGAAAATTTTCCAACCCTTTTCTTTTAAGTGTTTCAAATACTTCTGCTGCTTCTTTTTTATTCATATTAAACATCAGCTTCTTCACCACCGATTCTTGTTTCCCAGTCTTTTCTAATCGATTCAGCTAGCTGTTCTGGAGACGAGATATCCCAATCAAAATTCGTTAAAAAGTAAAATACAGCTTGAGCTATTGTACCATCTTCAAACCCATTTCCGCTTAAGATGTTCTCACTTTCTTCATCCTCCATTACCTTTTGAACAATTACCTGTAAAGCGCCTGCAATAACCTCACTCAGTAATGGACTATCAGACATACCTTTCTTTCCACTTATTAAGTGAAAATTTCTATGGGCAGTATTTAAATTTATACAAACATATTCTTCTGTAAATGGGTCACTCATAGGATCTGTGAAATTAAAAGTTACAAACCAAAGTGGTCTCTCAGGTGCATATACCTCAGCGATTGGAAATGCAGAGCCGTGACCATCTATAATTAAATAACGAGTATCCAAAGTTCCTAGAACGGTACCAACCTGGTCAGCATAATAAGGATGCTTTTGAGCAGACTCACACGCAAGATATAAAACGAGTTCAATTGTAACGTCACCCGATAACTGTTTTTTTCTAAATGTATATGTCAGCTCATCTTGGTAACCGCCATCCAGATCAGCTTTAATAACACCTAAATGTTCAATTCCTCGTTGATTTGAACTTTTTGAATACCAGTTTAGTGCAACTCCAATTTCAGCTCCTGGTAGAGCTACTCCATTTTCATTAAACAAAAACCCAGGATTATTTATATAATAATTCATTGAGATAATTAGGTTATATTCTTCAGCGTTCCATACACCATCTCTGTCTTCAAGATAGACAGTTTCATTATTTAATATGCCTTCTTTATCTTCTAATTCCATGTCAACAATCTTATTATCTAAAGCATATTGAAATTTCATTGTTGATGTTTGATATCCAATTTTCATAAAAAGTTTCTCATCGAGTTCTCTAAAAAACTTTAAATCATTAGTCATTGTTCTTCACCTCCACCGATGAAAGTGAAATAGAAGGTTGTATATAAGGATCTTTTCTTTCGATTTTTAAAGTGCCTTCTAAAAAACCATTCTTATTCGTACCTGTATATGCTATACCACATGCAGTATTGGTTTCTTTTGTTCTAATCAAAGCAATAGGCAGAGTTCCCTCTTTTTTAGGATTTCGAGTGCCATCTGCGCCCACCGTACCAAAACTAAGAACTTTGACCTCTTTAATTTTTAATGGAAAATCAGTTCCTACTCCCTTTTCACTTTCCCAGCTATCTCCTTTAATTATCCCGTTTTCAGAAAGTACTACTACTTCAACCACAGAATTGAATGATTTAGGTGATTCAAGTTCAAATTCTATATGCATTATGCCATGGTCATCAATATACTGGTTATTTATACTAAAATTACTTTTCGAGAGCTTTTTACCGCCATTTTTTGGATTTGGTTTAGTTTTTCCAGTAGGCTTTCTGCCAAAGTTTTGAGGAGGCAACAATTTATTCGCAAGCGACTTACTTAGAGCACTTCTTTTTCCTTTTTGTAATTTTTCTTTATCATCTAAATACTTTTCTCGAATTGCTTTTGAAACATTAGTTTGTATTCTTGAAATTACAGTAATTTTTTTCTCTGGATTGATTAAATCCTTCCAAGACGTATGATCGGCCTTTTCACTTCCTCTTAAATACCCTTCTAAATTAGTATATTCCTCCATATACTCGCTTTTGAATTCGCTATTTGAATTTGGTACGAATAAACCGATAATGAATTCATCTTCCGAAGCGTTCGGAATCTCGTTACACCATGCTCCATCAATTTCATAGCTTACTACCATTCCCGGCTTCCTGGTATATAACAGTATTGGTGGATTTCCACTTTCGGAATTATTTTCAATGTTTATATAGTTATATGGACTGTACCTATTTTCTGGCGGAAGCATTTTCAAATCGTTTAGATTAAACTTTGAAAATGCTACCTTTCCAGCATTTCCACCAGAAGTAATTTTAAATTCTTTTCTCAAATTTATATCACTTATATTATATTTAATATCTAGACGTGAGAGATTTACTTTAGGGATACTCTCACTTACAGCCCCGTTATAAAGGGTTTGAAGGATTTGGAATAGTGGTTCCATTTCTTCAAAATTAATTGAATTCCCTCCAACCTTAGCATCTAACCAACTTCCATAGGGATAATTTGGATTGTCGATTCTGACACCATACCACCTTTGAAAACTCACTTTAAGGTAATCTTCAACTTTAGAATTCCACCATAACTTCTCTTTTGGCAGCAGCTTTTCTTCATTTATAAACGGAATAATAATTTTGGTACCAGTCTCATCGTCCTTGAAATTAGGAATAGAGAATATATTTAGAATTTCTTCGATTTCATTTGGATCTGTAATAGGAATAGTACTTCCGTCACCAGCAGGCTGTCCCCACCACGCTAACCCGCGTTTAGGTTTATTATCTTTTGCTGGAAGTATTGCTTTATCACTTTTTTCATTTTCAACCATGGTAACCGCGAGACGTTCTTCAAATTCCTCGTCTTCATTTTTTATTCTAGTATAATAAATCACTAATCCGATTCCAAATCTAAAATAAACAGTTTTGCCTAGTCCCCATGATCCGCCTGCCCCCTCTTTCTCTTGAGGGGTACCAATATTATAAATTAATTTTTGCAAATTCCCATAGTCATGCCCTTCTACATCTTCTGCATACACTGGCCCTGTAAGACCAACAGTATTATTATCGGAAATATAAAGAGCTTTAGATTTGGTGTTGCCAAATCTTAATTTAAGTTCATTTTGAATACCTTCTAAGTGATTTACTAATACATCACTTGAGAATTCTTTTGTACCAATATCAACTATGACTGATTTTTTATTAGACAATGCTGCATCTAAACTGTTTTGTACAGATTCTCTTAATAAAAGATCTAAAAGGGGTGTATCATTATTTTGTAGTAATTTTAATAACGAACTTCCTGTTTCAGCCATTCTTTCATACTTGGCCACTTCAATTTTCATTTTTATTCCTCTCCATCTTCAGTTTCAATCTCAGGTGTATTCTTCAAATGTACTGTTAATTTCTTTGCTAAACTCTTATTTTTCTTGCCAGGAACTAATATGCTAACTCCAATGATGTCTTCATCAAAATTTAAATCGTATCTTTCTCCTTTATTTCCTGCCGTTTTTCTTGCTTTAGAATCTTTGTCAATTACATAGATAATCAGCTGGGCAGTTTTATCTAAGCCTGCTTTCTTTCTGATATTATGGACTGTGAAGTTATCAGCTCTCAAATCTTTTAAATTTGCTCCTGCAGCCTCTAAATCTTTTATACTCATGTCTTTATACAGGTCTGAAGGATTTCTTAAGACACCAACACTCACTTTTTCATCACCTAAAGAATATTTTCCTTTTCGAGTACGTTCGACCTTACCAATATTATATGCATCAACTCTAAATCCATTTTGATTTTCATCTACTTTGCCTTTACCAACAAATAGAACATTCCAACCTGTAAAGCCCTCTTCTTTTTCTACCTTTCTATACCATTCAGAGAAGCCGTCAATTTGATTAAAAACGTGAGAATTTTCAAACTCGAAACCATCCAAAAACATTTCCTTTATTTTTGTAAATGGCACATCTTTCCACAATAAACCTGCTTTATCAAAAGTTACAACTGGAGTATTTAAGCTTTTTATAAACTCGTTTGTTACTTTAATGTTATTGTCAAGTTTTTCTTTATTATTTGTAAAAACAACAGTTTGGCTAGAAACACCAGAAAAATCTAAATTTGTTTCAACAGCGCTTTGCATTCTGTTTTTAGCCGTAATTCTTAACCAAGAAAGCTCCGGAGAATTTTTAATATGAGGCCCATATTCCTCCGGTCTCATGCCCAACTCTACAAAGGGATGGAAATCTTCTCTCATTTCGTTTTCTAGAGAAGCCAAAAATCTGAATTTGTTTTGTGTATTTTCAGTCATCCAGATTCTTGGTAAAAGTTCGTATCCTTTCCTATACCCGAACCATCTTCCCATCTGCATTAGCGTATCACCTTGCTTAGTGGAACGCCGAAAGAAAGTACTCACTAAACCTTCAATAGTTAGCCCACGCGATAAGGTACTCCCTCCAATAACTATAAAAGCTGGCGCATAAGATTCGACGTTAGATATGCCGCTTTTAGGATAGGCTAAACGCACATATTGATTCTCATCATTAATACCATTATTAGCACAGTTATCTATACATAAATGAACGCCTTTGTGGTAATTCAAATCACCTTTTTGATCCAATTGAATATGTGACTTTTTCTCTTTCAACTCTTTTATAAACTCTACAATTTTTTCAAATGGAGGATAATCTTTTATATTCTCTTTTTTTACTCCATAGTCAGGGTAGGCACCATAAAAATCATTAATAGTAAATTTACGTGTTTCAGTATAATACAATTGTTCACATTTCTTTATAAAATCGTCTAAAGTTAAGGAATTTAACCATTTATCTATTGCATCAGCTACTTTTTGATGATGACTTTGCACTTGGCTTGTGTGAATTAACATACTAACTGGTTTTTTATATTCATTAAGTCGTTGAACAGCAGCGGCGCAATAAAACCAAATTATAGAGTTTTTCATAGCTAAAGGTACTTCATGACTTAAATCTTTATGAACTTCTTTTAACTGATCTAATTCCAACTTCGGCACTTCTCTTATAATATCTAGTCCAACGTAATCATCAGTTTCATACAAACCAAAAATCTCTTTTGGTCCAAAGTATTCTTTTGGAGTTCTTAAGATACCTATAAAATCTTTGGGATAAAGTGATTCTTTTGAAGTTTCATTAAGTACATTCGCATAAGGCGTCGCTGTATAACTTATATAGTTCATTGAACGGGGTTTTATTTCTGAGCCTGCCTTGCCGTTTACTAATTCAACTATTAAATTATTTATTCTTGCACGCTCTTCAGATTCAATGTCCATTGTATTGATACCAGCTTGGTCTGCTTCATCTTCTATCACAAGAATTTTCATTTGTTTATACTTATTCTTATCTGCTACTAACCATTTGTTTAGATTTTCGAGCCTAGTTTTATGCTTTAAACAAACAGTTAAATATCTTTCTCTATCTTTACTATTCAAATGAAGAGATTGAGTATGTTTGGAAATAGGTGCATGTTTTGATGGATTATCTAAAGCTTGCCAACTAAACATCCCGGGGTGATTAAGATCGCTTATTAAGCGTTCCTCTGTTTGTTTTCTCAAATTATCAATTAAACCTGAAAGTATGATGAACATATTCCATCCATGGTCGGCAGCCATAGCCATAAGCCCTGCCATATTAGCGGTCTTTCCAGATTGTACATTTCCTATAACAAGACCTTTAATAGGTCCACTTTCCGTAGTATCAGAGTTTAATTTTCTCAGCAAATGTATGGTGGATTTTTCAATTTCATTAATAGAATCTTCAGACCATTTTTCGTTTAACAACTTCGTTCTATATAATTGCCATGAAGACTTAGGGTTAAGAGGAACCTCAGCGTCTGTATCTGCGTTTTTCGAAAGTATAATAGTTCGATCAGAACTCTTTTCTATTTGCACTTGCTGCTCTTCAGCATTTTTTGCCCAACTCACTCTGTCTAGCCATAACTCTTTAGTTATATCGCTCGAAAAAAAACCCGTCATCTTTTGCATATCTATAAAGTTGTTCAAATCCTCCATCTTGCTTCCGCCACCATACTTAATCTGATCCCATGTTCTATCATTTTTCCTCATATTATTAATCATATTCACAATATAATCGTATTTAGGTTGAGAATAATTGCCCACAGTAAAACCCCTTTTGTAATTTTTTATTTAATAATATTTATTCTATAATAATTATAACGCATTCAACTGAATTTGAAATAATTCCCTTTATATTTATTGAAATTCTCTTAATTAGGAGGAGATTTAATGAAAGAAAGAATTACCGTTCAACAACGTTCAGCTAACATGAAGGCCATTCGATCAGTCTCTAAATTAGAAGATAAAATTTCTAAAGCTTTATGGAAAAGAGGAATCCGTCTTCGAAGAAATGTAAAATCGCTATTTGGCAAACCCGATTTTGCTATTAAAAGATACCGAATAGTAATATTTATTGATTCTTGTTTTTGGCATGTTTGCCCATTACACGGTAATCGTCCTAAAAATAATCAAGAATTTTGGGAAAAGAAATTAAATAGAAATATAGAAAGAGATAAAGAGGTTACCACATATTACTTAAAAGAAAATTGGAACATACTAAGAATTTGGGAACACGATTTTAAAGAAGATTTTGATGGCAGCGTATCTCAAATAGAAGATTTTATAGTTCGCAATAAAGATAAGTAGTATAGGAAGCAATAAATCTCAATATAAATACTCATTTTTTTACAATAAACAAAAATTTAAATTGCCCTAATTAGAAGTAAAATAACAATTATAAGAACTTTTCAAACAAGATTTTATTACTACCTATGATTTGCTTTTCATTACGTTCTAATTCTCATTTCACGTCTGACTTTTTTATCTTGTTTTGTCTCGACTTAGTTTTGTGTCTATAGCGTAACCCAACAAACCAAAAAGACTGCCAGCTCCTAAAAGCCGGCAGTCTTTTTTGCTTCCTATGCACACAGATGCAGAGAAATTTCTAGAGATATGAAGCAAAACAGCGAAGACGCCCAGGGGAGTAGTAACGGAGTTGGTAAGCCAACTCCGTTACGAGCGAAGTGCTGAGATCCACTCGGACGAAGTGGAACGAGTCGGAGTTAGCTAAGAGTTGGCCGTAGCTTGCAAGGCCGGCTCTTTGCGACGAAGCTAGCGTAGCGATGCAGGAGCACGGGTTTTTGCAAGCCCCCAGGCAAGCGAAGCTGTTTGCGGAATATCGGTTAGTATTCTACACTACTTCCCCCTCTATAATCCTCACTCTTCCCCAACCATATACCTCAACAAATCCCCAAAAATGATTTTATCCGACAGCTTCAATTCTTCTCTCACTGTTTCCAGATAAGGTTCACAGGACTGCTCATCCATGGCCGCTCCGTTTTCTTTTGCGTAACAGACGTTATCTTTGTAGATATACTCGTCCGAGATGAAGCTGCCGTCCCGGAAAATGACGGGGTGGTCGCTGTCCCGGGTGAACAGGTTATGGCCGAAGGAATAGCGGTTTTCGGTCTTAATGCCCATCAGATGGAGCAGCGTCGGGCGGATATCGATTTCGCCGCCTTGTGTTGAGATGGTTTCGCCTTGCTGACCGGGAATGTGGATGATCAGCGGCACTTGTTTATGCTGCATCTGCGTGGTGATGGTGGCTTCCTCGCCGAGCAGCTGATTGAGTCCGGCTTCGTATTTTTCGGAAATGCCGTAATGGTCGCCGACGAGGACGAATACGGTGTCTTCGTACAGGCCTTCTTCTTTTAATTGCTCAAAAAAGGTCTCAAGCGATTTGTCCAGGTAACGGACCGTGGTGACGTAGCGGTTCACGACGTCTTCATCCGTTGCCGCGGGGTCGATGAGCATGTCTTCTTCCTCCAGCAGGAACGGGAAATGGTTCGTCAAGGTGAGGAATTTGGCGTAATACGGCTCCGGCAGATTCTTCATATAGGTCGCGGACTGTTTGAAGAACGGAATGTCCTTCAAGCCGTAATTGACCGAATTCCCTTCGGTTACGTCGTAATCTTCTTTCGAGAAATAACGGTCATAGCCGAGGCTGTCGTACATGACATTGCGGTTCCAGAACGTATCCACATTGCCGTGGAACGTGGCCGCGTAATAATCCTCTTGTTCTTTCAGGATATGCGGCAGGCTGTAGAAGGTGTTTTCCGGCCTTCTGACAAACACCGACCCGCTCGCCAGCGGATACAGGCTCGTGTCGATCATGAATTCCGCATCGGACGTTTTCCCCTGTGCCGTCTGGTCGTAGACTTGATCGAAATAAAAGCTGTCTCCAATCAAATCGTTCAGGAACGGCGTCACTTCTTCCCCGTTCACTTTTTGATTGATGACGAAATCCTGGGTGGATTCGAGGCTGATCAGCACAATGTTTTTGCCTTCCGCCATTCCGTACAGATCGGTGCGTCCGGGTTCTTTCTGCTGCAGGGATTCGATGGAAGCCACAGCTTCAGCTTCGGTCATCGTCAACCGCTGCAAAGGCGCTGAGATCCCGACCGCCAGATCGTAGACATGGTAATTCAGCGGCCCCAGCGACTTGACCACTTGTTCGCGGTCATAGGATTCCGAAAAGAGATGGACGGATTTCACCAGCCCCAGGCCGATGGTCAACACGAGGAAAGCCGCGCCGACTGCGACATACTTCTTCCTCGTCTCTTTGTGGATCGTCAGCTCGAACCGCTGTTTCATCAGAAACCAGCCAAGCACAAACAGATCCACGAACAGCAGGATATCCCAAAAGCTCATCAATTCGACCGTGCTGGCGCTTAAGCCGCCGACGTTATCGAATTGGAACAGGATGGGTGCCGTCACGAAGTCATTATAGAACCGGTAATAAAGAAGGTCGCCATAAAGAACACCGGTCCCGACCACTGACAGCGCGAACAGGATCGCCGGCTTCACTTTGCCGCCAAAATAGAAACTGATGCCCATCACTAAAAGCAGTGCACCGATTGAACTGGTCAAAATCAGTGCAACGTCAAAAAGGGACTGGACACTGAGGTTGAAGCCGATAAAACTGACGATGACCGTCTTCAGCCAAAGGATGCCGGCGATCAGTAACGTAAGCTGGATGCCTGTTAAATTTTTAAATCGATTGTGCAGCATTTTCATATCAAATCAGCTCAACTTCGCTTTGTGATTTTTTGCCGCCCGGGAAATACAGCAGCTCGCTATGTATGTATTCGTTCTGAAAAGAATCCATGTTATTTCTGCTCTATTTATTTTCCCTGTTTCGCACCAAATGAAACGGCAGCTGAATCATTTTGCAGAAACGGGAAACCTACTCTAATGATAAACGTTTCGGGCACCGAAAAGTTTCCTGACCGCTATTTTTATTCGAATACATTATGAAACTAAATATTTCCAGACAAATTTTTATTATAACCTAGTATTTGCCTTTGATTCCGTGCTATATTTTGAGTTGGAACCGGCAATACAGCGCTAAGAGATCCATCAATATACATAAGAAGGAGTACGGCAATGAAAAAGAAATTGAACTATTTAATACTGCTTTTGGCAGCAGTCTTTATGGTAGGCTGCACCAACGTGGAAGAAGCGGCAGATGCAGATGTGGAAACGGCTGTCCAGGAAGAGACGGCAGCTGAAAAAGAAGAAGCTCGTTTAGCGGCAGAGAAAGAAGCTGCCGAGAAAGCTGAAGCGGAAGAGCTGGCGAAACAGCAGGAAGCCGAAGAAAAAGCCAAGGCTGAAGAACTGGCGAAAGAAAAAGAAGCGCAGGAACTGGCCGCGAAAGAAAAGGCTGAAGCGGAAGCCGCAGCCAAACAGCAGCAAGAATTGTTCGCGGGCTACGAACTGATCGAAGTGGACGGCGGCGATTTGTCCGGCTACCGTGAAGCCAATGTCGTTGTGGACATCGGATTTGGTGACCGCGAGTACTGGGCATTCACGAACGAACATGGCCAATTAGTGCGTGTCGTCGCGGCTGAAATCATCCTGCAGGATGACGCGAGCGAACCGGTCACAGGAGACGGCAGATATTATGCCGACGAAGCAAAAGTGCCTGGCGTCGAAAGTGACATATTAGACGAAGGCCATGTCATTGCCGATTCCCTTGGCGGCGTGGCGAATGCCTATAACATCACGCCGCAGGAAAGCACACTCAACCGGCACGGTGACCAGGCTTATATGGAAGACGTCATCCGCGACGCAGGCGGCGCGACGAATTTCGAAGCCATCATCACCTACCCGGATACAGAAACGCAGATCCCTTCCAGTTACAAGTACTCCTATACAGTAATGGGCAACGAAGTCGTTGATGAATTCGTTAACGGAAACCCTGACGAAATCAACGCCTCCCTTGGCCTGACAGGCAGCGGTTCATCGGATTCAGGCAGTACGGCGACAGAAAGTGCGCCTGCTGAGTCTGCCCCTGCACCTTCAGGCGGCGACGTTTCCACAGTCGATGCAAACGGCAACGGTCAAGTGACGATTGCCGAAGCGAAAGCAGCAGGTTTCAGCATGCCGATCACGAGCGACCACTGGCTGTATCAGTACATGGACGACCGTGATGGTGATGGGATGGTTGGGGAGTGAAATAATCCTTTAATAGTTAAGACGGTGATGCTTAGGCATTGCCGTTTTTTATTTGCATAACAGTTTTCCGAATCCCTATGTATACTGCCCATTACCAACGACATAGGAGTGATGGATATGAAGATGTGTAAAGTTTGCAGGAAAAAGCCGTGGGTAGAGCGCCGTGTGGACAGTGCGGGCAATGTGTTCTGTTCTGATGAGTGTTTTGAAAAGTTCGAGGATGGGCCGGATGATTTCAGCCATCCCTATATCGATGATTATGATATGCTGCGGATTTCCTATATTGACTGGATGCAGAATTATGAAGACGATTTGCACAAGAGCGTCTATTTCGGCTACCCGAAGAAGAGCGATTTACTGGATTGGCTGGATGAAACGATGGATCCGTACTGGGATTATTATGGCCTGGCTGGAAGTGATGGTGTGTTTTCTGCGGAGATTTTCTTCTATATAAAGGAGCTGCTTGAATTGCAGGAGACGATTCGTGCGTGGCAGGTCGATGAGCGGAAGTATGGGAAGTGGCTGAAGAACTTGAGCAAAACGCATAAAAATATGTAGTTTGAAAAAGTGTTCATGATTGATCTGTCCTTTTGAGAGACAGACCGATTATACTCCAGTAAGACGGGAATGGAATCATCAAGCAGATTGCACAGACTAACAACAGCCCTCTTGATACTCCTCTCACGTTAACAAAGTACCAGCTTATAAAACATATAGTTTCTGAAGAAGAATTAAAACAATTTATTTAAGAGTATTTTCTTCCCTCCCCAGCTCCATTCAACTTGAAAATCCCTAGTGCCACTCATAGGCCACTAGGGATTTTTTTAGTTAAATGGAATAGAAGATACGATGTTCCTTCTCAAATTCCATGATTTCTTTCTCAAACTGAATTGTTGCCGAAATTTCATCCAAACCGTTCAGCAGCATATCACGCCGGTATTCGTCCACCTCGAAGCGGGTTTCAAATCCTTCATTATCCCTGACAACCTGCTTCTCCAGATCAACTGTCAGCTGATATCCTTTTTTTGCTTCTGCCTTGCCGAAGAGCTGTTGCACTTTTTCGTTCGGCAGCGAAATCGGCAAAATGCCGTTTTTGAAGCAGTTATTATAGAAGATATCCGCAAAAGAAGGTGCAATGATGGCTTTGAAGCCAAAGTCTTCAAGAGCCCACGGAGCATGTTCGCGAGATGAACCGCAACCGAAGTTTTCTCTTGTCAGCAGGACCTGCGCAATTTGGTATTCGGGTTTATTCAGAAGAAAGCCGGAATTTGGCTCGCCGCTTTCTGTATAGCGCCAATCATAGAATAAATACTGCCCATACCCTCTTTTTTCGATGCGCTTGAGAAATTGCTTTGGCAGGATGGCATCTGTATCGATATTAGCCCGATCAAGCGGCGCGACTGTGCCAGTGATTTTTTTAAAAGCCTCCATATCACACTTCCTCCGCAATTTTTGTCCGCCAGTTCCGGACATCGACGAAATGACCTTTGATGGCAGCTGCCGCAGCCATCGGCGGACTGACTAAGTGGGATTTCGAGTCTCTTCCCTGACGCCCTTCAAAATTTCGATTCGAAGTTGAAGCGATGCGGTCACCAGGACCCGCAATATCCGGATTCATCCCCAAACACATACTGCAACCTGCTTCCCGCCACTCAAAACCAGCATCAATGAATATCTTCGACAGCCCTTCCTGCTCCGCCTGCTGTTTGACCATCTGGGAACCGGGAACCACCATTGCACGAACACCGTCAGCCACTTTATAGCCTCCCACAATTCTTGCTGCTTCGCGCAAATCTTCAATCCGACTGTTCGTACAGGAGCCGATAAATACTGTATTCACATCAATATCCGTCATAAGTGTGCCGGGCTCAAGACCCATATACTCCAGTGAATTTTCGACCATTTTTCTTTTTTCTGACGGGAAATCCTCTATGCCCGGAACCTGTCCATTGACGGACACCACCAGCCCCGGATTCGTCCCCCAAGTCACTTGTGGTTCGATTTCTGAGCAATCAAAATCCACCGAACGATCGAACGCAGCGTCCCTGTCACTGTATAATTCCGACCACAGTTCCATCGCTTCTTCCCATTCTTCGCCTTTAGGAGCATGAGGCTTTCCTTTCAAATAATCGAAAGTGGTTTGATCCGGCGCGATAAGCCCAGCGCGCGCGCCAATCTCAATCGACATATTGCAGATTGTCATTCGCTCTTCCATTGAAAAACCTTTGATGGCCCGGCCTCTGTATTCAATGACATATCCTGTGCCGAAATCGTGGCCGTATTTGCCGATCAATGCCAGAATGAGATCTTTTGCAGTCGTACCAAGCGGAAGATCGCCGACAAAATTGACGGCTAAAGTTTTTGACTTGCCTTGCTTTAATGTTTGAGTTGCCAGAACATGCTCTACTTCACTCGTACCGATCCCAAAAGCTAAAGTGCCGAATGCCCCATGGGTTGCGGTATGGCTATCCCCGCATACGATTGTTTGGCCTGGTTGTGTCAATCCCATTTCAGGAGCGATTACATGGACAATGCCCTGTCGAAGGCTAAAAAGATCGAATAATTTGATACCGAAATCTTTGCAGTTCTGACGGAGCGCGTGTACTTGTTTTTCCGCAATTTTATCTTCAAATGGCTTATCACGGTCTGAAGTCGGCACACTATGGTCCATTGTGGCAACCGTCCGGTCAGGCCTCCGAACTTTGCGGCTGTTCATCCGAAGACCATCAAAAGCCTGAGGAGAAGTCACTTCATGGATAAGATGAAGGTCGATATACAGGATATCGGGCTGTGCTTCCTGTTTCACCGCCACATGCCGCTCCCAAATCTTTTCGTATAATGTTTTACCCATTACGCCTTCACTCCCGGCTTTAAATAATATCGTTGCCTTTCAGTTCAGCTAATTTATCCTCGCTGTATTTCAGCAACTTCCCATAAATTTCATCATTGTATTTGCCCATCGTTTCCGCTCCGACATGCTTTACTTTTCCTGGTGTGCGACTCAGCTTCGGTACAATCCCCGGCATTGGGAATTCCCCAAGCGTCGGATGATCAGTCTTTATAATCATTTCTCTCGCCTGATAATGCGGGTCTTCCACAATATCTTTTGCTGAGTATATAAGACCGGAAGGAACGCCTTTTTCAGCCAGCAGTTCCAGGACTTCTTTCGTTTCTTGAGTTTTTGTCCATTCTTCGATTAATTGATCCAATTCAGCCATATTGTCACTCCGGGCATGATGGGTGCGATATTTAGGATTTTCAAATAATTCCGGGCTGCCCATCGCTTCACAAAGCCGTTTGAAGACCCCATCCGCATTCGCTCCAATGACGATATAGGTCCCATCTTTCGTAAGATAGATATTGGAAGGGGCGACTCCCGGCAGAATATTGCCCATCCGTTCACGTACATAACCCGCCAGCAAATAATCCGGAATCGTGCTCTCCATCACGGAAAATACCGATTCATAGATAGCCGTATCGACAACCTGCCCTCTACCTGAATGGTTTCTTTCGTGAAGGGCCGTCAATGTGCCGATTGTCGCGAACAGTGCAGCCAGTGTATCTCCCAGAGAAATGCCAATTCTCGAGGGTGCTCGGTCCGGAAACCCAGTCACGTGGCGAATTCCTCCCATGGCTTCGCCGACGCTTCCGAAACCTGCCCGCTTATGATAGGGTCCTGTCTGTCCGTAACCGGAAGTTCTCGTCATAATGATTCCCGGGTTTATTTCAGAAAGGATCTCATAGGAAAGATTCCATTTTTCCATCGTTCCCGGACGGAAGTTCTCAATAATGACATCTGCTTCCTTCACAAGGTCTTTGAAAATTTCCTGGCCTTCTTCCGTTCTTAAATTCAGAGTGATTGATTTTTTGTTACGGGATTGAATCGGCCACCACAGGCCTTCTCCGTCTTTTTGTTTGCCCCATTGGCGCATCGGATCCGCTTTGTCTGGAGCTTCAATTTTAATGACTTCCGCTCCGAAATCACCAAGCATGCGTCCTGTAAAAGGACCCGCCAATAATGTGCCCAGTTCAAGAATTCTTATCCCTTCAAGAGGCAGCCTTTCCGCCGTTTCTGTTGTTGATTCCACATCAGGTGTTTCTGTCACTTTAGCCATTTCCGGCACCTCCGACTCTTTATTGAAAAAATGAGCACTTTGCCTGAAACAAAGTACTCCTTTTCTTTTTACATTTCTACCAGTACTTGATCCCGGTCTCCGAAGTTAAAGGACTTCGGCTCTCCGTTGTCATTTGTCATCTGTGCACGAACAGATTCCGTTTCTTCGTAATTCACTTCTAATCGATCATCCAAGTGGACGCCATAGGATTTCAACGCTTTCTCTCTGCTGACCAGGCCGCGGGCGACATCCCGCCTCACTGCTTCCGGATCACGCTCAAGCGGATTTCCATAGCCGCCGCTTCCTCCGGTGATGAACAAGATTTGATCTCCTTTTTCCACTTCGACATTATCGACTTTCGAAGGCAGCGGAATCCGTGTTCCGTCTTTCTTGATCAATAATTTCGATGAAGAAGATCCAGGCTCCCCTCCGTTGATGCCCCATGGTTGAATCTTCGCACGATCATCATGGATGGATACAATTCCCGAAGATAGGATAGTATATAGTTTTTCGTTGCAATTGCCTCCTCTGTTCTTGCCTGCGCCACCCGAATCTGTTCCTGTCTTGTATGAGTTGACCATTAATGGATAATAAGTTTCAAGATATTCGGTCGGAATATTTACGAATGCCGGCCACCATGAATGTCCGTCAAGTCCATCTCCAACCGGTCTGCCCGGTAATCCGCCATACATAACTTCCATCAGGTTGAACGGACGGTCTTTTTCATCGGTTCCTGAGAAGATGAAATACGGGCTTGTGCCATATCCGGCAGCCGGGCTGCTTTCAGGAGAATTAATTGCCAATACTCCGCTCAACACATCAAAAAGACGGCTCAATGCGTGCGTCCGGCATCCTAAAGCTGCCGGAGATTTCGGCCGCATCAGTGTACCTTCCGGCGTTTCGATGTGAAGCAGATCGTAGAAACCATCATTGAAGTTGATGGCGGGGTCGTAAACGGAAATCAGGAACGAGCCAATGAACATCTTGAACATCGGTTCACTCAAGTAGTAATTAATGGGACCCGGTGCCTGCTTGTCAGTCCCTGTCCAGTCAAAATATGCATTATCCCCTTCACGCCACATGGTCAATTTCATTTTAAACGGACCATTATTTAACCCATCATCATCGATGTAATCCTCGAATGATACCGGCTCTGTCGGAAGGAAATTAGTGATCAGATGTCGCATCATTTTTTCTGTGCGGTCAAGCAGCGCGTCCAAAGCTTCTGCATAAGGCTCTTCGCCAAAACGCTCGCATAATTCCTTGACCCGCTTTTCAGCTGTCCGGCAGGAAGCAACCAGTGCCATCAAGTCACTGTAGTTTTCCAGCGGTGTGCGTGTATTCGCTTTGATGATTTTAATGATTGCTTCATTCAGTACACCTTTGTCGTAAAGCTTGACTGGCGGAAAGCGGATACCTTCACCAAAAATACTTGTTGCTGTGACCGGCATACTCGAAGGTACCGGTCCGCCGACATCGATGACATGGCCGAACATAGATGAATAGCCAACCAGCTTTTTCTGATGGAAAATCGGAAGAATAATCATCCAGTCATTGACGTGTGAAACGGATCCTCCGCAACTGTAAGGATCACTTACAAAAATGACGTCCCCTTCGTGCATGCCTTCTGGAAACTGGTTCGTCACTTCAGGAATATGAGAACCGAAGTTACCTACCACCATCTTGCCTTCAGCGTCCGTAATCATCGGGAAGCAGTCATGCTGCTCGCGGATTACCGGCGACATGGCCGAACGGAATAGAGTCACATCCATTTCTTCTTTTATGTTCTTCAAGGCATTCTCAATAATATCAACTGTAATCGAATCAATTTTCGTCATACGCTTATGCCTCCTCTTTGATTAAAAGATTCATGTATTGGTCAACAACTCCGACATTCCCTGGCATAACCAGTGTCGTACTGTCTTTTTGGATGATTATTGCTGGGCCATGCACTTTATTATTCGGTTTCAGAAGTTCACGCGCATAGATTGGTGTATTCAGGAATTCCTTTTCAAAGTATGCCTGATGATCTTTATCAATGATGGCATCTGAAGCGTCCTCACTTCCGGCTTCATTGCTCGGAAGTTTGAGTGCTTTCACTTCACCCAAGGCCACTGCACGGATATTAACGATTTCGACTTCTGAATCCATCTTGAATCCATATGCTTTTTCGTGTATCTCATCAAACTTCTCTTTAATGGAGACCAATCCTTTTTCACGGATTTCTTCCTTATTCACTTCAATTGGAATTTCATGGCCTTGTCGATAATAGCGTACATCAACTTCATGTTTAACCGTCCGCTGAGCTTCCGGCACCCCTTCTTCCGACAGCCAGTTTGTGCAGTTATCGCCAAGCTCCTGTAATTCAGAAAGAACGGTCTCGACTTTCAAGGCACTCAATAAATGGATGAAAGTCTTTGAGAATTCGTTCCGGATAACAGACTGCAGGAACCCAAGAGCGGAAAGAACTCCTGGCATCGGCGGAATAATAACCGGGAAGCTGCCGGATAATTTACCCAAAGCATTTGCATGAAGCGGACCTGCTCCCCCTAAAGCCAATAATGAAAATTCACGAGGATCATAACCTTTTTCAACCGACACCACTCGGGTTGCCCCGTACATATTTTCATTCACGATGTCATAAATACCTTTAGCCGCAGTATAAACATCCACACCTAACTTTTCTGCCACTGTTTGGACTGCTGCTACGGATTTTTCAACATCCAGTTTCATCTCCCCACCCACCAGGCTCGGTGGAAGGTAACCAAGAACGACATTCGCATCCGTTACAGTCGGTTCTGTGCCTCCACGTCCATAGCAGGCAGGGCCTGGAGTTGAACCAGCACTTTGTGGTCCGACACGCAATGCTCCGGTCATCGGAACATGGGCAATCGAGCCGCCGCCTGCTCCGATGCTTTCCACTTCCAGCGAAGGGGCTTTGACCGGAAAGACACCGATCTTTGTTTCTCTCGATACTTTCGGTTTTCCTGCGTGGGTCAAGGAAACATCCGTGGAAGTTCCTCCCATATCGAAAGAAATGACATTTTCATGCCCTGCTTGGACACCGATCATGGCAGACGCGGTGACGCCGCCGGATGGACCTGACAGCATCGTATGAACTGGACGGGAAGATGCGGCCGGAATACTCATTAAACCGCCGTCAGACCGAACGATGCTGATGCGGCTTTTCACTTTTTCGTCTTTCAGCTTAGACTCAATATTCGTTAAATAGTGCTGCATCGGAGGACGTACATACGAATTCATGACCGTTGTAAGTACTCGTTCATATTCTCTGAATTCCGGCAAGATATCATAAGAGATAGTAACCGGGATTTTAGGATCGATGGACATCGCGATCTCCTGAATTTTTTGTTCATGGGAAGGGTTGGCATATGAATTTAACAGCCCCACTGTCAAACTTTCGACACCTTCGTTGTATAAGTCTGTAATTTTCCCACGCACGTCCTCTTCGTCCAACTCTGCATAAATCTCACCTTGAGCTGTAACTCTCTCTTTCGCTCCGCGCGTATAAATCAAGTCAGCAAGCGGGTCGGGCTTATGAAATCCCATCCAGGCTGAAATCGGCGCGGGCGTCCATGAACGTGCAACGTGAAGAATTTGTTCAAAACCTTCTGTAGTGATCAAGCCGACTTTCGCCCCTTTTTCTTCAAGCACGGCATTAGTTGCAACTGTTGTTCCGTGAATAATGGAACGGATTTCTTCAATGCCCACGTTGCGTTCTTCGCAGACTTTTTTAATCCCTGACATAAGGCCGATTGATTGGTCGTTTGTCGTTGAAGGTGTTTTCGTTCCGTAAATTTCCCCTGTCTCTTCGTTTTGGAGAACGATATCTGTAAAAGTTCCTCCTACATCCACTGCAACTCTATACATACCTTTTATCCCCTTTCATATTTAAAAAATATTTTTTTAAGTCATCGAGCTGAACAACATCCCCGTATTTCGTTTGAATATCATATAAATTTGCTTCATGGGCTTTTTGCGAGCGGTCGCCTACACATTCTTCCGGAATAACAACCCGGTAGCCATGCTGCAAGGCATCCACCGCAGTGGCTCTGACACAACCTGAAGTCGTACAGCCTGCCAGGATGGCCGTATCGACTTTATGGTAGGAGAGCAGAGAAGCAAGATTCGTTCCGAAGAAAGCGCTTGCAAATTTCTTGATAATGAGTGGCTCCTTGGTTCTGTCCCTTTCTAAACGGGAATCGATTTTCACCCAATCACTATCTTCTTTTAATATTTTCAAAGCTGGAATTTTTTTGACGAAATGTGCACCATCCTGAAAATGGTCTTCGTAGATTACCGTAGTGAATATAATCGGCACACTATGTTCCCTGGCTACACCGAGAAGTTCTCTGGTCGATTTTATTTCATCTTCGAAATCCGTTCCTAATGGAGATTGCGGATCAGTGAAGCCGTTCATAAAATCTATAACGATTATCGCCGGGCTGCTTCCCAGACCAGTGTAATTTCCGAACCCTTCAAATTGATCGAATTTCATGTTATCCCTCTTTTATATTGCTCATTATTTTCGGACCTTGCTTGAAGTCTCCATTAGCTAATCCTACAATTTAAGTATTATCATCCTTTTGTCTCTCACCTCTTCCAAAAACTTATCGTGACTCAAGAATAAGTTTTCAAATAATTATGAATTAAATAAAAAGTAACACACTGTATACAATACAGTCAACACGTTAATTAATTTTTTTATGAATAAATTAAAAACGTTAATAAAACGGGGATAAAAAGAA
Organism: Planomicrobium okeanokoites; assembly: GCF_003428875.1. Lineage (GTDB taxonomy): Bacteria > Bacillota > Bacilli > Bacillales_A > Planococcaceae > Planococcus > Planococcus okeanokoites. Next base: position 274,003 of record NZ_QQRS01000002.1, read on the forward strand.
AATTTATTAACATTTCTGTTTTTTTATTTGATAGGATTTAACTTATTGTATACAATATAAAGAAGAGGTGAAGATAATGAATCCGTATGAGTATATTAAGAACGAGATAGTAACCGGCCGGCTCCAACCGGGACAGCGCTTGACAGAAGAAGGGCATGCCGGAGAACTGCAGGTCAGCCGGACTCCAATACGGGAAGCTTTCAAGCAACTCGAAGCAGATGGATTAATCATTCCTTACAAGCGCCGAGGATATATAGTAAGAGAGTTTTCAGTTGAAGATATACGGCAAATTTATAATTTACGGGCTTTGCTTGAAAGCCACGGCGCAAGCGAAGCTGCCTTATATCGAACGGATGAAGAGCTGGTTAGGATGCACGAGAGAAATCAGGCTTATGAGGAAGCCATAAGAAAACTCAAAAAATCCGATATCTCCACAATTAAAGATATCCAGCAGGAAAATCTGAATTTCCACGAAGAAATTTTCAAATCGACAAAAAACGAACATTTAAGATCACACATTTCCAAGGTGGTGGTCGTACCTTTAGTATTCCGTTCCTTCTATTGGTATAACGAGCGGCAGTTACTGAGATCGCTGGAAGTTCATAACACTATCCTTAAAGCAATCGAAAACCGGGAACCTGAACGTGCGAAAATCGCCATGCAGGAGCATATTTACCAAGGCCGTGATGATGTACTGATCCAATTAAATAACCCAAATATCGAATTATGGAAAGGAGAAGCTCAATGATTCAAATTTGCGAAGTGGGACCGAGAGACGGATTGCAAAATGAGAAGAAGTTAATCTCAACAGACGATAAAGTACAGCTGATCGCCAAACTGATTGATGCCGGCATCAAAAAAATTGAAGCAGTGTCTTTTGTGAATCCTAAAGTTGTGCCTCAAATGGCCGATGCGGAAGAAGTATTGATGCGGGTGCCCCGAGTGGACGGAGTGGAGTATGCAGGACTTGTCTTAAATTATTCCGGCATGAAACGGGCATTGGAGACGGAATTGAACACCTTCCATATTGTTACCGCCACAAGCGACGAATTCAATCTGAAAAATGCCAGAAAAACCGTGGAGCAAAATGTCGATGAGCTCGTGAAAGTCATTGCAGAAAGCACACAGGCGAAGAAAAAAGTCTCCGGTGTTCTCGGCACTGCTTTCGGCTGCCCTTTCTCCGGTGAAGTTCCAGTCAGTCGGCTGCTTGAAGTGGCAGAGGCTTTTGTTAAAGCCGGCGCTTCGGAAATTACACTGGCCGATACCACCGGCCTTGCCAACCCGCTTCAAGTCCAAGAAACCGTCAAGAAATTCCAGGAGAATTTTAGAGATGAGATTCACCTGGGTCTGCATTTCCACAACACCCGCGGCCTTGGAATCGCAAATGTCCTGGCAGGATATCAAGCCGGCATCCGCCGCTTCGACTCTTCCATCGCAGGTCTCGGCGGCTGTCCATTTGCGCCAAAAGCAGTCGGCAATGTCTGCACCGAAGATATCGTCAACATGTTCCATGAGATGAAGGTTGAAACAGGGACTAATTTAGATAAGTTGATCAGCACAGCTGAATGGATGGAAAAACTGATGGAGAAACCATTGGATGGCATGGTGATGAAGATATAAAATTAAAAGATTCAATAAAATCAGCATGCAACAGATGATTCTGGACTCGAATTCATCTGTTTTTTTATTGCTATTTATTTCAGTGTTTCAGTATTCCAGCAGAATGCTGTTCCCTTATATCCTGATTTTCTTCCGTTCATATTATCTTTCGTTTATGAAAGGGATTTACCGCTTTAGAAGGGAATAAATAATTAGTGAGTCTATTTCCATCATAATATTGAAACGAAAATACATTAAAAAAGGAGCGATTCAGTATGACGAATGGCAAGTATATCGAAGTGGATCCCGGAGTGGAATTATTCGTGCAGGATGTCGGGAGCGGCGATCCGCTCGTGCTGATTCCCGGCTGGGTATTTTCCGCCAAGGCGTTTGCGAGCCAGGTGGAGCATTTTTCGAAGACGCATCGTGTGATTGCGATTGATCCGCGGAGCCAGGGGCGGTCGACGATGTCCCTGCAGGGCAACGACTACATCACCCACGGCAAGGATGTGACGAAAGTGATCAGTGAGCTGGGCTTGAAGGATGTCACATTGCTCGGCTGGTCGTTCGGCTGTTTGACGGTGTGGGAGTATATTCGGCAGAACGGTACGGATAATGTGAAAGCGGCCGTCATCGTCGATTTGTCGCCGAAGCCGCTGTCACGTGATGATGAAAACGACTGGGTCGAAGGGCCGCTTGAAGAAATAGCTGGCGCCTATACACAGAACTTACGCAATCCGGAGGGCCAGCGGGCATTCATCACCGAGTACGCCACTGAAGTCATGGTGCAGCGCGAATTGACTGAAGATGAATTGCAGTGGATCATCGAAGAAGCGCTCACGACGCCGTATTATATCGCATCCAACTTGTTCGCCGCCGGCATGTTCTCGGATTACCGGGAAGAAGCGAAACTGCTGATCGAGCAGGTGCCGACGCTGACGATCGCCGCCGAACATTGGAGTGAAACGGCCCGTTCGTTCATGCAGCGGATTTCGCCGGAAGCACGCGTCGAAATACTCGGCGGTCATTTGATGTTTTGGGAACACAGCGACAAATTCAACGAAATACTCGAAGGTTTTTTGAAGAACGATGCTTAGGCATCGTTCTTTTTAGGTTCGAAAGCATATCCCTTATGATCTATTTCCCGAGACTTTTCGTATTTATATAGAAGAGACCGGCTTCCTCTGCTCTTTGGGTTTATTTAAAAGTCTAGAGGGGTAACTAAAAGTTAGGTCTTAGTACTTACTATTCTGTAATTCGTATTTAGTGTATAGTCCTATTATAAGGTGAGAAATGACCTGCAAAAATGAATTCAGCATCTAGGAGAAAGCGGGATTTAACATGCGTAAAAATTATAGTGTTTATATGTTTGCAGCTTTCCTGGGAACCGGTTCGCTTATCGGGCTTGCTTTCGCTGCCACTGTGCGTTTCCTTATCACAGTGCCGGAAGAAGAAGTGTTATCCCTGTATTTATTGGCACTTGGAGCCGCTCTGATTAGTGCCGCAGCTATTTTTCTAATAAATTATGCTTTTATTCGCTCGATCATCGGGCATTTCCGGACCATCCTCGCCCGTATTCAGGAAGAAGATTACAGTGCCCGCGTGAATTTTTCGGGCCGCGATATGATCGGCCTGCTGGCAGATGATGTGAACTGCGCCCTTGAACACCTGGAAGAGAAAAATGACGAAGTGCTTCATGATGAGTTGACCGGCTTGCCGAACCGGCAATTTCTAAAGCAATATTACCGGAAGAACTTCGGACGGCTGACCCGCCACCGGACTGCTTTCCTGTTTTTCGATCTGGATAAATTCAAGGAAATCAATGACCAGCACGGCCACCTCTACGGAGACAAAGTGCTGATGGTGGTGGCTGAAAGAGTGAGAGCCGCGCTCGCCGAAGATGAATTCCTGGTACGCCTGAGCGGTGATGAATTTCTGTTGGTCGCCAATCTGTCAGAGAAATTCACGGGCAAAGACCTCGCCGAACAATTGATGGCCCTCTTCTTTGAACCCTTTGAGATTAGCGGCAGCTTGCAGCAGGTGCAGACCAGCATCGGCGTCAGCACGGCACCGGCTGACGGCGAGAATCTGGCCGAACTGATCCGCAAGGCCGATTTCGCCATGTACGAAGCCAAGAAACAGGAAGGCCTTTCTTATTATCTGTTTCAGCAGCAGGGTGAGGTTCAGGCTTCTGAGGTGTTTGGGGGTTGTTGATGTTCTATAATTCCGTTAGAAAAGGGGCACCTGGAGAAAATCTTCCGGTGCCCCTTTGTTATATATTTGAGCTTTTTTATCTGCCCATCCAGCCGCCGTCGACCACAAGCACATGCCCATTTACATAATCCGCTGCTTTTGAAGCCAGGAACACGGCAGTGCCCGCAAGATCGTCTGCTTCTCCCCAGCGGTCCGCTGGAATACGGTCCAGAATGGCTTGATTCCTGTGTTCGTCCTGCCGAATCGCTTCTGTGTTATTTGTTTCAATATATCCCGGGGCAATAGCGTTCACTTGCACCCCATTGCCAGCCCACTCGTTTGCCAGAGCTTTCGTTAATCCCGCTACCGCATGCTTGCTCGCCGTATAGGCAGGAACGAACATGCCACCTTGGAATGAAAGAAGTGAAGCGATGTTGATGATTTTACCGCTCCCTCTTTGAACCATCGTTTTTCCTATCTCCTGTGACAAGATGAAGACGGAATTGATGTTGACATCCATGACACGCAGCCATTCACTTTCACTGAATTCCATGGCTGGTTCCCTGTGAATGACGCCCGCATTATTCACCAGAATATCGATATCGTATTTTTCCAGTACAGGAACAAGCTTTTCCCGGATCGATGAAACCTCGCTCAAGTCCAGCAAAATGGTTTCATGTGTTCCGCCAAGCTGATCGATTTTCGCTTTGGTTTCATCGAGGTTATCGCGGTGGCCGAGCAGCAAGAGATGCGCACCGGCTGCTGCCAATCCAACTGAGATCGCTTGCCCGATACCCGTTCTGGCACCCGTCACCAATGCTGTTTTTCCTTTTAATGAAAACGATTCAAGTGAAAATGACATCCTTTCGCCTCCTGAACTATTTTGTTTCCGTCATTTATCGCATTTCTTCTTTATCGGACGGATAGAAGATGCCATTCTGCTTTCTGGCTGCTTCTGTAATCTCAAGTATCTCACGGCTGAGCTGCGTCAATTTTTCGTATTCTGTCCAATCCGCATTTCCGATAATCTGAAGAAAAGCAGCAATTTCGTATTTCATGTTTCCGGCTGATTCTACCTCTCCAATGACATGCCGCTCGCCGGAATGGTTATCGATGAGGTTAATTTCAGCTAGTGATCCGGTATCATCGATCTGTATCGTCCCCTGTTCCCCTTGAATCTCTGAACTATTATAGGAAGTCGATATTTTGGAGCAAAGAATGGTGCAGACGAATTCCGGGTATTCAAGGACGAGAGACCCGCTCCCATCAACCCCTGTCGACAGCAGCGCAGCAGAATAGGAACTCTTATCTGGTTTTCCGAATAATGCTGCAGCAATCGACAACGGATAAACACCCAGATCCACCAGCGCGCCGCCGGAATACTGCAGCGAAAAAATATTCGGCACTTCTCCACGCAGAACGTCTTCGTACCGTGATGAATACTTATTGCGATGCAGCAGAACATTTCGTACTTTACCGATTGAATTCAGTTGTTCCTTCAACTCTTTAAAATTCGGCGTATGGATTCCGCGCAGCGCTTCAAAAAGGAAAACACCATTTTCTTCTGCTTTTCGGTGCGCCGCTTCAAATTCAGCTGTATTTGAAAATATCGGTTTTTCGCAAATCACGTGTTTTTTATTCTTCAGAAACAGTATGGCCTGTTCAAAATGCAGCGAGTTGGGAGATGCAATATAAACACAGTCGATCGCTTCGTTTTCAGCCATCAATTCCAGGTTAGTGAAATACGAAGGTGAATGGTGCTTATGTGCGAAAGCTTCTGCTTTCTCCTTTGACCGGGAGTAGACAGCTTCGAGTTCGATGCCGGCTGTTTCCTCCAACGCTTCGATGAACCGCGACGTAATCCAATTAGTACCGACAGTCGCTAGTTTCATCCTGCCTGCTCCATATATTTCCGGCTGAGTTCGACGGCCGCTTCAAAGCCTTCCGCAGCGTAAGCCTTATTCAAATCACTGCCGATTCCTACCGCAACCGCACCTGCATCGAGCCAGTCTTTCATATTGTTCATATTGATCCCGCCAGTAGGCATCACCCGTGCGTTCGGCAGCGGGCCATTGATGGATTTGATGAATGACGGATCAAAATTGTTTGCGGGGAATAGTTTGATGATATCGCTTCCGCCTTCCAGCGATTTGACCATTTCCCTGATAGTCGTACAACCTGGGAGATACGGAATGCTATAGCGATTACAAATAGGCGAGAGTTCTTCCATATAGCTCGGGCTCACGATGAACTGGGCTCCTGCTAAAATGGCATGGCGTGCTGTTTCCGTATCCAGCACTGATCCTGCGCCGAGTAAAACATCTTCTTCCAGCAGCGCTTCAAAGACCTTGCCGATCTGCGGGGTAGTATACGTCAATTCGATGGCGCGGATGCCGCCTTTGATTGCAGCTTTCGACAGCTCAATCGCTTCATCAGCACTGTTCCCGCGGATGACCGCGACCACTTTTGTTTCAGCCAATTGTGAAAGAATGGAATACTTCTGCATATCGTTGTCCTCCTGTCTTTAATGGTGTTAGCGTTCGATTATTTTTTCATCGCCAAGAAAAGCTTTGACTTCCTCCAGGTACGGCAGTCCTTCATTATCCCCCGATACAGTCGTGACGAGAGCTCCTACCGCATTGGCAAATCGCAGGGCCTCTTCCGGTGTATAACCGTTCAGCACCGAATAGACATAACCTGCATCAAAACCATCGCCTGCACCGACTGTGTCAATCGGTTTGACTGAAAAAGCTTGCTGGTCATACCAGATTCCGCCGGTCAGCACTTTGGCACCGTTGCTGCCGTCTTTTATCACAAGTTGTTTGATATCATATTGGGCGGCACAGTTTTCCAATGCTTCTGTTGAAGCATCACCGATGATCATTTCGATTTCGTCCAATCCTGAAAGCAGAATATCAACGAATGGGAACACTTCCTGATAAACGGCTTTCGCCTGCTCCAATGTCCAGAGCTTCAGACGGATATTCGGATCAAATGAAACGGTGATCTCTTTTGCACGCGCAATTTCCAGTACACGTTTCACAATGACCAGATTTTTAGGATCGATGGCTAAAAAGACCCCCGTAAGATGAATCAGATCAATATCCCCAAACATCTCTTCAGTGATATCTTCCGGTTCAAGTGTCAGAATCGGCGACTGATAACGGTAATAGAACGTCTTTCCTGAGCCGTCTTCCCGCACTTCCTTAAAATTCAGGGAGGTAGGGTACCCTTTTACAAATTCCACATTTGCCATATCCACGCCTTCGCCTCGCGCAAAATTGTAAATGACACGGGCAAACTCATCGCCCCCCAGTCTGCTGGTCCACTTCGTATGCAGCCCAAGCCTCGCGCAGCCGATTGCAAAATTCAGTTCTGCTCCCCCCACTTTACGGGTAAAGCTTGGCACATATCGCAATGGTCCGGTTTCTGCCGGATCAAATGTGATTAAAGCATCTCCCAGTGTAAACACACCAAAAGTTTTCGGCATAATAACTGCCCCTTTCTATCGCTGAGAAATTATTGGATACAGATTGATAAAAAATAGGGAGAGGCATTTTTCCTCTCCCTGTTGCTATTGTCTATCGGCTCTCTGCCAATAGATCTTTCCGGATCGGCGTAAAGACATCCAACAGGACACATTCTTTCAGGACTTTTACCTGGTGTTTGCTGTTCGAAGGGATATATTGTGTATCTCCCGGATTTAAAATCCGTTTGTCCCCTTCGACATCAAACTCCAATTGCCCCTCTACAATGTAAGTGACCTGCTCTTCAGGATGCTGATCCACATCTCCTGCAAATCCTTCTGCCAAGCGTACTTTTACGACCATGACTGAACCTTCGCTTGATAAGATTTCTCTAGTGACCATCAAATCTTCCTTTCTTTAAATCCCCTGTCACCTATAGAAATAAGTCTGGATTTATTAATTTAGGCAAGTAAAAAGCAATTTCCGGGAAGAAAGCTACGAAGAGAAGAACTACCAGAATGATTGCAATGTATGGCAGAACTGCCAGCATAGACCTTTCTATACTCAAATCCCCGATCTTCGCCGCTAACAGCAGACATAGACCATATGGCGGAGTGATTAACCCGATCGCCAAAGTAATGACCACGATGAGCCCCAAGTGTACCGGGTCCATCTCAAATAATGTGGCTGTCGGCAAAATGATCGGCACAAACAGGATCATTGCCGGAATCGCATCCATGAACGTTCCGATGAACAAGAAGAACGCGATGATGATCAAAATGAATACCCATTTCGCCCCTACGTTGTCCACGAAGAATTGCTGGGCGATGACCGAAAGCTGATAATAACTCATCAATTCACCCAATGCACTCGCTGCTGCCAATGCAAACAACGAAAGGGAACTTAGAGCCAGCGTGTCTTTCAGAATGCCTGGCAAATCAGCTAATTTCAGCGTTTTATAATAGAACATACTGATTACAAACGTATAAAGGGATGCGACTGCAGCGGCTTCTGTCGCTGTAAAGAACCCGGTGATGATACCGCCGATAATGATGACCGGCGTGAGCAATGCCGGAAATGACTGAAGAAACAATTTAGAGAAAGATTTTAATGACGATCTTTCCGAGCGCGGATACCCTTTTTTCAGTGCCATGAAATAAACGAAAATCATCATGCTGACACCGATCAGGATTCCCGGCACAATTCCCCCCAAGAACAAAGCACCGATCGATGCGTTGGTCAATCCGGCAAAAATGATCATCGGAATACTCGGAGGGATGACTACTCCGACAGTGGAGGACGCAGCTGTAACTGCTACCGCTGTTTCCGTATCGTACCCCTGCTTTTTCATATTCGGAATAAGAATTTTACCGACACCAGCCGTATCCGCCTGTGCGGCACCTGATACACCTGCGAACATCATCGAGACCAAAATATTCGAATGCGCCAAGCCGCCTCTTATATGGCCGACAACGGAAAGGGCCAAATCAATCAGTTTTTGTGATATTTTCCCGTGATTCATCAAGTTTGCCGCCAATATGAACAGCGGAACGGCAAGAAGTACGAACGAATCGATTCCGTTCAGCATCTTGATCGGAACCGTAACTTCCGGCAATGTCTCAATGCTCAGAACGCCGATGAACGAAACAATCCCGATAACGAACGCAATCGGTACCCCTATTAACATGAGGACCAGGAATAAAACGACAAGTAAGATGCCTATCATGAACTGGCCCCCCTTTTCACCTGTTTGAAGTCTTTAAAGCCATTAAAGATATGGCCCAGCGTGTAAATCGCCATTGTTAAACCTGTGATTGGCAGCGCAACCCAGACGTAGCCCATCTTCATCTCTGGCAAAGCCACCCAATTGTAGTCCCAGAATGTGCTTGCTGCCTGTATTCCGTAATACAGCAAACCGATTGCAAAAAGCAGGACAATGGTGTCGAGCAGAAGAATAAGGCCGATTTTTTTAACGCCTTTTAATTTCAAGGCCAGAAAATCGAAACTGAAATGTTCACGCTGATTCACCATTACTGCAGCTCCCATGAACACGGACCAGATAAACGAATAATTTGCCACTTCTTCTGTCCAAATGATGGAAATGCCCATATGGCGGGAAACGATTTGAATCATGATGGCGATAAAGAATATCGACAGCATAACGACGCCAAGCATCATCTGTGCTTTTTCCAAGGTTTTTATCATGATTACCGACCTTCCTCCAACAGAGTAAAAGGAAGAATAGGCAAGCCCAATCTCCCCTCTGCTGATCAATAAATTATTTTAAGTCTCTTACTTTTTGGAGCAATTCTTCTACACCCATATCTTTGGCAGCTGCATCCTGCAACGGTTCAGCGATTTTAACAAATGGTGCCGTATCGATTTCACTTACTTCTGCGCCTTCAGCGATGGCTTTCTCTTTGTATTCTTCCTCTTGTGCATATAACGCTTCTCGTTCAGCGGCTACAGAAGCATCGGCAGCTTTCAAAATGATTTCTTGCTGTTCTTCCGTTAACTTATCAAATTCATTTCCGTTAACCAGTAAAAATCTTGTTGTGTAATCATGTGCCGTTTCTGTAGTATATTTTCCGTTTTTAGTCGTGTGGTGATTTTGTGCCACGAAATATGGATATGCGTTTTCAGCTGAATCCACTACGTTTTGCTGTAATGCCTGGTACAATTCGCCCCACGCTACAGAAGTCGGGACTGCTCCTGTTTGTTTCCAGAAGTCGGAAACTACACCGGAAGTTTGTGTTCTGATTGTCATTCCATTTAAATCATCCATTGTTTCAAGCGGTTTTTTTCCATAGAAATGTCTGACTCCAGCAGACCAGTAACCGACAATTTTAAAGTCGTTATTCGATTTTTCATTTACAATCGAAGCTACTTCTTCTCCGACTTCACCATCCACTACTTGTTCCCAATGATCAAAGCTGTCGAACAAATATGGAAGGGCAAACAAATCGACTTCTTTTACGCCTGTTTGCGTCATAAAGCCTGGGGAAACCAATACCACATCAGCGGCTCCCAATTTCAGCTTTTCAACCAGTTCGGATTCTTCGGTGCCAATTGTGCCTTCGTGAACTTCCACTTCGATGTTTCCGTCTGATTCACTTTCTGCCACTTCTTTAAATTTATCCAACCCTACACCATACGGCGTATCCGGTGTTGTCTGGTTATGCGCTGCAATCAGCTTGATCTTTTCTGCGCCGTCCCCTTCAGACCCTGAACCCGAACCTTCTTCACTGCCGCATCCTGCTAACGCAACTGATACACCCAAAAGCATTGCAAATGGTACTGACACTAATTTTTTCATTTTCATTTTAATTTCCTCCTAATTTTTCTATTTGAATTGCTTAGTCTATTTTTTTCAGCCAATTCTCATTCAAGATTGGCGTGACGGTTTTTCATGTTCTCGTGGCTGGATGTCTGTCCGTCTTTTTGAATCGAATAAATAATGATGGCATCAAGCAGCAAGTGCACTGATTGATCAAACTGGTTTCCAAGCGGCTGGATAGTAGGCGGTTCGCTTTCTCTCCTGTATTTCGTCGCTGCCGGGACAATAAGTACTCCGCTGCATAACTCTGCAAGCTTCGATTCCTTATTGGTCGTCACCAGGAAGACCTCTGCGTCTGCTTCTTTCGCTTTAGAAACGAATTGCATAACAGCGCCAGTAGAACCTGATCCCGAAATGGCAATCAGCAAATCTCCTTTTTCAATGCTCGGGGTAATGGTTTCACCAATTACATAGACAGTAAATCCGCCGTGCATCAGCCGCATGGCAAATGCTTTCCCCATAAGTCCCGAACGCCCCTCACCGTAAACAAATATTCGGTTAGCTGCATATACTCGTTCTGAAAGATGAAGCGCTTCCTTTTCATCGATATTCGACAGAACAGTGGAAACTTCATCCGCCACCGTCTCAATGATTGATTTCATGCTGGTTCATCACCCCTTTCAATTCCTTTGCCGCCAGTCCCGGATCTGGTGCAGCTGTTACGGCACTGCCAATGATTACGGTTTGGAGCGGTTTGTCCAACAAATCCGATAGACTCTTCTTGTTGATGCCACCGGCGATAGCAACCTCCATGCCTTCCAGATGTTCTGTCAGAGAAAACAGATCATCTTTCATTTCTCCTTCAAGCTGCATATCTTTACCGTAATGAAGGCTGACGAGATCGACACCTAAATTCTGGAGCTCGCTCAGCCGTTCAGGCTCTTTTACCCCCAGCAAATCAATCATGATCCGCTTGCCATACTGTTCGGCAACTTTCAGCGTCTCGGTAATTGTTTTGTCCGCTGAAAAAGCCATAACTGTGGTAATATCCGCCCCAGCTTCAAAAGCTTGGATCGCTTCATGTTTGCCGGCATCACAAGTTTTCATATCAGCGACCAGTATTTTTTCCGGATACGCTGCTTTGATATCCCGGACAATCGCCATGCCGTATTCTTTAATGACACCTGTGCCGACCTCAATCCAATCAACCGATGACTCAGTTTCTCTTAATAATTGAAAACATTGTTCCCGTGTTAAACGGTCCAGCGCTAATTGAAAGTTCATCTGATCTGTCCTTTCATGAAATAATCATTTCCATGGCTATTCTAAGATTGGATTCGCTTACTCGATTCTCTTATGTTCAAAACTGGTTCAAACCGGTAAATTTCTTCTTCAGGTACGGATTCTTTATCCGTGATTATCTTCAGCAGCAGTTCTGCCGCTTTTTTACCGATTTCAATGGTCGGCTGTTCAACAATGGTGAGGGGTGGTTCGTAGAACTCTGAAAACGATACTTCATCTATGCCGATGACTGCCAGCTCCGATGGAATTTGAATTTCTTTGCGCTTAATATGTTTCAGCACTTCGATTAGCACCAAATCATTTCCTGCCAGAATTGCCTGGGGCGGCGGCTGAAGAAGAAGCATTTCCTGGAGACCCTGGGCTACCTGAGTAACTTCTAAATTCTTGATATAATCCTCATTAACGGATACATCATTGTTTACGAGGGCATTTTTATAACCATTGATCCGCTCGACCCGCGGTGTAACATTTTTCACTACATTTGTTATTATTCCAATTCTTTCATAACCATTCTGAAGCAGATGTTCGACTGCAAGTCCGGCTGCTCTCTCATTGTCGAGCATGACTGAAGGGATTTTCATATTCGGAACGGTGCGGTCTACAAACACGACAGGATATTTGCTTTTAACCATCTCTTCATAAAGGGCTATGTTATTGCCGGTCGGAAGGATGATTATGCCATCCACTTGTTTGGCCCGCAGCATTTCGATATACTTCTTCTCTTTTTCCGGATCATCGTCCGCATTGCACACCATCACATGAAAACCCGCCTCATTGCATTCATCTTCAATGGTCCGGATAATCTGCGTGGAAAAAGTATGGAGGATGTTCGCGACAATAACGCCGATGGTCGTAGTGGATTTTTGCTTCAGGCTCCGCGCTAAAATATTCGGGCGGTAATCCAGTTCAATTATTGTCTGCTCTATTCTTTTCTTCGTTTCTTCACTCATGTAATCGAATCTATTGTTTACGTATTGGGAAACAGTACTCTTTGAGACATTTGCATGTCGGGCGACATCTGCCATCGTAACCGCTTTCATAAAATCTACTCCAAACTTGAAAATAACTTTATTTCGACTAAATCGGTTTACTAAACCGGTTTAGTAAGTTGTTTTACCAAGTATATTAAAAATGAAAGCGCTTTACAACCCTTTTTTCAAATAAATCTGTTTTTTCTTATCTGCGGTCGAAAGGTAATCCTCATAAATCAAGGTTTCTTCCATATAAAAAAAACCGAACCCCAATAAAAAATCTCTCAGAGGTTCGGTCATCTTTTATTCCCTTATTCGGCTGGTGTCAGGTCATTGGTCCGCTAATCTAGTTCTATAACAATAGTCGCCAGTATAAACTTGCCGCCAATGTGATGACCATTACCCAGGCAATCATCGAAAAGCTGCCGATTTTCAGCAAGTCCCGCTCTGTAAAATACTTATACGAAAAAGCGATCAAATGGACTGGGGATTGGGTTACAAAAAGAAAACCCGGGACGCCGGCAAGAAATACCGCCATCGTGACGACACCTGGGGAAAGCCCTGAAAGTGATTGCCCGACTGTAACGCTGAGCGGCAGGATGATGGTCAGCAGCCCCAGGACATTTACAAAAATCAGCCTGATCAATGCAGTAATAAGAATCAGCAGGAAAAGTACCAGAATAGGCATTTCCAACGGTATATTGTTGACAAGAAAATCTGACACCAGGTTAATCGTACCGGTCTGGATCAACATGCCGGCAACCATTATCGTAGCGGCGAAAAATATGACCATATCCCAATCGATGGCTCTTTTCGCCTCTTCCCAAGTCCATACTCCGATTTTCGGTGTGATGGTAAGTGCAGCACCCAAGAGCCCTGTCAGCGGAATGGAAATGTCGTGGAAATGCTGTGTGCTCCAGAGAACCAGGATCAGGATGAGGATAAAAATCACTTTAATCTCCGGCAAACTGAGCCGCCCCATTTCTTCCGACTTCTTATTCAAAGTTTGCAGCAATGCCTGAGAATCAATTTTCTCAGGTGGAAAAACAGATAAGGAAATGAGCCACAGAATAAGTGCAAACAAGATGGTTGGCGGAGCAAACAACAAAAGCCAGCTTACGTAATTCAAGCCTTCCATATTTTCATTTAGTATACCGAATGTATAGATGGTGGAACTCGCACCCGTAGCTACGACGGATCCTGAAATAGATGTGATATAGGCAATTCCGATGAAAAGGGATTTGCCAAGGTTCTCCACTTCGCCGATTTTCCGGACGTTTTTCAGCAAGTCGTCGAATACTGAAGAGACTAAACTTCCTTTGCCCACATTCGAAGGGATCATCAACGACAGCAGGAACATCAGCACGTAGGAAATCAGGATCAGGGAACGGCTCGATCCTTTAGACATTTTCAATACTGCCAATGATACACGGGATGCCAGTCCAGTATTGATGAACGAATGGGAGATGAAAAAAGTCGAAAACAGCAGCCATACAATATCCGATCCGATATATGACAATGTCTCTTCATAGCTGAAAAAGTGAAAAGATAAAATAAGCATCAGAATGATCGAACTGTGAGCCAAAGGAAAGACGCGGCCAATCCACAGGATCTGGATGATTGCCAATGCAGCAAAAGCCTTCAATTCCAATGCGAAGTTTGAGTAGTCCGGAATGAAAATCAGATATATTCCGAGTGCAAGGATCATGAGAATCGTTTTTTTCATATGCAGGAAACTCCTTTAATCAGCAAAGCCGCCAATTTTCATTGGCGGCTTCGTTATCCATGAACTTATTTGCTTACAGCGTCGCTCATTTTTTTGCTGTACCGGCCTGCAGAAGTGCCGGCAATTTTCCCGAAGACCGCCCCGGACATCAAACCGGAACCTCCCGGATAGTTATGATAGAAGATGCCACCCACCATTTCGCCAGCTGCATACAACCCTCGGATAGGCTTTTCTGTTTCATCCAATACCTGGCCTTCCGTATCGGTATGGATACCGCCGAATGAAAACGTAATTCCACAAGTCACGGGGTAAGCATAGAACGGACCTTCTGCTATCGTATTTGCCCAATTCGTTTTTGGCGGCACGATTCCTTCTGTACGTTTGCCGTCTTTAACAGAAGGGTTAAAGTCACCATCTTGTACAGCGTTGTTGTATTCTTCGATTGTCGCAAGGAATTTATCTTTGTCGACAGGAAGCTGATTGACCAACTGTTCCAGCGTTTCCGCTTCATAGAAAGTGGCTTCTTCCAGATTGTATTCATCCCGGAGCAATGGCCGCGTTTTCGCATCAAACAATTGGTATGCCACATGGTCCGGCTGCTTTAAGATTTCTTTGCCGTATTTGGCATATGTGTAGTTGCGGAAATCTGCTCCTTCATCGACAAAACGCTGTCCGTCTTTGTTCAGCATGATGCTGAGCGGGTACGAGTGCTTTTTGTAGATATCACCAGGCTTTTTGAAATCGCCGACTTTAGGCGCATTGGAGTCGGTGCCGATTGAATGGCATCCAGACCATTGTCCAAATTTCTGCGCACCCGCAGCCAGTGCCATATCAAGACCATCGCCGGTATTGTATTCAGTGCCCCGGACGATGGCTGCCTGCCACTCTTCTCCGATATGCTCTCTGCGCTTGCTCTTATCCGCTTCGAAACTGCCGTTCGCAAGAATGACGCTGGAACTGTGGATGTCCACTTTTTCACCGTCGATTTCTGCAACTACTCCTTTAACTTCTGCGCGATCCATCAATAATTCCACAGCGCGGGCATCATAACATACTTCAATGCCCAATGTTTCTGCACGCTCGAACAAGGAACGCATTAACCCAATACCTTTTTCTTGTGTCTTTAACGGCAAGCCGCCCCAAAAATGTCTTTTTCCATTTTCGACAAAAGATTGATTTCCTTTATTCAACTCGAATACTACCCCTTGATCTTTCATCCAGAGAATCGTTTCAAGTGATTTTTCCGTCAGGGTTTTGGCAAGCGACGGTTCACTTTTGCCTTCTGTTACACGCATTAAATCATCATAATATTCTTTTGCATCATATTCGGGCATCACCGTATTCGCCGCTTCTTCATCACTCAACAAGGGAATGACTTTGCGGATGTTCTCTAAATCACCGTAAGCCGCCCGGATGGCACCATCTGTGAAAAAGGAATTGCCCCCCTTTTTCTCTTTAGGGGCCCGCTCCAACACAAGAATTTTTGCGCCTTGCTCGCTGCCGGCGATAGCCGCACATAAAGCAGCATTTCCTGCACCGACGACTACAATATCATAATGGGATTGAAGTTCATTTTTTGTCACCAAGATTTTCATCCTTTCCATTTGTGCTATTCAGTTTGCTGTTTCCGTCTCTTGAAAGCTTTGATGATCAGCGGATAACACAGTGATAAAGCAGTTAAGACGATCAAGCCGACAGCTACAGGTGAACCGTAGAAAATCGAAGCACTTCCTTGCGAAGAAGTGAGTGCCATACGGAAGTTTTGTTCCATGTCCCCGCCGACAATGACAGCCAGTATCAATGGGGCGATCGGGAAATCCAAAATCTTCAGCACCAAACCGAAATAACCGAAAACAAGCAGCAGGAAAAAGTCTACTGTACTGTAGCCAAGCGTATATGTACCGATAAACGCCAGCATGATAATGATTGGGTACAACACTTTTGCTGGAGTATCCAGGATTTTAACGAGCAGTCCCACCAGCAATATATTGATGATCAAAAGTGCTATATTGCCGACAAACATACTGTTGACTAACGTCCAGACCATCTCAGGCTGATTTTCAAAAAGCAGTGGTCCCGGCCGGATGCCGAGCATGATTAACGCTCCGAGCATAACAGCTGTTGTACCGGAACCCGGAATTCCCATTGTAAGTAGCGGGATCAACGCACCCACAGAGGCTGCGTTATTGGATGATTCCGGAGCTGCAAGGCCTTCAGGTGCGCCTTTGCCAAATTCTTCAGGATGCTTTGATAATTGCTTTTCAGTCGTGTAACTCAGCATCGAAGCGATTGATCCGCCTGCACCCGGAAGAACGCCAATGATAAATCCTAGTGGGCCATTCCGTAAGATCGGCCATTTTGAACGATCCCATTGCTCTTTGGTGAACCAAATTTTTCCGACTTTCTTTTTTTCTTTTTTATGGTCATCATCAATATTCATAAAGTTGTACAGAACTTCTCCAACTGCATAAATTCCGATGATGACAATCAGAAATTCCAATCCTTCACTTAAATGCGGGATACCGAACGTAAAACGGTAAACACCGCTTTGCGTATCGACACCGATTGTCGCGAGGAACAGACCGATGAACATGGCAATGAAGCCTTTTACCATCCGGCCGGTGGAGAGGGAGATAATGGCCGAAAGTGTCAGCAGCATCAATAGAAAATACTCAGCCGGACCAAACTTCAATGCAAATTCAGACAGTGGTTTAGCCAGGATGATGAATCCGGCCGTCGCCATGATGCCGCCGATAAACGATGCTACAGCAGAAAGGGCCATCGCTTGACCGGCCAATCCTTTTTGGGCCATCGGATACCCATCGAATGTTGCAGCTATGGCTGAACCGTCACCTGGAGTGTTCAGTAAAATCGAACTTCTGGAACCTCCATACATTGCGCCATAGTAAATGGCTGCCATTAAAATCAGCGCACTGACGGGATCCATGCCAAATGTCACCGGAATCAGGACTGCAACTGCGGTAGCTGGACCAAGACCCGGCAGCATCCCTACGACGGTCCCTAAAAATCCGCCGATCACAATCCACATTATATTGATGGGTTGCAGTGAGGTCATTAAACCTTCTAAGAAAGCATCCATTATTTTAAACCTCCTACGGTAAACTTACGCCAAGCAATTCACTGAAGGCATACCAAGACAGAAATGAAAAGACGAGGGTCACTGAGATATTGACCAGCCATTTCTTTGGACCATTTACCAGGAAAAGCAATAAGCCAAGAAAAATTATTGTTGAAACCAGGAATCCGACAGACTCGAATATCAATGCATAGATGGCACCGAGCACAAGAGTCGCAATAACCAGCAGCGGTGTTCTGCCACTGAACAGCTCAGAAATTTTTTCATTGATATCGTGCAGACTTTTAATTTCCTGAACCAAATAAATTACACTGAAAATGAAAAGGAAAATGCTGATTCCCACCGGAAAATAGATCGGGCCGTTCGCATTGCCCAAATTTGCTCTTGGCAAATTCAGGCTTGCGAAAAAGCACACGATACTTAGCGCTATCAGAAATACAGGCATGCCGATTTTAAATAGTTTCATGAGTTATACTCTCCTTACCTGATGACAACACGATTTATTTTGCCATTCCTGACTCTTCCACCAATGTTGTATACAATTCATGCTGTTCTTCCATAAACTGTTGCGTTTCTTCGCTGTTTTTATAGAAACCGGACCAGTCATTATTTTCCATGACTTCATTCCATTGATCCGTTTCAACCATTGCACCGAGTTTCTCATCCCAGAAAGCAATTTCCTCTTCAGTCATATCAGGTGGTCCCATGATACCTCTCCAGTGAGGAAATTCCATGTCTACACCTTGTTCTTTATACGTTGGAACATCATCCAGCTCTTCCAGTCTTTCGCTTGAAGACACTGCCAGTATGTTTACTTTGTCTGCCAAATGCTGTTCTTTCACTTCAGACAAGGAAGTGGTGACTACATCAACATGGCCGCCCAATAAAGCTGTAACCACATCACCGCCGCCTTCATATACAAGGAAATTCAATTTTTTCGGATCGACTCCGAACTCTTTTGCCGCTTGCACAAGAGACAAGTGATCATCATTGCCAAGAGCCGGCCCTACACCAATATTGATGGAAGAAGGGTCTTTTTTCATTTGGTTCATCAGATCTTCAAGGCTTTGATACTCAGAATCCGGCGCAACCGCCAGTGATTGCCATTCCGTCGCTAAAGTAGCCAAAGGCGTAAAATCTTCATAAGTCAGTTCACTGGAGCCCAAAAGCTCATTCGTCAGCACTAAACTTGAATTTACCGCCAGCGTATGTGCATCCTGCCCTTGAAGATACTTCCAGCCAACTTCACCGCCGCCGCCAGGTTTGTTTGAAACAGTAATATTTTCTTCCACAAGGTCATTGTCCTGCAAAAGTTTTTGGACAGAACGGGCAGTTAAATCCCACCCGCCACCAGGAGATGCAGGCGCTACCACTTCCAGGTTTTTTTGCGGGAATTCTTCACCGCCGCCTGACGCTCCTGAATCAGAACATCCCACCATTGCTAAAGCTGCTGCAGCTGTTACGAATAAGAATTTCTTCATTTTTTCCACTCCCTTTTTGTTTTTTACAAAACTAATAAGTTGTCTGAAATAATAATAAACTTCGAACATTAAGAATGTAAACGTTTTCAAAATATAGAAATTAAAATTTATTGTCGCTATTTTGTTCATTAAATTCACGGCATGTCATAACAAAATAAAAAGAGCCGGCAGATCGAGCTGCCGGCTCTTTTACTATTTACTGTGGAAATACTTGCGCTCCGGACGTCCTACAATTCCATAAACGCTTTCCGCTCTTGCCTTTCCAGTCCCGACGAGATATTCCAGGTACCGGCGGGCAGTTGTACGGGAAGCCCCCATTTCACTGCCCACCTGTTCTGATGTTAATCCTTCCGGCCGCATTTCGATCAATTCGACCACTTTCCCCAAGGTGATTGAATCTATTCCTGTCGGTAAATTCTTTTCTTCTTTAAGATTATAGCTGAATAGTTTTTGCAAATGGCCGGCTTCAATTTCCCCTTCATCCTCATTCAGTATTTCCTTAAATTTTTTATATTCTTCGATTGCTTCAGTAAATTCTTCAAGCTGCAAAGGCTTTATCAAATACCGAAATACACCATATTCCATCGCTTTTCGAATAAACGGCTTTTCCTTGGCTGCTGTAATCATGATAATATCGACACCCGGATAATCCGACCTGATTTGGTGCAGCAAGTCTGTGCCCAAACGGTCCGGCATATAGATATCCAGCAGTATAAGATCTACTTCATGCATATTCAGCATTTCAATGGTTTCTTCCGCGTTTTTCGCCTTTCCCACCAAGTCAAGGCCATCAATCCGCTCGATAAAAGCTTCGTGGATTTGTGCTATCCGGTAGTCATCTTCAGCAATAATGATTTTAATCACTTTAGCTCCCCTTTTCCACTGCTTCAATTTCTTTCTTCAGATAAACCGTGAACGTAGTGCCTTCCCCGAAACTGCTCTCAACTTCAATTTCTCCGCCTAAAATGCTTATTTCCTTTACTACGTTATAAAGTCCGTACCCACGGCCAGTTCCTTTTTGTGAATAGCCTTTCTGAAAAATCGTTTGAGCCAGTTCGTCCGGTATGCCGTCCCCGTTATCAGTAACCTCGAAAATGACATCATTTCCATAATCGGTTGTAAACACTGAGACGTAACCTCCATTTCGGCCACTTACCGCTTCCAGCGAGTTGTCGATCAAATTGCCAAGAATCGTCAACAATGGCATCAGACCAATGTAATCAGGCAAGGGTTCCAATGAGCTGTCAGGGTGAATATACAGATTCACTTTCGTTTCCGAGGCACGGGCAATTTTTCCGATAAGAATCGCCTGGACCTTTTCATCCAGTATATTCTGGTTCAGAAAATCAGTGCTGTTTTGCTGCTGTTGTGATTCTTCATTCAGAAACTCCAGTGCTTCCGGGATTCGGCCCAGTTGCAGCAAACCGAAAAGCACATGTAATTTATTTTTGAATTCATGTGTCTGAGCCCGAAGATCATCCGAATACTGTTTGACTTCATTCAAAGTATTGGCCATTTTGCGTATTTCCGTTTTGTCTTTAATGCTGTATATAATGCCAATTCTCTCTTCTTCCTGGTAGACAGGCTGTGCATCTGCGATCAGCATCTGCCCATTGTATTCAAATTCAACCGTCTCCCCTTTTTGAAGGTCCCGTAAAGTATGAAAAACCTTTTCCGATTGGATCACATTTCTCAGTTTTTTGCCTTTCACCTTTTCCTTAATCTCCAAAATAGTTTTGGCTGCAGGATTGGCCATCGTCACTTCTTCATTTGCATCGACAACGACCAACCCTTCCCTGATGGAACGGAACACTGCTGTCCGCTCGAGATAAAGGGAGGCGATTTGATTCGGTTCAAGACCCAGCATATCTTTCCGTATATCCCTGGCCAGAATCCAGCTGCCCAAAAGTCCTAAAAGTATGCCTGCAAGCGATATATAGATGATTTTTTTCGCTCCATCCACGATTCCGCTCAAAATCTGCCCTTTGTCATAAACCACCATTGCCGTGCCCTGCATTTTATAATAAGAACCGTAATCTATCTGAATTCCCGAAACACCGACGAGCAAAGAATCTTTCCCTTTCCCCACGGTCGTTACATAACTGTTGCCAAACATCTGGGCGATCCCAGTAGCCTCTTCTTGTAATGCTGATGCCATGGGTTCATCAATACTGTCTGAATCCATTAAAAAAACTTGCTCCCTGTCACGTATGATTATCGATGAGGCATCTACATCCTGCCGGATACTATCTATTACGAGCCCCAGTTCTTCACTATGTACACCTTGCTGGAACGCTTCTTGAACCGCCGGCATATAGGACAGCGTCTTTGCTGTCTGTAAAGCGATATTTTCTGCAGCTTCTATATCTTCCTGATAATCCATAATGATTACAAGCGTAGAAATACTCCCTACTATGAGCATGATGATTAATAGGGCCAGCCCTGTAATCTTGATCTGGATTGGTATATTCGAAAATACCCGTTTTTGGCTCTTCATCTTTTTGTTGGACGAACCTCCTCTTTAGCTGATTAGGTTGTTCAAATATTCCGTAATTTCCACCTTACCATAATATCAACTTTCGTAGCAGAGCTGTTTTTACTATTCGCTTGCCTTCCTGATGAAATTCATATGGACAGAATATCATTAATCCCTTTAGCGCCAGACAGCAGGTGAGCATAAAAAAAACCGAACCCCAAGAAAAAATCTCTCGGAGGTTCGGTCATCTTTTATTCCCTTATTCAGCTGGCATTAAACTTTTGATTGAATTGATGTACTAATGACTAGCCATTACATCTAACAGTAAAAACTACTCTTTGATTTGGAGTTAAGTTTATCAGCTGTCATCACAGCCAAAAGTGAGATGGCGAGAAAGAAGAGCAGGTATAGCGATAAACTCAGTACCCCAAAGTCCCTTAGATTCAGAACTATATAAATTCCAATACTTATAGACGAAATGTAAAGCAACATAGTTATTGCCATTCCATCCCTCCTCATCAAGATGCCGTGCGTGGATCAGTCCGGTATTGGTCCGCTTACTTACTATTGCTTATTGCTCGATGGCTGCTTCAATATCAGTCAGCAGCGTTTCCCCTTCTTCGCCAAATTCAGCGATGTAGAAGTCTCTTACAGACTGGGTTTCAGCGATAAAGGCTTCACGTTGTTCAGGTGTAATTTCCACAAACTCTATGCCTTCATCTTCCATAATTTGTTTTACTTCTTCGATATTTTCATATGTTGCATCAACGGTTACCGTGCGGCCTTCATCAAAGCCTTTTTGGATTGCCTCCTGATAAGCCGGATCCAAGCCATCAAAGAAATCTTTGTTCATAATGATCAATTGGTCCAATACTCCGTGGTCGGTCATGGTCACAACTTCCTGAACTTCGTGCAGTTTCATGTCGTAGGTCGTGTCCAATGGATTTTCCTGTCCATCGATAGTTCCTGTCTGCAAAGCATTATAGGTGTCTGCGAAAGGCAGATCTGTCGGAGAAGCACCTAAAATGTTGAATTGTTCAAATAAAACTGGGGACGGCATGGATCGGAACTTTAATCCGTTAAATGCTGCCGGGTCATCTAATGCTACAGGGCCTGTGAATTGTTTATAACCCGTGTGCCAAATACCCAGGGTTTCAATTCCAATATCATCTGTCTTGCTGAGCAAGTTGGCCATTGCTTCACTGTCCTGCAATTCCATCAAAGCATCTTTGTCATTCGGGAAGAGGAATGGAATATCGAGCAAAGTGATCAATGGTTCAAATCCGCCCATAAATGCTGTTGGAGAAATTGCCATTTCGATATTGCCCATTTGAACACCTTGAACGATTTCAGTCGGGTTGCCTAGCTGGGATGCCGGATAAATTTCGACTGTCACTTGTCCATCTGTTTCAGCTTCCACAACTTCTTTAAACTTCTGGGCGCCTAAATCTCTGGCACTGTCTGGAGCCGATGAATGCGCAAGCTTAATTGTTACGGCTTCAGCAGAATCTCCCCCACTGCTTGCGGTTTCATTGGCAGCGTCGTCTCCACCACCACACCCTGCAAGAATCAAAGCAGCGATTAATGTCAACATTAGTAGGAATTTTGGAATTCTCATCTTTTTCGCCTCCATTTTCATTTTTAGTTTTTAAACCACATGATTAAATCGGGAACAAAAGTAACCACCAGTAATAATCCTATAGATATTGCCAGGAACGGCACTAAACCAGGTAAGATTTTCTCATAAGGAAGTTTGAATGTACTCTGCGCAATGAATATATTTAAGCCGAATGGCGGGGTTATCATCCCAATCGTTAGGTTGAATACGATAATCAATCCAAGGTGAACAGGATCAACACCCAGTCCAAATGCGACCGGAGCGACTAATGGCACCAAAATAATAACAGCTGAGTTGGGGTCGATAAACATGCCGGCAACCAGGAAGATCAATGTCAGCAGCAGTAAAACGACGACTACCGAATAATCTCCCAGTAGACTGTTGATCATTTGTGGTAATCCACCGATGGTCATTACGTACGATATCGCTTTACCAGCCGCAATCAGCACCAGTAACATGGCAATGATTAAACCTGATTTGGTCGCCACACTGCCCAATTCTTTCAGTTTTAAGTCTTTGTAAATGACAACTTCTACAAAAATAGCATATGCTACAGCAACAGCAGCAGCCTCGGTGATGGTTGTGATGCCGAGGTAAATACCGGAAAGAATAACGATTGGAAAGCCCAATGCCCAACCTGCTTCAACAAATGCTTTCCCCAAATTCTTGAATCCGATAAATTCTTCTTTTTGAATTTTATTCTTTTTCGCATAAAAGTAGCTGTATACCATAAAGGCTACTCCCACCATGATCCCTAAAATCAATCCGCCGGAGAACAAATCCCGTACAGAAGCTGCCGGAGCTACCGTGGAGTAGAGAATCATTGCGATGCTCGGCGGAATGAGCATTGCCAAGCTGCTCGAAGCCAGTACCAATCCGATTACAAAATTCGGCTTATATCCTTTTTCAACCAGAATCGGATAGACAATACCTCCCACTGCAACGACTGCCGCTGATCCGGCACCGGAGATGGCACCAAAAAATAAACAAGTAATAATCGTTGCTATAGCTAAACCACCAGTTATATGGCCCACCATGTTGTTCGCCAGATTCACCAGCCTTTTGCCAATTTGCCCTTGAGATATTACATCCGCTGCAAATATGAAGAATGGAATCGCAAGGATGGAGAAATTATTGACTCCACCAACCATTTGTTGCAGCAATATATCGGGAGCTATGTTTGGAAAATTCTGAATTAAAACAGCGAAACTGGGTATTAATATAGCCATAAAGACTGGGAATCCCAGGAGCAGAAAGAATATGGCCAATGGAAACAGACTGGCGACCATTATTTTATCCCCCTCTCACTTAAATCAGCTATTACTTCTTTTGAGAGAATATTTTTGATAAGCAAATGCAAAAAGTTTTTAGCGGTTAAAAAACACCCTATCGGAATGGCCATATAAACATAGCCTAACGAAATATCCAATGAAACGGACATTTGATTGGCAGCAAAAACTGCCATTGTTAAGTTATATCCAAGATAGGTCAGATAAACAAAAAACAAGAAACAGATTGAGAGAATCGTTACATTGATATATTTTTTAACTTTTCCATGCATTTTATTTAAAAATAAATCTATTTTGACATGGGATCCTTGCCGGACACAATAACTCATTCCAATAAAGGTAATCCACACGACCATGAAGCGCGGCAATTCATCTGACCAGTCAGGCGAAAAACCCAGGAAATACCTTGCTATAACAACACCAAATACTATTGCAGATAAAGCCAATAATCCAAAAGAGAGAATAAACTTCTCAAACACTTCGATTATCCATCGATCAATCCACGATAGGATTCTGATTACTGGATTAGAGTGATAAGCTTTTTCCGACTTACTAATGGATTCCTCCATTTAAATACACCACCAATCGGCTTTTGGGAGTCTTTTGTAATAGTAATGCAGATAAATATATTTTCAGCAAAACTACTACTTGGATCTCCGTTACATCAGTTCGTTCTTAGTTATTGTTTGGGATGACAGGGACCAAGAAATACGAATCTTTGCCCTCGCCAGTATAAAGCGTAATCTTATTACCAAAAAGACTTTCCGGTCGATCCACTGGATCATCGTGCCAGTATGCTCCGGAGCCGGTCATGAATTTCGTATGGAACCGGACTCCCTCATTAGTATTTTTATAATCTTTGCCTCCAATGGTCAGTGCCAGTCGATAGCCCGCTGGAATGACGATTGACGAAGGCCATATTTCAATATCGAGTTCATAAATGTCACCTGGAGCTAGAGGCTCGATTTCATCATGCGTATGGAACGGACGGTAGAACTCACTCTTAACTGGATCTAATTTTCGGTGAGAAGCCCGCAGCCATCCTTGTGAAATCGGCGTGCGCGGATCCATCGCTCCACTGAATACAATCTCACTGTTTTCAGGATCGAACACCCGGACGGTCAGAAACAGATCTGCATCTTCAGTCGATGAAGAAATGAACAATTTAGAAGCCATAGGGCCTGTTACTTCCGTCTCTTCAGTAAACGGTTCACTCGAAAATGTGACTTCATCTTCCATTGCGCTGTATTGAACCGAGTCATTTTCAGTTACGGGGTTAGCGCTGAATCCGTTATTTTTTGAATCAAGATAGAACTTCTTCCAATCTGTCCGGGCGAGTGGCCACTCCTGTTCTTCGCGTTGAGTAAAGCTGTCGACTCCTCTCACTTGCAGCTGAACCGGCGCCTGTTTATCCCATCCACTATTTTCTCCTTTAAGAAAATGATCAAAAAATCTTTTTTGAATTTCAATGCCGTAATCGGTATAAAAGTGTGTCCAATGTTCCAGACCATGGACCTCTAGCCATTTTTGATTCGAAGCGGCTCTTCCATAAGCTTCAAAATTCCCTCGGGAGTGAAGTCCAATTCCTCCCCAGTTGGCTGCTGAAAGGAATGGCACAGTGATTTTGGAGAAATCCGCCGTACGTTCTTTATAATATTCGTCATTTTCCAGCGGATGCGCCAAAATCTCATCACCCAAAGCCACACGGTTATTGGCTAATTCCTCCTGTGAAAGCGTTTCTGGTCCAGCCACATACTCGCCATTATTCGGATTTTTGCTGCCATTTTCGCCCACACCATGCTGTACCGTCAGGATTTGTGGCAACCACGTTTCCCAGAAAGTTGATACGATACCCCCGTGGTGCGTTGCATCACGATACCAGTCTGATGATCCCTCCCACGGAATCATGGCCGCTAAATGTGGTGGTTGAAGTGAAGCCACTTGCCATTGGTTCATTGCGTAATAAGAAATCCCGGATAAACCTACTTTGCCGCTGCTCCATTGCTGTACAGCCGCCCATTCGATGCATTCATAATAATCTTGCGTCTCCCGTTTTGAAAATGGATCAAGTTTGCCGGGAGAGCGTCCGGCTCCCCTGGAATCTACACGGACACAGACGTAGTCATCCGGAACCCACTTCTCAGGATCCACCGCTTCCCAAGTTTGATACTTATTGGTAGAGCCTCGTTCTACATCGGGGTGTTCAGAAACCATCAAGTTCCATTGACGGGAATACGCCTCCTGAAATGAAAGTCCTTTGGCATAAGGTCCGTATGAAAGAACGATCGGATAGCGCCCTTCTTTGATTGGCCGGAAAACGTCCGCCCTCAGAACGAGACCATCATCCATTTGGATGGGAACGTCCCATTCGATTTTCATACCATCTTTTTCTTCAATTTTATGTTCCAACTGATTTCCTCCTCTTTGAAAAATTTGAATCATTCAATTAGCAAAACTCAGTGCAAAAACAGCTCACTTGCTTTTATTTCTTAGAGAACTTTCAAAATCGGTTTTGTGAAAAATTCAAGAAAAAGATAGTATCTTCTTCTTCGCCTATGGACAGCGTCCACTGAACCAAGTTCAGCTGTACCTTTTAACTTGCCCTGAGCCATCAAACCAATCAAATGCAGTTCTGCTGGTATTGACGATGACGTTCCTGATTTTTGTATAATCCTTATAGCACTGAATACTGTTTTCCGAGCCAATGCCGCTGTCTTTAAAGCCGCCCCAAGGAGAAGAAGGGTCAATACGGTGATGATCATTTATCCAGATGATGCCGGCTTCGAGTTGATTCGCGAGCCAATGAGCATCACGGATATTATTGGTCCAGATCGACATCGCCAATCCCATTTCCGTGCCATTTGCCAACGGAATTAAATCATCCTCGATATCATTGTATTTAATGATGCAAGTGACCGGCCCGAAAATTTCTTCCTGGGCAATGCGCATTGAATTATCCGCTTGCGTGAAAATGGTTGGCGTAATATAGAAACCCGGTGGCGTCTTTTCATCAGCAGGTGCTCCGCCGCCATAAGCTAATTTAGCGCCTTCGTCGATACCGATTTGAATGTAGTTTAAAATCTGGTTGTATTGTTTTTCCGAAATGACCGGGCCGATATCTGTTTCGACGTTTTTCGGATCACCAATCACTAATCCTTCTACCTTTTTTATAAATCGCTCCACAAATTCGTCATGGAGCGAGGCAGGCACTAAAATCCGGGATCCCTGCACACAAGTTTGTCCTGCAGCGATAAAGGATGCAAAAGCCGCGCCATTGACAGCTTCGTCCAAATCAACATCCGGCAAAATCAGCACCGAAGCTTTGCCGCCCAGTTCAGCGGAAACTTTTGCCAGGTTGGAACCTGCTATTGCAGCTACTTGCCTGCCTGTTTCCGTTCCGCCAGTTAAATCAATTTTTTCAATTGCTTTATGCGAAATCAGTGCTTTCCCCACAACATTGCCGTATCCCTGCACCACATTCAGAATACCGTTCGGCACGCCAGCTTCCTTTGCCAGTTCTGCTAAAAAATATGTCGTCAACGGTGTGTTTTCTGACGGCTTAATAACGACTGCATTGCCGGCTGCCAGGGCAGGCGCCAATTTTTTCGTAAGGATTAATAACGGATGATTCCACGGTGCAACCAAAGCCACCACACCCAGCGGAATTCGGGTGGTGTAATTAACAAATCCTTCGCCAAAAGGTGGCGAAAAATCATCCAATGTCTTTAATACGCTTGCATAGTATTCGTACCACTCAGGTAGGCGGCTCAGCTGCGCCTTCATTTCTCTGATCGGCCTGCCGGTCATCATGCTTTCCAGCTCGACCAGCTCTGGTAATGATTCTCTTAAAATAGCGGCGAAGCGGTTGAGCACGCGGTAGCGTAAATCTTTGTTCACTGCCCAATCAGATGTTTGAAAAGCTAACGTTGCGGCTTCTACTGCTTTGTTAACGTCTGTTTCATTGCCTTCAGCCACTTCTGCAATTATTTCCTTCGTGCTTGGATTAATAACCGAAAAGTATTTTCCGGAATCAGAGACAAATGGATCTCCATTAATGAACTGCTCTATTTTCTTCATTCACAAGACCTCCATAAAAGTTCGGCCTGCGACTTTTCACAACACTGGTTCCGGGCACTACTTCTTTCACCCGGCTCAACGTAAATGATGCAAAGCCGCTTGCTGCATGTACTTTCTCGCTGCTTAGGGTGGAAGCGATTACCGCCCCGGCAGGATCTATAATTTGGCTGACCGCCTTCTGTGCTGCTTCGGCTTGGGCCGATACTATAAACATTCGATTCTCCGCAGCCCTTGTACGGCCAACATTGCTTGCAACTGAATGTTGCAGCCGGTTTGGCCAGACAAGACAATCGGCTCCCAACAGCATCAATGTTCTTGGATATTCAGGGATCAACGCTTCCTTATTATGCATGATGCCAATTCTGCCCCACCTTGTTTTAAAAACTGGCGGCGTTACTGTTATTAATTTGCCATTGTGTAAGGTATCATAAATATCCTGTATGCCTTCACTTGTTATGAGAAAACTGGTCATCGTGCCATCCAAATTATCCTCAGTACAGATTGCCGTCGTATCTTTCTCTAAAATGCTGCTAACCGCACTTTTTGAAATCGGGAAACTTACTGGAGGCATACAAATTATTTGCCCGCCTTGATGATTTAGCCGCGAAATCATTTGAAGGTATTTTTCCGGTTCCTCAAAATCTCCGGCTGCGACAGAAATGAACGGCGTAATATCTGCAGGAACTACTTTTTCCTCCAGGATCTCCATGATTGGCAATGACTCCGGTTCCGCTACCAAAGTTTTATACAGCAAAGGTTCTCTGGTGATTCCCAAAGCTTCATTTGGTGAAAGGATTCGACCGCTTAGATCGGTAGGAATTTCAACAGAAACGATTTCATCACTATCGGAACCCGCTTGATGGACACACGTTCCATCTGGAGCGAATACTCCTGACCGTCCAGCGTAGGTTATCGAATTTGCCTCTACACCCCATTTATCAGAAACAGCCAGCCAGACTTGATTTTCCAAAGCCCGAACAGACAGCATATACGCGCTCTGCACGTTGTGCAGTCCAGAAATGTCAGGTCCCGTCGCGGTGAGATTTGCCAAGTCGATAATGAATTTGGCGCCTTGCAAAGCTGCCAGTTTAACTATCTCCGGCATTCTCGCATCCGCACAAACCACAAGGCCGACCTTCCCGAATTCTGTGTCAGCGACTGCTACGTCGTCTCCGGCAGTAAACCAAACACTGTCGAAATGCCAGAGGAAGGATTTACGTTTCTTAATAACTTCTTCTCCATTGCGATCAATTAATATTGCCGAGTTATAGACGATTTCCTCTGACTTTTCTGCATAACCGTAAGCAATGTATACTTTCTGATCTTTTGCGAGCTGTTTTATCCTAGCCAGGTATTCATCTCCTTTACTAAGAATAAAATCAAGATCTCCTTCCTCGCGGTTCAGGAAGTAAGCGGGGAATGCACATTCCGGCACCAGAATGAGATCATTCTCTTTTGATGCTTTCAAAATATGATCTTCGAGTTTAGCCCATGCTTTTTGAAAGTCCTTTAAGTCATTGGCTTGAACTTGAATCGACGCAACCTTCATAGAAGCTCCTCCTTCCTTCGATTAATCGAATAAAACTTCCGCATTCTTGCTTAAAATCTTTGCTTTTACTTCCTCCGAGAAATTACATTCGTTTACAATGTCCACCGGAGTCAGCGTCCCCATGTCAAAAGGATAATCGCTTCCCAATACTACGTTATCTTCTCCTGCAAGGTTCACGAGAAATTCCAAAGGTTTTGGTGAGAATGTTAAAGTATCGAAATAGAATCTATTTAAATAGGAGGAAGGCAGATTTTCGCAAGTTCTGCTTTCTTTTCTTTCGCGGTATCCTTTGTCAAACCGCCCAATTTGATATGGCATGTAGCCGCCTCCATGGGCCAACATTACTTTCAGGTTTTTAAAGCGATCCAGCACTCCGCCAAAAATCAGGCTGCCAGCTGCAACCGCCGTATCTAACGGGTTCCCAATCAGATTGGTAAAGTAGTATTTGGATAAACCGGATTTATCCCCTACATAGTATGGATGAAGGAATAAAGTGATGCCCATGTCATCAGCGGCCTCAAAAAAAGGCAGGAATTTCGGATCATCCAAATTCACGCCTTCAATCGAAGTGCCCAGCTCGACGGCCTTGATACCGTATTCTTTATGCACTCGTTCCAGTTCCCGGACTGCCAGTTGCGGGTTCTGCATCGGTACCGTAGCCATTGCCCTATACACTTGCGTATTTTCGGCCATCATTTCAGCAATTCCATCGTTTACCAGAATAGCCACTTCTTTTGCCGTTGTGTCA
The DNA here is from genome assembly GCF_003428875.1 of Planomicrobium okeanokoites. GTDB lineage: Bacteria > Bacillota > Bacilli > Bacillales_A > Planococcaceae > Planococcus > Planococcus okeanokoites. The sequence goes on from NZ_QQRS01000002.1 coordinate 304,873, forward strand.
TTTAACCAGTAATTGAAAGTAGGTGGCGCAGGTGACAGTATGATTTTATCAAGCTTTCCTGTCTTCATATCTTCCTTCTTGGAAGCGCTATCATAAAACTTATTAAATAAGGGATATTTATAGCCTTGCTTGTGGATCATCCACTCCTGCCCATCAATTGTCTGTACCTCCGCATCAAAGCGGCTGTCGCCTTTACGCACTAAATCCACGATATTTTTCGGTATGATGTGATGATGCGTATCAATAATCATCGAATTCCCCCATCTAATTTTTTGATTTTTTAAAATATACCAATAAATCAAACGGATATATATATTGTTCAGGAACAAAGATGTGGCTTATCCATTGTTGCAACACGACAAACTAATTCATTGATTCAATAAGATATTCGATTCCAACGCAAATAAATAAGCCAGTTTGAACTCTGGAGAATTCAACTCATTGCCAATTATCCCTTTCACTTTTTTGATTCGATAAGAGACGGTATTCGGATGAAGAAACATTTTCTCGGCCGTCGCTTTTATGCTGCTGTCACTTAGCAGGAATACGTGCAACGTTTCCAAAAGAACATTGCCGTGTTCCTTATCGTATTTTTTCAAATCTTCCAGATAACTGTTGCAAAAATCTTCTATCTCTTCATGATTCTCAATCATTGAGAAGATTCGATAGATACCAATATCATCTGAAAACATCAGCGTCCCTTTCCATATGAATTTCCTTACGACTGACAGGGCCATATTCGCTTCTTTATAACTTCTGCTGACCAAATTCAAAGTTGTATATGCTCCTCCGACTCCTATTAGCACTTTTTCTTTGCCGAACTGTTCTTCTAAATCACTTTTTAATTTTCCGATTATCTCTTTCAGAACAGAAGGCATTTCCTTCACTTTTTTCGGATTGAATGATACCAGGACAGTAAACAAAGAACCTACGTTACCTATAATCACTTGCCCAAAATATTTCTTAAGATGGTTTTGTGTCATACGGTATATCAGCTCTTCATACTGATCATTAACCCTGTTGCCATCTTCATTAAATCCAACGACTTCAATCATTATTGCTGCCATCGGATTAGACCAGTTGATGTCCAGAAAATCCTCATCATAAACCACTTTCGTGTGAATCCGGCCGCTGATGATGTCCTCGATTAATGCCAGGTTTTTCTTCCGGAAGGTCTGCTTATTTACATACTGTTGCATCAAGGACAATGCCAGTGCAGTAGTCGAAGTCTTTAAAATGATTCTGTCAATCGGCAGATGAGGATTTTTAAGATCAATCATCGATAAGTAACCGTATATGCTCTTATTCGAATAAACGGGAATCATGATATTTTTGATTCGCTTTTCATCTTTTTGGCTGATGATAGTTTCCTGTTGGGTATCTACCACACCCTGGTGAATGTTTCGATAAAATTTCGTGTTGACTATTCTGCTTTTAAAGTCCTCCGTCTTTCGTTCTTCCAACACCTCAATCTCGAAAGCTGTCAAATCGGACTTGGGAATGCCAGCGGAAATCATTTGCAGGTTCGCATCCTCCAGAATTACCGGGTTTCCTATCAATTGAGCGATACGTCCAACAATTGTGTCGAGACTTGCGTTTTCCAGCACCAGGCTAGTCAAATCACTTTGAATTTCTTCCACCTGCTGCATTATTTTCATTCTTTCGTTCATAAAGAAGTCCATGAATTCTTCAATGACGACCGGCCATGTTACTTCATGTGCTACGCTGATAATTGGGAAATGATGGCGGTTTGCCACCTCCACAATAGCCTCTGGCACCACACCCAAAAAGCGACTTGCTTTAATCACAAGCGCAGAGGCCCCGTTACCGATAATGCTTTCAATCCACTCCTGCTGATGGGTCACCTGATTGCTGACAAAAAAAGCGGTTGTGCACACCAGTTCTCCCCCCCTCAGCCAATTAGCGGAATCCGGTACCTCCGCAATCGTTATAGTTGATAGTTCCCTCGATAGCCCATTTCTTCCAGCTATAACCTGACTGTCTTTAAAAACCTCGGCATTGAGTATATCCTGCACAGTAATCATATAGATCCCCCTTATTCACTTTCTTGCTTACATTGATTGAACATCCTAAAGAAGTTAATCAAAACTTTGTTCTTCTATTATAATTCTTTTTCGCCGACTATTTTCAATTAATTTAGAATAATCCAATATGTAATCTTATAGGAATTTCTCCGTTTAATGAGGAATTACAGCGAAAACAACTACTTCTCATCCACTTTTTACCAACCAATAAAACCCTCCTTTTATAGGAGGGTTTTATTTTCGAATTCAATTTAAGTTCTATTCCAATAATTTTTAAATAGCATGTGAATTTTTTTGTCGTTCCTCGATTAATTGATCACTAGTTTTCACTTTGCCAAATGCGCGTTCAAAAACCATTAACGCGGCTTCATGAAATTCAATACCATCCATTGTATCTACACAATTTGAAACCATCGTTACTGCATAATCATTGCATGATGCATCTATAGAAGTAGCCAGACAACAGCTGTTAGTATTCACTCCGGTAATCCATAAAGTTTTGATTCCCTTTGATTTAAGAACAAATTCCAAATCGGTGGCAACAAAACAATCATAGCGCTTCTTCGTATCCACAATCAGATCCTGTGATTCCAAAAGCTCCGGAATGACTTCAACTCCAGGCATACCTTCAATATTGTGGTTTGCAACATTTTTTCTGGTTGCATTTGGATCTTCAGAACGCTCTTTCCAGGCAGGGTTCGATAAGATTTCCTCGGCCGAGCGATACTGTGTAAGTAAATGTATAATTGGAATGCCTGATTTGCGGCATTCATTAAAGAAAATCCGGTTTTCTTCAATTACCTGTTTGCACTTTTCTTCAGGCAACGGCATAGTTGCTACCGATGGATCCAAGTGTCCCCTGTGCAAATCAATAGCGATAACAGCAATACTCATAAAAACTCCTCCTCAAACTTTTATTGGGTTCCATTCTAACTTTCGTTTATATGTCAGATATTATAAAACAAAACTCTTATTTACTTGCTCCACATGTTTACCCACACCAGGTTCACCAACAATTTCCCCATTTTCAACTACTACATTTCCGCGAACAACTGTAGTTACTGGTTTACCAGTAATTTCTACACCGTCATAAGGAGACCAACCAGCTTTGGAAACAATATCTTCATTTCGAATTGTCCATTTCCGTTTCAAATCGATCAATACTATATCGGCATCGGATCCGATAGAGATACAACCTTTACGGGGATACATATTCAAAACTTTTGCAGGCATTTCCGAGAAGACTTCAATCACTCTCTGTAAGTTGATTTTACCTTCGTTAACATAGTTCAACATTACAGGTAATGTTGTTTCTACTCCCGGTAAGCCGAAATTGCAATCCCATATAGTACCTGCTTTTTTTTGCTCAATTGTTGAAGGTGCATGGTCAGTAGATAATATTTGGATATTCCCATTATTCAATAGATCCATTAGCTCTTTTGACTGTTCTTCAGTTCTCGCGGGTGGTGTAAATTTAGCAAAAGGCCCATTCTCCAATACATCTTTTTCATTCAAAAATAAATATTGAGGACAAACCTCTGCGTAAAGTTTTGCCCCATGAGCTTGTTCTCTTTTAATCAGATCAATTACAAAAGGATGGCTGACGTGTGCAATGGTGGCAGTAACACCAGTCATCCGGACCATCAATGCTACATTGGCAACAGCCACTTCTTCCGCAATATCCGAACGCCACTCCGATACAATGCCATTATCAAAACGATGTTGTTCCTTTAAACGAATTTCGTTCCCTTCTGTGATAGCATCATCTTCGCAGTGCACGAGACAACGTCCATCAAAAGAGGCAATCTCTTTAAAAGCTCTAAACAATTCGTCATTATTTAATGTGGGTATGCCGTGCGTGGTGCATGTAAAAATTTTAAATAGTTTTACGCCACTTTCCCATAATGCACGTAAGTTGCCCAAATCTTCCGGAAAAACATGAGCAGTTAGAGCATAATCGACAAGCGAGCGATCCTTTAAATGTTCGATTTTACCGTTGAACCCTTCCACCGTTCTGACCGGCACGGCATGGGTATGTTCAACAACCGTAGTTATCCCGCCAATGGCCGCGGCTGAGGACCCAAAAATAAAGTCTTCACGGCTCGTTTCACCCGGATCCATAAAATGCACATGTTGGTCCACCATACCTGGAACCAAATGCAGGCCTTCTGCATCAATCGTTCTAACTGAATTATTTAAAGGAAATTCACTGATTGCCGCAATAACACCATCTTTTATTGATATGGACCCTTTATAAGTATTTGTCGGAGTAACAACATTTGCATTGATAATTTCTAAATCGAACATCAGCACACATCCTTTCTTCATTAAATTTCTTATAATAAAGAATATATCAACTATTTAAATAATTATATATATGTCCTTAAACCAAAGATTCTTTGTATGCATTGTTTATTAGAAACAAGAGAAATTGAAATAAAAGTTGTTTACCCTTCTCTACTAAGTAGTATTTTGCTTCGCCAACCTAGTCAACTTTTAAGCTTAATGCTCATTTTGTAAAATCGCACAAAAAAACCGAACCCCAAGAAAAAATCTCTCAGAGGTTCGGTCATCTTTTATTCCCTTATTCAGCTGGCTGCAGATCTTCGATTGAATCGATGTCCATATAAGAAGGGACAACAAATCCAACTTTAGCTCCTGTCAGGTTTTCACCAAGGTCTACCAGATCTTCACCGTATTTTTCGAACTGTGATGCGTGTGTTGCCGGCAACCATGCAGCTACCATTGCATCAGCCTGGCCTTCAGCCACTGCCGACCACATTACAGCGTTGTCAAGCGGAGTCAATGTTACGTCAAAGCCTTGAGCTTCAAGCACTTGACCAAGTACATTTGTGGAAGCGACTTCTGTATCCCATTCCACGTATGCAAGTTCGATTTCCGTACCGTCAACCGTTTCAGTGCCTTCCGTCCATTCAGCCACTTTGTCGCTGTTTTCTTCGATCCACGCTGCCGCTGCTTCTTCTACAGCCGTACCGTTTGAAACTTCCAGCATAACGCTTTCGATGTCAGCTGTTTCCCACTGGAATTGGTCGATGACTTTGAATGCTTCAGGATTTTCTTCTTCCAACCCTTTACGTGCCATCGTTTTGATTACTTCTTCTCCACCGAAAACGCCTTCTGGATCTTCAAGGTATTTCAGGTCGTATTTCTGGAACTTCCAGTGCGGGCTCCAGCCCGTTACGATGATCGGTTCTTCGTTGTCGATCGCTTCGCCAAGTGCAGTCGCCATCGCGCCGCTTGAAGAAGTTACAACTTCCCATCCTTCAAGGCTGTCGTATTCTTCAGTAGCTGCTTCAGAAGCTGCTACAACACCAGCACCAGGTTCGATGCCTGTGATTTTATAGTCCATTTCTTCGCCGTAATTCACTTCGCCTGAATCGCTGGCAGTCCCTTCGTCCGTAGTTGCTTCGTCATCTCCGCAAGCTGCAAGCAGCATCATTGGTGTTACTGCAAATGCTAAACCTAAATGTTTCCATTGTGCTTTTTTCATAAATAGATCAATCTCCTTTTTCTTTAAAATTGTATGGTATTTCCCTACTCAGGAAAAATTCCAGCTGGATCAGATGTTCGTTCCTTTTTTCAACGAGAAGCTTTGCGTGAAACGGTCGATGATGATTGCCAGGATGACAATCCCAAGACCGGCGACAAAGCCGGTTCCGACGTCTGCGCGCTGCAGAGCCGAGAGAACTTCACGGCCAAGTCCAGGTGCGCCGATCATCGATGCGATGACCACCATGGACAAGGCCAGCATGACTGTCTGGTTGATGCCGGCCATGATCGTAGTCTTGGCCATCGGCAATTCAACTTTGAATAATTTTTGCGCACCGGTGCTGCCGAATGCGTCGGCTGCTTCCACTAATTCTTCCGATACCTGACGGATACCGAGGTTTGTAAACCGGACCGTCGGCGGTGTCGCGAAAATCAGGGAGGCGAAAATTCCGGGCACCATCCCGATGCTGAAAAATGCGACCGCAGGAATCAAGTAAACGAATGCGGGCATCGTCTGCATGAAATCGAGAACCGGTGTAATGATGTTCTCGGCAACTTTGCTCTTCGACATCAGAATGCCGATCGGCACACCGATGATGACCGAGAGCAGACTGGCGACGAGCACCAGGGAGAAGGACAGCATAAGCTCTTCCCAAAGCCCCTGGTTCCAGACGAGCAGCAAACCGACGACCGAGAACGCGGCAAGGCCAAATCGTTTGCCGCTGAGGAAGAATGCAATGACCGCAACGATCAAGATGACGATGACCGGCGGCACTGCCGCCAGCATGTCGGCGAAACTTTCCAGCCCGTCCCCGAATTCATTTTTGATCGGATCGAACAGGAACGCGAAGCTGTCGGAAATCCATCCTGTAAAATCGGATACCCATGAACTTAAAGGCAATTTTTCGATGTTCTCCATGAAGTTAAGCATGTGTCAAATTCACCTCACCCTGTCCTGCCAGTGCTGAAATGACCGCGCCGCGCACGATGATCCCAAGCAATTTGCCGTCTTCCACGACCGGAATCGGTACCGGCGAGTTGTGGCTGATTTCGAAGATGGCGTTCATCAGCGTATCTTTCGTGACGGTCGGCGCATCTGTTTTCAGAATCGCCATCAGGCTCGTCACATCACTGCGGAGTGCAGTGGATGCGTCATCCGCCGTTACATAGCCTTTCAGATTCCGTTTGCCGTCTGTTACGTAAATGCTGGAGATGCCTTCTTTTTGCATCCGTTCCAGCGCAACCCGCGGGCCATGTTTTTCGATGTTGACTGTTTCCGGACGTTTCATGATGTTGTAAGCCGTCAGGACTTTTGAACGGTCCACGTCTTCAACAAATTTCTCTACATAATCGTTTGCCGGGTTCATCAGGATTTCTTCCGGTGAACCGACCTGTACGATCGAGCCATCTTTCATCAAAGCGATTTTGTCGCCGATGCGGAGTGCTTCATCCAAGTCGTGCGTGATGAAAATGATGGTTTTCTTCATCTTTTCCTGAAGGTCCAGCAATTCATCCTGCATTTCTTTGCGGATCAGCGGATCCAGTGCCGAAAACGCTTCGTCCATCAGCAGGACTTCCGGGTCGTTGGCAAGCGCTCTCGCTAAACCGACGCGCTGCTGCATTCCGCCGGAAAGCTGGGCTGGATACTGTTCGATATAATTGCCCAATCCAACCATTTCAAGCGACTTGCGGGCTTTTTGGCTCCGCTCTTCTTTCGCCATCCCTTGTATTTCTAAGCCATATTCTGCATTTTCCAGGATCGAGCGGAACGGGAAAAGTGCGAATTTCTGGAATACCATGCTCATTTTCGTACGTCTCACACGCAGAAGGTCTTTTTTGTTCATCGTCGCGAGGTCTTCCCCGTCTACGATTACATGGCCTTCCGTCGGATCGATCAATCGGTTGAGCAGCCGAACCAATGTCGATTTGCCGCTTCCAGACAATCCCATGATGACGAAAATCTCGCCCGCTTCCACTTCAAAGGAAGCGCGGTTTACCCCGACGGTGCTGCCTGTCTGTTTCAGTATTTCTTCTTTCGTCTTGCCGGCTTCCAATAACTTTAAAGCCTGTTTTGCATTTTTGCCGAATACTTTCGACAAGCCGTCCACTTTTATGACTGGCATGTTTCATACACCTCTTTTACCATTTTTTTGCTTCTCATGGCTGTAAGAGTTTTTAAAATCTCTTGTGCCTCAATCTATTTGCAGGCTGTTTATGCTACGCAGAAAATCCGCCTTATTCTGTCGTCAATCAAACAAAAACCTATGTAAATAAACTCTTTTCGTGCCAAATAACCTAAGCCGCATGTTCACAACTATACGCTTAATTACCTATGATTTCAAACCGGTTCTCTAAAATTACGGCTTACGAAAGGCTTTTCTACCTGCAAAAACCACCTTTAAAAACCGCAATTTTTTATTATAATTAAAGGGCTCGTTCGCTCTATGGCGGGAGCTCAAAAAGTTGATAGAAAAATCTGATTCTTTAGGACTATACTTTGTTTAAATTTTTTAAAATATTTTTTTGAGGAGCGTAATTCAGAGGTGATTTCGCCCGCATTTATTGCATTCGAACAGCGGATTTTCCCCGAATAAAAAAACGCTGTTCCGACGGAAATTTCCATCGGAACAGCGTTGATATTGGCTATAAAATTGGCTGTTCACCTTATATTTCTTTCTTATATAAATGCGGTACGCGACTGGTAAAGATAGGCACTTCTTTGCGCACCTTCTCTACTTTATCCAGATCCAGAGAAATTGATAAGGTTTCTTCATCTTCTTCACTTGCCTCAAGGAGTACGTCTCCCCATGGATCAATGGCCATCGATGCTCCCGCGAACTCCACTCCGTCATATTCACCGACACGGTTGGCGGAAACCACATACATCTGGTTTTCGATTGCCCGTGCCGTCTGCAGCACCTTCCAGTGGCGGGTTCTTGCTGCCGGCCATTCGGCTACGACATGGAGAACCTGTGCACCGTCCAGCGCGAGGCTCCGGATGATTTCCGGGAATCTCAAATCGTAGCAGATGATCAACCCCATTTTGATGCCTTCAAGTTCGAATACTTCCGGCACTTTTTCGCCGCCGGCCAGAAAGTCATGTTCATTGAGCATCGGCACCAAATGGACTTTATCGTATTCATACACCAAGTCGCCGTTCCGCGAGAAAACAAAAGATGAATTAAAAAACTTGCCGTCCTTCTGATTGGCGACGGAACCGCCGATAATATTCACTTTGAACGTCAAGGCCAATTCCTTCAGGAAACTCTTTGTCTTTGCGCCGTTGGTATCGGCGACTTTGTCCAGGGCTTTCAGCGTATAAGCGGTCGTCCACATTTCGGGCAGCACCACAATATCGGGCTTATTCTCTTTCATCTCCGCTTCAAGCCAATGTCTGACCTTCATGCGATTCGCGTCAGGTTTTCCAGCTATAATGTCCATCTGGTAAATAGAGTATTTCATCTGAACCTCTCCCCACAGGCTTTATTTACACTGATTTGCAGCTGGAACTTCTTGTTGAATGTCTCTAGGCCAAGACATTAACAATATTATACAAATAAAAATCCACGCATTTCAGTATCGTATCTCAAGAATACCCATTAAAAGGCAGTAAAGTCCATCTTTTCGGATGACATGTTTATTACAATTGTATGTCAGCCATGAACTTTGCTAAACACATACAAAAAGCTGTCGAGCATCTCCTCGACAGCTTCTTCCTATATTTATTTCTCGCCCATTGACTTTTTCAGGCGATAATTCGTCCGGTACGTCTGCCAAACGGTATAGACAATTGACAGGACGGCTAGAATTAAGAACACGAGCGAAATCGGACGGGTGAAAAATAACGTCCAATCAGGGTCTGCCATAGCGGCTCTCCGCAAATTCACTTCGGCGATTGGCCCTAGGATGACGCCGATAATAGCGGGGGCTAGAGAAAAATCATATTTGGTAAAGATGTAGCCGATCAACCCCATAGCTAGAAGGATATACAAATCAGTAAAACGGTTATTAAGTACGAAAGTACCGACCACGCACAATACCAGAATGACTGGCACGAGTACTTGGACCGGGATTTGTGTTACTTTCATAAAATACTTCATACCCAAAAATTGTGTGATCAGCATCCAGAAAGATGCGACCAGGAAGGCGAAGAAAATCCCACCGACGATATTCGGTTCATTAACGATTAGTAAAGGTCCTGGCGTGATGCCATGTACCATCAATGCGGACAATAACACTGCCGTAACGGCAGAGCCTGGAATACCCAAGGCTACCGTTGGGATGAGGTCACCGCCGACAGTAGAGTTGTTGCCGGCTTCAGAGGCAATAATGCCTTCTTCGCAGCCGGTGCCGAATTTCTCCGGATTCTTCGACCATTTTTTCGCCTGGTCATAGGCGACGATGTTGGCGATACTGCCGCCCGCCCCTGGAATTGCACCAATGATGGAACCTATAGTGGAAGCGCCGAACAACGTACCCGGCTTTTTCAACACAACCATCAGTGTCTTTATCGGCCGCATGACAAACTTCAAATTCTTAATTTTGTCTTCCTGGCGCTTGATATCGTCTTTATTGATTTCCTTCGCTTCCAAAGATTGAAGCAGGCGGGAAATTGCGAACATACCGATCAGCACGACAAGGAACGGGATCCCCGCCCGCAGTGTTGCCAAATCAAACGAAAAGCGGGAAATACCAGTAATCGGATCCGCTCCGACTGTGGCAATCAGCAGTCCGAATAAGCCTGCAATCAGCCCTTTAATAATGGAATCACCAGTGACACTCGCAATGATGGTGAGGGACACAACGATCAAAGAAAACATTTCCCATGGACCCATCATTAATGCAAAACGCGATATTTGCGGTGCGATGCTTACCAGCAGGAAGAAGCTGATGATCGAGCTCAGGAAAGAAGCCCAGATTCCAATTGACAATGCCTTGCCCGACTCGCCTTTTTGCGACATCGGATAAGCATCGAAAGTTGTAGCGATGGACGATGGCGTCCCCGGGATACCGAGCAGTGCTGCTGTAATCAGTCCGCCGGACATACCGCCGACAAAGACTCCAATCATTGCTGACACACCCGCCACCGGATCCATCCCGAATGTGAGCGGCAACGTTAGGACGATCGCCATCGCCACAGTAAATCCAGGAATCAGCCCTGCCAGAATGCCGACAACGACCCCAATCAAAATGACGATTAAAATTCGCAGCTGAAATACTTCAGCAATTCCCAATAAAAATAAATCCGACATTTTCAGTAGCTCCTCTCGCTGTTCTCAGATGAATATTCCTGAAGGAAAACGGACATACAGCACGTTTTCGAAAAAGAAGTAAATGGTCAATGTAAGAATTACCGCGACTGCGGAGATGGTCATTACTTCTTTTCGCTTCCGGTAGCCGATTAAAATGGCAGCGCCGATAATGAAGAGGATCGTAGAAACGACAAAGCCGATAAACTGAAGCAAAAAGATATATACGAAAAATACCACTGTTGTTAAAATGACCAGTCTGTATTCTCGATAAAATGAACCCATTTTTTCTTTGTTGCTGACTTTATCCTCAACCGGCTTCCTCTTCCGCAATTCCAGTACTTTTGAAAGAATTAAGATGAGTGACAATAAAATCAGCAACCCTGCTATCAGTCTCGGAAAAGAACCTGCATTGAAAAATGCTTCATTCAATGAAGGCAGGTCACCGCCCTGTACATAGATAATGAGGCCCAAGGCAATCAAGGCCAATCCAATTATTATTTCTCCCATATGCCATCCCGCTTTCTGATTTTTTTCGCCCACGATCTCATTAGCAAAAAAAGGAGGGTCAGTTCACCCTCCTTCCACCCCGCACATGACTTCTGCAGGACTAACTTGCTTACTCGGAAATTTCAGAGACGATTTCGCTGATCAATTCATTTTGTTTGTCAAGGTATTCGCGGTAGGCGTCTGGCCCCATGTAATTGACAGACGATCCGACATTATTGACTGCTTCAATGTATTCCTGGTCCTCAGCAGTTGCTTCAAAAGCTGCTGCCAGTTCTTCGATGATTGCAGGATCTGTTCCTTCAGGTGCTACATAACCACGGTTGATGCTCATATTGATATCGTAGCCTTCTTCCTGGAAAGTAGGAACATCCGGCAAGTTTTCAACTCGCTCATCCGTACCGATGGCGATAAATTTCATAAGGCCCGCTTCAACAAATTCATTGGCAGAAGAATAATCGACAATTGCTGCGTCGATATGGCCGCCTGAAAGTGCTTGGATCGCTTCACTTAATCCTTCATAGCCCACCAGGTTGTAGTTGATCTCAAGCTCTTTACCTAATTGCTCCACCCATACGCGTGGAATGCCTGCCACTGTTCCGCCAAAACGGATTTCATTTTCCTTGCCGTAAGCCACAAATTCCTCAAGGGTATCTGCTTCGAAATCGCTCGGCACCGCTAAAATCTGGTCGGAAGAAGACATCGCAGCAATCGGTATGAACGTATCATAATTGATCGTTGTGATATCAGTATGATGTGCCACCAGCAGCCCTTCATGGATTTGGCCTATATTATAGCCGTTGGCTTCTTTCTCAGCCAGTTCTTCAAGGCCCACAGTGCCGCCCACTCCAGGAGAATTGATGACAACAAACGAAGTATCCAGGTTTTGTTCTGTATGCTGAGCAACCAGTCTGCCTTCGATGTCGCTGCCGCCACCTGGAGACCACGGGATAGTCAGTTCAATTTCACGTTCTGGATATGATTCAGCAGAACCGCCGCTTTCTTCGCCGCAAGCCGTCAGACCAAGCGCTGTCAAAGCCATAGCGGCTGTCATCATCGTTTTTTTAAATGTTTTATTGGTCATATCAATTCTCCCCTTTGTTTTAAATTCCGGTGACCGCTCCGTATGCTAGAGCCAACGCAATTACCGCTGCCGGATGCACTTTCATCCGCTCCAGCATCAAATAACTTATAGCCATTATAGCAACAGTCTGAATATTTCCAAGTGCGGATTGAGATTCAATTACAAATTGCAATGTCATAAAGCCAATGAGCACAGCGATGACCGGCTTCACCACTTTCGAAATATTTTTTACTTCCGCTGAATCCTTATATTTAAACAGAATCGCCATTAATCCAAGCATCAGGATAAGGGATGGTGCGATTGTGCCGAACAGGCCGATAAACGCTCCCAGCAATCCGCCTTCCATATAGCCGATATAGCCTGCCATTTTTGTGGCGATTGGGCCAGGAAGTGCATTGCCGAGTGCCAGCACTTCACCGAATTCTTGTGTCGACATCCAGCCATACCGCTCGACCACTTCTTCTTCAACGAGCGGAATGGATGCAGGACCGCCTCCATAACCCAGAATACCGGGTATGAAAAATGCAATGAAAATTTGCCAGTAAATCATTTACTCACCACCCTTTTAATAAAGGGAACCAGGACCACCGCAATGAGGGCCGCAATCAGAATTGCCGGATGAACTCCGAGGACTTCCATTACGATGATTGAAATCACGATGAGGAAAATAGCGACGCCCCAGCCAAGAGCTTTTTGAGATTGCTGGACGAAATTCCAGGTGAGGACTCCGAGCATAACCGCAACGACGGGTACGACTGTCTGAGACATATTCTGCACCCACGGTACATCTTTATAGCTCTGGAGCACACCAAGCAGCAGCACCATCAGGACCACTGTCGGAATGACCGACGCCGCGAGCGCAACAAGCAAGCCCCATAACCCGCCGATCTTGTAGCCAATATAGCCCGCCAGTTTTGTCGCGATCGGCCCCGGCATCGTGTTCGACAAAGCGATGGTATCGCCGAACTCATCGTCGTTCATCCAGTGGTAGCGTTCCACCACTTCTTTTTGAAGTAGCGGTATGACTGCGGGCCCTCCTCCGAATCCCAGCATCCCTGATCGGAAAAACGCCATAAAGACGTTGCTGTATCGAATTTTATCTGTTTTTACCAAGCTGCAACCGCTCCGTCCGTCCGAGATTCGGTTCCGCCGGCAAGCACCCCCGTCTCTGGATTTCTCCAGATGATTTGTCCTCTTCCAAAGGTGCCGCCATCCGGCAATACTTCAATGTCGTGGCCTTTGCGCTGCAATGCCTGAACGAGGTAATTTGGGAATTCAGGCTCCACGTGAATTTTCTTGCCGCCGACCCATTGCCATCTCGGCATATCGAGGGCTGCCTGCGGGTTAAGCAGGTAATCCAGCGTATTCACCACAACCTGGAAATGTCCTTGAGGCTGCATATAGCCGCCCATCACTCCGAACGGTCCGACGGCTTTTCCGTCTTTTGTCAGGAAGCCTGGAATGATTGTATGGAATGTTTTCTTGCCCGGCTTCAGCACATTCGGATGGCTTTCATCGAGTGAGAAATCTGCTCCGCGATTCTGCAGGCCTATGCCCGTTCCCGGGATGACGATTCCGGAGCCGAAGCCCATGTAATTGCTTTGAATAAAGGAAACCATATTGCCTTCCGCGTCAGCTGTCGACAAGTAAACTGTCCCGCCTGCCGGAAGATCGTAGGGCACCGGTTCGATTGCCGTGTCGCCGAGAAGAACCGCCCGTTTTTTGGCGTATTCTTCAGACAGCAGATGTTCCGCTGTTACCGGCATATGTTGTTGTTCAGTGATAAATGCCTGGCCGTCCGTATACGCCAGTTTCATCGATTCAATCTGCTGATGAAATGTCTTCGCCGATTGCCATTCAGGTGCGTCGAGCTGACTGAAAATATTCAGCGCCATCTGCGCGACCATGCCTTGCCCGTTCGGTGGAATTTCCCACACTTCGTGGCCTTTGTAAGTCGTTGAGATCGGCTCCACCCATTCCGGCTGATAGCTGGCAAGATCTTCTTTTCGCAGGAAGCCGCCATGTTCCTGCATGAATGCGTCGATCTCGTCGGCAATGGAACCTTCGTAAAACTCTCGGGCATCGCTTTCGCCAATTTTACGAAGCGTCTCTGCGTGACCTGGCGACTTCCAAACTTCTCCGATTGCTGGCGCTTTACCATCTGGCGCAAACGTCTCAAACCAGCCTTCGAATTCTTTTGCCGTAAATGATCCTTTGAAACTGTTATAGGCTTTTTGCCAGAATTTCCCGAGAATTGGCGTCAGCGGATAGCCCTCTTCGGCGTAGCTGATTGCCGGCTGCAGTGTTTCAAGCAGTGAAAGTTTGCCGAATTTCTGTGAAAGCTCCGCCCAGGCAGCGGGGACACCCGGCACCGTTACCGGAACCAGGCCATGCACCGGCATCTTATCGTGGCCGAGGCCTTTCACGGCTTCTATGGTCAATCCTTTTGGCGAAGGCCCTGAGGCATTCAATCCGTATAACTCGCCCTTCACCCATACCAATGCAAAAGCGTCCCCGCCGATGCCATTCGATGTCGGTTCGAGCACCGTCAAGGATGCGGCTGTTGCAATCGCAGCATCAATGGCATTGCCGCCTTTTTTCATAATTTCAATTCCGGCCTGTGCCGCTAGGGGCTGTGAAGTTGCCACCATACCTTTTTTTGCGAATACTGTATTTCTCTTAGATGGAAACGGGTGATTTAAATAATCCAAAATCTCTCCTCCTGACTAATGTTTACAGATCTGATGAACTTTCCGTTTCTAGCTGTTTCATTTTTTTCGTATATCTGATTTCAGTGATGATTCCATACAGAATAGATAGAATTGCCAATACAAGTATGACTCCTGATAAAGGACGAGTGAAAAACAGCGTCAAATCCGAGCTTGTAGCTACCGCTCTCCGTAAATTTTCTTCTGTCAAAGGACCAAGTATAATGCCGAGTACAAAAGCCGGGAGTGAAAAACCTGAGTTTTTCATCAAATAACCGATTACACCGAACAGCAAGAGAACCCAGATGTCAAAAACCCTGTTGTTTAATGCAAAACTTCCTAAAGCACATAAGATGATAACGACCGGCAACAGGAAGTGCATTGGAATATCATTGATTTTCAAAAACAATCTTATGCCCAGAGACTGGACGACCAGCATCAATATAGCTGAGATAAAGAAAGATAGGAAAATGCCGTATGCCAGTACCGGCTGAGATACGAAAAAATACGGACCTGGCTGGATTCCATGGACCAGTAATGCGCCCATCATCATAACCGTAACAGCACTTCCAGGTATCCCCAGTGCCAGCGTCGGAATCAACGCACCACCTTCTGAGGAATTATTTGCCGTTTCAGCGGCAATAACTCCATCTTTCGTTCCAGTTCCATAAAGTTCTGGTTTTTTGGATAGTTTCTTTGCAACGTCATAACTCATGATATTGGCAATGCTCGAACCTGCTCCCGGAAGAGCACCAATAATTGTTCCGATAATAGAAGAACGAATAACGTTCACAAAAGAGCCGCCCATATCTTTCAATGTTTTCCCTATCGGATATGACAGACTGATTTTCGTATCGACTTCACTTTTTCCACCTGAATGCTTGCCAATTTCAGATAATAACTGGGAAAAAGCAAAAATACCGATCAGTACTGGGAGATAGCTGAAACCTGCCATCATTGATACTGCTCCAAACGTAAACCTCTCAGTGCCAAGAACCGGATCCAGCCCGAACATTCCAAAGAACATTCCCAGCAAACCTGCCAAGATCCCTTTGATCAAGCTGCCATTTCCGAGACTCGCGATTGCACTTAAACCTAATACCATCAGTGCGAAAAATTCCCAAGGTCCAAATTGAATAGCCCATTGAGATAATAGAGGCGCCCCGATTATCAATATGGCTCCACCAATCAAAGAACCAAAAAATGAAGACCATAAGCCGATTGCCAAAGCACGCCCCGGTTCACCTTTCTTAGCCATCGGAAAACCATCAAATGTAGTGGCCACCGACGAAGGTGTTCCCGGAATTCCAAGCAGGATGGATGAAATCAGGCCACCCGAAGCTCCTCCCAGCCAGACACCCATCATCAACGCAATTCCTGATAAAGGCTCCAATCCGAAGCTGAACGGCAAAGTTAAAGCAACGGCCATCGTAATAGTAAAACCCGGTATTGAACCGAAGATTATACCCATAATTACTCCAATTAGCATTAAGAGCAATACTTCCCATTGAGTAACTGCCTGCAGACTCATCATTAAATTCCCCAAAATCTCACCTCTTTAGAAAAATAGCCCTTTTGGCAGATACACTGACAGGAACCTCTCAAATATGAATGTCAGTGTTATTGAAACCACCAGCAAAAACCCTATCGATACAGCATGTTTCTTAACAGTCTTTTTAAGTGGCGTTGCAGTAATAGCGATTAAATAAACAATTGTCATAAATAGAAACGATGAAAAGGTGAAGCCTAAAATGTCTATCAGCAAAATATAGATTGCAAACAAGACAAATATCAACGGAACTTTCCACCATTTTCTTGATGGTCCTGATTCTTCACCTTGTTCGACTTTCTTCACGGCTGCACTTTTAATAAAGAACGATCTTATCAATAACAGCAGAGCAAGCGCTGCGATTCCGACAAGTAAAACCCGTGGAAAGAAAGTGGCTTCCAAGCCAGTCAAATTTTGATTGCTGATTCCAAAACTTTGATAGTAGAAGAACGCACAAAATACTAGAATAACAATACCTGCTATGCGGTCATGATTCATTTTCCGTCTCCCTCTCGCGATTCTTAGAACTTCATTATTCAATAATATTCTGGCGGGTAAGCATTCCTTCCAGGTGTTCTACATCGTCCTCTAAGTAGTTCGTGTATTCTTCAGTGTCTTTATAATTCACATCGACTCCCATTGCTTCCATTTCTTTTATAAACTCAGGATTTTCAGCTACGTTCTTCAGCGCTTCGTCCATGACATCAACAATTTCCTGTGGAGTGTCTTTCGGGAAGAAGTAGCCCCGATTAGTCGCATTCACGAAATCAATGCCTTGCTCTTTTAAAGTAGGAATATCCGGTAATGCCGGATTTCTTTCTTCAGAAGCGATTCCCAGCATTTTTAATTGATTGGCTTTCATATATTCTTTCGCAGCAGGGATTGTAGTGGATCCGAGGTCCAAATGATTCCCTAATAATGCCTGCGTACGCTGAGCCGTTCCTTCATAGGCTACGATATTGAACTTCACGTCCTGGCTATCCATTATTCCGAGTGGGACAATGTGTGTCGTTGATCCGATACTCGCTCCGAAACTTATGGATTCAGGGTTTTCTTTTAATTCATCGACAACGTCCTGCATATTTTCCCAATCGTTTGCCACGTTTGTCGCTATCAATTGATTTGCTGTCGTCATCAATGATACCGGTTCAAAATCATCGTATGAAAAATCTGCTTTGCCCATGAGATGGGATACTGCGATTGAATCGTGGCCAGCCAGCATGGAATACCCATCCGGATTTTGCTTCATAAATTCCTGAGCTCCGATGGTGCCGCCTCCGCCGCCCATATTCGTCACTACGATTTTCACATCCAACTCTTCTTCGAGATATTTATTGATGGTACGCGCTATTACATCAGAGTCCCCGCCTGCACCCCATGGAAGCATCAATTGAATTTGCTTGTTCGGATATCCCTCTGCCGTTTCTGCCGAACCAGAAGAACCTTCAGATGAACAACCTGCTAATAGTAATCCTGCAGCCACAGCTGCTGTGGCCGTCTTAAACATTTTCGACTTTTTGAATATATTCATGAATTTTTTTCCCCCTCATTTTTTTGTTTTTACTAGATTTATTATCTTATGAAGTTCTTTCGATGTATTTATACAATCCACCCTCCAACCTTTTCAAAGAATAAATAATTGATAATTTAAACTTATTGCAATCTTACAAAACATTGTATGGATTAGTAAAATTAAATATATTTAATGTTATAATTAATAAAACTCAATATGGAGGTGTACCATGGAACACAAACTTGAAATCTTTGTCACGACAGCCGAACAGAAAAGCTTTACCCGGGCGGCTGAATTACTGCATATGACGCCCTCTGCCATCAGTCTGAGCATTAAAGCTTTAGAAAGTAAACTTGAGTGCCGACTCTTCGATCGGACCAACAAATATGTTCAATTGACACCAGAAGGCTCAGTTGTATACACCCATGCAAAAGAGATTCTTATGCAATACCATGATATGACACAATCACTTATTAACTTGGATCCTTCAAAGAATATACCGATTTCGATAGGCGCCGCTTATACATTCGGTGAATATTTCCTTCCCGCCATCCTTTATGCTTTTAATAAGAAACATCCCAATATCCTTCCTAATATCACCATTCAGAATTCTAAAGTCATTGCGGAACAAATTCACAAACAGGAACTTGACATCGGCTTTATCGTTGAAGCTGATGTCGCCGAATATGATGTCGATGTCAATCTGTTTTCAGAGGAGATGATGCTTATTGTGGCTCGTCCCGACCATCCCATCAATAAAAACTCATCCATTGATAAGAAAATGCTGGAAGCAGAAACCTGGATCATCCGTGAAGAAGGTTCAGGAACTCGAGATGTCACTAATAAATTCTTCTCCCAGCTCGGCATTGCGCCAAAACGCATCATGAGTTTCGGAAGCTCGCAGACCATTAAGGAGTCGGTGGCACTCGGGCTTGGAGTCTCATACCTGTCGGAATCGGTCATTAAATCCGATGTACAGGTCGGCACGCTAAAGGGCGTCAGTCTTAGTGATTACCCAAATGAAACCAGTTTCCATTACATCACCCACCAATCGAAACTACACACACAGGCCGTGCAGATCTTTAAAGAATTTTTAGATTCCTATGTACTCGGCGAGAAAATTTCTGTCCACACCAAAAAGAAAATTAAATAAAACTATTGCAGAATTCATAGGAATGTTGATTCCCCATAAATGCGTGTCCACGAAAAAAAGCTGTCTTCCTTTTAACAAGGAGACAGCTTTTTATCATCCCTTCAAATCCATTACCGGATTCACCAGCGTCTCAAATCCGTCAATGCGGCATTCCACCACATCGCCGTCACGGATGACGACGGCTCCCGGTGTGCCCGTCGAGATGATGTCTCCCGGCAAAAGCGTCATGACTTTTGAGTGGAAGGAAATCAGCTGCTGCGGCCGGAAGGTCATATTGGACACGAGGTTATCGCGATGGATTTCCCCGTTGATGACAGTCGCCACCTTCAGGTCGAGCACATCTTCCACTTCTTCCGCTGTCACGAGCTGCGGACCGAAACTGAAAAAGGTGTCAAAACTTTTCGCGCGTGTCAGGTAGCGCGGATTTTTCTGCAGAATGTCTTCCGCGGTCATGTCGATGATGGTCGTGTAGCCCGCAATGACGCTGAGCGCGTCTTCCTCTTCGACGTCTTTGCATTCCTTGCCGATGACGATGCCAAGTTCAGACTCCGCCGTCGTGCGTTCGGATTGCAGCGGCACACGGATCGTATCTCTGGGTCCAATGATTGTCGTATCAGGTTTCATAAAACTGGCGGGCTCCATGTTCGGCGAGACTTCGCTGAGGTCTGCGGCATGTTCGACGTAATTCAGCCCGATGCCCCAGATTTTACGCGGATGGCGGTAAAGCGGACCGAATTTGGCGTCCTGAATAACCAATTGCTCGAGCGCTTCCGTATTTTGTCCGGCGATCCATTCTTTGAATGGCTCCAATTTCTCGAGCGGCAGCAGGTCAAAAAGTTGTGTCGGCCACTGCTGGCCAAACTCTTTATTGATGGTTTCGACTGGAATTGCCCCAGCTGCTGTGACGACGGCAGCCGTCTCTTTTCCGTCCAGTTGAATGGTTGCTAAGCGCATATGTATCTACCCTTTCGTATCGTTAGTCTATAGAATAAAACCGCCTCCCACCAAATAGATGGACGGCGATTCCATTTTTCTTATTGTGCCGTGTAGCCGCCGTCCACCAGTATAGTGGCGCCTGTCATGAAATCATTTTCACTGAGGAAGATGATGGCATGTGCGATTTCGTCCGCTGTGCCGAGGCGTCCGATCGGATGTTTCTGGACCAGCTGATCGTAGAATTCCGGTCCCAGTGCGTCGCGGCTGACCATGCCGGATTCCACATAGCCCGGCGCCACTGCATTGACGCGGATATTCTTATTGGCATACTGAAGCGCCAGTGATTTAGTCATCAAGTTGACGGCGCCTTTTGAAGCATTATAGGCAAAAGCCCCGCCCTCCCCGACACTGCCAAGGATAGAAGCGGTGTTGACGATGACGCCGCCGCCGTTGTTCATCATGTGGCGAACGGCATGTTTCGAGCCGAAGAACACGCCATCCTGGTTTACCGCAATGACTTTGTGATAATCTTCATAGCTCAGTTCGTGTGTTTCGCCCAGTGCGCCGATGCCGGCATTATTCACCAGTATGTCGATTGTGCCAAACGTGTCGATGGCAAACTGAATCATGTTCTGAACCGATTCTTCGCTTGCCACGTCCACTTGGACAAACTCCACTTCGCCGCTGCCCTTCAGGTTTTCAGCTTCCTTCTTGCCGCCTTCTTCATTGAAGTCCGCAATCACCACTTTCGCGCCTTTTGCCAGATACGCTTTTGCTGCGGCAAGCCCGATTCCCGAAGCGCCGCCTGTCACTACTGCCACTTTTCCTGCTAAATCCATGTACGTGTCCTCCTTTTTTATGATGGTTCACTCTTATATTATCGAAATAGTTAATTTATTGATAATAAAATCACTTGTCTCTGCCATAAGTCTCTTCGTGTATACTGTTAGTTAAAAAGGGGGGATCCAGTTTGATCATACTTCGACGGCTCTATCTGCAGGCGACAAGCTTGTCCTGGCTAATCCTTACGCTAAGCACAATGCTGCTGATCGCTTTCAGCACCCTGTTGCTGCCTGCAATCGAGCCATCCACTTTCACCAGCTATGCCGATTCGTTATGGTTCACGATGACGACCATGCTGACTGTCGGTTACGGTGATCTTTACCCTTCCACAACCGGCGGAAGAATCTTCACTGTCTTTTTCCTGTACATAATCGGCATCGGGCTGTTTGCATCATTTATTGGAAAGGCGTTTGAAAGCCTGAGCCTGCACAAAAAACGCGAAGAAAGGGGTGAGCTGATGTTTAAAGGAAAAAACCATATCGTCATCATCGATTGGTCCCACAAAGCTGAAAATGCAATTGCCGAAATTCTGAAACAGGATGACCAAACCGATGTTGTGGTGATCGACCGGCTGGATAAAGCGAAAGAGATCCACCCGCGCATCCATTACGTGAAAGGCAATGCCACCCACGAAGATGTGCTTCGCCAGGCCAATATCCAGCAGGCCAAGGCAGTGCTGATTTTTGCGGATGACCGGATTGAAGACCAGAAGCTGACTGACGGAAAGTCCCTGTTGATCGCCACTGCCGTGGAACGGATGTCGCCGGATGTTTTCACGACTGTCGAAGTCGAACGGGAAGAGCACCTTCCGAACTTCTCACATGTCAAAGTCGATAAGTTCATCATGTCCAACGGCACGATTGCCCGTATGGCCGTGAATTCCATTTTTACTGAAACAAGCGAAATGTAAAAAAGAACGCCGGGCTGGCCATTTTTAATGGCTTCACCGGCGTTCTTTTTAACTTTACGAGCAGGATTCAATTTTCTTCGTCAGCACAAATCCCATTTGTTCAATAGCGATCTTCAGTGTCGCTTCCATTCTTTCACCTTTCAGCGAATGGGCGAAATGCGGAACATTCAATGCGATGGATGGAGTGATTCCTGTAATGACCGGGGTCACACCCATGATTTTCAAGATTTTCACCAAATCCAGCAATGGCTGCTCGATTTGCGGATCGATTTCTGTGATTCCTGAAAAATCGATGATCAGAAAATCGAGCTCACCGCCTGCTTTATTGACTGTGTCCTCAATCATCTGTTTGGCACGTGTAAGGGTGATGTGGCCAATGATCGGCAGAATGGAAATGCCATCGGTCAAAGGAACAAGCGGAGAGGAAAGTTTCTGTATTTCCTTTTTGGCCGTTTCGAGTTCCAAAATATACGTCAGCAGCGAAGACATCATCTCGAACATTTCCTGGTCTTCCGGAGTGAAGTCATATGGATGCTTATCCAAGCCGCAAATGGTGCCGTAGACCTTACCGTTTTCATAATAAATCGGGATGCCCATGAAGGAACCTTTATCGAAATTGGATGCAATTTCAAGAGTCTGGGCATTTTCATCCTTCGATATATCATCTATCCTGAGCACATCCTGGCCATGTTGGATCGAGAGGTTGCAGAAAGTCTGGTTCAAAGGCGACTCACTGCCTTCTTTGACCAATTCTTCGTCCCGATTAAAAGCTTTCTTAATGGTATTGGTTTCGCCGTCATTTTTCGCGATGAACAGCGTATTTATGTTCATGCGGCCGCTTAGCATTTTGAGCACCTGATCGGCTGCCTCATTGAAATTTTCGAATTGCCGGGATGAACCCGCAGTTGACTGTGCCATCATATTCCTCCATTTTGGGATTCTACTTGATCTATATTGCTGCACTTTTACTTACGATCATTTTCAGACACCAACTAATATGATACCCGTTAACAATAAAGTATAACCTTCCAGTGTCAGAAATGCTCACTGGCACATCCGGTTTCAGAAAGAATTTTCACAGTGGGTTGCCGTGCCGGGAAATCGACTGTTTCTTATACCCCTCACCTGAAAATTTTCATGAATGAAGAAAAAGACCAGCAGCAAAGATTTTTTTGTTGCATTTGCAATAAAAATAGAGTAGATTTTATTTATACTAATTAGACGGAGGCTGTTTCAATGACTGAAATTCTGCGTGAAATCGGCATGATTGCCCGGGCTTTGGATTCCATCAGCAATATCGAATTCAAAGAGCTTGATCTGACCAAGGGCCAGTACCTCTATCTGGTAAGAATCTGTGAAAATCCCGGAATCATCCAGGAACAATTGCTGGAATTGATAAAAGTGGACCGCTCTACAGCGACCCGCGCTATTCAAAAACTGGAGCTGAACGGTTTTATTGAAAAAGAGCCCGACACCGAAAATAAGAAGATTAAGCGATTGTTTCCGAGCGAAAAAGGGAAAGAAGCATACCCTTTCATCAAAAGGGAAAATGAGCATTCCAATCACGTTGCGCTGGAAGGGTTCACAGAAACAGAAGCCGAAATGGCCGCCAGCCTGCTGCGACGGATCCGAAAGAATATCGAAAGGGATTGGGAAGCGGTCAAAAAAGGACAAAAACGACATTATTAAAGGAGCGCGCTGCATATGCCATTAATCAAATGTACACCTGAACATCTGCCTGAACTTCAGGCCATCAGCCGGGAGACGTTCACTGAAACTTTCAAGGAGCAGAATTCGCCCGAACACTTGAATGCATACTTGGAGAAAGCCTATAATCAGGAGCAATTGGCGCTTGAACTGGCGAATCCGGAATCGCGATTCTATTTCGTCCACAGCGACGACGAAGTCGCGGGCTACCTGAAAATCAACGTCGGCGAAGCACAGTCGGAAAAGATGGGCGCTGATTCACTCGAAGTCGAGCGTATTTATGTAAAGAAGAAGTTCCATAAAAAAGGGCTTGGCAAGCTCTTGCTGGAGAAAGCTTTTGATGTGGCGGCTGAACTGGAGAAGAAGAAAGTGTGGCTGGGCGTCTGGGAACATAATGAAAACGCCATTGCCTTCTATAAGAAGAAAGGATTTGTCCAAACCGGCGCGCATCCATTTTACATGGGCGACGACAAGCAAATCGATTTGATCATGACAAAAACAATGTGATGCTGTTATTCAGAAAGGCGGTTTGAAATGTATATCCCAAAGTTTTATAAAGTGACCGATATTGATGAGATAGTGGAATTTGTGCAGCATCATTCGTTCGGCACGCTTGTCACGACAAGAAAAGGCAGACCTATCGCGACTCATTTGCCCCTGCAGCTGGTGAAAGAAGAGGATGATTATTACGTAACCGGCCATATGGCATACGGAAATCCCCAGTGGCGGACTTTTGAGCAGGATGAAGAAATATTGATCATGTTCCAGGGACCGCATTCCTATATCTCCTCTTCCTGGTATGAGCAGGAAAACGTCCCGACATGGAATTACCAGGCAGTCCATATATACGGCGTCGCCCAAATTCTGGACGGAGAAGAATTGAAGCAGGATTTGACGAAGCTGATGGAGAAATACGAGCACCACCGCCCGGATACCGTTCTGTGGGACAAGCTGTCCCCTTCTCTATTAGAAACAGAAATGAAAGGCATCGTCGGCTTCAAAGTGAAAGTGAGCGATATCCAAGCTGCCTTCAAGATGAGCCAGAACCGCAACGACACGGATTACCGCAATATCATCGAGCAGCTGCGGAATGAAGGCAACACGGATTCCAGCCGGATGGCGGATGAAATGGAGAAGAAAAGGAAGGAGCGTTGAGCTTCTGGTTAAATGTAAAAGCTGTCCTGTTGAATTTTCTCAACTGGACAGCTTTTTTGCTTGGAACTTTTTAATTTTTTTCTTCTTTATCACTCACTTCCGCCGATATCACCAGCACCAAGAATGCAGTGACGATAAGAGCGATGGCCATGACGAGCATCGGATTTCCTCCTCCATATTTGACGTATGGCTATCTTCATCTTCAGACTTTCACGGTTTTTACATATTTGAGCAATTCAGACTAAAAAATTATATATTTTCTAATGAATTTACCAATTTATTGTGTATACTTTAATTAAATAAATATTTTAAATATTTCTTTAATTGCATTCTATAGGTTTTTAACGGTATTCTCCATCCTTTTCAGGAATTAAGTTTTCATCGTCCAACAATAGTCTTTGATCGGCAGATAACAAGCTTCGGCAAAACGACATGCAGATGAAAGGAGGAATTCCGTAATGAAGAATGCTCCGAGAGACACTAACAAGAACCGGAATCATACCGATTCCGCGGAAACATCATTAAAAGGCACCTTTACATCCGTACTGATCATCGCCGTTTTCATGCTGATATCCTGGTTCAGTGTTTTCATCTTATTTTTGGAGCGCAATTAAGAGCGGGCCACTACAGAAATCGGAAAGGAGATTCAACATATGCATATCCATCGTTATGAAAAGCTGTGGCTGATCATCGGTTCCATCATCCTGTTCATCTTTCTTGGCATTGTTGCGGTTCAAACATTCTTCCTGGATATGGGGCCGCCGAGCCATGCAGAAATGATCGATCCCCAAAGTGTCCGGGAATCAGAAATTTTTGCAGATCCGGAGCTGAAAGAAATCGGTGATAACGAATACGAAATTGCCATCATCGCGGAAATGTTCACTTTCCAGCCAGGAGATCTGGAAATTCCTGCAGGAGCAACCGTCCATTTCACTCTGGCTTCCCCGGATGTGACGCACGGGTTTAAAATCACTGACACCAACGTCAATGTCATGGTGGTGCCCGGCCATATCTCGAAAGTCAGCCACACGTTCGACGAACCCGGCGAATACCTGATTCTTTGCAACGAATATTGTGGTCTCGGCCATGAGTTCATGGCAAATACCATCACAGTCAAATAACCAAAGAAAGAAGGGGAAATAATGGCTCATATCAATGAAGCACCGATTCTCCATAAAGGAGTGGCCGTGAATGACGCAGCGGCTTCCGGTATCACCAGCCGCGATATCCGTTTATCCGCCGCCAATTTATCCATTGCTTTTATCGCCATTATGGTAGGCGGGATTGCAGGCCTCCTGCAGGGACTGGTTCGGAGCGGCTTTTTGGAGCTCCCTTCCTGGATCAGCTATTACGCACTTCTGACCGCTCACGGCGTGATGTTCATCCTGGTGCTGACTTCGTTTTTCAGCATCGGTTATTTATACGCCGGCACTTCCCGGGTCCTTGGCGGACTGGCCGATAAAACAATCGCTTTCGGCTGGGCCGGTTTTGCGCTCATGTCCGTCGGAACGGTAATGGCCGCGTTCTTCATCCTGACGGGCAATGCGAATGTGCTGTATACCTTTTATACGCCTATGCAGGCACATCCCTGGTTCTACGTCGGACTGGCGCTCATCGTCGTCGGCATCCTGTTGAATTGCGTCGGCATGTTCATCACTTATCAAAGCTGGAGAAAACGGAATCCCGGAAAATTGACGCCGCTGTTCGCCTTTTTCGCAAATGCCGTCTTCGTGCTGTGGGTTTTCGCTTCCTTGTTCATAGCAGTGTTTGTTGTCGGCATGGTCATACCTTGGGCATTCGGGTGGGTACCGACCATCGACCCGATGATGGGACGAACCTTGTTTTGGGCATTCGGCCACACGCTGGTGAACATTTGGATGCTGACAGCCATATCCGCCTGGTATGTCTCCATGCCAAAAATCATCGGCGGGAAAGTCTTCAGTGACTCACTTGCGCGTGTAGCAGTGGTCATTCTTGTGGTAGCCAATGTCCCGGGAGGGTTTCACCACCAGATTCTTGACCCGGGCTTGTCTGTCGAACTAAAATTCCTGCACGTCATCCAGACGTTTATGATCATCTTCCCATCGCTAATGACCGCTTTTGCGATGCTTGCGACTATGGAGCGCGCGGGAAGAGCGAAAGGCGTGAGAAGCTTACTGGGCTGGTGGAAAACACTTCCCTGGTCTGACGCTCGCTTCTTCGCATTGATCGTCGCGATGTTCGCGTTCATCCCCGCCGGACTCGGAGGCATCATCAACGCCAGCAACCAGATCAACCAGGTGGTCCATAATTCCATCTGGGTCACCGGCCATCTGCACTTGACGGTCGGCACAACGGTCATGCTGACGTTTTTCGGAATTTCCTACTGGCTCATCCCTTATTTGAGCGGACGGAGGATGACGCAGACCATCAACCGTCTGGCGGTTATACAAACCATCGTCTGGGCAGGCGGCATGCTGCTTATGTCCGGCGCGATGCACATCAACGGTCTCCTCGGAAGTCCGCGACGCACCGCCAATACGACTTACAACGGAAGCAGCGCCGCAGCCGACTGGGCAATGTACGAAACGCTGATGGCCATGGGCGGGGTCATCCTCGTCATCGGCATGGCTTTGCTGCTTTATATCTGGGCGCAATTGGCGTTCTTCGCACCAAAAGGAGATGCCGACTTCCCAATCGGCGAAGATTACAGCCCTTCTGACGCTTCGCCGCTGTTCATGGATCGCTGGTCGATTTGGGTCGCGCTGGCGACAGTTTCGATTGCCATCGCATATGTAATCCCGCTGATCGATTTTGCATCCGGCACGAATCCAGGCTCACCGCCGTTTTTAATGCCTTGATTCAATTAAAACTGATTTAAGCAAAAAAGGAGGAGGCACGTGACTGTGCCTCCTCCTTTTTTGTCTTCCTCTGTCATTCAGCTAGTCTATGGTAGAAAATCGCTATGAGTTCTGGAACGCTAGCCTAATTTTTTAAAAGTGACCGATTCATACAGCGGCGTAAAATGATACAGCGTCTTCAATTGCTCTTTGGACACCCGCTCCATTTCGCGAAAAACGGGTTCGGATAGTTGAAAATAATATGCGCCATTCGGCAGCTGCTGAATTTGCCGGCTGGCCTGATGCCACGCAACTTCTTCTATTTCCACCCAGACATTCTGATTCCGTTCCGGTGTCTTGATGGACAGCCGGGCGAACAAAGTGATGAACGTTTGGCCCTCTTCGACATGGATGTCTTTCACACGCGATAGATAATAACCGATATTCTTTGGAGGCTCTGTCTGCTTCTGCATAGATCTTCTCCTGTCCTAAATGGATTTGAATAAAAAAAACCGCAAAGAATCAAAGATTCTCTGCGGCTTTGCAGGCAGCACTATTGTCCCCTGCATTTTACCGATTGCCCTGTTAAATTGTGTGTTAGTGAGTTTTTAGTTATTTAATATACTAAAAGAAGTGCAGCTTTGCGTAAAGCGATAAGGCTTTAACCGGGTTTATCCATTAACTCCAATCCTTCAGCAAATTTGCGAAGCTTGTCGGAAAATCGCATAAAACAGCTATTAAAAAACACGGCGAAAAAATTTTGCGCCGTGTTTTTTAAATTTGTTCTGCTTCGTTTGTCCATTTATAGCCGATGCCCCAGACGGTGATGAAATGGTCATCGACAGGAAAGCCTGATTGCCGTATTTTTTCGCGGACATTTCGCACATGCGAATCGATGGTGCGTCCTTCCGTCTCAGAGTCATATCCCCAAATCAGCTGAATCAGCTGGTCTCTTGTAAATACTTTGTTGTTATTTTTCATCAGGTGGCCCACCATCAGGAATTCTTTCGGTGTCAGCTTGATGGCGTGTTTGCGGTAACTGAGTTCAAACTGTTCTTCATTCCACAGCAGCCCATTCACTTCAATAATGTTTTTTGGCGTTCTTCTGCGCAATAATGCTGTCATCCGTGCCAGCAGTTCTTCTTCGTTGAATGGTTTCGTGATGTAATCATCCGCTCCAAGATTCAATCCTCTTATGATATCTTTCTGCTGCTCCCGGGCTGTCAGCATAATGATGGGCACATCTGAAAACGTCCGGATTTCACGGCACAATTCCCAGCCATCCATTTCCGGCATCATGATATCCAGCAGCACAATGTCGAAAGGCTCCTGCTCCAGATATGAAAGTGCTTCCTTTGCTCCCAATGCTTTTTTGCAAAGATACTGGTGGGGCTGCAAATACAAAGCCAGTAAATCCAACATCCGTTTTTCATCATCAATCAACAGAACTTTCTTCATCCGATTCACCTCTTTTCAACTCAATCCGGACAGTTGTTCCTTGTCCTTGCTCACTTTCAAGAGTGATCTGGCCATCATGCGATTCGACGATCTCTTTGGCAATCGCCAATCCCAGCCCACTGCCGCCGAATTGCCGCGACCTGGATTTGTCTACACGGTAGAGCCGTTCGAATATAAAAGGAATATCCTTCTCGGGTATGCCCTCCCCTTCATCACTGACCCTTATCCAAGTCCGCTGTTCATCACCGCCCCCAGCCAGTGTGACACG
Organism: Planomicrobium okeanokoites; assembly: GCF_003428875.1. Classification (GTDB taxonomy): domain Bacteria; phylum Bacillota; class Bacilli; order Bacillales_A; family Planococcaceae; genus Planococcus; species Planococcus okeanokoites. The sequence goes on from NZ_QQRS01000002.1 coordinate 334,287, forward strand.
CGTCCCTTCCGGCGAGTGCTTGCGGGCATTGTCCAATATATTAAGCAGCACCTGCTGGAACCGTTCGGGATCGATAAAGGCGATTATGGCTGGATCACATCTTATGGACAATTCGATTTTCTTCTCATCGAAAGCTGGACGCACCAGAGCGACGACAGATTGGAAAAGCACATTCAAGGAGAACTCCTCTTTTTGTATCTCAAACTGGTTGTGATCCAGCTGCGCCAATTCGAATAATTGCCGGATCAATTCTGTCAGATGGGCAGTTTCCTCCCGTATGATCGTGATATATTGGGCTTTTTCCTCATCAGAGGCAGTCGGGCGGCTCGCAATATCCGCATACCCTTTTATATAGGTAAGCGGAGTCCGCAGCTCATGGGCGATATCCGCCAGAAATTCATTTCGTTCATTTCTTAAGCGATCCAAGTCACTTGATAAAGTAGTGATGGCAAACGCCAATTCACCCAGCTCATCGTTGCGTTCAATATTCAGCTTCACTTTGTTATTTCCGCTCTTTAATTGTTCTGTCGCTTTCTTCATTCTGATCAGCGGCAATGTGATAAATCGTGATAATAAAAAAATTGTAATGATTGTCAGCCCGAGTGCCATAAGACCCGCAGCGAGGAATTGGTTTCTCAGGTGGCTGACCATCTGCTGGATCTGATTCGTTCCTGCAAACATAAAGACGTGGCCACGATGTTCCCCATCAATCGTAACCGGGCTGTCAGTCGCGATAAATTCTTTTTCATTCCATCTCTCTTCCACTATTTCCCCTTCGTGCACAATTTCATCAAAATCCGTATGCTCCAAAACAGCATTCATCTCAGGTTCAATCGAATCCGAATGAATCAATTCATTGCCGGCAGCGTCGGTTATGATGACGATGAAATCGGATGCAGATTCCATCAGGGCCACATGTTCCAAAGTTGCCGGTTCAAAACTGCCGGCCAATACTTCGCTGTGTGTATTGCCTCTTGCAAGCAAGTTTGTCATGACTTCATCGACCCGTTCGTTGACAAAAGTAATATACAAAGTCAAAAACAGAACCGATTCAATAAGTATGATGAACCCCAAAAATAGTAATCCAATTTTTAATGCAAGGCGATTTAGCATAGCGTCCCTCTTTTTAATTCAAATAGTATTTCTTTGCCGCTGACCTTTATTGTCAATAGTATACTTCATCAAGCGGGTCATTGCCGTATAGCTTTCAAAACAGTTTAGCGGAAAAGTTTCAAGTTTTTGTGCAGTTTCTTCTATAGTCAAAAACTTTCTTTGAAACTCCCCGTTGCCACCGATAATTTCATTGTCCTTGAAATGTCATGGTTCCTGCACACATTGTGCATTCTTTTTGGGTAAAGTGAGAACAGAAAAACATGGAAAGAGGGATTTATATGCATAAAAATAGATGGACGATGGGATTTTTGTCTTTATTGGCAGCATTGACGTTAAGCGCATGCAACACAGGAAACGATATGCCAAACGAAAACATGGACATGGATCCTGTAAACGAGGACAGCATGAACCATGATTCCGGACACATGGAGATGGAGCATTCCGGTTCCGGGGAACTGCCGGCTGGATTGGAAGAAGCCGAAAATCCGTTATACGAAGTCGGCAGCCAGGCCGTCATCAACTCCGATCATATGGAAGGGATGAAAGGTGCTGAAGCTACGATTGTCGGCGCTTACGATACGACCGTTTATGCTGTCACTTATACCCCGGCCAATGGCGGCGAACCGGTTTCCAATCATAAATGGGTAATTCATGAAGAACTTGAAAATGCCGGGGAGGAACCGCTGGAACCCGGAGATGAAGCTGTTCTTGCTGCAGATCATATGAAGGGAATGGATGGGGTTACAGCCACGATCGATTCCGCTGAGCAAACTACCGTCTATATGATCGACTTCAACACGACGACTGGCAATGATAAGGTGACCAACCATAAATGGGTGACTGAAGACGAGCTTTCAGCGAATTAACGAATATTGAATGCTATGGAAGAACCACTGATTCTTAATCGGATCGGTGGTTTTTCCGTTTTATCTTTAAAATGTTCTACCGGCTTAATTGTGCACTTTCTATGGAGTTTATTCATACGTCTAAATGGTATACAAATAGTGAACGGACTTTTCCGGTGGACAATCACATAAACTATGACGAAAGGAGAAGGTTTTATGAACAGTTATTTAAAATTCGGAATCATGATTTTAACTTCGACTTTTCTAATGTATTGGCTGATGTTTTTGAATGTGTTCCAGTTCGAACATGTCACATACAGTGAAACCCGAATCTACATGGCATTGATCATGGGTTCCGTCATGGCCATAGTCATGCTGCTATTCATGTGGCCGATGTATAAGAACAAGAAAGTAAATTCCATCATTTTAGCCGGCAGCGCTGTGGTGTTCGCACTGTCACTTTGGCTGGTCCGCAGCCAGGTGCTGATTGAAGATGAGGGTTGGATGAAAGCGATGATTCCGCACCATTCCATTGCTATCCTGACTAGTGAACGTGCCGACATATCAGATCCTGAGGTCAGAGAACTTGCAGATACGATCATCAAAACACAGCGTGAAGAAATTGCCAAAATGAAAGAACTGATAGAAAAGCTTGAAAACGAAGAATGATTTAAAGCGAAAAAGGAAGGCCAAAAGCGAAGATGTTTCGCTTTTGGCCTTCCTTTCTGTTTCGGTGTCATCAGCTCATCTTTACCAATTGCCGACTCTTACTTCTTATCCCTTATTTCTTCCAGCAGTTCAATTACCCGTTTATTCTGTTCGCCGAGCGAATCCAGTTTCTTTTCAGTGGTGCTTGAAATGATCAAGACAACGCCTATCAGTATAATTTCCATCATAAAATCCATTACACCTCTCCCGTTTCTTTGGATGTATACGGCGAAGCCCTCACTGCTCAAACTCGACTGTCCCCTGCACCACTTCTACATCGCCTTTCGCTTCAATAAAATCTTTTATTTCCTGTGCAGATTCTTCATCCATCCGGAACGTTGCGTTTTTATGCGGATGCAAGCTCTGCAGATAACCTTCACCATCTTCAGTGACCCATAGATGGTAAGTCCGGTTTTCTTCATCTTCCATCATGAACTCCATCGTGAGCACAGGTCTTGTGGTAATGATGCTGCCTTCTTCCATCTCCTCTGCAGAATTGACTGCTTCTGTGAAGATTGCGAGCCCGTTGCTCCCGTCCAGGTATTCTTGTTCAGCCAGCTCTTCCGAACCTTCTGTTTCCCAATAATCCATCCGCAAATTTTCCGCTTCTTCAATGACGGCTGAAGAACAGGCCGAGCAGAAAAGAAGCATCAGAATCGGCGACCATTTAGCAATCTGCATATCAGCACCCCTTTTTCCCACAAACATTATTTTCTTCATGAATTAACTGTCTATTTCAAGTCTACAGGAAAATTACCGTTTTATGTAAAATAATTTCCCTTCTTTTATCTTTTAATGAATTGATTAAAAACGAATTTCGATTTTTACGATTTTCTTCCTCAGCTGCTTTGAATTGTATTCTACATTAATACGTGTTAATTTTAGAGTGACCGTTATATCTAAAAACTAGAGGAGGCCGATTCTATGAGTTCTAAAAGAGAAGATTTACTGGTAGCCGCAGAACGGCTTTTCTATACCCACGGCTTTCATGCCATTGGCTTGAAGGCGATTGTACAGGAAGCAGGGGTTGCGCTTATGACCCTCTACAACCATTTCGCTTCTAAAGAAGAATTGATTTTAGAAATCCTCAATAGAAGAGAACAGGCCTATTTTGATGTGCTGCGGAAAGTCATCACCGAGGAGACAGGTACTGTGCAGGAAAAGCTTGCTTCTGCCCATCTGGCATGGCTGAAAGACACAGCTTCGAACGGCTGTATGTTCCTGCGGGCGAAAGAGGAATTCAGCAGCGATTCCGACCATCCGATTGTCACCAGTGTGAATTCCCATAAAGAAAATACGATCCGCTTTATACAGGCATACGGATTGGACAGAAGCGAGGCTTTGAAATTATCGCTGTTGTTTGAAGGTACGACTTCACTGGCTGAGACCACCGATATCAAAGAAGTGGAAGGTGTTTTGAAGTCATTTGTCGACTGTATTGAAGTAAGTTGACAGCTTACTTTTTTTACCTCATTTATAGAGTGACCGTTCTATATAAAAATAGGAGTTGATTGTTATGTGGAAAATTGTCTTGCCTGGCATATCCATGATCGGCGTTACATACGCATTTGCCAGATACAGCTTCGGTCTCTTCCTGCCGAATATCAGTTCAGACTTGAATCTGTCAGAAAGCCAAGCCGGCTATGTGGGGTCCGCTGCCTATTTAGCCTATACCGCGGCTTTAATCACAGCCTCGATCTTCATCTCCAAATCCGGAGCACGGCATATCGTCCTGTTATCAGGTGTCACTGCCATCCTCGGCATGCTTGGAATGGCGGCTTCACCCAATTTCATCATATTGCTTCTCAGCGCATTCATTGCGGGTCTTGGCAGCGGCTGGATTTCACCAGCCTTCAGCCAAATCGTGGTTCAATCCTTGACTCCCGATCTTCAGGATAAAGGGAATACATGGATCAACACCGGCACCAGCGTCGGTATTGTCCTGACCGGTCCTGCAGTTTTGCTTTTTTCCGAACAATGGAGATGGGGATATGTCCTGTTTGCGGTCCTCGCTTTTGGTTCGGTTTGGTGGAATGCGGCTGCTTTAACGAATAAAACAGAGGATTCCGCCGCTCCAGCCCGTCTCAAATTCGGGAAGAAGTTATTGATGGACGCTCGTTTTCTCATCATTGCTTCTATTGGCATCGGCTTGGCCTCCTCCATCTACTGGACATTTTCAAGAAGTTACGTGACCATGGTACACGATAACACCACGGCAGAAAGCGCTGTGTTCTGGATCATCATGGGAGCCGCCGGCATACTCGGTGGAATCGCCGGTGCCACAATCAGCAAACTGGGACTGGCCAAGTCTTATCGCTTAGGGATGCTGACTTTATCAGCTTCCCTTTTCGTCCTGACACTCCCTTATCAGGCCAGCATCTACCTGTCAGCTGTACTCTTTGGCATCTCATTCATTTTCATGACCGGATTAATCATCGTTTGGGGTACCCGCCAATTCCCCGATTCGCCTTTCATCGGCGTCAGCATCGCCTTCTTCTCTTTGGGCATCGGGCAGTCGATCGGTTCGGTCATCGCCGGGCTGCTGATTGACGGAACTTCTTTCCCTTTCGCCTTTATCGCATTTTCAATCGCCGGCGCTCTCTTTGTCTTCTGCAAAATTAAGATTTCCGAAACCAAAGCGTGAAGCAAATTAAAAAAAGAACGTCCGCAAATGTCCTGAGACTTTTGCGGACGTTCTTTTATTGTTCAGTGGCATTAATTTTTATTGATTACCTGCGCACCATCCGGCCCCGCCAGAATGACTTTGTCGGTCATATCGATGAACAGGCCTGTTTCGACGACACCGAGCAGCAGTTTAAGTTGGTTGTGAAGGGCGCGCGGGTCTTCAATCGACTCAAAAGCGCAGTCGAGAATGTAGTTGCCGTTGTTCGACACGAACACTTCGCCGTCCCGCTCCCGCAGCACTGGCTTGGCACCAAGCGCCTCGATTTTGTCGGCCGTGCGCTGCCACGCAAATTGCAGCACTTCGACCGGCAACGGGAATTTCCCGAGCCGGTCGACCATTTTTGACTGGTCCGCGATGATGATGACTTGCTTGGCATGCGCGTTGACGAGCTTCTCACGGACGAGCGAACCGCCGCCGCCTTTGGTGAGCTGAAAAGCCGGATCGATTTCATCCGCTCCGTCAATCGCCAGATCGAGTGTTTCGACTTCCGAGAAATCGGTCAGCGGAATGCCGAATTCCTTCGCCCAGCCTGCTGTCCGGAGTGATGAGGGGATGCCTTTAATATTGAGTCCCTGATCGACCAGTTCTCCGAGACGCTTCAGCAGCCAGTAGACGGTCGTGCCGGAACCCAGTCCAAGCACCATGCCGTCTTCCACGTATTCCACCGCCTGTTCAGCAGCGGCTTTTTTATAAAGGTCCTGATTCTCTGTCATCCGAAACGCCTCCTTAGCCTTGGCTCAAATAGGAAACGACGTCTGCCATCGCTTCTTCCGCATCTTCACCGACAGTACGGATATTGAGTTCGTCCCCATTGCGCAATTGCAGCGTGATCAGTCCAAGGAAACTTTTCAAGTTGATTTCGTAAGGCGTGCCGTTGACTGATTTCTTCAAATAAATCTCCGATTGGTATTTCTGTGTCGCTTTGCTGACTTCGACGATGGTCGTCTTGTCTGAAATATTGACGGTGATGTCTTTCGATACGCTTTTCTCCATGAAAATTCCTCCTTTATTGGTTACAGCTTGTCTTCCAATTTCACTTTCTCTTTCACGGCTTTATTGACGAGATAGGTCGGATAATAACCCGACAGCACGTCGGCCACGTTTTCAGCCGTCTTGCGCTTGAGTTCCGTTTCCGCTTCAACAGAATAAAAAGCGGAATGCGGGTTCAGAATGACATTGTCCATTGCCAGAAGCGGGTTGTCGGCGGCAATCGGCTCTGTTTCAAGCACATCAAGGCCGGCGCCGGCAATCGTTCCTGCCTGCAGCGCTTCGATCAGTGCCTGTTCATCGATGATTGGCCCGCGCGCCGTGTTGATGATAAATGCTTCTTTTTTCATCATAGCGAATTCTTTCGTGCTTATCATCTTTTCCGTATGCGCATTGAGCGGCACATGGACAGAAAGGTAATCCGAACGTCCGCAGAGTTCTTCGAGCGTCACGAGTTCGACGTTTTGCGCGGCAGCGACTTCCGGTGCCACGAATGGGTCGTAGGCGATGACGTTCAGATCGAATGCCTTCGCTTTTCTCGCTACGGTCTGCGGGATGTTGCCGAAACCGACAAGGCCGAGCGTCTTCCCTTGCAGGCGATAAATCGGCACAGCGACTTTAAAATCCCAGACACCGTTTTTCACCGAGTTATTGAGGAGCGTCACTTTGCGCGCCAGCGACAGCAGCAATGCCATCGCGTGGTTTGAAACTTCATCTAGACAATAGTCAGTGACGTTCCCGACGATGATGCCTTTTTCAGTCGCTGCGTCAACGTCAATCGTGTTGAAGCCGACCCCGTAACGTGAAATGACTTTGCAGTTATCAAGCTGTTCGATGACTTTGCGCGAGATTGGCGCGTATTGGTTGATCAGTGCATCGGCGTCTTTGCAGGCGGCGATGACGTCGTCTTCCGTTTTGCATTGTTCGAAAGTCAGTTTGATGCCGAGCTTGTCCAGAACGGCTTCTTCCGGTGCGAATGTGCTGTATTCGTAGTCGGTGACGACCACTTTGAATGGGCTCATGGGGTTCTCTCCTTTTGTTGAATGTATAAATAATAAATTATAATAACCGATATTCCGCAAAATAACTTCGCTTTCCTGGGGGCTTGAGCTGAGCTAACTCGGACTCAGTAACCTTCGCCCGAGTGGATCTCAGCACTTCGCTCGAAACGGAGTTGGAAACCAACTCCGTTTCTTTTCCCCTGGGAGTCTTCGTTATTTTGCTCCATATCTCTAGAGATTTCTCTCAACGCCGTCGCGCCTCCGGACTGGACGAAACAATAAGACGAGTGGTCTTCTCGGCTTATTCTGAAAGTCTTGTCCTAAGCGCCGAAGCGATTTGCAAATGCTGACAACTTAAATAAGTTGTTCTTTTTACCACTCAGCAATGGAGCCGTCTTTATGGCGCCATACCGGGTTTTTCCAGTTATGGCCGATTTTCGCCTGTTCGCGGACAAAGTCTTCATTGATGGAAATGCCGAGGCCTGCGTTTTGCAGCATGTCGACATAACCGTCTTTGTATTCGAAGACCGTTTTGTCGTTCAGGTAATCGAGCAGATCGCTGCCCTGGTTGTAATGGATGCCGAGGCTCTGTTCCTGGATGAAGACGTTATGCGACGTAGCGTCGACCTGCAGGCATGATGCTAACGCGATCGGACCGAGCGGGCAATGCGGCGCAACCGCCACATCATAAGCTTCCGCCATTGCGAAGATCTTCTTGCATTCCGTGATTCCGCCTGCGTGCGACAAATCCGGCTGGATGATGTCGACGTAGCCGTCCGACAGGATTTTCTTGAAATCCCATTTCGAGAACATGCGCTCACCTGTCGCAATCGGAATATTGGTGATGTGCGCGATTTCACGCAGGGCTTCATTGTTTTCCGGCAGGACCGGCTCTTCGATGAACATCGGGCGGAATTGCTCGAGTTCTTTGACGAGGATTTTCGCCATCGGTTTATGTACACGGCCGTGGAAATCGATGCCGATGCCGACATATTTGCCGACCGCGTCACGGACTGCCGCGATGCGTTCAACCGCCTGGTCGACTTTTTCGTAGGAGTCGATGTATTGCAGCTCTTCCGTACCATTCATCTTCACAGCGCTGAACCCTGCTGCAACAGCTTCTTTGGCTGCCGTGCCGACATCGTTCGGACGGTCCCCGCCGATCCATGAGTAGACACGGACTGAATCGCGGACGGCCCCGCCCATCAATTCTGAAATCGGTGCGTTGTGGTATTTCCCTTTGATATCCCACAGCGCCTGGTCGATTCCGGCAATCGCGCTCATCAAAATCGGACCTCCGCGGTAAAAGCCTGAACGGTACATCATCTGCCACAAATCTTCGATGCGGCGCGGGTCTTTGCCGATCAGGTAATCGCCAAGCTCATGGACAGCAGCTTCGACTGTAGCGGCGCGGCCTTCAACGACCGGCTCTCCCCAGCCCACAATGCCTTCGTCGGTTTCGATTTTCAGGAACAGCCATCTCGGCGGAACGATAAATGTTTCCAGCTTCGTGATTTTCACAATAAAACCCTCGTTTCTTTTTTTATGATCTTTATGTCCGGTTTTTCGCTTTTCGCGTGCGAAAAGCATCCGTTCGTCTTTTGGTTTTGGTTTTTGCAGAGATTTTGATGGAAATAAAACCTGAAACTACTCATAATCAGCTTTTTGCGCCGGTTTCTTAGCGACTTCTTCCGATGAGTTAACGGATATGCGCGTTCGGGAGATTATATCGGCGCTCAGGAAATTATATCGGCGTTCAGCGATTTATATCGGCGTTCAAAAAATTATATCGGCGCTCAGCGAGATATATCGGCGTTCGCCGATTCATCACCCTTCCACCCGCTATTCCCCCACCTAACGTCAGCCTTATTTCCAACCAATGCTAAAAAAACGCCAGTTTCAGCGCTTTAGCTTCTGGCGTTTTTAATTTTCCCGATAAATTGGCGGGACAGGTCCGTCAATACTTCGTAGCGTTCTTCCGCGATCGCTTTACTGTCGACTAAAGAGCCGCCAGCTCCGACTGCCACGGCGCCATTCCGGATGAAGGTTTCGACGTTGTCCAAAGAAACGCCGCCGGTCGGCATCATCGGAATGTGGCCAAGTGGCCCTTGCAGATCTTTGATATAGGCTTCACCGAGTGCGGCACCCGGGAAGATTTTCAACAGGTCGGCGCCTGCGGAATAAGCGTTGACGATTTCAGTCGGCGTCATGACACCCGGAATGGAGATGCGCCCGTAGCGGTTCGCCATCTGGATGGTTTCGATATCGAAGCTCGGGCAGAAGATGAAGTCCGACCCGGCATCGATGGCCATTTTGGCAGATGGCGCGTCGAGGACGGTTCCAGCGCCGACAAGAACGCGGTCGCCGAATTTCTCTTTCAGGTCGCGGATCATGCCGAGTGCACCGGGCGTGTCCAATGTGATTTCAAGGGCACCGGTGCCGCCTTCGACAAGCGCTTCCGCGATTTGGTGGATCTGTGATTGTTTGGGTTTACGGATGACTGCGATGAGTCCTGATTCTTTCAGGCGAATAAGGTTTTCCCATTTTTTCATGGCTGCTTCCTCCTCGGTTTAACGTTTTACGTCGCGGTTGGCCCCGGCTGGTTTCATGAAGCGTTCGACTGCCTCGAATGTCGGCAGCCCCTCGATGTCTCCGCTCACACCGACGACCATTGCACCGATTGCATTGGCGCGGCGGACCGTTTGTTCCAGCGGCTGTTCGCGCAGCAAGCCGCTGATGACACCTGCGGCGAAGCCGTCTCCGGCGCCGACAGGGTCGACGATGCGGTCTACTGGAAAGCCTTCAATGTAAGTTTTCTGCTCACCCGCGTGCAGGTAAGCGCCTTTATCACCAAGCTTGATGACCACAATTTTTTCATTGTCACCATCAGCGAGCGTCTCCGCCACTGCTTCGACGTCTGTTTCACCGGTCATCAGCTGGCCTTCATCGAGTCCAGGGAGGATGACATCGGCGTTTGCGGCAATTTCGTTGAACGTTTTCTTCGCCTCTTCAGCGCTCCACAATTTCAAGCGCAGATTCGGGTCAAAAACGATTTTCGTGCCATTGCGTTTCGCGATCTCGATTGCTTCCATAACAGTGGCGCGTGCCGAATCGCTTAGCGCCGGCGTGATACCGCTGATATGGAGAATGCGTGCCGCCGCAATCGCGCCGGCATCCAGTTCTTCCGGCTGCATCAGACTGGCTGCAGACCCCTTCCGGTAATAATAGACGTTCATGTCTTCCGGCGATAATTGTTCCTTGAACAGGAGGCCAGTCGGCGCTTCATCCGTCTGCAGACAGGATGAAACGTCGACGCCTTCCCCGCGTATGCTTTTCACTACAAAACGCCCGAATGGGTCGTTGCCGAGTTTGCTGAACCAAGTGACGGAATGGCCAAGTCTCGTAAGGCCGATCGCGACATTTGATTCCGCTCCCCCGATTTTCTTTGGAAACTGATGGATGTATTCCAGCGGCAGCATCTGCTCAGGCTGGAACAGCACCATCGTTTCGCCAAATGTAAACACTTCTGATTTCTCCATTTAAGACACAACCTTCTCTAACGTAATTCCCGGTTTCATTACTCCGGAATGAAGAACATCGTGATAGCCGGAACGAATGTCAGGAATAATAATGTGATGATCATTGAAAGGACGAATGGCAACACGGCGCGGGACAGCGCTTCGATCGATACGCCGGAAATACCGGATGCGACGAATAAGTTGACTCCGACCGGTGGCGTGAAGAAACCGATTGCCAGGTTGACGACCATCAGGATACCGAAATGGACCGGATCATAACCGATCTGGACTGCAATCGGAAGCAAGATCGGCGTCAGGATGATGATGGCGGCAAGTGTATCCATGAACATGCCGACGACCAGCAACAATAGCATGATCAGCAGGATGATGACGTACTGGTTCGTGGAAATTGACAGCATCGCCTCAGCAATCTGGTTTGGCACCTGCTCGATTGTCAAAAGACGTCCGAAAGCGTTCGCCGTTCCGACGATGATCAGCACAGTCGCTGTCGTCAGCGCGGAATCGATGATGACTTTCGGCAAATCACGGATTTTCAATGCGCGGTAAAGGATCATCGCTGCGAATAAACCGTAGACGACTGCAATGACAGCGGCTTCTGTCGGTGTGAAATAACCGCCGTAAATACCGCCGAGGATGATGATCGGAATGAGCAATGCCCATTTCGCTTCCCAGAAAGCGACACCGATTTTTTTGAATGAAGTCTTTTCTTCAAGGCCTTTATAGCCTTTTCTCTTCGAATAGAAGTATGCCCATGCAATCATAGACAGACCTACAAGGATCCCGGGAACGATACCGGCGATGAAAAGATCGCCGATAGAAACGCTGCCGGTTACCCCGTAGATGACCATCGGGATACTCGGCGGGATGATGACACCGATCGATCCGGCTGCTGCTACAGTAGCCGTTGCGAATTTGATGTCATAACCCTGGCGCACCATTGCCGGAATCATGATTCCGCCGATTGCCGCAACTGTTGCGGGACCGGAACCGGATATGGCTGCAAAGAACATACATGTGATGATTGTCGCAATGGCGAAGCCGCCGGTTCTGTTGCCGACCAGCGCGTTCGCTACATTGAAGAGGCGTTCGGAAATACCGCCCTTGCCCATGATTTCACCGGCAAGGATGAAGAACGGAACCGCCATTAACGGGAACGAATCGACAGATGTGATCAATTCCTTCGCGAGGAATTCGACCGGCAGACTGCCTGTATACATAATTGTGATAAGTGTTGATAAGCCGATGGCGATACCGATTGGCACCGTCAGGATCAGCAAAAGCGCAAAGCTGCCAAATAACACTGCAATAGTCATTCTATAAACCTCCTAGATGTTTCATTCCGGGACCTACCCTAGTTTTTCGATTTGCTTATCCTGGTTCATTTCATGCTTTAACGCTTTGATGTGTTTCACAAGGTTCTGCACCAGACGGATCAGCGTCAAGCCCATGCCGACCGGTGTCGCCAGGTAGATGAGCCCCATCGGAATCTGGTTGGCCGGAGATTTCTGGCCGAATGCCAGCAGCTGGCTCGCTATGTCGTAGCCATAGCGGATCACGAAGATGGCGAAAGCGATGAACAGCAGATTAGCGATGATCGTCAGAATGATTTTGCCTTTGTTTTTAAGTACCAATAGCAGGACATCCACTTTGATGTGACGGTCTTTTTTGACGCCGTAGCTGATGCCGATATAGACCAGCCAGATAAAGCTGTAGCGCGCCAATTCTTCAGTCCAGGACAAAGAGCTGTCGAGTTGTCTCATGACCACTTGCAGGAAAATGACCGCTACCATGATCGTGGTAAAAAGCACCAATAGCACTTCTTCGATATGCCGGTCTAACCAATGTATGATTTTCATGTCGGTCTCCTTCATCAATAAAATTTTATTTGTCTACAAGGGGAGTAGAAAGATGTAAATTCCATTTCCAGAAAAGCAAGAAAACGGCTTTGAGGAAATATTCCTCCTCAAAGCCGCTGCCTATTTATTATTCTGCCAATTCTGCTTCAGCTTCTGCGACAGCGTCGTAGACTTCCTGAACAGTTTCTTTACCGATTTTTTCTGCGTACTCATCAAGGACCGGCTGAACGATTTTCACCATTTCCGCACGGGCTTCAGGAGATACTTCGTTGTAGTTCATGCCTTCAGCTTTCAATTCGTCAGCATATTCCGCAACAGCTTCACGGTTAAGTTCACGGTTCATTTTACCCGCTTCAACAGCCGCTTCTGTTACGATTGTCTGCTGCTCTTCAGTCAAGCCATCAAAGAATTCCTTGCTCATCAAGAATACGAATGGGCTGTAGATATGGTGTGTTGTAGAAACGTAATCCTGTACTTCGTAGAAACCTTGCAGGTAGATTGTCGGGATCGGGTTTTCCTGTCCATCGACAGTACCTTGCTGCATTGCTGTAAACAATTCACCGAATGCCATTGGCGTCGGGTTAGCTCCAAGTGCTTTGAAAGCGTCAAGGTGCAGATCGTTTTCCATTGTACGCAATTTCAAGCCTTCGAAATCACTTGCAGATTCGATTGCGCGTTCGCTGTTCGTTACATCACGGAATCCATTTTCCCAGTAAGCAAGGCCGACAAGGTTCTGGTCTTCCAATTTATCAAGAAATTTCTGTCCGACTTCGCCGTCCAATACTTTATCCGCTACTTGCTCGTTCGGGAACAGGAACGGGAAATCGAATACGCTGTATTCAGGTACAAAGTTAGCGATTGGTGCCGTTGAAGGAATTGTTACTTCCTGTGAACCAAGCTGCAACGCTTCAGTCATTGCGCGGTCATCGCCCAATTGGCTGCTGTGGTAAGTTTCAACTTTGATCGCGCCGTCAGTTTTCTCTTCAACAATTTTTTTCCATTCCAATAATGCCAGGTATTGCGGGTGTGAATCGTTAAGGCCGATACCAGCGCGGATTGTTTTTGTTTCGCCTGATCCTTCGCCTTCGCTTGCCGAACCTTCAGATGCTTCGTCGTTTCCGCCTCCGCATGCTGCAAGAACCAATACCATCATTGCCAATACGAATAAAGAAAAAATCTTTTTCATGTCAGTCTCCCCTTTTTCATGTTTTATTTGGTGTAAAATTTGTAAAAGATTTTATGTGGTGAAGCGTGTGTAACTGAACTATTTTTTGACGACTGCGTGGCCGCCGAATTCATTGCGGAGCGCTGCTACGACTTTACCGGTGAAGGTATCGTCTTCCTGTGAACGGTAGCGCATCAGCAGTGACATGGTGATGACCGGTGCCGGCACCTGAAGGTCAAGTGCGGTTTCAACCGTCCATTTCCCTTCACCCGAAGAGTTCATGACGCCGCGGATCTCTTCCAGTTTCGGATCTTTCGAAAATGCGCTTTCGACCAATTCCATCAGCCATGAGCGGATGACGGAACCGTTGTTCCAGACTTTCGCCACGCCTTCCAGGTCATAATCGTACTCGCTCTTCTCGAGGATATCGAAGCCTTCAGCCATCGCCTGCATCATGCCGTACTCGATGCCGTTATGGATCATCTTAAGGAAATGTCCGCTGCCGAGTTCGCCGGTATAGAAATAACCGTTTTCGACAGAAACGCTCTTGATGACCGGTTCGATGATTTTAAATGCTTCAGGGTCGCCGCCGATCATTGTGCAGATTCCTTCACGCGCGCCGGAAACACCGCCGCTTGTTCCGCAATCCATGAAGTGGATGCCTTTTTCTTTCAGGCTTTCACCCAGTCTCACCGATTCTTTATAATTGGAGTTGCCTCCATCGATGATGATGTCGCCTTCGTCAAGAAGCGGTTTTAATGTCGCAATGACATTTTCCGTAATCTCGCCGTGCGGCACCAGCATCATCAAAACGCGGGGTTTTTCTAATTGCTGAACGACTTCTTCGAGTGAATATGCGCCAATCGCGCCATCAGCCGCGATTTTGTCGACTTGCTCACTGTTTGCATCGTGCGCCACTACCTGATGGCCATTGTCCATCATGTTCAACGCCAGGTTGTAGCCCATCTTGCCGACGCCTATCATTGCTAATTTCATGCTTGTAACCCCTTTCTTTCCACTTCAGAAAACATTCGGCGCCCGTCAAACTTTATCGTATGCCGCTGTCCATTTCAAGAAGTATTTTATTATTTTTTTGCTGTTTTAGTGATTTATCTTCCGAGCCAGCCCCCGTCCACCGGAATGGTGATGCCGTGGAGATAATCGGAAGCAGCGGAAGCCAGAAAAATGGCTGCCCCTTGCATATCCTCAGGTTTGCCCCAGCGTCCCGCCGGAATGCGTTCAAGGATTTGGCGGTTGCGCGTTTCGTCAGCCAGCAATGCCGTATTCATCTCCGTATCCATATAGCCCGGAGCGATGGCATTGACGTTGACGCCGCGATGCGCCCATTCATTGGCCAGCGATTTCGTAAACTGGATCACGGCTCCTTTGCTCGCCGCGTAAGCAGGAACCCGAAGGCCGCCCTGGTAAGAAAGCAGCGAAGCCAGATTGATAATCTTGCCTCTGCCGTTTTCCAGCATATGCGCCCCGAATGTCTGGCACATGAAGAATGCCGCATTGGCGTTGACGTCCATTACAAAATCCCAGTCCTGCTTAGGGAAATCGGTTGAATCATGCCGCTTTTGAACACCGGCATTGTTGATGAGGATGTCGATGCTGCCAGTCAATTCCTTGCAGCGCTCCAGCAACTCGCCGTACTGTTCAAAATTCAGCAAGTCGAATTCGACTTTTGCCGCTTTCACGCCGAGTTTTCGAATTTCATCCAGCACCGCTTCATCGATGGTTCTTGCAACAACGACGATATCCGCTCCTGCTCTCGCCAATCCCAGTGAAATTTCTTTCCCGAGCCCCCGGTTGCCGCCGGTGATCACCGCGGTTTTTCCTGTCAGATCAAAAAGTGATTGATTGATAATCGAACCCCCGCTTTCTGCCGTCGGCTTGATGGTGTGTGTTGAATTTTCCAGTGCCAACATATATTACGGAAATAAATTCCGTGGTGCTATTCAGTTAATAATGCGTTTACCTCGCGAAATCGTGAAGGTAATTTCGTTTGAAAGAAAAGAATGTAAACCCTTCCATAAACTTTATTATAAAGCGTACGGAAATTATTTCAACCATTATTTTAAATTATCGAAAAATGTTTTATCTAAATGCAATGTTACTTACGGAATTTAGTTCCATGCGACTGGGTAACCGGTAGGAAGAGATGTGGAGATTAGGGGAAGTTGCCACTTTATTGGAGATAGGAAAACCGCCTAGTGGATTGGCTGGAGTTATAGGTGTGGGTGAAATACGTTGAGTGATCATAGAATCGTTTGAGTGACCATAGAAATTTTTCTAGCCTTCCACTGATTAAATTTCCACTTCCTTTTAGCCAAAAACAAAAAGCGGCAGGCTTTTCGTAGACGAAAAACCTGCCGCTTCATTTTTTCTTCAAATCATTTCCACCCGCAGCCAGCCACGGACGCTATTGATGAACCAAACAGCATTATAATCTACAAGTTCATCTCTGCGGATGACTTTTTCCTTAATTTCTCCTGCATCCAATAACTGCTGGCGGAAAGTCCCCGGCAATAATCCGCAGCTCACGGGCGGCGTGAAAAACTCTCCATCTTTTTCGACTGCCAGATTGCCGATCGCAAATTCCGTGAGTTCCTGTCTTTCATTCCATAATAATACCGAAAAAGCATCCGCCGGCACTGTTTCCGCGGCTTGTTCATAAACCTGGCGGTACGTGGTTTTATGATAAAGAAATGGATTCCCGCTGTCGATGGCGGCGTCAGCCAGACTGCAATGCACCGGCTCAGTGATTGTCGCCGTTTCCTGCGCCTCCATATTGAACTCGCCTGTGCGGCTGAGCAATAACCGTACTTTGAAGGTCCCCTGCGGAAATTCCTTTGCAAGTTCGGAAAGGCTTGTGATTATCGCCGCTTCATCCACTGGGAAATTAAAATAAGCGGCAGAGTCGAGCATCCTCTTCATATGATAAGAGTGTAATGGATACGTTCTATTCTCAAGCTTCAGCGATTCAAGCAGCTCGAACTCTGGCCTGCGCGTTGTCAGCACTTCGGCTTTCGTCTGCAGTTCTTTGAATTCGCCTTCCGAAGTCGAATCCCAAGTCACTCCCCCACCAACGCCGTAACGCGCGCGATTCGTTTCCTTGTCAACAACCACTGTGCGGATCGGCACACTGAACACTGCATCTTTAGCTGGCGTTATGTATCCGATAGCCCCGCAATATACTTCCCGCGGTGTCGACTCAAGTGCCGCGATCGTCTCCATCGTGCTGATTTTCGGTGCGCCGGTGATTGACCCGCAAGGAAATAAAGCCTTGAACCAGTCCATCATCGTTAAATCCGGAGTAAGCTCCGCCGTGATTGTCGACGTCATCTGGTGGACGGTCGGATACGTTTCCACTTCGAACAGTTTGTCGACTTTGACCGATCCTCTCTTCGCAAGACGGCTCATATCATTTCGAAGCAGGTCCACGATCATCAGGTTCTCTGCCCGCTCTTTTTCAGAAGCCCGCAGTTTGGCAATGTGCATCTTGTCTTCATCGAGTGTGCGGCCTCTTGGAGCTGTGCCTTTCATCGGCTTGGTTGTCAGCTTGCCATTCTGCACTTTGAAGAAAAGCTCAGGTGAAGCGGACAGGATGCTGTAATCGCCGATATTGAGATAAGCACCATAGCCTGCCTGTTGATTACGCGCCAGCTGGCGGTAAAACGCGAAATCACTGCCACTGAAATCCGCATGCAGCCTTTCAGTGTAATTGACTTGGTAAGTATGGCCTTCCGCAATCGCGTTTTTGATGCTGGCAATGCCATTTTTATAATGCGCTGGCGAGCCAGTGAGCTTCCAGTCGCCAACTGAGTAAGTATCAGAATCGGATAAACTCTCTTTCCTAACGTCAGGGTTTTTATAAATCCCAAACCATAATAATGGAAGGGAAGCGATTTCGCGGGTTTTCATTTCAGGGTGAAAAGCCGGTGCCGCTTCGTACGAGACAAATCCAGCGGCGTAATAGCCCCGCTCTGTAGCCTGATCGATTTCTTCTATAATAGAAGGAACTTCTGAAAGCTCCCTTGTTTGCAGAATCCGAACCGGCTCTGAAAATGCGAGCGGTTCAATGTTTCCCTGCTCGTTTTGAAACTCAAAAAGAAGATAGGGTTTCTTCATCTGCCGCATCTCCTTTCTGCGCTGACTTCCAGGCTTTCGCTTGCTCGCAGGCGCTTTTCAACATCTGAAAGCCATCGAGCGTCATGATGGATTCGGGATGAAACTGAATGCCGGTTATGGGCAATTCAAGATGGCGGACGGCCATCACTGACCCGTCATTTGTTTGGGCAGTGATTTCCAGGCAGTCCGGCATTGACCCTGCTTGAGCTTCCAATGAATGATAGCGGGTAATTTGTGTCGGCGAATGGATGCCTTCAAACAACCCTCTCCTATCGTGAGTCATCTCGAATACCTTGCCATGGACGGGCTGGCTGCCTTTGACAATGGCACCGCCGAAATATTCGACAATCGCCTGATGGCCGAGGCAGACGCCTAAAATCGGCATTTTGCACCCCAGCTTTTCAAGCACTTCGCGGCTGGCCCCTTCCATTGAAGGACGGCCGGGACCAGGCGACAGGACGATGAGGTCCGGAGCCAGTTTGTCGATTTCTTCTGCCGTGATTTCGGCATTCTGAAAAACCCGCACTTCGGGGTCTAGCTGTTCAAAATAATGCACAAGATTATATGTGAATGAATCGTAATTATCGATAATAAGAATCATGGAAAACACCTCTTCAATAAGGTTGTTAGGCTGTTTCATTATACGTGTTTCACCGGATAATTGAAAAGCGGACTTCTGCCCAAATATCAGATTGTATCTGAACTGCAAGAAGCCATGGAAAGGATTCAAGGCCAGCTTGCGTTTATCGGCGATTTTTTGGGATTTATCGGCGATTTTCGGAGGTTTATCGGCGATTTTTCATGGTTTATCGGCGATTTTTTTGCTTTTATCGGCGATTTTTCATGGTTTATCGGCGATTCCTTAAAATCCACAAGCCACACTCAAGTCCCATTAAATTTTCAAGCCGGGATTCTTCTTCATTCCTTCCCATAGATCCGTTTGTTCAATCTGGCGCGCCAATTGCAGCAGCAGATGCTCCTGCCCTTTGCCGGCCATCACCTGCACACCCAGCGGCAGACCGTTTTCCGTAACATGGACCGGAATCGATACCGCCGGCTGGCCTGTTAAATTGGCAAGTTGCGTATACGGCGTATAAGTCAGGCTCGGCAGGAACATATCGTAGATGATCTGCTGCTGAGCCGCCATCGTCGAAGCCTGTTCCCAACTGCTGAGCAATCCTGCGCGCGATTCCCGACTATGCGTCAGTTCGCCGACTTTCGGCGCCGGAAAGGCCGTTGCGGGAGTCAGATAGAAGTCATAGCTTTCATGCAGCACGGCCATCTTCGCTGCAGCCGCATCCCATGAAGCGAGACTCGCTGAATAATCGGCAGCCGACACTTTCAATCCCGCCTGGCTCAGCAGCCACGATTCGATTTCCATATCCCCGGCTGTCAGTTCCCGGCCCGCACCTTTTTCCAGATTGCGTACGAGCAGTGCCATTTCTCCGCTGTTCATCAAGTAATAATCCCGCATCAACCCGATACCATCGATGCCATTGCCCTTTTCTTCAACGTGATGCCCTTGCTGTTCGAGCCACTTCGCTGTTTTCATTACCGCTTGGCGCGCATCTGCCGAAACCGGCGTACCAACCGGTGAGTCGATTGAAAAAGCGATTCTTAACGGCCGCTGAAAATCCTTTTCCATTTCTTCGCTGTATTTCCCGGGAAATAAAGGCGTGTGAAAAGCGGCTGCCGGCTGCACTGTCTGCAATAAATCCAGCATGGCCGCACTGTCGCGGATTGATTTCGTCAACACGAAATCGATGGATGCTCCTTGCCATTGCCGCCCCGCACCGGGTCCGACGGGCATGCGTCCGCGCGTCGGCTTTAATCCGAACAGTCCTGTAAAAGAAGCTGGAATGCGGATCGACCCTCCTCCGTCACTTGCTCCGGCAATCGGCACAATACCGGAAGCGACCGCGGCAGCTGAGCCGCCGCTTGACCCGCCCGGGGAATGATCCGGATTCCACGGGTTACGGCTCGGACCATAAAGTTCCGGTTCGCTGATATTTTTCAATCCGAATTCCGGTGTATTCGTATGTCCCACAAACGTAAAACCGGCACTTCTGAGTTTCGCCGTTAAATGGGAATCCTGGGCAGCTTTCATTTCTTTCAGTAATTTCGAGCCGGCCGTCAGCCCTTCCCCTTTCAACGCCTGTGAAATATTTTTCAAAGCCATCGGGACGCCGGAAAACCCTCCGTCGGCCAGCCCATCCAGCGATTGTTCCGCCAGCTCCCTGCGTGTTGCGGTGAAAGCATTCAGCGCCGGCTCCACCTGCTCCAGCCGTTTAAAGCTGAGTTCCAGCAATTCCGCAGCACTCACTTCTTTATTCTTCAAGGAAGCGGCCATTCCGACTGCATCCAGTTGCATATAATCCTTCAAGTTCATTGTGATTCCCCTTCTGTTTCAAATTTCGTTTCATGTACAAAAAGTATAGCATCTATTTTTTTCCATCACATATGTCGGTAATAAGAAGATGGTTTATTATTTTTTATATAATATTAAAATTTTATGATTTAGGCATTGACTTTTAGTTTCACATCACTACAATTGATATTGAGAATCATTTTCATTTAAAATAAAAGGAGAGAAATTATTCATGAAAAAGCTTTTATTTCTTGTCATTGCATTATCAGCTCTGATCCTTGCTGCATGTGGCGGCCAGGCGAAAGAAGAGGAAACAGACAGCAAAACTGCTACTGAGGCAACAGACAGCAAGGAAGTTAATCTTTATACAGCACGTCATTACGACGTCGACGATGAATTATACGCAAAATTCGAAGAAGAAACAGGCATCAAAGTGAATGTCATCAAAGGCGAAGCCGATGAATTGCTTGAGCGCATCAAACGCGAAGGCGACGCGACACAGGCAGACCTGTTCCTGACAGCTGACGCCGGCCGTCTGCACCGCGCAAAAACAGATGAATTGCTGCAGCCGGTTTCAAGCGACCTGTTGGATGAGCAAGTTCCTGAAAACTTCCAGGACAGCGACCAGATGTGGTATGGCCTGACGAAACGTGCACGTGTCATCCTGTATGATAAAGAAACAGTAAAACCTGAAGATCTTTCCACTTATGAAGCTTTGACTGAAGAGCAATGGAACGGCCGCGTGCTGATCCGCAGCTCTGAAAACGTTTATAATCAATCCCTGTTGGCTTCGTTCATCGAAATCAACGGTGAAGAACAAGCTAAAGAATGGGCAGCCGGCATGGTCAATAACTTTGCGCGTGACCCTGAAGGCGGAGACCGCGACCAGGCGAAAGCCATTGCTGCAGGTATTGGCGATGTGGCAATCATGAACACGTATTACTTCGGCCAGATGCTGAATTCCGAAGATCCTGAAGAAGTGAAAGTTGCAGAAGGCCTTGGTGTCTTCTTCCCGAACCAGGACACAACCGGCACACACGTCAATGTCAGCGGCGCTGGTGTTGTCAAAGCAGCGAAAAACAAGGATAATGCAGTGAAGCTGCTTGAATTCCTATCCGCTCCGGAAGCTCAGGAGACTTTCGCTTCCGCTAACTATGAGTATCCGGTCAACCCAAATGTTGAACCGAGCGAATTATTGGCATCATGGGGTGATTTCAAAGAACAGGATATCCCGTTATCCGTTCTTGGCGACAACAATTCTAAAGCCATCCTGATCTTCAATGAAGTCGGCTGGAAATAAAGAAAAGCGGAAACGGCCGTTCAGCTCCGATAAGCAAGAGATGGTCCAAATGTAATTTGGACATCTCTTTGCGACGAAGCTAGCGAAGCGATGCAGGAGCAGTAAGGTTTTTCGCGATTTGGCGAAATGGCGTCTTTTCAGCCATGCAGCCAAAGTGGCTTACGACTCGAGGAGCTGGCCGTTGGAGTCTGGACACGAATAGACTCATACAAAGAAACTTCAAACTTTTAATAATTTGATTTTCTTATCCATTAAAGAAAAGCGCAAGCCCTTGCTGCAACTACAATTGCAGCAGGGGATTTCTTGCGATTGGAAAGAGGTGCCAGAAACGTGCAACACAGATTCGCAAATATAAATGCCTGGACAGTCGGCGCGGTGATCATCATCATCCTGCTGTTCCTGCCGAACCTGACGATTGTATCCGGTCTGTTCACCCCTTCCAACGAAAATTGGGAGCACATGAAAGAATTTGTGCTATGGGGCTTTGTAAAAAACTCGTTGATCCTGACTGCCGCAACGGCCTTTTTCACCATCATGATCGGTTTGAGTCTGGCATGGCTGATTGCGCAATATGATTTCCCGATGCGCCGGTTCCTGAAATGGGCGCTGATCCTGCCGCTTTCCATTCCGCCGTTCATCGGTGCCTACACCTATCACGGCATGCTGAGCCATACGGGAATCATTCAAACGACATTGCGCGATACGTTTGGTGTCACCCTTAATCCCGCGTTTTTCGATATCATGAATCTGCCGGGTGCGATTTTCATTTACACGATGTTCCTGTTTCCTTATGTGTATTCAATTACGCAAGTTTATCTGTCCCAGCAATCCGCTTCGTTGATTGAGAGCACACGCATCCTCGGCAAAGGGCCATGGAAGACTTTCTTTCAGGTCGTGCTGCCGATTTCGCGGATTTCCATCATTGCGGGAGCCAGCCTGGTCGTTCTGGAAGTATTGAATGACTATGGTGTGGTAAAATATTATGGTGTTCAGACTTTTACAACCGCTATTTTTCAAACCTGGTTCGGACTCGGTGATATCGAATCATCGATCAAACTCGCCGCATCGCTGATGGGCTTTGTCATTTTGATCCTGATGATCGAGAAACTTCTCCGGGGCCGGCGCCAATACAGTTATTCAACTACAAAGGTCCGCCCGCTTCCGCTGATTACACTATCAGGCTGGAAAGCGGCCGCCGCGACAGGATACGGCTTCATCATCCTGTCACTGGCCTTTTTCATACCGGTCGCTCAATTGATTGACTGGACCGTCCTCACCTTCGGCACCATTCCGATGGGTGAATTTATGAGTTACGTGAAAAATTCCGTTTTCGTTGCCGGACTCAGCGCGAGCTTGATCATCATTTTCGCACTGATTGTCGGCAATTTCGCCCGTATGGTGCGCGGCCGCCTCGGCAAATTGCTGCCGCGTTTGACGGTTCTTGGCTATTCGATACCCGGTGCCGTCATCGCCGTCGCAGTGGTCACCGCCTTTATTGGGCTGGACCGCTTCCTGGCACCGGTTTACGTATGGGCAGGCTTCAGCACGACGCTTGTCCTGAGCGTCAGCATCGTGCTGCTGGTGACAGCGTATATTATCCGGTTCTTTGCCATCGGCTATAATTCCATTGAAACAGGTTACGATAAAATCGGCACCAATTTCCGGGACGCTTCCCGCACCCTCGGCCTCGGCGTCACGAAAACATTCTTCAAAGTCGATATGCCGATGATGAAAGGCGCCATTATCAGCGGCTTTATCCTGGTATTCATCGATGTTTTGAAAGAAATCCCGTTGACGCTGATTTTGCGTCCGTTCAATTTCGATACACTTTCCACCAAAGCTTTTCAATACGCAAGTGATGAAAAAATCATGGAAGCTTCACAGGCTTCCTTGCTGATTGTCGGTATTAGTGCCCTGGCCATTGTTTTCTTTTATAAGTTCCTTGAAAGGGAGTTGGATTAGCATGTTTGTGGCGATCGAAGATGTCTGTTTTTCGTACTCAAATGCAGAAACCAAAGCACTGGATAATTTCACACTGAAGATTGAAAAAGGGGAAGTCATCTCCATCCTCGGACGCAGCGGCAGCGGCAAAAGCACGGTGCTGCGCTTATTGGCGGGCCTCGAAAAACCTGAAAAGGGGCGGCTCGTCATCCAGGATGAAGTACTTTTTGACAATAAAACCTTCCTGCAGCCTGAAAAACGCGGCATCGGCATGGTATTCCAGGATTACGCACTTTTCCCTCATCTGACCGTTGCCGAGAACATCCTGTTCGGCTTGTTCCGAATGAAAAAAGCAGAGAAGAAAAAACGCCTTCAGGAAGTCTTGGAGCTAGTGGAATTACAGGATTTCGGAAAACGCTACCCGCATCAATTGAGCGGCGGCCAACAGCAGCGTGTCGCCATTGCGCGCGCCGTTGCACCGAATCCTCACCTTATCCTGCTGGATGAACCGTTCAGCAACCTCGACGCGGAACTTCAAGGTAAAATCCGCGAAGATCTGCGCGATATCCTGAAAAAAGCGAATATCACATCGATTTTTGTTACACACGATGAAAAAGATGCCCATATTCTCGCCGACCGCATCGTCCGTTTAAAAGATGGGCGCATCGATTTTGTCGGACGCCCTTGCGATATGCTCGATACCTATCGCCAGCCGGGCATGCAGCAGCCATCGACAAAAGGTTTTGTCGAGAAGAATCTGATCGGCATTAACTGAAAAAATCCCCGTTGCTCGATTGAAGAGCGGCGGGGATTTTTTCGGCGTCTTTCGGATGCACGAATAACACCATGAAAGCCTGATAATTATTAAGTTGAGCATAAACCTGCTATTTGCGCGCATAACCGTCAGAAAACACTTCCTAAAATAGCGGCCCGGAATTCTCCAGGCCGCTATTTCCATCTTTTCTCCGTTTTTCTGATTATAAAATCGGCGAAACCAGCTTCGCAATGTCCTGTTTCCCTTTCTCAAGCCAAGTTTGATTCTTGAAAGTCTCTTCCGTTAATTCGACTGACAGCTTCTTGTCCTGGAAGAAGGTGTCCGCCATATTGCGGCTCGCTTCCACGCCGTAGACGAACGCGTTCAATTCGAAATTCAATGCGAAACTGCGGATATCCATATTCGCAGAGCCGACCGTATACGCTTTTTCGTCCACAATCAGCGTCTTCGCATGCAGAAATCCATTCTTGTAGCTGTACACTTTCACCCCGTCCGGCAGCAGCTCCCGCACGAAAGACAGTGTCGCCGAATGCACAAACATATGGTCTGCCATGTGCGGAATCATGATTTGAACATCGACTCCTCCGAGAGACGCCGTCTTCAGCGCGTCCATTATGGATTTATCCGGAATAAAATAAGGCGTCTGCAGATAGATCGATTCGCGCGCATGATGAATCATCTTCAAAAATCCATTTTTAATGTCTTCATGCGTTTCCAGTGGACCGCTTGCAACAATCTGCATGGGCACACCTTCTTTATTGTCCAGCTTCGGAAAATAATTTTCGGCGTACTTCATCGGGTATTTGGCGGCCGCCTGATTCCAGTCGATGAAAAAGCGGTTTTGCAGCGAATGGACAATCTCCCCTTCGACGCGGAGATGCGTGTCCCGCCAGTAGCCGAACTCTTTTTTCCTGCCTATATATTCATCGCCCACATTAAAGCCGCCGATATAACCGACCTTTCCGTCCACCACCACCAACTTTCGGTGATTCCGGTGGTTCAGCCTTGGATTGATGCTCGACAAAATCGCGGGCAGAAACGCTGTTGCCCTTCCGCCGGCTCTATTCAAATCCTCGAAGAAATCTTTCGGCAGACTTCTGGATCCCAGGTCATCATAGAGGAACAGGACTTTTACTCCCTGCTGTGCTTTTTCCGTCAATAAAGCCAGCAGCCGCTTGCCGATATCATCGTCTTTCATAATGAAATACTGCAAGTGGATATGATTTTGCGCCTGCCTTATGTCATTGAATAAAGCTTCAAATTTGTTTGCTCCGTCGTTATAAATGATAATATCCGTGGCAGTCGACAATGGGGCTTCCGTCCGGACCATATTCATCTGGACAATATCTTTCATTTCCTTGGCGACAGGTGAAGAAATTGCTGATTCCCCTGATTTTATTTCTTTCAGCTGCTGGTCCACCATCGCTTCAAAATCATCATTTTCGTAGGCAGCCGGCCGTTTCAGCCGATCTCTCCGCAACGGTTTTCCGAATAACAGGTAAAGGATGAAGCCCAGAATCGGGATGAAAAAGAGGATCAGGATCCAGGCCCATGCGGAAGAAGCTGTTTTGCGTTCAAAAAACAAGATGAAAAACGCCAGCACTATATTCAATATGATAAACAAGTTACTTAATGTACTGATCCATTCGAATGAAATCTGAATCCCTCCTCCAGTTCCGGCTTTTGTTTATAAAACATACTTATTTAATCCATACCCGCCGCACCTGCGTTTAAAAAGTAAAAAACCAACCGCATTTTGCGGTTGGCTTGTTCAGTCTTCCTCTTCTTCGTCTTCTTCGCCTTCTTTCGGCTCTTCTTCCGGAATAATTTCTTCTTCGCCTTCTTCCGGCGTTACATCGATATCTTCGTCGTTATTCTGTTCGTTTTCTGCATCACCACAGGCAGCCAGCATACCGACAGAAAGAAATGCGGCCGCACCGAGTTTTGCCCATTTGGCTTGTGCCATCTGAATTCCTCCTTTTCTGATCGGTTGTTCTATGCTATACCTTTACCCTCTGTGCTTGGGTTAAACACATTTTGAAGGCAGACTGTCGCCAGGTGAATTATTCTTCGCTTTCTGCCAACCTGCTGGAACGGGTGATTTGAAAAATGTTCTCACCCTTAAGTTTATTTGAATAACCAGTCAGATCTTCGAGTACTGCATGTTCATCGGCAGTCGCCTGCCATGCTTCCCTATTCGCCGTTTCCATGCGCTAATGCAACTCCCTTCAAAGATTAGACGGGTGCCGAAACCGTTTTGACCCCTAACTTTTTATTATAAATGAAAAAATGGCTCCGCAATTGCGGAGCCTTTGGAATGATGTAAAAGTCACTGTTTCAATTACTCCAGGCGGCTGCCTGTTTTCTTAAGCGGCCATAATATGACCAGATGCGCACGATGAATGTGCCAAATATCAGTACTGCCAGAAGCATCATGCCGCTGCTGTTCCATAAAAACCTATCCTGAATTGTATCTGCACTACTCATAATATTGATGATGAAATAAATATAGAAAGCAACAAGCGGCGAGAACATGGCCGTATAAGTCAGCGCAATCCTTTTTGCGTGTTTGAGCCGGCTGCTTTGATCGCTGTACAGTTGCGGCCGCTCTTCGGTTTCACCATAAGTTTTGCTCCAGATCGTCCACTTCTCCATATTCGAAAACGAAGTGAACTCTTCATGCCATCCCGCTTCCCGGTGGATGGCAAAATAACTCTCGGTCGGCCCTCGCTGATAATCTATACTGTATGCAATCCGGCGGGGCTCACCTTTAACGAAGTGGAAGATGGTACCGATTTTATTGACCCGGTAAAGGTTTAAACCGCGCTGTTCCATCGACTCCAGCCATTGTTCCATTTTATCGGGCGAATACATCCAGCTGAATTTTACCTTCGTCACCCAGCGCCCGGCCTTCTTCAATTCCTTTTCACCCTGCTGATCGATTTCATCGACTGGCCAGAATCCATCTGTCGTTCCATCAAGTTCCTTATTCGTCCCGGTGATTTTGGCGATCGAATAAATTCCGAGAACCATGGTTCCCAACAGGATCGCGAAGAAGATAAATGTCAGGATCCACAGCGGACTTTCCACTATATTAATGCCGCCGTCCTGTCTGTAGGAAGAAGCGAGCATTGAAATATTCGCCATCAGCATACCGGCGACATAAAAGGAAATTCCATAGTAAATGTATGTAATCATGCGGTTATGCTTAATGATCCCCTCACGAATCGGTGATGTTTTTATAGCGCTTTCGGGCTGCTCATTAAAAGTGAATTCCCAGTTGCCTGCGGTTCCAGCCTTTTCCCAGCCTTCCGCCTGCAGCGTTTTCGGCAATACGGACGAACTCATCTTGTTATAGGCTATGCGGTACACGCGAGTCGCCGGTTCCTGCTCCTGAAAATAAAAGCAGCGCGTCCAACGGTTCAGCTTGGTAAAGATCAACCCTTGTGCCGCCATCTCTGCCAGCCAGTCTTCTGTTTGCTTCACATCATAACTCCAGAATGGCCTGTAAATTTTCTTCATCCGAATTCCCCCTCGAACGCAATTGCATTGCGATGCACTTCTTTAATCCTCGTTATTTCCACTTTCATCAATTCTTTGCCGGCATCTGTGATCTCATAGACGGTCTTCCGCTGTTCATCAGCGAACACCGTGATCACGCCATCTTTCTGCATCTTCGTCAACGTGCCGTAAACCGTGCCGGAGCCAAGCACCAGGCGGCCGGCTGTAATATCTTCCACATGCTTGACGATGCCGTAGCCATGCCGCGGCTCCGTTAATGACAATAAAATATAAAAAGCCGTCTCGGTCATCGGCACATATTTCTTCAGCATTTTCTGGATTTCCACGGGCAGCCCTCTTTTTCACTATGTCATACCTTGACTATATCACGACGTGACATAAAAGGGTAGATTTTTTTCTGATGAAATGTGGGAGGCTTGTCGGGGTTTTACGTTTATCGGCGATTTCTGAGGATTTATCAGCGATTTTTCCCTGTTTATCGGCGATTTTTTTGGGTTTATCGGCGATTTTCAGACGTTTATCAGCGATTTTTTCTAATTTATCAGCAATTCTCCATAAATCCGTCAAAAAAACGCAAAGCGACTCCACTTTCAAGTCGCTTTGCGTTTTCTCTTTTCATCAGCTTCCACCAGTCGCCTGACCACTGCTTCCACAAACTTTTCACACCGCACCAGATCTTGTTCCTGCGGCATCAGTTCGATCTTCAGCGTCGCAGCCAAATTAGTGTGAACATACAGCATGTCACGGAAGCGGTTGACCGCTCCGCAGAATTCCGCAAAGAAGCTGTCCCCTGTCCCGAACACGGCCGTCACCAGTTCGGGACGCCGCAATTCTTCAAATGCTTCAAACAGCTCCTGCATCTCTGCCGGAATTTCTCCGCTTCCCCATGTATACGTGCCGACGATAACTATATCGTAACGTCCGAGTTTATTTATATCGAAATGATCGATCTCATAGACGTCGGGCAAAAAGCCTGCAGCCCGGAAACGTTCCGTCAAAACTTCAGCCACCGCCCCAGTATTGCCGGTGACCGATGCATAGACAAGAGCGATTTTCTGATTACAATTCATCAAACCCATTGGATTGGGACACTTTCGAATACGTGCGCGATTTCTGTTCGAAGAAATCCGATTTCGTGCCGTTCATCATATCATCGCCGAATACCTGGATCCATGGCATGGGATTGCTGCGTTCTTCGTAGAGATTTTTCATGCCCAGCTGGCGCAACCGTTTATTTGCAAGATATTCGACGTAATCGCCGAATTCATCCAAATCGAGTCCTTCGATATCCCCCAGGATATACTCGGCCCATTCTTTTTCAAGCTGTACGGCCTGATCCACCGTCCGGTATATATAAGCGATATTCTCTTCATTATTCAACTCGGGATTTTCCGTCAATAGGATGCGGACAAACTGACCGATGAAGTAAGCATGCTGCATCTCGTCACGCTGGATATAACTGATCATCGTGCTCGTTTTCAGCATCTTCTGCTGACGCGCCAGGTGATAGAAGAATGCAAAGCCGGCATAGAAATAAATGCCTTCGAGGTTGATCGAATTGATGCCCAGCTGGAATAAAGTCTGCGGCGTCGGGTTCTGGCGGAATTCTTCGTAAGCATCAAGAATCAAATCATTGCGCTTCCGCACGACCGGATCGCTTTTCGCCTGGTTGAAGCGCTCGTTCTGCTCAGCG
This sequence comes from Planomicrobium okeanokoites, assembly GCF_003428875.1. Classification (GTDB taxonomy): domain Bacteria; phylum Bacillota; class Bacilli; order Bacillales_A; family Planococcaceae; genus Planococcus; species Planococcus okeanokoites. The sequence continues at coordinate 363,920 of NZ_QQRS01000002.1, forward strand.
ACCGACACAAGCGAACTCAGAATATAGGAATACGATTCGTTATGGACCGCTTCCTGCTGCGAGATGACCGCAAAAATCGCTTTGAAACTTGAGTCGGTCACATAATCCATCGCCATCGTCATTGTCGGCGTCTGCAAGGAATCGAGAGAGGCCAGCTGCGTATTGATGCGCAGGAAGACATCGCGCTCCGTATCCGTCAGGTGATCCCATTGTTTGATGTCGTCCTGCATATTGATTTCCTGCGCTTTCCAGAAATTCGACAGTAACGTTTGATACAAATCGTACATCTGCGGATAGGCAATATCGTTCCAATTCAATAATCCGGAAGATTTACCGTTCAGTATGCCTGTCGATTTATTTGGGTGCTCAGGGTTGAGCAATTTGATCTTCGTTAATGGTGAATCGATTGCCATCATTAGTCCTCCCTTAGCTTTGGCACGCTTCGCATTCTTCGATTTCTGCCTGTGAAGTGCTGCGTACGTAATAAGTCGTTTTCAATCCCTGCTGCCATGCTTCCAGGTGAAGTTCCAGCAATTCCTTCGCTTTCACGGTATGCGGTACATACAGATTGAAGCTGATTGCCTGGTCGATATGGCGCTGTCTCGCCGCATTTTGGCGGATGCTCCATTTCTGATCCAGTACATGTCTCGCACGGCGGTAATAATCATACGTCCGGTGATCGAGATCCGGCGCTGTCACTTTAAATTTGAAGTTCTTCTTCTCTTCCGCATACTCCACGGCATAGAGCGGATCGATTCCGTCTGTGGAGCCGCCGATTTTTGCGGTCGACGAGTTCGGTGCAACAGCCATCATCCAGCCATTGCGGACGCCGTGTTCGGTGATTTCTTTTTGCAGCTCCTGCCATTTCTCACCTTCATAGCCTTTGCGGCTGAAGTATTCGCCCGTCTGCCATTCCGAGCCGGCAAATTCACTATAGCTGCCTTTTTCTTTCGCCAGTTCCATCGACGAGCGGATAGAGTGATAGGCAATTTCTTCATATAATTTATCCGCAAATTCAACGGCTCTTTCCGTTTCCCAGTGGATGCCTTCAAGCGCCAATAAGTGATGCCAGCCGAAAGTTCCGAGACCAACTGCGCGATATTTTTTATTCGTGGCATCGGCCTGCCCTACAGAAATCGTGTTCAAGTCGATGACATTATCCAGCATGCGCATCTGAATCGGCACCAAGCGCTCTAGAACGTCCGCTTTCACCGCGCGCGGCAGATTGATCGATGACAGGTTGCAGACCACGAAATCGCCCGGTTTGCGTACCATCACCAGATTGCCGTCTTCGTCCGTGAATTCTTTGACAATTGTGGTAGCTGACATATTTTGAGTGATTTCGCTGCACAAATTACTGCAATAAATCGACGTCAATCCACGTCCACGCAGATGCTTGTTCGGATTCTGGCGGTTGACTTCATCGCGGTAGAACATATACGGCGTGCCAGTTTCAAGCTGTGACACCATAATGCGCGCCATGATATCCATTGCCCGGTACGTCTTTCTCGGCAATAAAGGATTAGCAACCGCTTCTTCATATTTTTCGGTGAAGTAGGCACGGTCGGTATCATCATAGAAATCTTCCAGACCAAGTGCGTTGCCGTTCGCATCTTTCCAGCCCATCACTTGCTTAACCTGATGCGGGCAGAATGTGTTCCACTCGCCGACACTGCGGCCATTTTCATCCGTTTCCTTCAATTTCTCCATAAACAGATCCGGAATTGAAACACCCGTGAAAATATCATGTGCTTTCCGGCGCTCATCCCCGTTATTCGTTTTCAGATCCAGGAAGCCGTTCATGATGTCTTTATGGAAAACGTCCAGGTAAACCGCCACCGCTCCCTGACGCTGCCCGAGCTGATCGACGCTGACCGCCGTATCGTTTACGAGGCGGATCCACGGGATGATGCCTGATGAATTGCCTTTGAATTTCTTGATGTCCGATCCAAGCGCGCGCACTTTGCCATAATAAATGCCGAGTCCGCCGCCGTCTTTGCTGAGCCGCGCAATGTCCCAATTGTTCAGGTAGATGCCGTCCAGCGAATCATCCACCGTGTCGATAAAGCAGGAAGACAATTGGCCAAAGCTTTTGCCTGCATTCGACAGAGTCGGCGTCGCCACCGTCATATACAGATTACTCATAGCCCAGTAAGCTTCCCGCACAAGTTCCGTCCGCTTGTCAGCCGGCTCGTTCTGCATCAGCGCCATCGCAATGACCAAAAAGCGCTCCTGCGGCAATTCATGGAGATTGCCTTCATAATCTTTTGCCAGGTAGCGGTCCGCCAACAGGAACAAGCCGATGTAATTGAATAATTGGTCGCGTTCCGGCTCGATGACTGCACCCAGTTCCCTGATTTCCGCTTCGGAATAAGCTGCCAGCAACTCATTCGAATAAATATCGATACGTGAGAGTTTTTCAACAAGCTGATAGAAATCACCGTACTTTTCCTGCGCTTCGTAGCCGCGGCTCGCAGCCGCTTGCCGATAAAGCTCGCTGCAATAAAGTTCTGCTGCAAGAAATGTCCATTTCGGTTCATCCATCGAAATGCGGTTCAGCGCATAAAGCATGGATTGTTCCGTATCAATCTTGCCATCCAGCTCGCCGATTTTATTGCGCAACGCTGTAGTATCGAGACCATGCAACCGCTCTGCACGTTCCAATGCTTTTTCGACTGCATCCATTTCTGTTGAGATTCCCATTTTCATATCAGACCAGCTCCTTCGCGAATTCGTTCAGTTTCATACGGCGTTCTTTCCGTGCCTGTGCACTTTTGAAAAGATTCTTTTCTTTGTCCGTTTCAGGGATGACTCCGGGAACAGGCGTCGGCTTGCTGTTTTCATCGACGGCCACCATTGTCAGGATGGCGGTGGTCGTCAGCGTGCGTCCGCGCGTTTCAATATCCTGGCATTCCGCTTTCACATACACTTCCATCGAAGTCCTGCCGGTTGAAATGACCACGCCTTCCAGGATCAGCACATTGCCGATCCTTGCCGATGACAGGAAATTGACTGAATCGATCGATGCCGTCACCACGACTTTGCCGCTGTGCTTCATCGCCGTGATCGCAGCGATTTCATCAATATAGGCGAGCACCGTTCCGCCAAAAATCGTGCCCATATGATTCGTATCCGGCGGCAGCACCAGCCTCGTTTGAATTGTCCTCGATATGCCCGCTGAAATCTGCTGTTCCATTAAATCATCATCCCTTCCGAATAAAAAACAACCATAGAAAAACCCATCTTCTCCGGAGAGAGGATGGGTTGAATAACGCAGCATAAAAGGAATGGAGCAGCCGAAAATTGCTTCGGTTCCTGTTAAGACCATCGTTACACCCCCCAGCTCCCGGAGAAGGCAATTAACATATAACGAAGGCAGGTCTCCTGGCTTGTGCGTCATCCTTTGCTATGGCCTTCCCATCTTTCGACAGTGGTTTCCATAGCTCGTCAGCACTTACAGTTGCGGGTACAGCTCCGGATTTTCACCGGCTTCCCTATTAAGCCTTTTCAGGCACCTTCGTTATCGGTTTTTACTATATATTGTGTTTTCTTATGTACTATACACTAAATATTGTATTTCTAAACTATATCTTAGCCAGTATGTTTTGGCAATGGCAGATTTCATTTTTTCTTAAAATCCACTCTCTCGATTATAGCAATCCAGCACAAATATGAAAGGGATAAATGATTATCTGAAAATAACAATTATCAGATAGATTTCATTTCTATTACTGTAGTCTTATATACTTTATTTCAAAATTAATTATGCTATGATAAGAAACTGATGTTTGCGTATTAAATATACATATCGATGCTGTATTACGGAATAAAAAATAAACTGGAGATGCAATTTTAAGATGAAACAATTCGCCCCCAACAACTTCCACTATGGCTGGGTGATCGTCGCGATTGCGGCGTTATCGCAGTTCTTCTCAGGTCCCGGACAAACTTATTCAAACTCGATTTTCATCGATTATTATATACAGGACTTTGGCTGGAGCCGTTCGACGGTTTCCGGCATCTATTCAGGCGCAACGCTAGCTGCGGGATTTCTGCTGTTTTTCGTGGGACGGCTGATCGACAGGAATGGTTCGAGGAAAATGGCGGTGATCGTATCGGGATTACTGGCGGTTGCCTGTCTGTTCAACAGTTTCGTCACCAGTCTGCTTATGCTGTTCATCGGTTTCTTCTTCATCCGTTTATTGGGACAAGGTTCGATGGCGCTGATTTCGAATTCACTGATTCCCCAATGGTTTGTGAAAAAGAGGGGACGCGCACTCAGCATCGCTGCAATCGGCGGACTGGTCAGTTCAGCGGCGTTTCCGCTGCTCAATGTCTGGCTGATTGAAGCGTTCGGCTGGCGCATGTCCTGGATGGTGCTTGGCGCGATCATCATTGTGCTGTTCACACCGCTCGCCCTTTTCCTGATTCGGAATTCTCCTGAAGATGTCGGTTTGCTGCCGGATAACGGAGCTGCGGAAAAAGCGGATAAAAAGAAAAAGCCGGTCGAAGAAGTCAGCTGGTCTGTCAGCGAAGCTTCCAAAACACGCGCTTTTTGGCTTCTGCTCATCTGTGCCGCCATCCCCGGTATTGTGAACACCGGATTGACGTTTCACCTGGTGTCTATTTTCAAGGAAAATTCGCTGTCACTTGAAGCCGCTGCAGGCATCCTGAGTTTAACGGCGCTGATTGGTCTGCCAGTCACTTTCCTGACGGGCTTGCTGCTCGATAAAGTAAAAGTGCAGTATATGCTGGTGCTGGTGTTTGCCGGCGAAATCGTTTCGCTCCTGCTGCTGCAAAATGCGAACTTCATGGCAGCTGCCGTTATCTTTGGTCTGGTATGGGGCATCAGTATGGGGATGGAACGCATCGTCATGGCAGTTGTCTGGCCAAATTATTTCGGACGCAAACACATCGGCAGCATCAGCGGCATTTCGATGGCGATGATCGTCACCGGTTCGGCGCTCGGCCCGTTGCCGCTCGGCATTGCTTTCGACGTATTCGGCGGCTACGCGGAAATTCTCTGGGCTTTGATGCTGTTCCCGGCAATGGGCATGGCAGCTGCTTTGATGGCGAATCCGCCGGTCAAAGCAACGGCAAAAGAAAAGACGGCTGCATTACCGGCACCGCAAACTGCTAAGCAAGTACCGCTTCCAAGCGAATAAAACAGGAGAATTCTCAATTGAGAACGCTCCTGTTTTTTGTTTCCAGTTTTCTGGTACAATGAAGATAGAATTATCAAAAAATGGAGGTGTCCGAAAATGACGTGGTTTTTCGTAATGATATTCGGCATGATTGGGTTCGCAGGTTTTATTGATTGGAGAAGAAAACGGAATAATAACACAGCGCTGAAGTCGATCAACTCACATGCAAAGCCGGGTGAAAGTTCTAATTATACTGCAGGGGATGGGAACACTGACCATTATGGAGGCGGACACTGATTTAACACAATTATCGCTTCCACCATTAAGATGAAGCCAGCCGCAAACTGTCCAGATTGCGCATCGCTCTTTCTGTGCCGAGCGCAACACAGTCCATCGGATTTTCCGCAAGTATGACCGGCACCTTGATTTCTTCAGCCATCTTCTTGTCTAGCCCATGCAAAAGAGACCCGCCGCCGGTGAGGACAATCCCCCGGTCGTGGAGATCAGCTGCCAGTTCGGGTGGCGTGACTTCCAGTGTTCGCCGCACGCCGTTGATAATGCCTGCTACTGTTTCTTCCAGTGCTTTTTCTACATCCAGCCCCGTGATTTCAATCGTTTTCGGCCGGCCGGTCATCAGGTCATTCCCGCCGATTTCCATTGTTTCTTCACGTTTTCCATCAATCAGTCCATAAGCCGTCCCCAGACGGATTTTCAATTGTTCTGCTGTCCGGGAACCAATCTTCAATTCGTAGTTTTTCAGGATATACTCTGCCACTACACGATCCATCGCCTGCCCCGCATTCTTCAGGGACTGGCTGACAGCAATGCCATTTGACGAAATGACCGCCATTTCTGTAGTTCCTCCGCCAATATCCACCACCATCAGGCCTTCAGGTTCCCACACAGGAAGATTGGCTCCAATAGCCGCCGCCAAAGGCTCTTCTATCGTCAGTGTTTCCCGGGCACCCACCCTTTTGGCCGCTTCGATGATTGCCCGTTTCTCGACCGAGGTAATGCCGATGGGCACACTGATAACAAAGATTTTCCGCTTTAAATTCCCGACGGTTTTGGTGATTTCCTTCAAAAAGCGGGCTATCATCACAATGGCTTTTTCGTGATCCGCAATCACGCCCCAGCGCATCGGATAGCTGACTTTAATACCGCCGGAAGTGCGTCCGTTCATTTCATAAGCGTCCCTTCCGACAGCTATCACCTCACCATTTCCGCCGTCCACCGCCACCATCGACGGCTCCCGCATAATAATTCCTTTGTTTTGAAGCACTAATAAGGTGTTGGCGGTACCAAGATCGATTCCCACCTCTCTTATACCAAAGTTCAACATACGGTTTCGTCCCTTCCATTGCTATCTAGTGGAGTCATGCTGTGAGCGCCGGGCCCAGTCAATGGCGCTTGAAAGTCGGCTTGTCCTGTTCTTCCATCGCAAAGTCGATTTCCTTCAATTTGCGCCGGCAGCTGTGAACCAGGTTTTTTGCCGATTCGCGCAATGAAAAATAATGCTGGCGAATATGTGATTCGTTTTCCATGTTAATCGGAATTTTAATGATTTTCGCGTACTCCTCGGTCCACCGGCTGAAGTAGCGAAGCATTTCTTTCGAACGGTACTTTTCGCTTTTCAACTCTTCCTTCAGCTCTTTTTTATCATGAAGCAGCGTATCCTTGTCCCGCCGCAATAATTGAACTTCCCGCTTCAGCACCTGAATCTCCCATAAGGCGTTTTTGGCAATTTCCTGCTCATGCCCACTCAGTCTTTCAGTAAATTCAGTAAAGGCTCTTTCCCTGTAAAAATGATTAGTTGAAGTTTCGGTGTTTTTCATGAAGTCCCCTTCCTTCTCGATTATGCCGTCAATAAGGTTGGCTGTTTTCATTTATTCCGTAAGCAATGTTTCCATCGGAACGTCGAAAAAGGCTGCCAGACGTTCGGCGTGATCTTCCGAAATTTGTTTGGTGCCGTTTTCGTATGCCCATATCGCGCTGGTTGCGACGCCGATTTGCTGGGCAAGTTCTTTGGAAGACATTCCTTTGGCTTTCCTCAAGTCACGTAATCCACTGAGCGCATTCACCATCTTCCATGACCTCTTTTCCATATATTTTAGTTGGACAGTTTCCCCGATTGTGGCCGGTTATGCCTGGTGCAAGCCGATCATGCCATTGCGGCGATAGATGAATTGTTTGTCTTCCAGGGTTTTCAACACCCGCGTCAAAGCTGCATGCGACATATTCAAATCTGTAGTGATTTCTTTTATCGTCTTAAATAAAACACCTTCCGACGAGCAGTTATTCAGGAAATAAATCATGAATACCTCCCCGTTCCTTATACTTTTATCGTCCTGTCCCGCGAAGCATTGCCGTGATTTCTTCAGCAGATCTTTTTCTTCCATTCTTAAGTTGCCATATACCGCAGATTTACCAACCACAACTAGCACCTCCTATAAACTTACAAATATATATTTCTTCTTACATATTTACCCTCCATTTAAACCCCTAATCATATTTTTAATAGATTTATCAGAAAATAATATTTGTAACACGAAATACTTTTTGTCATTCGGTTCCGTGTGCTCCCCCAAGCCTGTTGTTATACGATTTCATAGAAAAACCGCCCGTGAAGTCATGACTTCAGGACGGCAATATTACGGTTCAATTTAATATAGTGGAATGGGTTTTTTGGAAATTTTTCAATAAATCCAACGCTTTTTGGCGGGAATTTTTATCGAATACCGGCGCAAAAGGATCTGCAAAACCATGTTCTCCAGGTAAACTCACTGCTTCAATGGAACCGTCGGCAACTTCGGCTATAAAATCAGCTACATTGAACGACTTTTCACGCTCGCCATAAATCAGGAGCACTGGACAAAGCGGCGTAATTTCCCGGTAGTCCCGGATTCTTGATCCATAAAATGCTGTTACGCTGGCAATATGGTCCAATTGACTGCAAAGCCAGGCGACAGTCGCCCCGACACTGAATCCGACAATATGTATTTCATCGTAATCTTTTGCCTCTTCAGCAAGCAGCTTTTTTACCTGTTCAAAAGCAGAGTCGAATCCGACAGCATCCATAAAGTTTCGATAGGCCCTTTCGCTTTGATCATATGAAAACGGCGGATTTCTGTCAATTAGATCGGGTACTAAAACATCGAACCCTTGCTCCGCGAATGAAGCCGCAGCCAATTCCATGTGATCATTTATTCCATAGATTTCATGCAGGACAAGCACAAGCGCCCGGTTTCCATGTTTTATTGCCAGCAATTTCCCCACTCCTTAAAAATTCATATTCAACATTAAGCCCAGATACACGCTTACGATAAAACCGAATCCAAAGATGAATGACAGCCATAAAGGCATCTTTTTAAAGAAGCTCATGATCATCAGGCCGATTGCCAGCGCACCGATCAATAACAGCAGGATGCCGTTAAGCGAGAAGACAAATTCCGGTGTGATCGGCAAGTATTGTTCACCGATCAGGCTTTCGAGCAGCGGAGCCGTCCCTTCTGTCAAAAATGTGTTGTTGACGTTATGCGGCGGCGCCAGCTTGCTCATGACAGCGGTAGAAAGAAAAACCAGCCCCAGCATGAAAGTTTCGAGCTTCAAGAGATTGTGCGAAGGTTCCTTCGCTTTATTGCCAAAGCCGTTAAGGAAAGCCGCCACCAATAAAGGCAGGATGCTCAAGTGCTTCAAGAGCAGCATCTGGCCATAAGGCAGCACCCAGGAAGCCGCATAGTCAGCGGGTTTTGAAAACAGCAGCCAGACAACGAAACCACTCACCAGGATAATGGCCATCAAGCTGAATGCGAACGGTGTAAACCATTTCAGGAAGCTGCGCCAATTCGTAAGTGCCGGTGCACCCCAGGCAACCAGGATCAACACTCCTGCCCATAGCGTCAGCGATAAAAAATGGATGGTGTGGCTGAACAGGCCGGGCAGAAAATCGAGTGATGCGGCATGGCTGCCGAATCCCATATTGAGGACGGACAACAGGAACCAGAATGCCTGAATGTATTTCGAGCTATTGACGGCTGTTGCGCCGAACCAGAAAAATGAAAGAAAAATGCTGAACGCGAAACTTTGGCCGACCTGGAATTCGGTGATAGATGTCCAGACTGCGGAACCGAAACTGGCATTATTCAGCAACAAGCCGAGCAATTGGATTGCCGGAGCCGCCGACAAAAAAGGAATGGATGCAATCCCCAGCAGGACCGCTGAGTTTCTAATCGAAATTTTCGGCTTCAGGTGCTCGGGAACAAATTGCAGAACCAGCACACCAGCCAAAAATGACATGACCAGGTAAAGCAGAAAATCAGAAAGGATGGTAAACAGGATCATTTTCTTCTGGCCATCACGAAGAATGCAGCTGCCGCGATTGCCAAAATGGCGATGATCAGAATGGTCACCCAAGGCGTTTCCGCTTTTGCAGGCTCAACAGCTGATGCAGAATCTTCCTCGGCTGACTGCTCCTCCGAAGCAACGTCTGTTGTTTCAGTTGCTTCTGTTGCTTCTTCTGAAGCCGGCTCTTCTGCAGCTTCTTCAGTTGTTGTTTCTTCTTCAGCCGCTACTTCCGTTTCTTCCGCTGCGATATTAAATGTTAAAGTCCCTGTAATTTCATGGCTGTCCTGGCTGATTACACTCCAATCGACTGTGTAGGCACCGTTCGGAAGTTCGTCCGCCAATTGGCCAGTCAATTCCATTTCAGAAAAGCTGATGTCGGCAACTTCAATCGTATTGCCCGCTTCATCTTTTATTATCATATCCCCTTGCTGGATAGGCGACTCGAAAAGGAATTGGATTTCTTCCGGCGATCCTTCAAGTGTCGCGCCTTCCGCTGGTGTGGAAGAAGATAAACCTGAATGTGCGTGTGCCGTGACCGGCAAGAATAATAATAGAAATGCGATTGCTATAAATTTTTTCATGATGTGCTCCCTCTATCCGTTTAGACTTTTGAATTTTACTGACCTTCTAATAGTATGTGATATTGCTGCGTCACATTTGTTCATGATGTTAAATTTGTGTGAATAAAACCATAAGTGACGGCTGCGAACTACCGTATCAGCAACGAAATGCCGTATGCGCCGAATATCAGGGAAGTCACCAGCGCGAGATAGCCATCCACGCTTTTCCAGCTTTTTGATAGTTCTTCATAAGTCGTAAGAAACGCAGAAGCCGATGCCGCCAGCATCACATATGGAAGGAACCGCTCGCTGCCGGTCCACAGCCAGTAAATGACTCCTGCCAATAAAATGATGATCAGGATAATTCGAATTGTCTTCATTTGCTGCCTCCTCATCTGCTGAAGCCGCTGGAATGCGGTGATTTGTGTGGAGCGAATGCTGAACGTTGATATAATTTTTTGAACGGAGATATAATTTTCTGAACGTCGATATAATCTCCTGAACGTCGATATAATCGCTGGAGCGTTGATATATTTTCCTGAACGTTGATATAATTTCCAACACTCCAGTCTGAAAGAAAAAACACTTCCTCCTCCTCTAACATTAAAAGAAAACGGCTTGAACTGATGCTTTTCGCAGGCGAAAAGCGATTAAAAACCTTAAAACCTGTTGATTTTACTGCTATCAGCCTTCTTTTCTCCAAATGCATTCGAACGGACCGTTAAGATTCAGAGTCGCTTACAAGAAATCCGGCTTCTTCCTCGATCATAGCTATATAACGTTGTTTAGTGAAAGGTTGGATCACTTTTTTTATCTTATTCAAGCAACCTGCCGACTTTACTGCGTTGCGGGGACCCCGTCTGCTAGCCGGCTTGCGAAAACTCTTCTATAGAAACTTCTTTTTATTTACTGCAGCTCCCCATCGTTATATTTCCTGCATTCTAACATAAATGGAAATGTGCTTGTTTAGTTGCTGGGTTTTATTCCAAGTTCCGCTTGGTGCTCTAACCCCTGAACAATCCCTGGAATTTCATCCAGAGCGTCGATGGTAAAATGAGCTTTCGCATTTTCCCACTGAGCATTCCGCTTCCAGACACTTATCATCCCAGCACCCGCGGACGCTGCCACATCGTTCGCCGGATGGTCGCCGACAAAGATTGCCTCCTCCGCTTCTGCGCCAAGATGTTCCAGCGCTCTTTCAAATATCCGTTTATCCGGTTTCCGCAAGCCTTCCTTTTCAGAAATCAAAATCACATCAAAGTATTCCTCTATGCCGAGAGCCTCGATATTGCCTGCCTGAAATTCCGTATAACCATTCGTGATCATGCCGATTTGAAGCTGTTGTGCCTTCAGTTTCTCAAGCATCTGGATGAGATGCGGAAAAGGAACACAATGCGCGGCAAAATGAGCCAAATAATCTTCCAGCAGCTGCTCCTGAGAAATCTCTGTGATATTGAATTCTTCAACTAACTGCTGGTAGACCTTATCTTTCCAGACATATCCGTAATCATCCAGTTGGATGAAGCGCTGCATATAATCCGTCTGATCAATATGACCCAGCACCTCAATTAATCGCCTATATTGATTTGAAACGAACTTTTCCACTGATTTATCGCGGTCCAGCAAGGTTCCGTCCAAATCGAAGATGACTGCTTTTATCATGTTTTTAAAGACCTCCGTTTCCCCCATTACTTCACATTGGTATAAATAATACAGTATTTTGGAACTTTTTTGAAATAAAGGTCTTTGTGCCTATATAACCTTCAAGATTTCCCTATTATAATTTTCTGGATATCACAATTTTGTTAGATGGGGGAAAGAGATGAAAAAATTATTGGTTTTATTGATGGCAGTATTATTGGTGGTTTCCGCTTTACCTGCTTCAACGTTCGCGATTGCGAAAGATGATCCTGAGTTTGAAAAATTCCTTGAAGAAATCAACTGGTCCAAAAAGAGTTATATAAATTACCTGATGGAAAAAAACTGGTCCCTGGATGATTTCGGTGATGTATCTGAGCTCGGAACCCCATTGTCTGAAGAAGGCGTTCAGACTGTCATGGAAGACTTCGAACTGACTCGTGAAGAATTGAACGAGTTGCTGGTGGAGTTTGGTGATATCGAAGAAGGCGAAGACGTTCTGGATGGAACTTACCTCATCTTCAACGAAGAATTGTATTTCTTTACAGAATATTATTTGACTGCAGACTTCGGAATGATTGATGAAGACGGCGAAGAATTCACTGCATTCCTGGAAAGCATCAACTGGACTAAAGAAGATTACCTGGCTTACCTTGACAGCAAAGACTGGGGCCTTGAATATTTCTCTGACGTCTCGGAATTAGGGACGCCATTGTCTGAAGAAGGCGTTCAGAAAGTAATGAAAGATTTCGATTTGACGCGTGAAGAACTGAATGCATTGCTTGTCGAATACGGTGATATTGAAGAAGGCCAGGATGTATTGGACAGCAATATGTATATCATATTCAATGAAGATCTTTATTTCTATGTGGAATGGTACTTGGATGATGAAAACTATATCGACCTGAATGATTTGGACATCTTTACAGAAGTCGGTCTTACTGAAGAAGAATTGGACCGCCTGTTTGAACATTTTATTACATTGAACTTTGAAGATGAAACATTTTTAGATCAATTAGATGCTCTATTGCAGCGTTTGGATGCTGTACCTTACTTTGAAAGCGCAGATGACCTGGACGCTGAAGAAATCGCGATCCTATTGGATATCTTCGATGACATGATGAACTTGTTCGAAGTTGAAACAAAGTACTACCTGACTGACGGCACAGAAAAAACAGCACTTACATTGACTGCATTGCTGGCTTTGGAAACGACAAACGGTAAAGATTTGCTGATTGAAATCTTCGATCGTGAAGGCACTTTCCTTGCTGACATCGTCTTGACAGCTGAAATGTTCGGATCTGAGATCATTGAAGAAACTGGCAAAGACCTTGAAGTCGTTGAAGAAGTGATTGCAGCTCCTGTAAAAGAAACTAAAGAAGTGAAAAAAGAAGTGAAGTCCGTGAAAAAAGATACAAAAGCTGTACAAACAACCAAAGGCGGAAAACTTCCGAAAACCGCTACTGATTATGTAAGCAACACATTAGTCGGATTTGCGTTCGTATTGATCGGATTCCTTTTGTTCCGCCGCATGAAAACTGTGAGCAACTGATTGATGAGAACTAAAAGCAACAAAGGGGCCGGCCGCAAAAAAATGATTTTGTCGGTCCTGGCTTTATCAATGATTGCATTCGGTCTTTGGTTCAGCGGCACAAATGCCGCCACTTTCCTGAAGGGCTATCTGCTTTTTAAAACCGGCCAGGTCAATGAAACGGAAGTCAGTGCCAAGACGGCGACTTCCACGGAAGCGATCAGCCTGCCGGAAGAAGATGAAGAAGAAGATGAAGTCCTTTATCCGGTGCGTCCCGTAATAGGCGAAAATATCGGTGATTTGAAGATTCCCGTAATCGGCGCGACATTGCCGATTTTTCACGGCACCGATGAAGATGAGCTGCTGAAAGGCGTCGGCCATTTTGCGGACAGTGTCTTGCCCGGGGAAAAGGACAATACGGTTCTTTCCGGTCATATGGACACCGTGTTCCGCGAATTGGGTGAAGTCGGCAAAGGCGACTTGCTGATTGTCGAAACATCCGCCGGGAAATTCACCTATAAGGTGAGAAAAACCCGGATTGTGGACGCAGATGACCGCACGGTGATCGTGCCGAAACCCAAAGCTACGCTGACGGTTTCGACATGCTACCCGTTTGATTTCATCGGTTCTGATGCACCCGAACGCTTTATCCTGATTGCTGATTTGATTTCGAAGGAATAAAAAATTGCGGTGTCGGATTTATCAGCGATTTTTGATGGTTTATCGGCGATTTTTGATGGTTTATCGGCGATTTTTCGAGGTTTATCGGCGATTTTTTGGAGTTTATCAGCGATTCTCCCATTTCTAAGGCAAAAGCGCCTCACTCTAATTGTAGAGTGAGGCGCTTTTTTATTAATTCACTTTTCCGCTTTCAAAACACTCAAATATTGCTCCCACGGACCGACATCCTGCCGGTATCTTTCGGCCATGACGCGCGTGATTTGTGAAATATGCGTCAGGTCATGCACGACCCAGGTAGAGAGCAACTCCCTTAAAGTGACGGAGCCGAATTCGGGATGCATCCCCCGCAAATCCAGATCTTCCTCAGGATCCACCAATTCTTTCAGCTTCTCCAGATTGGTCATGCGTATTTCCTTGAATGCGGCCAGTTTCCGTTCAATCGTGGTATCGGCTGTGGTATCCAAATGAGCGAACCGGTCAAACGGCGGAAAAGTTTGGCTTTCCCCTTGCTGGAGCAACGTCTCAATACGCGGAATCCAGTTGCTTAGCTCCGCTTCAATCAGGTGGGCGATCACTTCTTCCGCATTCCAGGTTCCTTCGCCTTCATTGCAGTGGATCCATCCCTCCGGCAAGCCGGAAAGAAACGCCTCCAAGCTGGCCGGTGTCCGCGCCAGCAATTGTATAGCTTCGTCAAAGCGAAAATTCATACAGGCACCTCTTTTCGATGGTTTTACTTTCTTCCTGTATAGAATTCGCTTTGTTTCGCTGTTCTCCTTCCAACATCCGGTCATCGAAGACAGTACACAACTCTTTATTTTATTGCCGCAGGATTTCGTCCATCACTTCAAGATTCTTCTGCATCAATGAAAAATAAGTTTCGCCTGCATCGATTTCACCTTGCGTCAGTACGCTCAAATTGTGTAATTGAACGGCTTCCGCTCCAATCTCATTTTGAATCACTTCAGTCAGCCGCGAAGATACATTCTGTTCAAAAGCGATGTGATCGATGTTCAGCTCTTCCGCCTGCTTCACGATCTCAACAAGCTCCTGTTGAGACGGCTCGTCCTGGCTGTTCAATCCCGCGACAGCCACTTGCTCGAGACCATACGTATCTGCCCAATAACCAAACGCGGAATGGGATACGAAGAATGTTTTCTGTTCAGCTGCAGCTGCCATCTGTTCAAACGACTGGTCCAGCTTCTTCAGTTCTTCAACCAATTGCTCATAGTTAGCTTCGTACTCTTCGGCATTTTCGCCGTCGCGCTCAACCAATTCATCTTTGACGGCTTCCGCAATCTGCTGGCTGAGCACTGGAGAAATCCAGACATGCGGATCTACTTCATGCCCGTGGTCGTGTTCTTCTTCCGTTCCTTCTTCGTGCGCGTGGTCGTGCTCTTCTTCCGTTCCTTCTTCGTGTCCTTGTTCGTGCTCTTCTTCATCCGAATGGCCTTCGCCAAGATCCGCTTCCGGAATCGATTCTGCTGTCGCCACAAATTCAACATTTTCATTGCTTAAAGTCTTTTGGGCACTGTCAATAAAACCTTCAAGACCCAATCCGATATAAAACACGGCGTCCGCGTCAGCAAGCGCAATCATGTCCTGTTGCGTCGGTTCAAATGTATGCTCATTCGAACCAGCCGGATAGATCGACTGTACATTCACGTGCTCACCGCCTATGCGTTCCATAAAATATGTAAGAGGGTAAACGGTCGTGTAGATGTTCAACTTTTCTTCTGTTGCTGCATTTTCAGTATCAGCCGTTGTTTGGGCTTCTTCGGTATTTCCACAGGCACTTGCTATGAAAATGAATAATAGCAGGGGCAAAAGTAATTTTTTCATCTGTCATTCCTCAATTCGTTTTAAATTTTGTGCTCGTCACCAGCTTGCTTTTCTGACTCCTGGAATCTGTCCTTTATGAGCCAGTTCACGGAACGCGATGCGCGACATGCCAAATTTGCGCATATAACCTCTTGGTCTCCCCGTCACCATGCAGCGATTTTTTAATCTTACCGGCGAAGAATCTTTCGGCAGCTTGTTCAATTCCTCATATTCTCTGTTTGATTTCAGCTCTCTCCGATAATCGATATAGCGCTCCACCATCTGCTCCTGCTTTCTGGCTTTAGCCACTTTAGATTTTTTAGCCACCTTCTCAACCTCCTTAACCCTTATTAGTAATCATTACGATTTATAAAACCGTAAAATTTTTTATTTTGTTTCCCTGTGCAAAGTGACTTTGCGAAGACGCGGACAATATTTCTTCAATTCGATCCGTTCTGGATTATTGCGCTTGTTCTTCACCGTCGAATAATTGCGGTCCCCTGTCTCGGTGCATGCCAACGTGATGTTCACTCTCATATTTATCCTCCTAAATTATGATTTATTCGTAAATAGTAATTATTACGTTTTACATCATATAATGAAATGCCTGGTTCTGCAAGCAGTTTCTCACCAGCGTTCAAAATTGATAAGAATTCTTGTGGCAAAAAAAAGAAAAAGCCGCACCAGGCAGCTTTCCCACTTTCTATTATAATGCCCATACATAACTGTATTCGGGATGCTTTTCAAACTGAATGACCCTCATGTTAATTTTCAGTTACCTGCTCTTTCATTTTCAATGGAGTGAAATAATAATCGCAGCCTTGCCAGCCCAGTTCAGCAGCCAAAGTATCAAAAGTGGAACGGAAGAACTGTTGTATATCTTCACTTGGATTTTCCTTCGCGGCAACCGCATCCAAAAGGAGAAAATATTCACTTTTCGTTTCGTCGTAAAACGCTTCAACAGGTTTTATCGAAGGCGAATTCAAATCCTTGTACTGGAATGGATAAGGAAGAACGAAAAAAGCGGGTATATCTGTTTGCTCATCGCCCAGCCAAAAACCATATTCGATCATCTGCTCATCAAAAGCGGCTTTTTCGATAACCCGGTCTTCCGGAAACGGTTCCATGATGCCGGGCAATATCAGCAGTGACACATCAAATGTCCCCCAAAATAAAGCGGGCTTCATTTTTCGGCAGCGCATCGGCGCGATAAATTTCCTTTGCTCCAATAACGCAAATTGAAAAAGCCTGAATCCTTTCATGGCCTTCTGCTGATCGAATTCGAGCGGCGCATCGTCTTCATTCAAAGGCGTAGTATAAGCCATTTCCTGCGGTTTCGGATTGATTTTCAAATCAATTCCACGGGATGACAGTGCGCTGAAAATTTCATCATAATACCATTTGATCGATCTGGACGGCTCGAGGCCAATGCTTTGCGTGTCTCCATCTGTATTTACCAGAATGCGGCTGTTCTGAATATCAACGTCTACCTGGAAAACATGATTATGTGTGAATAACAATCCAGTGCTAAAACCATCAGCTGTAACGTCTAATGCCACATGTGCCCATTGAGGTTCCTGCTGTGCTGTTTCCAATTTGATCTTCCCGAGGATCTGCGAAAGCAAATGCAGAGTGAATTTGGTTCCTGCCCATTCCGAATGTTTGATCATGTCAATCTTCAATCCATTCTCCTCCTGTCGCAAAATGGAACAGCAGACAGACACGCCTGAATTCCACTTTTACTTATCCACAGTGGATATTCGACATAAAAAAGAATATCCCTTTATCCACAGATTTATTTCTGTGGATAAAGGGATATAAGAGGATTACTGATCATCTGCTTCCGGATCTGATTGCTCTTCAGTTGGCAAATCATTGTCCGCGTCGTTTCGAGACTGCGGAGCCGGAGCAGTCTGCACGACTTGGTTCGGCGTTTTGCCGACATAGGATTTCAATAGTTCCCCGATATCGATTCCTGTCATTTCCTTCAGGGGCTCCTGCATATCGACCATCGTTTTGGTGACACTGCGGCCGAATGAAGGGATTCCTTGGCCGTTGCCGGAATCGATGATTTTCACTGAATCGATATTGTTCAATGGTGCAGCGACTTTTTCCGCAAATATCGGCAGCATATCGATCAATTTCTCGGTGATGATGACATCGCCGTGCTGTTCCATCGCCTCAGCAAGCAATTTACGTGATTCAGCTTCCGCTTTTCCTCGTTCACGGATAACTTCCGCTTCGGCGGCACCTTCGTCGCGGCGGATCTTCGCTTTCGCTTCCCCGCTGATAACCGACTTGCGGGCTTCCGCTTCCGCTGCACGGGTGGTTTCGTAATATGTAGCATCCGCTTTGGTTTTCCGTACTTTACTTTCTTCTTCTTCCAATGTAACGGCGCGTTCCCGCTCCATGAATTTCAGGTTCAGTTCTTCGTCCTGAATTTCTTTCGCGAGCTTCACTTTTTCAAGCTCATACGATTGTTCGGATTTCGCCCGGGCCCGTTCAGTTTCTTCCTTGAACGCAGCGTCTTTGATGTCTTTCTCTTTACGCGATTCGGCAATTGCAATCTGGCGTTTGTATTCTTCTTCTTTCGCTTCCTGGTCTGTACGCGCGCGCTGAATCCGCGTTTCACGGTCAGTCTCCGCCTCTGCGATTTCAGCCTGTTTGCGGACTTCAGCGATTCGCGGCCGCCCCAGGTTTTCGAGATAGCCGTTCTGCTCATCTGCATCGCGCAAATCGGTCAGCCCAAGAGAAGTGATTTTGAAGCCCATCAAATCCAGCTGCTTTTGCGCAACTTCCTGGACGTCCTGATTGAATTTTTCGCGGTCTCCGTTAATGTCTTCGACCGTCATCTTAGACAAGATCGCACGCAAGTTACTGCCCAGCACTTCGATGATTTCCGTTTCGATCTCGCTCTGTTCTTTGCCGAGGAATTGCTCGGCGTAATTGGCGATGCCGTTCAGTGTATCGGCGACTTTCACCATGGCTACCGCATCCGCCACAATCGGCACTCCGGCAATCGTGTAGACGCGCGGTGTCGAAAGCTTTAATTGGAATGAAGTCAGATTGACCGGTGTGGAAGTCTGGAAACGGCGCAGCCGGTAACCGCCGCCCCGGATGATCTTCATGGACCTTCCTTCTTCATCGGTAAATATATTCGTATCTTTTTCAGGATCCCCCAGTTTCGGTCCTGTAATGATCAATGCCTCATTTGATTTGGCTGTGCGGTAACGGAATCTTACCCAGAAAAAGTATCCGATACCCGCCAGAACTGCGACAATCAGCACCGCAATCCCCAGCGTGGCATATCCGATTGATTCCAACATTTGTCCATCTCCCCTTTAAACAGATTTTTATTTATATCGCTCACTATTTAATACGGGGAGAATTGCAAAACGTTTCAGTTTATTTGTGAATTAATCCTTAATTGTTAATCTTCTTAAGATCCATTCTCCCTCTCCACTATCTTCAGCCAGTCGGACCATGCCTCCATGTAATACGTTAAATCTTCAGGATGATGTTTGCCGCACAATGTGATTCGGAGATATAAGCCGATCAGCACGAGGTCATAGTTAGCGGACGGCCTTACTCTCAGAAAGCGAGCTGCGTAATCGAAAGTCTCTTTTGTTAAATCATCAGGTGTTGAACAAAATGCATATACAAAGTCATAGACCGGGATACCGATGACTGGAGCAGGATCAATAACGCCTGTCAGCTGCCCTTCATTGAATATGAAATTATGGAAACCGCAGTCTCCGTGCAACAGATACGCTTCGGTCTTCACACCAACCTTTTCGACGAGGCCGGCAATAAATTGATGATCAGCTGGTCCAAGCGAAGATCCGATAGCTTCCTTCGCATGGCTCACTTCGTTCCCTAGAAACTCCTGCCAGGAAGTCGACGGCGAATCCACCCAGCCCCATCCTGATTCAGGCGCAACTTTTTCATACTGATTGATAAGACCTTCAGCCAGCTCTTTCAACACCTTTTTCTTGTTACTCCCGTTGTAATCAGTCGATCCACTTATAAATGAATAAACGATAAAAGTTTTCGATGGATCAAGATAATGGAGCTTCGGCAGCATCCCCACCTCTTTATATGTATCCAGGAATAATGCTTCAGGCCCGGTGACTTCCGGCCCGTTCAACTTCAGCACATACTCTGAGTCATCCACTTTCAAAAGATAGAGCTCACTGACGGTTCCGCCGCTCAGTTTTTTACATCTTGATGGCTCTGTAGCTATCACGTTTTGTTTAATAAGTTCTGCTATTATTTTTTTAATCCGTGTATCCATCTCTGCTATCATCCTCACTCTTCAAAGAGCTTTTTCGCCTGCCAATATACTGAACAGATCCGAGTCGCGCCAGCCGTCTTTCAACAGAATATGATCCCGCATCCTGCCTTCAAAACGCATGCCCAGCTTTTCAAGCACTTTGCGTGAACCTTCATTTCCAGGAGCGCAAGTAGCGTAAATCCGGTGAAGCTCCAGCTCTTTGAAACCAAAGCCGATCATCATGGACGCAGCTTCTGTGGCTATGCCTTTGCCCCAATGATCAGGATTGACGATATAGCCGATTTCACCTGATTTATTGGCGACGCTCCTGATCGTTATTTCCACCGCACCTATCAATTCGTTATGTTCTTTTAAAACGATTGCAAAGAGGTAGCGGGTTCTCGGCGCATTTTTTGTATCCTTCAAAGCTTCCTCCACAAATGCCTTCGTTTCTTCTATAGTATTTGGCCCCCATGGCTGATTTCTGCTGACGTGTTCCAGCGATGCATACTTATGGACGGCGCTCCAATCTTCTTTTTTGAATTCACGCAAATAAAGCCGGTCAGTCTCCAGTTTCTCCATTAAAGTCACCCCTTATGCATCGATTTAAATGTATTCAAAGTTGAGCTAAACAGCTTCGGATACTCTTATGGAGTTCTGACAACTCCGTTGAATCTTCAATTTGGATGTAGAAACTTTTTAGGAAACTCTTGGCATTGGCAATTAAAAACCAGTAATTCTCTTCTTCCAACTGCGCTTTTCGCATTTCCATATCAGCAGGCACTTTCTGCAGCAAGCTCTCAACAACTTGAAAGTCCAGTCCCTTTTTCAGCATTTCCACAATCGGGTTAAGTATACGTTCTTCTTCATCATGGATATAGACTCCAGCCGAAACAAAAGCCTTTTTCCATAGCGGACTCAAAAGTTCTGTAAACATTTCTGCGTTTGCGAAGCGATTTTTAGCCAACTCATCGAAAACATCCGCTGCGTGAGCAATGCTGTGTGCCCAGCCTTTCCCAGCGACAAACCCTCTCAAATCCTTTTCAGTATTGATATAGCTAACCATTTTATTTTTCACTTCGTTTATTTTATCTTCTGACAGAAAGCTTGATTCATTATCTCTGTAAAGTACAACAGCAATCAACAAGGTTGTAAAAGACCTCGTAAGCACCGAATCCGTTCCTGCTTCCCCAATTCCTTTGAACAGCATATCGTCCGTTAAGCAAGTATCGAGCAAAGCACTCAGCAAGCTGTCGTCCAGTTTCTTGTCCATCGCCAATTTACAGAATGTCCCGTATATATATGCGTCTCGCAGCGTGCTGTCTGTTGAACCCATATGCTCAAGCATCGATGTGATGAGCATATCTCCATCTTCTTCGTTCCATACCCTTTTTCCAGTTTGAATCTGCTTCAGTACTTCTTTCAATTCTGATGCTGTCAACAAAGCAGGATGTTCCGTTTTATTCATGTAAACCCTCTTTTCCTAATACGATTAAATACTTAAAATCCTGACCAGCAGCCGGTTCATGTCTTCTGCGCTTTGCTTGAAATCCTGTCGATGCCACTCGATGGCAAGCCCTAGGATGGCGTTTGCCTGATAGGCGCTGACCATCGAGATATCAATATCGAGCCTATCGAGATAATGTTCACTTACATCATCCCTGATCAACGTCTGGATATGGTCGAAGAGCAGGTAATAATAAGACAGCGGCACGGTTTTCGAGAAAACGATCCGATAGAATGTCTCGTACTTCTCGATATGGTGAAAGATGCGGATCGTAGCCGGATTGACGTCTTTCGACAGCAGGTTCCGAACATGCTTATACGGCTCCTGATAGGAATCCGCCAAGTCTTTCATGATTGTTTTGAAGTATTCCTCGAACAGATTTTCAACTTGGCCATAATGCGCGTAAAACGTCCCCCGGTTCACCTTCGCCAGCTGGCACAATTCAGTGACGGAAATCGAGTTCAGGCCCTTTTGCTTCAATAAATGCATTAAGGCTCCCCGCAAAGCATCTTTTGTTTTGGAGATCCGCAAATCCGTTTTCATATTTTCACTCCTTAGCGAACAGAATCCCTCTTTTTGTTTAATACTGAACATTATCATCTTTTTTGTTTATTGAATGTTCTTGCTTCTTGGGAATATAATTTTATTGTACACTTGTTCATTAAATATGAGGAGGTTTTATTGATGAGATTAGAAGGTAAAGTTGCGGTAGTTACTGGGGCAGCATCCGGAATGGGCAAGGCGATTGCGGAATTGTATGCGGCAGAAGGCGCGAAAGTGGTCGTTGCGGATATGAATTTCGACGGCGCTGAAGCGGTAGTGCAAGGCATTTCATCGAACGGCGGAACAGCCAAAGCGGTGAAAGTGAACGTCACGAGCCAGGAAGACATCGACAACATGATTGATACAGCAGTGAACGAATACGGAACGTTGGACATCCTGGTCAATAACGCTGGCATCATGGATGGTTTTGAGCCAGCCGGCGAGATCACGGACGAAAAATGGGACCTGATTTTTGATGTAAACACGAAAGGCGTCATGCGCGCCACGCGTAAAGCGATTCCGATCTTCCTTGAAAAAGGCAAAGGCGTCATCGTCAACACTGCTTCAACAGGCGGATTGAACGGTGCTCACGCCGGTGCTGCGTACGGCGCGTCAAAACATGCCGTTGTCGGCTTCACTAAAAACACCGGCTATATGTATGCCAACTCAGGCATCCGCTGCAACGCGATTGCACCGGGCGGCGTCGAAACCAATATCGCATCCACCATGTCGAATGTCAGCCAATTCGGCGCGGGCCGCCTGCAAGCGGTACAAGGCGTCATCCCCCGCATCGGCAAGCCGGAAGAAATTGCCCAAGTGGCGGTATTCCTTGGTTCAGACGAGTCAAGCTTCGTGAATGGCACAGTGATTGTGGCAGATGCGGGATGGACTTCTGCGTTTTAATCAGATTGAATGTTAAATGCCAGTCCCGCTTGAGTGCGGGACTGGCATTTTTATGGCGTTTCCGGCTTCCGGACAGTATTTTTCGAATGCGGACAGTATTTTCATTTTCCGGACAGTATTTAGCCTGTTACGGACAGTATATCCATTTTTCTGGAAAAAACACACGAAGCATTCCGTCAAACCAGGCAACAGAATGATAAATCAATCGCCTTCTCGTCTGGTTCAAAGAGCAACAGCGGATGTTTTTCGCTGGGCGAAAAACTCCAATGGTTTAAAGGAAGCCTTAGCGGCCGCTAAGGCTTTTTCATATTATGGGTTTTTCATTCCACAGAGACAAACGTCATCCTTTTTCTGGGAACTGCATCAAATTCTGCGGTAGAATATAGTAACAGGATTGCTTATTTACACAAAGGAGCTAAAATGATGACAAAACACG
This sequence comes from Planomicrobium okeanokoites, assembly GCF_003428875.1. Lineage (GTDB taxonomy): Bacteria > Bacillota > Bacilli > Bacillales_A > Planococcaceae > Planococcus > Planococcus okeanokoites. The sequence continues at coordinate 387,298 of NZ_QQRS01000002.1, forward strand.
AAACGATCGAACTCAAACCGGAAGCGGTTTGGCAAGACGAACTGGCTGGCTACACACTTCGAAACGCATCACTCGGCTCCAATGACGAAATCTGCCTGCTGTTGGCAAATTCGGTTCCTGAACTGATTGATGGAAGCTTTCCACAAAGCAAAACCACAGAATTCATCGATTACAAAGTTATTCTGTTCTCTGACGGGGTAAAAACAATAATTCCCATCCCTCGACAACCATGGAATTATCACTATATCCAACTCTTAGGCGAAGATCAGCTCCTTCTGGTTTGTGCGAGAGCCATTAAATATGAAAATGGAGAAGTGGACGAAAACGCAAGAATCTTCGATACGAAAGGGAATTTTGTCCGTTCATTTTGCTTAGGGGATGGCATTGAACAGATTTCTGCATCGGCAGACAAGAAGATTTGGACTGGATATTTTGACGAAGGGGTTTTCGGCAATTATGGCTGGGATGACCCCATCGGGAAACATGGACTGATCAACTGGACTGAATTTGGGGAAGTCATCTACACTTACGAACAGCCAGACAAGCATTTTATTATGGATTGCTTTGCTCTGAATGTACTGTCAAATAAAGAAATCTGGTTTACCTGCGGGCTATGGGATTCTCAGATAGGTAATAGAAGAAATGGCAAAACGACTTATTACATGAACGAAGAAGTCCCAAACTACCTTTCCGCTTTTGCCGTAGCTGGCGATTATCTGTTGTCTGATGATAAGGCGCGAAACGACGGGGTTTTTCATTTAGCTGAACGGACAGATGCAGCGTACCATAAAGTGAATGAACTCAAGTTTATAAATTCGGCAGGGAATCAAATATGCCCGGTCTTTGTCAGTGGCCGTGGCTCAAAACTCTTGCTGCAGAGTGAATATGAAAGTTACTCCTTTGATTTGGCGGTGTATAAAAATAAACAATTGCCGATTGAGGATAGTTGAATTGACTAATTGTAAGAAAAATACTTCCTATTGTCCGGATTTACATTCCCCCCATAAATCCTTCCCATTCTTAACCAAAATCCGTAAATACAAGAAACTACTCCATCCCTGAGCCGTCCTATAAAATTAATAGCAAAGGAGCGTCTAAAAGATGAAAAAGAAAATCCACCTGGCAATCCTGCTTTTCACTTCTGTTTATTTTCTCATGAGGTTGACCATGTTGTATGCAATGGCCAATAAGAATCACCTTTTTATCTATAAGGATATTGATCTCGATTTACTGCTGCCTAGTGCCGATATCATATCGACAATGTTGTTCTTTTTCAGTTTGTACCATTTCTTTAAATCTAATCGTCCCATAAAATACATTTCAATTGCTTTGATGGCTTTCTTTATTCCATTTACGATTCTTGCATCCTTTTTATATATAACTATGAATGCCGACGACGAGCACAGCAGACATCGTTTCAATTCTGCCGATGACAATAAAAAATTTCTGGTTGTCATCGGACATATGAAAGGCCTGCACCCGGATAACAGTGACCCGCGGGATATCTACCTCTATGAAAAAACAGCGCCTTTCATATACGAAAAACTTGGGCAGAGCCGAATTGAGTTAGATGCTGAAGATTTGAAGGTGTTATCTGATATGAAGGTGAATGTCGAAGAACTTTCCGTGGAAATCAATGAAAGAATGGTATTTTTTGAGAAGAATAAATGAGGCAGAAACCATAGAAAGTTTGCCTTACAAAGGATTCAAGGCGGTGATCGGAGAAGATCGTCCATAACTTCCATGAGGATCGCGTAGCCGAAGAGCATGCTCGGCGCAAAATTGACGATCAGCGAAAAAATTCGTATCGCCAGATTTTCTCTGCTGAACATGGAAACGACACTTAATGGAATGCCAAATACAGTAGCTAATAAAAGGAACACAGTCAGGCCATTTAATGTGAACAAAATTGAGATTGGCAAAAGAAAAACTACAGCGAGTGCTATATAAAATGAAATTTGGGTAAACATCTTCAGGTTTTTTCTCTTCATTACGCTCACCTCGTTTCATTCACATTATAATACTTTACAGCTTCTATAGCGGCTGCTTTTATATATTGAAACAAAGAGTCGACCAAATTAAAAACACCCTCTACCAGCGGTGCCTTTTTCCCTTACTCAGCTTCCTTCAACTTCTCCTCAACCACGACGAGCCGGTCATTCAGCTCATTGATGCGCTTTTGCAGCATGACTGCATTTTCTTTTTCCAGTCCCAGTCGCTCATTCGCTCTTTCTTTATCGCGCTTGAAAGCTTTAATGATGAAAAAAATGAGGATTGTCGGAATGCCGAGTATTAGAATCGTCGCGACAATATCCCCGAAATTTAAGTAAACTGCATCATTCATTTTCTTTTCCCCTTTGGTTTTATTGTCCTAACTCCAGGAAGAATACCCTTGCTACTTCAAAATTGTCAGCAAAACGCAATTCCTGATACATTTCAAGTGAATTTTCAGGCGTCAGAAACTAGAAATAGTAGGATGCTTTTTTCTTTGCATTCTTCACTCAGTTTTCTCTATCACCTTCATGACGAACTAATACATCTGTCAAAGCAGTTAATAAATTCCATCTAATCTTTTACATTATACCAATAATACTCAGATTTTCTTTTACCTTTTCGGGCTCTTCATAATTGTTTACTTGAAATAAATCAGGAAAGGCTTGGTTGCTCGACTTTTTATGCTGAAATTTGTTGATCGCACATATTCCAGTCTAATCGCCCGCATTTTATTTTAAACGCCCGCAAAATTTTTTAATCGCCCGCAAACGGATTTAATCGCCCGCATTCTGATCTAATCGCCCGCACATTAACACACTGCTATTTCCGTCACGCCCCAAAGCCACCGAAAATCAAAAAGAAGCTTTCCGCTGAGCGAAAAGCCTCTGATTCATTTAAAACCTCGAGATTTATCTTTATTTTTATCCAAAACAGTTAAATAACAAGTCCATTCCGTTACCTCTGCTCCGCCATCTCCAAATTCTTATGGATGTTCACCTGATGCGGGAATGGAATTTCGATGCCGTTTGCATCCAGCGCTTCCTTGATGGCTTGGCGTAATTGGCGTTCGACTCCCCATTGTTCGCCGCTCTTCGCTTTGGCGATGATGCGCAGCGTTACGTCGGATGCGCCGAAAGCTTGGACGCCGATGACATCCGGCCCTTCAACAATCGTTTCGTTGTCGGCCGCAACTCTGTCGCAAGCCGACTGAATCACTGCAACGGCCTTGTCGATATCCGCATCATACGATACGCCGATGTCCACCAATGCGCGCATATTGCCGCGTGAATGGTTGCTGACCGTGGTGATGTCGCGGTTTGGAATATAATTCAACGTTCCATCAAAGCTGCGGATCTGCGTTGTGCGCAATCCGACTGCCTCGACAATACCGTCTATGCTTCCCACCGTCACATAATCATTGACGTCAATTTGTTTCTCCAATAGTAAAAAGAATCCGGTGACCACGTCGCTGACAAGCCCTTGAGCCCCGAACCCGATTGCCAGGCCGACAATCCCCGCTCCAGCAATCAGACTCGCGACCGACAACCCGAATATGCTGAAGATCGTCGCTACCAGGATAAAGATCAGCACATAGCCAAAAACGTTCTCCGATAAGCTTTGAAGCGTCAAGGCGCGGCCTTTAGTAACGTCGCCTTTTTTCAGCAGTTTATTGAAAAAGCGGCCGATCACTTTATTGCCGATGGCCCGTACAATAAAGAATGCTATCAGGATGCCGATAATCTGAGCTGCAATTACGCCAGCCTCAATGAGCAGCACTTCCCAGTCAATATTCTTATAATCAAACACAAAATCAATCCTTTCATTCCTTTTAGACATTACCGTAAACAAAGTTTTGTCAGGTACCTCTATTAGTTCCATGTTCCTTTATAACATAAATCGTTGATGTATTTCATTCTAAATGAAAGATCAAAAGCGTATGTTCATTAGAATGGATCACAGTTTTCAAATACAATAAAACCGCCCCAATCGATTCAGCACAGAATCAGAGGGAGCGGTTTTATCTTTACTTTCCTATTCCAATTTAACTTTACGCTGGACGAACCATTGCTTAAAGTCGTTGCCCAGTCCATCCGGCACGTCCTGGATCGAACTGACGTGAATCGGCTTTGCGCGATTGGTGAATCCGAGGCTTCGAACGCCGAAAGCACGCTGCAGCTTGGACTGGCTTACTTCAATTTCCTGAATCCGCTCGCGGCGGGTGACGAAAGTCGTCGTCGTGAAACCGCCCGTCCGGATCTGGATCGAATCGCCTTCGAGCGCGTAACGCGTAAACAGGTAATCGAATAAGCGGCTGACGAGGCTGATCGCGAAAAGCACTCCTGCCACCCATAAGAGCGACGGCCTGAAAAACCATAGAGCGACGCCGGCGAAGACCGTCACGTAATACGGACGCAGCAGCTTCAGCCAAATCGTATTGCGGGGCAGGCGGTTTAAATTGTCCTGCACTGTGTACTGCGGCAGCAACTCCCCAAGCAACGCATAAGCTTCTTTTGTCTTCATGAATGGATACAGCGAATTGGTTGCGAGTTCATCACCGATACTGAGAGCTTCTGCGCTGATCAGTTTGACTTCGACGATGCCCCAGATGCGCTTCATGAATGGCTGCTCGATTTGAATCGCCTGGACTTTATTGCGCTGGATGGAAAATGTATGGACCTGCCCGACACCGCGCGTAATGTAAATGCGCTCACGATCCGCTTCAATCCGGTAATTACCGTAGCGGATCGTAGTGATGATATAACCGATGACCGAAGAAATAAGGATGGCGACAATGAACAGCGGAGCGAGCAGCCAAAAATGGTCCGCGAAATAAAGGACCGCATTTTCCGCATCGTCTTCAATCGAGAAAAAATCATCGATCTGAAAATACAGAGTCAGCAGAATCGGAAAGATGGCCAGAAAGCTCAGCGATGTGAATGCGGCGCGCAATGTATCCTTGTTCGTTGAACGAAAGTATTCCAGGCGCTGCGACTTCTCGGACCTTACCGGCAATGAAGCATCCGTTTCCCCTTCTTCTGATTCAACCGAGGAAGTTTCCGCAGCCGCCCCTTTATCGATGGTTTCTACTATCGCATCGGCTTCCTGTCTTTTCAAAACCGGAAAGCGCACTGAGGCCTCGTCGTTGGACGTGCCGGTTTCAAGGGTCAGAGACGTCAACTTGAACCAATTATGTATGAAGGAAGTCGAAGTCTTTTTATTCTGGACGCGGTCGAACGCGATGGTCCGCACTTTCTTTACGAATATACCCTCACGTAAGGTGATGGATTTCCGGTCGAATTCATAGGTATGAAGCCGCCAGGACAAAAAGATTTTCCCGATTGTAAATGCGGCTGCTGCGAGAAACGCAATCTTCGCCCAGAAAATCCACCCTGTCGTAACGTCAAAATTGAAGATGAACAGGAATAAAATAAAGAAAAAACTATTGCGCAGGAATTCAAACAGTTCCACAAGCAGATAGGCCGGATGATAGCGTTTGGCTTCCTGTGTATTATTCAAAAGAATCATCTTCCTTCACATTGGCATACGAAGCGATCAGTGAACGCAGCTTCAGCGCTTCCTTTTCCGGGATGGCAGGAATCTTATGGCTCGAAGCAGTCGTTCCGATGTTCAGTGAATATAAGCCTGCTTTTCGCAAAAAAGGTCCCTGGTCAGTCGTGACATATTCGATTTTCGCCATCGGAATGATTTTATGTTCGACGTTCCAGCGGCCGTGCTTCAGCTGGATGAAATTCTCATCCACATCATAGCGCCAAGTGCGCTGGATAAAAACCGGCTCGATCAAGATACTGAAAATCGCCGACAGCACCGTGATGCCGATCAGCACATACAGCGTGATATTGACCCAGTTATACCAGTCCCAGTAATGGCTTGCTGTAAGCAGCGCAACAAATCCCAATAAAAAAGATCCATGGCCGATTGTATTCGTCGTTCGCCAGATCTGGATGATTTTTGTGGAAATCTGCCTTTCTGGCTCCTTCAATATATATTCCATCTTTTTCACCTCATCTTTATTACGGTTCTGAAGTCGTTAAGTTTCGGAAAATCAAGAGCCTCCGAAGCTCGGACTGACGGTCTCATTATTGGTCTGCGATAAATAGTTCCCCTCTATGTTCTGCAGCATCCACGACAATCGTTTCACCGTTCTGCAATTGCACTTCTGCAGTATTTCCTGTGTATGCCTCATCAATAAAGATAAACACACGTCCACCGGCTTCAGCTGACACGAAATCTCCGTTTTTGGATTCCTGTAAATCATTCCAGCTATACCCTGCCTGTGAATATTCGTAGACAGCGATTGATGGATTGCCGTCTATCAGCAAGGCGAAAACCGTCAGCTCACCAACGATCCATTCGTCCTGTTTTGTGATTTCGACCCTTTTACTGTCGAGTGAGTATTCCTCATGGTAGCTAAAAGCGAGCTTCTTCCATAAGTCCTGCTGTGATGGAAAGCCGCCATCTTCCCAGTAGCTTGTCTGGACGACATTACCGTCATCTTCCACATGTAATGTAACACCGAAGTCAGGCGTTAATTTATCATTAATGTCAAATGTACCAACATAATAGCCGGGTTCATACCGCTCCGGCCTGACAGTAAATTGTCGGTCCGGATAATTGCTGTCCAAGTATTCCATGATTTGCTCATATTTCACGGCATGGGTGTCCGCTTTTAAAGTTGGAAGGTAGAAATAATAGCCCATATATCCGGTGATCAACACAGCAGTTATGAGCATCGCCCATTTTTTCCTCTTTCTGAATATGTACCAGGCGGCTGCGATTACAAACAGCAATACTAAGCCGAGTAGAAGGGAGTCTATGGATTCTTTCAGTTGCATGGAAGGTCCCCCTTCAATCCAATTTTATGTAAACGGTCTTTCTTCGATGATACGCTAAACAGAACTTTCTTAATAGGCGATGTGATAAAGTAAAAATAATCTTGTTATCAGGATCGTTTCTGCTGCATATCAACTAATGAATGGACGGATCATATGAAAAAGAGATCATTTCAAAAACCAGTTCTAATCCTCACTTACCTCCTGGGAATACTCATCAGTCTCAGCAGCTCTGTTTCGCCGTTCACTGGCAATACAGGCCTCAACACCCAAAAGATTGATAAGAACGTAGAGAAACTGAAGGAGTCTTCCTGGTTTGTTAATTTGTATGAAGATGAAAGGTATAGGCGCTCTTTCTTTGCCAATAAAAAAATTCGTTCGTATCTGCAAAGTTCATTGAGAGTGAATCACTTAATCAAGAACGAAAAAGCCCAAAAAAGTTTTATCTCCCTATTGGAAAAGCAGGCGCAGCTGCGGGAAAAAAGTTGATTTACCAGGATGGATTCCCTGTTTACTCACCGTCATACGTACATAATATAAAGCTTTATTCATTCCGCGCCTTTAATAATTGAAAAGATGTAAGATGTGTCAGCGAAACATCTTCTTCTTTCACAGCCTTTTCCATCTGTACCGGCTGCTCCGATGCCAACAGGTGCTCCAGACTGTCGAGCATCCCTTTCGCTGCTAAAATTAGCAGCGTAATCAATCCGATCGGTATAAAAGCGATCCACGGATAAGAGGTCCAAAGATAATCCCACCACATGCCCAGCGTGCCCGCCCATTCGCTGGACAGCGAAACGGCAGCTCGATTGCCAAACAGGTTCTCCTTAAAAACAACTCCGCCGATAAAGATGCTCAATATGCCAAGATGTGACATGAGGATCAGGCTCTGGATAAACTCGCGGATTAGAATAATCCACAGCTGCGGAACCAGAAACGGACGGATGTGTTTTGTAATGATGCGCCATTTTCCTGCTCCTAATGTACGCGAGCAAGCGATAAACTCTTTGTTATAGATCAATTCCACTTCATTCGCGATGAGCACTGAATTTATTGGTATAAAAATCAGCGACAGCACTGCGACATAAATAATGATTTGAATACCAGAAGGCGGCGCACCTTCTTCAAAAAGAATCCCTCTCAAACTCACCCAGTTCAATAAAAGAAATGCCAATAGCGTAATCGGAAAATAAGTCAGAGAATCAGCGATTGATTTCAATGGACGTTTTATTCCTTTCAAATAAAGCTGGATAAAGACTCCGATGAAAATTGCGGGCACAACACGCAATAACGAAATCAGAAAAGCGGCCCCGATTGTATACTTGGCACCAACCAGCATGACTGCCGCAATGTCCCGCCCAAATTCATCGGTTCCTAAAGGCGGATAAACAATTCCGCTGTAAGGGGCATGCAGCGGCCGGCCATTGTCATCATAAAGTAAGGGAGATGACGGGATCTGGTCATTGAAAAAGATGAAATAGAACAAACTTGCCAGGAAAGTGCCGCCGATCAACACTGCCCCGAACAAAAATAATTTGTATTTGATTAATTGCCTGATCATTGCCATGCCTTCACCACTCCAATCTCTGGCCAGTTGTTTTCCCGATTAACAGCGTGACTAGGGCATACAGCAGAAAAATCGGCAGATAAAACAGGATGAGCGTGAACGCGATGACATTCGGCTCGGGGTACGTAATGATAAAAGTAAAGATGCCGTTGATATTGAAAATCTGTTCGAAAATGACCATTGAAGACAACAACAGCAATAGAATGGACTTGCTGTGGCTGAAGATGCTGGGTATGATATTCCGCAAGATATGGCGAAAAAAGAGCATGGACTTCGAAATTCCTTTGCCTTTTGCCAGATTCACATACGGTTTTTCCAATTCATCTTTGACCAGGAAAAGGATCACTTTATAAACCATTAATGATGGAATCAGCGCCAATGCCAAAACAGGCAGCATATAGGATTTATTCTGCCCGGTCGATGCAACCGGAAACAGCAATGTCCCCGTCTGCTTAAAATAGAAAAGAACCGCAAACTGAATGACGATGATAATAAACAAATCCGGCAGCGCCTCTAAAAGAGAAACGGTTTTCGAAACGGAATTAAACCGGTTTTCAGGAAGAAATGCAGTAATATAAGCCAACAAGATGCCTGCCCCTAAGGCAAGCAGGAATGCTGAAAGAAAAATCATCAAAGAATAGAAGTAATGATCCCAGAATTGCAGGAATATCGTATATTCCTTGCCATTCGGCCCGATTATGGAAAGCTCATCCGGCGATACAAATGATTCAAGAATGCCTATGACATTAGACACGAAAAGTCCGATATCCAAGTGAAATCCGTCAGTAAATAACCCAACGAACGCGCTTAAGAAAATCAATCCGAGCGCAACATAAAAAAACCTTAAAAATATGTCAAAACTTGCCGCCATCTTTCCACCCCCTTAAAGCTATATAAAGTTTTAGAATAGTTAACTAAATTATATACTAAAAATTGGTAAATAAACCGGCTTTTGCAAAACTTTGAAACCAATAATTCAATGGCATAAAAAAGAAGCATTGATTGTGCCTTCAATGCTCCATTTTTTCATTGGCAAGGATTATATCCGATAACTTCTTCTTAATATCCGGTGTAACCGCATAAACCGTGTGGGTGGCTTTCGAATCCATCAGCGAAGCCATTTCCCCTTCGCCGCCAAGCCACATATTCAAATAATGCTTCTCTCCATCTTTCATGACCAGTGTCAGATAGAAGTCCGGGTCGCTCATATTCACAAGACCAGGTTCTTTTTCAGCACTTGAAAACAGATTGCGAAAAAGCTCCAGCTCAACCGCTTCAACATAAACAACAGGCTCGAACCCTTTTACTTCAGACAGTTCGACTTGTGCGATTTCGCCCTCTGCCAATAATCCTTCCCTTTCAACTTCAGTCTTATTCTCCACTTCTCCAGCCATTACCGTTTCTTGTTCAGGCTGGCGTCCGAAGAGAACGATTGCTGTCAACGCGAATAAAAATAAGATTACAGCTCTTTTCATTTATGCCGCCTCCATTATTTCTTATTATTCCCAGTAGACGGAAGTTTCGGTCTAAAGTTACACCAGCACATCAATTCAAAAACACCCGACAACGGAGGTTACAAAACCTTTCGAAGTCGGGTGTGATTTTATTTTTCCGTTAAATCGATTTTAATAGGGGCCATCTCAATCGGCTGGTTCGAACTCAATGTGCCGAATGGGACCATCAACGAATAATCACCCGGATTGAAGTTTTCAGGGACAGTGAAAGTAGTTTGATAACGATACGGTTCATCACTCGCTTGTTTCGTCGCCACTCCTTGAATCCTGTTTTCCATCAATTGGCCAAAATCTCTTTCTCCTGCTTCATCCAATACTGCATCGCCGCTCCTCACAAGCACAATAAAGTCCGCAAAGTTCTGGATTAAATCTTCCCGCAGCTTGCCGTCTTCGAGATTTTGAATCGTGTAATCGAGGATGACCTGATCACCCTCCTGCTTGACGTTATCGACTGAAAGGCTGTAATCAAATCGTTCGCTTTCCACTGTGAACGGCGCAGCCAGTCCATCAAGAGTGTGGATCATCTCTTCTTCGTATCTGACCACTTCCGGCTGAATCAGCAGATATTTCGCTTCGTCGTCAATTTTGCTGCTGAACAGTTCCCGGACATTCTGCTGGATTACAGTTCCATTTTCATTTTCGGTAAGCACATCTGCATGACTTTTCGACAGACGGTTTCCAAGGTCATCAAACACAGTGAGCCTGATTTCATCCCCTTCTCCATCCAGCGGCAAGTTTGTTTCGTAATTCAAATGAGTGGTACCTTCACCTTTCTCTACAGATTTCATTTTAAGCGCGTATTCTGTGCCTACAAGCTGACTTTCCGCATCCGTCATGATTGTTTCCGCTGATATCTGCTCGAACGGAATATCAAATTTCCACTCGCCCTGCACGCCACCCATTGAATTGAAAGTCAGAGGCAAATTGAAATCAGCAGGCAAATCCGCTTCCGGATTATAGAATTCCATCGCGGCTGTATAACCTCCTTCTGTTTCTTCCAGTTGGGTCATCGATGACGCCCATTGATTTTGCTCAACACCGTCAAACAGATGGAAACTATAGCCGGATTCCGGGCCATTATCTTTATATGGATCAAACGTAAGCTCATCCCCTTCCGCCGTAAAAGTGATCCCCACCACATTGCCATCGTAATAAGCACTCGTGACAGTGACATCAACTCCGTTGCTGGATGCTGCCTGATTGAGTTGCGTGATCAAGCCGCTTTCTTCCAACTCAGCCCCGATCTGCAATCCGAATTTCTCATAGATGGAGCCGATGACCGGAACTGCGGCCAGCACATTTGAAACAGGTGCGAATAGTAAGCCGGATGCCAGAAAAGCAGATGCCGCCACAGATGTTACCGCTCCAATGGTCTTCGCATTGAATCTTTTGTTTTCTCTTTTCGCTTTTCTTCCATTTTTTATTCCTTTATCAATAGCTTGGAGCACTTCGAATTGCGGAACTTCGATTTCACCGATTTCCTTTTCAAACTGTTTTTCGTCCATTGATCTCCACTCCCCCGATGATCATTTTCAGTTCCATTTTTGCCCGCCTCAGATACGTTTTCACCGTATTTTCCGGCTTTTCCAACACTTTTGAAATATCACGTATCGACAGACTTTGGTAGTAAAACAGGATGATGACCGTCCGGTACCGTTCATCCAATTTATGTATCGCGTTCACCAGATCCATCTTATTCTCGATATCTTTCCCGCTCGTATCGGGCATTTCACGAATAAAATCTTCATCCAGCACCAGCCGTTTCCGCTTTCTCAAGAGGTCATAAGCCGTATTGATCAAAATCCGCGTCAGCCAGGTGCTGAAATATTCCGGCTGCTTCACTTGATCGATCGTCGTGAACGCCTTGCAAATCGTTTCCTGCAGCACATCAAGCGCATCTTCTTTGTTGCGGACGTATAAATAAGCCGTCTTATACAATTTCTCACTTTCACTTTTCACCAGCTTCTCAAAAGCTGCTTCATTTCCTTTAATCGCTTTCTTCACCAAGGCCAAATCTTCCACGTTTCACCCTCCTTTCAACCGTTAGAGCATTTGGGGTCTGGAAAAGTTTCAGCGCAATAAAATAACTTAATTTTCTTCATTAAAAAAGCCATCTGGAATCAGATGGCTTGGAGCGACTCACCGAATCTTATTGGAAATATGGGTTTTATTATTGCAAGGCCATGAAACCGACTTGCCAGACGCCGTCTTCGTTTTGGCGCATTTGGAAACCTCTCGTAGCTTCCGGGTCTCTGGCTTCGGTCGGATAATAACGGATGTAGCCTCTATGTTCTTCTCTCTGGATGAACTCCCCGTCTTCTATATTATTAAATACTTTAAAAACTTCATCAGGAGAAGATTTATCCTCTGCTGGAATAGCCAAATGTTCTTCTTTGCTCCACATGATGGATTCCTCACGATCCGTCAGCAATTCATATTCCACTTCATAATTTTGATTATACCCTGCCCAAACGTATAACTTCGCCACACTGACGGGATCGAGATCTTTCAAGTGAGCAGTATCGAAATCCGCACTGAAATTTTCGTAGGCCGCCATTTCCTCCGGCGTCAATTCGAATACGCCGTCGTCAGCTGTCTCGTTTTCTTCTTCATTTGGTGTATTTTCTTCTTCTTTTGCCGCATCCTCTTTTTCTTTATTTGCTTCTGAATCCTCGGGCACTGGCGGCACCAGCGATTCAATCGGCTCCTGCGGCGGCGTTTGCGGCTGCTCCGCTCCATCCGGATTGCCCTGCTGTACCGGAGTTTTGTCCAGAACAGTATTCAGTAAGTAAGCTACCGCGATAATCAGAACGAGTGAAAATACGACACTTAATGATCGCGGCACCCAATCCACTTTTCGCTCTTCCTTCGTAATCCGGTTGAGCACTTGCCGTTTATGCTGCTCCGTGAACTTTTCACCCTCAAACACGCTGTCATCCATCAACCTGCGGACATCGGTCAGTTTAGATTTCATCAAAATCACCTCTTTCCAATGTATCGCCCAGCATTTCCCGCCCGCGCTTCAAGCGCGTTTTGACGGTATTGGCTTTCATTTTCAATAAATCACTGATTTCCTGTATGCTCAGCTCTTCATAATAATAAAGAAGAATCGTTTCCCGATATTTCAGCGGGAGGGACAGGATGTTTTCGACGAGTTCGTTATTGGCTTGCTGGCGGACGGATTCCTGCTCCGGTGTCCGCTCCTGCGCATTGAGAAACTGGAATAAAGAATTATTGACGACCACCCGCTTAACCCAGGCAGTCCTCAGCACATCTTTGCACCGGTTGATCGTAATCTGATAGATCCACGCCTTGAAATAACCTATCTCCTCATAACTTCCACGTTTTTTATAACAAGTCAAAAAAACATCCTGAACCACTTCCTGCGCCGTGCCCCAATCCCTGACGTAACTGTAGGCTAGCTTCGTCAGCCGGTCACCGTATGTATCCATGATCTCCACCAGCCACTGTTCGGCATCCGCCATTTCATACGTCCGCGTTTCCACATTCACCGACACCCGTCTCCCCCCTTTTTTGTTTTTTTCTATTTAAGTATCCTTGTAACGTAAGTGAGAAAGTTTTGGTTTCAAATCAGCGTAATTTTCTCTGGATTCTCATCAACATTTGGTTAAAAGATGTGCATTCCCACTTTAAGCCGTATTTTTTGCTTAAATAAAAGCTTTTCGCTGGGCGAAAAGCTTCCTTTTTGGTTTTTGGGGCTTTGGTAAAGGTGGAAATTGGATGCCGGAAGGATTTGCGTGCGATTAAATCGATTTGCGTGCGATCCGGGTCTGCTTGCGTGCGATTATTTTCATTTGCGTGCGATTAAATTTTTTTATGCGCGGTCAGAAAAATTTGCGCGCGATTAGAAGTTTTTATGCGCGATTAAAAAAAGTTATGCGCGTTCAGCACGTCTTCCTGCCATAACTTAAAACTCCACGTAAAACGGATGCTCTTTTTCATTTAAACAAAACTCGATTCTTTCCCGGAAGTTTTTCCATGTCACCATCTCCAGCCCTTCGCTTAGCGGAAAAAATCCCACTTCCAGACTTTCAGATGACGTTGTCGGTGTACCTCCAACTGGCTTCGCCAAAAACAGCATGTTGCAGATGGATCCTTCGACATTTTGAAATACACCACAGAACTTCACAATTTCAACATCGATGCCCGACTCTTCCTTCGTTTCCCGGATTGCCGCGTCTTTCAGCGATTCCCCTTCCTCCACTTGTCCGCCCGGCATCTCCCAGCCTCTGCGTGGACCTTTGATCAACAAGATTTCACCTTTCTCATTCAGCACAATTGTAGCTGCCGAAACGATATGCTTCGGTGGTGTATAAAGTGTTTGCGTGCTTTGTTCTTTAGATATCATGGCATTTCCCCCGTTCGAATTATCTCTATAGTTTATTGACTTCAAATATCCCTTATATACTAGTTCCAGCCTGGAAACTTCTCATTAGACACTAACCGCCGATTCAAACACCCTGAAGATTTCAGCGTTTCTTCAATTTCAACTAGTTTTCAAATGGCACAGTTGTTGATATGCCGCTTTGGACAATCACTAAATTCTCCAGCCCGCTGGATTTTTCTTTATTAACTTCAATAACGAACGTTCTTGGAGTGGCATCAGCAGTACAGGGCTGATCCGGTTCTATTAATGGTACCTGCATAACAATATCATTGAACCATTCAATATCTCCTACCTCTAAAGCACATGTGCCCGATTCATGAACTCCGATGAAAAGGACATCTTTTCCGTCAAAATCCACATCTGGCTTCTCTCCCTTAAATCCATACATATCCCAAGTTTGCTCAAACTGTGACTGATCCACAGCTCTTCTAGCCATGAATTGAAAAAGTGGAGCTGTTTCTCTTTCGAACGCACCCTCGTAGAACTCAGAAGGTAATGTCTTCTCACTCGCTATGACACGTTCAGTATTACTTGCGCCAGTACTGCACCCGCCTAAAACTAATAACATGAGCAATAGACTTATAAGAAATGATTTGCAGACTTTCATCGGACAGCTATACCTCCTCTTAAATCGTCTATTCTCTTTCTACTTTCACGTTTCAAAAAGCTCACCATTCAACGCATCCACATATCTTTTCGCCGACCGCTGCACCGCCGCGCCTGCATCTTCCTGCACAATCCGATGAAATGCATCGTAGATCCTGTTGAACTTAATTTTCTCCAACTGATTTGCCATTCTCTCAACAACCGATGCCGGCAGCGGAATGAAATTAGGATAACTGTACATGAACGTCACCCACTCGCGGTCCGCCACTACCCGGATGATATCTCCCGTAAGCAAGACACCTTTGCCGTCATTCCCAGTTTTCCAATGTGCTGCAGCGGCGCCTTTGAAATGCCCGCCTACACGATGCAAAACGATGTCTTCCGCCAATTCGAGCGATTCACCTGACCAAAAAATAATTCTGTCACTCGGTCTCGTCACCCATTCCTTATCGTCTTCATGAATGTAAATCGACGCATCGAATGCTTCCGCCCATTCCACTTGTGCCGAATAATAATGCGGATGCGACAGCGCGATGGCGTCGATGCCGCCAAGCTTTTTTATTTCTCCGATCGTCTTCGGATCGAGGTACGTAATGCAGTCCCACAATAAATTAATGTTCTTCTCCTGCACCAGATACGCCGTCTGCCCGATGGCAAAACTCGGTGAAGTGGAAATGGTATAGAGCCCTTCTTCTGCCGGCACAATCTCATTTTTATATTTCTCCGCCTGAATCATCTCTTCCAATGTAGTCCAGGTTTGGCCATTCGGACTTACGTATTGCCGCTCCTCGTTACAAATCATGCATTCTTTCGGCTCTTTTGCCGACTTCTCCGCTTGTACCCCGCAAGTCGTGCAGATGAAATTTTTCATCTCCTCCACCCTCTCATCTCTATGTGTATGAAAATTTTTAATTTTAAATCAGTTAGACTTCTCAATAACCAGTATATCCTAAATATCCCAAATTGAATTCACTCTTTAGCCAGATTGTTCACAAACAGAAAATTTCCGCGGAAATTCTGGTCGAAATAAAGCCGCGTGATCATAGAATCCGATAAGTGATCATAGAACCTCCAAAAGTGCTCATAGAAATCTCCCGCAGACAATAAAAAGAAGAAACCCAGCCATCGGGTCTCTTCTCAGCGTGATCCTATCTGTTTTTTTCTGAATAAAGCCGTCCACAAGCCCGATACACCGAATACTTCTTCTGCTTCTTCAGCTTTTCTCATCTTTCTGATTTCAACCGCCTCAAAGCTTCCAAAAATATCGCGCAGTTTTTCTTCAGTAAATCCCAACCCGCCGTTCAAACTCCGCTCCCGATACACGTCCCAGTCCGTCATATCCGAACCGCCCAATTCTCCGCCTTCAATAAAACACGTAATTGCAAAATGGCCTCCCGGCTTTAAAGCATTTTCCACCAGTTCTATATAATTGTTGCGTCTGTGAGGAGCGATATGGTGAAAACAGCCTGAATCATAAACAATATCGTATGTCCCATCGTCAATCTGCACATCGAAGATATTATTTTGGATGAAGTTAATCTCCAAGTTTCGCTCTTCAGCTCTTTCTTTCGCCCAGTCAATCGATTCTTTTGAAAGGTCCACGGCATCCACCCTGCATCCTTGCTCAGCGAAATAAACCGCGTTCCTTCCGGGGCCGCTTCCTAACTCCAATACATTCCCTGGCTTCAAAACGCCTTTATTGAAATAAGCTACCAGGTTTTCATCCGGTTTATTCACAAAAAAAGGAATTCGTTTCAAGCGATTGGCATAAAATTCATTCCAAAATCCAGCTGGCTCCCTTAACAATGAATCGAGCATATCCAATAAATCTTCGTGGCTGCGAATCGTTTCTTTCATCGGCGGACCTTCTTTCTTCAGATTTTATCAAGTCACCATCTGATCAGAGCGTTTATTCTCAGCAGATTGCCTGCGCTTTCTGCTGACACTCCACAAAACACCTGCAATATAACAAAGCAAAATTTTTAAAATAAAAGTCATCGGATTGAAGTCTGTTGACGCGATAGTAAATCTTCAAAGAAGTCTGCGTGGTCCTGAAACAAATTATCAGGCAGCTCCGTTAGACTATAGAATTTATTGCTCAATGATTCCTCATTTTGTTCAACTAATTGCCCTTCAAAATTCCGGCAGGTGAACAATATCTGAACCATGGCAACCTGATCTCCATTTTGTAAGGTTTTGTCGTATTTCGGTCCCGAATAGATGCCGAAAAACTCCAGCTCTTTCAATTGCAGGCCGGTTTCTTCAAACACTTCTCTGCGCGCTGTGTCCTGGACACTTTCATCCAACTCCATGAATCCTCCCGGCAATCCCCATTCACCGGTGTCGGAGCGCTGCTGCAAAAGCAGCCGATTGGCGGCATCGAATACGAAAGCTCCGGCGATTACCATAATCACTTTTTCATGCCCTACCATCGACCTCAAATTTTTTATGTAATCCATCTGAGTTGTTCTCCTTCATCTTCTTAATTTAATCGGTCTACTATAACAATAAATGCAGAAATTTCCGTCACTTTGTTCTATACTGATTATACCATTTAATAACAATTATTCTTTACATTCCTGAGTTTTTTATCGGATAAAGATATGCATGTACCTGGCTATATAAATCGTCTTTTCCAGCAAAAGAAGGAGGTATTTTAATGGATATTCTGATTTTCATTTCTTATATAATCCTGCTATGTTACGGCGTCAGTAAATTCGCTGGAAATGAACGGCACAGGTGGATTAATGCCGGATATGTAACAGCTTTCTTACTGCCTGTGATCGTTTTCTTTCTCGGCATTAGAATAGTTGGGGCGCTGACGGGGGATGGCATTGCAGGAGGAGTGGCCGGTTTTGGATATGCCATTGTCACCTGCGTGATCGGATTCATATTTTTGTTCATCGGTTACACTTCGAAGAATGTTCGGAGTGATTGAGTGTACTCGGAGTTTAATTGAAATTGAAGTAAAGGTACCAAAATAAATAAACTATTCCCATCATAAGGAAAGAGATCAAGATTGCTACTATCCTGAATACAACCAGTTGGTATCTTTGTGGAAATACTCTTTCACTAACCCATAAAATGAATTCAAAAAATAATCCTATGAAAGCAAAAATCCCGTCACCATAAGAGAAAGCTTCATTAAACTCGTTTTTTTCCCCTTTTTTATAATGTTTCAGACCTGCGTACAAGCTGGTTAATGCAAAATAGCCGAACAAAATCGTACCGAGCCAAGCAATCCACAGTTCCAATAAATCCCCTCCGTTTAAGTAATAAAAATATTTCTTAAGGCTTTTTTATATTGATTGTACGATTTAATGACAATTCTATTTTATGTTTTATAAGAGCAATATTTGCGAGGAGAGATTTTCTAAAACATTATATACTGGGCACGATTTGTTCATGAGCGGTGAGATTCCACAAAATATCGGCCGAAATAAGGCCGAGTGATCATAGAATGCTGAAAAGTGATCATAGAACCCCGATAAGTGATCATAGAATCAAATAAGTGATCATAGAACCCCGAAAACTGCTCATAGAAATCCGTCGCACATAATAAAAAGAAGAAATCCGGCATTCGGGTTTCTTCGCGACTCCTTCCGAATCAAGAAAGCATTTCAAATGAGTGATAATCATCATTTCCGCAAAGAGATGATTCCATTTATAGATAAAATCGAATCCAGCCCCACCCATTCTCACGAATAAAGTGAATTTCCTCCTGATTATGTTCCAAATGTCCTTCAGTCATCATTTTCTTCACTATTATGCCCTTCCATCCAAAGCCCCCATACGTCCTAACCCTTACTCGCTATCTTCCATCACTTATCCACAAATACCGCACAAATCTCATTTTCTCACCATTCATTTCAAATTCATCATCACTTATCCCCATGTGGATAAATCCATTCTTCTCCAGAACTCGTTGAGAAGACTTATTCACAGTCGTCGTTTTTGCCTGAATCTGTTTCAAGTCGGATTCCGTGGATAAAAGGAGGGACAAAGCCTTGCTTCCGATTCCCTTGCCGCCATAATTTTCTCCCAGCCGAAAACCGACTTCCGCCGTGCCGGCAGCCTCATCAATATCAACCAAGTTAATCCGCCCAGCGATATTTCCGTCAGGATCTATTATTAAATAAAACCGGCAAACGCCTCGCTCCTGCTCCTCTAAAAGCTCTCGATGCCTCTCCCAAAAAATCTCCCACTGGTAATAGTCGTCGCCTCGGCCTGGCACCATCTTTTCAAAAAAAATTCGATTTACCTTTTCAAATTCGAATAATACTTCTGCATCATCCTCCTGCAGCAAGCTCAGTGAAATCTCCATCACTTATAAGCTCCTTTTTCGATTCGAAGTATGAAAATCACAGGTTTTCACATGATCATCCACCATGCCGATCGCCTGCAGAAACGAATAAGTTGTAACCGGTCCGACGAATTTAAAGCCGCGCTTTTTCAGTTCTTTGCTGATTTGCACGGACAAAGGAGACTCAGCAGGCATTTGCGCACTGTCTTCCCACTGATTGATGACCGGTTCGCCTTCTGTAAAGCTCCACAGGAATTCAGCCAAACTGCCGAATTCCTCTTGCACTTTCAAAGTTGCCTGCGCATTGCTGCGGACCGATTGCAGTTTCGCAAAATGTTTGATGACATTGTAATTCTCTTTTATTGACTCCAGATCTGAATCGCTCAACCCTGCGCAATACGCGATGTCGAAGTTTTTAAAAGCCGCCTGGTATGCGTCCCGTTTTGCCAATACGATGCTCCACGACAACCCCGCCTGTGCGCCTTCCAAATTCAGCAATTCAAAAATATAGCGGTCGTCCCGGGTCGGCCTGCACCATTCCTCATCGTGATATGCCTGCATCATTTCGCTGCTGCCCGGCCATGAACATTGAGCCATCTTCACCACACCTCTTTCATCCTATTGAAATCACTTTACCATTTTTCCCAGAACTTCTGTGCACTCCCATGAAAATAAAAGAAGGGCTGGTGATAACTTTTCTAAATCGTTGAAATAAAAGTTTTCCACAGAAAAAAGGAAGAAACTTATCCAAAGTTCCTTCCTTTTTAGACTGTCTTGCAGTAAATTCATTCCTAAAAAGATACTACATTTATTACTCCAATTTTAAATTTTCATACGTCTCTTGATTACAGATTATATAAAGGCGGGCATCTTTTTCAATTTTATCTCCCGTTCTGCGGATAATACTGAAATCATGTCCATCGGCAATTAAGTTTGCCCCTTGCTGTCTAAGGTCTTCGAATGCATCTGCATAAGTTCTCCAAGAGGGTGCAGGGCTGATTTCCCAAATATTCTCTCCATATACATGATTCAATAATTGCATGAATAAACGACTTGAACCATGATGTAACAATGATTTTGTCATTAACTGGGGAAACGATTCACTGGAAAGTACAAATTCATTTACTCCTGCATGTTCGAACATGCGGATATGGTCATTGTGCTGTATCTCCACTACTGTATAAATATTTTCATTTCGATCGGCAGCGTACCTTTCAATAGCTGAAGCGATGAGCAGGGTCTTTCCGTCCGCTTGGACCTCATAATCACTTTCAGAAGCAAATATTGCCACCGAATCTGCTTCGTCAATATTTGCCTTTTGTAAAATTTCTGTATCTGTCGGATTCCCCCTGATATAGTGGAACCGGTCATGCTTAAAAGGAGCTTCTTCGACATGATCTATTAAAACTACATCTTTCTTGATATCTTTGCTTAGCAGTATTTCTTCGATTGTTTTTTTAACGCTATCAGACCAGCCGATGATCAAGAAATGTCCTTTCCCTTTATAACTCAATTCCCCACCCATTTTAAGCCTCCCATAATAAGTATATGAATCCACCACTTTCCCCAATATGATACCGATAAGTCCGATACCGAAAAGGTAGAGGAAGATTCCAAATAGCATACCTGGCACTGTAACAGGCGAGTAATCCCCAAAACCCACCGTAGTCACGGTAGTCATTACCCACCAAAAGCCGATAAAAGGGTTTTGAAAAGTCTCCGGCTCAAGAAAGTAGATAATGAACGCACTTGCGATATAAAAAATACTGGCAAACATGATTAATTTCGCGGTATTCACTTTCACAATTCGTTTCATCAGTTCGAACATGTCTCAACCTCCACCTGGAAGTGTTATTCTGCACTTCAATTTGATAGCCAGTTTTTAAGTGGATAAACAATTACCAGCAAACTTATCCGATAATCACTTTTTCTTTGGGATAATGATAGCTGTCTTTCGTAACCTTTCCTCGAATCAGGAAGAGGAAAGAAAAAATACCGATGCGGCCGATGAACATCAAAGCAATGATAATCACTTTCCCCGGTGTACTCAGGTCTCCCGTGATGCCCATTGATAAACCGGTGGTTCCAAAGGCAGATGAAACCTCAAATACAATTGGCAAAATCGGGAACGGCTCCAGATAGGCCAAAGCGATTACAGCTGCCGTACAGAGCATGGAAGCAGTTGTGATAACGATGAACGAACGGATAACATCGTCAGTATCCAGTTCCCGTCCAAATACCTTAATTCCGGATCTCCCTTTCGCAAAATTATAGATTGCCAACAGCATGATTGCAAAAGTTGTTGTCCGTATTCCGCCGCCGACACTACTCGGAGAAGCGCCGATAAACATCAGCGCACAAAAAAGGATTAAAGTCGGATCTGATAATTCGCTGACATCCATTGTAGCCAACCCGCCGTTCCGCGTAGTTACCGATTGAAAAAGAGAAAAAAACAGTTGCTCATGCCAGGTTTTATCAGCCAAAAACTTTCCCTGTTCCAAAATGAGCATGAAAACAGCTCCAACTGCAATCAGCGCGAAGAATGTCGTCACCGTCAGTTTGGTGAAAAGAGAAAAACTGTTTGAACGTTTCCCACGGCTCTGATCACCCCACAAAAAGTCCTGAAGTTCAATCAAGACAGGAAATCCGATCGCCCCCAAAATCAATAAGGTCATATTGACTGTCTGAACAAAATAATCACCCGCAAACGGTACCAGCGAGGTGCCTGTTATATCAAATCCAGCATTGGTAGTAGCACTTATAGCCCCAAAATAGCCTTGAAGCAGCGCTTCCTGCCATGTATCAAAAAAGTCCAAAAAATAAATGCTTAATATGATGGTTCCAATCAATTCGATAAACAAGATGGTTTTCAGTATTTTTAACATAAGCTTTACTAAACCTGCTAAGGAAGATTGGTTCTGGTCAATTTGAATCAATTGCCGTTCACGCAAACCAATCTTTCTGCGGAAAATGATCCAAATAAAAGTGCTGAGTGTCATGATGCCAATTCCGCCAAATTGCAGCACGAAAGTCAATGCGATGATACCGGGGGTATTGAAAGTATCGGTTGTCGACACAACACCCAATCCCGTAACACTGATGGCACTGACTGTTGTAAATAAAAGATCGATAAAAGATAATTCAACTCCTTCATCATGAAAGAACGGAAGGCCTAACAGGATGAAGGAGAATATAACAGCCAATGCATAATAAAACACAATTAGCCTGATTGCGGACAACTGTGTCCACTTTGAAAACAAGGCGAAAATTCGCATACTAAAACTCCAGTCTGTAAATATCTTCAAAACCCTTATTGCTTATGCTTTCAATCGTTTATTGCTTAAATTCCTTTTTCCTCAAAACGCTTTAAATCGCTGCGGTGTCCCATCACGACCAGGATATCGGCTTGTTGGACCAAGTCCTCCGGCATAGGAGCGACATTCACTTGTTCATTCCGTTTTATCGCCAAAATCATACAATTGTATTTTGCGCGGATGTTCAGTTCAAGTAAGGTCTGATTTGCTATCTTTTGGGAAGCGACCAATTCAACAATGCTGTAGTCTTCGGAAAGGTCGATATAGTCAACTACTTTTTCTGAGTCCATGTGGTGTGCAACCCTTATCCCCATTTCATTTTCGGGTTGAATCACTTTGTCAGCCCCCACTTTTTCCAGAATCATCTGGTGCTGCAGGTCCCTTGCTTTGACCCAGACCACCGGTACCCCGAGTTCTTTCAGCATAAGCGTGCAAAGAACACTTGTCTGCATATTATCACCAATAGCTACAACGGCATGTTCAAAATTGCGGACACCGAGCGCTTTCAGATTTTCTTCATCCGCAGCATTGGCGATGGCTGTATGGGAAGCAAAATCCCGTATCGATTCCACTCGCTCCGGCACCGAATCTATCGCGAGCACTTCATGCCCTAATTTATACAGTTCTTTACAAATACTGCTTCCGAACCTTCCCAATCCGATGACAACAAACTGCTTTTTCACGTGTACTCCCCTTCCCTTTTCTGTTGCCAATAAAAAAAGACCACATCAAAGAACGTGGTCTCAGGCTACTGCGCGGACCCTTCTCTCCAATTGCATTTCAACGCTTACGAGGTTAGCTGTCGGATTCGGGACTGAGAGTGCCCCTTCTTACCAAGGTAAGATTCACCCCAAGACAATAACATCTATTGCCGTTAGTGGTTCCCCCGTTCATTTCTGATTCAGCGATTAAAAGGTTCTTGCAATTCATTTAATAGAATAAAATCTACGCTTCCTATTGTGTAATGTCAATACTTTTCAACAGAACTTTTCTATTGCCCTATTTTTCTATTTTTCCACACTCATTAATTTATTTTTCATCGCCTGCTCATGCTTCAAAAGCCATTCTTTTCTCGTCAAAGTTCCTGCATAACCCGTCAGTTTCCCGTTCGTGCCGATGACCCGGTGGCACGGCACAATGATGGTCAGCTTGTTTTTGCTGTTGGCGTTGCCCACTGCCCGCACGGCTTTTTCACTTCCGACTTTCACCGCGATATCCCGGTAGGAAGCGGTTTCCGCATAGCCGACAGTCGTCAGGGCTGACCATACTTTGCCTTGGAATTCCGTTCCTTCCGAAATATAAGGAACGGTGAAGTCCATGCGCTCACCTTTGAAATATTCGTCCAACTCCCGCAGACAATCGTTTAAAACCTGCGGCGTGTCTGACTGCGGCTGTTCAAGTATCTCGTCTCGTTCCGTGAATAAAACCGACAGGATCCCTTCTTCTGTACCCACTACTTCCATGACGCCGATCGGTGATTGATAATCCACTTGATATAAATTACTCATATAAACTCCTCCAAAGATAGAAAGTGGCGTACGCTTCCCACCCTTTCCAGTTTTCTGCATAGCTTTCGATTTCCGCTATCGACGGTTTCTTCTCCAGCTCCAGTTGATATTTCAACGCGTTGTGCAAACCGACGTCGGCAATCGGAAAAGCCGAGGTGAAGCCAAGGCATTTCATCATGACATAATTAGCGGACCAGGGGCCGATTCCTCTTATCGCAACCAGTTCTTTTTCCACAGTCTGCGCATCTTTTCCATCTGTGAAATTTTCCTTCACCAGATTTCCTTTCGCCATTTCAGCTGCAATGCCGATGATGTATTCCACTTTTCGCACCGAATACTGCATAGGCGTCAAATCACTTACCTTAAGCTCCGAAATTTCTTCGCAGGAAGGGAACGTCCAGTAAATTTCGCCTTCGTAAACTAATGATTTTCCGTAAGCTTCGACAAACCGTTTTTTCAAGGTATAGGCGAAAGTCAGATTAATCTGCTGGCCCGTGATTGCCCAAGCCATCGCTTCAAATAAATCGGGAAAACCCATAACCCGCAAACCGAAATGACGCTTAACAATCGGCTGTAAAATCGGATCATCCGCCGCCATCCCGTAAAATGGCACCAAATCCGTCTTTAAGTCAAACCAGGCCCAAACATATTCAGCAGCTGCCCGCTGCCCTGCTTCAGAAGGTTTGCCGTTTAAAAATTCAACCCGCAAATGCTGCTCCGCATGCGTAACGCCAATTAATATCAGTTCTCCCTGATGGTCGATGAGCTTTATGATTTGATCATTCTGTATTCGGTGAAGGTTTTCCTGGAGCGACCGATTGAGAAAGACTAAGCATTCATCGAAACTAAACTCAACGGGCGTAGGAACTCTCACGTAACTGCTGTTTGTATTCGGAATCATTTCCCAGCTCCTTCGTCATTTTCCGGTAATCGCTTGGCGAAAGGTTTTTAGAGCGCCGGAATGCTTTGTAAAAATGCGATGTACTCTGGAAACCTGCTGCGTAGCAAATCTCCAGATTCGTATTTTGAGTATGCTTCAGCAAATGTGCCGCTTTGTCCACGCGGATTTTCTCCAGGAACGATCGGGGTGTCTCTCCTGTTTCCTGCTTAAAAATGCGGTCCAGATACGAAGGACTCAAGCCGGCATGTGCAGCGATTTCTTCAAGGTTCAATTTGCGATTATGATAAGCCAAAAGCAAGTCGATCACTCTCCGCACTACTTCAACGTTAGGTGAGTGTTCCGTTTCCGGCTGACATCTTTTGCACGCCCGGTACCCACGGCTCTCCGCTTCCTGAATCGTTGTATAGAATTCCACATTCACCTTCTTCGGCTTTCTGGAACGGCACGAAGGTCTGCAATAGATCTTCGTTGTTTTCACCGCTGTATAGAACAGCCCATCGTATTTCCGGTCGCAGGCCATGATTTTCTCCCACATTTCTTCAAACGTAAAATTTATTTCGGCAGTCATCCTCCACACTCCCTTCCCACGAATTTTCCGCTCTTAAATCTTATCTCCATTGTAACCAATTACCGGCAATACTTCTGCTTTCATTTTACCAATCACAGCCCGAAATTTTCGTCCTCGATTTTGCGCTTATGGTCGCTCCAGCAGAATGATTCATTCGCATAAAAAAACCTCAGAAAGTATTTCTCAAAATTAAAGCCGTGCCGTTTATTCCAATGTATAATTAGGTCAATCAATCATGTTGAACTTTTCACCGGAGGAGGCGAATCCTATTCTTACTCAAATTCCCATCATTGATTTTCTTCTGTTGCTGCTGTTGAATTTGGGGATCGGCGCGATAGGATTTTTTCCAAGCTTCCTGGTGACCGGCCTTAATATCAGTTCTTTCGGCATTGCGCTCGGTACAGTGCTTTCGCTGTCCGGCGAAATTTTCGGGGCGATTGCCGGATTTTATCTTTACCGTTTCGGATTCAAAAAAATGGATCCCGGATGGCTGAAGCACCGGTTCTGGACACGGATTCAAAAGTCTTCATCCAGCCAGGTGTTTTGGACGGTTATTCTGCTTCGCCTCATTCCATTTGTTCCTTCTGGACTGGTGACCGCAGGCGCTTCGTTAACACCGATTTCCGCTCCGCTGTTTATGGCTGCCAGCACAATCGGAAAGATTCCGGCAGTCTTTATTGAAGTGGCCATCATGTATGGCGTGATCCACACCATTCCCGTCCGTTATCAGTACAGCTTAGCCGCTCTGACTCTCGTGGTACTGCTGCTGATCTGGAATAAAAACAGAAGAAAAGTTCAGATGTAATATTTCAACTTACCCCATAATGGAGCTGTTACCTTGAAGACATCCCATAAACTTATAAGATTCGGAGCCTTTTTTGCGCTGTCCTTTTTCATTGTCGGATTCAGCCCATCGTCGCTTGGAACTTCATTCAAAAAAATCATGGCTGATGGCTTTGCCATTGAATCACCTGATCAAAATGTATCTTCAGAGGCTTTTTTGCTGACAAATTCCAGAAACGGACAGCCGCTTGAAAACTATCTGCTATACCTCATTGATACCAGCACCAGCACATTGGTCGATGTAATAAAATCCGATGAAGCCGGTGAAATGGAAGCAGATGCATTGGTCGACGGAAAAGAATACCGGATTCGAATTGTGCGCGCAGATACAGATTCAGGCGCCGTAAAATTGGCGGAAGAAAAAATGTATCTTCATCAGCCGGACGACTTGCCGACCACGATTGAAACCTATGTTGAACGTGAAGCAACTCATATAAATGTACCGATTCTGATGCAGGACCCCGAACTGCCGAATGGCTGTGAAATTACGACATTGACATCTGCTCTCAATCATTATCGCCTCAAAGTTTCCAAAACGACCATGGCTGATGATTATTTGCCAAAATCGTCTTTCACCTTCAAAAACGGCAAACGTTTCGGACCAGATCCTCATCAGGCATATGCCGGCGATCCCAGAAAGGAAAACGGAGGCTGGTATGTATTTGCAGAACCGATCGTCGAAGCATCCAAAGGAATCATCGATTCCAAAAGCAGCCGGCTGATCGCCGAAAATGTCAGCGGCAGCACCCAGGAGGAAATCCTTTCCTATACCGATCGAAATATTCCGGTCATTGTCTGGGTCACACTGGATTTGTCGCCACCGGTCACTTCCGGCGGCTGGTACATCGAAGAAACTGGCGATTTCCATCCTTCTTACAGCAATTTGCACAGCGTGGTGCTGGACGGCTGGGAAGACGGCAACGTCTATGTAATGGACCCCCTTAAAGGTCGTGTAAGCTATCCTGAAAAAATGTTTTTTGATAGCTATCAAGCAATGGGAAGCCAGGCTGTCATTGTGAGAAGATAGGTTGAGCTTGTGGGGATGCCGGGAAGTTGTCGGGCAATCATGAATGCAGGATTTAAAAAAAATAAAATGAAAACTGTTGACTTTTGTTTCGAACGCCACTAAAGTTGTCATTACAAATCAAATACGTACATCACTTTCTTATCCAGAGAAACCGAGGGACAGGCCCTATGACGTTTCGGCAGCGGATTCGCTTCATGCGAAAACTGTGCTAATTCCTGCAAATGCGATCCTTGCATTTGGAAGATGAGAACGAGATGGTTTCATTCAGGAGCCCTCTTTTTTTCTTATGGATTAAGAAAAAAAGAGGGCTTTTTTTCGTTCATTTTTGGAAAGTTAGATCTGTACGCACACGATTTGCAAAATTATTTACAGCTGAAGGAGGCGTACTAATGATTCAATTTGAGGGGGTTACAAAAACCTATCAGTCAGGGAAACAGGAAATTCATGCATTGAACGGCATCGATCTCACTGTCGAAACTGGAGAGATCTTCGGAGTGATCGGCTTTAGCGGAGCCGGCAAAAGCTCCCTCATCCGCACAGTCAATCTGCTGGAGCGTCCCAGCAGCGGGCATGTCCGGATAGATGGCAAAGACATTTCCACGCTATCGGCAAAGGAAATCCGGAAAACGCGGAAAGACATCGGCATGATTTTCCAGCATTTCAACTTGCTGAATTCGAAAACGGTTTTCCACAATGTCGCGATGCCTCTTATTCTAGCCAACACGCCGAAAAACAAGATTAAGGAGCAGGTAAAAGAGCTGCTCGATTTTGTCGGCCTTTCCGATCAGGCAACGAAATATCCCGATCAGCTGTCGGGCGGCCAGAAACAACGCATCGGCATTGCACGCGCTTTGGCCACCAATCCCTCGGTGCTCTTATGCGATGAAGCGACATCAGCGCTGGACCCGCAGACGACACAGGCGATTCTGGAATTGCTGCGCCGCATCAACCGTGAATACAACATCACCATTCTGCTGATTACCCACGAGATGGGTGTCATCCGCGAAATCTGCGATAAAGTGGCTGTGCTCGAAGCAGGTAAAGTCATTGAACAAGGAACGGTGTTCGAAGTGTTTACGAATCCGCAGCAGCCGACTACGCAAAGGTTTGTCCGCTCAGTTATGAACGATGAACTGCCGGAATCACTGCTGAAGCAGATACAAAACCCAAGCCGTAAAAATTCCATCTACCGGATTCAATTTACAGGCACATCGGTCGGCCAGCCGCTGATGTCCCGTATCTCGCGTAAATACCAATTGGATCTGAACGTCCTGTTCGGGAACATCACCGAGTTACAGGGCGCGCCGTACGGCAATCTCATCGTTGAATTCACCGGTCCTGCCGAAGAGATCAAAAAAGCGCTGGCAGATATCCGGGAAGGCAATGTCCATGTCGAGGAGGTCCTGAACTATGCTAGTTGACAACGAACAGATCCTGGAAGCCTTATGGGAAACAATCTATATGACAGGAGTCGCGTTTCTGTTCTCCGTGATCATCGGTTTTATACTGGGGCTCTTGCTCGTCGTTACACGGAAAGGCCATCTACTGGAAAACGAACCGGTTTCAAAAGTTCTGAATGCCATCATCAATATTTTCCGGTCCGTCCCTTTCATCATCCTAATGGTCGCCATCATTCCGTTGACTCGCATCATCGTCGGCACATCCATCGGCACAGCGGCTGCGATTGTCCCACTCGTTTTTTACGCTGGCCCTTACATCGCAAGGCTGATTGAAAACTCGCTCCTTGAAGTTGATAAAGGAGTGATCGAAGCGGCACAGGCAATGGGCGCATCTCCATTCCAGATTGTTTTCCGTTTTCTGATACCGGAAGCCTTAAGCTCACTTGTGCTGGCTTTGACAATCGCCATCGTCGGCTTGATCGGTGCATCCGCCATGGCCGGTGCCATTGGAGGCGGAGGCCTCGGCGACTTGGCCATCACTTATGGTTATCAGCGTTTCGACACACTCGTCATGGTCGTCACCGTAGCAATCCTGGTCGTACTTGTCCAAGGCGTCCAGTCCGGCGGCAACCTGTTATCGCGGCGCGTCCGTCGTCGTTAAGTTTTTCATTCTAATAAAACACTGGAGGAATCAACCATGAAAAAAATAACAACTCTTTTCTTATTGTCTCTATTGGCTTTGACACTTGCAGCATGCGGCAGTGAAACAGAAGGTGCTGGAGACGGCAACCGTAAAATAACACTCGGCATCAGCGGCTCGGATACGACAATCTGGGATTACATCGCAGATAAAGCGGAAAAAGAAGGCATCGACCTTGAAATCGTCACGTTCTCTGATTACGTGGCACCGAACATCGCCTTGGCTGAAGGCGAGCTCGATTTGAATGCATTCCAGACAATCTCTTATTTTGACGAATTTGTCGAAGAGCATAACATCGACATCGTGCCAATCGGCTCTACAGTCATCGCTCCAATGGGCCTCTACTCTGAAAAATACGATTCAATCGATGAACTTCCGGAAGGTTCACAAATTGCGGTACCGAACGAAGCCACCAATATGGGCCGTGCGCTCTTGCTGCTTCAGGAAGCCGGTTTGATCAAATTGTCGGACGATGCCGGTTTGACCGGTACAGCTGACCACATCATTGAAAATCCGAAAAATCTTAAAATCGTACCGATGGTTGCCGCACAAACGCCGCGTGCAATGGCGGATGTCGCTGCCTCAATCGTTAACAACGGGATTGCAGTGGATGCAGGCCTGAATCCGACTGACGATCCGATTGCCCGTGAAAGCGATACGGCCACCCCTTACATCAACTTGATCGCGGCAAGTGCAGAGAATGCAGACGACGAAGATTACTTGAAAATCGTAGAACTTTATCAGCAGGAAGACACAGCTGACTTTATCGTCGAGCATACAAAAGGTGCGCAAATTCCGACGTTCATTCCTGTAGAAGAATTGGTCGATTACAAATAAAATTCGAGGAGGAATTCTGAATGACAGCTATTAAGGAAGCAAACACAACTATTTCACAGTCCATCGATTCAAGACGGGAGCAGTATATTGCAACCAGCCAGGCAATCCATGCCAAACCGGAGATCGGCAACCAGGAAGCTTTTGCAAGCGCGACTCTCATTACATTGCTGAAAGAAGCCGGTTTCTCGGTTGAAGCCGGCGTCGCTGGTCATGACACCGCTTTTTATGCCAGCAAGGAAAGTTCATTGCCTGGCCCGACAATTGCCTATCTTGCGGAATATGATGCCCTGCCTGGCATCGGACATGCCTGCGGTCATAATATTATCGGCACGACAAGCGTCGCTGCTGCAATTGCGCTGTCGGAGACTTTCGCCACTACCGGCGGACGTGTTGTCGTGCTTGGGACTCCAGCTGAAGAAGGCGGTCCGAACGGCAGCGCAAAAGGGAGTTTCGTGAAACACGGTTTGCTTGAAGGCATCGATGCTGCAATGATGATCCATCCATCGGGCAGATCTTCGACAACCACGCCTTCACTTGCTGTTGATCCGCTTGAATTTCATTTTTACGGAAAGCCTGCCCATGCGGCAGGGTCACCGGAAGAAGGCATCAATGCACTCGATGCCGTGCTCCAGCTATTCAACAGTATCAACGCACTTCGTCAGCAATTGCCATCTGACGCCCGTGTACACGGCATCATCACGCACGGCGGCGACGCACCGAACATCATTCCGGAATACGCTGCAGCCCGCTTCTACATACGCGGTGATTCCTGGAAAAAAGCTTCGGAAACTGCAACGAAGATACGCGCCATTGCAGAAGGCACGGCACTGGCCACCGGCGCAAGTGTCAAAATCGTCCGTTTCCAAAATGAAGTGAAAGATCTCGTCCTCACTTCCCCTTTGGACGCAATTGTCCGTGAAGAATTGGAAGCTGTCGGCGAAACAGTCGCAACTTCCCGCAACACCGGAATCGGTTCGACAGACGCCGGCAATATCAGCCACGTCGTCCCGACCGCCCATCCTTATATCAAAATTGGGCCGGATGATTTGATCGGGCACACGGTTGAGTTCCGGGAAGCAGCCAAATCCCTGCAAGGCGATGAAGCTTTGATCCGCGGAGCAAAAGCTTTGGCGAATACCGGCTATCGCCTTTTGACTGAAGCCGCTCTGCTCGAGGAAATAAAGCAGGCACATGCCAAGTCATTGGCTGCTAAAAGATGATTTTCAGTTTACTAATGTGCCAATAAGATATAAGCCATGAAAATACCCCGAATGA
The DNA here is from genome assembly GCF_003428875.1 of Planomicrobium okeanokoites. Lineage (GTDB taxonomy): Bacteria > Bacillota > Bacilli > Bacillales_A > Planococcaceae > Planococcus > Planococcus okeanokoites. Next base: position 418,914 of record NZ_QQRS01000002.1, read on the forward strand.
AAGACAGGATTCTTCACGTCTTTCATTCGGGGTTTCTTTTGCCGGCAAACTATTTCCAAATCACCAACAGCTCAACCACTTTCTTATTTTCACAGCCTTCCAGCTGATAATCGATTCTTTCATCTGTTTCACTCTTCGATATCCCAGAACAGGCCACCTCACTTACACCACCCGAACCGTAAGAATCCCTCGAACTGTTTACGATGGATTTGAATTCTGAGCCATCAAATTGCACATCACGGGAAATCGGATGCCCTTCGCTGGTGAATTGGATTAGCTGGATGTGATCCGGTTCTTGTTCATTCACTCGTTACAAGAATGTTTGGAACCGATCCCTATTCTTTATTTCGCCTGAGCTGGCAACCTCGATCACATCTATTTGCGGCAACGGGGAAAATGCACTTCTGTCCAGCTCCTGTCCAGTATTCGGCTGAATATCCGCTGTCTCCTCTTGAATATCCTGGCAGCCAGTGAGCAACCATCCACCTGTTAAAATCAATATCGCCAACCATTTCAAATCACTCATCCCCTTTATCGTGATGAGACCGGGTTTTGGGATGCAAAGTTACAAATAAAAAACACGCTTGCAATGTAGATGCAGCGAGTATCGAATGGTGCCATTATTGTTTTATTTTTTCTAATGGAAACGTTGTACCAAAACAACGCCTGTTCAAATAAGCTTTTCCAGGCTATTTTTGAATTTCTACACCTGAACCGATTAATATATTTTTCAAATCCTCAATTTCCTGAATGGACAGTTCGATATCTTCTTCCAAAACTTCAGTATGATAATGCTCTTTCACACTTTCAAAAAACAGCTTGGTTTTTGTCAGGGCAGACTTTTTAAAGGCAAGCAGCTCACGTATCTCCACGGCTTCAAAAAGAGACAACATTGGTGACATAAAAATTCTCCTCTATTATTTGAAATGATTCACGTCTAATAGTCTACCCCAATACGTAAATTTTAAACATTTTTATTATAGTTGATAAAAATTTGATTAATTTAATTGGTTAAATAGAGGATATAAGCTATTCAATTAATTTACTTTTTACTATTACATCCAGTGAATTTATACGTGAATCCCAGCATTCTTAGCGAGTCAAATAAAGAAAGAAACTTAACTCAAGTTCCTTTCTTTTAGTATAAATATTTCTGGAAATTGCGTCCTTCGCTTTATAAGCTATTTACCAACATGTAAAGTACGGCAATTACAACTGCTCCGCTTAAAAATGCAAGATAGTTTTTCAGGTTTCCTTCCTTCAGTTCATCTTTGAAGACATTCAAGAGAATTCCGCCAGCCAAAACAGAGACAGCGATGCCGACAATCACTTCATGAACCTTGAAAATCACACCTATCAGCCAGCCGACAAATATTGCAGCGACTAAAAACCACCTGCCATATTTATCATAATCTTTTTTATGGATTTCTTTTAATGTATGATCCGTTGCAATAAAATGTGCTGCCAATGCCAAAAAATAAAGGGCCATGCTCCACTGATTAGAGAACTCCTCTCTAATTAACAAATATCCAATTATCAGGTTATATAAAAAGAAAGATGAAATGTGGACGAGAAACACTTTAGTCGACCGCGAACCCGATTCTGCGCCTTTTGACTCTCCCTTCGACTTTGCCCATGAATGCAAACCAAAGTAGCCAAGTAAACCAAACAACGCCAATAAATATGTGTAGTCGCCAAAAAAAGTTAACCAACTGTCACCTACTGCCTTTTTTATCACTTCCAGATACTTATGCAGTTGAGGCATCAGGTACAGGAAAACATAAGCAATTGTTGCTCCGCCAAAAGCAGATAACCAAGGACTCCTAGGGTTATCTATAGAGAGTTTCCAATATTTCGCACTAAAATGCACCACAATAAATCCGATTATGAATAACAAACTTAACCAGTTAACGCCCGACATACGAGCACTCCCCTTCTTGTAGGATATTGTTTCTTCATAAAAATCATTTATGAATGCATAAGCATCAAAGTATTTAACAGCAATTATTTAATATTCTACTAACAGTGATTTCAGTTGCCAGCTATAAATGATGGATTTCTTTCTTTCCGATCTTACCTGTCCTTTTTTCTATCATTTCCTTTATACAAAAACTTAAACGCTAAGTAAAAAATGCCCTTCTCTTTTACAGTAACTCTTCCGAGGTAAAGAAGGCTTAAAGCATCAATCTTTTCACATCTTCTTACATTTACATTCTTATTTAAACAAAAAGAAGAAACATAAAGTTTCTCCCTTTCCGATCATTGATTTATGAGTAGCCGCTATAAAAATATGAAAGTCAGTACACTTCATTCCTCTTGGAAAACTTGATCAATCCGATCAACAGACAAACCATGCTTACAGACCAAATGATTCCGGAGATGCCGAACCGAAGCGATATTTCTTCGGAAGCCATGGGATGATCCACATTAAAAGTAATGGCTTTCAGCAAGAAATACAGAGCAATAGACAGAAAGAGAAAATGAGCCAGGACAGCGGCGTAAGCTGTATTATTGGTGCTGCTTCGGCGCCATAAAAGTAAAGTCGTCAGAACCATTATGCCGAAAACTGATGAAAAGCCGCCAACCAATAACCCGAGCGTTTCTTGTTCCATTGGCATGAGAAATCGTCCTTTCTTTTATTCATATACTAACCAGAAACAACATAGTCAACAAAGCACTTAAAAAAGATGAAACAAACAGGAAAAATTTCATACTCTTTTTGGCTTCTGTAAAATTAGCATTCAAGTTTTCAATTAACATAAAATAAACAAGCATGATGACTAAGATAACTATACCTCTGAAAATATCATCAGTTTGCAGGGCAGATAACGTTTCTTGAAAATTAGCATTCAAATAAAATATGAAAAGCGAAAAAGCTGAATGCAAAAAGAAAAGATGACCGAAATATATAGCATGATGCATGCACACGACTCCGTCCTATAATTTCATAAAAATATCAAAGAAATGCACTGACTATAAACAATCAACCACCGCATCCCCAAAAGTCCTTACATCTTCCAGATAATCATAGCCGTCCGGAGAGCCAAAACTATTGAAAGCCCTGACAGCCACCAGATCATGTTTTGGAATTACAAGGAGCGTCACTCCTGTATAACCCAGTATTTGAAATGAACCTTCCGGAACAGAATTGCCAATTTCAGTCTGTTTGGCAGGCCAGTCTTTCACAAACCACAAAAAGCCGTTCTGCGGTAAATCTGAATCCTGCATTTTCGGACTTTGAACCGAAGCAGCCAGCTCAATGATTTCACTCGGAATAAGCTGTTCACCGGCTGCACGGCCTTTGTTCAAATGAAGCTCTCCCCATTTGGCCAGTTCCCTCACCGAAACGTACATATTCCGTTCATTTCCGGAAATGCTCGTGCCATTGTACCAGCTCGAATCGTCCGGATTTCTTATTACATCCACCAGATTTTCATTCATTTCCGCGTACCAGCCGGTTTCGGTAAAATTCATCTTAGTGAAGACTTGTTCGGTCAGAATTTCTGCAACGGTCCGTCCAGTCGCATTTTCAATGACTTCGGTTAATGTATTGATGCCGATACCCCGGTATGCCCAACTTTCGCCAGCCGGAAATTCCCTTTGTATCTCACGGCCGTTGTTCTTTAATCCGTGGGTATGAGTCAACAGATGGCGAATAGTCACTCCCTCGAAAAGTTTAGAATCGACAGTCGGGACATATTGGGTCACCAAATCATCAATCGACCGGATCAATCCTTCGTGGACAGCATAAGCCGCAACAAAACCGATATAGCATTTTCTTACTGAAGCTATATGGAATTGCGTCGTTGCCTGTACTTTTTCCGCATTCTCGCCCTTCGAATGCGTACCCCAATATTCTTCCACTGCAACTTCCCCGTTCTGCATGATCAACAGTGCAGAACCCGTGCAGTCTACTGTGTTCGCTGAATTTTTGACGTGCTCAAGTACTGAAGAAAATGATACATTGTTTTTCGTTTCAATATGCATAGTCCACCCATTTCCTGTTGATTTGTTTCTATTTCCTATTAAAAATTCATAATTACTTGCTGCCTATGGCTTTGCCCATATCATATAAACATTCCCCGCCAGATACCGCTCTTCCTTGACGAATTGCAGTTTTGAGCTTTTAACCAGTCCGCTGATATCACGGTTCACGTGGCAGCCCGCCACTTTCACTGCCAGCGGATCCAAAGATTTCTGCAGCCACGCCAGTGGTTTATTGGTACTGAGGCCGTGTTCGAGCAGCAAAACCTTTCCATCAGGTCTGCACCATTTTTGAAAATTATTCAAAACGTCGAGCGGGTTCTGATAGCCGCACAGAGTCCCTGAAGAAACGATTACATCAAAACTGTTCTTGGGAAACTCGATCGTTTCCACATCTTCCTGAATAAGTTTGGTTTGGAACGGATATTCTTTTGCGGCCTGTCGGGCTCTTTTCAGCATCTCCTCGCTGAAATCCACGCCCGTGAGATTGACGTCCCGGTTATACAGAGGAAAATTGAGGCCCACTCCAATGCCGACCTCCAATACTTCGCCGTGTATATCTGAGAAAATTTTTTGCCGGTATTTGAAGGTCTTGTCATGCGTCCGGAGTTTATTGTATTTATTCGCTTGTTTATCGAACTTTTTCGGTAAGGGATTCTGCATTTTACTCTGCTCCTTTGTATAGAAAAATTCCGTGGCCAATAAACGCTGGAAATACCCAGGCAAATACAGTGCTGTCTTATAGACTTCATTATAACTTAAATTTTCAGACTCTTTACAAAAAGATTCCCCTTGTCAGTCTGCTGCAATTGAGTGATGATGAATGGGACATGTGTCCTTTTCGCCCCAATTCTCCTCCTGTAAATTAGGAGTATAGAAAGGTGCGTGTATTTTATGAAAGGGATCTTATTTGCGCTGCTTGGCGGATTCTTCCTGACTTTCCAAAGCGTCGCCAACGCGACGATCAGCAGTCAGATCGGTTCGTGGCAGGCTGCAGCGATGACCCAATTGACCGGTTTTGTACTGGCAATCCTCATCGTCATCGTTCTCAGGGACCGCTCTTACCGGCAGTTGACTGAAGTTTCGCCTCTATATGCCTCCGGCGGCATGCTGGCAGCGATTGTGCTGTTCAGCAATATGACCGCGGTCCATATTATGGGCGTAACGTTAACCATCGCCATCTTCCTGATTGCACAGCTGGTGCTGGCAATTGTCATCGATGGCAGAGGATGGTTCGACATGGCTCAAAAAAGAATCGGCAAGACACAGATTATCGGTGTGCTGATGATGGTCGCAGGCGTCATTATTTTAAAATTGTAGGAGTGGAGACAGATGGACAGACGTATTTCGGAATATCTTCAGCAATTTGAGCTTTTGGATCTGTTTCCGGATCATGTCCAAGGAGAGATGTTCGTCGCTACCTACAGCAGCGGTGAACGCTTATTTTCACAGAGTGATGAAGCGAATACGCTTTATCTGCTGGTCAAAGGGAAATTAAAAATTTCCATGCTGTCACCAGAAGGGAAACGGCTGATTCTCGCATTCAAGACACAGTTCGATATCGTCGGCGATGTTGAATACGTAAGAGAATGTCCGTTCATCAACACGGTGGAAGCCGTAACGGATATCGTGGTCATCGGCATCTCATACGATGTGCTGCGCAAACATATGGCGGATAACGCAGCCTGGCTGCAATTTCTGCTCCAAACTATCACGACGAAATTCGAAACGAAGACGCGGGCAATGAATTTCAACCTGCTTTACACAGTTGATGTCCGTGTGGCGAGTTACCTGCTGTCGATGACCCCGACCCAACAGATGCTCGAATCCACTTCGCTCATTGATATGGCGGATTTGATCGGCACCAGCTACCGTCATTTGAACCGTGTCCTCCAGCAATTCGAACAAGCTGGATGGATTGTGAAGAAACGCGGAAAAATCACATTGCTCGACCGCGATGCCCTTTTGGAGCAGGCGGGACAAAACATTTACGAATAGGAGGAATCCAAATGGCTCTCGGAATCTTTTTGGCAATTATCGGCGGAGCATTTGTCTCCATCCAGAATACATTTAATGCAAACGTGAAAAAGCGCGTCAGTGTCTGGACGACCACAACACTTGTACTGTTTCTCGGATTTGCAGCTTCGTTCGTGGCTGGCCTTGCCTTTGAAGGAACCGGATTGTTCAGCTTCGATGCTGAACCCTGGTTCTGGTTCAGCGGCATCGTCGGAGTCGGCGTTGTTGCCTGTGTCACTCAAGGCGTCCAGATTCTTGGACCAAGCCGCGCCATCTCACTCGTCATGGTGTCGCAGATTTTCTTCGGCTTGATGTGGGACACGCTTGGCTGGTTCGGGCTCGAGCAGGTGCCATTCACCTGGCAATCGCTGCTTGGCGTGCTGATGATCAGCGGCGGCGTGCTGCTGTTCCAGCTGGGACCTAAATTGGAACAGAAACCTTTTGTGAAATTGAATGCTGAAACGGTTAAAGTGAATGATTAAGCTTAAAATGAAAGAACCCGAAGTGCCTGTTAAAACTTGGCACGCCGGGTTCTTTTCCTGTTTATATCATATTCATTTTCAAGCAGATTCATATCCGATATCTTTTTCATTTCAGAAATCACTCCACAAACTCCATCTCATCCAACGGCCAAAAAACGAAACTGGCGCTTCCCATAATCTCTTCGATCGGCACCAACCCGATAATCCGGCTGTCTGTACTGTGTTCACGGTTGTCTCCCAATACAAAAACATGGCCTTCCGGAATCTCTTCGATTTCAAGCAGCTCTTCCAGTGTAAAATCTGGTGTCAATCGGCTGTTCCCTTCGCTTTTCTGCTCCTTAAGAGTGGATAAATAAGGTTCTTCCTGCGTTTCTCCGTTAATAAACAGTTCATCATTTTCGTAAGCTATATGGTCCCCTGGCAATCCGATTATACGCTTCACATAGTCCTCTTCTTCAGAAGCATGGAAAACAACAATATCAAATCGTTCCGGCTCTCCAAGGGTATATCCGATTTTGTTTACAATGATCCGTTCGCCGTCTTCGAGGGTCGGCATCATTGATACACCATCGACCATTACCGGTTCAAACAGGAAAAACCGTATGCCTCCGACTATAATCACAGCGACCAGAATCGCCTTCACCCATTCCCATAGCTCATTTTTCTCTTTTTTGTCTTTTGCCACGCTCCATCACCTACTCTGAAATTTACGGATCAATTAAACTGAGTTTCTTACAAACTATAACTATTAAGGTGAAAAATCAAATCTCTTAGCTGCTTTCGAGTAAAAATTAGTTATTCCAGGCTTTTATCCAAGTTCGCCAACGAACCAGATTTCACTCTCATAATACCCATCCTCATCGTCGATTACTTCTTCGAAGCCCCATATATTTAAACCTTCGCGAACAGTCAATCCCCATTCAGATTGAATATCTCTATGATCAGATAAAGGAATCCACTTCTGGTAGGCACTATTTCTGTCAAAGAAGCCTTCGAAATACTCATCCCCTTTGAAGACGATGAGTTGCGAATTCCATAAGTCCGGTAGATTTATTGCAGCGACTACCCTGTACTTTTCCTTATTGTCAGGCTTTATTGAAATTAAATGTGTTACTCTATCCACTAATGTCTGAACACTGAGCCGTTTGATCTTTCCGGGTGTTTTACCACCACTTATAAACCCTTGGCCAACGGGTAAATGCATATGCCAGTAACCATTATAGAATTCTGTTGGATACAAAGCAGTATTTTCTTCGATTTGTTTAACCATGCCAATTGTTTTCCTTTTTCTTCCTCGAACTTTTTTCTCTCTCATGTTGATCTCCTAACTTTTAAAATAAAATTAATAATGGCATGAGGCGTTATTTTTTATCTTGATACCATTTCCCCACAACTTTTCTTTTATCGAGGTCAATATACACAACCAGATTTCCGGAAGCATTGCTGCCTGTGTCGTGAAACACCACTGCATATACCTGCTCTTTATGGTAATCACTGTCGATCAATGATTCTATCCCAGGTGTGACATCTTCTTTTGTGACAGTAGAGTCTTTGGGACTGACAGGAATTAAATCCTGTTCCGCTTTTGAAAGGCTATTGTATGCCATCATTTCGATAGGCAACACAGAAGCGGATGGACTGCAGCCAGCCAGCAATAAAAACAGGAATGGAAGGAACAGAATTTTTTTCACGTGGGACGCCCCTTTTCAGCGGATATTATTTCACTCCGACTCGAACAATCAAGCCTCTTCTTTTTTTATTCCACTTATTTCTTTAAAAACCTTTTTCCAAGGAAATTTACATGTCCAATTATAAAAGAGGCAGCATCTGTTAAGATGCCGCCTCCTGCTATTCTTCTGCCAGTTCCTTTGATTCCCCGTCACCGGCAAGCGACAGCCAGGTGACGAAGACGAGCATGATTGCCGCCCCGCCAAGCTGGATGGGTTCCAGGAATTGGCCAAACCAAAGGGCTGAGATAATCATCGCCGTCAGCGGCTCAAAAGCTGATAAGATGCTCGCTTCCACGGGCAGGATGAAGCGCATGCTGCTCAAGAACAGGACGAATGCCAGTGTCCCGATAATGATGACAGCCAAAATTCCCAGGGAGACGCCCGGTTTAGCCAGAAGCGGCCAATCAGCCGATCTGAAAACAGGATTGACCAGCCCCAGGAAAATGCCGCCGAACAGCATGGACCATCCGACAATCAGCAGGACGCCCCACTCTTCCATGAGCCTCCCGGGATAGAGCGTATAGAAAGCGAAAGCCAGTCCGACCATCACTCCCCAGAAGAGCGCTATCCCACTGATTGCCAGTTCATCGAGCCGTCCGTTTGTCAGTAAGAGAAATAACCCTGCCATCGTACCGATCATTCCGATCACCTGGTACTTGGGTGGAAACTTCTTATGCCGCAGCGAAATAAAGAGAATCAGATAAACCGGCGCCAAAAATTGGAACAAGGTCGCAACCACCGCGTTGCTTGTTTCAATAGAAGAAACAAAACTGAATTGGACCCCCAGCATGCCAAGCACAGAGAAAATCAGCAATTGCCGCACCCAGATGCCGCCATGAAAAACAGAGAGGATTTTGACTCGCTTCAATTTCAGAAAAACCAGCAGCAGAACGCCCGCAATAATCAGCCGAAGAGTCAAAAGAAACGAAACAGATATCCCATAAGCTTCAAAAAGCCATTCCATCAGCGGCCCCGTTGCGCCCCATAACGCCGCTCCACTCAAAATCATCGCAATGCCTTTTACCCGATTCATCAGGCTCCCCCTTTCACTGAAATGGTGTCAAATCCTTAAATCTCATTTAAATATACATATTAACAGATGGCATTGTCTTTTAGAGAAAATTATTTCTTGCTGTAAAATTAATTAAGAAAAAGATTAAAACCAAGAATTCAGTAATATTCAGATTCATGAAACACTTTCCAAAATTTATAAAAGAAATACTATCTTACACTTGCTCAATCATTTAAACTTTGAATAGATGGAAAATAATAACTTTATTCATTTTACAAAATATACAATTCGATTTAAAAAATGTCTTTCTACTAAAATTAACATATAGCTGATTTCAGCAGCTTTCTTTATCTGCCAGGAGGGGAATTAGATTGGAGAATTACTATATTGAAAATATAGACCAGGATTTTTTAGTCTCTACTGCTCTATTGGATGTCATTGAAGATCCGGTATTTTTAATGAAAGAAGAACAGGATTCATTCAAGTATATGTATGCCAATCCAGCAGCTTTATCCGTACTGGATTTAACGGAAATTAAAGGGCTCCAGATCGGTGAGGTCCTGCCTCCGGAACTTTGCCGGCAATTGATGGTGCATTATCGGATGGTACAGTCCACTCGAAAATCCGTCGAATTTACAGAGCGAATCCAGACTGTGTACGGTGGATTCATCGGAGAAACAAAACTTAATCCGATTGTATCCAAAGACGGCAGATGTTTGTATGTCCTTGCCATTGTCCGGGATGTAACGGAAAGGGAACGGAAAAAACAAGAACTGCTGGATACACAGCGAGAGATGGAAATTGAGCGGAAAAGATTGAGTTCGCTGGTGAACAACAATGCAAATCCTGTATTTGAATTTGACCAGCACCAAAGATTCACCAGCCTCAATAAGATGGTGGCGGAAGCAACCGGCTTTTCGGAAGAAGAACTGCTGGGATCCTCAATATTATCTTTAGTAGCCGATCATTGCTTGGATGAGGCACGATTGAACGTTGAAAAGGCGTTAAAAGGGCAAGCCCTTGATTTCGAAGTGAGCATTTATACAAAAAATCGGCAGATTGAGGTACTTCACTTGAATACGATTCCGATTATTATTGAAGAAAACGTAATCGGAGTCTATGCCATTGCGAAGGCGATCACCAAGCAAAAGGAAATGGGACGCCTCCTGCTGGAAAGTGAACAGCGCTACAAGTCGCTGTTTGAAAATCATCCCCACGGAATCATGACTTTTGACAAGGCTGGCAATCTATCGAGTATCAATAAAAGGATCGAGTCCATTACAGGTCATAACCTGACGGAACTCGGTGGCCAGCAGTACCTTTCAATCATATTGGACGCAGAAGCGGAAAAAGTGCGCAGCAACTTTTACAAAACCATTCTTGAACGGCAGCCAGTGCAGTACGAATTGACGTTCCGCCATAAAAAAGGGCACCTGATTGATCTGCAGGTGATCAACATCCCCATCATCGCTGACAGCCAATTGGTGGGAATCCATGGCATCATCACCGATATCACTGCGATCAATCAAGCCCAGCAGGCTTTGATTGCTGCTAAAACAGAACTTGAAGTCTTCTGGGGAAATTCGACTGATCCTATTTTTTACATAGACACAAAAGGTGACATCCTGAAAGTGAACCCGGCGTTCGAGAAGACATTCGGCTTTACGGAAGAAGAAATGGTCACCGGCAAAGGCACCATCATCCCTCCGCATATGCGGCACGACCAAATCAATATTGTAGAAAGGCTCCTTACCGGTGAAACCGTCAATTCCCATGACACCATCCGTCTGACGAAAACCGGTAAAGTGCTGAACATCATTTCTTCGTATTCACCTGTAAGAAATGCGGATAAAGAAATTATTGGTGCCACCATTATCTATAAAGATGTCACGGAACTTAAAATAGCCGAAAAAGAACTTCTGAAAAGCCAGGAGAAGTACAAAATCATTACAGAAAGCACATTTGATATCGTTACGATGATCAATTTGAATGGAACGATTGAATATGTATCTCCAGCTTACGAAACGATTTCAGGATATTCCGCCAGCGACTGTATTGGAAAACCCCTGATGATGAACATTCATCCGGAAGACGAAGCCGCATTGACAGAAAGCGTAGCTTCCTTGCTTAAAGGCGGCAAACCGGCGACGCTTCAAGCCCGCTTCAAACACAAGGAAGGCCATTATATCTGGATGGAGGTTTCCCCAACCCCCGTTTTGGAAAATGGGGAATTAAAACAGGTCTTCACCATATCGAGAGATATCACAGAGCGAAGAAAGCTTCAGGAAAAAATAGAAAGAATGGCATTCTACGATCATTTGACCGGTATACCTAACCGGCGGACTTTTGACGACCAGTTGGCAAAGGCGGTTGACCGTTCAAAATCAACCGGAAAAAAAGTGGCTGTCCTCATGCTGGATGGCCATAAATTCAAACAGATAAACGACCAATACGGCCATGATGCCGGAGATGCCGTCATTATAGAAATGGCGCTGCGGCTGCAATCCTGCGTCCATCCGACGGCGACCGCGGCGCGTTTAGGCGGAGACGAGATGGGCGTGGTCCTGCCGGCAATCGAGTCTTTGGAAGCGGCCGAAGACATGGCAAAGAAAATACTGAATTCGTTTAATAAACCGTTGCGCTTCAATGGATCCGATATCAAAATTGGCGCCAGCATCGGCATCGCGCTCTGCCCCGACCACTCCACAGATGAAAAACAGCTGATCAAATCCGCTGACCTGGCTTTGTATGAAGCGAAGAAACTGGGTCGGGATACGTATCAGGTGTTTGTAGCGGAACGCGTGTGAATTTTTAGGATGAAAATTTTTGGATACAATATGAAAAGCTCGAAAGAAAGCCGTTTTACGGTTTTCTTTCGAGCTTTTTTGATCCATTTGAATTAACCGTATAAATGTATAAAAGCTAAACCAAATGAAATCAACCCCGTCAGAATTCAGCGAAGCAAAAAAGCATTCAGGGTGGATGCTGCTTTGTTTTATTTCATTAACTGCAATACCTGTTCTTTAGTGGGAAGGGCGGAAATGGCTCCTTTCCCGGTAGTAACCAGCGCTCCGCTGGCGTTTGCGAAAGCCAGCAGCTCCTGGTGATGTTCACTCAATACAGCTTCCAGATTGTCCTGTCTTGTATCCAGGTTCAGCAATTGATACAAAAAGCCGCCGGTGAATGCATCCCCTGCCCCGGTCGTGTCCTCCACTTCCACGGAATATCCCGCGGACGAATATTTATGGTTCCCTGCGTAAAGATCCGCACCTTCCGCGCCTTTCGTCAGCACCACTGCCTGAACGTCCCCTTTAAACAAAGACGCAATTGCTTTTGATTCATCCGCTGTACCGGTGATAAATTCCAGTTCATCATCAGAAATTTTGACAATATGCGCCATCGGAACAAAATCCAGAATGGTCTTTCGGCAGTCCTCAGGATTCTCCCAAAGGGGCAGGCGCACATTCGGATCAAAACTGATGATCCCGCCGCGCGCCTTGACTGCTCCAATCGCTTTAAGGTGAGCATATTTTATCGGACTCTCCACTAAATCCACAGAACAAAAATGCAAAAAATCGCCTTGTTGGAACCAGTCCTCATCTATTTCCGATTCTTTGAGAAGCAAATCGGCAGAAGGGTTTCTGTAAAATGAAAAGTCACGTTCACCGTTTTCACGCAAGGATACAAAGGCAAGCCCGGTATTCGCCTCCTTTGTCCTTACGATTTTATCTGTCCTTACGCCGAACTCTGTCATTTGTTCCAATAGAAAGGCGCCAAAAGCATCTTCCCCTAATTTAGTGATCAGTGAAGCAGTCCCACCAAATTTCGCAACCGCAGCTGCTACATTTGCAGGAGCGCCTCCAGGCACCCGCGTAAAAGAAGCCACATCTTTCAAGGCGATTCCTTTTTGGTGGGGGATGAAATCTATCAATATCTCGCCAATAGAAAACAGATTTCCCATTCAGCACATCTCCTCCTTCGGACATTCACCTATAAATAATCCCACTTCACTGCTTTAAACTCCGCAGAACCGCCCATTGCATAGAACCGGATTTCCTGGCTTCTTATATCCGGGAAAATCCGGGCGGTGAACGTTTCTTCTCCATCGTCCACAAAAATCTCCACTGAGGAAGAATCAACAAATAACTGAAACTTGTGGGAATCTCCAGCGATTCGGCATTTTCTTTCCGTTCCATATGTGCTGCCAATCACTTTGCCAGATAATGTGCGGTCCAGAATGATTTTCTTTTGGATCGCATCGTATTTGATCACCGTTTTTTCTTCAGCTCCCGCACGGAATTCTATGCCATATTCCAAAGCGTCACCTTGTTCAAACTCACAGACCAGCTCATAGGTGACCCCTGAGAATCCATCAACCATTTTATTTTCATCCCGAATTATATCTGCTGCTTCGACTTTATTTTTACGGAGTGATTGAAGTTCCGGAACCGGCTTTTGAATCAGTTTGCCATCGCGCAGCGATAATTCCCTCATGATGGTCAGGCAATTAGCCCAGCCGTTGATGTCGCTGGGATACTCAATTTCAGGCAATCCCATCCAGGCGACCATCAGCCTTCTGCCTCCTGGATCTTTCATCGTATGCGGAGCATAAAAATCAAATCCGCGATCAAGTTCGATGAAATCTCCGTGAATCAATTCACGCCGTTGCAGATCGAGCTTTTCTCCCACAACGTACCCCGCCTGGTAAATATTTTGATAAAGATCGCCAACTGGCTCCAGCCCTTGCGGAGAGAAAATCAGGATCCCCTTATCGTCCATTTCAAAATAATCCGGGCATTCCCACATAAAACCGAAGTGTTCCAAATTTGTGGCCAGCTCCCCTTCAAACTTCCATTCCAGCAAGTCAGATGAACTCAACAAACAGACGCCTCCGGTTTTATCAGTTCTTTGCGCGCCTATCACGGCATAAAACTTGTCATCTGCCTTCCATAATTTCGGATCGCGGAAATGCTCTGTATATCCTTCCGGAACTTTATTGAGAACTGATTTTTTCGATTTGATGATGTTTCCGTCCTCATCCATCACGGCTATGCAAAGATAAGGATGCCGCACGAGATTCTCATCCCGCGTATTGCCTGTATACAACAAGTACAAGTTTCCGTTATGCTCAACCGCACTTCCTGAATAGGCGCCGTGGCTGTCAAAATACTCATCGGGTTTAATGGCAATCCCGACATTCGTCCAATTTACCAGGTCTGTTGATTTGGTATGATACCAATACTTCAAGCCATGAAACGGACCTAACGGATGCCATTGATAATACAAATGATATTCACCGTTGTAGAAGCAGAAACCGTTCGGATCGTTGAGCAGCCCGGAAACCGGCTGGATATGAAACGTTTGCCGCCAGGTACAGCTATTGACTCTGATAATCAGGTTATCTATATCTTCTTGACTGACCTGATCAAGCCGAATGTAACTTTTCCCCCGTGGTAGTGCCATTTTGTTTTTCCCCTTTCAGTAAAAATAGAACTTTATTATGAAAAATTTTTCCAAAATAAAATCTTCAAAGAGCCTATTCTTGCCGACTAAAGCCATTCGTGGAACTCTCTCTATAAATGGCTTTGACACTGCTCTTATGCGGGATTGGGAAGAAATCAGTCTGAACGTAATTATAGAAATTACTTTTTTCTGAAGGGTGTTAAGGTGGAGATGCCGAGGCATATGACATCACGGACTGCTTTAATTGTGGGTTAAAAAACTGCAACCGGATTTTCCGGTTTTGCAATAGAAGGATGATAGTTATTCAGGCCATTCCCAGTAAATGCTCTCTTCTGCTTTTTGCGGAAACGATTCCATTTCAAGCCAAATGTAACCGCTTTCTTATCTGAATTATAATAGTTTCAGGATTTATTATCAATGAAGGATGCTTAAAAATCTGATAATTTAATGTTTTTATGATTGTGGTATTTTTGTCGACATGATGGTGCCCAAGACAACTATAAAAATGCCTTCAGCCCCACCACATAACCGTTACAAATATCGACCAAATAGCTGCACTTAGTGACACGATAAATAAAAGCACAATAAAAGGTTCGAACCTTCTAATAGAGGATTTCCGTTTTTTAAACAACCGAAAAATTCCTAATCCTGCCGCCAGATATAGAACGAGCCCTGAAATCGTCAGACCCGTCAAATAATAGACTGGATAAATCGATATCACCTTTTCACTCAAGAAGTAAGCGATTCCCTGTCCGAAAATACATAAAATGGTCGCCAATAAAAGAATCCCGACTAACCAAACATAGATTTTCTTCATCATATCCTCCTGGTTCTTCCGGCTGCTTCAGCGGATTGTCCTGTTTATTGGAATAGGTGGCCTTTCTCTATGTGATGATCTGTTTTATTCATAGAATATAGGTGCGGACTGAATCACTGTTCAAAAGACCAGGTTGGCAATGTGTAATGGAAATAAACAGAAAGCACGACGAAAACCGCAAGCGGCACGATGAAAAGCATTGCAGTGCCTTTGTTCTGCTGCCATCTTTTGAGCATAAATTTATCGATCAATCCATAAAGCATCGCGACGAAGAACCCTTGGATAATATCCTCCCAATGTGGTAATATCAGTCCGATTGCTGCCCCGAACACGCCCAGTATTAATATGTATAACCAGTCTGCCTCTTCAAACCATTTCCTCTGAAAAGACTCGACGATGACAGAGACGATATTGCCATAGATCAGCACAATGATCCCCATAAAGAGAAAATAAATTACCGTCCAGGAAAAAAAATCAGCTGCCAAATTATTTTCGATATTATCGTCTGTGACAAGCCCCCAACTGCATATAGCCGTGGAAGATATTAAAGTGGAAAGAAATGTGGCGGACAGTTTTCGTGTAACTTTTCTATCTCCGCGTCCTTTCATCATTGAACCCTACTTTCTTAAAGCTCTTTTTTAAATGGTGATCTTTTTTTCAAAAGATCTTCTTTTCACAATTTTATCCTTTTCGAGGCTGCAAAAGCACTGAATTTTTCATAAACACCCATTATTTCCTTTTTAAAGCATTGAAATGAAAAAAGCTTCGCGGATGCGAAGCTTTCCTTAGGGGATTGGAGTTTTTCGCACGGCGAAAAACACCCGCTGTTGCGCTTGAACTTTAGGTGTGTGGGAAACTGGTATTGGCTTGAAAAACGGTTATTGCTGATATTATTCCATCATTTTAGCGGAATTTTGCCAGAAACAGGGAGACGAATAGGCTCACGGGGTTCTATGAGCACTTTTTGATGTTCTATGATCACTTATTTCATTCTATGATCACTCATTTGATTCTATGATCACTTATTTCATTCTATGATCACTTTTCGGTGTTCTATGATCATTCGGTCGTTCGAATGGATGAAAAGCAGTTGGAAAATGCCATTTCACTTGAAACTGTATGTATTTCTCCAATTCAATGAGTTACGCTTGGATTACTTATTTAATTCGAATTTCGAGGAGGAAAGTTCGTGATGATGAAGAAGCAAGGAGTGTTAGGCGACCGGCATGGCGTCTCCTATTTGAACGGCAAAGTGCAATTTCAAGGCGTATCATTAAATGTGTACAGTTATCTGATTGATGGTGTCCTGATCGATACCGGCGCCCAGTCGCTGCGCAAATTTTTTGAAGCCTTTATTGACCAGAATGATTTCGATCAGGTCCTGCTTACCCATTATCATGAAGATCATTCCGGATGCGCAGCGTATATTGAAAAGAATAAAGATGTCCCGATTTATTTAAATCAAAAAACAATCGCCTCCTGTGCCCAGCGTGCGGATTATCCGCTGTACCGGAAACTTTTTTGGGGAAGGAGGAAGCCGTTCCATGCAGTGCCTATGCCTGAAACTTTTCAGTCGCGAACTGCCACATGGGATGTAATCGATACGCCAGGCCATGCTTTCGACCATAAAGCTTTCATAAATAGGGATACCGGCCAATTATTTACCGGTGATTTATTCGTGAATGAACGCACAAAAGTAGTATTGGCAGAAGAGCATATTCCGGACATCATCAATTCCTTGGATAGGGTATTGAGATACGATTTCCAGGACGTATTTTGCAGCCACGCAGGATTTCTTGAAGACGGGCGCAGCGCCCTCGAACGAAAAAGAGATTATTTGCTTGCCCTGCAGCAGCAGGTCCAGGAATTGCAAAATGAAGGCAACAGCGCTGAAGAGATCCGCGATCAGCTGTTTCCCCACAAATACCCGATCATCAAATTTTCGGGCGGTGAATGGGATTCGCTGCATATCGTGACGTCGATCATGGGCGAGGCACAGTAACATACCACAAAAGCGAAAGGGAAGGATTCTGTTGAGGGAATCCTTCCCTTTTGCCTATAAAATTTCATGGACCTTAATTACGTCTCCAAATCAATCTTCTAAAGCCCAGTCCGGATTCCATACAATTTCCCATAGATGGCCGTCTGGATCCTGAAAGTGACCGGAATAACCTCCCCAAAATGTATCATGGGCAGGATCAGTAATAACAGCACCGGCTTGTTTTGCCTGTTCCATTAGTTGGTCGACTTCTTCTTTGCTCCCTACATTATGACCCAAAGTAAATTCTGAAGGACTGGCGGCTGTTAGAGGGACCTTTGCCTCTTTAGCCAAATCGCGGCGGTTCCAAATGGCCAGTTTCAAGCCTTGTTGCAAGTCGAAGAACGCAACGGCACCATGCTCGAATTCTTTCCCTATAATCCCTTCTGTCGGAAATCCCAGTCCCTCTTTATAGAATTTCAACGATTTCTCTAAATCATCTACACCCAATGTGATAACAGTTATTCGTGGTTTCATGAACTGATGATTCCTCCTCTTTGATTCGGCTGCAAACATTTTACTTCTTTAATAACGTGTTCGCAGTATTTATTTTGTCGTAATGACAGTATAAACAACAAAAAAGATCAATAGCTCGGACAATATCAACAACTCAGAAACAGGAACCAGCAGATTAAAAACCAGGAAAAAAGTTAAGATAGCGATGAATAACAGCAAATGTGCTATTTTCAACCGATGTGCCGGTATCCGGTATTTATGGAAAACTGCCGTCGTAGCCAGAAAATAGACAAAAGCCGTGCTGAAAGTCAAAATCAACAGGAAATTCGAATTCACTTCATAAAGGTAAGTCATCTGTATCAATGCCGCAAAAAGGCTCAAGGACATAAGGATGAACAGATGACCATAAATAATGACTTGCCCGGAAGTAACCGCTTCTTTGTCAATTTTCTTCTCCAGATTATCGAAGTACTGCCACCACATGGCAATGATCAATAAAAACGCCAGTAAGATAATTGCTACTTTACCCCAGAGGAAACTCTCTGTTTCAAATATAGCCACTAAACTGACAATCGATTCCCCAAACAGGATAATTGTCAACAATCCAAACCTTTCCAATAAATGTGGTGTATTAACCGGTACTTTCTTCAAATACCGTCTATAGATTATCGGAATTAAAATATCAACGAAAATCCCTGTATACAATAGTATGTACCGTGCCCATGAATCGAAAAAGACTGAGAGCAGGGAAATAGCTATCCCGATTAAAAATCCGAACCCCAAACGTTTGGCAAGTTCACGCTTAGCTCCGGTTTCAAGACGGATAGTGTAAATATATTGGATGGCTGTAACGAGCCGCACACCACAATATCCGATTAGAAACGGAATATAATAGCTGTCAAAATCAGTGGACAAGCTGGCTGTCAAAACCACCATAAAAAACATCTGAAGAATCATAAACAGACGGTGAGGTAATTTCTCCTCGCCAAACCTGTTAGTATAAAGGGTCTGCCCAACCCAGGACCACCAGATCGGAATAAATATCAAAACGAATTTGAACAGATATTCCACGGGAATGACACCATGCTCTAAATGCAGCAAGACATGTGTAGCTTTTGCTATTGCAGCAACAAAAATCAAATCGAAAAATAACTCCAGCCATGAAACTTTTTTGTGGATCATCGGTTTCGCTCCTTAGATATTCAGCTAACTGGCGAATATTCAAATTCCATATAATATATGCATCCCAGTTTTAACTCTATCTGCTCTCCCTTTCGTCATACTTCCTTACCACCAATTTCTTCCGCCAACCCGATCAGCAGCCCTTCAGTTCCCCGAATATAGCAGAGCCGGTATGAGTCCTCGAACTGAACCACTTCACCGACGAGCTGAGCACCATGCTTCATCAGCCTGGCAACCATTTCATCAATATCTTCAACCGTGAACATGGCGCGCAGGTATCCCAATGCATTTACAGGGGCCTCGCGGTGATCCGCTATCACCGAAGGAGTGTGGAATTGCGAAAGCTCCAGCCGACTGTGGCCATCCGGCGTCACCATCATTGCAATCTCTGCCTTTTGAGAACCCAAGCCAGTCACTCGTCCAGCCCATTCCCCTTCCACGATCATACGTCCTTCGAGATGCAGGCCGATTTCTTCGAAAAAAGCGATGGCGTTATCCAGGGATTCCACCACAATGCCGATGTTATCCATTCTCAGCAATTTGTTTTTATTCATGGCTTTGCCTCCTTTTGAATAAAAGCACAGAAACATGTTCTCTAATAATTCGAGATGAAAGTTTTAAATACCTTCCTGAGAAAACGCACAATAAAAGAGCCAGGAAATGTAGCTCCAAGCCCTTTAGTTGATATCCCTAAATTTAATTTCTGATTCCGTCCAGTCTTCTAAAACATTCCGCTTTCATGATTACTGCGTCCAGCATCCCGGCGCGCTTCTGCTTCAGCCATATTCTGGTTCAACGTGTTATCCTTTTTATTCATGCTGTATTTACGCTTCGTCAAAACATCCACGACATAACTGATGATAAATATAGCTGCCAGAGTTCCCCAAAACACCCACATCATCCAATGCATAGAGTACACCCCTTTTCGTTTTAGGCTTTCCCCATCTCCGCCTGTCATCTCTATACCCTTTAATACGTATCTGATTGCAATTAGTTTCAATAATTTTTAAATTCTGAAATTATTTCCAGCCTAAAACTTTCTACTGCTTCCTCTTCAACGGAATCCAGATTTCAGAGACATACTCCTCGCTGTACGCGTCCCCCGCCGGATAAACTTCCAGCTCCGCGGTTCCGGCGTTTTCGTATTGATTGGACGGGAACCATTCCGAGAAAATCTGTTTCCACACTTTCGGCATGGCATCCGGCATCGCGCCGTGCACTTCGAAGACGCCCCACTTGGATGCTGGAATTTCGATTTGCTTGAAACCTTCCGGAACTGCTTGTGCACTTTCTGCTGCAATCCAGTAATCCATCGTGGTCCCGTCCTCGAAGTTGGCACAAATGCCAAGCAAGCCATTAATTTCTCCCGATTGCAGCTTGGCAATCGCGTCGCTTGTGCCGTCCTGATTCATTTCCATCCACATGTCCGGAATACCGCTCAAATTCTCTCCACCCTGCAGCGAAAATTCCCGCTTCACACCAATCGCCTGAAAACTTTCCTTTTCCACAATTCGATACTTCATCGGATCTGCCCCTTTCAGATTCACCTGGATCGCCAGGCGGTTATAAGATTGCAGCTCTCCCAAATTCTTTCGAGCATCACTCGGTGTCACACCGTGCTGCCGCCGAAACGCTTTGGAAAAAGCCTCGGGAGTGTCGTAGCCATATTTATAGGCGATATCGATGATTTTCTGATCAGTAGCCGACAGCTCCTGCGCCGCTAATGTCAGCCGCCTTCTGCGCAAATACTCAGCGACCGAACAATCCGTCAAGATTGCAAACGTCCGCTGGAAATGAAATATAGAAGAATTTGCCTCCTTAGCAATCTCCTCGATTGTCACCGGTTCCTCCATATGCACCTCCATATAATCAATGGCGTGCTGCAACGATTCCACCCATCCCATAGCCCTCACTCCTTAATCTGATCTTAACAAGCAATCCGGTCGGAATCCTGTCCGTTTGTGCTGAGTGTGGACAGGCTGCAATAGTTTATTAGCCATAAAACCAGCGACTCTAATCCCACCACAAAAACATTTTCTTTGTTTCTGCCATATAACTTACTGTCTCTCCGATACTTACTTCAACTTCTTCGAATTCAGATACATAAATTTTTGTTATCATTTTTCCTTAATATACTGATCTGCCTAAGAAAAAGCCAGGCGATTTCAATACCATAAGAAAAAAGAAGCTGTATTCACAGCTCCACCACTTAATTTATTAACCTCGTCTTTTTATCTCTTTAATTTACGGCTCCGCCAGCTTGTGCATATCTGACGTTGAACTCCTGTAAAAACTGATTCGTAATGGCTGCGTCATGGATAAACAGCATATTCTCATCATTGATGTTATTGCCGTTATTGCTCCAGTTGGTAGAACCTACAATGACAGTCGGGTCACTGTTTGTATCAGCATCGATCAGCATAGTTTTGCTGTGAAGCTTGCGTGACTCATTATCCTGGTAAACAGGCGCCGGGTTCGCCCAGCGGGTATTTGGATTATCCGTACTCACCTGCGAAGCGGTGCGTCCAGTCATATCGACACTTGCAGACCACCATTGGTTCCAGAAGCTCTGGTCGAATACACCTTTGATATCAAAGCCCGTCAACGTGCCTTCCATATCATTATAAGAACCTTCCCAGAGATTCTTCAACTCATCGACCAGCCCTTGATCGCTCCAGGCGAATATGGTGAAATATGTGTTTACATCAGCTGACGTTCTGACAACTTCCCGCATTTTCCCTACAGCATCATCGCCTGCCGAAAAGTAAATTTCAACAATTTTACCATTGACGTTCACTTCGTGCGTTGTATTATCTATCTTCCGTGTATTGAAATTAGCAGCGGCTGTATCAGGAGATAATGCAGAGCTCCCCCACATCTCATTGAATTCAACTTCAAAAATATCAGCCATCGCAGGCCAGTTGATTTCGACTACATGCTGCTGGTTGCCGTCTAAAATTCCTTGTTCCATATTAGTTTCCGTACCGTATAACCCAGTTACTGTGAAATTCCAGCTTCCTGTAAATACCCAACGGTCATCAATTACAGCAAACTTATTATGCATTTGCGTTCCGGGGCTGTAGTAGGCATCTGCACTTTTTTCCTCAGCGTCCACGAACAAATAGCCGGATACTTCACTATTCCCCACAGCAACAGTCACCAGCGGGAAATCTTCCGGCGTGGAAGGCAATCCGAAATCCGTTCTTGCTGCACTGTCTTCCACAGCGAACATCGGAGAATCGGAAAATACATAAATATCATCCGCTGTCCCCACTTCTCCATCCTGTCCCCTTACCAATTTTTCCACCTGCAGCCTCATCGTTTTAAAGCGTTCCGCGTAATGAGGATCAGATGCGTCCTTAGCGTCAGCGATTACACGCACATCGATGCCTTCCGCCGCTTTGGCAATCAAAGTATCCACAATACCCGGCAAATTAATTTCGTATGTTGCAAAGTCGATGCTTGTCGTCGCTTCATTTAAACGATTAATCAACCTGGTTTCAAGATTCACGTTGTAATTTGCTTCGTTCCCGGAACTCGCATAAGAAGTATCAGCACATTTATTAAAGTAAACATTGATGGCACCTTCCGCTTCCGAAACATTGTTCAACTGTTCCGTTCTATCAGTACAGCCTTTCGCTTTAGAATTGACTGCCTGAGGAGTTCCGTTTCCTCCATCGTATGTTTTTGCAGAATCAATCCAGTTAGTGGCTTGAGTGCCATCTATAAGCGGATCGACCCTCTCCATTGTCACCTTCGTGGTATTGTCACCTGCATACCAAGCTTCTGCGCTGTCTATCAAAGCACCGGAAGCATCCCTCAGTTCGAGGATCTCACCGCCATTTTCCATAGACCCTGTATAAATCAAATCAGCAGCCACACCGGGAACTGAACTATCACTGGTTCTTTCCATCAGATAGTAGCCACCCGCTGCAATGGTACCGGAGAGACTGATGCTCGGGCTGCCATCAGCCGCATTTAAAGTCCATCCGTTCACATCGATTGCTGAGTTCGTCGTGTTATGCAATTCTATCCACTCGTTATTATAGCTGTAGCTCGTCCCCATCCAAGCTATTTCATTGATGGCTACAGCGTTTGCAGTTGCTGCATGTGCTTCTTGTCCTGTTTCAATAACAGGCGCAATAAAAGAAATAATAAGTGCAAAGATTAATGAAAGATGTAACGTATTCTTCATTTTTCCATCCCCTTTTCCCTTAATGTTTCAAAGGCTTTCAAGCCCTTTTTCATTGTATAACTATTTCGTCAATTAAGTGAGATAAATTTAACAAAAGTTACATTATAATATTTATTTTTTACTTTTTTTACATATAAAAGATGATTTCTATACAGGGTTTATTAGCTTAACCTGAAATTTATGAAGGAGCTGGAAGTTGTAAGTTCTTGGTAAATTGACTATAGTTACTCAAAAGATACTTTCAGGATTTTTGAAGTAAAGGAGGCATAAGACAGTGGAAAAATTGCGCATGCACTCTTCAAATTAAAAATTTGAGGAGGAAAAAAGATGGAATATGTATACAAAGAAGATAAGAAAATAGATAAAGAATCGTTGAAATCGTTGTATGAAGACGTGGAATGGTTCGCCTATACAAAAGATTTGGACCAATTGGCGGAGGCGGTTGCCCATTTTTTATACGTCCTGTCAATTTGGGACAACGATGAGCTAATTGGCTTAATCCGAGTGATCGGCGACGGCCTCACCATTATCTATATCCAGGACATCCTTGTACTGAAATGCCGGCAGAATAAAGGAAACGCCAGCGAACTGATGCGGCGCGTACTCATAAAGTACCGCAATGTCCGCCAAAAAGTCCTTTTGACAGAAGAAGCGGCAGGTGTTCGCCACTTCTATGAAAAGAACGGCTTCGAGTCTTGTGACCAGGGGACTCTCGTGGCTTTCGCGAAGCTTGGTTGACTGAAATCTCCAGACGCTAAAAATCCCGTGCGGGTGATTGTCACCCGCACGGGATTTTTAGTTGGTTTTCCGCTTTTCGCTTGCGAAAAGCATCCATTTTTCTTTTGATCTGTGATTTTGGGTGTTGAGGCAGCTATGAATGCGGATATTGATGAGGAAATGCGCTCTTACAGCCCCGTTTTTCTTTTTGAAAAACGGCGAATCTCTTTTATCCGCGGCTGCGGCTTGTTTATCCGCGCCTGTGAGGGTTTTATCTGCGCCTAAAGACTATTTACCCGCGCCTAGACGATGTTTATCCGCGTCTAAAGGCCATTTATCCGCGGCAAGCCATTTTCGCCCCAAAAAAGAAGATCATTCTACCACTCCGCCAAACTCAAAATCCATCTTCTCCACAAATTGCTGCTCACCGACCGACTTGATGACGATATCAAAATTCTCGCTATAAGGATGCATGAAAACTTCATATTGGATCCGCCGTTCGGCATGCGAAAACTTCAGGTACTCCAGATCAGTCCCACGTTCCACAACATCGCGCGATGATCTTCTCATTAATTCCGTTTCGCCATCTGTGTAAAAATAAATTCTCAAATCGAACAGCTCCGGGTCGATAAAAGCCGCGCTCATCCCCTCGACAATCGTCAACTGATTTTCGGAAGAAATCAAAGCCCGTTCCATGTAATGGACGTCGATGGTATAAAAATCGAGACCATCCCGCGCCATCCGCACATCCCGCTCCAATGCGCCCAAATGATGCGCCGCCGGATGGCATGCGGTCATTTTAAAGCGGTGATCCTCATTTTCATATGTATAGTCGATTGCAGAAAGCCGTCGAATATCCGAACTGACGATATACGGGTCCGTATTGAGGCAGTTTACGTTTTTATTGCCAAGCCGGGCCAGCAGTTCCTGTGTGAAATGGGACTTCCCCGCCGCTCCGTGTCCCGATATGCCGATCACGAGCCGCCCCTTCTTCGATGATATCCAAGTTATAACTGCGTCCATAAGATTTTCCATTGTTATCTCCTTTTAAGTCAGCTTTAGTTAAGTATACGAAATTTTTTAATGAGGAAGCTTAACTGCTTTTATTTCTTAAATCATTTAACTGTCAATTGACACCAATTACATTTTCCTATAATATCTAAATGAAAATGATTATCATTATCAAAAATAAAGGAGAAAACTCATGAAAAAATTAGCTGTGCCTTTTTTACTTATACTAATACTTATTCTCGCTGCTTGCGGTAAGGCAGAAGGTGAAAGTGGAGCTGCCGAATCGGAAGTTTCCGATACATTTACATACGAATCAGAGACAGGCGCGGTCGAAGTGCCGACTGATCCGAAACGAATCATTGCTCTTACAAATGGACCAAACGTCCTTGCGCTTGAAGGCAATATCGTCGGTATTGATGAATGGACAGGCATGAATTCCCTGTTTGAAGAAAAATTGGAAGGCGTGGAAATCGTCACTGAAGACAACCTCGAGAAAATCATTGAACTGGATCCGGATTTGATCATCGCTGGTTCACATATGAAGAACCTTGATAAACTGGGCGAAATCGCTCCTACAGTTTCATTTACATGGGGCAAGCTGGATTACCTTGATCAGCAGGTCGAAATCGGTAAGCTATTGAATAAAGAAGAAGAGGCTGTCAGCTGGGCTGAAGATTTCCAGAAACGCGCTGCGGCCATCGGCGATGAAATCCGCGCCGAAATCGGCGAAGACGCTACAGTTTCTGTAATCGAAAGCGGCAACAAGGAATTTTACGTGTTCGGCGACAACTATGCGCGCGGCACGGAAATTCTATATCAGGCAATGGACCTGAATATGCCTGCAAAAGTCGAGGAACTGGCGCTGGAAGCTGGCGTTTACACCTTCTCTTCTGAAGTGCTGCCAGAGTTTGCCGGCGATTACGTGATTTTCAGCAAGAACCCCGACGTCGATAACTCATTCACTGAAACGGATGTTTGGCAAAACATCCCGGCGGTCAAGAATGACCATGTATTCGAAATCAACACGAAAGCATCCACATACAGTGACCCGATTACATTGGAGTACCTGTTGGATTTCTTTGAAGAATCGTTCTTAACTAAATAAAATTTTGAAGCCATCATGGGAAAGAGAAATCCTCTTACCTGTGATGGCTTTTTTGTATTGCTGGATTTTATGTATAAGCATCCATGTAAAACTTAATTACTGCAGTAAGGAATCTCCTGTTAACTATTCCCTATTGGTGGTTATAAATTCCTTGCAGGTTCAATGTTAAAACAACAACCATTGAAAAGATCGCCGCTAATATAGCATCGTGTTTTACACTATTAGTTAATGTCGGCATCCATTCGATCTTACTAGTCAAACTTACTAGCCTCGCAACAATAAAAAAGATAATGAAATAACTAAAAAATGTTCCAATCATATAATCACCCCAAATCAATTTTTCAGTAGACCGATTTCTTCCCACCCATAAGCTATCTCGTTTAACACTTTACCAGAAATAGTTAACGTTTTGCGGTCGACTTTTTTGCCGCCCATCTTCTCGTAGAAACCGCGCGAAGGATTGTCTTCCAGCACCCAGACGAGCATCGAGTTGTAGCCACTATCTCCTAAATGTTCGACTACTCTTTTCATCAGCGATCTGCCTATCCCTTTTCCCTGATATTCCGGCAGTATATAGATTGAATACAGCTCGCCCTGCAACTTTTCGTACATCCCCGTTCTCTCTTTGCCGCCATCTGCAAATCCGATAATATGACCCTCATCATTTTCTGCTACGAAGTTGTTATTTGCTTTAAGATTTTCTTTCCACAATTGTTCCCGTGCTTCGCAGCTTAATTGGTTCAAATAAGTATCCGGGACAATGTTTCGGTATGTGGTGCGCCAGCTATCCACATGCACATGTGCGATTCCTTTTGCATCCACCAACTTTGCTTTTCTTATTTTCATTTTTTGCTCCTTTTTGATTTATGCCCAACTCTGTCCTGTTTATGCCCAACTTCTTGTGTTTTATGCCCGACTTTGGTCCGTTTATGCCCAACTTTGACTGATTTATGCCCAACTGGCTAATCTGCGTAGCTAGCGAGTCGCATTTCAGTGCTGAATTTTGGTGCGCGGGCGAGTATTTTGATTCTCCGTACGGTTCATTTTCAGTCGAAACTTTTATATTCCCAATTAGTCTTTCCGGCACCGTGTACTACTATGTAACAATAAAAATCAATCCAACTTCCAGCAATATTTTCATCATGACCCATCGGCATCCCGAATTTCATTGAAAGTTCAATCAATTATACTTTATCCTTCTAAAATTTGGTATATTTGGAATAGATAAAATAACATTTTCTATCAGGAGGCGATTCCATTGAACCAGACCATCGAATGCCGCAAGTTGACGAAAGCGTTTAAAGGAGATGGCGTGGAGACATTCGCGTTGAAGAATATAGATGTGACATTAGAGGAAGGCGATTTTATTTCCATTATCGGCCCGTCCGGCTCCGGCAAGTCGACGCTGCTCAGCATCATCGGAACATTGGATGAGCCGACTTCAGGGGAATTACTGCACGAACAGCAGCCTGTACATAAGCTCAACAGCCGGCAGCTGGCGGATTTTCGTTTTGAAAACATCGGCTTCATCTTTCAGCAGTTTCATCTGATCCCGACACTGACGGCTGCAGAAAATATCATGGCGCCGTTATTCGGGCGCAAAGTGAGTTACGACAAGAAACAGCGGGCACTGGATCTGCTCCAGATGGTTGGGCTTCAGGACAAGGCGAACTCGCTTCCTTCGCAGCTTTCCGGCGGCCAGCAGCAACGCGTCGCGATTGCACGCGCGCTAGTCCATGAACCGAAATGGCTGCTGGCGGATGAGCCGACCGGCAATCTCGATTCGGAAACCGGCGAAGTGATTTTCCAGTTGCTGCAGACGCTGAATAAAGAGAAAGGATGCGGCGTACTCTTCGTTACGCATGACCCGGCGCTTGCTGAACGTGCCAATCGCAAAATCGAAATGCGCGACGGTGAAATCGTCTCGGACACGCAGGTAAGTCAGTATGCTTAAATTCATCTGGAATTCCTGGTGGCGCAATAAAGAGCGCTTCATTCTGTTGCTGGTCGGCGTTTTGATCCTGAGCACCGGGCTCAGTTATTTGGTCGGCATTACGCAGGCCAATAACGGGACGGTGGTCGATGAGCTGCAGAAGCGGTGGAAATCTTCTTATCATATTGTCGTGCGTCCGGAAGGCAGCCGCAGTGTCACGGAAGAGTTGAACCTCCTCGAGCCCAATTATTTGAGCGGACTGGAAGGCGGAATTTCGCTTGAACAGTACGAGCAGATCAAAGCGATGGCGGATGTGGAAATTGCTGCGCCGATTGCGATGATCGGTTCCAATACGAATTATGTGGAACTGGAAGATCCAAATATCACTGAGCCCGGAATCTACCGGATGAAGATGGTTGAGGAAACGAATACAGGAGCTGGCATCCAGACAGAAGAGACATCTACTTATGTCACTGCCGGTGGCTGGATGCCGAGTGGCACGACTGCCATCGATTACGGTATTTCACCTGGCATTCCGATCTTATCTTACGGAACTTCCATCATGATTGCCGGCATTGATCCGGAGGCGGAAGCGGCCATGGCCGGTTTGGACGAAGCGATTATTGTCAGTGATTCCAGCCGTTATTTCAATGAAAGTGATGTTTCTGCTCCAACCGGCGAAGTGCTTGGCGATACACCGGAATACAAAGTTCCGGCACTGATCAGCAATCAGGATTTCGTTGATGCCAAACTCACTTACAGCTTTGAAAAACTGGATATCGCTTTTGATGCAGATCAGCAAGCGATTGCTGAGGATATCCTCTCAAAAGGCGGCGAAGAATATCTTGATGAATTTGAAGGAACGCCAGTAAAAGAATTCACTTATCAAACTACGGATGTTCATGAGAAACTGACCCAAAAGATTTTAAATCCCTATTCCGAAGCAATTCGCGCGGTACCGGATCAAGCCTGGATTGCTGCAAAGCCTTCGATTGTAAAATATACGCCTGTCACGAGCCCTTTTCCGGAGCGCTGGCCGTATACCTATGAAGTGGAACCGTTTGAGCTTCCGGAAGATTCGCCGTGGGCTACAAAACATATGTATCGCCAGGTCAATCCATACAGCTACGACAGTTCGAAATGGCCGAAATTGCGCCTGGATTTTGTCGGCGTATTCGATCCGCAGAAGCTGCAGATTTCCAAAGACCCGCTGACGGAACTGCCGATGGAAACCTATTTCCCGGCGAAAGCCCAGTGGGTAATGGATTCGGACAACAATCCGATCAATCCCCCTGCGGAAATGAAACCGACAAACGACGATTACGGTTTCCTGACAAAGCCGCCGCTCGTGCTGACGACACTGGAAGCAGCTGCGCAGATTTTAGGCGATACGCCCATTTCCGCCATCCGTGTAAACGTCAAAGGCGTTGAGATGATGGATGAAGAAAGTGAGGCTTTATTGCAGGAAGTTGCTGCTGAAATTGAACAGCAAACCGGTCTCATCACAGACATCACGCTCGGCTCTTCCCCGCAGCTGGCCTTGACGCACCTGCCTGGGCTCGACGGAGAAGAAGCGCTCGGCTGGGTACAGCAGCCGTGGATCAAAATCGGTTCGTCCATTTCCATTTTCAAAGAAGCGAAAATCGGCATGAGCGGCGTCATCGCCAGCGTCATTCTGGTGGCCATCGTTTACGTCTTCGCGTCCAGCATCATCATGCTGTTTGCCCGCAAAAAAGAATTTGCGGTGCTGCTCGCGCTCGGCTGGCGCCATTCCCAATTATCTAAATTGCTGTTTCTGGAAGCGACGATTCTCGGCATCCTGGTCGCCTTGATCAGCTGGTTTATTCTCGGTGCGTTTTTCGTGTCGGGCAGTGTGGACACTTCCGCATTCCGTGTCTTCCTGATCGGTGTCAGCGGACTCGCCATCTATTGGCTCGGTTCGCTGATTCCTATTGCTTTGATACGCAGAATAAAACCATTTGAATCGATGCGCTCCGGCGAGGTCTCACACCGCGCGAAACGAATTGTGCGGTCGGAATCCGTCATCGGCATGAGTTTTAATAATCTGTTCTCGCAAT
The DNA here is from genome assembly GCF_003428875.1 of Planomicrobium okeanokoites. Classification (GTDB taxonomy): domain Bacteria; phylum Bacillota; class Bacilli; order Bacillales_A; family Planococcaceae; genus Planococcus; species Planococcus okeanokoites. The sequence continues at coordinate 449,133 of NZ_QQRS01000002.1, forward strand.
GGCAGCGAAGTGTCCTATCCGTTTTCGCTATTGCGGTGCCGACCAGCCTGTTCATCTTCTTCCTGTTCGTGACGTTTCGCCTGCAAGGAGTGCTCTATGCGACCTGGCTCGGTGAATTCGTCGCACTCGAAGTCGGCACCATGCATTATGTCGCAATGGGGGTCGCTTTATTGATTGCCATATTAACGACGACCGAAATCATGTGGCAGAATGTGTCGGAACGGCAGGCGCAGATCGCAGTCCTGAAAGCGACCGGCTGGCAGAACAACAGCGTCCGCTTCCTTGTTTTATGGGAAGGCGTCTTGACTGGCCTGCTGGCAGGCATCATCGGAATGGCGATTTCACTGGTCATTATCTATTCCATGTACGGCCAGCTGCCGACTGAGGAATTGGGCTTCCTGTCGCTGACGATGCTGATTCCGGTCATCACCGGCGTGCTGGGTGCGTTACTGCCTGCCGAGAAAGCGGCGCGCATCCTGCCGTACCAGGCGATCAACGGCACGCTCCAGAATTCGAAAAAAGTGGAGAAACAATTCAAATGGGCGCTCGGCGCTGCAGGCGCCACGTTGGTGGCCGGCATCTTCTCGCTGTTCCTGTTCACTTTGCCGGAAATCAATAATGAACCAAGTGGCAACGTTTCGGAAACGGCGACGACCGGAACCGAAGGCGAGTTACTGGCGGATGCCCCTGAAAAAGATGAACCGGAAGAAAGCGACGTCGTGGAAGAGGTCGCGGAAACCGCAACCGGTGAAATCGCCAAACTTCAGGAAATTGCGTATCGTTCCTATACATTAGGTGACGGAACTGACGATACGGCAGAGTTCAGATTAGGTGATTTGGTCGAGACTCCTGCTGGTGTTCAAGTGAGCGATGAGAAGAATCGATTAATATCCTTTCCGGTGACGCTTGATCGTTCCAGTGAGACTGAGGGTGGATCCACGACTTATAAGCCTCATGGTTTTAAAATGATGGACGATAAGGGCACCGAATATCCCGTGGTGAATATGGAAGTGACCGAAGGCGGCGATAAATGGCGGCACAAGTATAAGTTTTTGATTCCAAACAAAATGACCGCCATTTTGACTTACGAACTTCCGAAAGATCTCGATCGCGCCGTCTTTGTGGCGAGCGGCGAATTTTATCCGAGTCCGGTCGTCGTGGAGATTCCGCTTGGCGAGACGGACTCAGCCAGCGGTATATCTCCTGGCGCAAGTGCAGCTTACAATATCGATCTTGCTTTGGACGAACAGGACGTTTTTCAGATCAGCGCTGAAATCGACGTCACCAACGAATCGCAGGATTCGTGGACAGATATCGGCTTTTATTTCATCCCGAACGCTTTGACGGATGCCAATAAACCCGATTTCATGGAAGACGGTGCGGAAACGGCGATCTCGAGCATCACCGCGGATGGCGAGGAGATTCCGTTCGAGTTGGTCGATAATCGCCTTATGTTGAAATTGGATGCGGAATTGAAACCGGATGAGAAGAAAACGGTGAAGATCGATTACACCTTGAAGCTTCCGGAGAACGGCAACCGCCTGTCGCAGGTGGATGACAATTTTTACTTGGCGCAGTGGTACCCGATGCTCGGCCATTACAGTGACGGCTGGAACATCGAGGACTACGACAGCAAAGGCGAATCCTATCACACTTCCTATGGCAGCTACGAAATCGATTATCAATTGCCGGCGGAGTATTTAGTCGCGAGCTCTGCAGTGGACGGCGAAGTTTTGCCGACGGCTTCCGGGACATTGGCGGGCGACAATATCAAAGATTTCTATCTCGCGTTGATGGATCCAGATGACTGGCATACGGCGGCTTCGAGCGTCAACAATACGGCGCTCCGAGTTTATATCCCTTCTGCCGGGCTGGATTTCACAGCGGACATGATGGCAGTAACAGAAGATGCTTTCGCTTTCTTTGAAGAAAGGATTGCCGACCATCCTGCCGAAGAATTGGACGTCATCGCCAATGACGGCGGCATGGAATATCCGAATATCATTGAAGTGAACAGTAATCCGGACGATTTTGAACACACGCTGATCCATGAAATCGCGCATCAGTGGTTCTACTATCTGGTGGCGAATGACCCCTACACCGATTCGTGGCTTGATGAAGGCATCACGGAATGGGTGGCAGCCATGTATATGGTCGAAGAAGGGTATCCGGATCCATTCAAGTTTGCCGAAAGAATGGCGCAGACCAGCCCGACAGCCCACTTGATCAATTTGCCGTTGAGCGAATTCGAAAGAGGCGATTACTATTCGACCATTTACGGAAAAACGCCTCTCCTGCTGCAGGAGTATTTCGAAGCGAACGGCGGCTCTGATGCGGCTTTCGACTTTTTATCGGCATATGTGGAGCAGTTCCGTTTCGACTACGTCAACACTGAGAAGTTTGCGGAGTTTTTTGTGGAACAGCATGGCGAAGACAGTCGTGAATTCCTGAACAGCTGGCTGGACCTTGAAAAGGAATAAAACAGGTTTTGTCGCGCCGTCCGGTTTGCCGGGCGGCGCTTCTTTTTGGGTTGTGCGACTGGGGGGTGGGGGTTTTCCGGTCGATTTTGGTTTATGCCCAACTCGGGCTTGTTTATGCCCAACTTCTTGTGTTTTATGCCCGACTTTGGTCCGTTTATGCCCAACTTTGACTGATTTATGCCCAACTGGTTAATTGCAGCTAGCGAGTCGATATTTATTGACAATATCAGCCTTCTGCTGAGTGAAATCGAAACTTTCGCAGTTTCATTTTCGAGCGATTTATATTTACTCCCAACTTCGACCTGTTTACTCCCAACTTTCATCGATTTACTCCCAACTTCGCTCCGTTTATTCCCAACTTCAATGGTTTTATTCCCAACTAGCCATTTCGCGGCTTTGCATCGCACATTTTTCATTCCACGCAAAAAGGGACAGCTCCACTCGCCGTCCCTTCAGCATTTATTGCAAAACCCATCCCGCCACAACAATTGAAACAAACAAAATTACCGCAAGCCCCACAAAAAGATACCCGCCAACCTGAAGTGCCTTAGGCATCGTCTCCAGATTTCTGTAATCTCCTGCAGCAGGGTAGCCTTCGATGCTCTGCATATGCCCAACTGCATCGTTGAACGGCTTTTTGTCGCCAACGATAGCCTGCGCATCGTACTCGCCATCTCCACTGAAATTGAATGCCTCCCCTGGCTGCAGCTCGACTTTGTCGTCACCGATAAACAGATAAGCAGACTTCGTGCCCGTGACTTTGATGTGCCCATCCTGAAAATACGCACCGCTTTCTTCGGGCAACGCGATGACCGGCGCATCAAAATCTTCGATATAACGACGGATCATTTCATCGTTTTCATTTTCGTAATGGCACCAGACAGCCAGGCCGTCGAGCACATCCAATCCGGCGAAATCGTGTACGCCCACTCTATTGTCATCCAAGTGTGCACTGGTCATGATGTTCGAGCCCAGAATGATGGCGCCGGCGCTCCCGCCATAAACGACGCCACCACCTTGTATGTATTCTTTCAACACCCTATCGAAACCGGAATTCCGCATTTCATTCAATAAATGAAACGTATTCCCCCCGCCGATATAAACGGCTGAGAATTGCTGCAGATCGTCCACCGATTTCCGGTGAAGATCGGTCCACATGACGATTTCATGAATGCCCAGCGGGTTGAAGACATCCCGCATCCACTGAAGACAATCAGCGTAGGGAATCATACCGTCCATCGCAATCGGGATATATAAGAGCGGCTTCGCCTGACCGATTTGCCGCCTGAATTCCTCATCAAACTTCTCAGTGTTCTTCCGGTCTCCACCGCCGGATAAAAATAAAGATCCCATTTCTAAGCCCCTTTCACCCATCAAATATAATCAAGAATTTTCAAATCCATTTCATCTATAACGCCGAGTACCTCGCTTCGGTCCCATAATTTCATCTCTGACGTTTCGTCATTCTTCAGGAATGGCTGCAGCTTCTCCCTACTGCCAGCAAAAACAGGATTGTATTTGACGCTGCCATCAGAACTATTCTCCAATTTCAACAGCCCTTTAAACTTCAGTTCCGTTATGTATTGGCCGGTTTCCTCATAAAGCTCCCGGATGGCGCATTCCTTCTCCGTCTCATCGCCTTCACGCCGCCCTGCAGGCAATTCCCATTGTTTCCGCCAGACGTTATAGACCATCAGAACCTTCTCCTCACAGCTGATCACCGCAAAGGACCCGGCGATCGGAGCGTAACCCTTTATTTCTTCTTCCTTTATGGCAATAAAATCAAGAAACCTAAAGCCGTTATTTTTGGTGGTGTTCAAGTGCAGCACTCCTTTTAATAGCTTATCTTTCATCCAATACTGCCTTCGCCATGTAATAGGCGCTGGCAGTGAAAAGCTGCGTTTGAATTTCCTGGTTTCTTATCAAATCGCCAAATTTCTCAAACTCGATTAATTTTACTTCTATCTCTTCTGTTTCATCGAGATGCTGTTCAGCAGATTTATAAGCATCCGTTAGAAGAAAAGTTTTTATCTTGTTATTCTGTGTTGCTGGATTCACCATGAATTCACCGAGCAATACCGGGTTTTCCATAGAAGTGTATCCCGTCTCTTCCTGGATTTCCCGGAGTATACCTTCTTCATCGGTTTCCCCTTCTTCTTTTTTGCCCGCAGGAATTTCAAGATAGAATCCTTGGCCTCCGTACCTGTATTGCTCAACCAGTACCATTTGATTGTCCTTTGTCAAAACGACCGCGTTTACCCAATCGGCAAATTCGTTTACGTAATAGTCATCGATAGTGATGCCGTTTGGCAGTTTGCATGCATCTTTTCTTAAATTTCCGAATGGGGTTTTGTAGAGATATTCGGAATCTGTTGTTTTCCACGCTTTCATTGCTTATCTCCTTCTACTCGGTAATTAAATTTTTCAATTCGATCGACTAGCTTCCCCCAGCATATAAAGTGTTGAGATTCCAATTCTGGTTAGTTATCTGTTCCAATCCAATTCTCCTCTGCTGTCGTTTAATTTTTTCTATTTCTATAATAAATTCTATTTATTCCTGAAAATTCCTTTATGGAATAATTAAAGAGCACCGCCAGAAAGCAGTACTCGTTTATAGATGCGCTTAATCTTTTGCATATCCTAAAACCTTGCCTTCAACCGCTTCTAAAGGCAATTCTCCGAAGTCTCTGCTGTCAGTGCCTCTCCACCATTGATCGACTAAAACAAAGACAGCTTCGTTTGATACTTTTACAGGTTCCATCGAGGTAGCGAAATACTCTTTCATAGAGTCCACGTTCACCCAGGATATTTGTTCTTCTTCAGAAACTTCTATATCTGTTGTCAGGGTTCCTTCTTCAACGTTTCGTTCCACCATCTTAAAATATTCGTCCTTGCTGAGCCCTAAACTTGTTGCAGCCCCATAAAACGTATCAAGTTTTTTGTCGTCCACATAAATCTGCCCCTCGCGTATTACCACGGTTTCTCCCGGCAATCCTACAACTCTGGCAATATAATACTCAGGTAAATTCGAGTTTTTATTGATGGCTGAAACCGGAGTTTTATAATATACTACGTCTCCACGACGGACTTCTTCATATTCCATTTCAACAACTAAGCTACTGTTGGTAATGGTGTCATAATCATGATTTCCACGATCCATTGCGTCTGATCCCCATTCGACTAAGATTGTGTTCTCCTTAGCTTCGACCATTTCAATTTCCGGCACCGTATCCGGGTCCGTCAGAGCAGGCAATTCGCTCGTCGTTCCTGCTGGACCGGATGGATCCGTATTGTTCTCACCCATATTCAAGACAAGAAAAGTTGTAACGACCGTCAAAAGCAACATCAGTACAGCGGCATATTTAAAATCAGCAAACCGGTTCGCCGGCCGCTGCTCCTTTTTCATGTCATTTAGAATTTTCCGCTTCAGCGGTTCGTTAAAGCGAGGCGATTCGCCGACAAACTCATCCAGGTCACGTTTGAATTTATTCATCCTGCATCCCCTCCCACTCTTTCAAATCCACTTTTTCGCGCAATAAATCCTTTGCGCGGCGCAATCTCGTTTTGACAGTGTTTTCCGGGCAGTTCAGCAGCTCGCTGATTTCCTTCGACGTGAATTCCTGGTAATAGAACAGCAGGATCACTTCCCGATATTTAACCGGAAGCTCAAGAATTTTATTCGTGAGATTGCCCTGGACTGTGTGCTGCTCCAAGGCTGCCTCGGGAGATTTGCCTGAAGAAATTAAACTGCCGATTCCATTCGAAAACAACGAGCGTTTGTTTTTCCAGCTCCGCAGATGATCACGGCATTTATTGACGGCAATTTTCGATAAATAGGTTTTCAGGGAAGCGCGGTTGTCGAACTGGGCGGATTTGTGGTAATAGCTGATGAACACTTCCTGCATGATGTCTTCGGCCATCGACCAGTCCTTTACGTAGAAATAAGCCAGCCGGATCAGGTATTCCCCGTGGCTGTCCATTATCTTTTTCATCTCTTCATCGCTTATTTTCGTGTCTTCATGCACCGGCATACGCCCCCATCCCTTCCTGAACACCCAATAGACGCAAGTTTTCTGATAATAGTTTCGTTTTTATAAGTATAGGTGAAAAAGAGGCAACGTGGTTTTTTAAATCTTATGATAAGCTTAAACACATGGGATATTATGTAATAAAAAAGGAGTGGGACAATGAATCATTTTGTCGTTGGAGAATCGGCTGCCGGCTCTTTGAAGCTGGCTTTTCGAGGGAAAAACCATCAGATTTACCCCTTGTCGCTTGATCTTTCGCTGGGGCCGATTGCGGCAATCCACGAAGAAGAAGGCATTCAGCGCCATGTGGACTGGCTCAGATCTTCATTTACATTCGAAGATGATTATTTCGGGCATCAGGAAGAAACGTACCGGCAGACTTTAGAGAAAATAAAAAGTTTGAAAGACGGCGACCAGGCAACGATCTGGACAGGTGAAAATACAGCGGAACAAATTGGGCTGCGCCTCGTTTGTTTTCTTATGGCAAATAAAAAGGTAGATCTGTCCGTCGTCAACACCGCTGAAGCGATGAATGAATTGATGAGAGATTCGGACATTGAGGTTGAAATCCGACATTCGGGGGAATGTAACAACAAGCAAATGGCCCACTTTTTTAAGCATTCGAGAACGCGGTTGCCGAATGCCGAAACGGTCGCGTTAGCTGATGACATGTTGAAATTGCTGTCGAGTACGAGTCTATTGCGGTCTTGGAAAAACGGGGAAATTCTGGACGCCGAAGAGACGCGGGACGATTCTTTCATTTTAAAATGTGTACGCGGGCAAAAAGAAAAGAACTTGAACGACGGTTTCGTCAAGGCAACTCGGATTGTCGGCGAAGTTTTGGGGCATTCCTATCACATCTATTCCGATGCCTGGATCGATTATAGGCTCCGTTCACTGACCCGTTCAGGACAGCTGATTTCAAGAGGCGATCTCAGGTCGATGCGGAGTTATGATGTGCGATTGGCTCATGAAGAGGTTTGACAAAATGCAAAAGGCTTCGCGGATGCGAAGCCTTCTTTTAATGGATTGGAGTTTTTCGCGCAGCGAAAAACATCCGTTTTAGCTCTTTTGATTTTGTGGGCGGGGTGAAGCAGGGTGGCATTCTTCAACTTGCGCCGTTTTTCAGGGCATAAAAATAATACAAAAGACAAAAAAGCATCTTCCCGCGCAAACATGACCGGTTTCCGCGCATACTTGGATCTCTTCCGCGCATTCATATCCTCCTTCGACGCATACTTGTCTTTTTGCGCGCATACTCCCCTGTCTTTAGCGCATATATTTCAATTCCCAAGAAAACCGACTCAAAAGACACCGCTTCCCTTCATTATTTCTATCAAAAAAACCGGCCCGGAAGAGTCCCCCCTGAGCCGGCCGATTTTATTCCATTAAGCCAGCTTCTCTGACTCACGCTTCTTCTTGACACTAACCAACGCTCCGACTGCAACAATCGCAAGCAAGACTCCCCAGAAAATCAGCTTCCATTCTGCCGAGTGGACGAAATCGTATGGCAGGATGCCGAGATTTTTATGCCCCAGAGTCAGGACAGTCAACTTTACGCCGACCCAGCCGACAATGACGAAGGCAGTTGTTTCAAGCTGCGGGTAGTTTGCCAGCAATTTAACGAATTTATGTGCCGCGAAACGCATGATGACGAGGCCGACCAATCCACCGGCAAGCATGACGCCGAACTGGCCGCCGTTGATGCCGCCGATTTCCATCGAGCCCAAGTGAGGCAATGTCATCGCCAAAGCGACTGCAGCAAGCATGGAGTCGATCGCGAACGCGATGTCCGCCAGCTCGACTTTGAAAACGGTCGTCCAGAAACCTGAACCTTTTGTCGCTTCAGGCTCATGCGAATGTTCCTTGTGTTTTCGCTGGTCGTAAATGTGCTTGAAGGCGATGAACAACAGGTAAGCCGCACCTAACGCCTGAATCTGCCAAACATCGACGAGCAGCGTGATCAGGAACAATGCTGCGAAACGGAACACGAACGCTCCCAGTAATCCATAGAACAACGCTTTTTTCTGCTGCTCTTTCGGCAAGTGCTTGACCATCACCGCCATAACCACCGCATTGTCTGCAGCAAGTAACCCTTCCAGTGCTACAAGAACGAGCAGCACCCATACATATTCCAATAAAATCGCTTCCATCTTCCAAACCCCCAGCTAATTTTTTGCAACAAAAAAGACCCAGCCTAATTAAAGGCAAAGGTCTTGCTAAGCAAAATTAACTGCTATCACAGCCGGTGGCTCTTAACCACGTAATGACGACTGTGAAATAGGTTTCCCTATAGCTACTCCCCTTTGACGAATGTCAAAAGTCTATTGAGTTGTAACGTCAGTATAGCATCATTCAAAAGAAAACAATAGATTGTTTTTGTCTGAATTGTGGCAAATTTAAGTGGGACGAGTTTTCATTGCCATAAACCATTACGTTCCACTGTATGGTTTGCTTCCCGATGTGATAGGATATTCTTAATTTAAATTGGAGGTGAGTGCATTGGGAAGGATTTAATGAAAATCGGTGAAATAGCAAAACAGAGTGGTGTGTCTGTAAGAACCATTGATTATTATACAACTGCGGGTTTATTGGCATTCGAACGCTCTGAAGCTAATTACCGGCTTTACCCGCCCAATGTTCTGCACACGCTCGAACGGATTCAGGCATTGAAGAAACAGCGCATGTCGATCGCGGAGATTAGGGAAATTATTTGTGCAGGCGATACTCCGGAAACGGATGAACTGATTGATGAAGTGATCAATGAGTTCGATCAGCTGCAGCAAAAAATCGTCCGGCTGGAAAAACAGCTGAAGGATGCACCGTATTATGCGAAGACACAAACGGGCAAAGCACTGGAGAGAAAGATGGCTGCCATCACGGCTCTTTTGGTTTTGCTCCAATAAACCCCGGAGGTGAATCCCTTTTACAGGGACATAAGTGGATATAATTACGATATTGAATTTAGGATTATTGGTACTATTGCTCGGCCTGACAGCTTTTTTTGTCGGATCAGAGTTTGCGGTGGTCAAGATCAGGATGTCCCGGCTCGACCAGCTGATTGCAGAAGGCAATAAAAAAGCGGTTACCGCTAAAAAAGTGGCCGGCAACCTGGACTATTACTTGTCAGCCTGCCAGCTCGGCATCACGGTGACAGCCCTCGGACTCGGGGCGCTCGGTAAACCGACCGTCGAACGGCTGATGTATCCGATTTTCGAACTCTTTGCCGTATCGGATGCTATTGCCTCAGCTTCTTCGTACGCCATCGCCTTCCTGCTGGTTACCTATTTACATGTAGTCGTGGGAGAAATGGCACCAAAGACATTGGCAATCGAATTTGCAGAAAAGATGTCATTGCTGTTGACTCCACCGCTTTATTGGTTCGGGCAAATCATGAAGCCTTTCATCTGGGCATTGAACGGAGCTGCCCGCTTATTGCTGCGGACATTCGGCATCCAGCCTGGACATGAACAGGCCTATTCGGAAGATGAACTCAAAATTGTCATGGCGCAAAGCTTTGAAGGCGGCGCCATCAATGAAACCGAACTTTCCTATATGGAAAATGTCTTTACGTTCGATGAGCGGGCCGCCAAAGAAATCATGGTGCCGCGAACAGAGCTTGTGACCCTCGATAAAGATATGCCGCTGGAAGAAATCGTCGAGATACTGGATGAAAACAATTACACACGCTACCCTGTCACAGAAGACGGTGACAAAGACAGCATCATCGGTTATGTCAGTGCCAAGAAAATGCTGCCGCACATCGTCGCTGGCCGTCCATGGGAACTTCAGAATTTTGTCCGCGACATGCCGACCATTTTTGAAATGACAGGTTTGCAGGATGCGTTGATGAAAATGCAGAAGGCACGCGTCCACATTGCATTGGTTGCAGATGAGTATGGCGGAACTGCCGGCATGATTACGATGGAAGATATTCTGGAAGAAATCGTCGGTGAAATCCGCGATGAATTTGATGCAGATGAAGTACCCGATATCAGCAAAACCAATGAAGCCGATTATCTGATCAACGGACGCGTGCTGCTGAAAGACCTGGAGGACCGCTTTGACCTCGAATTTGATGAAGGCGAAGATATAGATACAATCGGCGGCTGGGTTCATTACAAGAGTCTGGGTGAAATTCAAACTGGTGATGTGTTCACTGGCGACAATGGAATCTGGACAGTTGTGGAAATGGATCACCAGCAGGTCAAGCAGGTTCTTTATCATCCCAAATCTAAAAACGAATAAATACAATGAGCAATTACACGGAGGTGAATCCCTCGTTTAAGAGGGAACCATATTGGATGGACAAATAATCATCAATTTACTGCTCGTCGCGCTGATGATACTCGCGACAGCATTTTTTGTCGGTGCGGAATTCGCCACTTTGAAAGTGCGCATGTCCAGAATCGATCAATTGATATCAGAAGGCAATAAAAAAGCCGTTCGCGCCAAAGAAGTCGCAAACGAATTGGATTACTATCTGTCAGCCTGCCAGCTCGGCATCACAATCACTGCATTGATACTTGGTGCTTTGGGTGAACCGACCGTCGAAAAGCTGCTGCATCCCGTATTCGACTATTTCGCGTTATCTGAAGCAACAGCTACTGTTCTTTCCTATGCGATTGCACTCGGAATTGTCACGTTCCTGCATGTGGTCATCGGGGAATTGGCGCCAAAAACCCTGGCAATTCAATACGCCGAGCGCATGACGTTGATGCTCGCCCCGCCGCTTTATTGGTTCGGCAAAATCATGAACCCTTTCATCTGGCTAATGAACGGTTCGGCGCGTTTATTGCTGCGTCTGTTCAAGGTGGAACCAGCCGGCCATGAAGAAGCCCATTCCGAAGAAGAGTTGAAGCTGATCATGGCGGAAAGCTACCAGAGCGGTGAAATCAACCAGACCGAATTGACTTATCTCAAAAACATTTTCGCTTTTGACGACCGCGTTGTGAAACACATCATGATTCCACGCGATCAAATGGTCTCAGTCGACAACGGCTTTTCCCGCTCCGAATTTTTCGCGGCATTGGATGAGCATGAATTCACCCGCTATCCGGTAACCGATGGCGGCAATAAAGACCGGCTTCTCGGTTACATTAATACGAAAGAGCTGCTCACCAGTATGGCTGCAGGCAGAAAACAGGAACCGTCTTCCTTTATTCATGCGATGCCGAGTTTCACTGAGAATACACCAATCCAAAAAGTACTGACAAAAATGCAGCAAAACCGGACCCATATGGCAATGGTGACTGCTGCCGACGACAAAACGACAGTCGGGCTTGTGACAATGGAAGATATCCTGGAGGAAATTGTCGGAGAGATCAGCGATGAGTCCATTGATCCGGAACTGGCTTAAGATTTATAGCAGCATACAGGGCGAGCCAAGAATTTGGTTCGCCCTGTTTTTTATATTTGTTTTTTCGCAGAGCGTATAACTCTATTTTCTGCCGCTCTCATGATCCTTCAGAAACTTTTCATCCCTTTTCTTATCAACGAAACTCCAAACCAAAAAGATCAAGATTGATATACCTATTACCAATAATGAAGAGTTGAATACAAAATCAAAATCCATCTCATTGACAATTTGGTCAACCCCGGCCCTGTTTAAATGGGTGCTCCAACTGCTTTGATAATCGAAAAGGAGAAAGGCTAAAATCAACCCCAGTACGAGACCGCCCAGTATAGAAAGGAATGATTTCTTCAATTCGTCGACACCTCCTGTTCAAAATATATCCTGGTCGTGATTTTCACTATTAACTAAGTGCTTTGCCCCTCAATTGTTCTTTCCGCTATCTTTTTCAACTCAATCGCCCGCTCCGCAATAAACCTGGTCATATACTTCTCCAGAAACAGCTTGTCAGCAATCTTGCCGAGAATTCCTAAAGGAGCCTTATAAACAAACCGGTCTTTCATGACCGTGCCGCTCCCTTTACTACTGAATTCGTGTGTATGCGTGAAGGAATGAAAAGCACCTTTCACCATTGCATCCGTAAACGAATGCGGCTTTTCCATTTCGATAATTTTGCCCGTCAGTTTCTGCTTTACGCCGAGATGCACAGCTTCCCACGTAACCGAATCCCCTTTTTCCATCAAGCCGGACGTCACTCCCGCAACAGCCCGCTCTTTTGTCTTACCGGTTGTTTCCGTATGCACATCAACGTTTCTGGCAAGATCAAAGCAGACTTCAACTGGCGCTTCGATGTAGATTTCGTGGTTTATGGTTGGCATTAACATGCTCCCTTCAAGATATTCTGAATCCCTGAACTTTTAGCTTTCTTTTCCGTAACGTATGCCTTACTTAAACGACTACTCTATCAAAGGGGGAATTGGTCATGCATTACAGAAAACTGATTGGCTTGCTGACTATTTTCACATTTTCATTAACTGCCTGTATTGGCCAGGATCCCACCACTCTGGAAAAAGAGTCTCCATTCAACGATTTGCCAAGTGAATTTCAAAAACAGGGTGCTGCCGTCCGCATATCAAGTGAACAGGAAACCTACTCTCTTCCTATCGAGCAAATCCATCTGGTCATTGAAAATACCGGAAGCAAAGAGATCGGTTTTAGTGCAGCTATTTACCTTGAAAAACTGGAAGATGACGACTGGTATCAGATTCCGTATAAAAACTTAGGATTCACTGATGCAGAAATCGGAATAGCCATTGGTGAGACTTATATTGATGAAGTGCCGATTGATATGCTTCATTATCAATTGCAGGAAGGTACTTACCGTATTATGAAATCATTCCACACCGAATCGGAGCAAAAAATTCTTGCTGCTGAATTTGTAATTGAATAGATTTAAGGATTAATTTGCATAAGAATTAATCCTTTATCACCCAATCCTCCCCATCAAAACCGTATTATAAAATTTCCCGTCACTTAACAACTTGTCGTCCTTAAGGATTCCTTCCACCTCGAAGCCATATTTTTCATACAAAAGAATCGCTTTTTTATTCGTTTCAAGGACTTTCAACGTCATTTTTCTAATGTGATTGCCATCTGCCCATTCGATGGATCTCTTTAATAGATTCTTTCCTATGCCGTAGCCCCAATACGCCTCCAATACGCCGACACCGAACTCCACTTGATGGGCGGTTCGTTTGAGTGAATTGCCCTCGCATCTTGAAAATCCGACAATCCGGCCATCCGCTTCAGCCACCAGAAATAGGTTCCTGCTGCTTGCGGCATCATCTTCGATGATCCGTTTGAATCCGGCTTCATCTATGTATGCCTCGCCCGGCTCTCTATCCAGATTTTCAGTTTCACCGTCCACCTGCAGCCTGACTTCGGACAGGGCTTTCGCATCCGCTGTCGCCGCTGACCTTATACGGTACTGCAGTTCGTTGACAATAAATTCTTTCTCTTCAATTCTCATCTTCTATCCTCCAACATACTTTCAGTTCGAATTCTGGCCTTGAATCACAGTTGAAATCACCCAATAGGCTTCGTCTTCCGTCAATTCATCCGTCAGCATAAACTCGAATGAATACGAACCCTGTTCTCCATTAAAAAAAGCAGTCAAATACTCGTTGTCACCGCTGGTGGTCTCGTGGTAAAGAACAGACTCCCCGTTCACTGTCCTAAGTTCGTGGCTGTTATCCCCGCTGATTATTTCATTTTTGTCGAAAGTAATTTTGAACAAGATCGGATCTCCTTCGTAAATGCCGTAGATGACTTCAGATCCAACCGTTTCCTCGTGATTTGAAATGATTTCACCGCTCTTCAATGAACCCTTTTCACGCGAGTACGTTACCAGGAGACTCTTCGAGCTGGCCATTGGAACAGAGATGATTTCCGCCGATACAATCGGATACTCTTCAAAATCAGGAATGTAAATTTCCGCATCAAGCTCTTTCTCTGCCTGCTCTTCAGCCGTTTCAACCGATTGTGCTGCTTCCGACGAACAGGCAGCAAGCAGCAGCAATGGCAATAAAAATAATAAGAATGTGTGTTTTTTCAATGGATCGACCTCCAGTTTTATTACTCTATCCAACAATCTTTGAATTTTTCCCTATACTAGATACTTCGATACTTCCCTTTCATTCACCTTTGAAGACGATAAAAAAGGCTTTCCCCTTTAAGAGAAAGCCTTATTATCTTCATTTAGTTAATCCATCCCTCAAGCATTTCTTCTGACAGCTCACCTTCATGAACCTCTTCGATCACACCTTTTTCATCAACCAGGAAGGAAGCTGGCAAATTGCCTACACGATACGCTTCTTTGATTGACCCGTCCTGATCGATCATCACGGGAAAAGTCAGCTGGTATTGATCGATGAATTGGCCGGCTATGAAGTCGGACTGGCCCAAATTGATGGAAATGACTTTGAAACCATCATCTTTATATTTTGAATGCGCGTTTTCAAGTGCCGGCATTTCGCGTTTGCACGGCTCACACCAGGATCCCCAGAAATTGATGAGCGTTTTGCCTTCAAGCTCGTTGGATAAAACAAGCATCTCGTTCGCCACCGTCTCACCGGCAAAATTAGGAGCCTGCTTTCCCTGCGAAGTCATGGCCGTTTCCGGTTCTTCTTTCATACTTTCATAAGCTGCGTAAAACACCATCACTGCGAGCAGTCCTAAGACCGAAATCCTGTAAATCATACGTTTTTTCTTCTTATTCATCCGCAATCCGCCTCTGTTCATCTATTTGTAAAATTCTATGGAAATTATGGAAATATTCGTTAACTCTCCTGTGCTAGAATAGCATAGAGGTGTTGACTTTGGAAAATATCACTATTTGGGTCGCGCTGGCCGGCGGATTTCTGGCATTCATATCCCCGTGCTGCCTTCCTTTGTATCCTTCTTTTGTTTCTTACATAACCGGTGTTTCCGTAAATGAATTAAAAGAGAATAAACAAGCTGCTTTCAGAAAAAAAGTCTTAATCCATTCAATTTTCTTTTCACTCGGATTTTCTGTCATTTATTACGTCCTCGGCTTTTCTTTGAGCACAATAGCCGGTTTATTCACCCAAAATGAAACGCTCATCCAGATGCTTGGCGGCATCTTTCTGGTGTTCATGGGCTTGTTTTTGATGGGTATCATCAAGCCTGAATTCATGTTTAAGGAGAAACGCATAAAACATGAAAAGAAGCCCGCCAGTTATTTGAATAGTTTTGTCGTCGGATTCGTCTTCTCGGCGGGCTGGACGCCGTGCATCGGACCGATTTTCGGCGCCATCATCACATACGGCAGCCTGGTTAATCCTGCACATACGCTTGCAGTCGTCACCGCTTATTCACTCGGCTTCTGTGTGCCTTTTATCATCATGGCATTTTTCATTGGCAAGACGCGTTTCATCATGAAGTATTCTTCTGCTCTGATGAAATTCGGCGGAGCAATCATCGTAGTGATGGGCGCCATGATTTACTTCGACAAAATGTATTATTTGAACATCTGGACTGCAGATCTGCAGTATTTTATCGAGTCCTTGCTGACTTAGGACCGATGAACGGATAAAACCTTTGCGGACGCAAAGGTTCCTTTAAAAGACTGGAGTTTTTCGCGGCTGCGAAAAACATCCGCTTTTGTTTTTTCACTTTTCGGCGGCTTGAGGAGTTTTTTGGCGTTTTTCCCCCTGATTTGGTCGTTGGTGCGAGGTTTTTGAAGCTTGTGATTTAAAAAAGTTCTCTTCCAATCAAAATGAGTTGGAAGAGAGCCTGATTCAGCTTGAATTGCTGCCAATATGATGTGAATTTAAATTATTAATTTCCATATTTTGGACTTTCTTTCCAATTTGGCTCAAATACTTTCCAATTCACTCGAAATACTTTCCAGTTTGGCATAAATACTTTCCAATTCAGCTTAAATACTTTCCAATTTGTTTTGCCCACTTTTCCATCCACTCTCCCCATAAACAAAGCCCGCCAATTCCCGGCGGGCTTTCACTTTCATTTATTTTATTGATCCAATCCAAAATATGCCGTCAGTGAAACCCTGCGCCCCGCTCCATGCCATCTATGGTACTCATTAAAAACTGCGTGGATGTTATTATCAAAGCGTTCTTCCACTAAATAAGTAATTTCGAGAAAGCTGCGCCAATAATCGAACATGATGCTCGATAAGCTGCCCTGATAGGAACTGCTGCCGAAATCGTCGATGGAACGGCCGCCGTATTCCGGCGTGAATGCCTCGACCAATTCCCGCTCCACCGCGGTGATGTCATCGAACTCGGTTTCGCTCAACAACAATTTCCGCGGCAGGTATTCACACATGCCCTCTTCGAACCAGATGCTGTCATCCCGCTCTTCGTCGAATTCATCCGGAAATAAATCCGAATGATGGGTCAGCTCATGACCGACGATCGTGAACAGGTGGTTTTCCGAATAGTTCTCGTAAAACTTTCGAATATGAGGCAGCTCTTTGCCGTCCAATTGCCGGATGAAAAGTTTGCGCCACGCGTCCAAATCAGGTGAGATGTAAATGACGTCTTTATTGGTATAGGCCGGTATCGGGATGTCCGACAGCACCGAAGTCGCCAGCTCAGCCGTTGTCCAGACGATGCCTTTCGGCTTATCGGTCAAAGCGAAGTCTTGGGACAAAGTCTGCTCGTAGTCCGCCAGCCGTTCACTGAAGCGCTTGATAACCGGCTCGAATTTCTCGTAGTCTGCCATCTTTTCAAAAGCATAAATATGTTTCAACTCGAATACCCTCTTTCATTAAGGTGCATCTGCCGGCTCGATCCAGCTGTCCAAAAACTCGCTCTGGTCCCCGTCAAAATAATCTTCGAAGAAAATTCTGAAGTCTTCGCTGTCCACCGCTTTAAATTGGAATGCAGCGTAATAATCCGATAAAAATTCCAGCGCATTTTCGCGGCCGCCATTGGCATCGAAAAACTCTTTCAGCATCAACGGCCCTTTGCCGTAGACCGTCGAGTAATAAGCGGCCTCTTCAAATTCATCCAGCGGCAGATTGACGTATTTCTCAGGCGGATGGCTGGCCTGGCTCAGCGAAGCATCCCAGAAACCGCTGTCCGTATCGCCGTTGCGCTCGCTGATGAACAGCGCCGTTAAAAATTCCGCCACACTCTCATCCAGCCAGGCATCTTCGAACGGATCATTAGTCACCAGGAAATAAAACCATTGATGGGCAATCTCATGGACAAGTATGGGCTCCATCGCTTCCTGTTCCGTCGCCACTTCAATGACGTTGGGGTATTCCATATAACCGTCGTTCGCGATGATATCCAGTTCATCGAAAGGATTGTCGCCGATTTCCTTTTCGAAATGGCTGTAGGTTTCTTCCGCTAACGCAATCGTTTCTTCCAGCAAATCGGCATCCGCCGGCATAAACACCCGCAAGTCTGTGTCGCCCGCTTGCGCCGTTCCTGTTTGCCATTCTTCCGGATCCATAAAGGCGATGTAGAAATCCTTGAGATCATCGCCTGCCAGCTCACCCGATGCTGCAGCCTCGATTGCGCCGTCGTCCGCTGAACTGGCTACCAGGTATTCTTCAGGCAACTCATAGCTGACGCTGAAATTTCCGTAGCCGGTGTCATAGGATTCACCTTTTGGATCGTAGTCTTCAATGTCCCAGCCGTTATCGTAAACCCCAAGCATCGGGTACCAATGCGCGAGATAGAAATTATCATCCACTTGAGCCAGGCGCATGCCGTCTTCCGGCACTTTCAGGCTGTAGTCGACCGTCACTTCCACAGCGCCGCCCACTTCCAGCTCGGTCGGCAATTGAATCATCAGTTCATTATTTTCCAGCGTGAAATCAGCCGGCTCCCCGCCGATTAATACATCAAACAACTCGACTTCCGCCTGTCGGTCCCGGTAAGAATGGGTCTCCACCGCATTCATGGCATTCGGCACGAGATAGAAGCCA
This sequence comes from Planomicrobium okeanokoites, assembly GCF_003428875.1. Lineage (GTDB taxonomy): Bacteria > Bacillota > Bacilli > Bacillales_A > Planococcaceae > Planococcus > Planococcus okeanokoites. The sequence continues at coordinate 467,478 of NZ_QQRS01000002.1, forward strand.
ATTTCCTCCCAGGCATCTTCGGAATCGTTCGTCACTTCGATGACAGACGATACCGTGAACAGCCCATCCTCGTCCATTTCAAGATTCAAATCGTAATTGGCATTCACGCCCTCCGGTTTGCCGTCCGAAACCCGTTTTTCGGGTTGGGCCGAAAAGAAAGCGATCATTAAAATCGCCACGCTGATCAATGCAATGACGCCAGCTGCCACCCATCCTTTTTTCTTCATAAGCCATCCCCCGTTGAAGTTCCTTCTTTTATTCCAATAAAACCGGCTGCAGGCCGGAATTAAAATCTCCTTTTTTATCCATTTACAAGTCTATCATCTAAGAGGCGCCCAGGTCATTCGAAGTCCAGTGAATAAGCAATAAAAATAGTTGTTGACAAAGCTTGGAAACGGGCGTATTTTTTAGCTTATCACATACCTTTTATTCGCTGAATCAGTAATGAGCGGGGGAACCAATCCGGATAGCAGCCGCTATCCTGGGGTGAATCTTACATGTGTAAGAAGGGATACTCTTAGTCCCTAATCCGACAGCTAACCTCGTAAGCGTTGACTCCATTAAGAGAAAGGCCGTAGGTTCACCCCTAAGACCATTCTATTTAAGATGGTCTTTTTTGTTTGGCCTAAAAAGCCTGACGTAACAAGAAAGTTCACGGATAATCGTCATTCATGTGAAAACCACAGATAAGGAAGTGCACGAAATGGGCAGTCGCAGTAAAAAGAGGGTCAAGATTTCACCGCCTCTTTTGATTTCCGGGAGCTTTTTCGTATTAATCATCATGGGCACGATTCTATTGAAATTACCCATTGCGACCACTGCCCCGATTTCCTGGACAGACGCATTGTTTGTGGCCACTTCTGCCACAACTGTAACCGGATTGAGCGTGTTCGACCCCGGCACTGTTTTAACCGGATTCGGCGAAGGGGTTTTGCTGGTATTGATCCAGTTTGGCGGCATCGGCCTTATGACGTTTGCCGTTGCCATCCTGATGATGTTCAAAAAGAAAATCGGCATCCAGAACCGGCTATATCTGCAGGAGGCATTTTCCCAAAACACCTTTGGCGGCATCATTCGACTGGTCAAGTACATCCTGTTATTCGTCTTTTCAGTCGAGGCGATCGGCATCGTCTTACTGACGGCTTACTGGCTTCCCGATTACGGCTTGAAAGAATCGCTGCATTTCAGCGTATTCCATGTCATATCCGCTTTTAATAACGCCGGCTTTTCGTTATTTCCGGATAACCTGATGAGCCATCAGACAGATCCACTGGTGCTGTTCCTCTTGTCTGCATTGTTCATCGTCGGCGGCATCGGCTTTACCGTTGTAGTCGATCTGTTCCAGAAGAAAACATTCCGGCAATGGTCGCTTCATACCAAATTGATGGTCATCGGAACATTGGTGCTCAATCTGTTCGCGACAATCATCGTTTTTATCCTGGAACATGACAACCCCGAAACAATCGGCGGCATGTCATTGTTCGAACAGATTTTTGCATCTTATTTTACCGGCGTGACTCCTCGGACCGCCGGATTCAATGTTGTAGATTACGCTTTTATGGAAGATCCGACGCTCTTGTTCACGATGATCCTGATGTTCATCGGCGGCGGCAGCGCTTCGACAGCATCCGGCATCAAGCTGACGACGTTCATCGTTGTCGTGCTTGCAACGGTTTCCTTTCTTCGGTCTGAACGGGAACCGGAAATTTTCGGCCGCTCGATCCGCCTTGAAATCACGTTGCGGTCACTGGCCATCACCACCATCAGCGTGCTGACGGTCTGGCTGTTCATCTTTCTCCTGACGATTTCCGAATCACTTCCATTCCTGCCGCTCGCGTTTGAAGTGGTATCGGCTTTCGGCACAGTTGGATTGTCGATGGGTGTGACGGGTCAGCTGAGCGATCTCGGCGAAGTGCTGCTGTGCATCCTGATGTTCATCGGCCGAGTCGGTCCGCTCACCTTGTTCTTTTTATTGCTTAAGAAAAAGAAAGAGCATTTCAGATATCCGTACGACCAAGTATTTACAGGATGACAATAAAACCTTGGGCGATGAATTGACAAAGCGGGACCGCTTGCATAGAATAAGGACAAGCTTTTGTATGATCATGGGAGCAGGCGCCGGGAGCGGCGTCACCTGAGTACAGCCGAGCTGAGCATAGCAGAGTAAATCGTCGAACAGGAAAAGTAGCGCAAAAAGCCTCTCAAAGAGAGCCGGTGGCAGGTGGAAACCGGCGGGGCGAATGCGTGAATGGGCCTGTGAGTGGTGTCCTGAAAATCGAGTAAGGACATCCGTTTTCCCCGCGTTACTGGGGATCAAGTGAAAGCTGCAATGGCTTTAACACGAGGTGGCACCGCGGTCAATCCGTCCTCTGCAAGGAACAGTCCTGTTCTTTGCAGAGGGCTTTTTTTATTGGCCGGCGCTGCCGAACCGAGACCAGAGGAGATGAGCAGAGATGGAGATCAGAAAGATCGAAGGAGATTTGCTGACGCCGATTGCGGTGTTCAACCGGCTGACAGGGCCGAGAAAGTTTTTGCTGGAAAGTTCGCTTAAAACGTCGCTTACCGGCCGCTATTCGTTTATCGGCGCCGATCCGGTCAAGTCTTTTATCGGCGAGAAAGAGCGGCTGATGGAAGTCAACCACAGAACCGGCGAGGAGACGATTCACCACGGGAAGCCGCTGGAAATATTGAAAGATTTGGTCCCGACCGATCGTGAATCGATTGAAGGACTGCCGTTTACCGGCGGTGCGCTTGGCTATATCGGCTACGATGCCATTGCGGCTTATGAGCCTGTTGAGGCAGCACGCGTGAACAGCCTGCAGATGCCGGATATCCATTTGCATGATTACCAGACCGTCGTGATATTCGATCATGTAAAGCATGACGTAACGATAGTGTCCACTGAAGGCAAAATCGACCAAGTAACAGCGCAATTACAAGACGCGGAACAGCCTGAGGGCTTCGAATCACAGTCGCCGCTTGCTTTCCGATCGACAACCGATGCCGACAGTTTCAAACAGAAAGTGAAGCTGGCCAAAAAGCATATCGAAAACGGCGATGTATTCCAGATTGTGTTATCGCAGCGGCTGTCCGCTGATTACAAAGGAGACTCTTTCAGCCTCTACCGGAAATTGCGCAAACAGAATCCGTCTCCATATCAGTTTTATATCGACTTTACTGATTACGCCGTGGTCGGGGCGTCGCCTGAGAGTTTATTGACCCTGCGGGGTGGCCATATGGTGACCAATCCGATCGCCGGCACACGAAAACGCGGACGGACCGAAGAAGAAGACGCGCGCTTGGCCGAAGATTTGGAGCAGGATGAAAAAGAGCGGGCCGAGCATCAGATGCTGGTCGATCTCAGCCGCAATGACGTCGGTCGCGTGGCCGCTATCGGTTCGGTGAAAATACCGAAATACATGAAAATCGAACGCTACCAGCACGTCATGCATCTGGTTTCGGAAGTCACCGGCGAGCTCGGCGACGATATGCATCCGCTTGATGCACTTGTTTCCTGTCTGCCGGCGGGAACCGTCTCTGGTGCACCGAAAGTCCGCGCCATGCAGCTGATCCAGCAATTCGAAGAAGAACGGAGAGGCGTCTACGGCGGAGCCATCGGTTACCTCGGCAATAACGGCAATCTCGATATGGCGTTAGCCATCCGGACATTTGTCGTTAAAGACAGTCAGGTCCATGTCCAGGCAGGTGCCGGCATCGTTTACGACTCGATTCCCCAGGCGGAATTTGAAGAGACGCTGCACAAAGCTCGTTCGCTGACGGAGGTGTTCGGATGATTCTCCTGATCGATCACTTCGATTCGTTCACCTATAACATTTATCAGGCCGTTTCCTTATTGGGGCGTGAAGTTGAAGTCGTGCGCTACGGTGTGCTGACGGCTGAGGAAATTCTTGAGCGGGAACCGGAAGCCATCATCCTGTCCCCTGGGCCGGGGCATCCTGATGCAGCGCCGGAATCGATCCGGCTGATCCAGCTTGCCGGTGACAGGGTTCCCCTGCTCGGAATCTGCCTCGGCCACCAGCTGATCGGCGCCGCTTTCGGCGGAACAATTTCGCATGCACCAATTATCCGGCACGGAAAAGTATCTGCGATTTCACACAGCCATCAAGGCATATTTTCGGAAATGACAGTTCCGCTCCCTGCCATGCGCTATCATTCGCTGGTGATCGAGGCGGAATCGCTTCCTACATGTCTGGAAGTTCAGGCTGTTTCCGAAGATGACGGCATGATCATGGCTGTAAAACATACCGACTATCCGATTTACGGCATCCAGTTTCATCCGGAATCGATTGGGACGCCGGATGGGAACAAATTGATGGCAGGCTTTTTGGATCGCATATAAAAATAAAAAGCGGAATTCCTGCGCCATGTGAATGGGGGGGAATTCCGCTTTTTTGTGTTGGATTTATTTCATGTTCGTTTTTATACTTTCCGGAATCATAATAACCGCAGTGGTTAGATCAACCGGCGCAAATTCCGGATCAATGCATTCCTTCCAGAAAGCCATATGCTTTTCGTCAATCCAGTGAGTTGATGTCTCCACTTCCTGGCCGCCCTCGCCCTGGACCGAATACCAATAGAGATACTCATTGCCGTCGAGCATTTCACGGAAAATCGTCTCGACATACATTTTCTCACCCTCCAAGGTGACCAAAACATCCTTCATATTGCCATTCAGAAATGCCAGCCATTCATCGACCACAGCTGACTTTCCATCTTTAACTCGAAATCTTGTTAATTCTACGTTCATTTTTAAACTCTCCATTCTTATTTATTTGAATACAGCATCGATCTTGTCACTGTCGTAATCGAGGATCCAATCGTTATATTGTTCGTATAAAAAACGGATATTTTCTTTATCCGCAGCGATGATATCGCATCCCCGGTCATCGTAGAGATGGTAAATGAGTTGCTGGGTTATATTAATCAAATAAATACGGGCGTCGCTTCCCTGGTAATTGGTAATTCTTGAAGGGTGACCAAAATCCTGGTAACAGATGACCTGCAATAATTGCGGGTAGCGAATATCCTTTTTGCGGCAGGCGTAGCTGAAGCGACGAGTCGTAATATTTTCATCGAATTCCGGCAGTTCGATCTCTTCCAGCTGCAGTTTATATAAGGCCTGCGGTTGCTTGATGTATTTCTTGTAAACATTTACAGGTTTTTTGCGAATAAAGGAATTGTTTTGCCATGTAATCAGGTCTGTCACAAAGAGGATTTCATCTTCGTCATTGAAAGCCGCATCGAATAACGCCGTGGAACGCTCGAAAGCCTGCGCTAAAAAGTTCGGTTCTTCGTAAGAGCGTTTAGGATCCGCTATCTCGAAACGCAGCCCGGGTTCCCACGCATAAAACAGGGCTGGCACAAGTTCGATGCCATTAAAGTGTTGATTCATAAATGATTGCAGTTTGTCGGGCATTGGATCCCTCCATTTTTTCAAGGTTGTATTAAGATTACTCCACTTTCAACACGCTCAAATGATCTGTAGTCGCAATCAGATCAATTTTCTTGTCGTCCTTCTGGTAAATCGGCGTCAGTTCGCCTTCAACTTTCTCCCAGCCATCTAGCTTCAACGCCAATCGATAGCTCCAGGGAATGCCATTGTCGCCGGAAGCTTTCGGCCACTCGTAATTCTTTCCGAATTCATTTTCTTCAACGAGCGTGGCGCTTTGAGGCACCGGAAAATCCAGTAACTCGGCGTCTGCTTTGTAACTCGTAGTGAGTACGAAAGCTGAAATGCCGCCTATCAAAACTAAAAAACTTAATGCGATTGGCCATATGAATTTTTTCATCGAAGATTCTCCTTGTGGGGTCAAATTTTAATAAATTCAATGAAGTGCCTATTCAATTTCACTATTTAACCCAATATTTTAAATACTGCCCACTTCTAATATACAGATTGTGGAAAAATAACACTAGTTCACCTTGGAGATTTTGTTTCATCTGTGGAACTATCTTTAAAAATTAAAGTCTCTTTAATTAAGACCGATTCGAGGGAGTGAGTTAGTTGTATTACGCACTGATATTAATTTCCTTTATTATTTCTATAGTTGCCGTGAGGTTGGTCTATCGAAAGACACAAAAGAAAATGATCAGTATCTTTTTTACGCTTTTGATTAATATTCTGTTTTTAGGTACAGCTTTCACTATTTCATATCAGATGGATATAGAGAAATGGAATATTGGGACAGGAAATTGGAAGATTGTCTATTTGCTGATTGCCATCCCAATCATCACCTGGTTTAATGCCTTTTTGCTGCAATTTGTGAAGGTGGAAGACACCACGAAATGACGATCTCAATGTTTATTTGCGGTGAGCGTGATTTATTTGCGCAGATTCGGATTTGTTTGCGCTGAGCGGATTTTATTTGCGCAGAATTGAATTTGTTTGCGCTGAGCAGAATTTATTTGCGGTAACGCTGATTTCATGAAAAATTTTATTTCCATAAATACATTTCCATGTAACTTCCCTTCGACTTCCCACTCGTATTCATGTAAACTTAACGGGAACATATGTTTTGTTTTGTATATAAAAGGGGGATTCCGGATGAAGGGTAACGAGTTTACGGATACGTGGGAATTGGATTCTCTGTTAAAGGGGTCAGGTGAACTGACTGATTTGATCGCGCAAACGAAAGTGGGCATTGCTGAATGCCTGGAACGAGCCGAGGCGCTGGATTTAACCAATACTCAAGACAATAAAGAACCGGTCGCCATCATTCTCCGGGACATCGGCTGCATCCAGAATGCACTGTCCCAAATGAGTTCGTTCATTACTTGCCTGCTTGCTGAAAATCCGGGAAATCAGACAGGCACCTCCCTGCAAGGAACCATTTCTTCAGTAAAGGCTGACTTCAGTTCACTGGTGAAAAAACTCCAATACCAGCTTGCTGAACTGGATTCGGCAGCCTGGGATTTATTGCTGCAAACTGAAAGTTTGAGGGACTACCGATTTATATTAAATGAATGGCGGACGGATGCGGATGCCGCTCTGTCGAATAAAGAAGAAGCTTTGATTTCCGATTTGATGGTCGATGGCTATCATGCCTGGAACGATCTATACCGCTCCATCCTCAATAATTTGCGCGTCTATATAGAGATGGATGGCGTCGAAAAGACGTTTTCCATCGGACAGGCAGTGAATTTACGGTCGCATCCAAATCCAGCGATCAGGAAAAACGCTTTTATTGCTTTGGAAAATTTGTGGACGGGGCAACAGGAAACGATGGCGCGGATTCTCAATCACATTACCGGGTTCCGCTTGCAGGTCGACCGGAAGCGCGGAGCTTCGAGCAGTCTGGAGCAGCCGCTCAAAGATAACCGGATGAGCAAAAAGACGCTGCAGTCTATGTGGCGGGTTGTCGAACGGCAAAAGCCTGCGTTCGTCGATTATCTGGACCATAAAGCGCAATCTGCCGGGAACGATCAAATGCCTTCCTATGATTTTTGGGCGCCTTTAGCAGAAAAGGACATCACCCTCGATTACCGGCAAGGCGCCGAATTCATCCTCCAGCAATTCCGGAACTTCGGACCGGAGTTGGAGCAATTCACCCGCAATGCCTTTGAAAAAGGCTGGGTTGAAGCAGCCGATCGTCCTGGAAAATCAGCTGTGGCTTTTTGCGCAGGCTTTCCGCTGTCGGGTGAATCCCGTGTATTTCTGACTTTTGACGGCTCGATGACCACTCTTCTGACGCTTGCCCATGAACTCGGCCACGCCTTCCACAATCATGCATTGAAAGATGTGGCTCCCCTGAACCGCCGCTACAGCATGAGCACAGCGGAAACCGCGTCGACATTTGCTGAAATGATTATGCTCGATGCCGCGATTGAGCAAACGGACGATTCGGACAAAAAACTGATGCTGCTGGATGAAAAAATAAAGCGCAGTGTCATGAATTTCATGAACCTGCATTCGAGATTTCTTTTTGAAGAGCGGCTCTATGAAGCGCGTGGAAAAGGCATGGTTTCAGCTGACCGGCTGAACGATATGATGGAAGATGCGCTTGCTGAAGCCTATGCCGGTTCCATGAGCCACTTGCCAGTCCATTCATGGATTTCGACGCCACATTTCTATATCACTTCTTCCCCGTTCTATAATTTCCCTTATACATTCGGTTATCTGTTTGCTGTCAGTATTTATGCAAAAGCGAAAGAACAAGGAGCCGATTTCGAGAAGAATTATTTAGCATTGCTGCGCGACACCGGCAGTATGACGGTCGAAGATTTGGCAATGAAGCACCTCGGAGAAGATATTACGCAGGAGAGTTTCTGGGAAAAAGGGATGGCTCTTTGCCTGAAGGATGTAGAGGAGTTTATCCAGCTGTCGTCGAGGAGTTTGGTGAGGCAGTGATTTGATGGATTTGAATAAATTAAAAGAAGGATTCCATTTCGGAATCCTTCTTTTTTCCGTTAATATGTTCTAGTGCAAGCACATCTGCCTTAAGTGATTGAAAATTACATGAGAACCATTCAAACTGAAAGTAATAAACCACTTACAGCGCCAGTCATAATGACTGGCACTGAGGAAAACTATTTATGAGGAGACTCCGCATGACAACCGATATAATCATTTCGCTTCTCGGCATCCTGCTTCTGCTCGTCATGGGCATTTACCTGCTGCAGGGCAAAGGTGCGATGTTGATCGCTGGATATAACACTTTGCCGAAAGAAGAAAAGGAAAAATACGATGAAGCGGCTTTATGCAAGGCAACTGGAAAATTGATCCTGAGTTTCATCGCACCCATTACGCTGATTTCTCTGGGTGACCTACTCCAGATGAACTCCCTGATGATTGCCGGCGGCGTTTTACTCGCCGTCCTGATTGTCTTCGGACTGATTTACATTAATACCGGGAACCGGTTTAAAAAGAATGCATAAAAGATAAAGGCATCTTCTTACGAGTGAATTGTACGTAAAAAATGGATGCTTTTATCTTGCCGGCCATATGACACAGTTTTTTTTGAATTTATTTATATTACACACTTTACAGACATCTGTTGTCTGTAATTAAACCAAAAAAATATACTTACCCTACTTCCCCCTGCTTCTGCACAATCAATACATACAACGATTCTGAAGGAAATACTTTTTCAACTACCCGGAAACCGGCATCCTCCATCTCCTGTTCCATCCCTGCCAAAGAAATTCTCGGTGCTTTATGGGATGTTTCCACTTTGGGCTCGAGTTCGATACAGATTAAATGGCCACTATCTTTCAATACATTTTTCATTTGCGTCAATGTTTGATCCAAAGGCCGGATCTCGTGCAATACCAATGAAGCGATCACCAGGTCGACCCTTTCATCAGGCAAGGGAATGTCCGAACCATCTGTGTGAACCGGAATGATGTTTTCAATTTCCGCGTGCAGAGCTTTCGCTTTTATAACGTCCAGCATTTCAGCATCCATATCAAGCGCATATACATTCCCAGTCACTGCTTTCGCCGCGGGAATCGTAAAGTAACCGGTACCCGCCCCGAAATCCAACACCGTATCCGTTTCACTAATCGGAATCAGGCTCAATAATTTTTCTGGAGACAAGTCATTTTTTCGCGCGGGATTCTCCAGATAAGACATTTTCCCGTGAGACCCATGCTTACTATACGAGTTTTTATGTTTCTCGTGCATCTATTTTCCTCCTCTTGCTGATCTTTTCAGCTGAATTTCTCTTCGATCATCGCGGCATTGATGCTGATGGCGGCCATGCTGCCTTCTGCTGCCGCGAAAATCAACTGGGACGCGCCGGCCAATGAGACATCTCCGCAGGCATAAACGCCTTCAATATTCGTCCGTTTCATCGCGTCGCTTTCCACGCCGCCGCGGTCATTGAGTTTGCAGCCGAGCGACGCTGCGATATCCGAAGCAAGCGTCCATTCCGGCGTTATGAATCCGCCTTCCCGTGAAACCGCTCTTCCGTCTTCGAAAAGAATCTCCGCCAATTTGCCGTTCTCACCGTTTAACGCACGGATCTTTTCTTCGTAAACCTGAATGCCCCTGCTTTCCAGCAGGCTTTTCTCTTCTGAAAGCAACTGCCGTCCATTGGTGCAATAAATCAAATCGTCCGTCCAGTTAGATGCCACTTTCACCATGTGCGATGCCGCTTCGTTATCTGAAATGACAACTAATGCCTTGTCCCGCATTTCCCAGCCATCACAGAACGGGCAGCTGAACAGGCTTTTCCCGTAAAACTCTGCCACTCGATCCACATCCGGTAAAACTTCTTTAAAACCCATTGCCAGAATGATCCGCTTTGCCTGTAATACTGCTCCGTCTTCCGCTTCAAGATGGAACAGCCCATCTTCCTTATAGACACGCACGACCCGTTGTTTCTGAATTTCAACGTCCGGGTACTTCGCCAGTTCTTCATGGCCGATTCGTTTGAATTCCTGCGGATCGACGCCATCACGCGTGATGAATCCATGCGATTCCGAAACGACCGCATTGCGCGGTTTATTGTCATCGAACAGGACTGTTTTCCGTCGAGATCTCCCGAGCACGAGCGAAGCGTTCAGCCCCGCTGGCCCTCCCCCGATTACAGCACAATCGAGTATCATTCCAATCACTCCTTCTAATTTCAATTAACTTTCAATCCCAGCCTGTTTTGCTTCCGCCATCCTGACAATATCGATCAGCAGTTTGTTTTCGAGCTCGTGCTTCATATTTTCTTCTGCCTGCTGCATGACGTTTTCAATCAGGCAGCCTTCGTGATGGATCGAGCACTCGAATAAATTCGTGTCCCCTTCAATCGATTTGATGACATCGAGAAACGAGATTTCCTTTTGTTTGCGTGAGATTTTGTAGCCACCCTTTACGCCGGGCGTCGATTCGATCAGTCCGGATTTCGTCAGCTTGGTCAAAATTTTCGACAGATAGGTCGGTGACAGCTTCTGCATCGCAGCCAATTCCTGAACCCCTATCGGTTCCCCGTCAGACTGGCGCATGATATGGACCATCGTGTGCAAAGCGTAGTTCGTCGCGTTCGAATATTTCATGGTGACCTCCTATTGATATTTATTCACAGATATTAAAGACTCTATTTGTCTTTAATTGATTTAAATTTATCACCCTCTATGCAGGAAGTCAACTCGCGGGATTTTTTCTCACAAAAAAGAGCAGCTTTATAACAAGCCGCTCCTTCCCATTTAACATCTCACATATCTCCGCTTGAAGCCCAATCGATCTTTTTCCATCGCTTTCTCGATGGTCGCGGCTGCATTCAGGAAACTGCTTTTCTTGCCTTCACGCTTCATTTCAACTGGACCGATTTGCCGGGCTGTTTCCAGCGCTTCTTCAGTCAAGGGTTTGAACGACACGCCAACCGTTTCGATGAAATTATTCATCGCTGACTTCGTGCGTTCCGGAGCATCGTGAATCGTGTCTTTAACGAGGTTCAGCATGCCGGACAGCTTGCTCTTCGAAAACTCCTCGTCCTTGCGGCTCCCGAGCAGCCAGCAATAGCAGCTCCAGCCGGCGGACATCCGCAGCTCCTCGCCGCTCGCAATCCATTTGTCTGCCACTTCCTGCGCGATATCCGATTCCGCCAAAGTCACAGCCACTACATAGTCCGACAGCATAAAGAAATACGCGGAATCCAGCCAGCGGTCGTAATCCTCTGCCGTCATCGCCTTCGGGTCGGCAATGATGCCCGCGAAATACATCGCATCGTAATTGCCGGTCGCATATAACTCTTCCGCCAATTCCTGATCGATCTTTATCTTTTTCGCCATCGGTTTCATGACACCTGTTGCCACGCCAAAAAGCGGCTCATGTGCACCATTCGTAAGATATTTCTTCTTCATATTCTCTTTGCTCAGTGCTTCGAGTTCCTGCATGACCGTTTCAAAATCCATCGCTGCGCACTTCCTTTCCGTTCCGTTATCACTTCTTTACAACAACCGTCACACCTCGCGAGGTTATTTAATTTTTGCGGCTTAACTCTTGGGCTTCATCTCTGTAGAATTCACTTTTTTCCTATCTGAGCGCCACCTCAGAAAGTTCATTACTTCCGCAATCAGAAATCCGCCAAATATTCACGGCAGCAAGCCGAAACCTTCCGGATCAGCGAATAGTTCCGCCGCCGCTAATGCCACGATTACACCTGTGAAAAGCATCAGATAATATTTCTTGTTGCTCGCTATGTATGAGATCATCTGAATCATTCCTTTCTGGCACTCAACCCTTTAGAATCAGCTTGCTTTTCATTCCGCTAGTATGTGCTTTAATTCTTCTGTCTGATCTGCCGTCAAAATAAAAAAGTCCTGATCTTCATTTCCGGCTAGGTCGTCATTCGAAAGAATAGTTCTGCCATCTTCCTGGTACCAGACGTAACGGCTAATTTCAGAAACACCTTCCTCCGGAATATCCAAAGTGAAGAAAGTATCCGCTAAACTGGATAAATTTGCGGGTTTCTCCACCTCTTTTTCAGAATTCATGATATCTCTCAAATCCGTTATCGATTCTGCAGCCATGATGTCAGTATGGAACTTTACCTCACTCGTTTCATCCTCTTGAAACGGAGTCCCAATCCTTATCACTTCATCATTTGACGAACAGCCTGCAAGTGTTATGGCGAGAACGGCTGTTGCAATCAACTCTTTTAAATGCTTCACATGACCCGCTCCTTCCGGATATATTACATTTTCAATTTCGCAAAATCTTTTAACTATATTTTACCATATGTTGAAGCACTCACTTAGGGGTGACAATAAAATTGCAAAAAGCGGATGAGAAACCCGCTTAGGGCGATTCGTTTTACTGAACGTTGATATATTCTCCTGAGCGCTGATATAATTTGCTGAACGCCGATATATTCTCCTGAGCGCCGATATAATTTGCTGAACGCCGATTTACAAGCAATCACGCAAAATCAGCTCTTCGAAAAGGCGGTTTCAGCCACCAACCAGTCTTTATTTCAATCCATCTCACTCAAAACCCCAATTCAAAAGAAAAACGCATGCTTTTCGCAGGCGAAAAGCGAAAAAACCGAAAGCCAGACCAGCCTTCGGTTTCAAGCCAAAAAATACTCTTCCTTATTGTCGATGCGGTAAATTTTCACTTCTCCCCAGGTGTCCGAGCGGCTGATGAAATTATACGATTCAGTCGGCGCGAGCCCTCTTGAAACGCCTTTGATCTTGCCGACGGGCTGCGCCGATTCTTCGCCGATACGGCAGGCGTAACACCATTTTGTATCCTCCAGCACGAAATAAACGAAATCGCCGCGGATGCTGATCGAAAAGGTGCCTTTGTTCAACAGGTCCGGTTCGATATGGATGGTGATCGATTTCGACTCCGGAACGATTTCGATCAGCGGCTTCAGCAACGGCACAAGCCAGATTGCGGAATTCTCGCCTTTGACGAGCGCCAGTATTTCCAGAATGTCGGGCTTATCCGGCAAATCGGTTTCATATTTGAAAATCGGCAGGCCGTCCCACCCGAATAACACCAGCTTTTCACTCGGCAGCCCCTTTCTGAAACCACCATAATAATAGCTGAGCCAGAACCCTTCCGGACCAACTGCAATGTCTTCGATCGCATCGCCCGCATAAAACGAAGCTGTAATTTCACCCGACAGATTCAGCACGAAAATATTCCTTTCAAACCTTCCGCTTCTGCGCTGCACGAGAACAATCCGGTCCTGATCGATCCAGCGGACAAAAGGATTGGGATCATTGATTGGAGAGGGAATCCATTCACTGTTGATAACGAGCCAGTTTCTTCCCTTTATTGATAGATAGAGTACCAGACCAGTTTGGTCCTGCCAGTCTGCGTCACGAATCGAATATTCCTTGAAGCGTGAATCTCCGCTTGAAAAAACAACTTGTTCAGTCAGATGAATCGGTGTTTTCAGCATTTTCAGCACATCCTGACTTTTGCTTGATGCTTAGTTTATTCGCTGGAAGTTGGCAATAACCCTTGCGCACCATTGCTTTTCAAGCAACGGATCGCATATATGCTTTGCTCTGCCCCATACCGGATAACTTTCCGTTCCAATCCCATGCCCAATTTCTCCAGCAGCCTGCACGAAGCAAAGTTTTCACTTTGTGTTTCCGCCAATACCGCCGGCAACTTTAAACTGTTCAATGCAAAATCGATAATCACTGTAACCGATTCAGCCGCGTATCCCTTTCCCCACCAATCCGGCAGGAGTTGGTAGGAAACTTCATAGTCGATTCCATCGTGATGAAGATCCAAAGAAATCAAGCCAATAAACTCGTTAGTGGTTTCTCTCCGCGCCACCCAGCAATATGCAGCTGGTTGTGGAGTGAGCATACTTTCAAGAGTTTCCTTGAGAGAATCCGCATCTCGAATACCGCCAAGATATCTTCTTACTTCCTCATTTACAAAAAGCTTAGAAACGTCTTCACAGTCGGATTCCTGAAAAGCCGATAATACACACCTTTCTGTTTTAAACAAACAAAATTCAGCTCCTTGCTTGTGCCCAGCCCACTTCAGGCTGGCTGGTTCTTAATTTTGAAATAATAAAAGATCTGAATAGCCGGGAGAAACACCAGCGGCAGGAAATAAACTCTCATCTCGATAAAAATGAGAATCAGGAAGATGGGCAGAAACAAAAAATAACTGAGCAATACCGTTTGGTGAGAGTTTTTTGCCAGTCCAAGTCCGAAAAGCAAAATTGAAGGGACGATTAACGTTAACGAGCCAAATCCTAATAAAAAATCGACGATTGCGGTCATGCAGCTCCACCTTTCCGTTGAAGAAAGTTTTGAATGCTTTGATATCTGTATTATATCGCTAAATATACAGAAAAATCCAAATTCGGATTACATTATTTTTCTTTCAACAGAATCTTTACATGCGCATCTATGTAATCCCTGAATTCCAGTAAACCCTCTCTATTGAATTTGTCCTCGAACCCTTCGTACACTTTCAACGCTGTCCCGGCTAACGATGCAAACTTTTCCGGAAAGTTGATCGCCCCCCATTCACCCGCTTCCTGTTTCGAAGAAATCTCTCCTTCTTTTAAATACCAATAAACCCGGATCAAATTGAGTACGCTGTATACGGGTTCCCGTAAATTTTTTTCCAGGCAGTCCTCATAATCGTCGAGGATGGAAGCTATATAATCCGCTTTTGGGACCATCGGAAAAACTTGATCAATCGGCCGGCCTTCCAGACAAATCCCCCGCTGGTGCAAAATCATAAAATGGGCAGCGAGGTCGATATCGGATTTCCCTTCGGTATCCAAACAAGCAGTCGTCCCTTGCACAGCGTCCTGCTCAAACCGCTCCCGCCAATACTCGCTGAAATGAAAATCGTAAGGCGTCGGGAACTTCCAATCCTTCAACTGAGCTTGATTCAAAACACTGATTTCAACAGGGTATGGGTTCCGCGACTGCTCCAAGAAAAGTGCGGCCAGCTTCCTCTTTGTCTCCAGACTGATCGGAGTTTCCGTCACAACCAACAAGTCGACATCGCTTCGGGCCGGATTGAATCCGCCCATCGCAAGCGAACCGTGCAGGTAGACGCCGATAACCGAAACCTCTATCTGATGATGCAGATCAGTGATCAAGGCATCGAGAAATTGTTTTATTTCTATTGAACTTATTGTCATTTTATCGCCCACAAGAAAAAGCCTCCCCTTTTACTTATTGCTTCATCTTTCTAACCAGCCATCACTTTACCTATTTATCACTATAAGCTTTTCGTTTCCACAGTAAAAGGCGGCCGGAATCGATTCCGGCCGCCTTTCTTATTTTTCCAATACACCTACCAGTGCATCCTTCGATTTCACATCTTCCTTTTTGATGATGGACACCGAGCCATCCCCTTCCAGGACGATTGCCTCCACATTTTCAAAAGAACTCATGCCCTGTTGCCGCACTTTGCCTCTCAAATCCTGCTTCCGGAGCCGGTTCTTTTCCATCTGCTCTTCATTGAAATTGCCTTCGTAATATAAAAAGACCGGTGAAGTTTTTATGAAATCCGAAAATCGGCGGGATTTGGCAGCCGTTTTGGATACAATGTATTGCAATAAAGTCAGCATGGACAGTACAGCGACACCATCCGCAAATGATACCTTTTCGCTGGTAATGACGCTCGACAAAGTCGCACCATACGTAACAGTTATGATGAAATCAAATATATTCACATTGTTAATGGACCGTTTCCCCGATATGCGCAGCAGAACGATGAGGAAGGGATAAGCCAACGCAGCCATAATTACAATGCGCAACACGCTTTTCCATCCATCAAATAATAAGGTATCCAAAATCTGTCCACTCCCTCTCCGTTCGTTTCACAAGGCGGGGCTTTACTCAAAAGTTACCCTTTGGTGTGCGGGTTGAAACGGAAGCGGGAGCAGATATAAAATGCAAACTAATGGATCAAGCCTGATGAAAATATGACGGCCGCTTTAATTTTATTCCTTAAATTCCATAAAGAACTCTTCAGAAGGCTGGTATGCATTACACTTAATACCATCGATTCCGAACATAAAGCGCTACTTTTATCCAACTCAATCGTCTAGACCGGTAAGGAGGGGAAAACATGGATGAAGAAGTGGAAAGATTGTTTCTCGAACACAATAAAACGGTGTACCGCTATATATACTGGCTGGTCAAAAACAAGGAGACTGCAGAGGATCTGACGCAGGATACCTTCTATAAGGCATTCAAGAATCTCCATAAGTTTCAGGGGCAGTCTTCCGAGTCGACTTGGCTGCTGAAGATTGCGCGCAATGTGACTTATGATCATTTCCGCAGAAAAGGGCTGATCAGTTTTTTGAAATGGGACAGTAAAAACGATGTGGACACGTCGTCTTTGAGTCCGGAATCCTCCATTCTGCGGAATGAAGAGCTTGCCAAACTGTATGAGGCTTTCGACCATTTGAAGAAAGATTACCGGGATGTTTTGATTCTCCGCAAAGTGAACGAACGCTCCATCAAAGAAACCGCCTATATCCTGGGATGGACGGAAGCGAAGGTAAAAGCCAAGGCTGCACGGGCATTCGAGGCTTTGAAGCAGGAATATAACCGAAAGGACGGTTTTGTAAATGAGCCAACAGAATGAGTTCGATCCCCTATTCGAAGAAATGAAAAGCGCCGAGCTTTCCGATTCCGCAAAACGCGACAGCCTTGCCAATATCCAAAGAAAGCTCAGCCGTAAACGGCCGCATTTCATCCCTACTCTGGCATCTGGTATTGCAGCCGTGGCCGTCATCGTCTTTCTTGTATTTTTCGCTTCCAACTCTTCGATGTTCGAGAATATTTCCAGCGGCGGCGCCGGTGAAGATCAATTGGTATTTACCGGTTCGAGCGAGAATTGGAAGGTTGAGTATGTAGTCACCTATCCAAAAGAAGACTGGCAGAAAATCGTTTACACAATCACATTTATTGGGAACGACGTGCCTGAATCTGTCGAATATTCAATTGACGGCACCTTTGGTGGCCACTATGGTGGAGACAAGTTATCGGCAGATCAATCAGTAGGCGGGAGATCAGAAGGTAACGGTGCGAAGGTACAGGAAAACGAAGAAATAGATGCCACTATCAAGTGGGACGGAAAATCCGAATCTTTTCTGCTGACTCGTGAAGAGTAAATAGACGTTTTTTATGAATCATGAAAATGAATGTATTTCAAGAAGAGAGCTTGCACTTGGCAAGCTCTCTTTTATGTTCGATGGAATTTCTCAATAAACCTTCCATTAAGATTCACGGTTTGTTCACCAAGTCCGCTGCTCCAATGGCTATGCCTGTATATAGCATGCCCAGTACGGGCATTTATGTATTTCTCAACTCAATGCCCCTCTATTACTTAAATCGATCACAACAATTCCCCAATACATAAAGCTCGCAACAAAAAAGACCGTTCCGAATACCGTGACTATTTTCGGCAGCTTTCTGTTTGTGTATATGAGGAACAAGCCGATAGAAATGTGAATAATAATAAACAAGAAAAGACTAATGATCCTTCGCCTCCTGCCTTCTATTCCTGATTTTCGTATTTACCCGAAGCTTTTTTAATCCCGATTATCACAGCATAGGTGATGACCATTCCAAATGCGACACCGATTGTAGTTTGCATTATGGAATCATCGTCTCCAAAAATTATACGAACTATAAAATAGCCGAAGATTGCACCCATAATCAGACCAACTAATGATTTCAAATCTTTTTTCATGCTCTCACCCCTTCCATATACTGTAACATAATAGATTTGCAGCGGTCGAACGGCCATTTGCTCTTTCGCCAACAGCGCTCCAGCTAATAAAGGAATATTAACCAGAGTGGTTTTTCGCTTTTCGCCTGCGAAAAGCATCCATTTGTCTTTTGGGCTTGGGGTTGGTCTGCTGGATTTTGGCGGGAAAATTTTACTCCCAACTTTGGTCGGTTTACTCCCAACTTTGCCTCTTTTACTCCCAACTTCAGTCGATTTACTCCCAACTCACTTTTCCCACGATTCGGCGCCTCTTATTTTTATCCGAAATGAATGAAAAATACTATTTCACGTGTGGCCAACTTGCCCGAATTTGTGCCAGACTTTTTTATGCCCAACTTTAGTCGAAATACGCCCAACTTCGGCTGTTTTATGCCCAACTTTCATCGAAATACGCCCAACTTCGCCCTATTTATGCCCAACTCGCTTTTCACGCACCAATCCCTACAACCTCTATCTCACAATTTGTCTTTTGGGCTTGGGGTTGGTCTGCTGGATTTTGGCGGGAAAATTTTTACTCCCAACTCTGGTCGGTTTATTCCCAACTTTGCCTCTTTTATTCCCAACTTCAGTCGATTTACTCCCAACTTTGCTGCTTTTATTCCCAACTCCCTTTTTCCGCGATTCAACACCTCTTATTTTTATCCGAAATGAATGAAAAATACTATTTCGCACATGGTCAACTTGCCCGAATTTGCGCCAGACTTTTTTATGCCCAACTTTAGTCGAAATACGCCCAACTTCGACTGGTTTATGCCCAACTTCCACCGAAATATGCTCAACCCGCTTTTCACGCACCAATCCCTACAACCCCTATCCCACAATCCCCACTCCCCAACAACAAAAAGCGCCCGCCGGATCTCCCCGGCAGGCGCTTGAAACTTCCAGATTTTATTACTTTCGAAATAATTTACTTATCCAATTTCACTCTCTGCAGACGCAAGGAGTTCAGGACGACCGACACGGAACTGAAAGCCATCGCGGCTCCTGCTACCCATGGCGCCAGCAAGCCGATGGCGGCAATCGGGATGCCTACTGTGTTGTAGGCGAATGCCCAGAACAGGTTCTGTTTGATATTGCGCATCGTTTTGCGGCTCATGATGATGGCATCCGCGATGCTGTTCAAATCGCCGCGGATCAAAGTGATGTCCGCCGCTTCCATCGCAACGTCGGTACCTGTACCGATGGCCATGCCGATGTCAGCTGTCGCAAGTGCCGGCGCGTCATTGATGCCGTCGCCGACCATCGCCACTTTCTTGCCTTGCTGCTGCAGTTTCTTCACTTCGTCCGCTTTGCCTTCCGGAAGCACTTCCGAAATCACTGCGTCGACGCCGACTTCTTTGCCGATCGCCTGTGCGGTCCGCTCGTTGTCGCCGGTCATCATGATGACATGGATCCCCATTTTCTGAAGGCGCGCAATCGCGCCGCGCGAAGTGTCTTTGATCGTATCCGCGACAGCCACCATTCCGGCGTACTGTCCGTTGACAGCAGCCAGCATCGCCGTTTTGCCGTCGCTTTCCAACGCTTCCATGTCAGGCAGAACCGCTGATACATCGATGCTGTATTGCTGCATGAGCTTACGTGTTCCGACCAGGACGCCTTGTCCTGATACGGTAGCCTGAACGCCGTAACCCGGAATCGCTTCGAAATATTGTACTTTGCCAAGTTCGATGCCTTTTTCCTGGATCCCCTGCACAATCGCTTGCGCCAGCGGATGTTCGGATTGTTTCTCAGCTGCGCCAATCAATGAAAGAACGTGTTGTTCGTCTTGTCCGTCAGCGAGCGAAACATCCGTCAACACAGGTTTGCCGTGCGTGACGGTACCCGTTTTATCGACAACCACTGTATCAATGCTTTGAGTCTGCTCTAAATGTTCGCCGCCTTTGAACAGGACACCCATTTCCGCTGACCGGCCGGAGCCCGCCATAATGGAAGTCGGTGTTGCAAGGCCTAGCGCACATGGGCAGGCAATGAC
The DNA here is from genome assembly GCF_003428875.1 of Planomicrobium okeanokoites. Classification (GTDB taxonomy): domain Bacteria; phylum Bacillota; class Bacilli; order Bacillales_A; family Planococcaceae; genus Planococcus; species Planococcus okeanokoites. The sequence continues at coordinate 487,643 of NZ_QQRS01000002.1, forward strand.
CAATACCGCAATCAGCACTTCAAGCGCCGGTGTGAAATTGCCCGGGTCGACAAGGAAATACCACACGAGGAACGTCACTAACGCGATGCCGACAACAATCGGAACGAAGATGCCGGAAATCTTATCCGCCATTCGCTGGATCGGCGCTTTTGTTCCCTGCGCGTCTTCCACCACTTTAATGATTTGCGCGAGCGCTGTATCACGCCCCACTTTCGTCGCTTTCATTTGGATCGAACCATTGCTGTTGATCGTTGAACCGTAGAGCAAATCGCCAGCCGCTTTATCGACCGGCAAACTTTCGCCCGTCAGCATCGATTCATCGACTGCCGTGGTTCCTTCGAGCACTTCGCCGTCCACCGGAATCTTTTCGCCGGGTTTAACGAAGATGGTGTCACCGATTGCCACTTCTTCGAGCGGCACTATTGTTTCGACACCGTCCCGCAGCACGACAGCCGTTTTCGCCTGAAGGCCCATCAATTTCTTGATCGCTTCCGATGAACGGCCTTTCGCTTTCGCTTCGAATAATTTACCCAATACGATCAAAGTAATCAAAACCGCACTGGTTTCAAAATACAGATGTGCCATATGAGGCGAACCGGCGTGAATAATCGCCTGGTAAACGCTGTAGAAGTAAGCCGCCGATGTCCCCATCGCGACTAGCACATCCATATTGGCGCTGCCGTTGCGAAGCGCTTTATAAGCTCCGACATAGAACTGCTTTCCGATGATGAATTGCACCGGTGTCGCCAGCAGCATCTGAATCCACGGATTCATCAAAATTTCCGGAACGTATAAAAATGAAGTGAAGGAAAAGTGGCCCACCATAGTCCACAGTAAAGGCAGAGACAGAATGGCTGACGCAATGAACTTCCATTTCTGCTCCTGGATGGCTTTTTCACGGTAATCCACTTTTTCCGTTTCTTCCTGGTGCTGATGAGCGCCGTAACCCAGTTTTTCCACTTTCGCGATGATGTCGCCAACCGTCACTTCGGACGGATTGAATTCAATCGTCGCTTTCTCGAGCGCCAGATTGACGTTCGCCGCCGTGACACCACCCAGTTTGTTCAACCCTTTTTCAACGCGGGTCGAGCAAGCCGCACACGTCATACCGGTAATATCAAATTCCGCTTTCTGTTTGACGACGCCATAACCGAGCGCATCGATTTTCTTTTCAAAATCCGCTTCGCTGAGTTTAGTGGAGTCGTACTGGATCGACGATTTTTCAAGCGCCAAATTGACACTTGCCTTTTCGACGCCATCCATTTTGTTCAACCCTTTTTCGATGCGGGTCGCACAGGCGGCGCACGTCATACCGGTAATTTGAAAGTTAGCTTCTTTGGATGTTTCTTTAGTTGCTGTCGCCATGATATTCTCCTCCTCCCTATACTATATGGGGGTATATTTCATTTAAAAGAGAAGAGTGCTGAAAGAGCACCCTTATACTACGTCATATCCCTGGTCTTCGATTGTTTCCTTGATTTCGCCAAGTGATGTTTTGCTGTCATCGTAATCCACGGCAACCTGGCCGTTTGCAAGATCCACTTTCACTGACGAAACGCCTTGAAGTTCGCCCACACTCGATTCAACCGCATTCACGCAATGTGCGCAAGACATACCTTCTACTTTTAATGTTTCATTCATTATAATTCCTCCTAAGTTCTTATTTTCTTAAGCTTAATATACCTTCTCAGGGTATATCAACCTTTTTGTTCCTTCTTTTACTTCGTCATCGTCTTCATGACGTCCATCAATTCATTGATCGCTTCTTCGCCTTTATTGTCTTTGATGGCTTTTGCCACACAGTGATGTGTATGATCTTCCAATAAAGCCAGCGACACTTTGTTCATGGCCGACTGGATCGCACTCACCTGATGGAGGATGTCCACACAATAGCGGTCGTTCTCGACCATTTGATGGACGCCACGAACCTGCCCCTCAATCCGTTTCAACCGGTTCAAAAGCTGCTGTTTGTTTGGCTGTACTGTTGATTTCATTGTAGTTTCCATTTGATCAACCCTCTCGAATCAATATACCCTATACCCGTATATTACTAATATTTTGACAGTTTGTCAAAGCTGTTGATTCCGAAGATGTTTGACTTGTGATTGCATGTTTTATATCTCCTCCGCTAATTAATTTTGAATAGTTCAAAAGCGGAATATACAGTGAGGGGGTATATAATAAGTCAAAAATTGGGCGGCTCTTGAACTCCGCCGCCAAAACATATACGTGTCTTTACATGGTAAATACATCACGTTGCTTACTATTTTAAAAAACAATTTCAAATCGAATATATTATTTAGCAGGAAATAGAGAATGTTTTTAAAAGACTCCTCATTTCCCAAGCACTTACCAGCTGTATTCCAGCGATTAAAAGCTGTTGCTTTCGCCATTATTTGGCACAATCAGATTGGAAGACATGTCTTTTTCTTCACCAAACTTCTGCAGATCTTTTCTTGACAGATTCCAGTGGTTAACAGCTTCCATGTGTACAGAGATGATTTTTGCATCAGGTGCCGCTTTATGCACTTCGTAGACATCATCTTCTTTCATGACCAGCGAACCGCCTTGAAGGAATTGGTTGTCTCCTGCATTTACCACGATGATTTCCGGATTGTGGGCATCGATCGTTTTTTGCACTTCATCATACCAAACAGTATCTCCAGCTACATAAAGTGTTTTTTCATCTGCGTGCTTGAAGACAACGCCGCATACATGGCCGGCCATCTTCAAGATTTCGCCTCTGCCATGTTCGCCTTTTGTTTTGATCAACTGGATATTTTCGAATACTGTGTCTTCCTGAAGAACTTCAATATTCGTGAAGCCTGCACCTTCAATCTCTGCTTTGTCTTCATCGTTCTGCGTGAACAATTTGATGTCTTTCGGCAATGCTTCTTTTGCTGCATCATCCCAGTGGTCCAGATGTGTGTGAGTGACGATAACAGCATCTATATCAGCGATGATTTCTTCCACCGAAAGAGGCAGGCTCTCAAGTGGATTGTTTTGATCTTGTCTGTCTGAATTGGGGAAAGGCGGTAAAGTTCCTTTCTCCGCTAAAAATGGATCAACTAAAAACTTCTTTCCTGCAAAATCTATAATCAGGGTAGCATTTCGTATTTGTTGAATATGCATGGTTCCATCTCCTTTTTGTTTGATTGGTCCCTAGTGTATACTAAATGCTGGCTATATGAACATGGACTAAATAAGGTCTTTATGCCTTTTGACTTTATTAACGAAAGGATCTGAATGATATTGGACAACACCGATTTGCACATCCTGGACGAACTTTCAAAAAACAGCCGCATCACCATGAAAGAATTGAGCGAAAAAGTCCATTTGAGCGCTCCTGCCACTTCGGCGCGGGTGGAAAAATTGGAAGCTGCCGGAATCATTGAAGGCTACACTATTAAGATCAATCAGGAAAAGATGGGATATGCTGTTCATGCCATCATCAATATCTTTACTGCCAGCACTTATCACCGTCCTTATCTGTCGTTTCTGGAAGAACAGGAACAGTATGTGATCAATAACTATAAAATTAGCGGAGACAGCTGTTATCTGCTTGAATGCAAATTCCCTTCCAATGAATTATTAAATGAATTTCTGGATAAATTGGATCAGCATGTAAATTATAAATTATCGATAGTCATCGATAAATAATCCGTCGAAAGATGAAGGCACGGTCTAACGCAAAACAATAACAGATGAGAGAATTTTGCGTTAGCCGTTCAAACAGATTTAATGTTTCAACCGTAATGTCATCGCATTGATGGCGACGATAACCGTCGATACAGACATTAAAACCGCTCCGACGGCAGGAGCCAACGTAATGCCGATTGAAGCTAAGACACCTGCAGCCACGGGAATGGCAATAAAATTATAACCGGCTCCCCAAACAAGGTTCTGTTTCATCTTGCTGGTTGTTTTATTGGCCAATTCGATGAAAGACGCAATGTCTCCTGGATCTGATTGTGTCAAAATCACATCAGCAGAATCGATTGCTACCTGAGTTCCCGCTCCAACTGCTACACCTACGTCTGCCATCGCAAGAGAAGGGGCATCATTTACGCCATCGCCGACCATGATGACAGTTTTGCCTTGGTTTTTCAGTAATTCGACTAAATCATATTTATCCTGCGGAGATTGATTGGCTTTGTATTCAATGTCCAATTCTTCAGCCACCCCTTGAGCGGCTGTTTCATTGTCGCCCGTAGCCATAATCGCTTTAATATTATATTGTTTCAGTGCCTCTATCAGGTTTTTACTGGCTTTTTTCAATTCATCCCCTAATGCGACTGTACCGATAGGTTCTCCATCTTCAACCAATATACTGAGGGTGGCACCTTTTGGAACATCAACCGCCAAACCTTCTCCAAATGCCTTTTGGCTGATCAATTCGTATTTGCGGCCATCAGCGTTGCCTTCTACGCCGGCACCTGACACAATCTCAATCGAATCAAACCGGACAGGCTGAACTCCCTGCTTCTCAGCATAGTGGATGATGGACTGGGCGATTGGGTGGCTGGACCCTCCTTCAATCCCTGCCATAAATGCAGCGATTTCAGCTTCGGTATATTTTTCCCCAAGCGTTTCCATGCTCAAAACTTTAAATTCTCCAGTAGTTAATGTGCCTGTTTTATCCAGTATCATCACATCTGCCTTGTTTGCCAGTTCCAACGCTTCCCGGTCCTTCACCAATAATCCTCTGCCCGCACCCAGACTGGTGCTTCGCGCAATAACCAATGGAATGGCAAGACCAAGGGCATGCGGACAAGCGATGACCAGCGTCGTGACCGTAAAGAGGACCGCTGTTTGGATATCGGCTATATACAGCCAGACGGCAAAGGCGATGACGGCCGCCGCAATGGCGATATAAAACAGCCAGCCGGCGACTTTCTGAGCCGTATTTTCAGCTCGTGAAGGCTGATTTTGAGCCTCGCTGATCAACGTTTGAACTTGTGAAATAAATGACGCTTCTCCTGTTCCCTCCACTTCCAGATAGAGGACACCTTCGCCGTTCGTAGAACCGCCGATCACTTTGTCGCCGGCACTTTTTTCAACCGGTTTGGATTCTCCAGTCAATAAGGCTTCATTAATCCGTGAGTTCCCTCGCGTGATGATGCCATCAGCAGGAACGTTTTCTCCAGCCTGCACACGGACAATGTCTCCAACTTTCAATTCAGCTACGGGACGTGTATCGATCGAATCGTCTTCCAATACTACATGTGCATCTTTCGGCATTAATTCGGCAAGCGATTGTTGCGCGTCTCCTGCTTCCCCGACAGCTTTCATTTCAATCCAGTGTCCAAGCAGCATAATCAGAAGCAAGGAAGCGAACTCAAAGAAAAAGTCCATGACGTGTTCTCCGAGCACATAGCGGGCCGCTACGGCATAAATACTGTAAAAATAAGAAACGGATATCCCTAATGAAATCAGCGCCATCATTCCTGGAGCTTTTTGCCTGAATTCGTCTATCGCTCCATGATAGAAAGGTTTGCCGCCATAAAACAGTAAGATGGTCGCCAATACAGCGACTGCTATATCCGAGTATGGAAAGCTGAACTGAAAGGGAAGACTGACGTCCATCATCGGCGATAATAACAGAATGACAATTCCGATGGGCAAGGACTTCAGAAAAATCTCCTTGAAGTTCCCATGGTGATGGTGTATGTGTTCACCGTGACCATGTTCCGCATGAGCATCGTGACCGCTATGATTGTGGTGAGCATGGGAATCGTGTTTGTCAGAGGGATTGCTGTCGTCGTGAATTCCCTCTTCTATTTGGTTTTCATGATAAGCATGCCCGACATGTTCAGAATGATCCGTGTTGTTGTGATTCGTATGTTCACGGTGATCATTGTGTTGATTATTTTCATTTTTCTCCATTTAGTACTCCTCCTTAAAAGCAATTTATTTTACAATATTTTATCCCTGCTCCTTTGGCCTTTTTGCAGATTGGATTTTCCACTCTTTAATGTCCAGATGAACAATTATTACATCTGCATTGTCCAGGCACACAATTACATGGAATTTCTTCCACTGCCTCTTTTTTCTTCATTTCTATCACTTTTTCAATCTTATCTATATCCTTGAAACTTAACGTTGCGTTCGATAGGAGATTCACTATGGCGTTTCCAACGTCCTTATTGCATATATGTTCAAAAGTCTCATCCAGCGTACTATTGATAAAATCACTTTCATTTACAGCAGAGGAATATAAAAACTTTCTGCCTTCCTCTTCAGTATGAAGGATCCCTTTTTTCACTAAACGCCCAATAAATGTTTTAGTGGTTGCCGGTTTCCAATCTTTTTTTTGCTGCAATACATCAATGATTTCTTTGCTGGTCACTTTATCCTGTGCCCATACAACACGCATAACTTCCCATTCAGCAGCAGAAATTTTAGATTCCATTTCATTGACCATAAAATACCCTCCCCTTTTTTGTTTACAAATGTAATCGAAATTTATAATTGAAGTTTACAATTGTAATCTTAAGATGTCAACCTATTTATCCTTATCGTGTGTGTTTTTATTTCCCATCAATAAAAAACTGGCACATCTAACGCTTCCGAAGCGCTCGATGTGCCAGTTTGTTTTCTAGTGTCTATATAACTTAATCATTCCATATACCGATGTTTCCGCAGACTGTTCAAATTCGCAATTTCCTGTGAAAGTTTCTCACCGATATTCGTTTCCCTCACCTTTTTACGCTCCAATTCCTCATCCACCAGCCGCTTCACGGAAAGGACATCGGTTCCATTGCTCAGCACTTCTTCTTTTGAGTTGAACTTTTGGTGGGCGACAAGCTGCATGCCGTAGGAATTGTACAGAAGCGTATAGCCGGCAATGCCTGTCGTCGATTGATAGGCTTTCGAGAAGCCGCCGTCGATGACGATCATTTTGCCATTAGCTTTGATCGGGTCTTCCCCGTCGATTTCCTTCACCGGTGTATGGCCATTGATGATGCGGCCATGTTCCGGATCGAGATCGAATTCAGCGAGCATCCTGCCGCACATCTCTTCATCTTCCCGCAAATAATAATAAGGGTTTTTACGTTCCTTGTGCGTTTCTTTCTCTTTGATGAAATAACGTTCAAATGTCGTCATTTCACGCTTGCCGAATAATGAAGAATTCTCGCCGGTCCACAGATACCATACCATATCCGTCGCAAAGTCATCCGTTTCGTCAGGGTTGGCGAAAGCGTGTCGCAGATATTGTTCAAAGACGTCCAGCAAGTCGCGTCCAGCATAGCTTTTTCCTTCGATTTCCATCTTCTTCATATCGCCGTTTTCCTCCAGCGGGATGCAGCCGTGAATCAGCAGATTGCCGTTGTACTGCAAATAAAGGCTTCCTTTTTTCATCAGGAAATTCATATGGCGCGCCAGTTTTTCGGAATGCTGGATCGAAAACAGCAATTTGTCCATCACTTGCTGCTCTTCATCCAGCAACCGGTCCGGCTGCTCGGGATCGATTGTCGCAAAGCAGGTGTTCTCGAGCGCATAAGTAATGCCGTGGATCGTCGCTGTTTTATTTTTATAATCGACTTTCTCCAGCAGCAGCCTGTCTTCCATCTCGAAGCAAGGACGGCGCTTGATGATCGGGCTTTCCAGTTTGAACTGGATCATCGAAATGGCCTGATGGATTTTGGTGATTTGGAGCTGCTCCTGCTCCGTCAGTGTTTCATCTGAAATCCGTTTCGGCCGGAAGACGGGGTTGTCGTCATAATACTTCTCCGCCAGGTTCAGCAGCGGACGCAGATTGATGCCGTAAACATCTTCGATGATGTCCAAATTATTGTAGCGGGCACAGATTCGGATAATATTCGCCAGGCATACTTTCGAGCCGGCAAATGCGCCGATCCACAAGGCGTCATGATTGCCCCATTGAATATCGACGGAATGGTAGTCAATCAATGTATCGACGATTTTATGCGGATCCGGTCCCCGGTCGTAAATGTCGCCGACCACGTGCAGATGATCGACCACCAGGCGCTGTGTCGTATAAGCGAGCCCAATGATCAGCTTATCTGCCTGTCCAAGCGCAATGACCTGATCGACCATTTTTGCGTAATACTCCTTTTTATTCGTGAACTCATCCGTCTTGTACAGCAATTCTTCGATGATGTAGATGAATTGCTTCGGCAGCGCACGGCGCAATTTCGAACGTGTATATTTCGATGAAGCATATGCCACCAGCTTCAGCATGCGCTCGATAATTTCTATGTACCATTCCCGCAGCTCCTGTTTGCTGCTGAAATTGCTTTTGATCAATTGCAGTTTCTCTTCAGGATAATAAACCAGTGTGGCAAATTCGTTCAATTCCTTTTCCTGCAACTCGTCCTTGAAAAGGTCCTTGATCTTCACTTTCACATTGCCGGAACCGTTGCGCAGCACATGCTGGAACGCCTGGTACTCGCCGTGCAGATCGCTGACAAAATGCTCCGTCCCTTTGGGAAGATTCAGGATCGCCTCCAGATTGATGATTTCATTTGCCACTTTTTCCTCGCTGTCGTATTTCTGCGCCAATAAATCCAGGTATTTTGAATCCATCATCGGAATATCCCCTTTCGAAATCCATTCGCTGTTTATTAAAAAAGAAAGCCTCACCTGTTTCAATGCTGGCCATCCAAAAAAGAAATCTCTTCTCTATCCAGTCTATAGCAGTTCGAGGGAAGGCTCTAGTATAAAGTGCGCCCTTTGCCTTGACCGTTAAAACACATTTCCTATAGGGTTAAAGATAGACAAATCGAAAAGTTCTGCAAAGAGCCTTTGAGAATGAGGAGGAAGTCGATACATGCCCGAAACGAAAAGAATCTCCACTCATGAGTCATTGAAAGCAGTTTCCTATAAACTGTTTGAAGTGATCAGCGATGAGCTGGAGGTAAATACTGCTTATGTTACCCAGCGAGGACCCAAAGCGATGGAAGTCATCAGCTCGTTCAATAGAGATCATTATATTATTCCTGAAGGCTATCAAGTCGATTATGACGGAACTTACTGCCGCCTGATCATCCAAAGCGACGAAGAAGCGATGCATACGAATAACCTCGGTTCATTCACCCTGACAAAAGATCTGGTAGTGACCGAGCAGCTTGAAGTCAAAGGATTTTTAGGGGTGACCCTGCGTGATTTTTATGGAAACGTATTCGGCACCTTATGTGTCATGGACAAAGAGGAAAAAGATTTCAGCGAGGATGATATCCATTTTCTGAAGAAGATGGCCGAAGTGCTTTCCTATATCATCCACCTGGATAACACGATTGCTGATATCGAATTGTTGAGCGTCCCGATCATCCCGATCAAAAAAGGGCTCGCGATTCTTTCGCTGCAAGGCAATATCAACGAAGATCGCTCCCAAAAGATTCTGGAAGATACGTTAAGCTATGCGGCCAAAAACGGCAGCCATTCTTTCATCATCGACCTGTCGCAAATCGTCCTGCTCGAAAACCGCTTTCCGGATATTCTGAAGAACCTGGTGCTCGGTTTGAATATCATGGGCATCAAAGTCATGATGACGGGACTGCCGCCGTGGCTTGTGAAAATGCAGGAAGTCCGCGACCATCTGACGGACCTGCAAACGGAGTATGTCATGGATATCGAATCGGCGTTGAATAGAATCGGATATACGCTGGAGAAATAAAATTTTGAAATTATAAAAGGAAGAGCAGCTTGGTTACCCACCCAGCTGCTCTTCCTTTATACAGTTCTATAATGCGATTACTTTTCTGTTTCAGCGAATTCGCGGATGCGGGCGCCGATTTCGTCGCGGACATTCTGGAATACCGTCCACTTCTCTTCTTCCGTGCCTTCCGCTTTTGCCGGATCAGTAAAGCCCCAGTGATCGCGCTTCACATGCGGCGGTGTCATCGGGCATTTATCGGCCGCATCGCCGCATAAAGTGACGACGAAATCCGCGTTATTCAAGATTTCAGTATCGATGATATCTGATGTTTGCTCAGAAATATCGATATCCACTTCGTTCATCGCCTTCACCGCGTTCGGGTTCAAGCCGTGCGCTTCAATTCCCGCGCTCAGGACCTGCCATTCGTCGCCAAGAATCTGTTTTCCCCAGCCTTCTGCCATCTGGCTGCGGCACGAGTTTCCTGTGCATAGGAAGTACAATGTTTTTTTCGTCATATAACCTACCTCTTTCCCTTTTCTCCAACTAACATATCAGCATTCACTTATATGTTCAAGAACCATGTCCAGTATCAGAAAATTTTTAAGGGAAGAAATAAAACTTCTTCGCTCCTGTCTACTTATCAATGTGGCTGGTTATAAAAGATTGATAAACCTCACCGAATCGCTCCGCTTCCTCCAGGAACGGATAATGATTGCTGTCTTCGAATATTGCCAGAGTGGAGCCCGGTATCAATTCGTTCATTTCCACTGAATATTCGAGCGGGCATTGCACATCGTGCCTGCCGCACATGATCAAAGTCGGCGCAGTGATAATCCCCAGTTTTCTGGTGACATCAAACACATGCAATTCCCTGCTGAAGAAATTGAGCCGCACAGCTGACAGTTCTTTTCGGATATCTTGTGTGAAATAATCATCGTACTTATCCGGATTCGCTAAAGAGAGCTTTGTACGCTGGATTTTCAAGTTGCTCTTTTCCTCTGCCGATAACCCCGGCTGCTTCAGGTTTTCCATCAATTCCTGCATCTTTTCAAATTGGGGATGCTGTTCGTTATAGATGCAGTCCTCTGAAAATGTCATGTACTCCCTGGCCGCTGCGCCGACGATTACATCAAAGCTGAGTTTTTCAGAAAAATAAATGCCATAGACAATGCCCAGCATGCCGCCTGTCGAATGACCGGCAAAACCCCATATATCAAATCCCAACGCTTCGCGGATTGCTTCCAGGTCAAGAACCGTTTCAAGCAGACTGAGTTGATGCGGTTGCTCTGCTTTTGCGGAGTTTCCCGCCTCTCTCAGATTGATCAGAAACACCTGATTCGTCTTCGTAAAAGCATCTGCAAAGAAATCGCCGGTCTCATTGAACTCGGAATAATGGTGAGTGACGCATAAAGGGTGGCCTTCACCTTTTGTAAAGATTTCGAATTCACCGCGGGTTGTGGTGATTATATTTTGGGTCCATTTCATAAAAACGCTCCCTTTTTATATCCATGTATCATCTAATTTATCGGAGTAAAATTCAATTGCTCTTTTATAAGCTGCAATCTCTTTATCGGCAGAGGTTTCGCTTAAGCATTTTAACAAGATTTCCATTGCTGCCTGATGTTCTTTTAAGTTATATAAAGTCATTGCATAAAAGGTCTTCATCGCATTGTTAGCCGGAAATTTATCCAGACCTGTCAAAAAGGTTTCTTGCGATTCTTGATACCTTCCCAAAGTTCTGTATGTACTGCCCAAGCCCACTAAAGCACCTTCCAACTCTTCATCTTCCAGCCCCAGACTTATCGCTTTTTCATAATACGGAACTGCTTTCTGTTCTTCACCCAACAAGTCAAAGCTCCATGCACATTGATAATTGAGTCGGGGGTCTTCCGGATATTCTGTTACCAATTCCAACATCAGTCCATTGGACCTTTCGTGCTGGCCGCTTTTCCTCAATTCAATCGCATCAATTAATTTTTGATTCATCACTCTTCACCATTCTTTCATAATATAGCCATTTTAACATTCTTCCAAAAACTGAAGAGGTTTAATTATTCAATATTTATTGAATAATATTTTCAATTAATATAGAATCAAAGGAAAATTAGCGATATGGAGGATTCTTTATGAAAATACTAAATTCCGCGCCACCATCAGAAACGATTGATTTAAACGTAGAACAATCGCCTGTCTGGGAGCTGATTCTGGGGATTGCCGGCTATACACACGAACAGCTTCGCCATACTTTCGAGTTGGACGAAGAATGGAAAGCCGGCCAGGAAACGATGCCGGTTCCATTGACTGAGTTGCTGAAGAAAATCGAACAATCGAATCTTTGGTATGGCATGCTGCTCTTGCAAAATGAATTTGCTGCGGTTTCTGTTCAGGATTTTTCGAATCAGCTGACGGGAGCTTCCTCAACGGCTCTCTATAGCCACCTTCTTCCCTATTACGATCGCCGGCACGAATCCCTGAAAAAAGAACTAGTAACGGCTCCGGAACAAACCGTGCTGTGGGAGCAGTATGCAGGTCTCTTTGAAGGCCACGACTATTTAGAAGGGTATATTCTCGAGATCCACCAATTCTCTCAATCTGAAATAACCGAATTGATGACAAAGGTGCTCGAAGAATGGGAGAAGTGGATGACAACAAAAGAAGACTGGAACAAATGGCTGCAGGCTCTTTCATTTGAACAGAAACAGCATCGCCATCTGGACGCTACTGTCCCGACAGCTGAAATCCAGCGGGTCACAGGAGGTGTCGATTATTTGCCGGAACCTTCAATTTGGTCCGTGAAACTCGTTCCTCAGGTTTCCTACCGCCCTTGGGTGCTGACAATTCGCACCTCTGACACCAAACTATTCTTTTACCCGTTGAAAGAAGAATATCTGCTCGAACCCGGAGTTCCGTCCAAAGAACTCGTCAGCGGCCATAAGGCTCTGGGTGATGAACTGCGGTTGAAGTTATTGTTCCAGCTTCAGAAAAGCCCTTTATCGTTGCAGGAATTGAGCGTCCAATTCAATATTTCAAAAACGACGCTCCATCATCAGCTCACCTTATTGAAAGCCGCTAAATTCATCAGCGCTGACAAAGGTGTTTATTCCATCAACTCCGGAAAACTCGAAGATTTATCAAGCCAGCTGACCCGTTACTTGGAAATCAAGGAATGAAAAAGTATTCAAAGTCATTCAGATCGTTATGGGACGGTGAAGTCGTTTCGGAATTCGGCGGCGCTGCGGGGGCAATCGTCAATGGTTTACTCCTATATGAGTTAACGGGATCGAGAGAATGGATGGGTATTCTTTGGCTCGTCTATTTCATCCCTTCTTTGGTGCTGCAAGGCATCAGTTCCCCTTTTCTCAATCATGTCGCCAAAGAAAAGATGCTAAAAAACATTCAATTGATCCGGGCTGGCGCATACTTACTTCCTTTAACCGGATTTATCATCGGGACGAATACAGGAACCATCATCGGTTTGGTGATTCTGCAGTGCACTTTAGGATTGCTCCAGCCGATTTTTGCCAGTCTGTCATTTTCGCTATTACCTGAAATCTGTGCAGAGGAAGAATTAGCCGATGCCAACGGATTGCTGGACGCCACTCTCCGCTTGATGAGTTTTCTGGCACCCGGTGTCACGGCACTCTTATTAATTGTGTTGCCGATGCATTGGCTCCATGGCCTATCGGCATTGCTGTTCTTCATCAGTTTCCTGGCACTTTCCCGCCTGCCGCAAACCGGCAAGCAAAAGGTTGCCGCCTGGACGAGAAAGTTCTGGTGGTCTGAAATGAAGGAGGGTTATCGGAGCTTTTTCAGTTATCCGAAACTGCTGCGCCTGACTCTTTTGTCATCTACTGTGCAATTCGCTGTGGGTGCCACGCTGGTCTTGAGCATTCCTTTTATCCGCGGAGTATTGGAAGGAGAAGCATGGGAATATGGGGTTTTCAAAGGGGCATTCCCTATCGGTTATGTATTTGGCATGCTGCTGCTCACCAAATTGCCGAAAAGTCCACAGACTATGTACATCGGTTTGATTGGCGGCGGCCTGTCGTTTATGCTGCTGTTTTTCGTCCACTCCGTTCCGTTTGCTTGGCTTTGTGAACTGATGGGCGGCATTCTGTTTCCGCTATTCAACGCCCAAAGCGCGGCGATTTTCCAGCGCGAAGCCCCCCGAGACCGACTTGCGCAATTAAGTGCCGTCCGTCTGCTGTTCCTTCGCGCTACTATGCCCCTTGGAATCTTGTTTGCTTCTTTACCGTTCCTAAGTTTAAATATACGATTTGTTTATGTTGGGATTGGTGCTGTGATCGTTTTTCCGGGGTTGTATTACTTGATAATTTCGTTGCAAGAGAAGAATGGTTTGATTAGATATAGACAAAAGGTGTGAAAGAACTTTGGTTAGATTTTCTTTTGATGAAATCGATTTTCGACCCTAAAGACGAAGTTACCTGGACCATCCAGTTAGTGGGAATTCCAAAAAGATTGGCTTAATAAATTGGCTTAATAAAATAGCTGTGGTCCTCTCTGCTAAGAAGGATTCACAGCTATCTACTTCTTTAACTGTTCACTTATCGTGTTATTACTTCAATCGTATGAATAGGCTTCACGGCTTCTTCTTTTCAGGCACCACTATATAAATAATCAACACTGCTTGAACCAATATAAGAAAAGAGATGAAGATACGTGAGAAGAAACCAGCTTGAATCTGCAGTATTATATCAATTACTGCGTATATAATGGCCGCGATTGCAAGAAGCATAACAAACATAACTTTCTTTTCTTCACTGATTTTCACCACTGAAACTCTCCCTCCCCCTTACACTAACGATACGTCAAACTTATCAATTAAATCCTTGAACGCCGGTCTTTTATTGCCATCACGGCCGGTTACTTCATGAGCCGTCACCAATGAATTCAAAACCGCTTCTTCCGTCGCTTCACCTATCGCGCGGAAAGCAGTGTCCATATCTTCTTCGTGAATTTGCGGGATGGTTAGAAGCTGTTCCGGTTTTTCGTGTGGTATGCGGGCAGCGGTCGAGAAGCCGATGACGATTTCACCGCTGCCATTGGTGATGATCGAACCGGTTCTGGACAAGCCAGTAACCGCCCTTTTGAGGATCCGGTTTAATTGGCGTTCAGATACAGGCAGGTCGGTTGCAACGATAATCATGACAGAGCCTTTATCTTCTTCCTTATAAGATTCGAGAAGAGCCTCCTTCAATTCCTGCCCGACTGCTTTGCCTTGTATAAGCAAATCACTGAGAATACCGAAATTCGACAACACGAGTACCCCGATTGTATAGTTGCCGTGGCTCATCTCCATGATCCGGGAAGCGGAACCGATTCCGCCTTTCAGCGAGTAGCACAGCATACCGGTCCCTGCTCCGACCGCTCCTTCCGCGAAATCAGATGAAGTGTTATGGAGCGCCTCGAGAACATGTTCCCGCTTTACAAATTTCGCGCGGATGTCATTCAGGAGCATATCATTACATTCGCCGATCACTGCGTTCACCGTTCCAGTCGTTCGTCCAATTTCAGGGTTCTGCTCCAGCATGTAATCGGTCAGCGTATCGGCAGCTGTTCCTACAGCCAGCGTATTCGTCAAAAGAATCGGCGTCTCCAAAGTGCCGAGCTCCTTCATCTGAATCGTTCCCATCGTTTTGCCGAAACCGTTGATGACGTGGCTGGAAGCGATCAGCTTCTCTTTGAAGATGTTCCCTTGATGCGGCAGGATAGCCGTCACACCTGTTTGGCTGTCCCCTTCGCTGAGCGTCACATGCCCGACCGTTACACCTTCTACATCAGTGATGGCGTTGCACGGCCCAGTTTGTAGCTGGCCGATTTTCACTCCGTAATCGCGTATCCGTTTTTGGTTGAACATGTTATCGGCTCCTTTGAGTTTATTGAAATTAAGTTGCTTACTCTCCAAAATCACTGCCTGCCAATATTTCTTCAGCGCTCATCCCCAGCCATTCACTGATATCCATTTCAGGGTGGTTAGCCAGAAAACTCTGCATGATTTCGTGTCCGATGATGTAATTGGCGAACGGCGGGATGCTTTTTAGGGGATTGCCGTTAAGGAAATCTTCCCAAACCTGCATATCGGCAGAATCTTTTTGATTTATGAACATGGTGCGCACCTGTTCAGTAACCTTGCCGTCCTCATTTGAAATCCATGACAGGTTTATACTTGGATAGCTGAGCAGTGAAAAAGCCACTGCTTTCCCTTCCATCATCGTCGCTTCAAGCAATGTGGATTCAGCCGTCGAACTTTCGAAAGTTCCTTTTTCCATGTCAATCAAATGAAAATATTCATGGGCTACTGTATGCTTCAACTCTTCTGCAGCAAGACTTGAATGCACGAACAGAATCATTACTTCTTCATTCAAAGCTACTCCTCTTGCATTCAATTCCGGACTCATCCCATGGATATAAGCCGGATTTGCCGGAAAAATATGCACGGTTTTATTACCGCCAGGCAAAAGTTGCGCAGATCTTTCGAGCGACTCTTCAATTTCCGATTGGAACTCCGCTTCTTTATCAGACAACGCTGCGAGTGCACTCTGCAGCGGTATGATGTCTTGCGGTGGAGTTAAAATCAATAGATCCATGTATTCGAGCCCTTTGCCTTCACTAAAAGCATTTTGCCGGAAGGGGTGAAAAATGGTTTGAGCATACGCATCGTCCAGTTCCTCAGGCTGCTCTTTCGCCAGTTCCACATAATCATCAAATGCGTCGTAGTAGGAAAAGATTTTGAATTGCTGGGTACCGACTTCCAGTACGGCAGGTTCCGGTTCTGGAGTTTGCTCTCCGCTTTCTTTCACTTCGTCCGTTTCAATAGGTTCTTCTGACGAGCATCCGGAAAGAAACGCGATTAATAGGGTTGCTGCGCCAAGCTTCTTTAAATGATTTATAGTGTCCACCTCACTTCGTTACTGTTCAGGGAAGACCTTTACATCGAATTCATATCCTTCAAGCCATTTACCTGTCTGAGCTTCTTCTATATCAATACACATAAATAGAGAGTGGTTGAATAAATCATAGATGTCTCCATATGCCAAGACTTCAACTTTCCCTTCGCTTTTTTCATGCGCCTTAACTAAATATCGTTGGTTTTTGTAAATATCAAAGTACTTGTCATCCAACTTCAGCTCTTTTACCAAAACGCTCAAATCTTTTTCAGTCCTGTTTTCAATCTGCATTTCCAATGTATGAATTTTTGTAGCCTCATTTAAGTAAACGGATGAAATCAAGAAATGATAGTCGTTTGTATTCAATAGAGGAATTTCAAGATGATGTTGATGATCATTTTCGTCTCCGACAAAGGCTTCCCATTCTTCTTGAGACCAGTCATCCATCTTGCTCGTGTCAAATACCCGCTTTCCTTCTGTCAAATCAATCGATACGAGCTTACGCTTCTCTTCATTTGAGTGAGTCATGTGTCCTATTCCTTTCTCCACCAGACTATTTCCCTTTCATTTCCTGACTGAATTTTATTTTGTGTTCAGCATTCCGATGACCTGAACTGCAAATCAAATCCAGAATATCTTCCTCCGTCATTTCTTCCGTCAGCATCGTTTCACCCGCTGTGCCGAGATAATCTTTTGGCCGCCACCAGGCGCGCAATGATTCTTCACCAAATGCATCTGCAAGTTCACGTGACTGATGGCGCTCGATTGTCTTATCGAGCGGCAAATCGAAGTAATACACATCGGCATTGCCCTCATAAAATCTGATCAAGTCCATCAGCATTTCACCGTAGCGTTCTTTCGTTAGAATTCCTTCCAAAATCACAAACTCACATTTGCCTTTACCGTACTCGGTGATCTGCCGGATGAGCTCCAGCGATAGGTTTCCTTTTCTGTCGCGGACGCTCAGCATGTCTCGTCTCACAACATCCTGCGACACCAAAAGCGTGCCATCCTCGAAACGGTCCTGCAGGCTTTTCGCTATTGTGGTTTTTCCGCTTCCCGAGTTTCCCCGTAAGATAATTAGCTTTGTTTTTATTGGAATCAGGCCTTTCTCAATATCTTATATATTCACTTCTGCGACTTCTTTCGCCGTTCTTCTTCGCAGAAGTTCATCGATCACCCAAAAGATCATTGCACTGAGAACCGGGAGAATCCACAGTTCCCCTATCAGCAGCATGCCAAATCCAAAATGCACGAATCCTGCCGCCACCATGCGATGAGGGTAACGCGCCGCTAACCAATCCGATAACAACGAAACCGGCAGGCCGTAAATAAGAAAATAAAAAAGGGTAATGGAAAAAACGAGTATACTATATCCTAAAGAGTCTCCAGATTCGATAAAAATACTAAAATTCGTTAAATCGCCAGAAAGCAGCACCGGCACAAATAGAACCAGCATCGTAAATATAATCGTCCCACTCACTGCGGCTATGAACTTTCTCCACATCCGCTCCTTTGTAAAAAATTCATAGCGGAACGGCAGAAAAAAGAACAGCATGACGGATATAAAAATGATTTTTAGGTATGAGGGCGTTTCTGACACCATGATCAAAAATGAAAAAATAGAAAACACTGCGATTTTTAAAAGTAAGTGTTTCACTCGAATTCTCCTTTTTCCTTCTATCATAACTCATTAATTCCCTTTTACTGGCTTTTAATTTACAATTATCGCATTATTCTGTTCAAAAAAGGACTGATTTTTATGAAACACGCACTAGTGATCGGTGGCACAGGAATGCTCGCCCAGACTTCTGTCTGGCTGTCGCATAATGGATACCGCGTTTCGGCGATTGGCCGCAATCTCAGCAAAATGCAACGGCTGGTCGAACGAAATCCTGAAGGAATAAACTCGATGTTAGTCGATTATAAGGACACTGAAAAATTAGCTCAGCAGTTAGCCCAGATTCAGCAAAAGAATGGCCCAATTCAATTGGTGCTTGCTTGGATCCATTCAGATGGTCGAGATGTGATCCCTTGCTTAATCTCTTCTCTTCAGCAAGACTCCGAATGGAAATTATTCCATGTAAACGGCAGCAGCTCCAACCTGGAAGAGATAAAAGCCAAGGCTTCTGTGCCCTCACATGTCCATTATTATCAAATCCAACTCGGTTTTAAGCTGGAAAGCGGCACATCCCGCTGGCTTACAAATGATGAGATTTCGACTGGTGTCATTGAAGCGATACGGGGCGAGAAAGCGCAATACGTCGTCGGGACGCTCAGTCCTTGGGAGAGACGACCTTAAGATCTGAACGGAAAAACATTCGCCCCGGCGAATGTTCCTGGGATGGTTCCGCCAGGCGGAGACCATCCAATCATTCTGTGTTTTTTGCATCAACAATTGATGTGAGAGATATTTGAGTGGTGATTTTAGTTAATCCCCAACTATTTGGATATCTTTTCTTTTTACTTTCTGATTCCAGAAAGTAAAAAAAGGACCCTTGAAGAAGGTCCTTTAAAATACTGCAGCATACTCTTGCCTAAATCCGTTTCCCCATCGCCATAGACGCCGGCTGGTAACCCAATTTCTCATAAACTCTTTGGGCCCCAGGGTTATTGCCGAAGACATTCAATCCCATAGAAGTGACGCCGGCACTTTTCGCCGCGTCCTCTAACTCCTTCAGCACGAGGCTGGCGAATCCTCTTTTTCTGAACGCTTCATGAATGAGGATGTGGTAGATATAGGCTTTATTGCTTTCGGCTTGGATGTTATACCAGAGCACGCCGATATTCTTGTCGTCTTCAGGTGAATAAATGTTACGGATGTGCTGGTCTGCTGAGTTCTGCCTGTCCGGAAGTAAAGTGGCCATTAAAGCTTTGGACTCCCCCAAAGCTTTTTCATACGGAATCATAAAATTGTCGGATAAGTCTTTGGCGTAATCCGGAATAAAAAATTCCATGTATTGATCAAATTCTTCATCATTCATTTCTGTCAGTTGTGTTTTCATTACCGCACCCCTTTGTGTCTTTACTTATGCCTCTTCATATCTCCCTTGAATACCGCAATGACACCTGCTCTTCGCCGGTATCGGTCCCTTCCGTCTTCTTCCCTTGAAGCCGAAACCCTCGTGCTTCGTAAAACGGAATGCCGAACTGATTGCCTTCTTGCACCGACACCCATTGTTCCGCTGCTCCTTGCTCTTTCTGCAATTCAGTCAACGCTTCCAGCAACAGCCTGCCGATTCCTTTGTAGCGGTAAGTTTCCTCTACATAAAGCATGAATATCTCGCTCACTCCAGGACTGGTTAGCCCGCCGCCAATCACTCCCGCTACGTTAGAGTCGATCAAAGCCACGTGTGTATAGGATCCGGCTTCCAGATCGCTGCGGATGCGTTCGTGGTTATACCAGAAATCCACATTTCGTTCCTGATAAGCTTCGCTTAATTTCCCCTCAACGGTTTGCTTCCAGCCGGCCGAGCAAATCGCGGAAATTGCTTCTATATGATTTTCAGTTGGTTTGGCAATGGTTACTTCCATGGTCTTCTCTCCTATTATTTTGTATGGATTGTCTCAAAGCGCTCGCAGACGAGCGGCATCGATTCCGAGTATTCGAGACCGTGCGCTTCGAGTTCGTTTGTGAAGAATTTTTCGTGCGCAGACCACCAGAATTCATAATCCCCTTCGCCTTCTGCCAACGCAAATTCCACCGGCACCTCGTTCATCGGCATGATTGAAACTTCGGTCACGCGGATGATTGCAACGGGCTCTTCTTTCGCATCCAGGACGATGTTGTATTGGCCGACTTGCGGCAAAGGCTCATTTTCAACTTCATATAAAACATGGGCAGAGCAAGTCGCAGTTTTCTTGCCTTCGACGACCAGGTCCGCCAGCCAGTCCGCTTCCGCTCCAAATTGAAATGCTTCCACTTTCTCCGGCTTCGCTTGTCCTTGTCCCACCCAATAATTATTCCAGAATTTTTCTGTCTGTTTGTTCATCAATAAAACCTCATTTCCTGAATCAATTTTTGCTTGTGCAGTCATAACTCATTTTTACAAACTCAAAAACGCTGCCATTGGTAGCCTGCTGAAATCGTTCCGTTTCTTTGAAGCCGGCCTTTTCATAAACTCTAATCGCGCGCTTGTTGAAGGCGGCTACGGATAATGTGATTTTTTGGGGATTGTAGGTGGATTTTGCATATTCCATGCCCGCTTTCAGGAATTCGTTTCCTTTTCCGCTGTCGGTCAGATCCGGTTTCATTCCCAGTCCGATGTCGATTGTGTCCTGAGCCGTTTGAATAAAACTGTAAAAGCCGACGACTCCCCCGTTTTGGATGACGCTGTAATATGTATTGTTGCGTGCCTCCGGGTCTAAAAATTCCGCTAAATCTTCCGGATCCGCGTCCATATCATAAAAAGCATATTCCCCGCTGTAACGCCAATTGGCGGCGATTTCTTCCGCCTGCTGCTGGGTCATTGTTTGAAAAGAGTAGTCCAATGCTGGTTCACCTCCAGATTCGATTTAAGTAAGAAATAAGCTAGAATATAGATTATGCAGTACATAAAATATTATGAGAAACGAGGAGTTTCTATGTTCTTTGCTCAAATGTCCGGGTTTCCGGGGTCCGGAAAGTCATCGCTTTCCCGTGAAATCGCACAACAGCTTGGCGCGGTTATCGTTGATCACGACATCGTCAAATCTTCTTTGATGGAATCGATCGAGCACGCGCCTATCGACCCGAAGCTTGCCGGTAAAATCGCCTACAACATCGATTGGTCGTTAGTCGAATTCCACCTCTCACAAGGATTTAACGTCATTTTGGACAGCCCCTGCTTGTACGATGAACTTGTCGAAAAAGGAATTTTCCTTTGCGAAAAATATAATGCCGGTTACAAGTATGTGGAATGCTATTTGGATGATATGGACGAAATCAACCGAAGATTAAAAACACGCAACAGAATGGTCAGCCAAATCCCGGAAATTCATTCACCGGAAGCTTTCACTTATACAATCGCCAACAGCAAAAAGCCTGTCGGACATGAAATCCTGACCGTCAATACTGCACGACCAGTTGCAGCTTATTTGCCAGAAGTCATCGATTATTTAAAGAAATAATAGCAAAAGATAGTTTTATTCGCATAAAAGAGACGGTATTGGCAATGAAATACGTGAAATCGTGAAAGAAAAAGGTATATTTTTGGAGTGCTGCAATTCTATGAGCGGTATTTTGGGTTCTATGATCACTTATTTTATTCTATGATCATTCAGCGGATTCTATGATCACTTATTTCATTCTATGATCACTCAGGGGATTCTATGATCACTTATTAGCATTCTATGATCATTCAGCCGTTTTCCACCCCGAAATTATCGTCGCTTCTCACGGTTTCTCCACAAAATATCTCTTCCGGCTCGGCAGCTCCAGACAATTCAGCTGGCTGCCATATGCCGCGCCGCCGTCGATGCCGATTATATTATTGCCGCCAAAATAGATGTCATTTCCGCCACCCGGCCGCAGCAGAAACGCCGGTGTGTGGCCGAATACTACCGTCTTTTCGCCTTCGTAGGCTTCATAGAACTCTTCCCGTATCCAGATCAATATATACGGATCCGTCTGCTGAACCGGTGTGCCGGGCTGAACACCCGCATGCACAAAAATAGTATCGTCTGTTTCATGGAAAAAGCCCAGCTCTCCAATAAAGGCGACGTGATTCCAAAAGATGTCTGTTTCCGGAAGTCCGGCCTCTTTGATTGACGGATCGTAGCTTTGCAGAGTTGGAATGGCGCCATTTCTCGCCCATCTCTCCAGGGCGGCGGGTTCACCTTTTGCCGCCGCCAGCATCATAGCGTCATGATTTCCGCTCAATACGATTGCACCTAACTTTTTCAACTCGATGACCCGCTCTAAAACGCCTCTTGAATCCGGACCGCGGTCCACATAATCTCCCAGTAAAATCAGCTGGTCTTCGGCAGCATCATACCCCGCCTGTTGCAGCAGCTCCTCAAAAAGTTCAAGCTCACCGTGAATGTCACTGATCACCAAAGTCCTTTTCATAAAAACGCACTCCCCCGCTACACCGTCTTAACTGCCGGAAACGACAGCCTTTATTTAAAATGACTCTGTTCGCTTCGCAATAATCCCTTTCACAAACGCTTCTTTATGATCCGTGTATTCTTTCATGCCTGCAGCTGCCTTTTCCAGATACGCCAATTTGACCTGTAAATATTGCGTTTTGGCTTCCACATTTGAATTCAGGTAATCCCTGAAATAGATCAAGTCATTCCATAGGTCTCCCCGATATTCGACCAAATGGATGAAGTGGGTCTTTTCCTGATACGTATCGTCCGTAAATTTCGCCAGCACGATTTCACCCGGCCGCTCCACTTTCAATCGAAGAAAACCAGTTTGCTGAAACGCCTGCAGCAACTCTCGATCCGCCTGATTCAAGTCGTCAACTCCAACGATTAAATCCAGAATCGGCTTTGCCGCCATCCCTTTGATCGCCGTACTGCCGATATGTTCAATCCTATTTTCATCAAGACCCGTATTTTCAACCAGCTCTTCTTGCACGCGAATAAACTCTGCAGCCCATTCAGGTGTGTAATCCACTATTTTCACTTCATTCTTTTTGAGGCCCAGCTTCATTGAACTCCCCCTTTATAACAATCAACCCAATAATTTCACGAAGTGGCTGCGTTCCGAATCTTTCCAGTCCACTCCATAGCCCATCTTCTTATAAAATTCGATCGCGCTATGCCATTCGTTGTTCGTCTCGAGGACCAGTTTTTTATATCCTTGCTGCCTAGCTGTTTCCTCCAGCTTTCGCAGCATCGATTCGGCCAGGCCGTCGCGTCTATGGGATTTCTTCACAGACATCCGCTGGATTCTTCCGGCAGTTTCGCTTTCTTTGGTTAACGCTCCTGTGCAGACGACTTTATTATCCTCCAGACCAACCAGGAATACATCGCCATTCCGGCTGTAGTTTCGGATGATGTTCCGCAGGTCCGGATTGAAGGAATGATCCAAAAACCCGAAACGCTCTTCCAGTCCGTCGAGGATC
The DNA here is from genome assembly GCF_003428875.1 of Planomicrobium okeanokoites. GTDB lineage: Bacteria > Bacillota > Bacilli > Bacillales_A > Planococcaceae > Planococcus > Planococcus okeanokoites. The sequence continues at coordinate 511,228 of NZ_QQRS01000002.1, forward strand.
AATTGCCTCGCCGCCTCTTCGTATTGTTCAGTTATGAGCACGATTTGCATGGATTGCTGAAGATTGTTGATGTTCATTTCTCTATTCCTCCAGATCTCTTTTCATTCGCATAATATTTCCGTTCAACAGATCTGCTTCAAGTCTTCCCAATCAACTCAAAAAAATCTTATTATTAATAATATTAGCATTAATTTCCATCAGAATAAAAAGAACTTTATTATAGAAGTAGTTATTTAAAGTCTATGAAAAGAAGGGAATAAATTCCTGAATCCCGAATACCTTCACTAGCAAGCAATCACGTAATTACAGCCGACAGAGGAGGAAGTTGAATATGACTGGGAAATACCACAAAGTGCAGGACGTACTGGACACTTACAAATCAGCCATCTACGAACAGGATGCAGACAAATTTCTGACCATCTACAATCCGGATATCCATATTTTCGACAGCTGGAATCACTGGGAGAGCAAGGGGATTGCGGCATGGAAAGAGAATGTGGCGGAGTGGTTCAATGGATTGGACAATGAGAATATTTTGCTCGAAGTGGATTTTAATGATGTGGTAATCGCAGAAGATGAAAAAGCGGCATTCGTGCATTGTGCGATCACTTTTGCTGCACGGGATGAAGATTCAAGTGAGACATTGCGTGAAATGACCAACCGGTTCACATTCGGCTTGAAAAAGGACAGCGATTCCTGGAGCATCGCCCATGAGCATTCATCGCTGCCCATCGATATGGATACTGGAAAAGGGATTTTCGACGCGAAGTAAAAATAACAGGGATTGCTGCGGCAATCCCTGTTATTTTTCTGTTTCTCCAAGTTCCCATTTATTCTTATCCAATTTTTGTTTTTCTTTCCACGCCTGCATGACATTCTTGTGGTAGTCTTTCGGATTTTCAATCAGGATCCAGTCGATTGAATGACCAGGGGTCGGCATCCACTTTTTTCTTCTTTCCCTTATCTTTTCATGGTGTGTGTAATGCGGGTAGATGACAGTGGATTTGGAAAACCAGATATAATAACTCCTAAAAAATCGAATGTCTTCTATTTCATCCCAGTAAACTTTATTGCCTTGCAAATCGATGACGATGCCTTCTTCATCCCAGTAAAAAGTCTTTCCGGCTTTTCTTTTTCTCCAGAGATAGATGGGATACGCTATAAAGGGAGTGGGAAATACAAGGGTTAATCCGATAGCTTTAATCGTTTGCCACGCGCTTTCTTGAACTGCTTCTGCTATAGCCAGAATACCGATTAGCAAAATTAACAGCCCTGATGCCAGAAAAATTCCCATCGGCAATAAGGATAACTGATATTCTTTTCCTCGACTCAAAAAGAACCCTCCTCTTCATATATAGGCAGTCGTTCACTCCACATCCAGCGCAACCACGTAGCTCGCCTGCCCCTGCTCCCAATGCGCAAAAATCTCGAAAAGCGTCGGACCTTCATGCTCCGACAGCTCGAATGGAACGGGATAGGCAGTGCGGTTGCCCGCTTCGTCCCAGACAAATAGTTGATAGGACAACGGCCGTTCGCCGAACTCCAGGGCGACATCCGCATGGCGGTCAACTTTCCGGGCGTTGTCCGTGCTTATCATTTCATGCGGTGGAATCGATTCTGCTTCGATCCCCGACATCGACTTCTCTTCCGAATCGTAATAGCTCCAGCTGTAGCTTCCCCGGTATGTCTGGATGGTTTCGTCACCGATTTTCAGTTCAAGAGCCGGTGGTGTTTGGGATTGTGAATGGATGGGCTCCGACTGATCGGCCAGGTCGCCTGCTTGCTCGTCAGCCGTTCCGCAGCCATAAAGCAGCAGGGCCGCGACAATAAACGCCACAATAATTATAAACTTCTCCCCCATCTCATCAGCCCCTTTATACCAGTAGTCGACTCATCAGCTCATAAAGTTTCAGCCCACCGCCCACGATTAATCTCCATAAGCCATTTCCGCTCTCCATCGATTTGCTTCACCTTTTGAAAGCCGCATTTTTCGTAACAGCGGATGGCACGCGGATTGGTCAATTCAGGATCGACCGTGACAGCGTCCGCTTCTTTTTCCTTAAAAATAAAGCTTAGAAATTCAGTCACCATTTGCGTGCCGTACCCTTTGCCGAAAAGTTCCGGTTCACCGATAAACTGGTCGATGCCGTAAATAGTTTCTTCCATAGAATAGCCATAGCTTTTATAATCTTCATCCGTTAACCTGCAGCATTGCATGAACGCGAACGGCTTGCCTGCCGTTTCGGCGATATAAGGTTCAACCGCTACTGACCCGTCAATCCGGGGGCCATACTTTTCACGGAGCTGCCCGGCGCTCGGCGGGGCAGCTGGATCTCCGAAAAACTCAAGGACTTCCTTTGTATTGAGCCATTTCGTCATCAACTCTAAATCGCCATGGCTCATTCTGCGTATTTTCAAATCCTCTCCCCCTCTACAGCACCAAGCCAAGTGCCCGTCTAACCACTTTGCTGTTATTGTCTGTGCCGGCCTGCTCGCTCAATGTTTTATTGAGCCGGATGAATTCCGTCGATATGCTCTCGAGCGCCATCAATACACTGCCCGGGTCACGGTCCGCTTCCCAGCCGGCCAAGCGCTGCAGCTGCTCTTCACTCAGACGGCTTCTTGAGCCTTCGATTTTTGACCATACCTGGTAAGGGCTGTCGAGATGCCGATCCATTTCCATATACCAGCCGTATGCCGTAAGCCAGCGTACGCTGTCGAGATTGGCAAGCGCGTAATAGGGTTCGCCTCTCATGGCCGCACGGTAGGTTTCATGGATGAATGCCAGTATTTTCGTACGCCAGAATTCCACTTCCGCGGGCGTGATTTTATAGATGGCTTCTTCCGACAGCTGACAAATCGGTTCAAGCAAGCCGTGAGGATCATAAAGGATTTTCATGCCCTTCATCCAAATAGATGGCGTGATATCATCGGCGGTATGGTACCAGGAATCGACTTTGATGAAGCAGTCGAAATGGCTGACTATCACCGGCGACGCCGCAATTCCTTCATAGAACAGTACATTGCCCCACTTCCCCGCGCGTCCGAATTTATCGGCAATAAAACCTTCCAGCTTTTCAGGTTTCACGATGGTGTGGAGATCAATGTCCGAATAGCTGTCGGCATTCCCTTTCGCGAGGGAGCCAGCCAGATAAACTGCCAGCACATCTGAGTCCTGTTCGAGATCATTTCGAATCCGGTCCAGCAACCGGTTCCTGGCTTCGGGTAATTGACTGTCACGCTGCAAATGTTTTTCTTCTATTTTCATCCCTTTCTCCTCCTGCCATTTCTGCCTGTATCCATATCATTCCATTCGCATTACTCATAAGCAACATTTTTTGGTACAAAAGAAGGAGATTTACAGAAGAAAAGAGAAGATATAAAAAAAGCCGTCCTTTTTAGGACAGCTTCAGTGTATTTCAATTAACCGTCAATCCAGCCAGGTTCATCAGCGTTCGCTTTTTCGCCTGATTTATTGTCCGTGGATTTCTTGTTGTTTTTGCTTGTGTACGGCTTAAAACTCTTGGCTTTATTGGATCCCGCTTTCCAGCGGTTCCAGCCTTTCTTGCCGGTTCCTTGGCCAGTGCCGCTTTTTTTCTTTTCTTTTGCCATTTCCATCACTCCATTACTATCTTGCATTATAACACGGAGGGAGCACCTTTAGCACACCCTCTAATCCATGCAGCGCCAGAAACTTCAGGTGATCCTACCCTAACTTCCAAGATTCATTATCCCCAGATAAGTTTCACTCCTGTCTTTATTGACGAATACAAAACTGTCCTACTCTTTTTTTATTACTGTTTTATTTCAATAAAACGCAAGCAGATTTACCTACTCTTTTTACCAATTCTCTTTTAAGGCGCTGGTGGGCAGCCAAATTCCACCGGAATCCTCTTTATCTGGCTGCGTGTTCGGCATTGATCATTTATTTGGAATTAAACAGCAAACCCTTGTTATTACTGCATAAACTGAAGCTATTTATCAGATTTTTCACCAATCTAACGAGAATAAGGACCTTTTGGCACAGGCATTCCAGATTTTATTTCGTGTAAAGGTTAATGAGTATCTTAATACCTATAAAAATCACCAAAAGAGCGTCGAAAATGATATACAACTGTAACATAAAAGAGGTTTAGAGCTGTTATAATGAACGTGCTGCAATTATAAGGCACCGAATTTTTATCCAACAAAACTATTTGACAGTATATATATAGAAACGATAGAAAGAGACCGTAAATTCGAAAGGGGAAAAACAACTTGAACTTGAAGTCGAAATGGATGTTGTCTGGGGTTTCATCATTATTAGCTATCTCGCTTTTATTGCCGACTGCCGATGTCAATGCCAATACATTAAACAAACTTGAACAGCAACAACAGGAAGCCGAGCAGAAAAAAGCTGAATTGAACTCAGGCATCAAAGAAAAAGACAAAGAAATCAAAGTTACCAAATCAACATTGGAAACAATCCTTGGGAAAATCCAGGAATTGAACAATAAAGTCGAGGAAACTGAAGGCAAGATCAACAGTGTCCAAGCCGATATCGATACAACTAAAGCTGAAATCGAAGAATTGAGAGCTTCAATCGAAGAATTGAAGATCAAAATCGAAGAACGCACTGCATTGTTGCAGGAACGCGCACGCGCAATCCAATTGAGCGGCGGATCTGTTGACTACATAGACGTCCTTCTTGGCGCCAACAGCTTTGTTGACTTCATCGACCGTTTCTCTGCCGTCAGCACATTGATCGACGCAGACCGCGAAATCATGCGTGAACAGGCAGCAGATAAAGAATTGCTGGCAGAACAGAAAGCTTCTGTCGAGTCAAAACTTGCGCAGCAGGAAGCTCGCAACGCTGAGCTGAAAAGCTTGAAGTCTGATCTGGACAGCCAGAAAAAACAACAGGGCGTTCTTGCTGAAGAGTTGAAAGCAGAACAGAAACGACTTGAAAGCGAAAAAGGCGAAATGACTGAAGAATACGCGGACGTTATCGAAGTCAGCGCAGAATTGGAAAACCAAATTGCGGCAGAGCAAGCTCGTCTTGCTGAATTGGCACGCAAAGCTGAAGAAGAGCGCCAGGCTAAATTAGCAGCTGAGCGCGCGGCGGCTGAAAAAGCGGCGGCTGAACGTGCAGCAGCTGAAAAAGCGGCAGCCGAGAAAGCAGCGGCAGAACGTGCTGCGGCTGAAAGAGCAGCAGAAGAACGTGCGGCAGCTGAACGCGCAGCAGCGAAAAACGAAGCTGAGCGCCAGGCAGCCAACGAACGCGAAGCAGCAGCTAAGCGTGAAGCGGCAGAGAAAGAAAAAGTAAGTGCACCTGCACCAGTCGTTTCAGCTCCAACTGAAGCAGTAAGCTCAGGATTCATCCGTCCAGCATCAGGCCGCATCTCATCACCATTCGGCTACCGTACAATTTTCGGAGCTAGAGAGTTCCATTACGGTATTGATATTGCCAACGGTACTGGAACAACTATCAGTGCAGCAGCATCTGGTTATGTAACTTATGCAGGATCTATGGGATCTTACGGTAATGTTGTCATGATGACGCATTCCATCAACGGTAAAACACACGCAACAGTATACGCTCACTTGAATTCAATTTCTGTTGGGCAAGGCCAATTCGTTTCCCAGGGCGGCCGCATCGGCGCAATGGGCAGCACAGGACGCTCAAGCGGTCCTCACCTTCACTTTGAAGTACACGTAGGCCCATGGAACGGCGCGCGCACAAACGCAGTCAACCCATTAAACTACTTTAACTGATCATAAATGAGCAAGAGCAAGCACCTTTGGGTGTTTGCTCTTTTTTGTTTGGGAGGATGATTTGGTTGGGGGAGGTTTCGCCTCCGCGAATCCTTCCTTTAAGGGATTGGGATGAGGTTTGGCGGCGACAAGAAAGTATCATTTTTGGCATACAAATATTTAGTTGAGCATAACCGGTGCTTTGCCGCGCACAAACCCGGCTCTCCCGCCCACAAAACTTTTCAAAAGAGTAATTTCCTCTTTACCCATCAAAATATTCTCATCTAGCAGACGTCCTTACCTCAAATTCAGCCTTTAGAAATAAAATCAGCTTAAACATTACTATTCTCATGAATTTCCCTTCTATAGTAGATGGCAATTAGTCGAATCCGAGAAAAACCTAATTGCTCTTCTTATCCCAACTTCTTAAGGGCGAGATTTTCTTTGCCCCATAAGTCCTTTTAGATGAAAAAGGCTTCGCGGACGCGAAGCCTTCCTTTAAGGGATTGGAGTTTTTCGCGCGGCGAAAAACATCCGCTGTTGTTCTTGGGTTTTGGGTGTGGCGGATCTGGAATTTTAGAGTATCTGAAATTCGGAGCACATATAATTGGTGAAAATCTCGTAAAATTAGCACTGCGCACATATTTTCCTGCCACCGCACATAAAACTTCTTTTCCGCACACAAATGTTCCTCACCGCACATAAAATCGGCTCACCGCACATAACTGCCAAGATGCAGCAAGATTCCTCTTCCCTCAGGCTATTCTTCTATAAAAACCCGTATCTTTTACCCGAATTTCCGTTAAAAACCAAAACCACACACCAAAAAGCCAGCTGTCCGCAGACAGCTGGCTCTTTAACTCCACTATTTCTCTTTATTCCTCGTCAGAAACGCTTGTTTCGACCAATATAGCTGTGAAGAGAATGAAAATCAGCATCATGGAAATGACCATTGTGAACATAATTATTCAACTCCTACCAAGTTTTGAATCCTTCTGAACCAGGTGGTGCATGCATGATCATGGAAGAAAGCGGGATCGCGTAGGCGATGATGATTAAAGCAAAAGCGATGCCGATCCAGATCCACCAGTTTTCAAGCCATTTCGGTGTATTTGTCTTGTCGCTTTCGGCCATCGGGAATTCGACCTGGTCTTCCACTTTCAATGCTTTCGGTGACAGGAACATCGACATGACGACGATGTAGATCAGGATCATGGCGGACAGGAACAGGATGCTTCCTCCGACTGCCATTGTTACATGGCTAGTGAGGATGCCATCGAACCATTCCAGTGCGCTCGGGTGATTATTGTAATTCGAGAAAGCCGTCCGGCGCGGAGCACCGAGCAAGCCCAGAATATGCTGGGAAGTCGACATGAGCAGCATGCCGATTGACCAGGTGATGATCTGGACGAATGCCAGCTTCTGCATGGCTTTAGTGAATTTACGGCCAGTCAAGTACGGGATGAGCCAGAATGTGAGACCCATGAATGTCATCGCGACCGGTGTACCGACCGTGATATGGAAATGCCCGACAATCCAAAGCGTGTTATGGACAACTTCGTTCAATTGGAAACTTGCGTTGATGATACCGCCTGCTCCGCCGGGAATGAAGAATGCCATGGCGATGAAGATCGATGTGAAGCGAACGTCTTTCCAAGGCAATTTCTTGAACCAGCCGAACAGGCCGGTTGCACCTTTTTTGCGTCCTGAAATTTCAAAGTTCGCGAACATTGTGAAGGCTGTCATAAGTGATGGGATAATAACCATGAACGTTAAGACGACCTGCAGGAATTTCCAGAAGTTCGAGATGCCCGGTTCTGTTAATTGATGGTGGAAACCGACCGGAATCGAGAACAGGATGAATAGTACAAATGCCAGACGGGCTAACGAGTCACTGAAAACTTTGACGCCCAGGATTTTCGGTACGATTACATACCAGGCAATGTATGCCGGCAATAACCAGAAATATACGAGTGGATGTCCGAAATACCAGAACAACGACCGGCTTAATTCGACATTGATCGTATCTGTCCAGCCGAAAGCCCAAGGAATGTATTGGAACAGCACGGTTGCAACAACACCCAGACAAGCGATCAGCCATAGTACGATGGTTGTGACTGTCATGAATGCGAATAACGGGCTCAATTGGCCTTTATTATTTTTGCGCCATACGCGGTAATGGCCGATCAGCGCGAAACTGGAGATCCAAGTGCCGACTACGAACAGCGCCAGGCCGACGTAGTACCAGCCGCTTGCTTTCAGCGGTGCGTAGAAAGTGTACAGAACCGATGCTTCACCAGCGACGATCATGACAGTCGCCATGACTGTACCGATCAGCGTCACCCAAAAACCGATCCAGGAAACGAGTCTTACTTTCGGCCCGAATGTGCCGAGGCTCTTGCTCATGCCGGTAACAAAGAATGCAAAGATGAAGAACGTTGTATAAATAAGTGCGAGCAGCACACCGTGTGCCGTTAGAATTTGATAATAATCAAGCCATGCGGGCAAATCGAGTTTATCGTTGCGGATGAAGACTTGCAGCAGTCCCATCAGTGTTCCAATCAGGAAGGCGATGTAGGCAACGCCGATATACCATAATGCTAATTTGCGATCTTGCAGAGCGATCATGCTTAGTACACCTCAATTTCTGTAAACATAAAATGGTGGCCCGTTCCGCAGTATTCATTGCAGAGAATTAAATACTTGCCGGGTTTATCGAAAGTATAGGCACGTGTCGTAATCTGGCCCGGAACGACCATCATATTCACTTTTGTGTCGTCGATCGTGAAACTGTGGACGACGTCCTTGCTTGTCACTTTAAAAATGATTTCTTTGCCTGCCGGCACGCGCAATTCCGGTGCCGTGTAGCTGAACGCACTGGCGACAATCGCCACCTGATACGTGTCATCATCGATTTGGGTAACACCCGGATTATCGAATGGTGCTGTTTGATCGACTTTCTTCGGGTCGATCGTATCCATCCCGCCTGACGGATGATGGTCTTGCGAAAATGCCGTAACGCCTACAATGCTTAAGAATACAATTAAAGATATAATTCCAAAAACCAGCCAAATCTTTTCAAATTTATGCAAATGCATTAAAAATTTCTCCCCTCTGCTTCTTTCTCTATCTGCTTATATACATCATATAAACTACAACCCACATCACGACGATGATGACACCCACAACCATTACACTGGCAAGCGTCCCTCGCAGATCCATTCCATCATGCTCATTATTTTTGCTCATCTATTTTCACCTCTTACGTCATTCGTTCTATATTGTCAGCTTATGCTTTTCTGTTCCGTTGCATTGTGATAAATATCACACCTGGACAAGTTTTTAGTGAAGTTGTCAATTTTCGGACAAAAAATGACGAAGAGTCCCATCGGCAGCCTGCCGATGTACCTGAACGCACGCAAATTGCTTTTTATCGCACGCATTTTGATTTAATCGCACGCAAACCATTCTTTATCGCACGCATCCTGATTTAATCGCACGCAATAAAATTTTTCCGCAAAAAAAGAAGCCTCCCCGTCTCCGGTTCGGCTTCCTAATCGATTTTGCATAAATAAATCGGGCATTCTTCACAATTGATCTCGTCTTTCAGTCTGGGAATCTGGTGGATGACGAGTTTGCCGTCTTTCATGGAAACGACGCCATCTTTTTTCAGATCACTCAGCATCCGGTTCACCACTTCGCGCGTCATGCCGCAGAAATTGGCCAGCTCTTGATTGGTCAGCACCATATCGATGAGGACCCCTTCAGGATGGCTTACGCCGTAGCTGTTGCTGAGGCGGATCAGTGTCGAGTACAGCGCACCCTTTTTGCCATGCAGCAAAAGATCGCGGAATTTCGTCTGAGTCTTTTGCTGATCCATACCGGTCCAGCGCATAAATGCCATGGCCAGTTCCTGATCCCGCTGCAATGCTTCTTCCAGATCTTCAATCGTGATCTTTAGGCATTCGGTATCTTCAACCGCTTTGGCATCCAGCCGGTACTTGGAAGGTCCTGAGAACACCGTGATTTCACCGACCATCTGATCAACTCCGCAAATCTTCAAAGTCAGCTCCCGGCCTTCAGGCGTCACCTTTCCGATTTGGACTTTCCCCGCCTTCACCAGGTAGATGCCTCTGATCGGATCGCCTTCCCGGAACAGGTAGCTTCCTTTGGAATATTTTCTGCTGGTGTGGCGGATGGCGCCATTTCCCAGCAACGCTTCATGTATTCCGATTTCCGTATTTTTTTTATTCAAATTGCTCCAACTTTCCTTGAATATCTTAGGTTAAGAATATCATATTAACAGTTTTTTGACGTAAATTTTTTGTATTTATTTCCTATTAAAATGAAAACCTTCTGCTGCATCAAATATAACTATTTATCATGAAAAAGAAGGAAGATTGAAATGAGATAGAGAATTGGTTAAAGACAAGAGGTTTAAGGAGGAGATTGGAATGACTCTTAAATATTCTCATATACTGGTAGCTTTAGACGGCTCACGGCAAGCGGAATGGGCGTATAAAAAAGCGGTAGACATCGCTTTGCGCAATAACGCTGTGCTGAATCTGGTCAATATTATCGACAACCGTTCTTTTGGTATGGTGGAAGCGTATGACAAAAATAGTGCAAAACGCGCGAAAATTGAAGCTCGGGATCTCTTGGCGAAGCACAAACAGGAAGCTGAAGCAGCAGGCGTTGAAACCGTGAATGTCATCGTCGAATATGGAGTCACCAAATCCGTCATTCCGAAAGAAATAGCTGAACGGACCGGCGCCGACCTGATCATCTGCGGTGCAACGGGACTGACAGGTGCGGAACGGATCATCATGGGCAGCATTTCCCAAAGCATAGTACGTTTTGCGAAATGTGACGTCCTTGTTGTCCGGACTGAAGAGGACGCCGCGAGGCAAGAGCAGCTCAGCGAATAAATCTCTGAATATCTTCTACACCCCGGCCGTTTCCTGCCATGCAGGAGACGGTTTTTTCGATTCCGGCTTACCTCATTCTATTCTTGGCATGACTTAAGAACCTATTTTTTATATTTAGGTTTGATTGGATACTGAAATTGGAAATAGAAGTACAGGAGTCGGAAAACAATTAGCGTTTCTGCTTATTTTGTCTATTCATGTTTAGCAAATATAAAATATAATATCAGCGAACTTCGGACAGGATGACACAGACAATTGTGCTGCTGACAACGCCGGAAAGGATCATTGGATTCTTTTTTGGCGTTTTTTAGTGAGTTTTATTGGATAAAAAAGGAAGGAGAGAGTATTATGAACCGTTTACAGGAAACAGCGGATGAAGTCGCCGCCTTGCTTGATGCAGAGGTTGAAGTTTTAGGGGAGACATGTGTTGTCAAGAAGAAAAGACGGTTGAATATCCACACGGACCAGAATAATTTCTCTTGTATCTTGGAGCTGGATATTTCCTTTAAGAACTTGAAAGATAATGGCCACGCTTTGAATATAGCGGAAATCCTTCTATTGCCGGAAGAATTGCCAGCCTTTACAGCGGCTTGGTCCGATTTTTATATACCGCTTCCCGTCAATTTTAAGCAGCGTTGCGAAACCAATCCCAATATCGTTTGTTTGCATTTGGAATCCATGGAATGCCCGAAAGATTTTGCGATGCGCCTGGCAGCCTGTTTAAAAGCGCTTGAGCCTCTTGAATCCGTAAGCTGACGCTGGAACTTTCAAGCATGACAATATAAATTAGATAAAAAATCCGGATCCCATTTACAGGGATTCGGATTTATTTATGTTCAGGCTTTGCCGCCATATAATTGCTGAAGTTCCTCTTCTTTCATCGTGAACCGGTGCTCTTCTGCAGGGAAAGCACCAGACTTCACTTCACTGACATAGGTGCTCAATCCAGCTTTCATGACGTCCCCTGCTTCCGCATAGGAACGGACAAATTTCGGCAGATGATGCGAACCGTATTTAACAGTGTCGTGGTAAACGAGCACTTGACCGTCCGTCTCGCTGCCGGCGCCGATACCGATGACCGGAATCGATACGGCTTCCGTCACTTCTTTGGCCAATTGATACGGAATGCATTCCAGTACCAGCATGAACGCGCCGGCCGCTTGACATGCCTTCGCGTCTTCAATCAGTTTTTTGGCCGCGTCAGCCGTCTTGCCCTGCACTTTAAAGCCACCGAGCACCCCCGCCGTCTGCGGTAATAAACCCAGATGCGCCACAACTGGGATACCGGTTCGTGTCAGCAGTCTGATGACATCAGTCACTTCATCCGCCCCCTCAAGCTTCAAAGCCTCCGCACCTGTTTCCTGAAAAATACGGACGGCATTCTGCAAAGTGCGGTCAATATCCCCATGGAATGAAGCGAACGGCATGTCGACCACTAGAAATGTGTCCTGCGCTCCGCGGCGTGCCGCTTTGCCGTGATGGATCATATCTTCGATTGTCACTTTGACTGTGGAATCATAGCCGAGAACGACCATTCCGAGTGAATCTCCGACCAGGATAATATCCACACCCGCTTCTTCCGCGATTTTAGCGGAAGGGTAATCATAAGCCGTCAACATGGCGATTTTCTCGCCTTCTTTTTTCATCTTCGTAAATACAGCTGTGTTCTTCATCATTTTTTCTCTCCTTTTCAGGAAGAAAACCGGACATAAAAAGCCTTCTGTTCCAAATTGGACAGAAGGACAGGATTTTCATCGGCTGGTTTCCTCCGTCCCTGTCATTGATTGATCAAGGCAGAATGTTTTATAGTTTGCGATCGTTTTGCCGGTGCAGTTCCATTCGGATACCGCCCTCACTCACACTATAGCAGAAGCTGTAATAGTCTGACAATATTTCCCGCTTTATAAGAAAATGAAATCCATATGGACACACTTTCATTTCCAAGCAAATTTGATTAAACTTTTTCATATACCCTGTATAGTATACGATAGCTACTATTTTTCGGAGGTTCTTATGGCCATCATCAGTAAATTAACCATCATTCTAATCATTGCAATCAGCTTTGCCCTTGCATTTCTGGCTTTTTACCTGCTGAGTAATTTGCCAAAAGAACAGCGAAAACAGCAAATCAGTGAAATCACTTCGCAGCTGATCAACTTCGTGCTGTTCCTGTGGCTCGCAAAAATTTTATTGAATTTGCCTTTATTTGTCCAGGACCCGCTTGCAGTCCTTGCCTATCCAAGCAATTCGGAAGCTTTTTATCTGGCTGCGCTTTTTACTGGCATCTTGATCTATGTTAAAGCCAAACAGGGTAAACTAGCCGGTGGACGGCTGGCCCATACGTTTCTGCAGATTTTTTTGGCTGCCTCGTTTGTCTATGAATTCATCCAGTTGGCTTGGCGTGAAAACCCTTTTTCACTCCCTTATCTGGTGGTCTTCGGCCTTTTACTGGCGTTGTTCCATGGCTTGCAGGGACGGATGGATCCGCTGAATCAAATCAGCATCGTGCTGGCGGCCGCAGCAGCCGGCTTCTTTACCATTCATTTCATGCTGCCGTATCTATCCGTTTTTGGTTATATTGTAGAACCCTGGTTCCTGGCATTGTTTCTTGCCGCATGTTTCGGATTGCTAGTCACTGGGTCATCAGACCGGCCCGATCCCGATTTAAATTAAATTTTGGAGGCTTCTTATGAAAAAAATTATATTCTTTCTTATCATCGGCGCCATGCTGTCATGGGCCATCTACGATTTCACCATGACCGGCACTGATTCCGCCAATCAGCCAAATGACGTTGCATCTTCCGCTGCTTCCGGCGAATCTGCTGACACAGGTCTCGCTGTCGGTAAGACTGCACCAGATTTCACACTTGAAACTCTCAGTAGTGAACAAGCAAGGCTTTCGGATTTCCGGGGCAAACCGGTCTTCGTTAATTTCTGGGCTACCTGGTGCCCGCCATGCCGCGCTGAAATGCCGGACATGCAGAAACTCTATGACAATGAAGACCTCGAAATCCTCGCCGTCAACTTGACCGATACGGAAAAAAGTGAAGATGGCGTAGCCAAATTCGTCGAAGAAATGGGCTTAACTTTCCCGGTTCTGATGGATCCGAAAGGTGATATTTCTTCCGCCTACAATGTCAAAGCTTACCCTACGTCATACATGATTGATGCAGAAGGAAAAATCAGTTATATTGCTTATGGTGCCATGAATTATAATACGATGGTACAGGAGTATGAGAAAATGAAATGAGTTTTGGCACGGAGAGTATTTCCCGGGAAATATTATGATTATTGAAGCTCAGATCAGATAAAAGGGGTTAATTAAATGTTTGCAGTAAACGTGGAGGGCGCCATTCACCGGAATGGCAAATGGCTGTTGATCCGCAGAAGTGAAAAAGAGGAACATGCCGGAGGCAGTTTGTCACTGGTGGGTGGACAATGTGATATCGAAGGCTTTTCCTCTGATATTCTCGAAAGAACCCTTGAACGGGAAATATTCGAAGAAGTCGGCTGTGAAGTTTCTGGCCTTAACTATGTAAACAGTTCTTCATTTGTGACGGATTCAGGAGTGAACGTAATCGATATCGTCTTTATATGCCATCACCGGACTGGCGAGCCTTTTGCCAAAAGTGCGGATGAAGTCGATGAGGTTTTGTGGATGACGACTAATGAAATTCTGGTGCATGAAGAGCTGCCCGATTACTTGAAAGTGAATATCCGTTTGGCGGATAAGATGCTGTAAAGGATGTCGCAGGGTGAGTAATTGCTTTATATAACATCACGTTTTCGACATTGATGAAGTGTTTATCGATGTTCAGGAAATTATATCGGCGTTCAGCCTATTTCAGCTGGTTAAGACAGAGAAAAAGGCGAAGCCATCGTTTTGGCTCCGCCTTTTCTTTACGCACGTTCAGTTATTTTCCGCCATTCGTCTTCGAGTATTCCCATCTCCCAAAGGCTCCAGTAGTCATCGCCAAATTTCTGGTGATCGCGCATCAAGCCTTCTTTTTGGAAACCGGCTTTTTCATAGCAGGCGATGGCCGCTTTATTGAAATCAAAGACACCCAGTGTGACCCGGTGCAAGTTAAGCTCATCAAAAGCGATTTTCAGCACTTGCTGGATCATCTGACAGCAAAAGCCTTTGCCTTTTGTGTTCGGATCGCCCAAAATGACGCGGCCAATACGCGCAGATCGATTATTCCGGTCGATCCGGGACAAGGAAACATGGCCGACCAGTTTTTGTGTCTCCTCTTCAATCACACTGTAGATATAGGAAGTTGAATCTTTCTTATTCGCGTCTTTCAAATATTCCTTCAATTGAAACTCATTCAAAGGATAGACGAAGCTTGGTCCCGCCCATTGCAGCATGAACTCCGCTGTCTCCACCCAGTCCGTCAATTGCTTGAAGTCCTTCTTTTCAAAATAACGTAACGTAATCATCGAGGTCCACTTCCTCTTCAGTAATTTCAGCTCTTCATAGGTAGTCTACACTACACCATTACGCTTTAAAATTGAATTCCTAAGTTTCTTTACATTTTAAACTCAGCCGCATTTTCTTTCCTGTTCCGTTCTTCCAGGTATTCATCAAGAACTGATCTTCCGGGTTTCTTGCCGATCATGATCTTATGGATTTCATTCAGCAGCATAAGTCCTCTGATCAGAAGACCTAATACAATTCCGAACGCCAGAAGCCCCCCGACAAATGGTCCGAAGAATAATAAAAAATAGCCGAGAATCGTGCTTAACAATATAGCTATGAACAATTTCATTGTCATCCCCCTGATTTTCTCTATTTCCAACACTACTTTAACGTAATAGTTAGATTTACCGGTGCTTCATTTCCCGTTTTAGCATACGAATCTGTCCTCTATGGCTGATTTCATCTTCAAGTACATGGAACCAAAGATAATAATTATTGTAAGAGACGCCATTCGGCCACGTATTTTCTTCGAACAGCCACGCTTCGTCTTTCGTCTTCAGCTGTTTCAAAGTTTCTTTCCGGACTTCCGCCAGTTCCTCAAGATAAAATTCGAGAGGACGATCTTTGATATCGCGTCTCCCTTCATCTCCAAGGTCGACTGCAGATCCCCAGTACGCCATCTCCTCTTCAGTAAAATCCCGCTTCTCGAACGATATCACCTGATGCACTTTTTCTATTGCGGCGATGTGCAGCAGCAACGCACCAATCGAATTGCTGTGGCGTGTTTTTAAATGATCCAGTTGCTGCTGGGTCATTCCGCCGATTTCCCAAAGGGTGACAGCACGCGCATGTTCCAGCATCGACACCAGCTCACCGATTTTATCCGGATAGCCTTTTGACGCTTTAATGACATAATCGATCATCTAATTCATCTCCTTTTTGTAATAAACCAATGTGGCTCTGTCATTGATTTTCCGTTCCTTGGCTGTACGCTGATATCCCAGTTTTTCATACAAATGGCAATTACCCGCTTCTTCAGCGAGCGTCGACAGTTCCCAAATTTTATCGTCTGCGAACTGCTCTTCCGCCATCGTCATGGCAGTTTGCGCAATGCCTTTTCCTTGGTGGGCTGTGCCAATAAATATTGGACTGATCCACAGGCTTCCCTGTTTTTCTTTGCGCACAATATGAATGGCGCCGGCCAGTTCGTTCTCAGCCAAAATCATGTAATAACGACTGTCAGGATTTTTGATGCGGCTGACCGTTTTTTCCAGCGGTTCTGTCGCAGGGCTCGTGCCGTAATCCCTGTATTTTTTCAGCAACGGCGCAAATGCTTCCAGCTGCATTCTGTGTATCGCCTCAGCGTCGAATTCGGCTGCCTCCCGCAATGTAATTCTCATCTATCCCGCCTCATTTGCTTCAGTCTTTTTCCACCATCGTCAGAAACACCGCAAAGTCCGTCTTAAATTCAGCCTCTTTTTTGAATCCGAACTTTTCGTAAAGGCGGATGGCGCGTTTATTGAATGTGGCCACTGTCAGCCGCAATGGCCTGCCAGGCTGCTGTTGGAGAATCTCCTGCTTTATATAAGCGAAAAATTCGCTGCCCAAGCCGTGCCCCGTCTCCGCCGGCTTCATGCCAAGGCCGAAATCGATGCAGCCATCAGGATAAACACCAATTATCCGGCCGGCCGGCACTTGCGCGGAATTGCCGGTACAATAAAATCCGAAGAGTTCCCCTTTTTCATTGCGGACCGCCCAGTATGTACCATCCATGATTTCACTCATCGATTCGTCGTTCACACTATTATTATAAAAATCATAAGGATAGGAATAGCGCCAGTTCAGAATTTCCGCGGCGATACTTTTTGTCATTGGTTCTGATGTGAATTTCATGAATGCACCTTCTTTTAGATTACTGCTCGAGTAAAAGCAGTCTATGCTCTTTTGTTTTCTTGATCAATTCGAATCGATCCTGTTCAAGAAGCAGCGTTATCCGTTTAGCCTCAGCCCATGCAATCCGGTAAAATTCTTCTGTAATAACCCCATCTGCAAGAGCCGCTTCCAGTTCTTCGGCATCTTTATGGATAATGTCTCCATCAGGTAGAACGACTATATCCAGATACAGATCGTCCATCCAGGGACGGCCATTTTCATTGCCATTTTCCAGACAAATATCGATATACCATTGGACAATATTGTCCATGTCATCAAATACCGTCGTCAGCGAAAAACGCTCATTTTCCGGAAAATGCTGAAGCCAGCTATACCCATCGGCTACCACACACACTTTACTGCTCGGATAGTTAAATATCGCTGGGGCTGAAACTTGGTTCATTGTCAGCAGTGTAACATCGCCGGCAAAGCTGCCATCTTCTATTTTCATTTGTTTAAAATCCCTTTTTATCAATCTGTTCCAGCCTGAACGATCACCATATTTCCTTTTTAACTTTCTTTTGTCTTCTTTATTCAGGAAGGTAAAAAGTGCTGGAACCCTGTTTTGAAAAAACCGGTAATGGTGTTCATTTCCTTCAAGCACTTGGAATGAAGCGTGCGGGATTTTCCGTTGTACGATTTCCTGGATCGATTTGTTGGAAGCCAGAAATTCCGTGCTTATAAAACTGCCAGTACCTGCCTCTTCAGTTCCGCAGTCCATATAAAAACTGTCAATACCGGTTAAATCCGCTGATTCCAAAAGATTCTCCATTTCTTCCTGATTCGCGTAAAAAGCGCTTGATAAGATAATCAGATCTTTAAAAACATGTGGATACTTACAGGCAATATAAAGACTGATCTGCCCTCCCATTGAAATACCTGCCATTGCTGACCGATTTTTCTGCGTGCGGTATTTATAGTCAATCAACGGTTTTAGTTCTTCCACTACAAAGCTGCTGTATAAACCCCCTTTGCCGCCAAACGACAGCGATTCATCGGCCAATAATTTACGGCTGTACTCGTTATTCGGCCAAGGACAATACTCGTCTTTTCGCTCGGGACTATTTTGATCGATGGCAACCACAATAATTTCCAGATCATTGCTATCCAAATATTTCTCCAGTTGAAGTGAGGACCCGCCAATAGCATCTTCGTCATTGAAAACATTCTGGCCGTCATGCATATACAGGACCGGGTAGCTTTTCTGCTCATGCTGATAAGCCGGTGGCGTATACACCCGGATGAGTCGTTCATTCTTCAGTTTTTCTGAATAAATCGGAAACACCTCAAGCATAGCTCGTCTTCCTTTCGTGTTAGCCGGAGTTTTTTGGGTTAACTATCTTATTCATCGCCTAAATATCGAGTTTCCAGCTCCTCCTCTTTCCCTGGCGACACAAAATACGCTTTCGCTTCTGGCCGGGAGCTGACAATCCTCTTTATTTCTCCGTTGACGTAATGAATGGCCGCTCCGTCATCTGCGGCAATTCCCGGCTGCAATGTGCCGTCGTCCACCAGCTTCCGGTAAGTCGGCCGTCTTTCGGCTTCGCCGTCGTAATGCGGACAGTTGCTGCCACTCAGGAAACCGAGCGCTTTCAGCGGCTCCAGCTTATCACCATAGGAATCGGTCACGCCTTCCTCGAACCAGCAGATCGATCCCGCGCTGATGCCGGCCAAGACGATTCCCTGATCCAGCGCTTTGAGCATGATTTCATCCAGCCCCCATTCCCTCCAGAGGGCCAGCAGATTTTTCGTGCTGCCTCCGCCTACATATATGATGTCCTTATCCAGCACATAACTTTCCAGGTCCCTGACCGGCGGCTTAAATAAAGACAGATGGCTCGTCTCGCAATTTTCCCCATTGAAGAAGTTATAGAAATTCTGGATCATGTTTTCATTGTCGCCAGCGGCCGTGCCGACATAACAGATTTTCGGCCTGTCTTTTCCGACCTGCTTCAAGATATAACGGTCAAGCAACGGATTTTCCGGTTCCATCAGGAAACCGCCTCCGCCCATTGCGATAATTTGTTTCATAAGTGTTCGCTCCTTCGTTTTCAGTCGGGTTTTCTATTGAGTTTTTGCGAGTTGGGCGTATTTGAACAAGAGTTGGGCGTAAACTGAAAATGCCTGGCAGCTGCAGTTCATCGATTGAGCGGATCGCTTTGTATAGGTAAATATTACCGTTCAAACCGCCTCATTACAATGCAATTCGGAACATTTTGATTTGTTTGCCATAACGTACCCCTATTTTCTGGCAGATGAGGTAAAATGGTTTTATTAAAGATTTTATTCCAATTGCTGATTCTAAAAATGGTTTTAGGAGGAATGCGGGTGGATGTGGATACGGTTTTGAATTTATATATTTTCTTCCTAGCCGCTGCAGCTGTCCTGTGTATGGTGATCGCCTGGTTTGTCACTCGGATTTCCGAGAATCTTTTGATCGGTTTTGTCAGCATTTTCATCGCCAGCCTGCTCAGTTTGATGCTGATCTTCGGCTGGTTCCAGTCCATGACTATGGATGCCGCGGAAGACAACATCCACTGGATTTTCAGCTATGGCCTGGTGCTTCTGCTTTATCCGGTCTACCTGTTCATGAATTGGTTCATCTTAAAAAGAGCCCGGGGTGTCCGGGCAGAAGATTAGCCCTCCCGGTTTCGATACCGGGATTTTTTTATGCGAATAAAATATTTTATTTCATATGAACTTTTTCGGCACTGCCGTGTCTAATGTGTAACCGGAAAGAAATGGGGTGTGGGTTGTGGACGATATTGAAGTCGCCCGAAAAGCGATAAAAGGTGATGAAGAAGCATTCGTCACGTTGATGCAAATACATAAAGAAGCCTTATTGCGGACAGCTTTGGCTTTCCTGAAAAACGAGCACGATGCGCTGGAAGCATTGCAGGAGACGACTTATCGTGCATTCAAGAAAATCGGCACTTTAAAAGAACCTGCTTATGCCAAGACCTGGCTCATCCGCATTACAATCAACTATTGCCAGGATCAATTAAAGAAAGACAAACGTTACGTCAGAGATGGAAAATCAGCGGATTCCGCTGTATCTGACAACCTGACGCAGCTGGAATTGCAGGAAGCTTTAAGCATCTTGTCGGCCGATGAGCAGCAATTGATCTATATGAAGTATTTTCAGGATGTCAAAATCAAAGACATCGCTGCCCTCGAGAAAATCCCGGAAGGCACCGTGAAATCACGATTGCATAAAACATTGCGGACACTGCGCAGCCATTTCGAAGGCAAAGGAGAGATGGACCATGTATGAAAAAGAGGAACAGAAATTGACTGGTTTCAAAGATCGCCTTGAACAGGTCGCTCTTCCTTTGGAAGCGGCGGATGGCGCAATCATGCAGGGACTGGAACGGGCGAAACGTGAAAAGCTGCAAGCGCGGGCCAAGCGCAAGCGGACCCTTTGGAGTTTGGCGGCTGCGGCGTTGATTATACTGACCTTGGTGACGACGATCCGCGTGTCCCCCGCTTTTGCCAATGCGGTGGCCTCGATTCCGGGTATGGAGGAATTTGTGGAATTGATCCAGAATGATAAAGGATTACAAGGCGTATTTGAAAACGAATATTACCAGCCGATCGGCGAGTCGCAAACGATTGGCAACGCGACTTTGACGATTGACGGAGTTATTTTGGATGAGTCGGGGATGAATATTTTTTATACGATTGAGTCGGCTGTGGAGATGGGGGATATTGTGATCGAAGGGCCTGCTTTAGAAAATCAGCAGGATGTGCCGCCATCCAGTATTTCTTATAATCATCCAATCACTCAGGAAGATTCACCGAGGAGATATTCCGATATTTTGGGCTTCACTTTCCAGGACCCGGTCAAATTTGAAGATTTAAATTTCACCTTGGAGTTGCCGATAATATTGGATGGCACTAAGTTCGATTTTTCTGTGCCTTTTACAATTCCGGAAAACGTGAAGCCTAGTATCGTTTATGAGATGAATGAGGAAGTTGAAGTTGAAGGGCAGAAATTCACCGTAAAAGACGTTACGATCCACCCGCTGCGTATTGGTGTTCGAATTTCATTCGATTCAAAAAATACGATGAAAGTTCTTCAATTTGAAGATATGCGCCTGGAAGATCAGAATGGCGAAGTCTGGGGATCAATTATGAATGGGATTTCTTCCCGCGGCGAAGATGAAAATGGTGATTACGTTTATTTCCTTCAAAGCAATTATTTCGAAACTCCCGAAGAGCTTTATTTGCGGATCAATAAAATGCAGGCAGTCGACAAAGAAAACGCTTCTCTTGTCATTGATACGGAAAAAGGTTCATTGATCAATACTCCGAAGGATGACAATCTGGAGATGGTCCACTCAAGCCGTGACGGATTTGAATTAACCTTAAAGACTCCGCTTGAAGAAGAATTCAATTTTGGACTCGGAGCAGGACTAACCGATGCAAATGGAAAGAAAGTGGATGTTGCGTCGGAAGGAATGGGGTTCAAGGAAGACAATATTCGCTCCTGGACAGTCGATATCAATGACGATGGCTATATCAACCCCGTCAAAATGGAATTGTTCGCCTACCCCAACTACATCAACGGAGACGTTAAAATTGAACTGAAAAAATGACAAGCGTACACTAAAGGGCAGGAACCTTCTTAAGGTTCTTGCCTGTTTTATTTCAATGAAAGGCAATTCGTATGCAATATATGGAAATGGAGTGAATCGAAGATGAGCAAAACAGCAATCATCACCGGGGCCAGCAGCGGCATCGGACAAGCAGCAGCAAAAGAGTTGGCGAATAAAGGATTTTCCGTCATGCTGGCGGCGCGGCGCGAAGAACGCCTCGTGGAATTGAAGAAGGAAATCGAAGACGCCGGCGGACGCGCGGCTTATAAAGTGACGGACGTTACGTCAGCCGAAGAAATGAAAGCGTTGGCCGAAGCGACTATCGAGCAGTTCGGACAAATCGACGTTCTGCTGAACAACGCGGGCTTGATGCCTTTATCATTCATGAATAAATTGAAGATTGACGAGTGGGACCGCATGGTCGACGTCAATATCAAAGGTGTGCTTTACGGTATCGCAGCCGTCCTGCCGCATATGGAAGAGCGTAAGGAGGGCCACATCATCAATGTTTCTTCCGTGGCGGGACATGATGTCACAAAAGGCAGTGCAGTTTATAGCGGCACGAAATTTGCCGTGCGCGCAATTACGGAAGGATTGCGCCAGGAGTTGGATCCTGCGATGAACATCCGTGCGACAATCGTGTCACCGGGTGCCGTTGCGACGGAACTTACGGAAACAATTACGGACAAGGATATCTTGTCGGCCTTTTCGAATGGCCCGTCCATGGAATTCCTGCAGGCGGAAGACATCGCGCGCGCGATCGGGTATGCCGTTGAGCAGCCGGCGCATGTCGATGTGAATGAAATATTGATCCGTCCTAGACAACAGAAATAATTTGTGGCAATCCCCCTGGAAATTCTGTTTCCAGGGGGATTTTTGCTGAACGCCGATAAAACTTTTTAATCGCTCGCATTTTCGATTAATCGCCCGCAAATAATTTTAATCGCCCGCATTTTTGTCTAACCGCCCGCAAAAATTTTTAACCGCCCGCAAGCCCCCTGGAATTTTGGATTCCAGGGGGCTTTTTCGCGGAACGCGCATAAGTGATGGCTAATCGAGCGTATTTTTTTCTAATCGCGCATAAAATTTTTTAATCGCGCGTATTTTCTCTTAATCGCGCATATCTTCTTCTAATCGCACGCAAGCTGGTCTTAATCGCACGCATTTCATTCTAATCGCACGCAAACCGCCGTTCCCCGATTAAACCATCTCTTCAACCCACACATCCCCTCTCCAAAAATCCCAAAAACTTCAAAAACCAAAAAGGAAGCTTTTCGCTGCGCGAAAAGCCTCCCATTTCAATTCCGAATTACATTTCCAACGTCGTTTTCGGTTTGCGCACAAGGCACATGATGCCGGCTACCAGATAGAAAATACCGGCAATGACGCCGACGCCTGTTGTAACGAACGAGACTATAACTGCAGTGGCGATGAAGATGATGCCGGCGATGACCGGCTTACTGTTGCCTTTCAGCAAGACCATTGCAATGATTCCGAGAACGATTGCGCCGATGGCTGATGCCAGAAGCACCCATCCGCCTGCACCCATCAAGTCAATCATTGCATCGAACTCATCCATTGTCAGATCCGTCGTCGGGTCGCCTGTCCCCGTCATCGTTTCTTCCATTAGTTCTCGATTGTTCTGCATCCAGAGCATGAATCCTCCAATTGCCGCCATAAATGCATAACCTAACGCTCCAATAATTCCTAATACGATTTCTGCTGTACGTTTCATTATTTATTCCTCCTAAATGTTTTATTCAAAGTTAAGCTTTAATTTCCTGCTACGTCCCGTTTCGTAAAGGCTGCCCACGCTGCGCCCATGAAGATGGCGAAGTAGACCAGCAGCACGATGATCGAGAAGGTCATCGACATTCCAGAAATCATCGGTTCCGTACCGTTTGTGTATTGTTGCAGGTTGGTGTTGGCGAACAGGATGAATTTCGACCATTCGTATTGCGACAGGAACGCGACAATCGTGTTGCCCGCCATCATCAGGAAGATCGCCAGGCCGATTGCCATGCCGCTGCTTCTGAAGATAGCCGAAATCATGAAGGCGAAAGTCGCCATCATCACCAGTGTGACGATGCTGAAGCCGTAAGATTTCGCGATTTCACCCAATACATCATTATATGCGTAGCCTGGCATCATGTCCTGCACGATCATCGGATTCAAGCCGTTCAATCCGAATAATACTGCGCCGACTAACCAGGATGCCAACAGCAGGAATATGAGCAATGTCAAAGCGAATATCAATACGGACACGTATTTGGACAATAAAATCTTCGTCCGCGAAATCGGGCGGATCAGCAGTAATTTGATGGTGCCCCATTTAAATTCGTTTGAAATGATGCCCGCTGCCACGATAATCGTGAACAGGCTGATGACCGAAGTGAGGAAACTGTTTTCAAGCACATATTCCCAGCCGTCATAAGGCTGCGGCTTGATGTTATTTTCGAGATGGTAATTGTTTTCGGCAATAATCATGTCATTCATGAAGCCGCCGAATTCTTCATCCGCCATTTCAGCAGTCAGCTGCGCATTTTCTTCCTGCAATTCCGTTTGCCAGCCATCCCCGTACTCTTTGAAATCCGACTCGGTTCCGAAAAATTTTGTAATAAGTCCTCCGCCGATGGCAATCACGAGGAGCACCGCAAACATGACCCACGTACCTTTTTTCGCGTACAGTTTGATCTGTTCATTCCAGATCAGCTTCATGAAATTATTCAATCGTATTCTCTCCAATCAGGTCAAAGAATTTATCTTCCAGCGTTGCCTGAAGGACACGGACGCCGTAAATGCTGATGCCCAGCTCCATCAGGTTTTTCAGGATGTGCGGAATCTCTTCCCGTTTGACCGACATGGAAAGTTCCTTGCTGCCGACACCGACTTCATTGGCCAGATGGCCGTCCAGGTAGGTTTTGGCCGTATCCATCGGTTCGACTTCGATGTACACTTCTTTCAGCGCTTCCTCGTTCTCGACCGCTCTGACCTCTTTGATGGCGATCAATTCGCCGTTTTTGATGACGCCGATCCGGTCGCACATCAATTCGATTTCCGTCAGTAAGTGGCTGGATACGATAACCGCCACATTCTCTTTTTCCGCAAGATTGCGTATGTATTTCCGGATTTCACGGATTCCTGATGGATCCAGCCCATTTGTCGGCTCATCCAGTATCAAAATCGACGGTCCATGCAATAAAGCCTGAGCGATTCCAAGACGCTGGCGCATACCAAGTGAGTAACGCCCCGCTTTTTCGTGTATCGCCTTTTCCAGTCCAACCAGAGAAACCACTTCTTTGATCCGCTCATCTGTGACGCCTTCAACCATCCGCGCATATTGCTTCAGATTCTTCCAGCCGCTCAGGAATGGATACATCTCCGGATTTTCAACGATAGCGCCGACATGCTGGATCGCTCCTTTGAAATCGGTTTTGATGCTTTTGCCTTCAATCAGGACATCGCCTTCTGTGATGTCGATGAGTCCAACCATCATCCGGATCGTTGTCGTCTTCCCTGCACCGTTCGGCCCTAAAAACCCGAACACTTCGCCTGCCCTGATATCAAAATCCAGTCCTTTGATAATCGGCTTGCTGCCAATCGTCTTTTTTAAATTCACTAATTGCATTGCCGGCTTCGACATGATGTGCACCTCCGTATTTTACTTTCCACTCTTTTCTACGAACCAACAGGAAGAAAGTTCCCATAAATGGTAATTCTCCTAAAAATTATTGGATACAGAAAATTTAAGGTGGTGAAAATAGGTTGATACAGAAATTCAAAAAAAGTACGTCTCCCTCACTGAAGACGTACTTTTTTGCGGCATTGCTTATTACGTTAATTAACTCTGATGCTGCGGACGCTTGTTTTCCGGCTTTTTGATCCAGTGGCGCAAGCCTTTTCCGGCATACGGTTCATCGTTGTAACGCGGGATGATATGGAAATGGCTGTGCAGAATTGATTGATTCGACGCTTCGCCGACATTCCAGCCGAGCGTGAAGCCGTCAGGCGAATATTCCTGCTTCAGATATTCCTGCGCCTGCTGCATCAATTCGTAAGTGTCATTCCATTCTTCCTTCGTCAATTCAAATGTGTTCACGCGGTGGGTTTTGGGAATGATGATGCCGGATCCTTCCAACACACCTTGATGACGGTCATGCTGCAAAAAGTAGCATGTATCATTTTCAAGGATGATATGCTGTTCCGGGTCATCCGCGAAATTACAGTATGGGCAATCCTCTTTATAAGTCATTGTTTTCTCCCCTATCTCTTTTTCAATGAAGCATTTGCCTGGCCGCCGTGGAATATGCGCAGAATGAAATCACGCTCCGGCACCTGCAGTTTGTCATATGCCTCAAGAAACTTTTTATTGTCATAGGCAGCCGATTTTATTTCCACTTCAAAGCCCTCTTCTTTCGCTTCGATGATGGCATACGGTGCTTCCGGTTTATCGTTGCAGCCGAGAGCACCGGGGTTCAGGTAAATCGTCCGGTCGTTATGAAAAAAATGCTGCGGATGGTGATGGCCGAAGCAAATGAGACTTTCATCGTGGCCGCTGAACATTTTTTCAGCGTTGCCAAGATTCGGCTCGACGATCTGTGAGAACGGATCCTCGCTGATCGGCATTGCCGTTTTACGGTTTTCCATATGATAATGTGTGAAAAGCACACGATGTCCGCTGAATTCTTCACGGATGACGCGCGGCAATTGCTCAAGCTTCCCGATAAACTTGGCGTCCATATTATCCGCAATCCATTGATGGTGGGCAAGGACGTGGAGATGGCTTCTTGGATATTCGCGTCCTGCTGCGAGCGCCAGAACAGCTTCATCGTGGTTGCCGGTGAGCATCGATACGTCGTTCCGGCCAAACAGGATACCCAGCACTTCACCCGTTTCGTGACCGATCGCAATCATATCGCCCAGACAATAAATATGGCTGACATCACCGGCAGCGTCGATTTCAGCAAGCACCGCTTCCAAAGCGCCGGCGTTGCCGTGGACATCCGTTATCACTGCAAATTTCATGGCTGGATTCCTCCATTTTTCATTTCTTCCCTGCTGTTACGAAACATCCGTGTTTGCTTTTGACAGAATGATGACGCCCCCACAATGCGACACGGGGTGAAATTCACTGTGGCAGATGTGACTGATCGATGCTTTAAACTCGTCGTAGGCAAAGTAGAACTCATCCTCGTCCCAGTAAGAAATACTGTTCAATCGGCATTGCGCCAGATCTTTGCGTGTACGGAACGCGATATCGCCGATATAGATCTTGCCATCCGGCTTCAAGCGCGCCAGCAAGGTTTCGATAAATACCGTTTTCTCTGCATCCGTCAGATGGTGCAGCGCATACGTGCTGACGATCGTATCATAAAGGCTGCTGGCAATCGGTTCCGGCAGACCTTCAGTGATGTCCGCTTGCAGGAGACGTGCTTTCGGCATCTTCTGCTGCGCGATGGCGATCATTTCCTCCGAAAAATCGATGCCGTCGATATGGTGGCCATTTTCGCATAGTTTTGCCGCTAATATACCTGTTCCGAATCCGATGTCCAGCACATGCGATTGTTCTTTCTGCATAGCTTCATTGAAAATCAAATTCAATATTTCCTTATATCCTGCAAACGGATATTCGTTGTTTTCTTCGCTCAATTGAACGGTGCGGTCGTAATCGTTTGCCCACAAATCAAAGCCTTGCTTATTTAACATATATGTATTCCTCCGTTGATCTTGATTACCTAAATTTTAACATAAATCGGGTGGGACAGTTACATGCACAGTTCAGACACTATTCATTAAAAAAGCCCTCTCACTAAAAGGAGACTTCCCTGTTTTGTCGAAATAATTACAGAACCCTGTTAGAGAAAGGTGCGACTGCAATGGGAACCTGGTATGGTGCTGCTGGAATCTGCATAAATGAATCGTCCCAATTATTGATGGTTCTGGAAGGCGAAACTGTTGAAACCCAAAAATGGTCCATTCCCACAGGCGGCCTCGAAAAAGGAGAAACTTTCGAGCAATGCGTGCTCCGGGAAATTGAAGAGGAAACCGGCTTTACAGCGGAAATCCTGATGAAACTTAAAGTGAAGAAAGGTGTATATGAACATCTTAATATTGCCTATGAAGTTCATTATTTTGCCGTCAACATTATCGGAGGCGAAGCTAAAATTCAAGATCCCGACGAGTCGATACTTGATATCGCCTGGAAGCCGGCTGAAGAATTGCGTATGTTGCCATTTTCCTATCCGGAAGACCGCGAGGAGCTGTTGTCATTTTTAGCGGCACCGGAAACGTTCTCTACATAACAAGAGTAAATATGCGGGTGACTTTCACCCGCACATTTACATCGCCACACTATCCCTCCAACCACTCCTCAGCAGATTCCAGAAACCCTTCCTCTCCCCAGTCGAGTATCGCCTTCAGTTCACCGATCTCTTCAATTTTGCTTTGAAAGAAATTATTTCCCAGGAAATATGCGAGCCGATCATAGCCGAAACGCTTGCCGCCGTTGATGGAGAACCATTCCTTGAATAGCTCCGCCGAATCGAGTGTCCGGTAATCTTCCGCGAATGCCCGTTTTATTTCAGCGGTATTTTGGACCGCAAAATCCAGCCATTCGCCGCCTTCGCTGTCGAATGAATAATAGACGGCCGCATCCAGACCGGCTGCAGTCTTTCTCGAAAAATGCGTAGCCGCGCCTTCCTGATAAATCCAAGTCAGCGGGTGGGTCCAGTCAACCCGGCTCCAATCGATATCTGCCCTGTCAGAAATGATGTGATGTGCCGCATGGCCGAACTCATGCGCGGCGATAACCCGCAAATGGTCCGGCTCCGGCGACAGTTTTTCAAGCGCGAAGCTGATATCCGGGATCAATGCCCGGTATGTATAGGCATTCGAGCCAAAACCTCCGACAAGCAGATTCACATCGACCGGAAACGTGATGCCGTAAAGCCGTTCGTAGGCTGTAGCGGTTTCTTCTATTAAGGCAGGCAGCCTCCACCGGGCGGCTTCGATTCCCTCCATCGCTTTTGGGTATTTGCGGATCGACTGCAGATGGCGTTCTTCTGTGTCCTTGCAATGATAAGCGAAATATTCGGCGAAAATTTCCGGATATTCGTTATAATAACTTCTTAAAAATGCAGTGGTGCCCTCGTAATTCTTCAAAAAATAACCTGCTGTGTCGACGATTTTCACCATTCGATCGCCCGCCTTGTCCTATAATTTTCTGATCGACTCCTTCAACGCCTCTTCCTGAACGCCGTCCCATCGCTTATGCACTTCAAATGTGCCATCTTCAAAAAATAATGGAAAGCGCTCACGGAACCATCCTTGCATCGGCAGCTTCAGCGCTTCTGCCACTGGCACCCACATCAACTTTCCTTCCGGCGGATTTTCCAGCAGCTCGCCTTCAAATTCCACTGCTATGTAATTGAACACCATATAACGTGAACCCTCACTGAGGTCAGTGAATTCATCCAATCCTTTATAAATCAGCCTGGTGACAGTCAATCCCGTTTCTTCTTTCACTTCACGGATGGCGCCTTCGGCAATCGACTCCGGAAAATCCACTTTTCCGCCGGCTCCGATATAACCCGGAAACCCTTTTTCCGGCGGCCGCTCAATCAGCAGCACCTTATCGCCGTCGAGTACAAGACACATCGTCATCAAAGTTATGTTGGAGCCATCAGCCATTGCCATTCACCCGCAACGCCTTCCATTCCGGTTCAAGCAGCGAAAAAATCAGCGCGTCGTGCGAGGTTCCCCGCTGGAATAAATAACCGCGCAATACCCCTTCCTGCTTGAACCCCAGTTTTTTCAGCATGGTGTTTGAAGCATCGTTCGCAGGATATGTGACCGCACCCATCCGGTAGAGCCCCAATTCTTCGAACGAATAACGGAGTACTTCAAGCACGGCTTCTTTCGCCAGCCCCCTGCGCCAGAAATCCGGATGCAATTCATAGCCGATCTCCGATTTCTTTGCTCCCGGATTTAAATTATTCAGCCCGATTGTGCCGATAAACTCACCGGTCTCTTTCAGTTCCAGCCCCCAGCGATAACTGCGCTGAGCTTCGAAGCCGACTTGAAACGCCGACACCATTTTTTCAGCAATGTGGCGGTCTTGAAGACTGTCCATTCCGTAATACTCCGTTACTTCGTCTTTGGATAAGATGCCGAACAGCGCATCGATATGCTCGGGACCAATTTGAACCAAACGAAGCCTTGGTGTTTCCAATACAGGAAATTTCATTTCCATTCCTCCTTGTGGATTGCATATACATAAGCGGCTCTGCCGGATATCAGACTCTCTTTCTCCAGCTTCATGCCGCAATTTTCAGCAACCCGCTGCGATGCTTTATTGTCAGGATGGATCAATGACACAGCACGTTTTTTGCCGAGTTCACCGAAAGCATAATCCCGCAGGGTCTTTGCCGCTTCAGTCGCGTAGCCTTGTGACCAGTAATCCTTAGCAACCCAGTAGCCGATTTCCCATTCATCGGCGCCGTCCACTTTTTGCGGGACGAGTCCGGCATGGCCCACAGGCTCCCCGTCGCTCCTCCGCTCCAGCAATAACAGCCCTGTTGCCGGATCATCCTTATACCCCTGATAAACCCAGTAAAGAAAACGCAGCGCTCCGTCCCTATCCCGCGTTTCGCCGTTTCCGACATATTTCACCATTTCGGGATCCGCTGCCATGCCATGCAAAAAAGCGAAGTCTCCATCCACATAACGGCGAAGAACTAAACGTTCCGATTCGATTTTCATAACTTCCACCTCTTAATGCCGCTTTATTCCTGCATCCACTTCCACTTTCAGCCATTTTTCTGTCCACTTCTTGGATTCGACCCGTTGATGATAAATCTCCATCAATCGCTCGTCTTTTTCAAAAGCCGGAGTCGGACAAACTTTCATGCGAATTAAATCATCCATACCGTGCGGCGCCGTCAATTCAAACTCGCCATGCTCATCCAGCTTCGCTCCTAACGCAGTCGCCGTTTCCGGGAATTGCGAAATGGCGTCGACTGCGGACCGGTAAGGCGGCAAAGCATTGGCTTCGTGCATTCGTGCCTGATTCTTTACCGACCACGGCAAGCCCGGCATCAGCCGGCCCAACTGACTTTCGTAGTCTTTCTCCAGCTCTTCGTCCAAAGCATTTTCATCAAAATAAATGACGTCGATGTCGCCCAAAGGAGTTCTATCCGCATAACCGTGAAGACGATCCCAAACTTTGGAACGCACAAAGCCGGCGCACACCCACCAATCCGGCAATTGCAGCGACTCTGCTGTACGCAGCACTTCCATCATCCATCCGTCTTTTTCAATGAGATTCAAAACGTCTTCTTTCGTTTTCATCCCGCATCTCCCGCTCCATCAATAGTTCCACTTCTTTATTCGTCTTCCGGATTGATGATTGCCATGACCACGTGATCTTGCCACTGGCCATTGATCTGCACATTTTTACGGGCAAGTCCTTCCCGTTCGAACCCAGCCTTTTCAAGCGCGCGGATTGACGGGGCATTATGGGGCATGACACCGGCTTCAATCCGGTGAAGTCCAAGTTCCTGGAAAGCGTAATCCGCAGCGAGCCGGATCGCTTCTGTCGCATAGCCTCTGCCATTAAATTTCTTGTCGACTACATAACCGATCATACTGCTTTGCAGCGGTCCGCGGAAAATCCGGAAAAGGTTGATCGAGCCCACCAATCGGCCGGTTTCATTCTCCACAATCGCAAAATTATACTCCCGGCCAGCTTCGCGGTTCTCCGTGCTTTGTTCGATCACTTCTTTTTGCATCAATAAAGTATAGAAATCTTCGCCGGTAATGACGGAGAATTCTTTGAAGAACTCTTTGTTGTCCAGTTCCATCTGTAATTTCGCTTCCGCGTCGTCCAGCGTCAAAAAACGGATATGAACTTTTTCTCCCCGCATCGTACCGTCTCCTCTTCCTTGTCCATCCGGACAAAATCATGCTAAAAGAACAAAAAGATGTTCCACGTGAAACATTTCAGTTATTCCTCATACGTTTTTCGGAATCCATAAAAAGCACGGAACTTTTTTGTTTCATAATACGTTCTTGATGTGCTGCTGGCGAGCAATTCCATCCGTGTTCCAGGATGTAAATCATGGACATGCTGCATTAACTTCCCGCCAATTCCAGTGCCCCGCCTGCTTTTCTCTATAATTAATTCGCAGACATATAGTGTCACTGCTCCGTCCGTCAGCGCGCGCAGACAGCCGACCAATTGGCCATCCTGCTCCGCCACTACGGCCAGATTCGACCCTTGCCATGCCGCTTTGGTCTGTACATGATTCGCCACCAGATTGCTCCAGCCTTCCTGTTCATTCAGCTGATGAATTGCCGGAAAATCCGTTACTTCATATGGACGGATTATCAGCTCCTGCTGTTCCTGCATGATGTGATTCCCGCCTTTCATAACTTGCCTTCTTTAATCCAACTCCGTATCCGGAAACTGCCGCCCACTGTCACAAGCCCCAGCATTAACGCCAGCATGATATAGATGATAAATTGGTTTATTTCCTGCAGTCCTTCAGCGTTTAGACTAATGAATACCAGCAAACCGATCAGTAAAAAATACATCAGCACATTCGGCAGGATCCACCCCAGTCTCATCGTTTTATTTTTCATCAAAATTCATCCTTTGCTTAAAATAATGGAATATCTGGGAACATGAAACCGGCGAAACTTAGGATAAGCAGGATGATCAAAGGAAATTCAAGAAGTGTGAAAATGTACTCCCTCGGATTTTCTGCGTATTTCCGTTCCATATACGCTTTGTAGAGAGTGACGATCAACGCCGCGACGACAGAGGCGTAGATCGGATACAGCGCACCATGTTCATATCCATAGATTAATGCAGCAACCATCCCCACAGTCCCGGCTATATTCAAGTAGAACTCCACTTTCTCATGCCTGGCATTCACATAATTCGTTTTGAATATATTCCGTTTCTCGACACCCAACACTTTCTTCAGGAACAGATTGACGAGAAACAGGATTGCAACCATACCCAATAGAAATAAAACAAATTTCCACTCAAAGTCCAAAGGCAGCCATGTACGGGAGTAGTCCGGATGATCATCAAACATGCAATTCTTCCTCGGCTTCCGGCTTGGATCTGAGTAATAGAACAAATGACAGGACGCAGGTCATCAATAAGCCGAAGCCCATAAGAATGCCGCCCAGGATAAGAAATTGGTTGATGCCGGCTTCGTAGCTCATATTGTATTGAGCTGTATCCATCATACCGTCATTACGGTTAATTTCGGCAGAAGCGAGTGACTGCCCCCTGGAGCCGCTGTTGAAGATCATGAGCAAGCCGATGATGATGCTGATACCAGAAATTGCATAAGCGAAAGTAAGATAGTTCTTATTCATCTAAATCATCCTCTCCATCGATATCAGCCGCTGAATTCAGCTGCAGCCCGTCCTGCGACTCTGCCGGAAAACAGGCAGCCTCCAAGGAATGTCCCTTCGAGCGAACGGTAGCCGTGCACTCCACCGCCGCCAAAACCGGCGACTTCTCCCGCGGCGTATAATCCCGGAATGGGCTGGCCGGCGTCATTCAGGACGCGTGAGCTTAAGTCCGTCTGCAGGCCGCCGAGCGTTTTGCGGCTGACGATATTCAAGCGCACTGCGATGAGGGGACCGTTTTTTGGATCCAATATTTTATGCGGCGCAGCGACGCGGATCAAACGGTCGCCCCTGTAATTCCGGGCTCCGCGCATCGCTGTCACCTGCAGATCTTTTGTAAATGTATTGTCCAGCTGGCGGTCACGCGCAGCAATTTGCCGTTCGATTTCTTTCAGATCGATCAGGTTTTCGCCGGTCAGCTCGTTCATCCCGGACACCAGATCGGGCAGATTATCCGCGACAATAAAATCTTCGCCTTTATCCATGAAAGCCTGGACCGGCGCTGTTGCGCCTTTTTTTACCCGGGAAAGCACCTGCGGGATACTTTTGCCGGTCAAATCCGGATTCTGCTCAGAGCCCGACAGCGCAAATTCCTTCTCGATTATTTTTTGCGTCAGGATAAACCAGGAATAGCTATAGCCTGTTTTTTGTATGGTTTCGAGCGTCCCCAGCGTATCGAAGCCTGGGAAGTTCGGCGCCGGGAAGCGTTTGCCGGTTGCATCGAACCACAGTGAAGACGGTCCCGGCAGAATGCGGATGCCGTGGCGCTTCCACACCGGGCTCCAGTTTTTGATGCCTTCCGTGTAATGCCACATGCGGTCGCGGTTAACGAGGCGACCGCCTGCCTGCTCCGTAATCGCGAGCATCCGGCCATCGACATGTTCCGGCACACCGGATAACATGTCCTGCGGCGCTTCGCCGAGCCGCTCCGGCCAATTTTTGCGGATCAATTCGTGATTGCCGCCGATGCCGCCGCTTGTGACGATTACCGCTTTGGCGTTATATGTAAAGTCTCCGATTTTATTGCGTGAACTTACTTCTCCCCTTGCCACGTTGCTCGGTTCCAGAATCGATCCATGGATACCGGTGACGGCACCGCCTTGGGTCAATAAGCCGTCCACTTGATGGCGCGGCCGGTATTCGACGAGTCCGTTTTTCATATGTTCCCGGACGCGGCGTTCGAATGGCGCGACAATTCCTGGACCCGTGCCCCACACGATATGGAACCGCGGCACCGAATTGCCGTGGCCTTCGGCGAGATAGCCGCCTCGCTCGGCCCAGCCGACGACAGGGAAGAATTTCACACCCATTTTGGCAAGCCATTCCCGTTTTTCACCAGCTGCGAAATCGACATACGCTTTCGCCCATTTCAATCCCCAATAATCTTCATCGCCTGTCCGGTCAAAGCCTGCCGCGCCAAGCCAGTCCTGCCACGCCAGCTCTTTCGAATCTTTGATTCCCATACGCCGCTGTTCCGGCGAGTCGATCAGGAATAATCCCCCAAATGACCACCAGGCCTGTCCGCCGAAAGACGCTTCCGGTTCCTGGTCCACCAATAAAACTTTCCTGCCGGCATCCGCCAACTCCGCTGTTGCCGTCAATCCCGCCAACCCGGCCCCCACTACGATCACATCAAACTCCATCCACGCTTCCCCCTTGGTGATGCTGTTTCTGCTAATATCGTATCATTTTGAGCTGGTAAATTATAGTTAATAATTTTTGTTTTCTGACAATAAAGGTGGTGGTGAGTCTGGAAATATTAGCTAATATTATTTTAAAAAGAAGCTGTATCGGTTTCATTGAGGAGAATTTCTGCTGAACGCCCGTAAAGCACTCTGGAACGCCCGCAAAATTTTTTAATCGCCCGCAAATCCATTTAATCGCCCGTATAATTATTTTATCGCCCGCAAATTCATTGGACTAAGAATTTTTCGAATTCTAAATAATATAAAGAAAGTATTCCCAGCGAAGCACTCTAATTCCCTACTATAACTTGGTCTACTTTTAATAATTCTTCGCTGGCGCAAAAGTTAACATGCTAAGTCCGGAAATTTTATCCATAATAAATTTTTAAAAACCTATAACCTTTTTTAAGCAATAATTCTTCTAAACGCGCATAAAACTCTCTAATCGCGCATAAGTCACAATTTCCACAGAAAATGTAAAAGAGGAAAAATAAAGAAAATATTTCCAGCTGGCGTTTCAAATCTATCCCCCTTCTACCAAAACCCCCTTAATATGAAAAAACCTCCGCTCCCGCGAAGGTTCCCACAACACTGGAAGTTTTCTGGCCTGCGAAAAACTTCCACTCTCCATCTTATCCGTATACACCTTTCCCTATGTGAATTGCCACATAAAAAAATCCGGCACCCCATCCATTGGGGGCACCGGATTTTATTCGCATCAGCCCAGGTGCTTACGCTGGAAGTCGGCGATGCTTGCATATTCGTCTGTTAACAGGCGTGACAGCCGGATGAAAATCGGCAGCAGTTCCTTGTAGATTTCGGTGCAGTCCGGATCCGGTTCGTGGGTATGCGTGTGGCCGATCATGTCACCGACGATGCTGAAGTCGTCGATTTCACCGAGCGCATACATGCCGAGAACGACGGCGCCGAGGCAAGAGCTTTCGAAGCTTTCCGGAACGGTGACGGGCTGGCCAAAGATATCGGCCATCAGCTGGCGCCACATTTCCGAACGGGCAAAGCCGCCGGACGCTTTGATCAGCGTCGGTTCGCCGGTCAATTCCTCGACCGCGAGCAGAACGGTATACAGGTTATAGACGATGCCTTCGAGCACGGCACGGATCATATGCTGCTTTTCGTGATGGATGCTCAGGCCGAAAAACGAGCCGCGGGCATTGGAATCCCACAGCGGCGCGCGTTCACCCGTCAAATATGGGTGAAACAGCAGACCGTCGGATCCCGGATTGACGGTTGAAGCGATGCGCGTCAATACGTCGTACGGATCGATGCACAGTCGTTTGGCCGTTTCGACTTCCGCCGCGGCGAATTCGTCGCGCAGCCAACGGAGAATGATGCCGCCGTTATTGACCGCTCCCCCGATGACCCAGTGGTCGGCGGTGAGCGCGTAACAGAACGTCCGCCCTTTCGGATCGGTTTTCGGCACCGGAGAAACGGTGCGCACAGCGCCGCTTGTGCCGATCGTGACAGCGACGACACCCGGATCGATGGCGCCGACCCCAAGATTGGCGAGTACGCCGTCACTTGCGCCGATAATGAACGGCACGTCTTTAGGAATTCCCATGAAAGCAGCATATTCTGACGCTAAGCCGCTCAAGGGGTGCGTCGTCGGCACCGGTTTCGGCAACTGGCCGGCATAGATTCCGGCAACTTCAAGCGCACCGCTGTCCCAATCGAGGTTCTCGAGATTGAACAGGCCGGTCGCTGAAGCGATGGAATGGTCGACGACGTATTCCCCGAATAATTTATGGAACACGAAGCTCTTGATGTCTGCGAACATCGCCGTTTGACCAAAAATCTCCGGCTTATCTTCTTTCAGCCAGACGATTTTGGATAACGGCGACATGGCATGGATCGGTGTGCCGGTGCGCAGGTAAATTGAATGGCCGTCCATTTCTTCCTTGATGCGGGTGGCGTGTTTGGCAGCACGCGAATCCGCCCAGGTGATGCTTTCCGTCAATAATTGATCCTTCGCGCCGACCGCAATCAGGCTGTGCATCGCCGAACTGAACGATACCAATTTCAGCGTTTCCGGGTCGATGGCGCTTTTGCGGATCGTTTCCCGCACTGTGCCGAGAACCGCGCGGAAAATCTCTTCCGGATCCTGTTCCGCTGTCAGCGGCGTCGGCGTGTGTAGCGGATAGAAAATCGTCTCCGTCGCCAGCACCTGCCCGGCTTTATCGAACAGAACGGCTTTCGTCGAAGTCGTCCCGATGTCCACTCCAAGATAATGTGATGGTTCAGCCATTGGAACCCTCCTCTTCTGATACTCAAATTATACGCGAATAAAATATGGGTTGCCGGTCTAACTGTTTTAAAATATAAAGGTTAAGACAATAAATCAAGTAGACGATATTCCGCAAAACAGCTTCGCGTTCCTGGGGGCTCGCACTGAGCTAACTCGGACTCGGTCCCCTTCGTCCGAGTGGATCTCAGCACTTCGCTCGAAACGGAGTTGGAAAGCCAACTCCGTTTCTGTTCCCCTGGGAGTCTTCGCTGTTTTGCTCCATATCTCCAGAGATTTCTCTCAGCGCCGGCGCGCCTATGGAGCAGGCGAATGCCGACGGAGCAAAGACGAGTGCTCTTCTCGGCTTATTGCGGGAGCTTTGTCCTAAGCGACGAAGCGGAATTTTAAACTGATACTTTAATTCAGTTTATATATCCTTTATTTCTTAACCACAGCATGTCCGCCAAATTCGTTGCGCAGGGCTGCGACGACTTTGCCTGTGAAGGTGTCGTCCTCCTGTGAACGGTGACGCATCATCAATGACATGGTGATGACCGGTGCTGCGACTTGCAGATCGAGTGCCGTTTCGACGGTCCACTGGCCTTCGCCGGATGAGTTCATGACGCCTCGGATGCCGTCGAGGTTGGCGTCTTTTGAAAACGCGTTTTGTGTGAGGCCCATCAGGTATGAGCTGATGATGGAACCGTTGTCCCACACGCCTGCCACTTCTTCATAATTGTAATCGAACTGGCTTTTACTGAGGATATCGAAGCCTTCCGCAATCGCCTGCATCATGCCGTATTCGATGCCGTTGTGGATCATTTTCAGGAAATGGCCGCTGCCGGCTTTGCCTGTGTACAGGTAGCCGTTTTCAACAGAGATGTCCTTAAATACCTGTTCGATATCCTTGAATTTCTGTTCGTCGCCGCCAATCATCGAGCAGATGCCGTGGCGCGCGCCTTCTGTGCCGCCGCTCGTGCCGCAATCGAAGAAATAAATTCCGTGCTCCTGCAGCATTGCTGCGCGGCGCAGCGTATCTTTATAATTCGAGTTGCCGCCGTCGATCAATGTATCGCCTTTTTCGAGTAAAGGCAGCAGTTCGCCGATCACTGTTTCCGTGATTTCGCCCGCCGGCACCATCAGCCAGATCGTACGCGGTGCTTTCAAGCTGCCTACCATTTCTTCTATAGAAGAAACCCGCTTGAAGCTATCCTCTTCAACTGTGGCAAAATTATCGTATCCGACCACTTGATGTCCGTGGTCCGCTAAGTTCAAGGCCAGGTTCAAGCCCATTTTTCCTAATCCAATCAAACCAATTTCCATTTCAATCGCCCCTTTGGGAATTTTTTTCCGTAGTGGTTTTATTATATCAAATTTTTTTCCTTACACAAGGGAAGTGTAGTATAATGTCAGTACGAAACGTGTCAGAAATGAGGAATTCACTTATGAAAGAACAAAAGTTTGCGCAGGCGGCCATACGGGGCAATTATTCACAGTTCAGCGACAAAGAAAAGAAAATCGCTGATTTTGTATTAAATGATCCGCGCAATATCATCCATTTGACGATCAATCAAATAGCAGACGAATTAAACATCGCGGAGTCCACCATCTTCCGCTTCTGCCAGCGCATCGGCTTTAAAGGTTTTCAGGCCTTTAAAATCTCCTTGGCTTCCGAAGTGGTGACGCCGCTTAAAGATATCCACGAGCAGATCGAAGAAGGCGATGAAGTGAAAACGGTCGCTGAAAAAGTGTTCCGGTCCAATATCAAGACATTGGAAGCGACGCTGCAGATTGTGGACGGCGAAACAATCGAGCAAGCCGTCACGACGATCATGAACGCCCGCAAAGTCGAATTTTTCGGCAATGGCGGTTCTGCCAGCGTTGCGATGGACGGCTACCATAAATTCATTCGCCTCGGCTTGCCGGTGGCCATGAATCTTGATGCCCATGTCCAGGTGATGTCCGCATCCCAGATGAATGAGCAGGATGCCACCATTGTCATTTCCCATTCCGGCTCGACGACCGATATTTTGGATGTGCTGCGTGTGCTGAAAAATAAAGGCGTCACCATCATCTGCCTGACAAACTTCGCGAAGTCCCCGTTGACGAAGGAATCGGATATTTGCCTTTACACGGTTTCTGAGGAAACCGATTTCCGCTCGGAAGCCTTGTCTTCCCGCATCGCGCAGCTGAGTCTGATCGATGCGCTGTACACCAACCTGATGATTAAGCGCGGCGATGACGGCAAACAATCGCTTCAGGATATGCGCGAAGCAATGTCGCATAAACGTTTATAGGAAAACAGACCTGCCGTTGGATGGCAGGTCTGTTTTTTTTACGATCATACGGCGGTTTCGCTCTCTGTTTTATTCGCAGCGGGCTGCTCCTTGCTGACCAAAATGGCCAGACCGCTGCTGACGCCGAGTATCAGCAGGGAGCCGGTGATGATGACCGGGCGGATGGCCAGCAATTCAGCAGCCACGGCAAAGCAAAGTGTCAGCGGGATGACGAGGATCGCTTCAGCCATGCCGTAGATGCTGCCGATCCGGCCCATCATGGCAACGGGAATGTTTTCCTGATAGAAGGTTTGGAAACCGGTATTGGCGAATGCGAGCGCAAACGCCAGGACAAAGAAGCCGATTGCGGCGCCTGTGAAATCCTCAGAAAAAGCATAGATGAGATAACCGGCTGATACGATTATCGCGCCCCCTCCCATCAGGAAAGAAACTGTCAGCCGATTGCCGAGCCCAGCGGCGACGAGCGATCCGGCAGCAATCCCGGCACCGGCGACACTGACGAGAAAGCCGTATTGCTGTTCGCTCAAGCCAAGCACCAGAATCGAAAAAGAAGCTTCCAGTGAATCGAGTGCAGTTGCCAACACCGTCACCGCGCTGAAAGTCAGATAGACTAGCGCTATATAACGGTTCCGCCTGCTGAAAGCGAGCACCGCAGCCAAATCGCGGCGAACCAGTTTCAGATTCAATGGCTCTTCGGCGCTGCCGGTTTTATTGCCATCGAGGTTCGGCAGAATGGCGGTCAGCATAGCCGCAAGAAATAAAGCTGCGGCGTTGGTATAAAGGGCAAAGTCCGCACTGCCGACGGCTAGCAAGGTGCCGGCGACAGCTGGACCCAGCAGGAAAGCGCCGGAACCGACAAGGCTCCGAAAAGCGTTAAAGCGCTGACGCTGCGAAGGTTTCAGCAGCAGGGTCACATAAGCCATCGACGTCGGCGCGAACATGGAGCCGGCGATGCCGAGCACAAAAACGGCGGCATAGATGGATGCCAGCGAATCGAACAGCGGCAGCAGCAGAATGAGCGCTGCCCGTGCCAGGTCGAGCC
This sequence comes from Planomicrobium okeanokoites, assembly GCF_003428875.1. GTDB lineage: Bacteria > Bacillota > Bacilli > Bacillales_A > Planococcaceae > Planococcus > Planococcus okeanokoites. Next base: position 551,532 of record NZ_QQRS01000002.1, read on the forward strand.
CGATCAGCAGCTTGCGCTTGTTCAGCCGGTCGATCAGACTGCCCGCCCACATATTCGTGAAAATCGCGGCGAGCGGCACGGTCATATAGAGGCCGGCAACCGCCAATGCTGAATTATCTGCCATCGCCAGCACTTTGAGATTCAAGGCGATGAGGTAAATCCATGCCCCGATATTCGAAATGCCGACTGCCGCCAATAAAATCAGCGGATCTTTCCAATCAAATAATTTCGTCATAAAAAAACCGCCTCCAAGACAATTCGTCTTGGAGGCGGTTCGGGTTCGCGGTGCCACTCCAGTTCACCGGCATGTCGCCATGCCAGTCTCATTAAGTACGGCAGGACGCGCCTGCTTATACTTTTGCCCGGTAACAGGAGCTCCTGTCGCGCCACCCCCATTCGCTGGTTCCGGCGCGCTGCTCAGAGTTTTGTTTCAGCCGTCCGCCTCTCCCCTTTTCCAGCTGCCAGGGGTCTCTTGTGAAAGGTTGGGATCTGCCTACTCTTCTCTTCTTCGCATTTGGTTTTCAATAGGATAACATTGGGCACTAATAGTGTATAGGGTAAATTTTTGATAAAAAAATACACACTTATCTACAGTTTTTGTTTTGAGTGAAGTTTCTATAGATATGGAGCAAAAGAGCGGAAGTAAAGCGTGCTCCTGCATCGCTGCGCTGCTTCGTCGCAAAGACTTAGCCTTGCAAGCTTCGGCTAATGTCTTCGGAGCAGTTTTGCGGAATATCGTTTAGTAAAACCATCCTTTTGAGCAACGGCTTTGACAGCTGCCCGCCCTTCATCTACTGTAATGGGTAATTCCAAGTAATTTTGTACGGATTAAACTATATTTCAATAATTTGAAGGAGGTAGCATATGAAAGCCATTTGGAGAAAATATACAGATACATCTTTAATAGTTAAAATCACCATCGCCCTGATCCTTGGAGTGATCGTCGGGCTGCTGTTCGGGGAAGACGCTGCGGTGCTGGCGCCGCTCGGCGATCTGCTGCTGAATTTATTGACGTTCCTGATCATTCCATTGATCTTGTTCACCTTGATGGTCGGCGTCAATCAGAGCCGTCTCGGTGACCTCGGCCGCATGGGCGGAAAGGTATTTCTCTATTATGTTTTAAGTTCGGCGTTCGCCATCATCGTCGGGTTGACCGTCGCAACCCTGTTCCAGCCCGGCACCGGCATGACGCTGCCAGCCGATGAAACTTTTGAAACCCCTGAAAATCCCGGTGTCATCAATGTACTGCTGAATATCGTACCATCGAATATCTTTACTGCGTTCACTGAAATGAATCTGCTCGGCATCATCTTCACGGCATTCGCGTTCGGGTTGGCGATCGCCTATATGCGCAGCTCAGCGGAATTCGGGGAGCTTGGGGAGCATCTTTATAAAACCGTCAACGGTCTGAATGAGGCGACCATCGTCGTCCTGAAAGTGATTCTGCAATATGTGCCGATCGGCGTTTTCGCCATCATGGCGGAAGTGGTCGGCAGCCAGGGGCTTGATACGCTGCTGTCACTCGGTGAAATGGTGCTCGTGCTGTATGTCGCCATCGCCGTGCAGATTGTGCTCTATACCCTTCTGTTGATTTTGATGAAAATAAAACCGGGCATCTTCTTCCGCCATGCGCGAACGCCGATTCTGACAGCGTTCGTTACACAAAGCAGCTCCGGCACTTTGCCGTTGACACTTGAAGCAGCACGCGGTCTTGGCTTATCGAAAAGTTTGTACGGCTTCAGCCTGCCGCTCGGTGCTACCATCAATATGGATGGAGCCGCCATCCGAATCGCCGTATCCGCCGCTTTTGCCGCCAATTTGACAGGCAATCCCTTATCCTTGCCGGATATGCTGATGGTGGTGCTCGTCGGTACGCTCGCTTCTGTCGGTACAGCCGGTGTGCCAGGAGCCGGAATCGTCATGATCGCCACCGTCTTCGCGCAGCTCGGACTGCCGATGGAAGCTGTCGCATTGCTGACAGCGATTGACGCACTTGTCGGCATGGGCGCAACGATGCTGAACGTAACCGGTGACCTTGTCGGCACGACTGTCATCGATAAAACCGAAAAGAAACGGCAGGCTGCAAAAGCGTAACGCAGCTGCCGTTTTTTTATTGGAACAGCGGGTATATTAAAAGACAAGTTATTTACGATTGGGAGGTGTTCATCCGATGAAAAATTTGGCATCCGCCAGCACATTGCATAATGCCGTCGAAATGCCCTGGTTCGGCCTCGGCGTATCCGGGCTGAAGGACGGCGACGAGACCGCCGATTGCGTGCGGACAGCAATTGTCAACGGTTACCGAAGCATCGATACGGCCGCCATGTATGGCAATGAAGCCGGTGTCGGCCGGGGAGTCCGCGAAGCACTCGAAGAAACCGGCCTGTCACGTGAAGATATCTTTATCACATCGAAAGTATGGAATTCCGATCTCGGCTACGATTCTGTGCTGTCCGCATATGAAGCGAGCCTGGAGAAGCTGGGACTCGATTATCTCGATCTATATTTGATCCATTGGCCGGTGGAAGGAAAGTATAAAGATGCTTGGCGCGCGCTTGAAAAATTGTATAAAGACGGCCGCGTCAAAGCGATCGGCGTCTGTAATTTCCAGATCCATCACCTGGAGAATGTATTGAAGGATGTCGATATCGTACCGATGGTCAATCAAGTCGAGTATCACCCGCTGCTGACACAGGAAGAACTTCATAAATTCTGTAAAGCCCGCAATATTCAATTGGAAGCCTGGTCGCCGCTCATGCAAGGCAAGCTGCTCGACCATCCTGTCCTCGAGGAAATTGCGATGAAGAACGAAAAAACGCCGGCACAAGTTATCCTGCGCTGGGACCTCCAAAACGGCGTCGTCACCATTCCGAAATCTTCAAAAGAACCGCGCATCATCCAGAACGGCCAAATATTCGATTTCGAGCTGACCGACGAAGACATGGAACGCATTTCCGCGCTCAATGAAAACCGCCGCGTCGGTCCGGACCCGGATAATTTCGATTTTTGATTTTATGATGCGAAAAGCCATCTTTCTTGCACCGCTTGCCGGTGAGAAAGATGGCTTTTTTTTGTTGGGGTGCGGGTTGAATCGGTTGGGGTGCGGGTTGAATCGGTTGGGGTGCGGAAATCGGCTTGCGAGGTGCGGTTATCTTCATTTGAGGTGCGGTCGGCAATTATTCAAAGCTATAATACAAAAAAGCGACCATTAAGTTGAAATATTTTCCAATATTTTATTTTTAGTTGCGCGATTTCGTCATTTAGTTGCGGTTAGATTCAATTTAGTTGCGCTTAAACTTGATTTAGTTGCGGTTAGAAAATATTCAAAGACATTTTCGTTTTTATTCCATAGTGGTCAGCCCAAATTATCCACCAACAAATACACACCCGTAAACAGCAGAATCGCATAAGTGACATAGCGGAAAGTGCGCTGGTCGATCCGGTGGAACAGCCGCTGACCGAGATACAGGCCGAGCAGCACAATAGGGATGGCCATCGCGCTGGAGATCCAGACGGTGCGGTGCGTGCCCGTAAAAATAATCTGGAGCACCAGGCTGACCGAATAAATGAACAGATAAAATGCGAGCGTGGTTCCCCGAAGCTTTTCCTTCAGGGTATCGGTTCCCGAGAAATACAGCAAAAGCGGCGGCCCCGGCATGCCGATGCTGGTCGTCAGGCTACCCGACAAGCCGCCAAACAGGAAATCGCGACCCGCCGTCCGCCTGATGCGCAGGGATAAAATCAGCAAAACAGTCAGCAGCAGAATGACCAAACTGATGCCCAGTTTCAGCTTCTGCATATCGGCAACCACAAAAACAGCGATGCCAATCGGCATGCCCGCGATGCTGCCGATGATCAGCCTTTTCAAAATATCGAAATCAATGTCTTTGCGAATTTTCGAAATCAGCGCTGAGGAAATGATCAGCGACAGCACAAGATTTATTTGGATGGCGTCACTGACGTCGAAAAGAAGCAACAGAAAAGGTGTCGCCAGAATCGAGAATCCGAAACCGGTGCTGGTCTGGAGTACGGATGCCGTCAGGATAATCGCGATGAACAGGAAGACTTCCACAAAAGCACCCGCCTTACAATGAGATTGACTACGATTTTACCACACGCTTACCGCGAATAAAATTCATCCTTCAGAACCGCATACATCGCCAGATCGACAAATTCCCCTTTGATGATCATGTGTTTGCGCAATACACCTTCACGAATCATGCCAAGTTTTTCGGCGACGCGCTGTGATTGTGTATTGTCCAGCATAATCGGCGCTTCTACTTTGATGAGATCCATTTCCTTGAAGCCGAAATCGATCAGCGTTTCCGCAGCTTCAAGCATCAGTCCTTGCCCCCAATAATGATGGGACAGTGTATAGCCGACTTCCGCCCGCTGCCGTTTCTGCAGCCAGCTGACGAAATCGATGGTTCCGATCATCTTGTTTTCGCTCTTCAACTCGATGGCCCAGGTCAACTTTTTATTGTCTTCATAGCCTTGGCGAATAAAGTTGATAAACTCTCTCGTATCGTCAGTTGTTTGGTGTGCCTGCCACGGCATGAAACGCGATACGGCGGGCTCGGATGCGTATTCGAACATGTCATCTGCATCCGTCATTTCGAGTTTGCGCAATAGTAATCTCTCGCTTTCAATAGTCGGTAATTTTTCGTAAATCATGGTTTTTTCATTCATCCGGATTCCCCCTGTTTGATATTAGCGAGTGCGTCAGTTCCAAAATTGGTTTATTCTATATAGTAGAAATCGTCAAAGGAGTTGGATCGGATGACCACAATCGGCATCGTCAGACACGGCATTACAGAATGGAACGTACTCGGGATTGCGCAGGGCAACAGCAATATTCCGCTGAATAAAACCGGGCGTGAACAGGCCATCGCGTTATCCGAACGGCTGGCAGCCGAAGAGGAATGGGACCTGATCATCACCAGTGATTTGGAACGGGCCAAGGAAACCGCTGAAATCATTGGCGCAAAAATCGGACTTTCCGTCAGCCGTTTTGATGCGCGGCTGCGCGAAATGAGCGGCGGCGAAATCGAAGGCACGACCGAAGATGACCGCATTGCCAAATGGGGAGCCGACTGGCGCTCGCTCGACCTCGGGATGGAAACACGTGAAACGGTGGCCGAACGCGGTGCCGCTGCCTTGCAGGACATCGTGAAAGATTATCCGGGCAAACGTGTCCTTGTCGTCAGCCACGGCGGCTTGATCGGGTTGACGCTCCAATCATTATTGCCGGAGCAATTCACGAAGACCCTGCTCGATAATACCTCGATCACTATTTTGAAAAATGCTGAGGATGCGTGGCAATGCCCGCTCTATAACTGCACCCGTCACTTGGACGGCAAAGTCTTCGCACAATAAAATCGTTCACGGCCTGGGTATTTTTCGCCCAGGCTTTTTATATTGAAGCCGATTTTCCGGTAGAAACCGACGGCATCCACATCTGTTTCAGCAAAGATTTCCTGGACCTCGTGACGTTTGGTGACTTCTTCAATCATCCGGGAACCGATTCCGCTGCTGCGGCAATCGACGCCAACTGCAATATGGCGAATCTCACAGCGCGAAGGGCCTTTCAAGTCGATGCCAATAAACGCCGCTTCACCCATTAGATATAAATTTCGATTCGGATCCTCAATATACCGGGCATATTCCGCTTCCACCTGCTTCTCCGCCATCGCAGAAGCCATCAATTTCTTGAGCTCCAGGCTGGGTTTGGGTGCTGCAGCTTTACTCAACACCCCAACTATCCTCTTTCGTCACAGTTTGCTGATTGCTGGCGTATAGCGGTTTTTCTGCAACATCCACTGTCCAGGTGACTAACGTGACACTGTCTCGCACCCCTTGTTGCTGAACGGTTTCAAGCAAGTTCCGGATGCCAGTTTCTTCATTTATTTCATCAAACTGATCGTAGATAATTGCCGGTTCCTTATAAGGTTCGCCCGGACATTCCGTCAGGCCATCTGTCGCCAATAAGATCTGGTTCCGCCCTTGCCGCAATTCACGCAAGCCGCTGCTGAAGCTCGGCACTGCCTGGGCAAAGCTGTTATTGCGTCCGATCCACTCGTAAAAATGACGCTGATTCAGCTGATATTGTCCCATTGCCGCAAGTTCTGGATGAAATAGATAGAGCAGGCAATCGCCGACCGAAAACCAATACAAGTGCTTGCCTTTGCGGATCGTGATCAAACACGCGGTTTCACCCTGTATCTCCCGGCACGTCGCGAGGAAATCCTTTTGCCGAAAAATCCGCAGCAGCAAAGCCTCGAGACTCTGAAAAAATTCAAAGCTGACGTCCATGGACAAGAACGATCTGATCTCTTCCTGATGCGCGAGGAATTGCTCCATCACCACTTCGGCGCTTTCCGCCGTATCATGTGCATCCATGATCATCGCCAATTCCCAGTCCTCTTCCGGATTCGCCCAAGCCAGACAAGCATCCTCGTTCTTCGTCTGCCCCGCTGCCGAATTGCCGCCAAACCGCCCGATCGCCATCTTCTGCATCTTCCATATATCCGGCCGATCCACAAAATGCTCCTCGCTGCCTACCCAGTCAAACTCCTCCATCAACCCCACATCCTCTTTTTAATATTCTTACAATTATAGAACATCTGCCAGCGACTGGAAAACTTTTTCGGGATTTATGTGAATAAAATCGGTGGGGATGTGGCTGGTTTGTGATTGGGATGCGGGTTGATTGGCTTGGGGTGCGGCTTGGATCGTGTGAGGTGCGGGTTGAACCGTTTGGGGTGCGGCTTGACTCAGTTGGGGTGCGGTTATTCCCTTTTGAGGTGCGGAAATTAGCTTGCGAGGTGCGGTTTTCTCCATCTGGGGTGCGGTCAGCAACTATTCAAAGCTGGAATGTTAAAAAGAGAATTACAACTTGAAATATTTAACAAATTATTTATTCTAGTTGCGCGATTTCACAATTTAGTTGCGGTTAGATTCAATTTAGTTGCGCTTAAACTTAGTTGCGGTCCCCTAACCAACCCCAACCCCTATTTTGAAAAAGCCGCCACTGCCGCGGCAGCTTCCCAAAGACTGGAGTTTTTCGCACCGCGAAAAACATCCGCTCCACGCTTTTGAACTCGACTCCATCTTCAAAGAAAAAAAGACGGCCCCAGAGGCCGCCTCCCTTAACTCATCATCTGTTTGACCAATTCTTTGTTGCGCTTCTTGAAGATTTCATTGTGCGACGAGACCATGGCGATTTTATTGGCGTCGGGCTGGATGTAGCTTTTCGCCTGGTTGACGGCGTTGGCTGCGTCCTGGAATGTGCCGGCGATGAGATTGAGTTTGCCGGGATGCTGGAGGATATCGCCGGCGGCAAAGAGGCCATCGACCGATGATTCGCTTTTAGGCGTTCCCGCAATATAGTAATCATCCGCAATCTCAATATCCAAAGGGCTGTTGCCGAGCAAGCTGATGTCGCGCTCATAGCCGTGGTTGATAATGACTTCATCTATAGGAAGCAGGATTTTCTCCGCAGTTACCCGATTGGTCAACTCAACGAGCTCGATGGCATCGCGGCTGTCTGAAGCGATCAACCGGCTGATGGATGTATTCAAATAACACACGACAGAACTCCCGTGCAATTGGCTGACCTGGGCTTCGTGCCCTGCCAGCGCATCTTTCCGGTAGCTGACGAATACTTTGTCGGCAATCGGCTCGAGCTCATTGGCCCAGTCGATGGCCGAGTTGCCGCCTCCTGAAATGAGGACGGTCTTCCCTTTGAAACGTTCGAGCGATTTGACGGTGTAATTAAGATTGGATACTTCAAAGCGCTCGGCGCCTTCAATCTCCAGTTTCTGCGGATTGAGGATGCCGCCGCCGACTGCGACGATCACCGTTTTGGAGAAATGGATCTGGCCGGACGAGCCTTCCAGCCTGAACAAGCCATCCTCCTGTTTCTCAATGCTTTGGACTTTCTCATTGAGAACCACTTCCGGGTTGAATGTCAGTCCCTGCGCCACCAATTGGTCGATCAGCTTAGCACCCGGCATCGGCGGCTGACCGCCCACATCCCAGATCATCTTCTCGGGATAAACGTGGATTTTCCCGCCCAGGCGCGGCTGGAACTCGATGATTTTCGTTTTCATTTCCCGAAGGCCGCTGTAGAAAGCTGAATATAATCCTGCTGGGCCTCCGCCGATAATGGTGACGTCAAAAACTTCTATTTCATTCATTAGAATCATCCTTTTCTCTTAAGTTGACCGTTGACAATGACATGCATCCGCCTTATAGTATTGATTGTACTGAAAATGATAATCGTTATCAATTAGTTTCTCATTTAATTTTCAAATAGGAGGTTTTACTATATGGTTCGCCTGTTCGCTGAGCATCTGGATATCAGCTATGGAGACCGTGCGATCGTAAAAGATTTATCGCTGTCCATCCCCGATAAGAAAATCACCACCATCATCGGCTCGAATGGCTGCGGCAAATCCACTTTACTAAAAGCCCTGACACGCGTCATTCCCCATCAGTCCGGCAGCATCGTGCTTGACGGCGCTGATATCGCCAAAGAAAATACAAAGAAGCTCGCCCGGAAAATTGCTATTCTCCCGCAGACTCCGGAAAACGCGCCAGGTTTGACCGTCGGTGAATTGGTGTCATACGGCCGCTTCCCTTATCAGAAAGGCTTCGGACGCCTGTCAGCCGAGGACCATGACATCATCAACTGGGCACTCGATGTGACCGGTACACAGTTCTTCAAATATCATCCGGTGGATGCCTTATCGGGTGGCCAGCGCCAGCGCGTCTGGATCGCTATGGCACTCGCCCAGGAAACGGAAATGATTTTCCTGGATGAACCGACTACATACCTTGATATGGCCCACCAGCTCGAAATTCTTGAGTTGCTGCAGAAGCTGAATGAAGAGCAGGAACGCACCATCGTCATGGTCCTGCACGATTTGAATCAGGCCGCACGTTTCGCCGACCACCTGATTGCCATGAAGAACGGTGAAATCATCAAAGCCGGCGCATGCCATGAAGTCATCACTGCCGATGTCTTGAAAACCGTCTTTCGGATTGATGCGGAGATTGGAATGGACCCAAGAACGCAGAAACCGATTTGCATCACCTATAACTTAATCAAAGGAGCATAACCATAATGAAGAAATTAACATTCTTGCTGATTTTATTGGCTGCTTTATTCCTTGCAGCGTGCAACTCAGAGTCAACGGAAGAAAAAGATGAAGCTTCGGCGGAAACGACGCCGGAAACGATTACATATGAATCAGAAACAGGACCGATTGAAGTTCCTGCAGATCCACAGCGTGTCATCGTCTTATCGACTTATGCAGGAAATGCCATGGCGCTTGATGTGCCACTGGTCGGAGTGGATTCCTGGTCTAAGATGAACCCTCGATTTGAAGAAGAATTGGCGGATGTGGAAGAAGTTGCCGAAGATGACCTCGAGAAAATCATTGAATTGGACCCCGATTTGATCATCGGTTCGTCCACTATGAAAAACATTGATAAGTTGAACGAAATCGCACCGACAGTCACGTTTACATACAATAACGTGGATTACCTGACGCAGCATCTTGAAATCGGTAAAGTTGTAAACAAAGAAGAAGAGGCTCAAGCCTGGATTGACGATTTTAAAGAACGCGCGCAAACTGCCGGCGAAGAAATCCGTGCTGAAATCGGTGAAGACGCAACCGTCTCGGTCATCGAGAACTTCGATAAACAAATTTACGTGTTCGGCGACGCCTGGGGCCGCGGAACGGAAATCCTTTATCAGGAAATGAAATTGAAAATGCCGGCGAAAGTGGAAGAAATGGCTTTGAAAGACGGCTACTACGCGTTGTCACAGGAAGTTCTGCCTGAATACATGGGCGACTACGTGATCTTCAGCAAAGACTCTGAACAGGACAATTCGTTCCAGGAAACAGATGTCTACAAAAATACGGAAGCCGTGAAAAACGGCCATGTCTTTGAAGCGAACGCCAAGGAATTCTATTTCAACGATCCGCTTTCACTGGATTACCAATTGGAATTCTTTAAAGAGAACTTTTTAGCTCAATAAAAAAGAAAAGGAATTCCTGGATCCTCGGGAATTCCTTTTTATCCTTAACAGAAATGATGATGCCTTATGCCGACAAAATTCAATTTCTTTGCCAAGATGCTCGCGGCGGTCGCCGTTTTCGTGCTGACGTTTACAGCCGCCATCGCTTTTGGCGCAGCCGATATCGGCTTGAACGATATCCGGCTCGCCCTCTTCTCAAACCTTACAAACGATGCAATTTCAGTGATTCGTGAAATCCGCCTGCCGCGTGAACTGGCGGCTGTCCTGGTTGGCGCGGCGCTTGCTGTGTCCGGCGCCATCATGCAGGGGATGACACGCAATCCGTTAGCGGACCCGGGTCTTCTTGGCCTGACTGCCGGAGCCAATGCAGCACTTGCGGTAACACTCGCCATGATTCCCGCTGCCAATTATTTCGGCATCATGGTCGCCTGTTTTATTGGCGCAGCTGTCGGCGGTGCGTTGGTATTCGGCCTTGGCTCAATGAAAAAAGGCGGCTTCTCGCCTTTCCGGATTGTGCTGGCAGGTGCTGCCATCTCCGCTTTCCTTACTGCCGTTGCAGAAGGGATCGGCTTATACTTTAAAATTTCAAAAGACATCTCCATGTGGACGGCCGGCGGCTTGATCGGCACGACATGGGGCCAGCTGCAGACGATTACGCCGTTCATCTTGATTGCGATGGTGGTTGCGCTGCTGTTGTCACGCCAACTTTCCATCCTGAGTTTGAGCGAGGAAGCGGCAATCGGCCTCGGCCAGAACACCAACCGCACCAAAGCGCTGCTGTTTGTCGTCATCACGGCTTTGGCAGGTGCCGCTGTCGCGCTTGCCGGAAATATGGCGTTTGTCGGCTTGCTCGTCCCGCATATCGTGCGCGCTATCGTGGGCGTTGACTACCGGCACATCATCCCGATGTCCGCTGTGGCTGGTGCGATTTTCATGCTGTTCGCCGATCTGCTCGGCCGAACGATCAACGCGCCTTTTGAAACGCCGGTGGCGGCAATCGTCGCCATGCTCGGCTTGCCATTCTTCCTGATCATCGTCCGTAAAGGAGGCCGCGCATTCACATGATTCAGTCAGCTTTGATAAAAAAACAGCGTCTCTTCTTTTTCACACTGCTCGGGTTGATTTTGGCGACAGCCATCATCAGCGTCGGTGCAGGTTACTCATCCATGGGATATGACCGTATTTTTGCCGCGCTTATGGGTCAAGGCACGTTCAAGGAAAATTTCGTCCTGTTCTCCATCCGCATGCCGCGCATCCTGATTACGGTGCTTGCTGGTATGGCGCTCGCCTTGTCCGGTGCGATCCTGCAAAGCATTACGCGCAATGACCTGGCAGATCCAGGCATCATCGGAATCAATTCGGGTGCCGGCGCTGCAATCGCTTTGTTCTTCCTGTTCGTGCCTGTCGAGGCAGGTTCGTTCGTTTATCTATTGCCATTAGTCGCTTTTGGCGGCGCTTTGCTGACGGCGATATTGATCTACCTGTTCTCTTATCAGAAAGAGACAGGGCTTCAGCCAATCCGGCTGATTCTGACAGGCATCGGCTTTTCGATGGCGCTGTCCGGCGTCATGATTGTGCTGATTTCATCCGCTGAACGCGAAAAAGTGGATTTCATCGCCAATTGGCTGGCCGGCAATATCTGGGGTACAGACTGGCCGTTCATCCTGGCGCTGCTGCCGTGGCTATTGGTGCTCATCCCGTTTGTCCTCTATAAAGCCAATCGCTTGAATATGCTCGGACTCAGCGAACCGGTTTCGGTCGGCTTGGGTGTCTCCGTCGAAAAAGAGCGCATCACGATGCTGCTCGCTGCCGTCGCGTTGGCCGCTTCAGCTGTTTCCGTTACGGGCGGCATCGCCTTCATCGGCCTGATGGCGCCGCATATCGCGAAAGCATTGGTCGGTCCGCGCCACCAACTATTCCTGCCACTTGCGATTCTGATCGGCGGCTGGCTGCTCTTGCTGGCGGATTCCATCGGCCGCAATCTGCTCGAGCCGTCCGGCATCCCGGCAGGCGTCATGGCCGCCTTGATCGGCGCACCTTATTTTGTTTATTTATTGATGAAGAAATGAAATATGCGGGGAACGCAGCCAGCTTGGTGAGCTGGCTGCGTTTTTTGGTTTGGGGTGCGGGTTGAATCGGTTGGGGTGCGGGTTGAAGCGTTTGAGGTGCGGTTATTCGTTTGCGAGGTGCGGAAATCGGCTTACGAGGTGCGCTTCTCTCCATTTGAGGTGCGGTCAGCGATTATTCAACGCTGGAATGTTAAAAAGCAGACGATAATTCGAAAAATTTTCCACATCTTTTCTTTCAGTTGCGCGATTTCATCATTTAGTTGCGCTTAAACCCATTTTAGTTGCGCTCACCCCAAAACCACCCCCCAATTTGAAAAAGCCGCCACTTCCGCGGCGACTTCCTTAAAGACTGGAGTTTTTCGCACAGCGAAAAACATCCGCTCCTGCTTTCGAACTTTGCATAACCCGATATAAAAGAAAAAGGCCATGCCGGAAAGCAGCGCTTTCCGGCATGGACCCTTAGTTAATCCGGCCGCTTCAACGAAAACATTTCGCCTAGTTTGGCGTAATTCGTACCCGCCAGGCGGCTGACCGGCTTCAAGGCATCCGCATTGATGCGGCCGTTTTCATATATTGCTTCGTCGACATGAATCCGGACGATCCTGCCGATCAGCAGATCCGTGTTCGGCAAGTCGATCGCCTGGTGAAGGACGCATTCAAAACGGACTTTGGACTGCTCCACAGCCGGCACATCGATTTCCTCACTGTCGACCAGCGTCAGTTTGGTCACATCGATCTCGCTTTCATTTGGCGGCAGCGATGCCGCGGTTTCATTGACTTCGAAGACATTTTCTTCGTCGACGATGTGAACGACGAATTCTTTGCCCGCCAGCACATTGCGCGCAGTATCTTTTTTGTCGTCGCCTTTGCGCTGAACGGAAACGGACAGCATCGGCGGATTCGACGACACGATATTGAAGTAGCTGAAAGGCGCCGCGTTCACAATTCCATCTTCGGATTTGCTTGTGACGAAAGCAATCGGCCTCGGTATGATCGTGCCCACAAGCAATTTGTAATTTTCGCGTTCTGTCTGTTGATAAGGATCAAAGCTCAGCACAGCCACCACTCCTTTTCATCCAGTTTACCCGAAACGCTTTTTATTGCCGCAGGAAATGCTCACTTTAAACTGGAACTGTCGCAATTCCTTGCGGCTCTTTTGACGGTTTGCCGAAATAATAACCCTGGAATAGTTCATAGCCCTGCTGTTTAAGCCATTCAAAATCCTCTTTCATCTCAATGCCTTCCGCGAGCGGAACCGATCCGATTTCCAGCGCTTTTTTAAGGAAACGCAATGCCGTTTTCTGTTTTTCAGCGTCTTCTGCCACGCCTTCTACATACTGCATATCGAGCTTCATATAATGCGGCTCGAGATCCGCCAGCATCTCGATGGTGCTGTAACCTTCACCCACATCATCCAGCGCGTACTGGAAACCTTTCTTCTTATAGAAAGCGAGGATGTCCCGCAAATGATCGATGTCATCCACTTTTTCCGTCTCCACCACTTCAAATACCAGTTGGCGTGGATCGATGCCCAGTTCGTTGGCCAGATTGATCGTCGAGCGCAGGCAGAATTCAGGCGAATAAATCGAAGTCGGGATGAAATTAATGAACGCTTTCACATCTTTTATTGCAGCAGAATGGCGTACAGCGGCCATGCGGCACACGCGGTCGAGCGCGTAAAGCCGGCTGCGCGATTTGGCAGCGGGGAAGATTTCGTTCGGGTAAATGACCGAGCCGTCTTCGTTATGGAACCGGGCGAGCATTTCATAAGCGAAAATCTCTTCGTTTGCCGTTACAATCGGCTGATAATGGCAGACCAGCAATTCCTTGCGGATCACTTCATCGATCCACTCCGTCTTGAAGACCTGTTCCATTTCACTCAGTTCCTGCCATTCACCTTTATCAAGCCGGAACTGCACTTGCGCCGGTTCCATCAGGTGCAGGCAGAAATCGAGAAATTCCTGTGCGCCCCGCTCCTTCATAAGCAATCTATTTTCTTTCCTTGTAATCTCCATGTCACGTCTTTCCAAGTGGCTGACGACTTTATCCATCAAGGACAGATTCGCCTCGCCTTCCAACTTGATATCAAACCTCAGCTCAGCGACTGAACAATTATTGCATTCCATTGGTCACACTCCTTTTGTACTATACAATTCAGATTACCTTAAATTGCTTAATAAATCTTTATTATTATTCAATTTTTAGATAAAAAAATGCAGAACATCCAATAGTATATCGGCTGTTCTGCTATTATTCTTTATAGTTTATTAAGCTTAACTCTTCGAAAACTTATTCTTCGCATACACATACGTAACCGCAAGCGCTGCGACCAATACTGCCCCTTTGATGATATCGAATGCGTAATACGGCAGGTTCTGAATCGTCAGCCCGTTCAACAGGATGCCGATGACGGCTGCGCCGAAGAACGTACCGAGCGCATTCGGCTTGCCGGCGCCGAGCACCGAATAGCCGACGAAGACTGCCGCTACCGCTTCCATCAGGAGTGGTGCGCCGGCGTCAATCTGGCCGGAGCCGACACGTGCCGTAAACAAGATGCCCGCCATCGAAGCGAAGACGCCGGAAATGATGTACGCCGAAGTCTTCACACGTTTCACGTTGATGCCTGACAAGGTAGCCGCTTCCGCATTGCCGCCGGTCATATAGAGAATGCGGCCCCAGCGGGTATGATTCAAAATCACATACGCCGCCAGCACCATGACGACCATGATCCATACCGGCACCGGAAGGCCGAGCATCTGGCCCTGGCCGATCCACAGGAACGCTTCCGACAATTGGCCGGGAGCCGTGCCGCCGGAAGTCAGCGGCATATTATTGTAGATCGAATAGCCTTCCGTATACGTCCGGTGAAGCCCCGCCACGATATACATCATGCTGAGCGTCGCGAGGAGATCGGGGATGCCGATGACCGTGATGAGGAAGCTGTTGACAAGGCCGACCGCGACACCGATCAGCAGCGGCAATAACAGTACGAGCCACAGGGGCATGTCATACCACACCATCAGTGACGCCGTCACTACGGTCGACAGGGACATCGTCGAACCGACAGACAAGTCAAAGCCATCGACGACGAGCGTAAATGTGACGCCGAGTGCCAGCAGCGTGACGATTGAAATCGACCGCAGGATGTCCGCGAAGTTGCCGTAGCTGAAGAACGCGTCGCTGAGGCTGCTGAAATACAGGATGATGACAATCAGCAGGATAATGGCGCCGTATTTAAACAGGAACTGAACTGCGTTCTCTTTCGCTGAGTTTTTCGTTTGGGGTAAGCTCTTCTTTTCCACCGCTTGCATAGAGTAATATCCTTTCCTGGGTCGCTTCTTGACGTGACAATTCCTTCACGATCTGACCATCGCACATTACCAGAATCCGATCGGAGATGCCGATCGCTTCATGGATTTCACTGGAGAAATAAAGGCAGGCTTTGCCGCTTCCGGCCAGTTCCCGGATCAATTTGAAGATGTCCACTTTTGCGCCGATGTCGACGCCTTTGGTCGGCTCATCGAATAAATAAAGCAGCGAATCGAGGCTCATCCATTTACCGATGGCCACTTTCTGCTGATTGCCTCCGCTCAGATGGACAAGCGGTGTTTCCGTATCGCCGGTTTTGATCTTTAATTTATCGATGATGTCTTCGGCAAATCTGTTTTCCGCTGCTTTATTCATGAACAGCTTGGTCGAGAATTTCCGGAGATTCGGGAACGAGGCATTGGCTCGCAGCGTTTCGTGGACAAACAGCCCTTCTTTCCGGCGTTCCTCGGGAATCAATGCCATCCCTGCCCGAATCGCATCTTCCGGATGCTTGATACGGACCTGTTTTCCCGCGACTTCCACAGAGCCGCTGACTGAACTTGACACCCCGAACAGCGCTTTGGCCAGCTCTGTCTTGCCTGCCCCGACGAGTCCGACAATCCCGACGATTTCACCGGCTTTCACGGATAATGAAATATCCTTCAGCTTGCCGCTGTCCGATAACCCCCGAACTTCCAGCAGATTCTCGCCAGTCGCATGCGTCTGGTACTCCAGTTCATGACTGAGCGTTTCACCCAGCATCGCTTCGATAATTTGCTCGGAATCAGACTCTGCCGTAACGAAAGTGTTTACCCATTTCCCTTCGCGCATCACAGTGATGCGGTCGCTGATTTCGAATACTTCCGGCAGCCGATGGGAAATGAATACACAGCCGACGCCTTCGCTGCTCAATTTTCGGATGACTGAAAACAGTTTGTCCGATTCCGTCAATGATAAGGGCGCTGTCGGTTCATCGAAGATGATGAGCTTTGCCGAATGCACGAGCGCCCGGGCGATCAGCACCAGCTGCTTCTCCGCCAAAGTGAGCGTGCCCGCTTTTCGAGTTACGGCGATTTCCTCCGACTGCAATTGGACCAGCGCTTCTTTCGCCTGCTTGTTGATCTTCTGTTTCGACAACAGGAAATTGCTGCCTGAAGCAAAACTGTCCATCAGGATATTTTCCGCGACCGTCAGATCCGCAACAATGGCCGTATCGACTTCCTGGTAAACGCAATAAATGCCGTGTTCTTTGGCCTGTTTCGGTGAACGCAGGGAAATGACTTTACCGTCCAGCCTGATTTCGCCGCTGTCTTGGCCATAAACTCCTGAAAGAATTTTAATCATCGTGCTTTTTCCCGCTCCGTTTACACCGAGCAAAGCGTGAACTTCACCTTTTTCGAGTTCCAGCTGGCCGTTTTCCAGCGCCGTTACATGGCCAAATCGTTTGCCGATTGCCTGCATGTCCAGTAATTGTGCCACTTCTGCACCCTCCTTTCGCCGAAAGGAGCCGCCCAATTCCGAGGACGGCTCCAATCCTTTATTCCCCTTCCAGTTCACGAAGATCGTCGGTATAGCCTTGCTCGCTTGCTCCCCATCCTTCGATGTGCTCGCTCAACGTTTCAGTTGTCACCGTTTCGTCCGGAAGCTCAGCGGCATCAATGAAGACCGGCTCCAGCACCACTTTCTCCTCCGGCTGTTCGCCGTTGATCAATTGGTACGCGTAACGCACCTGGATGCGTCCGATATCTGTCGGGTCGACTGCGGCCGAAGCCACCCACGGGCTGCCGTCTTTTTGGATCATCTGCAAATCTTCATCGCTCATGTCGATGCTGTAGACTTTGATGTCTGTGCGCCCTGCCTGCTCGATGGCACGGACAGCGCCCTTCGCGAATTCATCCCAAGCCGCCCAAACAGCTGTGATGTCGCCTTCGTTCGGGTATTGCTTCAGGATTGCTTCCATCTGCGCTTGTGTATCAAGCGCTGTATTTTGAGTGGCAGCACCGAATGCCGCTACTTCTTTGATGCCTGGGTTGTCTTTCAAGAATTGCTCATAAGCGATTTGACGGCGTTCCATCGGGGCAAATCCTGCTGTCCAGATTTTTACAATATTCGCTTCGCCGTTATGGTCTTCAGCCAATTTCGTTAACGTCTGTTCCGCCATCAGCTGATCTCCCTGTTCAAGCGAAACCACGCCTTCCACATCAACTCCTGCGTCAAATGCTACAACCGGAATCCCTTTTTCCACCGCTTTTTCGACGCCTTGGTTCAACGCCTCTTTCGTTCCGTGGTCAATCAGGATCGCGTCTGCTCCCTGGTTGATGGCGGCATCCAAATTGGATGCCATTTTCGCCAGGTCTCCTTCAGAGTTGAATACGGTCACTTTGCCGCCGAAGCTCTCAACCTGTTCTTCCACTCCGGCTATGTATTGCGCCGAAAACGTTCCAAGATTCTGCTGCAGGATCAACGCCACTTCCTTGCCCGCCAGCGGATGTTCCGATGCTTCCGACTTTTTATCCGAATCCGTTTCCGCTTCCGTCACCGTCTCGCCTTTCGGCTGGCACGCCGCCAATAAAATACTGATGAACAATAAAGCCCCGATTATTAAAAATGATTGTTTTTTCATGAGTTTTCTCCTTCTTAACTTGCAATATTTTTGTTGTAATCACTATGAATACCGCTTCGGTGCTATGGACAAAGCTCCCGCAATAAGCCGAGAAGAACACTCGTCTTATTGCTCCGCTCAGTCCGGAAACGCACCGTCGCTGAGAGAAGTTTCTAACGATATGGAGCAAAACAGCGGAGACTCCCAGGGGAATAGAAACGGAGTTGGCTTTCCAACTCTGTTTCGAGCGAAGTGCTGAGATCCACTCGGGCGAAGGCTACTGAGTCCGAGTTAGCTCAGTGCAAGCCCCCAGGAAAGCAAAGCTGTTTTGCGGAATATCGATTATATAACTTACTTAACTGTCGCAAACAATTCCGGTATATTTCTTTCATAATTCGGATGAATAATGCCTTTTTCCGTGATGATTGCCGTAATATACTGCGCCGGTGTCACGTCAAATGCCGGGTTGTAGACTTTTGTGCCGTTCGGTGCAACTTGCTGGCCGGCAATATGCGTAATTTCCTTCGCCGATCGCTCTTCGATCGGGATGTTTTTGCCGTTTGGAATCTGCAAATCGAAAGTTGATGCCGGTGCTGCCACATAGAACGGAATTTTATAGGCAGCGGCCAGAATTGCCAGATTGAAGGTGCCGATTTTATTGGCTGTATCGCCGTTTGCCGCAATGCGGTCAGCGCCGACGATGATCGCTTCAACGCCTTTCGCACCGATCGTGTGCGCCGCCATGCTGTCGGTGATCAGCGTCACATCCACACCAGACTGCTGCAGCTCCCAAACCGTCATGCGCGACCCCTGAAATACCGGACGCGTCTCGCAGGCAAAGACTTCGAACTCACGCCCCAATTCCTTCCCGAGATGAAACGGCGCGAGCGCGGTGCCGTATTTCGCTGTCGCAATGGAGCCCGCGTTGCAGATGGTCATCACTCTCGAGCGGCCTTCCAATAGATCGAGCGCATAACCGCCGATTGTCCGGCACGCTTCCTCGTCTTCCTGATGTATGCGTTTCGCTTCTGCTAAAATTTCCGCTTTTGCCGCTGCAAGCGTTTTGGCTGATTGGATCACTTGCTGCAGCCGGCCGATCGCCCATGCCAGATTGACTGCCGTCGGACGTGAAGACGCCAGGTAAACCGCGTCTTTTTTCACGAAATGATGGAAAACTTCCAGTGTTTCCGTATCGTGCTTTTGGGCAGCCAGCGCCAAACCGTAAGCCGCTGTTATGCCGATTGCCGGTGCGCCGCGGACTTTCATGGTAATAATCGCGTCGTAGACATCTTCGATTGTGTTCAGCGCAATGTATTCCGTTTCATGCGGAAGTTTTTGTTGATCGAGAATGATCAATTGGTTGTTGATCCATTGGATCGATAATGGGATTGCCATTCTTTACAGCTCCTTCAAAAGCGCTGTCACATCTTGTATCGATGTGAGTTCACTGCGTTTTAAGATTAATGTCTCCCCGATGCGGAGAGCCTGTTTTTTGGATTCGATGCGCACTGCTGCATCTTCAATGCCGTCCAGGTCTTTGACATGCGCCAAGCCAATGGTGCGGCGGATCAATTCACAGCCGGCAAAACCGAGCGTGTCTTTGAAAACCTTGTCGAGAACGGATTCGCGGTAACCCGGAACCTTCTTGAAATCTTCAATGCCTTCATTTTCCCAAAGCTCTGTGAAACGCGTTTCGAACACCTGCCACGTGTTTTCGATATGGCCGACGATTGTGCCGCGGCCATCGCCGTTCCGCGTGATGCCCTGCGCAATCAGATTGGCAATGAATAAGCCGACATCAAAGCCGATCGGTCCATAAAAAGCGAATTCCGGATCGATGACCTTGGTTTCATTGTCATCAGCGAAAATGCTGCCGGTGTGGAGGTCGCCGTGAAGCAATGCCTCCGCTTCCGTCAAAAAGCTGCGCTTCAATTTCGCCGCTTCGAGTTTCAAACGGTCATTGTGCCAGATGGCTTCGACCGTCTGCCGAAGTTCCGGTTCGAAATCATTTGTCTCGTAATCGAAAAATGGATCCGTGAAAATCAAGTCTTCCGTAATTTTGCAAAGTTCCGGGTTGGAAAATTCAGCGGCCAGCCGCTTCTTCTCAAACGGATGCAACGCGAAGTCCGATGTATGGAATAAAGTCTGTGCCAGATATTCCCCGATATCGTTTGAAAGCTTCGGATACTCTTTTCCTTGGATCAAACCTTCACGCGCAATCGTCAAATGCGACAGATCTTCCATGATCGTATACGCCAATTCTTCATCGGTGCCATACACTTCCGGCACGAGGTCAGTAGCGTATTCACCGTGCTTACGCAACGCCGCAGCTTCAATCGCCGCACGTTTTAAGGTCAGCGGCCAGCTTTCGCCCACCACCTTGGCATAAGGCAGCGCCTGCTTGATAATGACGCCTTTGCCGCTTGCCCGGTCGCTTACCCGGTACACGTAATTCAAATTGCCGTCGCCGATTTCCTGGCATTCCAGATCTGTTCCTGCCGGGAAAAGTCCCGCCGCCAAAGCGATTGCCTCCGCCTCTGTCAATGCATGATATGTGGATATTGCTGTAGTTGTCATGGTTTTTCCTCCTAAAATACAATATAAAAACGCCTCTTTCCCGAAAGAAAGAGGCGCAGAATTAAGAGGTTCCATGCCTCTTATCTTCCAGAAAATAACTTTCTGGTGGAATTAGCACCGTGCCTTGCGGGATTTTCATCCCGGCGCATAAAGCGCCCCTTCTCACGAAGGTATTACGGTCGGTTGCTGGGCGTCATAGGGCCAATTTCCCTCTGCCTGCTCTTGATAAGAGTACTAAGTTTTATATGCGGTTTTTGTTATGAGATGAATCCTATCACGGTTCAGAATAGACTGTCAACAAGAATTTTTGAATTATTTTTCAATTTGCAAAATGGCTGCTCGTCCCATTTTGTATGCTCTTATGAAAGAACTGCTGTGTGGATGGACTGCTTTTGCACCTCCCCCTTTACTTCAAATAAAAACTAAGTCCCTTTTAGCGGAAGTTTTCCGCTCGGCGGAAACTTCCTGGGTTTGTGGGTTTGAAAGGAGCCTTCGCTGGCGGCGAAGGCTTTTCCATTCCTAATTCTTTGGTTTTTGGGGCAGTTTGTCGGAGCTTGTTGAAGTGAGAGGCGGTTTCGGTCGTGATTTCGTCTGTTTTACCGTGAAAATGGTCGCCGATTGAAAATTTCGGTGGTTGCTGATGGTGGATTTGATGAAAATCAGCGATTTCGTATAGGAATTGGATTGTTTGCGTTATGGTTTTCCATTTTCAAGCTACTCTAATTTCCAAATTAAGGGTTTACTATCTGGATACACTGAAATACTGTCCGCATTCTCAAAATACTGTCCGCAAAACGAAAATACTGTCCGGAGCGGCCTGTTTACTGTCCGGAGCCCTTTCCGCCGCCCAAACCAAATCCAAAACCCTGATTGCCTACAGTTTGCTGCGCAAACTGCTGGGTTCGTGAGCGAAGAGCTGCTCACTTCCATCTATGCAGTTTTATCATTGGCATCTCTCCCAAAAAACTTTCTCACAATTCCCTGTTGACAGAATTCTTCGCACGTGGAATAATCAGAATTACTTTATTGCAACAACTAACCGAATATCAATTCTTATTTAGAGCAGGTGGAGGGACAAGCCCTACGAAGCCCGGCAACCGGTCCAGTAATGGACACGGTGCTAATTCTTGCAGCCAGAACGTGTGGCTGAGAAATAAGAAGTCGTTAACGCCCTTAACCTCTTCTTATTTGAAGAGGTTTTTTATTTTTCAGGAAAAGAACTTAAGGAGTGTCACATATGAGCAGATTGACAGCGAGCTATCAGGTATACGGCCAAGCGGGATCATTTGAGAAGAAAGCGGAAGGCATCGCGCTTGGGCTCACGATCGGGTCGTGGACCGACTTGCCGCTTCTCGAGCAAGAGCAATTGAAAAAACATAAAGGCCATGTGGTGTCGGTGGAGGAATTTCCACAAAGCCCTCACCCGCTCAAGCCCGATGCAATCAAAGCGCATATCAAAGTTTCCTATCCAAGCGCGAATTTCTCGGCGGACCTGCCGGCAATTCTGACCACCGTGTTCGGCAAATTGTCGCTCGACGGTGAAGTGAGATTATTGGACATCGATTTTGAAGAAGGTCTGCTCCAACAATTTCCTGGACCGCGCTTTGGCATCGACGGCATCCGGGGATTGCTCGATGTCCACGGCCGCCCGCTCGTCATGAGCATCTTCAAAGGTGTGATTGGCCGGGACATCGATTATTTAACGGCGCAGCTCAGACAGCAGGCACTTGGCGGCGTCGATCTGGTCAAAGATGACGAAATCCTGTTCGACAATCCGCTGACTCCTTTTGAGCAGCGCATCACCGCTGCGAAACAGGTATTGCACGAAGTATATAGCGAAACCGGCCACCGGACGCTTTACGCGGTGAATCTGTCGGGCCGCACATCACAATTACGCGACAAGGCACGAAAAGCCCGTGAACTCGGCGCCGATGCTTTATTGTTCAATGTTCATGCTTACGGGCTCGATGTGCTGCAGGAACTGGCGGAAGACGATGAAATCGCTCTGCCGCTCATGGCGCATCCGGCGTTCAGCGGTGCGTTCACTTCTTCTCCGTTCTATGGTGTCGCAGCGCCGCTTGCACTCGGTAAGCTGACGCGATACGCAGGGGCTGACTTCTCGCTGTTTCCCTCTCCTTACGGCAGTGTTGCCATGGAAAAGACAGCGGCACTGGCTCTCGGCGAACAGTTAACAAATGACAGCCTGTTAAAACCAACATTCCCGGTTCCTTCCGCCGGCATCCATCCGGGACTTGTGCCATTACTCATCAACGATTTCGGCATCGACAGCATCATCAATGCAGGCGGCGGTGTCCATGGACATCCGGACGGCGCAGCAGGTGGCGGCAAGGCGTTTCGCCAAGCGGTCGATGCCGTCCTGCAACAGCAAAGCCTGGAAGACGCAAGCACACAGCAACCAGAATTAAAAACAGCTTTGGAATTATGGGGGTAATTATGAAACAGCCAATCATCTTTTGTGATTTTGATGGCACAATCACAACCAACGATAATTTAATCGCCATCATGAAGCATTTCGATCCGCCAGGCTGGGAACCAATCAAAGACGAGATTCTCGCTCAGACCATCTCCATACGTGAAGGTGTCAAAAAGATGTTTTCTTTATTGCCATCCTCCAAAAAGGATGAAGTCATCGAATACGTGCTTGAGCAGGCGGAGATCCGTGAAGGCTTTGCGGATTTCGTCGCCTATACGAGACAGCACAACATCCCGCTTTATATCGTCAGCGGCGGCATCGACTTTTTCGTCTACCCCCTGCTTGAACCGTTCGGACCGTTCGCAGGCATTTATTGCAACGAAGCGGACTTCTCCGGCGATACCATCCGAATCGATTTCCCGCACGGCTGCGACGACGAGTGCGCGAGCCAAGGCTGCGGCTGCTGTAAGCCGTCAATCATTCGCAAATTACTTGCGGACGGCGGCACGAGCATTGTCATCGGCGATTCGATCACCGATCTGCAGGCGGCAAAATATGCCGACCTTGTCATTGCCCGCGATTTCCTCATTGAAAAATGCGAGGAACTCAATATTCCTTACGAGCCTTTTGAGAATTTCGGGGACGTTACAGAAATCATCGATGCGAAATTAGGGGTGCGGTCATGACGACAGAACAGACATTGACGAAGCTGCAGGAAAAATGGAATGAGTTGGCGGATGTTAAAGACGTGCTTGCCGGGCGCGACTGGTTCATGGGCACAAGCGGCAATCTCGCCATCAAAGTGAACGATGCGCCGCTCCAGTTTCTGGTCACAGCAAGCGGCAAGGATAAATACAAACGGACCGATGAGGATTTTCTCCTCGTCGATGCGGCAGGTGAGCCGGTCGAAGCCACTCACCTCAAGCCTTCCGCCGAAACGCTGCTGCACAGCGCCATCTACAATAAAACCGGTGCCGGCTGCAGCCTGCACGTCCACACCGTTGCCAATAACGTCTTGTCCGAACATTACGGACGCGATGGCAAAATCGATTTCAAGGGACAGGAACTCATCAAAGCATTCGGCTTATGGGATGAAGATGCCGTGCTGTCCATTCCGATCATCGCCAACCACGCTCACATTCCACGGCTGGCGGAAGATTTCGAAGAACACCTGACGGCCGATAAAGGCGCCGTGCTGATCCGCAACCACGGCATCACCGTATGGGGCAAAGACGCTTTTGAAGCGAAGAAATTATTGGAGGCCAGCGAGTTTTTATTTCAATATCAATTGGCATTACTTCAAATAAAATAAACCCAATCAGAGAGGAAGATTATTAATGGCAATCATCAAAATTCAAGGTACAGACGAAACGATCGAAGCGCAAAACGAAGTCGCAGCATTTTTGGAGCAGCAGGAAGTTGTTTACGAACACTGGGACATCAATAAATTGCCGGAACCGCTCCGCGAAAAATTCGATTTGAGCGATGACGAGAAAGAACAGATCCTGCAAGCGTTCAAAGCGGAAATCGACGATATCTCTGAGCGTCGCGGCTATAAAGCGGCTGACGTCATTTCCCTTTCCGATTCGAACCCGAAACTGGATGAACTGTTGAAGAACTTCCAGCGCAAACACATCCATACAGACGACGAAGTCCGCTATATTGTCAGCGGCCACGGCGTTTTCATCATCCAGGGCAAGGACGAGCGCTTTTTCGAAGTCCACCTGACGCCTGGCGATTTGATTTCGGTGCCGGAAAACATCACGCATTATTTCACACTTTCCGATGACCGCAAAGTGGTCGCTGTGCGCATCTTCGTGACGACTGAAGGATGGGTGCCGGTTTATCAGGAAGAAAGCGTGCAGAGCTGAAAGCATGTTAAGTAAATGAAACAGAATCCCGGTGAAGAAGCGCATCGCTTCGGCTCCCGGGATTTTTTGTGTATAAAAAGCTTTTCATCACCGGCGTTTTGGGGGATAGTGTAACAAATGAACACACCGTTTCCGCTTACGGATGCGGCGGATGTTCTGCTGATCCAAGGGGAGATTCTGATGGCATTATTAATGACCGATAACGAAATTACACTGGCCATTGTGCAGTCACTCAAAGAAGGGCGTATCCAGGAATTCCAGGAGGTCATGGATGAACTGCAGCCCTATGATATGGCACAGCATTATCTCCGCATCCCCGGCAAGCACCGCACCAAGTTCCTTCTATATTTAACGACGGAACAATTGACGGAATTGATGGATGAGCTCGACAGCGACGAGCAGCTGGAGATCTTGCATAAACTGGGCATCGAGAAATCCAAAAAAGTTCTCGACCGGATGGATAATGACGACCTCGCTTCGCTGCTTGCCGACATCGAGCCTCATCGCGCCGACGAATTGCTGGCGAATATGAACAGCGATGAATCGACGATTGTCCAGAACCTGATGAATTACCCGCCTGAAACGGCCGGTCGGATCATGAATGACCGCTACGTCTGGATTCCGGGTCATTACACGATCCGGGAAGCCATCGACAAGATCAAGCATTTCATTGAATATGCTGAATTTCTGAACTACCTGTACGTGGTCGATGAGGATCGGCGCCTCGAAGGTGTGGTTTCCTATAAAGATCTGCTGCTCGGCGAACTGGATGAGGAAATCAGCAATGTCATGTACAGCCGTGTCGTAAAAGCCGATGTGCTGACGGATCAGGAAGAAGTCGCCAACCTGATCAGCCGCTATGATTTCGTCTCCCTGCCGATTGTCGAGGGCGATAACCGGCTCGTCGGTGTTGTGACCGTCGATGATGTGATCGATGTCGTGATGCAGGAAGCCAATGAAGATATCGAGAAACTTTCCGCTTCGGGTAAGTCGATCGATTTCAAGACGAAACCGATTGTTGCGGCTTATCGGCGCCTGCCGTGGCTGATCCTGTTATTGTTTATCGGCCTGTTTTCCGGCGGCATCATCAGCCGCTTTGAAAACACACTCGAAACGGTCGTCGCTTTGACTTTCTTCATGCCGATGATCGCGGGCATGACCGGGAACACCGGCACCCAGTCGCTGGCAGTGGTCGTCCGCGGCCTCGTATCGCAAAAACCGAATTTCCGTCAAAGCATCAAACTGATCGTCAGGGAGTTATGGGTCGGCATCATCATCGGCGTGATTTGCGCCGTGCTGATTACAGGCATCGCTTATTTCTGGCAAGGCAGCCTCGTGCTCGGCTTTGTCGTCGGCAGTTCGCTGCTCCTGACGCTCATCATCGGGACCATGGCCGGCACCATCATTCCTTTACTTCTATTCAAATTAAACATCGACCCCGCCATCGCATCGGGACCGCTGATCACCACAATAAACGATATTCTGTCGCTGCTGATTTATTTCGGCATCGCCACAGTTTTTATCACGCAACTGATGTAAAAGGGTTGCGCCAGTTCTATTCCCTTTATTCCTATTAAGTTACTTGGTATAATGAACAAAAGAGTAAAGGGGCTGCATTATGACGATTCCAAAACCGCTTGTCCAATTAAATCAGAGTTTTATCGTATTGTCCGTTATCGCCGGACTGATCTTTTCACCAGCCATTCTTCTGCTGCCTTTTGCAGTGGGTGTCTATACATTGATCACGAAGAAAAATCCGGTCATCAAGGCCGCCAGACCGATTTTGAAGAAGCCGGCCAATGAATATATCCAGGAAGACCGCGACCAGCAATTGTTCAATCAATGGATTGCGACTGTCTGCCTGGGGTTATCATTGGTATTCTTCGCTGCCGGAATTACGGCAGCCGCATATTTCTTCGCCATCATGGTCATGGCAGCAGCCGGCATTGCACTGATGGGCTATTGCATCGGCTGCACCATCCGCTACCGATTGATGATGATGAAGCACAACCGTACACGGACGAATTAAAACTGGACGCCACATTGAAAATGTTTCACTTTCGATGTGGCGTTTTTATATGTCTTTATTTATTTCTTATTCCATAATTCCGAAATTTCGCTATACTGGAAATAATAGGGGGAATTGCTGATGAAATTAGTAAAAGGATCTGCTGAAGGTTATAAAGGTTACGGAGTCCCTTATCTGATGATTAGGCAGGAAGAAGCTTCGGACCGCCTTGCTGTAATGCTGCCGGGTGCAGGGTATACGAATCAGGCACCGCTGTTCCATTACGCGACGGATATTTATCTGCAAAAAGGCTATGATGTTTTAAATGTAAATTACCGTTACAACGATGACTTTTACGATGACTTCAGTATGGAAGAATTGAGCGAAGCCATCCGCTTTGACGTGGCGAAGGTCATCGGCCAGGTGATTGCCGAATCTTCCTATAAGGATTTCTGCCTTATCGGCAAATCGCTCGGCACTATCGCGTTGGCGTCCGAATTGCAGCGTCCGCTGTTCCGGGATGCAGCCGCTATCTGGCTGACGCCGCTCATCAAACGGCCGGATGTTTTTGACGCGATGCAGACTCTCCCGAACCGGGCACTCGGTTTTATTGGCGATGAAGATCGGGTTTATGATGCAGAGCGCTGGAATGAATTAAATAAGAATCCGCAGATGACGCTGCAATTGGTGCCGGGCACCGAACACAGCCTGGAGATTTCCGGAAAGACCCTCGCTTCCATCGACATCATGAAAGACATCATGGCAGAAATCGAGAAATTCTAAAAGGAGGACAATATTAATGACTACAACCGCTGTGCAGAAAATCAGTCAAATCGGCGTGCCTGTGAAAGATATTGCACGGGCGATCGACTTTTACAAAGAACAACTGGGCCTGTCCCTCCTGTTCAACACTGATACGATGGCGTTCTTCGACTGCGGCGGCTTGCGCCTGATGCTGAGCCTGCCGGAAAAAGAGCAATTCGCCCATGCCAGTTCGGTGCTCTATTTTGATGTGACAGATATTGACCTCAGCTACGCCGACTTTCAAGCGCGTGGCGTCGAGTTCAGCGGCCCTCCCCATTGTGTCGTCAAAAACGGTCCCGCTGAAACGTGGATGGCGTTCTTTGAAGACACCGAGGGAAATACGCATGCTTTGACGAGTGATAAGATTGCTTCATAGCGATGAAAAAGTCCGGACTGTAAATTTGTCCGGGCTTTCTTTGTTAAAATCCATTTCTTCCGAAAATAGTCTGAATATTTATGTTACAGTTAGTTTATATGCATATAGATGAGTTAAGGAAACGGTTGGATTTAAAGGGGAGATAAAATGGAAGAAACGCAATGGGATTTACGGGAAGTTAAGATCCTAAAAAAGAAGCAGTTACTCCAATACAATCTTGCGATGCTCCTGCTGTTTGTATTGCTAAATTACTTTATGGAATATGGACAGTTCTATCTCTTCATAGGAATTTTTTATGTCCTTGTTGTAATTTTGGCAGCAAGTATAGTGTACAATTTAAAAACAGGAAAATTTATCGGTACAAAGACAAGCAAACGTGTTCAGGAGTTTGATAAAGCTCGCTTAGGAGAGAAACGTTGGAAACGGCGAAAAACATTGGAAGCAGCCTTCGGTGTTGTTCTAACAGTTTTTATTACGATATTCATATTTACAACAGATTTCAATAATTCAGGAATGAATTATTCTTCAGCTGCCTTTCCATTTATCGGTGCTTGGATCGGCTATAATGTAGGAGAGTTTGTGAGAATGAACACGTTAACAGACCCAGCAAAAAATTGAGCTTAAACCATTGATCAAAATGACAAAGATAAAAGCAAGAAACTTCAGTTCATCCAACTGAAATTTCTTGCTTTATTTTTGTTATACGATGTTTTCTGATAAAAGCTTGAGAGAAATGATATTTCCACTTTCATGGATATACTGTCTGTTATGAGTCGAATACTGTCCATTAATCGATGTTTACTGTCCATTTCAACAAGAATACTGTCTGTTAACCATGAAATACTGTCCATTACATATTGAGAGCGGGATTTACCGTATCAAAGAATGAAAAATCAGCAATTTATTTTCCAATATTTGGACTTACTTTCCAAATCACCTTGAATACTTTCCAGTTCCTCATTTCAATTTAACACCGATTTTATTGTATAATATTACCACCAAAAACTTAACCCTCTCCATAAAACATACTAAGATTAGTAGGACGAACCAAGGCATTGGTTTATCCTACTAATTTTTTTATAGTAGAGGTGAAGCGG
>NZ_QQRS01000020.1 GCF_003428875.1 Planomicrobium okeanokoites
ACCTCTTCGTTAAACCACATGAGGTAATTCGTCAGGTTGATGGGCTGCGCGACCTGCATGAGCTGGATCTGCTTCTCGCCCGTATCATTGATGAACGATTGATAGGCCGACAGGACATTCTCTTTGGCCAGTTCGTTCATGAGCGACAGATTGACGGAGGAGATTTCCAGCACCTTGATCAGTTTCCGGTCGGATGATTCCAGACAGCCGTTCGCAATGTTGGCCAGTCCGAGTTCGGTCCGGGTGTCGCCTTGTTTCCGGCTCATCGGCAAAGCCCCTTTCGCGTAATGAAAACTCTTTTTCCGGTGTTTCGCCTGCAGCTTCCAGATGACCTTGTACTGCAAGAGCGATAAATTCTTCCGGATCGGATGCTTGTTCAGCTGAAACACCGTGACAATCATCGCCGGCACGAATGTCACCAACAGGATCTGCTGGTTCAAGTGTCCGGCCCTAAACAGCAAATAGGAAAGAGTTGCGCCGAGCAACAGGAACGGCAGCACAATGAAGACATCCTGAAACGAGATATTGCCGTATAAATACTTTTTCGTATCGATATTGAGGGGAAGTTCCACCTTCCCACGTTCACGCAAGCGCTCCTGGCGCTCCATGTAAGAATCCGAACGCATCGCCATCACACACTTTCTGTCTTACAGATTCGTCTGAATGTAATCGATGACCGGTCTGGCCAACAGGAACAACACCACGCCGAGTACACACAGCTTGATACCGTTCTTGAATTTGGGTGACGATTGTTCATCCCCTGCCCATACACCAATCGCACAGATCAACAGGCCAATCATAAAAACGGTAATGAAAGTCCCTTGCATATCGGTAAATAATGTATTGAGAAAAGCACCAATGCGATCAAACACGCTTCCACCCCCTTTTGGAATCATTTGACTCCACCTTACTATTTTTGCCTTATTTCTGGCAAGTAAAAACCAACATTTTCCTCTGGTTCTTTTTTCCTTTTTTACAAACACCTGATAAACATAATAAAGACGGTATATTACTTAACTCCCACTGCATTTATCTTGATTTCAAATAGTTGGAACTCAATATTTTTTAATCTATATCATAATAAAAAGCGGAAGTCATTGTGACTTCCGCTTTTGCAGACGTTCGAGTAATCGTTGTTTTTCGGCTTCCAGGTCGTTGACGACTGTGCCGGATTTCTGTTGTTCTTGTTGCTGCTGCTGTTGTTCGGCTTGGCGCTGTTCTTTCAACCACTCCGGGATGATTTCTTGTCGCACCGGTTCTGGTTCACGAGCGTTTTGCTGATTCAGCCATTTCCGCTTGTCTTCCACCGCTTTCGTCAGCCGGGCCGTAATACTGATGATGCGCCCCGGTGTCCGTTCCAGTGAATACTGCAAGGCATCTGCATACTGATAATCCGTCAAAATTCCTTTGTGGGCTTTGTAGTGGTTCAGGATATCTGCCACTTTGATCTCGTCATCCATCAATCGCTTTTGATTCTTTTCAAGCACTTCCACCAGCACACTCGGCAGATCCGGCTCATTTCGGGATGGATGGATACTCTTTTCAGTTTCACTAGAATCAGTATCGCTAAGTTCAGTATCATTAGTGTTAAAATTCTTAACTTCTTGAGGTAAAGAATTTTGACTTCTTGAAGTAAAAGATTTTAACTTCTGTTGGGCCCCAAGGGTTTCAGCCTCTTCTTCTGGCTGTTTCAACTCTTCCACATCTGAAAAATCAGCGATTGGTTTCAGCAAATACAGCCGGTTCGACTGGGAAAGCCCCATCCGTTTCTCCTCCAGCAATTCCGCTTTGTGCAGTTCCTTTTTGATCTTGATGACGGTGGGCTTGCTGCAATTCAAAATATCGCCGAGCTCCTGATTCCCGTAAAGAAAATAGATGTTTCCATCTGTATCAAACCACCGGTTCCGGATCGATAATTCAAGCCGATCTTGCAGGATGGCGAACGCAATCTTCGCATCATTGCTCATGTTTTTGTATTGTTCGTTCGTAAAGAACACTTTCGGTAACCTGTAAAATCGCTCGGCTGCCTCTTCCTGTACATTGTATTTTCTGCTCATGATAAAACGCCCCTTCCAAGAATTCTCTGATCGAACGGAAGAGAAATTCCAAAGGCGCGTTCCATAAAAGCCGATTTCCTCAGCTTCTATTCAAAAAGACCTGGATTATGCTATAATCAGGATAAGAACGATTCCTTTGAAATTTCTCTACGCGGAAACTCTGTTATTGACGGTCGCCAAACTACCAATAACAGGGTTTGTAGAGATTTTTTAATATATATCTTAATTTATTGGAATCAGTATAACACGAAACAATCAAAACAGACACGGCTATCTGAAAGGATTCGAGCTATGACCTCCCATTATGAACCCAATATTTACGAAAAAATCGGTGGAGCCTTGAAATCCATACGCCTTGAAAAGAAAATGACCTTAAAAGACATCGAAGCCATCAGTGATCTTTCCGGCCCCACGATTTCGACAGTGGAACGCGGAAAGCAAAACGTTTCCATCGGCTGGATCGTCCATTACTGCAATGCGCTTCAAATCAATCCGACGGATGTCTTTCTGCGTGCTTTCAAAGACGACTTCCAGACCCAGCAGCTCAACAAAATGTATGAACGCTTCGGTCCTTACAATACCGATGAAACTGAATAACACCTTACCAAGTATCTTTTCATTGAAAAGGTGCTTTTTTTATTTCCCTAAACAAAAGAAAAGATGATGGATAGATACACAACCGATAACCAAGAGAAAAACGAACCCCGTATACAGATATGTATTGGCAGACTGGACAATTAACTGGAATTGAAATTTTTACCATTTATAGTTGCAGCATCAGGGACTCCCACATGGCGTGCTACTTGGTAGTCCAGTTCTCGCAGAACCAGGTGATTCGCTGGTTCTGTTGCGAAGAGTCGGATTGCTTCGATGTACACCGTGCGGTGTTGCTGCTGGTGACTGAGGGCACACTGAAGAAGCACCGCAATGGAAGTTAATCCTGTCTGCGCTGTCCGGCCTTTCCCTTTTCGTTTAACCAAGATGTGCTTGGATTTCCGGATAACCTCATTGAACGTGCTGCGGGGGATCCCGATCTCTTCACACAATGCTGTCTGCGTAGACCATTTGATGGGCTGATCGATGCTCGCGGATTTTCTGATATAAGCGAGCACATCTTCTTCCCATTCGCTGTAATGACTGCGGACGCGGTCTTCCCGGTCTTTCTTGTGCTTGTACCAGCCGCCCACCGGATTGTGGATGGCGATTTCCTTGCCGGTGCCCCATGCTTCCAACAGCTGCTGGATATATTCCTGATGCGCGCCCTTGAACCGGCCTTTATAGGCGCTCTTGACGATTTTTCGCACTTCGCTGTGCCGTATAGGCGAAGCCAGGGACGAGTTGTATTCATCCAGAAGATCGAGCGTTTCCTCCTGCCCTTTTCCGGCGCTGTAGCAAGCCAAGGCGAGGGTGAACATCAGGTTGTCCCGGCCGATCTGCCCTTCGCCCCCTTTTACGTGACGCGTGGCCAACAGTTCCTGGAACCATTCGGTCTGTGTGGGATCCATCACTTCTTTTTTTGAAGGCAGCACAAAAAGCCCTCGGCCTTGATCATCATCCTGGCGTTTGGACCAAGCGATCAAGCTGCCGAAGTCATAGACCATTTCTTCAGAGAACCAGCGCACGTTGTCTTCGTTAGGAATCCGGAAAAAACCGAAGTCATTACAGGAGATATCGACTCCCTGCAAAACTCCGGCGAGGCTACGTTTGATATTCTCTGAGATGCGTTTGGCCACTTTCAGTCCGCGGAAGTCGTTCTGATTGCTGATGAAGAGAGGTTTTTCGAGCACAAAATAGGCTTGAAAGCCTTTCGGCGTCTCCAAGACCAGTGTCGGGATACCGATGCTGTGGTCCAGTGCAGCCGTCAGGATTTCCGTATACGGCTGTTTTTTTGTATCGATATCGACCACAAAGGTATTGATCTGCTGCAGGTTGCTTTCTTCATGTCCCTTGACGAACCGCCTGGTTTTATCCGAATACCTCAAGTAGTTCAGTACATTAGGATTCCAGTGAGAAAGTTCAAGACAATCCTCCAAGAGGGTTTCCTTTGAGGTAATCACATACCCTTTGACACCGAACGGTGTCGCTAAATCTTCCTTGGAACGGGTCACACAAATAGCGCCTTTTTTATGCCTAGATGCTCTCTTTTGATTCTCCACAAGTCTTGGCAAGGTGGCAGAGGTCCCAATCTTTTTATATGTATTCAAACCTTCATGTAGTATTGTATCAACGATTTTATAAATATCTTTCATGGTCCCCTGCCTCCTCTCTAATCCTCAACTAAAAAGCGATTGCTTCGTTAGTTCCAAATTATAGAAGAGCGAAAACCCTTATACAATAGGGTTTTCAAGGGTTTTTTAATGTTGTAGATTTATCTACAAATCTACAAATCTACTTGTATATTAATCTACTAATCTACTTGTATATGCGTCTACAAATCTACAAATCTATTTGTAGACCTATCTACTTGTAGATTATTTTTAGTTTTAACAATTTTATTATCTACAAATCTACTTGTAGATTTGTAGATTTGTAGATAGTAAAAATTCGACGTGTTCCTATTCCAATCAAGTTTATAAACAAATTTAGAAATTGAAATCTACAAATCTACTTGTAGATTAATCTACAAATCTACAAAAAATATTTTAGATGGTTTTTCAATCTACAAATCTACTTGTAGACCTATCTACAAATCTACTTTTTGAATTTT
This sequence comes from Planomicrobium okeanokoites, assembly GCF_003428875.1. Classification (GTDB taxonomy): domain Bacteria; phylum Bacillota; class Bacilli; order Bacillales_A; family Planococcaceae; genus Planococcus; species Planococcus okeanokoites. The sequence goes on from NZ_QQRS01000020.1 coordinate 4,765, forward strand.
GAAAAATAAAATAAATCTACAAATCTACAAATAGACTAGTCTACAAATCTACAAATCTACTTGTAGACGATATTTTCATTTCTTTCGTAAATAAAAAAAGAGAGAGAAAAGATGTTTTTCTCTCTACTTGTTATTCAATCTACTTTTATAAAGATCCAGTATTATCTCCAATTGTTTTTTTTCATCCTTGGAGAGAATGTTCGTGACATATTCATCAATCAATACATCGGTGAGCTGGTCAACGGTATCAGCGATTCCCATCGTAACTAAGGCATTGAGTTTGTTTTTCATTGCCACACTTACCCGGACAGTCGTCGTTTTTTCTGCAACGGCTGGTTTAGCTGGAGAGAATTTTTTCTCTACAACTTCTTCTTTCTCTTGTTTTACCGGTTGTTGTGGGAGGTCATTCACCGAAAAAGTTGTTTTCGGTGTAACCGTTGGGCTTCTTTCAATCTTTTTCGGTTTTTTTCTAAGTAAATCAGACATCTATATTCGCCTCCCGTGGAATAGGGAAATCAGCAGGATCTGTGACTGCTTTTAATCTTTCCAAAAATTCATTGGCTACGTCCGTGTAATTCGAAATCACATTACGGTCATGCATGTCGTCTTCGGTAATGCCGGTCATGTCAAATCGCTTTAATCGCTCCATGTTCTTTACGATACCTTTAAACAAATTATGTTCACCGAACATTTCTCTGGCATTTTCTAAGGTTAAGGTATCCACCGCTGCCTGATTTTTTAACAAGACTGGCAATATACCTAAAATATCTAAATCAGCATCATAGTCGTCAATCAAGGTTTGAAGATATTTTGTAAATGCTTCCGCACCCTGCAAACTCCGTTCTTGGGTCTGTAAAACAACAACCACATATTGAGATGCGTATAACGCCGAATCCGTAATGATTGAGAAGGTAGGGGGAACATCGATAAAAATAAAGTCAAATTCTTTTTTCAACGGTTCCATCAAAGAAGAAAAGAATTGAACGCGATCCACTTCTGATGGAAACTTCTTCTCCAAAAATTTTGGGTACAAAGCAAAATCACTGAAACTAGGGAGTAAATATAAATTTTCTTTGATTGGAGTAACAATTGTACTTAAATCTTCACTTTGGATAGCAGACATCAACGTCTTTTCAAAGCTCGTAATTTCATCCTCTAGATGGGTTTTTGTTCTTAAGTACAGACTCGTTGCATTTGCTTGGGGATCCTGGTCACTCAATAACACTTTATAACCCATATTAGCCAAACAATAAGCAATCATCGTGCTATTTGTGGTTTTTCCGGTACCGCCTTTAAAATTACCAAACGTTACTACTGTGCAAGATTCACTCATTCTTTTCCCTCCTTATTTTAAAACTGGTAACTAATGTTATAACAACTTGTAGATTTGTAGACAATAAAATAAAACTGATAATTTAAATCTAACATTCTTAAACTATAGATACAATGCAATATAGAGAATTTGTTTATATTTTCTCAAGTCGTCTACATGTAGATTAGTCTACATGTAGACGACTTTCTATTTTAACTTCATTGAATGCCAATTCGTGTATTAAGTACGTTAAAATTACGTTTAAGAAGGCGCGGACTAATACTTTCTTTATATAAAAGGATGCTTTTAATTCATGCTATATGAATATTTATTATCTTAAGCTTTTACATAAATGTGAAAGGGGATTATTATGCCTTCAGTGCACGATTTTGGAATAATCGATAATGTTAATAATCCAATAGATTTTGATGATGAATATAATCCGGAGAAATATAATTGCATTGCAGTTGAAGATGACCTTGTCAGTATTTTAGACGAAAGGCTATCTGGCATGAAAACCTATTTTCATTCATTGAATCGTCCAGAGATGGGACTAGCTTACTTTGGAGTTACAATCATTCCACCTGATTCGTTGTTATTTTTTTATGAGGCAGTCACGTCATTAGAGCATTTAAAAAACTCAGATGAACTTAATAAATTGGTTTTAAAAATTCAAGAGGCAATAAAAGATAAGAAGTATATGATACATTACGGGATTTGAAATCTCTCATTCACTTTAAACGGTTATCTCGTACCATATGAAAGATTTTCAATGCATTTTTCGAGTTTGACTTTTTATATAGCCAATAAATTTTAAAGTTTTTTTGTATGTATGAATTACAAGTGGATGGAGGCTAAGAAATGCCATACCTTATTCGATCAACAAATGGTGTAGTTCTAAGTGATGAAGACCAGGAAACTGTTTTTCACACGAAAGAGGAAGCACAAAACCAACTTGATTTTTTAACGCTGCACACGACAGAAGAGTGGAACTTGATTCCGCTTGCTGAACACAATCATCCAAACCAAAAGGGCTGAGAAGCATTTCTCAGCCCTTTTTCATATTCTCTTTTACAAATTCCAAGAAAGTTAGAAAGATTTCTGCTGCTTTACAATTTACTTATAGATTTGTAAAAGAAATTTTTTACAACTTTAAAATTAAGTTTGAAAAGAAATGAAATGAGTTACAGTAATACTTCAACACAGGCTTCCTTAGTGGCTCATTGAATATATTATAGTGTCGCTTTTTGTTCTATTCCTTCTTTAGAAGTGAATGTTCGGTTGCTTCACTTATAATTGAAGTTAACTAGTTGGAAAAAATTATAATTTTACGGAAAAAAATGGTTTTAAATAAAACAGTAACAATATATAATTAAATTGAAAGAATTTTCTAAAATATAAGGAGGGAAACAATGAAGAAAAATTTACAGCTCGTGTTATGTCTTATGTTTTTGTTGTTGTTCTTAATCCTCGGTATAGGTACAGTATCAGCAAGTGAACGCGAAGGAAAAACAATGGATGTTAAAACTACTCAAGAAACGGTGAAAAATTTTGTAGAAAATAAACAAAACGTCTGGGGCCTTGAAATAGCAGATATAGATATAAAATATATAAGTGAATTAAGAGGCCTGGACGAAGAAATTAACTCTTATTACTTTCATGTTAAGAGTGAAGGGAATCTTGAAGGATATGTCTTAGCTTCAGCGAATACAAAGTTTGATCCTATTTTTGAATATGGAACTTTCGACACTAATGTGGATGACTATATCGGTGAGAAAATCCAAGGAAACAATAAAGTCGCGTACTACTTAGGCGCAGGAGAAATAGAGGTCAGCACGAATGGAAATGAACTAAAAAAGAAATTAAAAGCTAAAAAGGATGGATTAGTAGAGTTATTAAACAACGAGGGTGAATATGAAGAGGCCGCCAGAGTAGCGGATATTCCAATCGGCTTGGAAAGCAATCAAGAAGTAATTCCAGAATCAGAAATGACTGATGGATTTAATGCTTTAGCTGCAGGTCCTAAAACTTTACAAGTTTATCGTGTATACCAACGTGAGCCAGGAGTGAATCATCCAAACTCAGCTTGTGGACCAGCTGCGGGAGCGTCCATATCGAATTATTATAATGATTATCGCTATTTCAATGTGAGAGATTCTACTTACTATGGAGGCGCAGCTAATTTTATTGATCATCTATACTATGACATGAATTCAGCAACTTGGGGAACGAATGCATATGCATTTGCAAATGGACTTAAACTTCATTTAAATCATTCCATGACAGGTTGGTACTCTGTTAGCTCGACTACTCCAACTTTCTCACAAATGATGACTGCCATAAATGCAAATTACCCTGTCGCTATGGTTAGTCCTTATTTAGCTGATGATACTTATCACTGGAGAGTAATAAAAGGATACGATAACCTCGACGGTTCTTATATTGCATATGTAGATCCTGATGGAAGTTATTCTGGTACAAGGTGGTCAAGCTGGAGTACTTGGGCAAGTAAAATCGATACTGTTTATTTACGCAGATAAATTAGCAACAAGTACTTTGAAGCTTTGAAATGTTATGATATTTTTATTCAAGTATCCTTTATGATAGGGGCAAGAAAAATGAATAAATTATTATTTTTCTTTTATGTACTTGCTGTTCTCGTTACCATATTAGTCTTCTATGTAATGAATTACTTTACAGCACCCATTACACCCAGTGAAGGTGGCGGCGGTGGTGGAAATCCCCCCATCATCATTCTAGTTTTTACACTCCCATTTATTATGTTTTTTGTATATGGCACTATCGAATTGTTCATGAGATTTACATTAAAAAGGCTAAGTAAAAAGGTCACAATAATTTCCATCATACTTAGTTTGCTATTAGCCGGAGCAATCGTAGTTCTTACTATCATAAAAGCAGACGCCCTTCGCAATAGAATTGTTGATGTAAAAGAAAACTTTAATGATCCATCTGTTTTCCCTTTATTGAATACATTTTCTAATGATATATTTTTCAACCCTCTTACTTTTTTGATGGTTTTGCTTTTATGTTATGTTTTTGGAGCAATTTGGGGAATAAATAGAAAAAAAAAGAACCCCAAAAGCAAAGAACAGAAATTAGTTCGACAAATTAATTTCGTTAATAAACCCCAATAATCATCAGAGGAAATTGAAATATACTATGTCTTATCTGATCTGGTAACGGTTTAAATCTGAGTGATGAAGAACAGGAAACGGCTTTTCCACACGAAAGAGGAAGCGCAAGACCAACTTGATTTTTTAACGTTGCACACGACAGAAGAGTGGAAGCTGATTCCGCTTGCTGAACACCATCATTCAAACCAAAAGGGCTGAGAACCATTTCTCAGCCCTTTTTCATATTCCCTTTTACAAATGCAGAGAACGTCTGGAAGATTTTTTCCCGTTCGGCTACTGACAGTTGTTCCAGTCCAAAATATTTTTCTGCCAGCGCACCTGTCTCGATTAGTCGCTTAGTCCGCGCTTTTCGCTGTTCCCAGCTGGCTTTCCGTTTGGCTTCATTTTGAAGTCGGTTCTTCTTTCTTTTCAGTTCGGTAATTCGCTGTTTCAGTTCCCTCATCTGGTCCAGATGATCATGGCTGCTGCTCATGGTGATCCCACGTTTTATTCCCATCTTCTTTTCGGTTTACTTGAACCGCGAGCTTTTGGATCCATTCAAAGGCTTCCTGTTCCGATTCCACCTTCCAGGCTTTCAACACTTCCTGACCGATGTTTTTGTGCATTTGCTGTTCAATCATTTTTTGCTTCTCTTTCAGTTTCGCGATTTGCTCTTCAATGCTGGTGATCTTTTCAATATTGTTTGCCATGGTCTTCACTCCTTTATTATCTTATATTTAAATATATTAACATATATCTTAATAAATTCTAGAGAAAAGGGAAATTTTGTGCTACAATAAATCCGAACCCAAAGGGAGAGTGCCCAGTTATACACCACTTCGTGGTGACTGGGGAAAGCGCCTCCGGCCTTTCTTTGTCGCCTTCGGATGTTTTAAGATTAAAGAGCCTGTAAAAAAGAGGTGAGAGAACGTGAGCTACTTCCGTCTGCAAGCCAACATCATCAGCAAAAAATCCCAGTCAGCCGTG
>NZ_QQRS01000021.1 GCF_003428875.1 Planomicrobium okeanokoites
CATTGTGGACACGTCCTTTTTCATTGTGATTTCATTATACTTCACTTAATGACTGTCCACTTTTAAGACTAACTTTAAAACTCCCCCTATGTATCTTTAAAATTGTCTATTTTTGATAAAGCCTACTAAGGAATAAGTATACTATGATTTCCAATTCATTTGTAAAAAATCTCCCAAAGTTAATAATTAATTAACAACTTGACGGCAAATAAAAAAGGCACCCAATTGAATGGATGCCTCACCTTGCATATATACTTTATTGATTTAGCGTCTGAAGCTGTGGAATTTCGGGCCCCAGTACGAATCGCTCAAGCTTCTGACTTCCGCTTTCGCACCGCCGGAGTGGACAAACTGGTTGTTTCCGATATAGATCCCGACGTGGGAGATGCCTGGACGGTATGTGTTGGCGAAGAAGACAAGGTCGCCGACTTTAGGTGATGTCACTTTATCCGTTTCAGCAAATTGCGTCAACGTCGTGCGTGTCAGGTTCTTGCCGTTTTTCTTGAAGACATATTGCGTGAATCCGCTGCAGTCAAAGCCGGCTGTAGTCGTGCCGCCGAATTTGTACGGGATGCCGCGAAGTGACATGGCAGTTGAAACGATGCCTGAGCTTGAAACGGAAGTGGAGGCCGCTGATACTTTAGAAGTCGAAGCGGACATCAATGTGCTCAAGATCCAGCCTGTTTTGCCGTTTACATTCACTTTATACCAGACTTGGCTGCCGTATTTCTTTTGGTGGGTGGCAGTCACTTTAGTGCCTTTTTTGGCTGTAAAGATGCGTTTATTGTGGACACCCGCATCAACGCGGACGTTGGAGTTGTATTTTAAGACGAACGTTCCGGATTTAGCAGTCGCTTTTGCAGCTGATACTTGCTGAACCTGTTCTGAAGATGGATTAAAAGTCGGTGTTGACGTTTGTGCGCTTGCTGCTGAAATCGTTCCAGAAAAGATCATCGTGCTCGCGAATAAAGTAAAGATAAGTTTTCTCATTATTATTCCCCAATCATATGTTTGATGTCCGTGTCTGGTTGTCGATGGGATATGATATCGATTTAAAGTTGATGTTAGTTTTTTGATCTGTTCTTACTATAATGAGCTGTGGGAATTAATACAACGTCAGTTCTATTGCAATAACATTACATTTATATTTCACGATAATTTGCAATTCACTCCGCGTCAGCAGCCGCTCTTACAACCGCCTCATACTAGCTTCCTTCGCCGCATTACCAATAACCCAGGAAGTTATACAAGAGGCGTTTGGGTGTAATATTACTATTACACGAAAGTACCGATTGGATATATGGAAAGCTTGTAAGAGTATAAAATCACTATATGCGAATAAAAAAGATCCTCTTATGAGGATCTTGCTGCAGTTTATGCAATAAATTAATGATGGAAAAACGATATTTCGCAAAACAGCTTCGCTTTCCTGGGGGCTTGCACTGAGCTAACTCAGACTCGTTCCACTTCGTCTGAGTGGATCTCAGCACTTCGCTCGAACCAGAGGTGGCCGGCCAACTCTGGTTCTAATCCCCTGGGAGTCTTCGCTGTTTTGCTTCATATCTTCTATCACTTTCTATATTGAATAATCTTTAAAGTTTGTTTCGAGTGAAGGAGTGGTTCCTAATTGTTAAAAATAATCAGAATGAAGTATCAGATGGCGACTCCTGCGGGATCCAGAGCGTGTCCTGAGACCCCGCAAGGAGCGAAGCGGATGAGGAGGCTCAGGCCGCTCCCCGCGGAAAGCGTCCATCTGAAACGTAATGATTATAGAAGCTAAACGTTACTTAACAAGAAAAAAGCCCTCACGCGAGGGCTCTTTAAAATCCTTAACTCAACTCACCATCAACAACAACTTGCTCACCTTCCAGCAATCCCTGAACACTCTCATAAATCCGTCTGCAATTATCCTGGTCCTGATACTTGATGATGCCGGAAATATCAATATCGAAATTCGCAAAGTCGTGCAGGATGCGGTCTTCGATGATGCTCACCAATTCTTCTTCATGGCTTGCAATCCCGCCGATGAACGTCTCGTCGATCGGACGGAGGATGCCGCGGCGGAAGAAGCGGTCCACGTCGAAATGGTAGAAGACGACTGGCTTATTGAGCAGCGTGAAGTCGAAGCTGACACTGCTGTAATCCGTAATCAGCAACGCGTGTCTGATCAGCAGACGCTGCACCGTCACAGAACCCAGCGGGATGAACTTGATCCGCTCATGCATATCGCGTATACCGTGCTGGAAATAGTTCTGCGCGCGGTAATGCGGGTAGAAATACAAATTGATATTATGCTCATCCAGCAAGCCCAATAATTTCTCGTTCTGGATCAGATTCGTATAGGCCAAATAATACTCACTGGCTAAAAAGGCTTCGTCCGTATTGATCCAGTCGCGCCAAGTCGGCATCAGCAGGATATCACGCGGTTCTTTATTCTGCACCAGACGGTCGAAACGGGCCAGACCTGTAACAGCGACTTCTTCGTCTGAATAACCCATCTCTTCCATAACAACAGCTTCTTTTTCCGGCTCCGAACTGACGATGAACAGGTCGAACGGCAGCTCGTAATTGCGCTTATGGTACTCGACGTTCTTACGGCCTAGCACACCGTGCTGGAGGAAGATCTTCTTCGTGTTCTCGTAGCCGAAAAAGCCGCTTGCCGGTTTATACGGCAGAATGTTTTCGATATCATGCGTACACAATAAAACACCTGCACGGAACGCCACTTCGAAATGCTCCGGGGAACCGAAGACGAGCACATTTTTCATGTGCTGAATCGGCTCGTAGTCGAGGCTGTCTTCTTCAATCACGTAATAGGCTTCGATATCCGTATTCTCCCGGAGCCAGTGGAACAGCACGATGCCGTTATCCTGTGCAGTATTACTGCGCTCGCCGACCAGCCAGACATTGGGGTCTTTGGCGGTAACGTCCGCTGGAATCCGGATATCCGCCGGTACGGTGAATGTTTCGATCTTCAGATTATCAAAAGGCGTCGTTGTGATCATGAAATGATGTTCATTTTGTTCATCATCACGCAGCACTTTATGGCTGTAGTAATTGTCTTTCCGGTAATCGGCTTTCAGGTACTTGATCTTTTCTTTGCGGATTACTTCGCCGCTGGCATTTTCAACGACGACGAAAAAGTCGAAGATTGTTTTGTGCTTACTTTTCAAGCCGATCAGATTCCAATCTTCCAGATCGATTGTAAACCTGTCCTGGATCGGCACCTGGCGCGATTCCAGCGACAGCCGGTCTTCTAGCAGGAGGTAGGCGGTCGAATCGATGAACTCATCCGTTGAGCCGATAAAGCCGTTTAAACGGAAGCCGTCGATATCATTGACTGCGCGGCGGAGTTTCGGCAGCGACACCTTCATGCCCAGCGATTTGTCTTTCCGTTTATAGAAATGCAGTTTCGTCTGCTGCGAATTGGTGATGACTTTAAACCGAACCGCAGTCTGCCTCAATTGATGGGTATCGAGCATAAACTGAGCTACTTTCGGCTGGTCGCTTTGCTGCAGGATAAAGAAGCGCTTCGCGAATAAAGACTCATGTAAATCAGCTAACGGAATAACCGCTTGCAGGGCGCCATCGATCATCTCTAAAGGATAAGTCGAATTTCGACCGCTTTTAGGCGTATCCATAAACAGTGCATAATGCGCTTCATCCATAATATCTTCCGCTGTAAGCGTTATGGCGATACGGAAATAGCGGTCCTCGAAATTGTCAATCTGGATGCGCTCCGGACGCACAAAGTTCGGATGGACTTCCAGATAGAAAGCTTTTCCGCGGCGCACCGGCCAAATTTCATTTCGCAGTGTCGTAAACGACTCGATTTCCTTGGCTTCAGCGCGCAGGGGGTGGAGCACTTCGTCAATTTCCATGAAGAGGCGCCAGATTCCGCGCGTCAACTCCAGGAAATCTTCGATGACCAAGAGGCCGGAGCTTTCATCATAAACGCCATTGAGGATTTTAAACTGCCGATTTTTAAAAGCGTACAGTTTCACTTCTGCGCCGTTCTCCAGATCAGCGTTTTTCCACTCCAGACATAATCTGTCATAACCCGAATCAGAAACGGCAACGGGTACTTCGCTGCCCGTGAAACGGAATTCGGAAAAGCGATTGCTGATTGTCAGCGTCTTTTTGACGCGCGTCGTCAAATACCGCTCGTTGACCATGAGGCTCTCGTTGAAATCGCCTTCTTTATAAGAAGCATGTTCCGTCAGCCACACAGACTGCTTGTTGATGAAAATCTTCACTTTGGCACCGGTCTCGATCCGGTCCAAATAGTTCAGCGGGATTAAGATTTTGAGCTTGTCGCGTTTGGTTAATTCGTACTCAACCGGAAGGTGCTCGTCGTTATTCCAAAACTCTGCATGGACCTTGCGGATTAACAGAAAATTGGTCAATCGAAACTCGAACACCAGGTGCGTGTCCGTCAAATAATGCTTTTCAGCTTCGACCCGTTTGATTATATAATTTCGCAGCTTTCTCAACGTTCTGGATCCTATCACAAATACCTCTCCCTATAACCATTTTGCTCAGTCGTAAATTCATATTACTTACTATAAACCAAAAGCGCTGAAATCAAAAAGGTTTCCATCAATAAAAATGGAAGAATTCAGCAGTGGCGCGGTTTCCAATTAATCACCAGACAATTCGGTATCAATTATAGTACACTAAATCAAAAATCTATTTAATTTATATGCTAAAAAGACTAGTCAAATAGACTATAAGACGTTATACTTAATTCAAGAGATAGGAAAAGGACCTAATGCCCATACTCAAAAATAACCAGAAAGCGGGATGAGAATTATGCACCCCTACCAGGAGTACATAGAAAAATTGGAAAATGAATATAATAAAACTATAAAAGACGTTATTTATGAGTACTATATTGTCAGGGACGAAGGACCTTCTGTCACAGCAAGAGAGCTGGACATCCCGCGCAGAGCCGTGCTGCACTTCATCTATGAATACAATCTGCGTCCTCTGAAGCACAAGAATATTAAAAAAAAAGTAATGACCACGTATAACAATCTGCGCGCGGCGCAATAAGATGCCAAAACTGCCCAAAGTCATGGAAGAAGACTGGGGCAGTTTTTGTTTGAACAAAAATAAAAAAATGCAGGAGCTCTAGCGAGCTTCCTGCAGTCCCAAACTTACATATTCAAATGATCTTTCAATGTCGACTTGATCTCAGCCAACTCATTTTCATCCATCATGTAATACCAAATGCCATCAATCGTTTCACCGTAACCATCTTCTACGATGATCTGGTCAACCTGTCCGACAGCGTCGCGGTAATTTTTCTGAACTTCCATCATTTCGCTGAATTCCATATTCGTCCGGACGTTATTACCTAAAGCCGTAAAGATGTCTTTATAGTTCACCAGGCTGTTTACCGATGCACCTTCACGCATGATTCCTTGAATCACTTGTTTCTGGCGATCCTGGCGGCCGAAATCTCCGCGCGGATCTTCTTTACGCATACGGACATAGCCTAAAGCTTCATCGCCGTTCAAGTGGATCTCACCAGCCGAATAGCCATCAAATGCCATCGGGCTGTTCACAGTTACGCCGTCAACGGCATCAACGATATCTTTAAAGCCTTCCATATTAACCTGTACGACATAATCGATTGGGATCTCAAGAAGATTCTCAACTGTTGCCATCGACATTTCGATACCGCCGAATGCATAAGCGTGGTTGATTTTATCCATGGTGCCGCGTCCAATGATCTCTGTATAGGTATCACGCGGAATCGAAACCATCTTCGTCGTCTTGTCTTCCGGATTGACCGTCAACACGACCATTGTATCCGAACGGCCGCGATCTCCTTCGCGTTCATCCACTCCAAGGAGCAGGACAGAGAAGGGGTCTTTCTCATCCAATTTCACTTCATCGACGCGCATATCCGAAACAGGGCGGTCAAGCGGTTCGTGAATTTCGTCCATCGTGTTAGTGAAGCTGTTATAAATACTGAACAGGTAAATCCCGACACCGATGACGATCAGTCCCAATATCCCGACGATCCACGGCCATTTTTTCTTCTTAGCCTTTTGTTGGCTTCTTCTCATGTTGTTTGTCCTCCGTTAGCTGCCGGTGAAATAAGCGATTAAAGCATCTGCCCACGCAGCGGCACCTCTATTATTGGGGTTGCTGTCTTCTGTTAAATAATCCTTTAACGTCAAATCTTCAGTAGAAGGCCATTGTTCCCAATGATTGATATACGCATAATCGCGCATCTCAGCAAATTGTTCCAAAGCATTTACCTGCGTCTGGTAGAATTGCGCGCCGTAAATCGGCTGCGGTGGATGCAAGACCAGTTCAGCGTCGCTTTCAGCACTCAAAATCTCTCCAAACACGTTCTGGATATGCACATGTTCCGTCTCGATTTCCACTCGTCCGTTATTCTTCAGCGTAAAAGGCTCCATCAATACGACGTCATAGCCTGATGAAAGATCCGGTCCGCTCATCAAAAACTCTTCAGACGTTCCATCGAAAGACATGACATCCGTTTCAACAAAATCGGCGTAGGAACTTTCCAACGCATCAGTCAGTAACGAAGCATAACCTGGTTCACCGTCGTTCATCGCTTCAGAGCCGATGATCAAAAATTGAACCTTCTCGCCTTGTTCTTTCCTATTTAAGAACACTTCCTGAACTTGCGGGTCCATCGAAGCAGTCAGGCTTTCCAAGTCGATATCAGCCGTTTCTTCAGATACCGCTTCAACGTCTTCTTCAGTTTCTTCCACTGGAGCGGCTGCAATTGCCTGTTCGGCAGGTTTGCCGGCAGAAGCCAGTTTCTCTTTCCAGGATGCATAACTAAAAATCAAGATTATTCCACATAACAGTATAGATAGTCCAATGCTGAGTTTTTTCAAAACAATGAATGCTCCTTCCCCAATACACTATATATAAAACTAAAGATAGCATAAATCCGTCTATTAGCCTAGAAATCTTTTATAATTTTGAAGTTAACATAGTCACGGATTATGCTATACTAGCATAAGTTGTTTAAAAAAGACCTTAAAGGAGCTACCACCTAAATGGAAGAAACTATCAGTTTACAGGATCTCTTCAAGACGATCCGCAAGCGTCTCGGCCTTATTGCGCTGCTGACAATCCTGGCAATCACGATCGCCGGAGTCATCTCATTCCTTGTCCTGACGCCTGTCTACCAGACTTCGACAGAAATCCTCGTCAACCAGAGCCCATCTGAAACCGGCCAATTGACGAACCAGAATATCCAAACCGACTTGCAATTGATCAATACATATTCAGGGATTATCAAAAGCCCGGCAATTCTCGATCAAGTAGTTGAAGAAATGAACTTGGATATGACAACAGATCAGCTGACTAGTAAAATTACCGTCAGCAACGCCGATCAATCACAAATAGTTAATATTACTGTGCAGGACGAAGACCCGGCGATGGCTGTGGAAATTGCCAACACAACGGCTTCAGTATTTGAAAACGACATCCAGGAATTGATGAATGTCGATAACGTTACCATTCTTTCACCAGCAGTATTGAAAGAAAATCCTTCACCGGTAGCACCGAACCCGATGCTGAACATGGCAATCGCGGCAGTAGTGGGATTGATGCTTGGAGTGGGAATTGCATTCCTTATGGAATATTTGGATACAACAATGAAAGATCAGCAAGATATAGAAGACGTTCTTGGTTTGCCGTTACTCGGAGTCGTTTCACCGATTGTCGAAAAAGCGGAACTTGGACCTGATAACAAAACGACATCAAGAAGAAGGGCGGGGTAAGAGATGGCCAGAAAGAAAAAAGTTCTCCAGCAAACAGCACGTAAACTCATCGCATACACGACACCCCGTTCATATGTAGCTGAACAATTCCGTACGTTGCGCACAAACATCACGTTCTCATCACCGGATGCAGACATTCGCACGATGGTCGTCACATCAGCAGCACCGTCAGAAGGGAAGTCGACAACGTCGGCGAACCTGGCAGTGGTATTCGCACAGGAAGGCAAGAAAGTTCTTCTGGTCGACGGCGACATGCGGAAACCGACAACCCATTACACATTCCATACAGGGAATACAACGGGGTTATCAAGTGTCTTAACAAGACAGACAACAGCAGAAGAAGCGATCCGTCCAACTGCGGTGGAACGTTTGGACTTACTAACGTGTGGACCGATTCCACCGAACCCGGCAGAATTGCTGTCGTCCAAATCGATGGATGCATTAATTCGCCAATTGACAGGCATGTATGATCTGGTCATCTTTGATGCACCACCAGTTCTATCTGTTACAGATGGTCAAATCCTTTCCAATAAATGCGAAGGAACAATCCTGGTCATCAACTCAGGCGGTACAGAAAAGGAAATGGCATTAAAAGCGAAAGAAGCGATTGAATCTTCGAATAGCCGGATAATCGGTGCTGTGTTAAACAACTTCGAACTTCCAAAAGACAGCAGCTATTATCAATATTACGGCGCAACGGAGTAAAAAGAGGCGACTCTTTTTACTCTTTCTTTTGGAATGAGACATGTAATATTTGGTAAAAAAATTTACGATCAAAATTTAAAAAAACTACAGTATATATAGAAGAAACTTAAAATAACTTCTCTATTTACGGCCGACTAAGGAGGAACACCGAGTGATCGATACGCACGCTCATATACTTTCAGGACTGGATGATGGCGCACAGAACATGGATGAAACAAAGGCTTTGCTGCAAAAAGCTGTGGATGAACAGCTTACCGGCATTATAGCGACTCCTCACGCATTCCACCCAAACTTCAAAACGGATTTGGATAAGCTAAAATCACAGTTGGAAACTACCCAGAATTACATTACTGAACAAAATATCCCACTTAAAATCTACAGCGGTCAGGAATGTCGCTTAACAGAAAAATTGCCTGATCTACTTGACGAAGGCAAAGCATTGACAATGGCTGAATCGCGTTATGTATTACTTGAATTGCCTTCTTCAGGAGTGCCAGGCTACACCGTTCCAATCATCCAACAATTGATCACCCGCAATTATGTACCGGTCATTGCGCATGTCGAACGCAACCAGGGCATCATCGAGAAACCGGAACGACTGAATCGTCTATTGCTTCACGGCGCAATGGCGCAAGTGACGGCTGGTTCTGTATCAGGCCATTTTGGTAAAGCGATTCAAAAAACAGCTTTTGATCTGATCGAAGCAAATCTTGTCCATGTCTATGGATCAGATGTACACAGCATTGATCAACGGCCATTCCATTTCAACGCTGGCTTGGATTTACTGGAGAAAAAGAACTTACATGAATTTGTCGATATCTTCCTTGAAAACAACGATCGAATCCTGCTCAATGAAAATCTTCATGTGCTGGAGCCGCAAACTAAAGTTAGTCTTAAAAGTGGACAGTCATTAAGTGAAGTATAATGAAATCACAATGAAAAAGGACGTGTCCACAATG
>NZ_QQRS01000022.1 GCF_003428875.1 Planomicrobium okeanokoites
ACCTCTTCGTTAAACCACATGAGGTAATTCGTCAGGTTGATGGGCTGCGCGACCTGCATGAGCTGGATCTGCTTCTCTCCCGTATCGTTGATGAACGACTGATAGGCAGATAAGACATTCTCTTTAGCTAGTTCGTTCATGAGCGACAAATTGACAGAGGAGATTTCCAGCACCTTGATCAATTTCCGGTCGGACGATTCCAGGCAGCCGTTCGCAATATTGGCCAGTCCGAGTTCGGTCCGGGTATCGCCTTGTTTCCGGCTCATCGGCAGCGCCCCTTTCGCGTAGTGAAAATTCTTTTTCCGGTGTTTCGCCTGCAGCTTCCAGATGACCTTGTACTGCAGAAGTGATAAATTCTTCCGGATCGGATGCTTGTTCAGCTGAAACACCGTGACAATCATCGCCGGCACGAATGTCACCAACAGGATTTGCTGATTCAGGTGCCCGGCTTTGAAGAGTAAGTAAGAAAGAACTGCACCGAGCAACAGAAACGGCAGCACAATGAAAACATCCTGAAACGAAATATTGCCGTATAAATACTTTTTTGTATCGATATTGAAGGGAAGTTCCACCTTCCCGCGTTCACGCAAGCGCTCCTGGCGCTCCATGTACGAATCCGAACGCATCGCCATCACACACTTTCTGTCTTACAGATTCGTTTGAATGTAATCGATGACCGGTCTGGCCAACAGGAACAGCACCACACCAAGCACACACAGCTTTATACCGTTCTTGAATTTCGGAGATGATTGTTCATCTCCAGCCCATACGCCGATCGCGCAGATCAACAGGCCAATCATAAATACCGTAATGAAGGTCCCTTGCATATCGGTAAACAATGTATTGAGAAAAGCTCCAATGCGATCAAACACGTTTCCACCCCCTTTTGGATTCATTTGACTCTACCTTACTATTTTTGCCTTATTTCTGGCAAGTCATAACCAACAATTTCCCCTGGTTCTTTTTTCCTTTTTTATATCTGCTTGATAAACATAATAAAGACGGGTTATTACTTAACTCCTACTTCATTTATCTTGATTTCAAATAGTTGGAAGTCAATATTTTTTAATCTATATCATAATAAAAAGCGGAAGTCATTAAGACTTCCGCTTTTGCAGGCGTTCGAGTATTTGTTGTTTCTCGGCTTCAAAATCGTTCAGGGTTGAACTCGCTTCTTGATGTTTTGCTTGTTGCTGCTGTTGTTCGGCTTGTTGCTGTTCACGCAGCCACTCGGGGATGATTTCTTTCCGCACCGGTTCAGAGACAGGCGTGTTTTGCTGGTTTAGCCATTTCCGTTTGTCTTCCACCGCTTTTGTCAGCCGGGCCGTGATGCTGATGATCCGCCCCGGTGTCCGTTCCAGTGAATACTGCAAGGCATCTGCATACTGGTAATCCGTCAAGATCCCATGGTGGGCTTTGTAGTGGTTCAGGATATCTATAACCTTTATTTCGTCATCCATCAATCGCTTTTGATTCTTTTCAAGCACTTCCACCAACACACTCGGCAGATCCGATTCATTTTGGGATGGATAGATACTCTTTTCAGTATCACTTAAATCAGTATCGCTAAGTTCAGTATCATTAGTGTTAAACTTTTTAACTTCTTGAGGTAAAGAATTTTGACTTCTTGAAGTAAAAGATTTTAACTTCTGTTGGGGCGCAAGGGTTTCAGCGTCTTCCGAAGGCTGTTTCAGTTCGTCCACATCGGAAAAATCGGCCACTGGTCTCAGCAAATACAGCCGGTTCGACTGGGAAAGCCCCATCCGTTTCTCCTCTAGCAATTCCGCTTTGTGCAATTCCTTTTTGATCTTGATGACGGTGGGCTTGCTGCAGTTCAGAATATCCCCGAGCTCCTGATTGCCGTAAAGAAAATAGATATTCCCATCCGTATCAAACCACCGATTGCGAATGGACAGTTCCAGCCGGTCCTGCAGTATGGCGAAAGCAATTTTCGCATCGTTGCTCAGTTTTTTGTACTGTTCGTTCGTAAAGAACACTTTCGGCAACCGGTAAAATCGCTCGGCGGCCTCTTCCTGTACATTGTATTTTCTGCTCATCATAAAACGCCCCTTCCAAGAATTCTCCGATCGAACGGAAGAGAAATTCCAAAGGCGCGTTCCACAAAAGCCGATTGGGTCAGCTTCTATTCAAAAAGACCTGAAATATGCTATAATCAGGATAAGAACGATTCCTTTGAAATTTCTCTACGCGGAAACTCTGTTATTGACGGTCGCCAAACTACCAATAACAGGGTTTGTAGAGATTTTTTAATATATATCTTAATTTTATGGAATCAGTATAACACGAAACATTCAAAACAGACACGGCTATCTGAAAGGATTCGAGCTATGACCTCCCATTATGAACCCAATATCTACGAAAAAATCGGTGGAGCCTTGAAATCCATACGCCTTGAAAAGAAAATGACCTTAAAAGACATCGAAGCCATCAGCGATCTCTCTGGCCCTATGATTTCAGTAGTTGAACGAGGAAAACAAAACGTTTCCCTCGGCTGGATCGTCCATTACTGCAACGCGCTTCAAATCAATCCAACAGATGTCTTTCTGCGCGCCTTCAAAGACGATTTTCAAACCCAGCAGCTCAATAAAATGTATGAACGTTTCGGTCCTTACAAAACCGATGAAACCGATGAAACCGAATAAGCCCCTGCCAAGTATCTTTTCACTGAAAAGGTGCTTTTTTTATTCCCCTAAACAAAAGAAAAGATTGATGGATAGATACACAACCGATAACCAGGAGAAAAACGAACCCCGTATACAGATATGTATTGGCAGACTGGACAATTAACTGGAATTGAAATTTTTACCATTTATGGTGGCAGCATCAGGGACTCCCACAAGGCGTTCTACTTGGTAGTCCAATTCTCGCAGAACCAGGTGATTGGTGGGCTCAGTTGCGAAGAGCCGGATTGCTTCGATGTACACCGTGCGGTGTTGCTGCTGATAACTGAGCGCACACTGAAGAAGCATCGCAATCGAGGTTAACCCTGTCTGCGCTGCCCGGCCTTTTCCTTTTCGTTTGACCAAGATGTGTTTGGATTTCCGGATGACTTCATTGAACGTGCTGCGGGGAATGCCGATCTCTTCGCACAAAGCTGTCTGCGTGGACCATTTGATGGGCTGATCGATACTCGCGGCTTTTTCGATAAAGGTGAGCACATCTTCTTCCCATTCGCTGTAATGACTGCGGACGCGGTCTTCCCGTTCTTTTTTGTGTTTGTACCAGCCGCCCATCGGATTGTGGATCGCGATTTCCTTGCCGGTGCCCCATGCTTCCAACAGCTGCTGGATATAGTCCTGATGTGCGCCTTTAAATCGGCCTTTATAAGCGCTCTTGAGGATTTTCCGCACTTCGCTGTGCCGTATAGGCGAAGCCAGGGACGAGTTGTATTCATCCAGAAGATCGAGCGTTTCATCCTGCCCTTTGCCGGCGCTATAGCACGCCAATGCGAGGGTAAACATGAGGTTGTCCCGGCCGATCTGCCCTTCGCCCCCTTTTACGTGATGCGTGGCCAAGAGTTCCTGGAACCATTCGGTCTGTGTGGGGTCCAGCGTTTCATTTTTTGAAGGCAGCACAAAAAGCCCTCGGCTTTGATCATCATCCTGGCGTTTGGACCAAGCGATCAAGCTGCCGAAGTCATAGACCATCTCTTCAGAGAACCAGCGCACGTTGTCTTCTTTGGGAATCCGGAAAAAACCGAAGTCATTGCAGGAGATGTCGACTCCCTGCAAAACTCCGGCGAGACTGCGTTTGATGTTTTCTGAGATGCGTTTGGCCACTTTCAGTCCGCGGAAGTCGTTCTGGTTGCTGATGAAGAGGGGTTTTTCAAGGACAAAATAGGCTTGAAAGCCTTTCGGTGTCTCCAAGACCAGTGTCGGGATACCAATGCTGTGATCCAGTGCAGCCGTCAGAATTTCCGTATAGGGCTGCTTTTTCGTGTCAATATCCACCACAAAGGTATTGATTTGCTGCAGGTTGCTTTCTTCATGTCCCTTGACGAACCGCCTGGTTTTGTCCGAATACCTCAAGTAGTTCAGTACATTAGGATTCCAGTGAGAAAGTTCAAGACAATCCTCCAAGAGGGTTTCCTTTGAGGTAATCACATATCCTTTGACACCGAACGGTGTCGCTAGATCTTCCTTGGAACGTGTCACACAGATGGCACCTTTTTTATGTTTCGGGAATTTTTTTTTATCTTTTACGACTTTGGGGAAAGCTGCCTTTGAGTTTTTTGTCTTATATGTATTAATACCTTCATGAAGCACCAGATCAAATATGTTACTCATATTTTCCACAAAGCATCCCCTCCCCGTCTTATGCCAGCTCTTCTAAGTTCTCTATATTCTTTAAGCTAAAGCATGGGGAATGCTGTGTAAATAGCGGTAAATCAAGGTTTTCGAGGTGACAGAAGTAGATATTTCCACTTTTCTACCTGTGCGAGAATGACACTCTTTCTCGCACAGGTAGATATTTCTACTTTTCTACTTTTGTTGGAATGATGTTCTTCCTCGCAGAAGTAGATATTTCCACTTTTCTACTTTTGTTATTATAACTCTCTTTCTCGCAGAGGTAGATATTTCTACTTTTCTACTTTTGTTGAAGTCATTATAATTCTCACACAGGTAGATATTTCTACTTTTCTACTTTCGTTAGAATGATTTTACTTCTCGCAGAAGTAGATATTTCTACTTATCTACCTGTGCAATTATAATTTATGAATTTTAGAATTAAGTTAGTTACTGAAAGCTGGTTTAACAGCAAAAATCAGTACTCTTATTTTTTATTTAAATAACAAAAGTAGATATTTCTACTTTTGTTAGAATGATTATCTTTCTCGCAGAAGTAGATATTTCTACTTTTCTACCTTTGTTGGAATGATTTTATTTCTCGCACAGGTAGATATTTCTACTTTTCTACTTTCGTTAGAATGATTTTATTTCTCGCAGAAGTAGATATTTCTACTTTTCTACTTTTGTTAGAATCATTCTCTTTCTCGCAAAAGTAGATATTTCCACTTTTCTACTTACGTTAGAATAATTCGAATTCTCGCACAGGTAGATATTTCTACTTTTCTACCTATGTATAGTTAAAAGACCAAATATTACAATTGTGTTACATTTTATTTATTATTCTCACAAACTTCTACTTGTGTTATTATCAGAAATATACAGAAGTAGAAGTTTGTTAGGTAGAAGTTTGTAATTAACAAAAAATTCTAGGAGGAATATTGATGACAGCCAAAACAATTGTAGTAGGCAACTTTAAAGGCGGCGTTGGAAAAACCAAAGTCTCTGTAATGACCAGTTGGGAATATGCAAATGTACATAAGAAAAAGGTTCTCTTGGTCGATATGGACCCCCAAGGGAATGCTAGCACTTTAATTGCCCGTTCAGCAGGTATAGAAGAAATAAACAAAACAATCTTTGATGGTTTCAAAGAGGGGAATCTTCAAGACGTCGTTGTGAAAGTGACAGAACATCTTGATCTTATCCCGGCCGCAGTTTCGTTTAAAAACTTTTCGAAGTTTCTATATCAAACCTTCCAAAACGATTTGGAACAAATTACTCTTTTAAAAACTTTGCTCGAACCTTTAAAAGCAAATTATGATTACATTTTCATCGATGTACCACCAACCATAAGCGATTACTCTGACAATGCTATGATGGCTTCCGATTATGTTCTAATTATTTTGCAGGCCCAAGAACTTTCCCTTGAAGGTGCAGAAACTTACGTATCATACCTGCAGTTTATGGCAGATGAATATGAAGCAGACATTCAAGTTCTTGGGGTTTTACCAGTTCTTTTAAGAGCTGGTGGACGTGTGGATCAGAGTACGGTCGAGCGAGCAACAGAGCTTTTCGGTGAAGACAATGTCTTCAAAAATGTCATAAAGCATTTAGAACGCTTGAAAGCGTGGGACATGACGGGGATTAAGAATGAAGATCATCACGATCGTAAAGCACATCAAACGTTCTTAGATGTAGTAGATGAAATTGAAGAAAAACTTGCAAGGTTTGAGGAGGAAAGCGTTCATGTCTGAGAGTCAAAATAAGGGACCTTTGATTAAGAAGAAAACGAAATCAAGCACTCTTGAAAGACCAAGACCTGTAGTTATTAGCAGTCAAAACGACTTCAAATTTACCAATGATAAACAAAATCTTCCACAGTCAATAAATAATCCCGTAGTTAACGAAGAGAAAACTGAACCACGCGATACATTACCAGAAAAAAAATCGACAATTCCTGTTTCCGAAACAAAAACAAAAGCACCTCGTAAAGTGAAATCCGTAGTAGGAAAAAATAATAACGTAAAGTCAATTAAAGTTCCACATGACCTTCATATTCAAATTGGCGTACTTGGTAAGTTCATGGATGAAAATAAAACATACGCTATTATTTCTGAACTTGTTGAGTATTATACTAAGAACGAATTGACTGATCGCCAGCAAAAACAGTTTGATTATATGACTGAGTTTTTTAACGAACAGGACGAGTAGAATCGAAATTATATAACTTAACAAATATCTACCTTGCACAGGTAGATATTTCTACTTTAGTTAGATAGATATTTGCTAAAGTAGAAAATCAAAATTACTCTTACTTGTCTGGTTAAGCGTGACTTATTTTGTTTCTATAGCGAAGTGGGAGGTAGATTATGGCGTATCTTATCCGATCAACGAATGGTGTAATTCTGAGTGATGAAGAACAGGAAACTGTTTTCCACACGAAAGAGGAAGCGCAAGACCAACTTGATTTTTTAACGTTGCACACGACAGAAGAGTGGAAGCTGATT
>NZ_QQRS01000023.1 GCF_003428875.1 Planomicrobium okeanokoites
TGTGAATTAAGTTACATTCAAATGGTCGATTTCAAAAAACATTTAGAGCTTTTAGATGAATCTAAAACAAATCAAAAGAAGGTTCCTTTGTGTAAAGGAGCCTTCTTTTGGGCTCTTTGGGTGATTTATAACCTATCCCTGATTTTTAGTCGCTTCTCTTTTTTCAAAAAACTTTAAAATTGAAAGCGATGTAACTGACACTACAGGTATACCAATCAACAGGTACCATCCATTTTTAGGGAATACCATATTGTAAAAATACAAAAATAAAGTAACCCAAACGAATATTGCAAGGTATTTACCCATTTTATGCCGCCTTTCTCTTTAGTAGATGCTTATCCACCCATTATTCGGTACTTTATCCCTTTTATCTAGTTGTTTAGCGATTAATCTATATTTTTGATTTACTATGTTATGAAAGTGACCTTGGTAATTAAGTTAAGAGTAGTTTTCAATCGCATCTGAATGTAACTTATTAGCAATTAAGTTACATTCGAAACCTGTAAAACAAAAGAGTTGCAGATCTTAAAAAGATTCAGCAACTCTTTTGTATGTATGCTCATTTTTATAGCTGAAAGAGGTAAAACGAAAAGAAAATTAGAAATATAGCCAGGACTGTAAGAACACTGTTCGTTCTTTTACTGATCTCTTTGTTCAAAAATGAGAGTCTCCTAAAAAAAGCACTTAAGACATAAGCTAAAACACCTGCTAAAATAGCCCCTATTAACGTGCGGAAGTCATAAATATATTTATCAATATAACTGATGAGAATAATGGAGAAAGCAACAGAAAACCCATTCATATGGTACTTTAAGTTATATTCTTTATCGCTGTTCAAATTCATTTCGCCCCTTAGGTCAGCAAGTTTATAATTACTATACCAACTAAATTCCAATAAAGTTTCATTTTTTCAAATAAGAGGAATTTATTAGAGTTTTTTTGATGTTTTTGAATGTAACATAATACTAATTAAGTTACATTCAAAACCTTGATTCTATTGACTTCACCCAAAAAACGAGCGAAACTGAAATTGCTAGAAAAAAAGATACATTCAGATCCTTGCGTTTCCTGCGTTCGCTTTTCCTTGGCGGCGCTCTTTTTTCTTTTGGTCAAAATCCCTTGAGTAGTTCGCTACACACTGTTTCTTCTAAAAATAAAACCTTATTTACAAACAAAAGGAGGCAGCAAGATGTCCATGCGTATCCGATACCTAATCATATTTACGGTGAGCTTCGGTATGACCTTTTTCTTCCCCCGCGTTTTTGACGATTTATTCTTGCAGTTTCTTTTTGCCGGAATGATCACGGGCTTAACATGGCTCGGGCAGCCCACAGAAGGAGGCAAAACAAAAAATGACGAAACAAAGTGAGGTCAAAGACGTCCAGCCGATCCGATCGCTCGAAAAGATTGAGGACATGAAATGGAGCTTGAAGAAATGGTGCAGCGAACGGGATTATATCCTGTTTCTCCTGGGCATCAATTCCGGTTTACGTGTCGGGGATCTGTTAAAAATCAAAACGAGCGAAATCCAGGGCAAGAAAGTGGTATCGTTGCGTGAAGGCAAGACCGGAAAACGCCGGACCATCCACCTCGGCAACATTTACGAGGAACTGGATGCTTATATTCGTTCACTAGAAGGCGCTGAGTGGCTTTTTCCCAGTCGAAAGGGAAATAATCCAATTACACGTGTTCAAGCGTATAGACAGCTTCAGAAGGCCGCACAAATGGTCGATATCTCGGTTGGCATTGGCACGCATACTTTGCGCAAAACATTCGGCTATTGGCATTACAAGCAGTTCAAAGACATTGCTGAGCTGCAGAATATCCTTAATCATGCGCATCCGCAGATCACGCTGCGCTACATCGGCATCACCGACGAACAAATTGAGAGCAATTTAAAAGCGTTTCGCCTCTAAAACTCCCAGCATGTTTCTGCGGAGTTTTTGTTTGCTATTTTTTCTAGCAATGAACTTGATCTGTATTTTGTTCTTTTCTTTTTTCTTTTTATTTTTTCAAAATGAAATTTTGCCTATATATTATCTTTTAAAAGATTAATTACCTTAGTTATATTTAGGAGTGGCCTTGCGCCTTAGAGCCACAAGGGTTTGAATTCTTAAATGTGTAAATTACCTCCCTTTACTGTGTAAATTACCTCCCTTTACTGTGTAAATTACCCCCTTCAAATTGTGTATATATAAAAAAAATACACAATATAGATATATAAATGTATAATGAATATCAAGATACATAGTTCAGAAATTCATCATTTTGAAAAAGAGGGAGAAAAATAGTGAGAAAAAATCTTAAAACCCAATTAATTTCACATGAAAACTCAATCAGAAAAAGTAATGAATTATCAATGGCAAAATTAAATCAAGGCTTAACGCTGAATCAAATGCAATTATTGGCGTTTTCAATCTTTTGCACACAACAGAACGGCATAACAGAATTCCATAAAGCTGATTTTGAAAAGAAGTTTGGCATTCAAAAATACAAAACAGAAGATGCCAGAAAAGACTCGGATAAAGTAACAAGCGTAAAATTTGGTCATTGGGATCCAGAAAAAGATTACTTTGATTTCTGGAATGTCTTTAGAGGTATGAGATATCACGCCGGGGTTTTTCATTTCACTTGGACGGAAGAAATGATTCCTCACATTCTTGAGTTGAAAGATAAGTACATTACAACGGATTTAAACATTGCATCCAAATTTAAAAGTAGTTTCTCGTGGACTTTATATGATTACTTAAAAGCACACCATGGTTATTGGCATAAATTAATTTCTAAAGAAGATTTAATGCGTTTATTTGGAGTAGAAAAGATAAAAACATATGTTGATAATACTGCACAATTTAAGCGAGGTGTTTTGGACGTAGCAATTGCTGAAATTAACAAACACACAGAATTAGAGATTCGCTATAACGTGGAAAAAGAGGGGCGGGCAATCAGTGGATTCGATTTGATTTGGTCAAACGGTAAGAAGGTGACCAGCGCCACGAAGAAACAGATCAAAGAGATTCAAAGTCTCATCGATATTGTTTTTGATGATATGTTCCAATACGTGAATATCGACGACAAAGAGGATCGGCAGCGAGCAATTAATTTGATTCAAGAAATTGAAACCATGCGAGAATTTACGGATGAACTGATCGCCATTACAAGCGAAAAAGCAAATAACTTAATCCAAAAAGCGGTATGGAATTTCAGGGAACTGAATCGGTTGCTAGAAAAAAATCATCAATCGATCTCTACTGAATCGAGAAAGAAAATTAAATTTTATAACTGGCTTGAAGATAGAACTTAAAAGGGAAGAGGATTGTAATTGAGATACTGGAAAGAGATGGAAGTGTAGATTTCATAGAGAGTAATATCTTGGGAGGAAAGTTATGACTAAAAGAAAGAAGGGCTATTTAGAATTAATCTTTGTTTTAATTATTTTTGTGAGTGTAATATTTATTTTCGATTTTCCAAAAGCGGTGAGTTTCACAACTTTAGGGGTAGTGGTTATTGTTAATGTTTTAATTTTTGAAATTTTTATTTTCTCAAAAGATTAGGGGGCTTGGGATTTGCCACTTTTATCAAAAGGGGCAAGGTCTGGTCTTGAGGAAAAGGATGGCCGAGCAATCGGACCGTCCTTTTTTGCTGTTGATCTACGGAAAAGATAGCCGAAGCCGGCTGTCTTTTCTTGCCCTTGATCTACTGGGGAATGACCGTCCGTCCAGGACGATCAGCCCCATGCTGTTGAATTTGGGTGGGGCATCCGGAGGGATGCTGCCACTTGCTTTTGACCTTCGGTCTTACCCTCGGAGAGCACACCTTTATGGAATAAAGTATAGTGTGCTATACTTTACTTGGAAGTTGACCGAATTGAGGGGGCGTGTTTTTGTGAGTTTTGCTGTGGTACGGATGCAGAAAATGAAAAGTCCAGATTTAAAGGGCATGCAATTTCACAACCAGCGAGAACGGGAAAGTCGGACGAATCCAGACATCGATCCGGACCGTGAGCACTTGAATTATGATTTGCTGCATCAAGAGAAAATTGATTACAACAAACAAGTGAAAGCCATCATCGAAAGCCAAAAAGTAAGCGAACGGAAAACCCGAAAAGATGCCGTGCTCGTAAATGAGCTGCTGGTGACTTCGGACCGGAAATTTTTTGATGGATTGGATCCGGCTGAACAGAAACGATTTTTCGAGGAAAGTTATAAATTGTTTTCCGAACGCTACGGCAAACAGAATATCGCTTATGCGACGGTTCACAATGACGAGAAAACGCCTCACATGCATTTGGGCGTCGTGCCGATGCGTGACGGCAAACTCCAGGGCAAGAATGTCTTCAACCGGCAGGAATTGCAGTGGATGCAGGAAGAATTCCCGAAACACATGCAAAGTGTGGGTTTTGAAGTCGAACGGGGCATTGCTTCTGACCGGAAACACATCGAAATGAGCCGTTTTAAGGCATTGACGCTCAATGAAGAGATTAAAACCCTTGAGAAGGAAACAGATGCCCTCAGAAACGCGCTGTCGGCTTCTAAGAAGGTCGATGAGCTGCAAGTCAGCAAACCCTCTCTCTTTGACCGGAATCACGTGAAATTGCCGGTAGAGGACTTCGAAGCACTTAAAGCAAGAGCCAAGGCCACCGAAGCCATCGAAAGCACCATTGAAGCTCATGAAAAGCGTTTTGACGATATGGTTGATAACGTGATCACCAGCGATCGGCAGCTGGATCAGGAAAAAATAAAAACGGCGCAGCTGCAGAAAGAAAATAGCCGGCTGAAACAAGAAAATCAGGAGTTGCAAAAGGAAAATAAAACGTTAAAAAGTCAGCTGAACGTGCTGATGGAGTTTGCAAAATCCCAGCTGGAGAAATTCAAAGAATGGCAAAAAGAGCGTCAGCAAGAAAAACAAAAAGAGATTGCTAGAAAAAGAGACCAAGAGTTGGAACGATAAAAGATATGAAGAGTCTTCACGCAGAGTGCCCAGTTATACACCACCTCTAAATCGGGGTGGTAACGGGGATTTACTTGTCGCCTTCGGATGTAAAAAAATAAGAATGATTCGTTCGATAATTTGGCTTGAAATAAAAAAACGTACGCAAAGTGGATAACCACATTTGTGGACGTTTTTTTTATTCTTTCAATGTGTGGAATTTAAATTATATATACAGATAATTCGGATATCTATATACTAAAAATTAGCAGAAGAGGAGGTAGTTGGAATGAATAAAAGAGGAGCTGGAGTTATATTTATCGTAATCTCAGCAATTTTAATTTGCTCCAAATATATTGCAGCAGCTATATTTGGCAGCAACGTAAATACCTGGGATGAAGAAATGTTTCAATACATGCTTTCTTACATCGGCAGTACCTTAAATACGCTAAGTATTTGTGCATTATTGATCGGAATTGCTTATATTTGTTGGGCTGAATATGAAGGGATAAAATCCAAGAAATCAATCTAATTGTTAAATCAAAAGAACAATAGTATCGGCTACCTTTTATTACCTTCAACTTAAAGATTTAGTTTACATATCCCGAATTATCGGCAGTTCGATAACAAAAACCTAGAGAAGATGCTGGTCTGCAGCACCTTCTTTTTCATTTTTTCTAGAAATCCTTTGAAATCAGTATCTTTCAGCCTAAAAGAAGCATAAAATAAAGCTACATTTAAACTTAATTAAGGCTAAATTTAAGGGGTGAAAACGTGCGAATTCCAATCAGTAGACTCGTCAAAGAGCTGAATCTTGAAGCCCATCAACTTCGGGAGTGGGAGAAACGAGATTGGCTTGGTGAAGTAGGAAAAGACCCGAAACAGAATCACCAACGGGTTTATACGGAGGAACAAGTGGAACGGATCCAGTTGATTTCTCAACTCATTCAAGCGCAAAGAGCGAAAGGCATTAAGCGGACAGACTTCGAAGAAGTAGAAGCTCATTTGTTAGAACAGTTCGGTGGAGAAGTAAAACGAATGGACACCGATTTGGTGGTTGCTCCGCAATCGCTCAATCAGATTGTCGAATTGCTGATGGGCCAGAACCAGAAAATCAACGAGCTGCAGCAATTCATGCAACAGCAGCCAAAACAACAATTACCGGATCCCGTAGACCACACAGAAGTGCTTGAGGACATGAAAACCGAATTGAAAAAGAGCCAGGAACGGGAAGAACAATTGTTGGCCATCGTCCAACAACTGCAAACCGATCTAAACGAATTGAAAAAAGCCCCGGCAAAATCCAAGTGGAAGTTTTGGGACAAAGACTAGGTTTTGAATGTAACTTATGTGCAGATAAGTGACATTCAGAACTAATAGATTTGCAAAGAAATATTTTCGTTCAACTAGAAAAAGACATTCATATTTTAGGACAGGAAACCGGAACAACTTTGTTTTATATAAAGTGAAAAAAATTAATATTTTATGGAGGTTCAAAATGGATTTTATCGTAGGGCTTGCTATTTTAATAGTTATTGGTATTTCTTCAAGCAACATCGAAAGAAGATTGAAATCGATTGACGAGACTAACAAACGTGTAATTGAAGTTTTGGAAGAAATTAAAGATAAAAAATAACATGATAAGAGATAAATGAATGTAACTTATTGTGAATTAAGTTACATTCAAATGGTCGATTTCAAAAAACATTTAGAGCTTTTAGATGAATCTAAAACAAATCAAAA
>NZ_QQRS01000024.1 GCF_003428875.1 Planomicrobium okeanokoites
AAAAATTAAAGTGAGTGAGATCCAGGACAAACAAGTCGCGTCGCTGCGTGAAGGGAAAACCGGTAAACGTCGGACCATCCACCTCGGCAACATCTACACTGAGCTGAATACTTATATCAACTCGCTAGAAGCGTCTGAGTGGCTGTTTCCGAGCCGAAAGGGCGATGGGCCGATTACACGTGTTCAAGCCTACCGCCAGCTCAACAAGGCGGCCCAGATGGTCGATATGCCGGATGGCATCGGCACACACACGCTGCGCAAGACATTCGGCTATTGGCATTACAAGCAATTCAAAGACATTGCCGAGCTGCAGAATATCCTCAACCATGCGCATCCGCAGATTACCTTGCGCTATATCGGCATCACCGATGAGCAAATTGAGAGCAACTTAAAAGCGTTTCGTCTGTAAAACTCCCAGCATTTTTCTGCGGAGTTTTTTTGTTTGTTAAAAAACGGCTTCTAAGAGGGGTTAAATCGATTTTAAGGATGTACCCCTAGTTCTATTCTTTTTTGGTCTTAAAATCGTTTTAAAGGGGGTTCTGTGCGTTCTATAGATGCATCAGGAGGGCGATTCACTTTGTCTTTTGTAAAACCAATGATTTTATAGAAAAAGTCATGGCGATCTGAGAAGAGTTTTTGAAATGCCACACTTTCGGTCCTTGTTATTTGCCCACCACCAGTTCGCGCGTACGCGTGTTGTTGGTGTTTTAATTACTTTGTTTTAATTGTTTTAACTGTTTTAGGAAGCTTGAAACCCTTGGTATGACTGAGTTGAAAGAGTCTAACTATTACCTTTTCGGTCCTAACTATTACCTTTTCGGTCCTAACTATTACCTTTTCGGTCCCTAACTATTACCTTTTCGGTCCTAACTATTACCTTTTCGGTCCTAACTATTAAAAAAAACATAACGATTAATAAAAAGGTTGATTGGTGACTTTTAAACTGATACGCTAGCACAAAGTATTATTTGTAACGGTTTTTTTAATAGTTAATTATCAAAGGGGTGCTCTATACATGAAAGAAAACTTTATCGTTACTCAAAGAAATGAATTGATTGAAGCTCGTCAGGTAAATCCGTTAACAATTCGAGAGCAAAAAATTGTATTAACAATGGTTAGCATGATCGAACCAACTGATGAAGATTTTAAAGATTACCGCATATCTATTAAAGAATTTAGCGATATGTTGGGACTAGAAGGCAAGGCCAAATATACAGAATTAAAAGCAATTACTAAAGATTTGATGAGTAAAAGTATTGAAATTCCTCGTGATGATGGAGGATGGTTATTTGCTAATTGGATCTCCAGTGCTGAATATCAAAAGGGCGAAGGTGTTATCGCTTTATCATTTTCACCAAAACTATTACCTTATCTTTTGCAGTTACAAGACACCTTTACATCTTACCGATTAAGCAATATTTTAGCGTTGAAAAGCACATATTCAATCCGTCTCTATGAGTTAATGAAAAAGTGGCAATATCGAGGTAAATGGGAATGTCCTATAGAGTCTATAAGAGAAAAGATGGGTGCCAACAGCAAAGCTTACTCTCTCTATGGCAACTTTAAAAGTAAAATTCTATTGCCTTCTATCAAAGAATTGAATGAACAAACAGATCTATTTATTGATTACAAAGAAATAAAAAAAGGACGAAAAATAGACAGAATCGAATTTACAATCTCTCGTGCTCCTGAAAAAGAAATTCGAATACCACGTCTTGAAAACAAATTGGAGCAAGCGGAAGAACTTAGCGAAATAGACAAGCTACGTATACGAATGAACGAACTTGCAGAGGGCTATCAATTCGATACCGCCTTTTTTGCGCAGCTGCATCAAGGAGCGTCCTTGATTTGGCGAGACGACGCCGAACAAGAATTGGAATTCTTGATTCGCTACGTCAACGAAGAAAAGAGCGTGAAAAATCCACTCGGCTTTATCAAATCCAAAATTACTTCCGCCTGGGAGATCCATGAAGCTGGCGGACGGATTACGTTTGCGGATCTGCAGCCGGTGAAAGAACGCTGGGCCGGACGCGAAGAAAAACTTCCGGACTGGTTCACCTCCAAAGATGAACCGGTTGAACCATCGGAATCAAATCCGGAACTCGATAAAGAAAAAGAGAAGCTGCTGAAGAAGTTGGCCGAAAAAAAGAAACGCACAACGAAAGATGCCTCCACTTCTTAAACAGAAAAGCCAAAAGCCCGGTCCGATTTCCTCTCGTTGGAATATCAGAACGGGCTTTTTTAGGCTTATCTTTTATTCTTTTTTCTCTCTCTTTTGGATATCCGAAGGCGACAAGTAAAACCCCGTCACCACCCCGATTTTGGGGTGGTGTATAACTGGGCACTGTCGGATTTTTTTACGTAGCAATCTCTTGGATCTGCCGTTCGTTTTTTCTAGCCAATTGTTTTTCGAGATCCCCTTCAGCAATCAAAACGAAAAAGTTCAGTGAGAGTGCCCATTTATACGCACCGATTTTTTCTGCAAAAAAGTCACTGCCTTCTTTTGGGTTTCCTGCTGGGGCTAATGAACAGCAAAACAGTCGTAAAGGTGAAAAAAGAGAGAAAGAGCATAAGGGAAACGTGTCCCCATTTTCAATGTGGAACTAGGCAGAGCCTATTGTTTAGTTGGGTACATCAAATTTCAGTTTTGACACAGTTTTGTTCCACTTTTTTTACGGTTTGGCACAAGTTTGTGCCAGCTTTTTTTGTGTTTGGTACAGTTTTGTACCAACTTTTTTCATCAATCTTACCTTTTCCCGTTCTTTTTCGAAGTCAATTTGAGTTTGAAAAAGCAGTTGAATTCAATATTATTTTTAGAAAAAAGAATTAGATTTCCGTGACGATTGATAGCAACAAAAATTCCGGAGTGCCCAGTTATACACCACCCCAAATTCGGGGTGGTGAAAGGGATTCACTTGTCGCCTTCGGATATGAGAACAAATAGAGAAAAATGAAAAAAGCAGCAATCATTCGTTCAGAAATTTAGCTTGAAATAGAAGACTGTTCGCAAAGTGCATGGCCACATTTGCGAACGGTTTTTAAACAGAATGTTTTAATAGACCACCGGAACTTTTTTGATCGTAAGCAGATGACCTTCTGGCAATAACAATTCTTCCGAAGACTTTATTTTATGTAATAATACTTGGTTTTTCTCAAGGACTTTGAAGGGCACTCTATTCGAATTAACCAGTTTGGCAATTTGAAATGTACATCTTTTATGATTGTCAGCTTTTTCATAAATGTATTTCAGCAGAACTTCTACGTCTTTTTTTGTATTGATCCCATTATCAATTTCAATTTGAACAGGAAAATCGAACCCTTTAATTCGTTCATTGGATCTTTCAAAATATAATTGATGTTCTTTATAGGTTTCTGGAGTCAATTCGATATCGGATGCAATGTAATAAAAATAAGTCATACATAAATCTCCTTCCAGTGGTTGTAGTTAGCAAAAGCTAGTTTTTTAAAATTGTTAAAACATATATAACATATGTTGAATAGATTTGAGTTTACATATCCCGACTTATCGGAAGTTCGATAATAGAAAATGGAGAAGGTGCTGGCCTGCAGCATCTTCTTTCTTAATTTCTAGGAACCTTTATTGAAAAAGAAGATGCAAGGCAGATCGAACTCTTATAACATGAAACAAAAGAGGTGGTGAGCGACTGATGATGACCCCCAGCGAAGTATGTAAGCAATTAAATATTTCTCCTTCAACGTTACGGAAATACAGCCTTCGCTTTGAATCGGAAGGTATTCTCTTTAAAAGAAACAAAAGTAATAGCCGAATTTACACCGTCACAGAGGTCGCGGCGCTACGGGAGTCTATGACGGTCACAAAAAGCGGTGACATAACGTTCGAGAATGCTGTCAGAGAAGCTGCTGAAGGCTTAAAAGGTGCATCTACAATAACGCCAGAAAACGGCGTCACAAGCACACCGCCGCGGCGTCATGACGACGTCGCGACAGCCGTTATCTTGAAGAAATTGGAAGACCTTGAAGAAGAGAACCGAAGTCTGAAAGAAGAGATGCGAAAACGGGACTCTTTGTTTGTGGAAGTCTTGGAAGAAATGAAGCATAAACTGGATCGGATAGAAGAGAATCAGAAGCAACTAGCTGCACCAATGCCCGAAGAACCAGAGCTAGATTCACCCTCACAGCAGCCAGAAAGCGAACCAGAAACGGTCGCACCAAAAAAAGACACCCGAGGTTTATGGGCAAGGATCTGGAACAAATAAAGGGTACTGTTTTAGCAGAACCGAATGTAACTTAAGTGCAGTTAAGTTACATTCACACTGAAAAATTCTAGTAGAAACGTACTGAAGGAGTGATTGAATGGAGAATCTGGCTATTGATTTTGAATTGGATCCGTTATTGAAATTGGATAAAAAGCTAATTCGACAGAAAAACGGAAAATTATTGATTGATGTGCAAGGGGAATTAACCATTCATATCGGTCATTCGTGTTTCTTTCATGAACCGTCCTTAGCGTTGCTTGAACTGGGTGTTGCTTTAAAAGAGTGGAGAGTGAAAGATTCCGAAGGAGAAAATGATTTTTATTACTTCACGATGGAACATGATGAAAGGGAAGGACCTATTTTATCTTTTATTAGAAAAAGCGAAAATGAATGGCAGCTCTTTTCAATTTGGCAAGAATTTGAACACGAAAGCACGATAGCTTCTGAGGTGTTGTTAAAAGCAGTAGACCAGTATTTAACTAAACTAGAAGATATTTTGTTGAGGAAGTTCAATATCAAGTATTCATACTTCACTCGATTCTGATAAACCGAATGTAACTTAATGTGAATTATGTTACATTCGATTTCAAAAAAATAAAGGTGTGTAAAAAAATGAAAAAAGAAGACAAAAGCTTTGCAGAGAGGGCGTTAAAGCGATTACTTGTCGGAAGCCAACTTGATGGTCTTCAATTCGGTATTGGTCCAGGGGGATTGCGCGTCTCCTTTACCCATTATTCAATGCAAGAGCCCGATATGTTGTGGTTGACCATTGAGGTGAGAAAAATCGCCGTTATTACAGATCCTGAGCGATTACACTCGACTTCTAGAGAAAATTTGAAAGAACTAGATGATGAAGATTCATTTCAACTACTGCTGAAAAACCGGAGAGAAAAAGTGAAGGATGTTTGGCTCGGAGATGAGTCGCCACATTTGTATATTTCATTTGATTCCGGAAAGGTC
This sequence comes from Planomicrobium okeanokoites, assembly GCF_003428875.1. Classification (GTDB taxonomy): domain Bacteria; phylum Bacillota; class Bacilli; order Bacillales_A; family Planococcaceae; genus Planococcus; species Planococcus okeanokoites. The sequence goes on from NZ_QQRS01000024.1 coordinate 5,199, forward strand.
TTGTATGTAAATGGGCATGATAAAAACTACGAATGCTGGCAGCTTGGAGATCAATCTGGTTTTGGAGGAGGCGACTGGTTGATTGTAGCAGTTCCAGGAAATGAAATAGCTACTTGGAGTCCTGAAGAGTTCGAATGAGATTGGTTACGAAAGAAAAACTGAATGTAACTTATTGGTAATTAAGTTACATTCACATCCTTGATTCCATTGACTTCGCCGAAAAAACAAGCGAAACTGAAATTACTAGAAAAAATGATACATTCAGAACCCTACTTCTATTGGCTTCAAAAGAATGAAAACGACTGATTTTCGAAAATGAAATAAATCCTGATTTTTTAGTTTATTTGCTCAAAAAATAAGTTAGTATCTAGAAAAGGAGGGATTTCATGAATCTATTTGCGTTATCTCCTATACTTCTGATGGTATTCTTAGCCATCGTTATCGTTGTGATTCTGTTCTTTGTGGCAAAGCGTGCCAGCAGTTCTGGGAAAGTAACGGAGTATGAGAGGCGTATTCAAGCTCTCGAAGAAGAAAACAGAAGGTTAAGAGAAAATCAGCGACCATAGTAAAATTTTAAAAAAGGGCTCGTTGTTCTTTGGCGGCGCTCTTTTTCTTTTGTCTTAAATCCCTTGAGTAGTTCGCTACATACGGCAATTAGCCAATAAAAAAATACAGCAACCAAGCGAAAGGAGTTTGTCATGACTAAGCAAAGCGAAATTAAAGACGTGCAGCCAATCCGGTCGCTGGACCGGATTGAGGACATGAAGTGGAGTTTAAAGAAGTGGTGTGGCGAACGAGACTATATTTTGTTTCTTCTCGGCATCAATTCGGGGCTGCGGGTCGGGGATCTGTTAAAAATTAAAGTGAGTGAGATCCAGGACAAACAAGTCGCGTCGCTGCGTGAAGGGAAAACCGGTAAACGTCGGACCA
>NZ_QQRS01000025.1 GCF_003428875.1 Planomicrobium okeanokoites
ATCGCAAAAGCCGTTCTCGCGCCAAGGCGCTCGTGACGTCTCTTGTTGACGTTTTGCTGTTCAGTTTTCAAGGTTCATTTAATCTATATCGCCGTACCTGACAGCGACTTTTCAATATTACCAGCTTCTTTAAATGATGTCAACAATAAAATCGTTTAATCTTTTTGAAACTTAAACGCGAATCAAAAACGCGACAAGAAATATTGTATCATTGCTTCTAAAAAAAGACAAGCGCTTTTTTAGAAAAAGAAAAAGCCCGTTTTAAAATGGGCTTTTCTTCTATAAAAGCTTAATCTCTCGGACGCATTTGGGGGAATAAAAGAACGTCTCTAATTGAGGCTGAATCAGTTAACAGCATTATCAATCTGTCGATGCCAATTCCCAAACCGCCAGTTGGAGGCATACCATATTCAAGTGCTTCAATAAAATCTTCATCCATTTCATGTGCTTCATCGTTGCCTTCTGCTTTTTCTATAAGTTGGGCTTCGAAACGTTGACGCTGGTCTATAGGATCATTTAATTCGGTAAAAGCATTTGCATGCTCTCTGCGTACAATAAATAATTCAAATCTGTCTGTGAAACGTTCATCTTCCGGGTTCTTTTTGGCAAGAGGTGAAATTTCAACTGGATGACCATAAATAAATGTAGGTTGCACCAATTGTTCTTCTACCTTTTGTTCAAAGAATTCGTTCAGAATATGACCTGTTTCCATAGTAGGTTTTATTTCAATATTATGTTCTTTCGCTAAAGCTTGTGCTTCTTCTTTGGCCATCGGCTTCCAAAAGTCCACGCCTACATATTCTTTAACGGCATCTGCCATATGGAGACGTTTCCAGCCTGGCGCAAGATTAATCTCTTCTCCATTGTAGCTGACAGTAGTCGTTCCAAGTACTTCTTGTGCCACATGAGCCACCAGATTCTCTGTAAGCTCCATTACATCGTTATAGTCTGCATATGCTTCATATAATTCGAGCATGGTGAATTCCGGGTTGTGACGAGTGGAGATTCCTTCGTTGCGGAATACACGGCCAATTTCATAAACCTTTTCAAGTCCGCCGACAATTAGGCGCTTCAAATGAAGTTCTATGGCGATCCGGATATATAATTCCATGTCCAACGCGTTATGATGCGTTACGAACGGGCGAGCGGCTGCTCCTCCGGCGATTGAATGCAGCATCGGCGTTTCAACCTCAAGAAAACCTAAGTTGTCCAGATAGCGGCGCATTGACTGGATAATTCGGCTGCGGAGAATGAAAGTCTCTTTGCTGTCTTCACTTGTAATTAAATCCAGATAGCGCTGACGGTAACGTTGTTCAACGTCTTTCAGTCCGTGAAATTTTTCAGGCAGCGGACGCAAAGCTTTTGTAAGAAACTCAACTTCTTTAGCTTTTACAGATAATTCACCAACATTAGTTTTAAAGATAGTACCCTTAACTCCGATAATGTCTCCTAAATCTGCTGTATTAAAGAAATTGTATGCTTCTTCTCCAATAGCATCTTTACGGACGTAGATCTGAATTTGGCCTTTTAAATCCTGAAGATGGGCAAATCCAGCTTTCCCTTTACCACGTTTTGTCATAATACGGCCGGCTATTACTACTTCGTGCCCCGCCTCTTCCAATTCTTCTTTGGAAAATTTATCGTATTGCTGTACGATTTCTTCAGATAAATGTGTGCGTTCGAAACGGGAGCCGAATGGATCCATTCCGCTATCACGTAAAGTTTGCATTTTTTGTCGTCTCACCAATATTTGATCATTTAACTCTTCTGACATTCCCTACACTCCTTTATTTATAAAAAACCACGCTCGTTCGTGTATTTATCTATTGTACACAATTTCTCATCTTCCTACATAAAAAAAGCTGCCGGAAATTTAAGACCGCTGAATATCCTCTGCTGACTTAACATTTCTTACAGCTTCAATTGCCATTCTATTCTTCAAGCAAAAATGATTCCACACTATTATAAGTCTTCCAAATCTCTATACCCTCTCTTTCAGGTTCAATGAAATCCAGTTCCGGATCAAGTTCCAGCAACGGAACTAGCACAAAAGCGCGTTCATGCATCCGCGGATGCGGTATGACCAGATTTTCCGTTTCAAATTCATCCTGATTATAAAGCAGAATATCAAGGTCAATTGTCCGGGGGCCCCATCGAATTTCTCGTTTTCTATCCAATGTTTGTTCGATGTCCTGGCATATTTCCAGCAATTCATAAGCATTGAGATCAGTTTGCAATTGAACAACCATATTCAGAAATGCATCCTGCTCAGTAAATCCGACAGGAGCCGTTTCATATAAAGAAGAAATTTTCATAACATTGATTGCCGGATGCTCTTTCAATAAACGCACTGCCTGCCGGAGCATCCCCACACGATCCCCCATATTCGATCCGAGCGACAAATAACTTTTATTCATGTGAACGCTCCTCTGGTGATATCGACCGCTACGGATTTATAATGACCAGGAATCGGCGGATCGGGTTTGATCAATTGAATCCGAATCCCTTTTACTAATGAAAAAGTGGAAAGTATCTCAGCAGCAAGGCTTTCTGCTACTGCCTCCAGAAGCTTTTTCGGATTCCCCTCTATTACTGACTCGCATACACTGTAGACTTCCCCATAATGGACGGTGTGCTCCAAGCCATCAGTTTCTCCGGCCTTTTTTAAATCTACAGCTAGCGAAACCGTAAGACGGAAACGCTGGCCAAGCTTCGTTTCTTCAGGAAAAACCCCATGGTAACCATAGAACTCCATCTCGTTTAAATGGATGTAATCCATTATTCTGCCCCCTTGTAAGTTACTTTGCCATTCAGAACATCCGTTATTTTTAAAGCTCGCACTGTCTCTTTGACGTCATGAACACGAACGATGCTGCACCCTTTGCTCGCACCGTAGCAGGCCGTCGCCAAGGAACCTTCCAGCCGCTCGCTCACCGGCAGATCCAAAACCTTTCCGATCAATGATTTACGCGACGTCCCCAATAAAACCGGATAGCCCAATCCGCAAAATGGCTCCAATAATTGCATCATCTTGATGTTCTGATCTGTATCTTTACCGAATCCAATGCCCGGATCAAGCCATACCTGATCTTTTTGAACACCGGCCTCCAAAGCGATTCGGATACTCTCTTCCATGTCACTTTTCACTTCATTCCAGAAATCTGTATATGACGTATCGTCACGGTTATGCATCAAAATGATGGGCACTTGATGTTTAGCCGCCACTGCCGCTATCGCAGGATCGTACTTTGCTCCCCAAATGTCATTGATAATATCGGCTCCTGCAGTGATGGCGGCTTCTGCCACTTCCGATTTATATGTATCGATTGAAATCGCAATCTCCAACTCGGCTTTCAATGCCTTAATCACAGGGACGACCCGGCTGATTTCCTCTTCTACAGAAATCTGTTTATGTCCCGGACGAGTAGACTCTCCGCCTATATCAATAATATCTGCGCCATCCGCCACCATTGCTTTTGCGTGTTCTAGGGCATTTTCAACAAAATTATACTTACCGCCATCGGAAAACGAATCGGGGGTTACATTCAATATACCCATTACCAGCGTTTTCGCATTAAAATCAATTTTCAAGATCGCCACCGTCCATTTCAACAAAAGCTTATTTTATTTCCCGGGAAATATTATCTGACTCTATCTTAACGCGAATAATCGGTTTTATACCAATCGAGTAGAGGGAAAATAAGCTAACTTATTTCCGCCCCTCTCACAACACCGTACGTACGGTTCGCGTATACGGCG
>NZ_QQRS01000026.1 GCF_003428875.1 Planomicrobium okeanokoites
TCACCAAACGAAGTGCGGTAGGAATTTTAATGAGAATTTTATTAGAAACTACTGTCCACTTTCTTGACTAAAGTCCAGTTTTACGTTGAAGAAGACCATCATTATCGCGTTTCTGGCATTTGTGCTGGGGATAGGCATCACGACGGCCTATCATTATTTCAAAGACAACAGCGGCGGCCAGAGTGCGGCCGGTCCGACGACAGAACAGAAAACCTTGGTTGAACAATATCAGCCTGCGGAAGAGATTCCGGAGATTGCGGACGAATATGATGTCGTTGTCATCGGCGGCGAGCCGGAAGGTGTGGCGGCTGCGGTTTCGGCTGCGCGCAACGGTTCTTCGGTCCTGCTGGTTGAGCATCGTCCGGGACTTGGCGGCTTGATGACATACGGCATGCTGAACTTCATTGACATGGTGCAAGGCATCGGCGGCGAAAGCGCGGTTGCCGGGATCTTCAAGGAATGGCACCAGCTGGTCGGCGGCGGCAGTTCGTACGATATCGAGCTGGCCAAAGCAGCGTTTCTGAAACTGGTTGAAGATGAAGAAAATATCACGCTGGCGCTTGAAACCGACTTTACTTCGGCGATTGTCGAAAACGGTACGGTGACTGGCGCAGAACTTGAAAATAAAAACGGCAATTTCACCGTAAATGGCAAACGTTTTATTGACGCGACACAAGACGCCAATTTTGCAGCGGACGCGGGTGTTCCCTTCAATGTCGGCGGTGAAGATATCAACTTGAAGAATCGTTTGATGTCGGTGACGCCGATGATCCATTTGACCGGGCTTGATTGGGACGGCGTAAAGAAAGCCGCTGACGATGAAGTTTTCGGTTATGGCGAAGTGACGCCGATCGTCGCATGGGGCTTCGGCGACTTGCATACGACGTATCCGGCGGTCGAAGAAAATACGCGCCTGCGCGGATTGAACTTGGTCCGTGTGCCGGGCAATGAAGATCAGTATTACATCAACGCATTGCAAGTTTTCGGCGTTGACGGTTTGGATGAAGCATCCAAAGCGGAAGGCCTTGAACGCGGTATCCGCGAAACGGAACATATCGTAAAATGGCTGCGCGAGAACTTCCCAGGCTTTGAAAATGCCGAAATTGCCAGCTTCCCGGATGAAATGTACATTCGTGAAACCCGCCACATGAAGGCGGAATATATCCTGCAGATGTCCGATATCTGGACGAATGCGGACCACTGAGACAGCATCGGCTTCGGCGGCTATCCGGTCGACGTTCAGGCAACGTCTCCAAATGACTACGGTTATGTGTTATCGAGCCCGGTGCAGTATTCGGTACCGTTCCGCTCCCTGGTACCGCTTGAAATCGACAACATCCTGGTTGTCAGCCGCTCCGCTGGTTATTCATCACTAGCCGCCGGCAGTGCGCGCATCATTCCAACAGGGATGGCCGCTGCTGAAGCCGGCGGTGCTGCTGCTGCTCAGTCGATCGAAGCGGACATGAACTTCCGCGAGCTGTCAAAAAATGAAGACGCGATCGAACAATTGCGCACGACATTGGCTGACCAAGGCGCGAAAGTCGAGCACTTCGATATCGACTACCCTTATGAAGGCGAATGGTTCGACGGCGCTGTCCAGTATCTGATGGACTACGGCCTCGCGTTCGGCGGCTATGACAACGACCTCCAAGTCGACAAGCCGCAAGGAGCTCTCGGCTTCCTGAAAACACTTGGTACTGGCCTCGTCCATACCGACGACCGCCTGAATGAACAATATGGCGACAAGTTAGCTGAAATCACGGCAGGCGTCACGTCTGCTGAGGAGATGCTGACGCGTGAAGCTGCTGGTACTTACCTGGTGGAAGCGTTCAGTGATGAAACTGTTTCTGATGCGCCGTGGGATCAGGCATTTGAACTTGGCCTTATGGACGAAACCATCCACAGCCGTGTAGACAGTGAGCGCGAATTGACGCGTGCTGAAGGTTATTATTTGTTGTATAGCGTGTTAGTGAATTTGAATGAAGCGCTTGAGTAACGTTTTAAGTGATTAAGTGATGAAGTTTAGAGCCAGTGCAGAGACATTCTCTGCACTGGTTTTTATGTAAGTAAAGCTAACTTATAAATATGGATAATCGATATTCCGCAAAACAGCTCCGCTTTCCTGGTGGCTTGCGCTGAGCTAACTCGGACTAGTTCCACTTCGCCCGAGTGGATCTCAGCACTTCGCTTAGTCACCTGGGAGTCTTCGCTGTTTTGCTCCATATCTCAGAGAGTGCATTGATAAATAGAAAGTTGAGTGACGCAGTTTGAAATCTGCGTCGCTCTTTTTTATGGATGGTTTTAGTAGTGGGTTGAGTTGTCATATAGATGGACGTTGGTGACGTATAGACTTATTTGTGTGTCGTATGGAATGAATTTGCTGACATATAGCGATGAGTTAGTGACGTATAGCGGATTTTACTTAACGTGCCGACTTTTAAAGAGGTTTCTCCTAAAGAAAAGTACATCTGAATGGAAAGCAGTCCGCTTGCGGACTGCCCAGTGGGCGGCTATTGCCGCCCGATCATACTAAGAGTGGGTTGACTCGCATGGGTGAAATTCTATCTTATGATTTTGGCTGTCTATCTTATGATTTCACGTTTCTATCTTACGTTTTTCGAGTTCTATCTTACGGTTTACAACTCTTATCTCACGAACGCATACTCCTCCTACTCTCATCCAAGAGAAAAGTGCATTCGAATGGAAAGCAGTCCGCCCGCGGACTGCCCAGTGGGCGGCGGTTGCCGCCCGATCAATTCAGAGAGTGGGTTGACTCGCATAGGTGCAGTTCTATCTTATGATTTTGGCTGGCTATCTTATGATTTCACGTTTCTATCTTACGTTTTTCGAGTTTTATCTTACGGTTTGCAGTTCCTATCTTACGAACGCGTCTCTTCAACGGCTCTCATCCAAGAGAAAAGTGCACTCGAATGGAATGCAGTCCGCCAGCGGACTGCCCAGTGGGCGGCCATGCCGCCCGATCTTGGCTAATAGTGGGTTGACTCGTATGGGTGAAATTTTATCTTATGATTTTGGCCCTCTATCTTATGATATCGCATTTCTATCTTACGTTTTTCAAATTTCATCTTACGCTTCCCACCTCTTACCTCACCTACAACCTCCCTCCCCACCCACAAAAAACATACTAAGATTAGTAGGACGAACCAAGGCATTGGTTTATCCTACTAATTTTTTTATAGTAGAGGTGAAGCGG
>NZ_QQRS01000027.1 GCF_003428875.1 Planomicrobium okeanokoites
TTGGTGTGCCAGGCATGGCAACTATCTAGGTGGTGAAAGTCCACTGTGGGGGTACACATCGACCAACCACTAAGGAAGCGCAAGGTATTCATCGTGAGGTGAAGGCTGGAGGAAGCGTGGAATAAAATCTTGGCTCGACGAACAGAAATCTGATACGAAGGCTCTTCAAAGGGATAAGGCTCCCAAACAAGTCAAAGTCCAAAAGATGTGCGTAACTTTGGAGGGTAAATCAGGCGAGTAAAAGAGGAAAGATAGTTGTCTTACCCTGGGAGGTCTTGCGGATGCACAAGCGTGCAGTCGAAAAAGGTTAGCCGCAAGAAGTCAGCTGAAGCCATAGTAGCGAAGCAATTCGTGAAGGGCTGAACAATTTATAGTGTTTCAACGCCGCGAGTGCGTAAGGGACGAACTCCGAATGTGTTACGGGCGAAAGTATGAGCGTATCTCAAAGGACAACCCAAAATGGAGCTATCGCTTACTACGCGAATGGAAAGGAGAAACGAGTATGGACCTTTTAGAACAGATTCTAAGTAACAAGAACATGAATGACGCCTACTTGCGTGTCTACCGAAATAAAGGAGCAAGTGGTGTCGATGGGGTAACGGTCGATGAACTGAAGGAACACTTGAAAGAGCACAAAGATGAACTGCGTCAGCGCATCCGAACGAGAAAATACCAGCCGCAGGCTGCCTTACGAGTGGAGATCCCAAAAGAAAATGGCAAGATGCGCAAATTGGGCATACCAACAGTCGTGGACCGGGTCGTTCAACAGGCGATTCATCAAGTGCTCAGTCCGATATTCGAAAAACAGTTCAGTGATTTCAGTTACGGTTTCAGACCCAGAAAAAGCTGCGAGATGGCAATTATTCAAAGCTTGGAATTTTTAAATGACGGATATAATTGGGTCGTGGACATCGACCTGGAAAGATTCTTTGATACGGTCAACCATGACAAACTCATGCGAATCATCGCCAATACCATAGACAATGGAGATGTTATCTCATTGATACGGAAGTACTTGGTCAGTGGGGTCATGGTGAAGGGAACATTCGAAGAGACGCCTGTCGGCACTCCGCAAGGAGGCAACCTGAGTCCGCTACTTAGCAATATCATGTTAAATGAACTGGATAAGGAATTGGAGAGCAGAGGACTGCGGTTCGTGAGATACGCCGATGATGCGCTCATCTTTGTGAAAAGTGGAAAAGCCGCGGAACGCGTTATGAAAACCACCGTCAGCTTTATCGAGAAGAAGCTGGGGTTAATCGTCAACGCCGAGAAAAGCAGAATCGCTCGTCCGAAAGACCTGAAGTTTTTAGGGTTCGGTTATTACTACGATTATAGTAACAAACGATATCAAGTGAAACCCCACCAAATTTCCGTCCAGAAATTTCAACGGAAGCTCCGGCTTCTTACGAAGCGAAACTGGAGTATTTCATTGGACTACCGAATCGTGAAACTGAAACAAGTCATCGTCGGCTGGGTCAATTATTTTAGAATCGCAAATATGAAGAAAGTAATGACCCGTATAGATGAGAAATTGCGCTCAAGAGTCCGGGTCATCATCTGGAAACAATGGAAGATACCCCGTAAACAAATCAAATCGCTAATTCAATTAGGGATACCTGAGGAAGAAGCCAAAGGCTTAACTTACTGTAGGAAAGGTTACCGGTTTATTGGGCAATCTAAAGTAGTTCACAGAGCACTCTCAACAAAACGATTAAAGCAGAGGGGAATCCCCTCTGCTTTAGACCGTTACCTAAAAGTACATACTGTAATATAGATTGAAACGCCGTATACGCGAACCGTACGTACGGTGTTGTGAGAGGGGCGGAAATAAGTTAGCTTATTTTCCCTCTACTCGATT
>NZ_QQRS01000003.1:0-397500 GCF_003428875.1 Planomicrobium okeanokoites
TTTGGTTAAGTTAGGAAGGGCGCACGGTGGATGCCTTGGCACTAGGAGCCGAAGAAGGACGGCACTAACACCGATATGCTTCGGGGAGCTGTAAGTGAGCGATGATCCGGAGATTTCCGAATGGGGAAACCCACTGCCTGTAATGGGGCAGTATCCATGTGTGAATCAATAGCACATGCGAAGGCACACCCAGGGAACTGAAACATCTAAGTACCTGGAGGAAGAGAAAGCAAATGCGATTCCCTGAGTAGCGGCGAGCGAAACGGGAACAGCCCAAACCAAGAGGCTTGCCTCTTGGGGTTGTAGGACACTCTATACGGAGTTACAAAAGGACAGATTAGGCGAAGCGACCTGGAACGGTCCGCCGCAGCGGGTAACAGCCCCGTAGCTGAAAGTTTGTCCCCTCCAGAGTGGATCCTGAGTACGGCGGAACACGTGAAATTCCGTCGGAATCCGGGAGGACCATCTCCCAAGGCTAAATACTCCCTAGTGACCGATAGTGAACCAGTACCGTGAGGGAAAGGTGAAAAGCACCCCGGAAGGGGAGTGAAACAGATCCTGAAACCGTGTGCCTACAAGTAGTCAGAGCCCGTTTATGGGTGATGGCGTGCCTTTTGTAGAATGAACCGGCGAGTTACGATTGCATGCAAGGTTAAGGTGAGAAGCCGGAGCCGCAGCGAAAGCGAGTCTGAACAGGGCGAATGAGTATGCAGTTGTAGACCCGAAACCAGGTGATCTACCCATGTCCAGGGTGAAGGTAAGGTAACACTTACTGGAGGCCCGAACCCACGCACGTTGAAAAGTGCGGGGATGAGGTGTGGGTAGCGGAGAAATTCCAATCGAACCTGGAGATAGCTGGTTCTCTCCGAAATAGCTTTAGGGCTAGCCTCAATCTTGAGAATCCTGGAGGTAGAGCACTGTTTGGACTAGGGGCCCATCCCGGGTTACCGAATTCAGACAAACTCCGAATGCCAGTGATTTATGATTGGGAGTCAGACTGCGAGTGATAAGATCCGTAGTCAAGAGGGAAACAGCCCAGACCACCAGCTAAGGTCCCCAAATATCCGTTAAGTGGAAAAGGATGTGGCGTTGCTTAGACAACCAGGATGTTGGCTTAGAAGCAGCCATCATTTAAAGAGTGCGTAATAGCTCACTGGTCGAGTGACACTGCGCCGAAAATGTACCGGGGCTAAACGGATTACCGAAGCTGTGGATGGAGCTCGTATGAGCTCCGTGGTAGGAGAGCGTTCTAAGGGCGTTGAAGTCAGACCGGAAGGACTGGTGGAGCGCTTAGAAGTGAGAATGCCGGTATGAGTAACGAAAGACGGGTGAGAATCCCGTCCACCGAATGCCTAAGGTTTCCTGAGGAAGGCTCGTCCGCTCAGGGTCAGTCGGGACCTAAGTCGAGGCCGATAGGCGTAGACGATGGACAACAGGTTGATATTCCTGTACCACCTCCCCGCCGTTTGAGCAATGGGGGGACGCAGAAGGATAAGGTGAGCGCGCCGTTGGTTGTGCGCGTCCAAGCAGTGAGGCGTGGAATGAGGCAAATCCCATTCCTGATACGTTGAGCTGTGATGGCAAGGAGAGTATTCTCCGGAGTCCCTGATTTCACACTGCCAAGAAAAGCCTCTAGCGAGGCGGGAGGTGCCCGTACCGCAAACCGACACAGGTAGGCGAGAAGAGAATTCTAAGGTGAGCGAGTGAACTCTCGTTAAGGAACTCGGCAAAATGACCCCGTAACTTCGGGAGAAGGGGTGCTCTGGTAGGGTGAATAGCCCGAGAGAGCCGCAGTGAATAGGCCCAGGCGACTGTTTAGCAAAAACACAGGTCTCTGCAAAACCGTAAGGTGACGTATAGGGGCTGACGCCTGCCCGGTGCTGGAAGGTTAAGGGGAGTGCTTAGCGCAAGCGAAGGTGCGAACCGAAGCCCCAGTAAACGGCGGCCGTAACTATAACGGTCCTAAGGTAGCGAAATTCCTTGTCGGGTAAGTTCCGACCCGCACGAAAGGCGTAACGATCTGGGCACTGTCTCAACGAGAGACTCGGTGAAATTATAGTACCTGTGAAGATGCAGGTTACCCGCGACAGGACGGAAAGACCCCGTGGAGCTTTACTGTAGCCTGATATTGAATTTTGGTGCAACTTGTACAGGATAGGTAGGAGCCAATGAACCCGGAGCGCCAGCTTCGGGGGAGGCGTCGGTGGGATACTACCCTGGTTGTATTGAACTTCTAACCCGCACCCCTGATCGGGGTGGGAGACAGTGTCAGGCGGGCAGTTTGACTGGGGCGGTCGCCTCCTAAAGAGTAACGGAGGCGCCCAAAGGTTCCCTCAGAATGGTTGGAAATCATTCGCAGAGTGTAAAGGCAGAAGGGAGCTTGACTGCGAGACGTACAGGTCGAGCAGGGTCGAAAGACGGGCTTAGTGATCCGGTGGTTCCGCATGGAAGGGCCATCGCTCAACGGATAAAAGCTACCCCGGGGATAACAGGCTTATCTCCCCCAAGAGTCCACATCGACGGGGAGGTTTGGCACCTCGATGTCGGCTCATCGCATCCTGGGGCTGTAGTCGGTCCCAAGGGTTGGGCTGTTCGCCCATTAAAGCGGTACGCGAGCTGGGTTCAGAACGTCGTGAGACAGTTCGGTCCCTATCCGTCGCGGGCGCAGGAAATTTGAGAGGAGCTGTCCTTAGTACGAGAGGACCGGGATGGACACACCGCTGGTGTACCAGTTGTTCCGCCAGGGGCATCGCTGGGTAGCTATGTGTGGCCGGGATAAGTGCTGAAAGCATCTAAGCACGAAGCCCCCCTCAAGATGAGATTTCCCATTGCGCAAGCAAGTAAGATCCCTCAAAGACGATGAGGTAGATAGGTTCGAGGTGGAAGCGTGGCGACACGTGCAGCTGACGAATACTAATCGATCGAGGACTTAACCAATTACTTTTATGGATTGCTTCACTTTCATCTTTCAATGTCCGTTGTATCCAGTTTTGAGGGCGCAAGCACTCAAAAAAACCAGTCCAGTGACGATGGCAAAGAGGCCACACCCGTTCCCATCCCGAACACGGCAGTTAAGCTCTTTTGCGCCGATGGTAGTTGGGGGATCTCCCCCTGTGAGAGTAGGACGTCGCTGGTCTGATTTTTTTTATGGTCCCGTGGTGTAGCGGTTAACATGCCTGCCTGTCACGCAGGAGATCGCCGGTTCGATCCCGGTCGGGACCGTCTTATGATAAACACAGCCAAGCCGCTGTGTTTATTTTTTTTGCCTAAAAGCATTAATTTCATGTGAGCTCTAAGAATGAATTTTATCCAGCCGCAAGCCGCGGATAATATATTTTGATTTACCGCGATATCTTCGCTAAACTATGTTAAGACTCAATAGAGGTGACAAAGAATGACTTATACTATAGAAGTGAATTCTCCGGAAGAAACAGAAGCGTTTGCAATAAAACTGGCTGAAAAATTGGAGCCTGGCGATATACTGACACTTGAAGGCGGTCTGGGCGCCGGCAAAACGACGTTCACCAAAGGATTGGCGAAAGGCCTCGGAATAAAAAAGATGGTCAACAGTCCGACGTTCACCATTTTGAAACAGTATTCAGGCAATCTGGAACTGAACCATTTCGATGTCTACCGTCTTGAACACAGTGATGAAGACATCGGCTTTGATGAATTATTCGCCAGTGAAGCGGTTTCTGTTGTCGAATGGGCGCAATTTATAGAAGAATATTTACCTAGTGAACGTCTGGAAATCACGATAGAGCGTCTGTCGGAAGAAAGCCGTTCTATACGATTACAGGCGGTTGGACACCGATATGAAACTCTTTGCAAGGAGCTTATGCCATGATTTACTTGGGTATTGACACATCAAATTCGCCATTAAGTATTGCGTTGGCGAAAGATGATACCATTCTAATAGAAGAAACATCGAATCTCAAAATAAATCATTCGTTAACTGCCATGCCTGCCGTAGAGGAGTTGATGGCAAAAGCGAAAGTGAGCCCGGCACAATTGACTCATATTGCTGTTGCGGAAGGTCCGGGATCCTACACTGGCGTGCGTATCGGGCTAACAATCGCCAAAACTTTGGCTTGGTCGTTAAAGATTCCATTGCATATGGTCTCGAGTTTAAAAGTGCTCGCTGCCAATGGCCAATCCTTTAATGGCCTTATTTGCCCATTGATGGATGCACGAAGAGGCACTGCCTTTATGGGGGCTTACGATGGGGAAAGCTTAGAGTCGCTTATTCCTGATCAGCACAGTGATGTACGGGAGTTCCTTCTGCAATTAAAAGAAACAGGACGGCCTGTTTTATTCGTTGGGACGGATATTGAACTCCATAAGGAAGCGATTAAAGAGATTTTAGGCAGCCAGGCGGTTTTTGCAGCATTACAGAACCGCTTGCCTCGTGCTTCGAATTTAATCATGCTGGCGAAACAATCGGCTGAGCAGGATGTGCATCATGCAGTACCTGAATATCGCAGGATTACTGAGGCAGAAGCGAATTATAACAAAGCGCAAGGCGGCGGGGAATCATGAATGATGAAGTGAATTTCCGTAAAATGACTGTCGATGATGTAGATGCGGTATTTGATATTGAGCAATCATCCTTTTCTTTACCGTGGACGAAAGAAGCATTCCATTACGAAATGATGGAAAACAGGCATGCTTATTATGTTTTGGCTGAAACAGAGGATGGAATCGTCGGTTTTTGCGGATTATGGATTGTCATGGATGAATGCCATGTCACCAATATCGCCATTCGGCCCGAACAACGCGGCAAGAAATTGGGGGAGAAACTCATGGTTGCAGCGATGGAAACGGCGAAGGCAAATGGAGCAAAAGCGATGACGCTTGAAGCGAGAGTCAGCAATACTATTGCACGAAATCTTTATGAGAAACTTGGATTTAAAAATGGAGGCATTCGTAAGAGTTATTACTCGGATAATTTCGAAGATGCCATAGTAATGTGGGTGAATTTTGATGAATGAGGATATTTACGTATTGGGAATAGAGACGAGTTGTGATGAAACCGCAGCGTCTGTAATAAAAAACGGTACTGAAATCATCTCGAATGTTGTGGCTTCACAGATTGAAAGCCATAAGCGTTTTGGCGGAGTCGTACCGGAAATCGCATCAAGGCATCATGTCGAACAGATTACACTGGTGATAGAAGAAGCGTTGCAGCAGGTAGACATGGCTCCTGCTGAGTTGAGTGCTGTAGCGGTAACAGAGGGACCAGGGTTAGTCGGAGCCTTATTGATCGGTGTAAATGCTGCGAAAGCTTTTGCTTTTGCCCATCAATTGCCGATTATCGGCGTCCATCACATAGCAGGCCATATCTATGCGAACCGGCTAGCGCAGGAGATGGAATTTCCATTGCTTGCTTTGGTAATTTCGGGTGGCCACACAGAATTGGTCTATATGAAGGAACACGGTCATTTCGAGGTTATTGGGGAGACCCGTGACGACGCAGCAGGGGAAGCGTACGACAAAGTCGCGCGTACGTTGAATTTGCCGTATCCGGGCGGACCTCATATTGACAGATTGGCGCATGAAAGCATTAATCCAGTCGATTTTCCACGCGTCTGGCTGGAAGAAGGCACCTATGATTTCAGTTTCAGCGGTTTGAAATCTTCGGTGTTGAACTTTATGCACAATTCGGCGCAACGCGGTGAACAGGTGAAGCCTGAAGATGTTGCTGCCGGTTTCCAGAACAGTGTAGTCGAAGTGGTAACGTCCAAAACCTTGCGGGCTGCGGAACAATTCAAGGTGCGCCAAGTAATTGCGGCAGGGGGAGTAGCGGCCAATAAAGGCTTGCGTGCTTCACTGGAAAGAGAATTCGCAGAAAAAGGGGTTCCTTTCTTTATCCCGCCTTTGAAACTATGTACGGATAACGCAGCAATGATTGCAGCCGCTGGCACAGTGATGTTCGAAAAAGGCATTCGCGGTAATATGGCTATGAATGGCCGGCCAGGAATGGAAATGGACTCCTGGATTTGAATTGTTAATAAATAAATGCGAAAAAAGCTCTTTATCCACACAACGGAGGAAGAGCTTTTTCTATTTGTGCATAAGTAAGCTGCAAATGGGACATTTAATGAAAAAATGCGAAAATTCCATGGACTTATCCACTGTTTATAAACAAATCACTCGAATTCTGTCAATAGAGAACATTTGTACTTATGCACAAATTGTTAGTAAGCTGTTTGTAAGTCGAGAATAACTTGGTGATTTCCTATATCTTGTGTACCATATCGTAATATAATATGTGGATAACATTTTTGTTTATTGTGGATAATGTGCATAACACTGTTGATAGCTGATTTAAAAGGAGAAGTGTTGTGCACAACTTTGTGGAAATAAATATTTTACTAAAAGGTATTGACCAAGATATGGACATATAAAAACCGTATACAAAAGTATACGGTCATTAACTCATTTGTTCAAGTTTCTCCTGCAGTTCAAGCCATAGGGCCATTGTTTCTTCATGCTGGCCTTTCAGTTCCTCCAATTGCTGCTGAAGAGGCAGCAGGCGTTCGTGATCCTGGAAGATTTCAGGATCGGTAAATTGCTCTTCTGTTTCTGCGATCTGGAGGTCCAGTTTTTCCATAGCCTGTTCGACTTCTTCAAGCTGGCGCGTCAATTGGCGTTCCAGCTTTTTTGCTTCCTTATCAATTTGCGAGGTGGAGGCGACAGGTTCCGGTTTATTGATGACAGAAGGGTTTTCGGCTTCTTCCAATGCTTTCAATTCTTCCGTTTCCAGCTTTTTCTCCACATAATAATCGTAATCACCGAGGTATTCGGTCGTGCCTTCTTGCATCAATTCGACCACTTTTGTGGAAATGCGGTTCATGAAATAACGGTCGTGGGAAACGAAAAGGATGGTGCCGGGATAGTCGAGCAACGCATTTTCAAGAACTTCCTTGCTGTCGAGGTCCAAGTGGTTGGTCGGTTCATCGAGCAGTAATACATTCGCTTTTTGCATCATCAGTTTCGCGAGGGCCACTCGCGCTTTTTCGCCACCGGAAAGGGAAGAGACAGGTTTCAGCACGTCGTCGCCTGAGAACAGGAAGCGGCCAAGGATGCCGCGGATGTCCTTCTCATTGACCATCGGATAGTCGTCCCATAACTCGTTTAATACCAGTTTATTGCCTTTCAGGTTTGCCTGTTCCTGGTCGTAATAGCCGAATTGGATGCCGGTGCCGTAATGGATATCGCCATTAAGCGGCGGTATCTCCTTCATGATCGTTTTCAGCAGCGTCGATTTGCCGACGCCATTCGGGCCGACAAGAGCCAGGCTTTCCTGGCGGTACAGCTTCAAATGGATGTTTTCGGAGACAGGTTTGCCGCTGTAGCCGATTTTCAGATCCCGTACATTGAGTACATCATTGCCGCTTTGTTTGGCGATCGTGAAACCGAAGCGGGCTGATTTTTCATTGCCGTCAGGCGCTTCCATCCAATCGGTCTTTTCAAGCACACGGCGGCGGCTCTGCGCCATTTTCGTCGTCGACGCGCGGACCAGGTTGCGTGCGACATAATCTTCGAGCTTCGCTTTCTCGCTTTGCTGCTTTTCGAATTGCTTCTGGTCCAGCTCGTACTGTTTCGCTTTTTCGTCAAGATAACGGCTGTAGTTGCCGGTGAATTTCCGGACTTGGTGGCGCGACACTTCATAGACGGTGTTGACGACCTGGTCGAGGAAGTAGCGGTCATGGGAAACGACCAAAATCGCGCCCGGGTAGTTCTTCAAATAATTCTCCAGCCAGCTCAGCGTTTCAATGTCCAGGTGGTTGGTCGGCTCATCGAGGATCAACAGCTGAGGCTTGGTCAGCAGATGTTTGGCGAGCATCAGGCGTGTTTTCTGGCCGCCTGACAATGAAACCACTTTCTTGCTGTAATCATCGGGATAGAATTTCATGCCGTGCAGGATGGCCCGGGTATCGGCTTCGTATTGATAGCCGCCGGCATCTTTGAAAGCATGCTGCAAGGCATCGTATTCCTGCATCACTTTCTCGTTCATTTCCTGATTGTTGTAGACGGCAGGGTCGGCCATCTGTTCCTCCAGACGGCGCAATTGATTTTCCTGCTCACGGAAACCGCTGAATATGGTCATCATTTCGTCCCAGATGGTCATATCTGATTCGAGTTTCGACTGCTGTTCGAGATAGCCGACAGTCAGCCCCTTTGGCATGATGATTTCGCCGCTGTCATACGATATTTCCCCGGAAATAATTTTCAGCAGCGTCGATTTGCCGGCGCCGTTTCGCCCGACAAGAGCGACCCGGTCCCTATGCTGGACTTCTAATTTAACGCCGGAGAGAATTTCCTCTGCTCCGAACGATTTATGGATTTGGTTTACTTGTAATACGATCATTTTGGGTCACCTCTATTCTTTCTAAGTGTAGCCGATAGAAGCGGGCTTCGCAATCGGCCGGACCTTTACATATCGGGCCGCCTAATGTAAGATAAAGGCGATTTGACAAGACCCAGGAGGTAACATTGCATGTTACAGGAACCATCATCCAAAATTCCGCAAGCCACTACCAAAAGGCTTCCGCTTTATTATCGTTTCCTTCAGAATTTCGCCAATGCCGGACAGAAGAGGATCTCATCACAGGAATTGAGCGAAGCGATGAAAATAGATTCGGCAACCATCAGACGGGATTTTTCCCAGCTCGGCGCTCTCGGCAAGAAAGGCTATGGCTATGATGTCCAGGAGCTGCTCGAGTTTTTCCGCAAGACGCTGGACCAGGACGAAGCGACGAACGTTGCGCTGATTGGTGTCGGCAGCCTCGGGAACGCATTTCTGAAATACAATTTCCACCGCAATCACAATACGAAAATCATCCTTGCCTTCGACTCGAACAGCCCGCGTGAAGGTGAAAAAATCAGCGGCATCGATACCTATCATCCGGATATGATCGAAGAAAAGATTAAGGAATATGGCGTAGAAGTGGTCATTTTGACAGTGCCGTCGCGCTCTGCCCAGGAAGTCACCGATCGGCTGGCTGCCACAAACATCAAAGGGATTTTGAACTTTACACCCGTGCGCATCGCCGTTCCTGAGCACATCCATGTGCAGACCATCGATTTGTCAGTCGAACTGCAGACGCTGATCTATCTGATCAAGCAAACATGACTCAAAACCTTCACATTTGAACAGCCCAAGGAAATAGCCAAAGTGCATTATATGATGTAAAATAAGACGCATACTACAGGAGGTGTCAATTATGCCAGGTCCACTAAGTTTGATCGTTATTGCAGTTGTAGCATTGTTGATTTTCGGGCCGAAGAAATTGCCGGAATTGGGTAAAGCGTTCGGTTCTTCACTTCGCGAATTCAAGAATGCCACTAAAGGGCTTGTTGATGATGACGACGATGACGTTGCAACAAAGAAGAAAGAAGAGCAAAAAGAACTACGATAGGATGTTAATCCGATGAATGAAAAAGATATGACATTAGTTGAACATATAGGTGAATTGAGAAAACGGCTGACGATTATAGTCGTTTTCTTTCTATTGGCCGTGATTGTCAGCTTTTTCCTTGCTCAGCCGCTGATTAACTATCTGCAGTTTACGGAGGAAGCGAAGAATCTGACATTGAATGCCTTTAAGATTACAGATCCGCTGAAAATCTATATGCAGGTCATGATGATTCTTGCGCTTTTTATCACTTCACCCGTGATCATGTACCATTTCTGGGCATTCATCAGTCCCGGCCTGCATGACAAAGAACGGCGGGCGACATTAAGTTATATCCCGTTTTCATTGTTGCTGTTTGTCGGAGGGATCGCCTTTTCCTATTTGGTGCTGTTCCCCTATGTAATCGGCTTTATGCTGAATATATCCGACAATCTTTCCATCCAGGAAACAATCGGAATCAATGAATACTTCCAGTTCCTGTTCCAGATCACGCTGCCATTCGGCTTTATTTTCCAGCTGCCGGTGCTGATGCTGTTCCTGACCAGGCTTGGAATCATTACTCCGATGCTGATGACGAAATACCGTAAGTATGCATATTTTATCCTTGTGGTTATCGCGGCTTTCATCACACCGCCGGATATCATTTCGCATCTCATCGTGACGCTGCCATTGATTCTGTTATATGAATTCAGTATTGTCATCGCGAAAATCGGCTACCGCAAATTTGTAAAAGCCGAACAGCAGCAGGCAATCGAAGAACAGCAAGGCCTTTCAGGGGAATAAACGCTGAGGGGTCTTGTTTTTTATTATGTTAAAAGCCCGACTGCTAAGTGCAGCCGGGCTTTGTTTATCTAAAGAAAATTTGGGTGATGAATTGAATCTGCTCCAATTGTTCCATGCGTTCGATGAAGCGGTTGATTTTGTCCATATTCAGCTGGATGAGCATAACGTAGCCGTTCAGCAGGATATGGGCGATGATTGGCGTCAGTATGCGTTTTGTCTTCTGGTACAGGAACGCCAGAATCAGGCCGGTCGTGAAATACAGCAGGAGATGCGTGAATTCCAAATGGACGGCTGCGAAAACGAGGGCACTGACAGCAGTAGCGATCCAGAAATTCGTTGTCTGGATCATGGAACCGAAAATGACGCGGCGGAAAACAAGTTCTTCCATAACCGGTCCGAAAAGGACGACCGCAAAAATGGCGGCTGGCACAACTTCAGCGATGCTCACCAAATTGGATGTATTTTCAGAGCCCGGGTCAATGCCGATGGCAAGTTCGATCAAGGCAGCCAACGATTGTCCGATGATCAGCAGCAGGAAACCGAAAAAACCCCATAAGATCGCCCAGCCGATACCCAATTTTTTGCCTTTCCAGATATCGAAGAACTTCTTATCACGGAAAACGACGATGAGGGCAATAGCAAAACCGATGCCCATAGCCAGGAAAATCAGCCAGCCCGAAGTTGCCGCCTGGGCAGTATCAGGTTCCATCCCTTGGCCGATGAAGTAATCATAAGTGGAGTTGATGAACAGGACAGGAGATAATTGGATAGCGATGAAAATCAGCAGCACATACAATGAAGTCTTTTTAGTTTTCTTCCCTTTTGTTTTCGTGCCGGAATTTTTGAAGAATGTATCTATCAAAGGATTTTTCTTGTTGGCCATGTATGCATAATTCCTTTCGTTTGCAGATCTCTCTTCTATTGTAGTGGTTTCAAAAAAATACCACAAATAAATAACGAAAAGCGGAAGCGAGAGATGGCCCGGGTTCTTAAGGCCATCTCTTGCGACGAAGCAGCGCAGCGATGCAGGAGCAGCATTTTCGCCGTATAGCTGAGTTGGCTTACGACTCGAGGAGTTGGCCGCTGG
Source organism: Planomicrobium okeanokoites (assembly GCF_003428875.1). Classification (GTDB taxonomy): domain Bacteria; phylum Bacillota; class Bacilli; order Bacillales_A; family Planococcaceae; genus Planococcus; species Planococcus okeanokoites. Next base: position 11,293 of record NZ_QQRS01000003.1, read on the forward strand.
AGTCTAGACAAATTTTCTTTCAAAAAGTACTAACCTTCCCGCTTGCAAATATTCTTTGTTTTTATTAAACTTGAAAATGGGTTAGCACTCGAAGAGTGAGAGTGCTAATAATTGCATTTACTTATTCAGAGGAGGGTGTTTCAATTGTTAAGACCATTAGGAGACCGAGTTATCATTGAACTCATCGAAGCGGAAGAAAAAACTTCAAGCGGGATTGTATTGCCGGGATCGGCTCAGGAAAAACCGCAGGAAGGCAATGTCATCGCGGTAGGAAATGGCTTGATCCGCGAAAACGGCGCACGCACGGAGCTGGATGTTAAAGAAGGCGACCGCGTAATCTTCTCAAAATATGCAGGATCTGAATTGAAATACGAAGGCAAAGAGTATTTGATCTTGCGCGAAAACGATATTTTAGCAGTAATTGGCTAATTAATAAATTCAGTTTGATATAGGAGGAAGCTAAACATGGCAAAAGAGATTAAGTTCAGTGAAGATGCACGTACCCTCATGCTGCAGGGTGTAGATAAATTGGCGGACGCGGTAAAAGTTACGCTTGGGCCAAAAGGGCGCAACGTCGTGCTTGAGAAAAAATTCGGTTCACCACTTATTACGAATGACGGTGTAACGATTGCAAAAGAAATCGAACTTGAGAACGCTTTTGAAAACATGGGTGCGAAACTCGTGGCTGAAGTCGCTTCTAAAACAAATGACATAGCTGGTGACGGAACAACAACTGCGACAGTTCTTGCGCAGGCAATGATCCGTGAAGGCCTGAAAAACGTTACAGCTGGCGCGAACCCTGTGGGCATCCGCCGCGGTATCGAATTAGCAGTTGAAAAAGCGGTTGAAGGCTTGAAATCCGTTTCTCAGCAAATCGAAGGAAAAGAGTCGATTGCACAGGTTGCAGCGATTTCATCCGGCGATGCTGAAGTAGGTAAACTGATTGCTGAAGCGATGGAGCGCGTCGGCAACGATGGCGTCATCACTTTGGAAGAATCCCGTGGTTTCACTACAGAGCTTGACGTAGTGGAAGGTATGCAATTCGACCGCGGTTACCAGTCTCCTTATATGGTAACGGATTCAGATAAAATGGAAGCGGTTCTTGATAATCCGTTCATCCTTGTCACTGACAAGAAAATCGGCAACATCCAGGAAATCCTTCCAGTGCTTGAGCAAGTTGTTCAGCAAAGCAAGCCTTTATTGATCATCGCTGAAGATGTTGAAGGTGAAGCATTGGCTACTTTGGTGGTCAATAAACTCCGCGGCACATTCAATGCGGTAGCGGTTAAAGCACCAGGATTCGGTGACCGCCGCAAAGCGATGCTTGAAGATATCGCAGCATTGACTGGCGCAGAAGTAATCACGGAAGACCTTGGACTTGAATTGAAAACAACGAACATTGCACAGCTTGGACGCGCGGCGAAAGTTGTCGTAACAAAAGAAAACACAACAATCGTTGAAGGCGCTGGAGATCCACAGAACATCGTGGCACGCGTTACGCAAATCCGCAGCCAGTTGGAAGAGACAACTTCTGAATTCGACAAAGAGAAATTGCAGGAACGCCTTGCTAAACTTTCAGGTGGCGTAGCAGTCATCAAAGTTGGAGCGGCTACTGAAACAGAATTGAAAGAACGCAAACTGCGCATCGAAGACGCGTTGAACGCAACTCGCGCAGCAGTTGAAGAAGGCATCGTGGCAGGCGGCGGTACAGCGTATATCAATGTCTACAATAACGTCGCAGAAATCCTTGAAACAACTGAAGGCGACGAAGCGACAGGCGTTAAAATCGTTCTTCGCGCACTTGAAGAGCCGGTTCGCCAAATCGCGACAAACGCTGGCCTTGAAGGATCGATCATCGTTCACCGTCTGAAATCAGAAGAAGTCGGCATCGGCTTCAACGCAGCGAACGGCACATGGGTCAACATGCTTGAAGAAGGCATCGTCGATCCAACGAAAGTGTCCCGCTCTGCACTGCAAAACGCAGCATCCGTTGCGGCTATGTTCCTGACTACTGAAGCGGTAGTGGCAGACATTCCGGAAGAAAACAACGGCGGCGGCATGCCTGATATGGGCGGCATGGGCGGCATGATGTAATCCCGTTCAATCATAAAGAAAACTCCTCTCACATAGTGGGAGGAGTTTTTTCTTGGAGAAAAATAATTAAATCACTCAGCTGTCCGTTTTGAAGTATAAGTGAAAATAGGACCCATCAATTCAAAGTCATAACTGTCGCTGTCCACTTTTCCGATCGTCTTGTCGCTGTCGTAGAGATCCAGCATGAATTGGGCCATTTCTTTTGCGGTGTGGTATTTTTGAACATTGTCACTGTAGCTGAAGTCGTCCAGCTCACGGGCGGTTTTTACAAACTCCGTTTCTGTCATGGACGGTGCCAGTATTTTCACTTTCATGGGTGAATCATGATCCTGCAATTCCTGGGCGAGCCCTTCTGTAAAGGCGCTCACATAGAACTTGGTCGCGGCATACGACACGGCATTCGGTACGATCCGGTAGCCCAAATCAGACGATACATTGATTAATTGTGCACCTTCTTTATTGGAATAATCGCGTGCATATAGCGTGGAGAGGGTGGTAAGGGCTTCAACATTTACACGCAGCATCTTTTCGATCTTCTTAACATCCTGCTCGGCCACAGGCGCGCTGTTTCCGAAGCCGGCGTTATTGATCCAGGTTTCAATGTCGTATTCTTTGAGGCTGTCGTATAATTTGTGGACTTGTTCACTTTCGGAAAGGTCTGCGGGTTTGATGACGACATCCAGCTCAGCGTTGATGCCGTGGATGGCTTCTTTCAATTCAGCCAGCTGCGCAACGCGTCTTGCAACGAGAATGAGGTTTTTATTGCGAGCCGCAAAAGCTAACGCGGTTTCGTATCCGATGCCTGAGCTGGCTCCAGTGATGACAGTGTATTTCATAAGAATTCCTCCAGTGAAATTTATTATGATACACAGTTATCGTACTGTTAACTTTATACGGAAAGCAAATATTGTACGAACCGTCAGTTAAATGAAATATGTTCATATTATGTCGGCCTGCCTCAAGTTTTCTCTTTATATGACAGCTGTCACTGTCCACCTGGGATGCGTTACTGTAAATTAGCGATAGTCCACAGATTCTTAAAGGATACAGACTGTAAAGGAGATTTATCTAATGAAAAAAATAGCTTGGATTACCGATACAGCCGCACAGCTGGATGAAGCATTCATCCAGGAATATAACGTCCACGTCCTGCCGCTCAGTGTTGTATTTGCCGACGGGACATACAGAGAATCCATCGATCTTACACAGAAAGAATTCTACGATAAATTGCGATCAGCTAAAGTCTCACCGAAAACGTCGCAGCCGGCAATCGGCGAGATGCTTGCTTTATATGAAAAGCTAGAGGCGGAAGGATATGATGCGGCGATTGCGCTTCATTTGTCCAAGGGACTTTCCGGTACATTCGAAAGCGCCCAGTCCGCTTCGAAAATGACAGGCTTAAAAGTTTACCCCATCGATTCAAAAATCGGTTCATTCCCGATGGTCAAGATGATCGAAGCCGGAAACGAGCTTTTGGAAAACGGCAAAGAAGTTGAAGAAGTGGTTGCGGCTCTTGAAGGGATGACAGCTAAAGCCCATTTATCGTTCATTCCGTCCAGCCTGAACCAATTGCATAAAAGCGGCCGTGTTTCCGGAACGCAGAATTTCCTGAGCCACCTATTGAATATTAAACTGGTCATCACTTTTGTGGATGGCATCACTGTGATGAAAGAGAAAGTCCGTTCCATCAAGCGGGCTAAAAATAATGTGACTGATGCGCTTCGCGCGGATATGGCGGCAGGCACCGTGACCGAAGTTGCAGCGATCCACTGCAATAACGCCGCTGACGCCGAAACTTGGAAGAAAGAAATTCTGGAGGAGTTCCCGGATTTGAAAGTCGAAGTGGTTCAGCTGAGTGTCTGCGTAGGGGTCCATGCGGGCGAAGGCACTACGGGTTTAAGTTGGCTGGCGAAATAAAATATATAGAGGCGATATGACAATTCTAAATTGTTGTATCGCTTTTTTTGTATCCCATGAAACGCACTGAGCGAATATTTCGTAAATAACTTGGTGATAAACGAATTTCAATGACGTAGTATAGAAACCATAAAAGAAATGAAAGTTGGGGCGGAAGGAGAATGACGTATGCGGTCATACTGGTTTTGGATTTTAATGCTCGGCACAGCCTGGACGCTGGGGCTGATTCAATTATCGATGGATGTCAGTGAAATGCCATTCCGTATTTTTGGCAGCGCCATTTTTTTCGGGCTGTTCTTCCTGATGCCATTGCTGAAAAGGATGCCGCTTTTAGCGTTGCTGAATTTAATGGGCATGGCTGCTTTGGCCATCTGGATTTTCTGGCCGGCACCGGGATCACCTATGAACCTTTATCCGCTGCTGATCTTTCCGATTATTGCAGGAAAAGCGGTGTACAGGCTGTCCGTGCAAGGCTCAGTCATCATAGGCATCGTTTTATTGGCTGGTGCTTTGCTCCATAGCTTGGCCGGAGATTCAGATATATCGCCAATTTTCATATTGCTCTATGCTTTATTGCTTGGCGCGGCATTATTGTTTTTCAGGAAAAGTTACATATTCGAAGACGGACTGCTGGAGCGGAACGAAGCGTTATTGAGTGAATACCGCAAGATGAAACGGCGTTTGCTGACGGATGAGCGGGCGGCGCGGCAGGAGGAACGGACGCAGATTGCCCGGGATATCCATGATTCGGTGGGCCATAAGCTGACGGCGCTGCTGATGCAGCTTGAAGTATTCCGGCTGCAGGCGGACGGTGATACCGCGGAAGGGCTGCAGGACCTGAAATCATTGGCGAAAGAAAGCCTGGAGGAAACGCGCAGCGCCGTGAAGACCCTGAAGCATGACGAAGCTGGGGGAGTCACGGCTATTATTGGCCTGATCCGGAAACTGGAGGCGGAAAGTTTTCTGCGCATCCAGTTTTCCGTGAAGCATGGTGCTTTGTCAGCACCTCTTGGCAACGAACAGATGGTGATTGTGTACCGGGCGGTGCAGGAAGCGCTGACGAATATCATGCGGCACAGTCCAGCGCGCGAAGCGGAGATCGTATTTGAAGCGCCAGGGGGCAGTATTTTCAGGTTTACGGTAAGCAATAAAACCGGAGAAACTTCACCGTTTCGTGAAGGTTTCGGCCTGTCGTCAATGCGGGAGCGGGTTGAGCAGTCAGGTGGTGCCTTTAAGGCGGGACCGGAAAATGGTTTATTCATCGTAAAAGGTTCCCTTCCTTTAATCGTTAAGGAGAGTGATTTGGAATGATTCGAGTGTTATTGGCCGAAGACCAGGCAATGGTGCGGCAAGGCTTGAAGATGATGATTGAAACAGATAAGGAAATTCAGGTGACGGGAGAAGCTGTAAACGGTAAAGAAGCGGTGGCGTTATGCGAAAGCCAGGCATTCGATCTGATTATTATGGATATCCGGATGCCGGTGATGGACGGTTTGGAAGCGACACGCATCATCCTGTCGCGGCGTCCGGAGAGCAAAGTGCTGATTTTGACCACTTTCAATGATGATGAATACGCATTGGAAGCGTTGAAAAGCGGGGCTTGTGGATATTTGTTAAAGGATGCCGATACGTCAGAGTTAATCCGTTCAATCCATAGCTGTATGGAAGGCGGTTTGGTGCTTGAAGATCAAGTGGCGGCCAATATCCTGCCGAAATTGATGAAAGGCGCAGTACAGGAAAAAGCGGATGCGTCTTTGACGCCAAGGGAATTGGACATCATTTACCGGATCGGTGAAGGGCGCAGCAATCGGGAAATTTCCGATGAATTGGCGCTGTCAGTCGGCACAGTAAAAAATCATATCAGCATCATACTCGATAAACTGGAGCTGCGGGACCGTACACAAATCGCAATTTACGCCATCCGCCATGGACTGGTTTGACTCGATATGACGGAAGTCATGTTTATCGATGAAAGTTATGACGCAAGGCAGTGGGTACACTGTCTTTTTTTACATACACTGAGCTTAATGGAACGCAGATTGAAAGGAGAAGGAGACCATGCTTGAAACAGAGGAACTAAAGAAAGTGTTCAAAGGCAAGACGGCAGTGGAAGGAGCCAGCCTTTATATCGACAAAGGCGAATCGGTTGGATTGCTCGGCCCGAACGGTGCCGGGAAATCGACCACGATTTCCATGATTTCGACTCTATTGAAACCTACTTCCGGAGATGTTCGGCTGAACGGTAAAAGCGTCATTAAAAATCCAAGTGACATGCGGCGTGTGCTGGGTGTCGTGCCGCAGGAAATTGCCTTGTATGCAGAGCTGTCGGCATATGAAAACCTGAAGTTCTTTGGCCGGATTTATGGTCTTACAGGAAAAGCGCTGGAAACGGCAATCCAACATTCATTGGAGCTGGTTGGTTTGGTGGAGCGCCAGAAAGAAATCGTCAAAACCTATTCCGGCGGCATGAAGCGGCGGGTCAATATTGCCGCCGCTATGATGCATGAACCTGAAGTGATCATCATGGATGAACCGACTGTCGGCATTGATCCGCAATCACGCAGCCATATCCTTGAAATGGTGCGCAAACTTAATAAAGAAAAGGGATTGACGGTGCTTTACACCAGCCATTACATGGAAGAAGTGGAACGTCTTTGTGACCGAGTCTATATCATGGACCACGGCAAAATCATCGCCAGCGGAACGAAAGACGAGCTGAAAAGCATCCTGTCGAGCGAGGAAACGGTCTGGATCGAGCTCGACCGTCCCTATCCGGCGTTTTTCAAAGAACTGCAATCAATTGAGTCGATCAAGCAGGCGATTGAAACGGAAAAAGGCATTAAGCTGATCCTTCCGAAAGGCAGCCGCGTACTGGGCAAAGTTTTTCAGGCGTCGGAACGTCATCATGTCCAGATCATCAACGTCAATGTTCAGACGCCAAGCCTTGAAGATGTATTTCTGCATTTGACCGGGCGGAAACTGAGAGATTAAGGAGGCAGGCTCCATGTTTGCATTTATGAAAAAAGATATGCTGATCTTAATTCGCGACCGCACGGAACTGGCGGTGCTATTGGCGATGCCGTTCATATTGATCGCGATTCTGGGCTTTGCACTGAGCGGATTGCTCAGCGGCAATTCGGAAGTGCTGTCGATGGACGTGGCCATAGTGCAGGAAGACGATGAGCAGCAAGGGCTGGACCGTTTTGCGGAAGAGTTGGGGAGTGCAGGAATCCCGGCAGAAGCCCAAGCCGGAATCATGGCGGCAGCTGAAGAAAGCAGCCCTTCTTCCATTCTTCAGGGAATTTTGACGGATGACAGTTTAAGCGGCTTGGTGACGGCCCAGGAAATGGACACGGCATCGGCAACTAAAGCGCTGGAAGAGGAAGAAGTGGTGGCCATCCTGACGATTCCTGAAAATTTCACATTCAAAGCTCTGCAGAAAATGATGTTGGACGCGGGGGACGGGGCGGAATTGCAATTGATGATTTCGGATCATGCGGCAACACAGTCAGAAGTTTTTCATGACATATTGGATGAATTCGTCTGGTCGCTGAATTTCGAAAGCGCCATTGCAAGAGCGGCGAATGGCGAAGGTGATCTGCCGGTAGCGGAGCAGACCCAGTTTGGCGGGGTGGAAAGTGTGTCAGCTGTGCAGCCGATCAGTTCGTTCCAGTATTACACAATCGGTATGGCGGTCATGTTTGCGTTATTTGTCGGTGCAACGATTTCGGGGATGGCCTATGTCGAGAAGCAGCAATTCGTCTTTAACCGCATTTTGCTGTCAGACCATCATCCGTTAGTCTATTTGGGCAGCAAAGCCATTTCAGCGGCAATCATAACGTTCCTGCAGTTCTGTATTCTATTCTTCTTATCGTCGCTGATTTTCGGTGCATTCGATCTGACGGAAGGGGCATTTTGGCCAGGGATGCTGCTCATTGCCTTCAGTCTGTCCATTTGCGTGGGCGCTGTAGCGGCATTTCTAACTGCATTGACGATGCGTTTTGATAATGACACGATCACTACGGTATTTTCTGGCGGAGTCGTGACGATTTTCGCATTTCTCGGCGGCAGTTTTACGCCGACCGAAGGGCTTCCGGTCTTCATACAGAAGCTCGGCAGCTGGACGCCGAACGGCGCAGCATTGAATGCCTTTCTATTGTGGGTTCAGAATTTGGAACTCGGCTTGCTGTGGGAACCACTGGGGCGGCTCTTGCTGATTACAATCCTGCTGCTCGCTTTAGGTCTGCTGCTGTTTCCGAGAAAGGGGGAGGCTTAGCATGAAATCTGTGTATTTATTGCAATGGCAAAGATTTCGCCGAGCTCCCATTATGGTTCTGTCATTCTTTGTGATGACCATTATCTTTGTAGGGGCGCTGGCAGGCAATAATCCGGCTGAACGGCCGGCAGTCATGGCTTATGCGGATGACTCTTTGGCGCAAAATGAAGCTGAGGACTGGGTCGCTTCGCTCAATGAAGCAGAAGAATTCCAATTTCAATTGATGGATGAAGACGCAGTGCGTGAAGCGGTTTCGAGCGGCGACACATCACTGGCAGTTCGTCTTTTGGAAGATGATTACCGGATTGTCCTTGCCGCAGACGATATGAGCCGCTTTGTCATCGAAGCCTTTCTCGACCGTAAATACCGGGAAGAGCTGCGACTGCAGCAACTCGAACAGCAACCAGGCGCGGACGACATCCGGTCAGAAGCGGCTGCAGAGATGGAAGAGCCTGCACTGCGGGTAACCACTTCCACTCTGGGTGGCATAGACGAGTTTAAATATGACAACCAATTGCAGCTTCTGTTCGGCATGACTTTGTTCTTTTCTGTGTATACGATTATGTTCAGTCTGATGAAAATCGTCGAAGAGAAGAAACAGGGTACGTGGAATCGGCTGATCTTGTCCCCGGTAGCTAAATGGGAAATTTATCTGGGGCATCTGGCATACAGCTTCACCATCGGTTATTTGCAGATCGTGATGATATTCCTGTTATTCCAATATGTCTTCAACTTCGATATCGGCGACCGCTTCGGTGCGATATTACTGATCATCGCCTGCTACACTTTCGCAATTGTGGCGCTCAGCATGCTCGTGATGAGCCTCGTCAGCCGGCCGCAGCAGCTGCAGGCAGTTGTGCCGATCATTGCAACGGGTATGGCGATGATCGGCGGTGCGTTCTGGCCGATTGAACTGGTCAGCAATCAATTATTGCTGGCAATTTCCAAAGTCCTGCCGATCACTTACGGTCTTGAGGCGTTGAAAGGCGTCGCAATCTATGACCGCAGCTGGCAGGAACTGAGCGAACCGATTTCGATTTTACTGCTGTTCGGCGTGGCCTGCATGGGAATCGGCATCAATTTGATGGAGCGGCGCACGTATTGATAAACCAGGAATAGGCAATCCATCCAGTCCGGACGGCGGCTGGATGGGTTGCCTTTTCATTTATTAAACAGCTCACTTTCCACAAACGCCTGATTCGTGTAAACTGTATAAGGTTAAGAATGACTGAAATGTAAATTGATTTTATTGAATGCAATTATAGATGCAAAAAGAGTCAGGAACGAAAGGATTGGAATGGAATTATGAAAGAGAATTTTTGGCAGGATCTGCCGCGGCCGTTTTTTGTATTGGCGCCGATGGAAGATGTGACGAATGTCGTTTTTCGCCATGTAGTGGCTGAAGCGGCTCGTCCGGATGTATTTTTCACGGAGTTTACGAATACGGAAAGCTATTGCCATCCGGAAGGGATCTTCAGCGTGCGCGGCCGATTGACGTTCACGGAAGATGAGCAGCCGATGGTCGCCCATATCTGGGGCAATAAACCCGAGCATTTCCGTGAAATGAGCATCGGCATGGCGAAGCAGGGCTTTAAAGGTGTCGACATCAATATGGGCTGCCCTGTGCCGAACGTTGCCGCTAAAGGAAAAGGCAGCGGCCTGATCAATTACCCGGACAACGCAGCCGAAATTATCCAGGCGGCGAAAGCTGGCGGATTGCCGGTCAGCGTCAAAACGCGTCTGGGCTATACGAGCGTGGACGAATGGAAAGGCTGGCTGACACATGTGCTTGAACAGGGCATCGCCAATCTGTCGATTCACTTGCGGACGAAAAAGGAAATGAGCGCAGTTCCCGCGCATTGGGAATTGATCCCTGAAATCAAGCAATTGCGTGATGAAATCGCGCCGGATACACTTATCACGATCAACGGCGATATCCCGGACCACAAAACGGGTATGGAGCTTGCTGAGAAATATGGCATCGACGGCGTCATGATCGGGCGTGGGATTTTCCACAATCCGTTCGCATTCGAAAAAGAGCCGAGAGAGCACAGCAGCGAGGAGTTATTCGATCTGCTGCGTCTGCATCTGGATCTTCATGACAAGTATTCCACGGATATCGAACCTATCGCGTTCAAGCCGCTGCGCCGCTTCTTTAAGATTTACGTTAAAGGTGTCCGCGGCGCCGGTGAATTGCGGAACGAATTGATGTACACCGAGACGACGGATGAAGTCCGTGAACTCCTCAATAAATTCGAAGCAATGTCTAAAGTGAAAAGTTGACCAAAAAACAGCGCATTCCCTGGAGTTCAGGAAATGCGCTGTTTTGGATTGATTCAGATTCGGCCGATCAGGTTCTCTATCAATGTTTCATTGAGCATATTCTTCTCGTTTGGCAATGGCAAAGCCCTTTTGCCGGTCTGTACGTCTTCAACAAATATAATCTCCCGGCGTACTGTATTTGAAAAGCAGATCATGTATTTTTTATCATTAAAATCAATAACACTGAAACGGGTTCGATCCGTAAGAAACCAATTTGGAGATATCACTTGATGGCCGCCTTTACTGAGGGATTTTTAAAATATTATGCCATGATATGGGAATGAAGTAAATATAAAAACTCCCGCGAATCGGGAGTCAGATCACTTTGCTTTGGTTGAGCTGAAGATCGATCACGACAGCTGCTTCTTCGATTGTGTTGTAACGTTCGACTACGGAAGTTTCAAGGAACGTCAATTCCAGTACCGTTGTGTTGGGAACGCAGCGGGCGATGATTAAATCCTTGTTTTCAAAAGTGAATGTCTGGGTGATGCGCACGTTATTGTATTGGCAAATCGTGCTGAGCAAGTCACTGATATGGTTTATTTTCAATAGGATTCTCCTCCCTTAAATGGAAAGTGACTAAAGAAAGTCTGTAGAATCCACGGTTTTTTATTACCCTATGGACCAACAGTAACACTATGAAGGGACAATGAACAGCAGGAACGGTTTTTATTGAAAACAGGGGCACGGGCAGAGATGGCCGGACCGTGCTATAATGAGGAACTTGGGAATATCACAGCAAGTGGATGCCTGGAAAATGGAATTACCAATAAATTATAGAGGTGTAATAGAATGAACAAAAGATGGACGATCGATAAAATAAGAGAGTTTACCGAAAAGAACTCAACCAGCACGTTATTGTCGAAGGAATATCACGGATTTTCGCAAAAGCTGTTGTTCAAATGTGAATGCGGCAATAATTTTGAAAAGACTTTTACGAAGTTCAACAAGAATAACCAACGCAAATGTGATGTATGCCAACCGCCGAAAGAGCCGCGCGGCGCATGATATTAAGGGGAAAGACGCTGATTTCCGTAAGTGGAGATCAGCGTTTTCTTTTAACTTAAAAAGATTGAATAATTAGATAATAATTGTTTACTTTAACTTGAGATGGGTGTAGAATATACGGAACAGGTGTTCTTATCGAGAGTGTTTGGCGTTCTTGTAATTTTTCGTTGACCGGACTCATTAGCCACGGATTATTCCTTAGTTTCAGAGGAAAGGGTGAGCAGAGTGAGAGGTGTAAGTTTGGAAGCGGCACCTGATTGGGCAATTGAAGCGAAAGGTCTTGTGAAGATTTTTGGCAAACATCGGGCCGTGGATGGCGTGGATTTGACCGTACGAAGAGGCACTGTATTCGGGTTTTTGGGACCGAACGGAGCTGGCAAAACGACAACAATCCGTTTACTTGCCACTTTACTGAAGCCTGACGGTGGATCGGCACGGATATTCGGCCATGATTTAAGCAAAGAAGGAGATGAAATCCGAAGCCGCATCAGTCTGACTGGCCAATATGCCTCCATTGATGAAGATTTGACCGGAATGGAGAATCTGGTCATGATGGGCAGGCTGATGGGGTACGGGCGAGCTGCCGCAAAGGCGAGGGCAGCAGAACTTTTAAAAGCATTCGGGCTGCAGGAAGCGGCGAAACGGCAAGTGAAGAATTACTCCGGTGGTATGCGTCGTCGCATCGATATCGCGGCCAGCATAGTTGTGACCCCTGAACTGCTGTTCCTGGACGAACCGACGGCGGGGCTGGATCCGAGAAGCCGGAACCAGGTATGGGATATTATTCGCGCACTGGTCGGAAGCGGCACGACGGTGCTGCTGACGACGCAGTATCTGGAAGAGGCAGACCAGCTGGCAGACCGCATTGCTGTCATCAACCAAGGCAAAATCATCGCCGAAGGAACAAGCAGTGAGCTGAAAGCTTCGGTCGGCACTGGCACGCTGAGCCTTCAACTGGTCAACGCGGAAGACCGTCCGCGTGCAGTGAATATCCTGGAAGATAAACTTTCCGCTGCTGTCCGCTTAATGCTTGATTCCACCTCATTGACGGCTCAGATCAACGATTCGTTTCTGGTCGCGGACGCTTTAAGTGAACTGGCGCGAAACAAAATTGCCGTAAGTGATTTTTCATTCGGACGGCCAAGCCTCGACGAAGTATTCCTGACATTAACCGGACATGAAGCCGCGCAAGAGGCACAATCCGAGGAGGGCGTATCATGACAGGTTATATCGAACAAAGAGAAAAAGAAGCAAATGAACTGCGGCTTAACGAATCGATCGCTTCAAGTGACAGGCCGAAACCGCCCAGTGCGGTGGCTTCGACAATGACATTCGCTACAAGGGCTCTGTTGCGCATTAAACATGTTCCTGAGCAGATGTTTGATGTGACGGTTTTCCCGGTCATTTTTTTATTGATGTTCACCTACCTGTTTGGCGGCGCCATCGCTGGGTCAACGGAAGAATATCTTCAATTCCTTTTGCCAGGGATTTTGGTGATGACTGTAGCTCAAATTACGATGTATACCGGAATTGACTTGAATAACGATATCCGTAAAGGAATATTTGACCGTTTCCGTACATTACCAATCTGGCTGCCGTCTGCATTGATCGGCTCGCTGCTGGTCGATGTGATCCGTTACTCGATGGCATCAGTGATTATGATCACGCTTGGTTTTGCGCTCGGTTTCCGTCCGGAAGGCGGTTTGATGGGTGTACTGGGTGCCATTGCGTTGATTTTGGTGTTCTCTTTCAGCCTGTCATGGATTTGGACAGTCTGCGGTTTGATCGTACGCTCGGAGAAAGCCTTGATGATGATCAGCTTCATGGTGCTGTTCCCACTGACATTCGTCAGTAACGTATTCGTCGATCCGCGGACTTTACCATCCTGGCTGGAGAGCTTTGTTGATGTCAATCCGATTTCGATTCTGGCTACGGCCGTGCGCGGCGCTATGCACGGAACGGTTACCACACAGCAAGTGATATGGGTGCTCATTGTTTCCGTCATCATGACGGCAATATTCGCACCGATTACCGTTTACTTGTACCGCAATAAAAAATGAGTTGAAGAAACGCTGATTCCCTTGTGGGGGATTGGCGTTTTGTATTATAAGCCCTGCCTCAGCTGAATATGCTATCATGATAGAAGATAAATTTGCTTAGGCTACAGGAGGTTTTACGATGGATAATAACGATATTCTGATCCGGCTGCGCTACGCGCTGGATATTAAAAATAATGATATGGTGGAGATTTTCAAACTGGGCGGCATCCAGCTGACGAAGGAAGATGTGCAGAAGGTGCTGACAAAGTCGCCGGAGCGTGATGAAGATGGAGACGACAGCATTTTCACCGAAAGCACGAACGAAGATCATATTCCTGTGGACAATGCGATGCTTGAGTCGTTCCTGAACGGCTTCATCATCCATAAACGTGGGCGCCAGGAAGGACAGACGGGCACACCGCCGCTGACAAACGAGCCATCGAAGAATCTGTTGCTGAAAAAAGTGAAGATCGCGTTGCAATTGACGAGCGAAGATATGATTGAGATTCTGAAACTTGCAGGCGTCACGGTTTCGAAAAGTGAACTGAGCGGAATCCTGCGTAAACAAGGACATAAAAACTACAGCCTCTGCGGCGACCGCTATGCACGTAATTTCTTAAAAGGACTTGCCATCAAATACAGAAAATAAGCTGAGTCAACCGCATCTTTTTGGTGCGGTTTTTGTTTTGGACTGATCAGCAAATTTATATGGAATAAAAGGCAATAATTTCTATGGGACGAGGATGTTTTTATTCGCGGGAATCGGTATGATTATGGAAATGATCCGATTTGGAAAAGGGGATGAAGAGGGATGGATTTTCTGCCGCCGACTTTGAAGAAGCTGAAGGCGTTTGATGAGTTATTACATAAGGAAGGCTTCTCGCTCGATGAAGGCATTGGGCTGCAGTGGGCGGACAGTTCGATCGCGTATGACCAGACGCCGTACGATGTGCTGCCGTTCATGAGTCCAGGGGTGGACGGAATTCATGTCGGGTTGCTGACGGATTTTGGCAAAGTGACCGATCTGGAAGAAGCGTTTGTCGTGTGTGTGCATCCGATGGAAGCACCGGATTCGCTCAAATTGCTGGCGCGCAACTCAAAGGAATTCGTCGACTTTCTTTACAGCGACCGGCATTTGATGATGCTGTATAATTTCATGATGATCGAATCGGCTGAGCAGTATCAGGCGATGGTGGATGAATCGGATAAAAATTATGAGGAATCTCCTGAGCTGGCGGAGGCGCGTAATCAGGTGCTGACAATGATGAAGGAATATATGGGCTGTGAGCGGATTGAAAATGTCTATGATTACGTTGAAGATGTAGCGGCGTCGCGTCGAAGGCAGATAGTGCTGCCTACCAACGACGGGATAGGTGTAGCTCTACTCAATAAAACCGATGCTGATTTACCGATTTATAAAGTTTCAGAAGATGATGATATTAACCTGGATGAAGCGAAGGCATTTTTCGCGTCGGCTCCTTTGGAAAGCAAATTGGCTTTTATTCGCGACGCGCAGTATGCGAATTTAATCGATAATCAAACACCATTGAAAGGGTTCATCATGTCAGAACTGAAGAAGATGGGGATGGACGGGGAAGTTGAGCGGCTGAAAAGTTTGGATTGGTAGAAATGTTGAAGTGGAATTGCTAATGGACAGTAAATGGCCTGTAACGGACAGTAATTCATCCATTACGGACAGTATTGTAGCTTTAATGGACAGTAAATCCATAAAATGGAAATAAATAAATCAAAAACTCTATTGAATATGTCTAAACTCGACTAAAAAGAATTCAAAATCAACCCGAACAAGCAATAACGACCGAAAATTCCATAATGACGACTAGTTTCCCTTAAAAACTTTAACTCTCCGGCCGACAGGTATACAATCGACACTAACTAATCCTGAAACTGGGAAGGAGAAGCCCAATGGAACAGAATCAGGCAACTTGCTGTTCAGCCAGTCGGCAAGATTTTGAGACAACTAAAAAATCGGATGAAATGGACGGATTCCCATCCATCCGCCAAAAGAAGAAGTTGCGCTTTCACGAAAAGATGGTGCGTATCGAAGGCGGCTCATTCTTAATGGGTACTGATGATGAAGACGGTTTTCCGGCTGATCACGAAGGGCCGGTAAGAGAAGAAAATGTAAAACCTTTTCTGCTGGACAGCCATACAGTGACCAACGAAGAGTTTGCGCAATTCGTGAAGGAAACAGGTTACATTACGGAGGCTGAACGATTCGGCTGGTCGTTCGTGTTTTATAAATTTATTGACCGGGACATTCAAGTGGAAGTGCAGCAAGTGGCGGCGACGCCGTGGTGGTTCGCGGTGGAGCAGGCGTATTGGCACCAGCCGGAAGGGCCGGATTCATCGATAGAAGACAGGATGGACCATCCGGTGATCCATGTGTCGTGGAACGATGCGCAGGCTTTCGCCAGCTGGGCAGGCAAGCGATTGCCGAGTGAAAGTGAATGGGAGTTTGCGGCGCGCGGCGGTCTGGTGCAGCAGAAATATCCGTGGGGCAATGAGCTGACGCCGAACGGGCAACATTATTGCAATATCTGGCAAGGTGCGTTTCCGAATACAAATACGATGGAAGATGGCTATATCGGAACGGCACCCGCTGTTTCATTTCCAAGGAATGGATTTGGACTCTATAATATGGCGGGCAACGTATGGGAATGGTGTTCGGATCCATTTGCACCGCAGAATGATAAAGAATCATCACAAGAAAATATCCACCGGGCCATGCGCGGCGGATCCTATTTATGCCATGAATCCTATTGCAACAGATACAGGGTGGCGGCGCGCACGTCGAATACAATGGACAGTTCGGCTGGCAATATCGGATTCAGGTGCGCAGCCGATATTGAAATGGAGGAATCGATTTAATGGAGAAAATGAATATTCTGATGGTCATTTCACATGATACGGGGCGCCATTTGGGGACATACGGACGAAAAGTCGAAACACCGGAACTGGATAAGATTGCGGAAGAAGGAGTCCGATTTGATAATTATTTTTGTTCGCAGCCCCAGTGCAGTCCCAGCCGCGGCAGCATTCTGACAGGAAAGTACGGCCATAATCACGGTCTGATGGGACTCACTCACCTGGGGCACACGATGAAAAGCGACGTTAAAACGATTCCATCCGAAATGAAAGGAGCGGGTTACGATACAGCGCTCTTCGGCTTTTTCCATGAATCGATCGATGGCGTCTATGAAGGGGAAAAGCTGGGCTACGACCACGTTGTAAAAGTGCCCGGCAACGCGGCGGAAAAAGTCACGGATCAGCTGGAAGCTTTTCTGAAGGAACGCACCGCTTCTCAAAATGACAAACCTTTTTATGCGTCAGTCGGATTTGAAGAAACGCATCGGCCGTTTGATGCTTTTGAGCCGGATCCGATTGATAGCGTTGAAGTGCCGCCGTATCTGCCGGATACAGAAAAAGTAAGAGAAGACATCGCCCGTTTTCAAGGGTCGGTCAAAGAACTCGACCGATCGGTGGGACGGATTAAAAGAGTGCTGGATGATACGGGACTTGCCGAAAACACGGTATTGATTTATACAACGGATCACGGCATCGCGTTTCCGCGGGCCAAAGGGACACTGACAGATGCCGGGCTGGAAACGGCTTTGCTCATACGGTTTCCAAAAGGGATGATGACAGAAGGGCGCAGGCAGGACGAATTGCTGTGCAATATCGATTTGATGCCGACGTTGCTTGAAATTGCTGGGGGCGAAGTGCCGGAAGGGATCGACGGCTACAGTTTCCTGCCTTTATTGAAAGAACGGGATTATACGGAGCGGGATCATTTTTTCTGTGAATTGACCTGGCACGACCGCTACCATCCGATGCGCGGCATACGGACGAAGGATTATAAATATATCCGGAATTTTGAAGACGGGCCGAAAGTTTATTTGCCATATGATTTGTATACCAGTCTTTCAGGCGAAGAAGTGCGCGAGGAATATTCCGTTCCAAATGTGAAAGAAGAATTATATGACTTGAAAAAAGATCCGTTGGAACAACAGAATTTAGCCGAAGATCCTGAACATGTGAATGTGCTGCAGGAATTACGGGAACAGGTCGACAAGTGGATGGCGGAGACGGAAGATCCGCTGCTGAAAGGTCCGGTTCCCGGGACGGAAGCGGACGAATGGACACAAGATCGTGACAAATAACAGGAAGAGTTGCCGGTTGAAATGGGCAACTCTTTTTCAATTTTTCCCAGCAGGTAAAAAGAAGTATCCATTGACTATTAAAAAAGAAGGATTTATACTAAATGAAAACGCTTACTATACAGAAAATACTAAATACATAGTTGATTCAACTGACAAGAGAGATGGTATGGTTTACAGACAATTAAAACGGTCCAGCAAAACCTCGACAGCCCATCTCTCTTTTTTAGGACAAAACTAAAACGTTTTCGGAAATCTGGACAACACCGGCAAAGGAGGTGGCTGTGGTGATGGATTATTCAATTGGCAAAGACAAATATGAAAATTGGATATTAGGCGATCAGGATTTTTCCGCTTTTCATCTTGGAAAGACCGAAACGGTGATGTTATTAGGGAACGGTTATATGGGGCTGCGCTCGGCGGCCGAAGAACCTTATTTAAATGAAAAGAGGAACCTTTTCATCAATGGGACATTCAATAAGGCGGACCAAAATGAAGTGACGGAATTGCCGAATGTGGCAGATGCCACCCGCCTTGACATTCTGATTGACGGCGAGCGTTTCAGTCTTGAGTTTGGCGAAACCGGGGATTACAGCAAACAGCTGAATTTGAAAGACGCGGAACTTACCCGCTCTTTTGTCTGGACATCGCCGCAAGGCAAAAAGCTTCAATTTCATTTCAGCCGTTTTGTATCATTAGCGCATCCTCATTTGATTGGCATGAAAATGGAAATTCAAAGCCTGTCGGGTGCTGTCGAAGTTTCGATTGAAAGCGGCCTTAGCGCGCAAGTGACAAATTCCGGCGTCCAGCATTTTCTGGAAGGGGACCGGAAGATTTCGGAAGGACGTTTTATCCAGCTTGTCCAGACGACCACTCAATCCGGTATTGATTTTGTCCACAACACTGTACATACATTAAAGCTTAATGATGAAGAAATAACTGCGGAAGCGGATAAATACATGGAACGCCGAAAAGTGTGGATGTCCTATAAGTGCAAAGTTGAGCAAGGTGACAGGTTTGACCTGGAAAAGCTGACAACTGTGCATACAAGCCGAGATAAAGAAAGGGATCACGAGCAGTACAGTCTGGCCGAAATGCAGAAACAGTCTATGGGTGAACTAAAGGATTTCGATAAAGAAGGATTCGAACGGTTGAGGGACTCACACCGCCTTGCCTGGCAGGAAAACGTATGGAATGCCTATGAATTTGAAGTCGAGAGTGAAAATCCGGACGACCAGCTGGCAATCCGTTTTTCGCTGTATCATTTGACCGCGATGGCTCCGGCGCATGATGACCGAATGGGGATCGGTGCGAAGGCGTTGAGTGGTGAAGCGTATAAAGGGCATTCATTCTGGGACACTGAAATCTTTATCCTGCCTTTTTTCATTTATTCGAATCCTGACACAGCGCGGTCTTTGCTGCAATACCGCTATCACGGAATGGCCGGTGCCCGGCAAAAAGCGGAGCAATTTGGCTATGCTGGAGCGATGTTCCCCTGGGAAATGGCGTGGCCGACGGATGGCGAAGTGACTCCGGAATGGGGCGATATCGATATTGTCACCGGAGAACGGACGAAAATCTGGTCGGGGTTGATTGAACACCACCTTTCGGCTGACATCGCTTTTGCGGTGTATCAATATGTGAACGTCACCGGTGACGAAGAATTCCTGGAACTCTGCGGTTACGAGATGGTTTTTGATACAGCCCGATTCTGGTCAAGCCGTTTCGAATGGAATGAAGAGGAGCAGCGGTTTGAAATTACGGATGTCATCGGTCCGGATGAATATAAAGAACATGTCAGCAATAACACATTCACGAATTACCTGGCTTATTTTAATCTGATGCTTGCGATGCGTTACGCGGAAAAACTGGCGAAGGAAAATCCGGCACTTTGGAAATCGCTTGTCGGGGAAGGGGATCATGCCAATTGGCAGTCGAAGGCGGAGCAGCTGTTTTTGCCGGAACCGCGTTCAGAGGATTTGGTACTGCCGCAAGATGACACCTATCTCGAATTGCCGGAAATCAAACTGGATAAGTATAAGACGCAAACGAAAGCCAGGACGATCTACCGCGACTATAACCCGGAGCAGATCAATGGCATCCAGGTGACGAAGCAAGCCGATATTGTGCTGTTGTTTTTCCTGATGGAGCAGACGTTCCTGAAAGACGATCCGCGTTTTTCGCGGAAGGCAAAGAAAGAGAACTTCATTTATTACGAAGCGCGCACGCTGCATGATTCTTCTCTCAGCCTCTCGACGCACGCGATTGCAGCAAGTCAAATCGGTGAACAGGAGCTTGCCTATTCTTTATTTCGGAAAACATGTGAAATCGATATGGGGCCGAATATGCATTCCTCTGACGACGGAATTCATGCAGCGGCGATTGCGGGGATTTGGAAAGCTGCCGTGTTCGGTTTCGCAGGGGTAAGGCAGGCAGATGGCAGTCTGCAGATCAATCCGCGGATGCCGAAAGAATGGCGGCACATGCGGTTTTCGATTTTTTGGCAAGGTGAATTGCTGCAATTGGATATAACAGAAAAACGGCTGAAAATCAGGTCGGACTCTCAACGAGAGATCCAATTTGAAACAAATGGTGTCGTTTATACTTTCGAGGATTCGATTGAAGTCCAGCTTAAACATTGAAGAGTCAGCGCTTGATGAAACTGGTAGTCACAAAATGAGCTGATCATTTTGTTCGCTATATAATTCCAAAATTTGAAGGGGGCACCAACAATGGCGTTTAATAAGAAATTTGTTACAGGCATGACATTTGCCGCGACAATCTCGCTCTTGGCTGCATGTGGCGGCGGCGGAGATGAAGGCGGTTCGGAAGGCGGGTCAGGAGAAGAATCGGAAGGCATCACTATTTTCCAGACTAAGGTGGAAATTTCTGATCAATTGGAAGCTGCTGCCGAGGCTTATACGGAAGAGACGGGAGTTCCCGTGGAAGTAATTGGGACGACCGGTGACGATTATGCCCAGCAATTGCAGATTCGCTTGAACAATGGAACAGGTCCATCCATTATGAGTGTTCAAAACGCAGAGGTTGCGGAACGCTTAGAATCGTATTTATATGATTTGAGCGGCGAGGATTTTGTCAGCAATCTCGCTCCGGACATGGGATTGATGCTGGATGACAAATTGGTTGGAATCCCTTACAGCGTGGAAGGATTCGGCATTGTCTACAATACAGAAATGGTCGACCCGGCGGATATTGCCGATTATGATTCATTTGTCAGTACATTGGAAGATTTTAACGCAGAAGGCATCAACGGATTTGGCCTTTCTTCTGAAGCCTACTTCCTGATTGGGCATATCAGCAACTATCCATTCTCACTGCAGGAGGAACCGGTTGAATTCATGGAGCAATTAACGAACGGTGAAGTGACTTTGACGGAAACAGAGGAATTTTTGAGATTCGGTGAATTTATGGAAGCAATCAGAGCCAACACACCGACGCCGTTGAATACGACTTATGATACGCAAGTCGGTGATTTCGCGGCTGGCCAGACTGCCATGATCCATCAGGGAAACTGGGCGGCAGGCATGCTTGAAGACTTTGAAGTGGATTTTGAGTACGCAATGGCACCATTCCCGCTTGAAGGCAATGACAAATTGGCGGTTGGCGTAGGCAGCAACTGGGCAGTCAACGCAGAGAAAGATCAAGAAGAAATTGATGCAGCAATCGAATTCCTGGACTGGCTACACAACAGCGAAACCGGCCAGCGGTTCATTGTAGAGGAATTCGGTTTTATTCCGGCGATGACTAATATCGAAGCCGGCGATCTGGATCCGTTATCGCAAGCTGTACTGGAAGCGTCAAACAGTGGGGAAACAATTCCATGGGCGCATAATTACTATCCTGCGAACGTGGTTCCGAATGACTTTACGCCAGTAGCCGAAAGTTTCTTCGTTAATGAAGACATGACCGGCGAAGAACTGGTTGAAAATCTGCAGGCCGCATGGGAAAACGCGGCCCAATAAGAATGGCCAGGAATAGAGGGGACACGCCTGCAACGGCGTGTTCTGCTTTTTCTGGGTACGCGAAAAATCAGCAATGTCATGAAAGTGGGGATGAGCGTGGCGAACAGGAAAAAAGTCGGCTGGTATCTAATCTTTACAGTGCCGTTATTACTCATTTTTACTCTTATAGTACTTGTTCCATTTGTTATCGGAATCTATTACGCGTTTTTCCAATGGGATGGCATCGGAGCCAATCCGATGGTATTCAATGGACTCGATAATTTTGTCAGGCTTATGGAAGATGAACGGTTTCTCCGTTCGGCCTGGCTTACCGTATTGTTCACCGTTCTGTCGGTGATCACGGTCAATGCGGCCGGTCTGGCGTTTGCGCTATTGGTGACGTCCAAGCTGAAGCTGGCGAACTTGGCAAGAACGATGCTGTTCATGCCGTATTTAATTGGCGGACTGATACTCGGCTATATTTGGCAATTCGTCTTTCTGGATGTTTTCACTTTGATCGGCGACGTAACAGGTCTCGAGTCGATTTTCTTTAACTGGCTGAACAATGAAGATTTTGCGTTATTCGCTTTGGTATTTGTCTTTACCTGGCAGATGGCGGGCTATGTGATGATTGTTTATATTGCAGGGATACAAGGGATTCCTGGGGAAGTGATCGAAGCTGCGAGAATCGATGGCGCCAGCGGATGGCAGCGTTTTTTGCGGATCACAGTGCCGCTGCTCATGCCAGCGTTCACCATCAGTCTATTCCTTACCTTGTCATACGGCTTTAAAATATACGACGTTAACTTGTCGCTGACAGGCGGCGGACCGGCAAATGCCACGGAACTGTTTGCGATGAATATCTACAATGAAATCTTCGGTTACGGCAATTATGGTTACGGGCAGGCGAAAGCGATCGTTTTCTTTGTCATCATCGCAGCCATTACATTGACGCAAGTTTACATCACCAAGAAGAAGGAGGTTGAAATGTGATGAAGGCCATAGGAAACTGGTCGAAAGAAATCCTGCTCATTCTGATGGCGCTTGTATTTCTTTCTCCCATCTATATCATCTTTATCAACTCCTTCAAAAACCGGCGCGAGCTGTATGAAAACACTTTGGCGTTTCCGGAGGAATTCGGGCTCCAATATTACACCGCCGCTATGGAACGGATGGATTTTTTCAATGCTTTTGCGAACTCGATTTATGTGACGGTGGTGTCTGTGATATTCATCGTGATTCTATCTTCGATGACCGCCTGGATGCTTGCGCGGTCGGACAATTGGGTCAGTACCGTCATCTTCATGACCTTGATCGCGACGATGCTGATTCCGTTCCAGACGATCATGATGCCGTTGATGCAATTGGTTACCGGAATTTCCAGAACGACAGGTATCCCTTTGTATAATACGCTCAGTGGATTGATTTTCATGAATATCGGTTTTCACGCTGCTCTTTCCGTCTTTCTGTATCACGGATTCATCAAATCCATTCCGATATCGCTTGAAGAAGCAGCTACGATTGACGGTGCATCGAAGTTCGGTGTGTTCTGGCGGGTTGTCTTCCCGATATTGACACCGATTACTGCCACAGTGATGATTTTGAATGTCATCCTGATCTGGAATGATTTCCTGTTGCCGTCACTTACATTAATCGATAAAGAGCTGCGGACGATTCCGCTGTCGGTATTCTATTTCTTCGGTGAATTCACCATCGAATGGAATCTGGCGATGGCAGGGCTGACGTTAACGATCATACCCGTTGTCATCTTTTATGTGCTCGCACAGAAATACATCATCAAAGGAATCGGTGAAGGGGCTGTCAAATAAGCTCTTTTCGACTGGAGGGATATCATGGTTGAATTTAAAGGGCTCGCCGGTGTTTTTTATGGAATGAGCGAATGGGTCATGCGATTTTCAGGCGTCAATTTGCTGTGGTTTATGCTGTCCCTGCCGTTCTTCATCCTTTTTGTGACAGTTGAAATGAGCAGCGCCGCCGGACTGGTCTTTTTCGGACTAGCGGGATGGCTCTTCGCATCGTTCCTGTTTTTCCCTGCTACAGCAGCGGTCTTTTCGATAACAAGGGACTGGATTGTGGAAGAAGACTACTCTTCGATCATGAAGAAATATTTTACTCATTTAAAGGCGGATTATCGGGAAAATGCGAAGATGGGAGCGATTTTTGCAGCGGTATGGCTCGTTTGGTATTACGCCTACTTCTATTTATATACGGAACAGAGCAGTGCGGCATTAATGTTTCTGGTGATTGGAATCGCCTTGTACATCTATACAGTCAATTTCCTGCTGATCAGCTCCCATTACAGGATGAATGCCGCAGCGAAAATGAAAAACGCGTTTTTTCTGTCGGCCGGCAGACCGCTGACAGGTCTTTTCATCGCCGCGGTCAGCGCTGTGCTGATATGGCTCAGCACCACCCAGCTGCAGCTGCTGTTTCCACTTCTGACATGCTCGTTGACAGCCTTCCTGTCATTTTCCGCATTCTATAGAACGACACAAAAAATTACAGAAAAAGCGGTGTCCGATGATGCCGGCTGATGATCAATGGAGGAAGTGGATTAAGAATGGCGACAATAAAGGAAGTTGCGAAAAAAGCGAATGTTTCCGTCAGTGTTGTTTCAAAATCATTCAATAATTATAAGGATGTAAAAGAAGAAACAAGACAGCGGATATTTGCCGTTGCGAAGGAACTGAATTATACACCGAATATCAACGCGAAAAATCTGAGTTCCAAAAAGCAGATGACCATCGGTTTGATTTCTTCAGGGGTCCTCAACGACAACGTCAAGGACAGCAACGCGTTCGATATCTTCAAAGGCGTTTACCGGGCGGTTGCCGACAGCCGATTCGACCTGTCCATCAATCTGATCGACTCGAAGCGGCAGAAACAGCAGAGTTATGTCCAATATTGCCGCGAACGGAATATTGGCGGGGCGATTCTGCAAGGGATCCGGACGGATGACCCTTATTACAAAGAGCTGATCGACACCAGCCTGCCCTGTGTCGTCCTCGATATCATGAACGAAAGCGGGAACGGGATGATTGGCAGCGTCTCAATCGACAACGCCAAAGCGGCTGAAGAGATTATGGCCTATCTCCTTGAGCGGAATCACCGCGATATTGTAATTATGGCGGGGACTTCCGAGACTTATGTCAATAAAGAACGGATAAAAGGCGTGGAAGAAGCTTTGCGTTCCCGCGATTTGAAGTTGACTGATTTGCCTGTTCTGGAAGCGGATTTTTCAGAAGAACGCGCTTATCTCCTCGCGAAAAAACATTTACAAAAGGAGCGGCCGACAGCCTTTCTGTGCTTTAGTGACCTGATGGCGATCGGGGTGATGAAAGCGGTGAAAGAAACGGGATTGAAGGTTCCAGAGGATATTTCCATAACAGGATTTGATGATTTGATCTTCTGCAGTTATACGGAACCTGCCCTGACAACGATCCGCCAGGATTTTATTGAAATTGGAAAAAGTGCAGCAGTGCTGCTCCAGGCAATAAAGGAAAACAAAGCCGCGAATCATCATGTCTGGATTGAACATCAGCTGATGGAGCGGGGCAGTGTAAAAACGCTGTCAGGGTAATTACTTAAAAAGAAAGGAATTAACTTTATGGCACAGTCTCCGAAACTCTTTATATACGACCTCGACGGCGTCATTACGGATACGGCGGAGTTCCATTATTTGGCGTGGAAAAAACTGGCTGATGAGCTTGGCATTCCAATCGACCGTCATTTCAACGAACAATTGAAAGGCATCAACCGCATGGATTCGCTTGACCGGATTCTTGGGCAGGCAACTTCGCCGATCGATTTTTCAGAACAGGAAAAAATCGGGCTTGCGACCCGCAAAAATGGCTATTACCTTGAGCTGATCGAAGCGATCAACCCCAATTATATACTCCCCGGAATCGGCGATTTTCTGGAGGCCAATAAACAATCGGGCATCAAAATCGCTCTCGGTTCCGCCAGTAAAAATGCTGCCCGCATCTTGGATAAACTGGAACTGACCGGTTATTTCGACTATATCGTCAACGCGGCGGAGATAACGAAAGGCAAACCCGATCCTGAAACGTTTACGGCTGCGGCAGATGCGCTCAATATCCCCTATTCTGATTGTGTCGGCATTGAAGACGCGGCGGCAGGTGTGGAAGCGGTCAACCGGGCGGGCATGTTTTCGGTCGGAGTGGGTGACGATGCGCATCTTTCGCATGCCGATTACCTGGTGGGAAACACGCAGGAACTGGAATTTCAAAAGATCCTTGACGAGTTTGAAAATAATCGGAAGCAAAGCTGAAAAGCGTCAGTTCCGAAAAGGAGGGTGAGCAATGGCTTGGAAATTGACCAAGTACGAAATGGACAATGAAAATCTGCTGATCAATGAAAGTCTGTTGTCGCTGGGGAACGGCTATCTGGGAGTCAGAGGAAATTTTGAAGAAGGCTACAGCGAGGGGAGTAAATCCATTCGAGGCACTTATATCAACGCCTTTCACGATGAAACGGAAATCACGTACGGCGAAAAACTATACGGTTTTCCGGAAACGCAGCAAAAAGTGCTGAATATCATCGATGCCCAGACGGTCTTCATTTACCTGGACGGCGAGAAATTTTCGTTATTTGAGGGAGAGGTTCTGTCCTTTGAGCGGAATTTGCATCTGGACAGCGGTTTTGCTGAACGGATCGTACACTGGATATCGCCTAAGGGCAAAGAAGTTAAAATCCACTTCAGGCGTCTGGTATCGTTCAATGTGAAGGAACTGTTCGCCATCGATATTAAAGTGGAAACCATCACGCCGGTCGAAGAGGTAAAAATCGTTTCCACGGTCAATGGCGATGTAACTAATTTTGTGGACAAAGACGATCCGCGTGTGGCATCCGGTCATGCCAAAAGGCTGCAAGTCACTGAAACCGGGCTGGAAGATGGAGTCGCTATTGTAAAAGACACTACATACGTGACTGAACTCGAGGTGGCGTGCGTTTCTTCTTCCGCTCTTGCATCCGGAAATTACGATTACGACAGCAGGCTGACAGAGACCGCCCTGGAAGAAACCTATGTATGTGCAGGCCATGAAACGGTTCATTTCACAAAATACGCAATTTATACCGAAACCTTGCGGCATGGTGAAAATGTTGTCGATGAAGGGCTGGTCCTCCTTCGACAAGTTCAGGATAAGTGTTTCGAAGAACTTCTGGAAGACCAGAAAGCTTATTTGGACGCTTACTGGAAAATTTCGGATATTGTTATCGAAGGAGACCAGCGGGTCCAGGAA
This sequence comes from Planomicrobium okeanokoites, assembly GCF_003428875.1. GTDB lineage: Bacteria > Bacillota > Bacilli > Bacillales_A > Planococcaceae > Planococcus > Planococcus okeanokoites. The sequence goes on from NZ_QQRS01000003.1 coordinate 38,377, forward strand.
GGCATCCGTTTCAATCTTTTTCAGCTGCTCCAATCCGTCGGCAAAGATCCTGCGAGCAATATTGCGGCGAAAGGGCTGTCAGGCGAAGGGTACGAAGGGCATTATTTCTGGGACACCGAAATCTATATTTTCCCGGTCTTTTTAATGACGAACCCGGAGATTGCGAAAAATCTGCTGTTGCACAGGTATTCGATTTTGGATCACGCGAGGGAGCGGGCAAGGGAAATGGGGCACGAAAAAGGTGCGTTATTCCCTTGGCGCACGATTACGGGAACAGAAAGTTCCGCCTTTTTCCCTGCCGGCACTGCGCAATACCATATCAGCGCGGATATCGCCTACAGTTATATCCAATTTTATTTAGCGACTAAAGATGAAGACTTCATGAAACGCTATATGGCGGAAGTGCTCTTTGAAACAGCACGCCTATGGGAAGACACCGGCCATTTGCAGAACGGCAAATTCCGGCTCGATGATGTAACAGGTCCCGATGAATACACCTGTATCGTAAACAATAATTATTATACGAATGTCATGGCCAAGCACAATTTAAGCTGGGCCGCCAAAATCTATTATCTATTGGATGAAACAGACAGCGACCATTTGAAAGAGGTGGCAAGCCGGCTCGAATTGACCGAAACAGAAGTCGGCAATTGGCAGATAGCGGCCGACAGCATGTATCTTCCATATGATGAAACCCTGCAGATCAACGCGCAGGATGACAGTTTCCTTCAAAAGGCGAGATGGGACCTGAAAAATACACCGCCTGAGAAGTTTCCATTATTGCTGAATTACCACCCATTGACGTTGTACCGGTATCAGGTGCTGAAACAGGCCGATACCGTGCTCGCTCATTTTCTTCTCGAAGATGAACAGGATTTCGAGACCATCAAAAATTCATATGATTATTATGAAGCGATCACGACACATGATTCTTCATTATCATCATGCGTCCACAGCATTATGGCGTCGAAGCTCGGCTATCCGGAAAAAGCCTACAGTTATTTCAATGAAACCGCGCGCCTCGATCTCGACAACACCCATAAGAATACGAAAGACGGATTGCATATGGCCAATATGGGCGGCACATGGCTCGGCATCGTCTATGGATTCGCGGGACTGCGGCTGAAAGAAGACGGCTTGTCGCTGGCGCCGGTTCTTCCGGCAGAGTGGAATTCACTCCAGTTTCATCTGCGCTACCAGGGCAGGGTGCTGAGATTCCGGATAACCCGCGAGAAGGTTGGCTACACCGTTCTTGAAGGGGAAGATTTGAATATTACGCATAACGGAGAGCCGCTTTTCCTGGAGAGCGGAAAGGAAATTGTGATTGGATAAGTTCAAAACCACATGGCGGGAGGAAATAAAATGGCTGGCTTAACCTTGGTGAACATCAAAAAAGTTTATGATAAGGGAGTCGTGTCGGTTCAGGACTTCAATCTCGAAGTCAGGGATAAGGAGTTTCTTGTATTGGTCGGACCGTCCGGCTGCGGAAAATCGACGACGCTTCGGATGATTGCGGGACTCGAAGACATCACGGAAGGTGATTTGTACATCGGCGATAAACGCGTCAATGACGTCTCGCCGAAAGACCGTGACATTGCGATGGTGTTTCAAAACTACGCCTTGTATCCGCACATGAATGTCTACGATAATATGGCGTTCAGTTTAAAGCTGAGCAAAATGAAAAAAAATGATATCAAAGCACGGGTGGACCGGGCCGCAAAAATTTTAGGCCTGGAAGATTTCCTCTACCGCAAACCGAAGGCGCTTTCCGGCGGTCAGCGGCAGCGTGTCGCACTCGGCCGCGCAATTGTGCGCGATGCGAAAGTATTCCTGATGGATGAGCCGCTGTCCAATCTCGACGCCAAGCTGCGCGTCCAGATGCGGACGGAAATCCAGAAATTGCACAGCCGTCTCCAGACGACGACGGTTTATGTGACGCATGACCAGACGGAAGCGATGACCATGGCGACGCGTCTCGTTGTCATGAAAGACGGCTTTATCCAGCAGGTCGGCTCGCCGAAACAAGTTTACGATGAACCGGACAATGTTTTCGTCGGCGGTTTCATCGGTTCCCCGGCAATGAACTTTTTGGACGGACGGCTGGAAGGCAGTCATTTCGTGATGGGGGATATCCGTGTCCAGGTGCCTGAAGGCAAAGCACAGCTATTGCGTCAAAAAGGCTACGACGGAAAACCGGTGCTGCTCGGCATCCGGCCGGAAGATATCCATGATGAACCGGTATTCCTGGACCATTCACCGGAAACGAAAATCCGGGCGAATATCGAAGTGGCTGAATTGATGGGTTCGGAAATCGTCCTTTATTCGATCGTAAACAACCAGGATTTCATCGCCCGTGTCGATTCCCGGTTCAACGTCCAGGCCGGGCAGACGATCGATATGGCTTTCGACATGAACCGCGCGCATTTCTTCGACAAGGAAACGGAACTTCGGATTAAAAGATAGAATGGATGGAAACTTCATCTCCACCTAAATTGAATGAACAGGACCAGGCACCTGAAAGGTTAGAAATTCTCTGACCTCTCAGGTGCTTTTGTGTTGAATTCCCCAAAAATTAAAAAAGTACAGATGATATTAAAAGAATGCTAGTGAAAGCGCTATCATTTAAGTTTTCAGAATTTATACTTAAAAAGTACTTACTTATATTTACAAAGGGAGAGGGGAAAGAATATGAAAAAGAATTTCAAAGGATTTATGTTCCTGTTGGTCCTGGCACTGTTTGCATTGTTGGCCGCAGGATGCGGTGACGAAGGGGAAGCAGGTTCCGGTTCGGGTTCAGGGGTGGATGTCGGAATCGTTTTGCCTACTAAAGATGAACCACGCTGGGTCCAGGATGAACAGCGCTTCAAAGATGCATTAGCTGATTCGGATTATTCAACTGAAATTCTATTCAGCCAGGGTTCTTCGGCTAAAGAAAAAGAAAACGTGGAAGCGTTATTGAATAAAGGGATTAAAGTTCTGATCATTACACCGCATGATGGTGCAGCAGCTGCTGCGGCAGTTGAAGCGGCGAAAGCGGATGACGTAACAGTTATCGCATATGACCGTTTGATCACAGATACGGATGCAGTAGATTACTATGTAACATTCGACTCTTTGGCAGTAGGTGCGGCACAGGCTCAGTATTTGGTGGATAACGCAGAAGGAAAAGATGTGCCGCTGTATTTATATGCAGGAGCTTCATCTGATAACAACGCCTTCCTGTTCTTCCAGGGAGCATGGGAAGTGCTTCAGCCGAAAATTGCTGACGGCACATTCAAAATCGCCAATTCAAGTGAAGCGGAAGCTTTATCGGATACAAAAGAATTGGACCGCGACCAGTTGAGCAAAATCATCGGCCAGGTTACAACAAACTGGGATCCGAACGAATCGAAGAACAAAGCACAGACGCATTTGACTTCAGTTGGTGAAGAGTTGAAAGGCGATGTTGCGATTCTGGCGCCGAACGATGGAACTGCCCGTTCGATTGCAGACGTATTCGCATCGGATTCAGCTGTGACGGATTACACAATCACAGGGCAGGATGCTGAGAAAGCTTCGATCCAATACATTATTGATGGGAAGCAATCGATGACTGTATTCAAAGATGTCCGCACATTGGTTGAAGATGCAATGGGCATGGCTGTTGACGTGCTTGACGGCAACGATCCTGAAACGACAGGTTCTTATGATAATGGAGCTGGCGAAGTAAAAGCGAAACAAACAGATGTCATTGTTGTAGATGAAGAAAACGTAAAAGCGGAATTGATCGACTCCGGCTATTATGAAGCAAGCGAATTTACAGGAATCGAATAAAAACAATAGGATCCAGGAAATAGTGATAGAACTTTCTATCACTATTTCTCCATTCCTTGACGTTTTCGTAAGGGAGGCTAAGAAATGAGCGACTATATTTTAGAGATGAATGGCATCACGAAGGAATTTACAGGCATCAAAGCTCTGGATGACGTGAATTTTAAAGTGGAACGAGGAGAAATCCATTGTTTGATCGGAGAGAATGGGGCAGGCAAATCGACACTCATGAAAGTGCTGAGTGGAGTCTATCCATACGGTACATATGAAGGGGACATCGTCTTCGAAGGCGAAGTGCAGAAATTCAACGAAATCAATGACAGTGTCAAAGCCGGCATTGCCATCATCTATCAGGAACTGGCGCTGTTTCCGGACCTGACAGTATACGAAAATATTTTTGCAGGCAACGAAATCAGAAAAGGTCCGTTTGTGGACTGGAATGAAACGATCATCCAGGCATCGCAAATGCTGAAGAAAGTGAAGCTGAATGTGGATCCTGAAACATTGATCAAGGATCTGGGTGTAGGCAAGCAGCAATTGGTCGAAATCGCGAAAACACTGAGCAAGAATGTCAAACTCCTGATCCTGGACGAACCGACAGCTGCATTGAATGAAAACGACAGTGAAAACCTGTTGGAGCTGTTGAAGGAGTTACGCTCTCAAGGCATTACGTGCATCATGATTTCCCACAAACTGAAGGAAGTCATTTCAATTGCCGACAAGGCGACGATTCTGAGAGACGGCCAAACGGTCTGTACATTGGACGCACATAAAGGGGAAATATCAGAAAGCGTCATTATTAAAAATATGGTGGGACGTGAGATTGAAGATATTTATCCTAAGCGCCTGGATCATCAATTCGGTGATACAGTGCTCGAAATCAATGACTGGACGGCCTACGACTCACAGCTTGGCCGTGAAGTAGTGAAGAAGGCGGATATCCACGTGAAAAAAGGTGAAATTATCGGTGTCGCTGGACTGATGGGATCTGGCCGGACTGAGCTGGCACTGAGCATTTTCGGGAATCCTAAAAATTATAAATTGCAGGGCGGCATGAAAGTGCAAGGGCAGCCGGTTTCATTCAAGCATACGAGCGACGCGATCAAAGCGGGCATTGCCTATGTGACAGAGGACCGGAAAGGGAACGGATTATTTTTGATCAAAGACATCAAAAGCAACGTGACCGCAGCGCATTTAAAAGGGATTTCGGCACGCGGTGTCCTCAACTTGAACGAAGAAGTGATGGTCGGTTCCCAATACAAGGACTCACTGCACATCAAGGCAAGCTCGCTTGAACAGATCGTCGGCAATTTGAGCGGCGGCAACCAGCAGAAAGTGTCGCTGGGCAAGTGGCTGTTCACAGGACCCAAAATCCTGATACTCGACGAACCGACGCGTGGAATCGATGTCGGGGCGAAGTTTGAAATTTATACTATCATGAACGAATTGATCAAAGAAGGTATGAGCATCATCATGATTTCTTCCGAATTGAATGAAATCATCGGTATGAGCGACCGCATCTACGTGATGGCGGAAGGCAGAATCACCGGGGAATTATCCAAAGCAGAAACGACCCAAGAAGCCATTATGGAACTGGCAACGCAATAGGAGGTAAATATCAATGAGTTTTTTTAATGAAGCAAAATTCCTGATCAAATCGAACATTCGCGACTACGGCATGTATATCGCCTTGTTCGTCATCATGTTGACGTTCGCCATATTGACGGACGGTTTATTCATGTCTTCCCGGAACATCAGCAACCTGCTGGATTCAGCGGGGTACATCGCTGTTCTTGCAGTAGGGATGACGCTTATCATCGTCATCCGCCACATCGACTTGTCGGTCGGTTTCGTTGCCGGGTTTCTCGGGGCGGTTGCGGCAATCTTCCTGACACAAATCGGCTTGTCCGTTTGGCTTGTCATTCCGATTGTTTTGGTTTTCGGGATTTTCATCGGACTGTTCAACGGCTTTCTGGTTGCGAAAATCGGGATCCCTTCATTTGTAGCTACACTTGCAGGCATGCTGATCTTCCGTGGGGCTTTGTTGAATGTAACCGAGTCCACCGGCACAATCATCGTCAATGATGATCTTTTCAACTCATTGGGGAACGGGTTCATCCCTTCGCTGATGGAGGTCAACGGCCTGCACCTGCTTTCGCTGCTTGTCGGTTTGATCGGTATAATTCTTTACATTTACAGTGAAATTTCGAATCGCCGCAATAAAGCGAAATACGGTTTTGATGTTATATCTCCAAAGATCTTCATCTTCAAACTGGTATTTGTTTCTTTTATCATCGGCTATATCACGTGGGTTCTGGCAGGCTATAACGGCTTCTCCTGGACCGTGGTCATCATGCTGCTGGTCGTTGTCGTCTATCACTTCCTGTCGACCAAAACTGTCCTTGGCCGCAACATCTATGCTGTCGGGAGCAATCCGGAAGCTGCCCATCTGAGCGGCATCAACGTCACAAAAATCACGTTGATCGTCTTCGGTTCAATGGGGATGCTCGCGGCATTGTCAGGCATCCTGTTCACAGCGCGCCTGCAATCCGCCACAACAACTGCCGGAACGTTATTTGAACTGGATGCAATCGCTGCAGCCTATGTCGGCGGGGTTTCTTCTGCCGGCGGTGTAGGTAAAGTGACCGGTGCCATCATCGGGGCAATTGTTATGGCGTCTTTATCAAGCGGCATGAACCTTTTGGGTGTCGGCATTTCATATCAGTACATGATTCGCGGCGGCGTGTTGGCGGCGGCAGTTATTTTTGATGTGATGACACGCAGACAACGTGCGTAGAGAATCCTTTCATAATCTAAGAATGAGCACCTTCGAATTTGAAGGTGCTTTCTCCGTCTCATAACGAGTATTGAGAATTTTCCATCAAGTGGTAAGATGAAATGAGTTTAAACACAAAAAGGGGATCGAAATGTGAGAAGAAAAGTCATCTTTGTCCTTTGCTCACTATGTGCCGTCCTTGGTTTCTTTACTGTTCTTTCAGTGAATAAAGTGCTTCATTCCGAATGGGAACTTCCCGAAACTGCTGTGTCTGGACAGGAGCGTTTCCGTATTGTAGTCATCTCCCAGGAACTCGACACGCCGTTTTGGAAACTGGTGGATGAAGGCGCCTCCAAGCAGGCGGAAAAAGAAGAAATCAGCCTCGAATTATGGGGCAGTTACAGCAAAAATCAGGAAGATTTCTTAAAACAAGTTGAAATTGCCCTACATTCAAAAGTGGACGGCATCATTGTCCAGGGGCTTGATACAGAAGAGTTTCAGCAATTGACCCGCATCAAGGCAGCTTCCTATGGCATACCGATCATCACCGTCGCAAATGATGTGCCGGTGGAGAAGAGCTTGCGCAAAACATATGTTGGCTCAGATCATCAGAATGCAGGAAAGCTGCTGATGGAACAGCTGGTCAGTGATATGGGTGAACAGGGTGAAGTCGTGCTGCTTGGCGGTACAGATCTGGAATACAGCCAGCGTCTGCGTTTACAGGGGATGGAAGACAGTCTCAAAAAATATCCGGAGATCACTTCTTTCTATGTGGACAGCGGCTCTACAGTCGAAGAGGCGGCGGCTGCAACCCGCCAGGCACTCAATGAACATCCAAATGTCGATGCTTTCATTGCGCTAAATGTACGCCAGGCTGGCACGGTCATGCAGGAAATCAGCAGCCGTACAGAGCTTGAACCCTATTACATCTACTCGTTCGATGATGGCTCGGATGCTTCACAGCTTTTAGCTGAAGGAAAGCTTGATGGCATCGTCGAACAATCGCCTGAACAGATGGGCGAAATGAGTGTTGCCTTAATGATGCAATGGCTGCGCAATGAAGTGGTTCCCCTCGATTCGGCAGGCTATATTACAGATATCAGGATCGTGGAAGGGAAGGACGGTTTGCCGTGAATACGATCCAAAAAAAGATTTGGATGCTTGCCGGTGTCGTAATCGTCATGATGTTCGCCATTTGGCTGATGCTGACTTTCTATAATCAGAAAATGCAGGACCAATACAATGATATTCTGCAGCGCTATCTGCAGATGCACGAAGTATCCGATGCAAGCCAGCAGACCGTGACGAATTTGAATGGCTATTTGACGGAGCCGACAGAACGGACTGCCAATAGATTGGAAAGGAGCCAGGACAGGCTGCTGGATGCACAGGCTGCCATGCTCGGATTACGCAACGGCGAAAACGAATTTACATTGACCAATTACAGCAATATGATTGAAAGCTTTAATGAGACAGTGGAGCGGTCCGTCGCTTTTAGCGGCCAGGCTGATAACGAAGCCGCTTTGACGGAATTTACAGAAGCCAACCGCATCTCGATCTATATTTCCGAAATGACTTTATCCATTTTCAATTCCGAACTTAAAACCTACGAACGGTTTTACCGTGACATCATCCGGCAGTCGGAAGATCTCGACACCATGGGAATATTATTATTATCCCTTACCAGCATTCTGCTGCTGTTGTTTACCTACCTGTTTTCGCTGAGCATCACCAAACCAGTCCACCAATTGACCAAAGCGGCAAACGAATTGGCGAAAGGACGGTTTGATCAGCCGATCCGAGTGGATTCGAATGATGAGATTTCCTTTTTGGCAAAAACATTCGATCATATGAGGGTCAATATCAATAAGCTTATTCTTGAAATCCAGCAGAAGGCCCAGGTGGAAAGCGAATTGCAGGAAAGTAAACTGCTCTTGCAGCAAAGCCAGATGCGCCATCTGCAAAGCCAGATAAATCCTCATTTTTTATTCAATACATTGAATACATTATCGAAGAAAGCCTATTTGGACGGTGCGGAAGAAACGAGTGATCTGCTGGTCAGTGTAGCCGGATTGCTCCGCTATAATTTGAAGCGGATGGATCATACCGTGACAGTGCAGGAAGAGGCCTATGTCTTGAAACAATATATGGAAATCCAGAAAGCCCGCTTCAGCGATCGGCTCAACTTCCATATTGAACTTGATGAATCCGCATTATTGTATCAGATGCCAAGCCTGACGCTTCAGCCGCTTATCGAAAATGCAGTAATTCACGGCATTGAACCGAAAGAAGAAGACGGACGGATATGGTTCCGTATCAAAGATGTTGAGGGCAATGTCTTTATTGAAATCGAAGACAACGGCAAGGGAATGGATGAAACCAGGAAAAAAGCGTTGCTGGAAGGCGGCATCAATCCGCAGGAAGGGCATTCGACAGGCATCGGCTTCGCGAATGTCGTCAAGCGACTGCAATTGTTTTACGGCCGTGAAGATGTGGTGACTATCGAAAGCGCACCAGGAAAAGGAACGAAAATCATCTTGAAACTGCCAAAAGTAATGGAGGTTGAAAATTATGTTTAAACTCCTGCTCGTTGATGATGAACCGGTTGAACGTGACGGAATGCAGGCCATTCTTCAGCATGCATTCCAGGAAATCGAAATCAGACAGGCGAAAAACGGTAAGACGGCTGTTGAAATTGCGTCCCAGTGGAAGCCGGATATCGTCTTTATGGATATCATGATGCCTGCGATGAACGGTTTGGAAGCGATAGAGAAGATAAAACAGGCAAACAATGATACTGAGTTCGTCATGATGACCGCTTTCGACACCTTCGACTATGCGCGCCAGGCTTTGAAATTGGGTGTCAAAGATTATCTGCTGAAGCCCAGCAAAGCAACTGAAATTGTCGCCACTACTGATAAGCTTTTCGCCGTGTTGCGGCAGAAAGTGAAGGAAACAGCGGAGCGCCGGCAGGAACAGGGAGCGCTTCAGAAAGCACTGGCAATTGTTGAAACGGATATCGTCACCCAATTGTTATTCGATCATGTCCATGAAATGCACATTGACTTGCTCGTTGAAATGCTCGATACCCAGCCGGCTGAAGAGAAGTTTGTCATGACGATCCTTGTACCGGAAGGCGGAGAGCAAATCTACTCGGACATCAAAGGGCGCATCAGCAATGGCAATAATGTCTGGATGGGTGCCTGCTACGGCAGCCAATTGCCGTTCATCGTTTTTCGGAATCCGGTCCACTCTTTCCGTTCACAGGCAATTACGCTCGCCAAAGAAATTCTGGCGGTCACAGGAAGACAGGAAGGCTGGTTTGTCGGCATCGGCACAGTGTGCCAATCGCTGGATGAAATCCGCACTTCCTACCAGAAATCTTTGGTGGCCATGCTGGACATCAAGGTTCCTTCACGCTACCGATTTTATTCTGATGAATTGGAGCCTATCAAAGAGGACGTTCCGGCATTTATCAAACAGCAGGAGAAACGCATCGCTGATTTTGTGCGGCTCGGTGAATGGGAAGCGGTCGAAGCGCTGGTGCTTGATCTTATCCGGCAACTGGAGCATACAGGGGAAAAAGTGCTGCGGACCCAGCAGCGGTCGCTTGAATTTTTATGGCTGACGACGCGGGTCATGGCGGAAATCGGAATCGAGGCGGAAGCACCTTTTTATTCGATTCCCGCAAAAGATCACCGGCAATTGATTTCGGAAACGCTGAAATTGATCCAAGACCTGAAAAAAATTTATATGAGCCATTACAGCCGGCTTGAAGTCGACAAAATCCACAGGATCAAGCAGTTCATCACCGAACATTCACATGAAGATATCTCACTCGATGCGCTTGCACGGCAAGTGGATCTAAGTCCGATTTACATCAGCAAAATGTTCAAGGAGAAACTCGGCATCAATTACATCGATTTCCTGACAGAATGCCGGATTGAAAAAGCGAAGAAACTTTTGGCCGACCCTGAAAAAAGTCTGAAAGCAATTGCGCTCGAAGTAGGCTATCACGAACCGAACTATTTCAGCAAAGTGTTCAGGAAGATGAATGATCTATCTCCGACCGAATATCGTATGACATTATTCAAGGCTGGAAAAACGGAGGAAGTTGGGACGTGAAGATGCATGTAAGGATAATGTTGCTGCTGATGCTGGCCATGTCGCTTGCTGCCTGCCGGGACACAGTTGAGGTCCCTGAAAAGGCTGTATTTAAAGAAGATGATTTGACGGAGGATAATGAACCGCTGAAAATTGGCTTTGCCATGGATACGCTGAAAGAAGAACGCTGGCTGAAGGACCGGAAACTGTTCCAGGAAGCTATTGAATCGCATGGTCTTGAAGTGGAAATCAGGGCCGCAAACGGAGATGATGCGCTGCAGATTGCCCAGGCCGAAGAAATGATCCACCAAGGCATCGACCTTCTCGTCATTGTGCCCCATAATGCTGAAGCGACGGCTGCGATTGTCCATAAAGCCCACGGTGCAGGCATTAAAGTCATCGCCTATGACAGACTTGTGAAAAATGCCGATATCGATTTATATGTTTCCTTTGACAATGAACGAGTGGGCGAGCTGCAGGCAGAAGAAATGCTGAAGCGTGTTCCGAAGGGCAATTACGTCTACATCGGCGGCGCTCCGACCGACAATAACGCCCATCTGCTGAAAAAAGGGGTTTTCAATGTGCTGCAGCCGGCAATCGACCGCGGCGATATCCGGATCATCTATGACCAGTGGACAGCCGATTGGGCGCCGGAAGCGGCTTATGCCCATATGTCAGAAGCTCTGAACATCAATGACAATCAAATCGACGCAGTCATTGCAGCTAATGACGCGACTGCTGGCGGAGTGGTCAAAGCGTTGACTGATCAGGGGCTAGCCGGAACTATTCCGGTTGCCGGGCAGGATGCCGAACTTGCGGCAGTACGGCGAATCGTCGAAGGCACCCAGACCATGACCGTCTACAAACCTATTCAAAATTTGTCCGAACGGGTGGCGGCTTTGGCTATCCATCTGGCACAGAACAACGAGTTTAAACCGACCGTCAGCATCAATAACGGAAAAAGTGAAGTGCCTTCTGTGCTGCTTGAACCGATAGCTGTCACTGCGGACAATCTTAAAGAAGTCATCATTGCCGATGAATTCCATTCGGAAGAAGAAGTTTACGGGAAAGAATAAGCCTTAGCGGGTGCTAAGGCTTTTTTGATGTAAATTTTGTATCGGAAGCAGAAAAATGACAATGCGCAAATAAAAACGATTTTGCGCAAATAAATCAGGATCTGCGCAAATAAAATTCGTTTTCCGCAAACAAATTCAAATCTGCGCAAATAAATCCATTTCACCGCAAACAAACCATTCCAGTCTGCCGCAACTCGCATGCTAAACTAGTAGCAACTTGAAAAAAAGGCGGGAAACTCATGATTTCATTAAGCATTCTGGATTATTCGCCGATCGATGAAGGTATGGCGGCCGGAGAGGCACTGCAGCAGACGACCCGGCTCGCGCAAATGGCTGAACAGCTTGGCTTTAAGCGCTTCTGGGTGGCTGAACATCACCAGGTGTTTTCGGTGGCCGGCAGTTCACCGGAAATGCTGATGATGCATCTCGCCGGCGCGACCGAAAAAATCCGCATCGGCTCCGGCGGCGTCATGCTGCCGCATTACAGTTCCTATAAAGTGGCGGAAAACTTCCGGCTGCTCGAGGCGCTCCATCCGGGCCGCATCGACCTCGGCATCGGCCGCTCGCGCAGCTACCGGTTGGTCAATAAAGCATTGAACGAGTCCAAAGGGATACCGGTTTCCTATGAACAGCAAATCGCTGATATCCAAAAATATTTCACGGACGATACAGAATCGGAGCATCGCTTTAAGAAACTCCGCGCTACTCCGGTAAGCGGAACCGCCCCTGACATGTGGGTGCTCGGCACGGGGGAAGGCAGCGCAAAAGTGGCGGCAGAAGCTGGAGCAGGTTATGTCTATGCCCATTTTGCGAAACCGCTGAAATCGAGTGCCCGATTGTTCAGGGCGTATGAGGAGCAATTCCAGCCGACGAAACTGCAGGATGCGCCCAAAACTATGGTCTCTGTTTTTGTTGTTGTCGGGGAGACGGAAGAAGAAGCGCAGGAACTGGCGAGGGCGTTCGACCTATGGCTGCTGTTCATCGAATCGGAAACACCGCCGCCCTATTATCCGTCTGTGGAAACGGCAGCGCAGCGCGGTTTCAGCACTAGCGAAAAAGAGAAAGTCGAACGCAACCGGAAGCGCATGCTGGTCGGTACAGCGGAGGATGTAAAGCGGCAGATCGAAGAAATTGCCGAAGTTTTTCAGACCGATGAAATTTTGGTCATACCGAATGTTGCCGGCGCAGAAAATAGGATGAAAGGAATCCGTCTGTTGTCGGAAGCATTTGAACTGGAAGAATAGAAGAAAAAGCCGCTTGAAAGCATAAATACTTTCAAGCGGCTTTAATGTGTCCGTTATTTATTTTCTTTATAAATAAAGTAATCAAAATCAGCAGCTAACCCTGCTCCGGACGTATCCTGGCATTGCATGCCGACGAATGCGCCGGTGAAGAAGCCGCCGCCCTGGATGTAATCATCCGATAATTTATGCGACCGGAAAGGGACCGGGATCCCTTTCCAGTTTTCACCGTCGAAGGAGTAGGAATACTGATAGGTGCCCGTTTTGACATCGACGCGCATATGCACGTAGTCGACATGGTCGGGCACTTCGATTTCCTCGCCTTGCAGCGGCTGGTCGAAATCGGTATTGTCGCAGACCGTCAATTCGAGGATGCGGCCTTTTTCTTCATTCCATGAAATCTGGAGGGCCGTCCAGTTTTCAGTATTGTAGTAATTGACAAGGCCAGCGCCTTGCTGGAACGTCGTCGGATTGAACGCGACTTTCGTTTGGGCTGTGAAGTTGAAATGCTGCCAGCGGCGCGCGACGAAGGCTTGGGTGAATTTCGACGTCAGTGATTCGCGTCCGTGGATGCGCAAGTGGCCTGGATTTTCCTTCAGCGAGACGATTTCTTCGCCGAGCGGGATGCGCAAAGTCTGGAAATGCGCGTTCAATTGCTCGGAATCGAAATCGTCTTTTTCCGGGAAGTCTTCGTCCCACACATGTTCATCGATTGCCGGTCCGTCGATTTCGAGTGAAGGCTGGTTGCCGCCGACAACATAGGGCCAATCGTTTTTCCATTCCAACCGTTGGATCGCTGTTTCACGTCCAAGCGGGCAGAAACCGCGCGGATCCAGCAATGCCTGATCTTGCTGTGGCAACGGACGGCCCGTCAAATGGACAAGGAACCATTCATCGGTATGCGTCTGGACGATGGAAGCATGCCCTGCTTTTTGCAGCGGATTCCGCGGATAAGGGAACGACGTGATCAGCGGATTTTCAGGGTGCACTTCATACGGGCCGTCAATCGTTTTCGACCTGGCGATGGTCGCCTGGTGATCGTATTTCGTGCCGCCTTCTGCGGTCAATAAATAATAATACTCACCGATTTTATAAAGATGAGGCGCTTCCGTCAATTTGATGTCGGTGCCTTTGAAGATGATTTTGGATTCACCGACAAGCTTGCGCTGCTCCGGATCGAATTCCTGCAGCACGATGCCGTAGAAATTATGATGTCCTTTGCGGTGGTCCCAATACATATTGACGAAATATTTCTTGCCTGACTCGTCATGGAACAGTGAAGGGTCGAAACCTGAACTGTTCAAATAGGAAGGTTCGGACCACTCACCATCGATGGTGTCGCATGTCACCAGGTAATTATGGCAATCTTTCCATTGGCCCTCGGTCACTTTGACGTCTGTATAGATGAGCCAAAACTGGCCGTCGCTGTGGGATAGCGCAGGAGCCCAGACGCCGCCTGAGTTCGGGTTGCCCATCATGTTCAATTGGCTGACACGGTTAAGCGGCCGTGAAGCGAGACGCCAGTTTTTCAGGTCTTTGGAATGGTAAATGCCGACGCCGGGGAACCATTCAAAAGTGGAAACGGCTATGTAATAATCTTCCCCCACACGGCAGATGCTTGGGTCGGGATTGAATCCCGGCAAAATCGGGTTAAGAATCTTCGTCAAAATAATCCATCCTTTGCAATATATTTTCACATGTAAGTGCTTACAAAAATCCTGCCGGAAAAGATCCGGCAGCGGACCAGCCTAGACAGATAGCACGTTCTTCTGGCGGATGCTGACCTGCAGGAAGTTTTCGATTGAAAAAGCAGCCACGCCAAGGGCTGTCGAGAACGTGGACAGCTCTGAGAATTTGATCTCCAGATCATTTTTCTGGAACCACAGCGCCTGGTTGGCGACGCGGTTGTTCAACGGCTGTTCCAATAATTCTTTTGCGGATGCCAGCCGGTTGCCGATGATGACCTGCTGGGGATTGAACGTATTGATGATGTTGTTGATGCCGACGCCCAAATAATCACCTGTTTGTTCAAACAGGGCGATGACGTCTTTATTGCCGGCTGCAGCCAGTGCCTGCAGATTGGTCAAGTCGAATTCTTCGTGGTCGGCGAGCGGCAAGCCCATCGGTTCCGCCCGCTTGATCAAAGCCTGTTCGGAAGCATACAGTTCCCAGCAGCCTTTATTGCCGCAGCGGCAAGTTTCACCGTCGATCTGGATGGTCATATGGCCGAGTTCCCCCGAGAAGCCGTTCGATCCTTTGTAAAGTTCACCGTTCAGGATCAATCCGACGCCGATACCGATGCCCGCGCTGACGTAGACGATATTATCGCATTCCGTTCCGGCTCCGAATTTCTTCTCGCCATAAGCACCCGCGTTGGCTTCGTTTTCGATGATCACCGGAAGACCATATTTGTCTTCCAAAATCGCTTGGAGGTTCAAGTTCTTCCAGTTCAAGTTCGGCGCCAGCAGGATATTGCCGTCGTTGTCGACGATACCCGGTACCCCGACACCGATGCCGATGATGCCATGCGGACTCGGCGGAGCGGATGCCTGCAAATGATCGATGACCGCAAACAGTTTCGCTTCGATCTCTTCATAAGAAAGATCTTTGAATGTGACTTCTTTTTTCAGGACGATATTGCCGCTCAGGTCAGTCAAAATGCCCAGCAGGTAATTGACCCCGATATCGATGCCGATCGAATGGCCAGCTTTTTCATTGAACAAGAGCATGACCGGGCGCCTGCCGCCGCTTGAAACGCCGGGACCGGATTCGTAAATCAGATGATCTTCCAGCAGATCATTGACCAAAGAGGAAACCGTCCCTTTATTCAGGCCGACTTCGCTGGCGACCGACGCCCTTGAAATAGGGGAGCAATCGATGATCTTATTGAGCACCAACGATTTGTTTCCTTCTTTAACTACATGATGGTTAAAAGTCCTGGTTACCACGGTTTTCATCAGCTTCAGCTCTTTCTCTGTTTTTATTCTATTCTAACAAATTAAACCTGTTATTTATGTTGAATAAATAATAATTTTAATTAACGATATTACGCAATACAGCTTCGCTTTCCTGGGGGCTCGTGCTGAGCTAACTCGGACTCGTTCTACTTCGCCCGAGTGGATCTCAGCACTTCACTCGAAACAGAGTTGGTAAACCAACTCTGTTCCTAATCCCCTGGGAGTCTCCGCTGTTTTGCTCCATATCGTAATAGATTTCTCTATAAAAAAGAAAGGAATCTCTAAAATTTTATTTTCCAACTCATTAATAATTTTTTAGCCGGAATAAAGAAAGCCTTCGACAATCGGCGTGGTTAAAGAGTTTCTCGGCTATTATCACAGGTTTATGGCTTTATTATACCTTAAATAAAAACTTTGTTCATCTACTAGACTAACTAGGATTCATTTGATACAATGAAAACGCATACAACAATCAGAAAATTGTTGTAACTATAAACTCACTAGGGGGAGAAAAAATGGGTGGAAAGAAAACGCTTACAGTTTTATCGTCCGCTTTAGCCGCTTCATTGTTATTAACAGCTTGTTCAGGTTCAGGATCTGAGGATGCTTCTTCAGCGTCGGGGGAAACTGAAGTTAAGTTTATGCATTTATGGCCGGAAGGCAGTTCGAAAAAGCATTATGACGTTGTAAACGAAATCATCGCTGAATATGAAGCGGAAAATGAAGGCGTTACAATCGACTTGGAAGTATTGAGCAATGAGCAATATAAAGATAAATTACGTGTCCTATCAACTTCAGGAGATCTTCCGGATGTGGGGATGACATGGGCGGCAGGATTCCTTGAGCCTTATGTCGGCGGCAATATGTTCGCACCGCTTGACGATGTGATCGAAGAGGAATTGAGCGACGCATTTGTTCCGGGAACTGCTGAAGCATATGCACTCGATGGCGCTACATACGGCTTGCCATTGGAATTGAATATTGTATCGCTCTACTATAATAATGCAATGTTCGAAGAGTACGGCATCACACCGCCGGAAACTTATGAAGAATTGCTTGAAGTAGTCGATGCATTCAATGAAGAAGGCATCCAGCCGATCGCTTTAGGGAATAGAGACGCTTGGACAGGATCCCTATGGTATATGTACCTGGCAGACCGCCTCGGCGGAGCTGATACTTTGAATAAAGCGATCGACCGTTCAGGATCTTTTGAAGATCCAGCATTGGTTGAAGCGGCAGCTAAAGTGCAGGAACTTGTTGACAGAGACGCATTCGTCAACGGCTTTAACGGTTTGGCTGACGAAGAAGCGAAGTCGATGTTCATGAGCGAACAGGCACCTATGTACTTGATCGCTACTTGGGATCTTCCGAACTACACAACAAACGAATCAGTGCCACAGGAATTCCGTGATTCTGTTGATTACATGAACTTCCCGACAGTTGACGGTGAAGGCGACACGAACAGCTTTGTCGGCGGACCTGGAGTTGGATTGTTTGTAGCAGAAGAATCTGAAGTAAAAGAAGAAGCGAAGGATTTCGCAGCTTATTTTGTAAAAGCGTGGGGTGAGCAGGCAGTTGAAAAAGCGGGCGTAATCCCGGCTACGAAAGTGGATGCTGCATCACTTGATCTTCCGCAAATGTACATTGATATCCTGGACGAATTGAACAACGCAAGCAACATCACATTGTTTGCGGACGTTCAAATGAGCCCGGATACGGCGCAGGTTCACTTGGATTCAATCCAGGCGCTGTTCGGCAATGAAATGACGCCTGAAGAGTTCGCGAAAGCGCACGAAGACGCGTTGTCAAAAGAATAAATAGCAGTTAAAACAGGTTAAATCAGATGAAATGAAAGGGACATATCCTGATTGGCGGATTGTCCCTTTCTATTTTTCAGAATATGGGGTTGAATGCTATGAACAAAGTTATGTCCAATAAGCTTCATATCGCTTTATATATTGCACCGGCCCTGCTGTTGGTCAGTGTACTGGTGTTTATTCCGCTGATTCTTTCCGGCTATTATGGCCTGATGGATTGGGATGGAATCGGCGCAAAAACATTTATCGGTTTGGAAAACTACATTACCGGGATCCAGGACAGCAAGTTTTGGGACAGTGCCCTGCATTCATTCCTATTGGCAGTGTTTTCAACGTTGAGCCTGGCCATCTATCTGGCTGTTTCCATTATATTGGCTTCAAAAATCAAAGGCGCAGATTTGCTGAGAAAAATCTATCTGATTCCGATGCTGCTGTCTTCAGTTGCCATCGCTCAGCTTTGGATAAAAGTCTATAACCCATCTAGCGGTATCTTGAATACATTCCTGCGGTCGATCGGCATCGAGGAACCGCCGAACTGGCTGGCTGATCCGACTATCGTGCTGTTTGCGATATTCATCCCGATCCTCTGGCAATATGCAGGGTTCTACATATTAATCTATTACGCAGCATTGAAAAATATACCTGAATCACTGATCGAAGCAGCGCGCATCGATGGAGCGACGCCGTTCCAGATCGCGACGCGCATCAAATTGCCGCTGATCAAGGAAGTCGTGAGTGTCACCATCGTACTGGCAATCGTCGGTTCATTGAAATACTTCGACCTGATTTATGTGATGACTGCCGGCGGACCAAACGGGGCTTCGGAAGTTATGGCCTCGTATATGTACAAACTGGCTTTCAACAGCTACAACTTCGGATACGGCAGCGCCATCGGCTTCCTGCTGTTGATCATTACGATGATCGTAACGGTCATTGTCCGCAAACTGACTGCCACAAAAGAAAGAATCGAGTATTAGGAAGGGGACTTGGGCATGAATCGCATTGGTTATTTTTTTCTTTACCTGGCACTGATCGTGGTGGCGATGTTCCAAATCCTGCCGTTGATCTGGCTGTTCATCTTTTCGCTGAAGGACAACCGCGAAATTTTTGCGGGCTCACCGTTCGCTCTGCCGAGTGAATTCCGCTGGGAGAATTACGTGAAGGTATGGGACGGGGGAATCGGCGTCTATTTCTTCAATAGCGTATGGATCACCGTAGTGGCCATCATCCTGACGGTGCTGTTCGCCAGCATGGCGACATTTGCAATCACCCGCATGAAATGGAAACTGAGTGGTTTGGTGCTTGGCCTCTTCATGATCGGTTTGATGATTCCGATCCACTCTGCATTGATTCCACTGTACAGCATGTTCATGGGTGTCGGGATGATCGACAACCCGTGGTCCATCGTGCTGACGTATACAGCGTATAATCTGCCGATCACGATGATGATCCTGCTTGGCTTCTATTACACCCTGCCAAAGGAAGTGGAAGAAGCGGCCATCATCGACGGCTGTTCGATCCATAGGATGTTCTTCCGCATCATCCTGCCGATGACGACACCGGTCATGGCGACCACTGTCGTCATCAATATGATCTACAACTGGAACGAGTTTGTATTCGTCAACACATTCATCAGTTCCGAGAAATACAAGACGCTGACTGTCGGCATCCAAAACTTTATCGGGCAATACATGACGGACTGGGGCGCAATCGGTGCGACACTGATCATCAGTGTGCTGCCAATCATCATCGCGTTCATCTTCTTCAGCAATAAAGTCGTTGAAGGGATCTCGTCAAGTGCCGTCAAAGGTTAATGAAAAGAGTCGCGCCGGCTGAAAAACGCTTGCAGAACACGGACAATAGAAAAGCTTCCCCTTTGCGAAAATTTTCGCAGGAGAAGCTTTTTGTTTATCATGAGCGCTCAGTTTTCCAGTTCGGCTCCGGTTTTATTGACCCGATTGAAGGACCGGAGAGCGAGCCACATGATGATGTAGGCAAATGTGCTGCCGCCGAAAATGACGGCCAGCGCCGGCACCGTCTGCATGATGACTGCGATTGATCCGAGGCAGATGAAAATGAGCAGGGTGTTTATCGGATTGATGAGCATGATGAGAAACGCGTTTTTGATGACCTGACCGACTTTTATGTCGAAATGGACGAATGTCGGGAACAGGTAAAACAGGTACATCGCAAACAGCAGCATAAAAGCGAACAACGGGATATACGTCCAGGACAGATCTTCTGAGCTGTTCTGGATATAGAAAATATCAAGGGCGATAAAAGCGGCAACTGCTGTCACGAATAACCCCAGCAGATTGCTTTTCACGAAATCGCGCCGGTAGTATTGCCAGAAAGCCGGAAACACGGGCTTGCCGGTATCACCGCGCAGCCAGTCGCGGCAAACAGCGAACATCGCGATTGTGGCCGGATAGAAGCCCAGCACCACACCGCCAAGCAAAGTGAACAGGATCCACAGCAAATTGACGTAGGCAAAACGGGTGATCCATTCCAAAACATTATAGATAAAACCGCTGGTTGAATTCATATATTGACCATCCTTATTAGTTAGTAACTTTTCATAAACGCTTCGGCGCTTAGGACAGTGCGAAGATTATACTCCTGCGCACTGCTCGTCGCAAAGGATGCGCCATCTTCGTATGGCGAACCTTGCCTCCCACAATAAGCCAAGAAAAGAATTCGTCTTATTGCTCCGTCCCGTCCTGAGCCGCGCCGTCGCTTGGTGAGTGATTTTGGATTTAAGAGCATCTTAGATATGGAGCAAAACAGCGAAGACTCCCAGGGGATTAGAAACAGAGTTGGATTTCCAACTCTGTTTCGAGCGAAGTGCTGAGATCCACTCGGGCGAAGTGAAACGAGTCCGAGTTAGCTCAGTGCAAGCAGCCAGGAAAGCGAAGCTGTTTTGCGGAATATCGATTTCTAAGACATTTATTTCACTAGCAAACTATACCTTTTTTTATTATCTTACACTATCATTCTAAACTTAGTTTAACTAATAGACAAACTAATTCGTAATTGCTATAATCGTGATGAAAGCCTTTTCATTACATAACCAAATAACCAATAAAATAACAATACAGTTGGAGGTACATACAATGGCTTATTTCCCGAATATCGAAAAAATCAAATTTGAAGGTGCTTCTTCAAAAAATCCATTCGCATTCAAATTCTACAACCCGGAACAACAGGTGGGCGGCAAGTCGATGGAAGAAATCCTGCGCTATGCGGTTTCTTACTGGCATACATTCACAATGGACGGGTCTGATCCGTTCGGCGCTGGCAGCATGATCCGCAACTGGGACAAATACGATGGCATGGATTTGGCGAAAGCGCGCGTTGAAGCTTCTTTCGAATTCTATAACAAAATCGATGTACCATTCTTCTGCTTCCACGATATCGACATTGCACCGGAAGGCAGCAATTTGCGCGAATCCAATAAAAACCTCGACGAAATCGTCGGTATGATCAAAGAATACATGAAAGACAGTAAAGCGAAATTGCTTTGGAACACAGCTAACAACTTCACGCACCCACGCTTCGTGCACGGGGCAGCATCATCAAGCAACGCAGATGTCTTCGCCTATTCAGCGGCGAAAGTGAAAAAAGGCCTTGAAATCGGTAAAGAGCTTGGCGCAGAAAACTATGTATTCTGGGGTGGCCGTGAAGGTTACGAAACGCTGTTGAACACGAATATGAAATTAGAAATGGACAATCTTAGCCGCTTCTATCACATGGCAGTTGATTACGCGAAGGAAATCGGCTTTGACGGCCAATTCCTGATTGAGCCGAAACCGAAAGAACCGACAACTCACCAATACGATTACGATGTGGCGACTGCTCATGCATTCCTGCAAAGCTACGGGCTGGCTGATAAGTTCAAGTTCAATATCGAAGCCAACCACGCAACGCTTGCGGGCCATACATTCGAACACGAGCTTCATTATGCGCGCATCAACAATATGCTCGGTTCTGTCGATGCCAACCAGGGCGATCCGCTTCTTGGATGGGATACGGACGAATTCCCGACAGATCTTTGGTCTACAACACTTGCGATGTATGAAATCCTTCAAAACGGCGGACTTGGCCGCGGCGGCTTGAACTTCGACGCCAAAGTAAGACGCGGATCGTTCGAGCAGGATGATCTTTTCCATGCGCACATCGCCGGAATGGATGCTTTCGCAGTCGGTTTGACAGTTGCTCAGCAATTGATCGACGATAAAGTATTGGAAAACGTAGTGAGCAACCGTTACCAGACGTACACTGAAGGCATCGGCCTTGATATCGTCAACGGCAGCACTGATTTCCACAAGCTTGAAGAATACGCGCTTGGCTTGACGGACATCAAACAGACTTCAGGCCGCCTGGAGCAGATTAAATCAACAATCAACCAGTATTTATTGCAGGCTTTCGCCAAATAAGATTTTTTGATGCTAGGAGCGCTGGAGCTATGAAATATGTAATCGGTGTGGATTTAGGGACAAGTGCAGTAAAGATTTTATTGGTCAGCGAGCAGGGCGAAGTGGTGCAGACCGTTTCAAAGCCGTATCCGTTATTTCATGAAAAGACGGGATACAGCGAACAGGATCCGGAAGACTGGGTGACTGGGACGATTGCCGGTCTTCAGGAGCTGCTGCAGAATTTCAGCGGCGCACCGGAAGACATCGAAGGCATCAGTTTTTCAGGGCAGATGCACGGCCTTGTGCTGCTGGATGGCAGCAACGAAGTCCTGCGTCCGGCGATTCTTTGGAATGACACCCGCACAACCGCTGAATGCAGAAAAATTGTGGAGACGGTCGGGCAGGAACGTCTGCTACAAATAACGAAAAACCCGGCTTTGGAAGGCTTTACGCTGCCGAAGATTCTGTGGGTGAAAGAATACGAACCGGAAATATTCAATAAAGCACAGTCATTCGTGTTGCCGAAAGATTATTTGCGCTACCGGATGACCGGTGAACTCCATATGGAATATTCCGATGCGGCGGGAACGCTGCTATTGGATATTTCGAAACAGCAATGGAGCACAGAGATCTGTGAACTATTGGACCTCGACCCGACTATTTGTCCGCCGCTTGTTGATTCGCATGCGGAAGTGGGCACGTTGACGGCGGAATTCGCTGAACAATCAGGACTTGCACAAACGACACGCGTTTTTGCGGGCGGCGCCGATAATGCATGTGGCGCGATCGGTTCAGGAATCCTGAAAGACGGAAAAACATTGTGCAGCATCGGAACTTCCGGTGTCGTGCTGTCTTATGAAGCAAGCGACAATAAAGACTTTGGCGGCAAGGTGCATTATTTCAATCATGCAGCGCCGGATGCTTTCTATACGATGGGCGTGACACTCTCGGCAGGCTACAGCCTGACCTGGTTCAAGGATGTTTTCGCTGCTGGCGAATCGTTTGAAGAATTATTGGCTGAAGTCGGAACGGTTCCCGCCGGTTCAAATGGATTATTGTTCACGCCGTATCTAGTCGGAGAACGCACACCGCATGCGGATGCGGCAATCCGCGCCAGCTTTATCGGCATGGACAGTTCGCATCAGCGCAAAGATTTCGTTCGTGCTGTACTCGAAGGAATCACGTTTTCATTGAACGAGTCGATTGCGATTTTCCGTGACAGCGGCAAACACATCGACACGATCGTTTCAATCGGCGGCGGCGCGCAAAATGAAGACTGGCTGCAGATGCAGGCGGATATCTTCAATGCGACAATCATCCGGCTGAAAAGCGAACAGGGGCCCGGAATGGGAGCGGCTATGCTTGCGGCGTTCGGCTGTGGCTGGTTCCATTCGCTGCAGGCATGCGCGGATGTTTTCCTGGAAGAAGGAAAACAGTTTACGCCGAACCCTGTCAACGTGGAGCAATACGAAAAATTGTTTGGGGTATATACTGAAGTGTATGGCCAAACAAAAGAACTGAATGAAAAATTAACGGCTTTCCGAAAGTGAATCATCCAATAAGAGTCTCAACTATTCGATTGAGGCTCTTATTTGCAAAATCGATGGACAATCAAACAAGGGAGCGTGGAATGATGAATTATCGGCAAATCGGCAGTACAGACCTGAAAGTAAGCGAATTGAGTTTTGGCACCTGGGCAATCGGCGGTTCCTGGGGCAGCACGAAGGATGAGGAATCACTTCGCGGACTGGACCGAGCGATGGATGCGGGCGTAAACTTTTTCGATACAGCAGACGTATACGGAGACGGGCATGCAGAAGAACTTTTGGCGAAAGCGACAAAAGGCAAGCATGACGAAATCCACATCGCGACGAAATTTGCACGCGCTGGCGATATTCATGATCCGAAAACCTATTCATTGGAAAGCGTCAGCCAATATGCGGAAAACAGTTTGAAACGGCTGGGCCGTGAACATATCGACCTGTTCCAGATCCATTGTCCGCCGATTGAAATTCTGCGCGATGGCCAGGTGTTTGAAGTGCTTGATCGTTTGAAGGAGCAAGGGAAAATTCGCTATTACGGCGTCAGCGTCGAAACGGTGGAAGAAGGGCTCTTGTGCCTGGAAAACCCGAACGTCAGCAGTTTGCAGGTGATTTTTAATTTATTCCGCCAGAAACCGGCAACTGAACTTTTCCCTGCAGCAACTGAAAAAAATGTCGGTATCCTGGCCCGCGTGCCGTTGGCAAGTGGTTTATTGACAGGGAAATTCAAGAAAAACGCCGAGTTCGAAGAAGACGACCACCGCAATTTCAACCGCGACGGCCAGGCGTTCAACGTCGGCGAAACGTTTGCCGGACTGGAATTCAATAAAGGCGTGGAATTGGCCGATCAATTATCGTGGATTGCAGAAGGCAGAGGCAATATGACACAAGCGTCACTCAAGTGGATCCTGGAGCACGAAGCGGTTTCGTCTGTGATACCGGGCTTTAAGACAGTGGCGCAAGTCGAAGACAATCTGCAGGCGCTGAACGCAGCGTCCTACAGCGCTGAAGAGATGAAGAAAATCGAACAGTTCTATAAAGAAGAAGTGGCGGCGAATATCAGAGGACCTTATTAAGCGTCCGCTAATAACCGGCAAGGCAATACATATTCGGAGGGATGAAAATGGCAGGGTTGAATTTAGTCAATATCAAGAAAGTCTATGATAAAGGCGTTGTATCGGTTCAGGACTTTAACCTGGAAATCCGCGACAAGGAGTTTCTCGTATTGGTCGGACCGTCCGGCTGCGGAAAATCGACGACACTGAGGATGATCGCCGGACTTGAAGACATCACGGAAGGCGATCTGTTCATCGGTGAAAAACGTGTCAACGACGTTTCGCCGAAAGACCGAGACATCGCAATGGTGTTCCAGAACTACGCGCTTTATCCGCATATGAATGTCTATGACAACATGGCGTTCAGCTTGAAACTGAAGAAATTGAAGAAAGATGAAATCAAGGAACGAGTCGACAATGCGGCTAAGATTCTTGGGTTGAACGATTACCTTTACCGTAAACCGAAAGCTTTATCCGGTGGTCAGCGCCAGCGGGTTGCACTGGGCCGCGCAATTGTGCGCGACGCGGAAGTGTTCCTGATGGATGAACCGTTATCCAACCTGGACGCCAAATTGCGTGTACAGATGCGCACAGAAATCCAGAAATTGCACAGCCGCCTGCAGACGACGACAGTTTACGTGACGCACGATCAAACAGAAGCGATGACGATGGCGACGCGCCTGGTCGTCATGAAAGACGGATTTATCCAGCAGGTCGGTTCTCCGAAAGAAGTATACGACGAACCGGATAATATGTTTGTCGGCGGCTTTATCGGTTCTCCCGCGATGAATTTCCTGCGCGGACGTCTCGAAGGCAGCCATTTCGTCATGGGCGATATCAAGGTGCTGGTTCCGGAAGGGAAATTGAAAGTACTTCGCGAACAAGGTTATGACGGGAAAGAACTCGTTCTCGGCATCCGTCCGGAAGACATCCATGACGAGCCCGTATTCCTGGATTATTCGCCGGGCACAAAAATCCGTGCGGCAATTGAAGTGGCTGAATTGATGGGCTCGGAAATCGTTCTTTATTCGGTCGTGGACAATCAGGACTTCGTGGCCCGGGTCGATTCACGTTTCGCGGTGGAAGCCGGACAGACGATTGATATGGCTTTCGATATGAATAAAGTGCATTTCTTCGATAAGGATTCCGAACTCCGCATCAAATGATTTTGCCTGTGAGCGGTTTGCTTACAAGTTATAGGGATGCCGCTGAAGGATAACTGTCCTTTGGCGGCATTTTTTAGTTTGAAGAAAGGGTGATGGAGATGAAGAAGGTCAGATGGGGCGTTCTCAGCACGGCGAAAATCGGCTTGACGCAAGTGATTCCGGCGATTAAACGTGCGGGAAATGCGGAGCTTGCAGCTATTGCGAGCCGGAGCGATAAGGTCCATGCGATTGCAGAAGAGCACGGAATTTCAACAGCTTATGAAAGCTACGAAGCGTTATTGGCAGATAGCGAGATCGACGCAGTGTATATTCCGCTGCCGAATCATCTGCATAAAGAGTGGACGATGAAAGCGGCGGCAGCAGGCAAACATGTGCTGTGTGAAAAACCGGCGGCGCTGACCGCAGCAGAAGCGGAAGAAATGGTGGCGTTCTGCCGCAGCCAAAACGTGAAATTCGCGGAAGCGTTCATGTACCAGCTGCATCCGCAGCACAGCCGCGTAAAGGAAATTATGGCTTCAGGAGAAATCGGCGACATCCGGCTGATCCGGTCGAGCCATTCCTTTTATCTGGCTGACCGGGACACGAACATCCGCATGGATAAAAAGATGGGCGGCGGCAGCCTGTATGACCTCGGCTGCTATTCGATTCAAGTATTTCGCCATCTGACGGATGCTGAACCTTTGGAAGTGCAGGCATTCGCTGAAAGGGACAAGACGGACGGCGTCGATCTGACGGCTCACGGCTGGCTGCGATTCGGTGGCGGTATTCGCGCTTTATTCGACTGCAGTTTCGATATGGTGCCGCGCAATGAGTATGAAGTGATCGGAACAAAAGGATCCATCCGTGTGCCACACGCGTTCCGGCCGGATATTGTCGGCGGTGTGGGGACGATCATCGTCAAAGCGGGCGACGTGCAGCGGACAGAAGAAGTGGACGGCGACAGTTACAGGCTTGAGGGGGAGAATTTTTCGTCCGCGATTTTGGAGGACCGGGAACCGTGGATCAGCGGCGACTCGACGATCCGCAATATGCGTGTGCTGGACGCTTGCTATGAATCGATTTCATCGGGTCAGAAGGTTCAACTGTCCGCGGAAGGCAGTGATAGCAAATGACAGTGGAACAGCAGGCGTTCGGAAATTCAGGCAGACAGCCGGTCACGCTTTACACAATCAAAAATGGACAGGGGTTCCAGGTTTCCTGCATCAATTATGGCTGCATCATCACAGAAATTCTGGCACCCGACAAGACGGGGCAACCCGAAAATGTCGTACTGGGATTTGATTCCCTGGAGGAATACGAGCGCGACGTCCATTATCTCGGCGCGGTGGCTGGCCGGTTTGCCGGACGCATCAAAGACGGTGCAGCTGACATTGCAGGCGCGAGCCATCAATTGTGCCGGAACGCAAACGGCCATCATCTCCACGGCGGCGCTGGCGGATTCCATTCAGTGGTTTGGAACGCCGCGCCATTTGAAGAGCCGGCCGGCGCAGGTGTGGACTTTACATACATGAGCCCTGACGGCGAAGAAGGCTATCCGGGAAATGTGGAGATGAAGGTGCGCTATATGGTCAAACATGACCGCAACGAACTCGTCATTTCCTATAGTGGAACTTCGGACCAGCCCACGCTGCTGAATCCGACGAACCATGCATACTTCAATTTGAGCGGCAACCTGAAAAGGGATGTGCTCGACCATCATCTGCAGCTGCCAAGTGATGAATTCCTGGAGCTCGGCGCTGACCTGCTGCCGACAGGCACTCTGCTGCCGGTGGCCGGTACGGTTTTCGATCTTCGGGATGGCAATAAAATACGGCATGCCGCGGAGTCGGATCACCCGCAGACCCGACTTGCCGGGCATGGCTATGATCATCCGTTTGTGCTCAGGCAAGCGGCAGGAAACGCCATTTTGCTGGCAGATGAAGAAAGCGGCCGCACGCTTTCGGTGGCGACGACTGAACCGGCTGTTGTGCTTTACACCGGCAACGGGCTCGGCGGTCCCTATAGTTTGCGCGGCACGCCAGCGAGAAATCACCTGGGTCTTTGCCTGGAAACGCAGAAGCTGCCCGATTCATCGCGGCACAAAAATTTCGGTTCATCGGTGCTGGAAGCGGGACAGCGATACCAATCTGAAACGATCTTCAATTTTGGCGTTCTTGGTTCTGCTCCTATAGAAGAAAAAAGCTGAAAGAAGCATGCAGCAGGCTCTCCGCCTGGTGCATGCTTCTTCAATTCAGATAGATTTTTTTAAATTACAACTTACGCCGAATAATCTAAATTTTTCAAAATATATACATTCAACTTGAAAAATAAGGTAGCATTAGATAGGAAATGAAAAATTAGACAAAGGGGAGTCAGAACACATGAAGGGGATTATTCGTTTTTCAAATAATTTGATGGAAAGATATTTGCCGGATCCGTTTTTATTCGTCATTATCCTGACGCTTGTCGTTTTCGGACTGGGTCTTGGATTGACCGGTTCTTCACCGGTCGAGATGGTGGCTTTCTGGGGTGAAGGCTTCTGGGCGCTATTGGCGTTCTCGATGCAGATGGTACTGGTATTGGTTACGGGATTTGTACTGGCCAGCAGCCCGATTTTCAAAAAGGGCCTTGGCAAACTTGCGAGTTTTGCAAAGTCACCGGGAAGTGCAATTATTTGGGTGACTTTAGTGTCACTTGCAGCAAGCTGGATCAACTGGGGATTCGGTCTGGTCATCGGGGCTCTGTTTGCGAAAGAATTGGCGAAGCGGGTTGAAAACGTCGACTATCGCCTGCTGATTGCCAGCGCCTATTCAGGATTCCTGATCTGGCATGCCGGCTTTTCGGGTTCGATTCCTCTGTCAATTGCGACAGACGGCCACCCGTTCGTGGACCGGATCGGCATCATTCCGACCACAGAAACGATTTTTGCCAGCTATAACCTGATCATCATTGCGGCTTTGGTCATCATTCTTCCGTTATTGAACCGTTTGATGATGCCGAAAAAAGAAGAAACAGTTACTGTGGATCCAAAGGTATTGGTGGAACCTGAAGTTGAGGAACAACCGGCTAAGGGCGATCAGACGCCTGCAGAGCGGCTTGAAAACAGCTGGATCCTGTCGATGATCATCGGCGTTCTCGGTATTGCATTCATCGTTTATTATTTCGTCCAAAACGGTTTTGCGTTAACACTCGATTTGGTCAATTTCATGTTCCTGTTCCTCGGCATCCTGTTCCACGGCACGCCGCGGAAATATTTGATCGCCGTTCAGGAAGCGGTCAAAGGGGCTGGGGGCATCATCGTCCAATTCCCATTCTATGCGGGGATCATGGGCATGATGACGGCTTCGGGACTGGCAGCTGTCATTTCGGAAGCATTCGTCGGCATCTCGACGACACAGACTTTCCCGCTTTTCGCCTTCCTTAGTGCAGGGCTTGTCAACTTCTTCGTCCCTTCAGGCGGTGGCCAGTGGGCAGTCCAGGCACCGATCATGCTTGAAGCGGCGGAAATGCTGGGCAGCGACACGGCGAAAGTCGCCATGGCTGTGGCGTGGGGCGATGCCTGGACGAATATGATCCAGCCGTTCTGGGCCTTGCCTGCGCTCGCCATTGCAGGTCTCAAAGCCAAAGACATCATGGGCTTCTGTTTGATCGTCCTGTTTGTCAGCGGAGTCGTCATCGGACTCGGCCTGCTATTCCTTTAATTCGAAACTGCTGGTTCAGCCTTGCCGTCATTGCGGCAAGGCTTTTTTGATGCAAGCAGAAAGGCGAAAATACCGATTTTCAAGCGATGGCATAAGAATTTATTATTCTGGAATATCAATAAAACCACTAAAAATAGGCGATTATTTTAACGAATCCTTATGTTGATATAAGCAAAAGTATGAATAAACCCTAAGATTAGGATCTAAAATTATTTGATAAAAACTGAATAACAAGAAAATACCGTTAAATTCCTTTTGTTTTTTAAATGTATAAGCTATAATTAGAAAAACTAAAAGAGGGGGCAACAACATGAAACAGAAAAAATTAAGCGTTTTCATGATGTCGGCAGCTGCGGCATTAGTATTGGCGGCTTGCGGCGGAGGAGAAGAATCATCTGACAGCGGGTCAGGCGAAGGCGGAGATTCTGAAGGCCTGCAAACGAATATCGTAACGATTGCAACGGGCGGTGCATCAGGACCTTATAACATCATCGGAACGACCCTTGCAGACACATACAGCAAAACGTATGACATCAACTCCCGTACCCAGACTACCGGGGCATCGGTTGAAAACGTCAACTTGATCAAAGAAGATAAAATCGAAATGGCATTCACGATGAGTGACGTGGTCAGCCAGGCTGTCGAAGGAACTGAAGGTTTTGAAGAGCCGACGGATAAAATCAGCCAAATTGCTGCATTGTATCCGAACTATGTTCAAATCGTGACGACAGCGGATTCAGGCATTGAAACATTTGAAGATCTTCGCGGCAAACGGATTGCTGTCGGCGACCAGAACTCGGGTGTTGAAGTGAACGCGCGTACACTATTGGAAGGCCACGGCATCACATATGACGATATCGAAGTCGACTACCTTGGCTATGCGGAAGCGGCAGATGGCCTTCGCGCTGGACAGATCGATGCAGCATTCCTGACAAGCGGATTGCCGAATGCATCACTTCTTGAATTATCGCAATCGCTTGATATCCGTATGGTATCAATCGACCCTGCAGATGTAGAAAAAATTGCAGAAGACAAATCCTATTTTGTAGCTCTTGAAATACCGGCTGACACCTACGGTAACGAAGAAGCGATTCCGACAGCAGCGATCATGAACGCTTTGATCGTCAAATCGGATATGAGTGACGACGATGTCTACAAGCTGACAAAGACTTTCTTTGAAAATCTTGACACTTTGGAGAATTCCCACCAGGCAGCTTCAGATATTTCACTTGAAGCCGCCCAGGAAGGTCTTGTAGCGCCGCTTCACCCAGGAGCCGAACGTTATTACAGTGAACAATAAGGTTTTATTGGGGGGAGCATGCTTGCTGGTGCTCCTCTTTTTCCTGCTGTTCAGACTGCCGGTGATCCATTTCGATTTTAGCGATGAAGAATATTTCCTGACAGAAGATGAATTTACGCTGAAATGGATCCATTCAGTCGAAAAGGAAGAATGGCTTGAAATGTATGAGAGAGACGGCAAAGAACTGCTGCTGACCGAAACAGTTTTCAAGACATTCGGTGCAGGTGTACCGTCGGACGGGGAAATCATTTCAGCGGAAGATGGCTTCGTCCATATGCGGATCGACCGGCACCTTCCGGAAATGAACCTGACAGTTTCTGAGAATGCGCAAACGACTATTATAACTGAAGACAGAACGATTCCGCTGTTTGAGCTGACGGAAGACTATGAGTTCGTCACCATATCCGTGCAGCGGATTCATCTTTGGCAGTATATTGGAGGGAAGAAGCTATGAACAAAGACAACCGGGACCTGAACATTGAAAGTGTCTCAGCGCATGATGAAGACAAAAACCTGAATCAGGAGATCCTTGAGAAATATGACGTTGACGCGAAAGTCCGGAAATTCACCAATCGCAAGCTGGTGCTTGTAGTTGCAGCAATTGCCATCGCCTATTCGCTGTTCCATCTGTATGTAACATTTAATCCGCTTCCTGCCCTCCAGGCAAGATCGATCCACGTGGCTGTCGGTATGGCCCTGATTTTCCTGGTCTATCCGACATTCAAGAAGCAGGATCGCACGAAAATCCCTATCTATGACTGGATCCTGTTTGTTCTCAGTTTGTCGACAGCAGGGTACATCATCTATGAATACAATGACATCGTCACGACACGCGGCGGCATTCCGAATAACATGGACATCGTCATGGCCGTGCTCACCGTATTGCTCGTACTTGAAGGAGCGAGACGGATTACGGGCTTGATCTTGCCTATTTTGGCGCTGATTTTCCTGGCCTACCCGTTCTTCAGCCATAATTTATGGGTGCCGGATATGCTGATGACCCGTCCGTTCGACTTTGGCGATATTTTCGGCCAACTGTATCTGAAGACAGAAGGCCTGTACTCCACAGCTATTTCTGCTTCACTGCAATTCATCTTCCTGTTCATCCTGTTCGGCGCATTCCTGGCGAAGTCAGGGATGGGGCAATTGTTCAATGACCTGGCAATGGCCCTTGCCGGCAGCAAGCAGGGTGGACCTGCAAAAGTAGCGGTCATTTCCAGCGGATTCATGGGAAGCATAAACGGCTCGGCTATCGCAAACGTGGTCGGAACCGGTGCCTTCACGATTCCATTGATGAAAAAGATCGGCTACAATAAAAACTTTGCCGGTGCGGTGGAAGCGAGTGCCTCGGTGGGCGGGCAGATTTTGCCGCCGATCATGGGGGCTTCCGCGTTCATCATGGCTGAAACAACGGGCATCGCTTACGGTACGATTGCGCTTGCTGCTTTGATTCCGGCCGTCCTTTATTTCCTCGGCGTTATCATGCAGGTGCATTTCCGCGCCGGCAAGCGCAACCTGAAAGGGATTCCGAAAGCGGACCTTCCGGCGACAAAAGAAGTCCTGAAAGAAAAAGGGCATTTGCTGCTGCCGATCGTCGGTCTGATTTTCATGCTTTACACCGGCTTGCCGATTGCCCAAGCCGCTTTCTATACAATCGTTCTGACTGTGGTCGTAGCGGCGTTCCGCAAATCGACGCGCATGGGCTTCAAAGATATTTTGGAAGCACTTGAAAACGGTGCACGCCAGTCGTTATCCGTCATGATCGCCTGTGCGGTCGTCGGGATCATCATCGGTGTCGTCAGCCTGACCAGCTTTGGTACAGTCATGACTTCAGCCATCACGGCGTTTGGTGCCGGTTCATTGTTCTGGACGCTGTTCCTGACAATGCTTGCATCCATCGTGCTTGGCATGGGCTTGCCATCAATCCCTGCTTACATCATTACAGCGACAATGACTGCTCCGGCACTTGCTGAATTCGGCATTCCGGTACTAGTCGCACATCTATTCGTTTTCTATTTTGGCATTTTCGCCAATATCACACCGCCGGTTGCGCTTGCAGCGTTTGCTGGTGCGGGGATATCGGGCGGAGATCCGATGCGGACAGGTTTCAACGCGTTGAAACTGTCGATTGCGGGCTTTATCATCCCGTATCTCTTCGTCTATAATCCGGCCATGCTGCTGATCGAGACAGAAGGGATAGCCACCAATGCCAGGGAGTTTGCATTCCCTCCGGCGATTGAAGTCATTCTGATCACGATCACCGCCATTATCGGGATCATCGGTCTGAGTGCAGCGGTCGAAGGGTATTTCAAAACACGCCTGAACATCGTGACATCAATTCTGCTCGGTGCAGGAGCGCTGCTGCTGATTGTTCCGGAAACTTACACGGATATCATTGGGCTGGTAATTGTGCTCGGCATCTTTGCACTCAACTTCATCAAGGATAAAAGAGAACATAAAGCAGCCGTTTCGTCAGGCTGAATAGATCGATAAAAAAGGGCATGCCTCAATGGCATGCCCTTTGCTTATTTCCCGGGAAATTATTTGGCGGTCTGGCCGCCGTCAATCAAATGTTCAGCGCCTGTGATGAAGCGGGCTTCGTCTGAAGCCAGGAACAGTGCCAGATAAGCGACGTCTTCCGGTTCGCCGATGATGCCGAGCGGAATATCCTTCAAGGCATTCGTGGTCATTGCCTCGTCGTCCAGCACGACAGAAGTCATCGGTGTATTGATGAAGCCGGGATGGATGGAATTGACTCGGATATTATCCGGTCCAAGTTCCACAGCGGCTCCTTTCGTCAATAAACGCGTCGCACCTTTGGAAGCCGTATAATGGACGCCGGCAGCACCGCCGATGATGCCAGCCATGGAAGAGATATTGACGATGGAGCCTTTGCCGTTCTTGCGCATTTCCGGCACGACCGCTTTGATGCCGAGGAAATTGCTGGTTGCATTGACCGTCATGAATTTATTCCAGCCGTCCAGATCGATTGTATCAATCAGACCGAAGCCTTCCGCGCCGCCGATACCGGCGTTATTGATCAGTATATCCACTTTGCCGAAACGGTTGACAGTTTCTTTTACGACCATCTCCCAATCTTCCTGTTTCGTTACGTCATGGTTGAAGGAAAGTGCTTCTCCGCCGGAACTTGTGATTTCTTCAGCTACAGCGTTGACTTTGTCCACCTGGATATCAGTTGCCACCACTTTCGCGCCTTCTCGGGCGAAAATTCGTGCTTCTTCTGCGCCTTGTCCGCTTCCTGCACCTGTAATAATTGCTACTTTACCGTCTAATCTGCCCATTTGGAACCTCCTTGTTTTACTGTGTTTTATAAAAGTCTTCCCTGAACCCCATTTTTTAAACAAGATGAAAACAGCTGCCATCAAATCGACAAGCAGCCTCGCTAAAAAATGCATAATTTTTCGGTATAATGGACAGAAGGAAAATGAAAGGCAGGGATTTTATATGAATAAACGATTTTTAACCGTTGCACTGGCTGCAGGTTTGATTGCTGCAGGATGCAGTGACGGTTCTGATAATGATGCAGCAGAAAATGCGGCACCGCCGGAAGAAGAGGCGACAGAACAGGCGGCATCCACAGAAAAAAATGAAACGGATGATTTCCTTGTGCCATTTGATGAAACCCTGACGCATGTGCATGGTATGGGCTATACGGAAAGTGAGGGCGGTTTGTATTTTGCATCGCATACCGGTTTGAAAGTCTACCGGGACGGCGAGTGGTTTGAGACGGACGGCATGTACAATGATTATATGGGGTTCAACGCAGTCGATGAAGGCTTCTATACATCGGGGCATCCGGGCATGGATTCGGATTTGCCGAACCCGATCGGCATTCAGAAAAGTACGGACGGCGGCCGTTCACTTGAAGAGATCGGCTTAGTCGGGGAAACGGACTTTCATTTGATGGCGGCAGGCTACCGCAGCCATGATCTGTTCGTGATGAACCCGCAGGCCAATTCGGAAATGGAAGCCGGTTTTTACTTTAGTGACAACGACGGGGCAGACTGGGAGCAATTGGATCCGAAAGGTATCGAAGGCGAAATCATGGCACTCGCAATCCATCCGGACGACTCGCAGTTAATGGCGGCGGCGAGCAACGCAGGTGTATTCCTGTCGGAAGACGGCGGCGCCACTTTCGAGCGGCTGACTCCAGAAGGCGAGTTTGGCACAGCGCTTCACTTTACGGACTCGGAATTGCTGTACGCTAGCCACGGCACTGCGGCGGCAATGAAATCCTACTCCTTGAAAGATGGTGAGACGCAATCGCTTGAGCTTCCGGAATTGGGCGAAGACGGTGCGATTTTTATCGCAGCCAATCCGGCGAAACCGGAAGAAATGGCATTTTACACAGCCATGGGTGACAGCTACCTTTCAGGTGACGGCGGCGAGACGTGGCAGGAAATTTTGAGTGAAGGGCAGATTCAATAATCGCTAGGCTGACAAGTTGAATCATTCTGTTATAGCATCTTTAAAAGTGCAAACGAAAATCCCTTGCCGGCAGAATCGGCAAGGGATTTATTTGAGCCTGAAAAACAAGTTGCACTATCCGCGCTTATCTCCTTCAAGCTCCCGCATGCGCTCACGGTATTCTTCCGTGCCGATTTCACCGCGGGCGTAGCGCTCTTTGAGCGTTTCAACTGGGCGGTTTGACGACTGGGAAGGGGTGTTTGCAGATTGTCTACGGCTCGCGGCAATAATCATCCAAACAGCCAGTGCCAGCAGAATCAGCAGAACGATGAGGCCGAAGCCCATGCCCATCCACATCGTCGGATTGGCATTATGCGGACCATAACTCCACATTAAGTTCACCTCCGGTATTGTATTCGTTTTTCTTCTAAACGGTGAGCGCAGCCAGACAAGTTATAGCTATTGCAATCAGTATACAACATAATAGTCCGAATTTTCTATTTAATTTGAAGTTAAATGAAAAAAGCCCTCTTCTATATAACGAGAAGAGGGCCGATTCGAGAAATTTTCTGTTTTCAACAATATCATATTTCCATTGATTCATGCTGAAGCTTATGCAATGTTTTTGCAGGCTTCTGCGCATTTGAAGCAAGCTTCTGCACAGCGCTGGCAGTGTTCGTGGTCGTGTTTTTTGCATTCATTGCCGCAAGCTTCGCAAATTGTTGCGCAAACCTGTGCCAATTCCTTAACAAACGGTGAATTGCGGGAAATCGCCTGTTCAAGATAACTGCACATATCCGCGCATTCACGGTCCAGTCGGATACATTCTGCCATCATTTTCACATCGTCTTCTTTTAGGCAGGCGTCGAAACAATGGTTACATTCGGTCATGCACTCGTGCAAAACCTTCAATAATTCTGCATGTTGTTCATGTGCCACATTAAAACCTCCAGTTTCAGATTTTTCTTGCCTCATTATCCTAGTTTTCCTTCTTGCGGTGAATTTAAACATCCTCAAAGGTCTTTATGTTCTGTTGCTCCGATTCAAATCTTCTAATGGGAATGCGGATCGTTTTTCAAATCACTCAGCCGCCGGTGATAATCCTCTTCCGTAATTTCGCCTCTGTCATATTGGTCCTGCAATGTGCGCGCATCGTTATTCGCGGGCAATTCATCCACTTTCTGCGATCTCGGGTTATTTTTCGCCATGAAGAACCAGAAGGCGATCAGCACACCGACGATCAATGCGCCAAGACCGGCTAATAGACGGAGTGGGATGGGGAAAGTCGTCAGTAAAACAAGTTCCAAAACCTTCAGCCTCCCTTAGACATTTTTATTCTGTCTCTCTTCTATTTCCCTCAATCGTCTGTGATATTCCGATTCCGTTATTTCTCCACGTGCAAAGCGGTCTTCCAGTTGCGCTTCCTCTGTCGTCGGCACGCCAGAATCCACACCTTTTGTCTTTCGGGCTTTTTTAGCCGCGAAGAATGCAACGGCAATGGCAGCAAGCGCCACTACTATAACGAGGACTGTGGTGTACATATCCATTCCAATCACTCCTTTATAATTTTTAGGGCGGCATTCCATCTATTATTTATTAAATAATCAGCTCTTTATTCATAGTCTACCCTACTTTAGTCAGAATATTAAGAAATAAAATTTTTTATTTTGTAATGAACCAGGTAGTGAAAGTTTCTCGAAATCAGATACAGGGGAAACATTAGTTAAGCATTTAAAAGATGTATTGTACTATAGGAAGTAGCAAGCATGAGACATGAATAAAGCATCTTGATTTTAATGAGCAGCAGGAAGTGAGGCATAGTTATGTATGTGTTGGGCATAGATGGAGGAGGCACGAAAACTACGGGAGTCGTGGCTGACGAAAACGGTAAAGTCTATATGGAATCACACACAGGTCCAAGCAACCCGAATAATTTGGGGCAAAGTGAGTTTGAAGAAGTGCTGAAAGGTTTAGTGGAGGACCTGGAAAAACAGGATCCTGTTATTTTCTCAGAACTGGCAGTCTGTTTTGCAGGCATGTCGGGAGCTGGGGACAGCAGCCTGCGCGATGCTGAATTTGAAAAATTATTGAAGAAGTTCCTGCCGGATCAGGCAGTAATCATCGTAAAGAACGATGCGTATAATGTCCTTTATTCCGAGACGCTCGGTAAGCCAGGAATTGTGCAAATTGCGGGGACAGGATCCATTTCGTTTGGAATAAACTCTGAAAATGAAACAGCCCGTTCCGGTGGCTGGGGATATTTATTCGATGAGGCGGGCAGTGCTTATCATTTAGGCAATGAAGCTTTGCGCGCTGTCTTTAGAAATTACGACGGACGAGGACCGGAGACTGTATTGACGAAGGAAATCATCAAGCACTTCAATGTAAATGACGTGAAGAATCTGGTCGACAAAGTCCATGGGCCTTCACATCCGCGCTCGGTAATAGCACCGTTGGCTTCCCTGATAATCACTGCGGCAGAAAGCGGTGATCGAGTAGCAATAGAAATCATCCGCCAGGCGTGTGCAGAAATAATGGGATGCATCGAAGCCTGCCACAACAAATTATTCACCGCAGATCACCAGACACTTGTTGTCCTGTCAGGCGGCGTATTTGCCAATTCTCTGCAGCTTCTTGCTTGTTTGAGGAAGTTAAGCAAGAAAAAGCTTCCGAATATTGTATGGCGGCAAGCTCAGGCAGCACCTGTCAGCGGCGCGGTTGTCGGCGGACTTATGGCAATGGGTTTCAAGGGCATCGACATAAAAATTACAGAGCGGATAAATCGCCAGTTGCAGAAAAAATGATCGTATAAATTTTAAAAAGAAGGTGTCCTGATGACTCGCATGCTGATAAAAAATATACAGCTCGTCCAGCCGGAAGGCGAATTGGCAGAAGGCACGATTCTTATTGAAAACGGCAAAATTGCTGCAGCCTCAACAGAACCGATGACTGATTGGGAAGGCGATTGTTTTGATGGCGGCGGTTCAATTGCGCTGCCCGGATTTATTGATATACATATCCACGGGGCTGGTGGAGCGGATTTCATGGATGATGACCGTTCAGCGACTGCTAAGATTGCAGGTGCTTTGCCTGCTGAAGGCACAACGTCCTTTTTGGCGACAACCTTGACGCAATCGCCCGACCGAATTGCAAATGCGGTTCGGCTTGGCCGGCATTTCATGGAAAATGCAGAACAAGGAGCAGAGATGCTCGGCTTCCATTTGGAAGGTCCATTCATCCATCCGGATCAGGCAGGGGCCCAACCCTCCGCCTATATCTGCGAACCTTCAATGGAGAAATTGTACGGATGGTTCGGTGACGCCCTTGAAAATTTGAAAATCATCACGATGGCACCGGAACAGGATGCCGATTTTCAAGTCATCCGGGAATTGGCTGAACGCGGTGTCATCGTGTCAGCCGGCCATACAACGGCGGATTATGAAACAGTCAGCCATGCACAATCAGCTGGCTTGTCGCATTTGACACATTACGGCAACGCCATGCGCGGCTTGCACCACCGGGAGATCGGAGTGGTTGGAGCGGGCATGCTGAATGGAGAATTATTCTGCGAAATCATCGCGGATGGCATACATCTGTCCCGGGATATGCTGAAACTGATCGTGAAGGTGATCGGGCCGGATCGGTTATTGCTTATCACCGACTCGATGCGCGCCAAGGGATTGCCGGACGGTTCCTACACGCTCGGCGACCAGGATGTGACAGTATCGGGCAAGGAAGCGGTGCTCAGTGACGGTAGGCTTGCCGGCAGTGTACTGAAGATGAATGAAGGGCTGCGGCAGTTACGTGAGGCCGCAGGAATTTCATGGAGTGATGCCATTAAGCTGTCGTCTGAAAATGCGGCACGCCGGCTTGGAGTTTACAACCGGAAAGGCAGCCTGGATCCGGGGAAGGATGCTGATATCGTGCTGGTCACAGATGATTTCAGTGTCCGAAACACCTTTTGCGGAGGAAGGATGTGTTTCGCTCATGATCGATTGGATTAAAGTCAGCAGCTACGAACAGATGAGTGAAATCGCAGCAGACATTTTCACGGAGCAATTAGCGAAGAAACCGGACAGTGTGCTGGGCCTCGCAACTGGCGGCAGTCCACTTGGATTTTATAAGGAGATGGTGCGGCGCTGCCAGGCAGAGGAAATATCTTTTGCCCGTGCTACGACTTTCAATCTCGACGAATACGTTGGCAAAGGCCCAGGGGATGCTACCAGCTACCACGAATTCATGTGCAGGAATTTATTTCGTCAAATCGATCTGCCGGAAACGCGCCACCACCTGCCGAATGGTTTGGCCGAGGATCTGGCGGCTGAATGTGTGCGTTATGAAAAGCTGATTGAAGCAAGCGGCGGCATCGATCTGCAATTGCTCGGAATCGGAGTCAACGGCCATATCGGATTCAATGAACCCGGTTCCCGGTTTGATTCGCGGACACAGGTTATCGAATTGACGGAAGCGACCCGGAAATCGAATGCGAGATACTTCGAAAAAGAAGAAGGTATTCCTGCAAAAGCGATCACGATGGGCATTGAAACGATCATGTCCGCCCGTAAAATTGTGCTGCTGGCTTTCGGAGCCAATAAAACGGATGCGGTAGAGCGCCTGAAGAGCGGTGCCGTAACGGAAGAGTTTCCGGCCAGCGTCCTGCACAAACATCCGCATGTCACCGTGATATACGGCAAATAATAGAGATGATTTTGGTTGGCGTTGAAGCAGGTTAACGGAGAGTGTGATGGAGTTGTCGTATAAATGGATTATGATGTCGTATAGAATCGTTTTAGTGTCGTATAAATTGTTTTTAGTGACGGATAGCCGAGTTTAGCTCATACGAATAAAGAAGAGTGTAAAGTTGCGGCCGCTTCGGCGCTCCGGAGATGCCTTCCGCAACAAGCCTGGCTGGAGTGATGCCAGTCTTGTTGCTTCGGCTACTCCATAGCTGCGCCTTTGCTCGGAGTAGGGGTTAAGAGGAAAAAAGATGGAAGAAGGAACGGTTCTGGAAGTTTGTTGTCTTTAGTTCATTTCTACGGACCTTCTATTGAATAGGGTCGTATAGCGTTAGAGCTATGCCATATAGAGGAATCTTGTTGTCGTATAGAACCGTTTTGGTGTCGTATAAATTGTTTTTAGTGACGGATAGCCGATTTTAGCTCATACGAATAAAGAAGAGTGTAAAGTTGCAGCCGCTTCGGCGCTCCGGAGATGCCTCCCGCAACAAGCCTGGCTGGAGTGATGCCAGTCTTGTTGCTTCGGCTACTCCATAGCCGCGCCTTTGCTTGGGGTGGGGGTTAAGAGGAAGAAAGTTGGAAGAAGGAGCGGTTCTGGAGGTTTGTTGATTAAGATTTATTTCTTCTGTACCTTCTATTGAATGGGGACTTATAGCGTTAGAGCTATGCCATATAGAAGGATCTTGTTGTCGTATAGAATCGTTTTGGTGTCGTATAAAACTTTTTTAGTGTCGGATAGCTAATTTTAGCTTATGCGAATAAAAATGAGTTTAAAGAGCCGCTTCGGCGCTTCGGAGATGCCTCCCGCAACAAGCCTGGCTGGAGTGATGCCAGTCTTGTTGCTTCGGCTACTCCATAGCTGCGCCTTTGCTCGGAGTAGGGGTTAAGAGGAAAAAAGATGGAAGAAGGAACGGTTCTGGAAGTTTGTTGTCTTTAGTTCATTTCTACGGACCTTCTATTGAATAGGGTCGTATAGCGTTAGAGCTATGTTATATAGAAGGATCTTGTTGTCGTATAGAATCGATTTGGTGTCGTATAAATTGTTTTTAGTGACGGATAGCCGAGTTTAACTCATATTTCGCCCAAAAGACGCTTTACAAGAAGCTGGGAGGGCTTGGTTTGAAACAGCTGGCGCACGCCAGCTGCCTGGGGCGGCGAGCCGCCCGATGAAATCAGCTCTTTTTCTTTTGATTTGCGGTTTTTGTTATTTATCTTACAGTTTTGAACTTTTATCTTATGATTTCACTTTTTTATTTTACGCTTCGCGTTTCGTATCCAACAATCAGTATTTATGTCCAATTCCACGAATTATAAAACCTTGAAACTGCTGAAGGCCCATCAGATATCTATAAAAAGCGCCTCTTCTATCCCTCTGGTCAGACTTTCAAAGCCGACCATTGCCCTAGTTGCCTCCCCAAACTCAATTCCACTCAAGTTTTATTCCTGAAAAAGGCTTCAAAATGATTGTTACAAATAGGTAAAATTTATTAAATTATCAAATAATGATTATCAAAAGCCGCC
This sequence comes from Planomicrobium okeanokoites, assembly GCF_003428875.1. Taxonomy (GTDB): domain Bacteria; phylum Bacillota; class Bacilli; order Bacillales_A; family Planococcaceae; genus Planococcus; species Planococcus okeanokoites. Next base: position 80,000 of record NZ_QQRS01000003.1, read on the forward strand.
TGTTTAGTATAATTAAATTGATTCGCAAACTAAGCAGAAGGAGCTGGAAGAATGTCAATGTATAGAAGATTGGCGATGGTGCTGGCGGCACTGGTATTAGCTTTAAGCGGTTTGTTTACCGGAGGAGCCGCGGACGCGGCAAAACCTGATAAGGGCAATAAATTGAAGCCGATCGATGTATCGCTTCGCATAATGGGCACGACGGATTTGCATACGAACTTCATGAATTACGATTATTACCAGGATAAAGTGTCCAACGAATTGGGCCTAGCGAAAACGGGTGTGTTAATAGAAGAAGCCCGCGCGGAAAACCCGAATAATCTTTTATTGGACAACGGAGATTTGATCCAAGGAACGCCGTTCGGCGCGTATAAAGTGTCGGTGGATCCGCTTGAGGAAGGCGAATTGCACCCGGCATATGCGGCACTCGAATCCCTTGAATTCGATGCGTCGACGCTCGGGAACCACGAGTTCAACTTCGGGTTGGATTATTTGGACGAGGCATTGGATGATGCTCCGTTCCCGGTGCTTAACGCAAACGTGCTGGATGCGGCAACGGGAGAGAATAAATACCAGCCTTACACAGTAATCGACAAGGAAGTCGTTGATGAGATGGGCAGAACACGTACGCTGCAAGTAGGCGTCATCGGTGTTGTTGCACCGAAAATCATGCAATGGGACCGTACGCATCTTGAAGGCAAAGTCATTGCCGAAGACGCTGTGCAGTCAGTTGAGAAATTCATTCCGGAAATGAAAGCGGAAGGGGCTGACGTCATTGTCGTTCTTTCGCATTCAGGAATTGGCGATGCAACTCATGAAATCGGTGAAGAAGATGTAACGTACCAGATTTCACAAGTCGAAGGTGTTGATGCCATCATCACGGGCCACGACCACGATGTCTTCCCTGGTGCATACGGTGATTTGCCGAATGTCGATCAGGAAAAAGGCACTATCAACGGCACACCGGTTGTCATGGCCGGCAATTTCGGCAGCCATCTGGGTGTCATTGATTTGACGTTGAGCCCGCGCGGCAACGGAAAGCGCTGGGTGGTAACTTCCGAGAAAGCGGAACTGCGCGAAATCGATTCAACGACTGGAGAAGTTGCTGAAGAGGTAGTGGAAGCGGTCAAGGAAGCGCACGAAGGCACGATTGAATACGTTAACACACCGGTTGCTGAAACGACAGCGCCGATCAATAGTTATTTTGCTTTGGTGAATGACGATCCATCCATTCAATTGGTCAATAACGCTCAGACTTGGTATGTGGAGCAGCAGGTAGCAGGCACGGCGAACGAGGACTTGCCGATTCTTTCAGCTGCGGCACCGTTCAAAGCAGGCGGGCGGAATGGCGGCGATTATTACACCAATATCGAAGCCGGACAGATTGCGATTAAAAACGTCGCTGACTTGTACGTTTTCGACAACACGACATTCGCATTGAAAATGACGGGTGCAGATGTGCAGGAATGGCTGGAAATGTCAGCTGGCCAATTCAATCAGATCGATCCGAACGCTGTGGGTGAGCAGCAATTGATCAATAACGATTTCCGTACGTACAACTTCGATGTCATCGACGGCGTCACGTATGAAATCGATGTTACGGAGCCGGCGAAATATGACCTGGCCGGCAATGTAATCAATGAAGGCGCAAACCGCATCAAGAACCTTTCTTATGCAGGCGAGCCGATCGATCCGAGCCAGGAATTCCTGGTAGTGACGAATAATTACCGCGCAAGCGGCAGCTTCCCGGGTGTTGTCAACGCAACGGAAGTGATTGACTATGCTTATGAGAACCGCCAAGTAGTCATTGATTATTTGGAAGGACTCGGCACCATCGATCCTTCTGCAGACAACAACTGGACATTCGCGCCGGTTGCTGGCGAGCAGTCAATCGTCTTCGAGACATCCAACAATGCTCAGGACAAAATTCCGGCAGACAGCGGCATCACGTATATTGCGCCGACTGTGAATGGTTTTGCCAAGTATGGCATTGCGATCGACTAATAAAATTTTGAGTAAGTGGCCCATCCGCGGGAGCGGGTGGGTTTTTTGCTGGGTTTTTGGTGATATTCGCTTTGGCATGTAAGCTATCGTATAAATCTATTTTGATGTCGTATAGAATCGTTTTGATGTCGTATAACTTGATAACGGTGACGGATAGCTGGTTTTGCCTCATATATAATAAATGGACATTAAAGTAAGAGGGAGTTCGTAGCCGCTTTGGCGCTCTGGAGAAGCCTCCCGCAACAAGCCTGGCTGGAGTGATGCCAGTCTTGTTGCTTCGGCCACTCCAATGCCGCGCCTTTGCTTGGGATGGGGTTGGGAGCAGGAGAGTTGAAGAGGAGAGGATTCTGGAAGTGTGTTGTTTCGAGTTTATTTCTGCGGGTCCTTCTATTGAATGGGGGCGTATAGCTTGAGGGAGATGTCGTATAGATTGGTTTTGGTGTCGTATAGAGTCGCTTTATTGTCGTATAAATCGGTTTTAGTGACGGATAGCCGATTTTAGTTCATTTCCATCAAAAATGTCGCCAAATAAGAAGCTACAAGAGATTGGTTTGAAACAGCTGGCGCACGCCAGCTGTCTGGGGCGGCGCGCCACCCGATCAAAGCAGTTCTTGGTCGGGTGACTTATAGTCTTTGTTTTTTATCTTACGTTTTTGAAGTTCTATCTTACGTTTTTGTGTTTCTATCTTACGATTTCATCATGCTATCTTACGGTTTGTGTTTCTTATCGAACATTAAATAAAATTACCACTTTTCTCAAAGAGGTCAAAATCGGTTTTGAAACAGCTGGCGCACGCCAGCTGTCTGGGGCGGCGCGCCGGCCGATCAAAGCAGTTCTTGCACTATTGTCTTATGGTTTTTGTTTTTAATCTTATGTTTTTGAAGTTCTATCTTACGTTTTTACGCTTTTATCTTACGATTTCATCATGCTATCTTACGGTTTGTGTTTCTTATCGAACATTAAATAAAATTACCTCTTTTCTCAAAGAGGACAAAATTGGTATTGAAACAGCTGGCGCACGCCAGCTGCCTGGGGCGGCGCGCCGCCCGATCACAACAGTTCTTGCTCTGTTGTCTTATGGTTTTTGTTTTTTATCTTACGGTTTGGGATTTTTATCTTACGTTTTTGAAGTTCTATCTTACGATTTCGCGATTCTATTTTATGTTTGAGAATTTTTATCTAACGGTTCTTGCGTCTGCTTCTAGACCAACCGCTTCAAAGCAATGGAGCGGGCGGCGTGGATGCCGCTTGTGGCTGCGCCGATTGTGCCGCCGCCTGGGAAGACGTGGTCGCCGCAGACGTAGAGGTTGGGAATGCCGGAATGATGCGAGATGGAATTGAACAGGGCGGAGTCCAAGGTTTGGGGGAAGCCGCCGACGAAGCCGTTCGGTCTGCCGGTGTAACGCTCCCATGCTTTTGGCGCGCCTGTTTCAAGATGCACAATTGATTCGCGGAAACCGGGAATTTGCTGTTCGATTGCCTGGAGCAAGCGCTCAGTTAGGATTTCTCTGGTGGCTTCATATTTTTCCTGCGTATCCCAAAAGCCGGCTTTGGAATGGGTGGAAATTGTCACGGTCTGATAGCCGTCAGGCGCGCGTAAAGTGTCGCCCGGAAGAGAGGCGGACATGAAAAAGTGGGCACCTTCAGCCATGCCGGCTCCTGTTGAAATCTGCCGGAAAGGAGGCAGTGGCTGAGTCAGTTTACTGGAATCGATCGCAATATAGAGAGTCATGGTGGTCCATGTTTCACTTGTTGCACCCTCGAGCAGGGGCTTTTTCAACTTGCTTGCAAGTTCAGGTGTCAGCATGCCAGGCAGCAGGTGGAGCGGGGCATTGACGATGACTGCATCGGCTTGATATTGATTGCCACGGTGATCGGTTGCCTGCCAGCCCTTATCGGTTTGCGCCAATTGGGTGACGGTGCGGCGCTTTTTCAGCACGCCGCCGTTCTCTGTTATGCTGTCGCCCATGAGCTCGGCAAAGCGGTACAGTCCGCCGGGTACGTAATATGCACCTTCATGATAGATATCGAGCGCTACGGCAGCCAGCAAATATGACACATCTTCGGAGCCGGTCTGCATGCTGTCGATCAGGAGACCGTCCAGCATATGGCGGAACGCGGAGAGCTGTTCAAGGCCGTGGTGTTTCAGACGGTTGCCGAGCGTCTTATTGAAATGCTGAAGAAGTTTCACATGGACCGGGCGGATGGCGCCAGTCAAGGCTGCCCATTCCTTCGCTGTTGCCGGTGGCAGTGCAGGAAGCGGGCCCATCAATGTGCGGACGATTGAAGCGGTCTCGTAGATTTCTTTGTAAAAGGAGCGGATCTTCGACTCGTAGGCGGGGAAGTGGCTGACGATTTGATCGACATGCTGGTCCCGGTCTTTGATGAATACAAATTTATGATCAGGGTGGATCATTTCCATTACCGTTTCCAATGGTTCGAGCGGAAACGGCTTCCCGAGGAACCGGAAAATCCGTTCATGGATGCCGCCGCTCTCCAGACCCATGCCGAGCGTGGCACCGGCAGGGTAGAGGAATTGATGCCGTTTGAATTTCCCTGCGCATCCGCCCAGTTCCGAAGATGCTTCGAGAAGTGTGACGCGTTCCCCGTTTTTTGCCAGCAGCGCACCAGCGGTCAATCCGCCGATGCCGGCGCCTATAACTAAGATGTTTTTCGGCATGTCCACCCCTCCTTGGGAATTTTATTGATACACAATCGAATTTATTTGAAATGAAATTTTTTGAATATGGAAAAGATGCGGATTTCGGAATAGCCAGGCAAAAATTGCGAAGCTTAACGTATTTATTAAAGTACCATAATTACTGGCGGCGAGAAAATCTGTGGATTGCAAAGATGCATAATATTCCATATTCTCACAGCTGTCCGGTTGTGCTACGCTGAATACAATAAATGGAGGGATTGAAGATGTTTACATACCGGATTGATGAAGAGTTATCGCTGAAATTATTGGAAGACAAAGATGCAGAGCGTGTGTTTGAGCTGACGGACGGTTCACGCGCTTATTTGAAGGAATGGCTGCCGTGGCTGGATTACACGAAAAAAGTAGAGGATTCGCGCGATTTTATTCGCATGAGCCGACAGAATTACGCTGAAAATAAAACCTTGAATACGGGAATTGTCTATAAAGGGGAAATTGTCGGTTTGGCTGGGTTCAATGAACTGGCGTGGGCGAATAAGACGGCGAAGATCGGTTATTGGCTGGGGCAGGATTACCAGGGGCACGGGATTATGACGCGGGTGGCGGAAGCGCTGACGGACATTTCGTTTGGGCATCTGGGCATGAACCGTACGGAAATCCGTGTGGCGACAGGAAATCTGAAAAGCCGCGGAATTCCGGAACGTCTCGGTTATACGGAAGAAGGGACGCTGCGCCAGGTGGAATGGCTGTATGACCATTTTGTCGATCACATTGTTTACGGAATGCTTGCATCAGAGTGGAAAAAGTAAAACGAGCGGGGTGCTGACATGAATCACATGATCCGGGTCAAAGGTTTGAGCAAGAGTTTCGGAAAGCAGCGCGTGTTGAAGGACATCGAGTTGACGGTGGCTGAAGGGCAGATCTATGGGTTGATCGGTCCGTCCGGCTCCGGCAAGACGACGCTCGTCAAGATGATCGTCGGCATTGATTCACCGGATTCAGGGACAGTGACAGTTATGGACAAACGGGTGCCGGATTTGGGTCTGCTGCAGGATATCGGTTATATGGCGCAGTCGGATGCCTTGTATCTTGAATTGACCGGCAAAGAGAACCTGGCGTTTTTTGCATCGCTATTCAACTTGAAAGGAAGCAGGCTGAAAGAACGGATTGACTACGTGGCAAAAATAGTGGATCTGGAAACTTCTTTGAATAAGAAAGTCGCCGCCTATTCCGGCGGCATGAAGCGGCGGCTGTCGCTTGCGATTGCATTGGTCCATGATCCGAAGCTGCTGATCCTGGATGAGCCGACGGTCGGCATCGATCCCGAATTGCGGCAGTCCGTTTGGCAGGAGCTGCTCGAATTGATGGCCCAGGGCAAAACGATCGTACTGACGACTCATGTCATGGACGAAGCGGCGAAATGCGAGATGATTGCGCTGGTCCGTGATGGCGGAATTTTAGCGAGCGGCTCGCCTGAAGAGTTGAAAGCGAAATTCGGCGCGTCTGATCTGGAAGGCGTCTTTCTGGCAGCGGGGAGGGGAGCGAAATGAGAATTACAGCTCTCGTGAAACGCATCATGCTGCAGATGTTCCGGGACAAACGGACATTGGCGCTGCTGTTTCTGGCGCCGTTGCTGGTCCTGACATTGATGTACCTGATTTTCGACAGCAATGAGGAAGAAATGAAATTGGGTGTAGTGGGCGGAAATGACATGCTCATTGAAACCCTGGAAACGCAAGGGATTCAAGTGGAGGATTTTGAGTCGGCTGACAACGGCACAGTATTGGAAAATAGGCTGGACGGCTTGCTTGAAATAGAAGCTGATGGCGCGATGTTGACGCTGGAGAACGATGATCCGGCGAAAGCGAAAGCGCTGTTGGCACAGATCAGCCAGATTCTGGCGCTGCAGGGGCAAGGATCTGCGGAACAAAACACTTCCAGCCCTGCACTCGAAACCGATTATATTTATGGCAATGAAGACACGGAATTTTTTGATATGATCGGACCGATTCTGGTCGGCTTCTTCGTCTTCTTTTTCGTTTTTCTCATTTCAGGAATCGGCTTATTGAAGGAGCGCGTTTCCGGCACTTTGGAACGGGTATTGGCAACACCCGTCAAACGCTGGGAAATCGTTGCGGCATATTTGACGGGCTTCGGCATATTCGCGGTAATACAGACGACGATCGTCGTTTTCTTTGCCATCTGGATTCTTGATATGGTGATGGAAGGTGAAATTTGGCATGTCATCGTCATCAATTTGATGCTTGCGCTTGTGGCGCTGTCGCTCGGAATTTTATTGTCCACGTTTGCGGGATCTGAATTCCAGATGGTCCAGTTCATCCCGCTGGTCATTGTGCCGCAGATCTTTTTCTCCGGCCTTTTTCCGCTCGACGGCATGGCGGACTGGCTGCAGAATCTGGGCCGCATCATGCCGCTCTATTACGGGGCTGACGCGCTGAAAGCCGTGATGTATAGAGGGGAAGGGCTCATCGATGTATGGGAAGATCTGCTGGTATTGGGTCTTTTCGCGTTATTATTCATCGTCTTGAATATCCTGGCGCTGAAGAGATATAGAAAATTATAGTTTATTTTAGCCCTGTCCCCGTTTATCATGAATAATAGAGAAACAATAAATTACAGCATGGAGGAAGACAGAATGAAATTTTTAGGAATCGGAATTGTCACGGCGGCCATCAGCTTGTTGCTCGGCTATTTTCTGGAAGACTGGAACCTGGCATTCCTGATCGCGGGAATCCTTGGAATCGTCGGTGTCCTGTGGGCATTGCTGTTTTCAGGTGTACTTAAAGGGAACAGCGGCATGGAGCGCATGACCAGCTCTGAACGCCGCAAGGAAAGCGCAAGACGCAACGCAAGAATGAGAAACGCGTTTCTATTCGCATTGCCGAATCTATTGGCTGCCCTCGCAGCTTTGTGGATTTTCTGATATGACTTACCGAAATGACCTTCGAGCCAAATGGGCTCGGAGGTTATTTTTTATTTGCATAAAGGTTTTTTAAAACATTACGGCGAATTAAATCTGAGTATATGAGATAATTTGGAAAAGGATTGAGGAGGCGCGATGTGCTAAAGAAGATTCTGATAGTTGCCGCACTTATGGTTCTGGGATTCATCATGAAAGATATAAGAAATGGTGAAGGAATGGTTTTGGAAAATATTCTGATATACGGCGGCATAGCTTTGGGAGTTATCGCGTTCAAGGAATGGGTGGAAGTGCCCTACGATTGGGATAAGCATAAAAATAAAGATAAGGATAAAGAGAAGAAAAATCTTGGTTAGATTTTGATTTCTATTATAGGTTATATTTCATTTGCGAAAACAACCGAGAACACCACAAGGTTTCCATTTTCAGAAAAAGGGGAATACTTTGGGAACAAATTTTTTTAGAAGCGAAGGAGGGCATCCGATGTTGGGATATTACAGCAAGCTATCAACGGAAGTCTATGGAGTCGATAAACCGATAGGGACATCGTTCGGCGATGTGGAATTCTATCTGGACCGGCTCGCCGGCATCACCGGGCGCATTCTTGAACCGGCAACCGGTACCGGGCGCATGCTCGTGCCTTTGCTTGAGAATAATCTGAGCGTGGACGGATTCGACAGTTCACCGGAAATGCTGGAGATGTGCAAAAAGAATTGTGAGGAGCGGGGGTTGACCCCGAATCTGTTTGAAGCGGATATGCTCACTTTTTCACTTGGCACGGAATATGAAGCTATCGTTGTTCCGGCCGGAACTTTCCTGCTGCTGCATGAACGGGAAGCGTCGATCAAAGCGCTGAAGAATTTCCATCAGCATTTGAAACCGGGCGGCAAGCTGATCATGGATCTTTATTTGCCGACGGACAATGAAGTCGGGAATTCGACGCTGCGTTCGTGGGAACTGGAAGACGGCGAAGTGATCACGCTTGAAACGACGATAAAAGAAATCGATCACATCAATCAATTCAGCGTGTCGCATAACCGCTATGAGCGATGGAAATCCGGCAAGCTGCTGGATACGGAGCTCGAACGTTTTGCGATGCGCTGGTATGGTGTTGAGGAATTCCGCACGATACTTGAAAATCACGGCTATCGCGATATTGTGATTTCCGCTGATTACCAATACGGACAATATCCGGACAGTCCGAAGCAGAGTATCACGTTTGAAGCGGTTGCGGAGAAATAATGGAAGCAAAAAGAGCCTGGAAATTTCTCCAGGCTCTTATCTTTGGGGTTATTTCACTGTCGTTTCTTCGTCATTCCGGTATTCCAGAATGTCGCCAGGCTGGCAATCGAGGGCTTTGCAGATGGCCTCGAGAGTTGAAAAGCGGATCGCTTTCGCTTTGCCATTTTTCAGGATGGACAGGTTGGCCATCGTGATGCCGACTTTTTCTGTCAATTCCGTCACGCTCATTTTCCGTTTTGCCAACATAACATCAATATTGATAATAATCGCCATTATCGTCACCTCAGACCGTTAAATCGTTTTCAGATTTTATTTCAATCGCATTTTCAAAAAGCTTTTGGAGCACTGCCGCAAAAACGGCGATGACAAAGGCACCGAATGTAATGACCATGCCAAGTCCGCCAAGACCAGGCGCATCATCGACCTGTGCCATATACAAGATGAGCGGCAAGCATAAAATGTAGATTCCCGTTATGGTCAGCGCGCAATACTTGATGTTTTTCAGCGCCTTGACCGACAGTTCCGAGAACGCGATGTTCTTGTCAATATAGCTCAGCAGCTTAAGCGACTGGTACAGCGCAATAAAATAGGCGATTGCCGTTATATAGAGGGCAATCATGAAGATCCATTGCAGGAAAGCCCATTCCGGCAAGAGTTCAGCTACAAATGAGCTGAGCGGCGGCACGACGAATATGCAGATTGCCAGTACCGGCAGCGCCATCAAAACGATGACGATTTTCAAAAAGATGGTTTCCCGTTTCATATTCAGCACCTCGTTCACAATTTCTTATATTGAAGATACCATAAATTTTATCGAATATCAATAAATAATTATTGAATATGAATTGGTTTATATAATAATCCTACAAATTAATAAATCTCAGCCCATGGAACTGAGATTTTATTTCCCGCCAAAATAAACGGTGAACAGGAACCCATTCATCACCAAAGCCAGCAAAGGTATAGCCGCAATAAATGCAGATGCAACAAGTTCTCTTTTAGCTCTCTTTGAATTTGCCAGAACGATACTGATCAGAGAAAGCAGATTTATGACGAAAATGGAGATGAAAATACCCAGCAATATATTTTGATTTAGTTCGCCGCCTAATCTTGCGGTATGTTCAGCAACAATTACTGCCAATAACCCCGCAAGTCCCAATACGAAAGAAGTGATAAACCATTTTGCGAATCTGTTCATAGTTTTCTCCTCACTTAAGTTAACAAGATAAGTTGATTATTAATGGTAAAATGAATACAGAGTTTACATAGTAGAGGCATATTTGAAAAGGGGGAGGATATTATGAAAAAGGTGTTGATCCTGATTGGCGTGGTACTTATTTTCTTTATTTTTTTCTACTTTGATAATCCTCCTGAATTCGAGCCTTATATAGAAGGTTATGTAGTAGAAGCAGACATTAACAGACTTTTAGTTGTCAGCGGTATATCTGAAGAACAAGCGGAAAATATGAATCAGAAAGAAGTTGTGAACCTTTCGAACGTGGAGGCGATTTGGGTCAGCAAGTATAACTTTTTCCGATTCAGAGAAGGACAGAAAGTAAGAGTTTGGATAAGCGGAAGTGTGGCAGAATCCTTTCCGGCACAAGCAAAAGCAGATTATGTAGAAATAGTCCGTGATTGATTTCTTGATTATTAATTAGTGAAAGTATTAATGAAATTGATTAATTAGCTATTGAAAATAGGACGGAAAGTAAAGCTCAGTTCAGTGAACTGAGCTTTACAATTTGTTCAGAAAGAAGGGGAGGAAACCGAAATTCCTTTCTATTCTATTATTGCCCCGCATCCTTCATGCGGTGGCTGGCATTGATGTAAAACAAGGTGGCGATGATGAAAAGAATGACTGTCAACATCGTCGCGATCCCTGAATAATCGCCGTCAAAGAAACTGAAATTCGCTAAGTTGACGAACATGATGAGAATCAGGCTTATGTATAATCCTTTGAGCTGGTTCAAGGGTTCACCTCCAAACACTTGCACACAAAACAGCATTTATTTCTTACATGACCATGCTCAAAAAGAATGGTGCTGCTAAAAGGCCGAAGATTATTAGGACCCCGAGTTTGCCGTCCATTTTTCTGCGCAGAAATTCGAAGTGTTCCTCAAGTTTTTGAGAGACGACAAGCAGTCCGAAAAACAAAGCCATATAAACGGCGTAGGCAGCCCAGCGGTTTTCACCAAGCCTTGGTTCAATGCCGAAGAAAAAGACGCTCAGCAAAATCATGACCAGCACCATATAAAGAAGCGTACCAACCTTCATAATAACTCCACCTTACTTCCTGTTAAGATCAACCGCATCCCAGATCAAAAACTTCAATTTCTCTTCATCAATTTCGTCCGCTTTACGGATCCGGACGTGGCGCATCTTCTTGCCGTCGCCTTCGAGCAATCCGTTGCGGTCTTCCAGTTCGGTGCCGCGGTAGAAGCCGAAATTCACGTGACTCTTCGCAGTCTGCATATAGCACACGAGCCCTTCTTTCGAATAGCTCGGTTTTGACCATTTGATCCCTTCCTCGATTTCCGGATAAGCTTCAAACACCACGCCTCTCAAGCGTTTGACGATTGCCTGTACCGGTTCGCCCAGCCCGTCGATCCATTCGTCCACTTGCGGATCCAATCTGCTTTGCATCCTTGCCGCCCCCTTATTCGTCTATTGTTATACTCATTATAACGTTAATGATGAGCCAATTGGGGATAGTTTACAGAATCGTTGATGCGAATAAAATCGGAAATTAAGTTTTATTTATAAATTAAATAATGTTACATTTTATTTATAAATAAAACTAGAGGTGTGAGGAAATGGAGTTCAATGCGAAGAATTTTGGGCAGATCCTGCGGTTTCTGAGGGAGCATGACGGCTTGTCGATGCTGTCGCTGGGGAAAAAGCTGGGGACGTCGGCCAGCCGCATCAAGAGTTGGGAAAACGGTGACTCGGTGCCGTCGGCGAAATGGATTGTGATGCTGAGCAGCGTGCTGGATGTGCCGGTGGATGTGCTGCTGATTACGCCGAAAGAAGAAATCGTGCATTACAGCGACGCGGAATGGGACGACATCATGAACGGCGTCGGGCCGGGAGATAAAGTGTTGGCGGAAGAGCCGGTAGTGCCGGAGCTGACGAAGGCTGATTATTTGGAGAGGCTGCTGTCGATTTCGTCGGGGTTGACCAAGCAGGATGTGTTGGAGTTATATACATTAGCGAAGGTGAAGGCGGAAAAAGGGAATTGACTGCCAAAAAAGCTCGAACGCGGATATATTTTTTTGAGCGCAGATATAATCTGCTGAACACGGATATAATTTTTTGAACGCGGATATAATCTCCTGAACGCGGATATAATTTTTTGAACACGGATATATGAAATAAGGAAGCCAAACCAGCATCTCACAAAGGTCAAAAGCATAAGAAAGGACGCTTTTCGCTAGCGAAAAGCCCTGATTAGAGCAGATCCTAAAACAAAAAACAAAAAAAGACGCATTTCGCTTGCGAAATGCATCCATTAAAAATGGTTTTAAGAAGGTTTCGTCAAAAAACGCCGCGGCTGATATTTCAGCCGTGGCATTTTTTTTTATATTTCTATTTCCTTGATAACACGGGCTGGATTCCCGCCGACCACCGAATTGGACGGCACGTCTTTCACGACAACTGCACCTGAAGCAATGATGGCGTTATCGCCGACTGTCACTCCAGGATTGATGACGGCGCGTCCGCCGATCCACACATTATTGCCGATGGTTACAGGTTTTCCGAACTCTTTGCCGGCATTGCGCTCATTCGGATCAAGCGGGTGGGCAGCCGTATAAATGTGGACACCCGGGCCAAGGAGGCAATTGTCGCCAAAGCGGATTTCACATACATCCAGCAGGCACGTATCGAAATTGGCATAGAAATTCTCGCCGATGTGGATATTATAGCCATAATCGCAGCGGATATTAGGCTCAACAAAAAATTTGTCACCCGTCGAACCGATCAATTCCTTCAACAGCAGCTTCCGATCCGTACCATCCATCTCGGAAGACTTATTGAACAACCGACTCAAACGCCGCGCATTCAGCCGCTCATTCTGCAATGTATTGTCCTTCGGATCATACATCTCCCCGTCCAACATCTTCTGCTTCTCACTTTTCACCCTGCATCGCCCCTTTGTCTGAAACTTGCTACCGCCATTATAGCAGTTTCTTTTGCTGTCACTCCAATAAACCCGGAAATGCCGTTAATTAAAGAAGGATTGTATTCATTTAACAGACAGCGGATGAGAGCTGCCATATAGCAAGATGTTAGTGTCGTATAGATGATGGATAGTGTCGTATAAGCGTTTTTTGTTGTCGCATAAGCTTTTTAACATCACAACACTCTCTTAACTACTACTCACTCAGTAAAAAAGCAGGATGGTCGCAGTCCGCCGCGCGGACTGCTGGGGCGGGGCCAGAGCCCCGCCCGTCTTTCGGCCAATAAGGGGGCTGCTCTTTGGCTGAAGGTTCGATGGCATATAGAGAAGCTTTATTGCCGTATAGAAAACTTTTGTTGTCGTATGGATAGAAGGCAGTATCGTTTAAACAGATTTTATTAACCTATAGAGATTTTCATCTCACAATTGAAATAAACCACTCTCAAGACGGAGGCATTTTCCACCAAAAAACGGGGTATGAGTTCCATAAGGAGTGATAGGGATGGCATTCGACTATGATTTGGATTATGAGAAATTGGATCTGCGGAAGAATCCGGAGCTTTACCGGGTCGGCAAAGGGGAGCAGGGCGTGTTGCTGGTCGAGCCTTACAAGAGTGAGATTTTGCCGCATTGGCGATTCAAGACGCCGGAAATTGCACAGGAGTCGTGTGACAAGATTTCGGATATGTTCGAGGAATACCGCAAGCAGGATGATTTTGTCGGCATGGACATGGCGCGGAAATTCATCCAGATGGGCTATACGCGGGCGCGGCGCTACACGAATTATAAGGGCGGCCGCAAATACAATGAAGACCGCACCATCAAAGAGCGCCAAATCGATCCGGTGAAAGCCGAGTCGGCGGCGATTTTCAAGAAGCGCTGGGATGAAATCCGGGAAGACGAGGATTACAACCGGCGCAAACGGGAGCACCAGCATAAATACGGTGAGTTAAAATCTAAAAATAAAAAGGCGGATCAATCAATGGGCGAGAACGATTTTCCAAAAGGAGTCGGCAAGCCGGCGACAAGAGCGCTGATCGGAGCGGGTTACACGAAGGTCGAACAATTGAAAGACGCCACGGAAAAAGAAATCCTGGAGCTGCATGGTGTCGGTCCGAAAGCGATTAAAGTATTGAAGCAGGAACTCGCTTCAAAAGGACTGGAATTTAAAAAGTGAAAACAAAAACGCCACTCCAATAGGAACGGCGTTTTAAACTGCGGTCATTTCACTGACAAGCTGTGCCAGACGCTCACGCGTCTCCGGCAACTTGTCTTTGATCGCTTCATTATCCCAAACATCATCCGTATAAAAGCTGGAGAAGTCCTGATCTTCATGGCGTGGCACGATGTGCATATGGAAATGCGTCAAGTCGTCAAAGGTGCCGCCGTTCTGGCAGATTGAAATGCCGTCCGGTGCATACGCCATTTTGATGGCACGCGACAGCAATTGCGCCGCCTTCATCACCGATACAGCCGTTTCTGTATCGAATTCATCGATGAATCTGTAATGCTGTTTCGGCAAAATCAGCACATGGCCTTCATTGAACGGGTCGTGGTCAAGAATGCACGTAATCCATTCGTTTTCATAAACCACATGCGTTTCCAATTCGTTATTGGCCAGCTTGCAGCCCAGGCAGTCCTCTGTCTTTTTCATATCCTGTGCTCCTTCCGGGTTTATTACCACATCGGTTCGTTTTCGTTTGTCAATTCAGCCATTTGCGGATACGTCAGCATGAAGACGGCGAACAGAAACAGCGCGACCGCCAGTACTGAGACGATTTCCAGGTCAAACAGCCAGGCGGAACCGATTAAAAGCGGTGCCGGGAAAAAGTTTGCAATCCCCATTCGTTTCCGTGATTTCCTGGTCAGGTATTGCGTTTTGCCGCATTCCGGGCATTCCATTCCTTCGCCAAGCGTAAACGATTTACGCAAAGTCGTTCCCCATGACCATTCATTGTTGCAATTCTCGCAGTGTGGCATCTGAAGTCCTCCATTCGAATCCAATAATTTCTTTTCATGCTAAAGCATGCAGCCAATAAATTCCACAACATTTCCCGGGAAATAAAAGCTGGGGAAGAATAGAATCACTTTTCAGTGTCCGATTCCTTCTTTTTTTTACGGTAGCGGAAACGCCAGCTATAATAGATGGCCAAACCGATCATCATGATTAAGAAGGGCAGATATCTGGATGTGGGTTCACTCGTGAACAAAGCGATGGTACCAAGGATAAAAACAGGGAGCATAATCATAAACCACATCTTCACTTCTTTATTCTTGAAACTCATGTCAACCCGTTCCGCCAACTTCCTCACCCCTTGCAAAAAATTTCTAATGGTTTCATTAATATCATGCTATAGTATTTATACGATTGGAACTCTTGGAAGTTTCATGGAATTCCTCTTGTGAAATATAAATTGAAAAATAGGAGCGGAGCACGCAACCTCCCTCGAAAAGAAGCGTTTAATAGGAAGAGATAACAATAGAAAGCAGGATGAAACATGGAATGGTTGGATTTACTGAAAGCCCTCATTTTGGGCTTTGTGGAAGGCATGACAGAATTCGCGCCGGTATCGTCAACGGGACACTTGATCATCGTCGATGATATGTGGCTGAAATCGCAGGAATTCCTCGGGAAATACCCGGCAAATACATTTAAGATCGTCATACAATTAGGCTCGATTCTGGCAGTGGTAGTCGTGTTCTGGAAGCGGCTGTTCAGCCTGGTCGGCTTGTATAAAATCGAAGGGCAAACTGCCAATACCAGCTTCAACTTATTGCACGTCATCGTCGGCATGCTGCCGGCAGTCGTGCTCGGCTTCGCTTTCAAAGACCTGATCGATGACCATTTATTCGGCGTCGAAACCGTCATTTATGCCTTGATCGCCGGATCGATCCTGATGATCGCTGCCGACAAATTCGGGCCGAAGACGCCAACTGTCAACAGTCTCGATGAAATCACTTATATACAGGCATTCAAAGTCGGAATGGTGCAATGTCTGTCGCTTTGGCCAGGCTTTTCGCGCTCGGGCGCAACGATTTCCGGCGGCGTACTGTTCGGCCTCAACCACCGCACCGCCGCGGATTTCACTTTCATCATGGCCGTGCCGATCATGTTCGGCGCAAGCCTTGTGTCGGTCCTGAAAAACTGGGACACATTGTCGATGGATTACCTGTCGTTTTACATCGTCGGCTTCGTCAGCGCATTCATCTTCGCTTTGATTTCCATCCGTTTCTTCCTGAAACTGATTTCGAAAGTCAAATTGATGCCGTTCGCCATTTACCGACTGGTACTCGCGGCAATCCTGATCGTCATCGTTTTCTTCTAAAATAAAAGCCAGCGGATCGAGAGTGGCAGATTGCTCTTGATCCGTTATTTTTTATGGAATAAATTCAGTGTCAACAGAGAGCCTTATGGTAAAATGACAAAAATGGAAAAAAGGGGTATGTCGACATGCAGTATTTTATTGGCATTGTGCCGCCTGAAAGTGAATTGGAGAAACTGAAGGAATTCAGGAAACAATGGCCGGCGAACCGGATCGATGATTTGGTCGAACCGCATATCACGCTGAAAGCGCAAGGCGGCCTCAGCGCTGACGAAGGCTGGCTCGAGAACGTGAAAGCGGCGGCTGCTGACTTTCCGGCTTTCAGGGTCCAACTCGCGGAACCGCGCTTTTTCGGCGAAGACGTTTTGTATCTGAGCATGGATTCACCGGAAGTCAACGAACTGCACAGCGTTTTGGTCGAAGCGGTCGGCTCCAACCCGGAACAGATTGCCCAATATTTTGAACTGGACCAGTTCGTGGCGCATTTGACTTTAGCCAAGACGTCGCACGGGGTATCGCAGGAAGAACTGAAGAAAATGGCGGCAGCAGCCAGTCAGGAACTTGCGCCTTATCCGGATTTTCAGGTGGATTCGATCCGGATTTACCGGATGCAGGATGAGCAGCGGAGATATGAAAAGTATTTGGAAGTGCCTCTAAAAAAGATGTCTAACTAAAAAAGAGATGCTGTAGTGAGTATATTACTCAAAACAGCATCTCTTTTTTCACTTTTTCATCCCCCTCAAAAAATCAAACATTTCCTCTACATCATCCGACTTGAACAGCATGCCTTTTCCGTCAAAGACGAGGACTACCGGAAACTCTTCAATCTCCAGTTCTTCTTTGAAATCCACCACGAAATCCTTATCGTATTCGTGCCAGGAAGCACCAACCTGTTTCCCGATTTCTTCGAGTATTTCATTGGCCTTCTCGAATAGGGGTTCGGCATCCTTCATCTCTTTAGGCAATCTTTCCCCGTACTCATACATGATTACAATCCTTATTCCATCGTTGGACGCCAGCAGCTGTTCGTATTTTTCTTCGTATGTCATATCCAATAAAATAATCTCTTCTGCATAGCCTTCAAAACTGTCTCCTCTTGGCGGGTTGATCTGCACTTTTTGCCCGAATTTGATGTCATCAAGAGAAGCTTCGGTGCCGTCTTCATTTCTTACGATAGTTTCGTCGTCATAATGGGCATCGTAGCCGATTCCTTCTTCAGTTGTAACTGGCCCGTCATGCCGTTTTTCCCATTCTGCAATTCCGACTCCCAGAATCTTGCGTTCCTTATCCGGCGGACCGGATGTGCCGACCATTTTATCGTCTTCGTATTGAGTGGCTGCAGACTGGTCAACTGGTTCATCCTCATAAATTGTTTCTTCGACAGTATCTTCGGTGCCGCATGCGGAAAGCGTTAATGCAATAAACAAAAGACTCACTGCATGCAATGATTTGAATTTCATCTCTTTACTCCTCTCGAATGGACGCCTTTTTTAAGAAATGGCTATGACGTTCTTATGTCATTTAAGTGTCATGTGATACTTCCTTCTCACGGTTAGCCAATAAATGATTCGTCTATATACCCAGTAGACTGCAACCAGCTGAAAACGTTTCACGTTAGCGCAAACGCCCTTCAAATCTATTGCTGATTCGAAGGGCGCTGCCGGTTAATAGTCTTGCTGTCATTCTTGGATTAATAATTCTTTATTCGTCCGCTTCATTATAGAAATTGCATTCAAACACTTTCACTTCAAAGCCGGACTTCACGACTTTCGGGAAGCCACCCTGGTCATAGCATTGATCCGAAGAGGTTTTCACCTGCTGGTAGCTGAAATAGGATTGCGTTAGGAAGACGGCGCTTGAAATCAGCAGGACTCCGGCGAATAAAAGGAATAATTTTTGCCACGCGTTCAATTTGTTTTTCATGAGGGACACTCCTGTCAGACATTAGATGGTTTTATTAACATAACTAAAGGCTAACATAATTTGGCAGGAGTGACAGCCGAATTCCAAAAAAATTAATGAAATCTGATAAATCCGTAAAAAAGTGAATCTTTTCCAGTAGTTCAAACGTCTAAAGGATATAGGAAAAAAGCAGAGGGGTTTTTTGTATGCTGAAAAAGATTGTACTGGCAGGCGGTACCGGTTTTATCGGACAATATTTGGAACGCACATATACAAATCAGGGCTATATCGTACATATCATTTCGAGGCAGCCGGGGCAGATCTCATGGAACGACGAGGCGGCGATGGTGGATGCACTGGAAAATGCGGGTATGGTCATTAATTTAGCTGGGAAATCGGTAAACTGCCGTTATAACGAAAAAAACAAGCGGGAAATCTATGAATCCCGGACGCGGACGACTGAAGCGCTGGGCAAGGCGATCGGGAAATGCCAGAACCCGCCGGAGCTTTGGATCAATTCCAGCACGGCGACGATATACCGCCACGCGGAAGACCGGCCGATGACGGAAGCGACGGGGGAGCTCGGCACAGGATTTTCAGTGGATGTCGGAAAAGCGTGGGAAGATGTCTTCTTCCGTTTCAATCTGCCGAAAACCCGTCAAATCGCCTTGCGCCTTGCCATTGTGCTCGGAGCGGACGGCGGAGTGATGGAACCGTACATCAATATGGTGCGCTTCGGCCTTGGCGGCAAGCAAGGCGAAGGCAAGCAGATGTTCAGCTGGATTCATATCGAAGATGTCTACCGGATCATCGAATTCCTGAAACAGCGAAAAGATTTGAGCGGTATCTTCAATGCTTCTTCTCCGAATCCGGTGACCAATAAAGAATTGATGGAGCAGATGCGGAAAGTGATGGGACGCCGCAGAGGGTTGCCTGCACCGGAATGGATGCTCGAAATGGGCGCCGTATTCATCGGCACCGAAACGGAACTGATTTTGAAAAGCCGCTGGGTGGTGCCGGAGCGGCTTGAAAGAGCGGGTTTCCGTTTCAGCTATGACCGCCTGGACCGCGCCTTATGGCAAATTCTCCAGGAACAAAAGCAAGAACAAGAACAGTATTAGGCGCTGTTCCGCTTTATGGCGGGGCAGTTTTTTGATTTATATAGGAGAGAATTTCCTATGGAAAGAGGAAATCCGTTAAGTTTGGGGAACATAGTTTAGTAGAGAGTAAAGAACAAACGTTTAAAGATAAAAATTCATTTCTTGCAGAAGACCGAGTATAATCTTTTAAAAGAAGAGATAAGGGGGAAGACGATGAAATACTTTACTAAAGAATGGTATGACGAAATGCAAGTGTCCGGTTTTCTGACCTTCCCTGAAACCGAAGAAGAATGGGAAGAAGGCCAGGCCGCCTACCGGGAGCAAGGCATCGACCCGCAAGAAGTGCACCGCCGTGACCTCGAAGATAAGAAAAGGGATCTTCTGAAGTTTTTGCCTGATTCCTTTCATCCATATATTTATGACGGTACGCTCAATTCAACGTATCCGACTCCGGAACTCCGCGAAATGGCGGACAGATGGGAAGCGGATTACGAAACCCGCTTTGACGCGCTGTTGGATGATTACAGTCGGCATTATGAATCCATCAAGGAATTTTTGCCGCCAGGTGCGATTCAGCTGACGGAAAAAAGCCTGCATGATTGCATCGTGAAAAATGTGGATCATCCAGCTGACGGCGAACTCGTCCTCGTGATCGATTGCAACAGTGGCTTCCATTACTTCAAGGATGTCAAAGTGAAATTCACCGGGGTCAGCGAAGCCATAATTCCTGAAGACATTACCGGTGCCTGGTGGTTATATAATGAGATTTATTTGAACGGTGATCAAGTTGAGTTACATGTGCTGTTCGATACCCCGATGACGGAAGTGACCATCGTTTTCAAAGACATTCAAATTGAGGAATTGGAATAAAACCAGTTTTTCTTTTTGAGTTTATCTGTTAATAAATTCCTTTTAATAAGCCGATAGAACCTATAAAGTATACAAAATCAAAAAATATCATTCTTTTTAAATTATTATTACAAAAATTACACCTTTTATTTCAACTGGGAGTTTAGCCTTAGATTAGGCGGGTAGTTTGAGATAGAGGGGTGACAAAATGCGAGCAGATGACCGTTTGATCAAAGCTTTATTAAAGCAGGATAAAAAAGCGTTCGAAGAATTATACGACCGCTATCATTTATTGCTGTGGAAAATTGTCGCTGAAGCCGAAGCCGATCATCACATTTGCGAGCAGCTTGTCACACAGGTATTTAAACACGTATGGCAAAAACCGCATGAATTCATTGGCGATAAAAGGCTGGCATTACTGTTGATTGAATGCTGCCGCGCCAAGATGAAGGAGCGTCCCAGGCCGAAGCCGGTTTGCGGAAAGCCAATAGAACCACAAGCATGCTGCGGATAACGATTCCGCAGCTTTTTTGTTGTTCATTAACGGACAATAAACCAATACACACAGACAATCCCCAGATCGCCGAGGCCGTGGCCGATGATGGTGGCGGTGATCGAACCGGTGCGTTCACGGATATAGCCCCAGAACAATCCGGCTATCAGCACGGGGATGACGGCGACGAGCGTGTAGGCGACTTCGAAAAGCTGCATGACCGTCAGCACATGGTAGAGCGTATAAAAGGCGGCAGTCACGATAATGGCGTTGGCGGCACTGCCTTTTGTGCGGATCTTTTCGAACATATAACCCCGCCAATAGACTTCTTCCAGCACCGGATTGAGCAGAAGCAGCACCAGCACAAGCAAAATTTCAGCCGGTCCGATGAAGCCCCAATCGACGAGCAGTTCCCGCAAGGATTCCACATCCAGCAGGTATTCGTGCAGCCAGATCATCCCGCCGAAAATGAAGATGAAGAAAACCCCTCCGCTGGTAATTCCCAAAAGGAGCCCTTGCTTCGATAAGCGCATGCGCTCTTTCGGAAAAGCTTTGCCGAGAAGTGGCGCTCCGAGCAGCCAGCCATAAAAAAGCATAAACGTAGCCGCGACATTTTCTATTACATAGAGGCCGATGTACATCATGATCGTCGGACCGATCAGCAATAACATCATTTTCATCGCAATCTCTCCGAATCATCTGCGTAGTAGTCCGCTGCAATCGGCTTTAAAAAGCCATCAACCACAGCATTGAATTTCCTGAACGACCGCGGCGGCACCTGATGGTCTCCGCCTTCAATGAACATGACTTGCGTCTGCGGCGCTGCTCGCTGAAATGGGATGCGGTAATGATGCATCGGTTTTTCGAGAGATCCGTAAACGAGCAGGATCGGCATCTTCAGCCGATGCAGCGAATGGGTCGACACATAATCCAAGCCGGTCCGGCAGAATTCATACGAACGCTGCGGATCCGATTTCCGCGCAAGACGGTAAATCTTTTTATCATCACCGGGATAGTATTTATTGAGCTTCGCCTGCAGCTTTGCAGCAACCGACACCATCCGGAATTTCGAAAGGTACATCACGGATTTGATGAAGAATTTCGGTGAAAAATTATTCAACTCCGAATAACCGCCGGACAGGATGACGGCAATCGTCCGTTCGGGATAATTGAGCGCAAACTCCTGCGCCACCAAGCCGCCGTGCGAATAGCCGCAGACGACGACTTGGTCGATGCCGATCCGGTCGAGCAGTTTTCTGAGATGCTCCGCCAGCAGATGGATTGTCAGCGGCGTGTCGCCTTTCGTGCTGTTACCGTGGCCGGCCATATCGAAAAAGATGGTCTGGTATTCCTCGGCCAGCGGCTCCTGATGCATAAATACATTATGCGCCATCACGAACGGATGAATGAAGACAATCGGCAGTCCTTCACCTTTTGTCTGGTAATAAAGCGTCAGCGAGTCATCGATTTTGGCATAGGGCATAAACGGGAATCACTCCTAAATGATAGATGATTGTCTATATTAGTTGTTTAGAGAATAACTTTTTATAATTCACTTCGGCGCTATGGACAAGCCTCCCGCAATAAGCCGAGAAGACCACTCGTCTTATTGCTCCGGTCGGCATTCGCCTGCTCCTGAGCCGCGCCGGCGTTGAGAGAAATTTCTAAAGATAGAGAGAAAAACAGTGAAGACTCTTGCTTTAGCAGCGGAATGTTGAAATTCACTCGGATGTTGAGCTTGAGTTAGCACTGATAACAATCAGTTACTAGTTCAGTTAATGTAAGTGGAATACCCTTGAAAAGGGAGGGGTAAAACGTGTTGGGTTGAGCTTGTGTGAGGAGATGGAGTTTATACGACAGCAAACCGCCGCTATACGACAGCAAAAGTAATCTATACGACACTAAAAATCGCTTATACGACATCTAACCGTCACCCAAAGAGCGAAACCCCTTATTGGCCGAAACCGGGCGGGGCAGCAGCCCCGCCCCAGCAGTCCGCGCGGCGGACTGCGACCAATCGGATCTCCAAGCGAGTGAGTGGATGTGGATTGGGATACGTGAGTATGCGAAGTCTATACGACAACAAACCGCCGCTATACGATAACAAAAGCAATCTATACGACACTAAAAATCGCTTATACGACATCACCCCCCAATTCATCCCGCGTCTCGCAACCCAAGATATGAGAATGGATGCAGATACATAAATTATTTGATGTAAAAACAAGAACTATTGTTTAATTTAACCTATTTGGACCATGCAATAATAATTCATTCGGTCGATATATTAATGCATAAATTATGTATATTATTAAAATTAGTTAATATTTATACATTTTTATTCAAATAGGGGAGAGTGGAATATGAAGAAGTCAGTCAGTGTTTTATTGGCAGCAAGCCTTTTGGCGTCTGCGCCGTGGTCATCGGTTGTGGCGGACTCGCCGAAAGTTACATACGTAAATGCGCTTGAAGAGCAGGACGGCAGCAAATTCAACAGTGAAAACTATGATTTTAAGAAGTTTTCGGCAATCGGACCGAAATTGGAAGAAATCGCAAAATCGTCCAACCGCGTAAAAGTGGAGGTGACAGGCACCTCGTCTGATGGCCACCCGTTGTATGTTGTGACGATTGCAGACCCTGAATCGCAAGGCAAGTTCGGCAAGATCCAGGCTTTGCGCAAGCAGATGTTCAAAAATCCGGGGAAAGCACAGGATTGGGTAGCGGAAAATCCGGATTTCAAAGTGCCGATCATGATCAACGGTTCGATTCACGGCACGGAATTTGTCGGCAGTGACGCGACTTTGCAGCTGATCGAACGTTTTGCGACGCAAAACGATGACACCACAAAAGAGATTTTGGCGAATAACGTCCTCATTTTCAATGTCGTGGCAAACCCGGATGGCCGTGTCGACGCGACGCGTTTTAACGGCGAAGGCATCGACTTGAACCGCGATTTCGTCACCCAGTCACAGCCGGAAACCCAGCAGACGGTTGAGTTGATTACCGAATGGAATCCGATGGTGTTCCTGGATACCCACGGCTACGTGAAAAATTATGCGCCGAACAAGCAGGGCTTGATCGAGCCATGTACGCCGCCGCATAATCCGAACTATGAATACGATCTGTACAATAAATGGGCTTACGGCCAAGCCGAAGCGATGGAAGCGGAAATCATGGGCAATAAAGCGGGATACGAAGGTGCGCTTTATCAGGACATGACGGGTACTTACGTGCCGCAGCGTGACGATGCGGCTGGCTGGGATGATTATCCGCCGATCTTCACGCCGATGTATGCGATGTACCACGGTGCATATGGCCACACACTTGAAGCGCCGACCAATGATGAAGACGGCGTGAAATGGATGTACGATGCGGTGATGGGTGCATTGAAATACGCCACAGACAATAAACAGGAAATGATCTCTGACCAGATGGAAGTGTTCGAACGCGGCATCAATTTCGACCACCCGACCCACGCAGAAGGTTTCTTCCCGAAAGCATACGTTTTGCCGGTCGATGAACAGGATCCGACTGTCACTGAAAAAGCGGTCAACCATTTGATCAAAAACGACATCGACGTCGTGCGCGCTTCCAAAGCGTTCACCGTTGAAGGCGTAACATACGACAAAGGCTCTTACATCGTCCACATGAATCAGGCGAAGGCCGGTCTTGCCAACACATTCCTTTGGGATGGCGAGGATATCACGAACGATACGCCTTCTATGTATGACATTTCCGCATGGAGCTTGCCAGAACTTTGGGGCTTCGAGGCGAATCCTGTGACGACGGCTGTTGATGTTGCAGCGGCGAAAGTCAAAGAAGTGAAAAACCAAGGTGCAGTTTCCGGCAAAGGGCCGTTCGTCATCCCGAATTCTTCCGTGCAAGCGGTCGAACTCGTCAACAACTTGCTCGCTTCTGGCGTTGAAGTGAAGCGCGGTGCGGAAGGCTATTTCTATACAGCAGCTCCTGCCAATAAAATTGCGGCTGCCGTAAAAGAATCCGGCCTGCAAATCGAGTCGGCAAAAATGCCCGCTGACGCTGAAGCAATTTCTTCTGTCAAAGTAGCTTTGCTTGAAGACGGCGGGATGAATAAACAGCAAACCCACGCCGGCATGAACTTGGCACTTGAGCGTCTCGGATTTGATGTAACCGAATTGTCGCCGGTTGAAGTGGTAGAAGCGGGTCTTAGCGGATTCGATGCTTTCATTTACAACGGCACTGAAAGTCTGATTTCACCGACTCAGTCACGTGAAGGGAATAAAGAATTCGGTTTCCAAAATCCTGCACAGTATGACGCATTCAAAGCGAATGTTGAAAGCTTCATTGCTGATGGCGGCAAATACATCGCAGCAGGTGCCGGCGCATCCCGCGCAACGAAATCGCTCGGCTTGACGGATGCGACAGTCAACGTCGGCGGCTCCAACAGCAACGGCATCGTCTCCATCGACTACGACGGCAGCGGCCTGACAGCCGGCTACAGCCAGGACGATATCGGTTTCGTCTACCGTCCGGTTTGGTACAGCGGAGTCGAAGCGGATGAAGTACAAGCGTCTTACGACGAAGGTGACTTCTTCATCGCCGGCCACTGGAAAGGCAGCGAAGCCGCAGCCAGCCAGCCCGTATTAATCCAGGAAAACGACAAGGACGTAACGCTGATCGGTCTCGAGCCAGCATTCCGCGACCATACGGATTACCTGTTCCGTCTGATGTCCAATGCATTGTTTACTAAATGAAGATGAGAGGGAGGAGCCATGGGGCTTCTCTCTTTTTTTGTGGTGTTAGTGTTAGCATATTCGGCTTATACGACACCAAAATGACGTTATACGACAACAAAAGCAATCTATACGACACTAAAAATCCCATATACGACATCTAACCGTGACCCAAAGAACCAAACCCCTTATTGGCCGAAAACGGGCGGAGGCCGAAGCCCCGCCCCAGCAGTCCGCGCGGCGGACTGCGACCAATCGGATCTCCAGCCGAGTGAGGGAATGTGAATTGGGGCACGTGAGGATACTGAGTCTATACGACAACAAACCGACGCTATACGATACTAAAAGAGAGCTATACGTCAACAAATGGTATCCATACGACATAGCCCCCCATAAAAAAAGAAGCCACGGATTAACCGCAGCTCCTTTGAAATAAATCCTATTCAAATTTTCACTTTCAACAAACGCTGCTCTTCCTCTTCCTTCGGCACAATCATAAACTTGGAAACTAGGAACGCCGCCAAAAACAGGGAACAGGCAAACGCCGTGTTATTGCTGTTGATGAGCGCGTGCTGCACAGTATCCGTACGAATATGAGACAGCGTGCCGACCGCCACATTCAGCAGATACGAACCGAAGAATCCGGCGAAGGCGATGACCATCAAATAATGCCCAGCCAATTTTCTTTTATCGAAACGCGTTTCCCACCTGGTCGTCCGCTTGATTGCCAATGTGTCCCGAATCTGCCACACCAGCGCATAACCGAATCCACCTATCGTCAGCGCCACAAAAATATAGCCTATGAAATTCTCCATACTCCAGCCTCCCCATTTCATTTATTCACAGTGAATCAGAACACTTCATGCGTATTTTTCGCTAATGCGCCGAGCTCATAAAGAATCGCCGCATCGCTGTTCTCGCACCACATCTCGCTGACTTTTCCGTCTGTAAATGTAAACAGGATCATACCCGTTTCCTTGACGCGCTGATCCTCAGCCGGAATATTGAACCAGCCGCCTTTGTACGTCATCCAGCCCGTGTAGCGCACGACCAGCTTACTGTCCTGCTCGATTACATCGTCCAAAGTCCACTCGTCGTCATGGAAAACCTGCCGGTACCACTTCATGAAGCCTTTCATCTGCTCACGGGAATTTTCGCCGTTCCTCGAATGGTAGACGAAATCTTCCGTCGTCAATTCTTCAAGCACGCTCAAATCGCCTTTTGTAAAATACTCCGCAAACCATCGCTCTGCAACCATTCTTTTCTCACTGCTCACCATTGTCTACCTCCATAAAATTATCAGTTCGTTTTTCTTTAAACAAAAATCTATAGATTCCCCAAATAATAAATCCTATACCACACAATATGAATAAAGAGAAGATCCTCCATATCAAAGCGGGCGGCGGGATGCTGCTGCCATCCCCAATCGGTCCGATTCGCGGGGCCGTTAACTCGTGGATTGCCAAGAAGGATAAGAGAATCATGGCAATTCCACCATACAGCAGCACATGCTTTTTCATCCGTTCCCTTGTCATTGGCATCGCTCCGTTTCCTTTTAATAAAAGATACTGATTATTAATACGTTCTGACTGCACTCAAGTTTCAAAAAATGGAAGTAATTCCTTTTAAGGAGAGAGGCATCATTTTATTATTCATTCAATAAAAACGCAATCAGTTCATCAACATCCTCATATTTCATCCTATCTTCATATCCAATTTCCAGGCTGTCACCCGACAGATCGTCCGCTTCCAGAGAAATGGTTTCCACCCGGATTTCTGGTTCCAGATGCGTTGCGATAAAGCCAAAGATTGTTTCCAGGTCTTCCGCAAAATAAGGGTTGCCCGAAGTGAAGCCATCTTCCTGGTACGTAATTGTTATATGAGCAGATGTGCATTCTGCAGTTTCGCTCACTTCTATACAGTGTAACCAAGGGTCTTCGTCATCCCCGTGCTCTTTGGCAAATTGATTGCCGAAATAGAAACGCTCGTTTTCAATAGCAGCTGCTTCATCTTGCAGCTGGCGCACCAATTCATGGGAAACTATTAGCGGATGGTATGTCTTTAATATGGTCAAAAACTCTTCTTTATTTTTAGCTTCAGCGAGTGGTTCCATGAAAAGATCCAGGGAATAGGAGGAGGATTCATCGGCGATAACAATATTATCAAGGTCGGCCTGACTCTCCACGATCAACTGGTAGAGGGTGTAGTAACGGTCCAGTCCATCTGCCGCAAACATTTTAAAATTTATACCTTCATGATCCATCAAGATTAAGGAAATGGATTCATAATTATAATTCAACCGAATGTCGGGATTCTCTTCACCTGTGAAACCCATTTCCTTGATAACCGGAATAACGGTTTTTAATTTCTGAAATTCTTTATCCGCTTCCAGTGCATATGAATAATCATCTTCGATTACTGAATGATCGGAAGAATCAACAATGACATTAAAGCGTATATCTTCATCGGTTTCAGGAGATACGATGAATTCAGGCGAGGCGCCCATTCCATACGTCCGTGTCTCGATAATATCTATTTCAAAGCCATATTTTTCTTCTATATAATTCTTGACGACATAATCAGGCGGAGCATTTTCCATTAACGGAGAGAATTGAAAATAGAGATAGCCGATACTGACTGCAATCAAGGCAACGAACAGGCCAACCACACTTAGAATAATTTTCATCGTTTTGCTCACTATTATCCCCCTCCAGCTCTACTCTAATTAAACCACAATTCTGTATATTGTCATGGATTTTTTTGGTAATATTAATGAAAAGAAAAAACTTGTGAAAACTGGAGTCAGAAGGGGGGAGCGGTTATGCGGAAACGGTTTTTGATGGTCCTGGTTGGGCTTGCTGCTGTAATTGTCGTCGGCTGGCTTGCCATGTGGTTCATCGCAACATATGAGCCGACACCCGATCAGCGAGAAGTTGAAGAAATTGTGCACGAACGGGATCTGGTGGAATTTGGGGAAGTCGAAGGGGCGTTTTTGCTGACTCCCCGAAACTATGGCTATTACGACAGTGAGAATATCTACGTTGTTGAGCAGTATCTCGATAAAGGCGGCGATTATGCCAGCCAATATGCTGTCATTGAAAAAGGTGCGGCGTTAACGGAATCCGACAAGCCAGTAATTGAACAGCTTGCCGCTAAAGAGACATTCCAAAATGATTATGTGGATGATTTCCAAGTGCTTTCGAAACACCGTGTGACTGTCTTTAGAAATGAAGAAAAAACCGAGGAGCATTGGTTTTTCAAAGTGACCTATAAATATGACGGCGAGTACTTTTTGACATTCGTGCTTCCGGAACCAGCCATCGAAAACAGATTCAACTTTTTTGCGGAGGGTTATGAGCAATTTTTGCAGTTTTAATTAAGGGAAGAAAGCAGCTGTGAGCATCCAGATCTTTTACTGGATGACTGGATTTATACGGCAAAAAAGTTTATACGTCACTATAACGCCGCTATACGACACCATAAGCAATCTATACGACACCAAATCGAATCTATACGACATCGCCACCACAAAAAGTCCAAAAGAAAGCAGCCGCGATAATCAATCGCAGCTGCTTTCTTTCATTCCAGTTTCAATTCGCTTTCACCAACAAGCTCCCTCTCCCCAAGGCCACTCTTCACCCGCTTCAGCTGGGCGACAATGATGATGCTGATGATGACCAATAGCGCCCAGGAACTGATTTTGCCGATGTGGACGATGGTCCAGGCGGCTTGCTGGTCGGGGTATTGCCAGGCGCCGAAAAAGGTGGTGATGTTTTCGGCGATCCAGATGAAGAATCCGATTAGCACGAATGCCAGCAGGAGCGGCATCTTGAAGACGCGATCAAGCAGACGGAACGACACAAACGTTTTGAAGAACACGATGACGAGCAGCGCTTTCAGCACCCAGCGTACATCATACGAGAAATGATGCGTGAAAAAGTTCAGGTAGATCAGCGCGCTGATGCCGCCGGCGTAGACGGCTTTCGGCCAGTGGATCATCTGCAGGTCGAGTCGCCGCCACGACTGGATGATGTAGCTCGCAACGCTTGCGTACATGAAGCCGCTGTAGAGCGGCACGCCGAACACCTTGCTGTAGGCGTCTTCGGGATAGGCCCAGGAACCCATATGCACTTTGAAGATTTCGAGTGCCAGGCCAATCAGGTGAAAGACGCAGATCGTCTTCAATTCGTCTTTCGTTTCAAGGCCGGATGTCAGCATGAAAACCTGTCCGAGAAGGCAGGCGATCAGCAGGAAATCATAGCGCGGCAAATAGGGAATCTCGACAAATTTCGAAACGGCCAGCGCAGCGAAGATGATGAGCGGGAAGATGCAGGCAAGCGCTTGCTGCCACGTAAAATGGATCAGGTATTTCACGGTTCGGCACCTCCGGTTTTATTCGAATAAAGCTCTTAGCTTAAGAAGACGACAGTGCCGGGGCTCAGGTTTCCTACAGAAAAATAAAGGATTATCAGAATTTACAGAGAATTTATAATTATATAGAATATGGCTATTGTCGCTTGAGCAGAATTGAATGGAGGGAAACGGATGGACAAAAAGCTTCTCGGGATTTTTGCATTTATACTTTTGATCATTCTCCTTGCAGGCTGTCAGGAAGAACCGGAAGAAGAGACGACGGCGGACGAAGCGAAATCGGAAGAGACGTCGCAGGCAGAAACGCGGGCGCAGCAGTACATCGAGCTGTGGAACAACCAGGAATTTTCGAAGATGTATGGTTCCTTCCTGAATAAGGGCTCGAAAGACGTCTACGGCTCCCAAAATTTTGTGGCGTGGCAGGAAGACATTTATGAACAGCTCGGCGTCAGCGATGTCAATGTGACGTATACGCCGCCGGAAGAAGCGGTGGATTACGCGGCGGACATGCCGGCGGATTTTGACATCCACGTGGAGATGGAGACGATGGCGGGGCCGGTTGAATTCGACCAGACGCTGACGCTCCTGTACGAAACACATCAGGAGATGGAGGACTGGTTTGTCGAATGGAACCCGACGTACATTTTGCCGCGGCTTGAAATGGGCGATGAAGTCGAGGTGCGTCTGACGGAACCGGTGCGCGGTGAGCTCGTCGACCGCAACGACAAGCCGATTGCCGTCAACAGCGACGCGATGATGGTCGGCGTCGTGCCACAGAATTTCAATACGCCGGAGCAGAAGGAAAAACTGGCCCGGGCACTTGAGATGGATGTATCGGACATCGAAGCGGCCATGAATAAAAGCTGGGTGCAGCCGCATTATTTCGTGCCGATCAAACAAGTGCCGTCGAGCGACCAGCTGATGCTTGACCGCGTCTTCGCGGTGCCGGGCACGAAACAGGAGCCATCGGAGTTCCGTGAATATCCTTACGGCGAAGCGCTTGCGCATCTGACCGGCTATATCGGGCCGATTACGGGCGAGCAATTGGAGCAGTTGAAAGACCAAGGCTACGGCCCGAATGATATGATCGGCCGCCAAGGATTGGAGCGGGCGCTCGAAGACCGCCTGCGCGGCAAACCGGGCATGCAGGTCATCGCCCATAAACCGGCAGCGGGCACGGATCCTGTGACACTGTATGAAAACGATGCAGGCGAAGGCGAAGTCATCAAACTGACGATCGATGCCGAACTGCAGAAATCGATATTCGAATCGATGGCGGGTGAGCCCGGTGCCAGCGCTGCGGTCGACCCGGAAACCGGTGAAACCCTGGCACTGGTCAGTTCACCGTCCTACAATCCGAACGAATTCGTGAAAGGCATCACCGGCTCACGCTACCAGGAGCTGAACGATGCCAAGAACAAACCGCTGTTCAACCGTTTTGCCGCTTCCTATTCACCGGGCTCGGCAATCAAACCGGTGACCGCGGCGATCGGGCTTGAAGCAGGTGCCATCGATCCGGAAGAAGGCATCGACATCGAAGGCAAACGCTGGCAGCTGAACGGTTCATGGGGCGGCTTCCATATTACGCGCCTTCACGATGACGTCAAAAATCCGGTCGATTTGCACAAAGCATTGGTCTATTCGGATAATATTTATTTCGCGCAAAAAGGGCTGGATATCGGCCGCGAAGACATGATCGACGGCTTCAAGGACTTCGGCTTCACGGAAGATATTCCGTTCGTGCTGAACCTGCAGCCGTCGCAGATTACGAATAACGGCTCGCTCGGCTCCGATGGCCAGACAGCGGACACGGCTTACGGCCAGGGTCAGATGCTCGTCAACATCCTGCATCTTGCGACAATGTACGAGCCGTTCCTGAACGGCGGCACGATGTACGAAGCCTCAATCTTCCTGGAAGAAGACGAGCCGACCGTCTGGAAAGAAGGACTGGTGAGCGACAACCACGCGGAGCTGCTGCAGACAGCGATGCGAAGCGCCATCACTGACGGCTACGCGAAATCCGCCAATATCGGCGAAGTCGCTGTCGCCGGCAAGACAGGCACCGCCGAACTCAAGATGCGCACAGGTGACGCAGGCAAGGAAAACGGTTACTTCGTCGGCTACGACTCCGAGAACCCGAACGCCATCATCGCCATGATGATCGAAGGGATCGAAGATGAGTCGAACGGCAGTGATTATGTGGCCGGCAAAGTGGCGGGCGTGTTGAAGGCTCACAAGGAATAAAGATGAGTGGGAAGAAGCGGCTGCGGCTGCTTCTTTTTTTGCGGTTTTTGGCGAGTTGGGCATAAAACGGGTGAAGTTGGGCATATTCGGATCAAAGTTGGGCATAAAAGGAGTAAAGTTGGGCATATTCAGCATGAAGTTGGGCATAAAATTTTGGGAGGCAGCACCTGCCGTTTGTTTTCAAGATGAGATAAAACTTAATAATAGAATGACTGTATAAATCCTCCTCTTTTACCATTTTATTCAGAATACTTATGTTAAGCTTGAAGGAGACGAAATAAGAGGTAAAGGGGTAATTTATCTATGTATGAACAAGGGGGAGACCCGGATTTTTGGTGGAAATTTTTATTGCTGCTGGTATTTGTAATCTTGTCGTCTATGGCATTCAACTTCATCACAAGAAAAATATTCAAAGTGGAGCGGCAGAAACTCTTTTCCTATAACCATATAAATGAAAAGCATAAGAAGGTTGATTGGACGATCAGGCTTTCGACGATTGCTCTTCTGATCATAGGATTCGCTATAAACAGCACTCGGAATCCAACCGAATGGTTCTGGTTTTTCCAAACCTGGTTTATTCTGATTCTTTTTATCTTCAGTTCACAAACAGCGAAAGCAATAATGGAGCGTAAGTATGCGGAAAACAGAAACAGATATAAAGTGACAATCAGTGAAAGTGTCTTTATTATGTTCATTTTCTTAACGTTATACCTGACTGATTTCTGGGGATTATTATAATCTGTGAATGATGTTAAGGGTTATTCACCAGTCAAAACCCAAATGGATGCTTTTCGCAGGCGAAAAGCGAAAGTGCGAAAGACCGAAAACTGCCCTGGCCCAAGTGGCCCAGGGCAGTTTATTGCGAGTTGGGAGTAAAAGCGGTGAAGTTGGGAGTAAACACAGCAAAGTTGGGAGTAAATCGCATGAAGTTGGGAGTATTCGGACCAAAGTTGGGAGTAAAGCAAAATAGAGGAATATTCGTCTCGCACAAGGAATAGAATGTTAACAACACATCAACTTCAAATGGAGGTCTCTCATGAAAATGCTGTTTCATTACAATTGGAAAGTCAGGGAAGAATGGTACGCATGGTGCGAAGGAGTCAGTGAAGAGGAATTGCTGAAGAAACGGACAGGGGGCGTCGGCAGCATCCTGGAAACGCTGTTCCACAACATTGACGTGGAATGGAGCTGGATCCGCGTGTTAAAAGGGGAAGACGATTTCAAGGAAGACTTCGAAGGCTACCGAAGCTTGGAAAAAGTGCGCGAACTGGATGCCCGGTTCAAGCCGGAAGTCGAGGAGTTTGTCGCCAATTGGGACAGCAGCATGGAAGACCGCGTGCTCGTTTCCACCGGCAAAGACGGCACCGAATACACCGATCCATGGGGCGAAGTGATGCGGCATATCATCGCGCACGAAATCCATCACATCGGCCAATTATCGGTCTGGTCACGGGAACTGGACCGCGAACCGGTGTCGGCG
Source organism: Planomicrobium okeanokoites (assembly GCF_003428875.1). Classification (GTDB taxonomy): domain Bacteria; phylum Bacillota; class Bacilli; order Bacillales_A; family Planococcaceae; genus Planococcus; species Planococcus okeanokoites. Next base: position 113,498 of record NZ_QQRS01000003.1, read on the forward strand.
GATTTGTTGGGCAGGGGATTAAGCGATAATCAATAAAGCGGGAGGGCAGAGGGTGAAATCTTTGTCCTCTTTTCATATGCAAAAACTTGACGCCCATCAAGGGAATCACCGCCAAACAGGCATAAGATGAAATTAAAGAACGGAACGTTTCCACGAATACATAAAAATAAGAAAGGAAGGATTCACATGTTCAGCTTATCTTTCATTCCAACATTAACCCAGGACGTTCCGTTCTTGTCACTTATGCAGGAAAATTTATGGCTGTTCATCCCGGCGATTGTCGTGCTGTGGCTGTCGTTGCTCATGCGTGTGAGAAAAGTGCTGGCGGCACAAGTGTTACTGCTGATCGGAATATTCATTGCGTGGAATATCGCTTCCGAAGCTTTATTCATCGGTATGATGGTGCTGCAGACAGCTCTCTCCATTTGGATGCTGATCCGGGTGGTCATCGAAATCGAATGGTCCTACTCGCGCCGGCTGGAGAAAACGCATTTCATCCCGCGCAACATCACAAAAGGAGGGAACGCCGGCATCCGTGATTATCGGTTCTGACGTTAAAACGTCTGAGCAGTTGTTAGCTGGAAAATTATTAAGGTGTAGAGAATTTGCCGATTTCTAAATTTATTTTCAGATTTTCTTAAACTATAAAAAGGATCCTGAGATATGGAGTAAAACAGCGAAGACTCCCAGGGGAGTAGAAATGGAGTTGGTTTTCCAACTCCATTTCGGCGAAGTGTTGAGATCCACTCGGGCGAAGGGGACCGAGCCCGAGTTAGCTCAGCGCAAGCCCCCAGGAAAGCGAAGCTGTTTTACGCAATATCGTTTTTACGTTACTTTATTCAAAAACTAAAACGCCCGGACACAAAAGTGTCCAGGCCTTTTAATTCACTCCTCCAACAGCTCCATCACCGCAAAATAATTCTCTTCATCATCCGCAAAATTGAAGCTGCGGCCGATGCCCATATTCACCAGCTCGCCGGTCACCACGCCACGTTCCTTGAAATCCGCGTACAGCTTGTCGACATTGTCCGTATAGAACATCAGCGAAGGCGTGCCCAGATTCAGCTCCGGTGACATCTTCGAAATGACTTCCTTGTCATGCAGAACAATCGTCGTCGCTGAATCCTCCGCCGGCGCAATCTCGATCCAACGGATGCCCATCTCCTCCGAACCCTCATCCGCAATCACCGTGAACCCAGCCTTCTCCGTCCAGAATTTCACCGCCTTGTCCTGATCTGCCACATACACCATCACTTGCCCGAGCTTTTTGATCAACCCAACCACTCCTTCGACAAATATCTTCTACGAAATAAAATTCGGGATGCCAATGCCAAAAACCTTCTATGAAAATAAAAAACGTCCGGACAATAACTTATGCCCGGACGTCAATAAATTTTGCTCATTAATTCTCTCTCGTTAAAGCCTGCTCCGCCTTATACTTATCTTCTTTCTGTACAAAAAAGTCGTATTCGGTAGTATCCACAATCGCGTTCCGCACAAACTGGTCGGCCATATGCGTGGATGAATCGTAAGTCTTAGCAGTTATTTTCAATTTCGCATCAAAGTCGATCCCTGCGCCGTTCAAACGGCTCGACGCGCGGTAATAGCTGTCTTGCCCAAAAGCCGTATACACCAAATGCTTCTTCTTGAAAAATAAAAACCTGATCAAATCCATCCGATTCATCCCCTTCCGGAATATCTACCGTCTGCGCAGCTCCTCAGCAATCTGCTTCAGATATGCATTGCGTTCCTTCGTCAAATTCAGCCACATGACAATTACAAATATCGCAATTACGATTGGCAATAAAGAAAGTAAAAGTCCTATAACCGGAAATATCGTAAACATCGCGTCACCCATCATCAATCATCCCTCCTAGTACTTACTATACGGCTATACTTGGAAAATGTTTCAATAAAAAGAAACTCCATCAGTTTAATAAAATGATGTGAGGTTACATAAAGTTGAACAGGATTCTTTGGTTAATTTCATGTGCAAATCCAGGAATACAATATTGTTTATTTATTACGATAATCGGAGTAGTGTTTATAAGAACAATAGAAAAGTAGTGGTTTTGTAAAAATTTAAAAAGAAGATTCCCTCTGTTTTAGCTTTCAAAAATACAAACGAGGAGATGAATTCTTTGAAAAAAATTTCGTATAGTCTGGTTATTTTATTGATGTTGAGCCTGGTGTTTTTACTTTATTCGAATTTAAAATTTGGAAATGGGGAGCGCTCATCTCTCAATTCCAATGAAATTTTGAATGTGGCACACCGGGGTGCTTCCGGTCATGCTCCTGAGCATACATTAGCCGCATATGAATTGGGAGAGCAGATGAAGGGCGATTTTATAGAAGTCGATTTGCAGATGACTGAAGATGGAGTTCTTATCGCCATGCATGATGAAAAGGTCGATAGGACAACTGATGGTTCCGGATTTGTTAAAGACATGACATTGGCTGAAATTAAGCAGCTTGATGCCGGTTCCTGGTTCAATGAAGCTTATCCGGATAAAGCTAAACCGGATTACGCAGGACTTACAGTGCCGACCTTGGAAGAAATTATTGGGGAGTTTGGCAGAGGATCGAGATACTATATCGAAACCAAGGCTCCGGATGTATATCCGGGAATGCAAGAAGAATTACTGCGGGTTCTATATAATCATAAATTGATTGGATCAAATGAGGCGTCCAGTAAAGTTTTGGTTCAATCTTTCAGTGCTGACAGTTTATTAGAAATCCATGAATTGGATCCTGAAGTTCCTTTGATCCAATTGATTTCTTACTCAGAACCGGCAACGATCACTGATCAGGAGATATCAGCAATTAAAGAATATGCACTTGGCATTGGGACCAGTTATACGAGTATTGATAAAGAGTACGTCGAAAAAATTCGGGAAAATGAATTATTGATTCATCCATTCCTCGTGAATTCAAAAGCTGACATGGAACGGTTGTTGGAGTGGGGAGTCACTGGCATGTTTACAAACTTCCCGGACCGTTTGGATGAAGTGCTGAAAAGCAGAGGCGATTAAAGAAATATACAGCAGTAAAAACCCGAGTGGTAATGCCGCTCGGGGTTTCAACTTATTGAGAAAGCTAGGAAACCGACATTCCACAAAACAGCTTCGCTTTCCTGGTGGCTCGCACTGAGCTAACTCGGTCTCGTTTCACTTCGTCCGAGTGGATCTCAGTAAATCGCTTACTCACCTGGGAGTCTTCGCTGTTTTGTTCCATGTCTTAGAACCGCTTTCTATAAAGAAATAATCAAGCTATTTTTGTTTTCCAAGAGAAATAACCACGTGTTTCTTTAGATATAAAATGTAGCAGCAGGCAGCACCCTGCGGAACGCGTCCGTCTGTTTCTGAATCGCTTTGCTAGCTTACAGACTCTTCCTCCGGCGTACCCAGCCGGTCCGTCAATGTTCTGTAAATATCATCAAAATGATGCTCTTCGTAGAACATCTCGTTATACGAAGCGGAACGGATAATCGCTTCCTTATCGACTTTCACGACTTCGATCTGCACCGAATTGCTCTTGCCGGTCTCATCAATCTCACGCCGCTTCTCCTTCGCGAACGCATCCACATCGCGCGGCTCATACTGGCGGAACGTCTCCACGACTTCATTGAACACCGATATCGTATCTTCCTCGCTCTTGAACAGCCAATAATAATCCTTCTTCGCACTCGACAGGTGCAAATTCAATTGATAATGCATGTATAGTCCTCCTTCGGGAATAAAAAACCTATTTTCAATATGTTGTTCTATACCCGATTCTGGAGCGGGAAACCTTCTGACGGAGAAGTCCGCCAACAGCCTATTCGTGAGATAAGGAGGTGAAACCGTAAGATAAGTGGGACAAATTATAAGTTATTTTAGTACATCTTAAATTATTACAGTAGCCGATATTCCGCAAAACAGCTCCGCTTGCCTGGTGGCTTGCACTGAGCTAACTCGGCCTCGTTCCACTTCGTCCGAGTGGATCTCAGCACTTCGCTTGGTCACCTGGGCGTCTTCGCTGTTTTGCTCCATATCTCTGGAGACTTCTCTTAGCACCTATGCTTAAAGCACCAAAGTGAATAATTTAAGCTAATTCTGTATTTCAACTTACATTGATAAAAAACATGAACATTCTCTTCAAAAGAAAAGAAACCATATATTACCCGAAAAACGGGCGGGGCCACCAGCCCCGCCCAAAGCAGTCCGCCATGGCGGACTGCGACCAATCAGTTCTTTGCCCCAGAGTGAGGGGAAGGAAAAATAGGTGACGTTAACTAAAATGAGTTATACGTCACATAAAATATTCTATACGGCAACAAAACAATTCTATACGACACTAAAATCAAGTTATACGTCAACATGCCCACTCTATCCGTCACTCAAAATGCTAAACCCATCTTGAACCTATCCCTTATTTGGGTTAAATTGGTAGATAGGCGCCATGTCATCTATAACAGAACATACATAATCTATTGCACCAAAAAATAGCGGAAGGAACGGATGAACATATGAAAAAGATAACGAGAGCTTTCTATTTCAGCGTAGCGATTGCTCTGTTGGCGGGATGCGGCAACGATGTGGAGCCGGAAGCGACGGACTCAGAGCAGACGCCAGCGGCTGAAACGCCAGCCGAGGAAACAGAGGATGGCGCGACAACGGACCAAAGTAGGGAAGAGGATGATTCCGCAGCTAAGGAATCCGAAACTAGCGAATCAGAAGACACAGACTCTGAAACAGGGGAATCCGAGTTGGACGCCTACTCCAGCGAACAGATCGAATACGCCAGAGTGTGGCTGCAGCTCGGACCGAACCAGGAAATCGACGGTTTGTATGTGAAGCAAATTCCGTCAGGCACGCCGCTTAATCCGAATGATGAGACGAGCGGCGTCTATCCGGAAGACGTCATCCAGCTGGCGGGCTCGCGCCTTGTGGATGGTTCCGTGACATACAGCGGCAACGGCGACGGAACGATCAATGTATACAATGTGCCGCTGCGCTGGGACGGGGAATATCCGGCTGGCGAAGAGTTCTATGAAGAGCTTATCAATGATACCGAACTTGTGGAGATCGACACGGGAGACGACGAAGAAGTCATCCGTTTGATCAAGTTGCAGGAAACAGAATAACGAAAAAACACCTTCAATCCGCGTACATAAAAAATGTACCGAACCGAAGGTGTTTTATTTATCCAACTGAAATTAAGGATTCGTCGACCAAAGGCCAGCTGACTTCAACAGCACGCGCGGATGCAGTTTCAACTGGGCAACCATCATCTGCGCCATATCTTCAGGCTGCATGACTTTGTCCGGATTGCCGTCCGTCAAATTAGACTCGATCGCGAGGTCAGTCGCAACGGTGCTCGGCGTCAAGGCAGTCACACGGATGTTGTGCTTTCTGACTTCCAGCATCAACGATTCCGTGAGTCCCATCAAACCGAATTTCGATGCGCTGTACGCGCTGGTTATCGGTGCCCCTTTTTGGCCCGCAGTCGACGCGATATTGATAATCTCGCCAGACTCGCGCTCGATCATTTGCGGCAGAACGGCACGCGTTACATAATAAACGCCCATCAGGTTCGTGTCGATGATCGCTTTCCATTCTTCCGGCGACAGTTCCATGAACTTGCCGAATTTGCCGATGCCAGCGTTGTTGATCAGAATATCGATTGATCCAAGTTCTTCTGTTATATGTTCAACTGCTGCGTTGACCGCTTCCATATCCGCGACGTCCGCCACAGCGAATACCGTTTTCACGCCGTATTGCTCCAGCTCCGCAGCCACTTTCTCCAAGTTTGCAGCCGTGCGTCCGACTAATCCTACATTAATGCCTTCCGCTGCGAAAGCGATCGCCGTAGCCCGGCCGATCCCTTTACCGGCTCCTGTGATTAACGCGTTTTTCCCTTTTATATCTTGCATAATGAACAGCTCCTCTAATATCGTTTCGTCATCTAGTGTAGCAAAGAGGGCAGGTGAAAATCCAAGTGGAGAACTTGGGGAGGAATAAAAATGACAGCAGAAGGGAGGTCTGCTGTCAGTGAAAGTATATTTTGTTGTTCATATATCTGGAGGGGACCTACTCGATCAAATTATCGCCCTCATCATAAAAGGTTAAATCAACCGGAAAAGCTCGTTCCACGTCACTTGGTATCTTCACGGATTGCAAAAACCTCTGATCATCCGATATATCGAATGTAATATCATACTCCCCGCTGAGAGCCGTTGCTAAAACATGGTCAACCGTCAAATCAGGATTTTCGCCGTATAAAATCAAATATTCCCCTTTATTGGTTTCAATGACTTGATAAGAAGAGTTAAGGAAACCGGAGCCATATCCTGCATGGTCGATCTTAAACTTTCCATTCAACCCTTTCAACAAGCGCGCATAACCGAAATCACCATCATCCAATTGAAAAAAGATGATATGGGAAGTGGTATCCGCTATTTGTTTCACCTCTAATACTTCAGGATTAAGCTCTTCGCTGGGTGGCCGGTTCAGCCAGGTATCCAGATTGGCTTGAATGGCTGCTTCATTATCTTCAATATAATATTCATTCGTATAATAAATAGAAAACCCTATCACCGCTACAGCAATTATAGCAACGAAGAGCAGTATTATTTTTTTCAGATAAATGCCTCCTTTAGTAATGAACTTAACTTATGAGCGATTCTATTCTGCTCATCTGATTACCTCTATTATTTTTTATTGGGGAAATAGGCTGCCCCAGCATATTTCTTCATTCTCCAAGCACTGATAACAGTCATAATAAGACCCGCAATCAAAATATAAATGGTATATTCTCCTGATCTCTCCATTAAAAAAACCATCAATGCACTGACAGTAAGCCCTACGCTGATTCCCGTCATAATAACCCAGAATAACAGCTTCATATTTAGCCGCCTTTCTTCATTAAGCACATGATTCTTCTTAATTAAAACTTAAAGAATTCCCTAACACTTTGAGAATCTCACCATCTGAAATAATTCTTATATAAATTATAAGCGTATCATCCAAATAAAGGAAGTATCTTATTGTCAGTATTCTTAATACACAGTTTGTTTACTCCTGAAAAATTCGGGAACACTACCAGACAAGTTGATTTTTAATTTAAAGGAGGAAACATAAATGGCTAAAGTATTAGCAGTCCTATCAAGCGGACACAAAGACGAGGAAAACAATTACGAAACCGGCTGGTGGGGTGAAGAATTATTCGCACCGATGGAAATTTTAGAAGAAGCGGGGCATGAATTGGAACTGGCTTCACCGCTCGGCGGCAAACCGACAATCGACCAGGCGAGCCTGACGGAAGAAACGGATCCACAAGGGAAGTACAAGAAAATGTATGAAGAGGGCTTGGCTGACAATACCAAAAAGCTGTCGGACATCAATCCCGAAGACTATGACGCAGTGTTCATCGTAGGCGGCCACGGTGCCATGTTTGACCTGGCGAAAAACGAAGCCTTGCACAACATCATTAATGGCGTCTACGACAACGGCAACATCGTGTCGGCCGTCTGCCACGGACCAGCTCCGTTGATCTGGACAAAACGTCCAAACGGCAAAAGCATCATCGATGGACTTGACGTAACAGGCTATCCTGAAAACGTTGAACCTGAAGGTCTTCCAGCTTTATTGCCATTCAGCCTTGAAGAGGAAATGGATAAAGTAGGGAACTACACAGCGGACCAAAAAGTGGTCTGGGGCAATGAGCAATTGTTGACGGGACGCGACCCGTTTTCTGCTGAAGAGTTGGGCAACGAATTGGTGAAAGCACTGGATAAACGCAGCAAGAAGGAAGACTGAGCGATGGAACCCATCGTCGTTACAGCCATCCTGAAACCCAAGGAACACATGGAAGCACAGCTATTGGCGGAACTGAACAAAGTACAGGAAGCGTCGCGCGCTGAAGCCGGCTGCCTGCATTATGTGCTCCACCAATCGATCGAAGACGACACGTTCGTCCTCCACGAAACGTGGCAGGACATCGACGCCCTGCAGAACCACATCGGCTCCGCCCATTACCAGGAATACCGCACGAATACGGCGGATCTGGTGGAAAAGCGGGAAGTCTTTAAGCTGAAGGTACTTTAAATCAATAAAACCAAATGCAGAACTCCGCGAACGATTGCGGAGTTCTGCATTTTTTTTGTAAGAGGGAAGGAAGGGAAAAGGAGAGGTGTAAATATTAAGTGAATCCGCTTATACGACACTAAAAATGTTCTATACGATAACAAACAGAGTCTATACGACAACATCATCCGGCTATACGAAAACAAATCCCCGCTATACGAAAACAACCCCATTTATTACCCGAAAAACGGGCGGGGCTGCAGCCCCGCCCAAAGCCGTCCGCCCCGGCGGACGGCGACCAATCAGCTTTTCATCAGAGAGTGGAGCAAAAATGGATTCGTTAGATACCAAGGCGAAACCGTAAGATAAAATACTCAATCCGTAAGATAAAAACTGAAAACCATAAGATAAAAACCGAAAACCATAACAAAAAATAAAAACAGCACCGCCAGAAGACGGTGCTGAATCAATTTTTTAATTTGCTTCCATATAAAATACCCAACATCAAAAAGTAGACCTGAATATTATTACACCCATTATCATAAACAATTGTATAAGAATCCCGGCAATACTGAAATTGAGGCCTGCGACTGCTATGCCTCTGCCGCCTTCTCCTGTCCACGCCATCTCATTCACCGCTTTTCCGTATAACACGATACCGAAGATGCCGATAGCTATCCCGAAAAAAGGTAAAACGTATGAAAAAATATCAAAAAATAAACCGAAAAATGGCAGCGGGATTGAAAGCAGCCCCACTATTAAAGTGGCTACAGCTTTGCCATTAGTCACCGAACTATTATCTGGAGGCGTGTTATCGACCATTTTTATTCTCCTCAATATTTTAATGGAACAGCTATAAAAGCGGAATTACATAATCGCCATGTCAAAGAATGCTATCGACGAAAACAGGAACCACATCAATACCATGAACAGCTGTGAAAGAATCCCGACAATACTGCAGATCAAGCCGGAAATTGCCAGCCCTTTGCCGCCTTCACCAGTCAAGGCTATCTCGTTTCTCGCTTTTCGGTAGACCACCAAGCCGATGATCCCAAGAAACAGCCCCAGCAATGGGATCAGGATTGAAAGAATCCCCAATGTTAACGTAATGATCGAATTGCTGTTGGTTTCCAGCTTCCTGCTATTGTAATTTTCTTCAACCAATTTAATCTCTCCCCCTCGTTCAATATTCTATTTCTTTTCAAACCTTCTTCTATTCATTGTACCAATAATATCCATCTAATATAGAAGAATTTTAAATTTTCATTCAAATAAAAACAGCGCCTTCAACAGAAGGGGCTTCAATTTAAATTCTAAAATAACTACTGTGAACAGCTGCATCGGTGATTTCATTTCAACTCGAAAGCTTGTACAATGTGATGAATAGCAAATTATACTGCTATATTTGCAATGCCCATTAAATGCATGCCACTAGTGAAGAATGCAATCTTATGAATCGAATGGAAATATGAAAAAGGATTTTCGGATGGAGGAATAAAATATGCAACATAAATATGCAAGAAGAGCCAATGCACTGGAGCCATCTGAAATGCGCTTGATCTTATCTTCTTCAGAACGGCCTGAATTGATTTCGTTTGCGGGCGGGCTTCCGGCATCGGAGCTGTTTCCCATCGAAGAATTGAAGGCGGCAAGCCATGCTGTCCTGACGGATCAGGGAGCTGCTTCTCTTCAATACACATCCACGATGGGGTATATCCCGCTTCGCCAAGCGGTGATGGAGCGAATGCAAGCCATCGGAATCCAATCGGATTTGCAGCAGGTGATGATCACATCAGGCTCCCAGCAGGCGATTGACCTGACAGGAAGAGTATTTCTGGACGAAGGCGATACCGTCATCTGCGAAAGCCCGACGTATCTTGCGGCCATCAACGCCTTTAACGCCTACCATGCAAATATCGTGGACGTGGAGATGGATGAAGACGGCATGAAGATGGATGCGCTGGAGCGGTGCCTGCAAGAAAATCCGCAAGCTAAATTCATCTACACGATCCCTGATTTTCAAAATCCGACGGGCAGGACACTTGCGCTTGAACGAAGAAAGCGGATGATTGAACTCGCCAATCAGTTCGATGTGCTGATTTTGGAAGACGATCCATACGGAGCCATCCGTTTTTCAGGAACCCCGATTCCACCCATCAAACAATTTGATACAGAAGGACGCGTCATTTACCTCAGTTCTTTTTCGAAGATTTTTGCACCCGGCCTCCGTTTAGGCTGGATTTGTGCAGAAGAGGAAATACTCGAAAAGTACGCAGGCTTCAAAGAATCCGCTGACATGCATACCGACGGCCTGGCACAGCAGATGACCGCAAAGTACATGGAACTGTATGATCTGGACGCCCATATCGAAACCATCAAAGCCGTCTACAGGGAACGATGTGAAACCATGTTGGATTGCATCGCTAACTATTTCCCTGAAAACATTTCATTCAATAAACCAGAAGGGGGATTATTCATTTGGGCAGAGCTTCCTGACTCCATGAATGCCGGTGACATCGCGTTGAAGTGCATGAAAAATAACGTGGCATTTGTACCCGGTGCACCTTTCTACGTCAAAGGACCACAAAAAAACACGATGCGGCTGAACTTCTCCAATTCAAATCCGGAGCAGATCAAAGAAGGCATGAAGCGCATCGCTGAAGTGCTGCACAGTGAATTCAGTTCAGTGAATCGACCTATCGAAGAATTAGTCAAATAAACGCTGTGACTCCAGCAGCGAGTCATAGTGAAAGAGCCCCTTCCGCAAAGGAGGGCACTGAAAAACTCTTCCTTGGAATCAGCGGGAGATTAATAAAAGAGTCAGAAGGCAGGATTTCCTGCCTTCTGACTCTTTTTTTGCCCCTTTATTGATCTGCAGCTTGCCTGCGTTCATCCAGTAATCGAAGAATTCGTTTCAGGTTCACGGTGAAAATCGCCATGGCGCCTTGCAAGGCCATGCCGCTCAATCCGGCGCCGGAAGTCACTCGATACCCGTGCCGATTCTTCAGTTCACCGTTCTTAGCTTCGATTTTGTACCGCTCTTTGACCGCTTTTTTGAAGAACTCACTTTCCTGAAAATCTCTTTGGATTGCGTGTTCAGTGGATTTAATGGAGACAGAGTAAGTCTTGCTTTTAGCGCCTTCCTTGTAACAGCCTTCCCGTAATGGGCAACGCTTACAGCGTTCGATATCAAAAAAATAGGTGTTCTTTTGATTTTTTCCGACGCCTTTTTTGCCTTGTCGAGCTTTCCGGATCGCCATATGGCCTGCTTTACAGACATACATGCCCGCGTCTTTATTGAAGTCGAATTCGTCTTCTTTTTTTCGATAGCCATCCGTAATTAGGGGATTCAGTTTTGAAATGAGGCAGATGTGATTTTTCTCTGCATACTGCAGATTACTTTTTTCCGAATACGCCGTATCTCCAATGACCGTATTAACATTGACGCCAGCGGCGCAACTCTTTTCAATGAGAGATTGAAGAAGTTTCCCATCGTTTTTTTCACCGGTGGTCACGATCGCCGCTGTGACGAGACGCTCGACACTCATAGCGAGATGGGTTTTATAGCCGAAAAACGCTGTATCTGCAGATTTATGCCCGGTTCGGGCATCTGGATCTTTAGAACAGCGCAGCTGTTCGATGTCATCCGCCATCGTTTCTTCCAGGAGACGAAGCGACTCTCCGATTTTCGGATTGGCAGAAAGACTGGGAACCCGTTCAATCGAAGCGATCAATTCCTTGCAATAATTGAGTTCTGCTTCGAGGTCATCTTTTGTGTTCTTCTTCGGAAACTGTTCCTTCATGGACTCATTCACTGAATAAATGTTTTTACGCAATTTCCGGGACTGATCCTGCAGGATCTCTTGTGGTTTTTTCAAGTGGTAACGGGATTGGGTATGAGTGGCATCGACGATAATGGTTCCTGTTTCAATCAGGTCAAGGGCAATCGCAATGGCGATGGTCTTTTCGATGAGGAGGTCTAAAAGGCGGCTGTCTTCAAGGCGAAGTTTACGGAATTTGGTTAACGAACTTGGGTCAATCACCGATTCCTCTGGGGCCATATCCAGAAAAAACTTATAGGAGAGATCAAATTTCGAGCGTTCTACCAAATCCACATCTGAGAGCGGATTCATGCTTTTCAGGAGCAGGTACTTGAACATGCGAATAGGATGGATGGCCATCCGGCCATTGTCAGAACAGTATTTCTCCGCCAGTTCCTGGGTAACGAATGAGAAATCGACCAGTTCATTGATGCGGCGGAAAATGTGGTCTTGGGGAATGACAATATCATAAAGAGCTACATAAGGACTGGGTTTCATGGATGGTCTGTCTGGCATCATGGTTATCCCTCCTTGAATTTAGAACCAGTATACAACAAAAAAGCACCGAATTTCTAAAAATCAGAAATTCGGTGCTTTTTCTTGAAGTTTTTCAGTGCCCTCCCGCAAAGAAGGGGCTCTTTCTGTATAGATTTATAAAATCGCTTCTGCGATCACTCGATCCAACTTGCGGATATCGACTTTCTTTGCCAGGTTCAATTTGAACTTCCCGGCTTTTGTCCACAGTTCGAGCTCGGTATTCAAATCGAACGTCCCGGCGTTTTCCGACGAGTACATGATGATCGACTTGAACGGAATCGTATAGACTTCAACTTTCTTGCCCGTCAGCCCCTGTTTGTCTGAAATGATGATGCGCTTATTGGTCACAACCGCTGTATCGCGAATCGTCTTGTAAGCAATCTGCGCAACTTCCCCCGCAATCAGCAACTCGCTCACCGATTTGGGTACATCAATTTCCTGGACGAACGTCCACGCCATCATCGCATTTAACTCTGCCATTAAAAATCCCCCTTTTTCCATTCTGCCTTCAGTATGGCATAACTTGGAAATAGGGGGAAGGAATATTTGATTGAAAATAAAGACAAATCTCATCACTCAAACAATCAAATCATTATCCGACCGTATACGGGTCGCATCTTTGAACAGCTTTTGCAGCAATCCCGCGAAAACCGCCACGCCAATACTGGCGAACGAGCCGATAGCACCCAGCGTGATAATGTGCGTAATGTCCTCACCCCGAATCAGCGCAATCGTCGCCAGTTCGCCGAGCACGATAAACGCGATGACCGCATACGCGCAATACCGGATGATCTTCAGCGACTTCACCGCCAGTTCCGAAAACGCCTGGTTGCGGTCGAAATAGGTCAATAACTTGAAGGCCTGATACATGGCAATAAAAATGGGCATGAAAAACACATAAGCTGAGATCAAAAACGGATATTGCAGATAAGCCGTCTCCGGATGCAGCTTGGCATCCATTGCTGCCATTCCCGGCAACCCGAATACACACAAGGCAAGCACCGCACCGGCAATCAGCAGCAGAACTACTTTCAGGAAGAACGTCGAAGCTTGTTTGCGTGTCATAGGAAACACTCCGTTCGTTTGTTGGTATATTGAATATAGCACTTTATTTATTGAACATCAATAAAAAAATGTTGATAAAGAACTTATTTTAATGTAACTTAATACGCCAGATATCCTGTATTAATTCACTTGGACAGCTTCTCAGTCGTAAAATCGAACTCATGCGATTCAACCTCAGATGTATCAACTTCATCATTTTGTAGCACATCAATTCAAGTTGCCGAAGTTCAATCTGTAAATAAAGAAACGTTACAGCAGCAGGGAATTTCAATTTAAAAACAAGTCTTCCATGACTACTTTGCCGTATGCTTAATTGGTTTTAAATTGGAAAAAGGGTACAATGGAAATAGCGAAATGTTCTGAAGTTTAAGAGGGAGTGTCTATATGTCTCGTTGCACGAATTGCAATTATAAGTGGAAAGCGAAAGATGTTTGGAAGCTAGGACTATCTAAAAATGGAAAGGAATGTCCGAACTGCAGAACCAGACAATACATATCCTTTAAAGATGGAGGATTTTTAATCGGACTTGGCTATTTGAGCGGTGTTATGGGCTTGCTGCTTATTATCTTTTTCCCTCTATATATCAACTTAACTGATAAAGATGAAATGTCATTATAATCCGTAAGCAATATTAGAAAGGAGAAAAACAATGCCGAACTGTCAGAACTGCAATTATAAGTGGAGTTGTTTCGATACGCTGATCATCGGCTTCAAGAATAATAAGAAATGCCCGAACTGCGAGCAGCGGCAATTCATCAATGTGCAAGCGAATAAAGGGGTTTATATACTTTATATTCTTCCGTTGCCTATCATCCTGTTTTCCCGGATTATTTTTGACTGGAGTACGCCGGTTTTTCTTTCCATCGGATTCTTCTTCATCCTCGTTGCAACGATGCTGATTCCTTATACAATCAAGCTGTCGAATGAGCAGGAGCCGTTGTGGTGACAGATTTTATTGAATGAAGCGGAATTAATATTAGTTAAACTGCGGATCCAATTGGATCCGTTTTCTTTATGCAATGAATTATACGTGCCAGAGGAAGACAAGCCGAATATATCAATAAAATCTAGACATTAAATTTTCCAAAAGAAGACAATTAACAACCAAATAATGCTAATATTAAGACATTAGTATCGTTGGGACGTTTTGTCTAAAAATTTTTAAAAGAAATTGTAAGCGCTTGAATGACATATCTGACAGTAATCATTGAATCTGCTGCATCCAGAGAGGCTGAATACATATGGGAATTACTGAACTAAAAACCTGGGAATTTAACAAAGCCACGTTGGAAAGTATCAAGCATGATACTTACTTTGACTATCCAGTGGTTTATTTCTTGAACAACAATACGACGGTATACATTGGAGAAACTGTCGCCTTCAAAAATCGGATGAAGGATCACTTGAGAAATGAAGAGAGAAAGAAATTAGAAATGATGACTCTTATCATTCATAAAAAATTTCACCGTTCTGCGACATATAATATCGAAACCAAACTTATTAATTATTTCTTGGGTGATAATCGCTACAAGCTTCTGAATAAAAGTCAGACTGCGCAAAGTGCAACTCACAACTACCATAATAAAAAACTATATGACAAACAGATTTTTAACGAAATATGGAAAGAGCTATTGGAAAGAAAGATGGTCGATAATCCTGCCCATGTTATTAAAAATAGGGATATATTCAAACTTTCTCCTTTTAAAGAGCTGACGATGACGCAGCTCGAGCTAAAAGCGAAGATTCTTGAAGTATGCGAAGAGCATATCGATGACGATGAGACGTTTGTCTTCATGGTCCAGGGCGAAGCGGGTGTAGGGAAGAGTGTTGTCCTGAGTTCCGTGTTCAACAGCATCCAGGAACTGGCGGCCGACAAAAACTCTAGCCTCCATAATACAAAGAATTATCTGCTCGTTAATCATTCAGAGATGCTGAAAACGTATAAAAACATCGCTGCCAATGTGAAGTTTCTGAAAAAGAATAACTTCGATAAGCCGACAAGTTTTATTAACAAACAAAAGAGAACTGCAGAAAAAGCCGACATTGTATTGGTCGACGAGGCGCATTTATTGCTGAGCAGAGCGGATGCTTTCAATGGATTCAATGAAGACAATCAATTGGAAGAAATCATCAGGCACAGCAAAGTCGTCATCGTTGTCTACGACGAAAAACAGGTATTAAAACTGAAAAGTTATTGGGACAAGAATCGGCTCAAGAAAATAGTGTCAGGCTATCAAAGAGAAGAGCCCTACGTTTTAAGAGAACAGTTCCGCATGAATGCTGGAGACGATGTGATCGACTGGATCGATAATTTTGTAGAGAAGCGCATTGGTAAGCTCCCGGAAGATGAGCTGTATGATTTTAAAATATACGACTCTGCCAAAGAAATGCATGATGCCATAGTGGAAAAGAATGAAGAATACGGCCTCTCCAGAGTGGTTTCGACATTCGACTATGAACATAAGAAAGACGGCGAGCAGTACTATATAAGAGAAGACAATCTCGAAATTCCCTGGAATTCAACCGATACGAAAAACACCTGGGCCGAAAAGCCAGAGACAATCAAAGAAGCAGGATCCATCTATACGATTCAGGGCTTCGATTTGAATTATGTAGGAGTGATATTGGGGCCGTCGGTTACTTATGATGAGCAAAATGATTGCTTGAAGATTATTACTGAAAAATACAGCGACACCGAAGCTTTCAGAGGGAAAGATGGCATTGAGGATGTAGAAAGAGCGAAAGAACAGATCATATTGAATTCTATTAATGTGTTGATGAAGAGGGGGATAAAGGGGCTTTATATTTTTGCTAGTGATGAGGAATTAAGAAAAAGACTATTAGAACTATAAAGAGAAAAAGACAAAAAGTAAAAATTTTTTATAAGTTATCTTGACTTGCCACGAAGAAGAGGAGAAATTAATTTTTAAAAAAGAGTTTAACATATGTCTAGAAAATACGTTCGTTTCAATTATTTCATAATCAATTTAACTCCATCAGATTTACCGGAAGGAATGACTGGAAAAAATATTGCTTTAGCGTAAGATATGACAGATTTATTTGAATAAATTATTTTTGGGGAAAGTACTGTTTTTTTAAAAAAATCTATTCTAACAAATTTATATTTTATACGTACTAAACTTTATCACTGCACGAGTCAAAAATTAGTGTTTAATTCTTAACGTTCTATTCGATTGTAAAATCGTTTATGAATTTTGTTGTTTCTTGGCAAATAGACTTTTTATCATTTCGTTAATCATTAACCTAAAAATGCGAAATATTAAATTGCTATTTAATTGTTCTAAATTAAATCCATGTAGCAAATAAATTAAGAGGAGCATGACATATGAAGAAGTTAAATGAAAAGCAATTCTTGAGCGATTTTAATATTAATGAGGAAAGATATAATGAAGCAGAAATAAAATGGGAAAACCTAGTGGAAATCTACGAGGATTATGAAAACTATAAAAATACTTTAAAATCAACTGGAGATGTAATATCACAGTATTTTAGAAGTATACCCGAAGTTCATAGCGTACGTTCAAGAATCAAAGATTCCTATCACTTACTTGATAAAATTGTCCGTAAAATTATAAGACAAAAGAAGGGAAATCCTAGTTATTCAATAACCATTCAAAATTACAGAAGTGAAATCACAGATTTAATTGGAGTTAGAATAATTCATTTATATAAAAATACAGCTGCGGAAATCGATTCTTATATCCGAACAACATGGGATCAACATGAGACTCCTACTATTTATTATCGGGCAGGGGACTTTACTCAAAAGCAATTGGACCAACTAACAAATGAGTTTATGTATAAGGAGCATATGTTCGGATATAGATCATGGCATTACTTAATTGAAACAAGAACAACATTAGAACTGCATCTAGTAGAAGTTCAAGTAAGAACTCTATTTGAGGAAGGTTGGAGTGAAATTGATCATCAATTAAGATACCCAAATAATACTGATAATAAATTATTAACCGAACAATTACTTGTTCTTAATCGCTTAGCTGGAAGCGCTGATGAATTGGTAAATTCCATAAAAGAAAGCAAAGCTAATTTTGAAAATATGGAATTAATAAATGATGAGAAGACAAGAATAATTGATGAGTTAAAAGAAGAAATAGCAGCATTTAGCAATATTGAGAACGATGAAACACAAAATTCACTCAATGACAAAATAGAGGAATTACAAAATTTAAATAATATTAAATTAATATCATTAAAAGAGAGTCTTAACGCGCAAATACAAAATAATTTTAATCAAAGTTTAATAAATATTAAAAAGAGACTTATAGATGGGGACTATTATAATATTTCTAACAAAATTGTTAATAATCCTGGGTTGAAACTTCAAAAACAAATAGAAGATTTTCATAACCAGAATAAAATAAAGTATTTTTTAGATGGAACTTTATACAATAGCGACAACGACAACGACAACGACAACAACGATAACAACGATAACAATGAAGAGAGCGATAGCAACAACAATTAATAAATGATAATATTTTTTTACTACCAGATATTTTGACTAGCCAGCTATTTAAGAGAGATGCATATAAAACTCTAAGTAAAGACTTCGCCAAAAAGGATATTTTCTAGGCCGCAATTCGTAGCTAAGCGTAGGATTCATATAGTTGATATATCTACTAAAAAAACAGAAGTGAATTTATCAAGAATACAAAATAATGTGGCATTATTATTAAATCTTAAAGGTTAGTGGATTTTGAGCCTATTTAAATCGGTTGAACTAAACTTTCTAAAAGAGCTTATGAGAATCGCTTCCAAGGAAAGAAACAATTCTAAACGATTTTTCCAATACACTACAATTTGCAGTTTATACTTGGCCATGAAGGTTTCATCAACGTTTTGGTTGTGATTTATCTTATTACTAATTCGTATAAATTGTTTGGAAGTTATATTGTTTCAGGGAAGCGGAAATTAAGTAATTCCTTAAAATTACATATGACTTTGAAAATCGTCTCCCAGGGAAAGAAACAATTCTAAACGATTTTGACTATTCACGACAATTGCATACAAAAAATACTCCTTCCCTGTGAATATCTGATTTCAGTAGATGGAGTTTCACTGTTTATGCAGAAACCGGAATTGTCATGAATTGTACCGTTCCCAGGGAAGAGATGCCAAGCTGAATTAAAACTCATGTAACAGGAAATCAGAAAAGGAATCCATACCTTGTCTCCTTGCTCAAAGAAGGCAGGATACCCGGTTCTTTTCCGAGAAAGCTCAGCTTGCAGGACGGAAACGAAGACGGGGCAAAGCTGGTGCATTGGCTGGTGAAAGGGAACCCGGAAGCAGAAAGCGGTTTATCAAAGAACTATCAATATTGTTCACTTAAGAAGGGGTTATTAAATGGAAAATAAATTAGATTATATGAATATTTTTAAAAATGGCTTATATATTTTGAGCCCAACTTCGTATGTACTAGGAGAAATGCTATCAAAAACTCTGGCTGACAAACAAGAAAAAAATTCAGTTCAGAGCTTAGAGGAAATGGAAGAAAATGCCGATAAACAGGAAATTTCAGACAGACTCTCTGAATCTCAAGCAAAAGTTTTACAAGAGCTCGCGATAGCAAGAAGGATAGAAACTGCTGATGAAGTTGAAATTGAGGAGTATTTTGATTCAACAGGTGAAGGTAACGTGGGAGTAAAAGCAAGTGATAAAGGAGTGAATGTTGGAGTTGGAGGATCAGGGAGAAGAGTAGTAAAGCGAGTTTATAGGTTCAAAGGGTGGAATCAAGAGATTGTTGCTGAGATAGAAAAAGAAATTAACAGTCATATTGAAAAAGAAGATTAATGTTCATCAATTTTATGTGTTACTCTCTAAGGCTCACAAACCGAGGAAAAACCCAATTCTAAACGGATATATTAAAAAATCTCTTTCATATTTAATAAACAATTCTAAATGAATCTGACTATACAATACAATTTATAATTATATATGGCCACACCCGCTGCATCAGCATTTTGAATTGTCCCGCCATTGTTAGTTGTGTCGAACAAGTTTAGTGTAGTTCATGTCAGGTGTGGTTTTTTCTTTTATTCATCCGTATAAATTGTATGGAAATTGAGTCGGTCCTGGGAAGGCAGCACTACATTTTTACACTTAGTGTAGTAATAACACAGACGTAGTTTATTCATTTACTTCGTTGGTATAATTGTATAGAAATTATTTGCTACATAGGACTTCCAAGAACTAGTGGTTGTAGTTTAAATTATTTATATAGCAGTTCATCAACCCAATTAATGAACTCTCTTTCATCTAAAAGCACTACATGTTTTAAGTCTGTCAAAAATAATTTAATTAATTCTCTTAGAATCTCATCCATCTCTTCAGAAAGCTCTTCTACACTTTCTAAGAATTTCAGATTTTTTTTCATACTCTTCTGGCTGCTAACTGCACCATGTATATACTTTGATCTGAAAGAATATGCTATCCCAATAATATTTTTAATTCTTAGCTTTTCCTCATAGCCTCCTCCCAATATTCTAGCACCCCGATCTGCTACTTGCATTCTTAGTTCACTATCAGTAGTAGATAATAAAGATTCAATAGCAGAAATATAATAAGTTATTCTCGGTTGTAAAACTGTTTGTTTTCTTGCTACAGAGATAAATCGAAGTGCTCGCTCAAATCGATTAGTATTCTCGTAGGAAAAATTTTTATCCATGTTAATAATTCCATCGTTATATTCAAGTTTCCCTTCTGAGAATGAATTTATTTTAGAAAGAGACTTTCTGGGTTTTGATAATAAATTAAACCACTTGATTGCATCCTCTAGTTCGTTCTTATCAAATTTCACGTCAATATATTCACAATGGGAATTACTATTAATAAAAGCTCTACGTGTATAATGTGATTTTCCATTATCAAATCTGCAAAATTCGTAATCAGAGCTGATTGAATTGTCTTTTATAAGCCATAAGGAATCTATAAAAGAGCCGACAAGATTCCTGAAAACTTGTTCAAAATGACCTGAATCTTTTTCTTCGAGAGTAGTAACTGTATAAAAACATGCATTATTTTTGATTTCTTCAATTTGCATATTTCCTAACTCATAACGCATATGTTCATTAATGAAATTTAATTGATCTCCATTTTTTTCTAATCTGATTTCAGGGAAATTTGGAACTGAGAACTTCTTTCTTTTAAATGCATCCGGTAAAATCAGGTGATGAGTTAAAGCGACAATCTTAACTATCAATCTTATCCTTCCTTTCTCAAAATCATTACTATAAATTGCTATACACAAAAAAAATACAATACGAAAAATCAAACTGCATTCTTGTATGTAAGAACCTATGGGGGATCTAGGGATTACTGATGGGAAATTGCTTCATAAGGGGAGAAACAATTTTAAACGATTTAACAAAACACTACAATTTATACATTATACCTTCGATCTTCGTCGTATTGTTATCCTTGTGTAGTTCTTAGCGTTTTATTCATCAAAATGAACTGTTTGGGAAATGTACAATTTCTGTGAAGTAATATTAAGCTTAATTCAATTGTATCGCCAAATTGTGAACACACTTTTTGGATATAACAGCCGTTTAGAAGTTTTTTCGACTCTGGTACGGGTTGATCAATATTAAGTTCAGCTGTCATCTACAGCTGCGGAAGTTTATCTAAAAGAAGTTGAATACAGAAAAATGGATTCAAGTCATTCTCTCTCTACGAGCCTAAGAATGATGGAACACAAATCCGCGCAGTTAATCGAAACGGTGTACAACCCAATCATTCGTCTGGTGACGAACAGTTAATTATTTTTTCCTGTACAGGGAACGCCCTTCCGAAAAGCTCTTTTTTATTCCTTATAAATTGAGATATTTCAGATGATACAATTTGAAAAAGTAAATATTAGTAAAAGGCTGGTGGGTAAGTGCAGAATTTTAAGAGGCTAATCTCATTTAAGGAACACATTATTATATGGACTTTTGTATTGGTATTGTCAATAATCATGATTTATATTCAGCATACTGTTGGAGAGCTAGGTAAAACTTTTTGGCTTTCTTTAATTCCAAGTGTAATCATTGATAGCTTATTTATTTTAATTGCCTCATATTTCATTGCTTATTTCCTTCGAAAGAGTGAAAAGAGAAGGGCAAAGAATCAAGTTTACAAGATGTTAGGGAATAGATATGAAAAAATGATATTGAATTTGGCTAAGGACTATATTACTTTTATAACCAAGAAACCTGTTGTAACAAAGAATAGTATTGATAACATTGAAGATGTTAAAGAACAAATTCATGAGTTATCAATCAATATGCAAAACTACATAAGTTCTAACTTTTATAAAGAGAATGTCAAAGTCTTTTTTTTTGATGATCAAATAAAAACTAATAGTATTTCTGAAATGTTTCAAGAAAAACAATGGACTGTTCATAGGTATATACAGTATTTGAAAAGTACTCATTTAAAAAACATGGATTTATTTATAACAAAGTATATTTCTGTTATTCCCGAGGATCTAAGAGAAATTTTATTTAGAGTAGAAGATACTCTACAAGGTAATTATTTTGTTACTGAGTTAGACTATGCACCAAAGATTGATATTTCAATTTTTTATTTGAATGTAGAGGAATTTTCTGAGGTTTTTAAAGAGCTAAGTAAAGATATATATTACTTACTGACTTATTTTGAAGGTATACAGGAAAATGACACTTCAAAAAATTTTAGAGGTGGTTTATTCCACCATTCTAATTCTCAAATTTTGTTATTTCTCATACTGTTTCCAATGCTGTTTTATGTGTTAATAAAAATTGGTTTACTAAGTAGATAAATAAGTTTGTATCTAAATAAACTCGCTAATAAATTCTTAAATATCTTTTCAAAGGAGAAATCTAATATGCAAGATTTCAGAGGTTTTACAGGCTACAGTGATTCTGAAATTCAGTCCCTGTGGGAGAATGCTATCTTTGTAGTTGATACAAACATCTTAACAAATTTTTATAAGTACACAAATAAGGATTCTTATAAGAATTTGCTGCAAATACTTAAGAAACTTAAAGAGACTAACAAACTATGGATTCCTCATCAAGTAGCTATTGAATATTTCTTTAACTATGAAAAGAACATGTATAAACAAAAAGAGGGATATGAGCACCTAGGGAAAGAGCTTAGAAAGTTTAAGGAAGAGGTAAGAAAATCTCTTCAAACTGTTAAGAATGCTCATAATTATATAAATATAGAGGACTATGAGTACTATGAAAAAGGACTTGAGAGCTTTAATGAAAGGTTAGATGTCCAACTTAAAGAGCAAATAGTGCAATTACCTGATTCACAGATAATAAAAGAAGATTTATTAAGTTTGATTGATGGAATTATTGGAGAACCTTATTCACAACAGGAAATTGATACTATTGAAAAGCAAGGGGAAGAAAGATATAAACATAAGATACCGCCTGGCTTTAGTGATGCTGATTCAAATGGTGGTAAAGGAATACAAGATGTTAGGAATTATGGTGGGTTGAGATATCATCTAGTCTATGGAGATTTACTTGTATGGAATCAGCTAATTGATAAAGCTAAAGATGACTCTATACCTATTATTTTTATGACTGAAGATAGAAAACCAGATTGGTGGGAAAAAGAAGGTAACAGAATAAAGAGACCACATCCCCAATTGATTCAGGAATTTGTAAATGAAACTCAACAGAATTTTTACATGTATGGTACTGATAGATTTGTGGAACTTGCTAATAAATATCTTGATATCAACTTAACTCCTGAACAAGTAAGAAGTGTATCAGAAGATGTTGAAAGTATTAGAAAAGAAGAAGAAACAGAAACAAGAAAAGTACCCCAACTGAAATCAGAAGATCAAGGAATTATTACATTAGAGAGATTAGCAGAGTATGTAGGTGAGAGTGAGATAGATGATTATGAAATCAGTATTAGTATATTGAAAAAACACAGAGATTATGAAATTTATAAAAAACTTCAGAAATCACAATTTGACCAATTAC
This sequence comes from Planomicrobium okeanokoites, assembly GCF_003428875.1. Lineage (GTDB taxonomy): Bacteria > Bacillota > Bacilli > Bacillales_A > Planococcaceae > Planococcus > Planococcus okeanokoites. The sequence continues at coordinate 136,994 of NZ_QQRS01000003.1, forward strand.
TTTATAATGCTCTACCTAATATTAAATTTCATTGTCATACACTTATTGAAGAGATGGAGGAGTATGAATCAGATTTAGCTCAAGCCTTTTTAAATGATTATAATTACTATGAGAAAATTGATGATCTTGAGGGAAAGGTACACAGGTATTTTAAATTAATAGATATTCTCCAGGCAGAGATTATTTGGTGGAAAAACTTTAATTTGCTTAATAGAAGAAATGATTTGTAACCTCATAAATCGGTAAAATTGTAATTTACTAAACAAATTGGAGGCATCAATGAAGAAACAAGATTTTATTCAGTGGATGAGTACTAATTATGACATTGAACCTGTTGAAATAATAAGATGCTTAAAGAGAATCGCTTCCCAGAGAAACAAACTATTCTAAAAGATTCTGACTATACATTGCAATTTATAATTTATACACCGACTGATCTGTAAAATCAGCGTTACTAGCGATGGTGTTGCATTTTATTCAAGCTTATCAATTGTTTGGAAATTGTTTCGTTCCCTGCGAAGCGAAAAATCAAAAATCAAACTACACCAAAGACACAGTAATTAAGTTGCTGTGTCTTTTTTTGTTCAGTACTTTTTAGAAATTTTGAACAATTATCCTATCAATTTTTTAAATATGGGTTTTGTGATAGGAAACGGAACCCGTTAATCTAATCCACCTCTTTTTTCTTTGGGATTGTTTATATAAAACAGCTTTACATTAATTCCCTCTGTCGGATAAATGTTACAATGAGTTAAGACGGTAAGTAGGAACAAGTAAAACTAAAGGAGAGAGGTATATGCTCGATATTTCTGCACAAAAATCAATTGATAATTTAAAGAAGATTCTCACCGATGAAGACATGACCTTTAATGAACAGACAACGAAGCACTTTCTTATTCTTCCCTTCCTCACTTCACTCGGATACGACATAACAGATCCGAATGTCTTGAAGCATGAGTTCAAGCCGGCCAACCTACGGGGGAACAACGACAAAGTGGATTATGCGTTAGATTTGGGTGACTTCAAAATCATCATTGAGGCCAAGCCTTTAAACACCAATATTAAAAGGCATTACCATCAACTGCAGAAATACTATAATTCCACACCGGAAGTACAACTGGGAATCATTACAGACGGTCGAAATTATCACTTTTTTACGGACTTCTACTATGAAAATCTCATGGATATTGAACCCTTTTACTCCTTAGATGTTTTAAATCTCACGGATTATGATTTTTACTTCTTAAATTTACTCAATTACACGAAGATAACAGCAAACAGCATTCGAGAAGCCACTGAGGAAATTATCTTCCGGGATAAACTGCTCACCTCATTTAAGAAGACACTTGAAGAACTTCCACCTGAGTTCATCAAATTGGTTGTCAAAGACTTTTACCCACATGCTGTTACAAAGAAAGTGATTGAGAAAGCTACGGCAATTGCCAAGCAGGTAGGAGCGAACAGATTGGATTTGAGCATTATCGACGAGTCCATCATTATGTCTGATGAGCGAGTAGAACAATTGGATAGCCCAACTACTGTGCCGGCTGAAGAAGTAGCACCTGAAACACCAGCCGATTCGGGAGTGAAAGAAGATAAGCCTGTTGAGCAAGAACCGGAAGTGTCAGCCCCTCAATCAGAAGAACCAGCGACCAAATTGGTGGAAATTGAAACGACACCTGCTCCAACCAAGAGGCCATCATTACGAAAAGGTGAGCGTGTCTCCTTAACTATGGAGGACACTCCGCTAACGAAACTCAAAGTCGGACTCGGCTGGGATGTCAGCAGCCAGCAAGGAACAGAGTTCGATCTTGACGTTCATGTATTCCTTTTGAATGAAAATCAAAAAGTGCCGAAGGAAGAATTTTTTATATTCTACAACAACCCTCAATCGCCAGATGGCAGCACGAATTTATTGAAGGATAGTCGTAATGCAGGAAACAATACTGAAACGGTCTTCGTGGAACTGGATAAAGTATCAAGCGAAGTAGAAAAAATTGTGTTTATTGTAACTATCTACGATGCTTTAAATCGAGAGCAGAATTTCAGCATGGTGAACAATGCCTTTATCCGGATGACGAATGCAGAAACCGGGGAGGAAATGTTCCAGTTTGATTTGGCCAATGGTGGTGGTCCGGAGACTTGTCTGATAGTTGGGGAAATCTATCGTTACAACGAAGATTGGAAGTTCACTGCAGTCGGAAACGGTTATCAGGCTGATATTCAGCAATTATGCACCAACTTTGGAGTCCAATTAGCATGAAAAAACGGAGAACAGGGACTTCCCTGTTCTTTTTAGTTTCTATTAGTAAAATAATTACACCTTGAAAATCGCCTCCCGATTAGCGTTATAAAATCACCTTCCCGGGAAAGAAACAATTCTAAACGATTTTGATAATACACTATAATTTAGAACTAATACATTAGCACTCCCGCTGTATCAGCACCCTGTATGTGCTTTTTCATTTTATTCATCTATATAAATTGTGAGAGAATTATACGGAACACAGGGGGTATTTGGGAACTTTTAGAAAAAAAGTGAATATATTAAGAACCTATTCCTTCTATATTGATAATTATTCACTAACTGCAGCAAAACTCTTTACATGTCATAAATTTTCAGACCTCCAACAATAATAGCGATATACATGATCAAATCAATCATCTATCAAAAGAGTCTACCCTAAGAAACGCAAGAATCTCTAGGGTAGGCTCTTTGTGTTTCCAAAGACCTTGAATCCAAGAGATGATAGAATTATTAAACCAAAACTTTATGAAAGGGGCTTTCCATTGGCCATCCAGCATGATTTTACACAAGGGCCGATTGCACGGCAGCTGTTCTATTTCTCAGGGCCGATCATTTTGGCCAACCTGCTGCAGGTTTCCTATCAGCTGATCGACAGCCTGTGGATCGGTAATCTTATAGGTGCAAACGCACTCGCTGCTGTCAGCTTATCCGGAACGGTGCTGTTTACGGTCCTTTCATTTGTCATCGGTTTGAACAATGCAGCGCTGACCATTCTGTCCCAGCAAAAAGGGCGAGGAAGCGGGGAAGGGCTGCGCCGTTATTTGAATGCATTCGTCGTCCTTCTCGCAGGGATGTCGATCGGCCTTGGCACTATCGGTTTTATTCTTGCGGAACCACTGCTCCTGCTTGTAGGGACGCCGGAAGAGATTATGCCGATGGCTGCTGCTTACCTGAAGATTAACTTCATTGGGATGCTGTTCCTGTTCGGCTATAATTTCATCGGCACTGCACTCCGGTCAGTCGGAGATTCTAAGTCTCCACTTTATTTTGTGGCGATTGCAGTGGTGTTGAATACACTATTGGATCCACTCTTCATTTCCGTCTTCAGCTGGGGCGTCGAAGGTGCGGCTTATGCAACGATCATTTCGCAGGGCGCGGCATTTTTCATCGGTTTCTTTTACATACGCAGTAAAATGATTCTTCCATTCACTCGTCCCTCCGTTCCGGCAAAGCGTGAGGTGCTCGATATTCTAAGACTCGGCATACCCGCAGGACTTCAGATGGGCGTCATTTCTGCAGGGGTGCTCGCCATCATGAGCGTCGTCGCTTCTTTTGGTCCGGCAGTCGTCGCTGGCTACGGCGCGGCGCAGAGGCTCGATAGCCTGATCATGCTGTCGGCGCAGGCACTCGGCACAGCCATCAACTCGATGGCCGGACAAAATATCGGAGCGAGGCAATGGGACCGTGTGGAGCGTGTGACCCGCTACGGCTTCTTCTATAATCTTGCCGTTATGTTCATCATTGCAGCCATCCTTTACATCTTTGCTGAACCTGCTGTCCGGCTGTTCCTGAAAGAAGAGGAGGCAGTGGAATTCGGCACCGAGTATTTGCGAGGCGTCGCGTTCTTTTATCCGTTCCTTGGAACTAATTTCATCCTGAACGGTACAGTCCGCGCAGCTGGCGCCATGTTCCAGGTACTCGTTTTGAACATCCTGTCATTCTGGGTGCTTCGCTATCCGCTTACCTATTTGTTCGCGGGTTGGTACGGGCCGGACGGCATCGCGCTCGGCATAGGTGTTTCCTTCGTCATCTCAAGCCTTTTCGCTTTCCTGTATTACCGATACGGGAAATGGCGGGAGATTAAGGCGATTAGTGAGGGCTAAGGTTTTGTTATATTAAATAAATCAAGTAGTATCCCGGGGAAAGAAACAATTCTAAAGGATTTTGGCTATCAGCAATAATTTATCTTGATACATAAATACCTGGGCTATATCAGCATTTGGGGTTTAGCTTTTACATTTTATTCATCTACTAATTCTTTAGAAATTGTGTCGTTTCCAGGGTAATGGAATTTATAATCGAGGAGTGGAAGAGAAATGGCGTTTTCAGAAAAAGTAGGAAAAGCAGCAGTGAGTATAGGAGCAAGTGTTTTAGCAAATGCATTTATCAAAAGGATAAGCAAGGAAGCAAGCGAGAAAATTATTGAAAAGGGAGCGGAAAGTGCAAGTGATAAAGTAGTTGAAAAAACAAAAGACATATTCTCTTCTACTGATAATTTCAAAAATAAGTACAACAATTTAAGAGAGGTCAGTTTGTCTCCAGACTCAACTATAGAATCATTTCAAAAAGCTATATTTGAAGTTAAGAATATGCAGAACCACTACCAGTTTGATTTAGATAGTATGAATTCAAAGAATCCAGTCAAACTACCAAAGTACAAGGTGACCTTAAATAAGCTCGAAATGGCAAAAAGCTTGCTTGCCAACCTTCGCAAAGAAGCTGCGAATAGAATTATTAAAGAAGCAACTATAGTTTACGAATCCAAAAATGAATCGGCATTTTTTAATCCTTATTCAAAGATAAATGATGAACTTATTAACTGCGATTCTATAGAAGACTTAAATGAAACTTTGTTGAAAATAAATAGACATTATTTAAAAGACTTTGAAGCAGTAGAAGATTCTATATAAATTTTTGAATTGAATGAAATAGCGTTCCAAGGAAAGCAACAATTCTACAGAATTTTGACGCAACAAGACAATTTATACTCTATACATTGCCACACCTGCTGGAACAACATTGCAGGTGTGGCTTTCTGATTTTATTCACCTCTATAAATTGTGTGGGAATTGTACCAAACCTAGGTGACTACTGGAAAAAGGTAACAGAAAACAGGAAACAAGATGAACAACACTACATATCTTTAAAAAACGTATCCAAGTAAAGCGACAATCGCCACACCACTCAAAGTCCTCCGAATACTCCTTGTTAAATCGGATTTCCGGTTCAGGCACATTCAACTCGCGGGCCGTATCCATAATGCTGGTTCTTGCTTCTATAATCAGTTGAGAAATAATAGCGCAGCGAAGACGGAAAAATCCTGAAGGCGTTGCGCCGTTTTAATTGTTGCTGTTGTATAGGAAGCGCCAAGTTGTAACAAAAAAACTAAAACATTTTTTCATTTAAGTGGTATATTTACGTTAGCTTTTAATTTGTGAAAATTTAACTAATCTGAGGAGTGTTTACAGTGAAAGAAGACTTCAAGAAAAAGGATTTTAATTTCTTTAAAAAGCCAAAAGAAATACAAAGTGAAAATTACGAAGAAGGCTATAAAAAATACGAATCCAAGGCTCATGAGTATTTTAATGATAAAGAAAGAGCGGAAGATTTACTAAATAAAGCCAAGCAGAAAGCTGAAAATAATGAAATCCCTTTAAAAGAAATACTGGAAAAACTCCAGTTATTATTCGAAGTTCTTCAAGCATGGTATAAAGGCACATATAAAGAAATACCAAAAGGGTCGATTATTATGATCATCGCTTCAATCCTTTACTTTGTTTCTCCTGTAGATTTAATACCTGATTTTATTCCGGTTATTGGCTTGGTAGACGATGCAGCAGTTATTGCTTTCGCTATTAAGCAGTTGAGTGCAGATTTAGAGAAGTTCAAAGTATGGAAAGAGTCGAACGGTGAGTCGGATGCTGGTGAAGCATTTACAAGATAATGTTCCGAATCTATGTTAGCAGTGTCGAATAGGATTGCACTTCCCAAGTTTTAAAAGTTAAAAAATCAAATATAGCATCATTCGATTAAAAGCAAGGAGTTAAATTATCTCGCTGCCTAATCGAGTACAACAATATGTGAGGAGCAAATTCAGATGAAAAAGCTGTTAGTAGGTATTATGTTATCAATGTTACTTATTGGAATCGTTGGTTTAGTTGTGTTCGTTCAAAACAATCCGTTTGGAAATACTACCAACCAAAGTTCTAATACGGCCTTACTTCAGGAGAGAGTCGTGGAGTTAACAGAATTGGCGACATTGAAGTATGAGTATAAAAATGCAATGGTAAATCGGGACGACAAGAAAATTCTGCTGACAGATATTAAATTTGCGGAGACGATCAAGCTAGTAGAATACACGGGATATCTAAAAGCTGGATCAGATCTATCAAAGATGAAAGTGGACTATGACGAAGAGGGCCAACAAATAACAGTCAGAGTTCCCAAGGCAAAAGTACTCGATAATGTTGTGGATCTCGAAAGCATGGAGATAGAAGATGTGAAAGGCAATATCTTTTTTGATCCTCCTACACAGGACCTTATAGATGATATAAACGTTCAGAAAAAGAAATACGAAGAAGAAAAAATCAGCCAAGGATTTTTAACTGAAGCAGATAAAAGAACAGAGGAAGTCCTAAAGTCGTTCTTAAGCCTTTATGAGGAAAATGATGTTATTGTTGAGTTTTATTAGAAATAGCTATCATTTACCAATGTAGTAATAAGTTCAATTTCATAAAAGAAATTTTATTAAATAGAAGCCGTAATCCGAAACCTCATTGGTTGAAGACTACGGTTTTCATTTTACATAACGGAGGATCAACAGATGAAGTACTTCACAAAGGAATGGTACGATGAAATGCAGGTATCCGGTTTTCTCGCATTGCACGAGTCGGAAGAGGATTGGGAGGAAGAATTGGAATATCACCGCAAGGAAGGAAATGATTTGCGGCAATTGAACTTACGCAATCTGGCCGATATGCGGGAAAGTTTGCTGCGCTGCTTGCCGGAGACGTTCTATCCGTATATCCACGATGGCACATTGGTGACGGAATACCCGACTCCAGAACTGCGCATGCTCGTCAATCGATGGGAGCGGGATTACGAGCAGCGGATGGAAGAGCTGAGTGACCGGTATATGCAGCATTACGAATCGATCAAAGCGGAGCTCCCGCCAGCTGCAGTTGAGCTGGTGGAGAATGGCCTGCACGATGCGGTCGTCCTTTCTGTCGAGAGACCGTCTGAAGATCAGCTTGTCCTGACGGTCGATTGCACTGGGGGCTTCCATTATTTCAGCGATGTCCGGTTCACTTTTGAAGGGGTCACTTATTCGAACGTTCCGGCTGATTTCAAAGGTGCATGGTGGCTGTATGATGAAATTTATAAAACGGAAGAAGGCTTTGAGCTACATACATTGTTCGATTCGCCAATGATAGAGACGGTTATTCGTGCGCGTAATGTGAAGATTGAGCCGTTGAAACTGCCGCTGATGCGAAGGCTGAAGAAATGGTATAGAGGTAGGTAGTCAGTTTTAATTTTTCCATCTTTCAATTTAAGCTAGGTAGATCGATTTCATTGCGAGAGCGGGACACCACATTGACGAAGTACTGATGGAGCAACTGGCAACAATCACGGTTGTTATTTATTCAGCTATTGTTACAAGGATTTAGCAAATGTCACATAAAAGTAATATTATTGTTTTATTTTTAGTATATTCGGGTACATTACTCTCGAAGGTGTTTCATGTTTTTAGTTTTGATATGAACGTGTGGCCTCATTTGATACTGGGTTTTAGGGTAAGGAACTCTAAGTTAGATTCAGTTACATATTATAGAAAAGGGGAGGAAATACGATGACGAAATTTTCGTGGTCAAGACTGATGCTCTTGATGATGCTGATGTTTGTATTGGCTTTGGCAGCATGCGGCAATGATGATGCTTCAAATGAAGAAGCACCTGCTGAAGAGGATGCAACAACAGAAGAAAGTGCTGAAGAGGAAGCTGGATCAGAAGAAAGTGCTGAAACAGAAGAAGGCACGGGAGAGGGCGCTGAAGAAGCCCCTGATGGCAGTGCAGAAACTGAACCAAAGGTTACTGAGTTTGAACCGGCATTTCCGGAACAGACAAGAGCCCCTGCAGTAGAGACGGAAACAGAATTGAATGAAGAGGTTATTGTTGAAGGTCTTGGCGTGACTTGGGGTATGGTGGAGTTTGAACCAAACCGTTTGCTTGTGACGCAAAGAGATGCAGCAGAACTTCTGATTGTAAATCTTGAAGACGGTTCTGTTTCAGAACCGATCACAGGTACACCGGAAGTGAACAGCGAAGATCAGGGTGGTTTGCTTGATGTAACCGTTGCACCTGATTTTGACGAATCAAGAATGGTATTTCTGACGTTTTCTCAAGATATCGAAGGTGGTACTGTAACGGCTGTCGGTAAAGGTGCTTTATCAGAAGATGAAACTTCACTGGAAAACTTTGAAGTCATCTTCCAGGCGACACCGGCATATGAAGGTACCTTGCATTATGGTGGACGTATCATCTTTGATGATGATGGCAACCTGTTCTTAACAACTGGTGAGCGTTCAGATGTCGAAAGCCGCGATCGTGCACAGGACTTGGATGCTTATTTAGGTAAAGTCATCCACATTACGCAAGACGGAGAGCCAGTAGAGTCGAATCCATTTGTCGAAGATGAAGATGCATTGGATGGCATTTACAGCTACGGTCACCGTAATATTCAAGGGATCGACTTCAACCCTGAAACAGGTGACTTATGGATCGTTGAATTCGGTCCACAAGCTGGGGATGAACTGAATATTGTTGAACCAGGCAATAACTATGGATGGCCGGTAGTTTCTTATGGTCTCGAATACTCTGGTGAATTTGTCAATGAAGGTATTTCAGAGCATGAGGCACAAGGTTTTATTGAACCAAGATATTACTGGGATCCAACAAGTGCGCCAAGTGGTATGTCCTTCTATAATAACGACGCCATTCCTGAATGGGAGAACAATTTGTTCATCGGTGGTTTAGCGCCGAACTATATTGTACGCGTCATTATTGAAGGTGACACCATCGTTGGAGAAGAACGTCTATTGACTGACGAGGTCCAACGTTTCCGTGATATTCTTGTAACTGAGGACGGCGCGCTTATTGCAAGCACGGATGGCGGTCTGATTTACAAGATTTCTGCAGCAGAATAAAGTTTTAGTATTCTCTAAGAGCAGCCAGCTTATGACAATGTCATTAACTGAAGGCGCTTAACAATAGTAATGAAGCAGGCATTGATGGAACTCCATGAATGCCTGCTTCTTTTTTGCTGCCTGTGTTGAGTTTGAAATTCTATTTTAAGGAATCCTGTTTGTCCCCTTTCGCGGCGGGTATACTCTTTACGAAAGATAATTTGAGGAGGGATTTTTCTAATGAGCCAAACTTTTGACGCATTAAAAGAAAAAATCAGCAATGCTGACGCGGGAGAAGCGAAAGAAATCATCACGCAAGTCAAGCAGGCATACGACGATGGGCAGATTGATGAAAGTGAAAAGAACGAATTGATGGATATGGCAAAATCTAAACTTGGCGGAGGGCTCGGCGGCTTATTCTAGGAGCTGGAGACTTAAGTGGAAATAAGCTTCGGCATCCTTATTGAAAGGTTGCCGAAGCTTATTTTTTTATGGTGAAGATTCTCTTCAAGGGTGTGGCCTCACTCGACCCCAAAAGCCACAATCCCATAAGTCTCCAAATACGCTTTCAACACACGCAGCCACTGCTTTTCAACCGCAAGCCCCACATGGCCATCCGGCCGGATCAGGTACAGCGCATCTTGCTTGAATCCGGCGTCTTTCATCTGCGCATTCCATGGAAACTCATGGAGCTCGAGCGACTGAGAGCGGGCAAAGTTGATGAGCTCAGGCTTCGCTTTGCCGTATATATGGATTTGCCAGTCGACTGAGCGCAGCGGCGCGAAATTATCGCCTCTTGCGGTTTGGATCCACGGCAGGCGCATGCCTCCGTAGACTTTGCCGGCTTTGCCGTAGCTCAAAGGGCTGTCGCGGTAACTGATGTGAATTTGGGACAAGATTTTAAATGCGTTTTTTTGAGAGAACGGGAATTTGAAAACCGCCGGCAGGCCGTAAGGTACGAAATACTGGCGCAGCAGAGTGCCGCGCAGTTTTTGGCTGACGATCGTCGAGAATGCTTTGTCGGTCGTCGCGATCAGCCGGCGGGCAAAGCTGATGCGCTCTTTTTCGTACGTGTTCAATATTCTTGGAGCGGCTTTCCCTTGTATCACCGCAGCGAGTTTCCACGCCAGGTTGATGGCGTCGCCGATGCCGGTGTTCATGCCTTGTCCGCCGGCCGGACTGTGCAGGTGGCCGGCGTCGCCCAGGATGAAGATGCGCCCTTTGGCGAATTGCTCGCTGACGCGGTAATGGACGCGGTAGGTCGAAAACCAGTTGACCTTGGCCGCGGTGACACGGATTTTATTTTCAATATAATCACTGATTTCATCGTACTGGAGATCGGTGCGGTCGTTGAACTTCTCGGGCACGATGCCGAGGATCCGCTTGGTTACGACGTTGCGGACGGACATATACAGCATGAAGCCTTCATCGTCCATGTACATGTCCATCTTCTGCATATTTTCTGCCGGCTTCGCGGTTTCGATGTCGGCGACAAAGAATAATTGCTTGTATGTGCCGCCGGGAAATTGGAGTCCCAGCCCTTTCCGGACCATGCTGCCGGCTCCGTCGCATCCGCATAAATAGGCGAATTCCGCTGTTTCTGCCGGCTTGTCCTGCTGCTGGAGAACGGCGGTTACGCCTTCTCCTTTGTCTTCAAAAGAAATCAAAGAGGTGTTCCATTCGACCTCGACGCCGATTTTATTTAACTCTTCCACGAGAATTTCTTCGTGCTCGTCCTGCGGCAGACTCAGGATGAACGGAAACGGACTCATGCCTTTGCCGAAATCATGGAATTTCACCGTGGCTTTCACTTCATTGCCATCACTGACATCCAGCGATAAAATCGGATGCCCCTGGATGATGTTGCGTTCGGCCAGGCCAAACTGGGCGTACTGTTCCAATATGCGCGCATGCACGGCAAGCGCACGGGAAGCAGTGCCGGTTCCTGCGTTTTTATCGATGATCCGGAACGGCACGCCTTGGCGCGCCAGCCCATAGGCAAGCGCCAGGCCGGTGGGGCCGGCTCCAACGATTAAGATTTGTGGGTTCATCATAGCGACCTCCTAATGAGTATCACGCCTGTTGAATAAGAAAAGTTCCTGTACAGCTACTATATCCTTAATCGATGGGTTTCAAGCAGATGAGGCTGAAAAATTAAAATCATTTCATGAATAAAAAAATTTGGTGGATTTTGATGATGAATCTTTGTTGATTGCGTTGATTACTGGGATGCCCTGGAGGTTTTGTGAAACAGCAATATCTCTCCTTGCTACTCCTGTGAAAGCCGGCTACAATTAAAGAAAAGCTGGTGGCGATTCCGTTCCGATGGAAAATTCGACAGCATCCACCTGGTGCTGCGGAAAACGGAGTTGGATTATTATGATTTTAAGAGAGAAGACTGGATTGAATTGACGCGGGAGATTATCGGGGTTCATAAATGATTGTTGGCAATGAAATTTTCATCTGAAAATAAAAGATGTGTCAGAAAAACGCTTCCTCCGGGAGCGTTTTTTCGATTTATTATGGGGAGTTGAAGGCTGGCGCGGATAAACGGGCGCTAGCCGCGGATAAATGACTCCTAGCCGCGGATAAAAACGGCCTAGGCGCGGATAAACATCTTTTAAGCACATAAAATGGAATCGTAGCTCTAAAAAAGCCATCTTTGAACGGATTTTAAGCCTGAAACTCCGATAAAGTTTTATCTTTTTTCAGAATTGAAAACCCGCTCCAGGCGAATAGGGCAGAGGCGATATAGAAAATGCTCGATATCGTGAAGAAGTCCACTAAATAGCCGGTGCCGATGATCGCTGCGGCTGCGGCAATTGACGTCCAAATGTGGTAATTGCCGATTTCTTTTCCTGCTGTTTCTTTTACGACATGCCTGGCCAGCACGGTTTTTTCGGAATTTTTTTGGACTGCGCCAAGCACACCCATAAGGATTTGCAGAATATAGACATGCCAAATTTCATTAGCCAGGGGAAAAACGAGCAATATTAGCGCCATTCCCCAGGAATAGATGCTGAGCAGCAATTGATCGCCTGCTTTATCCGCGATTTTGCCGATGATTGGGTAACAAATTGCAGCAGTGAGTGCAAACAGCCCATATGCCCAGCCAAACTGGGAATAGGAATTTCCGACGTTTCTGAGCATCAGGATATAAAAAGGAAAAATCATGCTAGAGGCCATGCCGATGGTTCCCTGATAGACTATGAATCGTTTATAGTTCATTGCTTGTACTCCTCATAAAAGATATTCATAAACCGCCCGCTCGGATCATATTCTTCTTTCAAATCGAAAAACTCGCGTGTCCTTGGATAGGCTTCTGCCATTTGTTCTTTAGTGGGGTAGCCAAAATAAGGCAGGTAATAGCTTCCTCCATAGTCGAGCGTCACATCAATCATGTTGCGGACGACCCTTCCGGTGTCTTCAATGCTCTTTGCGTCCGTTCCCTGATTGATCAGGAGGACCAGCGAGAACATATCTTCCTTCGCATAAGACAGCACCGCTTTTTCATTTTTTTCAACATAACGGATGGTGATATTCAATAAATTAAAATCTTCTTCATCGATCAACGTTTCTCTTAAGTCATCGATATACGCTTCAAAATTTTTCACCGGAACAAAATATTCCTGCAGGACTTCCGTGTTTTCGGGATGGCTGTATTCCATGAATTCGGAATCCGACCGCATGACGTTATTTCGCGAAATCACTTTTCCATCAATCGAAGCGGAATAGGTTTTCTGGGTGTTCCAGAAAGTCCTCTTCCCTTGCTCATTCAGTCGGGCGAGTCCAAGGAAAAATTTTGGAACAGCAATCAACGTCTCCTCCCTTAATTTCTGGGGATCCATGGGAACGCCTTTCGGCTCCATTGCCTGATAATTGATGACATACATCTCTTTTAAATATGAGTCAGGGGATAAGGAAATTCGCGCCAAATGCATTTTTACACTATCGTCTGCTATTACATTCTCATTAAAATAATCACTGTAATCGTCATACTGAAGCTGTTCAGAATGTATTTCATACATTTCATCGTCCGTCAGCCTCAACGTTACATCCAGGATGATGCCGAATAAACCATAGCCTCCTACAACCGCTTGGAACAGTTCAGTGTTCTGCTCCGGACTGAGCGTCAGAATCTCCCCATTTGCATCAAGCAAGCGCAATGATTCAACAGTATCAATCAGGCTGCCGTGCCGGATATCGAGGCCATGCGCATTGACGCTTAAAGAGCCGCCGATGGTAAAAATATTCTGGGACTGGCTGACTTTTAATGCCAGTCCATATGGATTGATATAGTCCTGGATGTCTCTCCAGGTCGCTCCGCTTTGGACCGTAATGGTTTTCTCCTCGGCATCGAATGCCAAAATCTTGTTATACGGCTTCATATCAAGAAGGATGCCGTCCGGATACTCTGTATGTCCGCCTTGGCTGTGCTGCATGCCGGCAATGGCTATCGGATCTTCTTCCGAATTGGCATCGAGGACTACTTGCTGAATTTCGGCCGTACTGTCTGTCGTTTTTATCGCTTTCATTTTTACTGGCAGCAAGCGGTTTCGGTCTTCTGTTATAGGTTCAGCCCTTTGATCGATAAAATAATGGAGCGACACGAATAAGAGAGTGACGTAAACAAGGAGCATCAAATAGCGTTTCATAATGGTTTCACTCACTCCTTTTAGTTGCCGGCCTTATGCTGCTTTTGACTTTACATTAACAAAGCTTTCTGATAATTACTATAATATTCATAATTATATAGTTTCTATTCAAACTGCAAAAAGCGGCAGGTGCTGAAATGTAAGCACCTGCCGCTTGTAATAATACAAATTTTTCCTTCTATTATTAGTTTTCAGCAGGATTGGCTGTAGTTGCTTAACCATTCCCGTTAGATAAATAGACTACTCCTTAAGTTTAAGTTAAAGAATAATCTGCACTCGCTCAAAAATACCCTAATTTCTTAAGCTCCTCATATACAATCCAGGAATATTTTTTTCGCCCTGCACTGTTCAGGTGATCAGAATCGTGGAAATACTTTTTATGGTCAGCGAAGCGAGGATCGTTCATGTAATTTAAGAAAGGTACATCTGTTTCAAGGGTGTTTAAGTGTTGAAAAACCAGTCGGTCCATCGTTTTTTCATCGAAATGTTCCTGGTAGGTTCTGTGGACAGGCTCTATGGTCAGCACGACTTGGTAGCCTTGTTCTTTACAATAATCGAGAATTTCCTCCAGCTGCTTTAAATTCTCTTCAATGGAATTTTCTGCTACAGCTTTTTGGTATTGCTCTTCGACGTGGGCAGATTTTCGCTCGACGTAGTTTTTTCCGTCATTTGCCCAGGATTGATGGGACTGCCATTTTACATTTTTCCACTTGCCTGAGAGTGCAGACAGAAAGCTTTCACTGTTTGTCGCGGGTGCGTACAAATAGCTGTAATAATCCAGCAGTCGGAACGGCTCTATTTCGGAACGGTCCAAAATCTCATAATACTTGCCGACGCTCTGGTCTTCGAAGCTTACAAAAGTCATTTGGGAGATGGACATGATGACGACTCCGTCAGACTTAAGGTATTTGCCGTACTCTTTCAGCAATTTGAAGTCGTATTGAATCGACTGGGCAGGCAGCGCGAGATCCAGATGGGACATGCCCGTCGGTTTGAAATAATACCCATACATGGAATGGGAGGCACCCAGGTTGATGATGTCCACGGGATGAGGATTCTCCTTGAAGGCAACGATGTCGTCATTGATGTTGTAACTCCGGGACTGCTTCACGAAACTGTTGAACGGCAAAAAAAGCAGTAAAGCCAATGTCATGATAATGGTTAACTTAATGAATAAACGGCCCATAGCAAATCCTTTCGATCCTGTACTTCTTTTAATAAAATAATTGGCAGGCTTGAAAACCATGCGCCCGCGATGCGGGTTTTCTGTTCAAAACCCGCCATAAACGAATCCGCGGCCCGAGGCACCGAATACGAGAACGGAGAGGACAATCAGAATATATACGGCATAGCGGGTGAATGCCGGACGTTGTGATAGCCAGCTCCAGGTGGAAGTGTTTTTCCGTTCGATATAATGGAACAATTGGACAATGATAAAGAAGAAACTGAAAATCACTAAATCCAGCAATGAAAACAATTCAAGTGCCTGAATGAGGCCTGCGGGGTTCCATGCGCTTGGCGTCAGGAAAAGCTTCGCATGATGAAAGGCATCGGCGACAGAACCCGAGCGGAAAAATACTCTGGAAAAGCAGACCAGCAGGAAGGTAACGGCGATTTTCATCCAGGTATGCAGTGCTGGCAGCCTGTCCAGTCGTGTAAAAGCTGCCATTTTAGCGCGTGTGTGCTTCGTATGGTCGCCAAAAACGCGGTAAATCCCGTGTATCAGCCCCCATAACACAAAACTCCAGGCAGCTCCGTGCCAAATGCCGCTTATCAAAAAAGTGATGATAATGACCAGGTAGATTTCACTTCTTTTCTTTTTCCCTTTTGCCAACGGTACAAAGATATAATCGCGGAGCCAGGTGGAAAGCGTGATATGCCATCTGCTCCAGAAATCCGCGATCGAGACGGCAAAATGCGGCTGCTTGAAGTTCTCCGTTAATCTGATTCCCAACATTCTGGCACAACCGATGGCAATGTCACTGAGTGCAGAAAAATCGGCGTATAATTGGATGGAAAACAGGATGGTCGCCAGAACGATTTGTGAACCGGTCGGATCCGGACTATCGTAAACACTCGCTACGATCGGCGCGAGCCGGTCAGCAATCAGTGTCTTCTTGAAAAATCCCCAGGCGATCCGCTTCATGCCGTAGCTTATATTTTCAACCTGTAAAGTCTGTTCCACTTTGAACTGTGGAAGCAGCTTCTTCGCGCGTTCGATCGGTCCCGCCACCAATTGCGGAAAAAAGGCGAAATAGATCGAGAAATAGCCGAAATGCCGTTCAGCCTTCTGTTTGCCGCGGGAGATGTCCACCAAATAACTTACGGCTTGAAATGTGTAAAATGAAATGGCTAATGGCAGAATAAGTTCCTGGTAGGGCAGGGCGTAATGCCAGCCCATATATCCGGAAAGTGCACGGATGGAGTCATTGACGAAATTGAAATATTTAAACCACCCGAGAAAGAACAGCAGGACGCATATGCCCGCCAGCATGACTCGTTTCTTCTGTTTTTTTGTTTCCTGTTTTTCGATGGCAATGCCGGTGAAATAGGAAAAAACTGTGCTGATCAGCAGCAGCAGCACGAAATAGCCGCTCAAGCTGGCATAGAAACTGTAGCTTGCGACCAGCAAAAGCATCCAACGGAAGCGGTGGGGGATTAAATAATACATAAAAACGACTGCTGTGAAAAATATGAGGAACTCAATTGATATAAACGTCATCCGATCACCTGATAAAAAATAAACTCAAGATCTTTTATGAAAAGAAGTGTTGCCGCATATGATACACTGCCGGTTACCAGTTCGACTGATTATAGATCAACCATACAGAGGTAACTCGGAGTAGAGTATTTTTCCAAAATGGTTTCGCGGAATATCCTTGATTCTCATTACCTTGAAGCCTTTTAAGTTTAATTTTTCCTTGATTATTTTTTTTATCTGTACATCATCATCCTGTAATGTGTAAACATGCATCCGGTCATCAGTCCCGGCACAGACACAATCATGGCCCTGCTCATTCAAGATGCCTTCCACTTCATCGAGGCTGATACGGCTTCCAGCGACTTTAATGATTCGTTTGGTTCGGCCGGTTATAAAGAAATAACCATCCTCATCAAAGTATGCCAGGTCACCTGTATGCAGGAGACCGCCATTCTCATCTTTTTTTGAAAGATCGGCTGATGACTCCGCATAGCCCAATGAAACGTTTGGTCCTTGATAGATCAATTCACCGCTTACATTAGGCGCGGTAATATTGTTGCCGTCCGCGTCTTGCAGCATCAGTTCTCCTCCGGGTATGGCGATGCCGATACTTCCGGCTTTATCAAAGTTTTTTTCGTAAGGCAGGTAGCTCATCCGGGCCGTTGCTTCCGTTTGGCCGTACATGGTGAAAAATTGGATGCCTTTTTGATGGCAGACTTCCGCGAATTTAGACGACAGGTTCGAATTCAGTTTACCTCCTGCCTGAGTCAGTTTCTTTAAACTTGGAAGGTCGAACTGTTCGAACTTCAGTTTATCGAGCATTTCATATATAAAGGGGACACCTCCGAAAGTAGTTGCCCCCTGCTCTTTGCATAAATCCCAAAACTCTTTTTTTAAGATAGATGCATCCGTAATAATAATCGTCGCCCCGCTTATGAAGTGGCTATTGATGATTGAAAGACCGTAGGAATAATTCATCGGAAGCGTGGTGATCGGTTTATCGTCAGCCGATATGTCCAGGTATTCCTTTATGGATTCAGCATTTCCAAAGATATTTTCATAACTTAAGCGGACAAATTTGGGGCTGCCGGTACTTCCTGAGGTCGTTAAAAGGAGCGCAAGCTGGTCATCAAGATCATGTTGATAAAATGTGGGACTCTCAAACAAAGTGTAAGCTCCATATGTAAAAGAAGGCTCCATCGTTTTTTCCAGGCCTTGATGTTCGCTGCTCGCCCATATATATGCCGGCTTATAAAGGTCGATCAGTTTCTGAAGTCGATCGGGCTGGATGGATGCATCCAAAAGGACAGGTACGACATGTCCTCTCATAAAGCCTACGTATCCGAATAAAGATTCTTTATTATTTGAACATAAACAAAAAACGAGCGTTCTTTCACCTGCTTTACTGCCGATAGCATCAGCAATTTCCACCATTTCAGCGTAGGAATATTCCCGCTCAGCATATACTGCGGGGCGGCTGCCAAACTCCTCAAGTTTTTTGAAATTATTCATTGACGAAATCTACTCCGAGTCGGTCCAATAGCGCCATTCCAGACTTATACGAATCAAACTCTGACATCCATTCGGAATCCAATGAAACATCAAAGACATCCTCCATCGTTGAAATGAGGATCATATGTCCAAGTGAATCCCATTCGCTTGTTTCCCCTAATGCTAAATCTTCGCTTACCTCGTCTTCTTCCAATTCCAGCGCATCCATAAACGCATTTCTATATTTTTCGATATTTTTCATCGTTAACACCCTTTCACTGCCAGTTTCTTTTTCAAGTTCCCTATATGATGCATTTCCATTATCTTTCTTGTTTGAACGAAACTTTAATGCTCTAATTGAAAATGATTATCATAATCAATTATATGGGTGTGATAAGAAAAGTCAATATCGTATTGAAAATCAATTTTATACTCAGGAATAGATTCGATACTTTAACCTGCAGGGGTTTTGTCATCAATAGAACTAGATGCGAATTATGGATTGCCTGATTTGAAAGCGGGTTAATGTATTTTATTGGTGGACTAAAACAGATTTTAAATACGTCTGATCATAGCAGCTGTGAAAGGGCTTATTGCTGACAGCGCTTATACATCAGCGGCTGAAGGATTTGTAGCGCAGATGGAATTTCAGGGGGAGTGAATACTGAAAAAGCGTATGCGATTTCCCGGAAGGAGACCGCATACGCTTTTGGGGTTAGGTTAAACAGTTTCACTTTGAACGCATTATTTGCTGAAGTTAA
Organism: Planomicrobium okeanokoites; assembly: GCF_003428875.1. GTDB lineage: Bacteria > Bacillota > Bacilli > Bacillales_A > Planococcaceae > Planococcus > Planococcus okeanokoites. Next base: position 155,811 of record NZ_QQRS01000003.1, read on the forward strand.
AAGTTACGCCGGTAAGCTCCTCTGAAACTTCCCAAAGTTTCTGGCGGAGGGCTTCATCCTTCACGGCCGGATCAGGTTCCTCCAAAGCCGGGTAGCCCCTCCGGTTGCCTTTGCCATCCGGGCCGATGTATTCGCCGCCTTTTATGGCGGAGTCCGTTGCGGCATAGACTGTAGGCAGTGCTCCCATTGTGGCCGGCTGCAGGTAGCGGTGCATGAGCCCACTGAAAATTCGAGGCATTTCACGGCCGCCCAGTTTAAAAAGATTGGTTGCAGAAATTCCGGGATGACAAGCAATGCTGAGCGTCGATAAGCCGTGATGCTTCAATCGGTTATCGAGCTCTGTTGCAAACATCAAATTAGCCAGTTTGCTTTGGCCATAGAACTTCATTCCTTTATAGCCCTGTGAGCCGTCCAGGTTATCAAAGTCGATGGCGGCTTTGCGGTGTGCCAGACTGCTGAGTGTTACCACCCGTGAATTTTCTGTGCGGATAAGAAGAGGAAGGAGCAGGCCGGTCAAGGCGAAATGCCCGAGATGGTTGCTGCCGAACTGCAATTCAAAGCCGTCTTTTGTCTTAGCATATGGAGGCGTCATAACGCCGGCATTATTGATCAGCAAGTCCAAAGAATCAAAGCGGCTGATGAACGCTTCTGCAAAAGCATGTACGCTGTCCAAATCGGCCAAGTCGAGGTTCATGACATCGACAGTTGCCCCGGAATATTCTTCTTTGATTCCCTGTGCAGCTGTATTTCCTTTTTCGATGTCACGGACAGCCAAGATGACCCGTGCACCTCGCCCGGCGAATATCTTAGCGGTTTCAAGTCCGAGTCCGCTGTTCGCCCCCGTGATGATGGCCGTTTTTCCTGTCATTGTCTGTTGTTCCATAAGTTCAGCTCCTGATGTGATCGATTCTTTTTTCTATTGTGCCATTGCGCAATTGCCTAAGCAAGAAAGGGGGATGCCGCCGGCTTCTGCTCACCGTCCCACCGTTCAAGTCGTAGCCTTTTTGTTTTTCAGCTCCAATAAAATAGGCGTGATATTCAGTAATATCGACAGGCTGGTCAACACCCAAAGGGCTGCTGACATGATAGGTACGACGTCCATCAGAGCCGACCAGTCTTCCGCCTCGATCCAATCGGCCACCATGCCGTAATCGGCGGCGAGTGTCAATGCTGTAAATGATAAGCCCATGGCCATCGCCAGTCTGTAATCTTTGCCTGCCGCAAACAGGCCGAGATTTATAAAAGTGGCAATTATTGCAATCACCCCGAATATGAACCACATCGCCATTCCTCCTTTTTATTAGTAATAAAGACCGACCGGCACGGGAAATAGTTTCCATTCAACTGGCTATTTTTTGAGGGAAGCGAAATGCTAGGAAATAAAAGAATCGACGATAAAGATGAAAAAATCGACGATAAACCCATGAAAATCGACGATAAAATGAGCAGATTCGAAACTATTCTCAATAATTTTGATAAGACAGTGAAATGGGGACTCAGGAAGAGCCTCGGTGCAGGGATTTTTTGTTTTTTATTGTAGTGAAAATTTCTATGAGCGGTTTTCGGGGTTCTATGATCATTCAGATGATTCTATGATCACTCAGATGATTCTATGATCACTCAGGGAATTCTATGATCATTCAGGGAATTCTATGATCATTCAGGGAGTTCTATGATCACTCAGATGATTCGATGATCATTCAGGAAGTTCTATGATCACTCAGATGATTCGATGATCATTCAGGAAGTTCTATGATCACTCAGATGATTCGATGATCATTCAGGAAGTTCTATGATCACTCAGATGATTCGATGATCATTCAGGAAGTTCTATGATCACTCAGATGATTCGATGATCATTCAGGAAGTTCTATGATCACTCAGATGATTCGATGATCATTCAGCTTTTTAGACATCATCTCCGGAACATATAAAAGCGGCGGAGTTTACAAAACATCAACCTGCTCTTGCCACCTCCAGTCAACACAGCTACGATTAAAGAAAAGCTGAAGAGATGAGGGGATGACATGGTCGGAAGAAATGATCCGTGTCCGTGCGGGAGCGGGAAAAAGTATAAGAAATGCTGCGGTCGCGAGGAAACGGTGGATCTGCAGCAGGTGATTGATGCGGAACTGGAATCCGTGCTGGTGGATTTTGCGGAGCAGGGGCTGGAGCCGAAGGAGTTTCATCAATTGACTCAGCGTTTAAGCAGCTGGCATTCGGCTTTAGCGAAGGTCTTTGACCGGGATACGATTGAAGCGCTGGCATTTGAGGCGTTTATTTTCCATGACCGTTCGGATATCTGGCGGAACTATATCGCCCGGAAAATGAAAACACAGAAACGGCAGCGCATATTGGATGTGCTGGCGCTGTGGGAAGAGCCATTTTACCTGATTGCCGAAGTTCAGGAAGTGGAAAATGGCATTCTACAGATTCGCGATAAAGTGACCGGAGACATTCATCAAATGAAGAACATTACTGATGCGAAAGCTGGTGAGTGGATTTTTGGCATCGTCATGCACAGCCTGCGGGATGGCCAGCCGATATTGCAGCCGGCGGAGGGGTTGATTACCATTCCAGCTTTCCAGCAGTCAGTTGTTGAGAAGCTGGCAGCCCGCTTGAAAGAAGGGGTCAGCGATTCGCTGGACTTATACCGACTGTTAGCGACAGGGGCTGTGGACCTGGGATTATCGGCATTTCAGGAAGAAGTCATGGGGTTGGTCAGCGGGTTTATTGATGACTACGGCTTGAAAAATGAAGCGATCGAAGGCATTGCGTTTTCGTTCCTGAAGGAAGTGCCCGTAAAGGCCCGGAAGCCGGAAGGTGTAGCGGCGGGAATTCTGCAGGCTGCAAGCGACTTCGGGCTGTTTGAGGAAGTTTATGTACCTCAGCAGATCATCGCGGAAGAGCTCGGAACAACCGTTGGCACCCTGTCGAAATACAGGGACATGGTCGGTGAGTTTGTGATAGAGCGGGTGGGTCATAGTGACAGTGTCCAATCCCCACAGCCGGCGGTGGTGCCGGCCGTAGTCACCGAAATGGGGACCGACCCGCGGGTGACGGAGCAAGGGCTGTGGGAAATGATGAAGCGCACCGCGAACGCCGGATCGGAAGCTGAATTGAACAAGATCCTGCAGCAGCCGAATGTGAAATATAAGCCGGTAACCGATGCTGAACGGGCGCAGCTGCTTTGCTATGAAGCGTTTGAAACGGACGGCAAAGCACGCGAACGGCTGGCGCGGGAAGCGCTCCAGTTGGATTCGAAAAGCGGCGATGCGAATTTGCTGATGGCGGAATTTGTAGAGCACAATGTTGAAAAAGAGCTTCATTATTTAAATGCTTTGAATACTGGCTACCGGACCTTCGATAACAGTTTCGACATTCCTTGGGGTTATGTGCCGAACCGGCCGTTCTTCCGTGCTTTATTTTCATATGGCGCCTGGTTGATGGAGCAGGACAGATATGACAAGGCGATTGAACAGCTGACGGAAATTATGGATAGAAATCCGCTCGACCACCAAGGCGCGAAATGGCTGCTGTTGAGCGCTTATATCCATGCGGGCAAATGGAAGCAAGCAAGTGATTTCATAGATGGCTTTGCCTTGGAGGACAATTCAGGAATCGGCATGTATTTTCACTATCTCCATGACTTGCATACCGGCCTCCTGAAACCTCATGAAAAGAGTAAAATGAAAGATTTCATCAAGAAGCGCAATCCGCATCTTTTCAAACTGCTGAAAGAAGGCAAGAAGCCGGGTGCTTTTCCGAGGCGTTTGAGTCTGCAAAAAGGAAATAAGGATGAGTCGGAGCTGATTTATTGGCTAATTTATGGGATTGGGGAAACGAAATCATTTATTGAGTAAGGGGATGGTGGCATCTTCCAATCTCAATAACTACGAAGGTAGTGTACTATTGAAATTACAATGATAAGTATCGATTAGAAAGTCGATAGATTTAAAGGAGTGGCATAATGGACCGATTAGTGAAGGAACAATTAGGCGAGATGCTCGATGTGTTCGAAAGTTTCCCGGATTGTAAAATTGAAAAGACTGAAGGCGACCGGCTGTTGATCGCGAGCCATAAACCTGTTCCGTGGAGTGATGCGCTCGAAAAGAGCGACGCGGAGTCGGCGCATAAAATCGGCTCCATCAACCCGCACAAATTCGCGCTGGGGCTGTACATCGATTTTCCGCATGATTTCTTCGAGTTTGATGAGTTGGTGAAAATCGTAGATCCTGAAGCGACGCTGACATATTATCCGCCGGGCGAAAAGACGTCCACGGTGAAAAGCTGGTGGCGATTCCGTTCCGATGAAAAGTTTGACAGCATCCACCTGGTGCTGCGGAAAACAGAGTTGGATTATTATGATTTCAAGAGAGAAGACTGGATGGAATTAATGCGGCAGATTATCGGGGTTCATGAATGATTATTGGCGATGGAATTTTTTGCTGAAAATAAAAGATGTGTCGGAAAAACGCTTCCTCTGGGAGCGTTTTTTTATTTATTGTGGGGAGTTGAAGGCTGGCGCGGATAAATGACGTCTAGCCGCGGATAAAACCGGCTTAGGCGCGGATAAACAGGCTGCAGGCGCTGATAAACACCGATTTGCCGCGGATAAGCGGGGTGGAGGTGCTTAAATAGAAGCTGTTGGCCTCGAAAACAAGCATTTCTGAAAGGATTTTCCTCAATTCCCTCACTCATAAACAGAAAACTGCCCCAAACGCACCCAAAATATGAGAAATTTAAAAGGATGTCTCCTAAAAGATATGCTGCCAAGCAGATGGTCTGGATTAACAACCGCTCCAGCCAGCTTTAACGTGCAATAAAGGATGTGAACTATTTTTAATTATCCTTTTATCGCTTTCTTAACTAAATTTTATAATTTTTTGATCTTTTGGCTGGTAATCGAACATAGGTTCTGTTATAGTAAAAGCATATCACTATGGAATGGGGTGTATTTCGATGGTGCTTGCGATCAAAGAAGTGAACGGATATGAAAGAGGAAAAAAATATACTGAGGATCTTGAGATTTTATCCTGCTTCAAAAACGACGAACATCGGGTAGTCGCTTTAACTGACACGGACGGCAATGTTTTTTACTGGACGACTACAGTGGATTCGCCTGAATATCGAAACTTCCGGAGAAAAGCCACTTATACATTTAAAGTCAGTTATATTTCCACAATAGTCGGCCCTTCCAGACCTAAGATTGTGATTGCAGAATTGAATGACGTAACAGCCAGTAACGCTATGTTTGGTGAGTCAGAACAATATAGATTACATGCTTAATATATATTTAAGAAGAACCTTGATGCGCTCAAGGTTCTTTTTGTTTAGCAATATAAATGTTGGTCTTCCTATCATTCAGTGAGAATATCAGGGCTGTTGAAAAACTATCTGTAAACATAATGGAATAAATAATTATATTATTGCATATTAATGCATGGTAAACTTAACTATAAATCGCACATATTTTATTAAAGGAGCCCAACCAATGACATTACAACAACAGATATTTGATTACATAGACAAGATTTCAAACGAAATTACAGACATCAGACGCCATCTGCATATGCATCCGGAGCTGTCGCATCAGGAAGTGGAGACGCCCGATTTTATTGCCAAGTATTTGGAGGGGCTGAATATTCCGGTGCGGCGGGGCGTTGGCGGCAGAGGAGTCGTCGGCAGGATTGAAGGCGGGAAGCCGGGGAAGACGATTGCGTTTCGGGCGGATTTTGATGCGTTGCCGATTCAGGACGCCAAGGATGTGGCGTATAAATCCACGGTGCCCGGCGTGATGCATGCGTGTGGACATGATGGGCATACGGCGGCGCTGCTCGGATTTGCGAAGGTGATGAATGAGGTGAAGGATGAACTGCCGGGCACTATCGTGCTGATCCATCAATTCGGCGAGGAATTGTCGCCGGGCGGCGCGAGGGCGATGATTGAAGACGGTTGCCTGGAAGGTGTGGACGAGATTTACGGCGCGCATCTGCAGTCGCAGATGGAAGTCGGGCATGTGTACGGGCGGGACGGTTACCTGCAGGCGGCTGAAGATACGGTGAAGATAACGGTGAACGGTTCCGGCACGCATGGGGCGGAGCCGCATACGGGAACCGATCCGATTCTCGCTGCGAGCCATATCATGGTTGCGTTGCAGTCGATTGTCAGTCGGAATGCGGATCCGCTGAAAGAACTCGTTGTGTCGATCGGCAAATTCCATGCGGGTGATGCGGACAATGTCATTCCGGAAAAAGCCGTTATGGAAGGGACGATCCGTGTGTTCGATGAGAATTTGCGCTCGCTTGCGGGGCAGCGGATTAAGGATTTGGCTGCGGGTGTTGGCAAGGGGCTCGGCTGCACGGTGGACGTGGAGATTGGCAAGGGCTATGACTCCCTGTGGAATCATCCCGAACAGATGGAGCTTGTTCGCCGGGCGGTCGGCAATTCGTTTGGCGACGGCGTCTACCAGGACATCGCTCCGATCATGCCGGTAGAAGATTTTTCTTATTATCTGCAGCAGGTGCCGGGCGCCTTTTTCTTTGTGGGTGCGAAGCCTGTGGGCGTTGAAAATCCGTTTCCCCACCATCACGAGAAATTCGATTTCCACGAACCGGCGATGGCCATGACGGCGAAGGTTTTCGCGGCGGCTTATTTGGAATCGCAAAATTAAGGGCGGTGCGGCAAAAACTAATCTGAACGTTTTTGGCAATAAAAAATATGTTTTTTCATAGCCACGCCCACTGGATCAACAGTTGGGTGTGGCTTTTATTTTGTGAATGCGGAAATGGCGGCTGGGATGATTGGGGAGCGGTGCTGGATGAGTTGGCGAATTCGAAAAATGAGCAGTTCTGGAGGCTGGCGCGGATAAACAAGCTCCAGCCGCGGATAAACAGCGATTTTCCGCGGATAAGCGGGTGGCAAGGCATATAAAAGGAGGATGCTGCCTCAAAAAGAAGCTTATCCGAGCGGATTTCCGGCAAAAAAACTCACCTCAATACAAAAAGTTAGCAAAATCTCTTCAAAAACACATAAAACTCACAGAAATGCCTCCGCATACCTGCAGCCGCATAGCAGGACATCATAGACCGCCATCTTCCCCCAAAATGAACTCACTATTCAACCTCACACCCCAACAAGTTATAATCAACCCAGGGGGAATTCTCATGAACTTAAGCAATCTGAAAAAACAGGTGCCGGCGAAGCTTTATAACCGCGGACTTGATTATTTTGAGCAGGATTTTGTGGAGCAGCTGACGGAAGACGCTCCGAATCGCTGGCATGCGCGGGTAGCGGGCACGAGGGATTACGACGTATCGGTCAATTTGACAAAGGACGGGACGATTGTGGGTTCGTACTGCACTTGCCCGTTCGAATCGGATTCGCTGTGCAAGCATGAGGTGGCAGTGTGCCTGGCGATCCGCAAGTATAAGGAAGAGAACGGTTCGACGGCATCAGTGGATGTGCGGACGCAATTAAAGGCGCTGAAAAAAGCAGAGCTGCTGGAAATTCTGGAGGAGCTCGCCGAGAAGCAGCCGGCTGTCCAGCTTTATTTGACGGAGAAATTCACGAATCCTGATGGCATGGATGAAAATAAGGCGCGCCGGATCATCCGGAAAGCGGTGAGCCGTGCCAGCCGAAAGGGATTTATTGACTGGGACCGGACGGAAGACGCGCTCGAAGGTGTGTGGGAAGTACAGAAGTTTGTAAATGGCTTGAATCTGCAGCACGATGCTGAACGGATCGTCCGCCTGAGTTTGATGATCGTGAAGGAATGTACGGAAATACTGGAAATTGCGGACAGTTCATCCGGGGATATCAGTTTAGCCATTTACGAAAGCTTGGAGAAAATTGACGTGACGCTGGCGGAGTGGCCAGGAAAATTGGATGAATCGGCTGTCGGCCAGATGCTCGACCTGTTATATCCGCATATCCTGTTCGGCCTGGAGCGGGATATGACGGATGCGGCGGATTATCTGATGGAATCAGTACTGCAATGGAATAAAAACGATGATTTCGCCGACGTTTTTTATGGTTTTATTGAAAAAGTGATTGGCAGCAAGGAGATGCAAGATAAGACATATGCATATGCGGAAGAGCGATTCCGTGTGATGCAATTATCGGTGCTGCTGCAGCAGATGGATTTAAAAGCGGTCGAAGCGTTTTACGCGGAGCACTACAGCTATCCCGCTATCCGAAAAGTGCAGGTCCAGCAGGCGCTGGAGGCGGATGAGTATGGAAAAGTCATCCGGTTGTGTGAAGAGTCAGAGAGACTGGATGCCGGTCTTCCGGGACTGGTGCATGATTGGAAAGAGCTGCGTTTTGCAGCTTACGAAGGAACGGGCAATACTGAGGAAATAATCGGGCTCAGCTTCGAGTTTGCGCTGAAAGGCGAGGAAGAATATTATGTTAAACTCCGTGGCTTAGTGGATGCGGAGCAATGGCCGAAGGTACTGGAGCAGCTTCTTGCCGAGATGAAAAACAGTCCGCGGGCACTGCCTTTGTATCTCAGAATCCTGATTGATGAAAAGAGGCTGGAAGAGCTGCTGGATTATTGCCGGTCTAATGTCTCTGCAATCGAGCATCTCTATCCGCACTTATTGGCCGATTATCCACATGAAGTGAATGAAATCTATACCGCCTATATTTACCGGCAGATCGAGCGGGCTTCCAATCGCAAGGCATACTGGACCTCCTGTCAGATCATCAAAAATTTCAAACGTGCGCTGGGCGCCGAAGCAGCGGGGGGACTGATTGAAGAACTGAAGTTCATGTATCCGAAGCGGACGGCGCTGTTGGATGAGTTGGGGAAGATAGAGTAGAAATAAGCGGTGTCAGCCAAAGGCTGGATACCGCTTATTTATTGCATTAAATGAGTAATCTACGGGACGAAATGATTTTTTAGATGGGGGTATGAAATAGCCCGGCCACTGTATGGAGCTGCATTGAATAGTTTATCTTCTGAATAATTGTGTAGATCTCTGGTAAACGCCTCAAAGAAAAAGCCGTATCCACAACCCCACTCAAGGGCTGCCGGACACGGCTTTATTAGGTTCACCTAAAATAACTCCCGCGCCAATAACCGATAAACATCCAACCGCTTCTCCTGCGAATGCGGAATGCTGCAGATCATGGCTTCCTCGAAACCGTATTGCTGCTGTTCCCGCTGCAATTGATCCGCGACGTCTTTGGCGGAACCGACGAGGTGGATTTTGCGGCTCGCCTGGATTTGCATGCGGTCCATTTCGGTGAGCGCGGAATTCTGCGCCTGTTCAGGTGTCAGGAGCGGCATGATGCGGCCTTTCATCAACATCAGGCGCGCAATGTCCTGCGGCAAGGCTTCGTATTCGGCTTCTTCGGCGGTTTCAGCAGTCGTCACCAGATAGGATACCGAAATTTCGGGTTTCTCCATGAAGGCGGAAGGCGTGAAACTATTTCGGTACGCGTCCAGGATTTCGTTCGACATGCTGCCTTGGAAAAACTGGGCAAATGAATAGCCGACGCCCATCCGTCCGGCTTCGAGCGCGCTGTTGCCGCTTGAGCCGAGCAGCCAGGCTTCCGGCAGCTGGATATTTGTCGGAGCGGCGAGGGTTTTATTGTACATATTGTCTTCCGGCGTTTCGTCGTTGATCAGTTTAAGCGCTGTGTCGAATTTGCCGTACATATCGTCCGTCATCGGCCGGCGTCCTTGGGACAAGGCGTAGATGGAACTGTGGTCGCCGCCGGGAGCGCGGCCCACACCGAAATCGATGCGGCCCGGTGCGAGTGCGCTCAAGGTTTTAAAGACTTCCGCCAATTTCAAAGGCGAATAATGCATCATCATGACGCCGCCGGTCCCAATCCGGATGTTCTCCGTTTTGGCGGCCAGATAGGCGGCAGTGACTTCTGGGGCTGAGCTGGAAAATGCGCCGGAGCCGTGATGCTCCGCCATCCACATCCTGCTGTAGGCTAATTCGTCGGCGAGCACCGCGAGCTCCACCGCTTTTTGGATCGCCGCTTCCGCCGTGTTGCCTGACGTGACCGGCGCTTGGTCCAATACACTGAGTTTCATCTATATAACTTCCTTTCTTTGCCTGCAACTTTGCATATAGAGGAGTATAGCAGGCAGTCCTGGGGAAATCATTTCTTCTGTCTCAGGTTTTATTGCGATGGAAATAAAATCAAAACTTGTGAATCTTTATGTGCGGAACTTCCGTATAATAAAATCGACGGAGACGATTGCGCGTGTAAGAATCGATTTCTCTCCGACTATCCGGGAAAGGCATGATTGAATGTTTACCATCACATTTGTAATTTTCCTCTTTTTCATCCCGATTGCCTGGTTTATTTGGACCAGTGTGAGCAATAAAACCGGCAAAATCGATAAACCGAAGTGGAAAGTTCCTTTGGCCATCTTATTGGCATTGCTTCTTGGCAGCATCGCCGTGAATTATTATCTTTCCGATATTTACCAGCTTGCCTTTTTCCAGAATGGGTTTGAAAGTACGGTTGCGCTGATCATCGCCGGGGCGCTGCTGGTGATGATGCTGATCGTCAACGTCATCGTCAGCTTCTTCTTCAAAGGTGCGCCGAAATCGGTCCATAATCCGAAAGCGGTATGGATTGTGGGCGGCGTTCTGTGCACGACGATGCTATTTTTCACGATGTGGGTCTATCCGTTCGCCGAAAAAGTTTCGTATATCCAGAAAGTCGAAAAGGCGCTGGATGTGGCAGAACAGCGGCAAGACGGTGAGGAAATCACGGTCGTGTTCATGAGTTCCGAGAAGAATTGCGTGCGAACCAACACTTCGAATTGCCGATCCGTTTCGTATAAAAACACCTTTTTCCTCAAAAATAATTTAGATGTCCAAAAAGAGGTCCAGGTGCAGATCCGTGCACTGGACGTTGATGAAAAAGAACTGGAAGTCGTCGAATCGGACATCATGACGCTCGCGGCAGGCGAATTGAAGCTGCTTGAGACGGAGGAATCCTCTGACGAGTCGAGCATCTGGAGCCGCCATTCCTTTGAAACCGACGTCCGCACCCATTCCTACGAATCGATTTACAGGTATCGCGATGCTGAATAATTTAAACGGCCGTGCCGGAGACATTTCTGTTTCCGGCACGGCCGTTTCTTTATTCCATTATTTCTCCGCTTCCCGCGCAGCCTTAACACTGTTCGGGTCGAAGAATTTATCGACCAGGTCGTAGATGGTGATGAGTTCGTAAAGAATCTTGAACTCCGGCGGGAACAGGGTCGGATGCAGGGCATCGCTTGTCGAGATGCCTTTACTGTCTTCCCAGAAGAAATCGGTGATGATCTTTAATTGTGCCTGATGGGTTTCGCGGTCGTAAGCATTGGAATTCTGCAGGTCGTCCGCCAGTTCAGAAACAGCTTGCATGATGATGTTGCGCTCGGCTTGCGACCACTTGATGCTTTGGAACGGGATGCGGAGCAGGGCATCGAGGTGGAATTCCAGGTTATGCAGAAAGAGCAATTGCCGTTCCGCCATGCGCAGCTCCGTTTCCCGGTCACGGACGCGGGGATATAGGCTGAAATCGTCGCGATGGTAATGGATTAATTTCTCCGTCTTCCTGATCTCCGTCGTCAGCCGCTTCACAAGTTCCTGATCTTCCTGCAGGTTTGCATCGCCGTCAAAAAGGATTGTGTGGAAAGTGTGCTCGAGCATCGTGCCGGCGCGTTCGCTGATGCTTTGAATGCTTTTCAGGATATCCGCCCGGTAATTCGGCGGGAAAACGAGCATGTTGACGGCTGTGGACACGAGCAGGCCGACCGTCGTGGTCCCCAGTCGAATAAAGAAGGAGACCAGCACATGATCATGGATCACTTCGATCATGGCAACGGACGTCAATGTGGCAACGAGCAAGCCGGCGTGCAGCTTGAGCCGGTAACAGACCAGAATCGTGGCGACCGCCGCGAGTGTATAGGTAATCGGGGCGTTGCCGAAAAGTGTGATGAAGAGCACGGCGAATGCGGAACCGATGGCAGAGGCAGGGAACCGCACGAGCCCTTTTTTGATAGAATCGCTGACGGTCGGCTCAACCGTCACGATAGCCGTGATGACCGCAAAGACAGGCGGCCAGCCGAACCAGAGGCAGATCGTCGCTGTCAGAAAGATGGCTATGCCGGTTTTTAGAATCCGACTGCCGTTGAAATGAAAGGATCGCATAATGAGGGAACCATCCTTTTCTTATATGTAGTATTTTCACTGTAGTCCAGTATATCATCGATTTCCGCCTGTGCTGCAATATAATTTTTGTTGGGGGAGGGGGTGGAGGGGGAATTGGCAGCTGCTGGAGAGCGGAAATTGGGTGTTGGAGGCTTGCCGCGGATAAATCGCGTTTAGGCGCGGATAAAACGGCTCTAGCCGCGGATAAATGCCCGCTAGGCGCGGATAAACAGCCCGCAGCCGCGGATAAACGTCGCCAAGGCGCGGATAAACTGGAAATTAAGCAGATGCTCCGTGAAAAAACTCGATTTCCATACCAAATTCCACCTCTTTCCGTAAGCCGTAGCCTCCACAATGCCGAAATCAATAAAAAAACTGGTCAAAATACAATTTTTCATTTAAATAATGCCCAATCCCACATATCCAAAACTTTTTCACACCGCCACGCATTAATGGTTCAATAGTCTATAGATATATGCCATTTAAATACAGTAAGATAAGAAATGATAATCTGAAAAAGGCAAACTTATCCGAAAGGTAAGGACGCAAAGCTATGAGCCTACCCACCGCTCTTCTGGTGCACGGTTGTCAGGTTGCCAGGCACACATTCTGTGAGCCGCGGCCTACAGAATGGAGGAAATTAAATATGGGTAAAAAAGTGGTGATCATGTTCGTGGTATTTTTCTCATTGATGGCATTCAGCGCACAGGGGCAGGCCCAAGCAAGTGAAGCACCCGAGCAGGCTTTGGCTACATGGCTGTGGAATCCTTGGATGTTCGTTCAGGATGAAGCGGGCACATTGGCATTCATCGAAAGCAAACAAGTGAACAAAGTTTATGTCCAGGTCGACCCGGATATTTCAAAAGCGGCTTACGGCAGCTTCATCGCCAAAGCACAAGCGAAAGGCATCGCCGTTTACGCGCTTGACGGAGCCCCTTCATGGGTGGCGCCGAAAGGCTATATCAATCAAGACCGTTTTCTGGCCTGGGTGACTGACTATCAGGCAACGGCTGCACAAAATGCGAAATTCGGCGGCGTCCATTTGGACGTGGAACCATATCTGTACAGCGGCTGGACGTCGAATCAGGCAGCAACGATCAAATCGTTCCAAACACTCATTAAAAGAGCCGGCACGAGCACCGCGAAACTGGGCATTCCGCTCGAAGCCGATATGCCGTTCTGGTTTGATGAAATCAAATACAAGAACACATTCGGCAGAGGGCTGTTGGCAGAGTGGATTATCGGCAATACGGCGGGTGTAACGATCATGGCTTACCGTGATTCGGCGCCAATGATCATCGACATCGTCAAAAACGAAATGGCGATGGCCCAGCGCCTTGGGAAAAGCGTCGTTGTCGGAGTTGAAACCGGCGTGACCGATGAAGGCAGCATCATCACGTTTGCGGAAGAAGGCGAAGCCTTCATGAACCAGGAGCTAGCGAAAGTCACTGCGCATTACGCCGGCAATTCCGCCTATAATGGGAATGCCGTGCACCATGTCGGCAGCTGGCTGACATTGCGGCCATAACATGCAGGACACTTTGATGGCGGACATCAAAGTGTCTTTTTATTTGGAATGTATTTTAATGACAAATTACTATACCAGAGATAGTATTTAATAGTATATTTATGACCATATCCTATGCGTATGTATAGTATAATGACTACTATCCAGAAATTGTTAAAGAAGGTGGATCAGCATGGCTTCGACAAAATACAAGACAATGCTTGCCAATAGAATGGAACAGGAATTTTCCAGGTGGCAGACGCAGCAGCACGTTCAGGAAAGGGATGTATACCGTTTTTTACATACAATGAAAGGCACGGCCGGCACAATCGGGCTGATGGATCTTTCCGTGTTCAGCGGAAATCAGCTGGAATTTTATTCGGAAGACAGCATGGCGTTAGTGCCATTCCAAACATTAACACCACTTATGGAGACATTTACAGCCTTATTCACCTCAGACGAACCGGTGTTGGCAGCAGCCGTGAGCTCTTCTGAAAATGCGGCGCCTAAAGAATCGTTTGTCCTGGTGATAGACGCGGACGCGAACTTTGCAGCTGCGGTAAAAGAAACATTGGAAGCACAAGGCATTTCGGTCGTTATTGCGCTTGACGGCAAGAAAGGGCTGGAATTTTTCAATACACTTCTGCCACAGATGGTCATTGTGGACCGCAATCTGCCCGATACCGATGGCTTTGACCTCGTAAGCCAGATTCATGAAGCGGCCAAAACCCGCTTTCTTCCGATTGCCGTCATCAGCGCGGACGACCGGATTGAGAACCGGATACAGGCGATGGAGATTGGCGCCACTGATTTTATTGCCAAACCTGTCGATATGGACTTTTTAACGGCCTATGTCCGTAACCGCCTGCGCAGCCAGGAAGCGATTTCACAAGGGACGCTTTACGACGGATTGACCGAAGCGGCCCAAATCATCCACAAAAAGGATGAAAAGGAACTCAAGCGCCACCTGAACATCGTCATTGTCGACGATGATTCCCTTGTGCGCAAACTGATCACGAAGCAATTTGCCGGATGGAAACCGGAAGAATTCGATCTTCACATAGCAGAATACCCTGAGGGCGCCAGTTTCGTGGAATCGGATTGGTATAAACCGGAAGAGAATTATATGATCCTGCTCGACGGCGTCATGCCGAAAATGGATGGCCTCGAAGTCTTGAATCATGTCCGCAGCCGGTACCCCCATGACAATATCATCATTTCCATGCTGACTTCCCGCAACAATGAAGCCGATATTGTCTTGGCGCTGAAAAGCGGCGCAGATGATTATATTGTCAAACCATTCTATGCCCAGGAAGTGGTGGCGCGCGTCCAGCGGCTTACTAAGAGGATGTTCAAATGAGCCTGATTTTCTATTTGATCCTCAGCATCTCCCTGCTCGCCGGCCAGCTCATCCTGTTGCTCGCATTAGCTTGGCGCAAGCAGCGGCTGTCGGCTAAAGAGGAAGCGATCACCCAGCAATATGAAGCGTTGATCGACGTGTTCAGCTCCTATATGCTGAACCCTTCCGATGACCGGTTCATCCAGGAAATCCGCAGCAATCCGCATAAAATCGTTGTTCTGGAACGTTTGCTGAACGGCTATGTTTCAGTGACAAAAGGCGGCGTCGCTTCTCCGCTGGTCAAAGGATTGTCGGAAGAGTTCCTGTCAGCGCATTACGCCAAACAGCTGTCGCGCAAAAATTGGGCGCTGCGGATGAATACACTGTACTATATTGAAGATTTTCGTATGGAGTCCTTGAAGCCCGTGCTGAAAGAAAAACTTGATAAGAGCACCCAGCTGGATCTGGAAACCCAGCAGCTGATCCGCACCTTGGCCTCTTTGGACGAAACGGCCACCATCCCTGCATTGGCGCGGTATCCAGATGCACCGGTCCGGTTGTACACCGATGTGTTCAAACGGCTCGATGAAAGTACCCGATTGAAAGAATTGGATGCCGCATTGCGGAATGAAAAGACCAATAGCGCATTGAAGCATGCGGCCATTTCCTATATCGGCCTGGCGGGTTTGACTTCATTCCTTCCGTATCTTGAAAATGAATTACGGGTTCAGGAAGGCGAAATGCGCATCCAATCATTGAAAGCCATCCTTAATATGCAATACCTTTCCGATCCCGGCTTATTGCTGCCGTTCCTCGAGTCATCGTCATGGCCTGAGCGGATGTATGCTTCCCGCATAGCCGGCAGGCTGCAATTGTCCAGATTCAAAGAAACGCTCAGCACGCTGCTCGGCGATCCGGTTTGGTGGGTCCGCTATTCGGCAGCAGAAGCGCTGGTGCAGTTTTCAGATGGCGATATCCTGCTGTCCCACTTGTCCGCCAATCATCCAGACCGCTTTGCCCGCGATATGGCGTCCCAGTGGAAAGCGTCCCTTTTAGGAAGTGAAACCTGATGCAAACCTTTTTTCAATTTACAGCCTATATCGTTATCGCTTATATGCTTTTTTCAAGTCTGAGTTACCTGGGCTTTTTCATGCTGGCATTCAGGAAAGTGAAGAGAGAGGACCAGCTCGACAAAACGGAGTCCACTGAAGACCTGATCGGCAACTTGAATACGTATCCCGTCTCCATCATTGTTCCTGCCTATAACGAAGAAGTGGGTGTGACCAGCACGGTCCGTTCATTGCTGGCACTGGAATATCCTGAAAAAGAGATCATTGTCGTTGATGACGGGTCGAAAGACAAAACGTCCGAGCGTATGATTGAAGAATTCCAGATGAAGCAAATTCCGTTCGCTGTCCGCATGCATATCGAAACAGCTGAAGTCGAGGCTATCTATCAGTCGTCCATTTTTCCGTATATCCGCTTGATCAAGAAAGCGAACGGCGGGAAAGCGGACGCATTGAATGCGGGCATCAATCTGTCCTCCTATCCTTATTTCTGTGCAATCGACGGAGATTCCATCGTCGAAAACGACGGACTCCTGAAAACCATGAAACCCATCATCGAATCGGATGGCCAAATCATAGTGACGGGCGGTTCTGTCCGCATTGCCAACGGCTCCACCATTTCGCGGAGCAAAGTGGAAGCAATCGATTTGCCGAAAAGCCCGGTTGTGCTCATGCAGATCGTAGAGTATTTCCGCGCATTCCTGATCGGCCGGCTCGCATTGAGCCATCTGAATATCCTGCTCATCATTTCCGGCGCTTTTGGTGTCTTTAATAAAGAACGCGTCATTCAAGCGGGCGGATACAATAAAAACACAGTCGGGGAAGATATGGAACTGGTCGTCAGGCTGCACCGGCTTCTCCGTGAAGAAAAGTCGAAGCAGCGCATCGAATATGTTCCCGATCCCGTGTGCTGGACCGAGGCACCAGAATCGCTGGACGTTCTGCGCTCGCAACGGATCCGCTGGCAGCGCGGATTATTTGAAACGCTGTGGACTCACCGGAAGATGATGCTGAATCCCAAATACGGTTCTGTCGGCCTTTTTTCTATGCCATACTTTCTGTTTGTGGAGCTTCTCGGAGCGGTATTCGAGTTTGTCGGCTATTTCCTGATTTTCGGCGGCTTCTTCTTTTCGCTCATCGATCCTTACACGGCAGGCATCCTCTTTTTAGTGACGATTTTTTATGGCTCACTCATTTCTGCACTGGCCGTGCTCTTGGAAGAATTGACGCTCCATAAATATCCGAAAGCTTCCCACTTGCTGCGTCTTTATTTCTGGGCGCTGACCGAAACGTTCTGGTACCGACCGCTTATGGTCCTATGGAGAGTCCAGGGAATTTTCGCCGCGTTCCGCAAAAAAGCGCATTGGGGCGATATGAAACGCAAAGGGATCTCATCTTAGTTTTAGGAGGCATATATAAATGAAAAAAATATTAGTGGCAGATGACGAAGATATTCTTCGCATCCTGATTGCCGATACGCTCGAAGACGATTTTGACATTGAAGAAGCGGAAGACGGCCGTGAGGCGCTTGAAAAAATTCGGGAGAACGAGTATGACTTGATCATCCTGGATTACATGATGCCTTACCTGACCGGCCTCGAGGTGCTGGAGCAAGTCCGGAATGACCAGATCGACACGCAAGTCCTGATGCTGACGGCCAAAGCGCAAGACGCAGACCGTGAAAATGCAATGCGGAAAGGGGCGAATCATTTCATGTCCAAGCCCTTCAGCCCGATGGAACTGTTGGAGCTGGTGGAGAAGATAGTCGCTTCATAGTGAAAAAACGAACAGACCCGGAGCGGGTCTGTTCGTTTTTGGTTGGTGGAGAAACTTTAATTTCTATAATTATTCCGTTTTAGCCGGATGCTTTCCGCAGGGAGCGGCCTGAGCCTCCTCATCGCTTCGCTCTTGCGGGGTCTCAGGACTCGCTCTTACTCCTGCAGGAGTCACCGGCTTAAACTCCATTCTAATGATGGTCCGAGATAAAGCATCTGCTTCTGTATAAAGACCATTCTTCTTCAAACATTTATATAGCAAGTGATTTGAAGATATGGAGCAAAACAGCGAAGACGCCCAGGGGAGTAGAAAGGGAGTTGGCTTCCAACTCCCTTTCGAGCGAAGTGCTGAGATCCACTCGGGCGAAGGGGACCGAGTCCGAGTTAGCTCAGTACAAGCCCCCAGGCAAGCGAAGCTGTTTTGCGGAATATCGATTCCTTACTTTTCTTTCTCAACATGCTAAAAAAAACGAACAGCCCCTAACAGGCCTGTTCGTTTTTTAGTGTATTTAAAAACTCTCTCCCATCCCATTCACTCCGACACAGCTTCTTTCTCAGGATAGAAAATGACGCCGTCCTGGTGCTGGTCGTTCAGCAGTTTTTTCATTAATTTCGATAGGTCGACCGATGCATAAGGCTTGGTCAAGTAATGGTTGATCTGGGTGAACTTCTGCTCATCCGAAACCGGATCCAGGGCGGACGAAATGACAATCGGAATATCTTTCGTATCCGCGTCTTTCTTCATCATGTCGACCAGATCCCAGCCAGTCAGTTCCTCACCGAGCATGATATCGACCACCGCGCCGACAAGCCGCGACCGTTTGGCCTCGTTGAACGCTTCTTCCACACTCGTATGATAGATCACTTTGAAGCCGTTCAGCTTCAATTCCTCAGACAGCAGCAATGCAAGACTTATGTCGTCTTCGACGATCATCACCGGCGGATTGCCTTCTGCACCTTCGGGATAGACGTATTCGGTCGTTTCAGACAGCAGCGGCAATTCAAAGTGGACCGATGTGCCAAGCCCTTCCTGGGATTCTATCCAAATACGCCCGTCGTGTTTTCCGATGATTTCCTGGCAGATGGCAAGGCCGAGGCCTGTTCCACCGATTTTCCGGCGCGAGCTGTTATCGATGCGCTGGAATTTGGAGAATAACTTCGGAATATCTTCAGTCGGAATGCCGATTCCTTCATCTTTTACCGAGACATGCAGATTTTTGGAGTCATTCTTCAGGGAAATCGTCACATTGCCGCCCATCGGTGAGAACTTGATGGCATTGCCGATGACATTCATCAAAACCTGTGCCAGGCGTTCGCGGTCGCCTTCGATGACGACATCGGACGCATCATCGATGATGATGATCGGGTGGGTCGATTGCGTACGGAATTTCTCAGCCGTCTCGATGATCATCTCGCTCATCGACAATTTGCCCATTCGGTAGACTTGGTTTCCGGATTCCATGCGCTGCAGGTCCAAAAAGTCATTGATCAGGTTGGTCAATCGTTTGGCTTCTTTATAGATCGTTTTCAGGTAGCGTTCCTGTTTTTCCGGTTTCAGCTGTTTGTTCAGCAGGAGCTCGGTAAAGCCGAGGACACTCGACAGCGGTGTCCGCAGTTCATGGCTCACAGTGCTGACCAGTTCGGATTTCATCTTGTCGACTTCGCGTTCCCGCGTAACGTCCCGGTGTACGAAAATCGTTCCCGTTTTCTCTTTGTCGACCACGACCGATGTGCTGTAAACGTCGATTACGCGTTCATCGGGGTCTTTGACGGTGTATTGGAAACTGCTCGAAGCCACCTTTTTTTCATCGATGCATTTGTGCAGGAATTTCAGCATCGCTTCAGGATCGGTTGTCTGTTCAGCCATATAGCGGATCCAGACTTCCGCTTCCACATTTGCATCCAGTGGAATACCGCCGCAATCCAGTATGTTGCACATGGTTTTATTGTGCTGCACCATATTGCCGTTTTTCGAAATGAACTGGATTCCTTCGTTAATGTTGTTGATGATGCGTTCGTTCAACGTCCGCTCATGGATGGCGGCATCATAGAGCTGAATGCGATCGATCGCCAAATGGATGCGGTTCAGCAGCCCGCTGATATCAAGCTCTTCTTCTTTCGAGAAAGTCCGGCCTACACGCGACAGACCGATCAGTGCGATATTTTCCTGTTCTGCGTTTTTCACAGAAGCGTACAGATCGCTCACAAATACCGATTCCAGCGCGATCCCTTGTTCATGCATTGCTTCCCGCTTGGTGGTGAACGATTCGCGGTCTTTCAGCCGTTCCAACAGGTAAGGGGTCCGCTCTTCCCGGAATTGCATGAACATGCTTTCCGTAAATCCTTCCAACGCGAATTCCCCTGACTCAGGCAGCCATAGCACCCCGCTGTCAATTTCGTAGGTATCAATAAAATACTGGAGTGTCGCGTTGGCCAATTTCTGCTTATCCAAGGTGAACGACAGGATGTGATTCAGGTCATTGAAGCGAATCAGCTGCTCTTTGGTCTTCTCTGTTTCTTCCAGCGATTCTTCCAGCTTCGTCTGCTTTTCCTGCAGTTCGCCTTCATTCAGCAGCAGCGCCTGGTTCTGCGCAGTCAGTTCTTCCTGATTCCCGCGGATAGTCTGAATCATATTATGGAAAGTCCTCGATAAAATACCAAGCTCGTCCGAACGCTCGAGCGGCTTATAAGCGATATCTTCGCCGCCCACAAAGCCTTCAATCGATTCGCGCATGCCTTCCAGCGGTTTCACGATATCGTTCAATGCGCGCAAAATAATAAATGCGACAATGAGGAACAGCAGGAGAAAGAGCAGCATCAGCGCAAAGGAAAAGTTCTGGCTTTCGCTTAACAGGCTTTGGTTCAATTGCTCCAGGCTTCTTTCAGATGCCCGCTCATAATTTTCGGCAAAAGCGATGAATGAGTTGACCTCCGAGTTGGTGCCGCTGCGTGAAATCTCCCGCACTAGCGCATAATCATCCGCTCGCACCGCTGCAATCGACCTCGGCAGCGATTCGCTTTCATACCTTCCCAGGAACTCGCTCAATTCTGCAATCGGCTGCCGCTCATCCTCCGACAACGACAAGGTATTCATCCGTGCGATCAGGCTCTTCAGATTGTCGAGTTCTGCAAAAGCAATCTCCAGATCCTGCTCATACTTGAAAGAGTAAAACCCTCTGACCCGGAAAAACAGCTCATTCACTGAGTCGGACAGTTCTTTCACCATCTCCTGTTTCTCCCGGAGTTCTATGTATTCAGCCCGGTGTTCGTCTTGCTGCTTGTTCATAAAAAAATAAATTCCCGCGACCACTATCGAACAGATGATCAATGATGAAATGGTCAGTCGTAAATATTTCCGCCGTATCCCTTTTTCTGCTGGCTTCCGCATGCATGTGCCTCCTGAATGCTATTTACTTTAATCCCGATTTTTGGATTTATAGTATTTATATTGTAATCGAATTTACAGGATTATGCTTTTTATTTTATTGTGCATTATAATCAATTCAATAGGTAGAAGAGGCTGGGGGGAGGCAGGAGTGAATCCATCAGGCAGAGGAGGGGAAGAAAATGGCGGATTTTCAAATATGTCGTTATGAATCCTCATACGCCGAGGAAGCGGTGGTGATGTGGCGAGCCAGCAAAGAAGAGGCGATCGGGCAAAAGGAAATCCACTCTTTCGACAGCCACATCCATTTCTTGAACCATATTCTTCCGCAGGATTACGAGATTTACCTGGCGCTCGAAAACGGCCGCGTCGTCGGCATCACCGTCTTCAACGCGGAGGAGCTCAATCAGCTCTATGTAGCCATTGACCAGCAAGGAAAAGGGATTGGCGCGGCATTATTGAAGCTGGCCAAGGAGCATTCGGGCGGCAGTCTGTTCCTGTATACCTTTGAAACGAATAAAAACGCGCAACGCTTTTACGAGAAGCACGGTTTCGTCGAAGTCGGACGGGGATATGAGAATGAAGAGAATTTGCCGGATATCAAATATGAGTGGCGGCGTGATTTTGAGGTGCAGGGCGCTGAGTGATCATAGAATCATCTGAATGATCATAGAATCGAATAAGTGATCATAGAATCGAATAAGTGATCATAGAATCGAATAAGTGATCATAGAATCTCCTGAGTGATCATAGAATCGAAAAAGTGATCATAGAATCCGATAAATGATCATAGAATCCAATAAGTGATCATAGAGCAGCCAAAACTGCTCATAGAACCGCCGCGTGCACGATGAGTTCCATAAAAGAAGGCTTGCGTGACTTTATTTCGAAGAAAAAGCTGAGAAACAGCCGCAAAACGCAGAGTTTTCTGAGCGGAAAGATTAAAAACAGGTTTGAAGTTAGATAAAGAAGCGGAATAATGTGATTTGCAGGAGGCAGACATGAAGATTCATTATTATTTAGGCTGGTTCACCGAATACTTTCCGGTGAAACTGGAGAAATCGTTGCAGGAAGACATAATCGAACGAAAATCGCTGGTGATGATCAGTTCGATGCCCACGACACATGAAATTGATGGTTCGACAGAACGCGAGTGGCTCGATCACGCCGGCATTAAATTTGATGAATATCACCTGATTAATTATCGCGTCCAAAAAGAAGACGCCCAATCGCTGATTCAAAACGCTTCCGCCATTTTCCTGCTGGGCGGTGATACGGTTGAGCAGAATGTCTTTTTAAAAGAATATGGCTTGGCGGACACAATCCGGCAAAGCAGCGCCGTCGTATTAGGGGCGAGCGCCGGTGCGATCAATATGTCGGCGAAGTGGCTGTGCTCGCGAAACTTTGGCTATGATGTCGAGGAAAGCAATTTATATGAAGGAATCGGGTTAGGCAATTTCTCGGTCCTGTCCCACTTCGATCTTGAGAATAATATTGAAATGGTCCGAAGCGAACTGGCTCTTTTATCGGAAGAACTGCCTGTCTACGCGTCGAATAAAGATTGCGCACTGCGGGTAAAGGGAGATCATCTCGATATTTTAGGTGATGTCTATTTGATTGCACATTCTGAAATTAAGAAATTGGATGAGACGCTTTGGTCGTAAGTGAATATGTCGAAAAAAATAAGACCTGCCGAATCGGCGGGTCTTATTTCTGAAAATCAAAACGAAATGCTCTTGTTGGAATCAGCCGGCTTGTACATGATCATCGCGCTGAAGAAGAAAATCGGCGTGCCGAATTTGATGTCGACGACTTCTGCGGGCGTGCTTTCCAAAAATTCGTTCACTTTGCGGTCCATGCCTGTTTCGCTCCAGGCATAAATTGTTTTTACTCTCATATTGAACGGCTCCTTTAAAACGTGTTGTTTTATTCTACGGGCAGGAATGGTTTTGGTTTCGTCATACAAGGTTTTATTTGGAGTGGAGCTAAGGGCTCGGACTGCGAGTTTACAAAATCTGGCGGCATTGGTATATTGAGCGTGAACAGGATAGTCGCCAAATACGGATTAGGGAAAGAGGTTGGAAAAATGGATGTGAGATTTCCTATTGGACCATTGCAGGTTCCTGACGACGTGAAAGCTGAACATATCCAGGAATGGCTGGAAAAAATCGGCAGTTATTCGATGCGGCTGCGTGAAGCGGTCGACGGATTGGATGACGAACAATTGGAGAAGAAGTACCGGGAAGGCAGCTGGACGGTGCGCCAGCTTGTGCATCATGTCGGGGATTCGCAGCTCAATATGTATCAGCGCCTGAAGCTGGCTTTGACAGATGACAATCCGACGGTGCCCGCGTTCGATCAGGAAAAATGGTCGGCGCTTCCGGACAACGATTTGCCGGTCGAAAGTTCGATTCGGATACTCGAAGGGCTGAACGAGCGGATTGTTTCGCTGGGGCAGCGTCTGCCGGAAGAGGTGCTGTACCGCGTCTTCACCCATGAAGTGAACGGGGAGATCACAGTCGCCACGAAGCTTGCGAAACTGTGCTGGCACGAAGAACATCATTTGGCGCATATTCAGATTGCGTTGGAGAATTGAAATAGAACGACAAAACCGCCGACGGGAGTGATGCCGTTCGGCGGTTTTGATTTGGCATTATTTCTCAAAAACCTGTTTCGCCTCCCGGTCAATTCGGGAAGACATAAAGAAGAGCAAGTTACACGGCACGGCAACGATCCACCGAAAGGATGAATCCATAATGGATGACAACGCATTAAAGAAAACGAAAATCTTCACGATTGTGAATCTGGTGATTTATTTCCTGACGCTTGGCGTCAATTACCTCGGGTCTTCGGGATTTTTCAACGGACAGAGCCAGGCGGACATCTCCGACCAGTACATGACGCTGATTTCGCCGGCGCCGTTCACGTTTTCGATTTGGGGGGTCATTTACACATTGGTGCTGATCACCTTGGTCTACCTGTTCATCAAACGGAAAGATGCGCGGGTCAGCAAACTGGTTTTATTGATCTCGCCGTGGTTTATCCTGCTGTCGCTGTTCAATATGAGCTGGATCGTGGCCTTCTCGTATGAGCGCTTGGGCATTTCCACGATTTTGATCATCGGCATGCTGTTCTCGCTGCTCCTCATCATCGGGAAAATCTATACGCACCGTTTTGAAGTTCCGTCAACGCTGGCAGGACTCAGTTTCACACTCTACTGCGCATGGGTGACCATCGCGACCGTCGTCAATACGTCACTGCTGTTGGTGCAGCTGGACTGGGGCGGTTTCGGCATTTCCTATTCGGTGTGGACGCTGATCATACTGGCGGTCGCCGTCGCATTCGTGCTGATCTATATCTCCAAGTATAAAAATGCGGCCTACCCGCTTCCATTGGCGTGGGCGTTCTTCGGCATCTACGGTTCGTATACCAGCGGCCGCGTCGATCCCGAATTAGCGACTACTATTCAATGGTTCTTAATTGCCGGCATCGTGATCCTATTGATCGCAGCCGTTTGGCGTTTTATCAGGAATGGCAATTCGCTGTTTGAGCAGCATTCGAGTTAAAATCCTTATGGCAATAAAACCTGCAAGCCCCGCCACGCCAGATGCACCAGCATCTGGCGTGGTTTTTTCGATTGGTGCTGTTTCATTCGCGTTGGCGTTTGAAGATGACTACTCAATTTTAGGCGTGCTGAATTATTTGCCGAGCAGTCAGCTGAGTAAGCAACAGATGAATATGGAGACTGGTGCTGCGGCCGGTGAATTGTATATGCCGCTTGCGATTTTTGCGTTCTTCCTACATATAAAGCGTTTGACGGATTATAAATGAAACGGAGTCCGCCGATTTAAGAGAATCGCTGATAAACGTTAAAAAATCGCTGATAAACCCTCGAAAATCGCTGATAAACCCTCAAAAATCGCTGATAAAACGAGAATCGACGATAAAACCCAAAAAATCGCCGATAAACCCCAAAAAATCGCCGATAAACCCCAAAAAATCGACGATAAACACTCGAAAATCGCCGATAAACCCTCAAAAATCGACGATAAAACCCCACATCACAAAATGCAAGAGCCCGACCTGGCGCATCCGCCAAGTCGGGCTCTTCTCCTTTCCGCTTTCAATCAATAAAATCGGGTATGGTTAATTAAACAATCATAAGAAAGAGATGAGAATATGACTCTGGAAATCATTCTGTTAATAGCAGCGATCCTATCGATTGCGGGAGTTGGGCTGCTGGTTTATTTCAATAGCCGGAAGTCTGCGGATCCGGTTGAGGAACAGCAGCCTGAAGCGGAACCTGTTGTCGACGACGAGCCGGACCCGTACGCCGAATACATGCCGCACGTATCGGAAGTGGAAAACGGTGAGGACGTTAAAAGCGGATACCGGAAAATCGAGATTCCGAGCATCCTGAAAGCCGATATCCTGAAGACGCTGTCGGCTGGTGCGGCAATTGTGCGTGACCGCCAGACGTATAAAGTGGAATTCAGCCCGGAAGTGGTGAAGGGCTTGAAGGACAAAAGCATGACGCTGATTCAAAAAGCAGACGGCAAAGGTTTTCTGCCGGCAGTCAAGAAAGAAGGCGCGGCAGGCATCTACAAGCAGGCGACGCTGGTGAAGCACGCCAATCCGGTGCTCGTCGTGCAGGCGAGCGCGAATCTGCTGACGGCGGTGGTCGGCCAGCAGCAATTGATGGAGATCCAAAGTTCGCTGAAGAATATGGGAGAGAAATTGGATACGCTCATCCAGCACCGCGACAACGATTTTTTTGGCAGGACCGAATCCCGTTTTATTTATTTCAGCGAAATCATCGGACGCTTCCGGACCAACGGCATCATGCTGGGCGGAGTGGAGGATCAGAAGATTGAGGATTTCTACACGGATGCGCTGCAGGATTTGAAGGTATTGAACAAAGATTTGAAAGGCATCGGCGACAGCATCGACCGTTTAAAGGAGCATGAAACGATCCGCAAATGGGGCGAAGCCGCGGTTATCAAAGATTACCGTAAGCTGATCGACGCCTTCAACAGCAAGCAGGAGCTGGTGCTGCTGAACATCAAATTCATCGAAGAATGCTATTCGCCGTACCTGGCCACCGTGCGCAATTACGAGGACACGACCGTGAAGTCCGATACGCTGAATGATGTGATTGCCGAAAATAATCACATTGTCAGCATCATTGAAAATAAAGTCGGGAAGATCGAAGAAAATTATAAAGTGAAATTGAATTTCGGTGTAAAAGCGCTGAAATACCGGAATCTGGAGAGCCTGAAAGAAGTGGCTCCGCTGCGGATCAGCCAGCAAAAATCCAAAGAGCAAGAAGTTCCATTCGAGATGCTGGTGGAGCTGGCGGAGGATGAAAAAGTCTATGCGTATGTGCCGAAATAACTTCATATTGGTTTATTTGAAACACTTGTCATCCATTTGACAAGATTAAATTTTCGCCAAACGGGAAAACACATGATAACACCGAAACACCATTTGCCGCTTAGGAGGAGATTTTATGAGAAAAGATACATTGGAATTGATCATTTATGCCGGCGCAACTGCAGCCAGCCTGTTCATGCTAGTTAAAACTTACAATAAACGTCAAAATACGTATTGGGTATATGAAGATCATGACCTGCGCAACAGCGACGATGCAGACTTGAGAGAAAGTGCAAATGCCGATGTTGATCCGGCCGAAAGAGGCCTCAGCGAATTGGATTCAGCCTACCGCGCGGAATGGGTTTCAATCGGCTATCCGCAGACCCACCGTGAACTCGAAGCTAATGAAAACTGGAATAACTGATCCGAACCGCATCCGCCAAAAAGGCGGATGCGGTTTTTTAGATTTCCATGCCAATAAAAACAGCCAGCAAACCACAATGGGATCTGCTGGCTGTTTTAGATTAGAAATTAAGGGTTCCGGTTATTATCTGCATTGGTCAATTTATTGTTTTCATCTGGAATCTGTGCCCGATCTTTAAGCGACTGATTCTTTTGCTCCTGCTGATCGAAATCCTGTTTTTGTGAAGTTTCCTGATTCTTTTCGTCCAGGAGTTCCTTCATTTTATCGACGTTTTTATTGTGTTCGGATGATTTATGATCGCTCATCTGAATCGCTCCTTTCTGGTGTTTTTTATTCATATTCCCGGTAAGTGTGAGGGTAAACGTTCAGAAATCGCCGTATTCCCGCTTGCAAAAATTTTCCTTTCCGCAGCCGTTCTAAAGGCATATCCATATGGTAGAATAATCGTAATAATGAATTTTATTAGAATAAAGATATGCATTATGAAAAGACAGGGGCTGGATGTATGTTGGGGGAAAGAGAAGAAGATGTGTTCGTAAAGAAACCGGCGGAGAAGCGCAGGCTGGGTGAACCGACGGGTGCGTTCAAAGGGGCAGCCTGGGGAGCATTGCTGATCGGCGTTTCGTCATATTTGATCGGTTTGTATAATGCAGGCATGGAATTGAACGAAAAAGGCTATTACATCGTGTTGCTGATTCTCGGGCTCTACTCGGCGGTATCGCTGCAAAAAGCTGTCCGGGACCGCGACGAAGGAATGAAAGTCACGAACCTCTACTACGGCATCAGCTGGTTCGCGCTGATTTCGGCGATTGCGCTCATGGCGATCGGCTTGTTCAACGCAGGCAGCATCGATTTGAGTGAAAAAGGCTTTTACGGCATTTCGTTTGTGCTGAGTTTGTTCGCTGTGGTAACTGTGCAGAAGAACGTAAGGGATACCGAAGAAGCGAATAGCATGGAAGATTAAGCTGATCTTTCGGCTGAAATCCGATAACAGCAGAAGAAGCGTCCGGTCCGTGCCGGGCGTTTTGTTCTATCTGGAAGGAGGCAGGATTTTTTGAGGAATTCGATTAGGACGGCTTTTATCCTGATGGGAGCCGGTACAATATTTTACCTGTTCATGAAGTACAGTTATTTGGTCAGCTTTCTATTTTTGCATTCCATTACCGGCTCCTTTGTTTTCATCGTGGCAATTATCGGTGCAATCTGGGCAGCGCTCAAACTGGATCGCATCATTTCAGAAAGCCGGTATGAATTTCCGATCCAATCCGCAGCAATCCTGTTGATGTCATTGTTTTTCGCTTACCAAATGTTTGCTTCCCATTTTTATTCGGAGCAGTATTTGAAAGCGGCGGGTCTTGAGAAAGTCGAGCAGTTGTTTGAGTTGGCCGAGTTGGATCTTGACGAGAGCGAATTGCGTGCAAAAGCGGAAGAAATTGCTGTGAAAGAGTCTGCCTACGCGATGGGTTTATATGGCGTCAATTCGCGTCCCGACGGAGTCGCAGACTTGGAAATCCTGGAATTCAAGCGCAGATACTATGCCTATGATTTGGTGATCGGCGGCGAAGGCAAAAGCGCCAGCTACACTTTTACGCGTGCTGGATTCGACTTTAAAATCAGTGGAAATTCGGTTATGGAATAAAATCGGAAGTTCTATTACTATAGAAAGAACATCTTGGCGATTTACAGATGGGAACGGGAGGGAGTCACTTGCGGCCAATCATCATCGGAGTCTTTTCAGCTTTCTTTTTCGCATTTACATTTGTCCTGAATGCGTCGATGGAAGCCACCGGAGGCAGTTGGATCTGGAGTGCGTCGCTCCGCTATTTTTTCATGGTGCCGTTTTTGGTCGCCATCGTGCTCATGCGGAAAAATTTGCGGCCGGTCTTCAGTGAAATGAAAAAACAGCCAGGAAAATGGCTGCTGTGGAGCTTTGTCGGATTCGGCTTGTTCTATGCGCCTCTCTGTTTTGCCGCGGCCTATTCACCAGGCTGGCTGATTGCGGGAACGTGGCAGATCACGATTGTTTCAGGCACCTTGCTCGCGCCATTATTTTTCACAACCATACATACACCGGGCGGCACACGGAAAGTAAGAGGGAAGATTCCGGTCAAAGGGCTGCTCATGTCGCTCATCATCCTGCTCGGCGTTGCGCTCATGCAAATGGAGCACGCCAAGCAATTGTCATTGGAAAACGTCCTGTACGGAATCGTTCCGATTCTCATCGCGTCATTCGCCTATCCGCTCGGAAACCGAAAAATGATGGAAGTGTGCGAAGGCCGGCTGGACGCGTACCAACGGGTGCTCGGCATGACGATCGCCAGTCTGCCTCTCTGGTTCCTGCTATCAGCATTCGGCATTTTCACCGTCGGCATGCCAAGCGGCAGCCAGGCTTTCCAATCGCTATTGGTGGCCATTTTCTCTGGCGTCATCGCCACGGTCCTATTCTTCATGGCGACCGATATGGTAAGGGGCAGCATGCCGAAACTCGCAGCCGTCGAAGCCACGCAGTCGATGGAAGTTCTGTTCGCCTTAGCGGGTGAGCTGCTGTTTCTGTCCATCTTGTTCCCGTCACCGATGTCGTGGCTCGGCATCGTCATTGTAATTCTGGGAATGATTTTGCACAGCTATGTTTCGGGTGTGAAGGCGGAAAGGTATATTAAGCAGGTCGTGTAGGTGATCAGGCGAAATTGTCTGGTCAGTTCATCCTTTGGGCTTGCCTTTTTTATTTTCAGTCAAAAATATTGTTTGATAAGTGTCAGTAATTTTACGGATATTCATGGAATATGATCTAAATTTCTTCTTTCAACGTTTAGATGAAAAGAACGAAAAGGAGGCATACTAATCATGAATAAAAAATTGGGATTACTGTTAGCAGGTGGCGCTTTGATTTTGTCAGCTTGCGGAAATGATGGCAATCAGGCAAGCGAAGAGCAAAATGATATGGCTGAAGAGACGCCGGTTGCAGAGCAGGAAGAGAGTACAGAAGAAGCAGCGAGTGAGGAAGCAACAGATGCCGTTGAAGAAACTGAGGAAGCTGAAGAAAAGAAAGCTGAAGAAGAGGCACCTGCAGCAACAGATGCTCCTGAAGCCATGAGCGGAGAAGCCTCTGAACTCCTGTCGGAAGGGGACAGCACCAGTTTCGTTTTCAATCAGACAGGTGAGTTTTCAATTTTTTGTGAACCACATCCTGTTATGAAAATGACTGTCATAGTTGAAGAAGGAGCAGAAAATTCAGGGGAAGTGGCATTGGACATCGCTGATTATGAATTTAGTGAAGAGACAATTACCGTAGCACCTGGTACAACGATCACGTGGACAAATCAGGATTTAGCACAACATAATGTCGCTTTCGAATAAGTGATTGCAGAATGGCAAAAGGACTTCCGGAAATTGCGGAAGTCCTTTTTGCTTTTTATGCAATTGTTTTCGCCTGATTTTTTATTTCTTTGATATTCTTTAAAATATACCAACCATCAGACTTGTGTCCACCTAGGTTTTTGAAGAATGAAGGGTAGGTTATGGGAATAGCGGTAAATAAAAATACTGATAAACTCATGAATGCTGCGCTGTTAAAAATGTTCCCTGGAATACCTGGAATGATAGAAGAGAGATACAAGAATAAAATAAAGACAATTAACGAAGCGATGGGCCCGCCTGCACTAAATAAGAGATTTTGTTTAGAAGTCGCGGACGGCAATTCATCCGAATTCGCTACACGACACAGTCCTGAAAAGGCTATGGTCAGATAACATGTCAGCCTCCCAAGACGAAGCTCCAGTTTCTGTTCTTTATTTCTGGGCCCAAGATAAATTTCTACTCTCGCTTTCTTATTGCGCATAAGCACTGGTACTGCATGGCCAATTTCATGAATGAAGAGTACTGCATTCATAACGAACAGCACTGTAACCACTTCTAAAAGAAACATATAAATGCACCCTTCCATCTCCCGATGTGTAAAAATTCCTTTTCTTTAATACGGAGTAAGGCATAGAGAAGTTTCATTTCGCTAAAGTAATTTTTATCCAGATTTGACAGCAGTATCATGAAATCAATGGTACCCTTGAAGAAAGAGGATTTTTGTTTGGAAGAAAGGAAGATGCCCCCTGTTAGCTGAAATGTATAAAAGAAGGGAAAAATTCAGTTGGCTGTTTCTGCTGTTCACTTTGGCCGCTGCTGCTGGGTTTGTGGCCATTCAGCCACCAGCGACGGAGCGGGAACGGTGGGAGCTGCTGTTCTTCCTGTTTCCAATCGGTTTCGTTCTCTCGATCATGTTCATCAGCCGCCAGCAGTATAACAAAGTGAAAGATATCGAAATTCCGGAATCGCAGAAGCAGCTTTTGGAGCTAAATGAAATAGTCGTCAAAAAAGATGTAGCACTCCTTCCGAGGCTGTTCCTGTTCGAGAAAAGCGGAGAGTTTATTGGCGAAGTGAAACCCGTGGACCTCAGTTGGTGGATGCGTACACTGCTTTCCGCACATTCCGTCTTCCTCACATTGCTGCCAATGACCTACTGTTTCTTTGCGCATAACGGCGAAAGATTGGTTACGTTCCAGAAAAAAGGATGGCTGAAGCAAGTCGAGCTGACAATTTTCGATGCACAGCAGCGGAAAATCGGCACATACATACAGGAAGAATTGAAAGCACTTATTCATATCCGAGGCGAAATGTTCAATGCGCAGGGCGAGTTGATTTTGCCAATAAAAGCGTCAGGTTTCTCCGGCAATTTCAGCTGGAACGATGAGAAAGAGCGGCAATGGGCTTATTTCTACAATGGAATATTCCCGCACGAGTACACAGATTTGTTTCAGGATTCGCATAATCATATTGTGAAGCTGACCGATGAAATCCCGGAAGAAGAAAAAGCTTGTCTGCTTGCGGTGATCGGCTATTTGTTCATGATGCGGGTTAAGAATTAGAAGAGAACGATAGTTGGGCAAGATTTCAGAGAAAGAAGAACTGCAGTGATTAAAATAAAGTCGTAATGGCTGAAGAGTAAATTCTTCAGGTGTTGCGTTTTTTATTTGCCAATTACGACAATCTAGCCTCCTTCGTTAGAAATATCTCAATCTATGAAGGCAGACAAGTTTAGAGCTGCTGGATAAGAAGTAAAAATAATTAGTAAATTTAGCGAAATTAAATTGACAACGCTTTCATATAAAATTATACTGGGCATATGTTAATAGCTCGTGAGGAGATTTGGAGACACATTAAGTACTTTGGGCATGCCCCAAAGGTATTTGATGTGTCTTTTTATGTTTTTGAGCTAAGGGCATACATAAAAAAGGGGGAACAAATCCGGAAATCGTAAGGAGTCAATAAATAAAGAGATTTACATAACAAGGAGGATAATCATGAAGAATTTGAAAAGGCCATTGATTTTATTGATAGTTGCATTATTGCTTATTGGTATCGGCAGTGCAGTTGCTGCCAGCTTTAACAGCGCCGGCGGGGATGTAGATGTGTCCCGTATTTATTTTGACACTGAGCGGGGAGAGCTGTCGGGTTTGCTTTATAAACCAGAAGGGGCAGACGAAGAGGCAAGACCGACAATCATCGCCACGCACGGTTATTTGAACTCGGGTGAAATGCAGGATGCTCAAGCCATCGAAATGTCCAAGCGGGGTTATGTAGTCCTGGCTTTGGATATGTATGATCATGGACATTCTACCGGAACGATGGAGAAGCCGATTCCGTTCTTCTCTTTCTGGCCGCAAGCTATGTACGATGCGGTACAGTACATGTATGAACAGGATTATGTTTTGAAAGATGATGAAGGAAATGGGATTATTGCTGTTTCCGGACACTCTATGGGAGGCTTCTCTTCAACGCACGCAGTGATGTTGGATGAAGTTGATTTCCAGGAATCAGGTATCCGCAAAATTCAAAGTTCCTTGACGATGGGTTCTGATTATCAGTGGGTGAAAACACTTGGTTACACGGACGAACAAATCAATGCTTCTTACGGTCCGCGTCCATCAGGAAAAATTGCAGGTGTTTATGATGAATTTTTCTTTAATGCAGAAGCAGCTGCGGCAGGCCAGTCTGTCGTCAAGAAAGACTACGTCAGCACTGCTGAAGGCCTTGGGTTTTTAGGCGGACTTGAATCAGCGCAAGCTGGTGAATTCTATGAAGTGGATGGCGGCCAACGAATTATTTACCAGCCTAACGAAACACATCCATGGAATCATTTTTCACAGCAATCTACTGAATATGCAATCGATTTCTATGATACAGCTTTTTCGGATTACGGTAATTTAGTGGCAATCGGAGAAGATGGACAAACGTGGATGTGGAAAGAATGGTTTTCATTTGTGGCTTTAATAGGCTTCTTCCTCCTGTTCATTCCGGTTATCAGCTTATTGACGAAACTGCCATTCTTCAATTGGGTTTACACAGAGCGTCCGGCAGCGCTTTCTGCACCGAAATCAAATGGTGCGAAACTCGCTGGTTATATACTGCTTATTGTGGGAGCTCTTTATCCGGCTCTATTCTTTACGGCATTATACAGCGCCAATGAAACAGGGATGACCTTGCTGCGTCAGATCAGCATGATCACCATTGCATTATCTGCCCTGATTTTATTGTTCAGCTTTGTAAAAAATTCTGCCAAGTCAGTAAAAATGGGCTCAGGGCTAATTCTTGGCCTAAGTATCGTACAATATATTTTCCTCCGTCAGCAGGAGCGATTCTTTGCGACTACAGAATGGTTTGGCGGAGCTACTGTCAATCCAATTCTCTTCTGGGCGATCAATGTTGCGATCGTGACGTTGATAATTTTGGTTGGTTATCACTTTGTTTCGAAAAAAGCGGAAGGAGCACGTTTTGCAAATTATGGATTGCGTGCTAACATCAAAACGATCATCTCGGCTTTTGTTACCGCTGTCCTTGCTGTCGTTATCGGCTATGCGGTCCTCTATTTAGTGGATGCAATTTTCCAAGTCGATTTCCGTCTATGGACAGTAGCAGTAAAAACATTTGAAGAACAGCATGTATGGGCACTTTTACGCTATGCACCATTATTCTTCATCTACTTTTTCATCGTGGGTATCTCAGTCAATGTCAATACAGCCAGCAGTTTTTATGATGGTTGGAAAGGTTACGGCATATCCATTCTCCACTTTATCGGTGGACTGATCCTGTATCTGATCTATCATTATGGCTTATTGTTCATTACAGGGACAGGCGGCTATCCTGCAGAGTCATTATCATCGATTATTGTAATCGGGCTTGTGCCGATCCTTTTGGTAGCAGCAGTTTACAATCGTTACTTTTTCAGAAAAACTGGAAATGTCTATGTAGGGGCATTCCTGAATACGATTCTAATAACGTTAATTACTTTAGCAAATACGGTTCTTTATACGATCCTCTAATCGTATAACGAGAAGAGGGCTCAGGATGAACTTAATCCTGAGCCTTTTTTATTTTGAATAAAGAGAAAGAAGTCGACATCCTGGTATTCGATTCAATTCTTCTCATACAAAAGTCTGAATATTCTTTAATTTAAGTTAAAACACTTCTAATCCTTCCTTATTTCTTTATAATGAACAATTATGGAAGAGGGAGTGGAAGCGATGACGAAACTGAAGCAGGAAGCGCTGCAAATGCACCGGGACCATCAAGGGAAACTGGAGATTGTTTCAAAAGTCGCTTTGCGGAACGAGTATGATTTGAGTTTGGCTTACTCTCCCGGCGTCGCGGAACCGTGTAAGGAGATTGAACGGGATAAAGCGACAGCTTACGATTACACGATGAAAGGCAATACGGTCGCTGTGCTGACGAATGGCACGGCGGTGCTTGGCCTTGGCAATATCGGACCGGATGCTTCGATGCCGGTCATGGAGGGGAAAGCTGCGCTTTTGAAAAGTTTTGCCGGTGTGGATGCGTTTCCCATCGCTTTGAAGACGGAGGATCCGGAAGAGATTATTCGGACGGTGAAGTTGCTGGAGCCTGGATTTGGCGGCGTGAACCTGGAAGACATCAAAGCTCCCGAGTGTTTTATTGTCGAAGAACGGCTGCGTCAGGAAATGGACATTCCGGTGTTCCACGACGATCAGCACGGTACGGCGATTGTCACGCTGGCCGGTTTGATCAATGCGCTGAAATTAACGGGCCGTTCCGTGGAGGAAACGAAAGTGGTCGTCAACGGGGCAGGTGCCGCCGGAATCGCGGTCGTGAAGCTGCTGAGTGGCTACGGTTTTTCGGATATCATCATGTGTGATACTAAAGGCGCGATTTACGAAGGTCGCCCGAACGGCATGAATCCGTATAAGGCGCTGGTTGCGGAGATCACCAATTTCAATAAAGAGGATGGCCAGCTGGCAGATGTGATCCAGGGAGCAGATGTCTTTATCGGTGTATCGGCTGAAGGGGCGCTGTCGCAGGACATGATCCGGTCAATGAATGACGAGCCGATCATTTTCGCGATGGCCAATCCGAATCCTGAGATTCTGCCGCATCTGGCTAAAGAAGCTGGCGCGCGCGTTGTCGGTACCGGCCGTTCCGATTTCCCCAATCAAGTCAATAATGTGCTCGCTTTTCCAGGGATTTTCCGCGGGGCGCTTGACGTGCGGGCGAGTGATATCAATGAAACCATGAAGATTGCAGCTGTTGGGGCGATTGCAGGATTATTGAGTGAAGATGAACTTCACGATGACTATGTAATACCTGCACCGTTCGATTCGCGTGTCGCGCCGGCCGTAGCCGCCGCTGTTGCGCGGGCGGCAGTTGAAACTGGGGTGGCGAGGAAGCCTGTGGTTGAGAAGGTGGAAGTTTTTTCTGAGAAGTAGAGTATGTGAGTGGATTTAGGAGAATCGCTGATAAACCGTGAAAAATCGCTGATAAACACGAAAAAATCGCCGATAAACGGTGAAGAATCGCTGATAAACTCATGAAAATCGCTGATAAAACGCCAGACACATAAAAAGAAGGCAAGCGCACCCAGCGCTTGCCTTCCTTATTATTTCACTCCCCAAATATCTCTTCAGAAACTTCCACAATATAACGCAACTTCTCCCATTGCTGCTCTTCCGTGAGTTTATTGCCATGATGCGTTGACGCAAAGCCGCATTGCGGGCTGATACAGAGCTGCTCTAATGGCACATACTGAGCGGCTTCCGCAACGCGCGCCTTAATGGCATCTTTATCTTCAAGCTCACCATTCTTCGAAGTGAAGACGCCTAAAACAACGCGCGGGCCGCCAGCTGGAATGTGCTCGAGCGGCTGGAAGCTGCCGGAGCGGTCGTCGTCGTATTCGAGGAAGAAGCCGTCGACTTTTTCTTTG
This sequence comes from Planomicrobium okeanokoites, assembly GCF_003428875.1. Classification (GTDB taxonomy): domain Bacteria; phylum Bacillota; class Bacilli; order Bacillales_A; family Planococcaceae; genus Planococcus; species Planococcus okeanokoites. Next base: position 192,131 of record NZ_QQRS01000003.1, read on the forward strand.
GCGAATAGGGTTGGCGCAATTAGCGCGTAGCTGCCTTCGAATGCCCAGTCGGACTGGTAGTTGCCGCGGCACAGGTGAGTGGTTACCGCAAGATCTTCCGGTTTGTCTTCAAGCACGCAGTTTGCGACGCGCAGCGCCAGATCGATTAGGAACTCTCTATTATACTTGCCGTCGTTGAACGGGATGCCCGGCGCTGACAGCCCGGCGATATAGACGTCGTCAATCTGGATATAGCGTGCGCCTAAATCATAGAAAGTTTTAAAAGCGTCGCGGTAAGCCTGGATGACGTCTTTCGCGTAGTCTTCGATGTCTGGATAAATGCTTTCGTCGCGGATGCCCTGGTTGAAGAATTGGTTCGGGCTCGGAATCGTCAGCTTCGGAATGGCGCGGTCGCCGACAATCTCTTTGAATTCAATAAAATCCTGGATGAAGGGATGGTTTTCATTGAATGAGACTTTGCCGATATTGCGGACGTCGTAGGCTTCCGTTTCAACGTGTTTGAATTTATAGCCATGTTCCGGTGTATAGCCTTCAAAGCCGTTGATGCCAGCCATGAAATCGGTATGCCAGAACGTGCGGCGGAATTCGCCGTCTGTCACAGCTTTCAAGCCGACTTCGATTTGCTTATCGACGATGCGCTTGATTTCTGTCGTTTCGATTTCGCGTAATTGCTCTGCAGTGATAACGCCTTCTTTGAAATCTTTTCTTGCCTGATGGATGCTTTCCGGACGCAGCAGGCTGCCGACGTGATCTGCCTTGAAAGGTGCTTTTACTGCTGATTTCGTTGTTTCTGTAATTGGGTTTGTCATGGGGAATTCCTGCTTTCTGTTTTTAGTTTTTATTTGGAGTGAATATTAGTTCGCAATGCTGAGCTTGCTTTTAACACGGACTTTCTCCAACGCCTGCTCCAGATCTTCGAGCAGGTCATCTATGTGCTCGAGGCCGACGGAGAAGCGGAACAGGCCGTCGGTGATGCCGCGTTTCTTGCGTTCGTCCTCAGGCATCGCCGCGTGCGACATGGTTGCGGGATACGACAGGATCGTTTCGACAGCGCCGAGGCTGACGGCGAAAACCGGAATCCGCAGTGCGTCCTTGAAGATGCGCGCTGCGTTTTTATCTGGCAGCCTTAATGATAGGACGGCCCCGTAGCCGCTTGCCTGCCGCTGTTGGATCGGATTGCCGGGATGGAAGGAGAAGCCCGGATAATACACTTCTTCAACGACCGGATGATGATGAAGGAATTTCGCGATTTTCTGTGCGGATTCGCTCGACTGCTTGAGCCGTGCGCCGAGCGTTTTGATTCCTTGGATCAATAAATAGGAATCCTGTGCGCCTAAGACCGAACCGAAGGAATTTTGAATAAAGCCGAGACGGTCACCGAGTGCCGCGTCTTTTGTAACGGCGAGTCCAGCAACGATATCGCTGTGTCCGGAAAGGAATTTCGTCGCGCTGTGCAGCAATAGATCCGCGCCGAGGTCGAGCGGATTCTGGTACAGCGGCGTCATGAAGGTGTTGTCGACAAATGTCAGGCAACCGTTCGCTTTGGCGAGTTTAGCGGCGATTTCGATATCGGTGATGTTCATCACCGGATTGGACGGGGTCTCGATATAAATCACTTTCGTGTTTGGCCGGAAAGCCCGCGCCACTTCATCGAGGTCCGTCATATTGACGAATGAATGATCGATTCCGAATTTACCCAGCACCTCCGTAATGAAGCGGTACGTGCCGCCATACACATCTTCTGACACCAATACATGATCGCCGGATTCCAGCAGCATGAACGCCGACGAGATGGCGGCCATGCCGGAAGCGAAAGCGAATCCTCGTGTGCCGTTCTCGAGTTTCGCGATGGTTTCCTCCAGCGCTCGTCGCGTCGGATTGCCGGAGCGGCTGTAATCGTAGGGGCCGAATTCGTCGATGCTTTCCTGATGGAACGTCGACGACAGGTAAATCGGGACATTGACGGCGCCGGTCTGCGCATCGACACCGGCAGAATGGATGAATTTCGTTTCTAAGCGGTCGGTCATTGTAAAGTCCTCCTTTGACAGAACTCCTTTTCCAATAGAAAAGGGGCTTTCTTCAATAAAGAAGAAAGCCCCTCGAAAGAGATCTGTTCTTCTCATCTTCTAGGCTCGCACCTATTGGAATTAGCACCTTTGCCTTTCGCAGGCAGGTTGCTGAGACATCACAGGGCCAAATCCCTCCGTCTCTCTTGATAAGAAATAGATTATTAAGTTGGTAGTCAGTTATTGTTGATAACAATAAGACAATTTTCAGACAAATGCAAGTGCCAATTTTAACTTTTTTATTTCACTTTAAGGATGTAAGCATTTTTTCATGTTTATTTTAAAAACATATATGAATTTAGACCTAAATAAATTATGATTAGTGCAGATAAGCTGAGAAAGAAGGAAAAGCAGATGGATAAAATAAAAGCTTTTGTTAAACGAAGATGGAGATACATATTGGTGGCAGTAATTGCGCTAATAATTGGAACAAGTTTTGGACCTTCGCAGTCTGATGTGGATGCTTCAGCAAATGACAGCCAAAAGGCTCAGGAAGAACTTGAAGTCAGCAATGCAGAATTGGCTGAGAAAGTTAAAACACTGGAAGCAGCTAATGAAGAATCAGCGGCAAAAATCAAAGAACTGGAAGCAAAAGTGAAAGAAGCAGAACCATTCTTTTTGCTGGAAGCGAAAGAACGTGAAGCGAAAGAAGCCGAATTGAAGAAAAAAGAAGATGAAGAAAAGGCTAAAAAAGCGGCAGAAGATGCTGCGGCTAAAGAAAAAGCCGATGCTGAGGCAAAAGCTAAGGCGGATGCCGAGGCGAAAGAAAAGGCGAAGGCCGAGGAAGCGGCAAAAGCTAAGGCTGAAGAAGAAGCTAAAGCAAAAGCAGCAGCTGCTGCAGTCACGAATTCACAGAATCAAGCAGTGGCAATGGCTGAAGATTATTTAGAGTACACAGCTTTTTCAAGGAGTGGGCTAATCGAGCAACTGGTGTATGAAGGTTTCAGTAATGCAGATGCCACATACGCTGTTGATGCAGTCGATGCAGACTGGAGCGCGCAAGCCGTGATCATGGCCAGGGACTACCTTGAATATACTGCTTTTTCAAGGTCCGGTTTGATTGATCAATTATTGTATGAAGGCTTCAGCAATGCAGATGCCACTGCTGCTGTAGATGCTGCAGGATTATAAAATAAGAAATGAAGATTTACCACAATATATTATTTCTGCTTATCAACACCCGAGACTTCAGTCATCGGGTGTTTTTCTTTTTATTCACTACGCTAACTAAAAGGTTTTCCATAACCTTCAGCGAATACTTAAAGGTAAAGTTATTGATTTAGTAGCAGCGAGTTCTTATATAGAAGTTAGGAGAGTGAAAAGTGAGAAGAAAAGTTCAGGTGTTAATCTATTTACCTGCTTTCACAATTATCATTGGAATTGTTCTGAATATGCCGGAGTTCTTTAAAGGAAGCCCGGCAACGATCAAGAACTTAATCGTTACGGTGTTGTACATAGGAATTTGGCTTATCGTTTTATCATTGGCTTCCAGGCATAAGGAGCGAAAAATTTTAAAATATTACTCTGTCTTCTGGTTGTTCACTTTATTCTTTGCACTCTTATCGGTATACATTAATACCGTGTATTTCGTTGCAAATTGGGCCATACCTTTTGTAGGACTTTTGCTGCCTCAGTGGTATGGGATTGAAATATTTGCGGAAAATTTATTGTTTACAAATATCACAATATCGTCAGTATCTTTAATTATATTTATTGCCACTTTACTATCACTAAAAAGGGCGCACATTGCATAGATTTGTCGTTTATTTAAAATTAATAAACAATACTTTTATGCCGAAAATAAAATTGTGTTTTACATAACAAGGAAGAAATATCACACTCGTTGTTAGTTCTTTCATCTGTTCGATTGAACAATATGCAACTCAGGTTCTTCACGGAACCGAAAAGGAGGATGGAAAATGAGAGCCATGGTCTGCACCCGTTATGGACCCCCGGAAGTGCTGGAGCTTCAGGAACTTGATAAACCGGTGCCGAAAACCGGTGAAATCCTGATCAAAGTCCATGCTTCCACAGTCACTGCTGGGGATTGCGAAATGCGGAGCTTCAAATTTCCAGTACTGTTGTGGATTCCACTGAGGCTTTATTTAGGCGTAAGGAAACCGAGGATGAAAGTACTGGGGCAGGAGTTTGCGGGTGAAGTTGAATCTGCGGGAAGCGAGCAGACCTTGTTCGTGGAAGGTGACCGTGTATTCGGTTCAACTGAATTGAAACTTGGAGCCTACGCCGATTACCTCTGTCTGCCCGCCGATTATGCACTCACCCGGATGGCGGATGGAGTCAGTTTTGAGGAAGCTGCAGCCATACCGACGGGCGGGATGAACGCCTTATTTTTTCTGCGGAAAGCAAGAATCCGGGCAGGTCAAAAAGTGCTGATCATCGGAGCGGGCGGCAGCATCGGCACCTTGGCGGTTCAACTGGCCAGGAATTCAGGTGCAGAAGTGACGGCGGTCGACAGCGGAGAAAAATTGGACATGCTGTTAACCATTGGTGCAGACAAAGTGATTGATTACCGCAAGGAAGACTTTACTGTAACGGGCGAAACCTATGACGTGATTTTCGATGTTGCGGGCAAGAGCCCTTTTTCAAAAACGGTCAACGCAATAAAACCGAAAGGCGTTTACCTGATGGGCAATCCGAACATTTCCCAAATGTTTAGACGCCTCATCCACACTAAAAAAGGCAGCCGGAAAATCATAGCCGGAGCGGCCAGTTACAATGCCGAAGATTTACGTTATCTGGACGGGTTGCTTGCAGACGGCAAGATCAGGCCGGTCATTGACCGAATATTTCCTTTGGAAGAGCTGAGCGATGCACATCGTTATGTGGAAAGCGGTGTGAAAAAGGGGAATGTTATAATCAGCAATCAATGACAAAGCTGCCACTGTAAATACGTCAGCTATAATAAGAAGAAGCGGTTGAACCGATGTGCGGAAATGGCAGAATATAAATCCATGAATTGAATCAGGAGGGTACACTATGAAAGACGGAAATAGCGACTTGAAGCCGGCAAAGAATGTGAAAGAAAAAAAGCTGGAAGTCATTGATGGTGTGACCATCAAATACCATGCCAATGGAAAGACGATTTGGTCAAAAGGGAAAGTCATTGATGACCAGCCGGAAGGATATTGGGAATGGTACAGGACGGACGGGACACTGAAACGCTCAGGGCATTTTGAAAAAGGTGAGCCAGTGGGTGAGTGGGTCACTTATGACAGTAAGGGCGACCATTACAAGACGACGAATCGCGATAAATGAGGCGGCCGCTATTCCTTTTGAGGGGTGGCGGTTTTTCTATGCTTTTGGAAAGGGCTGCTCAAAAAAGAGGCGGTCCTTTATTTTTGTAAGCATCTGGGAGGATGTGTAAAATGAGTTTCATAAGTTGAAGAGCATCCAAACGAAGGGGAGGCAAAATAGCATGAGTTCAGAAACGATGAAGACATTCGGTTTTTACAAACCGGGATCGAAAGATGAAGCGATGGATTTTCAATTGGTGGAGGAAGAAAAACCGACAGCGGCGGGACGCGATCTGCTGGTGGAAGTAAAAGCGATATCGGTGAATCCGACAGACCTTCGCACACGCGATGGCAAAAAAGAAGACGATGAGTCGCTGACGGTTGTCGGCCGGGATGTGGCTGGCGTGGTTGTTGCGACGGGTGATGACTGTTCTTATTTCAATGTCGGGGATGAAGTTTTTTACGCTGGCACGAACAATCGTCCAGGCGGCCAAAGTGAATTCCATCTCGTGGATGAGCGCATTGTGGGCCGCAAGCCGGCGAGCCTTGACTTTGCGCAGGCAGCGGCATTGCCGTTGACCAGCATTACGGCGTATGAAGCGTTATTCGAGCGGCTTGGCGTTTCGAAAGATCCATCGGACAACACCGGCACAAGCATCCTGATCCTCGGAGCGGCAGGCGGCGTCGGCTCAATTGCGGTGCAGATCGCTAAACTCGCCGGTTTGACGGTAATCGGCACAGCTTCCCGCACCGAGACGGTCGAGTGGGCGAAAGATCGCGGCGCCGACCATACCATCAACCATCACGAAGAGTTCGGACCACAGCTGGAGAACTTGGGCATCAACGGCGTGGATTATATTTTCTGCCTGAACAGCCCCGACGAGCACATGGCTGAAATGGCGAAAGTGATTCTGCCGCAAGGGAAAATTTGCTCGATCCTGCCGGCGTTCAAGCCGCTCGACCTCGCGCTGTTCGGCAAAAGTGTCACGTTCGTCTACGAACTCATGTACACGCGCTCCGTTTTCCAGACGGCTGACATGGTGCATCAGCACATGATGCTGAACGACTTGGCGGACTGGGTGGATGACAATAAAATCCGCTCGACGATGACGCAGCATTTCTCACCGATATCGGTGGAAAATCTGAAAGAGGCTTATACCAATCTGCTAACGGGCAAGACGATTGGAAAGATTGTGCTGGAAGGTCCTTTCGAGTGAAAATAAATAAAGCGTCGACTTCTCTTTTTGTAGAGAGGGCGGCGTTTTTTTGTTCCATTTTTTAAGAGCCAAGATCAAAAGACGAATGGATGCTTTTCGCGGGCGAAAAGCGAAAGTACAAGAGAATGCAATTAATGTTTATGCGAAAATGGTGAGAGGTCATCGGGTTTATTTGAAATAACTTACAATATATTTTCTAGTTAATCGCTAGGTTAAAAAAGAAAGTATTTCACTGGAATTGGAAAGTATCGCCTAATACTGGAAATAATTATTCTTGGAAACTAGTCACACGAACAGAAATCGAACTTCAGAGGCTCTATTTTGAGGTTCAGAAATCGTAATGGACAGTATTCGATGTCTAACGGACAGTATTGGGGCTCTAATGGACAGTATTTGGTTCATAGCGGACAGTAACGGCATCCCAATGGACAGTAAATCCATAAAATTGGAAATTGACATCCCATTACATTCTAAAATCTATATCCAAAAGTTTTAGCTCAAAGCGCCAAAAAAACAAATTGACTTTCTAAAATTATTGTAATATTCTATAGAGCAGTATTAAAATGACGGTTACCTTGTAGCTTCATTTAAAAAAATGAAACAGGGATAGCGGATAGTTTTGTTTACTGCTGTAAGCGATTACATAAAAGAGGAGAGAAAATATGATTACATTTATCGTTTCGATTGCGTTGCTTGTGGCAGCCTATTTTACATATGGAAAGTATATCGAAAAACTATTTGGTCCAATAACTAGTCGGAAAACACCGGCTTACGCCAATCAGGACGGCATTGATTTTGTGCCGATGAACAAGCATAAAAACTCGCTGATCCAATTGCTGAATATTGCAGGGACGGGCCCGATCTTCGGTCCGATCATGGGAGCGCTGTATGGCCCGGTCGCATTTCTGTGGATCGTCATCGGCTGTATTTTTGCAGGGGCGGTGCACGATTACCTGACGGGCATGATTTCCATCCGCAATAAAGGCGCACATATTCCGGAGCTTGCCGGTAAATTCCTTGGTGCGGCATCCAAGCATCTCGTCAACTTCTTTGCGTTATTGCTGCTGTTGCTTGTCGGAACCGTGTTCGTAACAACACCGGCGTCATTGCTCGCAATCCTGCTGGATGGAAAAGTGGCAGTCGGAATTCTGATCGGTTTGATTTTCGTCTATTATTTCCTGTCGACAATTTTGCCGATCGACAAAATCATCGGCCGGTTGTATCCGTATTTCGGAGCCGTTCTTTTGATCGGAACATTTGGCGTCGGCATTGCATTGCTGTTTTCTGAATACAAAATTCCGGAACTTCGCTTAGAGAATCTGCATCCGGACAATTTGCCGATTTTCCCGATGCTATTCTTTACGATCACTTGTGGAGCCTTGTCCGGTTTCCACGCGACGCAGTCGCCGATCATTTCGCGGACTACGCAAAATGAATCGCAGGGCCGTTACATTTTCTACGGCATGATGATTGCGGAAGGGATCATCGCGATGATCTGGGCTGCAGCCGCAATGAGCATCTTCGATGGCCAGACGCTTTCAAGCATCATCAGTTCAGGAACTCCTTCTGCTGTTGTCAATGAAGTCTCCATGACGCTGTTAGGTGCAGTCGGCGGTACGATCGCTGTTCTTGGTGCCATCGTCCTGCCAATCACATCAGGCGATACGGCGTTCCGCGCTGCGCGTTCAATCATTGCTGATTACATCAAAGTGGACCAGCAGAAAGTGTTGAAGCGCCTGATGATCGCTGTTCCGCTATTTGCGGTTTCATTGGTACTGACTCAAATCGATTTCGCCTTGCTGTGGCGTTATTTCTCCTGGGCCAACCAGGCGACAGCCGCCATCGCTTTGTGGATCGCGACGATGTACCTCTATATCCAGGGCAAGAATTACCTGGTGTCATTGGCGCCGGCAATCTTCATCACCTATATGGTTTTCGTCTATATACTCAATCAGAAAATCGGCTTTAACCTTGACCTCAACCTGTCGTTCATAATCGGGCTGGTCTTGACCATCATCACTGTGGCACTGTTCTATGCGAAAGCCCGCAAGAATCGCGCCGACGATGTCGAGACAGTCGTTGCGGTGGACTGACTTGGAATAAAAATTATGCTGCCACACCGGATGTTTGCATCCGGTGTGGTTTTTCTTATGAAAAGTTATTTTATTGAATGCTGAAAATCTTTCTATAGAAAACAGGATGTTTCCGTGGAACGTGGAATAGGTAAGTATAAGGGAGACAGCTTTATTTGATGACAGAAGGAGGAATTTCATGAACGGGCAATTTTTCAAAAACAGTCTGCACGGCGAAGGGGCTCACTTCGATACGGCGAAGGTATTTGACGGGGTAGACTGGCAAGAGGCGGGGGACAAATCGGGTGATTTCCCGCATTCGATCTGGGAATTATTATTCCATATGAATTATTGGCAGGATTATATGCTAGATCTGCTGAACGGCCAAACGCCGAAAAGCCAGAATCCCGATGAGGAATCCTGGCCGCATACGCCGTCGCCGGAAAGCGAAGATGAGTGGGATTCGGCTATTGCGTATTTCTTGAAAGGATTGGAAGAAGCCGAGCAGGAATCCGCAAAAGATTTACTGGAAAAAGTGGTTCCCGGACGGGAAGACACCCGGGGCGACTGTTTGCAGACAATCGTTCTGCACAATACGTACCATGCCGGGCAAGTGGTGTTTGCACGGAAAATTAAAGGCGACTGGCCGCCGACTGAACTAGAAAGCTGAATTGCCAGCTTCGCAGGCTTGCATACTATTTTGGAAAGAGTCATTATCTCATCAGAAGCTGCTCATGCTCCCGATTAGTTGGGAAGCGGGCAGCTTTTTTGGATTTTTTTGCTGATTTTGAGGCTAGCGCGGATAAACGGGGTTTTGCCCCGGATAAATGATGTCTAGGCGCGGATAAAAGACTTCTAGGCGCGGATAAATGTCCCGTAGCCGCGGATAAACGCCACCCAGCCGCGGATAACCTCATTACTCACCAGCAATCCACCCAACATAAAAGACAAAAAAATAAAAAAGGACGCTTTTCGCCAGCGAAAAGCCCCTTATAAAGGTCAAACCCTATCAATCTGCTCGCTATTAAGAAGAAAACGGGTCAAGCATGACAATTTTTATTTCGAGTCAATCGATGATGACGTCTTTGCCTTGTCCACGCAATGATTTCAGCGAGTTCAGCATGTGATCGATCTCTTCATCGGAATGACGCTGCCAGGCACCCAATTCAGCGACTATTTTCAGCGGCGACTTCGACCGGTACGAGCGGGTCGGGTTGCCGGGGAAACGTTTGTCGGTCAGGTTCGGGTCGTTCTAGAATTCGCCTTGCGGCTCGACGAGATAGATTCGTTCCCGGGCATCATCGGCTGCCAGTTCGGCTCCCCATTTGGCCGCTTCCAATGTCGCGGTGAAATAGATGTAATTCGATTTTTTGTCCTGGTAATTTGAGAGGTTTTGCGCTTCGAGCAGGCTGCCAAGAGCTAATTCTGCTTTCGTTCCGTGGAAGAAAGGGCCACGATCGAGGACATCATTTTGTTCATTCATATTAGTCTGCCTCCTGTTTGGTTTACTTGGTTATGTAACAGTATAGGACAGGGATTCGCGAAAAAGTAGTCTGTTAATCATTTTTTATTGGGTGTATAATAAAGGTATAGAGAACGGCAGCTAAAAAATTATAAACCTTTCTGAATGAACCGCGCGCCGGCCATTTCAGAAGGGTTTTTTCATTTTCATGGAGAATGGTACAGGGGATAAGTTTTAATTGAATGGAGGAAATTCGATGGCAGAAGAACGAATGATTGAATCTTTTGATGGAACGCAATTGTTCAGCCGGAAGGATACGGCTGAGAATCAAAGGGCAGTGGCTGTGATTTCTCACGGTTTAGCAGAGCATCTGGGCCGTTATGATGCGCTGGCTGAAACGTTGCTGAGCAATGGTTTCACCGTCTACCGCTATGAACAGCGCGGACATGCTCGGTCTGACGGAAAGCGTACGCATTTTGACGATTTCAATGAAATGCCGGATGATTTGAAAACTATTATGGACCTGGCTAAGGAAGAGAATTCAGATACGCCGATTTTTCTCATCGGCCACAGTATGGGCGGCTTCACAGCAGCAGCGTTCGGTACGAAATATCCGGAACATGCAGCGGGGATCGTCTTATCCGGTGCGCTGACCCGCTACAACAATCAGCTGTTCGGTCAGCTGCCGATGGACTTGCCGGAAGATATGTACCTGGACAATGAACTCGGCGAAGGCGTCTGCAGCGATCCGGCTGTGGTCGAAGCCTATGCCAATGACCCGATGGTGGAAAAGAAGATTTCGGTCGCCCTTATCAATCAGTTTGGAACCGGCATCGACTGGCTGAAAGCGAATGCCAAAAATTTTACGGACCCAGTGCTTGTGCTGCATGGCAATGAAGACGGGCTTGTCGCTGAAAAAGATTCACGCGACTTTTACGGAGAGATCGGTTCTGCAGACAAAACGTTGAAAATCTATGCGTCGTTGATGCACGAAATCTTTAATGAGCCATCCAAGTATAAGATTTATGATGAAGTGGTGGAGTGGATGAACGAACGGCTTTAGATGGGATTGCTCTATGAAGACGCCGCACGCCATTGATGAAAAATAAACAGAATAAGATTTTCCTCCTGCTTTCCTGCAGGGGGATTTTTTATTGGAATGCAGATCGGTTTCCGTCGTTTACCCATTTTCATAGCGGGTAGACAGGGGTTATGAAAAAAAATTAAAAGAGGTGGAGCCAGATGAAAAACGAGTTGAAGGTAAAACATAAATTGGGCTTTGGCACCGCGCCGCTGGGCAATATGTTCAGAGATGTTCCGGAAGAAGAGGCGATGAAAACGATTCAGTCCGCGTGGGACGAAGGAATCCGTTATTTTGACACGGCGCCGTTTTATGGCGCAGGGCTGGCTGAAATCCGCTTAGGTGAAATTCTGTCCACGCATAAGCGCGATGATTTCCTGCTGAGTTCGAAGGTCGGCCGGATCATTCTCGACGAAGAAGAAGAAAAAGAAGGCTTGTTTGAATATGGCCGGAAAAATAAAATCCGAACAGATTACACGGAAGACGGCACACTCCAATCGATTGAAGACAGTCTGAAGCGCCTGAAAACCGACCGTCTGGATATGGTCTATGTGCATGACCTCTCACCGGACTTTCTTGGTGATGAATGGATTACAAAATTCGATGAAGCGCGAAAAGGCGCTTTTAAAGTACTCGACCGGCTGAGAGATGAAGGTGTCATAAAGGCTTGGGGACTGGGCGTCAACACAACGACGCCAATCGAAGTGGCGCTTGAACTGGAAGAAGCCCATCCGGATCTCAGTCTGTCTGCCACGCAGTACACGCTGCTTCAGCACGAACGCGCCCTTGAGCGTATGATGCCGCTGGCGCAGGAAAAAGGTGGCGGACTCGTCATCGGCTCGGCTTATAACTCTGGTGCATTGCTCGGCGGAGACTTTTTCGATTATCAGGAAATCACTCCAGATATCAAAAAGAGAGTCGAGCAATTCACTGATGTGGCAGGAAATCATGATGTCAAATTAAAGCATGCCGCACTCCAGTTCTCGGCAGCACATCCAGCTGTAAAAGCAGTGGTAGTCGGTTCGACAAGGCCGGAGCACATCAAGGAAGATTTGCAGGCGATGCAGGCAGATATTCCGGTTGCTTTCTGGGAAGAGCTGGTTGAGAAGAAACTGGTTTCTTCGAAAGCGGTATTGCCCGGGAAATAAAATTCTATTCGAAATTAAAATAACCCGCCATCCCATAAAAGGGGTGGCGGTTTTTGTCATTGCTGCCCGTATTGATTTCTCACGATCTCAAATAAATCCGTCTTCCGCAAATACTGCTCAGGCGCAAGGAACGTCACGGTGACGACGCCTGGGTGGCGGCCGATTTCGATAGCGCCGGTGATGGTCGCGCGGTTCATGATTTCCGGTACAGTGACGCCGAAGAAATCAGCGGCGCGCTTCAAGCCGTTTTCGGTGGCGTCGTTGAGATTTGGACCTGAGCCGATAAATGATACCGGGTACGATTCTTCGATTTTGCTGACTTCCCAGGTCTCGGCAATTTGTCGTGCGGACTGCTTTTCTTCCGCAGTGAAAGGTTTCGCCGTGTAAGGGAGATCTTCCACATTCGGCAGCAGGATCGGCCCTTTGATGTTCATCCCTTTCAGCACGCTGACCTGGAGATGAGCGATGCCCGACACGTCGGTTGTGTGGCCGGCGATTTCGCCGTCGCCTTGCATGGCGTGCATGTCACCAAGGTAAACGCCGCCTCCCGGCACTTTCACCGGACAGATCAGCACCGCTCCGGCGCGCACACGGTTCACATCCAAATGGCCGTCCGTGCGGTGCGTTTCCAATTCTTCCTGTGTGGCTGCATAATCATGCGGTGCGCCGACAAGGAATGAACCGAAGTCACCTGCGTTATGAGAATCGGGGGTCGCGCGGGATGGCGTCGTGCCAAGTTGTCCGAGGAACGGGCGCATGCGCGCCATGGTGCCGACCAGATCATGCGGCGCAAACGTCACGACCGGATTCTGCACGGATTCGTCCGGTGTTTTCATATAGGCGCGGCCGTCGCGCGCAATCGTTTCGGCAGCTTCCTGCGGCAACGTCAGACCGACATCGCCTTTTTCACCAAAGAAAATCGTGTAGCCGTTCGTAAAGACAAAAGGCGTCGCGTCTGCTCCGCAATTGGCGCAGCGTATCGCTTCCATACCGATGCCTCTGATGACAGTCTCGGGGTTCTTCGTGCCGCATTCCGGACATTTCGCCGCCACATAGCCGTCGCCGTCCGCCCGGTCTTCGATCATTTTATCGTTTCCGGAAGCCGTCGCGTGTGATGTCACCGTAATTGACTGGATCCGGATGGCGATGGCGTCTCCCGGCTCTGCCCCTTCCACATACACCGGCTTCGTCACTTCATGTCCGCCGATGATGCTCGGCGTCATCATCGGCCCCCAGCAGCCCGGCGCCGTATTGGCGATGATCGTGCCGCCGTCCTTCACCGGCCCGAGCATTTCTTTTTCCGGATCCAAAATACCATCAACGAAATGATTTACGAATAAAGTCTCCACAGCTGTTTTATTCACATAGATCCTCCTCATTTTATAATAGTCTGACTATTTTCATTATAGTGGGAAGGGGGTAGGAATCACAATTTGGAGGATTGGTTGGCAATTAACTGAAGTAACTTTCGATTTCATTTAAAGGAGATTTTTATTCCTATACAGAAAGGGTATAAAAGGAATACACGAAAAGGAGTTGTATATAAATGGAGGATGTTACAGTAGGGCATATTGAAGTTAATGGAGGAAACGTCTGGTACCGGATTACCGGGAAAGGGCCGGGAATTCCGCTGCTGGTGCTGCACGGGGGACCGGGGTCGAAAAGCAGCGACAGTGATCCGCTGCGCCAGCTCGGGACGGACCGGCCGGTGATCCAATACGACCAGCTTGGGAGCGGGAATTCGGATCGTCCGACAGATAATTCGCTGTGGACAGTGGAGCGTTTTGTTGAAGAACTGGAGCAGGTGGTCGAGGCGCTGGGCTTGGAGGAATTCCATCTGCTCGGGCATTCTTGGGGCACGATGCTTGCCGCTTCTTATCTATTCAAAAATCCGAAAGGCGTCCGCAGTGTGATATTTTCGGGACCGGCTCTCGATGCACAGCGCTGGGAGCGGGATCAGCGGAATCTTTTGAAAGAGTTCCCGAAGAACATCCAGGAAACGATTGAGCATAGCGAGCGTGAAGGAACGACCGATTCTGCCGAATACAACGAGGCGATGACAGCCTATTACAAGCGCCATATGTGCCGCGTCGATCCGTGGCCTGAAGAGCTGGTGGAAGATATGAAGCAGATGAATCACCAAGTCTACAATTATATGTGGGGCGCTTCGGAATTTACGGTGACCGGAACGCTGAAGCATTTTGATGCAACAGACCGTTTGGGCGAAATAAAAATTCCGGCTTTGTTCACATGCGGCCGTTACGATGAAGCGACGCCAGAAGCCACCGAGTATTATGCGGGTCTGGTGCCGGATGCGGAATTTCATGTCTTTGAAAACAGCTCGCACATGCCGGGTATTGAGGAGCCGGAAGCGTATGTCGAAGTGGTGCGGGAATGGGTGAACCGGCAGGAGATGAAGCCGGGGGCTTAAAATAAGTAATAGAAAAACCGTTAACCTTCTATCAGGGTTAACGGTTTTTGGGTTAAGGAAATCATCAAACTTGATTCGTACCGAAAAGTTCTACAACTAAGGCGAAAAAGCAGACAGTACTCGTAAAGAAGTAAAGTATTGCTGTCTTTTTGCGCTGATCAAGATACTCATAGATGCCTGAAGAAGTGAACAGTAAAAAAGAGAGTGTGAAAAAAAGAGTCATGCTCCCTGTGAAATTCGGGTTGAAAAAATGATTGGCTGCTACAAATAAGAAAAGGGTGCCGATCAGCCAGGATATAAATTTAAAAAGTTTCAAGGAATCCCTCCTAAATTTTAGGTGTAGCTGGGTCTGGTTACTTTCTAGATTAAGCTTATCACAGGACTTTATGGGTTTAAATGGAATTACTAGAAAGTGGGATGTTTGGTCTTTCGGGCTCGTGAGCGTTCCTCAGCTCACGAGCCCCGGCAGTTTGCCGTGGCAAACTGTTCCATTCCAGTGTTTTTGTTCTGAAGTTTTGGAACAGAATTTGATATTGACACTGTTGGTAATATGGTACGATTAAAGCGTGAATAATGCTTCGTTCACAGTAGAAATATAGGCGGAATTTAAAATTTTTGGGAGGTGTAAAGCATAAAAACGGAACTGGATTTATTGCCTAAAGCGTTAGCGATTGAGTGTTTGTTGAAGCGTATTTCATCCAACCACAAGGAGCGTGAATACCTAGAAAACCAGTTGCACCGAGCGGCTGCAGGAATTCGCGGCGAAGGCAAGATGGTCAAGAAGTTTCGGGAATTTTCATATGAAGGTAATTATTTGCCTGTATGGGATCTGAATATGCTGTTGGGCGAGTGGGCGGTTCAGATTGATGGTCTGCTGCTGACTGACCGTTGTGCCATAGTGATGGATTCCAAGAATGTCAGCGGTGAAATCCATTACGACCTTGTGAATGAGGAATATTACAGGAAGGACTTGCCGAGTGGCGAAATCCTGACTATGGATAATCCCGTGTTCCAGCTGAATAAGCATATTCATTTTATCCGGAAATGGTTTAAGCTCCACAATATCAATTTGCCCGTCACCGGTTTGATTGTTTACACTGCAAACAGTTGTGTATTCCACACGAAGCCTTCTGATGCTTTGATTTGCAAAACGTATCAGATGAACCAATATCTCTACCGAATTCTTCGGGACAGTCCCCTAACCGCCGTTTCCCGTCCGCTTGAGGACATCGGGAAGCTGATCGCGGCAAACCAGGTCCCCTTTAAATTATCCCCTTTGAGCAAGTTTTATAAGATCGACTTACGTGACTTGAAGACCGGTGTCTATTGTAATAAATGCTCCAGCCTCGGCATGCGGCGTATAAAGAAATCCTGGATCTGTGCGGCCTGCGGAAATAAAGATGCGGGTGCCGATCGACTGGCGGTGCAGGAATATTTTTCATTGATAGATGGAGAGCTGACGAATAGGAAGTTTCGGGAGTTTAGTGGAATTGATAATTCTGACTCAGCAAGACGTGTTTTAACTAAATATGACTTAGAGATAACTGGCGAGAGAAAAACACGGGTCTATAGAATAAAGAATAGATGAAAAATACGTTATTATTTATGAATTTTGGTGAGAGTTGAATGGTGTTTTTGAGTAAATCATGAGAATCGCTGATAAACGGTGAAAAATCGCTGATAAAGTGGAATAAATCGCTGATAAAACATCGAAAATCGCTGATAAATCATCAAAAATCGCCGATAAACCCAAAACCCAGCCTCCACCTCTCACCAACAAACCCAAAGAAGGAAGCTTTTCGCTCGCGAAAAGCCCCTTATCAAGATCAAAACCAAAAAAGACGGCCGCGAAATCATTCGCGGCCGTCTTTCATATTACATACTTTCTATTTCCTTTTCATTCCGCTTAACCGCCGGACGCGTTAACGAGAAGACGGCAAAGCCGAGTGCGCCGAGCACGATGACGGCGCCGACCCAGGAGGTGCTGGTGACGGAACCGGTTTGGGCGAGTGTGAAGCCGCCGATTGCGGAACCCAGCGCGATGCCGACTTGCAGGGCAGAATTATTGAAACTCTGCTGGATGTCGGAAGTGGTGGGATCCGTTTCAATCAGGTAGCTTTGCTGCGGCGGGGCGAGTGCCCAGCTTAGCGCTGCCCAGATGACCATCACCGGCAGGAAGATGACTAGTGAAAATGTGCTGAAGGGCAGCAGGAACAGTGAGACCGCGAATGCGGAAATGACGATCAGGATGCTTTTCTTCGAGCCGATCGAATCGGACATGGTGCCGCCGATTGCGCCGCCGCTTACTGCAGCCAGGCCGAATACGAGGTAGCAGACGCTGACCCAGAACGGATTCAAGTTCATTGTCGTTTCGAGAAACGGCGTAAAGTAGGCGTAGACGGTATAATGGCCAGCCAGCATGAACATCGTTGCCAGGTGAGCGGTGCCGATTTTTGCGCTGGCAACCGCTTTTAATTGCTGCTTCAGCGGAATGGCCGTACTGCCCGGAATCGGCTGGATGTAAAGCGCGATCAGCGCCATTGAGCCGATGGACAATGCGGCGATGCCAAGGAAGATGAAGCGCCAGCCGAATGCATCCGAGATGAGGATGCCGAGCGGAACGCCGAGAACGAGCGACGAAGAGACGCCCATGAAAATCAGGCCGATCGCTTTCGCGCGGTAAGGCGGTTCGACGATTTTAGCAGCGATCGTGAGCGACAGCACGATGATCAGCGCTGTACTCGCAGCCGTCAAAATCCGTGCAATCATCATCCAGGTGAAATCAGGACTGAAAAATGTCATGATATTGCCGAGGAAAAAGATGAACAAGGAGATCAGATAGACTTTCTTGCGCTCAAAACGGCTGGTCGCCACCAGCAGGACCGGACCGGCAATCGCATAGATCAACGCGAATAAAGTGATTAATTGTCCAGCCGAACTTACCGATACATCGAATTCATCGGCTATCGTCGGCAGGATTCCTCCGACAATCAATTCCACAAGTCCGACTGCGACCGTGGATAAGGCTAAGATATAGACTTTCAGGTTCATTGCAATTACGCTTCCTTTCCAATTAAAAATTGCTCTATTTGTCAGAAAATAAAAAAATCCTGATTACAGAAAACGAGTAGTCGTTTTCTGTAATCAGGATTTTGCGGTTCCTGGTAGAGACCCTTAAGCCGTATTCTTAAGGTTATACAGAGAGTATGGTCGTTCAATTGATTACTTTGAAAATCTTACTACATAAATTTTTTTTGTGCAAGCAGGTAAAAGAGTGGAAATAAAAATTTGAACGTGTTCCTGACAAAAGGTATGATTTGAGAAACCTTAATTTTCGAGAAAAGGAAGTGGAGCAAGTGCAGAAAAAATGGCTGATTTATGGAGCTTATGGCTATACGGGGGAATTGATTGCGAGGGAAGCGAAAAAGCGTGGCTGGAATCCTGTGCTGGCCGGACGTAATCCAGACAAACTGAAACCGCTGGGCAAAGAGCTGGAACTGGAAACGCGCGTCTTTCCGGTAGGACCGTCCGCTGCTGAAAACCTGAGCGATATCGCCCTTGTGCTGCACTGCGCCGGTCCTTTCCAGAAAACGAGCGGACCGATGATCAAGGCGTGCCTTGAGGCGGGTGCCGATTATATGGACATCACCGGCGAAATTTCCGTTTTCGAACACAGCTTCGCGCAGGATGCGAAAGCGAAAGAAGCGGGCATCACCATCTGTTCAGGCGTCGGTTTTGATGTGATTCCAACAGACTGCACAGCGCTTAAATTGAAAGAACTGTTGCCGGATGCGAGCAGTCTATCACTCGGATTTGATTCGGATTCAGGCATTTCACCGGGGACATTCAAGACGATGATCGAAGGGATGGGGTCTGGCAGTGCGGAGCGGCAGAACGGCCAATTGATACCGGTGCCGATCGGAAGCCAGCATCGCACGATCGATTTCGGCCGAGGCTCACGTTCTGCGATGGGCATCCCTTGGGGCGACGTGTCGACCGCATTCCACACAACCGGGATTCCGAATATCGCCACTTGGATTCCGATGAAAAAATCGCGCATTTTTGGTGCGCGCATCTTCGGCAGCGCCGGAGCCATCCTTGCTTTGCCTGCTGTCCAGAAAGCCCTCAAGAATTTAGTGAACCGACGTGTGAAAGGTCCAGACGAAACCCGTCGCGCCGGAGCACCCGCTTATATTTGGGGAGAAGCGCGCAATGAGGATGGTGTTGCAAAAACGGTTCGGATTAAAACGGCGAACGTCTACGATTTGACGGTTTATGGCGCACTTGAATCCGTCAGCCGCCTGCTCGAAGGAGAGTTTCCGAAAGGAAGCTACACGCCGGCGATGCTTTTCGGCTCAGGATTGGTAGAGGAGTTGCCAGGATCCGGCAATTTTGAAGAAGAGACGATTTATCCAGGATGAAAAATGGAATAGCATATGTGAACCACACCAAACACACCACGCACCCTCGGTGTGTTTTTTTATCCACTTCTATAAACAATAATTATTTTATTATCAAAATAATCAATTATTTATTGTGTGGATAATTTGGAAGGATTAAAATAAAGAGTATAGTTCAGGACGAAAAAAGAGCTACGGGAGGTGGAAATATTGGGAAAATCAGCAATGGATGGATGGCCAGGCGAGCTGAGGAGCGGAGTGCTGGCATTGGCCGTGCTGTCACAATTGAATGAACCGAGAAACAGCGCAAACCTGATCCGGATCTTGGAACAAAGGGGATTGTTGGAAAATCCCGGCACATTGGCGCCTATGCTCCGGCAGCTTGAAAAGCAGAAGCTGCTGTTGGGGGATTGGGAAGGGGCAGGAGACAGGCCGCAAAAGTATTACACGTTAAGCGAAAAAGGAGCGGACGCATTCAGTCAGATGACAGAGGAGTGGCGGAAAGTAGCGGAAGAACTTCAAAAGCTTATTGAAGGGGATGGTTCCGATGACATTGATTGACCGGTATGTCGGTGAAGTGGTGCGCAGGGTGCCGGCGAAAGAGAGGGACGATATCGGAAAAGAATTGCGGGCCACCCTGGAAGATTTATTGCCACTGGGATACGCGGAAAAAGAAGAGCGCGAACTGCTTATGAAATTCGGCGATCCGGCTGTATTGGCAAGCAAGTATCGATCGCAGCCCAGGTATTTGATCGGACCGGCGTTCTTTGATGCTTATGTGACTTTACTGAAGATTATTATTCCAGTCGTCGTCACTGTCGTATTGATGGTGCTGATCATTACTACCATCTTCTCGAGTGCCGGGGAAGCATCAGTGGCGAGTGTCGTCGGTGGCCTTTTTGCGGATGGGATTGCTGCTGTGGTTGATACAGCGGTGAATGTCTTTTTCTGGGTGACTCTTGTCTTCTTTATCATTGAATGGGTCGACCGGACAAATCGTGCAACTGGAAAGACGCCAATCGTGCTGCCGGAAAAAGGATGGACACCGGATGATATGGCCTCCGAGCAGGAGCTGATGCCTAAAAACCGGGTTATTCCACGAAGTGAGCCTGCTTTTGATTTGATTTGGACTGCTGTATGGGTTTCAGTCTATTTCAACGCGGATAAATTGATCGGCATCTATGAAGGCAGTGCGTCCGGCCTTGACTTTACGACGCCGGCATTCAATCAAACCGTGCTGTTGTCCTATTGGCCGCTTGTTCTGCTGACAGTCATCCTTCAAATCATCATGGATGTCTGGAAGTGGGCACGCAGAAGATGGGATTTCAGGATGGCAACTTATAATTTAGCCCTGCAGACGCTGACCGTGCTGGTTTTCATCTTGTTATTCACAAATGCGGAGATCTTTACAGAGGGCTTCATTTTGGAGCTTGAAAGGATATTCGGCTCAGCGGACGCATTGAACTGGATTGTCGGAGGACTGCTTTTCACCGTTGCCCTGTTTGCTGTTATTGATGTGATCCAAGGTTTCAGGAAAACGTTCATGAAAGAAGGTTCCTCCTTGAAAAAGTGGAGAATGGGCAAAGGATCAAGCTGATTCTTTTTACGGCAATAAAGACCGGATTCTCTCGCCAAGTTGAGGGTTCAAAATAGACTGAGGCAGGCCAGTAAGTTAAATTATATATATTGGTCTCCCATTCTCTGAGAATTCGGGAGCAACTGAACAGGCGGGAGGCGATAAGATGGAGAAAAAAATTCCGGAACTTACATCTGCACTTCGCGAAAAAGATGGCGTTCATATCTTTTACCTGAGTGAAGAAGAAGAAGCCTATATCAAGAATATTTTAGTTTTCATTTTGGATGGTATCAAAAATGGCGATTATATTTTTATAGTTGAAAATCCTCGTCTAACACCCGCGATTTATCAGCGGTTGGAGCAGTTGGTAACCAAAGATGAATTGAAATCAGTACAGTTCACTAATAACTTCGAGTTTTACTGGAGTGAAGGCAATTTTCTGCCTGTATCCATCATTGAATACTTTAAGGCAAAGCTGAATGAGGCTACTAGCGAAGAAAAGTTTTTCCGGACGTGGGGCCATATCGAATGGGGCAGCGGAGACGATATTGAAGATGAGATTCTCCTCTACGATAAAAGCGCGACCCAGTTTATATCGGAAAATAAGTTTATCGCTGTCTGCGCCTATGATTTAACCCGGGTTTCTGCAGGACTGCAGGAAAAATTGCGTACGAGACACAGTTATTTGATGGAAGATGACCGGATAAATGAAATTGCAGCTTCCTGAATGTAATCGATAATGAAAGGCGTTCCGCTGAAAAGGCGGGATGCCTTTCATTTTTTTATTGTGGAAAGAAGTAATCCGTTTTAATTGAAGTGTACGGTCATCATAGGGTTTATCTGTGTCAAGCGGGGGAATAATAAAAAATATAGCTTTTGTATAACGACTTAGGAGACGGACTGCAAGGAGAGAGGAATGGACATTATACTTCATAAAGTAGCGGAATTCATCAGAGAAGAAAATAAATCCTTAACAAAGAATCTGTTGATGCAGGCAACGGAAGAACTGCAATTGGACTTGACGGATGAACAGCTTGCAAAACATTGTGAATTGATCGGACGGCTTTTGGATAAGGTGGCACTGGGACTAATAAGCACCCGCCAGGAAACCCTGGATATGGAAATGGATTACGATATCGACCATTACTTTTACTATGACGGGACGCTTTTGAAAAATACAGTTGAAATCATCAGCACGTTCCGGCTTTCGCTTTTGCATGAACTGCAGGAGAGAGGCGTTCTGGAGAACAGCAGCGCAGCAGAACTCTCTAAACTTTATCATCACGTAATCTATATTTTTGATGATGCGCTTCGGAAAACGACAACGAATTTCAATCTGGAAAATCAGAAACTGCTGGATTCCAATGAGCAGGAGATCATGGAGTTGGCTGCGCCGATTGTTCCGATCAGAAGAGGGGTCGGTGTCATGCCGCTCATCGGTGAATTCACCGATTCCAGGGCTGCATATCTGTCGACGGAAGTCATTCCGAAGGTCGTGGACTTGGATATCGAGCAACTTGTAATCGATTTTTCAGGAATTCATCATTTCGATACCAATGTGGCCCAGCAGATCTTTCAGATTCGGGACCTTCTGCAGTTGCTTGGCATAAAGCCGATATTGACGGGAATCCGGCCAGTGATTGCCCATACTGCTGTGAGCCTGGGGATCAACATGAGTGACATGCAGACTTATGGAACTGTAAAAGAATTCTTGGAGTTAACTGAACACTGAAGGAAACCGTCGGCTGAACTCTCAGTTGACGGTTTTTCTTTTTGCTCGGCTGCTAATTTAGGGGGAGTATTTTGGGGAATTTGAATGACACGCTTGACATGTTTGTGGAACATGCTAAGATTATGAAAATTGAAAGCGGCTATACGAACGTTGAATGATGGATTGAGTAGGCTGATTGCGGGCAGCAGGAAGAGACTGGATGAGTGGTGCAAATCCAGGCAGCAATTCAGGTGAATTACACCATCTGTAATTTCGGCGATGAATGAAGTGGATATTTCGGCACAGGCGGAAATATCAAATTGGGTGGTAACGCGGAGAGAGTCTTCGTCCCTTTGTCAGGGGCGCGGGCTTTCTTTTTTTCGTTTCACATACTTTTTAGCATCCAGGAGGAATCATCAATGTTTCGTATCAAAGCAGTTTTATCACCGAGTTTTCCAGAAGCGCTTGCGCTCACAGCCATCATCGCAGCTATCATCAGTTCAAGCATCATCTTTTTTGAAGCGCCTCCTCATGTGCCGATTCTTTTGGCGATTTTACTGTTGATCTGCTATGGATTGGTAAAAAAGATCTCCTACAAAGAACTGGAACGAGGTTTAGTGGAAGGGGCGGGAGCAGGGATGAGCGCGGTATTCCTGTTTTTCTTCATCGGCATCCTCATCAGCAGCTGGATGTTGAGCGGCACCATTCCGACTTTGATCTTTGCCGGATTTAATCTGGTTACACCACTCTTTTTCTTTGCCATCGTCTTTATCGTCACGTCAATCATCGGTTTGTCCATCGGCAGTTCACTGACGACTGTTGCCACAGTGGGAGTCGCGGTTATCGGAATTGCCGGCGCACTTGATCTGTCGCTAGCTGTTACGGCAGGTGCCATTGTTTCCGGAGCATTTTTCGGTGATAAGATGTCACCTCTGTCGGATACGACCAATCTGGCATCGTCGATTGTCGGTGTGGACTTGTTTGAACACATCCGGAACATGAGCTGGACGACGGTTCCAGCTTTCGTGCTGACATTGATATTCTTCGGGCTCATGTCACCGTCCATCACACTCGACAATGCAGCAGAAATTGCGGTGTTCAAAGAAGGCCTGCTGCAGACAGGTTTGATTCATTGGTATTCAATCATTCCGCTCCTCGTCCTGATCACTTTAACAATCATGAAAGTGCCGGCGCTGATGACACTTGCTGCGAGCTCGATAGCCGCTATCGCCGTTTCGATGCTTCATATCAGTCTTACAGTTCCTCAAACGCTCGGTGTTCTTTTTGGCGGTTATGTCTCGGCAACCGGCATCGAAGAAATCGACGCACTCCTGTCAAGAGGGGGCATGGAAAGCATGTTCTTCACCATCGGCCTGGTGCTGCTGGCACTCAGCATGGGAGGTTTATTATTCACTTTAGGAATCGTTCAATGTCTGCTGATGAAAATTGAAAGCCTGCTGAAGAAAGTATCTTCAGTTATCGCGGCTTCGGCGTTGACGGCAATCGGCATCAACATCCTGATCGGGGAACAATATCTGTCGATCCTTCTGACGGGACAGGCATTTCAAGGGCCATACGAAAAAGCGGGGCTGGCGGGCAAGAATTTGAGCCGGGTCATGGAAGATGCCGGAACAGTTGTAAATCCACTTGTTCCGTGGAGTGTCTGCGGGATTTTCATCACATCCGTGCTTGGCGTCCCGACGCTTGAATATTTGCCGTTTGCGTTCTTCTGTCTCTTGTCGCCTGTATTGACGGTATTATTCGGAATCAGCGGGAAGACATTGACGTACAATAAAAAGCTTAAGGCTGCATAAAAAATGAAGACGCCTTTGGGGTGGCTGTTTTGCTCGGGTTCGTTTACCATTGAAAGCAGAAGGTAAACAGCACGGATCCACCATTCGAATATGAAAGGGGTTTTCATATGGAATCGGCGATTGAAATTTTAAGCATCGTCTGGCCGATTGTGCTTGTAGGAGCGATATCGCTTTTTGTCATTCTCAGATTGAAAGGCAAACAGAAGCGGGGGACGCTCGGCAAGAAAGAAACAAAAGCTGCCCAGGATTTACTGGACAGTCTGATTCCTCTCGGGATGGTCTTTGGCAGTGCGCTGGGGCTGGTATTAAGCCTGATCTTTCCCTTTGCCATGTCGACGGGCATTACGTTTGGGGCGGGATTTGGATTGCTTGGCGGCTATTTCGCTTATGAACATTCAAGTAGGCAAGAAGAACGGAACGTTCAGTAGAAAATAAAAGCAGCAAAACAGTCAGCTTCATTTCTGACCGTTTTGCTGCTTTTATTATTTACAGTCAGCGACCTTGCTAGATCGGCAGCACATAGTTATGACGCTTACACAAAAACTATACAAACTGAGTTTCCAAGTTTAAAATTGAGGGAATAAGAAGGAGTATTGCCACGTTCTGAAGAAAGCTCTTTTACTGAGATGTCCCTGCAAACTTCAGCCGGCTGGATAGAATAAAATAAGGTAGGGAAGAGAGGCGGTACATATATGAATAATGCTGGAAAATCCGTAATCGTGATTGGGGGAGGCCTTGGCGGTCTGTCAGCGGCTATTTCACTAGCTCAGAAAGGTTACGCGGTCTCTTTATATGAGAAGAATGATCATATTGGCGGGAAAGTGAACCGTCTGGAGCAAGATGGGTTCGGTTTCGATCTTGGCCCTTCGATTTTGACGATGCCGCATATATTCGATAAATTATTCCGGGGAAGCGGCAAGCGGATGGAAGATTATGTGCAGATGAAACGGCTCAACCGGGAATGGCGCTCGTTCTTTCCCGATGGTACCGTACTGGACTTATACCGCAACCTACACACAATGGAACGGACAAATCCTGCTCTTTCCAAAAAGGATATTAAAGAATACTATTCACTGCTGAAATATTCACAGCGTATCTACAAGACGACGGAACACAGCTATTTGGCGGAAGGCTTCGAATCGCCGAAAGAAGCGGTGGCTCAAAACGGCATCATCGCGACATTAAGAGGATTCGATTTGACTTCTACGATGTACGAGGGCATCTCCAAGCGCATCAGTAATCCGCATTTGCGTGACATGCTATCGTATTTCGTCAAATACGTCGGCTCTTCCCCGTACAGTGCGCCGGCTGTTCTCAACATGATGATTTATATGCAGCATGCGCAGGGCTGCTGGTATGTACCGGGCGGCATGCATAAACTTGCGGAAGGCCTGACGAAACTGGCAAAAGAAGAAGGCGTTCAAATTCACACGGGTATGGGCGTTGTCCGAGCCCGCACTGATCACAACAAGAAAATCGCTGGTGTCGAACTCGAAGATGGTTCATTCAAAACAGCTGATTACTATGTATCCAATATGGAAGTGATTCCATTCTACCGGAAAATGGTGGACGCAGACGATAAGTTTGTCGAGAAGCTCGAGAAGAAATATGAGCCGGCAAGTTCCGGGCTCGTCCTGCATTTGGGTGTGAAGAAAACATATCCTTTCCTGAATCACCATAATTTTTTCTTCTCTGAAAACCTGAAAGAACAAATGGAAAAAGTGTTCGAAAAACATGAGCTGCCGGACGATCCGACCATTTATCTGGTCAATGTCAATAAGACAGATCCCACACAGGCTCCTGAAGGACACGAAAACATCAAGATCCTTCCGCATATCCCCTATATTCAAGACAAGCCATTCACGCCGGAACAGTACCTGGATTTTGAAAACCGGGTGATCGATAAGCTGGAACGCATGGGCCTTGATGGACTTCGGGAAAATATCGTGACGCGTGATGTATGGACGCCGCATGATATTGAACGGGTCTATGGTTCTGACCGGGGGGCGATATACGGCACCGTTTCGGACAAGAAACGCAATGGCGGATTCAAGCATAAGAAGCAAAGTGAGCTTTACGATAACCTCTACTTTGTCGGCGGCACCGTCAATCCCGGCGGCGGCATGCCGATGGTGACACTCAGCGGCCAGCAGGTGAGCGATAAAATTGTGAAACGTGACCAGACTGGAAAACGGTAAATCCAGATTTAAGGAGGAGCTTCATCGCTTCTCCTTTTTATAATGCCTTGAACAAAAACTTACACGATTATTAATGTCCCGGTCATAGTTTGTTCATATCCTCTTGCTAAAGTGATGTTATCGATAAAAAGAAAGAGGGATGAAAATGAAGCAGGCTATCTATTTTGCAATTGGAATTATCGTTGCCTCAGCCATTTTCCTGATGGTGGGATTCAATAAAGAAGAAGTCGTGGCGACAGTCGATGGCACAGAAATCGAACAGGATGCACTTTATGAGCAAATGGTGAAAACAAGTGGAGCAGAGGCGTTGGATATCATGATTTCCAATGAAATCATCCGCCAGGAAGCCGAAAAAGCGGACATTGAAATCACCCAGGAAGAATTGGATGCGGAACTCGCGGAATACGAAGAGCAATACGGCGGTGCTGAAGGGCTTGCTGCTGCACTTGAAGGAAGCGGGTTAACCAAAGAGGATCTGGAAGAGGAAATGAAGAACTTTTTGAGAATCGAGAAATTGATCGGTCCGGAAATCGAAATCACAGATGAAGCGATCGAGACATATTTCAAGGAGAATAAAGAAGCTCTTGGCCAAAGCGCAACCGTGGAAGCCAGCCATATCTTGACTGAAACAAAAGAACAGGCGGAAGAAGTGGCGCAGAAATTGGCGGATGGGGAAGACTTCGCAGAACTGGCTGCTGAATATTCCGTTGATACGGCCAATGCTGAAAACGGCGGTGAACTTGGCAGCTTCGGAAAAGGTGAAATGGCGCCTGAATTCGAAGAAGCGGCATTCGCGATGAAACCGGGTGAAGTCAGCGATCCGGTCCAAACTGATTTCGGATATCACATCATCAAAGTGACGGATAAAACGAAAGCTTCTGAAGCAACGCACGAAGACAGCAAAGAGCAGATCAAAGAGATCCTGTTCGATGAAGCATTGAATGCAAAATATGCTGCTTGGATTGCCGAGAAACAAGCGGCGTATGATATTGAAAACAAACTAGACCAAGACTGATTGATTTTGCCGATGAATAGTAGAAAATGAAAACCGTGATTTGGAATTGATCCAAATCACGGTTTTTCTATGTGCATCGATTTTATTCGACTGAAAGATATTCGCTGAGGGCGTTCTGCAGCGTTCCCAACGTTTTGGTTTTAGGATCGAATGATAAACCAAGATTGATCATTTTCCGGACGACTTCTGACCGCAAGCCCGTAATGACGGTTCTGCAGCCCATCATCGCACTGCCATCGATGATTTTCATCAGGTGATGGATGACCTCTGGTTCCATGTCGGCAATACCGGACATATCCAGGATCAAAGTTTCGATATGGCTGTCTCCAACCTCGGTCAGCACTTTTTCTTCCAGAATTGATGCACGGAAAGAATCGACTGAACCTATCAGCGGCAAGATTGAAACAGCTGCATTGATCGGAATGATCGGCACCGAAAGATTTTCGACAAGCTTGCGATGTGCCATGAGCAATGAATCTTTATAGGTGGAGTAGTTGATGAAAAAGTGATTCAGGAACGTATCCACGCGTGTATTCACATCTTGTTCCATGGAGAAGAAGTCGAATCCGGATTTATTGTATGTAGCATCGTTGTACTGCTGGAGGAAGGTCCAAAGGGTGCGGCGGATGGCCTGGATCCATTCCAGCTTAAAGGAAAGTTCGATCGAATGCGTCGCCCAGGCAATGCCTTCCTGCTTTGCGAATAATTTAAGCTCCTCTTCCTGTCCTTCAACTATATAGCCGACAACTTTGTGGGCATTTGAAACGAGATCGATATTGCCGATTCGCAGGATTTCATCAATCCGGTCTTTTACATTAACGGCTTCTTCCAATAATTTTTCATCAAATGCTTCCCGGTATTTTTCAAAGAAAACCTTAATTTCTTCTGATTTTTGCAATGCCTCAGCCATTCCTTTTTTCTCCTTTGATAAGTAATTTTTTATAAATACTTCCATTACCTTTAATTAAGTATAGCATTATTGAAATTCAGATTGTAAACCTGTGTCTAACAAAATGAACAATTCTAACTATACCCAAGCTATTTTTTGGCGAAACCTTAATCCCGGCAAAAATAAGCAGCAGTTCAATTATGGAGCGCTTAGAAGCGGCTGTCTTATTAATGTGCAGGAGTTTAAGGATTCATGTGGAATAAACAATTATCAAATCCATTGCTGAAAGGGAGAAGGCACTTTGAAAACCATGGCTGCCTGTTTATGTATTGTTGGAGGAATCCTTTGGGGAATGAAACCGTTATACGATTTTGTGGTGATCGGCAGGCAAATCAACACAGGATATTTCGCCAGCGATTGGACGGACTACGTCAAGTTTGTGTTTCCGCTTCTTTGTCTTGGGGGCATTTATGTTCTTCATGTTCTATATAGCAGGAAACTGAAGAATCCACTCCTCCTGTTGAGTGCGGCACTCGTGTTTAATGGGTTGTTCCATTTTTTTGAGATTTATTTTCCGGACACCGGCATACCGTTCGGTTTGCTGTTTTTGTTTTCAGGAACGGTATTGCTGGCGGTTGGTTCCTTTATGCTGATGAGGCGAATAAGCTTCCATAAAGAAATTCCCCGCGTGTTGTTGTGGCTGACGCGTACATTATTCGTGGTGACGCTGCTTTTTTGCCTGTCACCATTTTTAACGGGTTTATTTCAGGAACAATTTTATACGATGATGCTGATTTCACTGATGATGGCAGTCGGATTTATATGGGCAGGAATCGGGGGAGCGCTTTTAGCTGCACTTCAAAGCAAAGCGGGTGCTGCTGATCCGCAAGTTGAAAACAGCCAAAATCGGCAACTTTAAAGATTGCAAAAATTCCGCAAAAATCTGTGGGAAAACCATTGCGCCCTAGAATTTTCCAACATATAATAAATCAACCGTATTTACGGGGGACATGGGAGAAAAGAGGGCACGCGGCAGATGAGAGCGAATGAGATCAAAACGATCGAGCAGTTGATAGAAGAGATTCGTAGTTTATGGGGAGAGCGGTCAATTAGCCGCTTACACATTTGGTTAGCGGAATTAGAGACGGAAGCGGATTATTACAGGCTGATTCGCATGGCGGATCAGGCAGAGCTTTATAAATACAGCAATCTATTGGCGTCACATGCCTATAAACGTTTCGGCACGCTGCGTCCGTTTTCCTGGCATTGTACACGGTTATTGGAAACAGGCAAGAGCCTGGAAGCGGAAGAGAGAATGACAGCGCGGCTGCACGGTGTGCCGGAGTCGAACTTCACGGTCGACGAACGGGTATCGGCGCATATGCTGTTATTCCGCGTCTTCTGCCAGTTGAACCGGATGCCGGAAGCGAAAGAACAATTGGAGAAGATCAAAGAAGTGAAAAGCGCCGCATGGGCGGATCTTGATGCACTCTATCATCTTCACAGCGGCAAATGGGACGATGGCGAAGCGATTTTAAGAGACGCTTTGATAGATCCGAACGCAGACCGCAGTGATTATGTCCGCAGCTTATTGGCCGATCATCTATCGATGGCAGGCCGCCAAAGCGAATCGCTTGAGGTGCTGAAAGAAGGTCAGAAGCTCTATCCGCACAATTGGTCATTCTGTATGGAGCAGGTAAGACGTCTGTTCCACCTGAATCGGTTTGAAGAAACAATTGCATTGATGAATGATATCAATGCGAAAAATCCGTATCACGCTCATCGTGATTATTACGTGTTTCTGACAGCGGAATGTCTGTATAAGCTTGAGAAGTGGGACGCACTCGAGGCTTGGATTTCACAGCATCAAAAAGTATTGGAAAAGACGATCTACGGTAAAACGACGATTCAGCGTGAAGCAACTCACAAACAATTGAGACTGACGCCGAAAGTCCAAAAGCTCGATTATTGCGTGCCGGCTTCGCTGTCGATTATGCTGGAAGCATATGGAATGGATACCGGTCAGGACGAAATTGCGTCGCATGTGTTTGACGTGACGGGCTCGAAACTTCGGACAACGATGACGTATATGGAGTCGCTCGGTTTAAAGGGACAGTATTTCAAAGGGAATCTTGAACTTTATAAAAAGCTGATTGATGCAGGACGGCCGGTGCTGCTGTCGATGATGATTGAGAACAGTGCCCACGTGCAGGTGGTGGTCGGCTATGATGACCGGCTGCAGGTGATGCTCATCCAGGATCCGAATGACTTGGCACCATCGTTGATTCCTTACGCAGAACTGAAAGACGTCTATAAGATGACGGATTCACTCAGTATGATTTTCGTCAATCAGGCGCAAGAACATGTATTGGCGGAGCTGAATCCGGCAGAGCATCAATTCTATGAAAAGATGTATGAATTTTTGGATGAGGAAGAGGAGCTTGAAAGTGAAGCATTTTTTGCTTTCCTGGAAGCGCATCCGGAAGAACGCTATGCTGCTGTAATCGGGATATCGATCCTTTTTTCCGACCGGGCTAAAGCTCTTCATGATAAATGGGTGGAGCGGCTGCGCCAGGAATTGGGTCCGGAGGATTCGGATTTGGCACTGTTGATCGCCCATCTGCATTTCCAGAAGGATGAATTGCCGGAAGCGTTGGCATCTCTCGCTGCAGTCAATGAAAAGAACAGTCCGTATGCGCTGTTTTTACGCGGCGTCATCCTGATGAACCAGGATAGCCACACTCAGGCAATTCCATATTTCAAGCAATCGATTGAACTGGATCATTATCAGCCGGCGGCTTACAGCCATTTGGCACGCTGCTATATGGAGGTGGGCAAAATTCATCAAGCGTATAAATGGTCGCTGATTGCTATTGAGCAGCTGCCATCGGATACGCAAGCCAGAATTACGCACAGCCTGATCCAATACGAATCCGGAGCTTACGCAAAATCTTTGGAGAGGTTCCGTAAGCTGAGTGAAGAGCATCCGAAAGATGGCTATTTCATCTATGAAATTGGCCGTTGCCTGCTGGCGCTGGGCGAAGAGGCGGAAGCCACCGCAGCTTTTGAACGTTATATCAAAATGGCGCCGGAATTGCCGTATGCTTATCTGCGTCTTGCCGAAATCCATATGGCGGCGGAAAACTGGAAAGCGGCATCCGTAATTGTCAGCAAAGGATTAGAGCATGCAGACAATAAAGACGTGCTCCACGTTTACAGCGGACATATCGCAGCAGAGCAGAATCAGTTCGCTGACGCGGAAAGCGAATACCGCAAAGCGCTCGAACTCGATTCGGAAGATTTGTTTGCCGTGACGTTCATCGCACATACACTTGTGAAGCAGGAACGGTTTGAAGAGGCCGTTGCATTTTTGAAACAGTACAGCGCAAAAGGTGATACCGGTTATTTCATCCGTTCATCGACGATGCTATGGGAAGAGTGGCCGGAATACGCAGGGCAGCAGCACGCTTTGTCACTGCTGGAAAAAGGGCTGGAAAACAAAGAGCTCGAAGATTATGCGGATATGGCGGTGCAGTATGCGGATTTCGGCGGCAATCCGCTTTTCCGGAACCGGGTATTGAATACATTCAAAAAATTGCGGGAGACAGAGAGCGATGCGACCTTGCTGTGCATCGAAGGCCAATTGCATGAGCAGGCAGGGAACCATCCTTTTGCGAGGATGCTTTACGAAATGGCATCGGAGAAAGAACCGAGTGCGCAAGCTAATTTCCAACTCGGCTTGCTTGAAGCGGAAGCAGGCAGATTGGATGAAGCGATTCCATATTTGGTCCGCAGTGCTGAACTGGATCCTGAAAATTCTGCTGTGCGGGAAGCGCTGGTCAAAGTTTACACGGAAAAGGAAGACATTCCGCGGGCTTTTGCGGCGGCTCTGATTTTATTGCAGAACGATCCGCTTGAACTCGATTTCAAGGAATTATTCGAGCTGGCAGTAACGGAAGAATCTGTCGAAGCAATTTCAAAAGCCTTGGACCAGGTGGCAGAACAAGTGCCGGAGGAATGGTGGCTTGTCGGAAAAGCGCATTGCGCGGAAAAAGAAGGGCGCATCAAAGAAGCGGAAGACTTGTTTGAACAGGCTAAAGCGCTGAACGGCGCGTTTCCTTCCTACTACCAGCATGCCGAATTCTGCGTGAGGAGAGGGCAATTGAAACGCGCCGCGCTGCTGTTGGAAGAGCTTATCGGAAAGCATCCGGAAGACGAACGCCTTTACGAAGAATATGTCCGAATCTATGCAGAAATGGGCAAAACCCATGACATCAATAAGCGCCTGAAAAAGCTTCTGAAGGGCGAAGAGCTCGGACTTGCGCAAGCCTTTTGCGCAGATGCGCTGGGCCAATGGTTTACTGCGACTGAAGAAGAAGCGGAAATCGAACATGAGAAAAAAGGCGGACTCGGCAAGCTGCTTCACACAGGGCAGCGGTTACGGGTATCGACAACGATTTTCATCCTCTACGGTGAAGCGATGAAACGTGCGCCGAAACATGAAGTGCCAGTTCTGCGCCATGCGATGTATTGCCTGTCACGCGGTATGGCCAAAGAAGCCGTTGAAGAGCTCGCGCCATTTGTCAAACGAACAGGTAATTACGAGGCAGCGAGCCTGCAATTGGAAGCGACACTGCAGCTGGCGGCCGACAAACAATCGGAAAAACTGATCCATAAAGCGATCAAATTGGCAGAAAAGCTGCATGGAGAGCAGCCAAATGATGCGGTTGTATTGATGAATTGGGGCCATGCGCTGGTTGTCATCAACGAGACGGATGAGGCTCTTGAGAAATACGATCATGTCATCCGTTTGGAACCGTTTAACGGAGAACCGTATGTCCGGATGCTTGAAATCCTGTCTGATGAAAGAAAATCAGAAGTGCCCGCATTGCTTGAGCGGATTCCAGTGGAACTCGAAAGCAGCGAGTGGATTCGGATGGCTCGGGGGATGAGCTGCATCAAAATGGGAGAAGCGGCAAAAGGACGTGAGCTTTTGGCCGCTTTGACTAAGGAAGAAGCGGACTTCTCGCCGGCCTTTTACGAATTGGCATGCTGCGAAATGCTTCTTGGCAATAAGACGGGAGCGATCAGAACATTGCGTGAGCTGTTCCGTAAGGAAGATGGCGTAAACTTTGTGATGGCTATCGGCGAAGAGCCGTTGTTTGAAGAGATTTATGAAGATATCGATGAGCTGGTGGCAGAATTAGTTTAGAAAGTTCTGAAGTCAGGTCTGTTCGGTAACAATGAGGAACGCATAGCTGAAGCACTGCTTTAGCTATGCTCTTTTTTGTATATGATAAGATGAACTTATCTGTGGAGACATACTGTTCGAGAGGAGTAGATGTTATTGAAAATCAAGTGGTGGCTTTTATTACTGCTGATTTCGGCGCTTGGTCTAGCGGCATGCCAGAGCAATGCAAATGGAAGCGAAGAAATAAAAGAAGAGAAGTCAAAAGAAGAAGTGAAAGAAGAAGTTGAAATTGACGAAAAAAAATTCGCAGTCAGCAAAGAAGTGACGGAAATTGAAGTGCTTACTTGGGAAGGCGATCAATATATTACGACGATTGAGGATGAGCTGTTAATAGAAGACCTTGTCTATGCACTGGAAAATGCGGAAATAAATTACACCGGCAACGTTGATTGGGCTGGCCCTGATTACAAATTACTGTTCAAACACGAAGAGGAAGTTCTGTATGAAATTGGCTATTGCAATACAATCCAAAATTTCGAGGGCGGCACTACAGGCAGGTACTGGGAATTCGATCAATTGTACAAAGTGGACATCGAATTGCCAATCGAGCAGCCGTAATCACCAGAGCTGCATCGTATTTTACATTGTAAAGGCGCACTCGCATAAGAGTGCGCCTTTATTATGAATTCAAGAGGTTGGTGTTGAAAGAACGGCATTCTCTTTTTTTAGATCTCTTCATAACACTCCTGTTAATAATGCTTAAGCACTCTCAATCCCCGCATCGTGTAGAATGTCGAAACCCATTTGGGTCCGTAGAATCCATTGCTCCTTGTATGGGTTTCTCCTATCCAGCCCGATTTGCCGCCTGACAGCGGGGGCATTGCCCAGCAAATATTCGAGTATATTCATTTTGACAGCCTCCTGCGAAAAAATGGCTTGAAAAGCTCATGTCTGGTATTGGCTGCTGAACCGGGCGACCAGCTTATCGATTTGCTGATCCCGTTTTTTATTGCCCCAATTGATGACTCCCGAAGCGCTGATCTTTGCGCCTTTTTCCTCGAGAAATTGTTTCATCTTGGACAGTGCCCGGCTGCCGCCCATCCATTTGTATGGAAATTGTTCAGTCACAAAACAGGAAACATTATTTGTATCGAAATCGGGTATTTGTTTAAGATACAGATGAAATCCGGGGCAGAGATTGAATGCCTGCACCCATGCACCGAAAATCAGCGCGTCATAACCAGCTGCATTGGGAATATGATCCAGCCGAATGTGTTCGGGTTTTTGCGGTCCTTCCGGGGGCTCGGTGTTTTGAAATCTTTCCAATGTAACCTCATGGCCGCCATTCTGCAGTTTTTCGCGAAGCTTTTCACCGACCAGCAGTGTGTGTCCCGACTGTGAATGTACGATAATTCCAATCTTCATGACCTCTGCCTCCATTCAACTCAGTTTTTCGAAGTGTGCCCATGTCTTGTGTAAGTGAGAGCCCAGACGGCTTTTCTTTAATACCTACTTATTTCCATACGCCCGCGCAAACTCCTTTATTCATGTCAATAAAGATTCCGGAAACAGGGAAAACCAGGAAGGTGGAGTGGAAATGAAAAACGATGAGAATTTTGAAACGGGTGCGAGCCATGGCCTGCCGCATAAAACACGAGCGGAGATGCATGAATCACTGCCGGTCGCCGTTAAAAACTGGCTCCAGACAACGGGGGCACTGGACCATGAGCCGATCCGAAGCGTTCGACTGAAACAGACGGGGACGATCAAGCTGAAACCGGAGCAACGGGATTGGACCGCTTCCGAATCGGAACAAATCAGCTACACCAATCCGCCCGCTTTCCGCTGGGATGTGAAGATGAAACTTGGCCCGGGCATCTATGTCACGGGAAAGGACAGCTTTGAAGGCGGCAAAGGCAGCATGCGCATCAAGCTCGGCGGCATCATGCCCATTTCGAAAACGATGGAAAACGAAAAGACCGACCAGTCGTCGCTGCAGCGCTACCTGATGGAACTCGCCTGGTACCCGACCGCCGCGCTCGGGCCCTATATTTCCTGGGAGGAAGAAGATGCCCACACGGCCATGGCTACGCTGAAATATGCCGGCTTGAAAGGCACCGCCACGTTTTATTTCGATGAACAATATGAATTGGTGAAAGTGGAGGCATGGCGATACAAAGAAAGCGATGAAGATTCACGCCTCGTGTTGTGTACCGGCACGATCAAGGATCAGCAACGCGTCGGCGGTTTGAAAGTTCCCGTGGAGATCGAAATCAGCTGGCTGCTCGAAAGCGGAACATTTACGTGGTACCGTTTCCGAGCCAGCGATATCCGATTTAATGACAGGTAGGCTTTTCGACAGCGGGGCAGTAGAAATGTTATGCTTAACAAAGTTCGCCGGCCACAACAGTGACGGAAAGAACGGAAGGATGATCGAAATGGCATTTTTGGACAAACTGACCGCATTAAAAGACAAGTCGATCGAAAAAGGCAAGGCCCACTGGGAAGAGAACAAAGACGATTACAAAGAAAAAGCATCTACCTATAAAGATAAAGCCATAGTCATGAAAGATGACGTAGCGAATAAGATAAAAGAGAAAACGAAGAAATAAACGGGTGCTGCATAACGATGCAGCGCTTTTTTGTGTGGGGAAATAATTAAAAAAAGCTTCCCGATAATCAGGAAGCCTTGATTTCATTGATTGGACGCGGCTGAAAGCTGAGCCCGTTCCTTCCGTCCATGCAGGACAAAATACAGGAGGGAAGCGGCGAGGGCGGTAACCCCGAGTATGGCGTACAGTGAACTGAAGCCGGTCAACGGGATGATGAATCCGAGTACATAAGGTCCGAAGCCCAGACCGGCGTCCAGAAAGATGAAGAAAGTCGAAGTCGCAAGGCCCATCCGGTGCGGCGGAGTCAGTTTGACGGCAATCGCCTGAGTAGTGGACTGGAGATTACCGAAACCTAAGCCGATCAAAACGGCGGACAGCAGAAAGATGATGCTGCTGCTGGCGGTGCTTAGAAGCAATAAACCTGCCGCAAGAAAGGCGAAAGCAGGATACATGACAAAATTGGCCCCTCGAATGTCCATTAAGCGGCCAGTAAATGGCCGGGATAATAGAACGGCAATCGCATAGACCACAAAAAAGAAGCTCGCCGTTTCCACCAGGTCGATTTCAATCGCATAGAAATTGATGAAAGAAAGAATGCTGGAAAAGCATAGAGCGGATGTCAACGTGATAATCGCGATAGGCAAAGCTTTCGGCTCCAGAAAATCAGCCAGTTTCAAGCCTCTTGCCTGACCGGTTTTCATGGAATAATCCACTGGCGGCACTTTTGTGAACAGAGCAAAAGTCAGGCTGACAATCCCGAATACGACACAAAGAGTGAAAATCATATCAAAGCTTGTATGCTGGCTCATATAGAGGCCGATGAACGGACCGATTGCCGTTGCAAGAGTCGAACTCATACTGAAATAGCCGATGCCTTCCCCTTTTCGTGTCATCGGAATGATCTGGGCAACAATCGTTCCTGCAGCTGTACTGGCCATGCCGAGCGTCATGCCATGAAGGAAACGGTTCATCAGCAAAAAGCTGAGATTAAGATTCACGAAATAAAGCAGGGTGGTCAATACAAATAAAATGAGGCCGATGACTAAGGTCCTCTTTCGGCCGATGTTTTCGATCAGCCGGCCGATGATGATCCGGCCTGTCATGGTCCCGATAATGGCAATACCGGTGACAAGTCCGGCTTGACTGGTGGTTGCGCCATATTCTGCAACAGCGTAAACAGCTATTGTCACGATCAAAAGGAAAAAGACTAACGTCAAGAAAAAATTGACTGTGGATATAAGGATGAATTCCTTCGTCCAGAGCTTTGGTTTTGTTTGATTCACCTGGTGTCTCCTTGTCTGTCAAAATATATTTTACTGAACTTCTTCAGGGAATAACTATAGCGGAGGAGCCATTGGAGTACAAGTCTGCAGAATCCAAACAGTGAACGGTGACTCGTGATGGATGTTTAGCATGGACCCTGGGCGTCAATAACAACTGTACAGAGGTTTATTCAGTTTAAAAAGGAGTGGGTGCAATGCGAAGCACAGCTGTAGCCTTATCGGAAGTGGTGGAATTTGCGGATGAATCGAAACAAAAAGGTTTGGAAGGGACCGTCTATCTTCAGCAGAAAGAAGCGGCGCAGGGAGGCCCGTCCTTTAGTGATGAAGATGCCAGCGGCGGCAAAGCCGTAGAGAAGATTCGACTGTTGCTTGAGACCACGGAAGATTCTATGTACTACGAAGACGAATTCGAGGATATGGATTTTTATAAAGACGCACTGGTCCAATTGGAGCGGCTGGAAACTTATTTTCCGATTGAGCGGCTATCGGAAGAGGAAATGAAGCAAAAGCTGGAAGACGAAGAGAAATGAAACAGACGCATTCCTTGCGAGGGAATGCGTTTTTTATCTTCGATTTTCGGGTGTTTATCGTCGATTTTTTTATATTTATCGTCGATTTACAGCCTTTTATCGTCGATTTCTTTAGTTATATCGTCGATTCCATCAAATCAGTCGGAAAAAGTAGCGGCTCGGGAGTTGCTTCACTTAAGATTTCGACTTTTATTTTCATGTGATAGCGCACCCCGATAGATGGTATAATTACAGGATATGTTGAGATTTCAGAACAGGTGATCAAATGGTTCAGGCACAGGCAATTACATATAAAACGTCTATCAGAATAACCAAAACCGCTTCAGAGAAAATGAGAGGGTTCGGCATCAGCGAACGCTCGTTTTTTAATGGGACAAAGCCGTTCAAATTGTTCATGGAACGCTATCCGACAGGTGCGGATGGCTCGCTTTCGGTTGCGCTGTTTTTCGGACCGGATGAAGCGGAGCGGCTGACCGGGAAAGAGGAGGAAGGCTCGATCGTGCTGCACTGCGTGTTCCGAAACCATCAATTGCTGGTGACGAATGTGACGCACAGGAAGGCCTTTCAATCTGTCGGCACGAACTGGCAGCGTGAGGAATCAGTTACGTTCATCGATTCGCGCGATCCGGTGCCGGTGGCGTTCATCAATCTGATCAACCGCATGACACCGGCAAAAGAGCGTTCCGATTATGTGAAGAAACGGATCTCCAGCTGGGAAGGCTATTTGAAAATCCAGGAACAAGGCATGGATATTCCGGATATCAAGTCTGCCTATTCGACACTCGCGTTCAGCCATGATTTCAGCCGCATCACGTTGACCGGCTGCCGGATGAACGATTCGGAATGGAAAAACTTGCGCAATTTGAGCGTGCGGCTTACCGGGATTGACGGCGACGTCGGCACGGTGATGAAAGTTTCGAAGAAGATTATTGAAGTCGAATTAAATACTTACATCATCAAACAGCTGCGTGAAAAAGGGCATAGCCTTACAAAGAAAGAAGCAGTGTTCAGCAATTTCGCGGCGCTCAGCCAAATCCGCCGTTTACGTCAGGGCTTCACGAATCTGGAAAAAGGGCTGGCGGTGAATCCCCAGCTCGACCGTCTTTTATTCGAAGAAAAGCCGAAAGTGGCACCATTGA
Source organism: Planomicrobium okeanokoites (assembly GCF_003428875.1). GTDB lineage: Bacteria > Bacillota > Bacilli > Bacillales_A > Planococcaceae > Planococcus > Planococcus okeanokoites. The sequence goes on from NZ_QQRS01000003.1 coordinate 231,220, forward strand.
AACAAATGGAGAAGCTGACTTTTCATAACCGGCTGAACGAGTTTCAGCAGCAGGCGGTGTCAGGTGCAATGGCGGCGGAAGATTTGTACGCGATCCAAGGGCCGCCTGGAACCGGGAAGACCACCGTCATCTCGGAAATCTGTCTGCAAAATGCGAAAAAAGGCTTGCGGACTCTTGTCGCTTCCCACTCGAATCTGGCGGTCGATAATGCGCTTGGCCGTTTATTGTCCAATAAAGATATCCGCATTCTGCGTGTCGGTCGGACGGAAAGCATCGAAGAAGACGGCAAAAAATTTATCGAAGAAAACGTAGGCCAATATTGGAAAGATAGTACGCTGAAAGAAATAACAGCGCAATACGAGACGCGTTCAAGGCGGCAGGCGAAAATCGCCAAGGAGCTGGAGGCGACTGAAAGAGCGTATGCGGAACTGCAGCCGGTTTACGAAAGTTTGAAGAAAGCGGTGGCCGAGAGAAAAGACGCGCTGGAACAAAAGAAGGCAATCGAGCTTTTATTGAATAAAGAACGACATAAGCTCGAGGCTTTCAATCTGCAAAAAGAACAATCCTTGCGGGAACAGCGTGACAGCAAACAAAAACTTGAAGCGTTGGAAGCGGCAATCACCAAAGATGAGGCTATTGTCGACAGCGGCAAGGATTTGGACTGCTTCCGTGAAGAGCAGCAGAAGATTGAAAAGGACATTCATCAATTGGAGCATGCTTTAGAGCTTAAGCAATTGGAAAAGCAGATTGCAGACAAACAACAGGAAATTTCAGTGATAGCAGATAAACGAAATCAGCTGGCGGGTTTGATTGACGCAAAAAAAGATGCACTGGAAGAAATTGAAGGCATCAAAAAAGTCGATGGCCTGATGCAGTTGATGGCAGAACAGAAAATTGAAGAAACAACGGCAATCACTTATTCGACCGGAAAACTCGACATGATCCGCGACAAGATGGCGGAGCAGAAAAACCTCGAGAAAGCTAATGCCAGCCTGACAGCGGCAATCGCCTATGTGGAAAAATTGCTGGCGTCCGCAGGTGTGGCGCTGGATAAGGTAAAAGAAACCGCATTGGCACAGGGCGGTTCGTTCAGTTTGGCAGAAATCGAAGACTTCATGGAAAAGCTGCGCGTCTTTATGAAGAGTTCGCCAAGCATCGATCCGGCTGCTCTTGGAAAAGCGTTGGCTGGTTTGTATAAACGGCAAAACGAATTGTGGCGAAGAGGCGCGGAACTGAAATCGCCGGAAGTTTATATTGAAGATTCCAAGCGGGCGTTCCAGGAATTGAAGCGGGCGATCACTGCTGAGCTGGTGAAACAGCAACAGCATTATGGTGCACTGAATGAAAAATGGCTGATCGAATTGGAAAAAATGCAGCAGGAGCTTTCAAATCTGGAAAGGCAAGCAACACCATTGCCGGCTGATTTCGATATTCCGGCTGATATTAACGAAGCCATCCGACTGCATAAAGCTGAACTTTCCAAGCTTAAAAAAGACAAAGCCGCATTCGAGCAAGTCGGAGAGCGGCTCGAAACGCAGCTAAAAGAACAGCTTGCCGAAAAGGATGCACACAGCAGTATCCAAAAAAGACTGGGCGAAATCGAAGCGGTTCTTGAACAAGTACAGGAACGGTTAAGCAGTAAGAAAAAGGAAATGGCAAAATTGGATAGCATCATCGCCGCTGATCCCGAAGCGGAATACGAAAAAACGGCGAAACAGCTAGCCAGCCTTTCATTCGACAGGGAGTCGCTGACGCAGGAGCAGAAAAGCCTGCCGCTGATGCAGACGATCCAAAAGAAATGGCTGGAATTGCTGGAAGGCGCCAATGACCACGATTTGGATGAAATCCGGAAATTGTATATCAAGCACGCCAACGTCATCGGGACGACCTGTGTCGCTTCGGCGCGCAAAGATTTCATCGATAATTATCCGGTATTTGATGTCGTCATCATCGATGAAGTGTCGAAAGCCACACCGCCGGAACTGCTGCTGCCGATGCTGAAAGGCAAAAAAGTCATCCTTGTCGGTGACCATCACCAATTGCCGCCGCTGCTTGGCAACGACACACTCGAAGAAACGCTCGAGGAAATGATCAAGGAAAACAGCGGCTTCGAGGAAAAACGCGAACTTGAGAAGCTGCTGGAAGAGTCGCTGTTTGAACGTTTGTATAAAAATCTGCCGGAGACAAATAAAACGATGCTTGCGATCCAGTACCGGATGCATGAAGACATCATGGAGACGATTGCGCCGTTCTATAAATTCGACAACGACCAATTGCAATGCGGGCTGGAAGATTCCGACCGGGACCGCGACCACTTCCTGGAATCACCGGGAGTGAAACGCGGCAACCACCTAATGTGGATCGATTTGCCGAATGAACCGGCGTATTTCGAAGAACGGATGAGCGGCGGAAAAAGTTTATTTAACCCCGCCGAACTGCAGGAAATCAGCCGATTGCTGGTTGAGTTGAATGACGCAGTCGGTGAGGCGAAGACGGCTGGCAGGATAGATGCTGATGAACTGAAAACGGTCGGCGTCATTTCATTTTACGGAGAACAAGTCAAACGGCTGCAGCGCATGATCGACCAGGAATTGCGCTTGCCGCATTTGACGATTCGCACAGGCACCGTCGACCGTTTCCAGGGCAGCGAAATGGAAATCATCCTGCTGAGCATGGTCCGGAACAATCAAAACAACCACGGCGATATCGGCTTTGCAAAAGATTACCGCCGTTTGAATGTGGCTTTATCGCGGGCGAAGCAATTGCTCGTCATGATCGGCAGCTCGGAAATGTTTACGAAGCGGGCGAAAAAAGAAGAAACGAAACGGATGTATCAGCATGTGCTTGCAACAGTTGAAAAGAAAAACGGCTTGAAAGTCTTGCAGAAGGGATGATCGGATGGAAAAATTGATAGGGAAGCTCAGCTCGGATTTAACGCAGAACCAGGATGTATCGATTCGGCAAACTCTTGTCTGGCAATTGCCGATCATTTTGTACGAGGTGTCATTCGACCGGGTCAAACGGCTGAAAATGGACATCCTGATGAAAATGCTTCTTTTCGCGTTTCAGCAGTCCGAAATCCGCCGCGCCGCTGTCCTGGCTGATATGCTGTCGGTGGAGGAGCTGTTCGTCAGCGACCTGATCGACAAGATGCAGCGGACCGGGCTGGTATTACTCGGGAAGAAAGGCTACGTGCTGACGCCGAAAGGCCATAATTATCTGGATAAAGGCATTTTCGAAGAAGCGCTGGACGGGGAACAGACAGTGATTTCCTATAGCGCGGCGCATGACACTTACTCGTTAAATGAAACAGAAAGCCCTGCGAACGATGGAGAGTTTCCACTATATCGATTTGCTGTGGAGAATGACGGGGAAGAAGCGCCGATGTTGGAGCTGCTCACAAATGAGAGGAGCTCAACAGAAGAAGGCTTTCAAATCCTCGTCTCTGGGATCGAGGATTTTGAAGAACTCGAAACCGTGTTTATTCCCTGCATCGAATTTCAAATGTACGACCGGAAGCAGGATGTTCTTTTTGCGCGGGTTTGGAATATCGGAACGGGTGCATGGGATGAGAAGCTGGAGCAACAGATTGAAGAGCGTGAACTTGTGGAGTGGCGAGAGGCGATGAAAGCGGAAGTTGTCGAATAGGAATAGATATGAAAAAGGTGCAGAAACGACCATCGTTTCTGCACCTTTTCGTATACGGAAAGTGGATATTTAATATTGTAACTAATAGTCACTTTTTCCCGTCTACTTTCTAGGGGGTGGCAAATTGAAGCTTTTGAAAGTATTAACTTACGGATTTATTCTTATATTGGTAGCATTGACATGCGCGGGTTGTTCAACTGAAACTTCGGGTGAAATCAAGCAAGATATGCCAGCTGATTTTAATTTTAAAGTTAGCTATGGTACTTATGGGAAGCAGAAAATAGACACTTTTAATGGAGTGGTAGTCAAAGACCTTGTTGAAGATGGAGAGATCAAAGCTGATATTGCTTTAACTGAAAACGAAATGAGACAAATTTTTAAAGAAATGATGGATATGGATATTATGGACGGTTTAAAGTTGGAAGAATTTGAAGAGTGCGCAACAGAACCAGCTTCATACACTGGGTGGACTATTCAAATGAACGGGGAAACAAAAACCTTTGATTTTTCAACTTTTTGCGAAAACTCGACTGAGATACGTGAACTTATTGAACTTGAAGAATTTATACACGAAATTGTCCTTGCAAAGAATGAATATAAGGAGCTTCCCGAAGCGAAGGGCTCTTATGAATAAGAAAAACTCGAACTGAGGCTATTAATATCGCTTTCTCTTAAAATTTTAGTCGTATAACCAGATATCGGCGTTCAAAAAATTATATCGGCGCTCAGCGGATTATATCGGCGTTCAGAAAATTATATCGGCGCTCAGCGAATTATATCGGCGTTCAGGAAAATATATCGACGTTCGCCAATTTTCCGCCCTCAAAATGAGAACAGCAAAAGGAGTGGAAACGATGACCGTTTCCACTCCTTTTCACAAATTACTGCTTATCATTTTTGTATTGCATGTAAACCACTTGCGTAGCAAGGAAATCTTCCATACCGTGTTTGCCGTCAGCTCCGCCGAGGCCTGATTGGCGCATGCCGGCGTGGTAGCCTTGCACAGCCTCGAAGTTCTCGCGGTTAACGTATGTCTCGCCGAATTTCATTTCATTGACGACGCGCATCGCTTCGTTAAGGTCGTCGGTGTAGATGGAAGAAGACAGGCCATAAATTGTGTCATTGGCTTTTTCAATTGCTTCGTCCAAAGTTTTGAATGTCGTGATGGGGAGGACTGGACCGAATACTTCTTCGCGGATGATATCCGAGTCGTGCGATACATTGGTCAGTATCGTCGGTTTGTAGAAGAAGCCGCTTCCGAAGTCCGGACGCTCTCCGCCCGCAGCAACCACAGCGCCTTGTTCGACAGCCTGCTTGACCATGCTTTCCACAGTTTCAAGACGGTCCTGGCTGATCAATGGTCCGACTTCCACGTCTTTATTTTCACGAGGATTGCCCAAGACCTTGGATTCGAATGCTTTCACCAGTTTCTCGGTCAATGCGTCGGCGACGCTTTCATGCACATAGAGGCGCTCGGCGTTCGTACAAGCCTGTCCGCCGTTAGCCAGCCTTGAAGTCGTGATCGCTTCGGCTGCCAAGTCCAAATCGGCATTTTGAGTGACGATGGCCGGTGCTTTACCGCCCAATTCCAAATTGACTTTGGTGATATTCTGCGCCGCCGCTTCCATCACTTTGGTTCCAGCTTGCACACTGCCGGTCATCGTGATCAACTGAACCTTTTTATGTGATGCCAGCGCATTGCCGATTTCAGAGCCGGTACCGGTAACTAAGTTGTAGACGCCTGCAGGAATTTCATTCATCGCATCAATGATTTTGGTGAACTCCATCGCTGTGTTGGGTGTTTGCTGACTCGGCTTGATGACGATGGTACAGCCGGTTACTAATGCAGTTGCGACTTTTCGCGCGAGAATAAAAACAGGGAAATTCCAGGGGATGATGCCGGCTACGACGCCGATCGGTTTCTTATAGATGAAGATATTCTCGTTCGGGCGGTCACTTGGAAGGATTTCGCCTTCGATTCTTCTGGCCCATTCGGACATGTAATGGAAGTAATCGATGGCCAGATCCACTTCACCGCTTGCAAGTTCGTAGTCTTTTCCTTGCTCTTCCTGCAATAAATCAATGAAAATATCACGTTTTTTAGCGATTTCATCACCAAGTCTGCGGATAATTTTTCCGCGTTCGATGTTCGGGGTCAGTTCCCAGGCCTGTTGCGCCTGGAATGCGGCTTCGACAGCTTTATCAACGTCTTGCTCGTTGCCTTTTGGAATTTGGGAGATTACTTCTTCAGTGGCTGGGTTGATGATGTCAATCCACTCAGTTCCGGTGGAATCTATATATTCGCCGTTCACATAAAGTTGATGTTTCTGCAAAGTAATTTCCTCCTAATTTTAAGACTATTGTATCTTTTCCCTGTGCCCTGATTATTAAACTGGAGATAGAGTGCGACTTTTCTACTGTATGCGTTAAACAACCCACCCGAATCAAAGGATTCGGGTGGGTCTGTTAAGGCTGCTTTAATTTTTCATTTATGGAAGATGGTTGTTCTGTGCGCTCACACACCAGTATTTCCCGCAGGAACAGACTTTTTTTCGCGATGCACCTGTCGGTTATTTTAAAGCCTGCGTTTTCTATCATATGGTCGATGGGTTCGATGGTCACGACCAGCAGTTTTTGTGTGAAAGGATGCGCGGCTTTCAGGATTTCCTGCTGTTCTTTTGCAGTTGCGTGAGTGTAAAGGTTATAAGGCATATCGATGATTGCGACATCGTACTGTTCTGTGATGTCGGCGATCGGTCCCAGTTGGACCGTTCCTTCCAATCCGAAATGGGCAATGTTTTCACGCGACCCTTCAACAACGAGTGGGTTGATGTCCCGCCCTTCCATATCGATGCCCATTGACAGTGCTTCAACGAGAACGGTGCCGATGCCGCAGCACGGATCAATCGCTCGGATTCCTTCAGGGGCAGGTACGGCAATATTGGCGACGGCGCGCGCGACTTTTGTGCTGAGCGCTGTTGAATATTCACGGGGTTTCTGCTGATGGCGGAACCAGACGGACTCACTCAATTGATATATACCAAAATACCAGCGGCCGCCAAACGGCATCAAACCGAAGGTGACATCCGGTTCGTGAACGTCTGCGCGTCCCTTGATGACAGCGCCAATTTTTCGTTCAATATCACGTTTCTCCTGGTATTCAACTTTATCAGCCAGAGCCAGGTCATTGATTTTGGGGAAAATCACTTTGAATGTAGCAGCGTCCATATCCACATCGGCTGCTTGCTCCAAAATACCGGATAGAGTGCCCGCTTCAAACAGAACTTCGAGCCGCTCTTTGATGAAGGGGCTTCTGCCCGGCATGATGTCTACTGTACTTTTAATCATTCGTTCCTCTGTATCTCTGCCGAAAAATGCGCGCATCTCCATATTACATAATTCTTTCTCGTCGCCGTGGTAAGCGTAAGTATAAATAAATTCACCGGTTGGTGTTAATCGCTTCAATTCATCCCGTCCTTCTAAGCCGTATTTAGCCATTATACCAATAACTGCAGTAAAGAAGGCGACCAGTGATTTACTTATGTCCCTTTAGAAAATTCCCTTACTAAAAAACTTTCCAGTTCTTCAGGCTTGTCACCGGTCAAACGTTCATAATCCTGGGTGACTTCGGCCATCAGGTTCTTTCCGGCTGCAGCGTATAAAGAAGCCAAAACTTCTCCGAATCCTTGGGGTTCATCATAAGTTGAAGCGAATTCTTCGGGCGTCATGGGTACATAGCGGATAGGCGAGCCGCCGACCCGGCTCAATATTTGGGCAAGTTCATCCATCGAATAGGCTTTTTCCCCAGTCAGCGTATACCTGCCGCCATAAAGTTCCGGTTTTGAAACGAGCTGCACAATCGCATGGGCAATATCATCCCGCGAAATGAAAGAAATCTTTCCTTCGCCAGCCGGATATAATAATCTTCCCCGGTCCAGTAACTCTGGAAGATAAGCTGCAAGCGGATCTGCATACATAGCATCCCGGATCAAAGAGTAATTTAACTTGCTTGAAGCCAGTCTTCTGGGTGCATAACCGAAAAAGGGACTCATTTTAAACGGGTTGTTTTCATGGTCTGCAATAAAACCGGCAAAGATGAATTGGCTGACTTTCGCTATTTCAGCAGCTTCCACAGCATTTTCGAATTCAGCAATCCGAACCGTATTCGGAAATGAGGTGCTCGGAATATAGACCAGCACATCGGTGTTCCGGAACGCTTCTGTCATTTCTTGCATATTATTGTAATCGGCTTTTCTTACCGTAACGCCCCGCTTCGCAAAATGCGCTGCTTTCTGGGGGTTTCTGACGGATAAAACAATTTCAGCAGGGGAAAAACACTTTATGGCAGCTTCTGTAATTTTTGTGCCCAATTGTCCTGTAGCTCCTGTGATGGTGAGGTTCATCATTATCGGCTCCTTCCGCATAGCTGGTTGAGGTCTGTTGTATTATTATCATGTGTTTGAAAAAAATCTCCCGGAAAACGAGTCCGAGAGATTTTTCTGTGGATGTGTCTATGCTTCACTTTTGATAATCGGGCAGCTCGGATCGCTGGCCCACTCATTCATCGAGCCGTCATAAACTGCGACGTTTGGCTGTCCAAGATTGTTCAGGAGCAGCGCGTTCCAGGTAGCGGCAATTCCGCCGCCGCAATATGTGATAACTTTTTTATCGGGATCGAGTGCGCCTGTTTCCTCGAAGGAGGCACGCAATTGGTCTTCATGATAAAGCGATTTTGTTTCTTCGTCTGCATGTGCGCCGAAAAAGACATTCGTGCTGCTCGGGATGTGGGCCGCCTGGAATTCTTCGGGTGACAGGCTGTTGAGCAGGACAGTTTTTTCGTCGTCCATCGCTTGTCTGACATCTTCTTTTGTGGCCAGCATTTCTGTTCGGCGTTTGCCGGAAAAATCTGCTGCCGGGTACGTCTGCTGCTCAGTTGACAAACCGCGGTTTTCAGCCTGCCACTTTTGCAGCCCTCCCTCGAGAATGGCAACATTATTAAATCCTTCGTAACGCATCTGCCAGGCAAGGCGTGAAGCCCAATAAGATGCTGCCACCGATTCACCGACCAGCGCATTCTGATCATAGATGACGGTATAAGTATCATCACCGATGCCAAGTTCGGTCATTTTTTTTACAAATTCATCACGCGTGGGCACAGTGAACGGCAAATCAGAGTCTTTATCCGAAAAATCACCCAACAAGTCAGCATAGACCGCTCCCAGGATATGTCCCTTCTCATAGGATGCCCGGCCGGTTTCAAGGTTCGGCGGGCCGCCGCCTTCGGGGAATTTCATAAAGACTGTCGCATCTACGATCCGCAGTTTCGGATCATATAAATGTTCTTCCAGCCATTCGGTTGTGACGATTAATGGAATATCATTCATCAGGAACTCCTCCTTTTCCTCTTTTATTCCACTCTAAAGTCAAAGAATTGGGACGTCAAAAGTTAAGTATGCCAATTAATGAAAAGAAAATTGTGCAATCGTTGAGCCGGATAGGTGAAAGGCAGTTGTTTGAAGTGGAAAGTTTGAAGGTATAGTACGACTGTCTAGAAAATTCAAAGGAGGAACTTTTAATGGATTTCAAAGATCATGGAAAAGAACCATATGTATTGAATATTGAAGACGCAACAGAAGAGAACAGTAATTTCCGGACCACAATCTGGACGGGTGAAAATCTCCAAGTCACGCTGATGAGCGTTGAGCCGGGAGACGACCTGGGACTGGAGAAACACGAAGGCGATCAATTCCTGCGCATTGAAGACGGCAAAGGCTTTGTACAGATGGGCGACAGCGAAGACAACCTGACGTTCGAAGAAAATGCAGAAGAAGATTATGCAATCATGATTCCTGCCGGAAAATACCATAACGTGACCAATAACGGCGATGAGCTGTTAAAAATCTATTCGATCTATGCACCACCGGAACATCCGGCCGGCACTGTCCACAAAACAAAAGCCGAAGCTGATGCTGCTGAAGAGGAAGAAGAATAATAGTGGAAACACAGAAGGCATCCATTCAATTGGATGCCTTTTTGATGTGTTGAGATTTACATTTTTCGAATTTCATCCGCCGCTTCAGAAAGTCCGTCCTGAAAAATATGATCATTTCCTGGAAGTTGTTTAACTGCCGCGCTCGGCAGATTTTCCATATATTTTTGCAAATGGGAGAAAGGGACGATTTCATCTTCGATGCTGTGCAACAGAACAACATCAGGCAATAGGGCGTTTCGGGTGGAGAAATCATCTGCCAGCTGGAAATCTTCCAATTGCCAATCTTCGTCCAGCCCCCAAAACGGTGCGGCAATTGTAATGACTTTCGAAAAAGATTTTCCCAGTTCCTCTTCAGACAAAAACTTCAACAGAGCGGATCCGCCGATGGAATGGCCCACCAATACGCTGCCGTCCTCCACAGCCGCCAGTTCCTCTTTCAAAACTTCACGCCACTCTCTGTATTTCGGATCTTCAGGTTCCGGCATATCAGGGGCGATTACCTGATAGTCTGTGCCGAGTTCCTTCTTAAGATATTGCAGCAACCCGCTGCTTCCTTGCTGTTCTCCTTGAGGGCCGGCACTATGGATGAATAAAACCTGCTGTGCCATTGCAGCCGCCTCCTTTCATTTTCTTCAAATGAACTCTGGCATCCGGTTCAAGCCGTGCAAGCAATGTTTAAGGATTTTCACGATAAGCTTCACGTGTTCCGGATGGAAGTGTCAAAAGCTCCAGCAATTGATCGACCACTTTTTTGCGGGTTTCAAAATCGAACGGTTCACCGCATGGCCGCCCCATTTTGAACGGGACATGCAATGTCCGGGGAGCGGCGACTTTATCAGAGACTTCCGGGAACAGCGTGACCATCGCGGTTGGAATATCCGAAGCTTCTAAAGCTCGGGCATACAGCCCGAGAACGTTATGGCAGGAACCTCAGCCAGGCACAAGCAATGCCGCATCGATTCCCTCATTAAGGAGCAGTTCTGCAACTTTCGGAATCGAATCCTGTTCGGCTAATGCCGTATCGAGGATACCGCCGTTCAATCCAATATTAATGGATGATACAGAACCGATTTTTCCGTCCTTTGCAGATTGCTTTAATTGCGGGAGAGGAAACACGATTGTCGGATCAGATTTCGCATACTTGGTATCGATATAAATATGTGTCACAGTCAGATCCTGTTCGGAAACATCAGAAGGGACGATCCTGAACGTATGGTCGCCTGCCGGGTTATCGACATCAAAGGGTCTATCCGTCTTCAAGTGCACACCTGCGGTTGACACAAGAGCCACTTTACATTCATTTAGCGGCTTAGGCAAAAATGCTTCAGGGGATGTTGGATGTTCCCGCATATGGCTCATGGTGAATTTCTTGTAGGCTCCAGTGAAGTTGCCGGAAAAAGTCCGCGACATTTTTGACTTGATTTTTGTTTTCATTTTCATGGAACAGCATTCCTCCGTTTCGGTCTGATTACTGATAAGTATTCGCTGTTCAGGAAAGAATTCCTTTAATGCGGCAGCAGTTAGTTGACAGGCGCTGTAAACCGACTTATAGTTCAATCAATTTAAAATGGAAGGCGGAGAAGCGAGCGATGAAATTGTATAACGAATTGGCAAGTTGGTGGCCGTTGATGTCTCCCCACACGGAATATGAAGAAGAAGCGGAGCTGTATCTGGAAATCATCCGGCGCTATCATCCCGATATTCAGAAAGCGGTCGAATTCGGTTCCGGAGGCGGCAGTAATGCATTCTATCTGAAACGGAATTTTTCCATGACCCTGACTGATCTATCGCCTGAAATGCTGGAAGTCAGCCGTGAACTGAATCCGGATTGCGAACATATCCAAGGAGATATGCGATATTTGGATCTTGGCGATGAATTCGACTTAGTTTTTATCCATGATGCAATCACCCATTTTACGGACAAGGCGGATTTGCTGGAAGTCATGCAAAACGCGAAAAAGCATTTGAACGAAAAAGGTATCCTGATGATCATGACCGATCAATTTGAAGAAACTTTCAAACCTGTGACTGACCACGGAGGGATAGACCAGGCAAAGCGGGGCATGCGGTATTTGGAATGGACATATGACACTGACCCTGATGATCACAAAACAGAAACCGAATACGTCTATGTCTTGCGGAATGAAGACGGCGGAATTGCCAGGGAATTTGACCGGAGTGAATCCGGATTGTTCTCCATGCCGGAGTGGGAAGAGCTATTGGCGCAGGCTGGATTCCAGGCGCATTTCGAACGGGTTGAATACACGGAAGTGGAAGGGAATTATTTTGCGATTGTGGCGACGCAGCTTTAGATTGTACCGATGGCAGCACACCTGGGTTCAACTATCGGGTGTGTTTTTTTTTGCACATTTAAAAGTTATTGTCGCTAAGCATCTCCAAGAAAGATTTTTCAATATACAAAATCGGGTATAGCAATATTAATTAAGCTTTTTTATTTAAACTAAGGTCAACCCTTTCCTATTGCCGGTGCATCCGACATTCAGAATAAAGTAGGTGACTTATGAGAAAGCTGCGTCCATTATTTATACTGACTTTTCTTTGTCTCTTTTTGAGCACAGCAGCCCACGCCGCTTACCTGGTTGAATGGGCAGGAAATCGCTTTATGCTGGGGCCGAACGACGGGCTCTCGCAAATGATGCCGTTCAAAGCGATGCTTTATGAACAATATACTTCAGGTGAATTTTTCTATTCGCCTTTTTTCGGTCTGGGCAGCGGCACTTATAGTGGCTTGTCCTATTACTTTTCCACTTCGATTTTCTTCGCACTGACCGTCAACTTCTTCTTTATATTCGAACTTCTCGGTGTGATTACAGAACCCGATATCCTTTTTTGGGCGCATGCCGCCGTCTTCATCAATATCGTAAAGCTGGCCTTAGTGCTCATTGTCAGCTATCTGGTCTTTCGTTACATGAAATTCCAGCCGGTGCCTGCTTTCCTGGGTGCTTCCATCTATGGGCTTTCCAGTATGTATTTTCGGCACGCTGTATATTGGGAATTTTTTGCGGACGCTTATTTATGGCTGCCGTTACTCATATTCGGCATTGAAAAAATCTTTCGTGAACAGCGTCCTGGCTGGTTCATCACAGCTGTTGCAATAGCGATGATCGACAGCTTTTACTTTGCCTATATCAATCTTCTGCTTGCCGGCATCTACATCCTTTTCCGGCTCTTTTTGACGCTAGCCGCCATTGAAATCAAAAGAGGCAAAGCCGTGATCCTTTTTCTGATAAGCGGACTGTTCGGTGCCGGTATCAGCGCCGTTTCGTTCATCCCGGCGGTCCACGCTTTTCTGCATAACCATCGGCCGGATTATGTCCATGACATTGAATGGATCAGGTTTCACGATAATATTCTTTTTACGAGCAGCTACGTCATTTTGCCGGCGGCATTTATCGGTCTGGCTTTTGCGCTCCCGCTTTACCGTGACCGCAGATTCCGTTTTTTTGTGTCAGTTTCTCTGGCTTGTGTCCTGCTCCATTACAGTCCGCAAGTTGCCAGTGTTTTCAACGGTTTTTCCGCACCCCAATACCGATGGGAATTTTTTCTTTCCTTTGTTTCGGGTGGCGCTGTCGCTGCAGGGTTCAGTAACCTGGCTTTATTGAAAATAAAAGATATCAGTAAGGCTGGCGTCTTAGCGCTAATAGTGTATGGGCTCTTTGCCTTGGGGGACGAGCGGCTCGAAATCCATCCATTATTGATTGGTTCTATTGCATTGATCAGCGTGTTTATTCTGATGCTTTATACAGTCGCTGTAAAAAGAAAATCAAAAACAGGGGGAGCGGCAGTAGCGCTGTTCATGGCGCTGCTCTTTGCGGCGGCGGCATATCAATTTATCGTCGCTGTTGCCAGGGACGGTGTGACCATCCAATTTCCGCTGTTCCTCGGCGTTCTTGGCTCAGCGCTGCTTATGTTCATCCTGCTCGTCCGTGCTGTTGAAAAGGATTCCAAATCATGGGAAGCTGTGGTTTTTATTGTCATTACGTTATTAGTGCTGGCGAACGGTTTTCAGTATGTCAATCTGATAAAAGGCGGCAAGACCGAAAGAGTGACGGAGGAATATATGACCGGAAGGAATTATGACGATCCAGAGATTAACCGTTTGCTTGAACAAATTGAAGAAAGGGAGGCTTTTCCTTTCTACCGGATCGACTGGATGGAAGGGAGAAGAAATAATACACCGATTGCAGAAGGCTTTTTTGGCTTAAGTGCCTATTCCAGTATTTTAAATGAACAACTGCTGTTTTTTTATCTGCATGAATTGGAGATTGATATGGCGCGTGAAAGTGTCAGCCGATACGCGACGCTCGGCAAGCGCGCCAACTTACACAGCTTATTGCTGGGAAATTACGTGATACTTCCACATGGAGATGAAAATGTTCCTGCCGGTTTTGAAAGGGTTCTCGAATCAGAGAATTTCATTGTGTACGAAAATCAATGGTCTTTGCCATTCATTCGGCCGGCTACAGCTGCCTATAGTGAAGAAAGTCTTGCAGGGGAACCGGTGCTCCGCCGTGAACATGCCATGTTGTCCGGTGTTGTATTGAAAAATCCGGATGAGCAGGGGGTGCTTCCGCCTGTACCGGAAGAGCTGGAATTTGAAGCGGCAGGAGTTGAAGCCACCTATGAAAACGGATTGCTTGAAGTAACAGGGGAAAACGGAGGCATCGATGTGCAACTGATAGAAACTGTGCCTGCGGAAAGCGATTTGTATATCTCATTCAATTTGGTCAATCTTGCTGAGAGTGAAGGATTCGCTTTAACCGTCAATTCCTACCGCACATTAAGGAAACCGAATGATTCCATCTATAAAACATTCGTCGATGATTTAACCATCCGCGTTCCGGCTGATGACATAATTCGAATTCGGGTTCCAGAAGGAACTTACAAATTATCCGAACTCGCCGTGTACGAAGAATCGTATGAAGTGCTGCGCACTGAAACGGCTGAAGCAAAGGGGAGCAATCGTTTTGAATGGAGCGGCAGCCGCATCAAAGCGGAATACCTGAATGCCACTGACGACCAATTCATTGTGCTGCCCGTTCCTTATGAAGTTGGCTGGACAGCAAAAATCAACGATGAAAAGGCGGAAGTGCTGGAAGCGAATTACGCATTCATGGCTGTACCGGCATCTCCCGGGATGAATGAAATTGAATTGACTTACCGGCCGCCGCATTTCTGGAAGTCGCTGCTGCTCAGTTTACTTTCACTGGTCGGTGCCGCCATATACCTTTTCATGCGGAGAAAAATATGAAGCGAATGAAGCGGCTGAATTTAGGGTAGGGAATTATAAAGGAAGTTAGGACAGGGGGACTGAAAATGGACTTTTTGCCCGCAGATTATATGGTCATTACAATCCGGCTTTTAATGGCGGCGTTTCTGAGCGGCATGATCGGAATCGAAAGGGAGACAAAAAAGCAGCCTGCGGGACTCCGTACGCATTTATTGGTCGGAACCGGCGCATGCCTCATGATGATCCTTTCTCTCAACGGCTTTGATAATTACATTAATAATGCCAGTGGACCGCTGCAGTTTGACCCTTCCCGTATTCCATCCTATGTCATCAGCGGCATCGGGTTTCTCGGGGCAGGAACCATCATCGTCAATCGGGGTTCTGTAAAAGGTCTGGCGACTGCCGCCTCCATTTGGGTTGCAGCCGGTCTTGGATTGGTTGTCGGAATCGGCATGTATTATGTCGCGGTCCTGTCGACCATTATCGTGATCGGTACATTATATGTGCTGGGGGAAGTTGAGAAGAAGTATATTTCCAAACACAAACAAAAACAAATCATCATCATCGCGGAAGATCAGGAAGAGATGTTTTCCAAACTCAGCGGCTACTTCGAAGACAATGAATTGAAGGTGATGGATTTTCAAATTGAAAATGTTGATACTTACAGTGAAAAGCGAGTCTCAAAATACATTTTTTCCATCGAAGAAGGCTACGTCAGCAATGAAATAGAGCTTGTCAAAGAGGTCCAAAAGCTCGATGGGGTGGCGAAAGTGATTGTATGATCCATATGGCAAATCAGCAAAGCCGATGCGGTGTAGAATATGGATGTTAAATTGCCGAATCGGCCAACTGCTTTGGCGGATAATAAAGGAAAGTGTGATCTTTGGAGAGAATAGACTAGCGAGGGAAAATTTTCACTGATCCGTGCTGATGGCATGGCGGAGACGAAAGGGGAAGGAAGATGAAAATTCTAATTCTTGGCGGCACCCGCTTTCTGGGACGTTTTATTGCGGAAAGGGCTCTGCAAAACGGACACGAAGTGACTTTATTCAATAGAGGCCAGTCAGGCCCAGAACTGTTTCCGGAAGCGGAAAAACTGATTGGCGACCGGAACGGAGACCTCGAAGCGCTGAGAGGTCGCAGTTGGGATGCGGTCATTGATCCGAGCGGTTATTTGCCATGGTCCGTCGCCGAGTCGGCAGAATTGCTTGCTGAAGCAGCGGAGCATTACACATTCATCTCGAGCGCATCGGTTTATGATCATCTGGAACAGCCGAATATAGATGAAAACCATTCAGTCGGCAAATTGTCCACGGAGAGGATCGAAGAGCTGAAAAAGCTGGAACCCCAACAGGCAATCGCTGAAAACTACGGTGAACTGAAATATCATTGCGAACAGGAAGTGGAACGGGTTTTTCAGGGACGCAGTTTAATTATCCGTCCGGGGCTGATCGTCGGTCCCTATGATTTCACAGACCGTTTCAGCTATTGGATCAACCGCATTGCGATAGGCGGAGAAGTGCTCGCACCTGGACGACGCGATAAGCGGATTCAGTTTATCGATGTCCGGGACTTGGCAGAATGGATCATCCGTATGGTGGAGTCGAAAGCGAATGGCATTTACAATGCCACAGGACCGGAAACTGGGTTGACGATGGAGGAATTTCTGCATAAATGCAAAGAAACGATCGGCAATAAAGTCGACCTGGTCTGGGTCGAGGAAAAATTTCTGCTTGGCCATGAAGTGGACGGCTGGACCGACATGCCGCTGTGGATTCCTGACAGTATGAATATGCCGGGCTTCCTTACCGTCAACATACAAAAAGCGATGGATGCAGGGCTGAATTTCCGCCCTTTGGCGGAAACCATCCGTGATACGTTGGATTGGGAAGCTTCACGCACTGTAACTGAGAGGAAAGCAGGACTGGATCCTGACAAGGAAAAGGCGGTTCTGAATGATTGGAATGAAAAAGGACTATAAATAAAAGGCGATACTCTCCAAAAAAATCGGCGTTTGTTATAAGATAAGAGTCAACGGCACCTTTGAAAGGGGTGATATCAGGTGACAAGCAAATCTCGAATGTCAGCGTCAGGAAAAACTCATGCAAAGCCTGTAATTCAGAATGGCGATACTTTGCGTGGGGGAAGCAAGAACTAATTCGCCCGTAAATGTGTCATTCGAACATGGCTTCCTTATAAATGACCAATCAAACCATAAGGAGTGTTTCAAAATGATACATGTAAAAGAAACAAGCGATAAACAAGGAACTGCCGGCGAGCGGCCGGAAGCTTTTATACGCAACGATCAGTTCAACTTTATCAAAGGCCAGACAAAAATCCTGGTCAATGGCAAAGCGAGCAGCAGCGATGCGGAAGTGCTGAGCGTGCTGCGCCATCTCGCCCAGGAAAAAGTTTTCAGCCTTTTCCCTTCATTGAACGATGAACAAAAAGCTGTGTTGAAACCGTTGACCGCTGTAAAGGAAACAGCTGAAGCGGAAGCCTTTCTTGAACAATTATCGGCATACCTGCTGCCGTTCAAAAGTGTAACGGATCAGAACCTGAAAAAATTATTCCCGAAAGCGAAAAAGCTGAAAGGGCCGAAGCTCGAAACGGTTGACTTCAAAAAGCTGTCGTATCTCGGCTGGATTGAAAGTGCGACACTCATGTATCTGGTCATCGAAAAGGATGGCCGACTGGAAGGCATCCACGGCAGCTTCAATCGCAGTGCAAAACACGGCATCTGTTCGATTTGCAACAAGCATAACGAAGTAGGCCTTTTCACCGCCAAGACTAAAGGTTCCAGCCCGGATAATTTCGTCAAACGCGGCAACTATATCTGTCAGGATAACGATTCCTGCAATCGAAATATCGATACCTTGGAGCGTCTCCATGATTTTGTGGAACGCCTGCAAAAATAATGAAAATAAGTGCTTTCCGGGAAACCGGAAAGCTTTTTTTATTGGAGAAAACAGCTTGACACCAGGGTGTGGGACAAAGGATATCCCAATTGTCAGAATTTCAGGTTGACAATGTGTGGAACAGAATATATATTATGTGTAACCGGTTACACATTACAGACTGAGAGGTTAGACTTATGACGACGATTAGGGATGTAGCTAAAAAAGCGGGCGTTTCCGTTGCAACAGTTTCAAGATTTTTGAACGGCAATGGTTATGTCAGCCAAGAGGCGGCAATTGCCGTGAAAGCGGCTGTAGAAGAGCTGAACTATGAGCTGAATACGGTTGCCCGCTCGCTTTCTACCAAAAAGTCGAATCTGATTGGTTTAATCCTGCCGGATATTACAAACCCCTTTTTTCCGGAACTTGCCCGAGCTGTGGAAGACGTGGCATTGACGTACGGCTACACTGTGGTGTTGTGTAATTCCGATGAAGATCCGAAAAAAGAGAAGAATTACATTGAAACCTTGAAGAAAAAATATATCGCCGGTTTTATTGTCACATCCAACCAGCTCGATGCACCCCATTACGCTAATTTAAAACTGCCGGTTGTTGCACTTGACCGCGTCATCAACGAGCAGATACCGACTGTCGTATCGAACAATAGGCAGGGCGGTTTTATGGGAGCGCAGGCTTTAGTGGACAGAGGGAGCAAAAATCTGCTGTTCCTTAGAGGTCCGGAAGATTTCGGTTCGGCAAATGACCGTTACATCGGATTCAAAGATGCAATGGAGAGGAACAGCGTTGCTTACGAAACAGTATTCTGTCCTTTTCATTTCGCGGAGTCAGAAAGCATTGTGGAAAAGATTTTGCAGGACAATAAAGACATCGATGGCATATTCGCCAGCAGTGATGTGCAGGCAGCTGGAGCGTTAAAAGCAGCCCACAATCTGGGGCTGGCTGTACCGAAAGATTTACAGATTATCGGTTTTGACGGAATTTCAATGGGAGAAATGATGACGCCCGCTTTGACGACTATCGCTCAGGATATTTATAAAATGGGCGCTATTGCAGCCAGGGTGCTGATCAAACAGATTGAAGGCCAGCCGATTGATAATTTTATGAACGAAATTCCTGTAAGTCTGGTAGTTCGGGGAACGACGAAAGGAGCGGTGACATGATTACAGTAGTAGGCAGTATCAATATGGATCTCGTTGTGCGGACGGACCGATTCCCGAAGCAGGGAGAAACAGCACTTGGAGATTTGTACACGACGATACCAGGCGGTAAAGGAGCTAATCAGGCTGTTGCGGCTTCCAGGATCGGAAGTGATGTACAGATGGTTGGTGCAGTAGGAACTGATGCGTTCGGACGAGTGCTGGTTGAAGGTCTGGACGCAGAAGGTGTACACATTGAACACGTCAAGCAATTGGATGGAATGAGCGGAATCGCCAACATCCTGCTTTCTGAAGGAGATAACAGGATCATCGTGGTGCCGGGTGCGAACCATCTGCTTAAGCAAGAAGAAATAGATGGTTTGGAATACCTGTTTGAAGCGAGTGATCTTGTAATCATGCAATTGGAGATTCCACTGCCTGTTGTGCAGCGGACTTTGGAAATTTGCCGCCGCATTGGTACGCCGACTATTCTGAATCCGGCGCCATCAGCGGGTTATCGCAAAGAGATGGAACCTTATTGGACCTACCTGACTCCAAATGAATCAGAAGCGGAAGAAATTTTCGGTGCCGAATGGGAAAATGCTTTGGAGCAATTTCCGAACCGCCTTATTGTGACATTGGGTAAAAAAGGAGCCCGCTATTTCGACGGCGTGAAACATGTGCTTGTCGAAGGATACGAAACGCAAGTTGTGGATACGACAGGGGCCGGTGATACATTCAATGGCGCACTTGGCGTGGCGATTTCAGAACAAATGCCTTTTGAAGAAGCTGTTCGTTTTGCCAATGCCGCGGCATCCTTATCAGTAGAAAAAATGGGTGCACAAGGTGGAATGCCGAAAAAAGAAGCAGTTCTCGCAAGAATGCGTGGTGCTTCGAAGTGAAAAAACAAGGAATGATCAACCGTGACATCGCAGCCTCGCTGGCGGGATTCGGCCACACAGATCGATTGGTGATTGCAGACTGCGGCCTGCCGATACCGAAAGGCGTTCCCTGCATCGATTTATCTTATGAATTGGGCAAGCCGTCATTTGTCGATATTCTGGATGCTGTGATTGCGGACTTTCAACATGAAGCCGCTTTTATTGCCGGTGAAATAGAACTGGCAAATCCGGAAATCGAATCAAAAATTAAAGAGCGAACAGCTGTATCTTGTATTACGCATGAAGAGTTAAAGGAAATGAGCAGAGACGCCAAACTGATAATCCGTACCGGTGAAGCGACTCCATACGCTAATATTGTGCTGCAGTCAGGTGTTATTTTCTAGAAAGGCAGGTGTAAAACCATGATTGAAATGACAGGTATTTCGAAAGCGTTCAGCGGTAACCAAGTACTGAAAGACGTTTCTTTTTCATTGGAGAAAGGTGAAATACATGCCTTGATGGGAGAAAACGGAGCCGGAAAATCTACCATGATGAAAGTGTTGACGGGAATCTATAAGCGTGATGCCGGCACCATTATAGTCAAAGGGGAAGAAGTGAATTTCACTTCACCCAAAGAGGCGGAAAAAGCCGGAATTGCAGTAATTCACCAGGAACTGAATATCCTGCCGCATCTGTCGATTGCTGAAAATCTGTTTCTCGGGAAAGAAGAAACCGTCGGTAAAACAAGTATTCTGAGAACCAAAAGCATGAACACCAAAACAAAGAAAATTCTTGGGGAATTAGGGCTCGATGTGAACCCTTCATCTCCAGCGAGTGAATTATCGGTCGGCAAGCAGCAAATCGTGGAAATCGCGAAAGCATTGTCCGCAGAAGCTGAAGTCATTGTAATGGACGAACCGACTGCGGCTTTGACTGACCGGGAAATCGACACGCTCTTCAAGACGATTCGGAACCTGCAGAAAAAGGGCGTTTCGTTCATCTATATTTCCCACAGGATGGAAGAGATTTTCTCTCTCTGTGACCGGATTACTGTACTGCGGGACGGCGAATTTGCGGGAGTGAAATATATTAAGGACACATCCTTTGAAGAAATTGTCCAGTTGATGGTAGGCCGTGAACTCGGCGAGCGTTTCCCGGAAAGGCACGCCGAGATTGGCGAAGTAAAGCTTGCAGTCAATGGATTGTCGAGAAAAGGGTGTTTTGAAAATATATCGTTTGTGTTGCATAAAGGTGAGGTGCTTTCAATCGCGGGTCTGATGGGAGCCGGACGGACGGAAGTGGCTGAAACACTATTCGGTTACCGGAAAGCTGATGCGGGCGATGTAGAGCTGGACGGCAAGAAAGTAAAAATCAACAGTCCACGCGCTGCTAAGAATTTAGGCATCGGTTATGTAACTGAAGACCGGAAATCAGAAGGCTTGCTGGTGGACTTCACAGTCGAAGAGAATATCAGTCTGACCAACTTCCATGAAATTTCGAAGTACGGCTTGATTTCGCAGAAGAAAGAAAGTGCGCTTTATCAATCAATGAAAGAACGGCTGGGCATCAGGACTTCCGGTCCTCACCAGACAGCGAAATCGCTGAGCGGGGGAAATCAGCAAAAAGTCGTCATTGCAAAATGGATTGGCATTGAACCCGAATTACTGATCTTAGATGAACCGACCCGAGGTGTGGACGTTGGCGCAAAAAAAGAGATTTACTCAATCATCAACCAACTTGCGGAGCGGGGCGTCGCTATTCTGATGATTTCATCTGAATTACCGGAAGTGCTCGGCATGGCTGACCGTGTTCTCATCATGCATGAAGGTAAACTTGCAGGTGAGTTGTCAAAAGAAGAAATGACACAGGAAAAAATTATGCACTACGCTACTGGAGGTGAAAGTAATGCAGCTCAAAACAGCTAATCAATCACTATTTCAAAAAATTGCACCGTTTATCGGCTTAATCCTCATTATTGTAATCATTACTTTACTGAATCCTGGATTTCTTTCGCTGAATAATATCCTCAACGTCCTGAGGCAAGTATCGATCAATGCTTTGATTGCCTTTGGAATGACCTTTGTCATTCTGACAGGAGGCATCGATTTATCGGTCGGCTCAATTCTGGCACTGACCGGAGCTGTGACTGCCGGAATGATGGCAAGCGGAGTTGATCCGATCTTGGCCATGTTCGTCGGTCTTTTGCTAGGCGCGTTACTTGGAGCCTTTAACGGAGTAATTATTGCTAAAGGGAAGGTTGCACCATTTATTGCAACTTTAGCGACAATGACGATTTATCGGGGGATAACGCTCGTTTATACGGAAGGCCGCCCGGTTTCCGGAATCGGTGACGGCGGTGCATTCCAAATGTTGGGCAGAGGATATTTCCTCGGCATACCTATACCGGTTGTAACCATGATCATCAGTTTTCTTATTCTATATTTCATCTTAAAGAAAACGACTTTCGGACGCCGTGTTTACGCAGTAGGCGGAAATGAAGAAGCGTCGATTCTTTCGGGAATCAATGCAGATCGCATCAAAATCTATGTCTACTCGTTGATCGGCTTCCTGTCAGCTTTTGCGGCATTGATTCTGACATCGCGCCTGAATTCAGCGCAACCGACTGCCGGGCAGATGTTCGAGCTTGATGCCATCGCGGCAGTGGTGCTGGGCGGCACGAGCTTAACTGGCGGACGCGGCTGGATTGTCGGTACTTTGATCGGTGCTTTGATCATTGGTGTATTGAATAATGGTTTGAACTTAATTGGGGTTTCGTCCTTCTTCCAGCAAGTGGTGAAGGGTGCAGTCATATTATTGGCGGTTCTGTTGGATCGTAAAAAAACAGCATAAGGAGTGTGGGAGAATGAACAAGTTCAAGTTTCTAGCAATGTTGGTGGCCATGATGGTTTTAGCGGCATGTTCAATGGAAGGTCCGGGCTCAGGTTCAGAAGAGGAGTCAGGCGGCAGTACGGAAAGTGATGGGGAATACACAATCGGCTTTTCAATTTCGACATTGAACAATCCTTTCTTTGTAACATTGAGCGAAGGAGCTGAAGCGAAAGCTGAAGAGCTGGGCGCAGAAATTTCAGTTGTCGATGCTCAGAATGACGCAGCAAAACAAGCGAGTGATGTAGAAGATTTGATCCAGCAAGGTGTAGATCTTATCATGATCAATCCCGTCGATTCAGAAGCGGTGGCAACTGCAGTCGAATCAGCGAACAACGCTGATATTCCCGTAATTTCGGTTGACCGCAGTGTAGAAGGCGCAGAAGTGGTTTCACACATTGCCTCTGATAATACAGCTGGTGGAGAAATGGCAGGCGAATACTTGTTGTCACTAGTTGGAGAAGGTGCAAAAGTGGCTGAGCTCCAAGGAGTACCAGGAGCTTCAGCAACACGTGAACGGGGAGAAGGGTTCAATAATATCGCCCAGGAAAGCCTGGATGTAGTGGCCCAGCAAACAGCAAACTTTGACCGTGCAGAAGGATTGAGCGTTATGGAAAATATTCTCCAGTCCAATCCGGATATCACAGGCGTTTTTGCTCATAATGATGAAATGGCATTAGGGGCTCTTGAAGCTATCGAAGCTGCAGGCAAAGATATTCAAGTTGTCGGTTTTGATGCAACGGAAGATGCAGTACAAGCGGTTGAAGAAGGACGTCTTGCAGGCACAGTTGCCCAAAAACCGGATTTGATCGGTGAAACAGGTGTAGAAACAGCGGTTCAATTCCTTGATGGAGAAGATGTAGAAGCATCAATTCCAGTAGAACTTGAATTGATCCAGCCTTAAACATATACGAATTAAAGAGAGTATTGAGCAGCATCCTTGTGAAAGGGTGCTGCTTTTTTCTGTCCAGCTATAATTTCATTTTCAAGGTTGGGAAAATTTTTCGTGTTTTTGGAAAGAAAAAATAATAAGGATTCAAAAAAATGATGTTTATATATAATAAATATCGCTAAATTGATTTATTTGTATAAAGTAAGAACTTTTAATAGGGCTTTATCATCTTATCTCCTTATAACGGGTTGGGAAATATTTCTGTCTATTGATTTGAAAAAATTGTCAGTTTACTATCAAAAGAAGCAAGGTACAAGATATGCCTTATCTGCCGCATGAGCAGCTGACACTATAGAAGAAATACAACTACTGGAGATGAAGCCATGAAGAGAAGGATAACATCATTGTTGATTATCATATTGCTGATTGTTCTTGGAGTGCTGGGCTATGAATACTTTGATAAAGCGGAAGCTGGCGGCAGCGTATGGGGATTGGGCAAGTCGTTTGAATCCCTGGAAGAAATCAAGGCTGATTCAGACTTGATTGTGCGTGTCCACATTCCTCTATATTATGATATCCGGGAAATCGGTGAAGAGGAGATGACCACCAAACAGGCTTTTTATGAAGTGGCAATTGATGAGGTTTTTCTGGACCGTACCGGTCATGGCTTTGATGAAGATTCTGAAATCGTAGTCAATCAGGTCATCGGAATGAAAAATTCGGAGGCTGAAGGATATTCAGCGGAAAAAGGTATGAGGCCGTTGAAAACAGGAGACTACCTGCTTTTCCTGAAGAAAGTGACTCACCCGACAGACGGGAACACCTATTATGTATCAAACTCTTCCCGCCACATCTATAAATTACGTGGAAAAAATACATTTAAAAATATCGCGTCTGATGAGCTGATGGAAATCGAATATTCTGAGCTTGATGGTGGAAGATGAGAACAATGCAAATCAGATGAAAAGGCTGTTCCAAAGGTCGGGGAAGCGACTTTGGAACAGCCTTTTTTTGTCTAAACCAATTTAACAGTAATGCTGCCATTATCGGATTGCAGGTCAATCGGATGCTGTCCTGTTCCGTAAACAGTTCTTCTTTTTCTGGAGCCGAATACAGAAACCGAGCCCCAATCGACGTCGGCGTTGATAGTGGCATTCTCCGGCTGTCTTTTCGTTTCCAAAAGGATGGAGCCGTTGTCCGTTTCCAGGCTGATGGTGCGTTCGAGGTCAGCCGCCAAAAGATGGATGCGCCCATTGTCGGTCTGTGCCTGAACATCTCCTTCGATATCTTTCAGTGTAATGGCGCCATTGTCAGATGCAGCATGCAGTTTCTCGGCGCGGACATCTTTCAGCGAAAGCTGGCCATTGTCAGTTTCAGCCCGAAGGCTTTTTGTCTGGACTTCGGACAATTTAATCGCTCCATTATCCGATTTCACGGCGAATATTTCTGCGTTTATCCGATTCAGGTCGATGCTGCCATTATCCGTTTCAACCAGCAGCTCTGTACTTTCCAGGCGTTCACCAGTGATGGTGCCATGGTCAGAAAGAATTTGAATCTTCTCGTATAATTTAGGGGGCAATTGAACAATCAGAGTCGGTGACTTGAAACTTCCAGTAATCGTAAAGAATCCCCATTTTTTCGGTTCCTCTTTTAATGTAATCACAAGGGTCCGGTCAAGGATGTCTACAGCAAGATGCTGGCGGTAGGTTTTGTTTTCGACATCGACATGCATTTGGCCGTCATTTGAAGGTGAGATCTGCACAAGCGAGTTGTCTGTCTGGATATCCACTTTATCGAATTTGTCTTTTGAAATATCGATTTTTTCCACAGGAATTGTTGATTGGCTAAAATCAAAGCTGTCGATAAGTTCTTTTGCGATGGCTTCCGGGGAGCCCAGTTCTGCAGCAATTTCATTCTCGGACTTGCCATCAGCGCGTCCGTTTGCGAAGTATTCGCGGATATCCTGCAGAATGTCGTTTCGTTCTTCAGCTGGCAGGCTCTCCATGGCCTGTTCAAGTTGTTGCAGAAATTGTTGTTCAGTCATTTTGCACACCCTCTTCGATTAGTTTGTTGACTCCATCCGTAAAACTTTTCCATTCTTCGAGCTGTTCATGAAGGTACGTCCTGCCGGCTTCGGTGAGCGAATAATATTTGCGCGGTGGGCCTTCTGTCGACTCCTGCAAATAAGTGGAGAAGTAGCCTTCTTTGGTCAAACGGCGGAGCAGAGGATAGACAGCTCCTTCCGAAATGGCGATGCGATCGGAAATTTTTTGCACCAATTCATAGCCGTAACGGTCCTGTTTATCCAGAAGCACCAATACGCAAAGGTTCAGCGCGCCTTTTTTAAATTGAATGTTCACTTGAAAAACCTCCTTCCTCCGCTAGTAGTTTATAAACAGTAGTGGTTAATGAATAATATATCATCCAGTACTGTTCAATGCAAGGTATTGGATGAATCTAATTAAAAAAATTAAAAAGCCTTTCCGGTGAAAGAATCCGGAAAGGCTGAAAAGTATTTATTGTTTCGGTAAAACGATTTTCCGGTAAAGGTGGATTGTAAAGAAATAATAGCCGCCGTAAATTGCCAGGAAAATCAGGATGGACACCCACAATCGGTAATAAGGTTCGTCCATGATGAATGTGAACATCCGCATGCCGACAAAGACATGCAGCAGCCCCAGTATGCCGGGGAACAGGAAAACGATGAATAATTCCCTGGACAGTGAATTTTCAAGAACCCTGCGCCGGACACCCAGTTTCCGAAGGCTGTCATAGCGCCGGATATCATTATTGGCGCCAGACAGGATTTTGAACATGAGTATACTTGCCATCATTGTCAGAAAAGCGAGGCCGAGGAAAAAGCCCATGAAAAAAGTTCCGCTGGCAATGGCGTATTGTGTTTTGAACTGGGCATACTTGGTCGCGACAGAATCGGTTTCCGGGTCAAATCCGGTAACGAGATCAGGGTATATGTCCATTTGCAGCTCGTCCAGCTTCTGCCACTCTTCAATATGGGCAGAAAAATCAGCGGTTCTTGCCAGCACAATGGAAATTTCCTCTCCTTCCGCAAGTTCATATTCCTCAAGCGGAACGATGCGGGTAGATTTTGTGCCTCCAAGCGCAGGATTGATGGCATAAAGTGCAGTAAACCACTGGTCAGAGACAATTTGGCTGCCGCCCTCAATTTCCAGCTCCTCCGGCAGCGGATCGGGACGGACTACTTCATAGGTGACCATATCCCTGATCAGCGGAGGCGCAGCATTCAGCTCATCCAGAACCAAGTAGATGAACTCATCATCCAATTTCATGCGGTAGGTGAGTTGTTCTTCAACTGGAATTGAATCTAAAACAGCCATTTCTGCAGCGCCGGGGTTGTAAAGCGTGGCATCATACTGCCAATGTTCATCAATCGATGTGAAAGCGTCGTTTTTAAAAGCGAATCCGCCTGCAATGGCACCGGCAGACAAGGCGATCAGCAATGCTATCGTGGCAAGAACCCATTTCAGTGATGATAAACGAAAATTAAGCTGTCCGGAAGTGAAAGAATTGATTCCTTTAAAATTCACTTTTTTATTGCGTTTCCATTTTCGGACGATGATAGGCAGCAATGCCACGAATAGCACATAAGTGCCGAGCGTCGTTGCAATTGGTGCAGTGAATAACCCGATAAAACGGAGTGTTTCCATGAAATAGAGTGCAACATAACCGATTGCCAATAAGAAGAGGCCTAAGAAAATCATTAGTGCAGCGTTTTTTGGCTTTTCCGGTAAGAGGTCGTTTTGTATTTCTGAACGCAATAATTCAATGATGGAAATTTTGGCGAGCCATAAATTATGGATGGACGACGTAATGAAAGAAGTGACAAGGTAGTAAATCACGGTCCAGAAAACCGCCGGCAAATAGACGACCTTGAATTGAATGAATCCGATATTCAGCTGGTTCATGAGCACCCAGGAAACGACACGGGATAAAATGATTCCGAGTATGAGACCGATGATGAGTGAAATGCCGGTTATGGCCATGGTTTCAATCTGAAATACACGCCGAATCTGGAGTTTTTTCGCACCGATCAGTTCATAAAGGCCATACTCCTTCTTCCGTAAGGACAGCAGAAACGAATTGGTATAGAACAAATAGAAGAATGTGATGACAGAAAGCATTACTGTCCCGACGAGAAAGACCAATTGAATATTATTGATGACGGAATTCTGCAGGATAAATTCTTTATTCAGTGAAAGAGTCAGGAACATGTAAAATACAGCGATGGAAATGATCAGGCCGGTAAAGAGAATGGCATAATCCCGCTGTTTCTTTTTCAAGCCGTTTAACGCCAGTTTCAGGATCATGAGCGGACACCTGCCAAAGGTATGCGATCCAGGTCACCGAGAACAGCTAAAATTTCCTGATGAAATTCATCGCGCGTGCCGGATGGGAAAAGTTCACGATCCAGTTTCCCGTCTTTGATGAAAAGGAGCCGGCTGCAATAGCTGGCGCTGCGCGGATCATGGGTCACCATCAGGATAGAGACTTTCCGTTCTTCATTCAAATCGACTAATGTGTCGAGCAAGGTGGCTGCATTTTGGGAATCGAGTGCACCGGTTGGTTCGTCAGCGAGCAGCAGTGTCGGTTCATGAATCAAAGCGCGGGCGATGGCGGTCCGCTGTTTCTGGCCTCCTGAAAGTTCAGCCGGATATTTTTCTGTTATGTCGCCAATTCCAAGCAGACTGGCTACCTGATGGACGCTTGACTGGATTTTATCTAATTTCTTATTTTGGAGCGACAAGGGCAATGCAATATTTTCAAAGACCGTCATATTTTCCAAGAGATTAAAATCCTGAAAGATGAATCCAAGGTTTTGTGAGCGGAAGTCCGATAATTGATCTTCGTTCATGGACGAAACGGAAATGCCGTCGATGGTGATTTCACCATCCGTCAATGGATCGAGTGTCGCCACCATATTCAATAATGTGGTCTTGCCGGAACCTGATGGACCCATAATGCCGATGAATTCACCTTCCTTCATTTCAAAAGACAAATTGTTGATGGCGGTATATTTGGCTGTCCCTTTCTTGCCGTAAGTTTTTGAGATTTTGTTTGCCTGCAGTATCGTTTTCATCGTGATTCCTCCTATCGCGTTTTGCTAGCTGAAAATGAGTATAATGGAGAAACATGAAGAATTACTTTCGATAAAAATGAAGAATTCTTAAGGTTCAAAAAAAAGCTCCCAAGTCATGGTTGATGACTTGGGAGCTTTTTGAAATCTCTATTCTTTTTCTGTCAGGAATGTAATAACCGCGAACAGCAGGAAAGCCAGCAGCAATAAAGTTCCGCCGACGATGAAAAGTACCATTACAAGGGTGTCGCCCCAATTGAACGGATTCAAATTGTACAGCCACATGCCGCCAGTCAAGCCAACGGCGCCAACCATTGCCAGAATGCCATGGATGGTGACAAGTTTCTTGTATTTGATCGTGTAGGCATGATAGAAAATACCCCATGCAAAAACTGACAGCCAGCCGACGAGCAGAATATGCGCATGAATCGGGCGCAGTGAATAGTCCATCTGGCCAGCCATATGTGAACCAAGATATGTGCCGAGAAAACCGAAAATCGCTGAAAAGCGGATCAATCTTAAACTCCAAACTTTTTCCATGTGTAAAACCCTCCAAATTATGTTTGTTTCACATCGGAATGCGGCAAGGTGAGGATGAATTCACTGCCTTCTCCGATTTTGCTGTTAACTTTAATAGTACCATGATGCAGCTGGACAATCTGTTCAACTATTGAAAGACCGAGTCCTGTTCCATCTTTTTTGCGCGCGGCATCCCCGCGGTAGAAGCGGTCGAATAATTGGGGAAGTGCTTCTGCCGCAATTCCTGTGCCGGTGTCTTTGAATGTGACGATGACGTCAGGGCCGATGGTCTTAAGTGCAATTTCAATACTGCCGCCGGGTTTATTGTATTTAATGGCGTTCGTCAGCAAATTGTCCCAAACGTTATCAAGCAGTTCGGCGTCGCCACGGAACAGGGTGGGAGCCAAGGAATAAGAAAGATTGATATCTTCTTCCTCAAGCCGCCAGCGGTATTTGCGGACAACGGCTTTCAATTGTTCGTCCAGTTTGAATTCCTTTGACTTCATCGGATAGGCCCCCTGGTCCAGCGACGTCAGCAATAGGAGCTGACGGGTCAGGCTCGACAGCCGTTTCGCTTCCTGATCGATGATCGAGGTATAAGCCAGGCGGTCGGCATCCGGCAAGTCAGGTGATTTCAAGAGATCCGCGTAGCCTTGGATGTTCATGAGCGGCGACTGGAAATCATGCGAGACGTTGCTGATGAATGATTTGCGCGCCAAGTCGTTTTGCTGCAGCTGTGTCTGCATCAAATTGAAGCTCTCCGACAACTGGCCGATTTCATCATTGCGCTTTATATCAAGTGGGTAATTATAGTTTTCACGCGCGATATGTTTAGTCGCTTCGGTCAATTGCACAATCGGACGCGTCAATTGCCGCGCCAGCCAAATCATGCCGATGATGCTGACTAGTCCGATGGCAACCACAAAGCCGATCAGCACCGAATGGATATCAGTCCCCAAAAGTTTGGTATCCGGGCGAATGAACAAACCATAATTTTCACCGTCTCGTTCAAAAGGGACTCCGACCGTGTTATGCAGTTCATTCGTAAAGTGGCCGATCATGAAAATCTGATCCTTGAAACTATCAAGTCCGGTATATGTGCCGTTCTCAGTGAGAACGCGCTGGGCTTCCTCAGGAAACGCCGTGTCATCAAACGGCTCTCCATAGAACTTCATATCCCCCGCATTGTCGACGAGGGCAATCTGATAGCCGAGCTTCGCTACAGCCTGCATGTAACGGTCAAAGCTCTCTTCCGAATAAGGGACGTTTTGGACAGTTGCTACGATTTCCTGGGCGACGCCTACATTCTGTTCGATTGTCTCTTCTTTCGTCACAGTGATATAGAAGATATTGGCGATGGTGAAACCGATCAAAATGCTGATGGCCAGTATGAACAATGTGGCAATGGTGAATTGGCGGTATAACGTTTTCATTTCAATGCCTCGAGTTTATAGCCGATCCCGCGCATCGTATGGATTTCAACGGTGGCACCATAGCGTTTAAGCCGGTCGCGGATACGGTTGATATGTGTATTCAATGTCATTTCACTGACGTCGTGGCCTTCGCCCCAGACATATTCAAACAGCAGGCCGCGCGGGGTCGCCAGGTTGGCGCGTGACACCAGAAGGGACAGGATTTCAAATTCCTTCAATGGTAAAATAACGGTTTCATCGCCAATCGCCACTTCGAAGTTCCGGCGGTTGATCGTGACATTGCCGGATTGCAGATTCTCCTGGACCGACCGCTCTGAACGGCGCAGGACCACGGCCACGCGAAACAATAACTCTTTCGGCTCGAACGGCTTTACTACATAATCTTCAGAACCTGACAAAAACCCTTGTTCCTTGTCTTCGAGCTGGCCTTTCGCCGTCAGGAGGATCACTGGGATATTAAGGTCCTGCGTCAGGATCCGGGTCAGGTCGAAACCGTCCATTCCCGGCATCATGACATCGACGATAGCGAGGTCGACAAGCTGTTCCTCCAGCAGCAATAATGCTTGTTCAGCGTCGGTAGCCCGAAAGACAGTATAGCCTTCATTGCCTAAATGGATCGCCACTAATTGCTGAATATAGAGATCGTCATCAACGACGAGAATTTTCATGCCTATTCCTCCCTGTAATTTGGAAACCGCTTCGAACGGTTTCTGCCTGCTATCAGTATGCAGGGTTTACGCCTCTTTTTCAAAAAACAGTATCAATGCCGGCAGCAGCATACCGCGGACCAGGAAGGTATCGATCAGGATACCGATGGAGACCATGAAACCGAAGACGAATAGATCGGCGATCGGCATTGTCGTCAATGCGGCAAATGTTGCGGCAAGGATGATGCCGGCTGACGATATGACGCCGCCTGTGTGGCTGAGGGCAATTTCCAATGCATCTTTGACTTTGCGTGTTTTCCGTTCCTCGATGAATCGGGATACCAGGATGATGTTGTAATCGATGCCGAGCGCGACCAGGAAGATGAAGGAATAGACCGGCACGCGCGTGCTGATGGCGTCAAATCCGAACAGTGCATCGACCAGGAAAATTCCGAGTCCAAGAGCTGATAAATAAGATAAAAGAATCGTCGCCATCATATAAAGCGGCATCTTCCACGAACGTGTCAGCGCAAACAGCAGCACCAGGATCAACAGTGTTTCAAGAATGACAATTTTGTATATATCATCATTGTTTACAGCGCGTTCATCCACCAGCTTCGGTGTGATTCCGCCAAAATGAGCATCGCCGTCAATGGCTGCAGTTTCCAGCAACTCCATACTGTCCCCGCGGAGCTGTTCGATGAAATCGAGTGCTTCTGCTGAATACGGATTCAGCGACAATGCAATGCTGTATTTCAATGCTTCGCCGTCATCGGTCTGACCGGACAAACGGGCAGAAGCGATTTCTTCGTAAGCGTTCAGTGAATCAGTCAAATCGGCAATTGCTTCTTCCGTCATCGGTTCATCGCTGACCACAAGCAGGGAAGAAGGGGCAATTTCGCCTTTGTCGAATTTCTCTTCGACGATTTCATACCCTACACGTGACGGCATATCTTCCGGAAACGATTTGACGGTATCGAATTCATACTCGATATTCAAGACATTGAGCGCGGAAACCACTAGTAGTATGGCAACCAAGCCACCGGAAACAAGCGGTTTATTGACGACGAATTTTGCAACAGGTCCCCAGATGCCATGTTTCACTTCTGTGGCTTTTCCGTATTTCGGCACTTTCGGCCAGAATGCTTTGCGGCCGAATAACGTAAATAAAGCCGGGATCAGCGTAATAGAAGCAATCATGATGATGAAGACAGCCGTTCCGAATATCGGCGCGAAATTGGCATAATCGCGGAAATCTGCGAAAAACAGGATCAGCATCGCTGCAAGTACGGTTCCGCCGGCAAAGAATACGGGCTCACCAGTGGCGCGCATCGCAAATTTCATCGCTTCGTATTTGCTCTCATAATGGTTCAGTTCTTCGCGGTAGCGGGAGAACACGAACAGCGAATAATCGATGACTGCCGCAAACAGCAGGATACTCATGATTGACGTTGTCTGGCTCGTCAATTCAAGTCCCGCAGAACCCATGAATGCAAGTGTCTGGTTGACGACCTGGTATACAATCCCGGTCGCCAGGAGCGGTATGATTGCCAGCAGCGGGGAGCGGTAGATGACGATCAGTAAGATTAAAATAATCAACACAGTCGCAATCAATAAAACAAAATCCGCCTCTTCAAAAAGTTTTACCGTGTCACCGGCAATGCCGGCAGGACCTGTCACATAGAATTCCATATTGCCCGACTCAGCAGCAATATCATTGCCGATGTCGCTTGCACGGTCATTGATCTCTGAAAAATCAGCGCTGCCAAGACCTGCTTCAAGCGTCATCGGCACAATCATTGTTGAATTATCTTCCGAATAGAAACCTTCCAGCGCTTGTGGCGGCAGCTGGCTGACATCTACAATCGAATCGATGCCTTCTATACTTTCGGCTGTAATCGCAGCCAGGATTTCCTGGACCGTTTCGAATTCAACGTCTCCTTCGGCATTATGGAAAACGAGAATGCCAGGAGTCCCCTGGTCATTGGGGAAGTATTCCTTCAGCTTCTGATCCGCGATGATCGACTGGGCATCATCGGGAAGGGATTGGAAGTTCGCCACTTTATAATCATTCAAAGTCGGGCCCATGCTGAGAGCTGTCATTGCCACCAGCCAGAAGACGATGGTGATCCACATGCCCCGTTTTGTTGATACCCAATCAGTGATCGGGTTTAAAAATTTATTCATTCACTCCACTCCTCTATTATCTTCAATTGTATCCACCACATCATAGCGGACGAATATAAATTGAATATCAATTTTAAGTGGCAGAGATTTGAACGTTTGTTCAGGCCGCATTAAATGGAACTTTATTCCCCGTTTCAGCACCTGTTTATCGGGAATAGCAGGACTAACACGAAATAGGAGGGATTGGATTGGCACGAGACAAGAACAAAGACGAATTGCAGACGAATCAGCGCGACCTGGAATTGAGACAAGAGGCACAGGACTATAAAGAAGAAATCAACCTTCCCGAACAGGAATATCGTGGCATGGATAGCAACAACGAGGACGATAAAAAGAAATAAATTCGAATGGAAACTGACCCGTGTGCCTGATTTTCAGGCATACGGGTTTTTGAATGGGATGGATATGTAACTTCGGGAGTGGTGATACGACAAATAGGCAAAGGAGGGGCTTTTATGAAAAAAATAATACTTTTGGTATTCATAGCATCAATATTTCTGAATCCTGCTCAAAGTTTTGCCTTGTCGTGCGCTGAACCATCTCCTGTGAAGATTGCGTATGAAGAATATGACGCGGTGTTAATTGGGGAAGTGAAAGACATTGACTATACCGATAATAAAAAAATGCTGACAGTTGAAGTGGGGAAGAGTTTCAAAGGCGTGGAGACGGAAGCCATTACAGTTTATGAAGACGTTACTTGGGGAGAGAGCAGGAAGAATGCAGAGTATTTGTTCTTCCTCAACCTGGAAGGCGGAAAGTGGATCCATCCACTTTGTTCGCCGACCACCCATAATACCGAACTTGCGGATAGGGAATATGCCGATAAAGAAGAAATAGTTTTACAGGAGGTGGAGTCGAGCGAATTTGATTCGAAAGGCATAATTCCTATAGGACTGATGGCGCTTTTAGTGGCAGGAATTGTCATAGCAGGTCTCTGGATTTCGTCAGCGATAAGAAGAAACAGAACATGAATTTCATAGGACAGCACCATTAAGAAAGACCTGCAACAGTTGAATCGAACTGTTGCAGGTCTTTAAATCGGCTCTATTCTATTCTTCCCGTTCCGCGATACTGACAGGGCGGATGATTCCCCACGGCGCTACGTCTATCGTCACTTGCAGATCGACCGCGCTTTCCAACTGCGGGCCAAGGCCCTGCTCGACATAGAATTGCTCCAGCTGCGGAGCGGTCAAGCGGTTGCCATAGGAATAACCGCTGATTGCACCGAAAAATGGGTCATAGCTGATTTCATCGATAACAGCAAAACCGTCGGGGCCTTCTGTCAAAGTGAAATAGACATCGCCTTCGTAAGTGCTGCCAGCTGCATTCAGATCAGGATACTGAAGCATGACATACTCTCCGTAGAAGGGATCGAATGGATCAAAAGGTTCTGCACGCAGTGTGTATTGTTCACCAAACCACGATGCGGAATAGAAAGCAGCCACCAGTACGACAACGAAAATTGTCATAAGAATAGGCAATAACCATTGTTTCAGTTTCATGACGCAGCACCTTCTCTCTTGCGGTTCAACCACCAGGCGGCAGCGGAAAGAGCAAACAGCAGCAATGCGCCGATCAGGAAGAACAGCGACATATCAAGGCGTTCCCAAGCATAAATGACGTAAATCACGAACTGCACCAGGATGAAGTAGATGAAGCCTGGAGCGAGCGGACGATTCTGCCGCTGGGCAATAATAAGGTAGGCAAGTGCACTAACTTCAGCAACCAGTGCCAGTGCAATGGCGGTGTCGTCAAACAACAGGAAACCCATTGCACCAAGAATCGAGATCCAGATGATATCCCGGAATCTCGAGTAGGCCAGAAATAATACGCCAAGACCGGCCGCGGCCAGCGCGATTGATTCCGGCCAATTGAGGTCGACGAGCGACATTTCGGTTTCCCCTCTAAGCGCCAGGTAGACAATAAGCATGACAGCTCCGAAAATAAGATAAAGGGGAGATAGTAACTTCTGCTTGCCAGTTGGTACCAGGAACAGCAGCAAAACGAGCGCGAATAAGGTCCAAATCGGCCAGAAAGGACTGCTGTAGGAAACCAGATCCCACATTAACAGACCAGAGAAAAACAGCAGCATCCAGCTGAGTATCTTGGGTGCATCGTCTTTGCTGAAGTGGAACCAGGCAAATGAGATGGCTACAAAGATACCCCATTCAACCCAATTCGTGTTTGGCAAAAACGATGTGAGCGTGAATATGCCGAATACGAAAATCACCAAAACATAGGCTAAATGCCGCCACTGAAAATAATGGGCCAGCGCAGCGATGAAAATCGCCCATGGCAAAACGGAATTTGAGAGACTGAAATGGAATGTCTGGGCAGTCACCAGGATGCTTGCGCCGAACATGGCGAGCCCCAGCAGCCTGAAAAGAATCGGCTGGCCGAAATGTTTTTTCTCGGAAAAATAAGCGATTACATAGAACAGCCACATCAGTCCAAGAACCAATGCCACTTTCAGCAGTTCCGGAATCGCCTGCCAGTTGGCTGCGATAAAACTGAATACTGCCAATGCGAAGAAAATCAATCCGATAAGAAGTAATAAGGGAATCTTTTTCTTTTGGGGCTGGCCTTTTTCAAATGCCTTTATGCGGTCGACAGCAGTCTGATCGATAAATCCTTCATCGCGCCATTGCGCCAATTTCCGTTCGAATTCCATCGCACTCTCCCCCCTAATCTTTGCCTTTATTATAATCCTGTATTGACAGAATAGATAGATAATAGGTGAGCAGAAAGGCTTAAAAATTCACACAGCGAATCTTGCTTAAAACTTTTCATTCTATAAAACAATGGCGCCTCCATACATCTTGCCGTGGAGAACGGCAAGCTTTTCAGCCATGGCTTCAGGCGGTGTGCTGAAGTTCTGGTTGATCCAGTACAGGAAAAAGCCGAGGCTTCCGTAAGTGACAAAATAGTTGAGTGTTGGAATCTCGATATCCGTTTCTTCTTCCAGTTTTAATTCGATGGTGGAGACGCGCATTAAACTTTCGCAGAAGAGATTTTGAGACCCAGGCAGTACTTCGCCTTTAATAATCAGCGAGAATATGAATTGGTTTTGATAAATGTATTCGAAAATCGGCAGATGGCGTTCCACATCCGTAGAGGAAAATCGTTCACGCCCTTCAAAGCTTTTACGGAAATGAGCCGTTAAACCGTCCAGATGGTCTGCTACTATTGCTTCCAGCAATGCATTCAAATCCCTGTAATGGGAGTAAAAAGTGACCCTGTTGCAATCGGCCTCTTTTGTCACTTCAGTGATAGAGAGTTCGTGCAGATATTTTTGTTCCAATAAATCCAATAACGCTGTTTTCAATTTTTTTTGCGTCCGTAAGATGCGTCGATCTTCAGTTCCAGTGATGATGAAAACCTCCCTATGTCCAAACTGTGGACGATGTTCTTGAATTTATTATGACATGGATCATTTTCAATAGACAAACAGAATATTTTTCTGTTAACTTACAAATGTAGTTTATTTTAAAATAAAGTAAATAATTTGCTGGAGGAATGGAAAATGAACCGGTTAGCAGGAAAAGTGGCGATTGTGACAGGTGCCGCTCAAGGAATGGGCGCATCACACGTGAAAAAATTTATCGAAGAAGGCGCGAAAGTGGTGCTTACGGATTTGAATGAGGAAAAAGGACAGGCGCTGGCAAAAGAACTGGGCGAAAATGCACTGTTCGTAAAACAGAATGTCGCACTTGAAGAAGACTGGTCAAAAGTGATTGACGAAGCTGAAAAAGCGTTTGGCCCAGTAAATGTGCTGGTGAACAATGCGGGCATCACCATGGCCAAATCGATTTTACAGACGACGGCAGAAGAATACCGCCGCATTGTGGAGATCAATCAGGTTTCCGTCTTTATGGGTATGAAGGCTGTTATTCCGTCCATGCAGAAAGCGGGTGGCGGTTCGATTGTCAATATTTCTTCCATGAACGGGCTGGTGGCGGGAGCAATCGGCTATACGGATACGAAATTTGCGGTTCGGGGCATGACGAAAGCGGCGGCGATTGAATGCGCCAATTATGGAATCCGCGTGAACTCGGTTCATCCCGGCGTCATTGCTACCCCGATGGTCGTGCAGGAAGATACCAAAGCTGCTGTTGAAGAGTTCTCGAAGCATATCCCTTTGAAGCGCGTAGCACAATCAGAGGAAGTTTCCAATATGGTGCTTTTCCTTGCTTCGGATGAAGCCAGCTACTCGACGGGGTCAGAGTTTGTCATTGACGGCGGTTTGACTGCCCAATAAATACTGCAACGATAAAGCCGGTCCGGAACTTTCTGGATCGGCTTTATTTTTTGTAGAAAGGGTAGAGTCATGGAAAGGAGGTTGTTCAAATGTTAATTGAAAACTTATTCAACCGTCTTGAACAGAAAGAATCGCGAATTGTTGAGATCCGGCGTCATCTCCATGAACATCCCGAGCTTTCATTTCAGGAAGAAGAAACTGCGGCGTTTATCGCCGATTTCTATAAGGAAGTGCCAATCGATGAAATTGAAAAAGATTTTGGAGGACAACGGGGCATTGTAGTGACGATTAAAGGGGCGAAACCTGGAAAGACTATTGCGATACGTGCTGATTTTGATGCTTTGCCGATCAAAGAGGAAACCGGATTGCCTTACGCATCCAAAAATGAGGGTGTCATGCATGCCTGCGGACATGATGGACATACCGCATACATGCTGATTTTGGCTGAAACCCTTGCGGAAATGAAGAGCGAGTTATCGGGTGTCATAAAAATCATCCACCAGCCCGCTGAAGAAATGCCGCCGGGCGGAGCTCTGGGAATGATCAGCGCTGGGGTCCTAGAAGGAGTCGAAGCTGTCTTCGGCATCCATGTCATGTCCATGATGGAATCGGGGAAAATATTCTATAGAAGCGGGAATACACAAACTGGCCGGGCCCGCTTCAAACTTCGTGTTCAAGGAAAGGGTGGTCATGGTTCCTCTCCCCATACTGCGAATGATGCCATCGTAGCCGCGAGTTCATTCGTCATGAATTGCCAGACCATCGTCAGCCGAAGGGTTAATCCGTTCGACGCCGCTGTCGTTACCATCGGTTCGTTTGATGGCAAAGGACAGTTTAATGTCATAAAAGATTCAGTTGAACTTGAAGGCGATGTCCGAACGATGTCAGAAGCAGCGCGCACGCTCGTGGAAGATGAAATCCGCAGATTCGTCAAAGGGCTGGAAGAATCATTCGGTGTAGAGGCACGATTGGAGTATGCGAATGACTATCCGGTCCTGTACAACGATCCGGAAATAACCGGACAGGTGCGTGCCGCTCTCGAAGAGGCGAATATTCCTGAAGTGGATGCTGTGGTGGAAACCGAACCCCAGCCGCCTTCCGAGGATTTTGCATATTACCTTAAAGAAAAACCGGGCTGCTTTTTCTACGTGGGCGCGATGCCGGCTGAAGGTGAAGCCTTTCCCCATCACCATCCGAAATTCGAAATCAATGAAAAGAGTCTGTTGATCAGTGCCAAAGCAATGGCTGCTGTTGTTGTAAGATTTTGCGGAGAAGAGCCCATTTGAAAATTTCAGGGAAGAAATATATTTTGAAATGTAAAGAAGCCATCGGCGAATAATTCCGATGGCTTTTTTAAGAATGAGTTTTCTGTTCAGACCTTCAGCTTGCCGCGGAAACCCCTGCTCGCATAATAGGAATCAGCGCCGTTGTGGTAAGTGAAGACTTGGCCATAGCGATAATCGCAGAAAATGGCGCCGCCATGGGATCTGATATTTTCGGGTGTGAGCACCCAAGTCGATGTCTTGCGGTCGAATTCGCCAAATTGATGGAGCGATCGATACTCATCTTCTGAAATCATTTCGATGCCCATCTCAACGGCCATGTCCATAGCGGTATTTTCAGGCTTGAATTTTTTCCGTGCTTCCCAAGCTTCCCGGTCATAGCAAAGGCTCCGGCGGCCTTTCGGTGTTTCAGGCGAACAATCATAGAAGACG
The DNA here is from genome assembly GCF_003428875.1 of Planomicrobium okeanokoites. GTDB lineage: Bacteria > Bacillota > Bacilli > Bacillales_A > Planococcaceae > Planococcus > Planococcus okeanokoites. The sequence continues at coordinate 270,696 of NZ_QQRS01000003.1, forward strand.
TGGAAGCCGTCCTGCGGTTCCAGCGTCACGACATCTGGTTCGCCTCCAGTCTCTTCCATTTGGAACAGTGACCACAGTTTGTCGGGAGCAGCCTCGAGCTTCTCCTGAATAAGATTCCAGTCCACGCTTTCATGACGATTCATGTTCTTTTCGAAGCGTCCTTTCAATGTGTCCAGCAAGTCTTTTCGCTGATCAGCGGTCAATTCTTTTTTTGCCACGTAAAATTCCTCCTTCTTTGAAATCCATCTTGGCTTAAGTATAAACAAAACAAGGAAACTTTTGGAGATTACATGATGAAATGATTATGCAGAAGAAACTGGATGAACCATGATGTTTATTTGAACATCCCGCAGAATTTCCTGGAAGTTATGAAACTTTTCTGTAAATGGGTCCGTACATAATAGAAACAGAAAGGCGGATGATAAAGATGGCGGCTGACGTGAAAAAGAAAAAAGAGCGATGGTGGATTGTGGATCTGCTAATTGAGGCGGGAGAGCTGCTCTTCTTTATTCCCCGCGGTATTTTCCGGATCATCAAAGATATCATCTGAGAGCACGATGCCCTTATCATTAGCCCCAGCAGCGGTCAGGCAGGAACTTTCCTTGAAAAGGAGAAGCTCTTATATAGAAGGGAACTGCCGATCTTCTGCTGTGTTGGGCGACATGGTTAATACGCCGGCGGAACGGGTAGTTTTATGGAATAAAGCAAGACCGCACAGCGGAAAAAATGAAGAGGAGAATGATGATGGAAATTTTAAAACGTTTTCGGGATATCATGACAAGCAATATTCACGCAATGCTGGACCAGGCGGAAGACCCTGAGAAAATGATCGATCAATATTTACGTGATTTGAACAGTGATCTTGGCAAAGTGAAATCGGAAACGGCAGCGATCATGGCAGCGGAAAAACGCGAGCGGCGTGAACTATCGGATGTGCAAAAAGAAATCGATGATATGCAGCGTTATGCGGTAAAAGCGCTTGAAGCGGGCAATGAAGATGATGCGCGTAAATTCCTGCAGCGAAAAGCGGAGTTGACGGAACGCGAGCAAGGCCTTCATACAGCGGTCGAAATGGCGGCTGCCAATACCCAGCAGATGCGCCAGATGCACGATAAGCTTGAAGAAGACATCAGTGAATTGGAATCCCGCCGCACAGAGTTGAAAGGGAAAGCTTCTGTTGCGAAAACGCAGGAACGCATGAACGAATTCAATTCGTCGATGGGCGGAGCCGGAGAACGGATTTCTGCTTTTGACGCGATGGAAAAGAAAATCAATCAGCAGCTTGATGAAGCGCAGGCGATGTCCGAACTCAATAAAGGGTCCGGAGATTCTGTCAAAGATCTGGCTAAAAAATATGACAATGATTCAAATGTGGACAAGGAACTTGATTCATTGAAATCAGGCATTAATGTCGATGATGAACTGGAAGCGTTGAAGTCCCAGGTGAGTAAAGGCGAATAATGACTGGCACCCAGCATAAAGATATTGCGCAGAAGGGAGGAAAGCGGGTTGGTTACTCATTATAAATGCCCGAACTGCGGATCGGATATGGCGTTTGACGCCGCTTCCGGCAAATTATCCTGTCCAAACTGCGGCCGGCAGGACGATATCGAAACTTTCCCGGAAGAAAATATCCAGCAGAAATTCGCTCCTGAAGAAGCGAAGGAATATCATTGTGAAAACTGCGGAGCCGTCCTGCTGACGGAAGCGGAAACGACAGCGACGCACTGCAGTTTTTGCGGGGCTCCTGTCATACTTGCGGACCGGCTGACGGGCGACCTTGCCCCCGCTAAGGTGATTCCATTCACTATCAGCAAAGATGAAGCAGTGGCGGCTTTTAAAAAGTGGACGAAAAACGGAAGATTGACGCCAAGAGGATTCATGAACGGCGACCGCATCAAAAAAATGACGGGCATGTATGTGCCATTCTGGCTATATGATATCGATGGCAAAGCCGAAGTAGCCGCAATCGGAACCCGGATGCGAACCTATCAACAAGGCGATACTGTCATCACAGAAACCGACTTTTATGATGTTTACCGGGAAATCGATCTCAGTTATCTGAAAGTGCCCGCCGATGCTTCCGAAAAGATGGACGATGAGCTGATGGATAAGCTGGAACCCTACGATTACAGTGATTTAAAAGATTTTCGTATGCCTTATTTGGCTGGTTTTCTGGCTGAAAAATATGATTTTGATGAAGATGCGCTTTTTTCGCGGATAGAATCGAAAATAGTACCTTATATCGATACTTACATCGGCAGCACCATTTCCGGTTATTCAACAGTCAGCTACACTAACAAACAGATCAATGCCAATAAGAAAAAAGTTTACTACACACTTTTTCCGGTCTGGATGGTGTATTACGATTTCGAAAATAAAGAACATACTTTTGCGATGAACGGCCAGACCGGCAAAGTGGTCGGCAAGCCTCCGATCAGCGGCGGCAAAGTGGCAGCCTGGTTCATGGGCATTGCCGTCTCGACTTTTGCAGTATTAAAAACCATCTCCTATCTGGTGGGAGGTGTTCTTTGGTGACGAATTCGCTGTTTAAAATTAATGCGATGATTTTATTGCTTACAGTATTGATGCTGTTGACGGGCACGGCGGCTTTTGCACAAACGGATCAGCACATCTTTGATCAGGCGGGATTGCTCAGTGATTCCGAAATCAGCGACCTGGAAGCATACGCAGCCGAAAAGAGCCGTGAGCAGGGAACCGAATTTCTGTTGCTGACCACTGACAGCACGGAAGGTCTGCCAATCGAGACATATATGGGTGATTTTTTTGATGGTCTGGCTGACGAAACCGGGACAGAAAATGCAGTGCTGCTAACGATCGATATCGGCGGCAGGGAATTCTATCTGGCCGGTTTCGGTACAGCCGAACAGCGGCTTGATAATGAGCGCGTTGAATTGGTGCTCGACCGGATCACTCCTTATATGGTAGAAGGTCAATATGCCGGCGCATTCCGCGAAACGATCGAAACGGCCGACCGCTATATGGAATATAAACCGGGCGTCAATCCCGAAAGCATCTTTTTCCAGACCTGGTTCCAGGCGGCGGTGGCCCTATTGCTCGGCGGTGTCGTTGTCGGCACTATGCTCTACAACTCCGGCGGCCGCAATACGACGACGGCGGCAACTTATATCGACCGTGACCACACACGAGTCACAAGAGATTCAGACCGTTTCCGCAATAAGACCGTGACAAGGCGCAGAATTCCGAAGAATAATAACAGCGGCGGCGGGTTCGGCGGTGGCGGCATGACTGGCGGAGGCCGTTCCTTCAGCGGCGGAGGCAGAAGCTTTTAAGCGCCAAACGAATTAGAGGAAGGAATGAACAATATGGTTTTTTTCGGCAATCAATTCGCAGACGTCGTGGAATGGGATGAGTTCCGCGATGATATGATTTTTTACAAATGGGCAAACAAGGAAGTGAAGAAGGGGAGCCGCTTGATTATCCGTCCAGGACAGGATGCGATTTTCCTGAACAACGGTAAAATCGAAGGGATCTTTGAAGAAGACGGAGAGTACGATATCGAATCGGAAATCGTTCCGTTCCTGTCGACATTAAAAGGATTCCGCTTCGGATTCAACAGCGGTATGCGGGTCGAAGTGCTGTTCGTCAACACGAAAGAGTTTGTGGTCAGATGGGGCACACAGAATCCGATCAACATCCCAGCACCGGGTCTTCCCGGCGGCATGCCGATCCGGGCGAACGGAACATTCCAGTTCAAAGTCAATGATTACATCAACCTTATCGACAAAATTGCCGGTGTGCGTACGAGTTATACGGTCGATGATGTGAAAATCCGCATCACTGCTGTATTGGATCAATTATTGATGAAGTGGATTCCAAAAGAAGGCAAGGATATGTTCAATTTGCAGGCGAATGCACACGATATTTCAAAAGGAATTCAAGACGACCTTGATATGCAAGTTATGGATGACGGCTTGAAAATCACCGGCTTCCAGATCATGAGCTTCAATTATCCAAAAGAAATACAGGATATGATTAATAAAAATGCTTCACATGGCATGGTTGGCGACGTTTCCCGGTACCAGCAGATTTCAGTGGCCGATGCGATGGGCAAATCATCCGGATCGAATACCGCATCAGATATGGCAGGAATGATGATGGGCATGAATATCGCGAAGGAAATGATGGATGATAAGAAAAGTTCGAATGACGGCGAAGGGAATTCCGGTCAACAAGAGAGCGGAACTGAATCCGGCAGCGGTAAAGCGCCGAACTTCTGCCCGAATTGCGGCGAGAAAGTAAATGGCGCCAAATTCTGTCCGAACTGCGGCCAGAAGCTCACCTGAGTCAAACCTCTGAAAACAGGAGTAGAATCCACGTTACCGGGTAAACTATAAGCAAATACTTTTTACCAGGAGGGATTTCATTGGCCAGAAAAGGTACAGCAGGCCGCACGCCTGAAAAGCAGGTAGGTGCGCCGGAATCAGGAATTGATAAAGCGATCAATAAAGCGAAAGAAACGTTTGATGGTGATAACGATGCGACGGATTACGAAGAAGTGAAAGGCAGAGATGAACAGCAGGATGCCAAGGAATATTCCGAGAAGGTGTCGGACGAGCGTCCGAATAACCCTCGCAGAAATGAATAGTGTCAGATGAAAAAAGCACTGCTTCTAACCTCATTGGTTAGAAGCAGTGCTTTTTTACATGTTTGTGAATCAGTATTTATAAGACTGGCCGCCGTCGATTGGAATCACAGAAGCGTTGATGAACTTCGCTGCATCGGAAAGAAGGAACGCGACAAGGTTTCCGACTTCTTCTGGCTTACCGAAACGCTTCATCGGGTTGACGCTGACAAATTCCTTGCCGGCAGCTTCCCAATTATCGCCAGCCATCTGCTTCAATGAGCCTTCGACCATCGGAGTCATGATGGCACCCGGCGCGATGGCATTGATGCTGATGCCAAATTCCCCGTATTCGATGCCTGAGTTGCGTGTCAAACCGACAACGCCGTGCTTGCTCGCTGCATAGCCTGATTGATTGCCGACCCCGCGGATCCCGCCGACGGAAGCTGTGTTGACAATTGAACCGTAGCCTTGTTCCTTCATAACTTTGAGTACATATTTCATGCCGTAGAAAACACCGTTCAAATTGACATTGATGACTTTTTCAAACTCATCCGAACCATATTCTTCAGTCAGGTTCTGTTTGCCTTCGATGCCGGCATTATTGAAGAATCCATCAATCTTGCCGAATTTCCTGATTGTAAAGTCAACATAATTCTTTACATCTTCTTCATTGGTGACATTTACTTCGACGGTTTCAATCTGCGCATCCGAAGCTGCAGCAAGAATCTCTTTTTTACTTTCTTCCAGACCGTCTTTGCTCATATCGACAAGAACAAGCTTACCGCCTTGTTTGGCGATCGACATGGCTGCGGCGCGTCCGAGGCCGGAACCTCCGCCTGTAATAATGACGACTTTGTCTTTGTAATCAATCATTGTCCATCTCTCCTTTTTTTGATTATGCTACACTGAAAATAAAGCTGCTATTCAACTGTATACCCATGGGAATAGCGACTCAATCAGTAGAAAATTCCACTTTGTCGCTTAAATCGACAAGCTCCGGGAAAATGCCGATTCTGGAGGAGAAAAAGGATGGCAATGAATAATGAAAACTTGAGTCCGCAGGCATTGCGCACCAAGCAGGATTTCAAGAAGGCGTTTACTGAATTGATCAATGAAAAAGGATACAGCCATGTCACGGTGAAGGATATTGTACAGCGCGCTGCAAAATTAAGTAACGATATATTTATAACAATCGAACGAATCGAGGAGAAGCAATGGAGCATTTACTGGCAAGCATGAAAATTGTTGGAGACGATCAGATTCAACGCATTCAGCTGAAACACCGGCAGTCAGTGGTGGATGCCTTCGGTTTGCAGAAAGGCATGCGCGTTGTTGAAATCGGCTGCGGCCAAGGGGATACAACAATTGTTCTGGCGGATGCAGTCGGAGAAGAAGGATTTGTGCTGGCAGTAGATATTGCTTCCCCGGATTATGGTGCACCTGTAACGGTGGGGGAAGCGACTTCAGCAATTGCCGCTTCTGAATTCGGCAGCCGCATCGATTTCCAACTGCAGACCGATTTGCTCGATGTGCCTGAAGAGAGCTTTGATGTGGCGATTCTTTCCCACTCCTCATGGTATTTTCGGAATCCGGAACAGCTACTCTCATATTTTAAAAAGTTGCGGCGCATGGCCAAGCGGATCTGCATTGCGGAATGGGATATCAATTTTACCCGTATGGCGCAGCGGCCGCATTTTGCAGCAACAGCCATCCTTGCGCTGTACAGCGAATTCATTGACAATGACGGCAACATCCAGCATGTATTCGATTCAATACAATTGCGGGAAATGCTTGAGGCGGCAGGGTGGACAGTCCATCAGACAGTTGGCGTCGATGCCAGCTATTTACAGGACGGCGTCTGGGAAGCTGATTATGCAAAGAGTGTCCAACCGGTGTTTAACGATGTTCCGCCGCGGATTCAATCACTGGCGCACAGCCTGTATGGGATACTTGAAGTTGAGGGAATCGAAAGCCTGGACAGTATTGTTATAGTCGCGGAGTAAACAGGAGACTTGGATGAAGGAGGCGGAAAGGTGATCTATGTGGCGCTGTTAAGAGGAATTAACGTAGGCGGCAACAATAAAGTGGATATGAAAGAGCTGAAAAAGACGTTTGAAGAAGCGGGGATGTCTGCGGTCAAGACCTATATCAATTCAGGCAATATCATTTTTGCGGACGATCAACACGCGCAGGATGAATTGCCATCGATTTTAGAAGCGGCAATTCTGTCCCAATTCGATTTGAGCATAAAGGTGCTGGTTTACAGCATTGAAGAATTTCGGCGGATAGCCGGAAGCCTCCCTGAAACTTGGACCAACGATCAGGACATGAAAAGTGATGTCTGGTTCCTATGGCCGGAAGCGGATAACGCGGCAGTACTTGATGAACTGACTATCAAGCCGGAAATTGACCGGGTGAACTATGTCCCTGGCGCTGTTTTATGGTCCGTCGATAAGGCGCATGCTGCCAAGAGCGGCATGCAAAAAGTGATCGGGACCAAACTATATAAATTGGTGACCATCCGCAATGTCAATACGGTCAGAAAACTGCTTGTGCTGATGGAAGAAACCAGCGCAGATTAATGCAAGCGGTGGTTTGGAGTTATTCCTGCATTTAAAATTTAAATAAAACCCGAAAAAAGAGCCTCTGCAAATGCAGAAGCTCTTTAATAAGAACAGGTTCCAACCGCGTCATTCCGGTATATGAGGCAAGTCTTTCGTGTTTGGGTTATTGATGATATGAATGTTCACATAGGATTTCAATCCCTGTTCACCATATTCACGGCCCACACCGGATTGTTTGACGCCGCCGAATTCGTAGCGGACGTCCAGCCCCTGGATGGCCGCGGTATTGATCATCGTGGTGCCGGCTTCAATACGTGCAGCCACTTCGATTGCTTCCTGATCATCGCCCCAGACGGAGCTGGTCAATCCGAAAATGCTGTCATTGGCGAGTTGCACGGCCTCATCAACATCATCGTAAGCAATAATCGGTACAGTCGGACCGAATTGCTCTTCTTTAACGATGCGGTCTTCCTGCTTCGCGCCGACGACTAAAGTCGGCTGCATGAAATAGCCTTTTTCAAAAAGTTCGGGATCAAGAATTTCACCAAGTTTGTGAATTTCTGCCCCGTTGGCCTTGGCATCATCCACCAATTCCTGAACATAATCCTTCTGTTTTTTATTGTTGACTGGTCCTAACGTCACGTCGCTGTTGAATGGATCACCGACACGCACCCATTTGTTTGCCGCTTCGATATATTTTTCAACGAAAAGATCATGCATCGAGCGAGGCACATAAATACGTTTAGCGATCATACAAATTTCGCCGGCCGTCAGGAAATTTGAAACGACTAAGCGGCGCATCGCTTTTTCATCGTTCGGATCAAAGCTTGGCAACATGATTGCGGGGTCGTTGCCGCCGAGTTCCAGCGTCAATTCCTTGACGGTCGGAGCAGCCGCTTCCATAATCTTGCGGCCTGTCTCAGTGCCGCCAGTAAAGGCGATCTTCATAACTTTCGGATTCGAGGTCAGTTCAATGCCGACTTCCGCTTCACCGTTCAGCACGTTGACGACGCCAGGAGGGAATTCCTCCGCAATGATATCGAGCACGACGGTCACGGCAAGAGGAGCGAGCGGGCTCGGTTTTACGACAATCGTATTGCCGGCCAGCAGGGCAGGCGCTACTTTGATCGTCGACAGGGAAATCGGGTAATTCCACGGCGCGATGGCGGATACCACACCAATCGGGTCATGCTTGATGATCGTCGTGCCGTTTTCATCTTCACGCACATCATCGCCTATCACGTCTTTCGCCGTTTTGCAGGCGTGCTCCATCCATGCCAATGAAACATATAATTCGCCGCCGGAATCATATACAGGCTTACCGTGTTCACGGGATAACAGCTCTGTAATTTCCTTTTCTGAATCGCGCAGTTTTTTAATGGCGCGCTCCATACGTTCAATGCGCTCTTCAAGTGAACTATTTCGCCAAGTTTTGAACGCTTCGTCGGCTGCGTCGATTGCGCGGACCGTATCTTCTTTTGTATTCAAGGGCGCGTAGCCGACAATCTCTGAAGGATTCGACGGATTCTCCCGGGTGATCTTATCTTTCGTATCCACTTTTTCTCCGTTGATAAGAGCATGTACTGTAACTGGTTCGTGTACCAATTCAATCATTCCTTTCTTAAAATGGATCAGAGTAGACTGCCTATATAGTTTTCCCGGTAATATCGACGATAAACTTTCGGTATTTCTGTAAAATTAAATAGAAAACCCGCTCCTTGATTTCCAAGGAACGGGCTTATACTGAATTTAATCGTAAGATGCTGCTGTTTCAAAAACATACAGTCGCAATAATTAATCCTTAGCTTTATCGTCTCCATCGGCCACACGGTCTTGCCAGTCGTCTTTGTTTTCATTGACATAATCGTGGCCTTTTTCTTTATACTCATTACCGTTTTCATCCAGATGAGTTTTGCTTTTATCCATCGCTTTGTCTTTGGCGTCGTTGAATTTGTCGTTAAAAGCCATTACATACTCCATCCTTTCGTTTCGGTTATTACGTACATCCATTATTTACCCGCCCACCCTTAATGCATTCACACAGAAATTAAATTCGTTCCTTTGGCTTAACAAATTTACCGCTGTTCTTAGCTTCCCCTCATTTTAACAATAAAACCCCCCGCGATGGCGGAGGGCTCTAAAATGACTGAAGGTTTTCGAGAAGCGAAATTGAAGCGGTGGGGGATCGATGGCTCTTTAGAAGGTGAAACCGTCAAAATCAGCTAGCCGATCATAAATCTCTCTTAGCCGATCACAAACGGCTGCTAGCCGATCATAAAAGACACGTAGCCGATCACAAACGGTTACTAGCCGATCATAAATGACCCGTAGCCGATCACAAACACGTTTTAACCACTTCCACTTCAAGAAAACTCCAGTTTTTCACCTCAAAATTAAACTCTACAGTTCCGCAAACTCCGGATCTGCCACTTTCACCAGCTGTTTACCCAGATTTGATCCTTCAAACAGACCGAAAAATGCCTGTGGTGTGTTTTCGAATCCTTCGATGATTGTTTCTTCGTATTTTAATTTGCCTTCCTGCAGCCATTTCCCTAAATCAGCGGCACCGGTGCGGAATTCAGAAGCGTAATCACCAAGAGTGAAGCCCTTCATCATAGAGCTGGTCGTGATGAACTTCCACTGGATGCGCGGCCCGATATCTGCACCTGGTGTGTTGTAGGAAGAGATGGTTCCGCACAGCACGACGCGTGCTTTATTGTTCAGTTCCCAGATCACTGCATCGGAAACTTCACCGCCGACATTGTCGAAATAGACATCAACGCCATCAGGCAAAGCCTGCTTCAAATCTTCGTTAAAGGTTTCCGATTTATAATTGACCGCTGCATCAAAACCGAGCTCGTTAATGAGATAATCGATTTTTTCCTGCGAACCGGCTATGCCGACTGCGCGGGCGCCTTTCAATTTCGCAATTTGGCCGACAACCGAACCGACTGCACCCGCTGCGCCGGAAACAACGACTGTTTCGCCCGCTTGCGGCTTGCCGATATCAAGAAGACCGAAATAAGCAGTTAATCCCGTTAATCCTAGAATACCCAATCGCGTCGTAATCGGTGCAATCGTCGGATCCACTTTTTGGACTTTTTCCGCTTTGGCAACATTGTACTCAGCCCATTTCAGTGTGCCGTTGACGATATCGCCTTTTTGCAGAAGCTCCGAATTCGATTCAACGACTTCAGCAAGGGTGCCACCGGAAATCGCTTCGTTCAATTTATAGGGGGCAACGTATGACTTCACGTCCCGCATGCGTCCCCGCATATAAGGGTCGACGGATAGGTAAAGGGTCTTAAGCAACACTTCGCCTTCCCCGGGTGATGCAATCTCTTTCTCGACAAATGCAAAATCCTCGTTGGAAGGCGTTCCTTCAGGCCGGTTGGCCAATTGAATTTCTTTATATGTTTTCGGTGTCATTCAAATTCCTCCTCAAAGTTCTATTCGGCAAAATCGTACCATTGTAAAAGAATGGAATCAAAAATAAAAGCCTGCAAGCGTGAATTCTTGTAGTGCAATGGAGGCTATGCTATTTTGAAATAACGAACTTAAATAGGAAAGAGGAATATAAATATGAAACCTGAATTCAACTCTTTATTCGAAGAAATAAAATTGCCGAACGGTGCAGTGTTGAGCGACCGTCTGGGTGTTGCGCCGATGACCACGTACTCAGGCAACCCGGACGGGACGGTATCGGACGAGGAACTGGCATATTACCGCCGCCGCTCGAATATCGGCAGCCTGTTTATCTCAGCGTGCATTGCAGTATCTGAAAACGGCATTGCATTTCCGAACCAGTTCGTCGCTTTTAAGGATGAGGTTCTGCCGCGTTTGACACAGATGGCGAGCGCGATGAAAGCGAATGGCAATAAAGCCATTCTCCAAATACAGCACGGCGGACGCCAAGGACAGCCATCGCTGATTAAAACCAATGAAACGGTTGCGCCTAGCGCTGTAGAAGGTCCTGCTGGCAGACCGACACCCCGCGCATTGACATCAGATGAAATCATGGACATCATCCGTGACTTCGGTGAAGCGACACGCCGTGCAATCGAAGCCGGTTTTGACGGCGTTGAAATCCATGGTGCAAACACCTATCTGATTCAGCAATTCGTGTCGGAAATCACGAATCGCCGTGAAGACGAGTGGGGCGGAAGCCTTGAGAACCGCCTGAAATTCCCGCTGGCTGTATTGGCGGAAGTGAAACGAGTGGCAGAGGAATTTGCCGATGATCAATTCATCATCGGCTACCGTCTATCGCCGGAAGAATACAGCGAGGAAGGCATCGGCTATACGATCGAAGAGACAAAAATCCTGACTGATCGATTGATTGACGGGGGGATTCATTATCTGCATGTATCGTTGATGGACTTCCAAAAACTGCCGCATAACGATAAGGCGGAAGGCAGCATCGTCGAAATCCTTTCCGAAAAGATTGCTGGCCGTGTGGCATTTGTCGTCGTCGGTAGCGTGAAGAAACCCGTGGAAGCGGTCGCGGCTCTTGAAGAAGGAGCGGATATCGTCGTGATGGGACGCCAAGTGCTGGCTGACCCGGAATGGACGGAAAAAGTGAAGCAAGGCAAAGAAAATGAAATTAATGAAAACGTGCCAAAAGAAATGATCGGCAAGCTTGATATTCCTGGACCTTTATGGGAACGGATGGTCAAATTCAAAATGGTGGAAATCGACGAAGAAGTTGAAGTTTAATCCCAATAGCTAAATTGAAAAGCTCCCTGGCCGTTATTCGGCCAGGGAGCTTTTTGGTCTTTATTGAATAATATTATTATTCATTCCCGTCGAAATCTGGGCTTTTTCATCCTGTGAGTCATGCAGTTTCACCATGGCAAAGCGGGCAATCGGCTGGATGACCAGGCTTTCAGCTGCCAGTACGATGACAAAATTGCGCGGCCAGTTATGCAGCCAGTTGCTGAACAGTTCTGAGTGGAAGCCGTTACCGACAACGTCACCGATCAAAGTCATAGCTGCAGACATGCCGAGTACGGTAAACAGGATACGGAACAGGATCTTCGAATTGAAGCTGTCTGCCGGTTTCGTGAATTTTGCCGTCAACGCCTCGGCAATCCTGCCGAAAATGACAGGTTCAATGATCATGACGATGATCCAGATGATCGGCAGCATCTTCAGGATCGTCCATGCTACTTCACCGTTAAAATCGCCCGCAAAATATATGGCACTGTAAGTGGTCATGAAAAATACTGTCAGTGTGGAAATGATCGTTCCGTATAAAAGTCCTTCTTTGCCGTTTCGCGGCAGTCGTTTCTCTAAGTGCATGTATCTATTATCCCCTTTTCCTGTTGCCGTCTTTACAAGACTGCTGCTAACTATAGCAAACAGAAAAGGGGATTCGTAAGTGTCCATTGTGTGTCAATGCTATATGAAAAGGCAGAAAGCCCCTAGAGCTCTCTGCCTTCCATAATTCATGAAGTTAAATAAGACTTCTTATTTCGTGTTCGTGAAGCCGCCGTCGATGCGGATCACATCACCGTTGATGTACTGTGCTTTCGACGTCAGCAGGAAGTTCACGAGTTCCGCGACCTCGTCAGCTGTGCCCAGGCGTTTTTGCGGGATACCGGCTTCTGCGTTCTTTTTCATCTCCGGATTGGCATCGAAATAAGCTTTGACCATCGGTGTTTCAGTTGGTCCCGGTGCCACGGCATTGACGCGCAAACCGTCTTTTGCGTATTCGGCGACAAGTGATTTCGTCATTCCGACGATGCCGTGCTTGGTCGCTGAATAAGTGACGACGGTATCCTGGCCGATTACGCCGGCACTTGATGCCGTATTGACGATTGAACCGCCACCGTTTTTCACCATCACTTCCGCCACATAGCGAAGGCCATAAAGCGCGCCGAGCATATTGATGCCGACAATCTGTTCGATTTCTTTGATGTCGGTTTCAAGGAAGTATTTGCCGCTTCCTGAAATGCCGGCATTGTTGAAGAAATAGTCGATTGAGCCAAAATGCTCCACCGTTTTGTCCACGTAATTTTTCACTTCGTCCGCTTTCGAAACATCGGCTTTGATGAAGAGGGCATCCGCGCCGAGTTCTTTCACTTTGCTGACGGTCTCGTTGCCGCCTTCCTCATTTACATCGACCACTGCGATATTGATGCCGTCCTGTGCCATGCGCAGCGCTGTTGATTGCCCCAGTCCACTGCCTGCACCTGTAATAATTGCTGTTTTACTCATAATAAAATCTGCCTCCTGTTTTATTTATTGCATACGATATTTTTTGTATGCTTCCCATAATACGGGTACCCGATTTCAAAAGGGGCTAATCAGAAGAAACTCCGGCCTGTTTATTCGGCTGGGAAAGCGGGAAGACTCAGTAAATAAGTGGAAGTTAAATTACACAAGGAGGAATTTAAGTTATGGCTGACAATGCACCGACACACAAAGAGGAATTGAAAATCGTCAATGATTTGATCAAGGATATCGAAGTCGCGATGTTCACAACGATTGTCGATGGTAAACCGGTGTCCCGCCCGCTTCAGACGCAGGAAGCGGAATTTGACGGTGAACTGTGGTTCCTGACTTTAAAAGATACGGACAAGTACCAGGAAATCCTGCATAACCCTGCGGTCAACGTGGCCTATGCCGGCAAATCGTATGTATCGATCAGCGGTTCTGCTCAGTTCATCGATGACTTGGAGCGCAAAAAGGAATATTGGAATCCGGTTTTCGATAAAATGCTGAATACGACATATGATGATCCGAACGTCATTCTGATCAAAGTGACTGCCGAAACCGCGGAATACTGGGAATCGGGCAATATGGCGAAAACGGTTAAGAATTTCGCCAAAAAGCTGACTGGCAATGAAGATGAAGGCGATAAAAAACAGATGAACGATACGGTGGAATTCAACTGATCGACGTTTGGGAAAAATCCGCAGACAAACAGATGTCTGCGGGTTTTTCTGTTTGTAAGGGTTTATTAAAACCAAAAACTCGCTTACAGTAAAAGAAACTACCAGTTGCAGAGGATGAAACCCATGAAAGTATTTGCTTCCCATGATGAACAGATCACGATATTGCAGAACCGCGGACTGTTGGTGCCGGATAAGGCGGCAGCCCGACGCGTGTTGTCGCGCGAAAACTACTACGCGCTGATTGACGGTTACAAGGAACCGTTTCTGGAGCGGGACGAGCGAATGAATCCATACGGGCAGGAGCAGTACCAGGCGGGGACGGAGTTCGGGCATATATACGCGCTATACCGTTTCGACCGTGAATTGCGGATGCTGATGCTTAATGAATTGCTGAAATTCGAAAAGAATATCAAATCGAAAGTGGCGTACCGCTTTTCGGAGAAGTTCAAAGAGATGGATTCTTTCCTCGAACCGGCTCATTACAGCGCGGACAAGGAGCGCCATCACGAACGTGACCGCATCATCTCGACACTTTACAATTTGATCAAGAGCCACAAGAAACGTGACCGCGTAAAGTATCCGGCTATCCGCGAGTTTTTCGACAAGCACAGGAACGTCCCGTTATGGGTGCTCGTCAATTTCCTGTCGCTTGGGCAGATCACCAATTTCTATTCCGTAATCGATGATGAACTGCGCGAGCGCATTGCGCAGGATTTTGCCGACGAATTCAGCGAAGAATATGAACCGTTGCAATTAAAGGCGAGTGAACTGGACGCCTTGCTGCGCATCGCTTTCCCTTACCGCAATAAATCGGCGCACGAAGAAGTGCTGTACCGTTATCGGCTGGCGCATCCGGAAGAACTCGGTGATGTCGATGCAAGGCTACGATTGCCGGCGGGCAGCCTCGGTAAAGGGACGGTTTATTCGATGGTGAGCCTTTTGAGGCTGGTGCTCGCGAAAGAAGAGTACGAAGTATTTTCGGCTGAACTGGAGCGGCTGATGGCGGAACTGAAAGCTTCGCTGCCGGGCCGGGCATATGGTGTAGTGATGCGGGATACAAGTTTTCGGGAGAATTGAAGGATAATATTTCCGGGAGTCGACATTTCCTGTACATGCGTCATCGGATGAGCCTCTTTTATTCCGAATAGAATTGTTAAAGAAAGGAGGTCAGGTTATGAACATGCTGAAGGATATGAACGAAGCGCTGCAGTATATGGAAGAGCATTTGGACAGTGATATCAATTTCCAGGAAGTCGCGGACATAGCGGGCGTTTCGGAATACCATTTTCGGAAGCTCTTTTCATATTTGTCCGGTATGACGCTGAGCAGCTATATCCGTAACCGGCGCCTGTCGCAGGCGGCATTCGATTTGCATCGGGGCGGCGGACGCATACTGGATGTGGCTGTGAAATACGGCTACGATTCGGCGGACGGTTTCAGCCGCGCTTTTCGTGAATGGTCGGGCGTGCATCCGTCGGAAGTGAAGAACAGTGGGAGCTTGAAGCTGTTTCCGCGCCTGACTTTCCAATTGACGATTCAAGGAGGAATGGATATGGATTACAGTATCGCAGAAAAAGACACTTTTAAATTGGTAGGCATTAAAAAGAGGGTGCCGATTGTTTTTGAAGGGCAAAATCAGGAAATCATGAATATGGCTGGTTCCATCACACCGGAGCAGCGTGAAAAACTTGATCAGATGCGGAATACCGAAGTTAAAACAGTGGTGAACGCATCCTTTAACTTTGACGCGGGGCGCAATGAAGAACAAGGTGAACTCGACCATCTCATCGGATCCATCACGACTTTGGATGCTGATTTCAGAGAGTTTGATGTGGAAAAAGTGGCTGCAGGCAGCTGGGTGATTTTCAAGATAGAAGGGCCTTTCCCTGGCGTGCTCCAGGAAACGTGGGCGAAAATCTTTTCCGAATGGCTGCCGTCTTCTAATTTTGAATTGCGGGAAGGGCCGGAAATCTCCTTTAATGGGGACATGAGCGACTTTGAGAAGGTATACAGCGAAATCTGGATTCCGGTGAATAAACAGCAGTAACTTCCACAAAATTTTGATGGCTACGAGTTTTAGAAGAAGGTTCCGCGTTTGTGCAGAGCCTTCTTTTCAATGATATTCCAGATTATTATTGTGTTTTTGGCAGTTTTTCAGGAAAGTGGCTGCAGGAGCCTAAAAATAGTCGGTCAACCGTAAAGTAAAAAGTCAACTTTCTACGCAATTTGAAGTTTGTGATCGGCAAAGGAGGATTTGTGATCGGCAAGCATCAGTTTGTGATCGGCAAAGGAAGATTTGTGATCGGCAAGCAAGTTTTTCACCAGAAAAGCAGGCCCGCAAGTCAGCGGAGCCTGCTTTTTTTGATTTTTGAAAAGCTGGTCGGACTCTATGAGCGGTTTTTGGTGTTCTATGATCACTCAGGGGATTCTATGATCACTCAGAGGATTCTATGATCATTCGGCAAAAATCATACATATAAAAGCAATAAATAAAGCAGGCTCCCACATCAGGGGAGCCTGCTTTATTTCATATCGATCAGCTTGCTTCCGGAAATTCTTCCGCAACCTTGTCTTCCACTTTCTCGATGATGGTTTCGTAATATAAAAGTTCCTCATCCAGTAGAATCATATACCCTTCATAAGGTGATGAAGAGTTGATCAGCTCATATGCTTCGAGATAAGCAGCCGTATCGAAATAACCAAATTCCATGTCTTCATCTTCAAGTGAAATCGCATCCGCTTCCCTGACCAATTCCAAGGACACTGCCGGATCGACAAGCAGATAAATTTCCGCTAACGTGATGAGGTCATCCAGACGGTAATCGGGATTTCCGTTTTCGAGGCGATCTTCCATGAAAGTTAAGGCTTCGTCCAATTGATCCTGCAATAGATAAAGGTCAATTTGCATCCAGGACAAGTGGTTCAAGTCTTCTTCCGATGCGGTCGCTTTCAGTTCATCCATGATTTTTGCCGCTTCTTCGTAGTTCCCTTTTTCCATTGCTTCATAAGCGGCGTCATAATTCGCCTGTTCGGCAGTGCTTTCTTCAATCATGTCATCGAGGAATGTTTCCTGGAATTCAACCAGCTCCATACCGGTCGCATCTTCAAGCATAGCGTAAAATTCACTCGGCATTTTTGCAGAAAGGAATGTCGGCAATAAATCCTCACCGTGTTCATTGACCAGCGACTGCACCGCCAAAAAGCTTTGCACGTACGGATCGTAATTGCGTGTATACGTATTATGGAACGAATAGTCGTAGTCCAGCAGTTTGAAATCAGTGACTTCCACATCTTCAAGCGCATACCAATCACTTGTCTCACCGGCCAGATAGTCGGCGACGCCTTCTTCAAACCATAAAGGCAGCCGAGTCTCTGACAGGCCATATTCCTGTGAATACAAATGGCTCTGGTGATGGCTGTATTCATGGAGGAGGACGATGTCCCATGAGTAGTCATCCGGCACCAAATGGATTTCCTGGCTGTAATAATCATAATAACCCATGGCTTCTTCGTAGCCGGATGCTTCAGACAACGTGTCAAAATCGTCATGGAAGACTATCGTCAAGTCACCCATTTCTTCATTGCCATAGAATTCCGCAATCCGCCATTTTTCCTCTTCCAGAAATTCATCGATCTTATCGATTTCATCTTTAGTCGAAGCCGTGAAGGAATAAACCACACCATTCTTTTCAATACTGCCAATCGTACTTGAATTCGAATTGCTGTGCCAAAGTGCAGAAGCCAGCATTTTCGTCTTTTCAGCGGCCGTAAAATCTTTCGTCAGCTCTTTAGCCTCCAAAAAAGTATTGGCTGCAGCAAACAGGCCAATTGCCGAACTCAGGTAAACCGTCAAAATCAATAAGGCAGCGACTTCCATCCGGCTCTTGAGCCATATTTTTTCAAGCTGGCCGTTTTCGATTCCATAAAGGCTGAAAGCAAGGCCGGCCAAACAAAGCACCAGCAGCATGAATGAAATCAAAATGCCAAGTACAAGGCCCTGGCTGAAGATGATCCAATAGCTTCCAATACTGAAGCCAAGGAATAAAACCGATAAAATCACTATTTTCCACAATACTTTCATAGCTTCCTCCACTTTCCATTTGAATTTATTGCAACTGTATTCCTGCCGATTGAAAAAAGTGGAGTGGTTCGCTGGATTCAGCTCTGACTTGTATTTTTCGCCTCGGATGCTTACTTTCAAGATGCATTCAAGAATTTGCTTACTTGGAAGTTTTCTATATATTAACATTTAAAGGTCCCGGTATATATCTATTTTTAATGTGTATAAAGTCCCTAATTTATTATTAGAGAAGATGTAGCGATAAAAGATTCTACCGACAAAATGCTATGCTAAAGTTAAATGGAAATGAAAGAAACCGGGCAGATATGAAATGTAATTTAGCGATAGGAGGTAATACAATGGCAGATCTGCAAGAAATGGCGGAACAGCTTGCACGATTATATGCAGAAAATCCGAAAGTGGAAGGAGTGCTGCTTGGCGGATCCGTTTCAAGAGGATGGCAGGACAAATATTCGGATATTGAATTGCTTGTGTTTTGGAAAGAGCCGCCAACAGACACAGACAGGAAAACACCTATTATTAAATCAGATGGCACCGTCCTTGATTTCCATCCTTATGAGGATGAAGAGTGGTCGGAAACCTATATTACGGATGGAGTAAAGCTGGAAATCAGTAACTTCCTGACTGCAGCCATTCACAGGTTCATCACAAAGACTGTCGATTTTTTCGACACTGATCCTGAGATCCAGTGTATTGCGGCTGCAGTCAATTATGGCAAGGCACTCGAAGGGCACGAACTGATCACAGAGATGAAAGGCAGTGTACAAAACTATCCGGACGGATTAAGAAAGACAATGATTGAAGAGAATATTATTTTCGGCAGCCGCTGGAGCAACAGGGAAGCTTTGCTTTTCCGGAAAGACTGGCTGATGCTTTATAAAGTGATGGCGGATGCGGAGACAAAAATCATGTCGATTTTATTCGCGTTGAACCGGCAATATATTGTACATCCCGGTTTTAAATGGCAGCGGAATTCGCTGGATGGCATGTCCGTAAAACCGGAAAACATAATAAAACGCATGGAATCTGTATTCATCGGCAATCCAAAGGATGCAATAAGAACGCTTGAAGCAGTCATCCAGGAAGTTTTCGACCTTATCGGTCAGGAGCTTCCCGACATGAATTTATCTGAGGCAATGAAACAGACAAATCAGGTGAGACCGCAAAATGAAAATCGCTGATATAAAGGAAAGTTGAGCATGGAATGGAATGTGGTTATTTACTGGCAAGCTTGTAATCGCGACAGGGGCGAGCCGCTTGAACGGGAGAGGTGCAATTTGCCCGAAATTGGCGCAGAATGGCTGTAATATCTTTTTATTTCCTGGAAAGAGATGATAATGGCATGCCCCCGAGAATTGAAGCGGACGAACCGGCATTTTAAGAACATCAGAAAAATACTTTAATCCCTTAAAATTATAGGAGGATGAAGGAGGAAGAAAATGATGTTGAAAGCAGGGGAAACAGTCCTATTTGAACGAACTTTCACAAAAGAAGATGTGGAGATATTCACTAAAGTTTCAAATGATGAAGGGGAGCATCATCTCGTACCTGATGAGCTTGGCAGGTTGGTTGTCCATGGGCTTTTGACCGCCACGATTCCCAGCAAAGTTGGAGGTGATCACAGTGTGCTGGCGCGCACGATGAACTTTGAATTTCTGCGCCCTGTTTTCACTGGGGATACAATATTTTGCGAAGTCTTAATCGAACATTATGGGAAACGGGAGGATGGACGGTTTGCCATCAAAGCGTCGTTCAGATGCCGCAACCAATCGGGAAAAGAAGTTCTTCTTGGGAATTTCGCCGGTATTATTTTAAAGGAAAAGGAGGAAAGCGCCGGTCAATAACAGGCGCTTTCCTCCTTCAATGAATTCAGTCCGTAAATTGGATGTCACGGGTCTCGCGCAGTTCAGCTGAATTGCTCAACATCTCATTATGATGTTCGATGATCTGTTCTGCGCTCATCGTTTCCGAGTCCCAGGTGCCGTGGGCGTCTTTTGCCAGCGTCACATGGAAGCCATGCCTGACCGCGCTTTGCGTAGTAGCATCTACACAGTATTCCGTCTGGTTGCCAGCGATGACGAGATTCTGAATCCCTTGGCTTTTCAATTGTTCCAAAAGCGTCGTTTCATGAAACGAATCCGGCGTTTTTTTCTGGACGACTACATCATCTGGCTGCGGTTGCAGCGACTCATGAATCTGCCAGAAATCGGTGCCTTCCACAAGGCCGGCGTCATTATGCTGGATGTAGATAACCGGAACGTTCGCTGAACGCGCTTTTTGGATCAGCATCTGCAGATTTCCGAGCAGCCGCTCGCTTTCATGGACAGGATTGGCAGGGTCGAACATTTCGTTTTGAGCATCAATTATCAACAAAGCCGTGTTCGGCATGGAATCTACTCCTCTTTGATTATTCTAATACTTTTTATTCGACAGTTACGTTCTAAAACCTTCCTGTCAGATGAAAATAAAAAAGAGGTTTGTTTTTCTGTTACCTTATGATAGGATTTGGGTAACAAATAAATTATGCACTGGGGGAGCCGCTTTTCGGGCTGAGACAAGCATTGCTTGGACCCTTTGAACCTGATCTGGATTATGCCGGCGGAGGGAAGTGGTAAATGCATGCTTGTTCGGATGCAACCACTTTGCACTGCTGTCCATTTTTATGGAAGCCGTGTATTTTTTTGTGCAAAAAAGGAGGAGAAGCGATGGAGGAAACATGGGGATTCATCGATTCCGGCCACAATAGCCCAGGGTTCAATATGGCTCTGGATGAATTGATGCTGGATTGGCTGGACAAAGGGGAAATCGGACCAACCATCCGGTTTTACGGCTGGTCACCTGCGGGCATTTCGATCGGCCGTTTTCAGGATGCCGATAAAAAAATCGACTTCGGGCAGGCGTCAGCTTACGGAGCGGAAATCGTCCGAAGGCAGACAGGCGGACGCGCTGTGCTGCACGACCAGGAATTGACATACAGTGTAGTGGTGCCTGAATCTCATCCGGCGATGCCGCGTTCTGTAAAGGAAGCTTATTCGGTTATTTCAAAAGGTTTATTGGAAGGCTATAGGGAACTTGGCATCAGCTCAGAGTTTGCAATACCGGAGTCATCGATGGAGAAAACGGATTCAGCTGTCTGCTTTGATAAGTCGTCCTGGTATGAACTTTTGGTCGATGGCAAGAAAGCCGCCGGCAGCGCTCAGATGAGAAAGAAAGGAATCATCCTGCAGCATGGCTCCATTCCCATTGAAATTGACAGCGTGAAGCTATTCGATTTATTCAGTTATCCTTCACTCGAAATAAAACATCGGGCAAGGGAAGCGTTCAAGGAAAAAGCCATATCCATCAACGCGGCGACCGGCAAATCCTTTGTCTACGATGAAGTGAAGGCCGCTTTTAAAAAAGGCTTTGAAAAAGGGCTCGGCATTAAATTGGAACCGCTTGCGCTGTCAGATGCAAAATTGGTGGAAATCAATCAGCTGGCGGAAACGAAGTATAAAAATCTTGATTGGAGTTACTCAACTGAAAAATAGGAGGAGTTTAAATGTCGAAACAAGAAGAATACATACGGAAACCGGATTGGCTGAAGGTGAAAATCAATACGAACGAATCGTTCACGGGACTCAAGAAATTGATGCGGGAGAAAAAGCTGAACACGGTGTGCGAGGAAGCAAGATGTCCGAATATCCATGAATGCTGGAGTGAGCGTAAAACCGCCACCTTCATGATTCTTGGGGACACCTGCACGAGAGGCTGCCGCTTCTGCGCGGTCAAAACAGGTTTGCCGAACGAGCTTGATCTGGGCGAGCCGGAACGCGTCGCGGAATCAGTTGAAATCATGGGCTTGAAACATGTAGTGGTCACTGCAGTGGCACGGGACGATCTGAAAGACGGCGGCGCAGCAGTATTTGCTGAGACAGTGCGGGCGATCCGGAGAAGAATGTCGGCAACGACTGTGGAAATCCTGCCTTCTGATATGAAAGGCGATTACGAAAGCCTCCATACACTGATGGACAGTGCGCCGGATATTTTCAATCACAATATCGAAACCGTCAGACGTTTGACGAAGCGGGTGCGTGCCCGGGCGATGTATGACCGTTCACTTCAGTTGCTGGAGCGGGTCAAGGAAATTGCGCCGAACACGCCGACCAAGTCGAGCATCATGGTCGGGCTTGGAGAAACGAAGGAAGAGATTATCGAAACAATGGATGATCTGCGCGCGCACAACGTAGACATTATGGCGATCGGCCAGTACCTGCAGCCAACCAAGAAGCATCTGAATGTGGAGCGCTATTACCACCCGGATGAATTCGCGGAACTGAAGGAAATTGCGTTGTCGAAAGGCTTCAGCCATTGCGAAGCAGGGCCGATGGTGCGCTCTTCCTATCACGCGGATGAACAGGTCAACGCGACATCGGCACAGCGCCGCATCAAGTACATGAAAGGCTATGAGTCGCAGGGCAAGACATTGGAAGTGGAAACTTTTTAAAACTATTTTTGTGCCATGCCATCGCTCTTGCGATGGCTTTTTTCATAGTTAAAATTTTATTGAATTCGATGAAATTGCTTTATTGCAAATAAAGAGGTATATAACGCAAACAACCACCGATATGTCGCAAACAAATGCCGATATAACGCAAACAACCGTTAAGAAGCCATTGAAACCATCCGGTTTATTGCACCACATAGCTATTCAGCATGCCCAAATGGCAGAATCATTGACGTCTAAAAAAAAAAGACCACCAGAATTGGTAATCTTCTATAATTTCTTCCTAAAATTACTGTCAAACCGTCAAGTCGTTCTCGGATTTGATTCGGATGGCATCCTGCAATAATTTCTGGAGAACTGCAGCAAACACCGCGACCACAAGCGACGCGAAAATGACGAACAATCCCATGATGATGGCCGGCGCATCATCTGCCATGGTCAGCATATAAAGGAACGGCATTTCAATCAGATAGACAATGATGATGGCAACAGCACAACGTTTGATATTGCGGATTGCCTTTACCGAAAGAAAGGAGAAAGCTTCGTTCCGGTCGATGTAATTAAGCAGTTTCAGTGATTGGTACAGCGCGATGAAAAATGGGATCATGCCGATATACATGCCGATCAACAACGGGTACTGTAAATTTTCGAGTTCCGGAAGAGCCCAGTATGGCGAATTCGGATCAAATCGGGATAATCCGTAAATGCACACAGCAAGCACCGGAAGACCGACGAGAAAGACGGCGGCTTTTAATACGGCAGTTGAAGTTCGTTTCATTAAGAACACCTCATCTTATAGTTGTTATTAATGAGATAATACACTATTATTTATTGAATATCAATAAATAATTATCTTAAATTGATGTTTAATTATCGTGATATCTTAAGTGACACTACAGATATTTCTGCAGGCCCTTATAAATCCCGACAATTTCATCCTGTTTGATCCGTACAAGTCCACTGGATGAAGGCGCAACGAATTCAGCGATTCCGGGAATGACCGGATCACTCTGTTCGCCCCAAGGCACGAGGCGTCTTTTGCTGTATTGCTGATAGACGCCTTTGCCGACGAAACAGACGGCTGCCGGCTGAAGGCGCTGGATCTTCTTCTTCAGTTTTTCCGCGCCGATGCGGTATTCATCTTTTGTGATCTCGGCGGCTTCCTTTGTAGGACGAGGCACAATATTCGTCAGACCAAGCCCGAGCTCCAGCAGTTTGCTGTTTTCATCGGGCCGGAATTTTCGTGGCGTAATGCCTGCCAGAAAGAGGATTTTCCAGAAACGGTTATTCGGATTCGCGTAATGATAACCGGTTTCTGACGAACGGATACTGGGGTTGAAACCGACGAACAATATCTTCAACCCGGGTTGTATGTGATCTGGAATCGGTTCTAAATGCAATATGGAATCCTCCTTTAATTGGATGCTCATGTATTTATCATACCCGATTTAAACAAGTTAATTACTGAGTGCAGTTTCTGTCTTTATTCCTGTATCTGACAGTTCCAAAGTACTGGATTTCCATAATAATGAAACCATAGATTTCTCTGAACGTAACAGAACGGTAGAATCAGATTAGGAGGATTGATTTTTATGGAACTCACCAAAGCGAAATGGTTGATGATAGCTCTATTGTTGCTGGCAATTCTTGCTGGCTGTTCGACAGCTGATGAAGAAGCGGTGGCGGAAAAGGAGCAAGCGGCTGAAAAGAAGGTGGCAGCGGTCGAAGAAAGTGATGAAGAGGCAGCAGCTCCCGCGGAAAAAGAAGAAAGCGATATTCCGAAAGCAGCCATACATAATGTAGAAGAAATGGTGAAAGAAAAGGGGAAGTATATTCCCAATGAAATGACCGATCAGCAAAAAGAGGAATTGTATAAAGAACTGGAAGCGGCACCTGCGGGAATGACAGGGGAAGAAGCCTATTCGCTGGCAGTCACCTTATTAGCGGCGGATGTGGAAGAAGCGGCCACAATCATAAATGAAGTGGATCCGGTCATTAAAATCGATTCTGCAACTCCAGAAGATGAAATTGACATTCCTGACACAGAAACGGTCAATGTCGCCATTCTGCTGGATGCAAGCGGAAGCATGGCTGGAGAAGTAAGCGGCGGCCGGAAGATGGAACTGGCAAAGTCTGCGATTGAAAAATATGCATCCGACCTCCCGGAAGGGGCAAATATCATGCTGCGCGTTTATGGCCATGAAGGAACAGGCACGGACGCTGACAAGGTGATGTCCTGTGCGAGCAACGAAGTCGTCTACGACCTCGGCGCTTATGATGAGCAGCAATTCGCAGAATCACTCGATCAATTCAATCCCGCTGGATGGACGCCTCTGGCAGGAGCCATCGAAGCCGCTGAAACGGATTTGAAAGAGCAAAAAGGCGACAACGTGCGAAATGTGGTTTACGTTGTCAGTGACGGCATCGAGACATGCGACGGTGATCCGGTTGCGGCTGCCTCCTCTTTAAACGGATCAGATATACAGGCGGAAGTGAACATTATCGGATTCGATGTGGACAATGAAGGGCAGAAACAGCTGGAAGCAGTAGCTAAAGCAGGGAATGGCCAATACAAATCGGTTTATTCCGAAAGTGAATTGAACGAATATCTCGAGCAGGAATACAGCCGCCTCTATTGGGAGTGGCTGGCCTGGGGGAATGACAGGAAACTGGATATCCTTTCGCAAAGCAACGATATTTACGGCGAGCTCCTGGCAGCCAACAACGATGTCAGCTTTCTTTCCCTGGCCTCCAAAAATGAGATGTACGCCATTCATTACGATCTGAAAGAACTTGGGAAATTCAAAGACGAAGAAGCAGTGGACCGTTACCTCGAACTGATCGATACACGTTATGAAACAGTGAGGCAGCATTTCAGACAGGAGTCGGAACGCAAAGACGAAATCCGCAAAGAAGTATATGAAAAGCTCCGTGAACAAGTCGATCAACTCGAAGAAGAGAAAATGGACGATTATAAATCCTGATCAAAAAAGCCAGCTTCCTGAGCAATTCAGGAAACTGGCTTTTACTGATTCTTATTTTCCTGTTTCAGGATCCACGGATATCTGCCATTCGATTCCAAAGCGGTCGATCAGATTTCCGTATAGAGGGCTCCAGAATGTTTCCTGCAGGTCCATGCTGACCATACCGCCTTCTGCCAGCTTTCCGAAAATGATCCTTGCTTCTTCCTGGTCATCGAGTGTCAAAGTAAGCGACACATTATTGCCTTTCCTGTAGGAAATCCCCATGCCAGGCGGCACATCCGAAATCATGAGGTAATCACCATTCTTCAAAACGATTTGGGCGTTCATGACCATATCTTTCGCTTCTTCCGGTATGCCTTCCATATCATCGCCGTTTGCATCGCCATAAGTCATGAGCCCGACCAGGTCACCATCCAGGACATCGGTGTAGAAGTGGGCCGCTTCCTGGCCTTGTCCGTCAAAATTCAAATAAGGGAACATTTTTGTAATCATGCTTAACCTTCTTCCTTGTTTTTTTGCTGGTCATGCAAAAATTCATCCAGTCTGTCATAGGTTTCCGACATGCCTTCAACGGCCTGCATATCAATGATTTTCTGTAATTCTTCTTCCGAATCAAAAAGTGTGCGGGAAGTGATTTTCGTTTGTTTGCCCTCTTCGGAGAAATCCACCTGAATCAGCATTTTTGGCATTTCTGCCAGTTCATTGCCGTATTGGTCCGCAAAGGCATCCACATAAACCAGCCGTGCGTCAGGAACCACTTCTCGATAGGTCGCTTTGCCCCAGGCCTCCTGGCCGTCTTCCGAAGAGCGCATGCAATAATGCCACACACCACCCGGTTCGACTGCCATTTCGGTGCTATGAGTCTCCCAGCCGGTTGGTCCCCACCAGCGGGCAACGCTGTCCGGATTGACATGGGCTTCATAAACCAGCTTTTTCGGCGCATCAAAACTTCGTTCCATGATCAGTTCCCGTCCCTCAGTTCGTGTCCGAGTTTGTTTCCTCGACATTGGAATATCCTCCTCGTGTCTCAGATATCCGATCTTATATGCTGCTCCTCCTTTCAGAAGAAATGACCGGTTTGTCACTTACAGTATAGCGATTTTCCGACTGAAATAAAATGAAAATTCAGTTAAATAAATTAAATTTCTTCTGAGTGTAAATTATCGATTTCAACCGGTTCGATTTTGTCGGCCGGTTCGAATCCGAAGATGCGGCTGTAAAAATAGAACTCACCGTCAATGGAGCGTTTGATATTCTCAGCTTTCCGGAAGCCATGCCCTTCGCCTTCGAATTCCAGATAAGCGACAGGCAGCCCTTTTTTACGAAGAGCTTCGACCATCGGCACAGCCTGATTCGGCGGCACCACTTTATCGTCAAGACCTTGGAAAAAGATCACGGGACACGATAAACGGTCGGTGAAATGGATCGGCGAACGTTCGTGGAATACATGTTTTTCTTCAGGATAAGGTGCAATGAGCCCGTGCAGATAGTGCGACTCGAATTTATGGGTTTCCAGTACAAAACTTTCCAGTTCGCTCAAACCGAAATGGCTTGCGCCAGCCCGGTAAATATCGGTAAAGACGAGGGAAGCGAGCGTCGTATAACCGCCAGCTGATCCACCGGCGATAGCGACGCGGCCATGGTCCACGTCCCCGCGGTCAATAAGATATTGGACGGCGTTGGCGCAGTCTTCGACATCGACAATGCCCCATCGGCCTCTCAGGCGTTCCCTGTATTCCCGCCCATAACCGGTTGAACCGCCGTAATTCACATCAACCAGCGCAAAGCCGCGGCTGGTCCAGTATTGCTTCACCAGATTGAGTGCGGAAGAAGTGGCGCCGACCGGCCCGCCATGTGCATGTACGAGCAATGGCGGCTTCTCACCTTTAGGCGCTGTATAGTCGGGATTGCTTGGTGCATAGTAAAGCGCGTGTGCTGTTTTATTGTTGGCTGTAGGGAACTCAATCGCTTCCGGCAGCGATAAATAATCCGTGTCAATGAGGAATTCCGATGCGATCTTTATGTCTTCCAGCTTCAATAAATCTGTTTCCATTACCGTGATCCTTGGAAACTCTGTCGGTGACGCTGCAATAAAAGCGACTTTATCTCCATTTGACTGAAGAGATGAAAATGACGTGAATCGATTTGTAATGGGATTCAGACGTCCATTCCAGACATCCACGCTTGCAAGCTGCCGCATGCCGTGCTGCGAATAAGAAGCGATGATCGTATTTTCATCGATAAAGCAATAATCCGATTTGCCGAGCACTGAACTATGTGAACCGAATTCCGCTTTGACCGGACAGACTTCTTCTTTGCGGCTGCCATAACAGCGCATCAGATTCCACCAATTGCTGTGGTCTGACAGGAAATAGAGTGTGCCACCTGGTGACCACAGCGGTTGGACAATAGATACACCGGAGCCGCCGGTCAATTTTCGGTTATTTGAAAGTGTGCCATCTTCATTAATATCAGCCACCCATAATTCAGACTCATCCCACGGCATATGCGGATGACTCCACGTAAGATAAGCCAGGTGCTTGGCATCCGGGCTTACCCGTGGATTCGAGTAGAAATCGTTGCCCGAAACGGCAATCTTCTGATCGCTTCCATCCGCATTCATCACAACGATGGTTGTTTCGGGAGTAAGTGAAGAATTTGTGTGATCTTCACGAATCCAATAAAGGCGTTGATTTAGCCGGTCGATTCCTGCATCTGCATAGCGATGGTTTGAGTCGGATGTAATCTGTTTCGGTTGATTTTCACCTGTTTTCAAATATAAAAGATTGTCTTCAAAATTGGAGAAATAGAGACGTTCGCCGAAGACTGCGAAAGGGGCGCCGCCGTATTCATGAACCCGTGTCCGGACATTGAAAGGAGCAGGTGTCTGTTCGGCCGGCGCATTATCCAAAGTCTTTTTCATGACCCGGCTGCGGCCGCCTTCAGAAGGAAGGCGTTCAAGCCAATAAAGATCATTTCCTTCATAAGCGATGCCTTCAAGGGCTACTGTATCCTTTATTATCAATTCACTGGTAATCGGCGACTTCCAGCTGCCGTAAGGCATTATTTTTCTCTCCATCAGAAAACGCCTCCTGTTCAACTTAAGTACATTAATTTTAACAGGAGAAGAGTTGGAATTGTTGGATAATTTTAATGGGAGAAACAACAAAATTGCTATATTGAAATGTTTGTAAAATAACTGGTAAATAATAAGTAATATTACATACAAAATATTTTTTATTTAGTATAATAGATTCATTAACTGTTACGGAGCGTGGATGATGTTAAGTAAACGCCAGCGTGAATTCAGGAAAATGATGAAAGAAGTGGAAAAGAGGGAAGTAAACAGGAATGTTTACAGCTATAGAGAAAAACGCTATCCCAACGAAAAACCAAAGCGTCAAATCAAGAAACCCATTCTGCAAATTGGTGGAGTTTTTGGGCTCATACTTTTAATCTGGAATCTATATGCCCTTTCTACCTATATCAACACTGATGCCAATACGTTTGGCATCGTTTCAACAAAAACTCTCAAAGTGCATAACTACCTTGAAAAAGGTGGGGAGGCAGAAATTGAAATAAGCCAAACCGTCAATTCGCTTATTGACCAGTACAATGACAATTCATTGACGATACTTCATATTGAAGAAGCTCAGCGAACTCTTTTTGAACTTCAGAAATCGATTTCCCTGGACAATGACCGCTTTGCAGTAATGAATCGTTATTTTGAAGAACAGTTCAACTTGGCATATCAGCTGACGAGTATCCTTCAGCTGCAAAATGCACCTACTGTCAATCAAGAATTACTATACATAATAGATAAGCAGAAAGAATTATCAACTTCCAGAACATCCATCCTCATTCATCTGCTGGAAAGCGAAAAAATGAAGTATCAAATTTTAGACGACGGTACCATAAGTTATGAATACTAGTAAAACTCTTATCAATAAAGAAATTATAAGGAGTTGAAAAAATGGTTTTTTCCTCTGTTTTGTTTGAAAGTATGCTGGATGGCTTCTGGCCGATTTTAACTGCGTACATTTTGCCGATCGGGCTCTGGATGCTCGTTCCGGCAGTGATACTTCGGCTGATTTTCAAAAGCAAATTATCTTTCCAGGTTGGAGCCTTGATCGGCTTGGCTCTCTGTTTTTTCATCGGCCCTTTTTCTACATGAAAACAAAAAAGCATGCTTCCCGGTGATTACCGGAAGCATGCTTGAAATTTTACTGTTAATATCTCTTGCTGTATTTTCTCTGAAAGTCTTCCTCAGAAGATAAGAGGTAAATAATACCTTCGATTACACCAATCACCGCAGGTATACCTGTCCAGAAGAACAGGAGATAGATTAGGCCTGTGCCTGGTTTGCCCAGGTAAAATTTATGGGCGCCGAAGTCTCCGAGAAATATCGCGAGCAAAGCGGCCGCTAATTTGTTTTTCATTCCGATCATCCTTTCTGCTTATAAGATTCTTTTCCCGATTTGATGATAATTAATCTGGGCAAACATAGAAAAATATATTTCACCCCAATCCGTACACTGAGGAGAAGACGATGCAATTTAACAAAACTATCAGTTCCATTACCGGAGATATTAAATCCGATAACATTATCCATCGAACAGCAGTCCGCGCTATCATAATCGAAAATGAAAAAATTTTGATGGTCCGTTCTGATCTTGGCTATTGCAAATTTCCGGGAGGCGGGGTCGAAAAAGGCGAGGGTCTCACAGAAGCGTTAATAAGAGAAGTAGCGGAAGAGACGGGATACATCAATTGCATCATAAAAGAAGAATTTGGAATCGTTGCGGAGCAGCGGCCGGATCATTCATCCCGCGAATTCCATTTCCATATGGATTCGCATTATTTTATTTGTGAGCTGGACAATGAAGAGACGATTGACCAGTCGCTTTTTGGTTATGAACTGGAAGAAGAATACAAGCCTGTCTGGCTGCCGGTTCAGGAAGCGATCGATTCAAATAGATTGTTTTACAGTAAGGATCCGTCCCAGCATTTTATTATGCGGGAGAATTTTGTGCTGGAATGGCTGAGAGATAATTTATAGTTGAAAAGCGCTGGCCTTAACAGGCAGCGCTTTTTTATTTATACCTGTAGTGCATGCTGTAGAAGAATCGCGCTGGTTTGAATTGGGAATTTCCGCTAAACTGGAGCATAAGAGATTGATGCTGATGGAAAGTTATACGGAAACGGGGTATACCGATGGTCAAGGTTTTGATAGTGGAAGACGATTTGACGATAGCAGGAGTGCTGCAAAAAGAATTGTTGAAATGGAATTTGGAAGCGGCTGTCGTGGAAGACTTCAATCACGTTATGGAGGTTTTCGCATCAGAAGAACCGCAGCTGGTGCTGCTGGATATTTCACTGCCGGCTTTCAACGGCTATTATTGGTGCCAGGAAATCCGCAGGATCTCCCAGGTGCCGATCATTTTCATCTCGTCACGCAGCGAAAATATGGATATTGTCATGGGCATCCAGATGGGGGCGGATGATTTTATCCCCAAGCCTTTCGATCTGACAGTTGCTGTGGCGAAAATTCAGGCGCTGCTCAGAAGGACTTATGATTTCAATGAATCGGATAACTACCAGAATTTCAATCGGACTGTGCTGAAACCAGGCGAATCCAAGCTTTATTATGCGGAGCAGGAAGTTGATTTGACGCGGACAGAGCTGAAGATCCTGGAGCAGTTATTCATGCGGAAAGGCGAATACGTCATGAGGGAAGATATGATGGTCAAGTTGTGGGAAGACGAATCGTTCATCGATGACAATACACTGGCGGTCAATATGGCAAGGCTGCGGAAAAAACTGTCGGGCGTCGGATTGCCTGATTTCATCCTGACGAAAAAAGGGATCGGCTACGCCTTGAACAAGGATTCTGCAAATGGCTGACAAAAAGAAAGCCGGTCAATTCAAATTGTTTCTTTTTGCAGTCAGGCAGCAGATTTTCATCTTCATCGTCATGGCTTTGGTATTTGCGAGCATTTTCATACTAAACAGCCTTCCGTTTACACTCTATCTCTATAGTATGGAACTGGGGTTGTTCTTTTTCCTCATATATCTGGTTATCCAATATTTCAGGTACAAGAAAAGATATGAAGCAATCGTTCTGGCAGGGGAAGCCCATTCGGTTAATATTGACGATATTGCTTCCGCGACAGATCCGGCTGACCAGCTGTATCTGGAAAAGATAAGCGAGCTGCAGCAGACTATACGGGACATGAGCAATCAGCATGCGGAGCGGCAGGCGGATCAGCTGGATTATTTCACCTTATGGCTGCACCAGATCAAAACACCGCTTTCTGCCATCAGTTTACTGAATCAGAGCGATACGAGAAGTGAGTCCAAAAAGATAGCACAAGAAATTTTGCGACTGGAAGATTATACTCACATGGCGTTGAACTATGTGAAACTTGAAGAGACAGGTTCGGAAATGGATTTATCCGAAGTGGATCTGGATTCGGTTATAAAAAGGGCTGTGAAGAAATACTCGATATTATTCATCCATAAAAGCATTAAACTCAATTACCAGCCACTTGATACAAAGATTTTATCAGATGGGCAATGGCTCCAGACCTTAATTGAGCAAATATTGTCAAACAGCCTGAAATATACAGCGAGCGGTTCAATCTCCATTTACCTGGACCATGAGAAAGAACAGACGCTTATCATTGAAGACACGGGCGTCGGCATCCGAAAAGAAGACTTGCCTAAGATTTTCAATAAGGGTTATTCCGGTCTGAATGGACGCCTGCATGAAAAATCCACAGGACTCGGATTGTTTCTCAGCAGGAAAATCTGCAAGCGCATCGGCCATGAACTCACGATAGAATCTGAGTTGGGCAAAGGAACACGAGCAGCAGTATACCTGGGCCGTGAGGAAATGACTGTTTTTGATTAATATGAAACTTTTAAGAATAACTGACCCCAACTGTGCAATCTTACGAAACCGTAAGATTGCGTTTCTGTTTGTAAGGATAGGTACAGGCAGGCGCACTTGAATCCACGTATCATGAAAAGCAAGGAGGGGTTAGCAATGACCTTATTGGAAATAAAAAATTTGAAGAAGATATATACAGCCCGCTTTTCGAACCAGCAGACCGAAGCGCTCGCCGCGGTGAACTTTTCGGTTGAAGAAGGGGAATTCGTCTCCATCATGGGAGAATCCGGTTCCGGAAAAACCACACTGCTGAACATCATATCGACACTCGACGACGCCAGTTCAGGGGAAGTCTATCTGGATGGCAACCCGTTATCAAAAATCAAAGACAAGGAAATCTCAGCGTTCCGGCGCAATACATTGGGCTTTGTCTTCCAGGATTTCAACTTGCTGGACAATTTCACCATCAAAGA
Organism: Planomicrobium okeanokoites; assembly: GCF_003428875.1. GTDB lineage: Bacteria > Bacillota > Bacilli > Bacillales_A > Planococcaceae > Planococcus > Planococcus okeanokoites. Next base: position 303,684 of record NZ_QQRS01000003.1, read on the forward strand.
TAATATCCTGCTGCCGCTTGTCTTGTCGAAAACACCTATTGAAGAAATGGAAAGCCGCTTGCCGCCGATTGTCCGCAATCTTGGCATTGAAGCGCATATCAACAAATTCCCATATGAAGTATCAGGCGGACAGAAACAGCGAGTAGCCGTGGCACGGGCATTGATCACGAAACCGAAAATCATTTTGGCGGATGAGCCAACGGGCGCACTGGATTCAAAGGCTTCGCAGAACCTGATGGAAATTCTGAAAGGCATCAACGAAACCGGCCAAACGATTTTGATGGTGACCCACAGCATAAGAGCGGCCAGCTTTTCAAAACGTGTCCTGTTTATCCGGGACGGCGCGGTCTACCATGAAATCTACCGCGGCGAACAGCCGGCTGATGAATTCATGGACCGCATTTCCGATTCACTGAAAGTGCTGTCTACCCGGGGTGAGCAGGATGAATAACCGTTTTTTCTCATCTCTGGCATTGCGCAATATCAAGTCGAATAAACAATTGTATATCCCGTTTCTTTTATCATCAACCGCGATCATCGCCATGTTTTTCCTGATGGTTTCGCTGATGACCAACAAGTTTGTACAGGAGCGGTCGAGCTCGCTTCCGACTCTTTTCATGATCGGCGTAGTCGTGATCGGAATATTCTCGGTGATTTTTATTCTCTACACAAACAGCTTTTTGATCAAGCGGCGTAAAAAGGAAATCGGGCTGTATGGAATTCTGGGACTCGAAAAAAAGCATGTCGCGAAAATCCTGTTTTTCGAATCTCTTTTTTCAAGTCTGTTGAGTATAGCTGCCGGCCTGCTTGCAGGATTGCTTTTTGGCCGTCTTGTGTTCATGCTGTTGAATTTCATGTTGCGGATGCCGAATGACATTGCTTATACGACATCTTTGTTGAGTGTTGGCGCAACTGTTGCTCTATTCGTCTTGATCTTCGGAATAACACTCCTATACAACATCAGCCAGTTCACATTCGCTAATCCGATCAAATTGCTGAAAGGCAAACAGGAAGGGGAAAAAGAGCCGAAGGGTTCGCTGATCCTGTTTATTCTGTCGCTGATCTTTTTGGGGTGGGGATACGCCATATCCATCACGATTCCGGATCCGCTTGCTGCCATTGAAAAATTCTTCCTGGCGGTTCTGCTGGTGATTATCGGGACATACCTATTGTTTATTTCAGGTTCGATCTTTATCTTGAAAGCGTTGAAAAATAATAAGCGCATCTATTACCGTTCCGGCGCCTTCATTTCCATTTCTGGCATGCTGTACAGGATGAAACAGAACGCCGTCGGTCTGGCAAATATCTGTATTTTGGCTTCAATGGTCATCATTGCTGTGTCTACGACCATCACGATTTATCTCGGTTCAGAGGAAACATTGGAAAACCGTTTTCCTTATGAGCATAATTTAAAATTATTCGGAGATATGGATTATGTTGCGGAAATGAATAACAGATTCTTTGAGCTGCAGGATGAAGTTATTGAGCTGACGGAGGAGAACGGACTGGAAGTCGCGGAAATGGAAAGTTACCGCTATGAAAGTTTTTTCGGTAATCTTGAAGACGGCAGCTTTGTCTTTGAACAAAGCTCTGTAGATGGCGATTTGCCCGTTTTGATGATGGTCATCCCGCTACAGGATTTTAATGGCATGACGGGAGAAAACTATTCATTGGCAGACGACGAAGCCTTGTTTTACCATTCGACAAAAACCTATCTGAAAGAAGATCTTTCCATCGGAAATAAAACCTACAGTCTGACAGAAATCGAAAACGAGTTCAGCGCAGACATGGCATTGACCGAATCGATTGCGTTAGTGGTGCCGGATGAAGCACACCTGCTAGACCTCCGTGAAGACTATATGGGACAATTTCCTGAATCGACCCATATTACGGTCGACGCAGAAATCGGCTGGAATACGGAAGGTACTGAAGCAGCAGAAAAAGCTCTCGCTGAACAATTGGAAAGCGAGTACAACGGCGTTTCAGGAAGTTTCAGCCGTTACGAATCCCGGGATTCCCAGCGTGAAGAATGGTACAGCATAAACGGTGGATTCCTATTCCTGGGCGTTTTCCTCGGCTTACTGTTCACTCTGGGTACGTTGCTGATCACTTACTTCAAGCAGATTTCCGAAGGCTTTGATGACAGAGGGAAATTCCAGATCATGCAAAAAGTCGGTCTTGATGAAAACATGATCAAGGATTCGACGAAATCACAGATTATCTGGATGTTCATCCTGCCGATTGTCATTGCCACCATCCACGTCAGTTTCGCTTACCCGATTGTCCGCAAATTGCTGCTGATTTTCGGTGTCACCAATGACATGACCTGGCTGATGACTTTCATCGCGGTGGTCATCGCCTTTGCAGGGATTTACTGGATGATTTACCGAGTTACATCGAAAGTCTATTACAGTATTGTGAAATAATGAGAACCACCCATTGAAAGCTTTTTTCAATGGGTGGTTTCTTTTGATTGGACAGATCTTCTCAATGCCGCGGCAGTTCCGGGAACTTCCTGTTGAAAACAACGTATAACAGTAGAGAATATATAGAAAATTTTTTGGAATAAAGGAGAGATGACATGGAGCACAATTGGGAAACGGTGGTTAATGATCTTGCGCAAATTAAAGTCACAGCAAGTTTTGACAATGAACCTGTCCTGATCGAAGGCGCAGCGAAAGGGTTTCGATGTGTAGGCGTCGGGACGGACGCAGCGGTATTTCAATCTCTGGCTGTTCCGGAATATGCGTACAAAGTTTATGCTGAAGGGAAACTGGATAAGCTTGAAGCGGAAGCGGAAGTTTATGCACGTATCGGTTCGTCTGCCTATTTTTCCTATTGTTATGGAGCATACGACCGTCTGCTCGTTTTGAAATATGAGGAAGGCCCCACTTTGTTTGATTGCCTGCTGCAAGGAATTCATATACCGGAACAGGTGATCCAGGATGTCGAGGATGCGAGGGAATATATCCGGCAAATCGGCTTGAATCCGCGTGACATCCATTTGAAGAATATATTACTGCAAAATGGGCGGGCAAAATTGATCGATGTCTCCGAGTATATCAAACCAGGAAATGATTTCCGTTGGGAGCATCTTAAAAAGACCTATGAAGAATACTATCCGATCATCAAAGGAACACCTATGCCTTTCTGGCTGCTCGAAACAATCCGCAAATGGTACCATCATTGGAACCGTTATTCATCTACATTCGATGGATTCATGCGCATCGTATCCGAACAATTAAATTACAGGAAATAAAGGAAATGCGCCTTACTGCTATAATCAGAGTAAGGATTGAAGAATTGCTCCAGCACTGAAATTTGCAGGAAAGCGACTGGGATAAAGCGAATACAGACAGGAGAGGACGTGTCCCGATGCCATCAGCCGGAATATGGATCAGGCTAAAAGCCTTCACACTGGATTACCTTTGGGTTTTTCTTTATCTCTGTGTGGTTGGACTGCTGACAGTGGTTATAGCGCCGAATCTTCAGGACTACTTCAATGGTCCGGCAGGAATTGCGCAATTGACCGGTTTTCTTCTGGTGACGCTGCCGGTTTCTTTGTATTTTGCGATAGGTGACTCATTTCTATTCAATGGCACTTACGGGAAACGGAAAATGAAGATTCAAGTTGTGGATGGACAGGGCCAGCCAATCGGAATTGTGCGCTCAATCGTCAGGACGATTCTTAAATTTCTGCCATGGGAATTATCCCATTTTCTCGTCTATCGGCTGGTCAGTCTTGGTGAAGGAGAATTCCCGCTTCATCTGATGCTGATCGGTTCATTGGTTTATTTGCTGATTTTTGTTTATATCCTGTCAGTTATTTTCTCAAAAGAAAACCGCTCTCTCTATGACAGGCTGAGTGGAACGAAGGTTGTATGCTAATGAAAGCAATGAAGAGTCAGATTTGTATTTCTGAAAATGAACGGAGGAAGCAAAGTGGAAATGCGGAAGATATTATTTGTGGTGCTTGAGCAATATGCGGACTGGGAAGCTGCAGCAATTGCAGCAGCGTTGAATGAAGACCCTGAGCAAGGGGAAAAGAAGTATATCGTTAAGACGGTGTCGCTTGACGGGGAGCCGGTAACTTCCATCGGAGGATTCAAAGTGCTGCCGGATTATTCAGTGGATAGCGCGCCGGAAGATTTTACGGGATTGATATTGATCGGCGGAAATTCATGGCGAAAAGAAGAAAGCCGGAAAGTGCTGGATTTGGTTGAAATAGCACAGCGAAAAAATGCTGTGGTGGGAGCCATCTGTGACGCGACAGTATTTTTAGGGATGAACGGCAAGCTGAATTCAGCGAAGCACACGAGCAACCATCTTGCCGAATTGAAAGAAGCAGTCGGCAGCGATTACACAGGGGAACAGAATTACCATGAGCAGCAGGCAGTCAGGGATGGCAAGCTTGTCACAGCCAATGGTTCCGCTTATTTGGATTTTGGCAGGGAAATTCTATACGCACTCGATGTGGCGCCGGAGGAAGAAATTGAAGAATGGTACAGCTTCTTCAAGTTGGGGTATCATGAATTTGTGAAAGAGAAGAGCGGCCAGTAAGCCGAATGATACTAATATGAAAAACGTCACCGTGAGTAAAAACGGTGACGTTTTTTTGATAGGAAAATGAATCAAGTCTTTTACTTCAAGTCGATTGTGATCGGAGGAATTTCAGGTTTGTGAAGATAAAAAAGCAATGTCATTTTACAAAATCTGATAAATTATTAGGTTTAATTATGTGCTAATAAATGAAAATCAGATGTATTATTTTTGGCAATACTGGTAAACTATTCAGGAACTTAAAATTTAGGAGTTGTATCATGGGGGATTTACTGTTTTTCTTTTTGGAAAATATGGCGCTGATTATTGCGCTTATGTATCTGGCGATAAAATCTAAAGAAGCGTTGATTTTGGATTGGTCAGATCCATTTAAACAGCGCATCATCATTTCGGCATTTTTCGGATTTCTGACATTTTCGATTATGTATAATCCATACTTATATGAGGGCATGCGCCTGGATTTGCGCGAAGTACCGTTATTTTTCATATCCTATGTAGGCGGCTGGCAATACGGCTTGCTTTCAGCGGTTCTGCCAACAGCTTTTCGGGCCTATCTTGGCGGTCCGACAATGATTATGGGGATTTTGCAAGCTATTCTTCTGCCGATTATCGTGGGGAGCCTTTTCCATGACCGAAAACGGAAAGACCAGTTTTTCGGCATCTTGAACATCCGGAAAATGCTGGTTGCATTTTTGGTGTATGAGTTGATAAAGTCTGTTTGGATGATCGCGTCGACTCCGGTCAATTTAACAATCATTATTGGTATGTTCATTTTTGCGGGCGTAGCAGTATTTTCCATGGCTTTGATACTGAACGGTGAAAACAGGAGCAGTCTGCTAAAAGAGGAACTTGAATTTTATTCGAATAGGGATCCGATGACCCAATTGCCCAATATCCGCTTTTTTAAAAATAATGTGGCTAAACTGGTGGAAAAGCAATTGCCGATGGGAATCGTGATGCTGGATGTGGATTACTTTAAAGTTTATAACGATACCCATGGGCATCAAAAAGGGGATGCGGTCCTGCGATCCGTTGCCCAGATCCTTAAGGATTCTACAAGAAAAGAGGACTTTGTCGCGAGGTATGGCGGCGAGGAATTCATCTGCTGCCTGGCAGCGCCGAAAGATGAGGCTGAAGCAGCGATGATGGCTGAACGGATTCGGAAGAACATCCAGGAATTTCGTTTCGAAGGCGAAGAGAAGCAGCCTGAAGGGGTTCTGACAGTATCGATTGGGGTAAGCTATACTGTAGGCGGGGCGCCGCTCGAGGAAATGATTGAAGAAGCGGATCAGTCTTTATACCAATCAAAACGGCAAGGACGCAACCGTGTAACCGTTTTTCCCGGCATCATGGTAGAATCCAATGAAGAAGTTCATAACTGAAGGAGGATGACACATGAAACGATTAATGAAGAAACGCATCAAAGCGATGGCAATCGACACAGTTATTACAATGGGTGTCACCGCTGCGCTGGAGCCGTTGTTCCGGAATAAATTGAAGAACAAAGCGGCTTATGACGCACTTGCACCATCGCTTATTTTCTGGGGCTTGGAATATGCCCAAATGCGGATGAGCGGACAAACAATCGGACATAAAATGGCGGGAATCGTCATTGATACGACAGATGGCAGTGCGCTAAGCTCTGAACAAATACTAAAAAGACTGGTCCACCGTGATTCCATCAGTACTATCTCTTATTTAAGGGACCGGGAAAAATATGATTTCTATGAAGGCACTAAATTACCTCATGACTTGTATGCAGATACAGTGGTAAAAGAGTATTTCAAAGAGAAAATGGAGCCGAAATTATAAAAGGAAGCAATTCGCCAGGCGAATTGCTTCCTTTTTGCTGTTAATGGATTTATTTTTATGCTTCCGCGATCTCTGGCGATAAAACTCTTTTTCTGCGGCCAAGGGCATTTACAAGCATTACCCCTGCAATTGCAATGATGCCGCCAATAAGTGAAACGCCGGTCGGCAATTCATGCAGCCACATCCAGGAAACGATGATGGCTACTGCCGGTTCCAGATAAATCACGCTGGAGACCGAGCTTGCATTCGCAAGAGATAACGCTGTTGCCCACGTCACATAGGCGATCGCAGCAGGGAAGATGCCGACATAAAGAGTAGCTAAATGCGCTTCCAGCGTCGCGTTCTGTAAAGTAGTCACCAGACCAGGTGAAAAGATGAAGAACGGAAGAGTGCCTGCCCACGTAAAATAGGCGGTTAACTCAATAGCTGTATACTTTTTCAATAACGGTTTCTGGAATACAAAGAAAGCGGCGGAAGCGAAAGCGGCGATTACTACGAGCAGCGCTCCGTTCGTCAGTGTCAGAGCTCCGCCATTCGATCCGAATGCAATGAAACTGATGCCGATGAAACCCACAGCCATACCGAGCCAGCCGATTCGCGTGAGGCGTTCTTTCAGAACGACGGCAGCAATCAGCGCTGTGAAGATCGGACCGGATCCAACCAGCATGCCGGCAGTTCCAGCTGATATGGTTTCCATGCCGAATGTCACGAAAATATGATAGACACTGATGCCGATCCACCCCAGAAACAGTAGGCGAAGTAAGTCGCCTTTATGCGGCAGTTGAAATTTCACTCCCGGCCATAATGCATATACGAGAAATAACGACGAAGCAATGAGGAAACGGACAAGGACATTTTGTCCAGTATCATAGCCGCCTTGGAGACCAACGCGGATTGCCGCAAATGAGGAACCCCATATAACTACTGAAAATAATGCTAAAGAAAATGCTTTTGCGTTCATAAATTCGCCTCCATTAGCCATTCATCAATATATAGAACAGCTTTTACGCCTGCATCAATAAACAGACAGGTTCTATTATATTCCTTTAGGAGGTGAAAGTCAGTAAGGGGGAAGATTTAGCACATTAAAAAAGCGGCCTCTCCAAAGAGGGCCGCCCGAAATTCTATTCGACTGTAAGCTCGGTTTCAGCTTCGAATTTCGGACCTTCCTGGGGTGTCAGCCATGCGTTAAGCTGGTAGGTTCCAGGTTCAAGATCATTCGAAGGGACTTCGAATTCATATTCCAGCTTTTCACCAGGCTCGATGGTTTCTTCGCCAAGCGCCTGCATATATGTGCTGACAGCTGATAATCTGTAAAGCTCATCGCCATCCTGGTTGGATATTGTGTAGTCATAACGCTGACCGCTTGTGAATTCGTAAGTCATCGTTTCATCAGTCTGATTGTTCACTGTGTAGCGATAAAGATTGCTGTCCATTTGTTCAAGCAATGCTGTCACCTCATCTTCCACGATTCCATCGGACGAGCCGTTGCCCATGTCCGGTTCAACTGTGCCAGACGCGCCACAAGCTGCCAAAAAGAATGTCAACGACAGCAATAAGAAGGCGGCCAATACTTTTGGTTTTTTCATCTTAAATCCTCCCCGGTCTGATAAAATACTGAGTACTCATGTTTAGCTGCTTTCCTATTTGAACGGTCGACCGGCAGAAAAGTTACAGGGAAAGCAGATATAATCGCAATAAAGCAAAAGAGCCCCCGATTGGGAGCATCTTTTATGGAAATCAAGTGATTGACGCAAGATAAATTGTTTTCACCGATTCCTGGATCATCTTGTTGAATTCCTCATCAGACTGGCTGGCATTCAAGCCTTCAGATAAGCCTCTTGAGAAACTTGCGATCAAGCCTTCGTTGGCAGTCAGCTTCAGGTTGGCTTCATCACGGGAGTAGCCGCCGGAAAGTGCAACGACCCGCACAACCCGCGGATGTTCAATCAATTCCTTATAGAAATTATCAACTGTCGGGATCGACAGTTTGAGCATGACGTTTTTGTCTTCGCTTAAGTTATCCAAGTGATTCAGAATCTCTTTTTTGAGAATCTCTTCAGACTCCGCTTTGTCTTCACTATGGATATTGACTTCAGGTTCGATGATCGGAACGAGGCCGGCAGACAAAATTTGATCTGCGACTTCAAATTGCTGTTCAACAACTTTTTTGATGCCATCCGCATTCGCTTTATTGACTACGGAACGCATTTTTGTACCGAAGACATTACGCTCGTTTGCGCGTTTCAATAGTTCGTCCAAACCAGGATTAGGCTTCATCAGCTGGACGCCGTTCTCTTCATCCGCCAATCCTTTGTCGACTTTCAGGAAAGGCACGACACCTTTTTCTTCCCAAAGATAATCCGGAGTATATTTTCCTTCCACTTTCCGGTCCATCGTCTGTTCAAACAGGATGGCGCCGATGATCGACTCGGAATTGAAGGCGGGTGCTGTCATGACGCGAGTGCGCATTTCATGGATCAGATCATACATTTCATCTTCGTTTGAATAAGAATCTTCCGAGACACCATATTGTGCCAAGGCTTTTGGCGTACTGCCGCCACTTTGATCCAGCGCTGCAATAAACCCTTTTCCATTTTTCACGAGTTCAAATTGTTCTTGATTCATTGTCCCAACTCCTTTGATTGATTTGAGAGAAACTGTAATAAAACCCTACACAGAATATTGTATCAATAAACAGGACATTCATCAAAAATGAAAGGATTTGCAGGAAGGGGGAGCCATAGGTATGGCTGTCTTGAAATAAGGGTAATGTATAAAGGGATGAGAAGAATCGCAAAAGCAATCAGTTTTACAATAAAGTTTACGGGAGGCTGGCATGAAGAAATTATATTTAATGATATTTATATTGATCACAGGATCAGTATTGATGGCGTGTTCTGAAGAAACGGAAACGGCTGAGACCGAAGAAGCCGCGATTATACAAGTTACGAACAGTTCAGCCCGTCAAATCACATCGATTGAACTGAAGCTTTATCAGAACGATATGGTGCAGGCATCACCGACAGCGATGAACGCGGACGAATCGCTGATTGTTATGGGAGAGACTTTAGACTTTGAAATCCTTACACAGGACATCAATTTCGACGAACCTGTCATTATCGAAGCAATCGCCATGATTGATGGAGTGGAAGAGTCTGCAGGCAAAACCGCTCCGATGGAACTCAGCCAAGGCGAGAATTATAGATTTGAACTTGCCAGGGATCCAGAGATGCAATTCAGAGAAGTTCAGGAAAACTGAGGAAAAGTATGATAGAAAAAAGCCATCGATTTTCTTCGATGGCTTTTCTTAATCATGTTCCGCAATAAGTTTTAAATGTGCGTTCTTCCTCTGGAGGAGGGGCATCAGTAAATGCAAGCTGTTCACTCGTATGGGCGTAAGGGTTTTTGACTGCTGCCACCAATTTTTCAGCCAGACTGTAATCCTGTCTGCTGACCGCCGCTTCAATCGCTTCTTCGACGCGGTGGTTACGGGGGATGAAGGCCGGATTACTGCTGCGCATCAGTTCGTGTGAGGTTTCCGGGCTTTCGGCTTGTTCATCAAGCCGGGATTTCCAAGCCGCATACCAGGCGTTAAAGCCTTCTTTGCCGGCAAGCGGCATTTCTTCAAGCTTATCGAATGTCAATGCGCGGAATGTATTCGTATAATCCGCTTTATGGTCGTGCATCAGCTTCAGCAGATCATCAATCAGCTGGTCATCACCATCTTCATTGCCAAATAAACCAAGTTTCGCCTTCATTCCCGCTGTCCAGTTTTCCTGGAATTGATTGCCGAAATCACCCAATAAATCCTGGGCCATTTCAACTGCCCGCTCTTGATTTTCATCAATCAGCGGAAGCAAAGTTTCGGCAAAACGCGCCAGATTCCAGCCGGTAATTTTCGGCTGATTGCTGTAGGCATAGCGGCCGTAGAGATCGATTGAACTGAATACACGGCCCGGTTCATAAGTATCGAGGAAGGCGCAAGGACCGTAGTCGATCGTTTCACCGCTGATCGTCATATTGTCCGTGTTCATGACACCGTGAATAAACCCGGTGAGCTGCCATTTTGCAACGAGCTGTGCGTGATTCGCAATTACGTTTTTCAATAATTCAAGATAAGGATTTTCGCTGTCCTGCGCAGATGGGTAATGGCGGTCGATTGCGTAATCCGCCAGAGCTTTGAGTTCTTCAAACGTTCCCCATTGCGCCGTGAACTGGAATGTCCCGAAGCGCAGATGGCTGGACGCCACACGTGTCAGCACAGCACCTGGAAGAAAAGACTCGCGTACTACCGGAATGCCGGTAGTTGCGACTGACAGGCTGCGGCTTGTTGGAATGCCGAGTCCATGCATTGCTTCACTGATGATATATTCCCGTAGCATCGGGCCCAGTGCCGCACGGCCGTCACCGCCTCTTGAATATGCGGTTTTTCCTGAACCTTTCAATTGAATGTCGAAACGTTTACCATCCGGCGTAATCTGTTCACCGAGCAAGACAGCGCGGCCGTCGCCAAGCATAGTGAAGTTGCCGAATTGATGGCCGGCATATGCCTGCGCAATCGGCTCTGCGCCGTCAGGAACTTTTGTGCCTGACAGTATTTTTGCGCCATCTTCAGAGTTCAGCGCTTGAGCATCGAGGCCGAGAGATTCCGCCAAGTCACTGTTGAAAAGAATCAATTCCGACTCGTGGGCAGGTTCAGGAGCTGTTTTTGTGAAAAGTTTCTCTGGCAGTCGCGCGTAGCTATTATCCAAATTCCAGCCGGTAGCTGTGAGATTTGCAGTCTTTTTCATAAAATCACCTTTTCTGATAAGTAGTTTCTAATGGCTCTAAGCAATAAAACCTTGCTGGTGATTATTTACCCGATCCGGTGGGGTGACAATCTTTTATTGGTTACGATTGCAGCTGAAAAGCATGATTGCAACTAAAGGGGCGATTTACGCAACTCCAATTGCATTGAGTAGAAAATGTTGGAAGTTAAAGCGCGTATTTTATCGACCCGCACCCCAAACGGTTCAACCCGCACCCCAATCAAATCAAGCCGCACCCCAATCAAATCATTCTCCGAAATCAAACTTCACGCCAGTCAATTCCTCCGAAACTTTCCATAATTGTTTCGCAACTTCTTCGTCGAGGGCTGATGGATGTGGCGTCTCGAGTGACGGATAGCCTTTGCGACGGCCAGGTCCATCGGGTCCGATATATTCACCGCCTGTTAAATCGGGAGCTGTTGCTGCATGGACTGTTGCAAGCGCGCCCATTGCCGGTGGCTGCAGATAATATTTATTGGCAAGATTCCTCAGGAAAAGAGGCGCGTCTTTTTTGCCTAATTTGAATATATTGGTGGCGGAAACGCCTGGATGGCAGATGACGCTGATCGTGCCGGACCCATGTTTTTTCAGAAGCCGGTCGAGCTCCAAAGCAAACAGCATATTGGCCAGTTTGCTTTGGTTATAGAATTTTTTGGCTTTATAGCCTTTCGAGCCGTCCAAGTTCTCAAAATCGATGGATCCCCGGTTATGTGCCAGACTTCCGGTCGTAACAATGCGTGAATCGGGAGTTCTGTCAATCAAAGGGAATAGCAGCGCGGTCAAAGCGAAATGGCCGAGGTGATTGCTGCCGAACTGCATTTCGAATCCATCTTTCGTCTTGGAATAAGGCGGCATCATGACACCTGCATTATTGATCAGCAAGTCGAGGGCAGCGAAATCTCGAAGAATTTCATCAGCAAATGTACGCACACTTGCCAGATCAGCTACATCCAGCATTCTTATTTCAACAGTGGCCGCTGGATGCAAAGCCAGAATTTCCTTGCGGGCCACAACTCCCTTGGCTTCATTGCGCACGGCCATGATAATATGTATGCCCATTCCAGCAAGCACTTTTGCCGCTTCCAGGCCGATGCCGCTATTCGCCCCTGTAATGACAGCGGTTTTTCCAGAAAAATTTTGAGACAATTGAATTGCTCCTTTCACAGGGCATTGAGTGATTTTGGATATATTTAATATGTATTCAAATCAAGTCTACGGGAAGGGGTGTGCAGACTGCAATCAGTAAGCTCATTGACCCGTGGTGAAAATTTTTGCTGAAAAAAGCCCCCGCATTGAGCGGGAGCTGGAATCATCCTTAATGTTTAATTTTCATCCATTTGCCGTAAGTTTTTTTCACATAGAGAAGAGTTTTCTTGACGGTTGTTTCTACATTCTTTTTGTAGACTTCTTTTTTCTTATCAACGTGTTTGACAGTTTCACCATACTCTTTGTCTACTGATTTTTGCACATCTTTACTGATGAATTTACCGTTGCTGCCAGGTGCGCCTCTGTGTTTTATGGTAGTGACCGTAGTGGTTGTAATTTTAATCGGTGTTTTGAACGTTACAATCTTATCGACACGTGTCACTTCATCCCATGAAGTGATGGTATCGACTCGATAAGTCTTCGCTATTTTAACTTTTCTGTACAGGTCTTTTGAAGAATGATATTGCTTTTTATAGGAAACAACGACTTTTTTCTCTGAAACTGTTGATGATTTTTTCTCAGTGAAGTAATCCGTGTACTTTTTCACCTTCACTTTTTCATCATAGGTGACATCAACTTCGGTAGTGATGATGGTCGTAATACCTTTGTAGAAAGTGACGCTTCTATTAGGATCCGGGTCAATATCTGCTCCATGTCCATTACTTGCCATTGCCGTAGAAGTGAATCCGAAAGCCAGCAGAAGAGTCAATAAAATCATGGATACTTTTTTCATGATGTCTGTCTCCTTTGAAGTTGGGATTTTTTACTCTTCACAAGGCATGTCTGTTAGACAGATGAGGTTTAGCCGAGTCCGGATACTGTTACTATTCAGTTAGGCAATACTCTACTTGTCAGCGGCCGCATACAAGTAGTGATCCATGGATTTGCAATTATTATATTATAAAGGTCAATTAAATACTATATAATTTCAAGTGATTTTTGGACAAGTTTCTATCAAAAATTACCCGTTTTTCTTGGAATATTAGGGTGAGGAATATAATTTTGGCTTGATTGTTAAACCATATGAAATAGCAGACGGCAGCTCTTAGGATTGTTTATCCACAATAAGCCAGCCTGCCGATGTTTTACAGATTACCATTAGGGAAAAGAAGGAATATACTGTATAAAAAGGAGACATGCATATTATGGATTATAAGAATATAACCGTCGCCGGAAGCGGCGTCCTGGGAAGCCAAATCGCTTTCCAAACTGCATTTAAAGGTTTCGAAGTGGCTGTCTATGATATTAACGAGGAAGCCATCGGAAAATCGAAAGAGCGAATGATGAAGCTGAAGGAAAATTACAAGAACGATTTGAAAGCAACCGATGCGGATGTGGATTCGGCATACGACCGCCTGACTTTCCATACCGATTTGTCGGAAGCTGTCGCGCAAGCGGACCTAATGATAGAAGCGATTCCTGAAGTCGTAAAAATAAAAACCGAATTTTATCAGAAGTTAAGTGAAGTGGCACCGGAGAAAACCGTGTTCGTGACGAATTCTTCGACGTTATTGCCAAGCCAATTTGCGGAAGCGACAGGGCGTCCGGAAAGATTCCTGGCATTGCACTTCGCCAATACAATTTGGATCAATAATACTGCGGAAGTCATGAAGCATCCGGGAACCGATATGAAATTCTTCGATGAAGTCATCGACTTTGCAAAAGCCATCGGTATGGTTGCATTGCCGCTCTATAAAGAACAGCCTGGCTATATCCTGAATTCCTTGCTTGTACCGTTCCTGGAAGCCGCGGAATTATTGCTCGTCAAAGAGGTGGCTGATGTCCAGACCGTTGATAAAACGTGGATGATCGCAACAGGAGCACCGCTTGGGCCATTCGCGATCCTCGATGTTGTAGGTATCCGGACCGCGCATAATATCGTTCAGGCAAAAGCTGCTGCAACTGGTAAGGAAGAGTTTGTTAAACTTACTGAACTATTGCAGACTGAATATCTGGATAAAGGGAAAATCGGCCGTGAATCCGGTGAAGGCTTCTACAAATACCCGAACCCGGCATTTGCAGACCCGGATTTCCTGAAAAATTAATAATGTAAATAAAAAGGCGATGAAGAGAATTCTCTTCATCGCCTTTTGGATTTCCTGAAACTTATTTCTCTTTTATCTTTTCAAGTGCATTTTCTTGGATGATTAAATCGGAAGTTCGTAATTGTTCCGCAGCTTCTTCAACTTCATCTTCGCAGTTCCCGAAAGCGACTTGTTCTTCAGTCTGCACCGAATAACAGGTTCCGCTTCCGATAGGGGCTGTGAGGTCCGGTTTATAATAGAATTCATTGTAACGGAAAGAACCATCACGGAAAGCGGTGACATTTTCTTCCTCATCCATCAGTGAGCTGCCCAGTAAATATGGTGGGTCGATGCCGATCATGTCAAGGATGGTCGGAGCGATATCAATCTGGCCACCTACACTTTCGTTGATTTCACCGCCTGAAGATCCTGGCGCTTTTATAAAGAGCGGCACCCCCTGATCCAACTCAAATAAGTCTACAACGTTTTCGGCGTTAGCGTCTTCTGCCATTTCTGTCCCTTTCTGGGTCAAACCGCTGTCATGGTCGCCGTAGAAAATAACGAGTGAGTCATCCCATAATCCTTTCTGTTTAAGTTCGCTGATCATTTCCCCGACCGCTTCATCGACGTAATGGACTGTATGGTAATACCCTTTAACCAAGTCGTCATCGTAATCATTAAGATCCAATTTCTCCAGCTCTTGAGGGAATTCATAAGGGGTATGGCTTGTCAATGCCACCATGAAAGCGAAGAAGGGAGAATCCTGTTCTGAAGCAAAAGCAATGGATTCGGATAAAAAATCTTTGTCATTCAATGCCATGCCGATTTTTCCTTCTTCCGAAAAATCCTTCCTGCTATAGAATCTATCGAATCCGATGTTTTCATAGAATTTATCCCTGTTCCAAAAAGTCCTTTCAAATGCATGCATGGCGGCTGTTTCATAACCGTAGCGCTGCAGATGAGCGGGCAGGCCGTTAAAGTCATTGCCGGCATATTGTGTGTAAACGGATCCTGATTTGACGGGATGCAGCGAAGACAGTGTAAGGAATTCAGCATCTGAAGTTCGTCCTTCGTGCGTTTGATGATAAAAATTTGGGAAGTAAATGGTTTCCTCTTTTAATTGATTGAGATTGGGAGTCAATTCTTTTCCGTTGATTTTCTGGCCAATGACCGAAGACTGGAAGGATTCCAATTGAACCACAATGATATTAGGCAAATCCTCTGGAATCGGTGCTGCTTCAATTTCCCGAATTGCGTCAGGCAACAGATCCAATTGGTCGGAAGACAAAGAGCTGCTTCCGGCAAGACTGGCTGCCCCGTTAATCAGGTCGGCTCCATGATAGCCCCAGAACCCCAATTGATAGTATTCACGCATATTTGAAATTGGATTGTCTACGAGCCAGCCTTCTTTTTGCACATAACTCCAGGCAAGAGGTGCGATGAAAACTATCAGGCCAGCTGCAAATCCAGCGCCGGCAAATTGCAGCCTTTTGTTCTTCGGAAGAGTTCCGGTTTTATTGCGAAAGTAAAGGAATGCGGCAGAGAAGAGAGGGAGATCCGCGAAAAAAATCAGGTCTTTCCAGGTGACAAGCGTCAAAAAACCGCCTCCGACACTGCTCATCTGAGGGACGTCAGCAATGAGCATCACACTGAGAAGGTCTTCGAAATAACGATAATACCAAATATCCGAGACAACCAGCGTGCTGTGAAGAAACAGCAATGAGAGCAAGACCCAACGACGGGTTTTTGCCTTGAGCAATAATGTCCAGCTTGAGAGGACGAGAACGGTTGCAATGTTCAGTATGAAAAAACCGACGGAAAATTCGGTTTCCGTATAGACGCTGAAAAGAAATAATTTGAACATGGAAATAGCCAGGTAAATGGCGTAGTCGAGAAAAATCATTCTGGGATGCACCTCCATAAGTACCAGTAAAAATACTATATATTTCTCAGTACCTCTTTTTGAGTTGCTGGAAACATAAATAGCGGGGGATAAGGGTATGGCATCAAAGGAGCCGAAGAGGATTCACGTAGGGCTTGAAAATTGTTTTGTGTCCGAATTATCTGTAAAATTAAATATGTATACAGGAAAGGCAGAGGTTTGAAATGACAGCTTTGGATTGGGTTTTTACAGCTATTGCAGTGATTTGGATTTTAGAGTTCATCCTTTTTCGCAATCGCGGGACTGGAGAAGAAAGTCCTGTTGAAAGGCGTTCCTTTCTTTTGATCCTCGCGGCACTTTCCGCGACGATTTTAGCGGCAGCGCTTGTCGGTGAAATGCGGCGCTTTGAAATGACAGCCACCTGGCTTAAAGCGATAGGAATTATATTTTTCGGCGCAGGTGTATTTCTGCGGTATTGGGGAATCATTCATTTGAAGGCCCAGTTCACCAGGCATGTCACGGTGCAGGAAGGCGACGGCATTGTCAGCACCGGACCTTACCGCAAACTGCGGCATCCTCTTTATACCGGAATATTATTGATTGCTGTCGGCATGGCACTTTTTTTCCAAAGCATATTTACAGCAATTATTGGCGGCGCATTGGTTGGCTGGGCGCTGGTAAGGAGAATGGACGGGGAAGAAGAATTATTGGTCAAGGAATTTGGCGAAGAATACCGGGAATGGATGAAGCGGCGAGCAAGGCTTATTCCATTCATCTATTAATGGAAAGCGAGTGATTCGAGTGGAACTTCCTTACGGGATAAGCGGTTTTTATAATTCGGATGAACCGAAGCCACCGGAAGTGGATGTCAGTGAATATAAGAAATTATGTGATGATTTTGCGGAAAAGCTGAATGGTCAGGTTCTGGAGTTTACAGACACGCTGTATCCTGCAAATTTCCATAAAGCCTTTTTCGAATTGCCCGGAACCAATATCTGTCTGGTCATGAACAAGCATTATCCGGTTCTTGCGTTTGCGAAAACTGTTGAAGCATTAAAAATTGAATTCATCAATTTTTCCGAAGGGGCGCAGGCAATACCGGAGGATTATACCGTCCTGACTGCCGATATCCTGGAGGCTGCTGTTCCAGAAAATTTAAATGAGCTGCCAGGTGAAGAATTGAACAATGGGGATAAAGAGCAGATTAAATATTGGAAGCCGGAAACAATCGGACAGATCATCTTTAATTTCTGGGATTAGAAATGCTGGAGCTTGCGATAAACCGTCTGCATCGCCATTTTCTCAAGCTCATCACTACATAAACTAAGAATTTTACAAATGGTTGAACTAACATTAAACGCCGCCTCAGTTTTTTCTGGGGCGGCGCTTTATGTTAGCTCATATGATATCTTAACTTGTTTAGACGATTCGTCTGCCGCTTTTGCCCAGCGCATAATAAACGCCATGCTGCAGGCTTTGGAGACATTCAAATTTTCTCAAATTGCTGTTTGACTGGACAATGACCATTGCCAGCTCAGGCGACACGCCAACCAGAATGGTTTCAATGCCAAGGAGACGCGCAGCGGCGCCAAGTTTATCGATCAGCATTGCGGTATGTTCGGAGATATGTTTATGCAGTCCGGTAAGGTCGAGCAGAAGGTATTGGGCCTGATGTTTCGGCAATTCACTTAATGTATTGAATATCAGGTCTTCTGAACGGTCTTGGTCATAGCTTCCAATCATCGGTACGACAACGATTTTTTCCAATACCGGTATGATGGGAGATGAAAGTTC
Organism: Planomicrobium okeanokoites; assembly: GCF_003428875.1. GTDB lineage: Bacteria > Bacillota > Bacilli > Bacillales_A > Planococcaceae > Planococcus > Planococcus okeanokoites. The sequence continues at coordinate 321,773 of NZ_QQRS01000003.1, forward strand.
TTTGACAAGGTTTTGGAGCATTTTCGTTTTATCATCGACCATCCGCTCAAGTTCTTTGATTTTCATCGCTTCCTGTTTCCGGGACATCTCGTGGATATTGGATTGAACGGTTACATCGGAAGGATAATATTTGACGATGCTGTAAGGGTTGTCATCGTTTTGATATTGGATGGTGGAATACCAGAAATTCGTGCCGAACAGGCCGGTCAATACTCCCGCGTAATGGGAAGGGACAAAAATGCCTTCCAGGCCTTTTTGTTTGCGCTGATTCATCTTAAATTCCCAGTCATCTTGGATATGAAGTGTAAAATGTTTCGCGTCTTCATCCATCTCCACAATTTTCACTTTGCCCCAGCCAGCTGGCGCATATGTATTGGACAGCCATTCCACAACATTCGAAGTGTTGATGTTTTTTCTGTCCAGGAATCCTTCGCCGACGATGACCCCTTGGCGGAAGCCGGTTGTTTCCAATACCAATTTTGTTGCTTCGGTGCCTGAAATTTCACGGATGGAATCGAAAAATGTTTCCATTGCCGAAATCCAGAACAGCACCACATCTCCGTTTTCAAATAATACTTCACCTGTTTCCAAATCCCATTTTAACTCTATATCGCCTAGCGTAATCTGCTTTTTCATGATAATCGATCCTCCGATTTGCTGATGTTTCATATTTATACTGCATGAACAGCAGTTAATATATAAATGGATATATAAACTCTGTATCTTATTCCCTAAATGGAGGAGAAGTATGCACATGAAATAAATAATTAGCGAAATAAACTCAAGAAAAAAAACGGCACATTCGCTTTTGAATGTGCCGTTTTCCACCGTTTTTATCTGGTTCTATCCCTTAATCGACATAATCACTAAGATAACCATAGCCTTCTTTTTCCATCTCTTCAGCCGGGATGAAGCGGAGCGCTGCACTGTTCATGCAATATCGCAGGCCGCCCCTGTCTTCGGGCCCATCATCAAAAACGTGTCCGAGATGGCTGTCGCCAGAGCGGCTGCGGATTTCGGTGCGTTTAAAAAATCCGCTGTAATCATCGTGTTCTGTAACGACGGCAGGGTCGATAGGTTTTGTGAAACTTGGCCAGCCGGTTCCGGAATCATATTGGTCAGCTGATGAAAACAACGGTTCACCCGTTGTGATATCCACATAAATGCCCGGTTCGTAATTATCCCAGTATTCATTTGAAAAAGCGGTTTCGGTTGCATCTTCCTGTGTCACATTATATTGGACTTCTGTCAGCATTTCTTTCAATTCATCGTCACTCGGTTTCGGATACGCAGCCGGATCGATCAATGAAGGAATTTCCTGGTCTTCGAGCGAATCGAATTCGATGTGGCAATAGCCGTCGGGATTTTTTTCAAGATAATCCTGATGATATTCTTCAGCAAGATAATAATGTTCCAAAGGTTCGATTTCAGTCACTATCGGTTTATCATAACGTTCGGCTTCTGCTGCCACGACTCCATCGATAATGGCAAGGTCTTCGGCATTTTCATAATAGACGCCAGTGCGGTACTGTGTACCTTTGTCATTGCCCTGCTGATTCAATAGAGTTGGATCAATGATCATGAAAAACTGTGATACAAGACTTTCGAGGTCGATGCGTTCAGGGTCATATTGGACGTGTACCGTTTCAGCGTGACCAGTGTTTTCGTATAGTACTTCCTTATAAGTAGGATTTTCTGTTGTTCCGTTGGCGTAGCCGGAAGTTACATCGTAGACTCCGTAAACACGGGCCATATAGGCTTCGACACCCCAAAAACAACCGCCGGCAAACCAGATATCTTCCAGTTTATCCGTATCGAAATCCAGATCCTTATTCGGATTCTCCGGGAACCGGGAGGTGCTTTCAGCTGAACTTGCTTCCGTAGTGCCTTCAGCATCTGAAACCGTGGATGAACCGGACGTGCCGGGAAGGGAACAGGCAGCTAAGAATAATAACATAAACAAGAGAAGCAAAGGGAATTTGAACTTCATTATTGTCGACCGCCTTTCATGGTTATTGAATGCTTTCAAACGTTTCATAAATCTGTTCGTTGCTTACATGTCCGGTCTGGCTTTTGAACATGACGCCGTCAGAACCGATGTAGACAGAAGTGGGGTAGCCGATGACGCCGTAATCATCGAAAACAGGACCTTCTTCATCGAGCAGTACCTGGATATTTGACGTGTTGTCCAGCCCTTTATACCATTTGGCAAAAGAATCGCTGCTTTTTTCGGCATTCGAGTCAGGTGAAACAATTGTCAATACTTCGAAATCCGGTTCTTCACCGGCAAGTTCGTTCAGTTCATTCATGCCCGAAAGACAGATTGAACACCATGAAGCCCAGAATTTGATGTATACTTTCTGACCCGCATATTCCGATAGCTCGTGGGTTTCACCCTTCAGGTCGACCAACTTGAAATCGGGGGCAGGCTTGCCTTCATTCAGCTGCTCTGCGCTGGAAGAGGTTTGTCCATCTGAGCAGGCAGCGAGCATCATTATAATAATTATAAATACAGGCGTTGCCAGTAATTTTTTCATGGGGAATCATCCTTCTAAGTGAATTGATGTAACCGCTTTAATTGGATTGTAAAAAATTTTCAGCAATTTCTCCTTATACCCACATCATATAGCGAAAAGATAGAGAATGATATTGAACAGTCTTAGTTGGATTCCAAATGAGCATAAAGAAGTGTAATGTTCGACAGGGAAGGTTCAATTTAAAAAAAGTCGCTCCCATAATGGAAGCGACTTCTCATCGAATCATTAATTTTTGCAATTCTTCAAAATAGAGCTGACATCGTTCGAGGACACTCGGCACGGTCTGCCCCTTTTCATGCAACAACTCTAATTCATCAAAAGTGACAAGCTGTGCGCCGCAGACTTCACCAGCCTGCAGCTTCATGGCAGCGGGGTTGAGATTGTCAGCGGTCTTCCAGATGTAACTGTCACGAAAATAATGTCCATATTTCAACTCACCGATTTTAGTCAATTGTTCAGGAGCTGCCACGAGGCCAGTTTCTTCTTCGAGTTCACGGGCAGCGCCTTCGATACTCGTTTCGCCGGCAGTAATGGATCCACCTGTGATTTCCCAAAGTAATGGATAAGTTTTTACCGCATCGCGCTGCGTCAGTAATATCCGTCCATCCACGTTGACTGTAATTATTTCCACAACAATATGATATTCGCCCGGATTCAGATCAATGCCGCGTCGATGAACCTTGCCAAGCTTGTTCCTGTCACCATCTACCAGATCCCATAATTCCATCTTCTTCACTCCCATTAAATGAGTATATAAAAATGGAAGCTAAATGGAAAGGATAAATATGAAAACAGGTGCAGTGAATACAAGAGGTGCCAGGGTGAAAATCATGCCATAAACATTAAATCGCTTGCTGAACAATAATGCGGCTCCTAATAGCCAAATCATCAGGAAAAAAGTTTCACCCAATACCGCGCGTTCCAGACCGCCTCTTTCCAGAATCGGAATAGCTGTCAGGAATGCGAGGAACCCAGTCCATAAGAGGTGAAAAGCACGATAGATTGTATAAACCAATTTAAAACCTCCGTTCTTTGTTTAATAGAACGAAGAATCAGGAGTTTAGTTCCGGCGGAACGATTATTCGGATCAAAGAATCAATTGAAGCAAAACTGTTATGAAAATAAGTCCTAAAATAAATGAGGGGAAGCTATTGTTTTTCTCATTAGGCAATTCATCATTCAAAATATTCAGTACAACTCCGCCTGTCAGAAAAGCTGAGAAAAATGCTATGGCCAGATCGCTGGTCGGGGTCAATTGGTAAATGAGCCAACCGATGAAGACGGATGCCGCTAAAATATAGCGGCCAGTTTTTGTGTATAAATCTTCGTGAGTGAGGTGGAGGATACGGTTATTTGCGATAAAGTGAAATGAGAACACGATGAAATAAATTATATAATCCAGAGCATGTTCTCCGCTGAGTTCCACTAGAAGATAGCCGATCAGCATGTTGTACATGGCGAATGCCGAGATTTCAAGGATAAATATATCTTTGCTTGGCCGTGTCATGTTTTTTTGCCGTTTGTTATACTCCTGGGATTTTTCACTTAATTGGTTGATAGCGTAAAAAAGGGACAGCCCTGCTAAAGTGGCAATGTAGGTAACATAATCGATATTCTCCATCCACTTTGGAAGGGAGGCTTCCTCAGCTACTTCCTGATAATGGGTCAACTCAGGTACGAGATGTAGAAAGACATAGGCTATGGATCCTCCGGAGACCAGGGACATTAATCGTTTTTTTGGTTTTTGACTAAGAAATTTTATATAGTTCGTAAATATATGGATGAGAACAAAGCAGATTATGATAAAAAGACTGAGCCAGACCATTGGGTTCCTCTCCTTCAGGGAAATTTCTCTGATGCTTTTATATACCCAATATTGAAATGTATACCTCTTAATTACATTATTTATTGAGTTTTGAAGAAAGAGAAAAATATTTACGCAGTATGTTCCTTTATATGGAAAAAAGCTAGAGTGTTTTCGGAATTTATTGGATATACTATGGAGGTACGCAAATGCTTGCAAGTATATAGTATTGGGGATAGGAAGATGGGGTACATCGAAGAGTTGAGGGAAGTGGTCGGCCATAGACCGCTCATATTAGTCGGCGCGGTGGCAGTGATCACAGATGAGCTTGGCCGGCTGCTGCTGGAGGAAAGAAGATTTCCGAAAGGCGCATGGGGATTGGCCGGTGGGTTGATGGAACTCGGCGAATCGACAGAGGATGTCGCAAAGAGAGAAGTGTTTGAAGAAACGGGACTGGTGGTAAATGATTTGAAACTCATAAATGTCTATTCAGGACCGAATCATTTTGTAAGAGCTGAAAACGGGGATGAATATTTCGTGGTCACTACAGCTTATTTTGCTGAAACACATCACGGCGTATTGACCGTGGATGAACTGGAATCCATCAGTTTTGAATTTTTTTATCCTGATGAATTGCCTGAGCGCATCGTAAAGAGCCATCGCCGTATCATAGATGAGTATTTGGAGAAGTTCCATGCCAAACGGCTGTGGGCGGTAAGATGATTATAGGAGAGGCAGTGATCTGTGATGTTGCAATTTTTGAGTAAATACAGCCATTGGTTATTGTTGATACTGGTATTTGGAAGCCTTGCTGTAAGTTTTTTCAGCGGCCGTTATGATGCTGCTTCACTTATTTTCGGTGTCATAGGTGTTTTAGGAGTAGGGTATCTTGTTTATCGCATAGAGGCGGACAGGAAGAAAAAAAGAGTAAGAAGTTAAGCATATGATTTATGGCCGGTTCTATTTAAGAGCCGGCTTTCTTATGTTTAGACAACCGTTTTTTATCAATAAATCGATTCAGTCGTCCCGAATTTTAAACTGCCCAACCAAACTTCCCGAACTCCAGGTTTGCCTTGTGTTCAGAAGGGAAAATAGGCATAAAACGTTTGGGAGGAGAATTGGGCATGTCATTATTCGCGAAAGATGCTTTATCGCATAAACATATTTTGATTACAGGCGCCACAGGTGGAATTGGGTATGAAACGGCCAAAGTGGTTGCCGGTATGGGAGCAAAAGTGACGATTACCGGAAGAAATGAAGAAAAATTGAAAGGGCTTGCCGGTGAACTGGAAAGAATAACAGCTAAAGAAAATGTTGCCGTTCTGCCTGCAGATCTCACAGAAAAAAAAGACAGGTCAAAACTTATCGCCGATGCGGAAAAAGCACATGGCTTTATATGTGGACTTGTCAATTCTGCCGGCGTCGCCGGCGGCAGGACGGTTGAAGAGCTTGATGAAGAATTTATTGAGAAACTGATGAATGTCAATTACAAATGCACATTACTGTTAACACAGGAGATTTATAAAAAAATGATGGAACGGAAAGAAGGGGACATTGTCAATCTTGCGAGTCTCTCAGGTTTGAGGGGGACCCATGGCAATACGGCTTATGCGGCAAGTAAATTTGCGGTGGTCGGCTGGACACAGTCAATGGCGCTTGAAGCGATTGAACACGGAATCCGGGTGAATGCAGTGTGTCCGGGATATGTCGATACGGAAATGGCGCGGAACAGCATACGCCGAAAAGCAGAGCGGAAGGGCATCACTTTTGAAGAGGGAATGGAAGAAGCGGCAAACAGCATTCCGTCAGGTCGCATTTCCACACCCGAGGAAGTGGCGAATACGATAGCATTTCTGCTGACTGATGCGGCGGCGAATATTGTGGGCGAGTCAGTGAAGATTTCCGGCGGCAGTGTAATGAGGTGAAGATCATTCTTCATTGCTTAACTTGAGATGTAAAATAAAATTCATTCTTCACAAAAAACCGTTTGCCATTTTATTTATGGCAAACGGTTTTTTAATAGAATCATTCAAGTCCACCACATATCTCCAACCGATTCCTTCACCATTACAGGTTTTAAAGTCTCAACGGCTTTAGTAAATCCTTCTTCAACAGACATCAATCCGTCTTCATGTTCGATGCTTACAACATAATCGTAGCCGTAAAGCCGCAATGTACTGATGATATCAGCCCACGTTTTTTGGTCATGCCCAAACCCGACTGTACGGAAATACCAAGCACGGTCACGCATCGCTGAATAGTCTGTCATATCAGTCAGGCCATTCCGGTTCATGTTTTCCTGATCGATGATGGTATCTTTTGCATGGAAATGGTGGATGGCATCTTCACGCCCAAGAATTTTTATGGCTTCAACGGGGTCAATGCCTTGCCACCACATATGGCTGGGATCCAGATTGGCGCCGATTGCCGGACCACATGCCTGCCGCAGTTTCAGTAAAGTGGCAGGAGTATGTACGGAAAAACCTCCGTGAAGTTCCAAGCCTATTTTCACATTCAATGACTCTGCAAGGTCATTTTTCTCTTTCCAGTAAGGAATTATTTTTTGTTCCCATTGCCATTTCAGGATTTCCTGGAAATCATTTGGCCATGCAGCCACCGGCCAGTTGGGATAGAGGGCGTTTTCATGGTCTCCCGGACACCCGGAAAATGTATTGACGACGGGAACGCCAAGTTCAGATGCGAGCTGTATAGTTTTAACAAGCACTTCATCCGCTGCATCAGAAATTTTTTTCTGTGGGTGGAGCGGATTGGCATGGCAGCTTAGAGCGCTGATCATCAATCCATGCTCACTGATTTTCTGTTTGAACTTTTGCTGTGTTTCAGGATCACCCAACAACTTATCGATTTTGCAGTGAGAATCCCCAGGATAGCCTCCCGTTCCGAGTTCAATCGCCTCTATGCCTTTTGAGGACACGTGGCTTAACAAGTCGTCAAAGTTTTTATCGGAGAACAAGACGGTGAATACGCCCAATTTCATTAAAATAACCCCCTTTTAAAATTTCAGAAAATACAGTAATGTAATCCGTTACATAATTAACATATATAATTTATTCAGTTAAATCAATAGTTTTTATTCGGATAAAAAATTCATTGACAGATAATTCCGAACATATTAGTATAAAAATGTAAACGATTTCATTGCTGATGCAAGAAATCCAGGAAAGTAGGATCGACATGGCGAATATCCAGCAAGTGGCAAAACACGCAGGTGTTTCTGTAGCAACGGTTTCAAGAGTATTGAACGGCCAAAATACAGTTTCCGGAAAGACTAAATTGAAAGTCGAGGAGGCGATAAAGGAACTGAATTACGAACCAAGCATGTTGGGGCGCAATCTCCGGAATTCGGAAAGCAGGATTGTCCTGATTCTGATCCCCACTATCTCCAATCCCTTTTATCTGGAAATCATTAAGGGCATCGAAAATATTGCAATTAGCCATAATTACAATATTCTTTTATGCGAAACAGATTCGGATCCGGAAAAGGAGGATATCTATTTTGACTTGGTAAGGAAAAAGATGGCAGATGGAATCATTTCGATGGACCCCGCGGTCAATGTGGAAACGCTAAAGGAATTGGCCGAGAAATATGCCATCATCCAATGCAGTGAATATGGGGGTGGCATCGGAATCCCTTATGTCACAATCGATAACGAAGAGGCATCGTACCGTGCGGTTAAGCATCTGCTGCAAATGGGTCACAAAAAAATTGCATTGATGAACACAGATGAAAAATTCCTATATGCCAGGGAAAGAAAGATGGGATACCAGCGAGCTCTGGAAGAGCAGGGGATTGAAATGAATGAAAACTATATTTTTTACACAAAGGATCTGGAATTTGAAAATGGTCAGCAGGCGATGAAGAAGATCTTGAATATCACAGACCGGCCGACTGCTGTATTTGCCGTATCGGACTTGCTTGCAATAGGGGCTCTGAAAGAAATCAATTCATCCGGAATGAACGTACCGGACGATATGGCGGTCGTAGGTTTCGACAAAATCGACTTCTCCAATATGACGAATCCGACCCTGACAACGGTTGCCCAGCCGATGTACAAAATGGGCACTACAGCAGCAAAAATGCTGATTGAAAAGATTCGTGGCAATAAAGTGGACAGTGTCGTATTGGATTTCGAACTTGTAATCCGTGAATCAACAGCTGGTTAAGAATTGAGGCCAGCGCTCTGCTATTAAAAAATTAATGTCGGAGCGCTGGCCTTAGATGTAAATGTAATCGATTACATTTTGGGGAGCTCTTATTAAAACAAAGGGGGAATTGTTTTGAAGAAATGGTTGGTTCTACTATTGGCATTGGCGACTGCAATGATATTAGCGGCATGTGGGGAAGATGGGGGTTCTGCTGATGAAGGAAGCGGAGACGATACATTGACGATAGGGATATCATTGCCGTCAGCGACACATGGCTGGATGGGAGCGTTAATCGATAATGCTGAACAACAGGCAAAAGAGCTTCAGGAAAGTGAAGGCATCGAATATGTCATGACCAATGCTGAAGATCCGAACACACAGGCAAACGATGTGGATGATCTGATTGCACAAGGTGTGGACGTAATTGTCATGCTCCCTATTGAATCTGCCGCTTTGACGCCTGTTGGCCAAAAAGTGAAAGATGCAGGCATTCCGCTGGTCATTGTTGACCGGGAGCTTGAAAACGACGCCGCTACCGTAGTTGTCAAAGGGGACAATGAAGGGATCGGAATCAACGCAGGTGAATATTTCATTGAACAATTAAACGGACAGGGCAAAATTGTTGAAATCAGCGGACCGCCGAGTTCAGTAACTGAACAACGAGGTTCAGGCTTCAAAGAAGCGATTGATGGTCAGGACGGAATGGAAATCATCGCATCGCAGAGCGGAGATTTCTCGACAGAAAAATCTTTGGAAGTAATGGAAAATATCCTGCAGGCAAATCCTGAAATCGATGCGGTATTCACACAGGATGACGGAATGGCTCTAGGTGTTCTGCAGGCCATCAAGGAAGCGGGACGCACCGATATTCAATTCGTTACGGGTGCAGGAGGAGCGAAACAAGTATTTGAAGATATCCAGAATGATGGTTTGATGTCAGCGACTTTCCTTTATTCGCCGACCATGGTCAGAGACGCAGTGAAAATTGCGGGCGAACTGGCCCAGGGCAATGAGCCAGAAGAAACGATGGTCATCAAAGAGGCTACCCAAGTAACCGAAGAGAATGTTGATGAATACTACGATCCGGAATCTAAATTCTAAAACGAATTTCAGGAAATACGAGGCTTTCAACAAAGTTCTTGTATTTCCTATTTTCCTATATAAGGAGGGTGGACACGATGACTGAAGGACCTTTTATGGCGATGAAGAATATCGATAAATCGTTCAATGGTGTAACTGTTCTGAGGAATGTGAATCTTGACGTTGAAAAAGGTGAGATCCATGCGTTACTTGGGGAAAACGGTGCCGGAAAATCCACATTGATGAATATTCTTGGCGGTGTGCATATGCCCGATAATGGATCTGTTTACATAGACGGTGAACAAGTGAAAATGCTGAACCCCCGGATTTCACAGGAGCAAGGGATCAGCTTTATCCATCAGGAACTGAATGTAGTGGCAGATCTGACAGTCTACGAAAATATGTTTTTAGGTTCAGAGCTGCGCAATAAAATCGGATTCTTGAAGGTAGAAGAAATGTGCAAGGAGACACATGACGTACTTGCCACGCTCGGCGTGGACGTCGATCCAAAAGAATACGTTCGAAATCTGGATACTTCCTATAAGCAATTAATCGAAATCGCCAAGGCACTGCTCAGAAAATCACGGGTGATCATCATGGATGAGCCAACGACTTCGTTGACAGAGCATGAGGTGGATCGTTTGTTTGAACTGATGAGGAATCTGCGGAAAACAGGGGTTTCAATCATCTATATCTCACATAAATTAAAAGAGATTAAAGCTGTATGCGACCGTTTTACGGTTTTGCGTGACGGAAAAGTCGTCGGAACAGGGAGTATGGATGCGGAAAGCCCTGAGACGATTACAAAAATGATGGTCGGCAAAGCAGTATCGCAGGAACGTTTTGTCCATGGGGATCCTTTTGGACCGGTAATAATGGAAATCAGCGGTTTGTCGAGTGAAGGCTTGTTCAAAAACATTAATTTCTCGCTCAGAAAAGGGGAGATTCTTGGTTTTACAGGATTGGCTGGAGATGGACGGACAGAGCTGTTTGAAAGTATTTTTGGCTATCGCAGGAAATATACCGGAGAGATAAAGATAAACGGCAAATCAGAAAAAATAGATCATCCGCGAAAAGCCTTAAGAGCCGGAATCGGTTTTGTGCCGAAAAATCGCAAAGAAAATGCCATCATAAAAGACTTGAGTGTAATTCAAAATATGAGTTTGTCTTCAATGGGGAATTTCGAAAATATGGGGTTTCTTCGGGACAGCATAGAAAAGGAAAGGTTCAAGCATTATAAAGGCTTATTGAATATTAAAGTCCACAATCCTCAGATTACAATTGACAAACTGAGTGGCGGAAATCAGCAAAAAGTGGTGATTGCCAAATGGCTGGAGGCAAATACGGAAATACTGATCTTTGATAATCCGACACAGGGAATCGATGTCGGAGCAAAGCAGGAAATCTATCAGGAAATCGTTTCGCTGTCTGAAATGGGCAAGGCTGTCATTGTCCTCTCTTCGGAAGCGCCTGAAGTGATTAAAATCTGCCATTCCATCAATGTCATGTATCACGGTGAAATTACAGCCCGCTTCAATGGGGAAGATGCGAATGAAGAAGAGATTATGCAATATGCCACTGGTTCAAAAAAGGAGGTTGAGAAAATTGGATAGTATTGAAGCAAAAGAATATAAGCCGAAGTCTTCGACAGCAAAAACCCGCCTTTCCTGGCTGTGGTCGGAATACAGTGTCATCATTGCCTTTGTCATCATTTTCATTGCCTCTGCAATTTTAAGTCCCCGTTTTCTGGATATGAATAACCAGTTGAACATCTTGATGCAAGTTTCCATTATCGGAATCATTGCAATGGGAATGACGGTTGTCATGCTGTCAGGAGGCATCGATTTATCGGTAGGCTCAGTGCTCGCACTTGCCGGTGTTATTTCCGTATTGGCTCTAAATGCGTCAGGAAGCATTCTGGTCGGCGTTTTTACCGCATTATTAGTTGGTTCCTTCGCCGGTTTCCTGAACGGGCTGATGGTGGCGAAAGGAAGGATTGCCTCCTTTATCGCTACGCTGGGAATGATGGCGGCAGCGAGATCAATCGCTTTGTATATTGCGGATGGCGGCAGCGTCTCCGGGGAAGTGGCGGGTTTTACGGCTATTTCCAATAGTGATTTATGGATATTCGATGTGCCGGTCATAATTTTTCTTGTGATGACAGCCGGTGTCTATATGCTGATGCACAAGACCCGTTTTGGGCGCTACGTATACGCACTTGGCAGCAATGAAAAAGCTGCATTGCTTTCCGCAATTCGAGTCGACCGCATAAAAATCGGTGTCTACACATTGATCGGTTCACTGGTCGGGATAGCTGCAGTTATTGAAACTTCCCGATTGAATTCAATATCTTCTTCCAGTTCCGGAGCTCAATATGAACTGGACGCGATAGCAGCAGTGATTATAGGAGGAACCCGGATGACCGGTGGCCGAGGCAAAATCATCGGCACACTTTTTGGTGTCCTGATACTTGGGATCCTAAACAATATGATGAACTTGATGAATGTCTCACCTTATCTGCAAGGATTTGTAAAAGGTTTGATCATTATCATTGCAGTAGTTTTCCAAAAGAGAGAATAGGAGTGATCTAATGGGCATGAAAGTCGGAATCATCGGTTGCGGATCCATTACAAAAATGCGCCATGCGCCGGAATACACAGAAAATCCATATGTGGATGAAATAGTCTTTTACGACAGGAATCTCGACCGGTCGGAAGCATTGGTGGAATTGTTTGGCGGAAGTATCGCCCGCACAGTGGATGAATTATTCGAGGATCCGGATATTATCGCAATCAGTGATTGTTCATCAAATGAAAACCATCACCTTTTTTCAACTAGAGCTTTATTGAGCGGTAAGCATGTCTTATGTGAAAAGCCGATTTCTCTTACTGTGGACCATGCGAAAGAAATCGTGGCTGCACAGAAAAAGTCAGGAAAAAAACTGATGGTGGACCACAATCAGCGATTTACGCGGGCACATCAAAAGGCGAAAGAGATTATTGAAAAAGAGGAACTTGGTAAAGTCCTGACTTTCCGGACGACATTCGGCCATTCAGGGCCCGAACAATGGGGGATCAATAAAACCAATTCCACCTGGTTCTTCAAAAAAGAACGCTCAGGATTTGGAGTTGCTGGAGATCTGGGAATCCACAAAGTCGATTTGATCCATTATCTTCTGGACGATGAAATCGAACAGGTCAGCGCGTTCCATGGTACTTTGGATAAACAGGATGAAAATGGCAATCCCATCGAAGTCAGTGATAATATCGTGTGCAGCCTGAAAACCAAAAAAGGCAGGCTTGGAACCGCGAGTTTTTCGTGGACACACTACGGGGAAGAAGATAACAGTACAATCATTTACTGTGAAAAAGGGATTATAAAAATTTACAACAGTGAAGATTATCAGATAGAAGTGCTCACAAAAGACGGCATTAAAGTCAATTATCAATTGGAAAGTATACAAACTAATGATAACCAGACAAACAGCGGAGTGATTGACGCTTTCATCGAAAGCATCAGGCTGGACCAGCCGCCGCTCGTGACTGGAGAAGATGCACTTCTCGCATTGAAGGTGATCCTTGGCATTATGGAAGCGGCTGAAACCGCTGCTGTAGTGAAGATTGAAAAAGAATCTTTGATTAACTCTTAGAGAAATCAGTAAAATGACCGCAGCATCCCAATGGTGCTGCGGTCATTTTTATCTTTATCTGCCTTTGCCGAAAAGCATCCAGGGCGATGGCAGATTAAAAGGATGGCCATCAGGCAGTGTGGAAGCTTGCTGCTTTGTTAAATCCATCCATACATGTGCGTCCTTCCGGAGCTTCGAAGCCAGCTGTTCCTGGGCAAGCGCGATTGTTTCCCAAAGACCCGGCTGATCCATCAAATCGTCAAACGGATAGACTGCCTGCAAGTAATAATATTTTTTGAAATCTTTCTTTGTAATCAAAACCCGATCTCCTTTGGGGTTCACAAAAAAATTCCAATCGGCAATTTGTCTATCCTCAAACATTTCCTCGGATGCCGGGAATGGATAATAGCATTCATAAGGAAAAACAGCTGAAGATTCAACGAATAATTTGCGAAGCCATTGTCGTTTCATTGATACATCCTCCAGTCTCTCCCAGGGAGTGCCGCCGCTTTTCAGTGAAGAAATATTTAAAGCCGACGCCCCGTAGCTGATATGCTTCTCAGCGAGACCGATTTTTTTCAGCACACGCTGGGCAGGGATATTTTCTTCCTGTGTATTGGCGCCGACCCATTTTATGTCAGGGAGCTTGAAAGCTTCATCCAGCACCTGAGACATTAAACTGGTTGATAAATCATTGCCGCGGAAGCGGAGATCGCTGCGCATGCGTCCGAGCATCGCATATTGTTTGGCGAATATGGACAAGCCGCCCACACTGACTAATTGATCGTTTGCAAAAAGTCCGAAAAGTTTATTGTTCCCCGTCGAAATTCGGTCGAATACACGGATCACGTAATCGTCATCGATACCGGTCTCCATTGCTCTCAATTTCGGCAGATCTTCTTTCGTTAAAGGGCGAATCATCTTTTCCACTGTTCGACACTCCCTGCTGCTCAATATTTATTCAATTATATATGCTTGATATTGATAGCGCATTTTATAAGACTGTGAAAAATAGTGAATTCCGATCTTTAATTACTTCGAACTACGAAGGAAGTGTTTAGGGAGTCGAAATAATTACATGCGTCTTGTACTATAGTCCTGCAAAAAAATAGAAAAAATAAAATATCCATTACTAAAGAATTGAAAATTCAAAATACATTTACAATTAAAATTCTCTTTGCTATGCTGATTTAAATTTAAGTCACATAAGGAAAGGAGAGGCAAAAATCTAAAGATGCACAAATAATAAATGGGAAAAGGAGCGGGTTTTATTGAAAAAGAATTGGGCGGGTACATTGGGCGTTTTGGGATTATGCACGGCACTGGCGATGCCGGTTTACGCGGTTGAAAATGAAGCGAAGCCGGATACGCATCATCATGATTACGGAATTTCAGGATTTATCGATCATGCGGAATTGACTAAAACATTGCTGCAGCTGGAAGCGAAAAGCAAAGGCGCAGTCCAAGTGGAAGTTGCGGGGCAATCATTCAATGGCCTTGATATCTATACAGCACGAGTCGGTACAGGCGATAAAGTCCTGTTGATCCAAAGCGAAATCCACGGTAATGAGAAAACAGGGACAGTCGCAATTCTGAACTTGCTGAAGAGCCTTTCCAATAATTCCAAACAAACCAAAGAGCTTCTTGAAGAAGTGACGATCGTCTTCATGCCGATGATGAATCCTGATGCATCCGAGGCGGATAAACGCCGCAACAGCATGACCTGGTCGGATGTGGTCGATGCATATCCGCAATTGTCGGGGGCATCACCATCTTGGAATTATTATGATCGCGGCGTCAGCCAAAGTTATGATTACGCTGCCAATCCGGGCTTTGATGTAAACCGGGATTTCAACCCTGATCTGGATTATGTGCCGGAAGCGGCGGATTTCCCAGGTTCATCCGATCAGCCGGGCTGGTTCATCACTCCTGAATCGCAAACGTCCCGCGATGTTTACAAATCACTGCAGGATGAATTTGGCGAAGTCGATGTGTTCGTCGATCTACACCACCAAGGACTCTACTATGTAGATGGCACGCCAGATCCGGTGACATTGTCATTGTCAGCCCAATTCGTTCCAGATCCAAACACGCCTGAAGGTGCAAAATACGCCGAATACGCTGACACCTACGATTATGATTTTTCACGCCAGTTAAATCTATTGGCTTATAACGAATTGCAGTCGTACGGTGAATCGAAATTCACGAACATCTCACTTTATTCGCAGGGCCTGGATCTTCCAGGAACTGCACTTGGTTCTTATGCGCTGAATGGCAGCGGGACAGTCCTATTTGAAGTCAGAGGACAGACACAGATGATGGGCCAGAAAGAAAAAGGGCAATTATCCAAATCTGTCGAGCGTGGACTTTCCGCAATCATTGAAGGCGTTGCTGATGGTTCAGTGAATGATCTCAATCCGGAAGATTATGAAGACATCCCGTTGACGGCATACCGTCCATCCAATTAAATATGAAAGGAAAAGCCGCCGGTTTATATCGGCGGCTTTTTCTGTTTTCGTTGAATTAGCGACTAATGAAGCTTGAATCCGGGTATGAATAGTTATAAAAAGGATGCGAGGAGCGGTTTGGTGGTTAAAGAAAACACGAAAGTCGGCATAGCGCTGCTGCTGTTGTTGGGAGGATTAGCGATTGCTGGCCTATTCATCGTCTTGTTTGCAGAATTGGCAGATGAGGTGATGAGCCAGGAATTCGGTATATTCGACAGCTTTATCATAAATCTTATATTAGTGAATCAAAGCCACACGATGGATTTGATAATGGTTTTTATCACTGAATTGGGATCAGTCTGGTTTCTGGGGACGCTGTCATTGATCATCGTTTTGGCCTTGTGGTTCAAGGGGAAAGACAGATGGGGAGCTCTGTTCTTCATCATAGCAGTTGGCGGGGGTGGCCTGTTGACTACTCTTCTTAAGCATTTCTACGGCAGGGAACGCCCGTCGATCAATGAGGAAATTGATGCGGTCGGTTTCAGTTTTCCAAGTGGCCATTCAATGGGCTCGCTGATCTTTTACGGTTTTGTCATATTCCTGATTATCAGAGGGCCACAAAAAGAGTGGATTAAATGGGCAGTTTCCATTAGCCTTGCCGTGCTGGTCGTGTTGATCGGTACGAGCCGCATCTATCTTGGCGCCCATTTTCCCAGTGATGTTGCGGCAGGCTACATAGCTGGCATCATATGGCTGCTTCTGTGTCTGACAGCTCTGGAGTGGATCTCCTGGCAGACAGGCAGCCATATCAGACCGGTCAAAGGGTTGAGGAATATGCTGAAATCCGGCTTGCGCATGGCAAAAGGCAAAGCAGGCAATTTGAAAAGATAATGAGGCACTGGAATGGAACCATCGCAGATGCTGGTTGCTGTGTACCGGTTCTTTTCCAGTTTTACAATCGATTGAATCGAGATGCTCCACTGACGAATCGGGAAGTGGGGAAGTCATACGGATATCAACAAATAGGATGGGGGCTTTAAGATGTATATCGACAAATATCGGATCAAACCTGATGAAAAGATAAAGCTGAAAGGTTTTGGCACCTCTGATGATAAGGGCTATGATCTTGAAGAGCTTGAAAAGGAATTGATTCCAAAGGCGGTCGAGAAGTTGAAAGATCTCCATTTGAAATTGAATGCCGAAGAAGAAAAAGGCATCCTGGTTGTCCTGCAGGCAATGGATGCGGCAGGCAAAGATGAGGCAATTTCATATATCTTTTCGAATTTGAATGCACAGGGCTTGAAGACACTGACACTCGGGAAACCTTCTGAAACAGAGCTGGGCCATGACTACCTTTGGCGTATCCATGATGGCCTGCCGGCGAGAGGGGAAATCGGCATTTTGAATCGGTCACATTATGAAGAAGTGATCGCTCCGAGAGTCCATGACCTTCTCGGAGAAGAACCATTGCCTGATGAACTCATAGACGAAAAAATATGGGAAACCCGTTTTCGCCAGATCAATGATTTTGAACGGTATTTAAGCGAGAATGGTTTTCCTGTAGTGAAATTCTTCTTCAACGTTTCAAAAGAAGAGCAGCGTAAGCGATTGTTGGAGCGAATGAAAGATCCGCAGAAAAACTGGGAGTTCTCATTCAGTGATGTGGAAGAACGCGAACATTGGGATGATTATCAGGAAATTTTCGAAGATATGCTGAACCACACTTCAACAGAGTACGCGCCTTGGTACGTGCTTCCTGCCGACAATGAGCAATATTCAAGGTATATAATAGCGGAAGTCATGAATAATCTTTTATCCGAACTGGATCCGCAGTTTCCGGTAATCAGTGATGAAGAACAGGATAAGCTTAATGAATATATCGAGAAGCTGGAAGCGGAAGGCGAAGAATAAGTGCTGTTGATTGAGAAAAGGCTGTCCGGAGTTTTCCGGACAGCCTTTTTCAATCTTCTTTTTGTGCTGTATATTTTCTGATGGCCGGTAAAATTTCGTTGCCGATGATTTCGATATTCTTCATGAGACGATCGAAAGGTACGCCACCGAAATCCATTTGGCCGATATAGCGCTGATGGCCGAATAATTCGTACTGATAGAGTATCTTCTCAATGACTTGTTGAGGACTGCCGATATTCATGACACTCTGGCTGTCAGCACCGTGCATGAATTGATATTCAGGAAAACCACGGCCGTTTGTCACTTTCATCCCTTCATTGATATGGGGATAATATTCCTGAAGCGCCTGCTGGCTAGTTTCAGCCACATGGAAAAAGCCGGCAGTGGCAACGGGCAGAGCGGCGGAGTCGAAGCCGTTTTCGTCAGCCGCTTCGCGATATGCATCAATGGTTTGCTTGAAACTTACCGCAGGACCACCCAGCATTGCCAGGAACATCGGAACACCCGCATGTCCGGCTTTAATGGCGCTTGGCGGTGAGCCGCCGACAGCGCGCCAAATTGGCATCGTACCGCCGTGAGGACGAGGAATCACTTCAGCATCACGCAGAGGTGATCGGAAACGGCCGTTCCAATCGAGCGATTCTTCCTGGCTGATTTTCAGCAGTAACTCGAATTTCTCTTCGTATAATTCTTCATAATAACGGATGTCATAGCCGAGCAGTTCAAATAGGCCGATACGTGATGCCCTTCCGGCTACCAGTTCTGCACGCCCATTGGAGATAAGGTCAATCGTTGCAAAATCTTCAAACACACGAACCGGATCGGATGTGGATATGATGGTGGAAGAACTTGCAATCTTGATATTGTTTGTTGCTTGCGCGATGGCGGCGAGCACAACGCTATGGGCCTGTGTTGTGAAATACTCCTGATGGCTTTCACCGACACTGAAAAAGTCCAGTCCAGCTTCGTCAGCAAGCTTTGCCAACTCAATAATTTCATGCAGCCGCTGGCCGGCGGGTATTCTCTCTTTAGTGTGTGGATCTGGAATATGGTCGCCCAATGTGTACAGACCGAATTCCAACCCTTTCTTCTGATTGATGCGATATTTTTCCAAATGAAACACCCTTTCTGGAATCTATTATGCAATAAGTTTTCAGGAGATGCTGAATTCGTGCTCGGATATTACATGAAGAATGCAAAAAAGCCGCTTCCTTTAACAGAAGAAGCGGCTTCATATGCAAGAATATTTTTACTGCGGCCCTAGAAGAACAACAGGTTCAGTATAATCGTCAGGATAATGGACAGTATTATGGATATGATTAAACTTCCCATACAGGACATGCGCATAAGGATCCCACCTTCTTGGCTGATAACCTTTCTTTACCCTGATGCATGGGAACAATAAACCATTCGTTTATTGGCGCAGCAGGTAATCATTGTCGTATAGGAAACCGCTGCTGATATCGATAAAAAGAAAACTGTCCGCAGACAAAGGATAGCTGAAAGTACGGACAATATCGCCGGTCTCAATATCTGAGTACGTATCAGATAAAATTCCTTTGGACCATTTTTTCATTCGCATGATGTTTTCGAGGAAATAAGGACGGAAAGCCCAATGGGAGCCTTTATGTTCAGCTTCAATTTGCCAGTAATCTCCCCGTTTTTGATAATTGGAAGAAATCTGCTGGCCATTGGAATTGCAGATATACATCCTGAAGCTTTCACGGTCAAACGGTCCTTCCAATAGTTTCAAAAAGTCATCTGCATACTCTGGACCAG
Organism: Planomicrobium okeanokoites; assembly: GCF_003428875.1. GTDB lineage: Bacteria > Bacillota > Bacilli > Bacillales_A > Planococcaceae > Planococcus > Planococcus okeanokoites. The sequence goes on from NZ_QQRS01000003.1 coordinate 341,126, forward strand.
ACCATCCCGGGGCCGCCTTTTTCAAGATATCTTCGCATGCAATTGAAAATTCAAGGCATTTTGCCAATAATGATTTTTCCATGTCGATGAAGTTTTGTATGCTTTCGCCCACATTTACCTGAAGTGAATTATTGGACAGCAGATTGAAATCAGGTTTTGCCAGGTAATACCCCTGGTAATAATGGCCCCCATGTTTCCACGCAAACTGAAGCTGATAATCGTCTTCGATATGTTCGTAGGACAGCTTGGCGCCTATGCGGCGTGCCAGCAGGGAAAGGGAATAGACGATATCCTGGAAAACATCCGGTCGATTGGTGCGGATGACTGTCGTGTCGATTTTCAGGATATCAGGTTTTAATTGACGGATGCGGTCAATGTTGGAGCTTTTGGCACCCACGTGATCGACAGCTATTTGGATTCCGTAGGTTTTGTAATACAGCAAAAGGTGATTGAGGGATTCAAAATCCTCTTCGAATGCGTGCTCTGTGATTTCCAGCACGATCCGCTTAAGGGAAAATCCTTTTGCTTCAAATTCCTGCAGTGTACTGATGAATTCCTCACCGCCATTAAGCAGCAATTGCTTGGCATCGCGGTAGAGAAATAGTCTGCAGCCGTTGCCGTTATCCAGCATTTCGGCCATCGCCAGCTTAAGGAGGTGGGTATCGACTTCAACTTTAAACTCATCCGGCACATCCGGATTCTGAAAAAAATGACCCAGGCTTAGCCACTCGCCGTTGTGTTTGAACCTGCCACGCACTTCGTATCCGATAATGGTATGTTTGACAGCACTGACAATCGGCTGGAATACAGGTTTTACATTTTGAAGATTTTCAAGAACCAGCAATGGGTCCATATCGTTTGCCTCCTTTGGCTCGAAACATCCGCTTTCTGAAAAAGGGGTATCAGTATATTGTGATGGATCTGGGTAATCTGCAGTAAAAAGGGAATGTGAAAACTTCCTGAATACTTAATCAGGTCTATGAATCCTATTCTGTATTTCAACCATTTTCTCCTGCAATGAACAGTTGGTAAACCTGTTAAATGGAAACTCCATATGTCTTAATGCCCTGAAAAACCGCTTATAAAAAAACCTGTGAAAGTTTGAACGGTAAAGCTTGCAAAGCACATCAGCTTTGCCTATAATTTGAAACATTGTGTCAGGAAAGTGTTGCATGTCATGCACTGCCAAAAAGTCTGCAGACAGCTGCGCGGCTTTTTTTATTGGCCTTCAAAGGCAATGATCTTATTAAAGGAACGAGGAATTTGTATGGATAAAGTTTATAGCGCGCTAATTATTTTTCTGGGATCCGTTTTACTCGGATTCGCATTCAATATGTTTTTATTGCCCCATGAAATCCTGTCAGGCGGAATTACAGGGGTAGCGATGATTTTCAGTTTAATGACGCCTGTCAACGCGGGGATCTGGCTGATCATTTTGAACGTCCCGATCCTGATTCTTGGATGGATGAAGCTGGGCAAATTGTTTATCGCAAACAGCATCTACTCTGTTGCTGTCACTTCAATCTCGATGCTGTACATTCCCGTTATGAAAGTGACCGAAGACGCTTTGCTGTCGTCCGTATTCGGCGGAGTGCTGGTTGGCATTGGCGTCGGTTTCATCATCCGCTTTTATGGATCGACAGGCGGCTTTGATGTTGTCGGATTACTGTTGACGATGAAACGTGATATACCGCTTGGATTTATGGTCTTTTCACTAAATAGTATGGTCGTCTTCATATCGGGGTTCATCTTTTCATGGGAACTCGCGATGTATACGATGGCATCGATTTATATCACAGGCCTTGTGGTTGACCGGATCCATACACGCCATATCAAGCTCAGCCTCATGGTCGTTACCGGCAAAGGTGATGAAGTTAAGAACAAATTGCTTGAAAGCCTATACCGGGGCATTACCGTAACGGATGGCGAAGGCGCTTATTCAGGCAATAAAGTCAAGGTTCTCTACACTGTGATTTCCCGTTATGAATTGGCATTTGTACGTCCGTTGATCAAATCGATCGATCCCAATGCCTTTGTCAGCATCAATGAAACGATGGAAGTAATGGGGAATTTCCGGAAAGATGATAATTTCAAAAAGACACCCGGCTTAGCCGGAGAAAGCCGCTCAGCTTAATTGCAGCGGTTTTTTCTTTTATTATCCTGAAAATAGAAACTTTCCATGAATTGATGCGTAAATAATGCATTGAGTAATAGCAGAAGGAGGATTTTAATAGTGGAAAAATCTAATACGACGCTTGGTATGGGTGTCGGAATCGCACTCGGTATCGTCATTGGGCTGGCAATGGATAATTTGGCTGTCGGAATTGCGATCGGTGTTATTCTCGGCGGTGGAATAGGATTTTTCAGCGGCAAATCGAATACAAAATAATATGGGCGGCTTTTTATGGTGAGATTTTTTCTATCTGGCAGCGCAGAACAGTTTTTAAACGGGCAGGGGCAGTTTTACGGAAATCATTCAAATAGATTTCACGATGTTTCTTGCTGCTGCGCTGATACCCGTTTTCTTCAAGAAAGCGGCTTATCTTTTCAAAAGACACGGGTTCTTCATCATAAGGGCCGACATGCAGGATCTGCACTGACATTCCTTGCTCAATTTCTTCGAACATCACTTCATTCAATAACTCACTGGGCTTTTTGCGGCCGGCGATTTCAAATGCCTTGAGTATTGTGCCGTTGTCGGCAAAATCGGGCTGGCGGATCATCAATTTATACAGGAACTCATTTTTATCAAGCGTATCCATCCTCTGCCCTCTATCAGTTAAACTCCAAACTGCTTCAAGCGGATAAACTGTATAGTCAAAATAACCAGGAGGGATGAAACCGTTCTTAGGCATCATGCGAATGGCATAGGTCAATGAATAAAGCGTTTCCACCCGTTTCTCAAAATCCTCGCCATTCGGATCACCTTTTCCTTGAATGATGAAAAAACGCTGCTTCGGAATTTGAACCAGGACCGGGGAAGTTTGCGGCAGATACAATTCCTTCTCAGCTTTTCGCCATTCGTGTTTCATAAAATCCTCCTGTCTTCTTCTGGAATCGTAGCGGAAAGTATTACGGTTCATTCAATAAAATCCAAATCAGTGATCCAGGTTGATAAATGTGTTTTGACTTCTTCGTTCAAATCCGGATGGACATTTTTCAGCAAGTCGATTTCAAACCAGCTATAGTCTTTGTTTTTAACAAAAGTATTGGTGAAGGAAGGGTGCTTCAATGTGATTTCAGAAGAATCAGGTCCGCTTTTCTTTTCCACTTCAATTGAAAAAATAGTGCCAATTTGCCTCGCTATCTCATTTTGCCCTGACAGGAAATTGCCAAGCGAATAAATGACGAAAACCTGCCGACCGTCAGATGTTTCGATCCAAGCAGGCGGCTGCAGCACATGCGGGTGGTGGCCAAGGATGATATCTGCCCCGTTTTCAGCAGCGAATTGGGCGATGTCCGTCTGGTAAGTGTTAGGGAATGGCTGATATTCATCACCGAAATGTAAATTCAGCACAACAACTTCCGAATGTTCTTTTGCATGCTGAAGATCTGATTTGATCAATTCCTTATCAATCCTGTTCACCAGATAATCTTTGCCGGCAGGAGTAGCTATTCCGTTCGTACCATAGGTGTACGACAGAAAAGAGAATGTAATATCATTCACAGTCATGACTGCTGTTTCATCACGTTCTTCCTTTGAAAGGTAAGAACCTGTCCGGATCATGCCGATTGAATCCCAATAACTGGCGGCGTTTTCAATGGCGGAAATTCCACGGTCGAGAGTGTGGTTATTCGCCATAGCGACAACGTCAACACCGGCGTCCTTCAGAGCGTCACCAACTTCATAAGGACTGTTGAACGAAGGATAGCTGGATAAACCAATTTCAGCTCCGCCTATGATGCTTTCCGAGTTGGCAATGGTGATATCGGGATTTTCCAGAAACGGTTTAACTTTCTCGAACATCGGGATAAAATCATATCCGTCCTCGGTTTTGGCTGAATCATATACTGTGCCGTGAATCAAAATATCACCCACTGCTGATAACGATACGGTCCGTGTCCGGGAAAAGCCAGGGATGGCTGGTGTCGTATTTCTTGTTTCAAAAACTGTGTCCACTGAAACAGGAGCTGCGGGAATCTTGACAGCTAAGCACCCGGCAAGCAGCAACACACTCATCAGCGCAGAAACATAGATAAAAAAGCGAATGGGCTTCATCAGTATCACTCTCCAAATTATTGGATATGGTCAGTTAGGCGCATAATTCCCTTGAAGGCATGATTAGCTGCTCACGATAAAATAAAATATTATTAAAAAAAGAATATTCAAATAGATGTTTATTAATATCCTACAACATAAGTGATGCATTTACTAGTTCTTTTTATTCAAAATATCTATTTAAAAATGTAATATATAGCCAATAATACTTATATTAGAGAAAGAGAATATTAATTTCTTTTGGCTGGTTCAGTTAAAGAGGGATTTTGGCTTGAATCTGTTCCTATATGGAATCGCTGTATGTATTAGAATCTTAAAAAAGAAAGAATTTAGGAGAAACAGTTCCATTTTTTTGAAAATATAGTATACTGGAAATAATTATAGAAAATGTATATTTGATGGATGAAAGCAGGCGGAGAGGTGAGTGGATTGGTGGAATTAATACTGGAGATGGCAGTTGAAGTATCGTCTTATTTTTTTACACCGAAAAAGCGCTTGGAAAAGAACATCCGTCTTTTAAAGAGCGATCAGTGGTTCGCTGAATTGGAAGACGATTTCCGTTATAATCACCTTATCTGGAATAATCGAAAAGTGACCCGTTATTTGGGTTTGTCCAATAATGTAGAAAAACTCATCAAAGATGATAATGAAAAAGCGAAGTTCAAAAAGCTGCTCACTTATGAACATGTGAAATTTATTACTTCGCCATAGATTTCAGTTCCCATTGCTGTTTAATAAGAAGTTAAAATGCCGAAACCTCATGGAGGTTTCGGCATTTTTATTTTTCTTCTATATAGAAGTGGAATCTTTTGTTTATTCTTCGAAAAGGTTCATGCTCAGGTAACGCTCCCCGGTATCCGGCGCGATGCACAAAACTTTCTTTCCTGTACCGAGCCGCTTCGCAATCTCGATTGCCGCATAAATGGTGGCGCCAGCGGAAGGACCGACGAAAATACCTTCTTCACGTGCAACCCGCCGGAATATATTGATGGCATCTTCATCTTCGATGGCAAAAATTTCATTGTAAATCTTGGTGTTCAGGATTTCAGGAATAAAGCCGGGGCTAGTTCCAACCAATTTATGTTTGCCAGGTTTGCCGCCTGATAAAACAGGGGAGCCTTTCGGTTCAACAACGGCTATATAAAGATCCGGAAGCTTTTCTTTCAATGCTTCTCCGGTACCTGTAATGGTGCCGCCAGTTCCTGCGGAAGCGACGAAGGCATCCAGCTTGCCGTCCATTTGCTCCAAAATTTCCAGAGCGGTGGTTGTTCGGTGTATATCCGGATTGGATTTGTTTTCAAATTGCTGTGGGATGAAGCTATTGGGAATCTCTGCTTGTAATTCGACAGCCTTTTTTATGGCACCTGGCATTTTTTCATGATCCGGTGTAAGGACGACTTCAGCACCGAAAGCTTTCAATAAGTTAATGCGTTCTTTTGTGGCGTTGTCTGGAAGGACCAGAATGGCCCGATAGCCTTTGGCAGCTGCCACCATAGCAAGACCGATTCCGGTATTGCCGCTGGTCGGCTCGATGATCGTAGCGCCCTCTCCGATAATACCTTGTTCTTCTGCATTTTTGATCATATTAAAGGCTGCGCGGTCTTTGACGCTTTTGGAAGGATTGAACATCTCCAATTTGACGTAAACGTCAGCGGCACCGGCTGGCACTATTCTATTCAATTTTACGACAGGTGTATCCCCGATCAAATCAGTTATATTATCTACTGGTTTCATAACTTCAAACAACCTTTCCTCAGTTATTAATTGTATGGAATCCTCTAATTGTAGTATACCTCTACTAAACCCGACAAATCCTATGGTTTATAAATCAGATTAATTCGGGGCAGAAGCGTTAATTTAGAAATTAGACCTATGAAAAAATAAAAAGTTGTGACTTTTGATTAATTAATATACCTTTATTTGTTAATTAATAGTATACTAGATTCAATAAATGAATCGGAGGCGCTTAATATGATCAATACTCCTGAATTGGTGGATTCCTTGGTTCTGGACATGGATGCACATGAGTTGGCGCAATTAATCAAAGAAAAGAAAATTTCTTCCCGTAAAGCCCTGGAAATCTATATAGAGCATTTAAAGAAGAATAACTCTTCGGTAAATTGCCTGGTTGAAGATCGCTTTGAAGATGCTTTGCTGGAAGCTGATAACGTCGACCGCCAGATTGCAAAAGGTCAAATTCAAGGAGCCTTACTAGGTGTCCCGATCAGCATGAAAGAAGCATTCGATGTCAGTGGCATGAAAACTACAGGCGGATTGCTGCGGAGAAAAGGGAAGAAGATGGCTAAAGACGCTGAAGTGGTAGGAAAACTTCGGGCGGAGGGTGCCATCATTTTAGGCAAGAGCAACACCCCGGAACTGTGTTTTTGCCAGGAAACCGACAATAAACTATATGGCAGAACAAATAATCCCCGGGATTTGAAAAGGACGGCTGGAGGTTCGAGCGGCGGAGAAGCGGCACTTATCGCAATGGGCGGCGCAGCTGCAGGGCTTGGCTCAGATATTGGAGGTTCCATCCGGTTTCCGAGCCATTTCAATGGCGTAATCGGTTTTAAATCAGGGAAGGGCCAAGTCTCGCAAGACGGAAGCTATCCTGAGGTGAAGCAGGAACTGCAGGAAAGGATGCTTGGCATCGGCCCGATTGCAAAAAGTGTAAGAGACGCAAGGCTGATATATAATATCGTAGCCAGAAACCCCGCAGTCTATAGAAACATCGACAGCTTCACCATCAATGTGCTTCCGGATTCGAATTATCCATTGGGTGAGGCTACCCGTAAAATGCTTGATGCTATTTTCCAACAACTTTCTCCGGAATTTGAAGTGGAAAGGGAAATGCCTCCGTATTTTGGTGATTCAGCAACGGTGTGGCAGGAAATCATGTCAATTGATGGAGCTGGGGATGCAAGGAAAGAAGCTTATGGGGGAAGCTCGGGGAGTTTATATAATTCTTACATTAAAGAACGCATGACAGGTAATTCGGAAGTTCACCGGTACCTGTCGTGGGCTTTAATCGGCGCTTCATTATTCAAACCATCCGACAAGCGGCTGGAAAAAATTCGAGAGTTTTTACAGCATGGCGATCATATTCTGGAGCATTACCTGAAAGAACGAATTCTAATTATGCCGGTTTATCATAAAACAGCGCCTAGGCATGGTGTTGTTTACCGCGAAATATTCTCGATACGGAAAACTTTCCGCCAATACATGCCATATGTCGCTTACGCGAATACATGGGGCTTGCCTTCTTTAACGATACCGCTTGGTTCCGACGATAAAGGATTACCGATCGGCATCCAGTTGATCAGCCGCAACGGCAATGAGGAGGCGCTGTTCCAATTGGGGGAATGGCTGGAACAACGATTTGAAACGTATAAACGTGCTATCTTATAGAAGAAACTTAAAACCTGCATCCTTTCAAAAAGGTGCAGGTTTTTGCGCTTTAGTCATTGCTTCCCACGGACGAGGGCTCTGACGGCTTTATAAAGGAGTATGCTGAAGCCCGCAAGCAAGCCATACCCGATCAAAATGATCAACATCGGCACATACGCGGGTGCCTGGCCGGAATCAGTCGACATGCCGGCTAAAAATAACGGCATGATTGGCAGCATAACAACACCCGGACCCGTTGAAACCAATAGAAGAATGGATGGTATTAGAATGAACCATGGCCAGATGGGTTTATTATCTCCAGGCGCTTTCACAGCGGGGGCAGTGTCATTCACTTTTCCAAAAGTTTCTTCATGCAGATCCATAGACTGATTGCGCTGATTTTTGATGGACTTATAAGCGCTTTTGATTATCCAAAAAATCAGTATGGATATACTCACGGGTATGGCTGTAAAAAGCATGGATAAAAAGCTGACTTCATCTGGTTTCCAAAAAGGCATTGTTGCCAGAAGCAAAGCAAAAGGGGCTACAGATATGAATAGGATGATTCCCCCAATCAAAATAACCCAGGAGAGGATTATTCCGCTTGAACCGTTTGATGTTTTCATATGAATGGTTCCTTTCAATATATTCAAAATTCAATCTCTATTATATTTCACGGGAATACAAAAAAGAATCACCCCCAGAAAATTATTCTGAAGGTGATCCGAGAGTGATGGATGAAGAAATTAAGTGCTTAAAAACTGAACAAAAGTATAAACTGCGACAGCCAGTAATATGACCGCACCAATGAGATAAATTATTAAAGCGTTTTTCAAGTTTAGCCTCCTGTGTCTTGCAGCATTAACGTTAATGATAAAGTATGTAATTTGTGTCTTAGGGTATATAAGAGAACTACTACACTGTAACAAAGTTACCATTATATTTCGAATAACTCACATTATTACAAGAAAGATGTTTTTTCTATTGAATAACTGCTAACAATCGAATTTAGGTTAATTTACCTATAAAGAAGTCCTGTTGTTCAAAACCAGCCAGAATTCGACAATTTTTTTCCCAATTACGCATCCTCGTTTCTTCTGCTAACGTTAGGTGTGTGGCAAGGAGATTGCGGGACGCCGCATCACCGGGATTTGCCATAAAAAACATTTAGGGATAAGGAGATTGATGTATGAAGAAATCAGGAAAGATTTTCACAACAGCCATGTTGGCGGTCACTTTGATGATGCCGGCTATGGGCGTAAGCGCCAATGAAGGAAACGCGGCAGACAATGGGAATGGCAATGAAAAATTCCGGGTACTGGTTGATTCAGGCAATCAGAAAAACCTGAATAACATTAAAGAGCAATATGGGGTCCATTGGGATTTCGCGGCTGAAGGTTTTACGACCGAGATGAATGAAAAGCAATTCAATGCATTGCAAAAAAACAAGAACATTACAATAGAAAAGGTTCCAGAACTTGAAATTGCCACTGCTACGGATCAGCCGGAAGCAAAGTATTCTGCAATGGCAGCTTCACAATCGACTCCATGGGGCATCAAAGCAATTTATAATAATAGCAGCATTACTAAAACAAGCGGAGGCGCAGGAATCAATATTGCCGTGCTTGATACTGGAGTCAATACAAACCACCCGGACCTTCGTAATAATGTGGAGCAATGTAAAGATTTCACAGTAGGTACATCATATACGAATAACAGCTGTACAGATCGTCAGGGGCATGGCACACATGTTGCCGGATCGGCACTGGCTGACGGCGGTACGGGAAGCGGCGTTTACGGTGTAGCACCGGATGCTGACCTTTGGGCGTACAAAGTATTAGGTGATGACGGATCAGGATACGCTGATGACATCGCAGCAGCAATCCGCCATGCGGGAGACCAGGCTTCGGCTCTTGGAACTAAAGTTGTCATCAATATGTCGCTGGGTTCTTCGGGAGAAAGCAGCTTGATCACGAACGCGGTAAACTATGCATACAATAAAGGTGTACTTGTGATTGCAGCAGCAGGAAACTCAGGTCCTTACCAGGGATCGATCGGATATCCTGGTGCACTTGTCAACGCAGTGGCTGTAGCGGCTCTGGAGAATACGGTTCAAAACGGAACTTACCGTGTTGCAGACTTCTCTTCACGCGGATATAGCTGGACTGACGGAGACTATTCAATCCAAAAAGGCGATGTGGAAATCTCAGCTCCAGGAGCGGCGATCTATTCCACTTGGTATGATGGCGGATACGCTACAATCAGCGGTACGTCTATGGCTTCACCACATGCTGCAGGTTTAGCGGCTAAAATCTGGGCGCAGTATCCTTCGGCATCAAATGTTGATGTAAGAGGAGAATTGCAGTACCGCGCATACGAAAACGATATCCTATCCGGTTATGGTGCCGGTTATGGCGATGATTATGCGTCAGGTTTCGGTTTTGCCACTGTGCAATAATCGGTATTCCAACAGCAAGGGCAGTTCCGGCTATAAGCCGGGGCTGTTTTTTATGGTATTATTTAATTAATCTGAAAGAAGGGTGAGGCTATGAATATTGGTTCTGTGATAAAGTATTACCGCTCCAAAAACAATATGACACAATCCCAATTGGCTGATGGCATCTGCTCTATTTCCCATCTCAGTAAAATTGAATCGAATACCTATACGCCGCATGAATCGACGATTGAAGCACTGCTCCTGAAGATGGGGGTTCAATGGAAAAAAGAAATAGCCAAAAGAAGCCGGCTGGAACGCCAGTTGAATGATTTCGTCACATGCTCTTTGCACTACGATTTGGACGAAATGAAACTTCAATACGAAAAATTGCAATTGGACAATGATTATATCCAGTCGACGGATCTGGTCAATCAATATGAACTGTATAAGTTCCGTTATTATCTATACATAAAAGATCAAACTCGTGCGGATCGGCAAAAAGCTATGCTGGAACGGATGAAGAATTCCTTCACTGAGGCTGAAACCTGGATGCACCAACTTTTTCTGTCACTGTACTATACTATGGCCAATAAAAAAGAGCTTGCGATGGAATATGTCAATTCGCTGGATGGCGGAATCCAAAGTATTCCACAGAAATTCGAAGGGGAGTTCTATTACCAGAAGGCACGTTTGCTGATCATGCATGAACAATACGAATTGTCGGCCCATTTTGCTGAACTCTCGGTACAGTATTTCAAGTTGAATTATAATTACATCCGTCTGCTCCACGCCCAGCTGCTGTTGGCGATCAATTATATGCGGCGCAACCTGCTGGTACAGGCGGCTGGTATTTTTGAAGTGCTGAAACGCAATACCAGACTGACAGACCAGCAGGAACTCTATCATCAAACTTTGTATAATTTTGCTGAATTGCTGAAAACCCGTCACGATCATAATCAGGCGTTTGATTTGCTGACCGAATTACATGATATCCTGCCAAAAGATACATATTTTTATAAAGCGGTGCTTGTAAGCCTTATTGAAACAGCGGTGGAAGTAGGCGCAGATGCATGGAATTATGTGCGTGAACTGCGAGAGCTGGCTGCTGGTCCGGAGGATGAATACTTTTTGTTATACTTAAACTATTTCGAGAAACGAAATTTTTCCCAACCAGACCTTTTGGCTTATTCAGAGGAAAAAATGTTCCCATTTTTCAGAAAACATGGTTACATAAGAGAAAGTAAAAAAATCGCATTAGAACTGGCTGAGCACTTTAAAAGTGCTAAGCAATGGGAAAAGGCGATGTACTATCAATCCTATTACGATAGAAATGGAGGTTGAATTTATATGAAGAAAGGGAAATTGATTTTATTGACTGGATTGGCTGTGGCCATGATGGCCATGGGAGCATGGGCTCCAACAGCTTCACAGGTGGATCATTCAGATGCAGTCGTCGCTTCCGGCGGCGTGCAGGAAAGCACAATCCCGACTATTTTACCTCCCCTGTAAAATAGCGGATTGTTCCAAAGCTCCCGGCCTAGGCCCCGGGAGCTTTTTTGTATGGGGGAAATATGCAGGAACGTTTAATATACAGCTGTTTATACTAAGTGAATTGGGCAATAATGTAGTAACAAGGCGCAAAAGGAGGAGTTGCAGGTGAAAGTCAGGATTGAATGGAAATATCGGTCTGCCAAAGGTGTGGAAACCAGTTTTACATCAGAAGAGATGACAGCAGCTCAAGGCGTCTTTATTGCTGAAGATATTGAACGGACTAAACGAGTCAAAGAACTGGTATTCATCGATATGTACGATGACAGTATTTGGACGATGAAGGAAATGAAATCCTATTTAAAAAGCATTGAAACTGAACCACACGACATTACAGTCTATTTTGACGGCGGTTTTAATGTCGGAACCAAAGATTCGGGTTTGGGCTGCGTAATTTACTATAAGCAAAGCGGTAAATCCTACAGATTGAGGCAGAATGCGCAGATTGAGGGGCTGGTATCCAATAATGAAGCCGAATATGCAGCTCTTCATCTTTGTGTGCAGGAGCTGGAGTTTCTGGAAGTCAGAAATATGCCTGTCCGATTCAGCGGAGACTCTAAAATCGTTATTAATGGAATGAGCGGTGAGTGGCCGGTCATCGAATCAGAATTAGTGAGCTGGGCTGACCGGATTGAAATGAAACTTAAAACAATGGGCATCCAGGCGGAATTCGAGTTGATTCCGCGAAAAGAAAATTTTGAAGCGGACAGGCTCGCCACACAGGCATTGAAAGGCATTGAAATAACAGGGACCAGTATTATTTGACCATTCAAGTTGAGCTTAATAATTTACATCGTGCACGATGTAAATTATAGTGGTTCATGAAAGAACATTTTGAATGGAGGAATAGAGAGATGAAAGCTTTATATGAAACCACAATCATCAACACAGGCGGACGACATGGAGAAGTGTATTCAGAAGATAATATTTTCAATATGGATGTAGCAAAACCAGCAGCACTTGGCGGAGCACCAACAACTGCAACCAATCCGGAACAATTATTTGCGGCAGGCTACAGTTCTTGCTTTAACAGTGCATTGGAACTGGTGCTTGAACGTGATAAAGTGAAAGTCGACAAAAGCGAAGTAAAAGCGACAATCTCCCTGCTTGGCGACAAAGAAAACGGCGGTGTTAAATTGGCTGCAAAACTGGAAGTCACCATCGAAGGAATCGATGAAGGGAAAAAGCATGAATATGTGGAGAAAGCACACCAATACTGCCCATATTCCAAAGCGATCAAAGACTCGGTGGATGTTGAAATCATCGTACACTGATGACAGTGGAACCGCTCTGAATTAGGGCGGGCTGGAGTCGCTATAAAACTAATGGACGTGATGTAATGGAGCTTGGTCTAAAGCTGGAACAGCAATTATGTTTTGAAGTATATAAAGCATCGAGCAATTTTACGAAAATGTATGCAAGAGTGCTGGAGCCATTTAATCTGACGTTTCCGCAATACCTGGTGCTTTTGGTGTTATGGGAAGAGAATCATATGGTGATGAAAGATATAGGGGCGCGATTAGGTCACGGGACCGGCACCTTGAATCCGATAATCAACCGCATGATCGAGCAGGGCCGGCTGACGAAAAGGCAGTCGCCTGACGATAAACGGGCTTGGATCATTTCTTTGACGGATAAAGCTGAAAAAGAACATGCACCCATCAGCCAGGCAATCTACGATAAACTGGTCAGCTGTAATTTCCTCGATGTGAATGCATTGACGCTTATGAAGAATTTAAAGCAATTAAATGCGTTCTTCGACGAGATGGAACTTTAACAAGTCAGTAAACGAAGGAGAGTAACTGGAATGAGCATTTATGATTTTACAGCAGTGAAGCCTGATGGAAGTATCTATCCTTTGCGTGAGTATGAAGGTAAAGCGATGCTGATCGTCAATACCGCTACAAAGTGCGGTTTGAGGGATCAATTCGATGGTCTCGAAAAATTGTATCAGAAATATGAAAAAGATGGACTCGTCGTTCTTGGTTTCCCATCCGATCAATTCGCTCAGGAGCTGGATAACGCAGAAGAAGCTGAGCAATCCTGCCGTATGACGTATGGCGTAACTTTTCCGATGCATGATTTGGTTAAAGTGAACGGCAAGAATGCCGATCCACTTTTCAAGTATCTGACTGAAAATAGCAAAGGCCTGTTTGGCAGCAGCATCAAATGGAATTTCACAAAATTCCTGATTGATAAAGAAGGGAACCTGGTTGCCAGGTTTTCACCAAAAGATAAACCGGAAACTTTCGATCAGGAGATTCAGAAATACTTAGAGGTATAGTTATGTAAAACCGAAGCAGATTCTGTTTCGGTTTTTTCTATGCATTAATGAAAACCAATTTGAAAATCTCTATACATAACCAGTCATAGCAAGGGTTACAAATTTTTCCTTGCTTTTCCATCCGCAAAGAATTACTATGAAGTTAAATTATTATTAAAATATTCTGATATTTAGGAGTTTATTGTTGCAATATTTAATTAACTAGGTTATAAATAAGTTGTATATTAATTATACAAAAACTAAACAGGAGAAGGAGTGGTTAGTTTGAAGAAGATTTTCGTTTCGATGTCAGTCGCATTTGTCTTGGTATTCTCGTTGCTCGCAGCAGGGGTTATGGCAGATAATCACACAGCAAAACTGAGAGTAGTCCATGCTTCACCTGATGCACCAGCAGTCGATGTATACGTAAATGGCGACTTGACTTTGGAAGAAGTGCCGTTTAAAGCGGATTCAGGTTATCTGGATGTACCCGCCGGCACCCATAACGTAGAAGTCTTTGCAGCTGGAACTGAATATGCTGAAGGCGAAGCGGTTCTGCAAGCTGATCTTACTGTTGAGGCTGGCAAAGCTTATACAGTCGCAGCAGCAAACACACTTGATTCACTTGAATTCGTAGTAGCCGAAGATTCAATGGAAGTTACTGAAGGAAAAGCGAAAATCCGGGTTGGCCACTTGTCTCCTGATGCACCGGCTGTTGATGTCGGCATTATTGGCGGAGACGCATTGTTCAGTGGAGCTGAATTCCCGGCAATTACAGATTATGCAGAAGTTGACGCTGGAACTTATGATTTAGAAATCAGACTGCCTGACGGTACGCAAGTGTTGCCTTTGGAAGGTACTGAATTGGCAGCAGGTACAGTCTATAGTGTATTTGCGGTAAATACAGTCGATTCGCTTGAAGTGCTTGCTTTAGTCGATTATGAAATGGCTGCTTCTCCTGATGGCATGCCGACTACAGGGCTTGGCACTCCAGAACAAAGCCAGACTAACTGGATGTTGATGATTGCGGCAATGGCTGCAGTTTTAGCTGGAGGCGGAGTTGTTTTGAGAAAACGGTTTCAAAACTGATATTCCGTTCCTCTTGATCGGAGCGGTGTTATTGCTCTCTGGTTGTCAGGAAACAGCAGATGAAGTCAGTGTCCGTTCGAAAGATGTGGGCTTTGCTTCAGAGCGAAAATATACTGCATCTGATACGGCAGTAAAGACAGCTATTGAAAATCCCATTAATGCCTTGAAACGGGAGGGGATTGAGCCTGAAAAAATTTCAATTCCTGCAATAGGTGTAGAAGCGAAGACACTGCATCTTGGAACAAAAGAAAACGGGGAAATGGATGTTCCGGATACAATTGAAGATGTCAGCTGGTTTGAACCGGGATATAAACCTGGTGAAAATGGCCGCGCGGTAATTGCCGGACATGTAGACGGCATTGACGGACCAGCCATCTTCTGGGATTTGGCGGAGCTGGAAGCCGGTGATGAAATAATCGTAGAGGGGGAAGACGGGCAATTGGTCTTTCGAGTCTACGCTATGGAATCAGTGGAGTTGGAGCTTGCTGATGTCCAATCGGTTTTCGGTTACCGATCTTCCCCGGAATTGGTTCTGATTACCTGTTCCGGAGATTATGATCACAATCGGGGAACCCGGGAAGAACGTTTGATTGTTTACACAGAATTAGTAGAGGAATAGAAACTTCAGCGTTTTCCGCAAACGGAAAGCGCTTTTTTCTTTTGAAGAAAAGAAGAAGAAATGAGATTATTTGGGAAATTTATGATAACAAATATTAATTGGTTAATATTTAAAATAGAGAAACTTTTTTACTGTATGCTACTTTATTGGTTTCATATTTGATATTATTAAGTTCAATAGATATCTTTTTGCGGTTTTCGACATATTTCGCCGCTATTCATCTTTAGGAGGATTTAAACTAATGAACGACAAGTCTCAGCCTGGAACGGAAAAAATGCCAGAAAGTCCGCTTTCTGATCCAAGTGATCAATTTCATTTTGAAGATTCGATTTTTGAATACATCGTTCAAAAAGTGCCTGTAAGTCTATATATAATGTCTCAAACAAATTTTATCTATGTGAATGATTGTTTATGTGAAATGCTGGATTATCCGGAGGAAGATTTTTTGTCAGGTAAACTCGGATTAACAGATATCATCCATCCTGAAGATTTACCGAAAGTACGGAAAAGGTTTTTCCATCTTTCAAAAGGGACCACACAAAAAGCGCGATATCGCGTAAGAGTTATTAAAAGAGACGGCAGTTTACTGCATGCTGAAATAAATTCGACCACATCTTCTCTGGACGGGAAGCAAGTTTTTCTTGGCAGTGTTTCGGATATTACGGAAGAGGTTCTTGCGAATGATCGTTTGAAAGACAGTGAAGAACGCTTTAACTCCCTGTTCTATGAAAATCCGGATGCTATTTTTTCGTTTGACCTGGAAGGTAATTTCATTGATGTTAATCCAGGTTCTCTTAAATTATCCGGGTATTCTCACCAGGAATTGATGGAGATGGCGTTTATGCCGATGATCATACCAGAACATTTGGATAAAGCGCTCTATTATTTCGCTGAATCGTTAAAAGGAAACACCAATCGATATGAAATCGATCTGTATGGAAAAAATGGAGAGCTCATCAATCTTGAAGTGACCAATTTTCCGATGCAGCAAGCCGGACAAATCACAGGGGTTTATGGAATCGGAAAAGATGTCACCAGCCGGAATGAACATAAAAAACTATTGGAAGAAATGGCTTTTTTCGATCATTTGACGAAGCTGCCCAATCGGAAATTATTTGAGGACCGGCTGGAACAGGCACTGAAACTTTCATATGAGTCAAACACTGCACCGGCAGTACTTTTCTTGAATATGGACCGCTTTAAATATATAAACGACTTATTGGGTTATGAGCATGGCGATCTTTTTCTGAAACAGACATCCCAGCGTATGGTGGAATGTGTAGCCGAATCCGCGACTGTCGGACGATTTGCAGGAGATGAGTTTGCGGTTCTGCTGCCGGATACAACAACGGAATCGGCAATCGAATGCGCTAAAAGGCTCAACAGTACACTGGCTGAACCGATTGAAGTCATGGGGCAGCAATTATCGCTGACAGCCAGCATCGGTATTGCTTGTGCGGACGATTCGAATGGAAATTTGATCAAGCAGGCTGAAGCGGCTATGCTGTACACAAAAAAGCACAGTAAAAATAGCTTTTCTTTATTTTCGCATGAGTTAAATAAGGAAATTGCGGACAAATTGACCATTGAACGGGAACTGAAATCGGCGATTCGCAATGATGAATTTCTTATTCACTACCAGCCCATTATGGACCTGGCCGCCGGAAAAATAAGCGCGATGGAAGCGTTGATCAGATGGAATCACCCGGAACTTGGTATGGTGCCGCCTGACCGGTTCATCCCTGTATCAGAGGAGAGCGGGCAGATCATCGCTATAGGCAAATGGGTGCTTTACACTGCCTGTTCACAGACTAAACAATGGCAGCAGCAAGGCTATGCGCCTTTTCGTATCTGTGTAAACATCTCCACCATCCAGCTTCAGCACCCGAATTTTGTGCAATTAGTGAAAGGCATTCTCGAAGAGACAGGGCTGGAAGCGAAATGGCTTGAACTTGAAGTCACTGAGAGCATCCTTCTTGAAGACACTGAAACCTTGAAGGAAAGTTTACTTAGCTTGAAAGCATTAGGCATTTCGATGTCGATCGACGATTTCGGCACCGGTTTTACATCATTGAATTATCTGCGGCAATTTTCGTTTGACCGGGTAAAAATTGACCGCAGTTTCGTTCAGGATATCAATCAGGATTTGAGCGGCAAAGCCATCACGTCCACTATCATTGCATTGGCGCATAAATTGGGAATGGAAGTAGTAGCGGAAGGAATTGAGGATTCCGTGCAGCTTTCCTATCTGGTCAATGAACTTTGCAATGAAGGGCAGGGGTATTATTTCTGCCGTCCCAAATCCGCTGACCAGCATGACCTGCTCATCATGGATAAGTAAGAAAATGGAGTGAATAGACGTTTTTTAACCTGAGCCAACCTGCGCAAATACTATTGCGTAGGTTGGCTTTCTTTTTTGTAAAAATGGTATAGTTGCAATAATGTAAGATTTTTCAGACAAAGGGGATGATGATTTGAATACTATGGAAGTTTTGAAAGATTCTTTTGACAACACAGACTATCAGCTTGCTGGGCATGGGCCGAGAAATGTAAAAGTGTTGAAGCAGGCATTTCAGGAAATAGATGATGAAGTAAAATCCGATATATACGGCACAGGTGCCGCAATCAACGATTTCGAAGATAAGATGGCTTCTTTTCTCGGCAAGGAGAAAGCGGTGTTTTTTCCAAGCGGCACAATGGCGCAGCAAATTGCACTCCGCATCTGGACTGATGTTAAAGGTTCGCCGAAAGTGGCCTATCATCCATTATCCCATTTGGAAATACATGAAGAAGACGGGCTCAAAAAATTACATGGAATTGAAACGGTGCTGCTGACTGATAAAGACAGTGTGATCCAATTGGAAGATGTAAAATCGATGCCAGCTGATGTGGCTTGCGTACTTCTCGAATTGCCGCAGCGGGAGATTGGCGGCCAGCTGCCAGATTTCGAAACACTGACAGCTATATCACAATATTGCCGGAAAAAAGATATCCGTCTTCATCTCGACGGTGCGAGAATTCTCGAGACTCTGCCTTATTACCAGAAGTCCGTCGGAGAAATCTGCAGTTTATTCGACAGTGTGTATATCTCGATGTATAAGGGAATTGGTGGTATTGCGGGGGCCGTTTTGGCGGGAGATGATGATTTCATCAAGAATTCGAAAGTTTGGAAGAAACGTCATGGCGGAGATCTTATTTCGCTGTACCCTTATATTTTTACAGCCGATTACTATTTCGAATTGCGGAAAGACAAAATGGCGGATTATTACGAGGCTGCCAAAGAACTCGCGGCAAAATATAATTCTTGTACAGGAATTGCGACCTTGCCTGAAATTCCGGTATCCAATATGTTTCATGTGCACATTGACAGACCAAGAGAACAGGCGGCGGAAATGCTGGCTGGCGTGCAACGGGAATCTGGCATCGGCTTGTCAGGGTATGTACGTGAAATCGATCAGGGCAATTGCTATTTCGAAGTCAGCTTAGGTGATGCCTATTCTGATGTGCCTAAGGAAAAGATTGATACTGCCTTCCATCTGCTGGATGAAAAGATGAAAGGTGAATAAATTCACTGAGAGAGGATGTTTTGATGAAATATTCTTTATTGCCGAAAACGGATTTGAAAATATCAGCTATCGGACTGGGGACGAATGCAGTAGGCGGGCATAATCTATATGACAACCTGAACGAAGAAGATGGCAAAAACCTTGTGCGGACGGCTCTCGATAATGGCATCTCATTTATCGATACTGCGGATGTTTACGGGACGGGTCGTTCTGAAGAGTTGGTGGGCGAAGTGTTAAAAGAGTATCCCCGGGACCGATATGTGATTGCCACAAAAGGCGGCAGTGATTGGCGCAACGGCATACGCGACAACTCTCCTGAATATCTTCGGAAAGCGGTCGGCGAAAGTCTGGAGCGGCTGCAGCTTGAAAGCATCGATCTTTACTATATCCATTGGCCGGATAATAAAACGCCAGTCAAAGAAGCGGTCGCTGAGCTTGCAAAGCTTAAAGCGGAAGGGAAAATCAAAGCGGTGGGCGTCTCCAATTTTACGTTGGAGCAATTAAAAGAAGCCAATAGTGAAGGGGGAATCTCAGCGATCCAATTGCAATATCACATGCTTGACCGCTCGGTCGAAAAAGATATTCTGCCGTATTGCGTGGAGCATGGGATTACGGTTGTCCCTTACGGACCGTTGGCTTTTGGCATCCTGGGAGGAAAGTACGATGAAGATTTCCTGCTCGAAGAAGGGGACTGGCGAAAACGGGTGCCCTTATTTCAAGAAGGCGAGTTTGAAAAAAATCTAGCTATCGTCGAAAAGCTGAAAGCACTTGCCGGACGTCTTGGCACGGATGTATCGAAATTGGCATTGGCCTGGCTTCTTGCACAACCTGGCATCGATTCGGTAATTCCGGGCGGTAAAAGGCCAGATCAGGTACTGGCTAATCTTGAAGCCGCAGATATCGAATTGGATGAAGAATTATTGGAAGAAATAGACGAAATCCTGAAAGAAAAATAAGTGATTGAATCGGACAGCGGCTTCCCGTGCATGAACGGGAAGCCGCTTTTTTTTTATTTTGGTGAAATTTGATTTCCCTTTAAACTTTCGGCAAGTCCTGGACCAGCGAAATGAATGCTTTTGAAACATAAGGCATGTACCGGTTTTTAGCAGAAATGATGCCAAGCATCCATGGAAACGTATTGGTCAGCGAAATAACTTTGAATGGACCCTCTTTTACCCGTTCACAAATCAATTCCGGCATTAAAGTGACTCCAAGATTTTTTTCAACCATGCCGACGATAAAATCCCATTGCGAACTTTCATAAGCAATTCTGGGCGTAAACCCTTCAGAAATACAAAACTCTATCGTCCGGCCATTTAACGTAAATTCTTTGCTCAGCAATAGGAACGGGTCATCCTTGAACTCGATAAGATCCACTTTTTCCAAATGGGCAAGTGGATGTGATTCGTGAACCAGCAGCTTTATCTCCTGATCGACAAATGGCATGACTTCGTACTTCTCTTCATCCACAGGAAGCATGACGAAGCCTAAGTCCACTTCCCCTTCGGCCACTTTCTTTTCAACTGTTTTTGCGCCATCTTCCGCCAGTATGATGGCCACGTCAGGATACTGCTTTTGAAATTCGGCGATGATTGTGGGAAAGAACAATGTACTGATGACAGGGGGCAAACCGATTTTTATCTTTCCCTTATTCAGATTCATCACATCATACAGGGAAGCTGACAGGTCATCCAGACTGTAGATGATTTTTTGAGCCTGCAGAAACACGACTTCGCCGGCGTCTGTAAGACGGACTTTTCGGGAAGATCGATCGAATAGGATGACATCCAGATCTTCTTCTAAATTTTTTACCATTTTGCTCAAACTGGGCTGAGTGACATGCATTGTCTGGGAAGCTTTTGTAAAACTTTTATGTTTGGCAACTTCCACAAAACAGGTTAGCTGGCGAATATCCATAATGGTCCCCTTAATCTATAACTAATAGTTATAGATATTATAATTTTAATTCATTTTACCTATCATAACAGACGATGTACACTGAAAAAAGTATTCCGACACAATATTGTGACAAATCACTATTTACAAAGTTTAAGAAAGCGCTTGCAAAAGACTGGGACGCCAGTTCAGGCAGTATACACTCATTCAATTTAGGGGGAAAAATATATGTTAAGTATGATCGGATTGGTCGGGGGACTTATTTTGCTCATCGTCTTGACGATGAGAGGCTGGAACCTATTGGTTGCGGGTCCGTTATGCGCGCTCGTAGTAGGTCTGTTCAGCGGAATGCCGTTATTCCCGCAAATGGTGGAAGCAGGGGAATCAAACTTTTTAACAAATTATATGACCAGCTTTTCTGGATTTATCACTTCCTGGTTCCCGATGTTCCTGCTTGGAGCAATTTTCGGTAAAGTAATGGAAGACAGCGGAGCGGCCGACAGTGTGTCGCGCTGGCTGGTCGGAAAATTCGGCATTAAAAAAGCGGTTCTGGCAATTGTTATTGCCTGTGCGGTTCTTACATACGGTGGAGTCAGCTTGTTCGTCGTTGCTTTCTCAGTTTATCCGATGGCTTTGAGCCTCTTTAAACAAGCGGATCTTCCGCGCCGTTTCATTCCCGCTGCACTTGCATTCGGGTCGGTTACATTCACAATGACATCTGCCGGTTCACCTGAAATCCAAAACTGGATTCCTATTGAATATCTTGGCACTTCACCATATGCAGGATGGGAAGTCAGTATCATCGTTGCCGTATTCATGATGATTTTCGGTTACTGGTGGTTGAAACGCATGATCAACAAAGCGGTCAGTAAAGGCGAGCGCTTTGAAACACGCAAGACGGATCCGGTCATCGAAGACCGCGATTTGCCAAACCCATTGATGGGGCTTATCCCGTTATTGGTGGTACTCATTATTTCGTTCGTGCTTCATGATGTGTTGATGACATCGGCATTGATCCTTGCCCTTCTTGGCGGTATTATTGCCACTTATGTCATCAACCGTAAATATTTCACCAATGTCAGCAAAGCAATTTCTGATGGGACTATCGGCGCTTTGATTGCCATCGGCAACACGGCGGCCGTTGTCGGATTTGGCGGCGTAGCAAAAGCGGTTCCGGCTTTCGAAGTCGCTGTCAATGCCATGACGAGCATTCCGGGAAGCCCGCTCATCGGCGGCGCACTTGCTGTCAGTGTCATCGCCGGCTTGACGGGCTCAGCTTCCGGCGGCCAGGTTATTGCCTTGCCTCTACTGGCACCGCATTATATTGATATGGGTGTCAACACGGAAGCGTTGCACCGAACAGTAGCGATTTCATCAGGAGCACTCGATTCTCTTCCGCATAACGGCTACGTGGTTACGACAATCCGCGGAATCTGCGGTGAGTCCCATAAAGACGCATACGGTGCTGTTGGCGCTGTAACAGTCATTGTGCCATTGCTCGGCTTGACGATAGCGATCATCCTGTTCTCGCTTGGCTTGGGCATCGGAAATTAATCCGAACTAAAAACAAAGATTTTTCAAAGTGTGGAGGTCAGGCATTATGGTTAAAGATAAAGTTGTATTCATCACCGGTGCAGCCAGTGGCATCGGCTACGAAATCAGGCGGGATTTCGCTGAAAATGGAGCGAAGATCGTCCTGACGGATATCAATGAAGAAGCGGTGAAAGTAGCCGCTGATGCGATGATTGAAGAAGGGTATGAATGCATCGGCATCCGTTGCGATGTAACCAGTGAAGACGAAATCATCATGGCGATCAATCAGACCGTGGAGACCTTCGGAACGTTGGATATTCTGATCAACAATGCTGGAATGCAGTATATTTCACCGATAGAAGAGTTTCCGACGGAAAAATACGAGCTGTTGATCAAAATCATGCTTGTGGCGCCGTTCATTGCGACAAAACACGTATTCCCTGTCATGAAAAAACAAGGCTATGGCCGCATCATCAATATGGCTTCCATCAACGGCCTCGTCGGTTTTGCCGGTAAAGCGGCCTATAACAGCGCCAAGCACGGTGTCATCGGCTTGACGAAAGTGGCTGCCCTTGAAGGGGCGGAGCACGGCATCACCGTCAATGCGATGTGTCCCGGCTACGTGGATACTCCGCTCGTCCGGAACCAAATGGGCGATTTGGCGAAAACACGTAATGTTACAGTAGAAAAAGTGCTTGAAGAAGTCATTTATCCGCTGGTGCCGCAAAAGCGCTTGCTGTCGGTTCAGGAAATTTCGGATTATACGATGTTCCTGGCAAGTGACAAAGCTTCAGGCGTAACGGGACAGGCTGTCGTATTGGACGGCGGCTATACAGCACAATAAAAAAGAACCCGATGTGAAAACTCACATCGGGTTCTTTGCTTTTTCAGGCAATCATATCATTAGCTTCTGTTAGCAGCCGGTCATATAGACGCAAGTTTTGTTGATAAGGCATCTTGTAGCTGGCTAAGCTGTGTTCTCGGATCAAGCCGAAAACGGCTTCGTCTGCAATCTGATGCAGCCGGTTCAATGATTCGGCGTTTTTCCAAGCGGTTTTTTCGAACTCAATATTCATCAATTGTTCATCCAGAATAATCTTCAAAATTCCCGGATCCCTGTAATGGCTGTCTTCAGGAGCAGCTTTTTTCAGCTCATGGACTTTAATCGTCCAAGGCATCGATTCCAGCAGCGCTTCTCTGTCAGCCGCATGGCCGAGCTCATGCAATGTCATTACTTCAATATAGGTTTTCAGGCGAACTGGGAACGTGAGCTCATCTTTAGCTTCTTGAATCCTGCTGATGTCCACACCAATGCGGTCAAGGATAAAATTATAGCTCATATTGATGCCTTTCCTATGTTCTATTAAGTCCAGTCTGTAATTCGTTAAATCCATCACCGAGCGAATCCAGGCCATAATTTTGCTTCTATTTTTATTTTCCGTCATTATAAAATTTTTAATCCCCCAAATAATAAAAATCTATCTCTTTTATTAATTATATAAAAATAACGAAAACCTCACAAGCAAATGATTTCGACATACAAAAAGGGATCAGCACATGTGTGGCTGATCCTGTCTTAGTGATATTTATCTGAGAAACTTTTCCACTACACCAAGAAACAGCCGATCCTGTTCGACATTCGGTGCATGGCCGGAATCCTGGAATTCCATGTAATCGGCATTCGGGATCAGGACAGCTGTTTCCCGGCCTTTCTCCGGTGGATTCAATCCATCATGTTTTCCGCTGATCACAAGTGTTTCTGCGGTAATCTTCTTCAAATCATTCCGGAAATCGAAATCCCTTAAAGCTGCAGATGCGGCTCCCTGTTCGTCGGCGTTCAACATGCGGCTGTTCTTGGCTATCCGTTTTTGCCAGGCATTGACAGCTTCCTGGTCATGAAAGATCAATTGGGAAGAGATCGCCAATTTCTCAGCAATGCTCATTCCTTCAAGCTGGTCTTTATAACGGTCGAACATCTCGGCCATCGATGATTGCTCGCCGTATGATTTTGTGGCTGCGAGTATCAATTTTTCTACGCGCGCGGGTTGTTTGATGGCGACGCCCTGCGCAATATAACTGCCCATTGAAATACCCAGTAAATAGACAGAATCGAGATTAAGGTGGTCCAATAGAGCGATCGTGTCGGCCACATGATCCTCCAGGGTGAACTCGGAGAGACGATCGGATTCCCCGTGGCCGCGCGAATCCAACGCGATAATCCGGAATTTATCCTTTAAATAACCGATTTCCCGGTAGAACATCTGATGATTGCTCGTCAACCCGTGCAACAGCACAAGCGGCTCGCCTGTCCCTGTATCTTCATAAAATAAGCGGATTCCATCGTTTTCAAAAAATGGCATATGTATTCTCCTTTGAATAAGCATGTTATTACCCTATACCCTTTTCAGTCAAAAATAAATAACCCGCATGAATATACGGGTCAGTTTTCCTGATGCAAAGCGCGTGTTTTATTGTATTTTTCAATGACAAGAAAAAGTGCTATCAACACAAATAGGAAAGCCAGCGTCATATACCACG
Source organism: Planomicrobium okeanokoites (assembly GCF_003428875.1). Lineage (GTDB taxonomy): Bacteria > Bacillota > Bacilli > Bacillales_A > Planococcaceae > Planococcus > Planococcus okeanokoites. The sequence goes on from NZ_QQRS01000003.1 coordinate 366,221, forward strand.
GAAATTCAGTGATAGATTGTCCGAAAGCGGTGTAGACGACAGCCGGCAATGTCAGGCCGATTGCAGAATAATACATATATTCTTTGAAGCTTTTTGTCATGTCCATCAAATAGAAGCAGAGAAGTTGAAAGTGGACGAATGGCATGATGCGCAAAAGCATCACCTGGCCGACGCTAAGCGTTCTGTCGGGAAAAATCCGTTCTTTCAACTTAGTCATTTTCCGATGGAATTTCGGCAGGCGTTCTAACAGGAAATAGATGATCGCACTCATCAGCATCAAGCCGAGATAAGAAAGAATCGCCCCTTGGACGAAACCAAAGGCGACACCGCCAACGATGCAGACGGCTACGACAGGCAGAAAGACGAATGGCCGGATCAAATGGAGAATCAAAAAGAAGAAAGGGGCCATCCAGCCTGCATTTTCTATAAAAAGTTCAATCGACTTGTCAAATTGGTCCATGGTGGCCTCCTTTGCAAGATGTAATGATATCAATAAAGAAGGATAATCCATATAAAATTTAATGGCAAGCCTTTTGACCCGAACATTGAAGAGGTTTGTTTTGCAAAAACGGATAGAGGGAACAATATTTTGGTAAACTGAAAAAGGGGAACGTAAAACAGAAAAGGGAGAGGTTTAACGTGAAATCGACAGAAACCAGTTATCCAATTGAAAAAGTGCGGGCACAGTTTCCAGCGCTCGAACGTACATATAAAGAAAGGCAAGCCGCCTATTTTGACGGACCGGGTGGATCGCAGGTCGTGCTTCAGTCGATCACGGCGATTGCGGGTTATATGCAAAGAGGAGGGGCGAATCTCCATGGCGCATTTCCATCCAGCTGGGAAACGGAACAAGTGATTTCAGAAGCCCGTGAAGCTGCAGCTGATTTCCTGAATGTACAGCCGAACGAAGTGGCTTTCGGAGCGAATATGACAACGCTGACCATTGCGATTGCCAATGCGCTTGGCAAACAATTTAAAGAAGGTGACGAAATCGTTGTGACTGAAATGGACCACCGGGCAAACGTCGATCCCTGGCTGATGATGGCCGAAGACCGTGGAATGACAGTCCGCTGGATACCAGTCGATAAAGAAAAACTGACGCTTGATATGCAGGATATCGATACACTCATCAATGATAAAACGAAATTGGTGGCGCTTGGCATGGCATCGAATGCCATCGGCACAATCGTCGATCTTGGCCCTGCCGTCAGACGGGCACGTCAAGTCGGCGCACTGGTCGCAGCTGATGCCGTGCATGCGGCGCCTCATATGCCGATGGACCGAGAAGAGCAGGATATAGATATCCTCTTATGCTCCGTCTATAAATTCTTTGGACCGCATATTGGAATAGCGGCAATCCGTGAGAGCATCTTCAAGGATCTTGAACCTTATAAATTGACGACATCTCCGTCCTATTATCCGGACAAGCTGGAGACGGGTACGCAGAACCATGAAGGGATCGCGGGCATCCGTCCCGCTATCGAATTTTTTGCTTCACTGGGCGAAGGCCAGACGCGTCGGGAGAAAATCCTTTCCGGTTACCACGAAATCGAAATGTATGAAAACCGCTTGGCTGCACGTTTACGTGAAGGTCTGGGCGCACTGGAAAATGTCACGCTTTGGCAGGCAGCGGACGATGTGCCGAAAACGCCTACAATCGCATTTAAAGTGGCGGGCTACGAACCTTCGGATATTTGCGTGATATTAGCGGAAGAACACAGCATCTTCACAGCGGCGGGCCACTTCTACGCCTCTACACTCGGGGACGTGCTGGATGTCAATAAAACCGGCGGCTGGGTGCGGGCAGGCCTCGCCCCTTATAATACTGAAGAAGAAGTGGAACGTTTCATCAGCGCGATCGCTTCTTTGTAAATGTTTAGATTCATCCTATAGAAAAAGGCTTCGCATCCGCGAAGCCTTTGTTTTTATTTCATTTCTTTATGTGAGAATGGGCATTTCCCTTGGATCGGCTCACTGTCGTCGCCGATGAAAAATTGTTTCCACTCGTTATGTTCCGGGTCGCCAAAGTGGCTGATGTCCGGATGTGTCGGCAGCTGGTCCCATTTCTCCACGCGCTGGCGCACTTTTTCGCGGGACATGATGCCGCCTTTTTCTGTACCTGTCAACCCTTCAAATATGCGGCGGGGCTGGAATCCGAGAACCATGGCATTGCCGAGGTCACGGGTCTTGCGCCGTTTATAGGCGGGAGCATTGCCGAAGATGAATATCGGTTCGCCTTTGAACACAAAATCCCATAAATAATGATCCGGATCTTTTGGTTTGTCGTCCGGCCATTCCGTATCGTCCATATTATGGAGATATTGCAAAATCGCCCAGAATTCATCTCGATACTGTTCCAGGCTGCCTTCCGTTTCAAACGGTTCCACGAAAACAAAAAGCCCATGGCGCTTGTGTTTCGGCTCATTGAACAGCGTAAGGAATTCTTCGACGATGACGGGCAGTGAAGACCAATCATCGCGGCTTATGTATCCATATCTCAATTCGCCTTTCAATTCACCGCTCATGCCGAAATAGCATGGAAATGTCTTGTCAGTGACCGTATTATGGAATGTCTTGTATTCTTTCAGCAGCCATTCCGGCAAATCTTTCCGTGATTCGAAATCTTCTTTCGTAAGTAAAGCTTTATATGCTGTTTCCATCTTATTTCCTCCGATGCGTTTAATTACCTTATATTTTATTTCCTAATAATGGCCGTTCTAAACTTCTTCAGAAATAAAGGATGAACGGAATAGCGTGATAGAGACCGGATAAAATGGTACACTCTAAAGAGCGATGTTATTTCGAAGAAGAAATGCATACCACATTTTTCGCAAAGAGAAATGAATAAAAGGAGAATGAAATTGACACAAGTTAAATACAAGGAAGAAACGCCGCCGAATTACGATGAGTTGAAGAAATCTGCCAACCGCATGGCCAACTGGAAAGAACGCTTGGCCGCTGTTGAGGAATTAGGCAAGTGGAAAACGGAACAGACAATCAGCGTCCTGATGAACCGCATGAAGAACGATCCGGTCTACCAGGTTCAGGAGACAGCTTATGACATGCTGCGGAATTTCGGCGAAGATGTCGAAATGCCGGAACGCAATGAAAATGAGCTGATCAAAGACACGGATAAAGTTTTGGTCCGCATCAAAAAGAGTCTGCCCGCTGATCACAGCTATGAAGACTTTAAAGCGAAATTGCAGAAAATGCGCAGCGATATCTATGACACTTATAAAGGCGCAAAAGGCGATGAGTTTGAATCTTGGCTTGAAGCACAGTGGGAAGCTGCACCTGTGAGAACCAGAAGAAAATAATTCAGGCTATACAAAAAAAAGACGGAGCGGGAATTTCCCCGCTCCGTCTTTTTGCTTTTTTCAGTAAAAATTCGTTACATGTATTTCCGGATGATCGGCTTCAACCTGAATCCGAAAAGGCCGGCAAGTACAGCCAGGATCAAGTCTTTCGGAAGCGGCGGCACCATCCATGCCCATGCCATCATGTACGTGAAGCCTTCCGGTGCGGCAAACCACAATTTATAAGCCGCGTACATCCAGTTGGTGCCGAATAGGTAATTGATTGCGAGCCCCGCTAGAGCGGCTGCGACAAAACCTTTGCGTGTCGGAAATTTTTCCGCAATCAAACCGACAACATAAGAAAGCAGAATGAAAGATACGATAAATCCGAATGTCGGCGAAATAATGGTGTCCATGCCGCCTGAAAATTTGGCGAAAACGGGGACTCCAGCAAGGCCGATAAAGGCATAAACGACCATGGAAGCAGCACCAAGCTTACTGCCCAGCAACAGTCCTGCAAGAATGGCGAAGAACGTCTGCAACGTGATCGGCACTCCTCCGATGATTAAGAACGATGTCAGGTTTGCGCCGATGGCCATCAATGCCGAAAACATGGCAATGTGAACCAGTTTCAAAGTTCTTGCGTGATTAGCCGATCGGGTTTTTGAGTATGTAGTCATATGCAACCTCCAATTTATAAGCTATCCAAAGTATAATAAATACTGAAAAATGAGTCAACCTATTTTTTATTTAAGTTAACACAAAGAAAGGTGGGAGAATTTTGCATTAGATGAAAATTCCCCTTCATCGATTCTTCATGATAGAATATTGCATGTTTACTTGAGAGAGGAGTGTTGAAATGGCGGAGTGGTGGAAGAAGTCGACAGTTTATCAGATATACCCTAGAAGTTTCATGGATTCGAATGGGGATGGCATCGGAGATATACAAGGAATTATCCAAAAGCTGGACTACCTCGAAGATCTGGGTGTGAATATTATTTGGCTGTCGCCGGTCTATGATTCACCGAACGATGATAACGGTTATGATATCCGGAATTATCAAAAAATAATGGATGATTTCGGCACCATGGATGACTTCGAGGAATTGATAGGCCAAATGCACAGAAGAGGGATGAAACTGATGATGGATCTGGTCGTCAATCATACTTCGGATGAACATGAGTGGTTCAGCAGCAAACCGGAATATTACATATGGCGTGATGAGCCGAATAATTGGCTGTCGTTTTTCAGCGGCTCAGCGTGGGAACTCGATCAGCAGCGGGAGCAATATTTCCTTCATCTGTTTTCAAAGAAGCAGCCTGATTTGAACTGGGAGAACCCGGAGATGCGTGAAGCGGTTTATGCGATGATGCGCTGGTGGCTGGATAAAGGCGTCGACGGTTTCCGGATGGACGTCATCAATCTGATTTCCAAAGATCAGGATTTTCCGGACGGACCGGATGGTGACGGCGGGGAATTTTATATGAACGGCCCTAAAGTGCACGATTATCTTCAGGAAATGAACAGGGAAGTATTATCAAAATACGACATTGTAACGGTCGGTGAAATGCCTGGAGCAACCATTTCGGATGCCATCAAATACACCGATGAAGAGCGTAAAGAAGTGAATATGATTTTCACGTTCGAGCATATGGGGCTTGACCAGGCGAGCGGAGAAAAATGGGATTTGAAGCCGCTTCAGCTGACAGATTTGAAATACAATCTTGAGCACTGGCAGCATGCCCTGCATGATTCAGGCTGGAACAGCCTTTACTGGAACAATCATGACCAGCCAAGAATCGTATCGCGCTTCGGTGATGACGGGGAATATCGTATCGAGTCGGCGAAAATGCTTGCGGCTTGCCTCCACTTCATGCAGGGCACACCTTATATCTATCAAGGTGAGGAAATCGGCATGACGAACGTCCGGTTTGATTCAATCGAAGCATACAAAGATATTGAAACGCTGAATATGTATAAAGAAAAAAGGGATCTAGGGGTCCCGCACGAGAAGATTATGCAATCGATATATGTTAAAGGCCGGGACAATGCCCGCACACCGATGCAATGGAATGCGGAAGCCCATGGCGGATTTACAACCGGTACGCCTTGGATTGCATCGAACCCGAATTATTCGGGCATCAATACGCTGGATAAAGACGACAGCGGATCGATATACCAATTCTATAAAAAACTGATCCATTTGCGTAAATCGATGGACATCATTACACACGGCAATTTTATGCTGCTTCACCGTGCGGACGAAAATGTTTTTGCTTATACTCGTGAAATTCCAGGAGAGAAATTGACAGTCTACTGTAATTTTTCAGCGCGGCACATCGAGTTTCCAATGCCGCAGGGAGAGTTGCTGATCCAGAATTACGAGAAACTGGAAAGTACCGGGAAACTGATTTTGCGTCCATATGAAACAGCTGTGTTTCATAAAAAAATCTAGAAATCTTAAAATTTTAAGTTATGATAAGATTACTTCACATAACTGGAGGAGGAACTTAATGGCAAACGTGATGGGTGTAGATATTGGAGGAACGAAGATTCGTCTGGGGATCATTGACGGCGCCGGGACGATTCTTTATGACGAAAGGATACCGACGCAATTTCCGCTGTATCCTTATCTGGAGAAAAATGTCCTGCGGATTTTAGGTGATTATCCGGAAGTGGCAGCTGTCGGAATCGGCACGCACGGTTTTGTCGATCCGAAAGAGGGCAGCATCATTTTTTCAACCGATGCCTTGCCTGGCTGGAGCGGGACGAAAGTGAAAGAACAATTGCAAGCAGCAACAGGCATACGGGTCGAAGTTGAAAACGACGCCAATTGCGCGGCATTGGCAGAAGCAAAATTCGGCGCGGCGAAAGGGCTGGACAGAGTGGTCTGCCTGACGCTTGGCACGGGCCTTGGTGGCGGCATCATCTGGGACGGCAAATTACTGAGCGGCGGTCCTCACGGCGGAGCGGCGGAACTCGGGCATATCACATTATATCCGGGCGGTGCAGATTGTGCATGCGGACGCAAAGGGTGCTATGAACAATACGTTTCAGGTACAGGGATTCAGCGTCGCATCCGGGAAGCAGGTGTGGATTTGACACCTCTCGAGATGTTCCAAAACGCAGCAACGGATAAACAATCGCAGGATCTTTTGGAAGCGTTCACATATGATTTGGCAATCGTCATCAGTTCACTGCAGGCGGTCTTTGATATGGAGTCGGTTGTCATCGGAGGCGGAGTATCGGAATCTGCGGAGTATTGGTGGCCTCAGTTACTGGACCAGCTGGAACCATTGCTGCTCAATCCATTGGAAATTCAAACAGCGAAATTCGGCAATGATGCCGGAGTACTTGGCGCTGCATTACTCGTACTGGAAGGAAAGTGAAATCGTGGCAAAATTATTAATGGATCAACTGACTAAGACTTATGATAATAAAGTGACGGCAGTGGAGAATTTCAACCTTACTGTTGAAGATGAGGAATTCATCGTCTTCGTCGGACCGTCAGGATGCGGAAAATCGACTACTCTTCGAATGATAGCCGGCCTGGAAGATATCTCTTCAGGAACGTTTTCGATCGACGGCAAGAAAATGAATGAAGTGCAGCCGAAAGACCGCGATATCGCAATGGTATTCCAGAATTATGCTTTGTATCCGCATATGACGGTATACGAAAATATGGCATTCAGCCTCAAACTGAAAGGAATGCCGAAAGCGGAGATTAAGGATCGGGTCAGAAATGCGGCGGAGATACTCGGATTGATGGACTACCTGAACAGGAAGCCGAAAGCTTTGTCCGGTGGACAGCGTCAGCGTGTGGCACTTGGACGTGCGATTGTCCGTGACGCCAAACTGTTTTTGATGGATGAACCGCTGTCGAATCTCGATTCGAAATTGCGTGTGCAGATGCGGACAGAGATTTCGAAACTTCACCAGCGTTTAAAAACAACAACGATTTATGTAACACATGATCAGACCGAAGCTATGACGATGGCGACGCGGATTGTCATAATGAAAGACGGCGTTATTCAGCAGGTGGGGACGCCTAAAGAAGTGTACGATCAGCCTGATAACGTCTTCGTGGCAGGATTCATCGGTTCACCAGCCATGAATTTCTTCAATGGCCGCATAGAAGGCAATTATTTTGTTATGGGACAGACAAAACTTCTTATCCCTGATTCTGCCTTGCCTGAAGGTCTGGACAATCAGGAAGTAATTATCGGCTTGCGTCCGGAGCATATTACCCATAAACCGGTAAAAGATGAATCAACTGTTGAAGTGAATCTGGATGTAGTGGAATTGATGGGTTCTGAATATATGGTTTACGCAACACTTGAAGGACATTCATTTGTCGGCCGCGTGGACGCCAACCTTGATTTGGCAGCAGGCACAGTTTTCCCGATGGCATTTGAAATGGATAAAGCGCGCTTTTTTAATCCAACAACCGAAAAACGAATCAGATAAAATTTTTTTAAAGATATTGTGCAAACGTTTTCACTGTGATACGATACAGACAATTGAAAGTTGGAAACGCTTTCTTAAAAAGTTTCCATTTTTATTTTTCACAATTGTGCAAACGATTGCACAAAACTCAAAGGGGGATTACACACATGAAAGAGTTCAAATTCAAAAAAGGATTGCTCGCTTCATTACTGGTTACAACAAGTTTGTTGGCGGCATGCGGCAACGGCGGGGAAGAAGAAGGTTCTTCAGCTGAAGGCGACAAAGTAACAGTAGACATTTTTCAATTTAAAGTAGAGTTCAAAGAACAATTCGAAGATGTTGTGGCAATGTATGAAAAAGAAAACCCTGATGTAAATATTGAAATTACAACAGTAGGCGGCGGAGAAGATTATGGCGCTGCACTCCGTTCGAAGTTTGCTTCAGGCAACGAGCCGGCAATCTTCAATATCGGCGGACCTCAGGACGTAGCTGACTGGAAAGACAGCCTGGCTCCGTTATCAGATACTGCTGCTGCAGGAGCTGCACTTGACGGAACGCTTGACGGTGTCACTGTAGAATCGGAAGTTTTGGGTTTGCCTTATAACCAGGAAGGCTACGGATTCATCTACAATACACGCCTGTTTGAAGAAGCGGGAATCGATCCTGCCTCAATCACGGATTATGCAAGCCTTGAAGAAGCTGTGAAAACACTGGATTCAAAAAAAGAAGAGCTTGAAATTGAATCTGTATTCGCATTCCCGGGGAAAGAAACTTGGGTAACAGGATTGCATTTATCAAATACATTCATCGCACCAGAGTTTGACCATAACGTATTGTCTGCATTTGATGCACCGGCAGTAGAATTCAAATATTCAGATGGCTTCAAGAAAATCGTTGATCTTCAAAACGAATATTCAAAACAGCCGACAGTGAGCTTGGATTATTCTCAGCAAGTTGAAGAATTATTCTCATTGGAACGTGTTGCAATCATTCAGCAAGGGAACTGGGCTTACGGCTCAATCGCTGGAATCGACCAGGAATTTGCTGACGGCGGAATCGACATGATGCCGATACCGGTTGAAGGCTATGAAGAAGGCGGCCTTCCGGTCGGTGTGCCAATGTACTGGGCAGTCAACTCAAACCTTGACGAAGAAGTGATCCAGGCTTCAAAAGATTTCCTGGACTGGCTGTATACTTCTGACGCTGGTAAAACAGCTGTAGTGGAAGATTTCAAATTCATCCCTGCATACGAGGGATATGACACTTCGAAAATTTCTGACCCATTATCCAAAGCTGTTTACGATGCTTCAGAAGCAGGCGAAACAATCGGATGGGTATTCATGGGCTATCCGACAGGATGGGGACAGGATGAACTGGGTGCCAACATCCAGAAATACTTGAGCGAAGAAGCGACTTGGGAAGAAGTAGTCGATTCAGCGAAAGCCGCTTGGGAAGCTGACAGACAATAAAACAGTGAAATAAATAAGCTGGAGACAAGAACAAAGCAGCCTCTGTGCTGCTTTGTTTTGTCTTTCCGCTTCTAATGCAGAAAGGAAGGGCTTCAATTATGCGTACGAAAGATTTTGCTTACTGGTTGTTCCTGGCCCCGGTCTTGATCGCTCTAACCCTCGTAGTCGTCGTGCCGATGCTGCTTGGCGTCTATTATTCCTTCACCAGCTGGAATGGCATCAACACAGGTGAATTTGTCGGCTTCCAGAATTATATCGATCTTTTCAAAGATGAAAGATTCCTGGATTCTTTATGGTTCACGACGAAATTCTCCGTTATTTCGGTCATCCTCATTAACTTCATCGGTTTGTCTTTGGCGTTGATCGTAACATCGCGCATCAAATCCAGCAGTCTTCTTCGGACGACTTTCTTCATGCCGAACCTGATCGGCGGTCTGATCCTGGGATTCATCTGGCAATTCATCTTCATCAAAGTATTTGCCAGTGTCGGTGAAATGGTCGGAATGGAAAGTCTGCAGGGATGGCTCTCTACTACAGAAACCGGTTTTTGGGGACTGGTCATTCTTATGAGCTGGCAGATGGCCGGCTATATCATGGTTATTTACATAGCGTATCTGCAAGGATTGCCGAAAGAATTGCTTGAGGCTTCTGAAATTGACGGTGCATCATCTTTCCAGCGTTTCCGCTACATCGTCTTTCCTTTGGTGGCGCCGGCATTCACCGTCAGCATGTTCCTGACACTGTCGAATACCTTTAAACTGTATGACCAAAACCTGTCTTTGACTGGTGGCGGACCATACAACTCGACAGAAATGGTGGCAATGGAAATCTTCAAGACGGCGTTCATGCAAAATGCTTTCGCATATGCGCAGGCAAAAGCGGTCATCTTCTTCGTAATCGTTGCAATCATTGCCTTGCTGCAGGTTTATTGGAATAAACGCCGGGAGGTTGAAATGTAATGAGAAACAAAAGAAATTGGAAGTTGGAGATTCTCGGCATTCTCCTCGGTATCTTATGGTTATTGCCTTTTTATCTGATGTTCGTCAACTCGTTCAAAACGAAAAAAGAAATTTTCATGGATGTGACAAGCCCTCCGGAACAATGGAGTTTTGATAATTACATCACCGCTTTTGAGGAACTGGATTTTCTCCAGACCCTATTCAATTCACTGCTCATCACAATCAGCAGCGTTGTGCTGATCATCATCTTTTCAGCGATGGCGGCGTACGCGCTGTCCCGCGCCAAAAGCCGGATCAGCACTGTCCTGTTTTTCATTTTTGTAGCGGCAATGCTGATACCGTTCCAGTCGGTCATGATTCCGCTTGTCACCGTATTCGGCCAATTTGAAATGCTGAACCGCGGCGGCCTGATTTTCATGTATATCGGATTTGGTGCCAGCCTGTCGATTTTCCTTTATCACGGCGCATTGAACAATATTCCGAAATCACTGGATGAGGCAGCACGCATCGACGGAGCCAATCGCTGGCAGGTTTTCTGGCACATCATCTTCCCGATGCTGAAGCCGATCACTGTCACGGTCGCTATCCTGAACATCATCTGGATTTGGAACGATTATCTTCTGCCATCTCTGGTCATCAATAAAACCGGAAGCGAAACCATCCCACTGAAGATGTTTTTCTTCTTCGGAGAATACACGAAACAATGGCATCTGGCACTTGCAGGGCTTACGCTCGCAATCTTGCCTGTCATCATCTTTTATTTCTTCGCACAGCGTTCAATCATCAAAGGCGTATCGGATGGTGCCATAAAGTAAAGGGGAGATTGAAGTGGCAATTACGATTAAAGATGTTGCGAAAGCGGCATCGGTCTCACCGGCAACTGTATCCCGTGTGATCGCGGATAATCCGCGTATCAGTGAAGACACAAAGAAAAAAGTCCGGGAAACTATGAAGCACCTGGGCTATTACCCGAACTTCCAGGCGCGTAATCTGGTTATCCAAAAAACTCAGACAATCGGTGTCATCATGGCCGATTCGGCGACCCTCGCTTTCCAGAATCCATTCTTTCCGGAAGTGCTCCGCGGCATCTCGAGCCGTGCCCATGAAAGCCAGTACGGACTTTATCTTTCGACTGGCGCCACTACCGAAGAGATCTATGAAGAAGTCATTTCCATGACCCAGGGAAAAAGGGTCGATGGCATTATACTTTTATACTCCAGAATCGGCGACAAAATCATGGATTACCTATACAATAGCAATACTCCATTTTCAGTCGTCGGCCGCCCGGATGTCCATACCGAATCGATTTCGTATGTCGATAACGATAATGTGGGGAATTCGTTTGAAGTCGTCAATTACCTGATCGGCCTTGGCCATCAGCGGATTGCATATGTTGGCGGCGGGTTGGAATATGTGGTGTCATTGGACCGTTTGAAAGGGTATCGAAAAGCAATTCAAAAAGCGGGAATCCGCTACGATTCCGAATTGATCGTCAATCAGTCGATCAATGCGGGGTTGGAAGAGCAGTCGGTCCAACGGCTGATGCGGCTTGAACAGCCGCCGACAGCGATTGTCACACATGACGATTTGATCGCTTATGAATTGATCAGTTATCTGCAGGACATGAAAATAGATGTTCCCGGCAATGTTTCCGTATTGAGCTTCAATAACCATTCGCTGTCAGAACATCTGAAACCGCCGCTCAGCACGGTGGATATTTCGATTTATGAACTGGGTCTGCATGCAGCAGAACTGGTACTTGAAAAAATTAAAGACAGGGAGGCGCCGGTAAGGGAAATCACGGTTCCTTCCCGGCTGATTGAACGAGGTTCTTGCCGAAGTCTTTGAAAGGAAATGAACATGAACAAAAAATGGTGGAAAGAAGCAGTTGCATATCAGGTTTATCCGAGAAGCTTCATGGATTCGAACGGCGACGGCATCGGAGATATCAATGGCTTAACGGCGAAACTGGATTATCTGAAGGAATTGGGCATTGACGTTATCTGGATCTGTCCCATGTATAAATCGCCGAATGATGACAATGGCTATGATATCAGTGATTACCAGGACATCATGGATGAGCTGGGAACGATGGAGGATTTCGACCGCCTTTTGGCGGAAGTGCACGCACGCGGCATGAAGCTGATTATCGACCTGGTCATCAATCATACAAGTGATGAGCATCCATGGTTCCAGGAATCCCGCTCGTCACTGGATAATCCGAAGCGTGACTGGTATGTATGGCGTGACAAACCGACAAACTGGAAAAGCATTTTCGGCGGACCGGCCTGGGAGTATGATGAAAAGACAGGGCAATATTATTTGCATATCTTCTCGAAGAAACAGCCGGATCTGAACTGGGAAAACCCGGAAGTGCGGAAAGCGTTATACGATATGGTCAACTGGTGGCTCGACAAAGGAATCGATGGATTCCGTGTGGACGCCATCAGCCACATCAAGAAAGACTTCACTGATTTGCCGCTGGAAGAAGGCAAGCCGTATCTGCCGGCATGGGAAAAAATGATGAACGTCGATGGCATCCAGCCGCTTTTGGCAGAACTTCGTGATGAGACATTCGCTAAATACGATATTATGACAGTTGGCGAAGCGAACGGCGTATCCGCTGATGATATCGAAGAATGGATCAGTGAAGAAAATGGCAAATTCAATATGGTCTTTCAATTCGAAGACCTTGGCCTGTGGAATACGGAAGAGAAAAAAGGGATCAATGTATCGGAGCTTAAAGATGTTCTGACCCGCTGGCAAAAAGCTGTTGAAGGAATAGGGTGGAATGCCTTATTCATCGAAAACCACGATAAACCCCGAGCAGTTTCAACTTGGGGCAATGACAGCATTTACTGGCGTGAAAGTGCGACATCGATGGCTTGCATGTATTTCTTCATGCAAGGCACACCGTTCATCTATCAGGGACAGGAAATCGGCATGACGAATGCGCCGTTTGAAAAAATCGAGCAATACGATGATGTCCAGACCCATAATCTGTATTTCTATAACTTAGCCGAAGGCATGGAACACGATGCGGTCATGACGCTGATCAAAGCGACAAGCCGTGACCACTCGCGCACTCCGATGCAATGGGACAACAGCCCGAATGCCGGTTTCTCTGAAAGCCAGCCTTGGATCTACACGAATCCTAACTACGAGTGGCTCAATGTTGAAGCGCAAAAACACAATCCCCATTCTGTGCTTTCCTTCTACAAGCAAATGATTGCACTGCGTAAAAAGATGGCCGTGCTTGTTTACGGCAGCTATGAGTTGAAGGAACTTGGGTTTGATGACGTTTATGCTTACACGCGCGAAGATGAGGATTCGAAAGTATTGATCGTTTCGAATCTCGGTCCGAATCGTTACCGCTGGAATGAACCGGAAAACCGCGGTCTGCTGATGTCGAATTACGAATCCGTTGACCCGGCAGAAATCCGCCCATATGAAGCGAGAGTCTATCAAATTAAATAAGCGAACAGAAAAAGGGCGGACCCGATGGGGTCTGCCCTTTTTACATTTTCGAAAAGATATCAATTTTTCGATCTTTATCAATGAAGCAGTGCAGCGATGCAGAAGCACCTCTTTGCCCTTCAACGCCTAATGCTTCATTCTGAATCTACTTAGAATTATGGAGCCACTTCTATACGTAAATCAGATATAAGCGGATGTGAGTTATAGAAAGCGAGCTGAGATATGGAGCAAAACAGCGAAGACTCCCAGGCGACTAAGCGAAGTGCTGAGATCCACTTGGGTGAAGTGAAACGAGCCCGAGTTAGCTCAGTGCGAGCAGCCAGGAAAGCGGAGCTGTTTTGCGGAATATCGTATACCTAGCTTTCTTTTTAAACACACTAGAGGAAAGACCGAATGGATCTTGTTTTTCTAAAATTAGTATCCTGGCTTCTCCAATAATTTAAAGATGTTGTTTTTATAATCCTCAACGCCCGGCTGGTCGAATGGGTTGATGTCCAGCAGGTATGCGCTGTATGCGCAGGAAATCATATAGAAATAAAACAGGTGGCCAAGATGGAACTCATCCATCTTTTCGATTGTCAGGCTCATTTGCGGAACGCCGCCGTCAAGATGCGCTGACGAAGTGCCTTTATAGGCAACGTGATTAAATTCCTGCAGCGTGATGCCGGCCAGGTAATTCAATTCGTCACCATCATTCTCCGCTTCGAATACTGTCAAATCTTCTTTGCTTTCCTTGATCAGCAGGAAACTCTCAAAAAGATTGCGGATGCCGTCCTGGATATACTGGCCCATTGAATGGAGATCAGTAGTGAATGATACGGAAGCAGGGAAGATGCCTTTGCCTTCTTTGCCTTCGCTTTCACCGAATAATTGCTTCCACCATTCCTGGACATAAGCCAATTTCGGTTCAAAAGTGGCCATGACTTCTGTGGTATAACCTTCTGAATAAAGGTGATGACGCGCAGCTGCATAACGGATGGCTGTGTTGGTTTTGGGATTGAATACCTGATAAGCCTCTTCCGCATCTTTTGCGCCGGCCATCAATTCTGATACTGAAAATCCGGCAGCGGCAATCGGCAGCAAGCCAACTGCAGTAAATACTGAATAACGTCCGCCCACATCTTCAGGTACGACAAATCGTTCATATCCATTTTCAATCGCCAGGTTGACCAGTGCGCCTTTCTCGGCGTCAGTCGTTACGATGATGCGTTCTGCGGCGGCTTCCCCGTAACGGTCTTCCATGTATTTTTTCAGAAAGCGGAAGGCGAGCGCAGGCTCTGTAGTTTTTCCTGATTTCGAAATGACATTGACCATCACTTCCTTGCCGTCGAGATGGGCGAGAAGCTGTTTCAGATATTCGCCGCTGACCTGATGTCCGGCAAACAGCACCTCGGTTTTTTTATCATCTTTATTGAAATAAGGCGAGAGAGCGGTCAATGCGGCTTTCGCGCCCAGATAGGATCCACCGATGCCGATGACGACCAATACCTCCGCTTTTTCCTGGATCACTTCGGCGGTTTTTTGGATGCGCTCCATAAATTCAGGCTGAACAGTGCTCGGCCAATCGAGCCATCCCAAAAAATCGGAACCTCTTCCTTCTTTATTGTATAAATTATCATGAATTTCCTTTAACGCGGCTTTTTTTCCGTCTGTCAAAACAGTTTCGAAAGACCCCGAATATGTAAACTCGATCATCTGAAAACTCCCTTTCCTTTTTCTCTCAAGTTTACCATATCCGGAGCTTCAATACCTTATGGCATATGCGAATAAAGAGAGTCTTTCATTTTAACGGGAACCCATAATCTGGTAAGCTGATTATTAAGAAAGTGGGGGAAGAAATGAAAAAAATAATAATCGTACTTTTTATTTTGGCTATGGCTCTTTTTCTTTCCGGCTGCCAGGAACAAGTGACGCCGGAAGACCGGTTAGCTGAATACATAGAACACTGGAATAATCTCGAATTTGGAGAGATGTATGAAATATATTTGAATGAAGGAACGAAAGCGGCTTACGGAACGGATGAATTCATTGACCGCCAGCAGAAACTTCATGAAGACCTTGGCATAGAGAACCTTGAAGTGACTTTTACGGAAGCTCCGGAAGATACTGAATGGGAACAGGAACAGCCGGCTGATTTTCCAGTGCAGGTGTCAATGGATACACTCGCGGGTCCAGTGGAATTTGAAGAAACCATGACTCTTCTGTATGAAGAAACGGAAGAAGCGGGAAATTGGTTTGTCGAGTGGACGCCTTCTTTCATTTTCCCGCAGCTTGAAGCCGGTGATCCGGTGCGCATCAACAGGCAGGCTGCAGCGAGAGGGGAATTGTATGACCGCAATGATCAGCCGCTCGCCGTCAATGGCACCGGCAGGTCAATCGGAGTTGTGCCTGAGAAATTCACAGATGCCGCTGATAAAGAACAGCTCGCTGAATTGCTCGGCATGTCTGTTGAAGAAATCGATCGGCAATTGGAGCAGGATTGGGTGCAGAATAACCTGAGCCAATTCGTGCCGCTCAGCAAAACATCGAATGACAACACGGAATTGCTTGAACAGGTGTTGGAAATTCCGGGAACCATGCATCAGGAAACCGCCATGCGTGAATATCCATATGGTGAAGCCCTGTCACATCTGATCGGGTACATCGGTCCGATTACGGCTGAGCAGTTGAGTGAGCTGCAGGAACAGGATTATACAGAAAATGATATGATCGGCCGGCAAGGGCTCGAACGCCAATTGGAAGATCGGCTGCGCGGTGAAGATGGCATGCGCATCTATATCGACAAAGAGGAGGAACAGATCACCGTCGCAGAAAAGCAGGCTGTGGACGGGGAAAAAATCCAATTGACCATCGATGCTGAATTGCAACAGGTTGCTTATGAATCGATGGACGGCGAAGCGGGAACATCTGCAGCTGTCGATTCGGAGACAGGAGAAACGCTGGTGCTTCTAAGTTCGCCGGGCTTTAATCCAAGCGAATTCATGCTGGGCATGAGTGGTGAACGCTACGAGGAGTTAAAAGAAGATCCTTTGATGCCGCTATATAACCGATTTGCCCAAAGCTATGCCCCGGGATCGACGATAAAACCGGTAACTGCTGCAATCGGCCTTGAAGCAGGAACCCTCGACCCGTCGGAAGGACTGACGATCGAGGGTGAGACATGGCAAAAAGATGATTGGGGAGGCTACGAAGTGACGCGAGTCCATCCGGAAGCACCCAATCCGATTGATTTGAATAAGGCGCTTGTTTATTCGGATAATATCTATTTTGCGAGACAAGCGCTGGAAATGGGAAGAAGCACGTTAGTGGAAGGATTGGAAAACTTCGCTTTTGGTGAAGAAATCCCGTATCCGCTCGCGTTGCAGTCTTCACAAATATCGAATGATGGAAACATCTCTTCTGAAGGGCAGCAGGCGGACACCTCATTCGGACAGGGGCAGATGCTGGCGAATATTCTTCACTTGGCATCGGTGTACCAGCCGTTTCTGACAGATGGCGTCATGCATGAACCGACGCTGCTGCTTGAAGAAGAAGATGCGCAAGTCTGGAAGGACGGATTGGTTTCAGCGGAGAATGCGGAAATACTTCGCACCGACTTGCGGAACGTGGTGGTTGATGGATTCGCACAAGAGGCGAATCTTGAAAATATTCCGCTGGCCGGCAAAACCGGTACCGCTGAGCTGAAGGCAGCTGGCGAAGAAAGCGGACAGGAAAATGGGTTCTTCATTGCTTACGATTCCGCTAATCCCGAATTCATCATCGCCATGATGATTGAAGATGTGGGGGACAATGACGGAAGCGCCTATGTAGCCGGCATGGTCGGTGAGACATTCGAACAGTTCTACCAATAAAACAGTGATCGCCACCTTATATTAAGGTGGCGATTTTTTCATGATTATAGAAGAATTTCAACTCAGGCTTTATATGTTTGTCAAAAAAACAGCATTAAAGCAGGTTTTTTGATGCTTTCAGAGAATACTATATTTAGGAGGATTTTAGTTCGTTTTGGTTTGATTAAGAATGGGAAGAAGGGGGAAAGCGTGAAGAAGACTTGGTGGAAGGAAGCAGTGGTCTACCAGATTTATACGCGGAGTTTTAAGGATACAAGCGGTGATGGGATAGGGGATTTGAATGGCGTCACCGAAAAGCTGAATTATCTGCAAAGTTTAGGAGTGGATATCCTTTGGCTTTGCCCGATGTATAAGTCCCCTAATGTCGACAACGGTTATGACGTCAGTGATTACCGGGAGATCATGGCTGAAATGGGGACGATGCAAGATTTTGATAACATGCTGGCAGAAATCCATTCCCGGGGTATGAAGCTGATTTTGGATCTGGTCTTGAACCATACAAGCGATCAGCATCCCTGGTTTCATGAATCCAAATCGTCCAAGGATAATCCGAAACGCGACTGGTATATTTGGCGCGACAAGCCTACTAATTGGGAAAGCATATTCGGGGGGCCGGCATGGACATTCGATCCGAAAACCAACCAGTATTATTTGCATCTATATACCAAAAACCAGGTGGATCTGAATTGGGAGAATCCCGAAGTACGGAGGGAACTGTACGATATGATCATTTGGTGGATTGAGAAAGGCGTAGACGGTTTCCGAGTGGATGCCATCAATCACCTCAAAAAAGATTTAACGGATATGCCAAATCCCGAAGGCAAAAATTATGTGCCGGCATGGAGAAAAATGACGAATGTTGAAGGTATACAGGATTTTCTTAAGGAGTTACGCGATGAGACCTTCGCGAAATATGATGTTGTGACAGTGGGTGAAGCAAATAGTATCAGAGCCCATGAATTGGCTGAATGGATAAGTGAAGATGAAGGGAAATTCAATATGATTTTCAGTCTTGAGGCCCATGAAAACTGGAACCAGGATCTCGATGCAGATCATAATGTAATGACCATCAAAAAGATTTTGGATCGTTGGCAGCGCAGCGCACAAGGCATCGCATGGAACTCCCTCTATCTCGAAAATCATGACCGGCCGAGAACCGTATCAACCTGGGGAGATGACCGGAATTATTGGCGGGAAAGTGCCACCGCCCTTGCCTGTATGTACTTTTTTATGCAGGGTACGCCGTTTATTTATCAAGGACAGGAAATCGGCATGACAAATGTTCCGTTTGATGATATTAAAAAGTACCGTGATATTGAAACAAAGAACTTCTATCGATATAAACGGATGCAGGGTGTTCCGCATGAAGAATTGATGGAAGCGATCAAAAAAGTCAGCCGGGACAATGCCCGCACCCCGATGCAATGGCATGACGGCACCAATGCGGGCTTTACTGTTGGCAAGCCGTGGATTGATCTGAATCCCAATTATAATTGGTTGAACGTCGAGGCCCAAACAGTAGATGACCGATCGATTTTATCTTTTTACAAGAAAATGATTGTATTGCGCAAGAGCCGGGAATGTCTTTTATACGGCAGTACAAAACTTGCTGAAACAGATTGTCCGGACGTATACGCCTATATCCGTGAATACGAAAATACCCGGATTCTTGTGGTTTCCCATTTGGACAGTGACGGCTGCCACTGGTCGCTGAGGGAAAAAGGGCAGCTTCTTTTAGCGAATTATACTGAGTTTATGGAGCAGAAACTGCAGCCTTATGAAGCCCGTGTTTATTTATTGGAATAAAAGAAGGATGTAAAAAAATGAAATTGGAGGAGAGCGGCAATTGTATTATAAGGAGCAATATGTATTTAAAGGGGAAGAAATTTCAAAAGCGGTCATACGGAATTACGGGGAAGCGGACTTTGAAGCGCTGATCAATATACAAAGGGAATGTTTTCCTCCGCCTTTTCCTGATGAGCTGCTGTGGAACCGGGAGCAGTTGTTGAGTCATCTTGCACATTATCCGGAAGGGGCGCTGTGCATAGAGATCGAAGGGGAACTCGCGGGGTCATTGACCGGGATGCTAGTGGGAGATGATGATGATGATTCCAATTCACATAACTGGGAACAAGTGACGGACAGCGGTTATATCAGAACTCATGAACCAGAAGGCAAGAACTTTTATATAGTGGATATCGGCATCAGGCCATTGTACCGGAAGATGGAGCTCGGCAAGCTCTTGCTGCAGGCAGCTTATGAACGAGTGATTGAAGACCGTCTGGAGCGGGTGATCGGCGGTGGCCGAATGCCTGGATATAAACGGGTTTCGAGCAGAATGACTGCCGAGAAGTATGCCGAAAAAGTTTTGACCGGTGAATTGAAAGACCCAGTCATCACTTTTCTGATGCGCAGCGGGAGAACCCCGGTTAAGTTGGTGAAAAATTATCTGGATGATGAAGATTCGGGAAATTACGCTTTATTGATGGAATGGAAGAATCCGTTTGTTGCGTACGAAAGTCAATAAAGACGGTGGAATTGGAAAAGGGACGCTCCCGATATCGTATCGAGGCGCCCCTTTGTTTGTTTTAAGGTAACATTTATATAGCTTGATTCAATTTTTCAACCCTTCAGAAAGGGGAATCATTTCCGTTGAAAGTATTTGCTTTCAGTGCCGCGGTCAGTGTTCCACTGGGTGCTTTCTAACTTAAGCAACGTAAACCCTACCTTCTTTTACGTCCTTGCGATCCTTAAATCGCGCCAGTGTGAATAAGTATTCTCAAAAACATTAATGTAGAATGCCAGATTATCAAATATACCAGTTACCTCTGTGTTAACTTAAATATTATTGCACAGAAGACGTGTTTTTGTCAAATTTAACTCTTTTAATTGGGATGCTGGTTGGCTTTCGTTTTTGAAATGGGTCTAATAGGGTATAATTAATTGAACTTATGAATAGCGGAAGAAGGAGATCAAATGCAAAATACGAATTATGCGGATGACAGTCTGGCTCTGCACACCGATTTATACCAGATCAATATGGTGGAAGCCTATTGGGCGGATGGCATGCATGAACGAAAAGCAGTTTTTGAGCTGTTTTTCCGGAAATTGCCGTTCGGCAACGGCTATGCTATTTTTGCCGGATTGGAGCGGGTGCTGGAGTACCTCAGAAACTTTAAATTCTCGGAATCGGATCTCGCGTATCTCAAAGAAGTGGGCTATAAAGAAGATTTTCTGGATTATCTGAAATCCATCAAATTTACTGGAGCTGTCCATTCGGTTGTGGAAGGTGAGTTGGTTTTCCAGAATGAACCTTTGATCCGCATCGAAAGCACGTTGGCGGAAGCGCAATTGATTGAAACGGCTTTACTCAACATCGTTAATTACCAGACATTGATCGCAACTAAAGCCAGCCGGATCAAACAGATTGTAAAAGATGACCGTGTCATGGAATTCGGCACACGGCGCGCACAGGAAATGGATGCGGCAATCTGGGGGTCGCGCGCTGCCTTCATCGGCGGACTGGAAGCGACAAGCAACGTCCGCGCTGGCAAGCTTTTCGGAATCCCTGTTGCCGGCACCCATGCCCATTCAATGGTGCAGGCTTATAAAGATGAATACGAAGCCTTCCATGCTTATGCGAAGCGCCACAGAAAATGCGTTTTCCTAGTGGATACATATGACACTTTAAAATCGGGTCTGCCCATTGCGATCCAAGTGGCCAAAGAACTTGGAGATCAAATCGACTTCCAGGGCATTCGCCTGGACAGCGGCGATATTGCGTTCCTTTCTAAAGAAGCGAGGAAAATGCTGGATGAAGCAGGTTTCCCGGACGCTGAAATCGTCGTGTCAAATGATCTGGACGAATACACCATCCTGAATCTGAAAGCGCAAGGAGCGCAAGTCGATTCATGGGGGATCGGAACAAAGCTGATTACAGCTTATGATCAGCCTGCGCTAGGAGCCGTTTATAAAATTGTTGCGATTGAAAACGAAGAAGGCCAGATGGAAGATACCATAAAAATTTCCGGCAATGCCGAAAAAGTCACTACACCCGGACTGAAAAAAGTTTATCGGATCATAGACAGGGAAAACGGGAAATCAGAAGGGGATTATATCACGATGGTGGACGAAGATCCGGAATCCGAAGAACGTTTGAAGATGTTCCATCCGGTCCATACTTTTGTTTCAAAATTCGTTACCAATTTCGATGCCGTGAATATCCATACACAAGTCGTGAAAGATGGAGAAATCACCTATGAATACCCTTCAGTCCAGGAAATCCAGGATTATTCCAAAAAGAGCCTCGATCTTCTTTGGGATGAGTATAAACGTTCATTGAATCCTGAAGAGTATCCGGTCGATCTCAGCCAGAAATGCTGGGACAATAAAATGCGCAATATCCAGGAAGTCCGTGATTCCATTCAAAGTTTCTCAAAACGATAGGAGGATTTTACATGACAGAACTGCAGCAGCAAATCATTGATGAAATGAAAGTTCAGCCAGAAATCAATCCGAGCGAGGAAATAGACCGAACTATTTCATTCCTGAAAGAGTATTTGAAGAAACATCCCTTCCTTGAAGGGTACGTACTCGGCATATCAGGCGGCCAGGATTCGACGCTGGTTGGAAAAATGGCTCAAATGGCTGTCGATCAACTGAATGAGGAAACCGGAAGCGATAAATACGGTTTCTACGCAGTCCGTCTGCCTTACGGAGAACAATTTGACGAACACGATGCACAGGATGCGTTGAAGTTCATCAATCCGACTAAAACTTACACCATCAATATCAAAGAAGCTGTCGATGCAAGTGACCGCGCCTTGGAACAGGCGGGAATCGAATTGACGGATTTTATCAAAGGCAATGAAAAAGCGAGAGAACGCATGAAAGCCCAGTATTCCGTAGCCGCTATGCACAATGCTGTCGTGCTCGGAACGGACCATGCAGCTGAAGCGATCACCGGTTTCTATACAAAACATGGGGACGGTGCTGCGGATCTCACACCCCTTTTCCGTCTGAACAAAAGACAGGGCAAGCAATTATTGAAAGAATTGGGAAGTCCGGAGCATCTCTATAATAAGATTCCGACTGCCGATCTTGAAGAAGACAAGCCCGCCATTCCTGATGAAGTGGCACTTGGCATAACATATGATATGATCGATGATTATCTGGAAGGCAAGAAAATACCCGATGAAGCCCGTGAGAAATTGGAAGGTTATTATCTGAAGACGCAGCATAAGCGCAAACTTCCGATTACGGTCTTCGACGATTTCTGGAAATAAATATTAAAGATGAAAAGTCCTCTCAGCGAGGGCTTTTCTTTATGAGAAAATGCCTGCCCGCGGTGACTGCACAGTTGAGTTATTGCTCATAATTCGTTATGCTAATGAGTAAGAATGTGACAATTCAAAATATTTTTGTCACCCATTGGGGGAAAAGATGATGAATCCAAAAGAACAATTAAACAAAGTTATCGATAATATCGAGAAAGTCATAATCGGCAAGCGTGACATTGCCGAACTGAGTATGGTGGCAATGCTGTCCCATGGACATGTTTTGCTGGAAGATGTGCCGGGTGTCGGCAAAACCATGCTGGTCAGGGCGTTGGCGAAATCAGTCGGTGCCGACTTTAAGCGTATCCAGTTCACTCCGGATTTATTGCCTTCAGATGTAGTCGGCGTTTCAATCTATAATCCGAAAGATATGGAATTCAATTTCCGCCCGGGTCCGATTATGGGCAATATCATTTTAGCCGATGAAATTAACCGTACCTCCCCAAAAACCCAATCTTCTCTGCTCGAAGCAATGGAAGAAGCTTCCGTTACCATCGATGGCGTCACTATGCAGATTCCCAAACCGTTTTTCGTCATGGCCACACAGAATCCGATTGAATATGAAGGGACATATCCACTGCCGGAAGCGCAATTGGATCGTTTTCTTCTGAAAATTAAAATGGGTTATCCTACTTCGAAAGAAGAAATGGAAGTCTTGAACCGTTCACAGCTTTCCGTTCCGATCGAAGAATTGCAGTCAGTCATTACACTCGAAGAATTGCTTGAATTACAGCGCGAAGCCAAAAATGTCAAAGTGGATGAAACGATCCGCAGCTATATCGTCGATCTTGCGCGGCAAACCCGAAATGATCCATATGTCTATTTAGGTGTAAGCCCACGAGGTTCGATCGCTTTGATGAAGTCCGCCCAAGCCTATGCTTTACTGCGGGGCCGGGATTTCGTGACGCCGGATGATGTCCAGTACCTGGCGAAATTTGTTTTTGGCCACCGCATCATGCTCCGTTCCGAAGCCCGCTATGACGGAATTTCGGCGGAAGAAATTACGGAACGCATCTTAACGAAAACAAAAGTGCCTGTCCAAAGGCTAGTCGGCCAATGAAACAAATCAAAAAAGCCCTCTCTCTTTGGGGCAGGATAATATTTGTTGTTTTTATCCTGTTGCTCACTTTTTCATTTGCGATGTTCCAGGGCGGTTTCGTCAGCTGGTTCATCTTTTACATGGCCTTGCCGTTTGTGCTGTATTCGCTGCTGCTGATTTTCTATCCGCTGCAGGATATTGAAATGACCCGCCAAATCCATACTGCACAAATCAGAAGAGGCCAGAAGTATTCAGCGACAGTGCATTTCAAACGGAAATTGTCTTTTCCTCTTCTATATACAGTACTGACCGAAAAAACGAACTCTATCGCTTTGCGAAAACGGAATCCTGCGGATAATCGGACAATGTTTATGCCCGGTTTCCGAAAATCCCATACGTGGCGCTATGAAATCGACGATATGCCGAGAGGCGAGCACGTGCTGGAAGGTATTGAACTCGAAGTCGCAGATTTTTTTGGCTGGACCAAAAAAACAAAAATGTTTCCATTGAAACAGACGATCCTCGTTTATCCTAAAACGCATGATATTCCGTACCGGGCAATTGAATCCAGTTATGATCAGGGAGCGATGGCCGCTCCGCATACATTGGTGAAGGATACGACCATGGCTACCGGAATCCGCGATTACCAGCCGGGGGATCGGGTTTCCTGGATCCACTGGAAATCATTTGCGCGGACGCAAACCCTGCGCACCAAGGAATTCGAAGACCGGCAAGCCGAAGATCTATTTTTGCTGGATGATCGTAAACCGTCCGATAAATTTGAACTCCAGGTTGAACTCACTGCTTCTTTATTGCAGTCGATTGTGAGAGCAAATTCAAGCGTCGCTTATTTATCAATCGGCAGCACCCTTGATTCGTTTCCGGTCATCCATTCAGAAAGCCATTTGCAGCGTGTCATGTATCACTTGACGAAAATCCTGCCGGATCTTGATCGGCCGGCTGAAGAAGTAGTCAGCAGAGATCTTCAACAAATACGGGCTACCACTATAATCTACGTTACAACTAAATTGACCGTGGAAATGGTCGAAGCTATTCGAAGAAATGTTAAGAATCTCAATACTTGCATGTGCCTTGTGCTGTCCAATAAAGGCGAGAAATTTGACAAGGCAGATGAAGCTGCCCATCAATTCGCAGTTTCAAAGGGCTTTATCGTAAAACTTGTAGCACCGGAGAATTTCGCTTCGGTCTTTACGGAGGTGGGCCGCAAATGAATTCCATTCGTAAAAATAAGGCGTTCATGGCGATTTTGTATATCTTGGTTTTCCTCTTATTGGCGGAATGGCTCACTCCGGTCATCACTTTGACCGATACCGGCCATAAACCGCTGTTTCTGATTTTTATCGCCATCAGCTTGCTCATGGCATTCTTGCACGTGCACTGGACCATAGCCGCTGGCGTTAAAATGGTCTACATCATGTGGTTTCTGATCTATGTCTATACTGAGGCGACTATTTTCTCGTTTGAAGCTCTCGGTTTTATCCTGGATGACCTGCAAATAAATATAGCGGCGTTATTTGCCCAGGACTGGGCACAAACCACCGATATATTCAGGACGGTATTATTCTTCAGTTTATTATGGATGGCGGTTTACCTGATCCATTATTGGGTCAGTTTCCGTTTAAGCATCTTCCTATTTTATATTCTAACGGTTATTTTTATTGCGGTACTTGATACATTCAGCCCTTATAACGGGGATACTGCAATCATACGCATCATGGTCGTTGGCCTGATGCTTGCAGGCTTGCTTCATTTGGCGAGATGGCTTGAGGGCCACCGGATCAATGAAACAATCGAGCGCCTCGCGGGTTTCATCATCCCATTATTTGTCATGGTGGCGGTTTCTACGGCACTTGCCCTTTATTTGCCTAAAGCGGGCCCGCTATGGCCGGACCCTGTGCCGTATATCACTTCTTTTTCTGGAGAAGGCGGACCTGGACCGGCTGCAGTTGGACGCATCGGCTACGGAGTAGATGATTCTGAACTGGGGGGATCATTTCTTGGTGACGACACCCCAGCTTTTCGTGCCGAAGTGGAAGATGGGCAATACTGGAAAGTAGAAACGAAAGATACTTACACTACCAAAGGCTGGGAATTGAGTGAGCCTGTCAGTGAACCGGTTCTTTACAGTAATGGTGATTTAATAGAAACAGAATTTGAACCGGGAACGGAAGATGATTCGCAGAACGCGGTACTGGAAATGGAGCAGGATTTTCCGTTTGTCCTTTATCCATATGGAATAGAATCCATCCAGATGAATGGCGAGATCCGCTATAGTTATTCAGCGGTTGACCAAAAAATTGAGCCATTATTGAGCGGTGCGCCTTTCGAGCCTGATGACGTTGAGCTTCAATTCAATGAACCATCTTACAGTCTGACCGGCCTCCGGGAATCGACCGTCGATAAATTGGCCGAACTGCCGCCTGAATTTGACCGCTACAAACAGCTGCCCGAAGAATTGCCGCAGCGAGTCAGGGATCTGGCTCAGGAAATTACGATGAATTCGGAAACCGTCTACGATAAAGCCCGCGCTGTCGAAGACTATTTTGAAAGAAATGACTTCGAATACAGTCTGACGAATATACCGGTGCCTGAAGAAGATCAAGATTACGTGGATCAATTTTTATTCGAAACCAAACGTGGCTATTGTGATAACTTTTCCACTTCCATGGTCGTATTGCTGCGGAGTTTGGATATACCTGCCCGTTGGGTGAAAGGCTTCAACGAGGGTGTGCAGGTAGACAGCAATGGTGAAACTGAAGTTTACGAAGTCACAAATAATAATGCCCATTCCTGGGTGGAAGCATATATGCCCGGAGTAGGCTGGATGCTGTTTGAGCCGACAATCGGCTTCACCGGATCTTCACAGATTGATTTTGACTTGGATATCGAAACATCAGATCCAGAAGAACAGGAACTGCCTGAGCGTCCGCAGCAACCGGAGCTTGAGGAAGAAGATGAAGAGGCGGCTGCATCTGCCGGGTCGGATGGTCCGAGTCTGTGGGACCGGTTCGGCGAATATGCGGCAGATAATAAAGGCTCTATTTTCCTGGGAATGGCCGCATTTGTTTTGCTGTCAATTGTCTTGTTTTTGAAGCGCCAAAGGTGGCTGCCAAAAATATTGGTGCCGTATTACCGAAGAAGAAATGGCAAGCAGACTTTTGAGAAGGCCTATCTCCGATTGCTGAAGCAACTGGATCTCTACGGGATCAAAAGGGAAGATGGACAGACGTTGATGTCTTATGCCAGATATATCGATTCTTTCTTTGGTACTAAGGAAATGACCCGCCTGACGGCTTCCTATGAACAATCTGTCTACGGAGGCCGCCCCGAAACTGTGGAATGGCGCGAATTGAAGGAAAGTTGGGAAAACTTAATCAATCGCACAACCAGTTGATTTTGGGCGGGCTAACTTGTACAATTGAGAAAATTATAAAGTACAGGTGCCCTCATATATGTCCGGTGATATGGATCGGATGTCTCTACCAAGTCCCCGGAAATGACTTGACTATGAAGGCGGATGCCGCATGCAATTTTTTGCATGGGGCTTCGCCTTTTTGATGTAGAGCAAAAGAACGCGAGGAGCTTTTTCGCGTTCTTTTATTATTTGTGCCGCCTGAAATCGATCAGAAGAGGTGAAGGTTTTGCCAGTCAGTCCAATGTTAAAAGAACAAAGTAAAATCGTCGTATTAGATTTCGGCAGTCAGTATAATCAGTTGATCACACGCCGAATTCGTGAGCTTGGCGTCTATAGTGAACTGCATCCACACACAGTCACAGCTGAAGAAATCAAGGAAATGAACGCTACCGGCATCATTTTTTCAGGTGGTCCGAATTCTGTATATGATAAAAATGCTTTTTCCATAGACGATGCGATTTTTGAAATGGGTCTTCCGATTCTGGGGATCTGCTACGGCATGCAGCTGATGGCTTTGCACTTGAAAGGCGACGTGAAAAAAGCGCAGAACCGTGAATACGGCAAAGCTGAATTGAAATTGGTGAAGGAAAGCAAATTGTTTTCCGGCTTGCCTGAAGAACAAATTGTCTGGATGAGCCACGGCGACCTGGTTACCGAAGCGCCTCCAGGTTTCGATGTCATCGGTACGAGCGCTGGCTGTCCAATTGCATCCATGGCAGATGAGTCACGTGGATTCTACGGTGTCCAATTCCATCCGGAAGTCCGCCATTCAATCTATGGCAATGAATTGCTTCGTCAATTCGTTTTCGAAATCTGCGGTATGAGCGCGGATTGGTCGATGGAGAATTACATCGAACTTGAAATCGAAAAGATCCGTGAAGAAGTCGGAGATAAAAAAGTTTTATGTGCCTTGAGCGGCGGAGTGGATTCTTCGGTTGTTGCAGTATTGATTCACCGGGCAATCGGGGACCAGCTGACTTGCATGTTCGTCGACCACGGACTGCTTCGTAAAGGCGAAGCGGAAAGCGTCATGAAAACTTTCGCTGACGGTTTTAACATGAACGTCATCAAAATCGATGCGCGCGACCGCTTCATGAACAAACTTGCAGGCGTGACGGATCCGGAACAAAAACGTAAAATCATTGGCAATGAATTCATCTATGTATTTGATGATGAAGCTTCCAAATTGGAAGGCATGGATTTCCTGGCCCAAGGAACTTTGTATACGGATATTATCGAGAGCGGCACGACAACTGCCCAGACGATTAAATCCCACCACAATGTCGGCGGACTGCCGGAAGACATGCAGTTCAAATTGATTGAACCACTGAATACTTTATTTAAAGATGAAGTGCGTGTCCTTGGCACAGAACTGGGTATGCCTGATGAAATCGTCTGGCGTCAGCCGTTCCCGGGACCAGGACTGGGTATCCGGATTATGGGAGCGGTCACTGAAGAAAAACTTGAAATCGTCCGCGAATCTGATTGGATTCTGCGCGATGAAATCAGCAAAGCTGGTTTGGACCGCGATATATGGCAATACTTTACCGTTCTTCCTGACATCCGCAGCGTCGGTGTCATGGGCGATGCGCGTACCTATGATTACGCAATCGGCATCCGTGCCGTAACATCGATAGACGGTATGACTTCTGACTGGGCCCGCATTCCTTGGGATGTCCTCGAGAAAATCAGTGTCAGATTGGTCAACGAAGTGGATCACATCAACCGTGTACTCTACGACATCACGAGCAAGCCGCCAGCAACCATTGAATGGGAATAAAAGCTGAATCACGAACTAAAAGTTAAAAACTTTAACCATTGTTCGTGATTAGCCTTGTTAGCTGCAGGGAGATGTGTTATTCTACAATAGAAATTAAATAACGCTGTCGTATAATGTCGGGGATATGGCCCGAAAGTTTCTACCGAGTTACCGTAAATGACTCGACTACGATTTAAGTCACGTTCCCATCTTTTTAAAGGGAGTCGGACTTTTTCTGAAATAATTATTTCAGAAATTAAAATCGAAGGGCGCATACGGCATTTTGCTGTATGCGTCCTTTTGTTTTAACTGCATTTTGCGGCAGCACGCGGAGGAAATAGAAAAAATGAAGAAATATTTTCAGTTTGAAGAGCTTGGCACAAATTACCGCCGGGAATTTATTGGCGGTTTAACAACCTTCTTGGCAATGGCTTATATCCTGGTAGTCAACCCGTTGACATTGACTTTGGCTTCGGTGCCTGACCTGCCCGATTCGATGCGTATGGATTACGGAGCTGTCTTCATGGCTACGGCTTTGGCTGCTGCAATTGGTTCGATATTGATGGGAGTGTTGGCGAAATACCCTATTGCTCTAGCGCCAGGAATGGGATTGAATGCATTCTTCGCGTATACGGTTATTTTAACTTACGGGATTCCTTGGCAGACTGCCTTAACCGGCGTGCTTTTTTCAGGTGTCATTTTTGTCCTTTTAACATTAACGGGCGTTCGTGAAACGATCATTAATGCAATTCCTGCAGAATTGAAGTATGCAGTGGGTGCTGGGATCGGTCTTTACATCACTTTTATCGGGCTTCAAAATGCTGAGATCATCGTTGGCAATCCGGATACAATGGTAGGAATCGGCGATTTGACGAATCCTTCCACACTGCTTGCCATTTTCGGTTTATTTGTAACTGTCATCTTCATGGTCCGTGGATTTAAAGGCGGCATCTTCTTCGGAATCTTGATTGCTGCCGTGGTTGGAATGATTTTCGGAGTCGTCAATTTGCCGAGTGCTGTTATTGATTTGAACGTCCCAAGTATGGGTTCGACATTCGGTGTAGCTCTTGAACCGATCTTCAATGATTTCGGATCTCTGATGACTATTGAGTTTCTGGTCGTGGTATTAACTTTCCTGTTTGTCGATTTCTTTGATACAGCCGGAACTTTAGTTGCTGTTGCAAATCAGGCAGGTTTGATGAAAGACAATAAATTACCGAGAGCAGGCAAAGCTCTTCTGGCTGATTCTATTGCGACTGTTGGTGGCGCGATTTTTGGTACGTCGACTACTACATCCTATATCGAATCGACTTCCGGAGTTGCGGCAGGAGCCCGTTCAGGATTTGCTTCTGTTGTCACCGGCGTCCTGTTCCTGGTAGCGATCCTCTTTTATCCGCTGCTTGAAGTTATCACTAGTGCGGTCACTGCGCCGGCTTTGATAATCGTGGGTGTGCTGATGGTATCTTCATTGGGGCTGATTGACTGGAGCCGTTTCGAAATCGCTGTCCCAGCGTTCCTGACGATGATTGCTATGCCTTTGGGCTATAGTATCGCGACCGGGATTGCAATCGGATTTATTTTCTATCCGATTACAATGATAGCTGCAGGGAAAGGGAAGCAAGTCCACCCGATTATGTACGGACTGTTTGTAATATTTGTTCTGTACTTTATTTTCCTCGCTTAAGTGATGAGCTTAATGAGAGTGAAAGCCCGCCAAATTTTTGGCGGGCTTTTTCAATGGCGATATTATATATAGAAGAAAGTCAAAAATTCCAGTTTGAGAATATGAGCTAGAAATTATCGGCTAATATTTATAACCCCATTACAAATGAGTTGGAAGTATAGTGCGCTGACCGTTTATAGAAATGAGGTGCTGGCGACAAAGAGCAGTTCTTAGTCAGAAGGAAGGCGCAGAATTGCAGTTATTTAAAACTCCGTCATTGCTTTGCATGTAAAGGAAATTATTCCTTTCAAAGTTGTAACTCTATTGTAATTTTATTGTGTGAAAATTCTGTTATAATTAATGCAGTGACACCCTAAAGAAACTTTAATGTTTTTGTTGACATGTTATATGTCAGCTGGTATATTAATAAAGTCGCCAATGAGCGCGGCGTTAAATTTCAAACTTGAACCTTGAAAACTGAACAGCAAAACGTCAATAAACAACTTACTGATCAGTGCAAACAGATCAAAGCGAATCGTGCGTTCTTCG
>NZ_QQRS01000004.1 GCF_003428875.1 Planomicrobium okeanokoites
AGCGTTCGTCCTGAGCCAGGATCAAACTCTCCATTATAGAAGTAGTTGATTGCTCAATACTGCTGGCGCATCGCCGTTCCGAAGAACGCACGATTCGCTTTGATCTGCACAAGTGCTGATCAGTAGATTGTTTATTGACGTTTTGCTGTTCAGTTTTCAAGGTTCAAAATTCAAAGTTAAAAATTATGGAGCGGGTGAAGGGAATCGAACCCTCATCATCAGCTTGGAAGGCTGAGGTTTTACCACTAAACTACACCCGCATAAAGTTTGTATTATATAGAAGAAAAAGATTGGCGCGCCCGAGAGGACTCGAACCTCTAACCGCTTGATTCGTAGTCAAGTACTCTATCCAATTGAGCTACGGGCGCAATCGGAATACGCTATGGTGCGGCCGAGAAGAGTCGAACTTCCACGGGATTTCTCCCACTAGGCCCTCAACCTAGCGCGTCTGCCATTCCGCCACGACCGCATATTATTTTAGAGACAAATTATATTATAACCATTCGTCGACCTTAAGTCAACAATAACCTTCGAGGATCAATCGGCAATATATTCATCTTCTTTATTCTATATAAATAAAAATGGCTGGGGTACCTGGATTCGAACCAGGGCATGACGGGATCAAAACCCGTTGCCTTACCGCTTGGCTATACCCCAATAAAAATGGCGGTCCCGACCGGGATCGAACCGGCGATCTCCTGCGTGACAGGCAGGCATGTTAACCGCTACACCACGGGACCATTTGGTTGCGGGGGCAGGATTTGAACCTGCGACCTCCGGGTTATGAGCCCGACGAGCTACCGAACTGCTCTACCCCGCGATAATAGTATATAGTGAGTACTTTCATACTCGATGTTCCGGTAGTTGACACCTGCATCGGCTTCGCCTGCTTCGGTGTTACTCACCGTCTTCGTGCGGTTCGTTGCTCTACCCCGCGATAATAATATTTACAATGTCTCTCTCGTATTTCTACGACGTCTAATCAGTATAACACTGTACGCAACTTAATGCTTGAAGAAATGAAATATGTTATTCAAAGATAATTCATTATGTATAAATTTCTAAGAAATAATAATGGTGACCCCTACGGGATTCGAACCCGTGTTACCGCCGTGAAAGGGCGGTGTCTTAACCGCTTGACCAAGGGGCCATTCTGGCTCCGAAGGTAGGACTCGAACCTACGACCATCGCATTAACAGTGCGGTGCTCTACCACTGAGCTACTTCGGAATAATGTTTTAAGTACTTGTCGACTTTTTCTATTATAAAGAGCGCCGAGAGAATCGTCAACTACTTTTCAACAAATAATTTTATATTTAAATTCCCGGCATATTAAATGCCGCAACGAAAAAGAAGATCCCCAACTTCGAGGACCTTCTTGAGAATCGGCTAAAATATCTTCGAGGAATTTTTCCAGCTTACAAGATTGAAAAATTCCCGAAACCAATCACATGTATTTTTATCAAAGGATTATTTCATAGCCAGCTTTCCCGAACATCTGCCGCAGCGATACTTCTCGGTATTCATCCGGATCTTGCGGATATAGTCGGTCTGGCACGAAACGCATTGATAAATATAACGCTTTGCCGTCTGGCGTTTGCCATTCTGTTCAATGTGCGAACAAAATCTCGGTGAGCCGGTCAGCTTTAAAAGATTCCGGAAATCTGCGTCGCGGTGCTTATAGCCTTTCCCTTCCAAATGAAGATGATAATGACAAAGCTCGTGCTTGATAATCCCTTCCAGCTCTTTATAACCGAATTTCTCATATGAGCTTGGATTGATTTCGATATTATGCGAGCGAAGCATATAGCGGCCGCCCGTAGTGCGAAGTCTGGAATTGAAAATACCTTTGTGGATGAATGGCTTCTTGAATATCGTTTCAGAGATTTCCTCTATTAATCCTGTCAGTTCGTAATCAGTCATTCGGATTCCCCTGTTTCATTATTATAGAAAATGGCCGTCCCGAATTGCAGAACGGCCATCTAGTTAAATCTGTTCTTTCGGCTGAAGCATCGTCAAAGCGATGCGCCCTTTGTCTTTTTCCACTTTTTCCACCCAAGCAGTCACGATATCGCCTACAGCGACGACTTCAAGCGGGTGTTTCACAAAACCTTTTTTCAGTTTCGAGATGTGGACGAGCCCATCCTGTTTCACGCCGATGTCTACAAACGCCCCGAAATCGACGACATTGCGGACGGTTCCCTGAAGCTCCATCCCCGGCAGCAAGTCTTCCATCTTCAAAATGTCACTTTTCAATAGTGGCTGCGGGAATTCATCGCGCGGATCACGGAATGGTTTTTTTAACGCATCCAATATATCCTGTAATGTGATTTCGCCGACTTCCAGTTTCTCTGCAAGCTCTTTTACATCCAAACCATCCAGCTTTTCAGCAGTCTCAGGCTTACCGACGTCTTTTTTATCGGCGTCGACCATTTCCAGCAGTTTTTCAGCTACCGCATAACTTTCGGGATGTATGCCTGTAGCATCCAACGGATTCTTCCCTTCCGGAATTCTCAGGAAACCGATTGCCTGTTCATAAGTTTTGGCACCGAGGCGCGGAATTTTCTTCAATTGGACGCGTGAAGTAAAGCGCCCGTTTTCATCACGCACTTTAATGACGTTTTCAGCCACCGTCTTACTTAAACCGGCTACATACTGAAGCAATGAAGAAGAGGCTGAATTCACATTGACCCCAACTTGGTTTACCGCTGTTTCTACAACAAATGTCAATTGGTCAGCCAATTTCTTTTGAGAAACGTCGTGCTGATACTGCCCCACGCCTACTGCTTTGGGATCGATTTTCACCAGTTCCGATAATGGATCCTGCAATCGGCGGGCAATTGACGCGGCACTCCGTTCTTCTACTTGAAGATCCGGAAACTCGGCTCGTGCGATATCCGATGCGGAATAAACACTGGCACCCGCTTCGTTTACGATGACATAAGAGATGTCAGCAGCGCTTCCAGAAATGAAATCCGCCACGAATTGTTCCGTCTCCCTCGAAGCCGTGCCGTTTCCGATAGCCATAATCTCAATCGGATACTTGTCAGTTAGGCGTTTCATAGTCTTTTTCGCACCTGCCTGGTCATTTTTCGGCGCATGAGGGTAAATAACAGCAACTTCCAGTAATTTACCAGTTTCGTCAATTACGGCTAATTTACAGCCAGTCCGGTATGCAGGGTCCACCCCTAATACCATTTTGTTTTTCATTGGCGGCTGCAATAAAAGATTACGCAGGTTTTCGGAAAAGATATGAATTGCCTGCGTTTCGCCTTTTTCACTGAGTTCATTTCTGATTTCGCGCTCTACGGACGGTTGGATCAGCCGTTTATAGCTGTCTTCAATCGCTTGTTCCAAGTAAGGCACGGTATTTCCTGAACCTGTGATCCATTTCCTCTTCATCAAAGTGATGATCCGGTCAGCCGGCGGATTGATCGCGACTTTCAGTACATTCTCCTTTTCGCCGCGATTGATCGCCAAAATACGGTGAGGTACGATTTTTTGGATAGCTTCTTCGTATTCATAGTACATTTCAAAAACCTGTTTTTCATCGTCATGGTCTTTTTTGACGGCAGTAGCGATCATTCCATCTTTTCTCGTCATATACCGGATTTTCTCCCGAATATCCGCATCATCCGCGAAAAGTTCGGCCAAAATATCTTGTGCTCCTTGAAGTGCTTCTTCGGCATCCGCCACTTCTTCGCTGATGAATTCGGAAGCTTTTTTCAGGACGTCGCCATTGCCTCCTTCGAAAAGCCAGTCAGCTAGCGGCTGCAAACCTTTTTCTTTTGCAATGATTGCTTTTGTCCGGCGTTTTTGTTTATAAGGGCGATACAGATCCTCCACTCGTTGAAGAACCGTTGCCTCCTGAATCTCCTTCTCAAGCTCCGGAGTCAATTTTTCCTGTTCAGTGATCGAACGGATGATTTCTATTTTTCGTTGTTCAAGATTTTGTATATAAGTATAACGGTCATCAATCGCTTTAATCTGAACTTCATCAAGTGAACCCGTCGCTTCTTTGCGGTAACGGGCGATGAACGGGACGGTATTGCCGTCTTCGATCAAAGCGATAACCTGTGCCACCTGATTGGGGCGCACATCTGTCTCTTTAGCGATCAGGCTTTGGATTTGTTGTGATTCCATCAAAACACTCTCCTTTATTTCCACTCTATTTTACCACACAAAAAAGAAGCCCACTCATTTGAGCAGGCTTCCTGTTATGAATGTCGCGTCGTCACCGGTTTGAATGGTGGCGAGAATATCGTAATACAATTGTTCAGGGAATCCTGAACGGCGCATCAAACTTTTCGGATTGCGCAATTCCACACCATCCGAGTGGATGAGGAATAAGTCATCTTCCACATAAGTGTAGAGCTGTGTGTGCAATTTTTGGGGACGTCCGGAAAGATACCCCATTACCGGGAGCGGATAGATCATTTCATCTGTCCCTTTTCGGTAAAGATAGAACCGGATATTCCCGACGCAGCTGTACTCAAGGGTCTTGCTCTTAAAGTCCACTTTAAAGATGGCAACCGCTGCGCCTCTTTTTTGCACCATCAAATCATTAAAACGGTTCATCAGACTGTCTATCGATTCGTGGTGATGTTCTCTCAGAATTTGCGGGATGACCTGCGAAGATTCTCTCGCAATAGGCCCACTCCCTAGACCATCGGCTACTGAGCAAATAAAGTAATCATCGGTTAAGACTGTGTGATAGCTGTCCCCGGATTCAAAATTACCTTTTTTTGCTTCATTGAAGATACAGGCGTCAATAAACTTGTGACGAATTTTTTCCACTACGAAACTCCACCCGCCGCTAATATGGCTTCCTGTAATTTCTTGATGGCCTTGCGCTGCAGGCGAGAAACATGCATTTGCGAGATACCCAGTTTATCGCCGGTCTCTTTTTGGCTCAGCTGCTCTATGTAGGTGTACTGGATGATTTGCTTCTCGCGTTCGGAAAGCACATTCATCGCATTGGCCACCAACATGCGCTGATCCGCTTTTTCATACCCATCGTCTTCTTGTCCGACAACGTCAAATAAAGTAACGGTGCTTCCGTCTGAATCGGCCTC
Source organism: Planomicrobium okeanokoites (assembly GCF_003428875.1). Taxonomy (GTDB): domain Bacteria; phylum Bacillota; class Bacilli; order Bacillales_A; family Planococcaceae; genus Planococcus; species Planococcus okeanokoites. The sequence goes on from NZ_QQRS01000004.1 coordinate 5,075, forward strand.
CAAGGAATGGTCCATGGACAGAGCTTGATAGCTTTTTCCCATTTCCATCGCTTCAAGTACGTCGTCCTCTTCGACATCAAGATATTCTGCAATTTCCCAAACTTGCGGGGAACGCTGGAGCTCACTCGTCAATACTTCTACAGTCGCTTTGATTCGCGGCCCTAATTCCTTGATTCTCCGAGGCACATGAATCGCCCAGGTCTTATCGCGCAGGAATCGTTTGATTTCACCGATAATAGTCGGGACAGCAAACGCTTCAAAACTGCGGCCAAATGAAGGGTCATATCTTCTGATAGCACCCAGAAGCCCCAGCATGCCCACTTGCGCTATGTCCTCGTGGTAAGATTTACCATTCGAGTATTTGCGCGCAATGGATTCCACAAGTCTTTTGTAATTATTTACAAGATGTGTCTGGGCTTCCTCGTCTTCATTTTTCTGATAAGCCTCAATCCATTCCAATACCTGTTCTTTGGTAGGCTGATTAGGATGAGATCGTTTCGACATCCTCTTCCACCTGCTCTCCTCCAACATACTTTGTCATGAAGACTGTTACGCCTTCCTGATGATGGACTTTCACTTCATCCATTAATGTTTCGATCAAATACAGGCCAAGTCCTCCTTCACGAAGAAAATCCCCTTCAGCCTGATCGTGGTATGGACCCACTTTCGCTTTGGTTTCTTCAAAGTTGAAGCTTTGTCCGTGATCCGCTACCATAATTTCAATTTTATCTCCGTAAAGAGCGCAGCCAATTACAACTTCACCGTCTTCATCACCGCTGTAAGCGTGTTGGACAGCATTCGTAACAGCTTCACTTGAAGCAATTTTCAAATCTTCGATATCATCGTAGGAAAAGCCGATGCGGCTGGCCAGTCCCGAGATAGTCAATCTTGCAACACCGACGTATTGTGATTTGGCAGGGACACGCATTTCAACATAATCAAAAGGACGCATGTTAAATACCACCTTTTCCAGCTGATTCGATATCCATAATATCACCTAAGCCTGTAATATCGAAAAGCCGTTTTAAGCGGGCTGACAAACCACTCAATTTCAAATGTCCGCCCTGCGAGTTGACTGATTTATAAAAAGCTACAAAAACTCCCAATCCTGTACTATCCATATAATCGACATCTGAAAGATCCAATTCGGCATTCAGTGATTCTATATTTTGGTATGGTTCCAATTTCTCGCGCAGAACCGGCGCAGTATGCGCATCAATTTCTCCACGGACATATCCCTTAAGGACTTTATCTGACTCTTGCAAATCAACTTGAATATTCATCTTTTGACACCCCGTTTTTCTATGATTAACGTAAATTTAAAATAAACAAAAATTAAAAAAGCCACTGTAAGTTTGTTTACCACATTGCTGTGGCGGTTAAACATACAATCAGACTTTTTTGTAAATAACTAATGTAAAGTCATCGCTCAATTCTGCATTTTGCATGCGAACCAGTTCATCATAGACAAATTGGACAATCGTTTGGGCAGATTCATCTTTTTTGCGCAGGATCAGTTCGTTGATTACCTGGCGGTCGATAAACCCTTCAGCTGTCCGTCCTTCTGTAACTCCATCAGTCATTATGACGACCATATCATTTTTATCCAGTTTCACTTCTTTTTCTTCATAAGATGCCATCGGCGAAACACCAAGCAATAAACCTTTCACTGTCAGCTCTTCAAATTCACCGGTTTCGGCACGATAAATCATCGCTGGTTCGTGACCGGCTGAACCATAAGTCAATACGCCAGTTTCCGCTTCATATCTTCCATAGAACATGGAAACGAACATGAAATCGTCGACGCTCTTTTCAACAATCCGGTTGATGGTACTCAACACTTCGCTTGGAAACGCTGTTGAATCGTTCAGACTGTCCATCCCGAATTTCACCATGGACATGCATAGAGCAGCCGGGAGGCCTTTACCGATTACATCGGCAACCGCAATTCCGGCGTGCCCTTCACCGCCACTGATGAAATATATGTAGTCTCCGTTCATTTTGCGCAGCGGAACAGAAAGGAGGCCTATATCCAGACCATCCAGAGACGGCATTGTCGTTGACAATAAAGTTTCCTGGACATTGGCGGCCAAATCCATTTCCACGCGCAACTCTTCCTGTTTCTGCAATAAGCTTTGCCGTTCCTGAAGAGCTAACCCGTAATTGATCATCATCTCAATCAGGAAATCAAAAGAATGCCAGACAGTTTCTGGCATATCTTCATATAATTCCTGCATTGCCGCTTTATGCATACTGATGACATCTTCAGGAGATGTATTTTCAGAAATAAGCTGACGGCTGAAATTCTGCCCGACGTAAAGGTTCTGCTCGGACTGGCGCTGCATATATTGGTTCAATATTTCCTTGTATTGACTGCCGATTTTTTGAACCATTAAGAATTCCCCCTATCGAAGCCACTTGGTAGCTCTTATATCTGTCCCTTCACCTAGGGTTGTTTCTATCTTAAAATCATCCATCAATCTTTTGACACCTGGCAGCCCGGCTCCAAGGCCTCCGGAAGTTGAAAAGCCATCTTCCATCACTTTACGGATGTCCGGTATCCCAGGTCCGTTGTCAGCCGCAATGATCAAGATGCCATTGATGCCGTTTTCTGTCAGGCGCTGAATCTCGATTCTTCCCTGGCCAGCATATAAATAGATGTTACGGGCAAGCTCGCTGATTGCCGTGGTGATACGAGCCTGGTCTACTGTGCCGAAACCCAACTCTTTAGCTACATTGCGGCCAAGTTGTCTGGCGGCTACAATATCCCATTCTGTTTGAATTTCCACTGAGGATTGGTTGCTCATCTTTAAGCCTCCAATTCCAATTGAAGTTTATCCAAACCGTTTTCTAAATCCAATGCTGTCATGACATCTTCAAGTCGAATTCCTAATTCGATCAAAGTGATAGCAACTGCCGGCTGGATACCTGTTATAACAACTCGCGCTCCCATTAGGCTTGACATGCTGATGACGTCTCCCAAAACTTTAGCGATGAAGGAATCGATGAAATCAATTGAAGTCAAATCGATCACTACACCACGGGCACTTGTTTCATGTAATTTAGTCAGTAAATCTTCCTGGAACTGTATGGCAGTCTGATCGTCCAATTCCCATTGAATGGAAACAATCAGCGTATCTCTCAGTTTTAATATCGGTATACGGACATTCATACTTCATCAACCTCCACAATTTTTCGATTTGTCCAAGCCAAAGCTTGTTCAACGCCGCGCTGCAATGTGCTCGTTGTGGTGAACTCATTCAGATTAATGCCCAGTGTAACAATCGTTTGGGCGATTTCCGGGCGAATGCCGACCAGCATACATTTCGCTCCGACCAAGCGGACAGCGTCAGCAGCCTGAATAATATGGTGGGCAACCATTGTATCAACTACAGGTACACCGGTGATATCAAGCAGAATCACTTCTGCCCGATGCTTAACTACACCCTCCAGAAGATTCTCCATGATGAGGCGGGCCCGTTCCGTATCAATTGTCCCTACAAGCGGCATAACCGAAACTTTATCAAAAACCGGAATCAATGAAGCGGAAAGTTCCTGTAAAGCAATCTTCTGAAGGCTTACTGTACGTTCCCAAGTTTTCGAATATGTATCGATGGTGCTGTCGCGGATAGGTGTGATCCACTTATTGAACTCTTCTGCAAAAGCGCGCAGATTGTCGCTATTGATAACACCGTCTCTTTCCATTCCAGCAAAAACAATTTCACCGAAGTGATTGATCGCTTTAGTGACGAATGTGATCGACCAGCCATAACGGACAACTTTTTCTGCAAAATCATTTAAGCGGCTTTCGTATGCCTGGTGGCTCTCCAATAGATTGGACGTCATCAGTTCTGCAAATTCACGGCTTGTTTGATCCATCAATTCCGCAGGCATCACTTCGAATGAACGCTCGCCTTTTTCGTTTTTCATCATTTCTTGCCAGTTGGAAATAATTTCAGTCATGTTCTCTTGAATATATCTTGCCATTTGCTTATTCATGTTTTTAAGGATCCTCCTTGGACTCTTGCAACTCTCTTTTAAGTTCCCCTGCACTGCCAACTCTTCTATTTTAAAGTTCTCTATCTTTTATTGTATCGGAAATATGCATTTTGCACATCTTTTTTATATCCCAGACCGGTTTTGAGCAGGCGATATTGCAAAAAACATCCGAAGAATAGGACTCTTCGGATGCTTTCATGGTGTATGTATACTTAGAACTTAACAAGTCCAACACTGATTTCTAATGCTTCATCCACTTTTTCCATCAATGCTTCATCAAGTTGGGTAATTTTATCCGTCAGCCGGGATTTGTCGATCGTCCGCAATTGCTCAAGCAATATCACCGAGTCCCGCTCGAAGCCATATTTCTTGGCATCGATTTCCACATGGGTAGGAAGTTTGGCTTTTTGGATCTGAGCTGTAATCGCCGCTATGATGACGGTCGGACTGAACCGGTTTCCTATATCATTTTGTATTACCAGCACCGGCCGGGTGCCACCCTGCTCTGACCCGACCACTGGTGATAATTCAGCAAAAAAAACGTCTCCGCGTTTTACAATCAAGTTGTCACCCTCCGCTTACGAGTCGCACGGTCATATGCTCCGCTTCGTACTCCGCATGAGAACATTCACAGGAAATCGAAAGATTGATCTGTGACATCTCGACGTAGCCCTTGATCATTGCTTCCCGAATATGATTTGAATCATACATGTTTTTCATGACACGCTGAGTGGAAACGTAAATATAATCTCCGTCTTCCTGAACCCGTTCATCTGAATGTGTAGTAAGTTCTGAAATCAATTGTTTCGGCAGTTTCACGACTACCTCTTTTGTCTTGGATCTCTCGTACACAGCTGACACCTCCGGAATACCGTTGTTCTCTCTGTTCTATATTTCTATTCTATAATCTTAACATCCCTGATGCCTTAAGGAAAGACAATTCTAGAAGTTCTTTATACCCCAATATAGAGTCTGGGCACCCGTTTTGTCAGGATACAGGGGATTTCATAAGGAATTGTCCCTAATTTTTCCGCCCATTCATCTATTAGAATTGCGTTGCCTTTTTGGGAACCGAGCAGCTGCACTTTTTCTCCCACAGGAAATTCGCCGGTCAGTCTGATCATGCATTGATCCATGCAAATGCGCCCAACTATCGGCATACGCTTGCCGTCCACCAGCACTTCCTGTCCTTGAAGGCCACGGATCAGCCCATCCGCATAGCCGATCGGCAAAGTGCCAATCCACTCATCTTCAGGGCAGGTGTAAGTTGCGCCGTAACTGAGTGTTTCACCTTTCATCACTTTCTTCACATGGACGATTTCCGTCTCCAGGCTCATCGCCTGCTTCAATTCGAAGGGCATTTCATGTTTCACAAAGCCTGACGGGGCAATTCCGTACATAGAAATACCGATTCGCACGGCATCGTATGCCAATTCCGGGTGCATGATTGCCGCGGCACTGTTTGAAACGTGAAAAATCAAGTTGCCGCCATTCCATTTTTCTTTAATCGCATTAATCCTTTCGACCTGTTTCAGAAATAAAGGATTCTCAGCTTCATCTGCCGTGGCGAAATGGGTATACAGCCCTTCCACTTCAAACGGATGCCCCCCGACAAATTCAAAAGCCGCTTCAGCCTCTTCCGGCTGAATACCGATCCGCCGCATTCCTGTATCAAATTTCAAGTGGATTTTCAGCGGACTGCTGCCGATAATCGCTCCAAGCTCCTGTGCGGCTGCGTTGAGCCATTCCATTGAATAGGCAGTCAGGTTCACATCGTGCTTTATCGCCGCTTCAATGAAATTCACCGGCGATGCGCCCAGCACCAGAAGTTCGGCGTCGATATGATTTTGCCGCAGATATAGTGCTTCGTCCGGTGTTGCCACAGCAAGCATGGAAGCACCGCTCTTCAATGCCTGGCGCGCAACTTCCAGCACGCCGTGGCCATAAGCATCCGCTTTGACGACAGCCATCAGGGCTGCACCGTTCGCCCGCTCTTTTAAATTACGCAGATTATGGTCGATTGCCGTTAAATCAATTATCGCTTTTGTCGGTCTATAGTTGGTCTCCATCTTTTTCCTCCGCCTGTATCTTTGACTGCAGCAGGATTTGCGCTGCCGCGTATTCTTTCGTATGGGTAATGGAAATCAAACCTTCTTCTTGATCTTTAAAATAAACGGAAGGCTTGCCATTCAAGTCTTTTCTTATCTCAATGTCCTTGAAAGAACAATTTTTACCGATTCCTGTCCCTTTCGCTTTTCCGAAAGCTTCTTTTGCAGCAAAACGTCCGGCAAGGAATTCTGTTTTCCTGTTGACAGACAAAAGTTCATATTCCACCAATTCGTTGTCCGTCAAAACGCGTTCACGAAATTTCGCGGACTTGCCGTCCAGCCGCCTGATGCGACCGAGTTCGACAATATCCAAGCCGATTCCAGTAATCATAGATGCTTCTCCTTTCAATCATAAACAGGAAAAAGGTATAATATTCAGTATGAAACAGAGGTGACGAAATGTTTATTCGCAGAGAAAGTTTTTCAGAGTATTTACGCTTATATCCTGTTGTATCCACATTGATCGCGATTAATGTTTTGATACATATTTTATCATGGATTCCTATTCTCGGCCCTACTATCTTCAATTACGGCGTCGGTTACAACCGATTGATCGCAGAAGGTGAATGGTGGCGCTTCATCACGCCGATGTTCTTGCACGGCGGCCTGATGCACTTGCTGTTCAATATGTTCTCGCTGTTCCTGTTCGGACCGGAGCTTGAGCGATTGACGGGCAAAGTCCGCTTCATCACAGTCTATGGGCTGGCTGGCCTATTTGCGACTGTTGCAACATACTTCCTTCAGCCGCTTGATTATCTGCATGTCGGCGCCAGCGGAGCGATCTTCGGCGTGTTCGGAGCTTACGGCGCATTATTGTATTACGGCGGCCGCGCACTGCCGCAATTAAAGCAGATCATTCTGCCGATTCTGGTCATCAGTGTCATCATGACGTTCCTAACGCCGAACATCAATGTTACGGCGCACATAGCCGGTATGATCACCGGATTCCTGATCGGACTTGGATTCTTCCATCCTAAACGGATAGTCAGCTGGAAAAATAAAAGATAGACAAAAAGATAAAAGGTCAGCTGGAATCATTCCGGCTGACCTTTTTGTTTAACTGAAATCGGCAATGGATGATACCAGTCGAGAATGCGGGTGGCATCATCTTTCTCCATATAATTGATGCGGGCTGAATAGCCAAGCATTCCGGATTTGATCGTCGCCTGGATGGAGGCGAGATCTTTCTTCCGCTGAAAATATGTTTGCAGCACATTGACCGCCTGCACTCTTTTTTTCCATACGTAGAATGTATGCTTGCTGAAGCCCCGGAACTCCATCGTCAATTGCCGGCCCGTGAGCGCATAACCTGTTGTGCGGTGCTGCCAAACGCCAATTGCAATAACCGGCGGCACAATCAGCAGCGACAGCAGCCCGTACGGGAAAAAGAAGTAACTCATGAGGCCGATCACCGGCAGCAGCCATAGAAAATCAAGCCGATAGTAAAAATGGACGCTTCGTTTTGGCGCTTTCGTCAGTTCAGGCTGAAATTGCATATCAGGGAATAACTCCGCCAAAATCGGCAGCATGCGGGCTTGTTTGACTAGCGGGAACAAGCGGATCTTTTCATCTTTTCCGCCCATCGACCCTCCTGCACTTTCAACTGTCACCACAGCGTAGCCAAATAATTCCCGCAGCGGATTTCTTGAAACTTTTATTCCTTGGATGCGCTTGAAAGGCACTGAGATTTTCTTCTTCTCAAGGAGGCCTCTTGTAATGTAAATGTGGTCGTCATCCACCTGGATGGTGAATTGATAATTCGCCAGCACGGTCAGGATCACGGAAATGATCCAGGCGACCAGAAGTCCGGCGAACACCGCCAGAGCTGCGATAAGATAACCGAAACGCAGAAACAGCATCACTTCTTCATAGATTGTTTCATAAGGGATCAAATCGCTGAACTGCGATAAAAAAACAGCCACAGCTGAAATCACGACGCCTATTCCACCTGAAGTGGTCGCAAGAATCAATAACTCTTTCATCGACATGCGGTAAAGAGTCTTCACTTCTTTTTTCGCCTCACCGGTTTCTTCCACGGATTCTTCAACCGCTTCATGCGGGCCCATAGTGGGTACACCCCGATGTTTAGCATGCTCCATTTCCTTTTCGATGCGATCCGCATCTTCACGGTTGATTGCCGTGAGTTCCGCTTCCGCCTCACCGATTTTGCCGGATCCCGCAGTTTCAACGCGGACCTTCACGAGATTGAACGGCCGGTGGAAAATTCCTTCTGTATAATTCAGGCTTTGAATCCGTTCAAATGGTATGTACCTCTTCTTCTTCACAAAAAGACCATATTCGATGCGCAATTCCCCGTCTTCAAACCAATAGACAAATCTCTTCCACTTGATGATCCCGATAATCAGCGAGAATAATACAACTACCAGCCCGATCAAAAGAGGCAGCAGACCGATCCATCCCTGACTGAACATGGCGCTCATGCCGCCGTCCCTGAAAATATTGACACCAAAAATCACGATGAACGGAATGATTAATTCCTTCAGGCTTTTCATGAAATTGATAAAAGCGGAAACCGGATGAAGTTTATAGCGAGTATCAGACATCATCTTCCGCCACCCTTGCCAAAGCCGAAATCATTCCCCGCAGCTCATCGGCTTCAGCCGTAATCAAAGCTGGAATCGTATGTGTGGTTGCAGCTGTGGAAATGGAAATTTCAGCCAAGTCATATCGCCGTAAAATCGGTCCCTGCTCCGTGTCCACATGCTGCACGCGCACCATCGGAACTAAAGTGCGTGTAACGATAAAAAGGCCATGCTGCAATTCGATTTCCTGTTCCCGCACTTCATAACGCCAGCGCTGCCAACGGATTTTCGGAAATAGGTATATCAGCAAAAAAGCGAATAACAGGAGCGCGCCGCCATAAGCAGCATAAAGCCACACCGGCCATTCAAAGAAATAAGTGAGTGCCGCGGCACCACCTGCCAATAATGCCAGAACAGCGGTTTCCATTATTCCATAAAGCCGCCAAACCGTTAGCCCTTTTCTTGAAATCCTGTTTTTAGGCTGATTATTCATATCCGATTCCCCATTCCATTCTTCTTATTCACAGTCTTTCATATTCTTCTATACGTTTCAATAGCGGGAAAGATTCGGGAGGTTTTATTTTCCGCCAAACTCTTTGCTGTGACAACGTAAAAAATAGCCCGCCAGCAGTTTCCTGCTGACGGGCTATTTGAAAAGTTGATCTTAAGATTCGTGACGGCGAGTGCGTCCTGGACGTCCTCCGCCAGATCCGCCAGATCCGCCTTCACGGCGGCGGCTAGCGCCTGAGCTTGCGCCGCGGCTTGCCGGACGGCCTGAGCCTGAAGAACGGTTGCCTTTATAACCGCCGCCTCCGCTGCTGCGTCCGCCTTTTCCTTTGTAGCCTCCGCCACCGCGTGATGGCAATGGACGCTCTTCAGAAATAGAAACTGGAACATCTTCCGGTTCTTTCGTCAAAGTTTTAAGAGCTGCTGCGATCAAGTCAACTGCATCATGCTTTTCAAGCATTTGCGTCGCGAAATCACGGTAGTCTCCAAGATTGTTCTTGTCTGTCATTTCAATCAATTGTTCCATAGCGACACGCTTTTGGCCAAGTACGGCTTCATCAGCAGTCGGTGGAACCAATGCTTCCATTTTCTTCTTAGTCGTGCGTTCAACGATGCTCAAGTAGCCCATTTCACGTGGTGTTACGAACGTGACCGCGACTCCTTTTTTACCTGCACGGCCAGTACGGCCGATACGGTGAACATAGCTTTCCGGATCTTGAGGAATATCAAAGTTGTATACGTGTGATACGCCTGAGATATCAAGTCCGCGGGCTGCTACATCAGTTGCAACCAGAATATCGACTTTTCCTGCTTTGAATTGCTTCAATACAGACATACGTTTCGCTTGGCTCAAATCGCCGTGAATTCCTTCAGCTACATAGCCGCGGATATTCAAAGCTTTCGCCAACTCATCAACACGGCGTTTAGTACGGCCGAAGATGATTGCAAGTTCCGGTTGCTGCACATTCAAAAGGCGTGAAAGAACGTCGAATTTTTCGCGTTCAACAGATTTAACATAGAATTGCTCGATGTTTTCAACTGTCATTTCTTTTGATTTGATCTTAACGATTTCCGGTGTTTTCATGAATTTCTCAGCAATGCGGCGGATTGCATCCGGCATAGTTGCTGAGAACAATAATGTCTGGCGTGTTTCAGGAACACTTGACATGATTGTCTGGATGTCTTCGATGAAGCCCATGTTCAACATTTCGTCAGCTTCGTCAAGGATCAATGTGTTGACATTGTCCAATTTCAGCGTGCGGCGGTTGATATGGTCCAAAAGACGTCCTGGCGTACCAACGATAATTTGCGGGCGGTTTTTAAGCGCGCGGATTTGACGTCCGATTTCCTGTCCGCCATAAACGGAAAGAATACGTACGTTTTTGTCCTGTCCGAGTCTGTAAAGCTCTTCAGAAACCTGAATAGCAAGTTCACGAGTTGGCGCAATGATCAATCCCTGTACGTTACCATCTTTAGTGTCGATCTTTTCGATCAACGGAATACCGAAGGCAGTTGTTTTACCAGTACCTGTCTGTGCCTGGCCGATGATGTCCTTGCCTTCCATACCAAGACGGATCGTACCTTCCTGGATTGGTGTTGCTTCTTCAAACCCCATGCGTCTTACGGACTTTAAAGTTGTTTCGCTGATATTTAACTCTGAAAATTTAACCAAATTTTTTCAATCTCCTTTTGTCTTCATCTTATTTACAAATGGTACACATTTTAGATGAATTCGTGACAAGGTCGAGCCTTTATGAGGAAGTTTCACGTCGAAAATCATACTCTGTAGTTTTAAGTTCAGAGGGATGTGTGAACAGAAAAAGCTCGGGCTTTGCCGAGCGGTCTGATCGGCGGGTGTTTCATGCCCAAAATATAGAACAAACCGTTTTGCTCAAAAAAATACTCTTCACAGGGAAGAGTGTTTCAAAAATGTATCCATTGCTCTAAATAGAATAACACGCTTCATAGGCACTTGCAATCAATACGCAAAGGTTCCATTAATCAGTTTATTCATGTTCTTTTGCCATAAAAGCCAAAACATGGGCAAACCATTCTTCACAATCGTCACTGTAGCATATGAGGTGCTTGCCGTTATCGGAATGGTAAATCTCCTTTTCCACAGAACCGATTTGATTGTAAATATGTTCAGCGGCGCTCAGGGGCACGATGCCGTCTTTTTTTCCCTGAACAATGCAAACCGGCAGCGTCAGTTTGTCGTAGTAAGGTTCGACCATCTTCACTACGCGCAAAAATTCGAAAGCCGAGCTTACCGGGGTATTCAATAATTTATATTCATATAAATGAAATAACGGATTCTGTGCAATCTGGCCTTTTACGGCATCCGCAGCTGCCAGCCTGATTTCCTCAAGCATTTGGCCCGCGCTGATGTACTTTACGGCTGCGCTCAATAAAACGATCTTCTCGATTTTATAGCGCATCGCCAAGTACATGGCAATAAGGCCGCCCATCGAAAAACCGACAATCATCACTTTGTCGGTCTGCTTCTTCAATTCCTTTAAAGCCAGTTCAGCAGCCATCATCCACGACTCCGCAGTCTTATTGCGGAGATCGAGAGTCTCTCCGTGGCCAGGCAAAGTCGGAATTTTTACCATCCAATCCGTCTTTTCTTCTATATAATCAGCAAACGGCTGCACTTCGAAAGGGCCCCCAGTAAAACCATGGATCATCAATACTCCGATTTTCAAAGTGCTTCCTTCTTTCAATCAGTTTCGATAAAGGGGTCGATAATATTTTCGAGAGCCATGCCACGCGATCCTTTTACTAAAATGACGGATTTCGCGGATATCGATTTGTCGAGAAAATCGATAATCGGCTGATAATCATCTTTGCTCCAAATCAGCTTCCCTTCAAACGTATCCTGAAGTTTGGTGTAAAGCCATTCCATACGCGGACCATATAAGCAGACGCCATTGATCTCCGAATTGATGGACTTGGCGATCGCTTCATGGTATTCCTGTTCCTGGTCGCCGAGTTCAAGCATGTCTCCAAGTACGACCCACTTATCGTCTTTCATCGTTGTTTCGCGGATGAAGTTCAATGCCGCTTTCATGGAAGAGGGCGCGGCGTTATAGGCGTCGTTGATGAAAGTGGCTCCGTCTTTCGCGGGAACCATCTGCATGCGCATATCAGTCAGCGCGGCATCTTTCAGAGACTTTCGGATATCTTCCTCCGTCAATCCTGCCTCGAGCGCTATCAAAATTGCCGATAATGTATTTTTCACCTGGTGGTCTCCGAGAACCGGAATGGTGAATGTCGCGTCAATAATGCCGCTCACCATGAATGTGCTGCCGTTCTCCGTCGCCCGTATATCCGTCACTGTCAATTCATTATTATCATCAAAGCCGAATGAAACAGCTTGCGGGAAATTCTCGACAAAAGGTTTCAGCAGCGGCTCATCACCGTCATAGAATAATTTGCCGTGCGTTTCAAGGCCGGCTGTAATTTCGAATTTCGCCTGGGCGATTCCTTCTCGGGAACCCAGGTCCTGCATATGCGCTTCACCAATATTAGTGATGACCGCATAGTCAGGACGCGCCAATTCCGACAAGAACTCGATTTGCCCATATCCGCTCATCCCCATTTCAAGGACAGCGAATTTCGTATCTTCTTCAAGGGACAGTATCGTAAGCGGCAAGCCCAGTTCATTATTGAAATTACCTTGGGTTTTCTGCACTTTGAAATAAGGCTTCAGCACGCTTGCCACCAGATCCTTAGTCGAAGTTTTGCCGTTCGATCCAGTAATCCCGATCACTGTCACAGGCAATTCGTCACGGTACGCCCGCGCCATTTCCTGCAGCGCTTTTTGACAATCATCGACGATCAGAATCGGCAGGTCGTCCGGAGGAGAAGGTTCATCGCGCTGCCATAGAGCCGCAGATGCGCCAGCTTCGATCGCATGGCGTACATATTGATGGCCATTGACTTTTTCGCCGCGGAACGGCACAAAAAGATCGCCTTTTTTAAGCGTCCGTGTGTTGATCGAAACGCCGGTGATTTCAATGCCTTTTAAATTTGTTTTAACATCCAGCCATTTGGCTACTTGTTCTATCTTCTTTTTCATTAGGTTTCTCCACTCAATCCATTTTTACTTGTAGTAATTGTTTTTCCTCATAGCGTTCTATTGCAAGTTCGATCAGCTTTTCAATTAAATCCGGATACGCCAGACCGGTGTTTTCCCACAATAACGGAAACATGCTGAAAGGCGTGAATCCCGGAAGGGTGTTGACTTCATTGATCAGAATCTCGTTGTCCGCAGTCACAAAGAAGTCTGCACGCACAAGACCCGAACAATCCAGTATCTTGAATGCCTTCTTCGCCGAAGCCACCAATTGTGCATAGACTTCTTCCGGAAGTTCGGCCGGGATGATCATCGCCGTATTGCCGTCTTTATATTTCGCCTGGTAATCGTAGAATGCTTTTAATGGCTTGATCTCACCGGCAACTGAACATTCCGGTGCATCATTGCCCAGTACGCCGATTTCAATTTCGCGTGCAACGACTCCTTGCTCAACGACGATTTTACGGTCGAATTTCAAAGCTTCGTCTATTGCCGCAATCAGTTCCTCTTCGGTTTCAGCTTTGTTGATGCCTACGCTCGATCCCAGATTGGCCGGTTTTACGAATACTGGCCATTCCAGTTCAGACGTGATTTTTTTTACTAATGCCGCCTGGCCGTTTTTCCACTCTCTTCTTATAAAATACACGTAAGGCGTTTGTTTCAAACCAGCGATCTCGAATAATTGCTTCATCACCACTTTATCCATGCCGGCAGAAGAAGCCAGTACACCATTTCCAACATATGGAAGGTTCATCACTTCGAGCATGCCTTGCACTGTTCCGTCTTCGCCATTTGGTCCGTGAAGCAGCGGAATGATGACATCAAGGCCTTTTTCAGGTTCCGCCGGAAGAAAACCGGAGATGTCGTTAGGTGCCGAGCCGCCTTGTTCGAGCTGCAATTGCTCGATGCTTCCTGCCGGTCCTTCAAGAGAAGCGCCTTTACGCCATTCCCCTTCCTGTGTAATGTAAACCGGATAGACTTCGTATTTTTCAAAATTCAAGGCTTTCGTTACCGCCTGTGCCGTTGAAAGGGAAACTTCATGTTCTGCTGATTTTCCACCATATAATAAACCGATTCTTTTTTTCATCCCAATAAACCTCATTTCGTTTTCCAATATGCTCTAGTTTATCACGAACAGGATTAGACGAAAAATTTTTACCTGCATGTATCGAAAGAAATTACACTTCAGCAAATTGAAAAAGCTGCCGATATCGATCGGCAGCACCAGGCATTACTTTTACTTCCACTGTTTCAGTTTACGGTCATAAACCACTTTCCGTTCAATCTTCTGCTTGGTGTATTCACTGATGTCCGTCCAGAAATCATCCATAAAAGAGACCTCTTCTATTTGACGGATATGCAATTCCACCGTGTTCTTGGTTTTTTCAGGATCAGCCAGGGAAATCAGGATCCCTTCGCGGTAATACCCCTTCATTTCCTTCAGGATATCCACCGGCAATTCAGGAATCATATCTTTCGATTTCCGCCGCCAGAAATTCTGGCCGTGATCTTCGCGCCGAATCGATTGGATAAAGTAATTGCCGACCAATTCGTTCAGACGCTCCATGTTTCGGAAATAGATTTTGGTGGTCTGCTCATCTTCACTCGATAAGTATACGAAATCATTCAATAAAGTTGAGTAAAAAGGCGGCCGCATCGGTTCTTTCTTATGGCCTATATATAGGAGTTCGGCCTGTTCCTGCGGGGTCAGAGAATTGACTTGTTTCTCACTGCGGAAATCAATCCAGCAGAATTCACCTGTTTTAGCGGCCCGGGACTTGCGCAGTTCCGGAAATTCCTCCTGAGAAGCAAACTCCATTTGAGTGTGCATATTATAGGAAGCATCCTGATACGAGTGCTTCAGCAACAGCAGATTCTTGGGCATCCGGACAGCATTCATAAACTGGGCGAAGGTCAGGCCACTGAACAAGGCAAATTGGTCAGCATCGTTTAGATAGATGTAAAGATGCTGAACATAATGTTCTGTATTATTCACTTTCTTCACCATTTCCTTCACTCCATTCTTCCCTCATTATACGGGCAGTCATATTAAATATGAAACATCTAAGCTCGAGCGGCGTCATTACTTTTGTAATGCGCATAAACTGTAAGAATAAGTTATAATGTAAATCGACTCTCAATAATAAAAAAGTACAGGTGAATCTAAATGCAGACAAATAAAAGCTTTGCCGACCGGATCGACTGGTCGCTCGCTTTCATATTATTCCTTTTTTTCATTGTCAGCCTGATTGCGATCTCTTCCGCGCAGACTTCAGGCCAATACGCTGTTAATTTTGTGCCAAGACAAGGTTTATTCTATATTATTTCCATCGGCATGATCGGTGTCCTCATGTATTTCGATCCGGAACAGTATAAGAAAATGGCTTATTACCTCTACGGCTTCGGTATTCTTTTACTGATCCTCTTGATGCTTGCACCGGCAGGTCCGGGCCAGATCGGCGAACCGGTCAACGGCGCGAAAGCCTGGTTCCATACCCCTTTTGTCAATATACAGCCGGCCGAGTTCATGAAAACCTTCTATATATTGGCTTTGGCCAAAATGATTTCAGCGCATCATGAGAATAACGCTTTGAAAACAATTAAAACTGATTTATTTTTATTGGGGAAAATAGGTTTTTTCCTTATGGTTCCGCTCGCCTTCATCCTTCAACAGCCCGATATGGGTACAGCTCTCGTGTTTATCGCGATTACGCTCGCAATTATTGTCGTCGCAGGTATATCATGGAAAATCATCCTGCCGAGTTTCGGCGGAGTCGCTGTTATCGGTGCAACTTTATTGTGGATGACCCTCAATATGCAGGAATTTTTAACCAATACATTCGGCATCCAGCGGTATGCCTTTGCCCGCATCTACACCTGGCTTGACCCATACTCTTACGCGGACGGTGAAGGATATAACCTGATAGCAGCTATGAATGCCATCGGATCCGGCGAAGTTTTCGGAAAAGGTTACCAGGGGCGCGAAGTTTATGTGCCGGAAAATCATACCGACTTCATCTTTACCGTAATTTCCGAGGATTTCGGATTTATCGGCGCCAGCGCTGTCATCATCCTGTTCTTTATGCTGATTTATCATCTGACAAAAATCACACTTCAACTGAAGGATACGTTCAGCACTTATGTCTGCGCAGGGATTATCGCCATGGTGACGTTCCACGTATTCCAAAACATAGGGATGACAATCCAATTATTGCCAATTACTGGTATCCCGTTGCCATTCATCAGCTACGGGGGAAGTTCACTGATCGGGAATATGCTCGCGATCGGAATTGTCTTCAGCATGAAGTTCCACCACAAAACATATATGTTCGGCAACGATAAAGAAGACCAATAAAAACTCCGACGCTGCTCGCGTCGGAGTTTTTAAGCTTGTTGAGAAAGACAAAATTTTTAACTTCGATGTTCCGCAAAACAGCTTCGCTTTCCGGTGGGCTCGCACTGAGCTAACTTGGTCTCGTTCCACTTCGCCCGAGTGGATCTCAGCACTTCACTTGGTCCACCGGGAGTCTTCGCTGTTTTGCTCCATATCTCAATTCGCTTTCTACAATAGAAAAGTCTTTTACTTTTAGTATCTGAAGAAGATGACCCTTCAGTTCAGACAAAACAAAAATGAAGCGCCAGGCGGCGAAGGGCAAAGATGTGCTCCTGCATCGCTGTGCTGCTTCGTCGCAAAGACTTGTCCTCGCAAGCTTCGGCCAATGTCTTTCCTGCGGGAACCAGAGCGTGTCCTGAGACCCCGGAGCGAGCAAAGCGAGTAAGAAGGCTCAGGCCGCTCCCCGCGGAACGCGTCCGCCTAAAGCATAATGAGTTGAGAAGTGTCGGTTTCTCGACAGCCTGAAAAACTCCGACGCAAAAGCGTCGGAGTTTTACATTTCAGATTGAGCTCTTGGGGGTTGTGGTAATGCAAGTGCTTTCAGTAATTCGGTGCGTGATTTAGTGATTTTTGCTTGGATTCCAAGTTTCGATAAATTTGAAACAATATTGCGAACCTCTACTTCCTTCGCCATCCATATCACCTCTCCGTAGTCATTCATTTATAATAACGTATGTAACTCCTGAAAAGATTCATCTAAACAGGTAAATAGTTGACTTTTCTGTGTCTATGTATATAATACCATCTTTTCAAGCTTTTAAACTTTTCATTTTCATTACAAAATTGCACTTTTGTAAATCTTCCAGTTCTCTTGATCAAGGGGTCAGGATCATAATTTGAGATATCGGTGCCATTCCTTCATTTACCTTCTCAGCGAACAGGAGTAAACTGAAAGCACAGCCTTTTTAGAAAGCGGGAAATTATTTTATGAAGAAAACTATTTTGTTGCTGATGTCCGTCCAGTTTTTCGTGTATCTCGGATTCGGTATTATCATCCCGATCCTGCCTGAAGTGATCGTCCAGCAGGGCTACAGTGAGATCCATGTCGGCGGCCTCATTACCATCTACGCGCTCTCCTCTTTTTTTACAGCTCCATTATGGGGGAAACTGTCAGACCGTACCGGCAGAAAGAAATTGATTTTGACAGGTCTCGCCGGGTTCAGCTTGAGCTTTTTCCTGTTTTCGCTGTTTCTGGATAATCTCACGCTTTTATATCTATCACGTATTGTCGGGGGACTTTTTTCCGGTGCCTTGTATACAGCGGTAACAGGTTATGTTGCCGATATAACAACCGATGAAGAACGCAATAAATACATGGGCTTCCTCGGGATGTCAATCGGCCTGGGATTCATTTTCGGCCCGGCTATCGGCGGTTTGCTTGGAGCAGTTTCACTTTCTCTGCCGTTCACCGTCTCGGCTGTGCTGATTTTGCTTCTCATGGCCTACGCAAGCTTTGTATTGAAAGAGCCTGTCCGGCAAGGTGAAGCCACAAAACGCGCTTTGCTTCCGAAAGGCGCCAGCACTCTTTGGCAGTTCCGGGTCCGTTACCTGTTCCTGATGTCGTTCATGGTGACTTTCCTGCTTGCCGGCCTGGAATCGACGTTCCAGCTGTTCCAGATCGATCAGATTGAAATCACGCCGCTTCAGCTCGGCTATCTGTTCATGGCGAGCGGGTTTGTCGATGCGGCAATCCAAGGCGGTGTTGTCCGCAAGATTAAAGACGGCGCTGAAACGAAATGGATCATCGGAGCCCAAATCGTTACGGCTGCCGGTTTGCTGCTGCTGCCCTTTACCACAAGCCTGCTGTTTGCAGGAGTTGCTTTAAGCATTTTCACAGCCGGCAATGCACTTGCCCGGACAGCATTGGTTTCATTGACTTCAAAAGAATCCGGCGGCAAATATGGAACAGCTGCCGGCATGACCTACTCTATGGATAATATGGGGCGCATCATCGGTCCTTTGTTCTTCACTTGGCTGTTGACGATGCAAGCCGGCGCCATCTATTATTTATCCGGTGCATTGGCGATTGCCAGCATCCTGCTGATCGTCCTTTACCGTGGTTCTTCGAAAAGCGCATCAGAAAAAGCAAGCACCCCAGCGTAATGGAGGTGCTTGCTTTTTTATGGTTAATAAGGTGTGCCGCCGTTAATGTGCAGAACCTGCCCTGTTACATAGGAAGAATCATCGGACGCCAGGTAAACATAGCCCGGTGCAAGTTCATCGGGCTGGCCAGGACGCCCAAGCGGTGTCTGGCTTCCGAATCCTTCGACTTCATCAGCCGGGAACGACGCCGGAATGAGCGGCGTCCAGATAGGACCCGGCGCCACGCCGTTGACACGGATGCCTTCTTCCGCGAGTGACCCTGATAAAGCTCGGGTGAATGCGAGTATCGCACCTTTTGTTGACGAATAGTCGATCAATGTCGGTTCACCCCGGAAAGCGGTGATTGACGTAGTATTGATGATCGAGGCTCCGCGTTCCATATGTTCAAGCGCCGCTTTCGTCAAATAGAACATACTGAATACATTTGTGCGGAAAGTGCGTTCCATCTGCTCAGCGGTGATATCTTTCAATGACTTTTGGACATGCTGTTCCGCCGCATTGTTCACTAGGACGTCCAATCCACCGAATTCATCCACCACTTTTTGCACGCTTTCTTTACAGAAGGACTCATCACCGACATCCCCGGCGATTAAAATACATTTCCCGCCTTCTTGTTCAATCAGGCGTTTTGTTTCTTCCGCGTCTTCATGTTCATCCAGATACAGAACAGCGACATCCGCCCCTTCTTTGGCAAAGGCAATGGAAACCGCACGGCCGATTCCGCTGTCACCGCCCGTAATCATAGTTTTTTTGCCGGGCAGGCGCTGCGCCTGCCCCGCCAGATTCTTGGCAAAATCAGGTGCGGGATCCATCTCACTTTCAAATCCGGGTTGCCGGTCCTGCTCTTGGCCCGGCACTTTTTTCGGCTTATCCTTATCCATCGCGAATCATCCTTTCCAGATTTATATGTCTTTGTGGATTTTCCCCTTTTGGATAATCGTAAACATGGCCAGCCGTCTTAGCGGAGCACTTCTTTTTTATTTCTGCAGGTCAGGAGCTGCCGGAATAAAATCCTGATCGAGCTCCGGATGAGCCTGTTTCAAAATTGAAGGACGCATCATGAAGCTCGTCAATACGATCAGGCAAAGGCTGCTGCCGATAACGACGTACTCGGCCGGCACGAGATCATACAACAATCCGAAAATCAGATATCCGAGCGGCATCATCGCCATGGCCATCGATTCCAGGATGCCGAAAACACGACCGCGGTATTCTTCTTCGACATCCTTTTGCATCATGACGCCGATCGGTGTGTTGACAAATACATTCGTGACACCGAAAACCAGCATCAGCACCAGAAAGAAAACGACGGATCCGTTGTAGGACAGGTCAACCATCAGCGGCAAGGCAAGTCCGGCAAGGAGAACCGACATGACCAGTATCCCCCTTTTTGAAAAGCGCAACGGAAATTTCACTTCTTTGCCTACCGAGAAATAGATGGAAGCTAATAGCATCCCTACTGCAATCATCGCTTCGATGAAGCCGAAATGCGTCGCCTCGATTTTCAGTTCCTGGACCGCGATAAACGGCAGCCCGATCATCAGTGCGGAAAAGAAGAAATTGATTCCGACAGCAACCGTCACGATCACCATGACCACCCGGTTCGATTTCAAATAGACAAAACCTTCTTTCATGCCAGCAGCCATCGATTTTTTAACAGCTCCAGCGGTTTCTGCAATCCGGTTCGTAAACAATTTGAAGTTCATCGTAGACTCAAGAACTACAGCCACTAAATAAGCGGCCACCTGGATGATCAGAAACACGTTCATCGAAACGAACCCGAACAGGATCCCTCCGACAACCGGTCCGCCGATCGTAGCGATCGCGATGGCCGATTGATTGAAACCCATCGCCTTTTGAATACGGTCAGCATCTATCAGGTTCGCGATGGCTGAAGAGAATGTCACACTCGCAAACATGGAACTGACAGAAATCAGAGCAGTCGTCGTGTAGATCGCCGGCAGCGACAAACCTGCATAGATGCTGTAGACCAGCAAACCGGCAACTGCCAAAGCACTGGCCAGCTGCGCTAAAATGACGATCATTTTCTTCGAGTAATTATCCGCGATATACCCGGCAAATGGCGCAAGCAGCGTTCTCGGCAAAATGCTGCAGATCAAATTGAGCGCAAAATTGGCGGCTGATCCCGTGAGCGCAAGTACATATAAACTGATGCCGAAAGCGTAAACGGAACTGCCGAACGTCGAGATAAGCTTACTGATGGTAAACGTGTACAAATGATAAGTAGCTTTGCTGATTTTTGCTGCTTCGCTCATTTTTTTCACTCTCCATTTTCAAAAGTTTAATTTAATTAAACAAAATATATCATGGTCCTTCTGGTAATGCAAGAGAAAGTTTAATATAATTAAACTATACTGAAAAGCAGGTGATGAAATGGCTTCATTAGGTGAGCGCATACGGAAATTAAGAAAAGAAAGAGGCCTGACATTGCAGGCATTGGCAGGTGAAGAACTGTCCAAAGGCATGCTCAGCCTGATAGAGAACAATAAAGCCAATCCTTCTATGGAAAGCTTGGCTTATATTGCCAAACAATTAAATATCCATCTAAATGAACTTCTCGAAGAAGTTTCCCCCTCAGAGCTGCGGGAGGTTTTAAAGGAAGTTGAAAATATCTACCTAAAAATAATGGATGATATGACAAGCGGCTTCAAGAAAATTGTTGAACTTGTCACTCCATTCATCGATCAATTGCCTTACCGCTATGAATCTGCCCGCCTCCTCGAAATCTACAGCCGCTGTCTTTATTATATGAAAGAAGACGGCTGGCAAAAACATCTTGAACAGGCAGAAGAAATGTACGAAGGCCTCCATCTTATGAACAATAGTGCAGATATCCAGTTATTCCGGGCTATGCTCAAATTTAACGACCATCAGTACGAAGAGTCTTTGAAAATGCTGAAGCATTCACGGAAAGTGTTTGATGAACGGGGAATCATTCTCGACTCACTAAAAAAATTGGACTTCGACTTTTCGGAAGCGATTCTTCACATGGCAATTGCTGAAGATGAAGATGCTCTGAATATTATTGAAGACGCAATCAATTATTCGAAAGAACACCAGATTTTTTATAAAATCGATGCTCTATACAGAGTTACAGCTTTCCACTCCATCTTAAATAATGATGAAGAAAGAAAGAATTATTACATCGATAAATTAAGAGTGTTCGCCGACTTTACAGAAGATCCCAAAATCGATATCGTTCTGGATCTGCTGGAAGCTCATTACCTCAATAGCTTTAAGCATGACTTTGAAGGAGCCTTGAAGTTAATAGACAAGAACATGAAAAAATATAATGATGAAGAGACTTCCCAATTCTACATCGAAAAAGGGAAGGCATTATATGGTATGGGGAAACTTGATGAAGCATTGCCATGGCTTGAGAAACACCGCCTTTGGGAGTTCATGCATCACCCTTACGACTTGTTGATGAATTATGAAAAAGATGCATATCTTGCATTAATCTATGAAGAGCAGGGCAGACATGAATTAGCCATGAAACACGCAGAAATAGCGAAGAACAATGCTGATCCCATGCCCGACCTGCCCTATAAAAAATTCATCATGAACGTCTATGATGAAATAACTTCAAAATAAAACCCGCCGATAACGGCGGGTTTTTTCATTCCTTCTAATAAGCGAAATAGATTGTGTAAAACTTTTGCAGTGCAGCCCAGTCTTTTTCAAAACCTGGCTGGATGCAGGAAATCTGAAAGATGCCGCGCCGGCGAAGATAGCCGCTTTGGGCATGGAGTTCATATCCTGATAAATGGGCATCTTGCGGAAAATCCGCAAATTGTTCAATCGACCTGATTGTGATTGCGGTAGGAAATCCTTCTGCCATTAATGGCCATGTGCCAATTTCCCCTTTTACATATTCAAACCGCTCCTGCAGCAATTGATAACGTTCCGGATATTGCTTCAACGCAATTCCGAAGCTTTTCAGCAAGCTGTATGGCAAGGTGAAAGGGATGTCATGCTGATACATCCCGAGATCCAGATAGCTTGGCAATGAGTAGTCTGCAGTTATTTCGTGATCAGAAAATACGACAGCGAGTCCGCTCATTGTGCCAACTGCTTTACCGCTGGTCGCCGTCGCCAGCCAACAGGCTTCCATTGAAAATGGTATTGCCCCAAAACTGCTGATGCAATCAACGCAAAGTTTAATATTGTATTCTTCGCACAGCTCACGGATAGCTTCAAAATCATTCACCATGCCGGTCGAAGTTTCGCCGTGCACCATCAGCAGCCAGCCATATTTTCCGCTTCCCAGTAATTCTTGGATGGATTCCATGGAAAAACTTTCGCCCCACTGGTTTTCTTCACTGTCGAATTCAAGCTGCCACCGCGTTGCCTGCCTGATCAGCCGCTCACCGAATTCTCCGTTCGACAAAATCAGACCGCGTTCATTCCGCCTGGAAAGCTGGGCCACCATCGCTTCATTGGCCAAGGTGCCACTCCCTGACAACAGGTAGGGTGAAGCACCGGACATGACTCGCAATTTTTCTTTCACTTCCTGATAGATCGCCTGAAAGGTGGATGACCGGTGAGACATCGCTTCTTCAGTAAAGGGGCGTCCCAATTCTTCCGTCAGTTTCAGAGGGCCCGGCAAAAACAATCTTCGTTTTGCCTGCAGCCTTGCAGCTACAGACTCCGCATAATCAGCGCGCGTGGTAATCATGGGAATAAAAACGGCGTCCCCGCTGCCTACAGGCTCTGCGAATTGACGGAAGCCGAGCTGTCCATAAAGTTTCAATTCACGGACTGTGCCAGAAATTACTGCGGCATCAAATCCTTCTTCACAGCAATAATCGGATAAAGCACGCGCCAGCAGAAAGAAGACGCGGCCATTGCGATGTTCTTTCCGAACAGCGAGCAATCGTATTTCGCAAAGTTTTCCCGGATTATCGAGATGTACTTCAACTTGGCCAATTTTTCGATCCAGGGAAAACGGCCGGTCGGAGCGAACGGCAATCATGCCCACCAATTCCTTATCGGACAATACGACCAGATATGTATTCTGTTCATGATAAGGATCCACTCGCATCGCTGATTCATGGGCTTCATGCTGGGGAATCTCTTCCACGAATGTGGTGTAGTTCAGTTTTGCTATTTCATCGAATTCCTTTTTGGAGCGGGCAATTTTACACCAGTACACGAGTCTCTCCCCTTTCTATACTTTTCGGAAAACCTCATCGATCGAGTAGTCACCCAATTCGATATCCGGTGGAATCCCCATCGCTATTTTAGCCAGCTGCGAGCCCAGAAACGGTCCTGCCGTCAGCCCCGAAGATCCCAAAGCATTGGCGGCGAAAAGATTTTCGTGTTCCGGAACCTGGCCGATAAACGGCAAAGCACTTAAAGTCGATGGCCGAAAGCCGGTGCTGGCGCCTGTCAATTCTGCGGCAGCCAGCCCAGGAACAACGTCCAGGACTTTATCAAGTACATGGTGGATACCCCCTGCCGTCAATTTAGTATCAAAACCCGCATTATTTTCATGTGTGGCTCCGGCTATGATGCGTCCATCCGAAAATGGGACGATATATTGTCCGAACGGCACCATCGCCACCGGCCATTCGCCAGTCGCATTGTCATCCAGCTGCAATTGGAGAATCTGCGCTTTTTGCGGCACCACATCCATCTCCAGTCCAAGGGCTCCGAATAATTCAGGCGCCCACGCACCTCCTGCCGACACGATGCTGTCAGCGAATATTTCCTGCTGCTCCGTCTGTACGCCGACCACTTTATCGTTTTCAACAATCAGCTTCGCATCTCCTGCGATAATTTCTGCGCCCAGTTTTCTGGCGGCGCTAATCAGTGCATCCCGAACAGCTCTGCCATCCACTCTTGCCGCGCCGCTTACGTAAAGCGATCCATATTCATCGCCTGCATGCGGAAATAAAGCTTTAGTCTGCCCGGCATCCAGCCTTTCAATGACACCCATTTCAGGTGCATCTTCTTTTCGCTCACGGGCTTTGGCTTCCATCTTATCCAATTTGCTGTCTTCGTGGATGCTGACAATGCCCACTTGCTTATAACCCGTCTCCGTTTCACCCAGTTCCACCAGTTCCTTTATCAATGCAGGATAGTATTTCGCTCCACTTTTTGCGAGGTGATACCAGGCTTTATTGCGGCGCTGGGATATCCATGGACAAACGATTCCTGCGGCTGCACCGGTCGCCTGGCCCGGATCTTTGCGGTCGATCAACGTCACTTCCGCTCCTGCTTTCGCCGCTTCATATGCCGTCGACGCTCCCAGGATCCCTCCACCAATAATGATCAATGACTTCATATCTTCACCTTTTTTCTGCTTCTTATGCATTCCATTCTAAAGCACAACCGCACCATACTCAACTTCGTTCCAAATTGCAGCGGCCTGATTCAATTTTTGTATTTGCGGGTAAAGCAAGAAATAGAAACGATACGAGACAGGAGGAATAGACAATGGAAAAAAGCAGAAGCACTGAAGCCATCCTGCCGATGACTTCCGTTAAAAGCGGCTCCGGAGTGGAAGTTGCCCCGGATGTGTATTGCTACACCAATCAGATCGTCAATCTCTTTTTCATCGGGAACCCAAATGTAAGCAGTGATTATATTTTAGTGGATGCCGGCATGCCCCGCTCCGCTGATAAGATCCTCCAGGAAGCCGAAAATCGGTTTGGCCCGGATCACAATCTGAAAGCGATCATACTTACCCATGGCCATTTCGACCATGTCGGCAGCATCATCGATATTCTTGAAAAATATCCCGTTCCCGTTTACGCACACCCACTGGAATTCAGCTATCTAAAAGGGATAACCAATTATCCTCAGCCTGATTCATCGGTTGAAGGCGGGCTCGTCGCGAAAATTTCAAAAGCATTCCCTGCGGAAGCCATCGATATTTCCGCGCATCTGAAAGAACTTCCAGCAGATGGGTCAGTGCCTGGCATGCCCGGTTGGCAATGGATCCATACTCCCGGCCATTCGGAGGGACATGTTTCATTGTTCCGAAAAGCGGGCAAACTGCTGATTGCAGGAGATGCTTTCGTGACCGTCAAACAGGATTCCCTCTATAAAGTATTGACGCAGAAAAAAGAAGTCTGCGGTCCCCCTGTCTATTTGACCACCGACTGGCGGGCAGCATGGGAGTCGGTTGTAAAACTGACTGATCTGCAGCCGGCAATTGCAGTCACCGGCCACGGCAAACCGATTTATGGTTCTGCGCTGGCGGAAGGGCTTGTTGATCTCGCGAAAAATTTCCAGAAGAAAGCAGTGCCTTCCCACGGCAAGTTCGTCGACCGTTAACTTTACTATAAAAAATTAAATTATATATTTTGCTTCAGCCTTTAAACGCCAGCATCAACTGGCGTTTTTTGTGCTGGTCCACCAAAGATTTACAAATATATTAATTTTCAGATTTAAGGTTTATGGTTCCATATCTTGGGGTATACAAAAACGAAGTCCCAATTTTTTTAATAAGGATTTATGAATATAGAAACGGAGATGAACTCGATGATTAAGAAAGTGCTGTTTGTTTCGGATCATGGAGATCCATTGGCAAAGTTGGGCGGTAAGCAAGCCGGAGGCCAGAATAATTATGTAAAACAATTGGCACTTGCAATGGAAGATAAAGGACTGCAGGTAGATGTCGTCACGCATTGGTGTGAAGAATCGGCCCCCCGTATCGAAGAATTCGGAAAAGCGTGCCGTGTAATCCGCATAGAAGCCGGATACAAAGGCTTCGTATCAAAAAATGAAATGCATTCAATGCTCTCTGCATTTTATAACGAATTGAAAGAGACACTTCCACTCGAAACTTATGATATTGTCCATACCCATTACTGGCTGTCAGGTTTAATCGGGATAAAATTGAAGGATGAGTTTAATCTGCCATTCATCCACACATCCCATTCCCTTGGCTGGGCAAAAGAAGAAGCCACAGGAATTGAAGATGAACGGCGGACAGAAGCTGAAACTGAGATCTTGCAAAAAGCCGATCACGTTTTAGCTACTACAAACAGTGAAAAACATTTGATCAAAAAGAATGTCGACTCTCCTTCTCCCATCAGCGTAATCCCCATTGGTGTTGACGAAGCGTTTAAAGTACGCGGAAGCCGGACCCATATTCGCAAAAAACTTGGATATTCCAGTCCATTATTCGTTTTCGCCGGAAGATTGGAAGAAACCAAAGGCATCTTCACCTTGCTGAATGCATTTAAGCTGCTCGCCGAAAAGACGACAGATACGTATCGCCCCCGCCTTGTGCTCGCTGGCGGCGAACCGGATGCAATTGACCCTGCGACAAAACTTCCAAAAAACCATAAAATCCGGAAAGCTTTGCGCGGTATAGAAGATCATGTGGACTTTCTCGGCCCTAAATCACAGGAAGAACTGGCATTGCTCTTCAATTCCGCGACAGCAACCATCGTCCCGAGTTTCTATGAATCCTTCGGAATGGTTGCGGCAGAAGCCCAGGCTTGCGGAAGCCCCGTTATCGCTTCGAATGTGGGCGGACTTAAAAATGTCGTTCAGGATGGGGTTACCGGCCTTCTTGTGGAAACGAAAAATGCAGTCGATTTGGCTGTAGCGATGGAGGTTATTTCGGTTAATTCCCTTCTTGCCCAAAAACTCAGCAGACAAGCTGTAGAACTGGCTAAAAAAGATTTCCATTGGCCGTCGATTTCTGAAAGAGTATTGAAAATGTATGAGGTGGTAAGCAGTGAAAGAAGCAACACATATACTGGCAACCGATTTAGATGGAACATTAGTCGGTGATCGAAAAGGGCTCGATGGACTTCTGGAGTTCTATAATAAACAGAAATTCACCGTGTCTCTTATCTACATCACCGGACGCCATTACCAATCGGCTTTGTCACTGATCCAAGAGGAAAATTTGCCTGTCCCTGATGTACTCGTTACGGATGTCGGGACAGAAGTCCATATCGGAGCACCGCTCAAAAAAGACCTGGAATGGGAAAACAAGATGCTCGGACAATGGCAGCCTGAAGCAATTGATGGACTTGCCGCGACATTTGAAGGTTTGCAAAAACAGGACCTGCCGGTTACTAACCGGTGTTCCTATTACGCTGAAGATATTAAAATTGTGGAAGCTTTTGAAAACAGTCTTACAGAAGCAGGAATTCCTCACAGGCTGATATACAGTGGCGGTCGTGACCTCGACATCCTGCCAGCCGGCAGCGGCAAAGGCTCAGCGCTTGAATATATCCTAGATAAATTCAGTGCACGTGAGGCCAAAATACTGGTGGCCGGTGATTCGGGCAACGATAAAGAAATGCTGACTTTGGGCCATCCATCTGTTATGGTTGGCAATGCCCAGCCTGAATTGCTTGAATGTCCTGAAAGCAAGATGATTTTCAGAGCTTCGAAAGCTTGTGCCGGAGGCATTCAGGAAGCCTGGACGCATTTTCATCCGGAATAACCCTCCCTTTCCAAACCTCGTGTTCTGGAAAGGGATTTTTCTTTCGGTTTAGCGTCAGTCCCCGTTATCATTTGTTTTTTCCGTCAGATGGTTTATATTTAAGGGGAAGGCAATTTCATTTTCAGGAATGGTTTACGCCAAGAGAATATACATAAATACATAAACGCACGATGGAGTATCCAAGTGAAAAGGAGGAATTTGAGATGAGTAAAGTTGCGAATCTGCAAAAAGAGTCAATGGTCATGCTGAAAGAAACGAGCCGTACCTTCTTCATTCCCATCAGTTTTTTGGAACCTGCTCTGAAAAAGACTGTAGGCTCAGCTTACCTTTGCATGCGCGCAATCGATGAACTCGAAGATCATCCGGAATTGGACGATGAAGTTAAAAGCAGGCTGTTACGGGAAACCAGTAAAATGCTTCATATGCCCTTCGATCGGGAAGCTTATGAAGCGCTGCTTAAACCTTATGAACACATGCTTCCGGAAGTTAGCCTCCGATTGGCTGATTGGATCAGTGTCTGCCCGCCTGAAATAGCGCCGAAAGTCTTGGAGTCGACAGCGGAAATGGCCGACGGAATGGCCAAATGGGTAGACAGAAAATTTGTCATCCGCACCCGCGAAGACCTCGATGATTATACGTATTATGTCGCGGGACTGGTCGGTACGATGCTTTCCGATCTCTGGAAATGGCATGATAATACGGAAACAGATCCGCAGCTTGCGATTGGTTTCGGGCGCGGCCTGCAAGCCGTCAATATGCTCCGCAATCTGGATGAGGACCGCGAGCGTGGTGTCAGCTTTGTACCGGAAGGCTGGACACGCGACGATATGTTCAATTATGCAAATGAAAATCTGGCACAAGCCGATCTGTATGTAAAATCGATCACCAATAAGCGGATTCTGATGTTCTGTAAAGTCCCGCTTGCTTTGGCACACAGCACATTAAAAGCATTAAAATCCGGCAGAGAGAAAATGAGCCGTACAGAAGTTGAAGGCATCGTTGAACAATTGAAAGAACAGGAACAAATCAATTAAACCGGCAAGCCCGTTTCTTTTGAAGCGGGTTTTTGCTTTAAGAAATAATTCCAAAGTCATGTTTTACAATTTCTTCTTTTAGAGAAATAAATGGTTTATACTGTAAGTACAATGCAGTTCGCACAAAAGGGGCAGTAAAATGACACTCACCATCATCAGCGTCTTATCCGTCGCCATTTTCATATTGAATATTTTCCTTGCCGCAGCACTGGTTTTTCTTGAACGCCGTGATGCTTCTTCAACATGGGCGTGGCTATTGGTGCTGTTTTTCATTCCGATTGCCGGTTTCTTCATCTATCTCCTGCTTGGACGGCGCCTCAGAAAAAAGACATTGTTCAAATGGGAAGGCCGTACACGTGTAGGAATCGAGAATTTGATCGCTCATCAAATGAACGAGCTTCATGATGATACGTTCTTTTTCAGAAATGACAATACCAAAGAGTATAAAGACCTGATTTATCTTCACCTTCGAAATAATGGTGCTGTTCTGACTCAAAATAACGATGTTCAGATTTTCAATGACGGCCGCGATAAATTTGAGTCGCTTATAAAAGACATCGAAAATGCCAAACATCACATACATATCCAGTACTATATCTTCAGGCTTGATCAATTGGGCAACCGGCTGTTGGAAGCTTTGACAGCAAAAGCGAAACAAGGTGTGAAAGTCAGGCTGCTGTATGATGATATGGGTTCCCGGACATTAAGCAAAAGGCATTTCAAAGAGTTGATCAGGTACGGCGGAGAAGTGGAAACGTTCTTTCCTTCCATACTCCCGCTCATCAACCCTCGTTTAAATTACCGCAACCATAGAAAAATCGTTGTTATCGACGGATGCATCGGATACATCGGCGGTTTTAATGTCGGTGACGAATATATCGGTCTCAGCCGGAAATTCGGCTATTGGCGCGATACACATCTCCGGCTGGAAGGCGGAGCTCTGCATCCGCTTCAAACCCGGTTCATCCGCGACTGGAACCAGGCTTCCATTCGCCAGGATATTGAGTATGATGAGATTTATTTCCCTGCTATAGCTGAAAAAGGTACGACATCCATGCAGATCGTGTCAAGCGGTCCCGACGAGGAATGGGAACAGATCAAAGACGGCTATATGAAACTGATCAATATGGCCGATGAATACATTTACATCCAGACCCCATATTTCATCCCGGATGCCAGTTTCTACGACGCGATCCGAGTGGCGGCTTTATCAGGGATCGATGTTCGGGTGATGATCCCGAATAAACCCGACCATCCCTTCGTCTATTGGGCGACGTACTCTTATGCCGGCCAGCTGCTGCGTGCAGGGGCGCGTGTTTTCATTTACGATAACGGTTTCCTGCATACGAAAATGATCGTCGTGGACGATAAGGCATCAACTGTCGGAACCGCCAATATTGATGTCCGGAGCTTTAAATTGAATTTCGAGGTGAATGCATTCATCTATGACAATGAAATTTCGAAGGAACTTGGCAGACTGTTCCATCAGGATATGGAATTGTCGAATGAACTTACTATGCAAGCCTATTTCGAAAGAACAAAAATGATCAAAACAAAAGAATCGATTGCCCGTTTGCTGGCTCCGATTTTGTAAGAAAAGCGGAAACGGCCGTTGGAGTCTGGACAATAAGAAAAGCGCCGATCAGCAATAATTGCTGATCGGCGCTTTTTCGAATCATTTATTGTTGTTCAAGATATTCTTCCAAAGTGATATCCGCATCGTAAATCTCTTTCGCCGCTTCTTTTCCGACATAGCGGAAATGCCACGATTCGTGCATATAGCCGGTCAATTGCTCCTTGCCTTCCGGATAACGCAGGATAAAACCAAAACGATGGGCATTGTCAGCCACCCATTTTCCAGCTTCCGTATCCCCAAAACTGGCCGCCGCCCAGTGCTGTTCCGCTCCGGATTCACCTATGTCAAAGGCCAAACCAGTCTGATGTTCCGAAAAACCGGGACGGGCACTGTACCGGTCCGCTTTTTCCTGCCCGTCTTTAGCGACATAGCCCTCATATAATTCTTTTTGGCGGGCAAAGTCACGGAATGTACTGAATGCGGTTAAATCGATATTCGATTTCAGCGCTTCAGCACGCATCGCTCCAAAAGCATCCTGCGCATCAGGATTTACACCTGGAGCATAATCCGAAGGCAGCGGATTCTGTTTGTTCGCAAGCAGGATGCCATCGATTACGGTCGGTTCATCCGGCAATTCAATCGATTCCGGATATACGGTAGCATCCTTGACTTCCTCTTCCACCGCTTCTTCATTAGGTTCCGGTGTTACCGGCAGTTCTTCTTCGACTTCTTCCTCTTTTTCTTCCGGAATGACCACGTCTTCTTCCTGCACATCCACAATTTGCTCTTCCGCTTCAGATTCAACAGCAGGCTGCTGGCTATCCCCCCCCGTCAAAGCATTGAGACTCCGCTCCATATCCCAGTCGTGAAGATAGAGCCACACAGTGATCGATGCCGCAATAAGAACAGCACCGATGATCAAGATCCATTTTATATAAGGTTTCTTATCTTTTTTATTCATTGAATAACGAGATTGCATAGTTCTCCTTCTTTCTCTCAAGTTCTTTATCATTCTATCACCTTTATGCTTTAAATTCTCCCTAAATCAATGAACTTTCGATATACTTGAAATGACTTTTAACGATTAGAGGGTACACGAATGAATAATCAAAAATGGCTGTCACTCAACTTCTTCGCTTTCTTCTTTACGTGGGGCGTATTCCTTCCATACTGGACCGGATGGCTAACTAACGATAAAGAACTCAGCGTTTCCGCCGCGAGCATCATCATGGGAGCCGGTATGATTGCCCGTTCTTTATCCACCTTGCTGTTTTTTCCGATGCTCACCCGCCTGTTTTCCCTTGGCCGGCTGATGCAGATCCTGGCCATCGCTTCATTCGTCAGCATGGCTTTATACATACCGGCAAATTCGTACATCATGTTGTTTGCCATTACATTCATCTTCAGTTTGGTCTATCCGAACATTCTGCCCGCCATGGAAAGCGGCGCCACTGTGTTGATGCAAAGTGACCGCATCCATTATGGCAAAAGCCGTTCTTTCGGTTCCTTAGGCTATACCATTGCGTTGCTGATTGTCGGAATGGCAACCGCCGTCTGGCAGGAACAAGCGATTCTTTGGGTGATGCTTGCCGGTCTGCTTTTCATGGCAATCACACAATCGGCCGTCTCTTCAGCACCTTTATCAATAAAACCGGAACCCAAAAATCAGGCAAGCAAAGGCGCTGTCACCGAATTATTGAAGTCGAAAGCGTTTCTGACCGTCTTGATCGTTTCGATTTTATTGCAGGGGGCCCACGCGGCTTATTATAATTACGGATTCATCTATTTACAGGATATCGGCGTCAACAGCTTTTATATCGGCCTCGTGCTCAATGTCGCCATCATTTTTGAAATCATTTTCTTCGCTAAAGCGGATACCTGGTTTGACAGATGGAGTGTGTCTTCAATGTTTCTTCTTGCGGGCATCGGCTCAACTGTGCGCTGGATCCTGATATTCATGTTTCCCTCTGTTTGGGTGTTCATTTTTTCACAGGTGCTGCATGCGCTTTCTTTCGGCGTCGCCCATTTTGCTTTCATCCGCTATATCTTTGAAAAACTGGATCCCTTGCACATTCCGGCTGCCCAAGGAATGTATGCAGCGATTGCCATGAGCCTGAGTGTCGCCTTGCTGACATTCATCGGCGGATTCCTGTATGAAATTTCACCTGGCTTATCATTCCTGGGCATGATCGCGTTTTCGTTCCCGGCAATCATCGTTGTTCTGATGACCCGAAAAAAATATTTGTATTAATTTTTATTCCACCCCCAAAAGCCTCAGATGCCAGCCGAATAAATAGGTATCAAAGCTACAAGGAGATGGGCATAATGAAACAAATTTCACAAAGCGATCTTCTCAATCTTTTAAATCGATTGGATCATTTGCTGAATGAACGAGAACAGGATAAACGGCAGGCTCAAAATACCGCAGCTACCGCTTAAGAAGACTTCAAAGGAACATAATATAGCAAGAAAAAACAGCGCCTCCCATTATTGGGCGGCGCTGTTTTACGTTTATCAAAAACTTTCAATCAGTCGATTAAAACAAGATGGTCCCCAGTACGACGAAAAAGAGAATACCGAAGATGACTGCCATCCCCATCATCCATTTCGCTTCCCGG
Organism: Planomicrobium okeanokoites; assembly: GCF_003428875.1. Classification (GTDB taxonomy): domain Bacteria; phylum Bacillota; class Bacilli; order Bacillales_A; family Planococcaceae; genus Planococcus; species Planococcus okeanokoites. Next base: position 38,474 of record NZ_QQRS01000004.1, read on the forward strand.
TCCATGCCCTGCGCTTTCATCTGACGGTATCTGAATGTGTTCGTCAGAACGAACAGCACAGTCATGAAGAGAACCGCGATGTCCATATATCCCATGAACAGGAATACGACGGCCAAAATACTGAGTGAGGCAATGCCGATTCCTTGCAGCATTTTTGAATTCATTTGTTTCGCTCCCTAAAAAGAAAGCCGGCATCCAATGCCGGCAAGCTTTCATGATTATTTCTTTTCCAGATCCACTTTTTCATCTGATTCAACTGCTTCCAAAGCGATTTCCGGATGGTTGGAATAAAACTTGCGTCCAATGAACGTCTGGATGATCAGCAAGATACCACCGACTGTCCAGTAAACCGGCAAAGCGGCCATAGACGTGAAAGAGATGAACATGATCATAATCGGTGAAATGTAGATGAAGAGTTTCATCTGCTTCTGCTGCTGTTCCGGCATAGTCCAAAGAGACACTTTTGCCTGGAAGAAGTAAACAGCCCCGGCAATCAAGGTCATGATGATATCGGGTTCACCAAGATTGAACCAAAGGAACTCGTGCGAACGAACTTCCGGCGAGTACAGGATCGCGAAATACAGACCCATAACGATCGGCATCTGGATAACAACCGGAAGACAGCCCATATTCAACGGGTTGACTTCGTGTTTCTTGTAGAGCCCCATCATTTCCTGCTGGAGCTTCATCTGTTCTTCTTTATCTTTCGTGCTCTTCAAGCGCTTTTGGATGTCTTCCATTTCAGGACGCATGGCATCCATCTTCACTTTCATCCCCTGCTGGCGCTTATAAGTGCGCAGCATGAAAGGCATCAATACGAGTCGGATGACAACTGTAATAGCTACAATCGCGAGCCCGTAGCTGCCGCCAAAAAGATTACCTAAATAATCGAGGGAGAAATCAAATGGCGCGACAAAAATGCTATAGAAAAATCCTTCTTTATTCTCTACAGCCGAACAGCCACTCAGGAAAAGCACTGCTGCCGTAAGCATTGACATTAAAATAAATTTCTTTTTCAAATTAGTCACCTTCACCTTTTTAAACTATTAAGAAGTATACCGCATTCGAAGCGCATATTTCAAACCGCGAAAAGTCTCTGCCTTGTTTTTTATAAGGGATTTGACAGGATTGTGGCTTAACGTCAGCCGCACCAACTAAAAAAAAACAGAAAAAAAAGGAGAATTTCTTCTCCTTACTTGGCGTTTGGCAATGTATATCTGAAATAAGGAATATGCTGGCTGTCGCGGAATTGCTTCGGCGTAACCGTCGTATATTTCTTGAAAATGCGGGTGAAGTAACTTTGGTTGCAGAAATGGAATTGCTTCGAGATTTCTGAAATCCCTTTGTCTGAATGGCGGAGATAATGCTGAGATTCCTCAACACGGCGAACATTCAAGTATTCCACCAACGTGATGCCCGCGTGTTCACGGAAAATCCGCGACAAATGGCTTGTTGAAATATGGAAATGCTTGGCTACATCTTCAACAGACAAATCGCGTTCCACTTCGTCGTTGATGAACATGACCACTTTGTTTACAGTCTGATGCCCAAATGAAGGCTGTTTGCGTTCTGAGATAACTGAAATGAAAAATTCAATCAGTTCATCCGCTACATATAAAAACTCTGAATCATTCATGCGGTTGTCGACAAGCTCGATGCAGGCATTATTGAAAGCAAAAGCTTTTTTAGGAGGCACGCGCATTTCGAAAAGTTTTCTTGCCATCACCGAAGAAAGTACTATGTAATAGTTTCGGATTGCACGGATCGTATCTTTGCCTGCATGCAGTGAAATCATATCGATCAAAGCACGAAGCGTCTCTTTGGCTTTCTCTTTTTCCAAGTGATGGATTTCGTAGATTAATTGGGTTTCTGTCTCAAAAAACTTTTCCAGGCCATCATATTGGTTTAAGTTTTCACTTTCCGTCATGAAAATCTTGGAAATGGTTTCTTGAATTGTTGGTACAGCAATTATATTCATCTTTTCCCCGTCTTTCTTTTCACAAGTTTTTGCAGTCACTATGTTAACTATATACTGAAACAATAAATAAGGACACAGTTTTGCTCAAAAATATATAATTTTTTAAGTAATATGGTCTACTACCTATGCCCTATCCGAGAATTTTATAGGAAATATCTTCCCTAAATATATACTAAACATACCGCAAACATTATAAAAAATCTCGCTTTTTCTCTAAAAGTAACATACATTTAATATTTCTGAAATGCGTCACACCTTTCCCGCTATAATGATTTTATTATTCTACTCTTCTAATTCTTCTTTGTCTGGCGGAATGAGCGCACGAATATGCCGTGGCAGGACTTCAATCTTAAAGGGTGTTGCACATCCTTCATCACCGTCAATATTACAAATTAACGGCTCTTTTGTCCGGATGACCACTTTTGTTGTATGGATGGCTTCAACTTCAGGGTCTTCCTCCAGTTTCCCCCGCCATAATGCTCCTGCCATTCTGACAAAACCGGCAAGTTTTGCGTGTTCTATGATATATAGATGAAGCAGCCCGTCATCCGTCAATGCTTCCGGTGCCAGCTTTTCAAATCCGCCCACCGAATTGGTCAATGCGACCAGAACCAGTTTGGCGTCGCCTTTCCAAACGCCATGATCATGTTCAACTTCGAAATAAGTTTCTTCATCCGACGTAATCGCTTTAATTCCTTCGATAAAATAAGCAAGTGCTCCAAGGCGTGTCTTTTGCTCCGGCGAAACGGAAGAAGTGGACTCCGCGATATCACCGATAGCCAAAATGTTCATGAAGTACATATCGCCTACTTTCGCGATATCTACAGCTTTCTCGGTCCCTTTCTTCAGTGCTTCGATAGCTTCTTCCGGGTCCAGGGAAATTCCGAGTGCCCGCGCAAAATCATTGACAGTCCCAAGAGGGATGAGGGAAAACAACGGTTGATGAGACTGCTCCGCCAGACCGGATACCGCTTCGTTTATCGTCCCGTCACCACCCATGGCCACAACAAAATCATATTTCTGCTCACAGGCCTCACGAGCAAAAAGGGTAGCGTCCCTTTGTTTTTCCGTCTCTTTAGTATCGACAATATATCCCATTTCTTTAAGGGTTTTCTCCACATTTTCTCTATAATCGGCAGCTTTTTCTTTTCCTGCCGACGGATTCAGTATAAACATCGCCTTTTTCATCTTTCTACCTCCAGATGGTATAATAGTTTCATTATTTCTATTTACCCTTTAAACACTCCATCTTAATCCATAATCTTTTATTATTTCAGGGAATGAGGAACAGCAATGCAGCTATTCATCTACATCATCATTTTCTTCGCGTTCTTCGATCTTTTTGCTCAATTGCCGATCATCAGCCCTTTTGCGATTGAATTGCAGGCGACGCCATTTTTGACGGGATTGGCCGTCGGCATGTATTCACTGTCCAATACTTTCGGCAATATCGTTTCAGGCATATTCTCCGACAGAAAAGGACCCTTCGCCATTTTAGTGGCCGGAATGCTGCTGACAGCTGCCTTTCTTTTCACTTACTCACTCGCGGAAGGTCCCTACAGCTTGCTCGCCATCCGCTTTCTCCATGGTTTGGCGGCCGGGTTGATTGTTCCGGCAGCCTTCACTTATCTGGCCAACCGCACAGACCATAGCCGCCGCGGCAAAGGAGCTGCGGTTTCAGGCGCTTTTGTGGGACTTGCTGCTATTATCGGCCCCGCATACGGCGCGATATTCTCCAGCCGCACCAGCGTGCCTGAGACCATGGCAGTGACAGGAACTTTACTGCTGATTCTCGGCATTTCATCTTTTTTCCTGTTGAGCCGCACTGTCAAAAAAAGAAAGGAATTGCCTGCCGAACCGCTTACTTTTAACATGATCATTCTTAACTCAGGTTTATTGCGGGCTTTTATGGGCGCCTTCTTCCTTATGTTTTCACAAGGCGTACTGGCGTATATGCTGCCGTTGAAAGTGTCCGGCCTTGGACTCCCCGCTGAAATGAGCGGCTTGCTATTAAGTGTTTTCGGTATTGCCGCCATTCTCGTGTTCCTGCTTCCGGTGAATCGCCTGTTCGATGCGATCAAGCCTGTTTATACTTTAATAGCCGGATTCTTTCTTATGGGCAGTTCCTTGTTTTTATTGAGTTCTGTTTCTGCGGCTCCTTTGCTTTACACTAGTATGATTACATATGGCATCGGCTTTGCTTTCCTGTTCCCCTCCATTAATTCATTATTGATCGATTCAACAACCGAACGTTCACGGGGCAAGGCATACGGCTATTTTTACGCCTTCTTTTCGATTGGCGTTGTAGCAGGTTCTTCCTTTACAGGCGCATTGGCATTAAGCGCCGACCGCGGATTCATCACCAGCGGTGTGCTGCTGTTAAGCGCCGCTGCAGTGAATCTGGCGACGTTAAGAAAATAAAGAAATGAAAAAAGGGTGGTCCGCAGACCGCCCTTTTATATATTGTCCGTATTTATTTTTGGTTCAGGAGATGCGGATTCGGTATCTTCCGTTTTTTCCTTGCTTGTATCATTTGGTGATAATTTTGTTTTCTCTTCGTTTGCGCCTTCTTTTTGCTGTTCTTCTTCATTGTAATATTGAACCGAAGTCATTGCGCCCTCTGAAACCATTTTGTTTTCACGCGGCTCCTGCGGTTTTGATCCATCGTGCGCCGTTTTTTTATTGTCGTCCAGGTTTTGTGATTCCATATATGAATTCACCTTCTCTTTCGCATTATTGAAAGCCAATGTAGCTTTTTCACGATTTTCGGGGTTTTTGAAGTAAGTGTAGGCACCTACTGCAAGACCCGCCAATAACAATCCTCTGCCTTTTCCTTTTGCCATTCCATCCACTCCTCCGCGAATTGATATCTTCTATCCTATATACCCTTATCCATATTATTTAATCTACTTTGAACTGTTCGGACATCCCTCTTTGTCCAGCTTCATATCCACATGCGGGATGCCGTCTTCATCGTAGACACCCGATATCGGATCAAAGCCGAATGATTGGTAGAATTCCTTTAAATAGACCTGTCCCTGCAGCCGGATCGCTTCAGGCTGCCATTCACTGAAAATAAATCCGATGCTTTTGTTCATCAATTCGCGCGCAAGGCCGCGACCTCTGGCTTCCGGGCTGACAATTACGCGTCCTATTGAAGGCACACCATATTTAAGCTCTCCCGGCACAAGCCGCGAATAGGCAAGGATCCGCCCATTTTCCTTATATGCCAAATGGATCGATTTTTGATCCAGGCCGTCCAGTTCAGGGTACGGACAATTCTGCTCAACTACAAAGACATCCACTCGCAGCTTCAACATTTCATAGAGTTCAGCTGCAGTCAGTTCATCAAAATCATAAAATTTCCAAGTCAACTCCACTCACTCCTTTAGTCTCTATTATTCCACAACAGTGGCTATTCATGGGGAATTTTGATATGATGACGAAAAGAATTTCCGAGGTGATTGCATGATTCGCACAGGTACACCCAAAGATATTACAGCTGTTCAGGAAATTGCCCATATCAGTTGGAATGACACTTACCAAGACATAATCCCAGTGAATATACAGCAAAGTTTCTTAGATAAATCCTATTCCGTCCCAATGATGGAAATGCGCTTGAAAAAAACCATTCTTCTATTGGCTGAACACGAGGGCGAGCCTATAGGTTTTGCCAATTTCACGAAACTCGACGATGATGGAGACGCTGAATTGATTGCCTTGTATTTGAAACCGGAATATCAGCGCAATGGCTATGGAAAAAAACTCCTCGACAGCGGATTGGCTTATCTGCTCGATGGTTCGAACCTTTTTGTTTATGTGGAATGCGAAAATAAAAAAGGCCGCAGCTTTTATGAAGCGAACGGCTTTGAGTTTGTCGAAGAATTTGAAGAACTGTTTGAAGGCCACCCGTTGCAGACAGCAAAATATGTTTACAATTTGAAAGCACCAGCTCTATGAGCAGGTGCTTTTCTTTGTACTGTTTATAGCGGGCGATACGGTGTATCGTCATCGCGGCGCGTATCATCACGGCGAGTCTCGTCACGGCGGACAGTGTCGTCTGTTCTGCGGACTTCATCTTCGCGATATACAGGCTTATCCGTTCTGCGAACCTCATCTTCACGGTATACAGGCTCATCCGTTCTGCGAACTTCATCTTCACGGTAGAGTGAATCATCCGTTCTGCGGATTTTCTCATTGCGGTATTCACCATCATCTCTCCTGTGCAATTCATCATCGCGCATCGGCGGTTTACGTACGAAACACATGATTGCAGCAATATAGAAGAGAATCGATGTCAATGACAGGACGCCTGCCAACAGACCGGCAAGTATGAAGAACACCCCTGCAAGGCTTGCGTTACTGGTCTTCTTCAAATTAATGAGAGCAACAATTGCCAGAATCGTGCTGAGTGCCAGCATTGCCACGAGCGCCCAGCCGAATACTCCGGTTCCACCAATGATGAAATCCACTACCATTTGAGCTTCTTCCGGACTTCCCTCAAAAGCGGGATCATTCATGATATCCTGCTCAAACTGTTCAAACTCGGCAGTGCCTTCCAGACCGCTGATACTGGTAATCAGCCATGCCAATAAAATGATCGTAAGAATGTTAAATACAATTCCGATTATGCCGAGGACCCGTTCCCCTGTCCTGCTGATCGTTCCATTATTCATATAACTGCCTCCTCCTTATTTGCAGCCGTTCTAATTTCCAGAACGGGATGCAGAAAACTTTGTTCATAAATAAGATTCCCTGAAAAAATTTGCTGAAACATGTTTAAATTGCTTTTGCCCGGGTATTTATTTAGTAACAAACAAAATTACAAACATTTGAGAGGGGTTCTATAAAATGGAAAAAAACTTAGTATTTAGCCAATCAGATTTCATGTACGGTGTAGGTGGAGCTTCAATTTTGACTGGTATCGTTTTCTTAATGACATTCCTATAAGAAATTGGAGGTAGTTATGAAAAACTACATAACAGAACATTAGAAAAAGCAATCCAAACCATAATGAATGGCGGATTGCTTTTTTGCGTTTCCTTGCAAGAGATGGCCCCAAAATTCTTGGGCCATCTCTCACTGTCGCTTTTCTGCTTTTATACTTTTACATCCTCATATTCATCATACCGTTCGAATACAGACGCTACGTATGAGCAGACTGGTTCAATCTTATATTCATTTTCGCGTGCATATTCGACTGCGCGGTCAACCAGCTTTTTCGCCAGTCCCTGGTTGCGCATAGTTTCATTTACAAATGTATGTTCCACGACCATAACATCGGCCATTTGGGTCCAGGTGATTTCAGCATTAACCGTCCCACCATCTTCATTGCGGAATGCAAATTCATCCTGGCCAAGCTCCACCATTTTAAAATCCATCTTCCATCCTCCTCGATTATTGCTTATTAATGCTCAACGGACGCAGCGATGCTTCTATTTCAGCTCTTTTTGGTTCCAGGAATGGAGGTAAAGCCAGGTCTTCCCCTAAACTTTCCATTGGTTCATCTGTTGCAAATCCCGGTTCATCTGTGGAAAGCTCAAATAGAATACCATTCGGCTCCCGGAAATAGATGGCTTTAAAATAATACCGATCAACTTCACCGGAAGTCATAAATCCGTTATCACGCAAATATTTATTCCATTTGCTGTACTCTTCAAAGGTCTTCACCCTAAATGCAACATGATGGACACTTCCGCGTCCAGGACGTTCCGGCGGAAGATCCGGACGTTCCTCTACATGTACTTCGCCGGCAGGGCCGCCTTTTCCTGTCGAATAGACAAAAATATCTGCCATGCCATCAACTTCTGATGGATAGGAACCGATTTCCTCAAAGCCCATAATTTCCGTCAGCACCGCCGCCGTCCGGTCTTTTTTACGGACCGTCAGCCGGACATTTCCTAAACCGACAATCGCATATTCTTCGGGAACTCCAGCTTTTGTCCAAGGGATACCGTACTCAATCCCTGTGCCTTCATCAACCGTTAGCATTAAACGGGAGCCTTCAAAGTCTTGAAATTCAACCGTCTGACGATTGAACCTTTCACGGATTTCACCGTGAGGCACCTGAAATTCCTCAAAACGCTTCAGCCAGTACTGCAGCGCTTCCTCACTTTTCACGCGGAACGCGGTGTTGCTGATGCTTGAAACACCGGGATACGTGCGCCCGGCCATCGGAATATCAAAATACGTCATATCTGTTCCAGGCGTACCCACCGCATCTGCGTAAAATAAATGATAGGATGATGTCGAATCCTGATTAACGCTTTTTTTCACAAGCCGCATGCCAAGGATCCGCGTAAAGAAATCATGATTTTTATCAGCATTGGCCGTAATTGCTGAAACGTGATGAATACCTTCCAATTTCATAAAAAATGCCTCCTTAAATTATCTTGAATTCGAGATATTAATTAAATAATAACATTCCTCGTGCGTACCAGCAAGAAAACGGATTTAGCTTAAAGTGCAAAAAACCGACTCTTCTTAAATCATTTCGCTCTAGGCGGACGCGTTCCGCAGGAAAGGCATTGTCCGAAGCTTGCGAGGGCAGTTCTTTGCGACGAAGCAGCGCAGCGATGCAGGAGCACATCTTTGCCTTTCGCCGCCTGACGCTTCATTTTAGGTCTGCGCGGAATCGATAGATTCACTTTTTCAATGGCAACAAATTAAAAGGTATCTTCATCTATGAGAAAGCAATCTAAAGATATGAAGCAAAACAGCGAAGACTCCCAGGGGATTAGAAATAGAGTTGGTTTGCCAACTCTGTTTCGAGCGAAGTGCTGAGATCCACTCGGACGAAGTGGAACGAGTCCGAGTTAGCTCAGCGCAAGCCCCCAGGAAAGCGAAGCTGTTTTGCGGAATATCGGTTTCCTGCTTTTCTTTCTCAACAGTCTAAAAAAACGGACAGCCTCGGCTGTCCGTTTCTTTGTGTCTAGACTCCTGCCGCCCAGCTCATAGGAGAAAAGGCTGCTCCTGCATCGCTGCGCTGCTTCGTCGCAAGAGATAGCCCAAACTGGTTTGGGCTATCTCTCACAGTCGCTTTTCTTAATTAAACCACGAACGCACAGTGTTCGCCAGGTTTCTGAAGAATTCTTTGACGCTGTTCCAGAATCCTTCATCGTTGACGATTGTGCCGATCTTGTCTTCGATCGTTTTACTTAAGTCTTCAAGTTGAGTCGACCATTGGGAAAAATCGATATCCAATTGGCGGATCCGATCCATCAGATCGATCAATAATTGACGGTCTTCCGGGCTCAGCTCAATTTGCAGCTTCGACAATTGCTCTTCTACAATCTGTTCCACGTCTTCACGTGAAGCAGGATTCTGTTCAGCAATCTGCTTTTTGATCTCTGTCAGCAACTCGCTTACTTTCGCTTCATCTACACCTTCAGCGAGTTCAGTCGCCACTTCAAGTTCATCGTTTGCAACGTCTGTCCGTTCAGGATCCAATTGTTCACCATTTACTTCATAAGCTTTGTAAATACCTACAAGTGCTGAGTGGCCAGTTACCGGTTTTGGTGCGGCAACTTCAACTGTCGCATTCTCGATTCCAGCCGTCAGCATTGCATTGGCATACATTTCCGTTGTTACTTGTGTGATGTTATCCGGCGTTACGATTTGGATGACCAGGCCTTCGCCTTCATCTTTACGGGTGATTTTTGCTGAAGAAAACATACGTGCACGCGCGTCCCCGTCTTTGATATAAGTGACAAGGTCTTCACCCGTGACTTCGATTTCTTCCACTTCCGCCTCTTCTTCGACACTCAGGCTTTCAGCGACACTCGCTTTTTCGTCTTCAGAGAGGTTGCCTCCGTATACCACAATCGGCACTCCGTATTTTTCATTGATGCCGACATTCGCTGCTGCCCAAGTGGGAACGAGCGTCGATACCATTAAAATCATTGCTATGGTTGCTATCAGTTTCTTCATCTTTTTAGCCCCTTTCATAGAAATAATACGATTCCGATTCAGAAAGGTTGCATCAATGCTGCTGAAGTTTGGTCCAGCCGTCTTCCTGTACGATTCGACGGTCTTTGTACAGGCGCCCCAAAGCACGCTTGAATGCAGCTTTGCTCATGCCGAACATTTCCTGGATTTCTTCTGGTGAAGATTTATCGCCGAATGGCATCTGGCCGCCAGATTCCGTTAGATAACGCATAATCGTTTCAGCATCATCCGACAAGCGTTCCTGCTTGCGCGGCAGCAGCGAACCGTTCAATGTGCCATCATCTTTCACGCCAATGATACGCACCGTTTTTTCTTCGCCAAGGCGCGGTTCTTCTTCCCGCTCGGTTTCATGGACAAAGATGCGGTACATTTCCGGAACCGAAATCATGAATGTGCCGACCGGCAGCAAGCGATAAGCCCTTGCTTTCAAATCCTGATTATAGACAGACGTCGGTGCATCAACATACAATTCGTTGACCTTCTCTTCAGTTGCAAGGCGTCCGTAAAGATCGCCGTAACGGTCTGTCCGGATTGTCATGAAAATGTGATCGCCCTGTTGTGGCCATAGTTCTTCGAATTGCGGCAAATCTGCCGGCAGCAGGTAGACTTCACGGGTAGTCCCGATATCCACGACTGCTCCTTCGCGCTTGGATACCTTCAATACTTTCGCCCAGCCGTAAATGCTTGGCAGAATATGCGGAATCATCGGTGTTGCCGAAATGCCGCCTTGGCGGTTTCGGTAAAGGAAAACTTCAATTTCTTCCCCGATTTCGCGTCCTTCTTCGATTTCAGACTCATTCATCAGAACTTCATCACCTGAACCGTCTGATAAGATCCACTGGGAACCTGAACGGTCCTTGATTTGTAATACTGCTTTTTCACCTGGATGCAATGCCATAATGAAACCTCCTGTTTCTATTAACTATTCTTCTCTTCATTTTTAAGTTTTTCCAGCTTTTCGATAAATTGAGGATTTTCCTCAAGTACCTGGACAAGATCAGCAATCCGGTTGATTGAATTCCAGCTCAAATGGTGTTCAATTCCTTCCACATCATTATAGATGCGTTCCTCATCAACACCGATCAGCCGTAAAAACTGCTCCAGTAAATCATGTCTTTTGACAAGGCGTTTGCCTAATTTCTGTCCTTGCGGCGTCAGCACCAGTCCACGGTAACGTTCATAAATCAGATAGCCGTCCTTATCCAGCCTCTGCACCATCTTGGTGACAGAAGACGGCAGCACGGATAACGCCTCAGCAATGTCCGAAACTCGGGCGTAGCCTTTCTGTTCGATTAATGAGTATATGATTTCAATATGGTCTTCCATACTTGGAGTAGGCAAATTTCGTTCCTCCCTAACGTGGCTAACCTTAAGTTTACTATACCCTCACCCCGTGAACAACCGAGCTTTCCCCACACCGATTACAGTTTTTTTTCACGATAGGTTTGCGGGGTATTTTTTGAGGGTACATATTACTATCTAAGCAGAAAGGTCGGTGAAAACACATGGCTCGTATTTTATGGATTATTCTTGTAGTTATTTTAGCAATTTGGCTTATCGGATTTTTAATGGACGTAGCAGGCGGATTAATTCACCTATTACTAATCGTAGCAGCAATCATTCTTATCGTTAACTTGATTTCCGGTAGGAAAGGGATATAGAAGAAGAGACGGCGAGGGTCAATCCTCACCGTCTCTTTTTCTGTTTATCCATATTTGCTATTCTCTGATTTTCGAATAGACGCATGTATCACGCAGTTTATTGTCGAGGCGGGAGATCGTCTCATTGCGGAGGATGCCTTCCAGTTTAAAATCAAGCCTTTCCGCAACAGCACGGCTTCTGACGTTGTCAGGATCGCATTTGATTTCCACCCGGTTTGCCCCGAGTTCCTCGAACGCAAAACGCGTTATGCGCTCAACCGCTTCAGTCACATACCCTTTTCCTTCAAAACGATTGTCGACCCAGTAGCCGATTTCGAACTTCCGCACTTCCCAATCGATGCGGTGCAGCCCGCTTGATCCAATGAATTCCCCGGTTTCTTTCTGGAAAAAATGAAGGCGGAGATCTTTTCGCAATTGGAAATCAGCAGCCGCTTCGATGAGATTCGCTTCAATCTGCTTCAGGTCAGGTTTTTTCTGCGCAAACGGCATCCAGGGACGCAGCGATTCAATGGAATGCTTGATCGCTTCATAACTGTGGACCGCATCTTCACGACGCGGCGCGCGGATCAGCAAACGCTCCGATTCGAATTCTTCCGGAAACTCGAGCAGGACAGGATTAAAAGGTGTCCCTGACGGTTCCGCAATCGTATCTTCCCATAAAACAGGCGTCGTAACACCCTGTTGCCAGTCTTCTCGGGTCATTCCGTAAGTGACCGCATCGAAATAGCGGTTTTCTTTTGCCGAAAACCAGGCTTGGCGGATATGGGCTTCTTTAACGAACCCCGTCCGTTCAAAAGCCTTGCGCATCGCAAAGTTATCGTGGCGCGTATGCCCTTCCAGCCTGATTTTCTTTTCCGGCAATGAGAAAACGAAATCCGCCGTCATTTTCAATGCTTTCGGCCCGTAGCCTTTCCCACGGTATGGATCGGCAATCCGCAAATCGAATAACGGGATGTCGTCCTGCAGATCAAAGATTTTCACAAGCCCGACCTGTTCCCCTTCATCATTTTCAACCCAGAAGGTAGTTACCTGATCAGACTGGTAACCGCCTTCTTCGATCGTCTTCTGTATTAAGGCACGGACTGGATGTTCCTGTCCGTGATATGGCCAGGAATTCGTCGTCATAAAATGGATCAGCTGTTCCTGCTCTTCCATTGTCCATTCAGTTAATTTCAAAACAAATCCTCCAAGCATGCATTGCTTACTTTTGAACCTTGACCAGGCGCAGAGCATTCAAGATTACGAGCAGGGTCGCACCCATGTCCGCGAAAATCGCAATCCATAAAGTGAGCCAGCCCGGAATGATCAACAGCAAAGCAATTACCTTCAGCCCCAAAGCAAACATGATATTTTCCTTTATTATACGCAATGTCTTGCGGCTTAGTCGAATCGTATAAGGAAGTTTTTCAAGATCGTCAGCCATCAGCGCGATGTCAGCTGTCTCAAGCGCCGTGTCTGTACCCGCTCCTCCCATGGCAATGCCGACTGTGGAAGCCGCCAGTGCCGGCGCATCATTGATGCCGTCGCCGACCATTGCAACGCGGCCGTATTGCTTCTGGAGTTCACGGATCGCCGATAGTTTGTCCTGCGGCATCAATCCTGCCCGCACATCGGTGACGCCGATTTCTCCAGCGATTGCATTAGCGGTCGCTGGATGGTCGCCTGTCAGCATGACAGTGCTGCCGATGCCCATCTCTTTCAATTTACGCACAATGGCCGGGCTTTCATTTCGAATCGCATCAGCCACAGCAATGACGCCGATAAATTCTTTTTCTTTAAAGACAGCCATCACCGATTTACCGCGCTGCTGCAGGCTTTGGGCATGCTCGGGGATTTCAAACCCGAATTCTTCCGCCCACAGCAGACTGCCGATATGGATCCGCTCTCCATTAACCAAGGCATAAGCCCCTTTGCCGGTGACCGAATTAAACCCTTCGGAAGGAAGCATCTGCGTCGCTTCCTTGACGATAGCGCGAGCCAACGGATGCTGGGACATCGCTTCTGCTGATGCAGCCAATTGGATGAGCTGATCTTTCGTATACCCATTTTCCGGTACCGCGTCCGTGACTTCCGGATAGCCTTTTGTCAGCGTTCCGGTTTTATCGAATGCCACGACGTTGATGCGGCCTGTTTCTTCCAAGTGAATGCCGCCTTTAATAAGGACGCCTTGTCTCGCCGCATTGCCGATAGCCGTAACGATTGCGACCGGTGTCGATACGACAAGTGCGCAAGGGCAGCCGACAACCAGGACAGCTAAGGCCTGATAAATCCACAGCTGCCAGTCGCCTGTCAGATACCCCGGCACCAATGCGGTTAGGAAGGCGATGGCGATGATTGCCGGTGTATAGTATTTCGCGAACTGGTCGACGAATTTTTGCGACGGCGCTTTTTCCGCCTGCGCTTCTTCCACCAAGTGGATAATTTTTGCGATGGTTGTATCTTCAACGCGTTTGGTGACGGTCACTTCAAGCGCACCTTCTTCGTTCATCGTGCCGGCAAATACATCAGCCCCAGGTTTTTTGACTTCTGGAATCGACTCACCTGTAATGGCCGCCTGGTTAACCGCAGACTCGCCGCGAAGCACTACCCCATCCATCGCAATTTTCTGCCCAGGTTTGACGATCAGTACATCACCGATGCGCACTTCTTCCGTGTCCATTTCGATCAATTCACCATCCCGCTGGATCAAGGCGCGTGAAGGCGCCAAATCCATAAGGCTGCGAATCGACTGGCGTGCTTTATTCATCGAAAACGATTCAAGCGCCTCACTGATCGCAAACAAAAATACGACAACAGCGCCTTCACGCCATTCTCCGATTATGGCAGCACCGATGACAGCGATGGTCATCAATGTTTTCATATCGAATTCAAGGCGGCTAAGGTTCGTTAAACCGGTACGGAACATATGATAGCCGCCGACCAGCATGGATCCGCCGAACAGGCCGATTGCCCAAGGGTTGCTTTCACTTGTCTGGAAAGAAAGGATGACACCGGCAATCAGCAGCAGGAACGAAATCGCCGTTTCAATCGTCTGACGCCGTTTGTAGAAAGGCGTTTGTTCGATTTTCGCTCTTTCCGGATAGACCCGGATATGGTCGAATGCCCCCGCGCGCTCCAGGTCCGCGATGGAAACGTCACCATCAACAGTCAGCTTCGAAGCCCCGAAATTCAATTCAACCTCTTTGATATCCGGCAGGCTGCGTATATTCTTCTCGAATTTCGCCGCGCAATTCGTGCAGGACAGATTTTCAAGACGGTATGTTTTAACCAACTTCTTCACCTTCTTTCGCGTGTTCATGCGCAATGGTCACAAGCTGATGGACGTGCTTGTCCGACAGCGAGTAATAGATTTGCTTGCCTTTTCGTTCGGATTTTGCAAGTTTGCGCTCACGAAGATACCGCAGATGATGGGAGGCAGTAGCTGTCGAGCCGCCGATCACCGCCGCAATATCGCAGACACACATCTCTTCTTCTATCGTCAGGGCGAAAGCGATTTTCAGCCGTGTTTCATCAGCCAGCGCCTTGAAAAGAATCGCCACATCAGTGAGATCCGTCATTTGTTTTTGAACATTTTCCACTTTTCCGGGATGATCTTTCGAAATTTCACATATCTCTTTCATGGCTCTTCCTCTTTTCATTCAAATATCCATTTGATTGTTTTCCTCAGTGTAGCCTTTTCCGCCGTTATAGTCAAACCTCCGTTTGAATGATGAGCGCTTTTTTTGCCAAGAGGAAATTAAGCTTTTCACGTCGAATAGAGACACTAAGCTTTTCATAAAAGAGGGGGAGACGTCGATGTATCAGAAAATACTTTTAGCGGCAGATGGTTCTGAGCACTCAAGAAGGGCGGCGGCCGAAGCATTGAAGATGGCGAAGGTGTTCAAAGACGCCTCTGTGACCTTGCTTTATGTAGTCGATTATGAAAAAGCCCGGACGGAAGTGCAGCACGATAAACACAGCGACGAACCACATCATTACCGACGTCAGCTGCTCTTGCCGCTTGAGGAAATCTTCAGCTCTGCGGGTATACCCTATGAAACCACGACCCTTCACGGTACGCCAGGTCCTACAATCATCAAGCACGCCAATGAAAACGATTATGACGTCATCTTCATCGGCAGCCGGGGACTCAATTCATTCCAGGAAATGGTGCTCGGAAGCGTCAGCCATAAAGTGGCGAAACGCGTCCATGCCCCTGTGGTCATCGTCAAATGAAATAAGAGGCTGGAAACAGACGGTATCCGTCGGTTTCCAGCCTCTTAACGTTAAAAAATCATATATCCTGCTACAAACAAACCCAATCCGCCGAGCAGATTTGCAAGCAAGTAAGAAATACCTGCCAGCCATTTGCCGTCTTCAAAATCCTTTACCGCATCCAGCGCCATCGTCGAGAACGTGGTGAATGCGCCAAGAAATCCGGTCATCCAAAAAACGGACAGATTGCCGCTTCCGACAAATGCACCTAAAGCAAATGAACCCAGGATATTCACCAGCAGCGTAGCAATTTTCGGCTGACGCCACCGGGCTTCAGCGACCAGGTAAAACAGGTAACGGGCCATGGCGCCGAGAAATCCGCCAAGCGCAATTTCAATCCCGCTCATCCACTCACCCCTTCCCGCCCAAGCCACAATCCGGCAGCTGCTGCCGCTGTTGCCGCGATGGTCATTCCGAGACCATATAGAATACCGGTTGCCAGGGAATTCTCAAGCATCCGGAACCAATCATTCGAGAAAGCCGAAAAAGTCGTAAATGATCCAAGCAGCCCAGTCGAGATGAACAGCCGCAGTTCAGCAGATTTTCCGCTGAGTTTCATGACTGCGAAACCGATCAGAAAACTGCCGACGATATTGATGATCCAGAGACTGACAGTGCCCGGAACCGCTGCGTAAATCCAGGCCCGCAGCAAAGAACCCGCCATGCCGCCGAATCCGACCGCTAACATCCTTTTCAAATCAAACGCCCCATATCTTTTTTTCCCATTATAACTTACTCGGCTGTGAGTGTTAAGGTCGATCCTTCCGCCGAACCGTCTATCGTTGTCTCATGGTAATTGCCTTCCGCCCATTTGCCGACTTGATTATGGAAGAAGTCAGATTTCACATGGCCGCTCAGACCCGGCCCTACAATATGGTGTGCACTGGATAAATCAGAAAGGTCTGCTACAAATCGCCATGCCGCTCCGTGGTCGACATTGCCCTGTTCATCAAATGCTGCCGCCTGCACGGTGATATTTGAACCGCCAAGTGCCACCGGATCCGGATTCAGGATACTTTCGAATATAGGAGAAGCTCCTGCGAGCGGATGCGGGAATGTCAATTGATGATACTCTCCCCATTTCCAGTCTTCCGGGTCTCCCGAAAACTCATCTTCAATTTCCGTTAAGCTTGTTTCCAGCGCATCCGTCAGCCACTTTCCGACGCCGCCATATTCACTGACCCATGTTCCGTCATTGCCGGCAAACGAGTCGCGCATCATCGCATCCGTAATGTGATTTTTGCCCGGCATCAGCTCATAGACATCCTCCGGGAAGCTGTCTTCCAGCAACGTATGCGGCAGCTGTTTCATCCATTTATGGAACATCAGCGGCGCCGCCTGATCTGCAGCATCCACCTGGTCCCATTCAGCGAGAATCGCAAGCTCTTCTTCGTAGTCGTCACTTTCCGCCCTGACTGCTTCGATCATATCCGCCAAAAATTCCTCAGCATAAAGATTTTTCTTATCCATCTGAAGCTCCATCATATCTTCAGCCGTTAAATTATCTGATGCCTCCAGCACTTCCGCGATCCGCTTGTAGCGGTAGGGCTGTGCCCAAAAATCAGTGATATGGTATTCATAGGAATCGTCGACCACTTCATTGTTCGCCGTGGCAATAAAACCGTTTTCCGGATTCACAACAGTCGGCAATTCATCGAATGGCACATAGCCTTCCCAGCCATAATCCGCGGAATCACCGGGAACCGGCAATTGGCCATCACCTGTTTTACGGATTGGAATGCGTCCGTTCGCTTTATAAGCGATGGTGCCATCCGTTCCCGCAAAAACGAAATTCTGGGCAGGCGCCTGGAAATCTTCCAGCGCCGTTTCAAAGTCCTCCCAGTTTGAAGCTTTATTGAAACCCAGGACTGCCTGCAGTTCAAGAGTCGGTTCAAGGGCCGTCCATTGCATTGAAAACACCGCGCCCGGATCTTCCTCTTCATAGAGCAGTTCAGAAATGACCGGACCATGGCGAGTGACCACCACTTCAAAATCAACGGTTTCGCCGTCTTTCACTTTGATCGGCTCATCCCTTACTTCCGCCTGCTCCCATTCACCTTCATAACGGAATTGAGTCGGATCTTCCGGATTCGGCGTTTCGATATAAAGGTCCTGTACATCAGGACCGACATTGGTGACACCCCAGGCGACTTCTTCGTTGTGCCCGAGAATGATGCCGGGCACGCCAGCGAAAATGACGCCGCTGACATTCTGCTCCGGAGACTGCAAATGCATCTGATACCAGATGGACGGCGTACTTAACCCAAGATGCGGGTCATCTGCCAGGAGCGGCATGCCGCTTTCCGTCTTATCACCGGAAACGACCCAGTTATTGCTGCCGTTGAATTCATTCGGCACAAGCGAAGCATCGAATTCGCCCGCCACTTTTACCTGGCTGTTGATATTGGCTTCGATAATTGCCGGTGCATCTTCCGGATAGTCGATAAACAACTCCTTGGCTTTCGCTTCAGGAAATTCACCAAGCGCCCAGTGTCTTACGGCAAGCGATGACCAATTGCCCCCAAGATCGTAGGCCATGAATTTTCCGATGGCCAGTGAATCGACCGGTGTCCACTCTTCCGGCTCGTAGCCAAGCAAACTGAATTCATAACTCAGGGTATCTTCTTCCTTTGCTTCATCTATAAAAGCGTTGACTCCTTCTGCAAACCATTCCAGCACTTGCTTCGATTCGTCATCGTAGCCTTCCCATGACTTTTCAGCCGCGTCGCGCAAACTGAAAGTCCGGAAAAATTTATCCGTATCGACTGCCGCAGCGCCGACTGCTTCCGCCAATCTTCCGCTTGCCTGCCGACGTGACAAATCCATCTGGAACAACCGGTCCTGTGCCACGACATAGCCTTGCGCGCGGTACAGGTCTGCATCGGACTGCGCTTCGATATGCGGAACACCGATGTCGTCACGGGTAACCGTCACATCTTCATCCAGTACGGAGACGTTTAATTCCCCATTGATCACCGGTTTTGATTTTCCTATGTAAGCGTTAACATAAATGAGTCCGATAACGGCAATCGCCACCAACACCCCAAGCGTCCCCAACACCCATTTAAGCCATTTTCTCTTTTTCTGCTTTTTCTCCATTTCCACTTTCTCCCCCTTTTCGATGTCTTAATTTTATTCGACCATAGCCACGGCAATTCCTTCAATGTAAAAAAGCCCGCATATTAGCGGGCTAGTTTACGATGTCCTCTTCACCAAGAACCATTTTCACTTTTGACACTTGCTTTTTCTCTGTCAGGACATAGAGTACGTCACCGACTTTGAGCTTCGTTGTGCCGGTTGGCATAACCAGGCGGCCTGAGCGGATGATCGCACTGATCAATGTCTGCTTCGGCAGACCGATCGTCTGCACAAGCTGGCCGGCAAACGGTGACTTGCTGGTCAATTCAACTTCCAGCATTTCTGCATTCGCTTTATCCATCGACACCAACTCCAGTGAGTGGATGCGTTTGGGCGATGGCCGTCCATTCAATTTCAATTTATTTGCAAAGAAAGGAATGGTTGAACCTTGCAGCAAAGCGGAGGTTAAAACGATAAAGAACACGACATTGAAGAACAGGAAACTATTTTCCAGACCGGCAAGCATCGGGAACGTCGCCAACACGATCGGCACCGCACCACGAAGCCCTGCCCAGGACATGAACAATTTTTCATTCAATGAATAATCGAAGAAAATCGTCGATGCGAAGACAGCGATCGGCCGGGCGATAAAGATCAGCACAAGCGACAGGACAAGTCCTTTCCAAATGAGGTCCCAGTCAGCCAGCTGGCTTGGGAAAACGAGAAGCCCCAAGATGACGAACATCAGGATCTGCATAAGCCATGCAAGTCCTTCATTGAAACTGATGATCGAATAGCTGTGCGTCAAATCGCGCGTTCCGATGACAAGTGCCGCCAGGTAGACCGCCAACAGGCCGCTGCCGCCAAGAATAGCCGTAAAGCTGTAGATGAATATGGCAAAGCCGACAGACAGGACAGCATACAGACCTGAAGCATTCAATTTGATGCGATTGATTGTCCACGAAGCGAGCAGACCGAGCCCCACTCCTAAAATCCCGCCGACGCCCATTTGCAGCACAAAGCTGCCAAGCATCGTGAAGACAGAGGAGTCAGGCGTCAGGATCAATTGGATAAAGGCGATTGTCAGGAACATCGCCATCGGGTCATTGGTACCGGATTCCGCTTCCAGAGTCGAAGAAATCCGTCCTTTGATATTCTGCCCCGCCAGAACCGAGAAAACGGCAGCCGCATCGGTCGATCCGACAATCGAGCCAAGCAGAAGAGCTTCCAGAACGGATATGCCCAAAACATAATAAGCTGCAGCTGCCACTACTGCAGTTGTTATCAGAACGCCAAGCGTGGCCAGGACCAAAGATCCGCCAAGCACCGGACGTATATTCTTCCATTGCGTCTGCAGTCCGCCTTCAAACAATATGATGATCAAGGCCACTACACCAACCAATTGCGCAACTTCAGCATTGGAGAAATAAATGAGGCCGGAAATATCGCTGCCGAGGATCATTCCGATAATCATGAAGAGAACTAGGGAAGGGACTCCAGCACGTGCTGAAATTTTTGTCATCAGCACCCCCATTAACAGGAAAGCGCCGCAGATAAGGATGATTCCATTAATTGTATAGTCTATCACCATCAGCTCCCACGATTATTTATTATTCAATTATAGCATGATTTTGCGCCATTAAAAAAACGGGAGCCCCTTATTAAGGGCTTCCCGCTAATTATTCACACTGTATCGTCGCCGACAATTTTCACTTCAAGCTCCAAATCGATGCCGAATTTTTCCCGGACAGCCGATTTCACCATTTCAATTGTCTGGATATAATCATTGGCCGTCGCATTGTTTTTATTGACAATAAACCCTGCGTGCTTGGTCGAAACTTCCGCACCGCCGAATCCTTTGCCTTGTAAACCACTTTCCTGGATCAGCTTGCCCGCAAAATTGCCCGGCGGACGTTTGAAGACACTTCCGGCTGAAGGGAATTCAAGCGGCTGCTTGGATTCCCGCTGATGCGTCAAATCGGCCATTTTCGCGTCAATGACGTTTTGGTCCCCTCTTTCAAGACCGAATTCAGCCGACAAAACATAATAGCCTTTTTTCGTTATGACACTCTTGCGGTAATCCAGTTCAAGCTCTTCTTTGGATAGAAGAAGTTTATCGCCCGTCTTGGTCAGGACGGTCGCCTGAACAATGATGTCTTTGATCTCTCCGCCGTATGCTCCGGCGTTCATCGCCATCGCTCCGCCGACAGAACCCGGGATCCCGCATGCGAATTCAAAGCCCGTCAACGTGTTCAAAGCAGCGGCTTTAGAAACTTCCTTGATGTTTGCGCCGCCTTGCGCGTAGACATTCATACCATCGATGCGGATTTCGTTAAGGCTTTTCAGGTTCAATACAATTCCCCTTACTCCGCCGTCACGTACGACCATGTTCGAGCCATTCCCCAACAATAATAGGGGAATATTATTTTCATATGCATATTTCACTGTATAAGCAGTTTCATCTTCGTTTGTAGGTGATACAAAAATATCAGCCGGTCCGCCCATTCTTGTCAATGTATGGAGATGTAGCGGTTCGTCGATTTTCACGTGGCTGTCCGCCACAAATCGGCGAAGGTCTGATAACCATCTTTCTTTCGTCATTCCAAGCAAATCCCTTCTAAACGTTTAACTTCTAATAGTATCCGATTTTATTGCCCATTTGACAAGCTTTTATGGTCAGTTACGTTCAAAAGTCCAATAAAATATTTATCTCGAATTCGAGAATAATTAATTAAAGTATATTGACATCATAGTTTTATTGTTTTATAGTTTGGTTAGACATAAAAATATTGGAGGAAATCAAACATGAAAAAATGGACAGTAGACGCAGCGCATTCAGAAATCGGCTTTTCAGTAAAACACATGATGGTATCAAAAGTGAAAGGCTCTTTCGCATCATATGACGCAACAGTTGAAGCCGATGAAACGGATCTTCAAGGCGCATTGATCGATTTCAAAGTCGACGTGGCAAGCATCAATACAAACAACGAAGACCGTGACAACCACTTGCGTTCGGCGGATTTCTTCGATGCTGAACAGCATCCTCATATCACTTTCAATGCAAACGAAATCGTCAAAAAAGGTGACGACGAGTACGAATTGACAGGCGACTTAACGATGAAAGGTGTTACTCGCCCAGCCACTTTTGATGTGGAATACGGCGGCAAAGGCGTTAACCCATGGGGCGTGGAAGTTGTAGCATTCAGCGGCGAAGGCAAAGTGAACCGCAAAGATTTCGGCCTTACTTGGAACCAGACGCTTGAAACAGGCGGCGTGCTTGTAGGCGAAGACATCAAGATCACGTTGGAACTGCAAGCTAATCCAGCATAATTTATAAATCCATAGTAAAAGGAGCTGCAGATTTAATTGCAGCTCCTTTTTCAGGCTGTCGAGAAACATCAACTTCTTCAACCATTTCGCTGCAGCCGGACGCGTTCCGCAGGGAGCTGCCTGAGCCTCCTCGTCGCTTTGCGCCTGCGGGGTCTCAGGACTCGCTCTGTTTCCTGCAGGAAAGACATTGGCCGAAGCTTGCGAGGATAGGTCTTTGCGACGAAGCAGCGAAGCGATGCAGGAGCACATCTTTGCACTTCGCCGGCTGCTGCTACACTTTATATCTGTACAAGTAAATGAATATATTCTCAGAAAACAAAATTCTCATACCATGTCTTTATAGAAAGCGATTCTGAGATATGAAGCAAAACAGCGAAGACTCCCAGGGGATTAGAACCGGAGTTGGCTTTTCAACTCCGGTTCGAACGAAGTGCTGAGATCCACTCGGGCGAAGGGGACCGAGCACGAGTTAGCTCAGCTCGAGTCCCCAGGAAAGCGGAGCTGTTTTGTGGAATATCGGTTTTCTTTTTCTACAAATATTTAAAGGAGCTGCAGATTTCCTGCAGCTCCTTTCTCACTTTTTATTTCTATAATTAATTATTCTTCAATCCGCTTCAGCGGTTTGACGGCCGGGCCTTCCAGTACTTCACCTGTGTAAGAGAAGCGCGAGCCGTGGCACGGGCAGTCCCATGACCGTTCCGCGTCATTCCATTTCGTTTCACAGCCCATATGGGTACAGGTCGTATCAACAAGATGCAGCTGGCCATATTCATCACGGTAGCCGCCGGCCGCTCCTTTTGATGTTTTGACGCTTGCCCCTTCCCCTTTCTCAAGGGAGTCGGCCGTCTTCGTCGGGCGCTGCAGCTTGCCTTTGACCAGTTCTTTCGCAACCGATGCGTTGTCTTTTGCGAAACTTGCCATATCGGCAGGCTTCATCTTAGTGCGGGTCGGATTATATAAAGAGGCGTAGCGGTTTTCATTGCCAAGGATCTGATCACTTAACAGCATCCCCGCTAGAGCACCGTGGGCCATTCCCCACTTGTGAAAGCCGGTAGCGACCAGGATCTTCTCATAGCCAACCGTACTTGTACCTATATAAGGGACTTTATCAAGCGTCGTCATATCCTGGGCTGACCACCGATATGGAATATTTTCGATGCCGAAATATTCATCTCCCCACTCCGCAAGCTTTTGATAATTTTCCAGTGTATCTCCTTTATGCTTGCCCGAGCCATGGTCTTCCCCGCCGATCAGCAAAAACCTTTCTCCGTTGCCATCAGTTGCATACCGCAGTGAACGGCTCGGCTTATCCGTGCTGATGTACATATGTTTCGGAAGATCGCCTTTTACTTTTGCCGCCACCACATATGAACGTTCTACTGACATCCTCGCGAAATACATCCCGTCAGCGTCATTAAATGGATAATGGGTAGCCACAATCACTTTCTCACAGGACAGGTGTGACATGTTTTCCGTTTGGACTACCGGATCTTGTTTGCTGAGAATTTTTATAGCCCGTGTTTTTTCATAAACCGTGCCGCCGAGCCGTTCAAATTCCTTCACGAGTCCCGCCAGAAATTTCACTGGGTGAAATTGGGCCTGGTCGCGCATGACAATCGCTTCTTTGATGTCAAACGGCAACTCTGCTTCCGATTTCGCCAAACCACCGGGCAGTCCAAGCTGTTCATACGCTTCCGCTTCCTGCTCAATCAATTTGGCTCCGGCTTCCGTATTGGCATAGACAAACGCATCGTGATGCTCGAAGTCACAATCAATACCAAGTTCTTTTGCCGTGTTTTTGATGAATTCAAGTCCTTCGATGTTGGCATCATAATATTTTTTCGCTTCCACTTCGCCGGACATCTTGATTAAATCAGAATAAATCAAGTCATGCTGGGCTGAAATTTTCGCCGTAGTGTAGCCGGTGACGCCGTCAATCAGTTTTCCGGCATCGATCAAGGTCACTTTTTTCCCGGCCTTTGCCAAGAGATAAGCACTGATGATGCCGGCAATGCCACCGCCGACCACCCCAACTTCCGTCGATTCGTTCTTTTGCAGCTGCGGATAATTCGGTACATCTTTAAATGCGCGCCAGTAGGATTCTTTCGATTCTGGAATGTTCATGTTTTCATTCGTCATCGCCGCATGATACCTCCTAATATTTTCATTTACTTCCTATGTACCCTTCCGTCTGAAAATTAAGCGCAAAGAAAAACCCGGAAACGCATTTGCGCTTCCGGGTAAGTCCCTTCTGTTACACTCTTATTTTTTCAAGTGACTGAGCCATTTCTTCGACACGTTTCATGCCGTCCTCAATGATTTCCTGCGCTTTGTCAGGATACATGTTATGGCCTTCGATAATCACTTCTTCGATGTCTTCGATGCCGAAGAAGTTCATGATCATGCGCACATAGTTGACGCTCATTTCGCTTGGTGCCATTTCCGGAGTCGAGTAGACGCCGCCGCGGGCATTTAGGATGATGACTTTCTTTTCAGGTACAAGGCCTTGTGGACCTTCTTCCGTATATTTGAATGTTACGCCTGCGCGGTAGATGTAATCGATGAATGTCTGCAATGGCGCTGGAATTGTTTTATTCCATAACGGGAATGCGAATACGACAACATCAGCATCAAGGAAAGCGTCCATCGCTTTGTTCGCAGCTGTCAAAATGCGCTGCTCGATGTCATTCAATTCTTCAGCTTGCGCTGATTTCTGCATAGCGTCGAAGAAATCCTGGCCGAAATACGGCATATCTTCTTTGAACACGTCGAACGTTTTCACATTCGCGCCAGATCCCACATTATCCATAAATACGTCGTACATTTTACTTGAAACGCCCTCTGATGCGGGACGGTTATTGGCTTTTACTACTAAAACGTTCATGAAAAACAAAACTCCTTTATTTCTTAGTATTATTTATCTCAAATTAAAGACTTCTTAATTCTAATTAATTTTTATGACCTGGTCAATTAAGTTGCCTGGCAGACTCAGTCAGAAGAACAGGAATCTCCAGTGCAATAGCTGGTTTTTTTGCTGCCCAAGGGTTTTAAAGCAGGACGCAAGCCTTCTTCATCGGCGATTTGCTTGATGGAATCAACAAAAGCATCCAAAGGCTGTGCACCGGATATAGCGTATTTCCGATTGATGACGAAAAAAGGAACTCCCTGAACGCCCAATTGACCGGCTTCCGCTATATCCTGCTCCACATCGGCCATGAACTCATCAGAATCCAGGACGGCTTTGGCTTCATTGCGCGGCAATCCTGCTTTTTCTGCGTGATCCAATAACACATCATGCTTGCCGATATGCTCGGCATTTACGAAATATGCGTTCAGCAGCTGTTCTGTCAAAACTGCTTCAAGATTTTTCGTTTCTGCAAATTTCACCAGGCGGTGAGCGGCCAGTGTGTTTGCCTGCACCATATTGTCAAAGTCATAATGCAACCCGACTTGCTGTGCATGCTGAGCTACACCTTTCGTCATCTCTTTCGCCTGTTCCACGGACTGGCCAAATTTCGCGGCCAAACTTTCATATACTGGCATGCTGGAATCTACCGGAGTAGCGGGATCCAACTGATAAGCTTTAAAAGTAACTTCGGCCTGATTATTAAAGCCTGTTTTTAGAAGTGCCTGTTCCAGTGTACGTTTGCCTATGTAACAAAACGGGCACACGTAATCCGACCAAATTTCAATTTTCAACATCGTTGTTCACCTCGTTCTATACTATAGCAAGCACAAAAGGCATCCTCAATCATTCTGCTTGTTAAACTCCATTTACAATTCAGTTCTACATTTATAAATTAAAAAAAACTGATTCCCAAAAGGGAATCAGCTTAAGGCTTCCGTGATTACCGGAACGATCTGCTTCTTGCGTGAAACGATGCCTGGCAGCAGGACACGATTGTCGACAACGCTCGATTTGAATGCGCCTTCGATTATGCCGGAATTTCTTCCAAGTACGATCGCTTCCGAATTGTTGTTCAGAATATCCGTCACCACAAATACAAAGAGGTCAAGACCTTTGTCGGCAACCAGCTGGTTCATCAGCACTTCAATCTCGTGCTGGCGATCAAGGACTTCATTTACATCAATCGCATTCACTTGGGCCACTTCAAAACGGTGATCTCCTGCTTCAAATTCTTTTGAATCCAGCGAAATCAAGTCTTCAAGTGTTTTATTGCTTAAATCCGCCCCTGCTTTCAGCATAGCCAGCCCGTATACCTCAGCATCGACGCCGGCGATTTCAGCCAGTTCGCGTGCTGCCTGGATATCCTGGTCAGTGCAGGTAGGCGATTTGAATAACAGCGAATCGGAAATGATGGCGGACAGCATCAGCCCCGCAATATTGGCAGGTACCGTTACGCCATTTTCTTTGTAAAGCTTCAACAGGATGGTTGTTGTGCAGCCGACCGGCTCCGCCCGGAAGAACAAAGGATCTGTTGTTTCAAAGTTGGCGATCCGGTGATGGTCGATTACTTCAATCACCTGGACTTCATCAATATCGTCAGCACTTTGCTGGCGTTCGTTGTGGTCCACAAGGATTACCTGTGAAGCTTCCTCTGATACCCGCGTTACAAGCCGAGGTGCTTCAAAACCGAATTCCTTAAGTGCGTAAATCGTTTCGTTATTCATCTCGCCAAGGCGGATGGCTTCCGCTTCCATTCCTGTTTCTTTCTTGAGATGCGCATAAGATAAAGCGGAACAAATGGAATCCGTGTCCGGATTTTTATGGCCTAATACAAAAACTTTTGACATTTTTATGCCTCCTGATCATTGTTGGTTTCTGTGTAATTCTATCATAACTGTCCGGACAGCTGAACTTTCTGTGTTAAAGTCGCTTAAATTCGTCATTTCCTGTGATTTATATAAACCTAATGAAAAATTTAATAAAAAAAGCCATAGTGATTTTTTTCATTATGTAGTATTATATGACTACGCCTTTATAATTACTAAAATTGGTTTTATTGTTAAAACAAGTACTTTTAATGGAATTTTAAAGTAAAATATCTCTATATTTGAAATTATTATTATTCTGAATAGAATTTTTTTAGTATTAAGGGACAAATCAATATACTTAGCAATAGTACTAATGGTATAATTAATACAATTAAGCCATAAATTTCTGAAGGGAAGTGAAAATATTGACTATAATTCTGGAAAAGAAATACATTCCTTTAGCAAATTACTTTTCATCTGCCACAAATCCAACAATCAAGCTAAGCTTCAATGAAATCGAACAGATTATGGGCCAGCAATTGCCTAACGCTGCTTATTTGAATAGAAGCTGGTGGAAAAAGACCAAAGCGCCTGCCAAGCATTTCCACGCCTGGATGGATGCCGGTTATTTTGTCAGTGAAGTGGAGACGAATCGTTATGTCGTATTTGAAAAAATCGATTCTTCCAAAGGTAAAAATGCGAAGGATGGCAATGGTGATGAAGATATCCTATTGATCCGCAATGCTGAACACGGCGACGCACGTTCCCTTGCCGCTTTGATGAAAACGGTGGAAGCTGAATCCGAATTTATGCTGTACGGGAAAGACGAACGTACCCAGTCCACCCAAAAAGTCCGCAAACAAATCATTGAATGGCGCCAAAGTGGCCATTCCACGATCTTTATCGCTATTTTGAACGGTGAACATGTGGGCTTTTTGACAATCATCGGCAACGCAGCGAAGCGCGCAGCACATCGCGCTGAAATGTGCGTAGGCGTTCAAGCGGATGCCCGCCGCAAAGGCATTGCCACTAAACTGCTTCAAAAAGGCGAAGAATGGGCAGCTTCGAAAAACATCAGCCGCCTCGAATTGACTGTGGTCGAGAATGATAAGCCAGGCAGGAAATTATTCGAAAAAGCCGGTTATGTTTCCGAAGGGATTCGACAGGATTCCATGTTTATCAATGGTAAATATTATGATGAAATCTATATGGCTAAGTTTTTGGATTAAGCAAAAGAAAAGCGGAAGTGCCTGTTCAGCTCTGACGGGTATAAGACGAATCAGTGTAGTGGCGATCTTTGCCACGCAGCTGGTTTGACTTATATCCCGAAGAGCTAGGCACTGGAGACTAGACACAAAGTGGCTTATGACCCGAAGAGCTGGGCCGCTGGAGTCTGGACAATGTAAAACAGGCACTCTATTTCTAGGGTGCCTGTTTTTTATTATCAATAAAGTGAACCGATTTCACTTTTACTCCCAACTTTGTCCGATTTATTCCCAACTTTTATCGGTTTATTCCCAACTTCTATCGGTTTATTCCCAACTCTCCTGCTTTTATTCCCAACTCCGCCAAAAGGCCAAAAAGAGGTTCACCGTAACAGGTGAACCTCTTTTATTTATTTAGTTCAAGATTGTCAGCCACAAATACAGGCCGGTCAACGTGATGAACAATGTCGGAATCGTCAGGATGATCCCGATTTTGAAATAATAACCCCAACTGATGGTGACGCCCTTTGTTTTCAGGACGTGCAGCCATAATAATGTAGCGAGCGAGCCGATCGGCGTGATTTTCGGACCGAGATCCGAGCCAATGACATTGGCATAGATCAACGCTTCCCGCACGACGCCTGTCGTATTGGTTTCAGCGATGGCCAACGCATCGATCATGACGGTCGGCATATTATTCATGACTGACGAAAGGATGGCCGCGATAAAGCCCATGCCGATTGTCGCCGCATATAGTCCGTGCCCCGCCGTCCACTCGATTGCAGTTGCCAAAACCGAAGTCAAGCCGACATTGCGCAACCCATAAACGACTACATACATACCGATCGAGAAGAAAACGATCGCCCAAGGCGCACCCTTCAGCACGGTCATCGTCTCGACCGCTTCGCTTCTGCGCGCAATCGCCAGGAAAATGATGGCGACCGCTCCCGCGATGAACGAGACCGGAATATCCAACGTTTCACTTGCGAAATACCCGATCAGCAATACCGCCAGAACCACCCAGGACAGACGGAACATTTTCAGATCCTTAATAGCCGAGGCAGGTGTTTTCAATACACTGGCATCGAATTCTTTCGGAATATCTTTACGGAAATAAAGGTAAAGAACCAGCATGCTGGCCAGGATACTGAACAAGTTAGGTACAACCATGCGAATCGCATATTCAGTGAATCCGATATTGAAAAAGTCCGCTGAAACGATATTCACCAAGTTACTGATGACAAACGGCAATGATGCCGTGTCCGCAATAAACCCGGAAGCCATGATGAACGGCAGAATCATCGCATCCTTGAAATTCAAAGCTCTCACCATCGCCAGGACGATCGGCGTCAAAATCAATGCCGCTCCGTCATTGGCGAAAAGCGCCGCAACAATGGCGCCAAGAACTGTCACCAGAAAGAACATCCGAAGGCCGCTCCCTTTAGCCAAGCGGGCCATATGTAATGCCGCCCATTCAAAAAACCCGATTTCATCAAGTATTAAAGAGATGATGATCAAAGCGACAAACGTCAATGTCGCATTCCAGACGATGCCGGTCACATCCCAGACATCACCAAAATCAACCACTCCGAATAATAATGCTACCACTGCGCCGGCAATCGCCGACCAGCCGATTGACAATCCGCGCGGCTGCCATATGACAAAAATTAATGTGACGATAAAGATAAAACTTGCTAATCCAACTTCCACTATCCAAACAACTCCTTATTCACAAACTACTTTTTTTCCTTCCGCTTCCAGAGATTCCACTGTAATTTCCGGCTCAGGCAACAGGCTGAGCAAATGGATCAGCATCGGATAAAGCGCATGACGAACGTTCAGCGACCAAATGGTCCAACGCCCCCGCTTTTCTTCAGTCACCAATTCAGCCGTTTTCAACTTGCGCATATGCTGGCTAACCGCCGGCTGCGTCATATCCAGCAATTCCGTAAATTCACATATACAAAGTGAGTCTTTCGACAAGTACTTCAGTATCAGCATCCGATTATGATCGCTGATTGCCTTCAAATAGGATTCCATGTATGAATAATCCAAAGCATTCACCTTCTTTCAAGAGTTCCGTCACCCATTATATAAGTGTTTACTTATTTAATCAAGGTAAAATCCAGTGAATTTGCTGTTGTTTGTGCGATAGCAGAGGTTGTTTGCGGGATAATTACCGTTGTTTGCGTTATAGCCTTTGTTGTTTGCGTTATAACCCCGATTGTTTGCGTTAACCCGATTTTCCGCACCAAAAAACCCCGGCATCCGAAGCTGCCGGGGTTCCTTTACCTAGATTATTATTTTGACGAATACTGTTCAAGTACACGCAATGATTCACGGTTGAATGCCGGGATGTCATCCGGTTGGCGGCTTGTCACCAATTGATCCTGGCAAACGGCCACTTCTTCATCCACTAATTTGGCACCGGCGTATTCCATATCTGTTTGGATCGATTTGAAGCCTGTCGCCTTGCGGCCTTCAAGCGCTTTTGCTGAAATCAGCAATTGCGGGCCATGGCAGATTGCGAATACCGGTTTTTTTGCATCCATGAATGCTTTCGTGAAGTCCACGAAACGATCATCCGCACGCAATTGGTCCGGCGAAAATCCACCAGGCAGGAACAGCGCATCATAATCGTCCGGATTCACTTCGTCGATGCCCTTATCGATAGACACAACAGCTTCACCCTGCTTGCCTGTAACTTCCTTGCCAGCTTCTTTTTCAATCGTGAAAACTTCGTGACCTGCATCGTTGAATGCTTTCGATGGGTCGGTATATTCTACATCCTCAAACATATCAGTAATTAGCGTTGCAATTTTTGCCACTGTCTTCCACTCCTTTAATTTAATACTCTCCCTTATTATTCCACATAGAGAAATTACTAAACATGGCGCTTACCGGAATTTCGAGACATAAGGATTGTCCTGTTCCCAAAATCGATATGGGTAATGGACAGCTTCCTGTGAATTGCCGATGCCGACCCTCGGTCCGACAGAAACGGCATGCACCGGATCTCCTTCAGCGATATACAATGGGCGCTCTGTAAAATGATGGCCATAATAATCCATTGAAATCCCCATCGCCTTTGTCAGTTTGCCGGGACCGCTCGTCCATTGCTTAATCGGCAGATGCCGGCCGCGCAGGTCCGCCATCAAGTCAATCCCTTCAACCGGTTCCACTGCCCGGATCAGAATGGCACGTGGTGTGTCGACCGGACCGCTGACAACATTGATCAGCGTATGCGTATGCATTTGGTACGTATAGACAAGCCCTGACTTGCCGAACATGATTTCAGTCCGTTTCGTCCGCCTATTGCCGAAGCTGTGCGCCGCACGGTCTTCCGCTCCCATATAGGCTTCCGTCTCGACGATCCGCCCAGCGACGATTCCTTCCGGAAGCTCGTGTACAAGCAGCTGCCCCAGCAGGTTGCGCGACAAATCAAGAGTGGGCATATCAAAAAAATCCGCTGTGACTGGTTTGAACATCTTACATCCCTCCGGCATCCATTATACCGGGTTGCGCTGGGTCACTGCATGGATGAGGGGTTCGATGTCTTCGATTTTATTGTCGTGAAAAGCTTTAACAATCGCCGACCCCACGATGAATCCGTCGACGTCATCCCGCAGCATTTCAATATGTTCGGTTTTCGAAATCCCGAAACCCGCGTAAACCGGCACAGGGCTCTTAGAGCGTACCGTTTTCATGAATTCCTGCACTTCCTGCGTCATTTCGTCACGCACACCGGTAATGCCGGTTACCGTAACGGCATAAACAAATCCTTCAGCCGCCGCCAAGATGTCTTCGAGCCGATTTTCAGTGGTGGTAAGCGTAACAAGCTGGATCAGTGTGATGCCGGTCTTTTTCAAATAAGGTTCGACCAGCTGCTGGTGCTCAAATGGCAGATCCGGGATGATGACCGCTGAAACGCCGGCCTCCTTGCAGGACTCAGCGAACCGCTCCGCGCCGTAGCGGATGACCGGATTTAAATATGTCATGACGATCAATGGGATCTTTAAGTTGAAATCCCAGCTCTCCATTTCGAGTAAAACCTTATCCAGTGTCACACCTTCCGCGAGCGCACGGTTTCCTGCTTCTTCGATGACCGGTCCATCTGCGACCGGATCGGAAAAAGGAATGCCGATTTCGATCGCTGTTACACCTGTCGTCTGCAGATACTCCACTTGGCCGCGCAATTTATCGAGCCCTCCATCTCCCGCCATGATATAAGCGACAAATGCTTTATCTCCATTATCTTTCAAATCCTTCAAGCGTTTCATGCCAGTCCCTCCAATTTTTCCGCGTAGGTCGCCATGTCCTTATCACCACGTCCGGAAACGCAGATGATCAATATTTCTTCCGGCCCCATCGCAGCGGCTGCCTTTTCCGCTTCCGCCACGGCGTGCGCCGATTCAAGCGCCGGAATGATGCCCTCGAGTCTCGACAGCTTGATGACCGAAGCCAGCGCTTCTTCATCTGTTACCGCCTTATATTCAACTCGGCCGATGTCTTCCAAATGGACATGTTCAGGGCCTACACCCGGATAATCCAAACCAGCCGAAATCGAGTGCGCTTCCTGGACCTGTCCGTTTTCATCCTGCAGAAGCTTCATATAGGCTCCGTGCAGCACGCCTTCTGTTCCTTTTGTCAGTGTCGCGGCATGCCGGGCCGTATCAACGCCTTCGCCTGCCGCTTCCACTCCGATGAGCCTCACGGATTCGTCTCCCACAAAAGGATGGAACATGCCGATTGCGTTTGATCCGCCGCCGACACAAGCCAGGATGACATCCGGCAAGCGCCCTTCCTTGTCGAGAATCTGCTCACGCGTCTCACGGCCGATCACACTCTGGAAATCGCGGACCATTGTCGGGAACGGATGCGGTCCGAGTGCAGAACCGATGAGATAATGAGTATCTTCCACATTCGTCACCCAGTAGCGCAGCGCTTCATTCACTGCATCTTTCAAAGTGGCACTGCCTTTTGTGACACTCTCGACTTTCGCTCCCAAAAGCTTCATCCGGAATACGTTCAATTGCTGCCGCCTGATGTCTTCTTCTCCCATGAAAATGACGCATTCCAAGTCAAGCAGCGCACAGATTGTGGCTGTCGCCACACCGTGCTGGCCGGCGCCTGTTTCCGCGACAATTTTGCGTTTGCCCATCCTGATCGCCAGCAGCGCCTGACCGATTGCGTTATTGATTTTATGGGCCCCGGTGTGATTGAGGTCTTCCCGTTTCAGATAAACTTTCGGGCCGCCCCATGCTTCCGTCAGCCGCGCCGCATATGTCAGCGGCTGTTCACGTCCGACATATTCTTTTAAATACTTATGATAATCCGCCTGGAAATCGGCATCTTCTTTCGCTTCCGCATAAGCCGCTTCCAGCTCCTTCACAGCTTTCATCAATGTCTCCGGCACAAATTGGCCGCCGAAACGTCCGAAAAACCCTGTTACGTTCTCTGTTCCCGTTGCTTGCTGCATCGAATCACCCTTTACAGTTTTTATGAAACTTTTTATTTTATCTGCGTCTTTCTTGCCTTTAGTTTCGACTCCACTGGACACATCGACCATATACGGAGCCAGAGAACCGATTGCCTGTCCAACATTTGCCGAATCCAGTCCGCCCGCCACAATCAGTCTTGCGGGATCGATTGAGGATTTTTCCAGCAAGCTCCAATCGAAGGTCCGCCCGCTCCCCCCGCGAAAGTCGATTCCAGGTGCATCAACCAGCACATAATCCGCAATCGATTTTTCAAGTTTTTTTACATCTTCAATGTCACGGACCGAAAATGCCTGTATGACTTTTACGGGAATACTGCGAATAAACTCATCCGTTTCATCTCCGTGCAGCTGCACCATCGTCAACGGGACTTCTCGAACCGCTGCCAGCACTTCATCCAGTTCCGCATTTACAAAAACACCTATTTTTTCTACTGATCCAGGCAACTCATCAGCCAGGTGGGCAGCCTGTTCCACCGTTACCCGCCTGCGGCTCGGCGCAAAAACGAATCCCGCCGCATCAGCAGCGGATGCAGCGCGGACATGCACTTCTTCCTGCAAGCCGCATATCTTCACCTTCGTCATTCCCCCACCTCCAGCGACGTCACCGCTGTAATCCAGCCACCTGCATCTTCCGACCGCATCAGCGCTTCACCGACCAGAATGCCGGCCGCACCTTTGCCGAATGCAAATGCCGCGTCGTCTTCTGTAAAAATACCGCTCTCACTGATCAATAAAGCGTTGCTGTCCGACGGGAAACATTCGGCGATTTCCGCTGTCTGCTGCAGTGATACTTCGAACGTTTTCAAATTCCGGTTGTTGACGCCGATCAATTCCGCTCCCAAGTCCACTGCAGCCTGAAGTTCTTCGGTGTCATGCACTTCGACGAGCACTTCCAGCCCTTGTGTCTGCGCATATGAAAACAGGCGTTCAAGTTCTTTTTGCTGAAGTGCCGCAACGATCAAAAGAATGATCGTCGCTCCCGCATTTTTCGCCCGGTCTATCTGAATTTCATCTATGATAAAGTCTTTACAAAGCACCGGCACTGAAACGAGCTGCGCCACATTTTTCAAATCTTCAATCGATCCTTTGAAATAAGATTTATCCGTTAAAACCGAAATCGCGGCCGCTCCTGCCTGTTCGTATTGCTTCGCCTGCCCCGCGACATCAACGTCCAGCCGGATATCGCCTTTTGACGGTGAAGCCCGTTTGATTTCCGCGATGACACCCGGCCCTTGCCGCAATCGTTCGGCCAAGCGGAATTTCTGAGGAAATGCATTCCCTTTAACTTGTTCAACTGGTGAATAACTTTTTATTTCTTCACGTTTTGCCACAATGATTTCATCCAATATATTCATACCAACACCCCCACTGCCTGACGGTGCGCTTCAAATACACGGCCTGTTTCTCCGGAAAGGATGGATTTTCTTGCTGCGTGTACGCCTTCCGCAATCGTTCCGGCGTTGCCACTTGCGAAAATGGCGACTCCCGCGTTCAGCGCCACTGTATCCAGGTATGCACTTTCGCGTCCTTCCAGCACTTCCATAAAAATCGCCGCGTTGCGTTTGGCGTCTCCGCCTCGGATTGCCTCAACCGGCGCCAGCTTCAAGCCCGCTTCTTCCGGATGAAACTGGACCGCCTTCTTGCCATCTTCATCAAAAAACAATAATTCATTGGTGCCCGCCAGCGAAAGCTCGTCCATGCCGCCTGCTCCGTGGACCATCACACCGCGTTTTCTGCCGAGCCGCATCAATGCATCCGCCATCGGCTCCAGCATATCGCGCCGGTACACGCCGGTCATCTGCACTTCAATCGGTAACGGATTGGCGAGTGGCCCGACCAGATTGAAGATGGTCGGTGTCGCGATGCTCTTCCGCACTTCCCGCAATTTTCCGAGCGCCGGATGGATAGCTGGCGCAAATAAAAACGCGATTCCCGTCTGGTCAATCAATTCAGGAATAATTGCCGGATCCGCTGTCGTCCCAATCCCCAGTTCTTCCAGCACATCCGCGCTGCCCGTCTTGCTCGAAACACTGCGGTTGCCGTGCTTCGCCACTTTCATGCCGCAACCCGCAAGTACGAACGCCGTCAGCGTGCTGATATTAAAACTGAACGAACGGTCGCCTCCCGTGCCGCATACATCAATCAACAGCCCCTCCGTTTCCGGCAAAGCCACCGCTTTTGAGCGCATCGCTTTTACAAGGCCGACCATCTCGTCAGCCGTTTCTCCTTTAGCATGCAAAGCCACAAGAAATTCCCTGATTTCATGGTCTTCCATCCGTCCGTCCAATATTTCCATCGATTTGCTGTACATTCTGTGCTCACTTAAATTCTCTGCTCGTCTCATCTTCATCTCTCCTCAGCTCTTTTGGAATACAAAAATCCCCGCAACCGGAAATAGATCCGGTTGCGGGGACGGGTTTAAAAAACCGCGGTACCACCACGCATTAATGCATTTCTGCACTCACTCAAACAGGCTGTTCGCCTTTCCCTTTAACGCAGGGCATACGTCTGCCTTACTCATTTTCATTTTCAGGCCAGCTCTCCTAAGTCCATTCGTGCAAGAATTCCAATCAGCTCCCACCAGCCGCTGACTCTCTAAATAGAATCCATTGCCTACTCGTCTCAATCCTCGATTTTGCTCTCTGCTATTCTAGTCTTCTCTGGGCTCTTCTCTCAAATAGACTTGCCGCTCTTCCAACAAGTTGATGTTCAGATTAAATTAGTTTGTTTATTCTGTCAAGCAGAAGGTTCAAAGACCCATCCGCTTCGCGACAATCGTTTTCATGATTTCATTGGATCCGGCATAGATCGCTGCCACCGGAATGTCGCGGTAGCGGCGGGCGATTTTGTATTCTTCCATATAACCGTAGCCGCCGTGCAATTGCATGCATTCGCCCGAGATTTTTTTGGCGGTATCCGTCAGCCAGTATTTGGCCATCGATACTTTGGACACGATATCCTTGCCCGCCATATGCTCTTCGATCAACGACTCAAGGAATGAATGCCCCAGTTCCACTTCAGTAGCCATTTCAACCAACTTGAATTGCGTGTTCTGGAAAGCGCTGATCGGCTTGCCGAATGCCTGTCTTGATTTTACATAGTCGACGGTCATTTCCAGCATATCTTCTGAAGCCGTCTGGGCTGCCATCGCCACCACGAGGCGCTCCTGCTGTAATTTTTCCATCAAATAGGTGAAGCCTTTGTTCTCTTCACCGATCAAATTCGCTGCCGGCACGACACAATCCTCAAAATATAATTCGGAAGTATCCTGTGCGTGAAGGCCGACTTTATCCAGTTTGCGCCCTTTTGTAAAGCCCGGCATCCCTTCTTCGATCATCAGCAAGGAAATTCCACGGTGCTTCGGCTCCACTTTTGTATCGGTTTTTACGACAACAACCACATGCGTCGAATTGATGCCATTGGTGATAAAGGTTTTTTGGCCATTGACGATATAATTATCACCGTCACGTACAGCCGTAGTTGATATATTGGCCAGGTCAGAGCCCGCTCCAGGTTCCGTCATCGCGATCGCCGTGATGTAATCCCCTGAAATGCAACCTGGCAGCCAGCGCTGTTTCTGTTCTTCATTGCCGTAGGATTCGATATACGGCACAGTGATATCGTTGTGAAGTCCGACACCGGTGAGGCTGGCGCCGACCCGCTCCATCTCTTCGCCGATGATGACGGCGTAACGGAAATCAAGCCCGAGGCCGCCATACTGCTCTTCAACCTGCGGGCATAGGAAGCCCATGTCCCCAAGTTTCTTCCAGAATGATTTCGGAATCAGGCGATCCTGTTCCCATTGCTCATATTGTGGCACCGCTTCTTTTTCAAGAAATTTCCGCAGCGACTTACGGAACATGATATGCTCATCTTCTTCAAAACGATATTTGCCCATTTTAATGCCCCCTATTTCGGCTGCATGCGGATTGCTCCGTCCAGCCGGATTGTCTCACCATTCAGCATCGGATTCTCCACGATGCTTTCCACTAATTGCGCATATTCCTCCGGCCGTCCCAGCCGCGCCGGGAATGGCACCGCCGATTCGAGAGACGCGATTGCCGCTTCCGGCAGACCGTCAAACATCGGCGTCTTCATAAGTCCCGGTGCAATGGCCATAACCCGGATGCCGTCACGCGCGAATTCACGGGCAATCGGCAGTGTCATGGAGACGATGCCGCCTTTCGAGGCGCTGTAGGCTGCCTGGCCGATTTGTCCTTCATACGCCGCAACAGAAGCAGTCGAAATGATGACGCCACGCTCTCCGTGTTCATTCGGTTCATTCTTTTGCATGGCAGCTGCAGCCACGCGCAGGACGTTGAAACTGCCGATCAGGTTAATGCGGATCACTTTCTCGAATTGTTCGAGCGGCTGAGGCTGTCCTTTTGAAACGACCTTGCCTGGCGTCCCGACACCCGCGCAATTGACGACAAGATTGACCGAACCAAACCGTTCAATGACAGCGGCGGTTTGCCGCTCCACTTGAGCAGCATCCGTCACGTCCGTTTCGGCATACCAGACCGATTTTTCGCCAAGTTCTTTGATAAGTTTCTCCGCTTTTTCAGAATTCAAATCAAAAATCGCCGCTTTCCCGCCTTTTTCCACGATACGGCGGACGGTTGCTTCACCAAGCCCCGATGCTCCGCCCGTGATGATCGCTTTCACTTCACTGGTTTTCATCTCTTTGCCCCCGAACCTTTTATAGTCGTTCAATGATTGTCGCGTTTGCCATACCCATGCCTTCACAGATTGCGAGCAAGCCGTAGCGTCCGCCGCTGCGCTCCAATTCATGCAATAAAGAAACCATCAGTTTCGTGCCGGTTGCACCCAGCGGATGCCCAAGCGCAATCGCCCCGCCGTTGACATTCAATTTTTTAGGGTCTGCCCCGATATCATGGAGCCATGCCAGCGGCACAGGCGCAAATGCTTCATTCACTTCATAGCGGTCCATGTCTCCGATTCCGAGCCCTGCTTTTGCCAGCACTTTTTTCGTCGCTGCAATCGGCCCAGTCAGCATCAAGGTCGGATCCGAACCGACTACGGAGCGGGCAATGATGCGTGCTTTCGGTTTCAGTCCCAATTCATTCGCTTTTTCACGCGCCATCAAAAGAACCGCTGATGCTCCGTCACTCATCTGGCTCGCGTTCCCTGCTGTTATGACGCCGTTTTCATCAAATACCGTTTTTAAACTGCCAAGAACTTCCATGGATGTTCCCGGCCGCGGCCCTTCATCTTTATCGACGAGGCGTTTTTCACCGTTTTCATCCTGCACTTCAACACCGATAATTTCCTTGTCATATCGGCCGGAACTGATGGCATCAATTGCCCGCGCATGGCTCTGTACCGCAAATTCATCCAATTGCTGACGGCTGAATCCCCATTTTTCTGCGATGCGTTCTGCAGACAGCCCCTGGTTGATGATTTCGTATTGTTCGGTCAGCTTCGGACTCGGTTTGGCGCCTTGCATATTTGAAAACATCGGCACCCTTGTCATACTCTCCACACCGCCCGCAACGACAATATCCATGTCTCCCGCAAGAATGGCCTGCGCGCCGAAATGGATCGCCTGCTGGCTTGATCCGCATTGGCGGTCAATGGTTACGCCTGGCACATAATCCGGAAAACCAGCAATCAATGCAGCTGTCCGCGCAATATTTCCGCCTTGCTCGCCTGATTGCGAAACGCACCCGAGAATGACGTCTTCCACATCTCCTTTGCTGACGCCTGCCCGCTCCACCAGCTCATCCAGAACCAACGCTGCCAATTCATCCGGCCGCGTTTCAGAAAATGACCCTTTTCTTCGGCCAACTGCCGTTCTTACCCCTTCAACGATTACCACTTCCCGCATATCTATCCACCCCATCATCATTTATCGTCAATTATAAAATCATTTTAAATTGAATGACTATTCATTCAATTTAATTGTACTCGAATTCCTTCTTTGAAACCATATAAAAATCCCGCAGAATAATCTGCGGGATTACCTCGTTATTCTTCAATTAAACCCTTTTCAATCAAAAAGTCCCTCGCTATGTCCTGCGGCTGGTCTTGGTCAACATCGACGCGCGCATTCATCGCAAGCATTTCTTCTTCACTGATCTGCCCTGCAAGTTCATTAAGTAAATCTTCAAGTTCAGGATATTGTTCCAAAGCTTCCAAGCGCACTACAGGCGCCGCATCATATTTCGGGAAAAAAGATAAGTCATCTTCGGTTGTTTCCAGGTCGAATAACCCGATCCGGCTGTCCGTCGTAAATGCCGGGATGACATCCACCTCGCCGTTACTCACCGCTTCATACATGATTGCCGGATCGAAGCTCTCAGTGGCCGAAAATTCAAATGGGTAAGTAGCGATCAGATCGTCATAGCCATCTCCCTTGCGCTCATAAAATGGATGCGGTGCACCGAAACTCATGTCTTCAGACTGCGAAATCTCCGCCAGATCCGAATAGGTTTCGGCATCGTAGCCGCTGTCTTTCGAGTAGGCTAATGTATAGCCATTTTCAAAACCGAGTGGTTCAAGCCATGTCGCACCCAGTTCTTCCTCGTATCCCTCACGCACGCGTTGCAATACTTCTTCGGAAGACTGGCCAGGTTCCGAGTCCTGCTTCAAGACGTCTTTTAACCCCGTTCCGGTATATTCAACATACAGGTCGATGTCTCCTTGCTCCAGCGCCGGAGTCAAGATGGAAACTTCTCCGAGCCCTTCTTCATATTCAACCGTATAATCCGAGTTCGCTTCGATATACTGTCCCAAGATATGCGGAAGAATGTATTGTTCCGTCCACGGCTTCCCGCCAATCACAATCGGCTCCGATTCCTCGCCGCCCGTCGAGCCACATCCCGCCAAAATCAAAGCGCCTGCTGCGAAAACACCAATCAATTCTTTTTTCATCCTTCTATTCCCCCTTTTAATTTTTCAAGCCTTTCGGCGTAGCCCTTTTCTCAATCCACTTAAGGATCAGATCAAAACCGATCGCCAGCAATGCCACCGGCAGAGCTCCGGCCAGGACCAATGAATTATTATAGGATTGGAGTCCGCGGTAAATGATGTCCCCCAGTCCGCCTGCCCCCACAAAAGTTGCCAGCGTTGCAATTCCCACCGTCAGGACAGTCGCTGTCCGAATCCCGGCCATGATGAACGGCAATGCCAGAGGCAATTCAATTTGCCTCAGTATCTGGGTGCGCGTCATTCCCATACCGCGTCCCGCTTCGATAGTCGAGCCGTCAACACCCGTTATGCCGGTGTATGTATTCCGCAGAATCGGCAATAATGCGTAAATAATAAGTGCAATCAAAGCTGTCGGTGAACCGATTCCAAGAATAGGCACTAAAAAACCGAATAACGCGAGACTTGGTATGGTTTGAAATATGGCGGTCACACCGATGACCGGTTCCGCGTACCGCCGATACCGGGCGATGATGATACCTGTCGGCAAAGCGATTGCTATCCCGATTGCCACAGCTACGAAAGATAAGTAAATGTGCTCCAAAAAAGCATCCTGGATCATGTCCTGACGGCTGACCAAAGTATCAAAAAAGTTCCTCACACATTTTCAACCTCCTCTTTTCGGAGAGCCGCTTTTACAAGATCCCGGTCACTGGCATAGGCCAATACCCTGCCATCATCCACTATCTGCAAATTGGCGTATCCGCTTGATTCGAGTTTGGAAAATGCCTCATCAATTGTCGTTTCCAATGAAACCTGCAATGCGTCACCGATCGGTTCCATCCCAAAAACAGATAGAAATTCCTTCAGTTTGCGTTCGCCGAATGTACGCTGCCGATTAATGCGATCCAATCCGATAAAACTGCGCACAAAATCATTGGCCGGCTCATTGATCAATTCTTGGGGAGAACCTGTCTGTTCAATTTTTCCATCGCGCATCACGACAACCATGTCGGCTATTTTCAGCGCTTCATCCATATCATGCGTGACAAATACGATTGTCTTTTGTATTTCCTGCTGTAAATTACGCAAATCATCCTGCAATTGTTCACGGCTGATCGGATCCAGCGCAGAAAATGGTTCGTCCATCAGAATAATATTAGGATTTCCTGCCAATGCCCGGACAACCCCTACCCGCTGCTGCTGGCCACCGCTCAATTCCAGTGGATATCGCTCCTTATACACTTCCGGTTCCAATCCGACCAGCTTCAGCAGTTCTTCCACTCTTGCCGCCGTCTTTTCTTTGTCCCATTCCAGTAAACGCGGCACTAACGACACATTATCTTCTATTGTCATATGGGGAAATAGCCCGATGCGCTGGATGACATAACCGATCGACCTGCGCAGCTTCACTTCTTCAAGACCAGTAATCGACTCCTCATCAATAAAAATATCGCCCGCAGTCGGCGTTTCCAACTTATTGACCATTCGCATCAGCGTCGTTTTTCCGCAACCGCTCGGTCCGATGACGACCGTCAATTTGTGGGTCGGAAATACCACTGATACATCTTTCAAGGCTTCTGTCCCATCCGGGAACTTTTTTGTAACTTGTTCAAAACGGATCATAGCATCCGCCCCTTCCTGTAACTTTCCTACTATCTTTTCCATTACCCTATTTGCTTTGACTGTAACCGTGCATTTTTCGGAAACCCGCCTTAATAACCAATAAACTCTACAGAGGGCGCAGGCACACCTCATAAAGAAAAAAGCGGCTGCATGAACGCAGCCGCTCTTTAAAGGCAGTCGAAAAACTATATCAACATTTTCAATTTATATCCACTTACTACCCAACTCCATTTTAAGAAGACAAATAGCGATATGGAGCAAAACAGCGAAGACTCCCAGGTGACTAAGCGAAGTGCTGAGATCCACTCGGTCGAAGTGGAACGAGACCGAGTTAGCTCAGTGCAAGCCACCAGGAAAGCGGAGCTGTTTTGCGGAATATCGGATTCCTAGTTTTCTTTCCCAACAATCCGTAAAAAGCGGCTGCATGAAAGCAGCCGCTCTTTACACTAATGATTATTTTTTCCGATCATCTTAATGGAAGCAGTCAATTCATTAAATCGCCGGTCCAATCCTTCATACTCCTTGTTCACTGGTGTCATGAAGCTCAATTTCCCCAATACTTCCTGCCTTTCCCTCTCCAGCTGCATCAAATCCAGCCGCTCCGCAGCACTCTCCCGATCCATCCACTCTGAATAGCCGCCTTCATATTTAGACAATGTGCCTCTTTCGAAAACAAGTAATTTATCGCTCAGCTTTTCCATGAAATAGCGGTCATGGGTAGCAATCAGCATAGTCCCCCCAAAAAAGCTGAGCGCACGCTCCAATTCTTCCCTGGAAGGTAAATCCAAATGGTTCGTAGGTTCGTCCAGCAGCAATACATTACACTCCGACAACATAAATTCCATCAGCTTCAGCCTGACGCGTTCGCCCATGCTCATATTCAGAATCGGCTGGTCCCAATGCACTTTTTCGAAACCCAGATGATCCATCAAATTGCGGATCTTGCCTGTTTCTTCATAACTCGGAGCCCAAAACAGCTCAGAAGGCGTTTTTTCTTCCGGCAAGTCAAAAACATCCTGGCTTAAATAGCCGATTTTCATGCCTTTGCTCAACCAGACCTCCCCGTCGTGTCCACCACTGCCGAGCATCATTTGAAGGAGGGTCGTTTTCCCGCTGCCATTAGCGCCAAGCAAGCCGACCCGTTCACCATGCTGTATGGTGAATGTTGCCCGGTCGAACAGCAGTCTGTCTCCATAGCTTTTGCATACATTTTTCAAGGCGATGACTCTGCGTCCTTTCTTCGCAGCATCATTTATATCAAATGAAATTTGCAATTCGTCCTTCGGCTCAGACACCTGCTCCTGGTCCAGTTCCGCCTGAAGACGCTGTCGTTTGCTGCGGATTTGAACATCTTTTTTCTTCGCTTTCATTCGGAAATATTCTTTTGCCCCATCTTTTTTCGTTGATTCGGCATGCGCTTTGTCAGACCATGATTGTAATTGAGCAATCTGGTTTTCCACCTGCGCAATTTTCGCCTGTTGTTTATCGTATTTGCGTTTCTGCGTATGCCGCTGGTGCGCTCTTTCCACTCTGGATGCAGAATAATTCCCTTCATACTCAATCAAAACCGCGTCTTCTATTTCCCAGACATGCGTTGCTACCCGGTCGATAAAATGGCGGTCATGTGAAACAAAAATCACTGTTCCTTCCATTTCTTTAATGCTGTCCGCCAGGGTTTCCAGACTTTCTGCATCCAAATGATTGGTCGGTTCATCCAGCAGATATATATCTCCACTCTGCGCCAAAGCATTCGCGAGCCTCAGCTTCATAGTTTCCCCGCCACTCAGTTTATGCCGTTCGGCAGGAACACGCCACTTCCTTTCCATCGCCCTTGTTTCCGCATCCAAATTTGCCTTCTCGACATCTCTGACCTCTTGCTCCATATAAACAATTTCAGGGTCACTTCCCAGCCAATGGACTCCTTGCGCACCTCGCGCTATCGCTTCAAGAACACTGGTCTTTCCTGAACCGTTTGCTCCGATCACAGCAATTCTTGATTGCTCATGGATAACGGCTTTAGCTTCTTCTACAATCACTCGATCCATATAACGGATGGTCAATTTGTTTAATTTGCCTACGATGGCCATATCAATCTCTCCCTTTTCGGAGAAATAAAAAATTCCTCCGATTGATTTTCGGAAGAATTCGGCAACCCAAATAAACTGCATTAATTCGGATTAAATAAAAATTGGGCAGACGAATCCTATTTCTTTCAAGCTGAAAAAACTTCAGTTGCTCAGAAAAAGGATTTTATTTCATCGTCCACCCGTCACCTCGTTTTCATTGATATTGATATTTTACCACTATTCAGAATAATTGCCACCCCTATTTAAACCGCAAGTGGACCGGGTTGGCAATTTGTTCGTAGCCGATTTCACTGTAGATCTTATTGGATGTCGGATTTTTCAAGTCTGTGTACAGCATGACGAAGTCGAATTCCAGCAGCAATTCTTCCGTCACTTCTGCCACCAGTGTCCGTGCATACCCCTTTTTTCTGTATTTTTGTGGTGTAAACACAAACCCCACTGAGATTCCGTGCTTCGAAGGCCGTGATTTCTTCATGCAGGAAACCACTTCCCCTCGGACTTCCCATACATAA
The DNA here is from genome assembly GCF_003428875.1 of Planomicrobium okeanokoites. Classification (GTDB taxonomy): domain Bacteria; phylum Bacillota; class Bacilli; order Bacillales_A; family Planococcaceae; genus Planococcus; species Planococcus okeanokoites. The sequence goes on from NZ_QQRS01000004.1 coordinate 83,256, forward strand.
ATTTCTTTGTCATCCAGAAACTGCTCGATTTTCGCCGCCGCTTCTTTATGGCTCGACGAACCAATGCCCGTGTCCTTTTCAAATAACAGATACCATTCTTCCAATAGATCAGCATCGCGTTTATTGGCGACCCGCCAAGTGCCGGGACTTTTTTCGAGACCTTTTGTCACCGCATCAATGCGGTACAGCCCTTCATCCATCTGCAGTTCAACGGCAACTCCTGTTTCAGCTGCCCACGCTTCCGCAAATTTCTGCGCCGCAGCCTTATCGCCGATCACTCCCGGAATATCCGCATTTTCTTTTTTCAGCTGTCTCGCAAGCGCCGCCGCTAACTCCGGCATTTCATTCAAAATGATCAATTGCAGCGGGTGCGGCGGTGTCATCATCACTGCTGCCAGCACCTGAGCGCCTTCGGTTGCCAGACCCAGGAAATATTCCTCGTATCTGCCGTTTCTTATCTGGCTGAGTATCCCAAGGAACAGGCTGTTCCTGTCTTCACCTTTATACAGCAGACTTTCAATCTGTTCACTGAAAGCCATTGGATCTTCGTATCTTTTCCAGTCCATAAATCCACACTCTTTTCTTATTAATTCATTTGTTAAGTATTGGCTATCGCCTTAATTTTTCCTGCCGGTTTCCGGAAAAAAATAAAAAATAGCCGCCGGCAGCTTATAGACTGCCGGCAGCCGTTCAGAAATTTCATTCCAATTCTTTCTGCTTGGTTTCAGTGCCGAGAAAAGCCACCGCCAATGCCGCAATAATGATGGCAGTGCAGAATATCGCAAATATTACATTAACACCGATTCCTGCAGTCAGCATGAATCCGACGAGGAGCGGTCCAAAGATACCGCCGATACGACCGAACGAAGCGGCCATACCCGTACCCGTTCCTCTTATGACTGTAGGATATTGTTCCGGTGAATAGGCATACAACGCTCCCCATGCTCCGAGATTGAAGAAGGACAGGAAGGCGCCCGCTGTAATCAGCATCGCAAGCGACTCCGCGTTGCCGAATGCAAGCGCACTTGCCGCTGTACCCAGCAAATAAGTGACGAGCACAAATTTACGGCCGATTTTTTCAATAAGCCAGGCTGCCGTGAAATATCCCGGGAGCTGTGCCAATGTCATAATCAGGACGTACTGAAAACTCTTGATCAACGTAAAGCCTTTCAACACCATGACACTTGGCAGCCACAGGAACATTCCGTAATAGGAAAATACGACCATGAACCATACAATCCAAAGCATCAATGTGGCTTTGACATATTTCTTCGACCAGACATCTTTGATATTCACCGAAATTGAGCGAAGCACATTTTTCTTCGCCGTAAATTGCGGAGAATCAGGAAGATTGATCCGGAGGTAGAGCGCATAAAGAGCCGGCAATGCCGTGATCAATAATGCGATTCGCCAGCCATATTCTGAGGCAGGTATAACAAAATAAGAAATGATTGCCGCAAGCAGCCAGCCGGCCGCCCAAAAACTTTCCAACAGAACGACGACACGCCCGCGCTCTTTTGCAGGAACACTTTCCGACACTAATGTCGAAGCCACCGGCAATTCACCGCCGAGTCCCATGCCAACAAAGAAGCGCAAGATCATAAACGCTGCCAAAGTCGTTGTAAAAGCGGAAATGCCGCTTGCCAACGAGAACAACAGCAACGTGATGATGAATATTTTCTTTCTTCCCACACGGTCCGCATAAATTCCGAAGACGAACGCACCTACAGCCATTCCGATGGAATTAATGCTGCCGATCCAGCCCATCTGATCAGTAGACAGATTCCAATCCTGCTGGAGAGCTGCGATGATGAAAGACAGAATCCCTACATCCATGGCATCGAACAGCCAGCCGAGCCCAGCTACCCATAATAATTTGTTGCGCGAAATCGGCGCAGTACTTTTTTCATTGCTTGTAATTGCAGACATTTGCATTCTCCTTGTCATAAGCATTCACTTAGGTGTCTTTACACCTTATTACTATAACCGTAAGGAGAAAATGACACAAGTTTACATTTCTCTTCATCTCCACATAAATAAAAAAACGCTTCCGCGCTCCAGAAAAGGAGACGGAAGCGTCCAGATTTGTCAAACCAATAACACAAGACTCACAGCCATCACGGCCATACCGGCCACCAGGCCATAAATCGACAGGTGAGCTTCATCATACCGTTTCGCCGCCGGCAATAATTCATCCAAAGAGATGAAAACCATAATACCGGCCACCGAGGCAAAAACGATACCGAAAAGGGTGTCACTCAAAAACGGCATCAGGAACAGCCAGGCTGCAATTGCGCCAACCGGCTCCGAAATCCCGGATAGCACACTATATAACAATGCCTTCTTCCGGCTGCCGGAAGCATAATAAATCGGCACAGAAACCGCAATACCTTCCGGAATATTGTGGATGGCTACAGCGATGGCTATCGCAATGCCAAGCGCCGGATCCTGGATGGCAGACATGAATGTCGCGATTCCTTCCGGAAAATTGTGGATGCCGATGGCAAGAGCCGTAAAGACCCCCATTTTACGGAGTCTGGCATATTCGTCATTGCTCGGCCCTGTATCCATATCTTCCACCGTTTTAACTTCGTGCGGATTCCCAAGCTGCGGCAGGAGCCGGTCCAGCAGGGCCATGAAGACCATCCCGCCGAAAAAACCAGCCAGCGTCAACCAATAACCAGTCGCTTCACCATGCGCCCCTGTTAAGGAATCTTTTGCTTTAAAGAAAATTTCAATCATCGATACATATATCATTACACCCGCTGAAAAACCCAACGAAACGGATAAAAATTTTGTGTTGGTCCGCGATGCAAAAAACGCCAGCAAACTGCCGATACCGGTAGCCAAACCGGCAAAAAGCGTAAGCCCCAAAGCAAATAAGACCGTATTGTCCATATTCCATGACTTCCTTCCACTTCTGCTGAATATGGTTATTGTACGCCTAAAGTTTCCTTAGTGCAACATTTTTTAACAAAGAAAGATATTCGACTATTCCTTCATCTTTTCAACTTAAGAATTTCACCCAGTTTCCGCCAATCGTCTTCTTTTAAATAGCGTACAGGCGGATTATAAAAAACGCTGGCCGGATGGAAAGTGGGGAAAATGTGGTAATTCTCCATCGTTTCCTTGAAAGCCCCTTTTTCTTCATCCCACCTTAAGATTGGCGTTTCCAAAAGCACGCCATGCAATTCTGTCACTTTTGCCTGAGAGCCGATCAGGCGTTGCAGGCCGACATTGCCCAAAGTCACGATCAATGGCGGCTGGATATCGCTTATTTCCGTATCGAGAATCGGCGCATGGGCGATAATCTCTTTCTTCGTCGGTGCACGATTGTATTTTCTTTCTATAGTTTCCCCGTTCCGCTTTTTCTTCGTTCCCCATTTATAGGGCCGGCTTCTTACAGCACTTGTTATATAGACATCATCCCGGCTCAGGCCGACACTCGATAAAGACTCCATCAATTCTTTTCCTGCTCTGCCTGTAAAAGGGATGCCGGTTTCCAGCTCATTTTCACCAGGAGCTTCCCCTACAAGCATGACCGCCGGCTTCAAGGGGCCACTGCCTCTGACAAACCCTTCCACTGGAAAGCCTTCTATTCGCTTCACTCCCAGAGCGACAAGTTCTTCACTGATTTTATACATAAGAATCACCTCAATTTCATTTTATCATATCCATTATGTTAACTTTCCTAACATTAATTTAAATTAAAACTTGATTTATCAGAAATATTTATATAATATGTTAAGAAACCTAACATTAGTTAGAAGATTATGAAAAAGGAGGAGAAGAATATGAAGAAAATCGAGACAATTATTCGACCGACCGTCTTTGAAAGTGTTCGGCAAGCTTTGGCTCTTGAAGGTATTGATGGCCTGACCGTCACTGAAATTGCCGGCATCGGCAAACAGGAAGGGCGCATCGGCATGTTTCGCGGAAATCCTTATAAAATGGAATTTTCACCAAAGCTGAAACTGGAAATGGTGGTGGAAGATGCTAAAGTCGAAGCCATTATTGAAGCGATACTTGAATATGCAGGCACAGGCGAAGTCGGTGACGGAAAGATATTCATCTACCCAGTGGAGGAAGCGATCAGAATACGAACGAAAGAACGCGGCAGAGTCGCGATCGGATAAGGAGGAGATTGGATGGAAGCAGTTCAAAGTTCAGTAGATATGATTTGGGTGATGCTCGGAGCCATGCTCGTGTTCTTTATGCATGCAGGCTTTGCCATGGTGGAGACCGGCTTTACGCGCTCTAAAAACACATTGAATATTTTAATGAAAAACCTGATCACCGTTTCACTTGGCTCTATTTTATATTTCATCATCGGCTTCGCTTTAATGTTCGGAACTTCCGCTTTCGGTTTGATAGGCACCGAAGGATTTGCGATGCTCGGGCGTGAAGACGTCGGCTTCTTCGTGTTCCAGGCGGTGTTCGCCGCAACTTGCGCAACGATTATTTCCGGCGCCGTAGCCGAACGCATGAATCTCGGCGCCTATATTTTATTGACAGTCGCCATGACAGCGATCATCTATCCGATAGTCGGCCACTGGGTTTGGGGCGGCGGCTGGCTGGCTGAAATCGGCTTTATCGATTTTGCCGGTTCGACTGTAGTCCACTTGACCGGAGCTGTTGCAGCTTTTGTTACTGCCTGGAAAATCGGTCCACGGATCGGCAAATACAGCGGCAAAATCGTCAATTCCATTCCCGGCCACAATATTCCTTTAGGCGCTTTGGGCGTTTTCATCCTTTGGCTTGGTTGGTTCGGATTCAATGGCGGAAGCACATTGGCTGCAGATCCGGCACTCGTGCCACCAGTCATCGCCAACACGCTTCTTGCCGCATCCGCCGGCGTACTGGCGACAGCGGGTTACACCCGTTTGCGCTACGGCAGAATTGATCCATCGCTCACTTTGAACGGTGCACTTGGCGGTCTCGTCGGCATAACTGCCGGCGCAGCCAATGTCTCATTTATTGGAGCAATCGCCATCGGCCTGATTGCGGGCATAATCATGACCGAGGCCATCCACCTTCTCGACACAAAAATTCGCATCGACGATCCCGTCGGCGCAATTTCGGTTCACGGCATCGCCGGAATCTGGGGCACACTGGCAATCGGACTCTTTGACACAAGCGGCGGTCTTCTTTACGGGGGCGGTGCAGAGATTCTGGGCATCCAAACACTCGGTGTTCTGGCAGTAGTCGCCTGGACCGCCGCTGCCACTGGATTGGGCTTGTTATTGATTGGAACAATAGTTCCGCTGCGTGTATCAGCGGAAGATGAAGAAAGCGGGTTGGATTTCGCTGAGCATGGTTCACAGGCCTATTCAATGCAAGGTGTCTTAAAAGGAAATTCATCGACACCCGAAACGTCTTTTGCACATCGGCTGAATCAATTGGGCGATGATCCCGAAGTCCAGAAATCCTGAAGATCGGGAACTTAAGAAACAGAAAAAGGGCGACCCTATAGCGGTCGGCCCTTTTTTCAACTTATTCAAAACTTTCTTCTTCAATTTCTTTTTTGAAACTTCTCTCCCTCATCTCATACCAAACTGCTACGGCTGCAAACAGCGAATAGCCGATAAACCAGCCAGCCAGCACATCCGAAAAGAAATGCTGTCCGCTTGCGACTTGAGATAAGCCAACACCTGCAACGAATAATGTTGTGAAGATCCAAATTGCCCAGCGGACACCATTATTGCGAATGAGGCCAGTTATGAAATAAACGGCTGTGAACAAGTATAATAGCCCAACCATTGCATGGCTCGAGGGAAAACCGAACGTTTCAAGCCCTCTCGGAAGGTCGGGTCTTTGCTCAGTAAAGAAATATTCCATCAGCTGACTCAATGCGTTTCCGATACCGACTGTCAGGAATACAAATAGCATGCCCCTGTAATTCTGTCTTTTGAGCCAAAGGAAAACCATCAAGCCCAAGCTGACAATAAAAATCATCCACCGTTCTCCAAAAACCGACAACGCATCCAGAAAAACGTTGCCATGGAGCCATTCCATCGTACGCAGATCAAGTTCCTGAAAACCATCGTTCGTATAACTCATCAAGATTGCAAAAAAACCGATCAAAGTCGCCATTCCCAGTGCGTAGAATAGACGTTTGATAGCCTTCACCCTCTTTCTTCAGTATATTCAGTTTATCACAGAAGGACTTCCGCATCATTTATTGAGACAAAAAGGCGAACCGGATCTTCCTTAGCATCGAGTAAAACCGATATTTCGCAAAACAGCTTCGAAGACATTAGCCGAAGCTGCGCGAGGCTAAGTCTTTGCGACGAAGCTAGCGCAGCGATGCAGGAGCACGGGGTTTCACCCTACCCTGTCTTCGCTGTTTTGCTTCATATCTCAGATTGTTTTCTAGAATGGAATAAGGGTTTAAGTTCATGATTTAAAAGTTAATCCTGCCCTTAATAATGAGAATTAAGTGGAGCGGAATGAATGTATTCTTTCTAAAAATTTCATTACAAAAAGGCGAACCGGAAATCCGGTTCGCCTTATGTTTTATTCGCTTGCTCAACCATGTACATGGTAAGTGTTTTGGGTGACTTCAATAATGTGATCTGGTTTCGGCTTGCCGATTTTCGCTTTATGGCCAGCGATATGGTCGGGGTGCTTCTCCCAGTTCTTCCAGTCCTCTTTGGATTCCCATCGCACATAAAGGACCACTTCTTCATCACCGCGGCGAACATCCTTTTTCAGGATTGTACGATCAATAAACCCAGGCTGCTCCGCCAATTTATTCTGCCCCGCAAAACGGTCCAGCACAATCTGCGAAGTTCCTTCTTTTACAACAAAGGTTTTCATTTGCACGAACATCATAGTATCCCCCTATTCATATATGCAGAAAATATTTCCTCTGCAATTTAAACTAATTTTTTAGTAGTCGATATTCCGCAAAACAGCTGCGAAGACATTAGCCGACGCTTGCGAGGCTAAGTCTTTGCGACGAAGCAGCGTAGCGATGCAGGCGCAGGGTTTTCGCCTTCGAGCTAACTTACGAATAAACTCCGAGTGGATCTCGCCCTTCGTCGAAACGGAATATAAATGTTATTAATTCGATTAAATATATTTAGCTAAAACAATACTCAGCGGTAAGCAGCCCGCTGAGTATTGTTCGCTCTTATTCGAATGCAGATTGGATTTCCTTGACCATTTCGCTGACAGATTGCAGTCCGCCACCAGACAGGTACCAGTAATCCGGATCAAGGTAGATGATTTTATCTTCTTTATAAGCAGTTGTTTTTTGCACCAATTCATTTTCAAGAGAGTCTTTCGCACTTGCATCCGTACCGACTGCAGCGTTGCGGTCGACGACAAACATCATATCCGGGTTTGTTTCAAGGATATATTCAAATGAGATGCTTTGTCCGTGAGTGGAAGCTTCGATGCCTTCGTCCGCTTGTGCCACACCGAAAACATCGTGGATGATTCCGAAGCGCGAAGCCGCTCCGTAGGCACTTACTTTGCCTTCATTCGCCAGAACGATCAAAGCTTTTTCATCTGTTGCGCTTGCTTTAACCTCTTCAATTTGTGTTTCAATTGCAGCCAGTTCTTCTTTCACTTCATCTTCTTTACCGAAGATTTCACCCAGCGTGTTCATGTTGCTTTCGAAAGACTCCATGTATTTCGTCGTATCCACACCCAAGTGGATTGTTGGCGCGATATCAGTAAACTCTTCGTACATAGCAGCCTGACGGCCAGAGATGATGATAAGATCCGGATCCATTGCATGGATCGCTTCAAAATCAGCTTCCTTCAAAGTACCGACATTTTCATATTTTTCAGCGTCAGCGAATTTTTCAAGGTATGAAGGAATGTTTGCCTGTGGCACACCTGCTACCGCTTCGATGCCCAGTTTATCCATCGAATCAAGGATACCGAAGTCGAATACGACCACTTTTTCAGGATTTTTATCGAAAGTCGTTTCACCAAGTTCATGAGTAACTGTAATCTCTTCAGTTTCCGCGGATTTTGTATCCGCTGAAGCCGTGTTTGAATCCGTCGCTTCTTCATCCGCCCCGCATGCTGCAAGGAAAGCAGCCATCATCAATGTGAAGGCAATCAATAATAATTTTTTCATTTTTCGTCGAGCTCCTCTTTTTTAAGAATTGAAATACACACAAATCCGGCAATTGTTCATCTGCTGAATTGGAATATCCATATCGTAGATTTCTTTTAATGCTGCACTTTGGATAATTTCTTCTGTCGGCCCGTCTTTTACGACCCGGCCATTTTTCAATGCCACAATCCGGTCCGAATAGACCGATGCGAAATTGATGTCGTGCAAAACGATGATGACAGTTTTGCCTAGCTCATCAACAAGGCGGCGCAGAATTTTCATGATTTGTACTGAATGTTTCATGTCCAGGTTGTTTAAGGGCTCATCAAGAAGCACGTAATCCGTATCCTGGGCAATGACCATGGCAATAAATGCACGTTGGCGCTGGCCGCCGGACAGTTCATCCAGATAGGCATGCTCCATTTCAGCCAAATCCATGTAGGCAATTGCCTGATCCACCATTTTTTCATCTTCCGCGTTTAAACGCCCCTTAGAATAAGGAAAGCGTCCAAATGACACCAATTCGCGGATTGTCAGCCGCACGTTCATGAAATTCGACTGTTTCAAAATCGATACCCGTTTTGATAATTCATTGGATTTCATTTTTTTCGTGTTTGTCGAATCAATCAGCACTTCACCGGTGTCCGCATCCAGAAGCCGGCTGACCATTGATAAAAGCGTCGATTTACCGGCTCCGTTCGGGCCGATGAAAGACGTGATCTGGCCCCTTTGGATATCAACAGTGACATTTTCCACGACTTGTTTTTTTCCGTAAAGCTTGCTCAATTCACGTACTTGGATCATTTAGCCCGACTCTCCTTTAATAGCAGATAGATGAAGTAAATTCCACCGATGAAGTTGATGATGACGCTGAGCGTCGTGTTGAAAGTGAAGAGCCTCTCCACCACCCATTGCCCGCCGACCAAGGCGAGAACACTGATGACGATGGCGCCCAACAGCAACACTGAATGTTTGTAAGATCTGAAAAATTGATAGGACAAGTTCGCTACGATCAAGCCGAAGAACGTAATCGGACCGACAAGTGCTGTAGCAACCGCGATCAATACCGCGGACAGGATAAGCATGTAGCGGACAAGCGAATCATAATCGACTCCCAGGTTGAGCGCTGTATCCCTTCCCAGTGATAATACGTCCAGTGACGCGTTATGCCTCCAGGCAAAGGCGACCAGTATGATGATCACCAGCAGAGACAGCCAGACCAGATCGGAATTGACATTATTGAAGCTCGCAAACATCTGGTCCTGCACAATCTGGAATTCATTCGGATCGATCAGGACTTGCAAAAAGGTTGAAATACTTCCGAAAAACGTACCGAAGATGATACCGATCAATAACAGGAAATAAATCGGCTGGTTCCCTTTTTTAAATAGGAAATGGTAGAACAATAATGCAAAAACGATCATTGCCGCTATAGATAAAATGAAATTGACTTGTCTGTTCATGATGCTGATATGATCGGACCCGAGGAAGAAGATCAGCAAAGTTTGAAGCAGCATGTAAAGTGAGTCCAGTCCCATGATGCTGGGTGTCAGGATCCGGTTATGCGTTATGGTCTGAAAAACCACTGTCGCATAAGCGATCGCTATTCCTGTCAGCACCATGGCGAATACTTTGACGCCGCGTCTCGGCAGTGCATAATCGAAACTTCCATTCAGGTCATGGAACAGGTAAACGCCACAAGCCACCAGAGCCATGGCCACTAATATGAGCATCTTATGTAAATCACGCATACGCCTTCCTCCTAAACAATAAGAAGAGGAAGATGAAGCTTCCAATAACACCGACCATCAGGCTGATTGAAATTTCATACGGGTAAATCAAAACTCTTCCTAAAATATCGCACATCAGCAAGAAGATAGCTCCGAGCATTGCTGTATGCGGCAATGTTTTCTGCAGATGGTCGCCTTTGAAAATCGAGACGATGTTCGGGATGATCAACCCAAGGAATGGGATGATGCCCACTGTTAAGACGACTGTCGCCGTTATGAGGGCAACAAGGACCAAGCCGATATTGACGATGCTGCGGTATTTCAGTCCAAGGTTCTTCGAGAAATCCTCACCCATTCCAGCAACCGTAAAGCGGTTGGCATACAGATAGGCGATGATGAACACCGGGACGCTGATATAGAGCAGCTCGTAGCTTCCTTTCATGACCATCGAAAAATCTCCCTGCAGCCAGGCGGACATATTCTGGATCACATCCGCTCGGTAAGCGAAAAACGTTGTAATGGAAGAAAGGATATTACCGAACATCAAACCGACCAATGGAATGAAAATCGCATCTTTGAATTTGATCCGGTTGAGAATTTGCATAAAAAGGAATGTACCCGCTAAAGCAAATACGAAAGCTACAGCCATTTTCTCAATCATGGACGCATTGGCGAACATGAGCATTGAAACGAGAATCCCGAGTCTTGTAGCATCAAGAGTACCCGCTGTCGTTGGTGACACAAATTTATTGCGGCTCAATTGCTGCATGATGAGTCCTGCCATACTCATCCCTGCACCCGCCAGCAATATGGCAACCAGCCTTGGCAGACGGCTGATCAGGAAAATCTGTGTTTCTTCCGATCCGAAATCCAGCAGATCAAATGGACTGATACTGCTGACTCCGACAAACAGCGAAATGACAGACAGTATGAATAATACTGGTATTAAATATCTTTTTTTCATGACTGACCCTCATCCGTGTCCAGTAAAAACTTACTTGACTGATTATGATAGTGATAATCATTATCACTTACTCACAAATCTTAGTATAGCAGTTGGAAATTCACTGTCAACGAATAATTGAGAATAATTTTCATTTAGAAGAGAAAAAAGACATTTGTCGTTCTTTTGCCACAATTGGACAGGGGTAAAAAAAACACGTTCCACCTTTTAAGGTGAAACGTGCGGCTAGTTAGAGCGGTTTTTAGTAGCTATTCATTTCTTCGGCATTCTCAATTACTTCTGCAGGTACAATAATCTCATCAATTCCATTGAAATTACTGTATTCCGCTTGCATATCGCTTTGGATATTGACGGACTCGCCTTCCATTTCCATGTCAAAATCCATCGTCATATTAATCGTATTTGGCTGGTAAGTTTCTTTATCAATGAAAATCTCGTAATAGATTTTATTGATATTCATGCCATCCATGATTTCCTGCGCTTCGACGTCAAGTTCGCCAAGCATCTGGCCCATCTCTTCAGTAATGAGCTTTTCGTATTCTTCTCCCGCAGCGTCCAGCGTCAAAACGAATTCATCTCCGGTCTGTTCGAATGTGAAATCATCCTGAAAGGCTTCCAGCTGTTCCAATTGACCCGCCAGGTCGCCTGATTGCTGCTCCATCATCATCAATGCCTCCAGATCTTCCATCTCATCCGCCGGCAATTTGACCCACATATCCATCATTGGATCGTAACTGAAGAGGCCATCAGCCGTGTAGTACATTTCTGTTTCCATGGCCGGCATATCATCCATGCCTTCCGAGACAAAAGTGGACTGGGCTTTTTGATAGAATGCCAGTGGCTCGACAGTCATATCCATGGAAACGTCCATTTTCATGTCCATATCCATTTCTGGCCCCATTACCATGGTCTGGTTGGTCACCATATCCATGTGAAAACTTTTCGCTTCTTCAGATGCTGCAGTCGTTTTGGCAAACAATTCTTCCAATGTGAGATCGCTTGTCTCATTCGGATCTGTTTCTTCAGACGGTTCCGCCGATTCACCGCAACCAGCCAAAGTCAGGGCAATGGCACCCGCTCCCATATAAGCTATCCATTTCTTCAAATCGCTCATCCTTTCCAATTTCTGTGTTACTGAATAATACGAAGCAAACCTCAGGAAGTTTCAATAAATAATTCTATTTCCGAAATTTCAATCGTTTATTTTCCTTATTTGGACTATACTTTTCTTTGTGAGAAAAAATTTCAGCATTCAGATTCCCGTTCTGCGGGCTGTTAAATAAACACAAGAGGTGAATTTTTTGAATTTAAAACATTTTTTCAAGTACTACAAACCGCATAAACGTCTGTTTATCGTCGATTTCACGAGTGCGGTGATTGTTGCGATTTTGGAATTGGCTTTTCCGGTAGCCGTCCAATATTTTATCGATGAATTATTGCCGAGCGGTGAATGGAGCACTATCGTTACCGTAAGTATTCTTTTGCTGGCCGTATTCCTGCTCAGTACTTTCCTGCAGTATGTCGTCAGCTTTCTCGGACACAAGCTCGGCATCAATATTGAAACCGATATGCGTGAAGAACTTTTTACTCACGTACAGCGGCAGTCTTTCCGCTTTTTCGACAATATTAAAACCGGCCATATCATGAGCCGCATCACCAATGACTTATTTGATATCGGCGAACTTGCCCATCATGGTCCCGAAGATTTCTTCATCGCCATCATGACGTTCTTTGGCGCTTTCGGCATCATGTTCTGGATCAATCCGAAATTGGCGCTTGTTACACTGATTGTAGTGCCATTCCTGATTTGGCTGATCACTTATTGCAACATCAAGATGAATTCGGCATGGAGCAATATGTACGGCAAAATCGCCGATGTCAACGGACGGGTGGAAGACAGTGTTTCCGGCGCCCGCGTCGTGCAATCCTTCACCAATGAAGAATTTGAAATCAACCGTTTCAAAAAAGACAACGGCAGTTTCCGCCTTGCCAAGCTTGTCGCTTATAAAGTGATGGCTGCGACCCATTCCAGCATCTACATGATGACACGTCTTTTGACATTGATCGTCCTGGTTTACGGCGCATGGCTGAATTATCAAGGCGAATTAAGCTATGGTGAACTCGTCAGTTTCGTGCTGTTCCTGAATGTACTGATCAAGCCGATCGATAAAATCAGCGCGCTGCTTGAACTGTATCCGAAAGGAATGGCCGGCTTCAGCCGCTTCCGCGAACTGATTGATCAGGATCCCGATATCGTCGATAAAAAAGGCGCCAAGCCGATTACAGGTTTGCAGGGCAATATCACTTTCGATAATGTCCATTTCGGCTATGACGAACATAAAAAAGTGCTCAACGGCATCGATTTGAACCTGCGCGCAGGCGAAACGATCGCTTTTGTAGGCCCATCAGGCGCCGGCAAGACGACCATCTGTTCATTGATCCCGCGCTTTTATGACATCCAGCAAGGCTCGATCGCCATTGATGGAATCGATATCCGGGATATGACCAAGCATTCCTTGCGTTCCCATATCGGCATCGTGCAGCAGGACGTTTTCCTGTTCACAGGTACAATCCGCGAGAATATCGCATACGGCAGACAAGGCGCGAGTGATGAAGAGATTCTTGCCGCGGCCCGCAAAGCCCATCTTGAAGACTTCGTCAATAAATTACCGGAGGGCTACGAAACCCAGATCGGTGAACGCGGACTGAAATTATCAGGCGGCCAGAAACAACGGCTTGCCATTGCGCGCATGTTCCTGAAAAATCCACCGATCCTGATCCTGGACGAAGCGACTTCCGCGCTGGATACGGAAACTGAACGTGTAATCCAACTGGCTCTCTCTGAGCTTGCCGAAAACCGCACCACTTTGATCATCGCCCATAGACTGGCAACGATACGCGACGCGGACCGTGTCATCGTCGTAACAGAAGACGGCATTGCGGAACAAGGCGGCTACAGCGAACTCCTTGAACACGATGGCATCTTTGCGAACCTGCACAGGATCCAGTTTCAGCAATGAAGAAAAGCGACGGCACCCGTTAAGCTCTGAAAGGCATAAGACAGAATAGCGCAGCGGTCCTGACCGCGCAGCTAGGCTGGCTTATGACCCGAAGAGCTGGGTCGCCGGAGACTGGACAATGAAGAACAGCGACAGTGCGACCGGTCCTTCCGGTCGCGCTTTTTTGCTGGTTGGGCGTATTCCCTTTGAAGTTGGGCGTATTTCGGGTAAAGTTGGGCGTATTTGGACCAGAGTTGGGCGTATTTGGACCAGAGTTGGGCGTATTTCAAAAATCAATCAAAACAAAAGCAGACTTCCGCGTGCGGAAGCCTGCTTTTTCGTTTTCATTTCCCTACAACGAACTCCTGGTAGCGGTCGTAATCCGCCCGGCTAAGTTCCACCCGCAGCGAAGTGCCTTCTTCTTCATACTCCGTTTCCCGGATGGTGGCTGTCTCGTTCAGGTAGGCGACTACATCACCGCGGTCGAATGGAATGACCATCCGGCAAGTCACGTAATCGGCGAAAATGCGCTGTTTGACCATTGCCAGCAGTTCATCAAGGCCCCTATCGTTTTTCGCCGAAATCCAGAGCCCGTCCCCGTTTGTCCGTGGATGCGGGATACCGGCAAGATCTGATTTATTATAGACATATATCGTTGGTATGTTTTCAACCCCCACTTCGTGGAGCGTCCGGTTGGTGACATCCATCATGTGGCGATGTTCCTCGTGGGAAACGTCAACGACATGGAGCAGCAAATCGGCATTGCGCGCTTCTTCAAGCGTCGAACGGAACGCGCGCACCAAGTGATGCGGCAGTTTGCTGACAAACCCTACCGTATCGGTAAGGAGGAAGCTCTTATTATCATTAAGCAAAATCTGGCGGACAGAAGTTTCCAATGTAGCGAAAAGCATGTCTTTTTCAAATACCTGCTTATCTTCCTGCTGTCCCGCTTTCTTAAGCAATTCATTCATTACAGTAGATTTCCCGGCATTCGTATAGCCGACAAGCGACACGACCGGCATGCCTTTTTTCGTGCGCTGTTTGCGCTGGGTCACACGCTGGTCTTTGATATGCTCAAGTTCCTTATGAAGTTTGGAGATCTGGTCTTCAATTTTCCGGCGGTCAAGTTCAAGTTTCGTTTCACCGGCACCGCGGTTCGCGACTCCCCCGCTGCTGCTGCCGCCTTGGCGGCCAAGCGAAGCGCGAAGTCCGATCAGCCTTGGCATCATGTATTGCAATTGAGCCAATTCCACCTGCACCTGCGCTTCACGTGTTTTCGCGCGGCGCGAGAAAATATCAAGGATCAGCATGGTGCGGTCGATGACCTTGCATTCCAGATCTTCCTCGAGATTCCGGATTTGGGAAGGAGATAATTCATCATTGAATATGATGAGATTCGCTTCAGTTTCCTCATAGAATGCTTTGAGTTCATCGACTTTCCCTTTCCCGACATAATGGGACGGGTTAATACGCTCCAGGTTTTGGGTAATATCACCGAGCACTTCGACGTTGCAGGCTTCCGCCAGATTTTTCAGTTCATCCATTTCGTAATCGAAATGAGTGTCTTTCTGAAGCTGAACACCGACAAGTACCGCTTTTTCAATCAATGTATCCATATGCACATTCTCCTTTACAGCCGCTCTGCGATGCAGATTCTGTTCTTCCCATCTTATCACATGAGTCAGGGTCTTTAAATTCAGCCCGTTAAACCAGGTAAATTCCTTTTTCGTATACTATCTGTTCTTTACCATTTTGATAATGGACTTCTTCCAGCCGTTCTTTCTGTCCCGTCCGCTTACGGAATTCTATCAGGCAATTCGCCAATTGCAGGTTGCCACCAAGAAGTTTTTTCCACTTTTTGACCGCTGCCTTTTCATCATCCACTCCAAATATACAGCGCTGCAATGTCCGGTTTTCATCTGCCGGGGCAATAGCGCCCACAGCACGCAGTCCCGCGTATCGCTCATCATCCCTTTCACTCCATTCAATGAAGAAGGGGTTCGGCAGGCGGTCCGAAAATTCCTCATCGATGAACAGCATTTTCCACTCAATAAGTTTCCCTTCCGTTGTCCGCCGGCTGCCGTCCAGAATTCCACTTGTCTGAAAGCCTTCTGCCGTTAAGCGCTCTTCCAGGTCTTCAATGGATTCAACGCGGAAACACACGGTGCCAAAACCAGCTCCATTATGAAGCAATAATTTCGTCAACGGATGGGAGGCGGATTCAGCAATTCGCCGGTTCTCCAGTGACAGCCATTCAATATAACTGTCTTTGCCATACCTTAAGGCGTTCCGGGTTCCCCAGTTGTCATGGCGTCCGCCAATTACTGCATGCTGATTTTTTCGTTGCCAAAATTCGACTGCCTGTTCCGGTGTTTCTTCTATAAAATGTATGACGTGATCAAATTTCATCGTTTCCACTCCCTTTACGCTGTTACTATAAGCTTTCGCCATGTTCAGTTAAAAACCTTCCGGCTGATTCCTGTCCATCGATTTGGGCGATATACCACCTTTCTTGCCATATGGGTGGTTTTCAAGCGTTATTTTCGATAGGCTGGGGTATATAGAAAATATCTTTTCATTAACTCAGGAGGTCGACATGGACAAAAAATTATGGACAAATCCCGTTTTTCTGGTTTCAACAGCCGTGATTCTGTTGCTGGTGGTGCTCGGCGCACTCGCCAACGAACAATTCCAATCAGTATCCGACACGCTTTTCAACTTTACCACCAATAACTTCGGATGGTTCTACCTGCTTGCTGTATTCATCATTACCCTCTTCCTCATCTTTATATCCATCAGCAAATACGGCAATATCCGCCTTGGGGCAGATACGGATCGCCCCGAATTTCCCTTTTTCACCTGGATTGGCATGCTGTTTTCAGCCGGTTTCGGTGCAGGCCTTGTGTTTTGGGGCGTCGCTGAACCGATGAGCCATTTCTTCACCACCCCTTTTGGCAATGAAGCGCAAACGCCGGAAGCGGCCCGCATCGCAATGGGCTATTCCTTCTTCCACTGGGGCGTCAGCCAGTGGTCCGTGTTCGCCATTGTCGGACTCGTCATCGGCTTTCTGCAGTTCCGGAAGAAAAAATCCGGATTGGTTTCGACCGCCCTTGAGCCGGTGACCGGTTCAAAACCACTGATCAAGCAATCCATCGATTCCCTGGCCGTCATCGCAACCGTCATGGGGATTGCCACATCTCTGGGACTCGGTGTCCTGCAGATGAACGGCGGGTTGAACGCCGTCTTCGGCATCGAGAATTCATTCACCATCCAATTGATCATCATCGGCGTCATGTTTGCCGCCTATACGCTATCGTCATCGACCGGACTGCATAAAGGCATCGCCTATCTCAGCAATTTGAATCTTGGCCTGGCCCTCGTGCTGATGGTATTCGTCTTTTTCGCCGGCCCTACTGTGTTCATCATGGAAACCTTCACTCTTGCTTTGGGTGATTACATCACCAACTTCGTGCAGTACAGCCTGCGCATGGAACCATACGCGGACGGTGAATGGGTCCGCGGCTGGACCATCTTCTACTGGGCCTGGGCCATCGCCTGGTCGCCGTTTGTCGGCGCCTTCGTTGCCCGCGTTTCACGCGGGCGCACAATCCGCGAGTTTGTGCTCGGCGTGCTGGTCATTCCGCCAGCCATCGCATGTGTGTGGATCGCCGTCTTCGGCGGCACCGCTTTGTATTATGATTTGAACAACGGCACAGGAATCGCGGAAGCGGTCAATAACAACCTGACTTCGGCGCTATTCCAGACCTTCAGTGTCTTGCCACTGACTACGATTATGTCAATTCTCGCGATTCTTTTGATCTTTACATTCCTGGTAACGTCTGCTGACTCCGCCACTTACATCCTGGCGAGCATGACGAGCCACGGAAGCCTGAATCCGCCAACTGCTTTCAAAATGATCTGGGGCGTATTGATGGCTGCCATTGCAGCAGTCCTTCTTTACTCAGGCGGACTCGAAGCGCTGCAAACCGCTTCCCTGATTTCGGCCCTGCCGTTCACCGTGCTGCTCCTGCTCATGGTATGGTCGTTCGTGAAGCTGCTACGCGATGAAACACCGCCGATCCGCAAATCGGATTTGCGCCAGTTTAAAAAGATGGAACGCGAAGCCCGCAAGGATCAGCGAAAATAAAAGAAATTAAAAAAGCTCAACCCTTTCCAAACGGAAGGGTTGAGCTTTTTTGTGGTCAGATGCGGCCCGGCTTAACGGGTGCCGTCGCTTTTCTTTGTCCAGACTCCAACGGCCAACTCCTCGGACTTAAGCTGCCCTTCCTGTGCGGCAAAAGACGCCGCTTCGGAAGTTCATCTTAAGCCTGTCGGAGCTTAACGGCCGTTTCCGCTTTTCTTTGTCCAGACTCCGGCGACCCAGCTCTTCGGGTCATAAGTCAGCCTAGCTGCGCGGTCAAGACCGCTACGATATTCTGCCTTATGCCTTTCAGAGCTTAACGGGTGCCGTCGCTTTTCTAATTACTTATCTTCATTGATCAAACGTAAAGTTTCATCGAACTCTGTTTCAATCTCAGGGTTCGGTTTGTAAGTGACAAGACTCACCAACCAGGCAACCAATAGACAAAGGATGAATCCTGGAATGATTTCATAGACACTGCCGATGAAATTAGTAGTCGCTGTTGCACCAGCATCTTCTGGAGTCGTACCTACCAAATCCCAGATGATGACAGTTGCGGCACCGACGATCATGCCAGCGAGTGCTCCCATGCTCGTGAACTTACGCCAGAATAATGACAACAGGATCAGCGGACCGAATGCGGCACCGAAACCTGCCCATGCGTAAGCAACCAGTTCTAAGATGGTTGCATTCTTTTCCCATGCAAGTACAGCAGCTAACAAAGCTACGATCAATACACCCGCACGGCCAAGATTTACTACAACTGTATCTGAAACTTTCTTTTTGAATGCGATTTTATACAAATCTTCTACCAGTGCCGAAGAACTTACAAGCAATTGCGAAGATATTGTACTCATAATTGCCGCTAGCACCGCCGCCAACATCAAACCGGCAATTAACGGGTGAAACAGGATCTGTCCAAGCGCGATGAATACCGCTTCCGGATCCGTCAGTGTAGCACCTGGATTCTGCTGGAAATACGCGATACCGACAAGCGCTGTTGAAACAGCTCCGATCAGGCTCAGAATCATCCAGCCAATACCGATGCGGCGAGCAACACGGACTTCTTTCAAAGTCTTGATCGCCATAAAACGGACGATGATGTGGGGCTGTCCAAATTAACCAAGTCCCCATGCTACAGCTGAAATGACACCGACAACTGATACACCGGTAGTGAAGTTAAGCAAAGTCGGATCTACAGCACGAATGCTGTCTGCAGTCCCTTCAAAACCGCCAGTCGAAAAAATTCCGATGGACGGGATTGCGATCAATGCCAGGAACATCATGATTCCCTGGACAAAGTCAGTATAACTGACGGCAAGAAATCCGCCGAATAATGTATAAGCTACAACTACTGCGGCTACGATGACCATCCCAAGCTGATAGCTCAGCCCGAATGAACTTTCGAAGAATACGCCTCCTGCAACCATACCTGAAGATACATAGAAAGTGAAAAATATCAAAATGATTATGCCTGAAACGATTCTTAATAATCTCGAAGAATCTCTTAACCTGTTTTCCAAAAAGCTTGGAATGGTAATGGAATCTTTTGTTACAAGCGAATAAATACGTAAACGTGGTGCTACGAAATACCAGTTCAAATAGGCTCCGACCGTTAAACCGATCGCTATCCAAACTTCCACTAGGCCTCCGACGTAAATGGCACCCGGAAGACCGAGCAACAACCATCCCGACATATCGGATGCTCCTGCACTGAGTGCGGCTACGGCAGGTCCAAGACCCCGGCCACCCAGCATGTAATCTGACAAATTGACGGTTTTACGATAAGCATACCATCCGATGAACAACATAGCGA
Source organism: Planomicrobium okeanokoites (assembly GCF_003428875.1). Classification (GTDB taxonomy): domain Bacteria; phylum Bacillota; class Bacilli; order Bacillales_A; family Planococcaceae; genus Planococcus; species Planococcus okeanokoites. The sequence goes on from NZ_QQRS01000004.1 coordinate 102,980, forward strand.
TGAGGTAAATAATTAGCGCTATGATTTGATAAGTTAAATCTGACATCTTATCTCCCCCTTCCACACCATTGTAACATCCTGAGTCTTTAATACCAGTAAATTTTTGTTTTATTTCCTATTAAAATGGGGAAATGAGAGGCAAGGAGGCGATTATTGTGCCATGGAATAAAGACGATTATCCGGATTCATTCAAAAATTTGAACGCTGACGTGCGCAACAAAGCAATTGAAATCGCTAATGCGCTCCTCAGAGATGGGTATGAGGAGGGGCGTGCAATTTCAATTGCCACAGCTCAAGCTCAAAAAAATGTGGAAGGGGAAGGGGACCATCCCATTTACGAAATCCGCTCCCACGATGATGGCTGGCAATTGAAGAAAAAGGACAGTAAAAAAGCAATATTAATTGAAGAAACCAAAGAGGAGCTCATGGATGAGGCAAAACGCTATGTCACCAAGAACCACGGTGAACTCCATATCTATACTAGTTCCGGTGAGCTTCAGGACACACTCTACGAAGATTAGAACGACTATAAAAGCCGCTGTCAATTGACAGCGGCTTTTCATTTGAACCAGCCTTTTTCCTTGAAACGCGAAATGGCTTCAATCCGGTTGCTGACTTCCAATTTATCAAGGATAGTGGAGATGTAATTCCGTACTGTCCCCGATGTGATAAACATCTCTTTCGCGATTTCGTTGGTGCTGCGGCCTTGCGCGATCAGCTCCATCACTTCTCTTTCCCTCTCTGTAAGGGGATTGTCACCCGCATAAGCAAGATCTACAAGCTCAGGAGCATAAATGCGCCGCCCTGCCATGATGCTGCGGATCGATGTGGCGAGATCTTCACTCGGACTGTCTTTCAGCAGATAGCCGCTGACTCCAGCGTTTCTGGCACGTTCAAAATAACCCGAACGCGCAAAGGTCGTCAGTATGATGACTTTGCAGGGATGCTCTTTCAGATGTTCAGCTGCATCCAACCCGCTTTTCAATGGCATCTCGATATCCATGATGCATATATCCGGATTCAGCTCTGCTACCAGGTCGATTGCTTCCTGACCGTTCGCAGCCATCCCCACCACTTCCATATCTTCTTCAAGATCAAGCAGGGAGCCTAAAGCTCCAAGCATCATTCGCTGATCTTCAGCCAATACGATTCGGATCATACCATCTCCTCCTTGGAATTATGAAGAATTACATTAGGGACACGTATATTCAAAGTCATCCCCTCAGTACCTTTGATATCCGCTGAGCCGTTGATGAATTCAAGCCGCTCCCTCATTCCGGCCAAGCCATTGCCTTGCATGAATCCACCGGTTTCCGGCAAGCCGACGCCATCATCCTGCACCTGCACCAGCACTTCCTGCGGTGTTTGCTTGATAAGGATGATACATCTTGTTGCCCCGCTGTGCTTGACAACATTATTGACCGCCTCTTTCAGGCACATGCTGAGGACGTTTTCCACCAGTAAAGGCGTGTTCTTAAGTTTCGGGCTGCCGTACATCACAAAATCGATTTCAGCGGCTTTAAGTATTTGCTGCACCCGCAGCAATTCATCTTCCAATTTCGTCCCTCGCATATCCGACACCAGTTCACGCACTTCTTTCAACGCCGTACGCGCTGTTTGCCTGACATCATTGATTTCATTCAGCGCAGCTTCCGGATCCCGGTAAATCAGCTTGCTCGCCAAGTCACTTTTCAGTCCCATCAAGGATAGTTTTTGACCGAGCGTATCGTGCAGATCCCGGGCGATGCGCTCCCTTTCTTCTATAATGACCAATTGCGAAATACGCTTGTTTGCATCTTCCAGCTGCCCTTCCAGCTTTTCACGTTTATTGCGGTTATATGTGTTGAACGGCAAAAGGATGACCCCGAGAATTGTCAGTACAATGAAAGGCAATTGGGACATGAACAATACGCTGTGGAAGGCGATGCCAAAAGCCACAGCCGTGATCGTGGTGCCAATATGAATCCCATAAATGATGAAGAAGCCTATTTTATTGCGGATATTGCCAATGAAAAACGCTACGAAGATCGCCAGATAAACATAGCCGAACAGGTAGGTCAGGACGATATTGACCGCCATCTCCATGCTCACCCAGACATAGACAAAACCGGTTCTCGAATTTACAGACAGGCGATAGGCCAAAAAGAACAGCCCTAACAGGGCGATGCCTACAAAAATTTCGATTGCCGATGACGAACGGAAAATGAAGAAGAAAGGCAAAATACAAAAAATCACCCAAGCATACAGACTGAGCCATGGGTTTTTCGGAAATAATTGATACCAGCTTTGCATAAGCTCCTCCTCGTATTGCTATTATTATCCATCATACCAAAAACTGAATCAAAGAAAAAACCATTCCGGAGAGGAATGGCTTTTCAATCTTTAGTTGGCAGCTGTCTTCTTGGAATCCTCCAGAAGATGTTTAATGTCGCCAAACGTAACAAAGGTTTTATTTTTTGCGTCATATACTTTATAACGCAGTGATTTAAGACTGGATTTAATGTTAATCGTTGTCGCCTGGTGAAGAGGCGGAGTTGAAACATGCGCTTTTTCCAAATTGTAGTTCGGTACACGCGGGCTCAAGTGATGTACATGGTGGAATCCGATGTTTCCTGTCACCCATTGCAAAACTTTTGGTAGCTGGTAATACGAACTTCCTTCCACAGCAGCTTTTACATAATCCCATTCGCTTTCATCTTCGAAATACGAATCTTCAAATGTATGCTGTACGTAGAACAGCCAGATGCCTAGTGCTCCGGCTACGAACATTGTCGTGCCTTGGACGATCAGGAATGCCTGCCAGCCGATTGCCCAAATCAGCAGTGAATAGATCACCACTAATGAGATGTTGATCAGGTAAGTATTGTTGCGTTCCTTTTTGCGAGCGTCTTTGCGGTTGAAACGGCTCGAAATCAATACAAGGAATAATGGCCCTAATCCAAACATGACCAGCGGATTACGGTACATGCGGTATTTGAAACGTTCCCATTTTGATGCTTCAACATATTCCTCGATCGTCATAACCCAGATATCGCCGACTCCCCGTTTGTCGAGGTTGCCGCTTGAAGCATGGTGAATTGTATGTTCGCGTTTCCACTTTTCAAACGCGAATAATGTCATGATGCCTGTGATTGTGCCTACAATGGCATTCGCTTTTTTGTTTTTAAAGAAAGATCCATGTGTACAATCATGGAAAATGATGAACGTTCTGATTACAAATCCTGCGGCTACGATGGATGATGCAATGCTCAGCCAGATCGACACGTCCAATGCCTGATACGCAAGGAACCAGAACAGGATGAAGGGAGGTATGGTATTGACCAATTGACGGACGCTTGCTTTCACATCTGCCTGCTCAAAAGGTTTCACGAATTTACGGAGTTGCGCTGTTTTTTCTTTACTCATGATTTTCCTCCTTATTCGGACATTTGGAGTCCGCATAACTTATTAACCTAATCATAAAGAAAGAATCAGGTATGAATAAGTCATAAACGCACGGATTTATACATGACACTTGTCATGTATGTCACTTACACGTGAGTTTTCTTTCCAAATAAGCAGGGTATTATAAGATTAATATGAATACATAAACTGGACATGACAAAACCTTTCAAACAGCAATCTTAAAAGACGATAACTCCTTTACACATTAAAGAAAGAGGTGGATTCCATGATTTATCTGGTTGCAGTCATTATGATCTTTTCCATACCGTTAGCCGCGATCATCACATCACATTTGGAAACGCAGACCAAACTGAAACATAAGATGATCGAAAGCGAAGTTGAGCTGGAAAAGCTTAAGCATGAAAACTATGTTATTGAAACGCAAAAATTGCGGTTGGAACTGGAACAGATGAGACTGGAAGACGCGAAAAAGGAGCAGGATTTTTTAGCGAAATAAAAAGGCAGAGCTGAAAAATCAGCCTTGCCTTTTTTAAATTTATGCCATTACTTGCTGTTCAATTTCCTTCAATCCGTAAAAATAGCCTTTGCTTCGCATCAATTCATCGTACGATCCCTTTTCCATCAGCTTCCCATTTTCAAGCACAATAATCTGGTCCATCTTTTCAAGTCCGGTCAAGTCGTGGCTGACAATAATAAACGTTTGCTCTGGATAGTCATTGAAAAGGCGTTCATATATAAGCTGCCCTGTTGCAGAATCGACAGAAGAAACGGGTTCATCCAACATCCATACTTCCCCTTTTTTCAATATCGCTCTTGCTATTGCCAGACGTTGTTTTTCGCCGCCTGAGAAATTCTGTCCTTTTTCCTCAACATCCATTTCAAGGGAGAACCTGCCAAGTTCCACCCTTTCCAAAGCCGCTGCCAATTGATCATCGTTTGCTTTCGAATCGGCAATCTTCAGGTTGCTGCGCAATGTACCTTGGAAAAAGTGATTTTCCTGCAGCACCACGTTCAAGCTCTGCCAGATGCTTTCCTGTGAAAATTTTTCTGAATTCGCACTATTAATCAATACCTGGCCACTTCGCGCCGGCAATATATCCATTAACACAGCCAGCAAAGTCGATTTCCCTGAGCCACTCGGTCCGACAATTGCAGTTTTACTGCCTCGCGGCAAATCAATGGAGACATCATCGAGCGCCGGCCGCTGCTCATCCGGAAATACATAAGACAAATTCCTGGAGGAGATTGAAAGTCCACCTTCCGGCAAATCTGAACTTCCCTTCACGCGTGGCATTTCATCGACTATAGAGTCCAAACGGACTGCCGCTTTGCGGCTTTCTTCGAAATGGGATGGGAAGGCCGCCATAGGTGCCATATTTTCAAAAACGCCGAGCGAAATCATCACCAGCATAGCAAGGAATAAACCATCCAATTCTCCGGCCGCTGTAAAATAAGCTCCGCTTGCCAGGATGGCCAAAGAAATTACCAATGCGATAAACCCATTCATCGATTGGCTGTAAACTTCTTCTTTGCCTTCATTTCTCTGCTCTTCATTATAGAAATCGATCAAATCGGATATTTGCTGTTCTTTGCCAGCCAATTGCCGGTGAATCTTCAAATCCCGGAAGCCGTAAAGGAACTCAGCTGCTTCCGCTGATAATGCCCCCCTGCTTTCTCTCGTCCGCCAATCACGACGACGCTTTCGCCAGGCAAAATAAGCTGGAACCGCGACCGCGGTCAATAGATAGCCGATCGCCAGCAGGATCGCTGTGTAGATTGAAAAGTACACTGTAAAAAGAATCGTTCCCATAAATACAAGCAACAGGACGACTGGCGGATAAAAAACACGCAGCAGGAAATTCTGCAGGCTCTCAACATCCCCGATAATCCGCGCCAATAAATCTCCGCTCCGGTATTTACTGTAAAGTTCCGGCGCTAATGGCGATAGCCGCTCAAAAAACGAAACCCTTAAATTTCCCAGCATAGTAAAGGTTGCTCTATGAGAGAACAGTCTTTCTGAATAACGGCTGACTGCCGAACCGAGACCGAATAACTTCAGGCAGGCGCCTATTACAATCAATACGGTCATTTGGCCGGTCAACGCCGCTTTGGAGATCAAGTAACCACTTGAAGCAAGCAATGCTACACTGGCCAATCCTGCCAGCACACCAAAAACGATGGCCAGTGAGACATCCCTTTTTTCGCGTAATGTAAGTTTCAGCACGTGCGTCAATTCACTCATCGCATTGCACCTCCTGTTTGAAGCGGCAGAAGATTTTGATATGGCGTGAAGTTTGCAGCCAGCTCCTCATGTGGACCGACAGCTGCCACTCTGCCGTTATCAAGATAAACGATCTGGTCTGAATCGCGGATTGTATGCAACCTGTGCGCCACCGTTATAACTGTCGCGTTACGTGAAAGTTCAGCAATCGATTGTTGCAGAATCCGTTCTGTCTGCAAATCCAAACCAGTCGTCGGTTCATCGAACAGGATTATGGTCGGTTTTTTCAAGAAGGCGCGGGCCAGGGCGATACGCTGTTTTTCCCCGCCCGACAAGCCGCGTCCCCCTTCGCCAACACGTGTATGGTAGCCTTCAGGCAATGACTCGACCAGTTCGTGTATCCCCGCTTTTCTCGCAGCTTCATCAATTTCTTTCGCGCTCGGATTTCCATTGACTCCAATTGCGATATTTTCTCTGATCGTACCGGCGAAAAGATAAGGGGATTGTGAAATATAACTAAGTTGTTTAAACCAGGAAGATTCATCGATTTCTTTTCTCGGTTTTCCATCAATCAGGATATCGCCATCATCAATCGGCAATAATCCCGCAATCAGGTTCATCAGAGTGGTTTTCCCTGAACCGCTTTTTCCGATAACCGCAATTTTGCTGTAAGGCTTTATGGCCAATGAAACATCGGCCAGTTCAAATTGCTGGCCATATGAAAAACTCAAATGTCCGATATCCAATTGAGGGACTTTCCCATCCGGCAATTCGATATCCCCCCACTCCACTTGTTTGCGTTCTTTCGAAAATTCTTCATTCATCATTTGTGAAGCAGAGACACTTCCGCGCGCTGTATGGAACGCGCTGCCGAAATCTTTCAGCATCGTAAAGAAATCAGGAACCAGGATCATGATGAAAAACGCACTGAAAAAAGTGAGATTATCGAATACAACCAGCCGCAAACCCACTTCCAGGGCGATGATCCCGATACTCAGCATCGAAATATATTCAAGGGTCAATGAGGACATAAATGCCGACTTCAGCACATCCATGGTTGAATCCCGGAAATTTTTGCTGCTTTCTTTTATTTTTTCTTTTTGTTTTTCTCCTTGACCGAATAGGCGCAAAGTCGTCAGCCCTTGCAGGATATCAAGAAAAGTTCCGGAAAATCTGTTGAGCTGCACCATCTTTTCATCCGCTTTTTCTTTTGTCCGCTTACCGACAATTGCCATGAAGACCGGGATAAATGGAGCTGTCACCAAAATAATCAAACCGGTCGTCCAGTTTTGTGAAAAAATAGCGGCCAACAGCATGATTGGAATAATATAACTTTGAATCAACTGGGGAATATATTTACTGAAAAAGCCATCCGTCTCATCCACCGCATCCATCAATAAGCTCACTTTTTGGCCGGAATGGCTTTCAGTTGAAGATAGTAATGGATCTTCTTTGAACGATTGGATCAACCTTAAACGAAGCTGCTTTTTAATCGAAGCTGCCATATCGACACCCGTCCGACCGATCAGATAGCCTGTACCGGAACGGATGATAATGGCAAGTAATAATCCGATCAGAAACGGAGTGATTTCTTCAAAAGAACTATTTTTTATAAAGACGCCATCTACAACAAGAACGAAAAATACAGCCTGACCAATCATTGCGGCTCCTCTAAGGGCAGACATCACAATCAGCAGGCTTATTGCACTTTTTTGTTCGAAAGCAAGTTGTTTCAAGTCTTTCATGCCGCTCTTCCTCTCCATTCGTATACCCCTATTATAAAGCATAGCCGGTTATATTCCGTTCCATGCGCCTGTCTTGCAGCTATAAATCCCCGATTTTGTTACAGCCTTGTTAACAAACTTCCTGTGTTTTATTTCCCGGGAAATAGTATCATTTATCGCAAAGAAAAAACCCACAACAATGTATGTTTGCGGGTCTTCAGAATATATTGTCTTGTCTATCCAATTCATTGCCGGAATTTGAAATCACTTTTTGAAGCAGGGCTATATCCTCTCTGATTTGCTGGCGCATGGAGAGGTCAGTGCATTTCCGATATTCGTGCTGCAGCTTATCCAGTTCGTAAACGAAAACGACTTTTTCCTCTTCTTTAACCATAATGGCCACCTCATAGTATAGTAGTTTTAAAGGCTTATACTATAGTACCTATTTATTTGAGTTGAATTATACCCTACCTAGTGATAAATTGCTATCTATTTGCTATTTTTTAAATTAATAGAAGTACTACAGAGTATGATAGCATTCCGATTCCAAAAGAGACGAAACTGCTTTCACGCTCTTCAGGCAGCTCTTCTTTCATTACGTTAAGAATGACGCCGCCTGCCAACAGCGCTACAAGAAAGGAAACCACGACATCCGACACTTCTGTAAAAATACCTGTCAGCCAGCCGACGACGATTGCTGCAGTCAACAGCCATCTGCCGTATTTGTCATAATCCGCTTCATGTGAGCTTCGCAAAGCTTTGTCGTTCGTTATAAAATGGAGACCCATCGCCACGAAATAAAAGAAAGTGCCCCAGCTGTTTTCAAAATGGTCATGAACCAATAAATATCCAATCAGTGAATTATATAACGTGAAAGAACCGATATGGATCCAGAAAACCCCGGAGCCTCCCTTCACTTCGCCGCCTTCACTTTTTTTCGATTTTTTGACCATCACTTCCAGCCCGTAAAAGATTGCGAGTCCGATCATTGCAACAATATAGATATGGCTCTCAATGAAAGCCCAGGCGCTGCCTTCCAGTTCACCTTCCAGCTCACTTTGGAAATGGCCAAGCTCCGGAAGAAGATGCAGAAACACATAAGCTACTGAAATGCCGCCGGCAACGGACAAAAAACGGCTGCGTGGAACAACTTTAAGAAACTTCATATATTTTGAAAATAAATGAATAAGTACAAAACCGATAATATAAATAAGAGTAGTCCAAAACATCTGAATCGCTCCATTCGTATCTTGACAAGAGGTTATTCCCGTCTAGCCGATGGGATGAAATAGATTAAAAGAAGAAAAACAGGTGAGGATTTTTAAACTCACCTGCTTGCTATACAAAGCTGCCCTTACTGCTGGCCGCGTCCGTTCTGAATCCATTGTGCCACTTCGACAGTGTGCTTCGCCTGGTAATGGACAGCATCCTGTACATCTTCGACCATATTGCCGTCCTGATCGACTGAAACACTTGTGCCGTATGGGTTTCCTCCAGCTTTAAAGAGAACGGGATCTGCATAACCCGGTGCCGCCACTATTGCGCCCCAATGGAACATTGAGGTGTACAGTCCAAGAATCGTAGCTTCCTGCCCGCCATGCGGATTTTGCGCGGAAGTCATCGCACTGACAACTTTATTCGCTAATTTCCCTTGTGCCCATAAGCCGCCGGTCGTATCAAGGAATTGCTGGACCTGGGACGATACGTGGCCGAAACGAGTCGGTACACTGAATATAATGGCGTCTGCCCATTCCAGCAGATCGACTTCTGCTGTAGGTACATCCGTTGTTGCATTTAAATGTTCACGCCAGGCAGGGTTAGAGTCGATTGCTGCATCCGGTGCATTTTCTCTCACTTTCGCTACCTTCACTTCTGCTCCTGTTTCCTTAGCCGCTTCTTCAGCCCATCTGGCCAATTGATAATTGGTCCCTGTCGAGCTGTAATAAATGATTGCCAGTTTCACATTTGCCATTTTGAACATCTCTCCTTTATATAAGTTTTCCCGTGGCAGTTGCAGTCCAATTAAATATCCTGCATTCAAGATATTTGTTACTCTATCAGTTTCCCCTGTATTGACTTCAATTAAACAAATTTTCACTGTTTTCATCACAGAAAAAGGCGCCGCAAAAAAAATGCGGCGCCCTTTTTCCTTCGATTCCCAATATGGCTCAAAGTGGATTCCTTATACCCCGCTCCTCTGTGTAAGTTCCACTGACAGTTCGCGCAGTTTGAATTTCTGGATTTTACCGGATGCCGTCATCGGATATTCTTTGGTGAATTCAAAATAACGCGGAATCTTATGGCGCGAAATCTTTCCTGTGCAATAATCCCGAAGCTCTTCCGCGTCCAGACTTTCGCCTTCTTTTAAAATGATCCATGCCATCAATTCTTCCCCGTATTTCGGATCCGGCACGCCGACTACTTGGACATCCTGGATAGCGTAATGGCTGTAGAGGAATTCCTCGATTTCACGCGGATAAATATTTTCTCCTCCGCGGATGACCATATCCTTGATCCGGCCGGTGATGGCAATATATCCGTCTTCATCCTCCACCGCAATGTCGCCCGTGTGCAGCCAGCCTTCCGGATCGATCGCATTTCTGGTCGCTTCTTCATTTTGATAATAGCCCTTCATTATATGGTAGCCTCGTGTGCACAATTCACCCGGCACACCAGCAGGCACCGTTTCACCTGTAGCAGGATCGATGATTTTCACTTCGACTTCAGCATGCGGTTTGCCGACAGTGGAGACCCGTTTCTCGATATCATCGTCTGCCCGTGTTTGTGTGATGACCGGTGAAGATTCCGTCTGGCCATAGGCAATGGTGATTTCTGATGCCCCCATATCACTGATCACTTTCTTCATCACTTCGATCGGACACGGTGAACCGGCCATGATGCCAGTACGGAGAGTCGACGTGTCGAACGATGCGAAATCCGGATGGTTCAGCTCAGCGATGAACATGGTCGGTACACCGTGCAGCCCTGTGCATTTTTCATCTTGCACCATTTGCAGCACACGTTTCGGTTCAAACTGTTCAGCAATGACCATCGTCGTCGAATGCGTGACGGCCGCCATCGTTCCGAGAACGCAGCCGAAACAATGGAAGAAAGGCACCGGGATACACAAACGGTCATGCTCGGTCAGGTTCATCGTATCACCGACCAGTTTACCGTTGTTGACGACATTCAGATGTGTCAGCATGACTCCTTTGGGGAATCCTGTCGTACCGGAAGTATATTGGATATTGATGACATCATCCGGATCCATCGATTGGAATCGCTCTTCCAATTGTTCGTCTGAGACCCTGTCTGCGAAAGCTTCGAATTCACTCCACGTAAAAATACCGGGATATTGATTTTCGCTCATGACGATGACCCGCTTGAATTTCGGCAGCACCGCGCTGTCAATTTCGCCTTTCCGGGATTCTTTCAGTTCCGGACAAACAGTATTAATAATATCGATATAATTATTCCCTTTGAATTCTTCCCCTAAAATCAATGTCGTCGAATCGGATTGCTTCAATAGGTATTCCAGTTCGCTCGACTGGTAGCTCGTATTGACGGTCACCAGCACACCGCCCATTTTGCCTGTAGCAAATTGGCTCAACAGCCATTCACGCTTATTATCCGACCAAATGGCGACATGTTCCCCTTTTTCAATGCCGATGCCCATAAAAGCTTTGGCCAGCCTGTCCGTTTCTTCATCAAATTCCTTGTACGTTTTACGGATGTTATGCTCCGGATAAACATAAGCCTCGGTATCGGGATGAAGAGTCGCCCGCTCACGCACCACTTCTCCTACGGTCTGTTTTAAAATCGCCATTTCCATACCCCCATGTTGTAAACGTTTTCAAATTCCTTATTATTTTATCATAAAATTCTAAATTATTTTAACCCTTTAGTATATAAACTCTGATCCTGTTCATCTATTTCCCGCCAAACAGTTGCTGTCTCATTTACTAAATTCCATGATAAACTTGTAGTATCATGAAACAGGAAAGGAACTGCAATGGAATTACAACAAATGCATCAAAACCTGGCTGAACGAATCGGCCGGCAGGAACTTGTTTCTGCGACCATCAGCCAGCCGCGGCAGAAATCGAACGATTTGAAACGCGTTAAAATAAAGCCTGTAGAAATTAAAAATGATTATCATATACAATTCGAATACCAGCATGAATATGTATTGAAACACAAAAACATGACGACGGAAGAAGCGACAGGAGAACTGGAGAATTTATTCACGGAGTTTCGCCAAGGGCTTTTCCAGTTCACTGAAGAAAAAGTGCAGCTCCAGCTTTCCAAGAAATTCAAAGTGAGCTGGAAAACCGAAGCAACCGAAAAAACAACAGCACAGCTATCGCATAACCGCAAAAAGCAATATCTGCTTGAAGACGGCATCCCATACCCATTTCTTGTTCGCCTCGGTGTTCAGAATCCCGATGGCAGCGTCAAAAAGCAGAAATACGATAAGTTCCGCCAGATCAACCGGTTCATCGAATTCATCGACGACGCACTGATCCATCTTCCAAAAGACCGGACTGTACGCATCCTTGACTTTGGTTCCGGTAAATCATATCTGACATTCGCACTCTATCATTATCTGCGGGTGGAAAAAGGGCTTGACCTGCGGGTGACCGGCCTCGACCTGAAAAAAGAAGTGATCGAAGAATGCCGGGGGATTGCGGAAGATCTGAACTATGAGCAATTGGAGTTTCTTGTGGGAGACATCAATGATTACAACGAGGAGTCCGCAGTCGATATGGTGGTTACATTGCATGCTTGCGACACTGCAACAGATATGGCGCTGTCCCGGGCGGTTAAGTGGAACGCGAAAGTCATTTTGAGCGTCCCTTGCTGCCAAAGCGAACTGAATCACCAGATTGACGCGCCGGAACTCGGCATCATGCTGCAGCATGGTTTGATCAAAGAACGCTTCAGCGCCTTGGCGACCGATTCCATTCGCGCTGAACTGCTGTCGCTCGTCGGTTATGAAACGCAATTGATGGAGTTTATCGACATGGAGCATACGCCGAAGAATATCCTGATCCGCGCCTATAAAACCGGACGGAAACCCGCAGACGGCCAGTTGGAACGCTATCGCCAGTTTACCGGCATGCTATCGGCAAACCCTTATCTTGAAAACGAATTGAAGGAGCTGCTATGAAAAGAATCCACATTGTCAACGGCATCATTTTAGCGTTTTCCGTCATACTGGTACGCTATATCGATGTGCACGTCTATGATATGCACATCATACTCAACTTGCTCGTTTTGGTCGGACTGATTGTCGGCGGGATGAAAATCGCTGAGCGCTTTCCGGCACTCGATTACGATGTCAGCAGAAAAACCGGCATGATCATCAACACGATTGTCGTACTGACGATTTTCCTGGCGTTTTTCGTTTTAGAATTAGGATGAAAAGAAGCATCCCTCCGTTTTTCGGAAGGATGCTTCTTTTCTGTTAAGGCGAATTTTCATTCGGCTTTTTATCTGCCTGTTCCTGAATGACTTCCATTACATATTCTTCCACAGGCTTCAAAGTGAACTCCAAGCCGCTCGTCTTCAAATTATTTTCAAGGTAATCCAATTGATGGTCTTCAACGGACTCAGACTGAAGATTCAAGGCGTTGTTGACGTATAGCATCCCTTCATTGGTTGCCATCGGGCTGTCCACCCCATCTTCTTTTTTGCGGGCTTCCGCTTTTTCGATGCCGAATACCAGCCCTTCACCTTCCAGTTCCTTCATCGCTTTTTGATAACGTTCTTCACCTATCGCGCCGGACAGCCGCTTATCAAGATTTTTTACGTCATCCAGTGTAGCGCCTTTGAAATATTGCGCGTAATAAGCGATTAAGATCTGCTCTTTATCCTGCAATTCCTTCATTGCAATTCCTCCCACATGAAAGCTGTTTACACCTCCTTTCCCCCTTTGTCGGTTCATTAGACATTTATTTGGAAATTCTATTGCAATCAGCATTGTCTCGGTGTACTATTTAATTAATACAGTAAGACAAGGAGAGGTAATTATGAATCAATTGCGCGGCTTATTCATGAAAGACTGGACCATCATTAAAGGTTATCTATTGATAGCATTGCTATTGGATGTCCTTATACCATTCGGTTCAGCGATGCTGTTTCAAGTGGAGTTTTTTGAAGGTTTGCTGGTTTTTTCGGGTACAGTGATGGCATTGCATGCACTGCTGCCGATTGTCCTGCTTTCCATTCTTTTCACGAAAGATATGGACCGCCCTGATATCTTCTTTCATTCCAGTGCGTCGATACACACAATCAATGCCAGCAAATTTGCCGCGGTTCTTTTGGCTACAGCCATTTCGCTGGTCTGGATCAGCTTACTGACATTCGTATTCCTGCTTTTTGCACCTGATTTGGAGGAAATGAAGAGTTTTATCCCTTCCGGCGCCGCTTTTGCAGCAGGAATCTTATTTTTCTCATTATTGATTACAATTATCTATTATTTCTATCTAACAATGTTCTATACCATGAAACCAAAAATTGGCGGTTTTGCCTATATTGTCACGTTTGGCCTGTTTATCTTCGGCCTTGAAATGTGGGATCGCTTCATGGCGACGGATCTGTATGCCGCTGCCACAGACTTTTGGGTAATCCAGCTGAACGAGTCTGAGCTTCTGACGAATATCGGACGGGGCATGATGATATCTTTCGAAAATCAGCTTACGCTGCACGTCGGCCAATTACTGGTCAGCACTTTATTATTGATCCTGCTATACCTGATAGCGGCTTACTGGTTCGAGAAGAAAGTGAGGGCTTGAGATGGGGCTCGATTTTGAAAAAGACAAACCGATCTACCAGCAGCTGATCGACCGTCTGTCAGGCGATATCATCCGTCGCGTAAGAAAACCCGGCGATAAACTCCCTTCTGTGCGGGAATATGCAATCGACGTCGGCGTCAACGCCAATACCGTGCAACGCGTATACAAGGAGATGGAATCGATGGAACTTATAGAAACCAGGCGCGGCCAAGGGTCATTCATAACTGAAAATGAAGAGCGCCTGCAGCTGCTGCGCGACAGTAAAAAAGAGGATTTGGTCAAATCGTTCATAGCCAATGTGGAAGCCTACGGTTTTTCGAAAGATGAAATCGTGGAACTCGTCAGGAGGGAAATAAAATGATTGAACTGAACAATGTAAAAAAAGCGTACGGATCCACCAAAGCCCTGAACGGCATCAATCTGCGCCTTGAACCAGGAAAGATCATCGGCATTGCCGGTGAAAACGGCAGCGGTAAGTCGAGTCTGCTGAAAGCAATCGCAGGTGTCAGCAAAATCAGCAGCGGCTCTGTTTTAATTGACGGAAAGCCGGTCTCCCGAAAGGATGCGGCACGAATCGCCTATCTCCCTGACGCCGATATGTTCTATTCTTATTTTACCGTCGGGCAATTGTTCTCCTATTATAAGAGCCAGTTCGCCGATTTCAATGAAACGAAGGCGAAGGAAGTATTGGATTTTTTGGAAGTTCCGCTTTCTTCGAAAATGAAGAACCTGTCCAAAGGAATGCGCGGACGGGCAAAAATGGCTGCAACTTTAGGACGTGAAAGCCGTTATTATTTAATGGACGAACCTTTCTCCGGACTTGACCCGATGGTGCGAAGCGATTTGATCAAAGGACTGATCCGATTTACAGACCTCGAGCGCCAGACCCTAATCTTGTCGACGCATGAAATACGCGAAGTCGAAACTTTGCTCGATGAATTGGTTTTATTGAAAAACGGCAAGGTTCTGGCACACAGGCATTTGGATGAAATCCGCGGAGAAACGGGAATGGATACAGTGGAATGGATGACAAAAGAGACGAAAGCAGGTGCGGCTGGATGAATGAACAAGCATTGGTGCAGATAAAAAATCTGTCAAAGACAATCGGCAGCAAGAGGATCATCAAGAACTTGAATCTCGATTTGTACAAAGGCCAGATCACGGGATTTCTGGGCCCGAACGGAGCAGGTAAAACGACGACGATCCGGATGATGGTCGGACTGATGAAACCGTCTGAAGGCGACGTGCTTATCGACGGAAAATCAGTGAAGCACAATTTTGAAGAGAGCATCGAAAAAGTCGGCGTGATCGTCGAAAACCCGGAAATGTATAAATATATGTCCGGTTATAAGAACCTGCTCCATTTTTCAAGAATGCATAAAGGCATTTCAAAAAAACGGATTGATGAAGTGGTCCACCAGGTCGGCATGAAAAACCGCATCAATGAAAAAGTCGGTTCGTATTCACTCGGCATGCGGCAGCGCCTCGGTTTGGCACAAGCCCTCCTGCATGACCCGAAATTCCTGATTCTCGATGAACCCACCAACGGACTCGATCCGGCCGGCATCCGGGAATTCCGTTTATATCTGCAGAAAATTGCACGTGAGAACGGCGTGGCTGTTTTTGTTTCCAGCCATTTATTGTCGGAAATCGAATTACTGTGCGACCGGATCGCCATTATCCAAAATGGTGAGTTGATCGACATCAAAAACGTAAAAGAGCTTCAGCAGTCCCGCTTCCTCTTTAAAGTTGAACCTTTGGCTGAAGCGGAAGAAATACTGACCGGCATCGGTTTTCCGGTTTCCCAATTCGAAGGTGGATTATTGGTCGAAACAGAGGCGGAACATGTTCCCGGGGCAGTGAAAATCCTCGTGAATGCGAACATTTCAATATTTGCGGTCCAGCCTTTCAAGGCGACTTTGGAAGATCAATTCCTTGAAATGACAGGAGGTGGAGACATTGCTCAAGCTCACTCAAAATGAATGGATGAAATTATGGAGCCGTAAATCCTCCTGGATCATGATCATCCTATTGGCCCTCATCCTGCTGGCATCTGCCGCCATCACCAAATGGGTCGATAACTCGATGGATATGAACAACACAGAAAGCTGGCAGGAAGTAGAAACCAATGAAATGATATACAACCAAAGCATGCTGGAAGACAACAGCCTGAGCGAGGCGCAGCGCGAGTTTTACGAAGGTGAAGTGGCCATTTCCGAGCACCGCCTCGAGAACGATCTGCCTCCGTATGAATACGACAGCATGCAGCAGGGCGTCATCGACTCGCATATCATGATGTCAGTTGTCACTTTGTTCACTGTCATCATCGCCGGCGGCATTGTCGCTGCGGAATTTTCGCAAGGCACCATCAAGATGCTCTTGACGCGCCCGGTAAAACGCTGGAAGATTCTGACCTCAAAATATATCGCCACGATGCTTTATGCGATTCTGCTGGCGATAGTTTTATTTATCGTCACCGCCATCGCCGGATTGATCTTTTATGGCATCAGCGACGGGACATTCCTGACGTGGAACGGTTCTGAAGTTGTTGAAGGGTCGTTCTGGCTGGAAGGACTGAAATTGCTTGCACTCAGTTTTGCGAGCGTCTGGATCATCGGCACATTCGCCTTTATGCTGGGCACTGTATTCCGCTCCAGCTCGCTTGCTATCGGCTTGTCGATCTTCCTGATGTTCACGGGAATCCAGGCAGTATTCCTGCTGGCAAATTACGAAATCGTCAAATACTACCTCTTCACCCATACTGACCTGACGCAATATTATACTGGCTTCATGCCGGTTGAAGATATTACGATGACGATGTCGGTGATTGTGCTGATTGTGTATTTCATCATTTTCATGGCGATCAGCTACCTGACGTTCAGCAAACGGGATGTTACAGCTTAATATAGAAAAGCGGCAGCGAAGAGATGGCCCAGATTTTTGGGTCCATCTCTTTGCGACGAAGCAGCGCAGCGATGCAGGAGCAGCCTTTGGCTGGCTTATGACCCGAAGAGCTGGGCCGCTGGAGTCTGGACACAGAAATACCCTTTCCCAACAATGTTAAACTGAAACAAACTAAACCGCGCAGGCAACGATTGCCTGCGCGGTTTTTTCGGTTATTTTGGCGAGTTGGGCATATATGAGGTAAAGTTGGGCATATTCTGATGAAAGTTGGGCATATTTCACCCTAACTTGGGCATAAATAAAAACAGCCCGAAATTTCCAGGCTGTTCCCTTATCAATAAGCTATACCGACACGGCTCCGGACAAAAGTGGATTCCTCCAATTGCCGATAAGCGAATTCACCGGTGTCGCCCGTGCTGATTTCCTTGCCGCCTTCAGGCAGAAAGTCTTTCTCGACGCGGTAGCCGCCTTTCGCTTCGCCGTCCGGAAGATATGTCGGACAAACGATGGTCCATTCAAGATTCGACTGCTCCAGCAGGCGGAAAGCTTTTTCGTGCTCTTCGGCCGCAAAAGTCATTTTGCGGTTCGAGTCGCCGCCCTGGTAGCGGAGTTTTCCATCCTCAAGCCGGCTGTCCAGGATGCCTGCTGTACCGATTGTGATAATCCGTTTGATGCCGTGACGTTCCATCGATTCGATGATGAACGGCAAAGCATCGGTCAAAGTGGTCGTCTTATCTGTTCCCAATGCGCTGAAGACCGCATCCGCCCCCGTTATCACGCGTTCAATGTCTTTTCCTTCCCTTACATTGCCGAATACAGTTTCAAGGTTCGGGTGTTTGTCGAGTTTAGGAGAACGCTGCAGCGCCGTAACTTGGTGCCCGTCCGCCAAAGCGCGTTTCAGGATTTCACTTCCGACTCTGCCTGTTGCTCCAAATATCGCCAGTTTCATCGTATCGCCCTCCTTGCAGATTATTTAAAACTATACCCTTTTCTCGCCAATACTTCTTTAATATCCGGACGGTGCGGTTTATTCAAGAAGTTGGCCATTTGCTGCGACCAAGTTGCCGTCTTCTGATTGGAACCGCGGCTGCCGTAATATTCCTCGATGCTCTTGTCGTATTCAGGCAAAATCGTTTCGTATTTCTTCTCATCATAATCATTTTCATGAAGAATCGCTTCCACCGGCAAGCGCGGTTTCACGCCATTGCTTTCATTCGGTATGCCGACCGTCAAACCGTAGACAGGGAACACGCCTTCCGGCAAACCGACCAGCTCGCTGATGGCTTCCATGTTATTGCGGACGCCGCCGATATAGCAGATGCCGTAGCCTTTCGATTCCGCTGCAAGTGCCAAATTTTGTGCCAGTAAACCTACATCCGTCACAGCGACCAGCAGGTTTTCAGCCTGGTCGAATACAATCGATTCCCCTTGCATTTCAACGGCATGCTTCAAACGGTTGTAATCCGCGCACATCAGGAACACCGCACCGGCGCCTTCCATTTGCTTCGGATTTTTCGAGAGCTCACCAAGCTTCCGGCGTTTCTCCGGATCTGTCACCCAAACCACTGAATAAGCCTGGACAAAATGTGAAGTTGCCGCGTATTGCGCCGCTCCGATCAGCTCTTCCACTTCTTCTCTTGTTAATTGTTTTTCTTTATAATCACGCACTGAAGCATGCGATTTCATCAACTCGATCACCATATGTATTCCTCCTTAACATTATTGCTTCTATCGTACCAAATTCTTTCCGAGGATACTGTTCCAACGATTTTTGATAAAATAAAATCTATAAGAGGTGATGGATAGTGAAAAACGCAAAAACCGCATTTACAATACTTTTTCTTTTACTGCTTGGCGGTTTTTTGTTTATTTGGATTCAGCGGGAAATTGAGTTCCGTGAAGAACTGGAATCCAGGCCATTGCCTGATTCTCTCCATCCTATAGTAGCTGAAAAGAGCCGTGAACTGGTGGATGCCGCCGAAGAGATCGGCATCGATATCGTCATCACAGACGGCTTCCGTTCGTTCGAGGAACAGGACGCCCTCCACCAGCAGGGGCGGACATCAGACGGCAATATCGTAACTTACGCGGAGCCCGGCGAATCTTATCATAATTACGGGTTGGCCATCGATTTCGCTTTGAAGCTCGATGACGGTTCAGTCGTCTGGGATATTGAACGCGACGACAACGGCAACAGCCGGTCCGATTGGTTCGAAGTGGCGGAAATCGGCAAAGAGCTCGGCTTTGACTGGGGCGGGGATTGGAACCGCTTCAAGGATTACCCCCATCTCGAAATGCCTTTCGGATTATCGATTCGCGAGCTGCAGAAAGGCTGGCGTCCGGAAGATACGATGGAAAAATGAGTGTAACTCTTTCCCCCGCCACTACGTCTTCTTCAGTAAAGAGGGGGTGACGTTTCAATGAAAAGACTTTTACATTTCCTGTTGCTGCTGTTAACCCTGCTGCTTGCTGCATGTGGAACAGCGGAAGAACCTGCAAATGGAGATTCATCTGCAAGTGTTGAGGACTATACAGTCAAAGCCACCGAAGCTGAAGCAACCGAAGGAGATTTCATTTACCGCCTGGTTTCTGAAAAAGAAGAATACGCGAGCGGTGGTCCTGTCGAGCTTTATGCTGAACTGGAATATATCGGCGATCTGGAGACCATCGACATTTTCCATGCCGCTTCCCCTTTCTACTTTCCCATGGAAGAAAAGACACGTAGTTATGAAATACATTACGGAATGGAAGAACCTTTGATAACGACAACCCTGACGAAAGGGGAGCCTCTTCGTGAAAAGTATTCCGGCAGCGGCGGCTACAGTGACCAGGATGACGATGCGTATATCGAGTTCACCAAAAATATAATGAATAAGCAGTTTCTAGAGGGCTATTATGTTGTTGAAGGCTATGCCGATTTTTATACAGAACCTCCCGAGAATGGTCAACCAAATTACAAACTACAGGCAGAAATCGATTTCAAGGTAGTCGACAAATAGTGAAGAGCGCGCTCCCGACCGGGAGCGCGCTCTTCTTTTTATGGCATTACATTTCCTGTCTCAAAGCCTGAATGATATCGATCTGCGTCGCTTTTCGTGCCGGACGCCAGCCTGATACCATCGCCACCCCGATGCTGATAGCGGATGCAATTACAACCAGTTGCCATGGAATTGTAGAGATGACAATCGATATTCCGGCAGCATCCTCTTCTCCCAGCGAACTCAAAATAATGATCGGTACCAGCCAGTTCGCAAGCACACTGATACCGTATGAAATAACCACCGCCAATGCCGTACCAATCAGACCGATGGCCGCACTTTCCATGAGGAATAGTTTGCGGATCAGCTTCGGCTGTGCACCGATTGCTTTCATCACACCGATTTCGCGTGTGCGTTCCGTTACTGCCATTGTCATCGTATTGAAAATACCGATGGAAGCGATCAGAACCGCAATGGTGCCTACAAAAATGAGACCAGCTTTCAATGCGGTAAAGAAGACATTCATCGTCCCTAACTCTTCCGTTACGGAATAGACGTAAAAACCGTCTTCTTTCAAAGCATCTGTGATTCCCCCGACATTCTGTAATTCGTCAGCATAAACCAGGATATTCTTAAAGCCTTTCTCCAGTCCCAATTCTTCATTGAATATCGGCGCCCATGAACTGTCTGCATAAATAGCAACATCTGTCATCCAATCCTTTGCCGGTTCTTTGGCAATGCCTGTTACGACAAACTCCCACGTTGACGATTCCGTTCTTTCTTCGCCTTCATTCAAGAATGGCGTCAATTCCAATTCAACAGTCTGGCCAATGAGGCTGCCGGCAAATCCCTCGACCTCTTCGCCGTTCGCTTCCTTTTCCATTTCCGCTTCTGTCAGCAATCGTTCGGCCATATGATAGCCTACTACGACTTCTCCAGCTTTAGCCGGCATCTTCCCTTCAGAAAGAGCAAAGCCCGCTTTTTGTTCTTCTTCCATACTGGATAGCACAACTTGCGAATATGTACTGCGATTGCCAATCATAATTTCCGCTTCCGCTTCAGGCTGGTTGCGCTCCACCACCGCTATGACATGTTCCATCCCTTTGATCTGCTGAAGTTCAGCATCTGGTATGTCGGCCGGAGCAAGTTCTGTGTCCCCATCCGTTTTACCGGCAACTTCAATTTGTGTCACCATATTATTATCCAGGACATCATCCGTGATGGTCTGGTGCAGCCCAAAACCGACGGAGGCCAGGACGATCAGAAAAGCGCAGCCCATTGTCGCAGCCAGAATCGTTGTAGCGACACGCAGTTTATTGCGTTTCATATGCTGTCTGATAAAGTCGATCTGATCTTTAAACTGCATGGCGCTGCTCCCCTTTCACTAATTCGCCGTCGTGCAGACGGTATTGACGGTCAGCCACCGCGGCCACTTCTTCGTCGTGTGTGATGATGACGAACGTCAAACCCAGTTTTTTATTCAACGATTGAATCAGCAATAAAATCTCTTTTTCCGTTTCCGAATCCAAACTTCCGGTCGGCTCATCAGCCAGGATGATCGGCGCATCCGTTATTAATGCTCTTGCAATACTGACCCGCTGCTGCTGTCCGCCGGAAAGTTCGTTCGGATAATGGCCGGCCACTTGATCGAGCCCCACTTTCTCAAGCAGTTTCTGTACTTTCATTTTGCGTTCCGTTTCTGCCATCCCTTTTATTTTCAGGGGCAATTCAACGTTTTCGAAAGCGTTCAGTCCGGGCATCAACTGGAAATTCTGAAAGATGAAACCGAAATTCGCCAATCGGAAGCTCGCTTGTTCCGCTTCCTTCAGAGCCGCTGTTTCCTGTCCGTTAACTACGACAGAGCCTTTTTCCGGAGACATGAAGCCCGCCAGTATATGGAGCAAAGTCGATTTTCCCGAGCCGCTTTTACCGAGGATGGCGACAATTTCCCCTTTTCCTATTTCCAGTGTGACACTTTTTAACACTGGCACATGCCGTTCGTTCCCTTTTTTGCCGATTTTAAAATGATGCTGTAAATCCTTTATTTTTATCATTCTTTATTCCCCTTTCCCTGATAACATTAGTATAGGAATAAAATCTTAATAATTATGAAGCAGGTTTATGAAGATTTCCTTAAGATGCTGTGTGAAAGCGCCGCTGCTTGGGTATTCTTATATATATGCACTTATAATCAGCGCTATACTTAACCGTAAGGACGATTCATAAATTGGGGTATTCCCTGCAAATCAGCAGGACCGGAAAGGAGGTCATACATGAATCAATTCGCTATTATTATTCCAGCATACAAACCAGATCAAAAATGCCTGAATACCGTCGAGAAAATCATCGACACCGGCTTCGACCGGGTCATCATCGTCGATGACGGCAGCGGAACAGAATACAAACATATTTTCAATTCACTCGAAACATTTGAAGAAGTGACGGTCCTAAAACACGCCGTCAATAAAGGAAAGGGCCGCGCCTTGAAAACCGCTTTCCGATACATACTCACCAATCAATTTCCTTTCGAAGCCGTCATAACTGCGGATGCGGATGGCCAGCATCTGGCGAGTGATATGGTGAAACTGTCTGAACAACTGCTGGAAACGCCAGATAAAGTTGTACTTGGCGCCCGTGATTTCAGCAAAAAGGAAATTCCGTTCAGGAGCCGGTTCGGCAATCGCTTTACGCGATTATTGTTCAGGCTGTCGACCGGCACCGTCCTCACTGATACACAAACCGGTTTAAGGGGCATTCCGGTTAAATACCTGTCGCAATTATTGGAGGTCAAAGGTGAACGTTTTGAATACGAAATGAATATGCTTGCCTCTTTGCGGAAAAATGAGGTCGAGGTAACAGAAGTAACGATTGAAACCGTTTATATCGACGACAATAAGTCGTCGCATTTCAACCCTTTGCGTGACTCCTATCATATTTATAAGATTTTCATTTTCTATGGTTTATCAGGCGGAGCTTCTTTTGTGCTCGATATCGGCTTATATTGGATATTCATCCAGCTGCTGCGGGAACCTGCCCCCATTCTTTTCATCATCATGGCAACAATTGCAGCACGAATCCTGTCCTCCTTATTCAATTACTACATCAACCGGAATAAAGTCTTTAAGCAGGGATCCAGGAAATCATTGATCCGTTATTTCGCTTTAGCCGCATTCATCATGCTCACTTCAGCCGGTTCTGTACATTTGTTATACGCAGAATGGCTCGGACGCGGAGAAGTGATTTTAAAAATACTGGTGGATACAATCCTCTTTATATTCGGATTTGTAGCTCAGCGTGCCTGGGTGTTCCGTAAGGAATGAGTTGACAGTTTCCATATCCCCGGACAGAAAAGAACTTTTCTGTCCGGGTTTTTTACGCCTCAACAAATCGACAGGAAAGTTTCCTGAATGAAGCCCATTTTTTACATTATTAGGCTATACTTGAAATATGAATTCAAGTAAAGGTGTGAAGGGTATGTCAAATGTCGATCAGTTTTCTTCATATATCTCTGAAAACGCCCATTCCATTTCAAGAGAAATAGTCGAATATGTGGTAGACCACTGCAAGCCGTTGATATCAGACGAAGAAAAAGAGATGGCTTTATCCATGTATGTAAAGCTTTTGGACTTTTACAGCGAATCGCTGAAAAACAAAGACGAAAACTTTATACCAGACCATTTAATCGAATGGAGTAAAAACAACGCTCAAATGCAAGTAAGCAATGGGGGAAAACTTTCTGATATCATTGTGCGCTATCCCCTGACCCGCGATGTAGCTACAGAAATAGTGATCCGCATAAGCCTTGAAATTGGCCTTACTACCGTTGATACAGCGACTGTATTAAAAGGGATCAACCAGATACTTGATGTCAGCCTCAACGAAACTGTCTTTGCATTCGAACAGCTGTCCGAACAAGCGAAACAGGAATTGCAGGAAGAACTGATTTCATTATCAGCCCCGATCGTTCCTGTCCACGATGAAGTGGTAGTCATCCCTTTGATCGGTTATATTGACGAAGACAGAGCCGCTTTCATCATGGACTCGGTGATTCCTCAGATTGCCGAGATGAATGTCGATTATGTGATTCTGGATTTCTCCGGTGTGATGACCATTAATGGGCACGTCGCGGAATCACTTCACCAGATTGGCAGCGTCTTTCGGATAATGGGGATAAATATCATCATTACCGGTCTGCGACCCGAGCTCGTGCAAGTCGCCATCAGCAGCAATATCAGAATTTCATCCGCCTATGCTTTCAGCACTGTCAAACAGGCGCTAGAAAACATCGGAAAATAATAGAGATTGATCAGCTTCTCCTAACAGGAGGAGCTTTTTGTTATTTTTTTTGCTTTTTGAAGAATCTTTAATTGAGCGGAACAGAACAAGATGCTATACTCAAACAGCAAAACTTTTAATGCCGACAAAAACTATAAGAATTAGGGGAGATAAATCATGAAGAAATCACTTATATTTATTTTGATGTTGCTTGGAGCAGTTCTTTTACTTGCTGCATGCGGAGATTCGTCAGAGGACACCACTACTGAAGAGAACCCGGAAACTGCCGGTTCTTCCGAAGATTTATTGGCGAAAGTACAAGAAGAAGGCAAATTGGTTATTGGGACTGAAGGAACTTACCCTCCATTCACTTTCCACGACGATTCCGGCGAATTGACAGGCTTCGATGTTGAAATAGCACGTGAAGTGGCTGAACGCCTTGGCGTTGAAGCGGAATTCCTTGAAACACAATGGGATGGAATGTTCGCAGGTCTCGATTCCGGAAGATTTGATATGGTGGCAAACCAAGTCGGTATCCGCGAAGACCGCCTGGAAAGCTATGATTTTTCAGATCCATACATCACTTCAGCAGCTGTCCTAGTGACCAGCGAAGATGAAACAGAAATCACATCATTTGAAGATTTGGAAGGCAAAACATCAGCCCAGTCACTGACCAGCAACTATGCCGATATTGCAAAAGAATACGGTGCTGAACTGACAGGTGTTGAAGGGTTCAACCAAGCCATCGAATTATTGGTATCAGATCGTGTCGATGCAACAGTAAACGACAAAATTTCTGTGCTGGACTTCATGAATCAGCGTCCGGATGCACCAATCCAAATTGCTGATGAATCAGATGAAGCTTCACAAAGCGGACTGCAATTCAGAAAAGACAGCGGCGCAATCGTAGATGAAGTGAACAAAGCACTTGCAGATATGATCGAAGACGGCACGTACGACGAAATTTCACAGAAATGGTTTGGCGAAAATGTACTTGAATAGTATTTTCACAAATCCCGAGAGATTGGAACGGTTACTGGACATTGCCCAGTCATCGTTCCTTCCTTTGTTGGAGGGAGCTATCCAGTACACGATTCCTTTGACTTTGATTTCATTTACAATCGGACTTATTTTGGCTACATTGACGGCATTGGCACGAATATCCACTGTAAAGTTCTTTCAGATCATCGCGCGGATTTACGTTTCCATCATCCGGGGCACACCTCTATTGGTTCAATTATCCATTCTGTTCTACGGCCTTCCGACAGTCGGCATTACACTGGAGCCTTTCACGGCAGCCATTCTCGGATTTTCGCTGAACGTTGGAGCATATGCTTCCGAAGTCATACGGGCGGCAATCCTGTCGATTCCGAAAGGCCAATGGGAAGCCGCCAATACAATCGGCATGTCCTATAGCCAGGCGCTGAAGCGGATTATCCTTCCGCAGGCGTCGCGCGTATCCATTCCACCGCTGTCGAACACATTCATCAGTTTGGTAAAAGATACGTCTCTTGCTTCGTTCATCCTTGTGACAGAGATGTTCCGCCGTGCACAGGAAATTGCCGCTTTCAACTACGAATTCCTGCTGCTGTATTCACAGGCCGGCCTCCTTTACTGGATTTTCTGTTTCCTTCTGTCGTTAGT
Source organism: Planomicrobium okeanokoites (assembly GCF_003428875.1). Lineage (GTDB taxonomy): Bacteria > Bacillota > Bacilli > Bacillales_A > Planococcaceae > Planococcus > Planococcus okeanokoites. The sequence continues at coordinate 128,928 of NZ_QQRS01000004.1, forward strand.
ACAGGGACGCCTGGAGAATCGTTTTGACCGTTATGTATCGAAAGCTTAATGTATGTACCCTATAAATTCAGAAAGGAGATTCCTATGATTGCCATAAATAACCTGCATAAAAGCTTCGGGGACCTCGAAGTTTTGAAAGGCATAGACCTCAACGTAGAAAAGGGCCAGGCTGTTGTTGTCATCGGTCCTTCGGGTTCCGGCAAGACAACATTTCTTCGCTGCCTGAATATCCTGGAAACGCCTACCGCTGGAACAGTGGCGATTGACGGCCATATGGCTGATTTCTCGAAATCTTTGCCCAAGAAACAGATAATGGAGTTCAGAAAACAATCCGCTATGGTGTTTCAGCATTATAACCTCTTTCCACATATGACCGCCTTGGAAAATGTCATGGAAGGCCCTGTCACCGTCCAGAAAATCGACCGTGCGGAAGCACGTGCGAAAGCGGAAGAGTTGCTGACAAAAGTCGGTCTGAAAGAAAAAATGAATGAATATCCTTTCCAGCTTTCCGGCGGACAGCAGCAGCGTGTCGGCATTGCCCGCGCGTTGGCGCTCGAGCCGAAAGTGATGCTGTTTGATGAACCGACTTCAGCGCTCGATCCGGAACTCGTCGGAGAAGTGCTGCAAGTAATGAAAGAATTGGCTCTCGAAGGCATGACGATGGTCGTTGTCACGCACGAGATGCGCTTTGCTAAAGGCGTGGCGGATGAAGTCCTGTTCATGGATGCGGGCCGCATCATTGAGCGCGGCACGCCACAGCAGATCTTTGACCACCCGAAAGAAGAGCGGACAAAACAATTTTTGAACCTCATCCAAAATGCCGATACCATCTAAATACAGAACGACAAAAAGAACCAGGTCCCGTTTGGGGGCCTGGTTCTCAAATTTGGTGAGAAACGTCACCTGCTGCTGCACTTTATCTCAATGGTAACGTATGAATATCCTTCTCACAAAACCAAAATAATTAGACTACTTCTTTATAGAAAGCGATTCTGAGATATGAAGCAAAACAGCGAAGACTCCCAGGTGGATAGGGGGAAAAACCGTGCTCCTGCATCGCTCCGCTGCTTCGTCGCAAAGACTTGTCCTCGCTAGCTTCGGCCAATGTCTTCGAAGCTGTTTTGCGCAATATCGATTGTTTACATTTATCTTTTTCTCAACGAACTGAAGAACCAGGTTCCCGCTACGGAAACCTGGTTCTCTTTTTCTTATTAAATGTTAATCGTAACTTCCGCGCCTTCGCGCAGTTCAGCCACTAATGCCTGAACCGCTTCGTTCTCTTTTTGCTGCAGAAGCTGTGCTTCCAGCTCTGTTTTGATGTCTTCAAGCGGCGGCACTTCTTCGCCGCCCATTTCTTCCTGCTGTGCTTTCACTTGATCATAGAACTCCTGAAGTTCTTCTTCTGAAACTTCAGTGTCTCCTGTTTCTTCAGCAATCAATTTATCCACTTTCACTTGTGAAGCAACTTGTTCTCTGACTTCTTCCTCCGAAAGATCCTGCTCTTCAAGAGCAGCTAAAAACTCTTCCGATGACGCCATGCCATTCTGTTCTGCCAAAGTAGTCAAGGTTTCATCGACTTCTTCTTCAGAAGCTTCGATTCCACGGTTTTCCGTTTCCTGAACCAGCAGCTTCTGGCTGACCAGACTTTCGGCAATCTGCTCTTTCAATTGCGCCTGATCAACTTCCTGACCGGACATTTGTGCCTGCATAGCCATTTGCTGGAACTGGCCGACGTATGCCGTTTCAAACTCCTCTTTTCCGATCTCTTCACCGTTTACTTCAGCGACAACATCAGGAATGCCTTCCAAATCAGGTTCCGGCATTTCCGGCTGTTCAGCCGTTTCACCATTTTCTTCAGCTGCCTGCTCTTCTGTTGCTTGTTCCTCTGTTGCAGTTTCTTCTTCATTTGTATTTTCATCCGCATTGCCGCATGCCGCCGTCACAAGGACTGAAACACCGATCAATAGGCTCAAAAGCATTTTCTTAGTCAAAATTCATTCCCCTTTCAATCATAATGGACGTAATTGTATCACATACAGGCTCTAAGTAAACTGAAAACCCTTGTGACCACTATGCTTTGAGGGGCGAATGATTATCGGGTACATACTTTTTCTTACTTGTCAGTCCCCATGCGCCCAGGCAATCCGCGGATCTATTTTACGGGACATCCTGATCATGAAAGGTTCAAATCCAAGCTGCGGCCAGAAATAGGAAGCAATTTGGTTCGGTGTATGCCAATCCGCGTAGAGGTAATCGAAACCTTCTTTTTTCATTTCTTCAAAACAATGATTGGCAAGTACACGGCCAATCCCTTTGCCCCGCATGTCGGGGTTAGTGGAGGCTGCCGGCAATACCGCACAATTTGGCGGCGCAGACAGGCTGGTCCCGTCTTCTTTCCGGAAATACACATGGAAACCGGCAACGCGTTCACCCAGTTCCGCGATCCATAGAAATGCCTCTTTATCTTCAGACAAATCCATATAGCTTCGTTTGATGTTTTCCATCGTTTCTTTAGTAATCGGATGCCAGGAGGGAGCAGCAGCCTGATGGATGCTGTTCCATAGGGCCACTTTCTTAAGCAAAGGAGCATCCATCCGGCCGCCTCTGCGGATTGCCACTTTATCATGTTCAAGATTTTCTGGCGCTTCAAAATCCTCTAATTGGAGGATTGCGTATTTCTGTTCATAACTGAAGCCCTGCTCGAGCCATTGTTCCACCAAAGCCTGTTCTCCGAGCGGAATCATCAAGACATGCGTGAAGTAGCCATGCTGTATCCATTCGGCTCCGGCATCCGCATACAGCAGCCGCAGCAGGCTCGGATGTTCCTTATCACTGATTGCGACAGATTCATAGTTCATCAGTATATAACGTCCACGATCGGTATCTTCCTTGAATTCATAGAGCAGGTAGCCGATGACATCAATTCCACGCACAGCCACAATTCCGCTGACAAAAGGTTTATCAAGCTCTTTACGGATTACATTTTCTGCCTCATCGATTTCTTCAAATATCTGCGGCAAATATGGGAAGACCCTCCGCTCTTTCTCATGCCTTTTTGCCAATAAAGCCGACATCTGTCGAATGTGAATTTCTTCGACTCCCACAAATTGAATCATGGCCCCCACTCCTCTTATTGAAGTTTCACTTCCAGCACCCGATATTGACCTGCCTCTATCACTTCACCGAAAACCGCCGGAACCGCTTCGACGAAGATCGGTCCATCAACTATGACTGTATGGAATTCCCCTTCTTCACCACAGGCATCGATTCCGAGAGCCTCCAGCTCTTCAATCAATTCCAGCGTAAACTCCCTGCCAAGGAATTTCGGATCCATTCTCGCTGTATCCACCACCGTTATCACGGCTTTGAATCCTTCCGCAATCAATTCCTCCAGCAGATTCCTTCGAGGTTCTCCCCAAAGCGGATGGCTGACTTCGATATCCGCTTCATTACTTACTTTTTGCACCCAGGCCCTGTGATCTTCCAGATCGATATCACCGTATACGCCCATATCGATGCCTTCACTTTTAAAATTCTTTAAAAGGCTGATGAATTCCTTCTCATAATTATTCCAGTCTGCCTTACCGATTCTTAACGGCAGTCCCATCCGTTCTGCCTGCGCTTCCATGATCTCGAGCGGCAGGCCGTGCGATCTCGATTTTGATCCATCTTCCTCGAACATTGTCAGTAAAGCCACCGGCACATTCCCATCCAGCACAGCCCGGTAATATGCGAGCGCAGAATCCTTGCCACCGCTCCATGACATCAAAAAAGTTTTTTGCATAATGCACCTCTTCCGTAAATTCTTACCTGTTAATAAACTTCGACAATCGCGGAATAAACCCTTTCCACATCGCATAAACATAAAAAGCGGCCGGAAAAGATTCCGGCCACCCCAATTTCTACTTATTTCCCAACCATGTTTTCCGGTTTAACCCATTCGTCGAATTGCTCAGCTGTCAGATGTCCGCTCTTCACAGCAGATTCTTTCAATGTTGAGCCTTCGTTGTGGGCCTGCTTTGCAATTGCCGCCGCTTTTTCGTAACCGATATGCGGGTTCAATGAAGTCACGAGCATCAATGAATTATTCACATGGTTTTGGATAACATCAAGGTTCGCTTCGATGCCCACTGCGCAGTGGTCGTTAAAGCTGACAAGGCTGTCTGCCAGCAAACGGACCGATTGCAGGAAGTTATAGGCGATGACCGGTTTAAACACGTTCAATTCGAAATTCCCCTGGCTGGCAGAGAAACCGATTGTCGCGTCATTACCCATCACCTGTGCCGCAACCATCGTCAACGCTTCACTTTGTGTCGGGTTAACTTTCCCAGGCATGATGGAGCTTCCTGGCTCGTTAGCTGGAATCGTAATTTCACCGATGCCGCTGCGTGGTCCGCTTGCCAACCAGCGTACGTCGTTGGCGATTTTCATCGCGTCTGCCGCAAGCGCTTTGATGGCTCCGTGCGCATAAACCATTTCATCATGGCTTGTCAGAGCGTGGAATTTATTTTCAGCTGAAGTGAACTCGGAACCAACCGCTTCCGCGATGAATTCTGCCACGTAACCGCCGAATTTCGGATCTGCGTTGATGCCGGTTCCGACCGCAGTACCACCGATAGCCAATTCGCGCATATAATTGACGCTTTCGCTGATCATGCGCTCACTTTTCTCGAGCATATGTTTCCAGCCGCTGATTTCCTGGCCCAATGTCAACGGTGTCGCATCCTGAAGATGCGTACGGCCGATTTTGATGATGTCATCGAATTTCTCCGATTTCTCAGCCAACGTGGCTTTCAATTTCTGAACAGCAGGGATCAATGTTTCGGTTACAGCCAATACGCCCGCAACGTGCATTGCCGTCGGATAAGTGTCGTTTGAACTTTGGGACATGTTTACATCATCGTTTGGATGAAGTTTTTCTTCGGAATTCTGTTCCGCTAAAATTTCGTTTCCGCGGCGTGCCAGAACTTCATTCATGTTCATATTCGACTGCGTTCCGCTTCCTGTCTGCCAAACTACCAATGGGAAATGATCGTTCCATTTGCCTTCGATTACTTCGTTGGCTGCAGTTTCGATCGCTTTCATCTTCGCATCAGAAAGTTTTCCAAGTTTATGGTTAGCTTTCGCTGTCGCTTTTTTCAATTGGGCAAACGCAATTACCACTTCATGCGGCATACGCTCAGTACCGATTGCAAAGTTCTGGACACTGCGCTGTGTCTGAGCTCCCCACATTTTGTCGGCTTCAACCTGAATTTCACCAATGGTGTCTTTCTCTGTACGATATTGCATTCCATTCACTCCAATTCTTATGTCTAATTAAACCTTCTCTTCTATTAAACACAAAAAAACGTGAAAAAGCGACTTCTGTATAAGAAAAGTCGCTTTAAGTCGTATGAAAAAAATATGTTTTAACAACTGATATTACACAAACCAGCTTTAAACACCTTTGCTCCTGTCTCTGCATCGCTGCGCTAGCTTCGAGACATGAAAGTGCGTTGCATCGCTACGCTGCTTCGTCGCAAAGACATTGATCTCGCAGGCTTCGATCAATGTTTTTGCTGCAAAAAGAATTCCTCGATAATCTCTTCATCCGAATGCGGGATATATTCACCTTTAATAATTTGCGCACCATTGATGCAACCGCTGGATAACAGGACGATGTCATCCGGTCCGCTCGCTTTCAGCGCTTCTATTACAGCATCCCTACGCGAAGGAGCCGTCACCACTTCCTGTTTATAAGGGATTGTAAAACCTTGTACCACAGCTTCCACCACTTCGTTTGGATCATTGTATCCCGGATGGTCCACCGTTACGACGATCGTATCCGCTTTGCCTTCCGAAGCTTTCGCCATTTTCGGCATCTTGGAAAAATCCCGGATTCCAATACCCGCAATCATCGCAATAAGTTTGCGATGCGGCAGTTTTTTCGCTTCCTTCAGCACCAGATCGATAGCAACCGGTGTATGGGCATAGTCGAGGATAATTTTTCTGCCCTCAGGTCCGGCAAGCACTTGGAAACGCCCTTCCACTTGAGGCATATCAGGTAAAACTGCCAATATTTCATCGATGGTCTTGCCTGCCAATAAAGCAGCGGCAATCGCCGCAGCCAGGTTTCCGGCATTATACTCACCAAAAATGGGAACCTGGACTTGCCGCGAAATGCCTTGATAGATCAAATCGAAAGCCAGTCCGGCGTCCAATGTCCTGCAATTCCCCCAGATCAGGTCTGCTCCCGAATTCGGGTCAGCACTGTAGGTAAGACAAGGATACTGTACAATCTCCAATATCTCCCGAGACATGCCGGCATCATCCAGATTTACGACAGCAGACTTCGCCTGCTTGAAAAGTTCCAGTTTTGATTGGAGATAATGAGTGAAAGTTTTATGGTATTCCATATGCTCCTCAGAAATATTCGTGTGGATTGCTACGTCAAAGATGATTCCTTCCACCCTTTTTTGGTCCAGGGCAATAGAAGAAACTTCCATTGCAGCAGCCACATCTCCTTGGGCATCAAGCTGCGAAAAGATATTATGTATGTCAGAAGAGATCGGTGTAGTCGGGGTGCTTTTCTTATAGGCAAGCTTGCCCGTTGATGACCAAATCCCAGTTGTGCCTAAAAATCCGCAAGGCAAGTCCAATAAGTTAAAAAGGCTGTAAACAAACGTGGCTGTTGTTGTTTTACCATTTGTCCCTGTAACACCCACCTTGATCAACCGGTCCTGTGAATTGCCATAAAAGTAATTGGAGATATGCGCCATGGCCACTTTTGAATTTTCCACCTCTAAAAATGTCACATGTGGAGACATTGCGGAATGATGGTCCAATATTTCTTTATTCGTGCCAATAATGGCGCATGCACCATTTCCGATGGCTTCTTCAATATATAAGTGGCCGTCCGTATTTTCTCCGGTCACGCAAAAGAAAGCGGATCCTTTTTTCGTCTCCACTGAATTATAAACGATTGAAGTGATTTCCTGTGATTCTGGTCCGCTTACGGAAAGAGGCGTCAGATGAGGTATTTCTGTAAATTGTATGTTCATAGGGTGCTCCTTAAAAAAATGTTTTTATCACGAAATTATCATTTAAAAGATATTACCATCAAATTCTACCACCCTAATTAAATCTACAAAATGACAGAGAAGCAACAATCCAGCATAAATGATAATTTCATACTATATCGTCTATCTTTTCCCGCTCAGCGGTTCTCTGAAACCAAAAACCAGCCACAAAAAGCAAAAGCTTTTTGTGGCTGGTTTATAATGGAAATATTCAATGTAACTATTTTCCTTGCATACAAATTAATGTATGTGAAATTGTATTTACTTAACAGGTGTTTCTTTTTCCGCCAACTCATAGCGTAATTGTTCAATTGTAGCTGCATAGTCAGATTTGCCGCTCATATTCTCGAGCATCTCACGGACATCGATGCCGGAAGATTCCTTCAGCGTCTCCTGAAGTGATGACATCAGGTTCGTTGCGTAAGACGTCACTTTATTGGCGCCGCCGCCTTCACCGCTTCCAGTGTCCACAACTGTAATTTTATCGATGTTTGAAAGTGGACTGGCAATCTGTTTGGCATATTCCGGCAGCATCTTCACGATCATATCGAGGGTAGCGGCCTGGCCGTACATTTCGAACGCTTCTGCAATTTTACGCTTCGCTTCAGCTTCGGCAAGACCTTTCAGACGGATGACATCCGCTTCCGACTCACCTTGTGCCCGCTGTGAATCAGCTTTCGCCATACCATCCAGCCGGACTTTCTCTGCATCAGCTTTCGCCATCGCTTCCACACGGTACTTCTGGCCATCAGCATCTGCAAGCTGTTTCGACTTCTCAGCTTCGGCTGCCTGCTCCACAGCGTAACGGTCAGCATCCGCTTTCTTCTTCACTTCCGAGTCGTATTGGCGCTCACGGCGCTGAATTTCTTTCTCTTCCAACTCAATCTGCTTCTGGCGTTCGATAATGCGGATCTGCATTTCCTGTTCGACCACTTCCTGTTTCGAACGCGCTGTTTCCAGTTCATACGCCTGATCGGCACGGGCTTTTGCACTGTCCTGCTCACGCCGGTATTCTGCCACTTTCAACTGATTCTCTTTTTCTGCTTCGGCGATTTCAGTCGCACGCTGAATCTCCGCACGCTGCGCTTCTTTGCCGGCTTCAGCACGTTTAATGCGTGTTTCCATTTCCGATTCGGCGGTAGAAATATCCGCATCCCGTTTCACTTGTGCAATGCGCGCTTTCCCCAATGAATCCAGATAGCCGTTTTTATCGCGTACATCTTTAATGGTGAACGATACGATGATCAAGCCCATTTTCGCCAAATCATGCGACGCTACACGCTGCACTTCCTGCGAGAACTTATCACGGTTCTTATAAATTTCTTCTACTGTCATCGATCCAAGAATCGAACGAAGATGCCCTTCCAGAACTTCTTTCGCTTCATTTTCCCGGTCTTCTTTGGATTTCCCTAAAAACTGCTCGGCAGCTGTCGCGATTTCAGAAATGGAACCGCCGATTTTGATGATTGCCGTACCATCCGCCATAACCGGAACACCTTGCTCCGTATAAACTTCCGGTGTCGTCACTTCTAATTTGCTGGATAGTAAGCTGAGCGGTGCCGCTTGCTGAAACACCGGCAGCAGGAACGTGCCTCCGCCTCTGATAATCTTGATGCGATTGCCTGAATCGTCAGTATGTACATTTTTCGATCCCAGATAACTTCCCGTTACAATCAATGCTTCGTCCGGGCCTACTGTTTTGTATTTCGTGACATAAACTCCGATCAGCGCCAGTAATATAGCTGCCACTACTCCAATAGCGATCCACACTTCCATTCTGATTCCCCCTGGTTTTTCTATTTTTTATTTCTTAATACAAAAGGCTCGTATTCCCTGACATAAAGCGTGCCGTCAGCGATTTCAATGATCAGCACCTGTTCATCCTGCGCAATCGGCTCGTTATCGTACCCGGCCGCCCGTTTCGAAATCATGCCGCTGTATGTTTCCAGCACCACTTCGCCGTAACCGTCGACAGGAATCGGTATAATCACCCGCGCCACTTGGCCGAGAAGCGATTCTTCAGTATAGGCGATTGAAGATTCCGCAGACTTCAACGGCAATAACACAAAGAAATAAAGAAGGAAATCCAGCACTGCGGCTGCTGTCGCTGAAATCAGGATGATACTGGCACTATTGAGTCCACCCGCTTTTTCAAGCACGAAAGCGGTGGCGAAAAACAAAGTGAAGAATGCCAGGAGGACAGCTGGATTCAATAACGGAAGCCCTTCACCGGCATCTGCCATATCGCCGAACAGCACATACAATAAAGTTAGCCCTGCCGCAATCAGCAAGCCGTACATATAAATTTGCTCCACTCCAACACCAAACAATTCCATCCCAATACCTCCCATTCCCGGTAGCTCTTTTCCATCTTATCTTATATACGGTAAAAAGGGCGTGAAGTTTCAGAATTATTTATTATTTTTACTTTAATAATTAGAAATATTAAAACCGATATTCCGCGAAACAGCTCCGCTTTCCTGGGGGCTTGCGCTAAGCTAACTCGGACTCGTTCCACTTCGCCCGAGTGGATCTCAGCACTACGCTCGAACCGGAGTTGAAAAATCAACTCCGGTTCTACTCCCCTGGGAGTCTTCGCTGTTTAGCTTCATATCTCTAATTACTTTCTATAATAGAGAAAGTTTAAATACAATATTCGTTTTAAAAGTAATCATTTCACTTCTTCAAGGTTATAAAATGAAGCGGAAAGCATCCGCCTAGAGCTTAATAGTTAGAGAAATAAAAGTTCTCTAGACTCTAAAAAAACCCATCCTATTTAAAGAATGGGTTTTACAAATTGGATTTCATGGAAACCGTTTTTCATTTGAAAGTTGATGCCCACATACCCGGCATCGAATAATTGATGCTGCCTGGTGAAGTCGTCCAGTTTGGCTGCCGCATATTCCTCGTAGCTCATTGAAGGATTCTCCAGGTCTTTTACACAGACATAGCGTTCTTTATTGCCATACTTCTCAGTCAAGGCACCGATGTACATGTCCTGCGTGAATTTGTCTTTCAGGCTCGGAATGTTCATCGGGGCGACGGTGCAGCAGACATACCTGAAGTTCCCCGGAAGTTTCGGCAGTTCTTTCATGATGACATCCGCCAGTTTCTGCTGCAGACGATTCCCCCTGAAAGCAGGCAGCACAGCCGAAATCTCCTGATAAATCACTCTTGGCAATTCTTCTTCAGCCAGGCCGATATCGTAGCCAAGATGCTCTTCATCGATTTCAGGGATCAGCAATGCGCGGAAACCGATCAATCTATCTTCCGCATAGGCACCAACCATCAAGCCGCGTTCATTGAGGATAAAAAGGAATTCTTCTGTCGATAAAGGCTGTAAAGCTGTTTTTTCCGGCATCGCCGCAACCACTGCTTCCTGTACTTCTTCAATAGCCGGCAGATCTTCAAGATAAAGCCGTTTCATGTGCAGAGGCAGTTTTTTCCGAAGAACCTGGTGAGTGATAGTACCTTCATATAAAACTTTCATCTCCGCTCCCCCAACCGTTCAGATTTGTACTTTTATGATACCATTTAATTTTTTCTATGTAAGTGAATATTTTAATTTTTACGGCAAATTAGATAATAATTTGATATCCACTTCTCTAAACAGGTATCTATTTCAAGAAACCGTCTATCTGCTTTTGTGTTTGCAGAATTATCGACTGGCGGTCAGGTCCTCGGCCAACAAAATCTTTAGCCCGTTGCCTCATCTCAATTTTTCTGTCTGCATACGTAGTGATGATGAACTTCAAAAACTCTTTGTCCATCTTTTCTGGGCAGCCCTCCGCCATATCAGGGCGGGTCTTTCCGTAGTGCAGCACCCACCGTTTCAATGCTCGGTAGAGACAGACCCTCAGCGGCAGCTCCAAATAAATGAACGTATCCGCTTCCGCCAGCCGGATTTCCATGGAACTGGCATAGTTCCCTTCAATGATCCAGCTGTCTCCTTGAACAAGCTGACGCTGCTTGTCCCTGAATTCCTCCGTATCCCTTTCCACCCATCCCGCTTTCCAATAATAAGAATCCAGATGATGCACAGGCATTTCAAGCTTTTCCCCCAGCTTTCTTGCAAATGTGGATTTTCCGGCACCCGCTGAAACCCCGCACACAATGATTTTCTTCATCTTGCCACCCCTTTCCCCTCTATCATTCTACCAGTATAATTAAATATAAGATTTTAAGCCCGAGACCCAATTTTTACATAAAGCTTGCATTTTTAATATACCCGTGTTATTCTAAGGAAGAATTATTTTTGTTCGGATAACTTTTAAAAAGTGTCAGATGTTCATCTGCAAGATTTGAGCAAGGATAGTAATACAATGTATGCTTACGCATACGAGGAGGAAACACACATGGAACAAGGTAAAGTAAAATGGTTTAACTCAGAAAAAGGATTCGGCTTCATCGAAAGAGAAGGCGGCGACGATGTATTCGTACATTTCTCAGCAATCCAAAGCGAAGGCTTCAAGTCTCTTGACGAAGGCCAAGAAGTAACGTTTGATATCGAGCAAGGCCAACGCGGTCTTCAAGCTACTAACGTACAAAAAGCTTAATCTAAATATATTAATGGATTCTTCTTCGGAAGGATCCATTTTTTTATTTATTTTCCAAAAAAATTTTTAGCTCAGATTTTTATTCCATCGATCAGGGATCTAAAATACATTTTCAGAAAAACATTAATATCCATGACAAAACAAGAGGTGATCCAATTTATGCGGACCACCTCTTGTTTTTTTATCAATTCAGCATGAAATACAGCTGGAAAACCACGAAAATCAATACGGCTACGCCAATGGTGCCGAATATAATGGATAATGCCAGTTTTTTACCGCTCATGGACTTCTACTCCTTTACGATTGCCAGTTCATTTTTTCCTGTTCGATCAATCGGATAACATCATAGGCACCCGCGCTTTTATTCGATAATACCGTTAATGTGCTGCCGTTGGAAGGATAAAATCCTGAATGGAAACTGACGCCAGGGTCGTAGCCCATTACATGATATTTAAGAACTTCGCCTTCTTCTTTTTTTATCCAGACCCCATAGCCGTAATGGCTTTCTTCATCTGTTGCATGCACTTTCAGTAAATTGCGTGTCCCTTCCTCGGAAAGCAGGTTGAAATTCATTAATTCCTGCCAAAAAACTGACATGTCCGCCGCCGTCGTATACGCGCCGCCGTCAGCGCCGCCCTTGATCGGAATGGCGTATTGGTTGGTGCGCCATTCCGACCCTTCATCTATATAACCCGTTGCCGTTTCTGCCGGCAAGCGGTCCAATTGAAAATAACCCGATCGTTCCATGCCAGCGCGCTGAAAAATCCGTTCTTCAATTACATCCGTAAATTTTCTGCCGGTCAACTTCTCAACCACCATGCCGAGCGCAATAAAGCCAGCATTATTGTACTCGAAGTTTTCGCCCGGTTCAAACTTCATCGGCTTATCCTTGAATAAAGGAAGAAAGTCTCTCGTGTTTTTCATCCGATACATCGGCAGCTCCTGCCACAGTTCTTCAAAGTCATCCATGACGGACTCATCGAAATAATCCGGAATTCCCGACATATGCGTCAGCAATTGGTGGATGGTTACAGGAAAATTCGGGAAATCTTCAGGAAGCAGGTCAGACAGGACATCATCAAATGACAGTTTTCCGTCCTCGACCAATTGCGCAATTGCCACTGCGGTAAAAATTTTGCAGCCGGAAGCAATTCCGAAACGGGTATTCACTGCATTCGGCCGCGCATTTGCCCGTTCAGCCATACCCTTGGCTATCGCCCATTCCTCATCCGTTTTCAGCATGGCAGCTCCTGAGAACTCCATTTCCTCCAGACGGTCCGACAACGGATTTTCCGAAACCGCTGAACGGAAGTGCCCGCCGTCATCAATATCAATTTGACGGCCGTCCGTCAATTCTATCGACACCGGATGGACTTCACTCTTCTTCTTCGAGAAATACCAGGTTCTTTTCGGTGCAACGAGAAGGATGAACGCCGCTCCCTGCCCAAGAAAATTCAACGAAGCAGGGTCTATGCCTTTATTGCCGCGGACCGGAATATCCATATCTTCGATTTGTTTGCCGACTTCCGCTACATGCGCGGTCGTGATACTGACTTCACTGATATTCAGCAATGAATCCACCGTGAAGTTCCCCATTCTGTCGGTATTCCGGCGTCCGAGAAATTCAACGATATTTCCGGCGGGATCTTCAAAGTAAAATGCATCCGCATCGAAATTCGAGTAGTAGATTTCATCCATCCCTTCCTGGCGGTTCAACTCCACACGCGAACTTGCCCAGCCTTTGGCGAGAGTGAACTGATTGCCTGGTATGTTGAAAGCAAAGTGATAAAACGCCGGCCGATCGGATTCGCGGAATATGAGCTGGGATTCCCCGATTGCCAGCATAAAGCTGGATTCGTCTTCTTCAACAATCCGGAAACCCAATTGATATTCGTAAAAGCCTTTTACTTCGTTAAGCTTATTTGTATACAAAGTCACTTTCTTGAACATGTCATCACTCCTTGCTTCAAGCATACCTAAATTCTCCGTTTTTTTCCTCTTTTCCTGATTGTTTTTTGCATGAAAAAAAGGAGCGCCTGGGCTCCTTTATAATGATCCTATAAATTGAAGCTGCGCTACATCCTGTTCATCTGTCCGGCCATCCATTATGGCTGCAACATCCGACAGTGTCTGTTCAAGCGGCACTGTTTTCCCTGCTTGCCCTGTGAATTCTTCTGCTACATAAAACGGCTGGGTAAAATAGGCTTCCAGCCTTTCCCCTCTGCGGTAAGTCTCCACTTCAGCGGACGGCAGGCGTCCTTCGCCTTGCGACTGCACAATAGACCGCAGCTCACGGTAGCGCCGGAGTAAATTACGCGCACGTTGACGGAGTTGGAAATGCTGTTCATCCGCGTCTCTCTCATCAAGAATTGATGAAGCGGAATACAGCGGGCTGAGCGCTGGATATTGGTGGCGCGCAGCCAAATCAGCATCCAATTGCCACACTGTTTCAAGAGGACCGAATGGGAAATCATCGTCTGATACTTTGCCTGAAAGGTCGACCAGCAGAGTAGTGGTGCTGTCCTGATTACCCAATGCCTCCTGCAGCTCAAATAACAATCCGGAATCTACATGCTCTTTGTCGGTAACCAATACGGCCTGCTCCCCGAATCGGCGGATTGCTTCAAGTGTATCTTCAAGTCCGCGGGTGATTTGATCCGCCAGTTCAATCGTCCCTTCAAGTTCAGGATGCTCATCTGTCGGCGCCAGAAAAACCGTTTTTAGATCTGTTCCTTTAAAGCGATGCAGCAATTCTGCCAGTATCACTACCTGCCCCATGCCCGGACGAGCTACTAGTCCTGTTGTCCCGCCTTTTACCAATGGCGCAAAAAAATCCAATGCTTTAATCTTCGTTTCAATCATTTTCCTCTTCTCCCCCCGAATGATCAGGTCGTCGATTTTGCAATTAGCCAATTCCGCCAACCCTACCAACGTTTTCACTTCCGCTTTACCTAAATCAATTTTGCCGGTGCATAGATTTGAAACAGTAGCCGGGCGCATTCCCGCATTTTTGGCCGCAGTGGTCAAATTGGGGACACGCTTTCTGAGTAAACTGACATTTAATCTGATTTCTTCCATCCAATCCCTCCTTGTTACTTTATATAGTAAAATAAATTACTTTTAAATGCAATAAACATTACGTTTAAAAGTAAATATATTTTCTTTTAAATGTTTTTGAGGGAGGATAATGATTTTTATCGGCGATTTTCTGAGGTTTATCGGCGATTTTTTTGCTTTTATCGGCGATTTTTCATAGTTTATCAGCGATTTTTTGAGGTTTATCAGCGATTCTCTATTTATCGCCTTGCTTCCCCTAAACAAAAAACTCTTCCCCGAAAGGAAGAGTTCACATTAAAAAGTATAAACCAGGCGGATCATGTCGCGGCACTGGATGCCGTTTTCAAAAATCGGTTCCGGATAATTTCGCGTAAAGAAATCCCGGTCAATCGAGTCGATGCGAAAGCCGCATTTCTGATACAGCATCAGCTGGTCGACACTTGAATTGCCGGTGCCTATTTCGACATTGCCGAAGCCCAAGCGTTCCGCTTCATACAATGCATGCTGGATCAGCCGTTTGCCATAGCCTTGTCCTCTCGCATCTTCTGCGACTGCGATATTCTTGATTTCCACGATTCCGTCCGTTAATGGCAATAAAACATATAATCCCATTAATTCATCATCGACAGCCGCTTCATAGACAAAGCCGTTGCTGCAGTATTCCCTGACAAGTCCTTCAGAAGGGTCCGCTTCCAGCAACAAGTCCATTGGCAGGCCAGCAGCCTTTTTCAATAAACGGATTTCCATTATTTCGGCTCTTTGAAACCTTGGTCGATCAAATAGTCTTCAGCATCACTGAAAGTGCCGAAGCTTTCTTCCAGGTTTTTGCCGGTATAGATATTCCAAAACGGCTCTTCATAGACCAGATCCAGTTTCACATTGTCGCGGTTCGACCAGGTTTTGTCGTAAGGCGGTTCCGGCTCCAATGATAAATAATCCAAAGCATCAGCCAGGATGCTGCGCAATTCTTTCTCGGAAAAATCCCGGATATTGACGAAGCCTTTATTGTCCGCTTCGTACTGCGGCAAGTTGCCGACATAGACAAAGCCGTTGCCATTCGGATGCAGGTGATAGACGACGATTTTCTTGTCGTACAGGCTTTCTTCGTAATGGAAATTGACGCGCTTCATCGACACGTCTTTGCGTGCCAATTCCGGAAACGATTCAATGATTTCCAGTTTTTGCTCAAATGTAAGCATAGTGCATATACCCCGTTTCATTTTTTCATTCTTTTACCATTATAGCATGGCTGCTATAAATCCTTCATTAACAGAAAAAAGCTGCTGGTGAACACCCATTTCAGGTGCCGCCTGCAGCTTCAATCTATTATTCATCTTTATTTATGATCGCGTTTACGATTGCCGAACGGCCACCAGACCCCGCGGTCGAATGACACCGAAATTGCCGGAATGAGCAGCGGCAATACGACTAAGCCGTAAAGCAACAGACCCGTCACGACAATGGTCGCGATCTGCACAAGGCTCAATACACCCGAAGGCATCATGGCACCGAACGTGCCGGCAAGGATGATGGCTGCCGTGATGATGACTGTCCCCATTTTCGCCATCGATGTGTACATCGCGTCACGAACCGAAATGCCGTTGAAAGATTCTTCGCGGAAACGGTCGAGAAGGAAAATGGAATAGTCGACCCCAAGAGCCACCAGCATGACAAAGCCGAAGAACGGCACGGCCCAGCTGATGCCGTCAAAGCCAAGTCCGTTGACGAAGATCAATTCCGCAATGGCTATGGACGTATAATACGTCAGCAGCAACGAACCGATCATGTATAATGGCATGATCAACGAACGGAACAGGATAGCCAATACAATAAACAAGCTCACAAGCATGATGATGACTGTGTTTGTAAAATCGTTCGAAGAAACATCCTGCAAGTCGCTGTTGATGCTGGCGATTCCGCCGAACGCAACATCTGCTTCTTCAAGAGGTGTTGCCGCTATGCTGCGATTCACGGTGTCTTTAATTTCCGCTACGGTGTCGATCGCTTCCGGCGAATATGGATCTTCAGCAAGGATGACTTCCATCATCACGCCCGTTTCATCAGCGAATGTATAGCGGTCAAAGACCTGTTCGAACCCTTCTTCATCCAGTGTTCCTTCGGGAACGAATAAACCCGTCGCACGAACGGATTCACTATCGCTCATCGACTGCATCATATCTGACGCTTCTGTAAGGCCGCCTTCGATTTCAGCGAGTCCTTCGTTGGCGGATGCGAGACCTTCAGCTAATTGACCGAGACCTGCACCAAGCTCCCCTGTCTGTCCGGCTGCTCCTTGGAGGCCTTGCTCAATTTCAGTAAGGCCGCCGCTGATTTGCGTCAATGCGCCAACCGTCTGCTGGATATTCCCAGTCTGTTGCAGCCCCTGTGTAACTTGACCGAGCTGGTCGTTCAACTGGCCAAGGCCTGCCGCAGCTTCACCAAGTCCACCCGAACCGCCAGCCTGGCCGGCAATGTTGGCCAGATTGGTTTCAATTTCCGTAAGACCTGCCTGGACTTCCCCTAGACCGTCACGGGCTTCAGTCAGTCCGTCCGCCAGCAAGCCCAATTGTTCGTCAACATACAGTTCCTCAATTACCTCTCCTGTCGGACGTGTAATGGCTCGAACCGAATCGACACCTTCGATTTTTTCAACTTCGCGGCTGACCGATTCGAAATATGGAATCGTGTCTTCATCCGTCAGAGCACCATCGGATTTGAACAGAACCTGGACCGGCAAAGATTCACCTTTGCCAAAGCCGTCTTCAATAGCGCGAAGGCCTTTCACCGATTCGTATTCTCCGCCGATTTCATCAACGGTGTTGAAAGACAGATCATTATCATAAGTAAACAATAACGGTACAGTAATGATCGCTACAACCAACATCGACAATAACGGCCGGTTGATGGACAGCTTGCTCATCCAGATCCAGATTTTGCTGTCCGAATGCGAAGCTGATTTTTTTGAAGGCCAGAATAATTTTTCCTTCAAAACTGCCATGAAGAATGGCACGACGGTAAACAGGACGATCAGCAGGACGAAAATCCCGACTGCGACAGCTACCGCTGATTTGAAAATCGGAAATTCGGCAAAACCGATGGCAGAAAATCCAATGAATACAGCAAGTCCACTGATCAGCAATGTACGCCCTGCAGTTTTATAGGTATTGATGATTGCTTCTTCAACGCCATGTCCGGATGATAATTCCTCCTTGTAGCGGCTGAGCAGCAAAATACAGTAATCGGTCCCGATCCCGAACAGGATCGCCACCAGGAAAATTTGTGTATAGTTTGAAACCGGGAAGCCGAACCAGTCAATGAAAAACGCCACAATCGATTGGCTGAGCAAATACGTAATCCCTACTGCTACAAGCGGTATGAACGGTGTGACAAACGACCGGAAAACTGCCAGCAATAAACCGAAAATCAATACGACTGTAATGATTTCAGTCCGCTTCAAGCCTTCTTGGGCACTGATATTAACATCATTATTAATGATGGCTTCCCCCGTGATATAAGCTGTTAAACCGGAAGGGATGACATTCTCACGAATTTCATCCGCCACTTGATTTACTTCTTCATCGGAACCATCCAAGGTGATTGGGATCAGGATCGTTTCCCCATCTTCCGAGATCAATTGCTCTTCCAGCTCTTCACTTTCGACCGGATTCAACACGGATGTTACTGGTTCTCCGATCGCTTCGATATCGGCAACCATCTGTTCCAGTGTATCGCGCGTCGAATCATCCAGTTCCGAATCCATCGGCACGACAACTGAAATGGTTTGCGCGGCAGCTCCTGCATCTGCCAGAATATCAGCGGCTTGCTGTGATGAAGCGTCGTCAGACAGCTGGAAAGATCCCGCTTCTTCCGCCTGCTCGGTCAAGTTTGGAGCCAACAGGAAAAGAACGGCTGTTAAGGCGATTAAACCGATCAGGATCGGCCATTTGAATTTTAATACTGTTTTCACAATTTACACTCCATCCATTTTTAGTATCTTCTTAAGCTTGCGGAAGATGATCAGGAACTCATCTATTTCTTTGTCCTCGATCTGCTCCGACATCAGCTTTTCGATGTAGTCGGTCAAAGCCTTGTCCGACTGCGCCAGTACTTCCTCGCCCGCGTCTGTTATCTCAAGCATCTTCGTCCGCCTGTCATCCGTTTCGGCAATGCGGATCAGCTCTTTCTGCAGCAGCTTTTTTATCCTGCTGGAAATTGCTGATTTATGTACGGATTGCAGCACTGCAAGACGGCTGGAAGTGACACGTTTCTCCTTGCTGATCAGTTTCAGCATCTGCATCTGTTCAGGTGAATACTCTTTCCACAGCGGATGATCGACTGATTTGATGACTTTTTCTGTACCGTAGACCATCACATCCGTGAAGAGATCCACCGCTTCCTTTATTCGTTGATCCAAAATAGTCTACCCCCTCAACTATTAACAGTTTAGGGGGTAGACTATTTTTCGTCAAGACATTACCATCACAAAAATAAACCCCCATGAATAGTTCATTCATGAGGGTTCTCTTAAACATCTTTTGTAGCTGTCTCTCTAATTTCCTGCCGTCGCGCATACACATTTTTGGCAATCGACTTGAGCACGGCGTAAGTTGGAATCGCAAGGATGATTCCCCAAAGGCCAGCAATGTTCCCCGCTGCCAGTATCAGCGTAATGACTGTTAAAGGATGAACATCCAGCGCATTCCCCATGACATTCGGCGTGATCAGATTGCCTTCGATCTGTTGGGCCACCAGCATGATGACCAAGACCCAGATTACTTTAACGGGATCCGTCACCAATGCGATGATAATAGCCGGAATGACTGCGATATATGGTCCAAGGAAGGGGATGACATTGGTCACCATGCCTATCAGTGCCAATAACAACGCATATTCCAGACCAATGATCCAATAACCGATCAGCAACATGATCCCCACCAGGAAACTGACGAATAACTGCCCTTGGATATAAGATCTCAACGTACGGTCTATGTCCTGCAAAGTCTTGATAATCCAGGATTTTCGTTCACCTGAAAAGAAACCGGAGACGAACGGCACAAATCTCTTATGGTCTATCAACAGGTATATCAGGAAGAACGGCACCAGAATAAGTGTCACCAATCCCGATATCAAACCTGTTATAAAAGAAAGCAGCACAGAACCGATATTGGATGCCCAATCACCGATGCTGCTTGTCATTCCATTGATTTGTTCCTGAATGCTGTCTGGCAGCCGGCTTCGTTGATCCAGCAGATATTGCGCATAGTTTTCAACATCTTCAACAATTTCCGGCGCATTGTCCACCAGTGAATTTACTTGCTTGGTCACCATCGGTCCGATCATTACATAAAAAAGCCAAAAGACCAATACAATAGCTAGAATGATACTGATTATGGACGCCCATTTCGGCAATCCGCGCTTTTCAAGAAAATAAAGAATGGGACGTGTCAGGTAAAACAGCACTCCGCCCAGAAGCAGCGGCACAAAAATCGTTTTTGCGATAATGAACAGCGGGTCGAATATCCCTTGTACTTCTATAAATAGACGAATGATGACTAAAGCCAGGATAATTCCGACTCCTGCTTGGAACCAAAGTTTATTTGTCAAAAGTTTCCCTCCTTTTATTTCTACGGTATACCCAGTTTAACATGAAATTATGTTATTATTGTTCTTTGTGAAAGCGAACTTTACGGTTTCTGTTGCGTCTATACCAGTGCCCATACATAATCATAAACATGCAGAAGGAGTTATTTTCAAATGGAACAATTATGGCTTACCATCAAATTTTTATTGCTTGGCTTATTTCAAGGATTGACGGAACCGATTCCGATTTCATCCAGCGGCCATTTACTGATCGCCCAATACTTCCTTGATGTTGAAATCGAAGGCAGCGTCTCCACATTTGCGCTGCTCGTCAACACCGCGTCGCTTATCGCTGTACTCATCATCTACCGCGAAGATATCCAGCGCCTGATCGTCAATGGCTTGAGATTCTTCAAAGTAAAAGACGAAGAAACCACACGCGACTTCATGTTCATCGTTTACCTGGTGGTGGCCACCATTCCAGCAGCCATAATCGGTGTGCTCTTCCAGGACACGATTGATGATTACCTTTCCACTATCGTAACTGTCGGCATTACGCTGGTCATCACTGGTGTCGCGCTCTGGCTGATCCGCGACATCCACGGCAAACGCAAAGACGGCAACATGACGATGAAAGACGCCATCATTATCGGCTTGGCTCAATCGGTGGCACTGATTCCCGGAATCAGCCGCAGCGGTGCTACAATCGTCGCAGCCATGGCACGCGGCATCAATCAGGAAACAGCGTTGCGCTTCTCTTTCCTGCTGTTCATCCCAATCAGTCTTGGAGGCGCCGTTCTCAGTATTTCCGATATCCTGAACGATGACAATCTTGCCACGTTGGCCGTACCTTACATCATGGCTTTCATCGGCTCTCTGATCGCTTCGTACTTCTCCCTGAAATGGTTCATGAACATCATGGCCAAAGGGCAGTTGAAATACTTCGCAATCTACTGCTTCATCGTCGGACCGCTTGTCGTACTGGCATGGTTCCTGCTTAACTGATGAAATAAACGATTTGTTAGCTGACCTTTTGACAAAGGTCAGCTTTTTTATGTATTTGACACTCTTATCATACGCTTCTGACAGGCAATGGTTTCAATCCCCCCGATAATTTTTGTCGATTTTCAGTTTATGCCCAACTCTGGTCCGAATATGCCCAACTTCGGTCGAAATATGCCCAACTTCAGCTAGTTTATGCCCAACTTTCACTTAAATACGCCCAACTCGCTAAAAGCACGCCAAAAGAGCCGATCCGCTAAGCGGACCGGCTCTTTCTTTGCCACCTTATCTATTAAAGAAATTAGCTGTATAAAACGGCTGGTTGTCGCTGTTGAAAGCCGCACCGACACCAAGATAGCCAAAATCCGGTTTGACGATATTTTCACGATGGCCCATGGAATTCATCAGCCCCTCGTGTGCGAAGATGCTGCTGTATTGGCCATAAGCGAGGTTTTCACCAGCGACGAAAAAGTCGATGCCGTCATCAGACATCCGGTCGAATGGTGACTCCCCTTCTTTATTGGTATGGCTGAAATATTCTTTTTCAGCCATATCCTCACTGTGCTTCCGCGCAGTCAGCATCGCCTGCTCATCCCATTTCAAAAGAGGCAGCTCCCGCTGGATGCGGGCAGAATTGGTCAACTCGTATAATAGGAATTCATAGCCTTCACGCAGATCGTCATCAGGTGCGGCATAGATTTCCGGCCGGTCTTTCTCCAGATCTTCATGGATGACCTGCAGGGCAGTCACTGTGTTTTCCTCATGGATATCGTAGAAAACCGTGATATACAGATCGCCGACTTTGAATAAATCGTATTCTTCGCGGGTGTCGAGAATGTACTGTACATTCCCTTTTTGAAGGCTTTTCAGCGGAACCCCCAATTTACTGCGTACTTCTTCTTTATTGGAGGTCATCGTAATGCCTTCAGTGGAGGAAATTAAATTCTGGTTGGTGAACATGCCATTGACATTGCCGTCTTTATCATAGGCCAGCAGCACGTAATTCTGGAAATTTGTATGATAACTGTGCCAATCGGTTCCATATTCATTCTTCATCAGCCGAAGCGGCAACCCCACTTTGACCTGAGCTTCTTCTTTTGACATCCCAAGCGTCACATTATGGATGGCGAACAGAGAATCAGTTTCGGACAGTTCAGGTTTTTCGACAGCTTCCGGCATTTCAGCCGTATCTGACCTCACCAGTGATTGCAATTGGCTCGCGAAACGTGTGGTAAATCCTTTCGCCTCGTCGAGTGCTTCTGTCACATTCGGGCCGTCAGCGAGATTTCCAACAGCGTTTTCAATGGTATCAAGTAAACTCAAATCCACATACTCGCCGACCGGTTCTTCCCAAAGCGGCCGTGCGAAATAAACCAGAGCGACAATGACCAACAATAAGAATAGTTTCCGCACGCGCAATCACCTCTTCTGTTCAGTTTAATCTCTCCATGCCGTTCTATAAAGCGAAAAGAACTTTGAAGAAAGAGGAAAACGTAATATAGAAATAAAAAGATAGATATGCCCTCTTTTATTTCCAAATAGTTGAATTTAATCTTATCAAAATAAAAACTCTTTGCCTTCCAAAAAGCAAAGAGTTCATCTTATTCGATTGCTTGAATCTGCAGCACTTTGACCGGCAGGAATAATTCACCTGTATCAGCATAAGTGATGTTCACTGCGTCGCCGGCCTCGAGATAAATCGCCAGCGGATTGCTTTCAGATGACACGATATAATTCGTTCCGTCCTCAAGCAGGAACGACACAATCGTAAAGTCGCCGGTCTTTTCCTTGAAGACGCGCTCGACAGTACCTGCGGCTTCCGCTTCAGGTGCCTCCGACGCGCCATCCACTATGCTGCCGCCTCTTTGGAGAGCAGTCTGATATAAACGCAGCGCTTCGTTCGGCGTTTCCGCAAATACGGAAATTTCCGGATTGGCCGCTGAGACGATGAAATAATTCTGCAGGAAGCCGTTGGAATCCAGGACCGGCGTCAACCAACTGGCTTCGCCGTAGAAGTTGTATAATACCGGCATTTCACCGGACCATTCCTTCTCGATGAATTGCTTTTCAATGATCTGCAGATTCCCCTGCGAATCCATATAGGAATCTTCCAGGCTTCCAGTGAAGAAAGTCGAAGAACCTGTGTGCGCATTCGTCAGCGAGTATCCGAGCATGGAATCCACGCCTTCTTTCGGACTGGTGAAATCCGTGAAATAGTACATTTCGCCATCAGCATCGAAGATCGGGCTGACGTTTGCTTCCGTTCCTTCATCGGAAGGCAGCTTGACGTCTTTCTTGCTGAATTTGCTGTTCCAGAATCCATTCGCGTAATTGCCGTAATAACTGTTTTCAAGACTGACCGATTCCGGGGAAACCGCTCCATCAATAAAACCAGGCACGTCTTCCAGCGCATAATTCACGTTTTCACCGTTTACCGGGTCGACAACAGCAATCCCCTTCACATCGAAACCGTTTCTCGCTGAAATGAATTCCCCGTAAGACCGGATGTAAAATGGCTTACCTTCTTCATCGACTTCCAATTGCGGCTCCCCGTAAAACACTGCTCGAGGATTTTCGCTGCGCATTTTCCGTTCGATGTTTTTCCCGAAATAGGACGAAGGTGTATAGTTCATTTCTTCTTTGATGAACTTCGGGTTTGCCGCGGCGTCTGTAGCGCTCATGGTGAAATAACCCGGTGTGGAATCGGCATTCCACCATTTAAAGAAGCCGGAAAACTCGACCGGAGCAATATAGACATATTCTCCGCCCACTTTTTGGATCTGCAGGTTGCCGAGTTCATAATAACTGGTGTCCGGCACTTGCCCGAAGGCTTTCTTCATTTTATTGCGCGCAAACTGCGGAGGCACGCTCGCCGGTGTTTTTGTTTCATCGAACGCTTCGAGCTCGACTTCCTCTTTCATTTCCACTGACTCGAATTTTTCCGTCGCGTTGAACAGCGGGGCTGCCAGGATATAAGCGGCTGCCCCCGCTGCGCCTACCAGCAGCAGGGCTTTTGCTTTCTGCTCGGTTCCTTGGGCAAACATAGTGCCCAGAACCGTTGCCGCCAAAGCAATTGGCCATAGCGATGTGAGATTGCGATCCATATTAAAAATATAATAGTATATTCCAATAGCAAAAAACGCCGTTACGAAGACAATGGCAAACATCGCAAAAATAGCAGAAGTGTTTCCCTTGCCTTCTCTTCTCCCTGCAGTAATCGGCGTAATGATAACTGCCGCCAGTAAAGCGCTAAGAGCGCTGAATAATAGAATGCTGCTCATAATAAAACCTCTCGTCTTTTTTAAAATTTTTCTTATATAGAGTTATACGGATGCAAAGACAGGAAGTTTCAAAAAAACAGCCCTCTGCTATCAGAGGGCTGTCCTTATTTATTGCTTAATCTGTAATGACGGTTTTCTTCGGTGAACTGAACAGCAAAGTGAAGACCAATCCGACAGTGAAGGTGATCAGGCTTGTCACCAAAGTCATCGTATCAGAAGCGAATCCTGGGAATACGACAAACAATGAACCCAGGATCAACCCGATAATGGCCGCATATGTCACATACGTAAAGTTTTCCAGCAAATAGCGGATTGCTTTACTGCTGACGATAAATCCGACAATGACACCGGCACCGATTGCCAATGCAACAGGAATATTCAAAGTGGACAAAGCGTTGATCGCTGTCGTATAGACTCCCAGCAGCAAAAGGATGAACGAGCCGCTGATTCCCGGCAGCAGCATTGCCATACTGGCCAGCCAGCCGGAGAAAAAGAGGGTGAAGAAGACCGGCACGCTCAATTGCTCGATCGGCGCTACATCTTCGTTTGTCCCGATGAACGCTGTTGAAGCCAAAGCGATTCCGATCAGGATCAGAACAGCGAAATGGCGTTTCGTGAAATTCTGTTTTACCTCAGCCTGCTTCATGATATAAGGGATGACACCTAATATCAGTCCCATGAAGAAGAACTGAGTCGCTTCGTAATGATGCTCGAGCAAAAATTCGATGACCCGGCTGAAAAGAAGCAGCGTCACGCCAACTCCGATGACGAGCGGAATCAAAAAGCCAAGGTGTTTTTTCCATTCCCGGCTGAAAAACCCGCTGATCGCTTCAAGCAGACGATCGTAAATCCCTAAAATAAATGCGATAGTTCCTCCGCTGACGCCGGGAATCAAGTCACTGATGCCCATTAAAATGCCGCGGTATATATTTTTCCATTCCATTTAGCCAATCTCCTCTGTTTAAAAAATCACATGTATAAGTATAGCATGCCCGCCCGGATATTCCTGCAGAAATATGCTGATGCCAAAGCGCTATTCTCCAATGATGCCGCGGGCGTCCTCCATGATTTCGCGAATCATTTCAGCTGCCGGGGATTTGCTGTTTATAAGTCTGAGTGATTGCCCTGCCCACAAGGACATGAATTCGCTGTTGCCTTCTTTAGCGGCAGCTGTCCGAATATCTCTCGTAACTGTATTATGAGACGGAAACGGCAGTGGCCGGGTTCCCGTTTCTTCAAATTCTGCCAGAAAGCGATTTTTTATGGCGCGTGCGGGACGCCCCGAGAAGCTTTTCGTTATTATTGTATGTTCTTCATTCGCATCAATGACTTTTTGCTGGTAGGCAGGATGCGTACCTGCTTCTTCAGCCAGCAGGAAGCGCGTCCCGATTTGCACGGCCTCTGCGCCGAGTGCCAGTGCTGCGATAAGACCGCGACCATCAGCGATGCCACCCGCTGCAACGACAGGGATTTTAACGGCATCAACTATTTGTGGAACGAGCGACATTGTGCCGATCTGTGCACCTGCCGGATGAGCTTTGAGGGAAAATGTCCCCCTGTGGCCACCCGCTTCACTTCCCTGTGCCACTACTGCGCCAACTCCTGCTTTTTCAGCCAGTTGCGCTTCCTCCACAGTTGTCGCCATAGCGATTATTTGTATGCCCGCTGCTTTGGCCGCCTCCATCTGCTCCGTTTCCAATAAACCAAAAGCCGTGCTGACGACAGGCACCTCCATTTCCAGGCAGATGTCGAATTGCTGACGGCTCCAATCTGATGAGCTTGTGATGTGAGGTTCTTCAATCTTCATTTCTTTACGGAATGGAGCTAATGCGCGCTGCACCTCCACCAGACGGGAGAAATCGTCTGTGTCTTTGGAGGCAAAGATATTGACCGCAAATGGCTTGTCCGTGGCTTCTTTTATGTCAGCGATGGCCTTGCGCAATGCTTCGGGCTCCATATAGGCCGCCCCCAATGTCCCCAGACCGCCCGCTTCACTCACAGCCGCAGCCAGCTTGGCAGTTGCCGGACCTCCAGCCATACCAGCCTGGATGATGGGCACGTCGATGCCGAATAAATGACAAATTCCCGTTTGCAATGACAGCAAACCGATTCCCCCTTTTACTGATTGTATTTGCTAAAATAAGTATCACCCACACGGCGGCATACATCAATAGGGAACCTTTCTGTTTGCTCTGCGTTCCATATAATAAGCAAACACTAGAAAGCGGGGTTTCATATGAAGGGGTTCCTTTCATTTTTGGGCATCACTTTAATCACCGTTGCATTTGGATCGATCCTGCTTTTGTTCTACGGCAACCCGTTGGAAGAGTTAAAGAGCCAGGAACGCCAGCTGGCCTATCAGGAAATGCGGGCGAATTCCTCGGATGACACAAACCGTCATGCAATCTCTCAATTATCAGCTGACAACGCTGACAATATATTTTTTATGGAAGATGGCCAAAGCTGTTCGAAGCTTTCTTTTGGCCAATAGAAAAGGTATGCGCCTGATTTGGCGCATACCTTTTTTATATTTTCATTCATAATTAGGGCGTTTCTCCATTCTTCAAGCTATTGCATTTTTAATCAGATGATTTTTCGAATGAAAAAAGCCAAATACATGCTTTTCGCAAGCGAAAAGCGACCGGACAGAGATTTGTGATCGGCTACCAACCATTTGTGATCGGCTACGGACACTTTATGATCGGCTACCACTCATTTGTGATCGGCAAAGGTAATTTCTCCTCAATTTGACTGCTTAACCCGATATTTCCTCACTTTTTGCTCACCGATTTTCTCCATGTCATATTTCAACAGGATTCTGGAAGCGGCATGGCGGGATTCCAACAGCGAGAATTCCCTTAGTTCGCTATTGGAAATCATGTGGCTTACCAATGAAAAGTATTCTTTTATTGTATTATTCATCGCCTGTGCATCAGCATGACCGCATATATTGCAATACCAATAAATTCTTTTTATTGTGCCGTTCCCAAAACTTCCGCATTTCACACAGCGAACACCTTTGATCAAAATTGCTGGATCAATGCGGTAATAATCGCAAAGAGGGATTCTTTTATAAGGAGTCTGCTCGCTTTCGATTATTTTTTTGAGCTTTTTCAGATTGACTGATGGCTGTTGGGAGCTTGCACCAAGCATGCTGTAGAGATAATCGTGAAGTTGATATGTCTTGCAGACGGGGATTTTCTGCGGTTTAGAGATGAATTCGCATTCTTTAGATGTAAAAACGATAAGACCTTTTACTGAAAGGTCCAGTTTCTTTGATTTCAGCCAAGCATCGAAAAAACGGATATTTCTTTTCAATTGGATCGCGGGGTTCTCCATCACCGTCTTTTTACCATCATTATCGTAACGGTAAAATTCGCCGGTGGAGTCGTCAAAATGGATTTTCCCATGAATATTTTTCGATTCAATGATGATTGCTTGCGAATGCGTCAACAATAAGCTGTCCATCTGAATCTTTACATCACCTCGGCTTAAACTGACATCTGGAAGGATTAGATGGTTTTCCTTCCAATTAAATTCAGCCAATTTTTTAAGCAGTTTCTCCTCCCCTCGCTTACCAGCACTTGTCCGGTGCAATTCCACTTCCAAGAATTTCTGATAAGAATGTTGTGCAGGCAATCGGCTGATTAGGGCCTCAAGCGCTTTTACGTCCGGCAATAAAACCGCATCAAACTTTCCCATTCCACACCCCTTTCATTCGGATACAGAAAATTATAGCATCTTCTCCTCCAGTTTTTTAAACTTTCAGAAAATATAATCCAATAAAAAAAACCCTGCTCAAAGTCCAACTGAGCAGAGGCAACACTATATTTCATTAAACTGCCATTCTGATTTTATTGCCGGATGGATCGCGCGTTTCCCAGTAATCCGCTGCTTCTGTCACTTCTGCGCCAAGTGCGCGGAGGCGTTCAGCGGTTTGGCTTCGCTTCGTTTCATCAGCGAAAACCAGTGTGTAGAAATCCAGGCCGGCTGCTTGTTCCGGAAGAGCCGGTATGCCGGTGCCATTCCAGACATTGAGGCCGATATGGTGATGGTATTTTTGGTCGGACAGGAATAACGCTTGGCCGCCCATCGAGGTCACCACTTCAAAACCGAGACCGTCCGTATAGAACTCTTTCGCTTCGTTAAGGTTTGAAACATGCAGATGGACGTGCCCCATCAAAGTGCCCGATGGCATACCGCTCCAACTTTCATTGGATAAGGCAGCTTCCTGCACCACACCTTCAGCATCAATCGGATCGACCGCCATCGCCACTTGACCATTGCTCCAATTCCATTCTTCCGGATCACGGTCACGGTAGATTTCGATGCCGTTGCCTTCAGGATCCGATAAGTATAGCGCTTCACTCACCAGGTGATCGGATGAACCAAGACGAATACCTTGCTGGTGGAGATGCAATAGAATTTTGCCCAGTTCTTTGCGGCTTGGCAATAAAATCGCGAAATGATACAAGCCGGCGTATCGATCCCGTTTCGGCTCTACCCCATCACGGGCTGTCAATCTGATCAGGCTCTTCCCATCTGTACCCAGTTGCACCTCGTTGTCCTGTTCGGAAATCACCTGGAAACCGATAATGTCCTGGTAAAACTTCTTCATTCCGGCAAGGTCGAGCACCTTTAATCCTACTTCGTCTGTGTAAGTCACAGGCTTTTGATGAAAATTCATATCTTATTCCTCTTTTCATATATTAGTTACTTTATGTAACCTATTGTATTTTAGTTACTATAAAGTGTCAAGTAAGTTAATTCTTTTATATTAGAACTAAGCTGTGCTATTATATGAAGAAAGGAGTGAGCACTCATGGACACATCCGTTATATGTCCTCGTTTCGAATCTGCTATTTCCATCCTCAGCCAGCGTTGGACAGGGTTGATCATCTATCAGCTTTTATCAGGTCCGAAGCGCTTCAGCAAGTTGACCGAAGTGATCGGTATCAGCGGACGCCTGCTTTCTGAACGTCTGAAAAACCTCGAAGCACAGGGATTGGTATCACGCACTGTCTATCCTGAAACGCCAGTCCGCATCGAATATGAACTGACCGAAAAAGGAAAGTCATTGAAACCGGTGATGGATGAAATCCAAAGCTGGTCCCAGGAATGGATCGAAGCGCCACCTGAAACTACTGCAGAGACAAAATAAAGCGGCACATCTGAAATTCAGATGGCCGCTTTTTTTATTCCCCTTGTTTCTCCATTATATAATGCAGTCCTGAATAAGCTGAACTGAATGTCGGGATATTGCTTTCCAATTGGACAATCGACATTGCCAGTTGCGGGTTGATGCCAACCAATATGCAGGAGGTACCTATCAAACTGAGACTATCCGCCATCATTTGGATCTGGTACCGCACCTGGTTCTCAAATTCCGTTATACCGCTTAAATCAAGAAGGACATATTCAATGCCTTTTTCGGCGCATTCAGTCAGGACCGAAGCAGTCAATTGGTTGGAACGCGCTTTATCGAATTCACCGATCAACGGAAGCGCGAGCGTCTTGTCCCAGATATGAAGCATGGGAATAGATAATTCTTTGAGCAGTTTCTCCGTCCGTTCCTTCTCTTCCGCTTGGGTCGTGACATCCATCAGCATAATGATATAGCCATCAATACTGCCTTCTTCTTCCTTAATCGGCGTGATGACAATATCCGTGACAAATTCATTTCGGATGTTGATTCTTGCGCGGTGGACGTCTTTTAATCCGTCCATCACTTTTCTTTGGTGATCAGGCATTCTATGGAATAAATCCATATTCATCCCGATCATTTCTTCACAGCCCGATATGCCGAATAAAGGCGCAACTTCATTCAACAGACGGCAAGCTTCCGAATTCATCCACTTGATATTATAGGAAGTATCCGCAATCATGATCGTTTCCCCGATATGGTCTAGTGCACTGAGTAAAGATATATTAGTCGGTATTGTACCAATTGCAGCCATAACTCCATTTGCTCCTTCGAAAGTCAAATTCATAACTTCCCCCATTATGCCATAACTGCGAGTCTTACAAGCTTAACGGAAAAAATATTATTTGACCGACATCAATCCACGCTTGGTTCTCGCCGCAGAATAACCGCCTTCGAAACGCTCAATCTGTTGGTCATGGAGCCAATAGGTCACCGGAAACAATTTATCCAGGAAGTAGCGGTCATGCGAGACCGCAATAATCGTCCCAGGAAAGTCCGCCAATGCCTCTTCCATAACTTCTTTTGCTTCCAGATCCAAATGGTTGGTCGGCTCATCCAGTACCAGCAAGTTATGGTTCATGTGCATCAATTGCGCCAGGCGCAGCCTCATTCGTTCTCCGCCGCTCAATTGCCGGACCGGTTGAAAGACCATATTGCCAAAGAACAGGAATTTCGCCAATAAATGCCGGGCTTCAAATTCGGAAACCGGCACTGCATCCCTGAATTCGTCTATGATGCTCCGGTCGTTGTCCATTTCAAGCGTATGCTGTGATAAATGGCCGACAGATAAGCTGCTGCCGGTTCTGATTGTACCGGCATCTATCTCTTCTTTGCCAAGTATAAGATTGAGCAAGGTCGTTTTGCCTGTTCCGTTGGAGCCGACAATTGCCACACGTTCGCCGAATCGGATATGGAGTGAAGCATCGTGGAAAAGGATGCGGTCACCATAACCTTTCCAAACGTCTTCCATCAAAACCACATCCCGGCCGCTTCGCTCGCCGGATTGAAAATCGAGGGCCATCTGTTTTCTTGAAAGAACCGGCCGGTCGAGCACTTCAATACGCGCCAATGCCTTCTCCATGCTTTTCGCTCTTCTGTGCATGCCCGCATTCGGCGGATTGGCCCGGTTCGCCCATTCTTTCAGCCGCTTGATCGTTTCCTTCATTTTCTGGATCTTCTTCTGCTGATCCTGGAACTGTTGAAATTCGATCAACAACCGAGCTTCCCGCTCTTTCACGTAAGCGGAATAATTTCCCGTGTATTGGATCAGGTCCCCCTGATCCAATTCCCATATATGCGTAACGGTCTCATCAAGAAAATAACGGTCATGCGAGACAAGGACGACAGTCCCTTTATAATGGCTGATGAACGAGCCGAGCCACTCTATCGCTTCCAGATCAAGGTGATTTGTCGGTTCGTCCAGCAGCAACAGATCCGGTTCCTGCAGCAATAATTTTGCGAGTCCCACTTTGGTGCGCTCTCCGCCGCTCAGATGGTCCCAGCTTTCGTTTTTCAAGTGGCTGACTTTTAATCCGTTCAATACCTGGTCAATCCTGACATCGATTTCATAACCGCCGCGCCGGATAAACTCATCCTGAACACTGCCGTAACGGGACAGCAATTTCTCAAGTTCTGCCGGTGCTGCCGATTCCATCCGCTTCTCCATCCCAATCAACTGTTCTTGTGTTTCTTTGAGATCGGAAAAGACAGCGGTCAATAATTCATGGACTGAGATATCTCCTTGTTCATCCGGTGTTTGCTTCAATAAACCGGCGACACTCCCCTTTTTCCAGGTCACTGTGCCTTCTTCCGGTTCCAGGTCGCCGGCCAGAATGTTCAACAAGGTGGTTTTTCCTTCCCCATTGCGGCCGACAAGGCCGATTCGTTTGCCTTCCGCAACTTCTCCTTTTATATGGTTAAATAATTTATGTGTAGCAAAATGGCATTGTAAATGTTGAAATTGGCTGATTATCATAGTTCTCTTCCTTTCATCTATGGAAGAGACGCCGGCCAAAACAAAAAAGGCATGTAAAGACGCATGCCTTTTGGTCTTTCCGTTTGCAGGCAGATGTCTCTTACTGGTAAATTTCACATGATTCGATTTGCTGAAAAAGGACAGACTCCCCCCTTGCATCGATTCCAGTGAAAGTGACGCCATGCAGAATGTAGAGATATTCCTGACATTCCGTCATGCGCTTACCAGTTTGATTCATCATACCCACCTCCTTCGTTCATTTGTTCCATTTTAATCGATACCGGTCTAACCGTCAATACGAAATCAGAATATTCCATATGGATCGATTTCAAGTAAAATAACCGGCAGAATCATTCCCGCTGGCTATTTTTGATCGAGCTTTCCTTTTTTATGGACTGCAGGATATCTCCCGTCCATCCTTTGCTTTTCAGGTAATAATAGAGAATAGCCGTTGAAACTATGATGATGATCAGCGATATCAAATAACCGAATGTCCAAGTCAATTCGGGCATATGCTCGAAATTCATGCCCCATAATGCACCAAAAGCCATCACTGGAGTAAATAATGTCGTCAGTACTGTCAGCGTCTTCATAATTTCATTGCCTCGGTAATTGGCAACGACATTTTCCATGTCCACCATATTATTCACTTCATCTTCATACGCGTCGATCAGCATGCTGATCCGGTCAATCCGCGCAGCGGTACGGTAATATTCAGGACCATCCGTTACATTTCTGCCGAAGGTTTCGGGCATAACCAGCTTCATTTCGACAAATCCCAAAATGATATTTTTCCACAGCAGAATTTCGTGGCGGATATTCTCAATTTCTGCAAGCGTCTGTTTATTGTTCTGCTCCCTGATTTTCCACAGCAGATTGCGCAGCCTTTCTTCAAAACCATCGATTTTATGCAGTAAAGATCCTGTCATTGCCCCGAGTAAAATCATCAATAACTCTAAAGGCGTCTCTGCCTCGTCCATTTGCTGAAGAATTTTTTTCTTGTCCATATCTTCGTCTTCATCGTAATCGAGTTTATTTGTCAGCAGGATATCCGTCGATAAAAAGAAATGCAATGTCCTCAGGTCGTTTTTATCATCGGGGTTCTGTCTGTAAATCAACGATCCCCAGATCGCTTCTTTCCCCCGTTTTGCTGTATCCGCGTGGAGTATATTGACGGTCATCTCCTTCGATTCGTTGAGCCAGGAATGGCTGAGGATATTTTCCGGCAATAAATCCATAAATCCTCTTTCTTCTTCTGATTCTTCTTCTTGCCAAACCGCATGTTTGAATGTATATTTTGGCACAGCCGGACCTCCTCTGTTAACGGCAATATATAATAGTTAAAAAAAGCAAGCCCGCGAAGACTTGCTTTTAAAAGTAATTATTAATTTTGGTCTCTGTATTTTTCATTGGAGTTTTCTTCATACTCCAATTCACGATCCGGCATCGGATCCATTTCTTTATCTTTTGGCGCATTTCGACGGGGCTCGACTTCAGGAATCAATTCTTCACCTTCGTGATTTTCTTTATCCTTCTTCATGCCTTCCCCTCCTCTAATAATGTGTCACTTTAATAAAATACCCGCTTATTTGATTTCTAATCCTTTACTTAACAGAGACGAAACCGGTGCGTTCCACCAATTCCTGTCCTTCTTCCGAAACAATCCACTCGATAAAAGCTTCAATATTCGGGTTGTCGGACCCTGCCGTAACGGCATAGAACTCTGAAGCCATCGGATATTCATCGGAACGAATCGTTTCAATGGTCGGCTCTACACCGTCAATCGCCAACAATTTGATTTTATCGTTCTGCACCATATCCACTGCGAAGAACCTGAATGTATAACCAATGGCATTCTTATAGTTCCTGTAGCTTGCCACTTCACTGATGATGCCGCCCATACCCGAAGCCATTTCTTCTATTTCCGGCTTCTGGACAGGAGTATCACTCATGAATTTCAGGAAAGTGGTCTGGCTGCCGCTGTCGACCGGCCGTTGAAAAGCACGGATTTCATCATTCTTCCCGCCAAGCTCTGACCAATTTGTCATTTCCCCTGAGTAGATCCTCTTAATTTCTTCGCTCTTCAAACCGTCAACCGGATTTCTCGAATTGACGAAAAAGACAAAAGCTTCCCGGCCGATCGGTGTCATTTTCAGTTCAACCCCCAAGTTCTCGGCTTTTTTTAATTGGCCACTGGACGGGCCGGCAACGAAAATGATATCTGCCTTGCCTTCGATGAGTCGGTCATACGCTTCAGGAGTAGTCGTGGAAACTACTTTGCTGAAAGCGGGATCATAAGGCGGATATTGTCCTCTTGGATAGACTGCTTCAGTAAATGCAGCATACAGCGGATAAAGCGCTGTAGCACCGTCAAGCTTCGGCAAGTCGTTTTCTATTTTAAAACTGGATGGTGAATCCGGCTGCGCCAATTTTTCGCTGTCTGTAAAAGGCTCATATTCATAAAGATCCACTTCCCCGTCGACCTTCGCAAAACTTTCCTTATAATAATGGGGAACAGAAAATGCAGCTCCAATCAATAGACAAAAAGCGATAATTCCTGTTGCAATTCTCTTTCCATTCGGCTTTTTATACAAATCTATATCTACAAACAGATACAGCAGCCACAATGAAATTACGACAGCAATCACAAGGCCGATAAACTGGAAGTCGCCATTCAGTGCTACGATCAGCAACACCAGGAGTCCCATCGCCCCGATCAAAGCACCAATAAACAACGCCATCATTATGCGTCCGAACATCTCCAAAATTTCCATCCCCCATATTCCATCTCTAATTTTCGATTACAGATTTGATCAGTGCCGCTTCGTCAGGATCTGCGAGGTTCAATGATTCCAGCTCTTCAATCGGCTGCCACACAATATCCTGAATCCAAGGATCTTCTTCTGGCATAATGATTTCGCCCCTGAGAACCTCCACCAGAAAATAATGCAACTCTACAGATACATCAGCGTTGTCAAAACTGTCATTTTTCACTCCCGCGCTTTTAAGCACTCGTACCTCCAGCCCAGTCACTTCAAAGAATTCACGAACACAGCTTTCTTCCAGTGTTTCGTTTCCTTCCGGCGGTCCTGAAGGCAACCCCCATTTCTTTTCCTCTTCCGGCGGCCCTTGCAAAACCATCAAAACTTCCTGCTGCCTATTGAAACAAATTCCGGCAGCACCTTTCCAATTCGACATCTCCATCACGTTTCACCTCTGGCGTTTTTTTCGATGCGGGCAACCAATCTTTCTTTGCCTGCAATGTATTGTTCGATATCATATGGGAAATCATGTGCCAGTTTCTTTTTCAAGATACCATATTCTTCCGCCTCTTGGGGATTTTCCCTTAAATAATTCCTGAATGCTAAATGCCTGTCTATTTCAGGATTCCCTGCGGCATAAATATGGACGTGATGGATGCGTTCATCGCCGCCCCGCTGGAAATATCTGCGGCCAGGCAATCCGTTCTCTCCTTTTGATTCATAGCCCCGCTTTTCCATTTCACTTATCAATCCGTCAACAACTTCTATTTCACGTACCACCGGCATCAAGTCAATCACCGGTTTAGCCGCCATTCCTTCTATTGAAGTGCTGCCAATATGATGAATTTCAATGCATTCCGCTCCGAATAATTCTCTCAGCTCTTTTGCCGCAAGCTGAAACTGCTGTCTCCATTCGGGCTGGTAATCTGTTACCGTCACTTTTCTCATATTTCATCTCTTTTCATTTTTTATAAGCGATTTGTTATTTCAATAGTATTGATTTATATCTAATTAATCTATATGCAAAATGAAAAAGCTGCCGAAAGTTTCCGGCAGCTTTCAAATTTATACTGATTTATTTCGCTTCTTTGGAGAATTCATTATCCAATACAATATGATGTGTAACATCAGGCATACCGAGATCGCCGGAGAACCCGTTCGCCCTGTAAAAAGCGTCCGCAATGGATGAATCAGTCCGGACAACGATTTCACTGAAATGGCCTTGTCCATAATTTAAGATCTCTTTCAGCAATTTCGTGCCTATGCCTTGTCTGCGTGCATGCTCAGAAATATAAAATCTTCTCAGTCTGCCGATTCCGCTTTTATCCGAATAAGGATCTCTGTTCAATCCGCCGATTGCCACCAATTCCCCTGCCGGATCCCATACACCGTAAAGCACTTCACCGGCTTTATTGAATGTATTGGTCCCATCTTCATATTGCTTGACCAATCGTCTCAGGAATCTGTAACCTTCCGCTTCGCTCTCCTCCACTAGTTTGGAAACATCCAACTTGTTTAAATCCTCAATCACTTTAATATCCATCGCCATGCTGCATCCTCCTATGGTACATATTTTTTCCCATTTACGGATTCTACTTCATTGCATCTTCGTTCTCTTCCAGTGTATCGAATTAAACAATTGAATTCCACTAAATATCGGAATCTTCTTACAAATTAATCATCCGTTTTAACACAAACCGGTTTTTTTCCATAAAAAAAGGCCAAGGGAATGGTCACCTCGGCTTTGTAGCTAGTTTATTCTATTCAAGAATTTTGATTGTTACGTTTTTGCGGCCCCATTGAAGAGCTGCATCTCTTGACGGGATGAACACGTCAATTTTGTTTCCTTTGATAGCTCCGCCAGTGTCTCCAGCGATTGCTGTTCCGTAGCCTTCAACCCATACTGTAGATCCAAGTGGAATAACTGTTGGGTCAACAGCGATTACTTTTTGGTTCGGGTTCGCACGCAAGTCGATGCCAGTTGCAGTAACACCTGAACATCCTGTGCAGAATGCTGTATATGCTGTTGCAGATACTGTCATTTCTTTACCTGATTGTGGTGCTTTAGCAGGTGCAGATGATTGTGCCGGTGCAGTTGACTGCGCTGGCGCTGGTGCTGAAGTTTGTGAAGTCGCCGGTGCTTTAGGAACTGAAATTGCTGTTCCGCCGCTGACTACCAATTTGTCACCAGGATAGATCAAGTGGCCTGTTATGCCGTTCCAGCTCATCAGCTGGTCTAAAGAGATGCCATGATTGACTGCGATGCGGTATAACGTGTCACCGCTTTTAACTGTATAAGATGATTTCTCTGTTGCTGCTTCTTGCTTTTCTTCGCCAATGCTAAGCTGTTGTTTCGGGAAGATCAAATCTGACGAAAGATCGTTCCACCCTTTTAACTCACTTACTGATACATTGTTCGCTTGTGAGATGCCCCACAGAGTATCACCGGATTTGACTGTATACGTTGAATCAGCGCTTGCCGTTGTTGCCGCGCCTACACTAAGAGCTGCGATTGCCGTTAGTGTCACGATTTGCTTTTTCATATAATGAAATTCCTCCTTTTCACTAACACAAGACAAACTATAACACCTAAACATTTCAGTACAATGACAAAACGACAGTTCTAATTTAACAATTACGTTACGTGAAAGTGCCATATATTACAGCTTGTAATAAAACTATTTATTCGGGGTTCGAGATATTTTTCGGGTTTCCTTAATTCCCCATTTCATTATTTGCGTTTACAGCTGCAAAAAATAGGCTAAACCAAGTAAGAAGCAAACCCTTTATACATAGCATCGATTTGCGTTTTCAGGGGTTTTTTGCAAGAATACAGTTCAGCTGTAATTTTGAAGGTTTTGTTTGGTCAGAATATTTCCAGCAGGTATTCCACTGGTCAAATATCCTTATTAAAGGAGGAGTCAATTTGAGAAATGTTACATCCGTGTTCTGGATTTCTTTGGCAACCTGTATTGCCCTTGTAGCCTGGGGCTTCATCGCTCCCGAAAACTTCAAGGAAATGACAGGGAATCTGACGGCCGATATCTCAAGCGTGTTCGGCTGGTACTACTTAACCACTGTTTTCATCATTCTTGTTTTCTGCATCTACCTCATCTTTTCACGCTTTTCTTCTATTAAACTGGGAAAACAGGACGATGAGCCGGAATTTTCGCTGCTTTCCTGGTTCGCCATGCTCTTCAGTGCCGGAATGGGAATGGGTTTGGTTTTCTGGACCACCTCCGAACCGATATCACATGCTTTCATCAGTGCTCCCCGCGCTGAAACCGGCACTAACCAAGCAATTACTGAAGCCATGCAATTTTCATTTTTCCATTGGGGCTTGCATGCATGGGCTGTGTACGGCCTGGTCGCGCTGGTATTGGCGTATTCGAAATTCCATAATGGCGCTCCCGGTCTTATCAGTGCTACCTTAATACCTTTGTTCGGCAAAAAAAGCATGGCCGGACCGCTCGGTAAACTAATTGATGTGTTGGCGGTCTTCGCCACCATAGTAGGTGTCGCTTCTACACTCGGTTTCGGTTCAGCCCAAATCAATGAAGGCATGCACTTTCTGTTAGGAACCCCCAATACCTTTCCGTTTCAATTATTGATACTGGCAGTCGCAACTGTTTTATTCATCATCTCTGCCTGGTCAGGAATCGGCAAAGGGATTAAATACCTCAGTAATATCAATATGGTGCTCGCTTTTGCCCTTGTCCTCCTGTTATTGATTGTCGGACCGACGCTCTATATAATGGATACTTTCACAAACAGCCTGGGTGGTTACTTATCTAACTTCTTCTCGATGAGCTTCCATTTGGAACCATTGAATACCGATCGGCGCGCTTGGGTGAACGGTTGGACAATCTTCTACTGGGCATGGTGGATTTCATGGGCGCCTTTCGTCGGAATATTTATCGCCCGCATCTCCCGTGGTCGCACAGTAAAGGAATTTGTACTTGGCGTCTTATTCGTTCCTTCTATAGTATGTTTCATCTTCTTCGCCGTATTCGGTGCATCAGCACTGAACCTGGAGCAGAACGGGATTGCTAAGATTTCCGAATATAGCCTGGAAACAGCCACTTTCGGTGTTCTGCAGAATTACCCGCTTGGAACCGTGATGTCGATCATGACCCTTTTCGTAGTCGCCATCTTCTTTATCACTTCTGCGGATTCCGCCACTTTCGTATTGGGCATGCAGACGACCGGCGGAATGATCAATCCTCCGAACCTTGTGAAAATCACCTGGGGACTGATCCAATCGGCAGTCGCAGCAATCGTCATCTTCTCTGGCGGTACACAGGGATTACAGAATATCCTGATTATCGCGGCCTTGCCGTTTTCCGTAGTCGTCCTGCTGATGGGCATTGCATTCTTCAAAGCCGCTTCGCAGGATCCATTGGTCAATAAAACCAAGAGAGTCAGAAGACAATAAACAAAAAGCATTTCCGCTGACGAAGCGGAAATGCTTTTTGTTTTTTCGTCATTCTTGTCAATTACTCACCGTTTAAGGCAATAACGTCTCCGATAAATTGAATTTCGCCGTCCTCTACGATCAGGCCATCTCCATCATTTCCTGCATAGACTATGGTTCCGGTTGCTCGGACATAGTCTAGCACCTGCTCCTTAAATATCTCATTCCACCGATTATAATGCGGAAGGAACTCAAAATCGACGAATCGCAATGCTTCCATCGTTTCACCGGAATCATCAGCATACAGCTGAAATAATTTCGTCGACTTGCCGAATTGCACAGCTCCGGCACTTACTCCAACCAAAAGTCCACCTTGATTGAAATACGCCTTTAAATGTTTGTCCATTCCCCTGCGCCTCAAGGCTTGCCGCAGTTCAATCGGATTTCCTGCAGAAAGGTGGATGATGTCACATTGCAGCAATTCTTCAATTTTCCCCGAATCAAATTCACTGTACAGGTCGAAAAACATCATATTGCGAATTCCATAGCCACGGTAATATTCCGCTTTAAGTGTGTAATACTTTTGTTCTTTATCTTCTGTGGAAGGAATATAGGCGATTTTGGCCGTCTCTGGGTCCAAGCCCTCCAGAAGCCGTTCATCCAGCCTTCTATTCCCGGGTGTTTCAGCTATCTGATCACTGTAAAAGAAAAGTTTACCCATATTAACCGCCCTTGTCATTAAGTTATTGCTGGTTGTGGCATGAATGTTTTTTACTTATTATAACAATTTAGTTAAAAAGAAAATATTGAACTGAAGTAAGATTCATCATGGCTTTTTGATTTATTTGCATTTCCATTGAAGTTCTTCAGATTTTTAAGCCTGTTAGGGCAGCATTCTTCAATTTAAGCGATTTTTTGTATAAAAAACTTAAACGCACAGCTTAAAATGTCCGGCAGATGAGTTTATGATCGGCTACGGGGCGTTTGTGATCGGCTAGCAGCTGTTTATGATTGGCTACGGAAAATTTGTGATCGGCTAGCAGCTGTTTATGATCGGCTACGGGATTTTTCATTGTCCTGCGCTACTTCAAGAGCCCTTTCGATTAAATCTCCTTTGACTATAAAAAAAATTCCCGCAAAATGCGGGAATTTTCTTCATTATTTAAACACGCTCGTACTGTGAAGCGGTTGGACTTTGGATTTCGGATCAAGATAAGCTTTGGCGTTATTGATGGCCGTCGGCGCTTCACCAAATCCTACTGCAATCAATTTCACTTTACCTTCGTAAGTGGCCACATCTCCGGCAGCATAGATGCCTTCGATGCTTGTTTCCATTTTGGAATTGACGACAACAGAGTTTTTCTCCATCTCAAGGCCCCATTCTTTCAACGGTCCAAGAGACGTAATATTTCCGTAGTTGACGATGACGTGGTCAACTTCAAGACGCTCTTCGTTGCCTTCTTTATCGATCAGTACCAATTCGCGGATTTCTCCGTTTTCACCGACCAATTCCTGGACGCCATATGGCTTCATGACATTTACAGTTGATGCCATCATTGTATCTACATTGGCTTCGTGAGCCGTCATTTTATCGCGTCGGTGGCTAAGTGTCACCTGATCCGCTACATTTTCCAGCATCATTGCCCAGTCCACTGCAGAATCTCCGCCGCCAAGGACGACGACTTTTTTGCCGCTGAACAATGTCAGGTCCTTCACTCCGTAATGCAGCGTTTTTCCTTCAAACTCTTCAGCGCCTTCAACTGCCAATTTCCGCGGCTGGAAAGCCCCGACTCCCGCAGTCAACAGGATCGTTTTCGAGTAATGTTCCCCTTTATCGGTACGGATCACAAAGTGGTCTCCGTGGCGTTCCGCCGCTGACACTGTTTCTTCAAGGCAAATTGTCGGATCACCGTAGTTGGCTTGAACAGTCAGGTTATCCACCAGATCTTTCGCCAGTACTTTGGAAAATCCTCCGACATCGTAAATATATTTATCAGGATAAAGTTCAGTCAATTGGCCTCCGAGTTGCGGCAGGCTGTCTAGAATCTTCACCTTCATCTTGCGCATACCGCCATAAAAGGAAGCAAACAAGCCTGTTGGCCCGCCGCCGATAATCGTAATATCAAAAATTTCGCGTTCTTCCATTTAAAACACTCCCATTAGTATCAATATTTATATCCTATCATATTCTATCCTATTTCACGCTATTGGACTATTGACGGAGATATACGAAGGAAAATTCAGAATTCCAGCACGATTGAACTGCAATATGCCACTTGATTCGGTAAACTGGGAATTGTAGATTAAATGGAAAGGGTGAAGAACAGATGGATTTGGGATTGAAAGATAAAGTGGTGGCGGTCATGGCATCCAGCAAAGGACTTGGAAAAGCGACAGCGATGGAATTTGCCAAAGAAGGCGCCATCGTTTTCATTTCAAGCAGAAGTGAAGATAAATTGCGGGAAACTGCGGAAGAAATCAAACAGCAATCGCAGAACGATCAAGTCTTCTTCAAGTCGTGTGATATGACAGATGAAAAGGACATTGCGGATTTCTTTGCATTCGTCGCTGATAAAGCGGGACGCGTGGATGTTCTGATCAATAACACCGGCGGACCGAAAGCAGGCGGATTTGATGGCGTAACGGATGAAGATTGGCACAAAGCTTTCGACCAGAATCTGCTCAGTTACATCCGCGCATCCCGTGCTGTTCTCCCTTATATGAAAGAACAGCAATTCGGGCGCATCGTGAATGTATCATCTTCGTCGACGAAAGAAGTTCTGGACGGACTTATTTTATCGAACACCTTCCGCGCGGGAATGGTCGGTTTCGCGAAAACCCTGGCGCGTGAAGTGGCTGGCGATAACATCATGGTCAATACAGTCGGACCGGGCAAAATCTCGACGGACCGGGTAGCTGAACTCAACCAGATTGCCGCTGACAAGCAAAATCTGACGGTTGAACAGGTCGTTGAAAATACCGAGAAGCAGATTCCGAGAGGACGTATGGGAGAACCTGAAGAGTTCGCGAAAATCCTTGTGTTCCTTGCTTCTTCCGCTAATTCTTACATGACCGGCCAATCACTGATTGTCGATGGCGGATTGCTGAAAGCGCTGTGACCGTCAAATCATTATACACAGACCGTCAAAATCGCTATACTTGAGAATGAACAAACCGAAAAGGAGATGTTTTTAATGGCGAAAAAAGGCCACATCCACATGGAAAACGGCGAAATCATCAATTTCGAACTTTTCCCGAATGAAGCACCAAACACTGTAGCAAACTTTGAGGAACTGGCTAACTCCGGTTTCTATAACGATGTAACATTCCACCGCGTTATCCCTGGCTTCGTAAGCCAAGGCGGCGACCCGACTGGAACAGGCGCTGGCGGCAGCGGCAAAACGATCAAGTGTGAAACTGACAACAACCCGCATAAACACCAGGCAGGCAGTCTGTCGATGGCACACGCCGGCAAAGACACTGGCTCAAGCCAATTCTTTATCGTACATGAGCCTCAGCCGCATCTTGACGGCGTTCACACAGTGTTCGGCCAAGTTGACGCTGCAGGCGTGGAAGTTGCACGCGCAATGAAAAACGGCGACAAAATGACGAAAGTACATGTGTTTGACGAAGAATAGAAAAGTGACGACGCCCGTTCAACTCTTCGGAGTCTGAACACAGAAAAGCGACAAACAAAAAATCCTTACCGAAATCTCGGTAAGGATTTTTTCTGTCTATAAAACTTTGCTCAAGAAAGCTTTCGTCCGTTCGTGCTGCGGATTGCCGAATAATTCCTTCGGAACGTTCTCTTCGACGATGTATCCGCCGTCGATAAACAGGACGCGGTCGCCCATCTCGGCAGCGAAGCCCATTTCGTGGGTTACAACCACCATTGTCATGCCTTCCCGCGCAAGTTCCTTCATTACATCCAGTACATCCCCGACCATTTCGGGATCAAGCGCAGATGTCGGCTCATCAAACAACATGATTTTCGGGTCCATAGCCAGTGCCCGTGCAATCGCGACGCGCTGCTTTTGGCCGCCTGAAAGTTCACCCGGATAAGCCTGCGCCTTTTCGCGCAACCCTACTTTATCGAGCAGCTCATTCGCTTTTTTCTCAGCAGTGGCTTTATCCATGCCCTTCAGCTTCATAGGAGCCAGGACAATATTCTGCATCACGGTCTTATGCGGAAACAGATTGAATTGCTGGAACACCATGCCGACGTCCTGCCGGATTTTATTGATGTTATTCTTTGGATCGGTAATATCGACGCCTTCGATATAGACATGGCCGTCCGTGATCTCTTCCAGCCGGTTCAAACAGCGAAGAAAAGTACTTTTGCCTGAACCGGACGGGCCGATTACGCAAATGACTTCCTTTTCTTCGACCACTGTACTCATATCTTTAATAACTTCAAGGTCGCCGAATGATTTTTTTAGGTTTTCAACTCTGATCATAGTCATCGTAATACAAACTTCCTTTCTACAAAGCTCGCCAGCATGGAGAGCAAGTATATGACGATGAAGTAAATGATACCAAGAAGCAAGTAGATTTCAAACGCCTGGAAAGTCGCACTTGCCTGGATACGCCCTTCCTGGGTCAAATCGGCAACACCGATTACAGAAAGAAGAGATGTATCTTTCAAGGAAATGATTGCCTGGTTGGTGAAAGTCGGCAGCATCCGTCTGAATGCCTGCGGCAAAATGATGTGGCGCATGTTCTGAGTCGAA
This sequence comes from Planomicrobium okeanokoites, assembly GCF_003428875.1. Classification (GTDB taxonomy): domain Bacteria; phylum Bacillota; class Bacilli; order Bacillales_A; family Planococcaceae; genus Planococcus; species Planococcus okeanokoites. The sequence continues at coordinate 173,047 of NZ_QQRS01000004.1, forward strand.
TTCAACCCCAGTGAACGAGCCGCCTCCGTCTGCCCTTTATCGATTGATTGGATACCAGCACGGATGATTTCCGAGAAATAGGCCCCGGCATTGATTGCTACGGTTACAATACCGGCTGTGGTATTGTCCATCGAAATGAATTCCAGAGAGTTCAATCCGAAATAAATGAAGAACAATTGAACGATAAACGGCGTTCCGCGAATCGCATCAACGAAAATCTTGGCTATCCAGTTCAATATCTTGAACGGCGACAAGCGCAGCAAAGCCATAAGCAAACCGATTAAAAATCCGATAATGATGGCGATGAAGAAAATATAAAGTGTAATCTGCAAGCCTTCCAGTAAATATGGCAAGGCATTAATCCAAGTTTCCATTCACGTTGCCCCTTCCATAAAAAAAGCGAAAGCGTCCGTTAAGCTCTGACGGGCATAAGGCGATTTGGCGAAGCGGCGTTTTTCAGCCGAACAGCCGAAGTGACTTATGATCCCAAGAGCTAGGCCGCTGTAGTCTGGACAAAATCCGCTCCCTTTAAAGCTTTCTTAAACTTAAAAATGTACAATTTCTTATCCTATAAAAAACGCAGCGCGCATCTGCGCGCTGCATCCCCTGTGTTATTCAGAAATGTATTTGTTCAAAATTTCGTCGTACTCGCCGCTGTCACGCAATGCCTGAAGACCAGCATTGATCTGTTCAAGCACTTCAGCATTTTCGCCTTTCAGCACTGCGATACCATATTGGTCACCAGTCAGGCGGTCACCTACAGTTTTCAGATCAAGACCACTTTCAGCAATCGCATAAGCGATGACAGGGTAGTCTTCAAGAAGGACATCCGCATTTCCGTTCGATACTTCCTGGAACATGGATGGGCTGTCTTCGAATTGTGCAATTTCATAACCATATTCTTCTTCGTTATCACGGGCAAATTGTGCTCCCGTTGTCCCGCTCTTAACCGCAACTGTTTTGCCTTCAAGATCTTCCATAGAAGTGATCTCCGAGTTATCCGATTGAACAACAAGCGTCAATCCTGCATCGAAATAAGGATCGGAGAAATCCACTACTTCTTTACGTTCATCCGTAATACTCATCCCTGCAATCGCAATATCCAATTGACCGGCCTGCAAAGCTGGAATGATTCCGCCGAAGTCCATCGGGTTGAATTCGATATCAAACCCTTGATCTTCAGCAATCGCATTGATCAGGTCAATATCAATCCCTGTATATTCCCCGTCCACTTCATATTCGAACGGCGGGTAAGTCGTGTCTATTCCCACTTGATATGTTTTGCTTTCGCCGCCTTCAGTACCGCTTCCTTCTCCCCCGGAAGTCGATTCATCATCGGATCCACATGCCGCGATAAACAGCATCAATGCTAAAAGCATCACAATAAAACTGAACTTTTTCATCATATTTCCCCCTTTGTATAAATTAAGTACATTACTAATATATCATAATATTCTCAAACTTAATAAGATAATCATATATTTCTCTGTGGTCAGTCAGAACTTTGTGCAACTTCCCGTTTCTTTCTCAGCCTGATAAAAAGCCTGAAATTATGAACCAGTGTTTTTACTACGGCATACAGCGGGATAGCAATCAAAAGTCCGATAAATCCATAGAGGGCTGCTGCGATCATCAACAAGAGGATGATCGTCAAAGGATGAATATTAAGGCGGTTACCCATGATGTTCGGCGTAATCAGATTGCCTTCCAATTGCTGAACAACGAGCAGAACGAGTACAACTTTGACCGCCATCAATGGTTCGCCATTGACCAGAGCTACGAATATGGCAGGAATGATGCCCAGAATCGGTCCCAAAAAAGGGATTATGATCAGGAACATCGCAAAAATAGCTAAAGATAATGCGTACTCCAACCCAATAATCCAATAACCGATAAACATCAGCACACCGACGGTCATTGCCACCAGTGCCTGTCCGACGATATAGGCGGATAAAGTCGCATCCACATCGCTCAATAGTTTCCTGCCTTCCGGCTTATGTTCTTCAGACAGATATTTCGTAATATGCGGAACAAGTTTTTCGTCATCTTTCAATAAGAAGAAAAGTATGAATGGCACGACGATGATGACGACTGCAATATTCATCAATGCAGTTAAGATGCTGGCAACATTGTCGACCAGCCCGTCCGAAGCGGATTGTATATAAGATAATGCCCTTGCGCGAATTTCAGATCCCTGGAGCCCCATGAATTCGAATCTCGCCATAGCTGTTTCAGATTCCTCTGTCACTTCCTCCACTTTTTCCGGCGCCAATTCCAAAAAGCTCTCTACCTGCGCCTTGACTGTCGGTCCAAAAAAATAGATTCCAATTGCAAAAATGGATGCGATGACAGCAAAAACAATGGCGATGCCAGCTAATTTCGGTACATAGCGCCTCAGCAGATTCACCAGCGGACGAAGCAGATAATAAAACAGGCCAGCGATTAAAATAGGCGCAAAAAGTGTAGTAATTATAACTTTGAACGGCCACAGCGCATAATCGATCTTGCCAAGGAAAAATAGGATGATCAATATCAGCAATGCGCCAGTGGCATACTCAAAAAATGGTTTTCTAATCCACAAATGGCTTCCTCCTCCCTCTAAATGAAACCGCCAAAAAGAGCGAAAGTAAAAATCTCTTTACTTCCGCTCTGAAAATCCATGTATTATTTGTCTTTTTCCAATTCTTCAAGCTCTCTGTGTGTTTGCGGGAAAGCATTAGCCTGCCATTCATCACGGTAGGCCGAATCCAACTGGGTCAAACCTTTTTCCGCGTCATCTTCATCCGCTTCAACACTTTCGCGCTGGTCGATTTCCTTGCTGTTATGCATATGCACATCTTTATCGAGCGCTTCCTGCTTCGCTTTTTCCTGATAGGATTTATACACAAAAATCCCGGCTGCAGCCGCAAAAGCACTGGTCAATAATGAAATCATTGTTGAATTTTTCATCGAATCCCTCCAAATAAAACTTTATATTTCCACTATATAATGTTGTATACCCTTAAAAATTAAGTTTAATTAGGAAAAACGAAGATTTTTCATCTTCACAGTACATAGACGTCCTTATTTTCTTTCTGCCTGAACGTTTCAAGCTGTTCCAGCAGCTTCAGGGCAACACCTTTTGCCGAAGCCGGATTCTGGCCGGTTATGAGTCTGCCTGAAACCACTGTGCAAGCGGCCATGGGTACAGAAGCTTTTTTATAAAGCCCGCCTCGCTCCTTCAATACCTGCTCGAGAGAAAAAGGGATATGCTTATACATGCCCAGCGCTTTCTCTTCCACATCCGAGAACCCGGTTACGACATGGCCCGAAACCAAAAGCCGGCCATTCGAAAGCCGCACGTTCTGGATGCCGCTTGGCCCGTGGCAAACAGCGGCCACATAGCCGCCCTGTTCATAAATCTCACGGGTCAATTCCTGCAAATCTTTGTCGTCCGGAAAATCCATCATCGTACCGTGCCCGCCGGTAAAGTAGATTGCTGCATAATCTCCAGGATCCACTTGTTCAGGCACCAACGGTTTTTTCAGCTGGACCATGAAATCATCATCCATATAATAATTCCGTGTCTGCTTATGTGTCACAGCCCCCACCAAGCTTCGCGGATCAATCGGAACCCGGTCAGCTGCTGTGCTGACGATATCCACTCCATAACGGTCTTTGACTTCATGGTAAAAATCCGTAAGCTCTCTCAACCATAATCCTGTTTTCTTCCCTTTTGGTCCCAGCGCCGAATGATTTGTCACGACAATCAATATTTTATCCATGCCAATCCCCTTTCGGATATTTTCCGTATTTTTTACATTATTCCCTCTTGAAAAGTTTTTACTCCCTGCAAATGAAATGAAAAACGATGGGACAGCCTATGCAAGGCCATCTCCATCGTTTAACGTGTTCCTATCTTTTCAATCAACCCTTCCAGGTTCATCGTGAATTTTTCATTGTCTTCCGGTTTACGCTTTTTCGGACCTTTCATCCGGCCGCCGCCCTGACGGATTTTTTTGGCAATATGCCGGCCATGCAAAAGCTGGTCAATGTTCTCTTCCGAGTAGAGCCTGCCGTTCTGATCAATCGGATAGCCCTGCTTTGCCAGTACCATCGCAGCCAGGCCATAATCCTGCGTCACGACTATATCCCCTTTTTTCACCCGATTGACCAGCACGAAATCGACGGCATCCGGACCCTTGGAGACAGTCACCGTTTCAGCGCCTTCCCTGTACATCTCATGTGACGTATCACATAACAGAATCACATCCAGCTTATATTTCCGCGCAGCAGCGATTGTCTGATCCACTACCGGGCAGCCGTCTGCATCGATCAATACTTTTACCATCAGGCTTCTTCCCCTTCCACCATTTCATCGACCAAAATTTCAGCCGCTCTTCTGTAAAGATTGCTCATATGGACGAGCGACGCAATCAGCAGAACTTTATCGATCTCTTCGCGGTCATCACCGAAATCCGCCGATTCCGTTTGCGCCTTTTCCATCTGCTGCTCCACATTCTCTTTGAAAATTCCGTCGTTATATCGCTGAATCTCCAGATAACTTTCATAAAAACCGCTAAGATCGATTTCTTTCTGTGCCGCTTTTTCATTGATGCCCGCAAGCACTTTTTTTACATCATTGATCGATAATGCGCTTTTCATCTGATAAATCAAGTTGATTAACATTACATGATTCCGGGAATATTTTTTATTGGTCACCGGATAGAATAATTTCCCTTTGGCATAATTATTGATCATGGTCTTGGTCAGGATTTTCTCCTCCGGATTCCTCTTCGTTTCAGCAAAACCCGTATCAAACAATTGAATGACTTGATCAATGTACAAATCTATTCTGGGAATTTCTTCGGTCGGAATTTTTTTCTCCAGCGCGAGCTTGTCTATTAACTGTTTGGCATCCGCCATATTCGAATCCCCCCTCATCAAAAGCGATTGCTTTAATTTTATACTATGATCACCGAATAGCCAAACTTGACTAGCAAAATAACTACGTATATTATATTAAGTAGTTATTAAAACTATGTAATGAAGAGGAGATATTTTATGGATACATATTTCAGAGAACCTTTTAACGCTATATCCCATCTAATCGGTGGTGTCCTTTCCATCGCGGCCCTATTAGCTATGGTCATCAAAGCGAGCTCCACTGGACTGCCGACTCTCCACATCGTGTCAGTCATCATTTTCGGTGCGAGCTTGATCTGCCTCTATACGGCCTCGACTGTTTATCACGCGGCAAAAGGGAAACCGGAAACCATTGCATTCCTGAGAAAATTGGATCACTCGATGATATTCCTGTTGATCGCGGGCTCATACGCTCCTTTCTGCCTGATTGCACTCGACGGCTCACTCGGCTGGATCGTATTCTCTCTGGTGGCTGTTCTTGGAATCAGCGGCATCCTCTTTAAAATGGTCTGGTTCCACTCACCGCGCTGGCTTTCGACGGCTATCTACATTGTAATGGGCTGGATCATCGTATTTGCTGTTGTGCCTTTGGCAGAAAATCTGTCAGCGGTCGGCTTATCCCTATTGGTCGGCGGCGGTATCATGTATACAGTAGGCGGCATCATTTACGGGTTGAAACCAAACTTCCTGTCTTTCAAATACGCCGGCTTCCATGAAATTTTCCACATCTTCATACTGCTCGGCAGCCTGTGCCATTTCCTGGCCGTTTATTATTATGTACTTTAAATGAAAAAAACCAGCCGCAAGATTTAACTTGTGGCTGGTTTTTAGGCTGTCGAGAAAGATCATCTGCTTCAATCATTTCGCTGCAGACGGACGCGTTCCGCAGGGAGCTGCCTGAGCCTCCTCGTGAGCTTCGCTCTCTGCGGGGTCTCAGGACTCGCTCTGTTTCCTGCAGGAGTCGCCGTCTGCTGCTACATTTTATATCTATAGAAGCAAGTGAATATTTTTCTCAAAAACAAAAATAGTTAGATTACTTCTTTATAGAAAGCGTTTCTGAGATATGGAACAAAACAGCGAAGACTCCCAGGTGACTAAGCGAAGTGCTGAGATCCACTCGGGCGAAGTGGAACGAGACCGAGTTAGCTCAGCGCGAGCCACCAGGAAAGCGGAGCTGTTTTGTGGAATATCGCTTTCCTAATTTTCTTTTTCAACAAGCCGAAAACCAGCCGCAAGCGTTAACTTGTGGCTGGTTTTTTTCTATTCTTGAGTCTCCAAAGCACGCATCAGGTTTGCGTGGACTTTGATGTCTTTGAAATTGATGCCCAATGTAATGGCGGTCTGGGCAATTTCCGGCCGGATGCCTGACAGCACCGACTGCACACCGATGATTTTCAGCGACTCCATCACTTGGAAAATTTGCTGCGCCACCATGGTATCGATGATGGCCACTGCCGATAAATCGATGTAAAGCGTATCGAGTTGCTGTTTCACGCTTTGTTCCAGGGCGGTTTCCAAAATGATTTTAGCGCGGTGGGTATCGATATCTCCCACTAACGGCAGGATGCCGACCCCTTTTTTGATCGGAATGACAGGACTGCTCAGTTCGTAAATCATCTGCCGCTGACTCTGGAGCATCCTTTGATCGGCTTCGTAATGCCGGATGGCGAAGCGCTCGATAATGTAATCGAAAGAGTCGTTCAAGACTTCTGCCCAGTTTAACGCATCGTCACTGTTTGCATCAAAATCCTCATTGAAGAACTTGCGTACATAGCCCCAGTAGATTCCGCGGAATACCCGAATCTGCGCAATCACTTCATGCAAGGGCACGGATTGGCGGGCACGCGCTGTCGCGATTGTTTCCACCCATTCTTCCAGTTCCACAAGAAATTCATCTTCACTTTTGATGAAAACGGAAGTCACCGCTTCTATAAAAGCATCATTCTGTTTCTTCAATTGTTCTTCCACCTGAGAAGAGACATTACTCGAATACATGGAGCCATCCGCTTTTTTCCGGCTGCCCAGCCATTCCTCCGTCAGCTTTTTTTTATTGCTAAGTATGTAATTATATAATTCCTCATTTTTTTGTCCCATGAAAAACAAAAACCCCTTCTGCTTGCAGACTATCTTTTCAGTATAATGTATTTTCCATATTAAATAAAACCTGACCCGGTTCAGCTTCTTGCAGAACCGGCAGTTCTGGCGCTTATCCATTTATAATAAACACCGATCAGCAAGACAAAAATCGCCAGGGTCAAATACAGTTTCGAATAGCCGAGAGCAGAAGCCATCACGCCGAGGGCAACCGCTCCAATAGCAATACCGGTATCATAAAAGGCGAAAAAGGTGCCTGTTGCGTATCCGCTCCGGTGTTTATCGGCAGCCTCGATCGCCAGCGTCTGAAAACTCGGCAGCAAAGTCCCATACCCCAATCCGATCAACGCCCCCGACAACAGCAGCATCCAGGAAGATGTCGTATAACTGAGGGTCCATAAGCCGATGGCGAAGACGATGATTGAAGGAATGATGACATAATCCGGGCCTTTTGCGTCAAACAGCCGCCCAGTAAACGGCCGTACCAGCAGCATCGCCACTGCATAGACGACGAAGAAGAAACTTGCCGTCTGTAAAAGACCTAGCGCATCGGCATAGACCGAGATGAATGTGATGATGCTGGCATAAGCGAAAGAAATAAGGAATCCGACACTGGCAATCGGCATACTTTTCGTTTCCAGAAAATTGCTGAGGGCAAGCTTGCGACGAGCCGCTGTTTCTTTCGGTATCTTCTCCACCTGGACCAGCAAAGCGCAGACAAAACCAATAACCATGATTGCCCCGAAAATGATGAAGATAACCCGAGAGGACACTAACGGCTGCAAAGTCAGCGCGATGAACGGTCCTGCCACCACAGCCAGGTTCATGGCAATGGCATAATAACCCATGCCTTCACCGCGGCGCTCAGGCGGAATAATATCAGCTGCGATTGCACCCGCCACCGTGGTTACAAGGCTGAACCAGATGCCGTGGAAAAAGCGCAGAAGGAGCAGCGCCGCAAATGTGCCGATGAAGATATAGAGAATCGTACTGATGGCAAACATCAGCACTGAAAACACGAGCACTTCTTTATTGCCGAATTTATCGAGGATCATTCCCGCAGCCAGACGCATGATGATGGCACTGACCAGGAACACGGACGTGGCCATGCCGCCTTCCGCCACCGTACCGTTTAAATCTTCCAGCACATACAGCGGCACAAATGTCAGCAACGCGTAAAATACTGTAAAAATAAAAAAAGTGCTCACAGATATATTGATGAAGCTTTTTGTCCAAATCGGTTTTCTCTCAATCATTTGTTACATCCTTTTCAGTCCGCTCTGCAGAATGGATCTTTTTCAGCAAAGCTTTTAATTGCTGCTGTTCTTCCCGGCTCAAATACGAAAGCATGCCATTTTCAATCGCCGTGACCCGTTCTTCGATTTCAGCAACTTTCGATTCTGCCTTAGCTGTCAGGCAGACAATGCGCTGGCGTTTGTCGCCCCCTTCTTTCCGTTCGGCCCAGCCGCTTTCCTCCAGCTTTGAAACGGTCCGGGTAACGGTCGGTGCCTCCACGTTCAAGTACTGCCAAATTTCCTTTTGTGTCATCGGGCCAAATTGCTTCAAGCAAAATAAAATCGACCATTGTGCACTGTATAATTCATATCCCTTCAGAACCTCATTGACTTCTTTAATCGCCAAGCGGGATTTCTGATGGATTTCATGAAACAAAAGATTCTCCATGCTAACTGCTCCCTGTAAATTATTTACCTAAGTAAGTATATTGGGTTTTACAGGGAAAGTAAAGGTTGTGTCTTGAGCTGTGAAGCGCTGCAACCTCATCAGGCAGCCACTTTCTGACATCCACGATAAAAAACCGGAGAAAGCAGCGCTTTCTCCGGTCCAGTAATCATAGGCTGTCAAATGACTTTATTACATCAAATAATAATTCCGTTCTTCTTGGCGTCAAACATCAATTCTTCACGAAATTTCGGATGAGCGATGCTGATCAGGCGCTTGGCGCGTTCTGAAATAGAGACGCCGTGGAGGCGGGCCATGCCGTATTCTGTGACGATATTATCGACATCGTTCTTGCCGGTCGTGACGACGGAGCCCGGCGCCAATTGCAGCTTGATGCGGGACAGGCTGTCGCCTTTGGCAGTCGACGGCATACAGATATAGCCTTTGCCATTTTCCGCGAAACGCACGCCGCGCGCAAAGTCGACTTGTCCGCCGCTTGAAGAATAGTATTTTCCGCCAACTGTCTCAGAAGCGCATTGACCGAAAAGATCCACTTCTGTTGTGGCATTTATCGAAACGATATTCTTTTCTTTAGCGATTTCCCGTGGGTCATTTACCGTGCTGACCGGCAGGAATTCAACCACCGGATTATTATCGAGGAAATCATATAGCTTCTTCGAACCGTAGGCAAAAGTTGCGATGACTTTTCCCCGGTTCGTGAATTTACGTGTGCCATCGACAGCGCCGGCTTTCACCAGATCCACGACGCCGTCCGGCAGCATTTCCGTATGGATACCGAGGTGGCGATGATCTTTCAGCATGCTGATGACGGCGTTCGGAACCGAGCCGATACCGATTTGCAGCGTATCGCCATCTTTAATGTCTTCAATGATCGATGACGCAATTAATAAATCCTTGTCACTGATCTCCCCTGCTTTTTCTTCAGATAAAGGTGCATGGTGCTCGACGAAACCGGCGATTTGGCTGATATGAATTTGGTTGTGGCCGTAAGTTCTCGGCATATTTTCATTGACTTCAAGTATAAACGGAACTTCCCCGACAAATTCGGCCACGTAATCAGCTTGAGTGCCAAACGTGAAATAGCCATGTTCATCCATTGGCGAAGCCACAGTCATGATCATGGACATTTTCGTCGTCTTTTTCAACATCTTTGGAATTTCATGAAAATTATTCGGCACTAACTCCATCTTCGCCTGCTGATAAACTTTGCGGGTCGCACCGCTCAGGAAATAGGATACATGCTTTAATTGTTCGAGCTCCCCTTTAATATAGCTGCGTTCACGCAAAGCCAGCATCTGATGGATCTTTACATCATTCAGCTGATCCGCCCTCTCTTCCAGGATATCCAGCAATTTGATCGGTTCACCGTTGGCAATCGGGATGATGATATCGGCTCCTTGACCGATCAGTCCGACCACTTCTTCAGGATTCAATTTCTTCGTCATTCTCTTCACTCCCGCTTCTTCTGTTACCAACCACTTTATCATATATATTGCCTGCTTCCGTATTTGCAAACTTTCCCTTAAATTCGGTTTTTTCCAAAAAAAGAAACGCAGACCTATTGTCCGCGTTCCTTCTTCCTCTTCGCCATCGTATAAAAAATACCGCCCAGGCCGAATGCCACCATCAGCCCCCACAAAACGAGCAATACATAAGAGCCGGTCCCCACTTCATTGTTCATCACTGCATAAAGCTGCAGCAGGAAAAATCCAAGGCTGAAAAAAGCGATCAGCGCAAAATACAATATCCTGGATCTGTAGCTGAATTTATTCATCATCAGGACCTCTTTCCGTTCCTTTATAATTATTCAGAACACGACTTCCATCCAGCATTATTCCGGAATTTACCTGTTACTTATTCAATTCACGTTCCGTCAGAGTTTTAAACGCCTAAACAAAAATCTGCTATTTAATATGGAAGCTCGTTTTACTGAAGCCTTCCTTCGACTTTCTCACTTCCAGAATCGCCGGTATCGCCGCCTTCAATTCCTGGACATGCGAGATAACGCCGATCATGCGGCCAGACCGCTGCAGGTCAATCAATGTTTCAATCGATTTGTTCAACGATTCTTCATCGAGTGAACCGAATCCTTCATCGATGAACATCGTATCGATGGAGACGTTGCCCTGGAAGCTTTGGATGACATCGGCCATGCCGAGCGCCAGACAGAGCGATGCATTGAATTTTTCACCGCCGGATAAAGTTTTGACATCGCGCGTCTGTCCCGTATAGGAATCGTAGACATCGAGGCCGAGGCCGCTCTGTTTGCCCCGCGCTTCCTGCCGGTCGCTGCGGATCAGGTAGAACTGGCCGTTCGACAGATTGCGCAGCCGTTCATTGGCCGCCTGGATGATCTGTTCGAGGTATTCAATCTGCAAATAACGCTCGAACGAAATTTTGAGGCTGTTCTGTCCACGGATCATATCGTGAAGATCCGCCACACGATTCCATTCCGCTTCGGCTTTTGCCGCTCCTTCAACAGCTCCGTTGATCTGTTCAATCAATACTTCACCTTTCACGCAGCAATCTTTCGAATGGTTCAACTGTGATAACGCCTGTTCATAATCGGATTTCAATTGTTCCAGTTCCGCTTCCGCCAGCGACAGGTCTTCATTTTTCCGACCGGCCAGCAGTTCAGTGAGTTCGCTGATCTGCTGCTGGAGCGTGTGGCGGTCCTGGTTGAAACGCGTGATTTGCTGTTTCATCTCTTCTATTTCGGAGTCGCGCATTTTCGCCCGCTGATAAGCTTCTTCCGTTTCGAATTCCGATTTCTCCAGCGCCTGCTTGAATTCCGCTTCCGCTTTTTGGCGCTTGGCGGTCATTTCTTCAGCAGTGGTTTTCGAATGCTGCAAAGCCATTGCAGCTGAAGCCAATCGCTCTTTCGCTCCCTGGAATAATTCCTGGGCCGCAGCCCAGGCTCTTTCCATGTCATCCCTTTTAGTGATAGCCTGGCGGATTTCCTGTTCCAGAACAGCAAGCGAGCGCATCTCTTCCGGAATCGATGCCAGCTTTTCAGCCAGCACTGCTTTCGCCGATTCAGCAGATGATTTTTTCTCATTCATCTCCGTCAGGAGGAGCGAGCGGTCCTGCTCTGCTGTCTCCGTCTCCTTCACCCCATCCGCAAGCTTCGTTTTCCATTCACGAAGTTCCGTTTTCCAGCGCTGCAAAGTTTGCACATCTTCCTGCAGTTGCTGTTTGTCTTGCTTCAGCAATGCACTATCTTTCTCTGCATCGGTGATTCCGCGCTCTTCCGCTTCCGTCTTCTTGCGGCTCTCCTGCTCTTCCAATGAAACAAGGCGTGCCGAAGCATTTCGGTAAGCATTATCGAGTGCATCCAAACGGGATTTCTCCTGGTCCAGCTGTTCTTTTGAAACTGCCGTTTCCGACGCTCCCTGATGTTTTACAGGATGCTCATGGCTGCCGCAAACCGGACAGGCCTCGCCGTCTTTCAATTGTACAGCGAGAAGATGCGCCTGGTTGGCAAACCAGCTCTCTTCAATGAGTTTGTATTTCGTCAGCGCTTCGCTGTATACCTCTTCTTTTTGGTCCCTCACGGCTTGTTGGGCTTTTACTTCCGTCTGCACGGCCAGCAATTCCCCGGCAATGCGCAGACGATCCTCAGCCACCCGGAGTTCTTCAGGCTTGCTGTCAAAGCTGTCGGTTTGTTTTTCCAGTTCACTGACCTTCCCGGCAGCGGCTGTTTTCTGCTCTTTTATATCGGCCAATTGCTTTTCAATTGCCTGAAAACGACGTTCGGCAACCTTCACCGCGCTGCTCAAAACGGCAACTTCTTCCTCTTTCGCCGCCAACTCCTGCACCTGCGGCAATAATTGCTGAAGGCGCAGCACCCGGTCCTGTGCAGTCGATCGTTCGTCGCTGCGGCCCTGCTGCTCCAGGAATTTCTCTTCTGCCGCCAGCTTCGCCTCCTCGGACTGCTGTTGTTCATCCACCGCCCGTTCGAGCAATTTGTGTTTGTCCATTTCATTGGTTACAAGTTCCCGGTAAAGATTTTCGATATTGGCAATAAAACCTGCACGTTCCGCCTGCTGCACCGCTTTTTCTTTTTCAGCGATTGCCGGCAGCTGTTCCGTCAACGCGTTGTAGCGCCGCTCTTTCTCGAGCTTTTCATCAAAGCGGCCATTCCATTTTTTCGCTTCGTGAAAGCTATCCAGTTTTTCCTGATGGTTTTTGTACAGCGTTTCGTGCTGAATTTTGTCATCCGCGATTTTTGCTTTATAGAAAGCTGTTTCCAGCTGGAGTGCCGACAGGATCTGATGGATATTGCGCTGCTCCCTCCCCAACACTTCGAACAATTCGGAATCCCGTTGCGGAAGCGAAGATTCGATGCTGCGCAGATGGCTGTTCAGTACCTGTTCTTCCAATCCATAGGCATCTTTTGCCGCGTCGCGCTTTTGTTTCAGCCGTTCGCTGATCATTTTATACGGTTCTGTCTTGAAGATCCGGCGCAGAATTTCTTCTTTATTATCCGTTTCAGACGTCAATAGTTTACGGAATTCCCCTTGCGGCAGCATGACGATCTGGCTGAACTGGTTTTGCGTCAGCCCCAAAATCTCTTCGACCCGCTGGTTGATTTCTGAGACGATCTGCCTCTCCACACATGGCTTTTCGCCGTCTTTATGAACCTCAAAAAATTCATAGCGTTCACCTGTTGGGCTTTTATTCCCTTTTTTGACGTGCGGCATCTGGCGCAGAATCCGGTATCTCTGGTTATGTATCTCGAATTCCATCTCGACACAGGTATGCACAGCATCATCTGCGAAGTCACTCCGCAGATTACGTGTTTCACTGCGGTCCGAACCGCTTGCCCCGCCGTACAGTGCAAATGAGATTCCATCAAAAATGGTCGTCTTCCCGGCTCCTGTGCTGCCGGAGATAACGAACAGCCGATTTTCCCGAAGGTCATTAAAGTCGATCGTTTCCGTTTCTTTATAAGGGCCGAATGCCGTCAGCTTCAGTTTTAAAGGTCTCATGCTTTCACCTCTTCTTTTTCAGCAGGCTCTTCCTGCAGGAATTCCTGCAGCACTTCTTCAAAAATCTCCGCGGTTTCGTCCGACGCTCCTTCGCCTTTCACTTCTTCGTAAAATGCATGGAATAAAGACAGGGAGTCCATCTGACGACGAGATTCACCGTTCCCTTCCGATGCCTCTCTGACAAAGTTCTTCCGTTCGACATGCATCGCGTTCGGGTAGACGGAACGGACCTTCTCCATCGGAAACAGGACCGGCGCATCGTCCAGCAAAGTCACGAATACGAAATCCTCACTCACTTCGTGGCGAAGGATCGCATCAATCGTGCCTTCCACACGGCGCATATTGCGACGCGGCTGGAGCAGTCTTTTTTCAACATTGGCATTTCCGTCGGCATCCAACTCAACCACTAAATATCCTTTTTGATGATGCTCTTCCGAAATCGAATATTTCAACGGAGACCCCGCGTAACGGATGGTTTCATTGCGCACAAAATGGGCTTTATGCAAATGGCCGAGCGCCGAGTAATGGAAATCTTCCAAATGGGCGGCGCTGACATGCTCCGCTCCACCGATCGCCAGCGGACGCTCAGAATCACTCGTATTATCTTCCTGTTCACCGTGGGAAGTCACAAATGCATGGCCCACAAAAACGTGGCGCGCTTCCGTGTCCCAGTTCGATTTGATGTTCGCTGTGATGGTCTGGAGCGCGTCATCATGCGTGCGAATTGCCGGGTCATCAAAAATATAGCGGACCATCGATGGGTCGGTATATGGCACCAGGTGGAAATGAACTTCGCCGTGTTCGTCTTCGAGTACGACGGGCTGCGGGTCTTTCTGGACATGGCCGGCGATGTGGATGCCTTTATCCTTCATCAGACGGCTGCCGAAGTTGAGGCGCCCCGGGCTGTCGTGGTTGCCGGCGACTGCCAGTACCGGCGTCTCCAGCTCGAGCACAATTTTTGCAAGCAGCTCATCAAGCAGATTGACGGCATCTGTTGGAGGCACTGCGCGGTCGTAAAGATCGCCCGCGATGATCACCGCGTCCGGCTTTTCTGTTTTGATTGCTTCTATAAATTGCTGCAGCGCGTAACGCTGTTCCTCTGTCATGTAAATCCCCTGGATGAGCTTCCCTAAATGCCAATCGGCCGTGTGAAATATTTTCATGGTTTTGCTCCTCTCTTTACTCTGAAAAGAATATATGTTCGTTCCATTATACACGATTCTGTTTAGTTGTTTTAGGGGGTAATTTGATTTATAATGAGAACAAACGTTCTTGTTGATGATTTATTAATACTCGATATTCCGCAAAACAGCTTCGCTTGCCTGGTGGCTTGCACTGAGCTAACTCGTGCTCGGTACCCTTCGCCCGAGTGGATCTCAGCACTTCGCTTGCTCACCTGGGCGTCTTCGCTGTTTTGCTCCATATCTCTAGAGACTTCTCTCAGCGCCGGCGCGTCCATGGACTGGGCGGAGTAATAAGACGAGTGTTCTTCTCGGCTTATTGCGGGAGCCTTGTCCTAAGCGCCGAAGCGATATGCACAGAAATCTTTATTATCTAGAAAACCAAACCCAAGGAGGGAAATGAAATGAAAGCACAGATCCTGAAGGCTTTTAAGTACCAGCAGCTTGTCGACATGATGTATATAGCGAATGACGGGGGCATCAGCAAACGCCGTATTAAGATCCTGAAAGTGAGCGGAGAAACGTTTCAGGCGTATTGCTTTTTGCGGAAAGAAAAGCGTACTTTCAAGATGGAAAATGTGCTTTCAGCCATTCCTGTCATTACGAAAGAGCGCATGATAGTCTGATTCCAATCCCTTTCTGAAAATATGATACACTGGAAGAAATAGGTTTTGGAGGGTGAATCATGAGACTGACCGTTTATCTTGCAGGCGAAATTCACAGTACATGGCGCGACGAAATCAAAAAGAAATCTTTGGCACTCGATCTCCCGGTTGATTTTGTCGGTCCGATGGAAGACCATGACCGTTCCGACAATATCGGCGAAGAAATTCTTGGGGAACAGCCTGGCGCGGTCTATAAAGATGCCGCCGCCTCGAACTTCAATAATCTGCGGACAAGTGTACTGATGCACAAAGCCGATCTGGTTATCGCTCTGTTCGGCGAGCAATACAAACAATGGAATACAGCAATGGATGCCAGTGCCGCCCTTGCAATCGGCAAGCCGGTCATCATCATCCGTCCGGAAAAATTGCACCACCCGCTGAAAGAATTATCCGCTAAAGCAAATGCAACGGTGGAGACATGCGATCAGGCGATTAAAGCTTTGGCTTATATCGTGGAATAGATTTCAAATGAAACGGAGAAAAGAAGCTTGTTGTGAGCTTCTTTTCTCCGTTTCATTTGATATAAGACCTCGTTTTATTTATGCTGCTTAAGAAATTGCGTGTTCAAGCAAATTCTTTCGACAACCTCATTAGCATTTGGGCAGATAGACTTAAAATGTTCAAATTAATATCCATAAAAGAGCGAAAATGATGGAGCTTCCCTTGCCCGCTGGGTTATAGTAATGCTGTGGATATAAGAGGAGATAGTAGTGCAATGAAAAAGCAATCGCAAAAAACATTATGGGCTCAAGTGGTGAAAACGGGAATCATCAAGTCGAATCTGATACCGATGGCCGCCGGATTGATGCTCGCTTTATATACGTATGAATACAGTTTTATCGATAATATCGGAAATATCATCTTAGCGTTTTTAGGAACAACCGCCATTATCGCAGCGTCCGGTTCTTTCAATAATATCTATGACCGCGACATCGATGCCATCATGGCACGGACGAAATCACGGCCGACAGTGACAGGCGCCATTTCGATCAAAAAGGTGGCGATAGCGGCGAGCTTGTTTTTGGTGATCGGATTGATCCTGCTGTACATCGCTTCACCGTTAGCCGCATTGCTCGGATTTTTAGGCGTATTTTTCTATGTGGTCCCCTATACGATGTGGACAAAACGCTACACAATCTGGAATACCGAAGTCGGCAGCATTTCAGGTGCTATGCCTCCTTTACTCGGCTGGGCAGCGGTAGCCCCTGACATTTGGCATCCCGCCTGCTGGGCCTTGTTCTTAATCATGGTGATCTGGCAGATGCCGCATTTCTATGCCATCGCCATCCGAAAAGAAAAAGATTATGCGGCGGCGAAAATACCGATGCTCCCAGTCGTCAAAGGCGCAAAGCGCACGTATCTCCAAAGCAATATCTATTTGGTTTTACTCGTGCTCTCCAGCTTCTTGTTCCTGCCGCTCAGCCTCGGCCTGACATTGGTATCGCTGATCTTAGGCTTAATGTGGCTGGCACTCAGCCTATTCGGCTCCCGCAAACTGGGAATCGAGGCCTGGGCCAATAAAATGTTCTTTTTTTCCTTGGTGCATATGATGGGTGTATTCTTCACTGTCATCATTTACGCATCCATTGGCTTGATCCTTGCAGCCATTTGATGAATTTACCGGTATACCAAAGAAGACCTCCAGCCAATGATTTTTCACCGGTTGGGGGTCTTTTTTGTTTTATTAAAAGTTCTTGAAGAGTATGGGTAAAAATAGAATACAGTTTGATTTAATTTACTTCCGATAATATGTCATATGTAAACCAACTTATTTTTATAAATGACTTATCTTTTTCTAAACAAAGCTGTCCATAAAGCAGAAACGCCAAAAACTTCTTCCGTTTCTCCTGCTGCTCTCATTTTTCGAATTTCAATTTCCTCTAAACTTTCAAAAATGGTACGCAGCTTTTCTTCTGTAAAACCTAATCCACCATTAAGGCTTTTCTGTCTGTAAACTTCCCAATCCGTAATATCCGATCCACCCAGCTCACCACCTTCTACAAAACAAGTAATAGCAAAGTGACCTCCCGGTTTTAAAGCTTTCATTACCAGTTCAATGTAATTGCTTCTCCGATGAGGTGCAATATGATGAAAACATCCGGAATCATAAACAACGTCGTATGTTCCTTCATTTATCTGAACATCGAAGATATTGTTAAGAATGAAATTCACATTTACTCCTCGCTCGCTTGCTCTCTCTTTTGCCCATTCAATCGATTCTTCTGACAGGTCCACTGCATCAACATGGCAACCTTTTTCAGCAAAATAAATGGCATTCCGGCCTGGACCACTTCCTAGTTCCAAGACATTCCCCGACTTCATCAAACCTTTATTAAAATAGTCCACTAAATTCTCATCTGGTTTGTTCACAAAAAACGGTATTCCCTTTTCTCGGTTAGAATAGAATTCGTTCCAAAAGCCGGAAGGCTCTCTTAATAATGAATCCAACATATCCAATAAATCCTCGTTAGTGCGAATCGTTTCGCTCAATTTTACCCCTTCTTTCTTTTGTTTTCATACTATTCAATCATACTAATAATTCCAGAATGCATAGTTTCGAGCAGATTACATTTGTATTAATTCGACTCTCTTTAGAGAGGTCTTTTTACCTGTTTACACATTGCTACAAGCTTTCTAAGGTAGTTTTAACTGTTTTAATATCCTCTATATAACCTTATGTTGCAGAATTATTTCCATAGCTTAAAAGCAGGTTGATGATAGTTTAGAACAGACTCGCAAAATATTTCCGTTACTCATTATTACAATTGTTACATTTAGATTACATGAAGAACTGATGTTTAGAACTAGAAAGAATTATCAAATTCACACGGGTATGTAAATTACACGTTCGTCGGTAAAAAGGGAGAGAAAAGGTGCTTGAAGCATCCTTTTCTCTCCCTTCGTATTTGAATAGCTTCCGATAACTTCTGATATGTAAACTCTTATTCACTTATAAACACGATCTTAAAGCTTTAGAATATAGCCTTTTGAATGTATCATTTTTTCTAACAAATTCACTTTCCCGTGTTGTATTGCTACCTTCTTTAAAATAGGGATTCTGAATGTAACTTAATTAGGATTAAGTTACATTCAAATCAAACAGAAAATCTAATACGTCAGTATGTAATTCTTGTTGTCTTTCAATTTCGTCCAGTCGCTTTTTTACCTTTTGCAGGGATTTCAATAATACATCACCAGATACGTTTCCGTTCATGGATTCTATAAGTTGAAAAGCACCTGCTTGGACTTCGAAATTTCCAGTCAAAAACTGATGAATAATTATCTCTAAATGCGCTGTACAATCAAAAGGTTCTAATGCGTACAACAAAGTTCCCCTACTTCCGAGTGTCCTGGAATCGCTGAGCAAATTAATCAAAGGAGAAATTGCTTCTTCATTTCCAATACCTCTTAGGGCGATAGCAAGCAAATTTCTTAAATTCTTGTCTTCAGTTTGGGTGAGGTGCTTTATCAGTATTTTGGTTGCTTCCTGATGTTGATCAGCGGACATTCCATCCAATAATTGTTCTACTTTTTCCACGTTATTATTTTCTAATGCTTTTTCTAATACGCTGAACTTCATTTGCCTCTCCCCCCTTTAATAGTCAATCTGAATGTAACTTAATTGCTAATAAGTTACATTCAAAACAAAAGATTTTATTTAGTTTAAAAGCCTTCATAAATTGTTATTTTCCATGGCAGCCACATCAAGTCTTCTTCCGCCATCCCCTGTTCAGCGAGCACCTCATTCGTGTAACGGGCAAGAGCTTGTGCCGTTTGCAGTTCCGGAAACAAACCGTATTTATTGATTGAAAGGTTGGGATCGAGTGCCAGATAATCCTTGAAAAGATGATTACCCAAGAAAGAGAGAAACCGGCCGCCCAATTCATAGCCTGCAATGTCGTATCCTGCGAATATCCCACCGCTAGTAATAGGCTGCTTTTTTTTCAAACAGTAGACGACTCCCTCTCCTTCTCCAGTTTCGTCATTGATAGCGTCCCGCCAGTCGTGAAAGTCCGAAAGATGCTTCTCGTCAAGGCTGATGCCGATCAGACTCACCGATGGTTCCTGGGGTCTTGCTTCCCGATAGCCTTCCAGTGCTTCTTCCAACGTACCAAATACCATGGATACCAAGACCTTATCCAGCACCGTTTTGGATAAGACGGGTGTCGGCCTTTTAGACTTTCGGCCCGCCCAAATGTCAAAGATATTGGGAAAAACACCGCCCGCTTCCTCATCCATCGAAATCAGCTTTTCAACGTGGAATCCGCCATCTTCCACTTGGGCGAGATAAAAGGGTTGATTGGCGCTCGCTGCCGAAAGAAGAAAATAGCCACCACTGTATTCCATCCGTTACACCTCCATTTTTGATCTTCCGTTTTGCAACTAAAGAAATTGCCAAAGTGAATGTAACTTAATTCACAATAAGTTACATTCAAAACTAAAGAAAAGTTCATAAAAGATTTCCGTTATTGGGTAATTTAATTTTTAAATATCAAACTCTGTTCCCTTTGGATAAAGGCCGATATATTCTTCGTCCTCATCCAAAAAAGCGATTTTAACATTTGCCAGTAGATTCTCCTCAGTAAGTTCCTCGAGTATGGTCTTCAGCGCTTTTTCTACGTCGATTACATAATTGAAAATATTCGTCGTGCCACTTCCAATATCTCCACCATCGCATGCACCGTTCCCAGTCCATCCCAAACAATTATTCATTAAATCTTCAACTTGTTGTCTCTTTTCAAGCGCTTTTTCCATGTGTTGTTCCTCATATGGATATTGAAGCACGAGTTCAATTAACTCGTCTTCGTCCAGATAGTCATAGCCCTCTGCCAACTTCTCTTCCGCTAATTCTTCCATGATCTTTTCTGCTCTTTCGAACATCTTTAGTTTCACTTCTTCCGCCTCACCCGTTTCACCTACAAAACCGGAATGAACCGTTAATTTTTTGCCGTCTTTCCATACTTCCCAATAAGCCACCGTATTATCTACTTCTTTAACTAGTTTAATCACTTTTATTGCCTCCTTATACACGTCTAAATTTAATGGAAATCAACTTGCTAGCTAAAAATTGAATGTAACATAACTGCACATAAGTTACATTCACTTTCGCTAATATGGCCCTTTCATTTGTTCCATATCTTAGCCTATAAACATCTTGTAAAATTTTCCTACCATTCCCGCCATTCTTCTGTAATGTCTTCCTCCGTATCCAAACCGGCTTGCTGCGCTTTTTCCATGATGAAATCACAGAGTTCCTCCCGCTCCAGAGTTTCAATGAAAAAGTCGTATTTTTCATTCAGCGCATTTAAACGGAGGACCGCTTCCTTCACTTGTTTTATGATTTTCTTTTCGGATGGCTCTTGAAGGTGGGACAGTCCATCCATATAGTTTTGGAGCACGGTTTCGGTTGCCGCTAAATTTTCTTCGGTAAACTGGTCATCCCCGTCTTCCATCCTCATTCTCCACTCTTGCGATGGCAATGGCTGTTCCCCCTGCTTTGCGTTTTGCGGAACCGGTCCAGTGTCTCCCGGTCTGGATCTCTCTATAAAGGAGTGAGGGTCATTGATTCGAGGCCCCTCTTTCAGGCGATGAGAATAATGTTTTTTATTCGTGAAATAGGTGTATTCCAGCCCGATACACGGGGAGACATCTCCATCCACTACATAGGTATCCCAAAACCTCATGCTTCTCAAGTGAGGAAGTTGCTTGATGAATCGGATGGATGGAATCGTTCCACAGTTATTTAAACCTAAACGTTCGAGCGACTGGACTTTTCCGATTGCCGAAAAGTCTTGTATGTTTTTTGCCGATTCTATTTCGAGATCCGTCAGATTTTTCGATAAATGCTGAATCGCGTCGATGTCCGTCAGGGCCCTCATTCTGAACAGTGCTAGCCGACTCAAGTTCTTCAATCCTTGAATCCCATCCAGGGAAATGATGTTGGAGCTGATGAGCTCGAGATCTTCAAGCGCTTTCAGGTCTGTGAACTCCTTCAGGTTTTTCCCTTTTGGCTTATAGCCCCAGATCTGCATTTTCTTCAAGTGGATCAGGCTGCCGATGGCCACAACTTTTGACGGCATTGTGCCGTAGATCTCTTCCAACGTGGTCAATTGGTTGAAATCGATTGCCAAGGAAGGGGCAGTATCATTAATTGCAAAAGCTTTAAGCGCCTTTAAATGATAGACTCCACTCAAATTCTTCACATTCGGGCCTTCTAGTGAGAAAGATTCAATGCTTGGGCATTCACTCAAGAAATCGATTTGCGATTCTTCGTAGCTATAGGTAACCTCTGCACTTTTGATTTGGTGTGTCTGGATATAATGAATGGATTCCCGTACATTATGTTTACCGATCAACACGGTGATTCCATCCTCGTCATTTCTTACACGAAGTTTGCTTTTTTCCATAGGTCCTCCTTATTTATCTTTTACCATTAGGATTAAAACTCTTACGTTAAATATACGTAGAACTAAATATAATATCTAGATATTTCTGGAAATAAAAGCGTTCGTAAAAGTACACGTTTACGAACACTCCAAAACCCCCTCTAAACCCATAAAAAGAACGTTCGTAAATGTGCAAAAACACTTTACGAACGTTCGCCATCTCCCGTACACCTTTACGAACGGTTTTCTACAAAGAAAAAAAGCCCCGAAGGACTTTTCTTGTCTAGACTCTGCCGCTTTCCTTAGTAATACCAGCTGCCAACGATCGGATAGCTGAAGTGCTGGTCGTTCAAAGCAGTGATGATGCCGAGGATCGGAATGATCACACCGATGAGACCGAATACAATCAGCATCGGGATACCGATTAATATGATGGTGAGCAGACCGGAAATAAATAGCAGCACTCCCAGGACAAGCTGGAACAGCAAAGCCTGGATGGATAGGCGTTTTACATCTTTGTCTTCAGAAATTAGAAACACGATAAACGGCACAAGGAACGGAGCAAAAAACGCACTGGCGTGGACGAGGACTTTTAATCCTTTGGTTTCCATTATTCATTACCTCCAGTAATGTTGGTTCTTATACTCCTTAATACGGATGAAAGGCTGTCAGGTTTCATTATTATGAGCTGATTCGCAAAATAACTTTGCCGAATTGCTTGGCGTCTTTCAAGTAATCGAATGCCTGCTGTGCTTCGTTGAGTTCGAAGACTTTACCGACAATGGGATGCATCTTGTATTGATCAAGGTGATTGATCATTTCACGCAATTCGTCGCGGCTGCCCATGGTCGAACCAAATAATTGATATTGGCCATAGAAGAATTTCCGCAGATCGAAATCGACGACGTCATCTGTTGTCGCACCAAAAATGACAATTCGGCCGCCTTTTTTCAGGACATCGAGTGTGCGGTTGAAAGTGGCTGCACCGACGCTGTCGATGGCAAGATCAATTGTTTCATTTTCCAATTCCTTTACCCAGTCACTGTCGGTCGCGATGGCCAGGTCCGCCCCAATCTCCTTGGCATGGGCCAGCTTGTCTTCGCTTCTTGAGGTGACAATCACGCGGGCTCCGATATTTTTCGCAAACTGGATCAGAAATGTGGCAACACCGCTCCCCGCTCCCGGGATGAATAGCGTATCACCCTTTTTGACTTCTCCTTTTGTAAATAAAGCCCGGTAACCGGTCAAAGCCGGCAGCGCAAGGCCACCCGCTTCTTCCCATGTAAGATGATGCGGTTTTTTCTCAACCTGTTCTGCAGATAATGCGATTTTTTCCGCAAATGTTCCGTGGTCGGGCATGCCCAGAATATCGAATTCCGCAGGAGGAGCATCACTATTTGCAAACCAGCGGAGCGCAGGATTGATGATGACTTCATCGCCGACTTCAACGTTCGACACACCTTCTCCCACCGCTTCCACAACACCTGCCCCGTCTGATCCGATAATCAGCGGCTCCGGCTTATTGCCGTGGCGGTTCACCAGGTTCAAATCGCGGCGGTTGATGCCCGCGGTTTTCAACGCGACGAGCACCTCACCTTTTTTCGTTTCCGGTTCCGGCATATCTGTTATCTTCAGTTCTCCTTGTTCAATCACAAATGCTTTCACGCTATTCCTCCTTGCTCAAAATTTTCGCTGAACATTTTCAACTGATCCATGCTGATGATGTCCTGTGAAAATAGCGGGATGAAAATCAGCTGTTGTTTCGGAAAGGTTTCCCGGATCAGTTCCATGTATTTCTTTTCGTGCTTCTTGCGTTCCATCAAAAAGTCGCCATCCGCTTCTTCCGGCAGGACTTTATTGATGATCAGCGTTTTCACGTGCAAATGGTATTGATGCAGCAATTCCAACGCTTTTTTCGTCTCCAGGATCGGCAGGCGTTCCGGATTCAATACGAAAATAAAACCGGTTTCCTCTTCATTCAATAAAATATCACGCGCTTTTGAAAAGCGTTCCTGGCGCTCACGCAGCACATCGTAAATCGGGTCTTCACGCGGTTCGCCGTCATTCAACAGCGCAGAATAATTTTCGTTCGTCTTGCGCCGCTTATCGAGCAGCCCCTCAATCCAGACGCCCATCAATTCCGGCAATGTCAGAAGACGGATCGTGTGGCCGGTCGGTGCTGTATCAAATACCAGTTTATCGAAGTTCTGGCGCTCTTCCAGAATAATGTGAATCAGCTTATCAAACAGCGCCGCTTCGTCGGCGCCGGGAGAAGCTTTCGCTGTATCAAGCTGACGGTTCACTTCTTCCATCATGCTCGTGTGAACGGTCCCTTTGATGTTCTCTTTCACACCTTTGATGTACTTCTCCGTTTCGATTTCCGGATCAATTTCAAGTGCATAGAGATTTTTGGCGATTTCTTTCGTATTGCCGCCGATTTTCTGGTTGAAGATGTCCCCGACGTTATGGGCGGGGTCTGTTGAAATCAGCAAAGTTTTAAAACCGCTGTCAGCGGATTTGGAGGCGATGGCGGCAGCCGAAGTCGATTTGCCGACGCCCCCTTTGCCACCGACAAAAATGATGCTTTTCGATAAAACGTCCATTCCTTAACCTCTTTTCATTGAAATTAGCAGCAGCGGATTCCGGAAAGCGGTGATTTTTCCATGCCCATGCGCAAATGCCAGTCATGGAATTCTTCGATCATATAAGGATACAGTTCAAGCGTGTAATAATAGGCGGGATTCGGAATACCCAGCATTTCCGAGTATAGCATCAGTAGAAACAAATCGTCTTCTGCCCGCAGTTCCCGCGCGATTTCCGTTTTATGCGGATGTTCGAGCACCGCTTCATACCATTTGATCAACCTTTTCAAGTTATCGGTGATCGGCATTTCAACACCTCTTTTCCAGTAAAGAATATGTATGCAACTGGACAATAAAAATGGAAGGGATCACATCAAGTATGATCCCTTCTCCATGATTATTCTATTTTTTCGTTTCCGAGCAGTTTTGAATTGTCTTTACTTGCGAGCACCTGTATCGCTGTAATGATGATCCATAACGCGAAGACGAAAATGATGGCTCCGAATACGAACAGCAGCATATTAGGAGCTGCAGCGTACCATGCCCATTGCAGGAATACCTGCTGGAACATCGCCCAAAGCGTCATGAACATCAGGAATATCATTGGCACAATGGTGATGACGTAGCTGCGCCCTAGCTGTCTCAGCCATATGGAGATGAGCAGCAAGCTGATGCCAGCCAACAGCTGGTTCGAGGTACCGAATAACGGCCACAGCAGATACCCGCCTGAACCGAAACCGTTCGGCCCTTCCGGAATCAGCACAAGTGCAGCACTCGCTACAACTGCGATTGTTGTGGCAACGTGTTTTTTCTCCAAAGACGGGATATTGTACTCGACTCCCAGTTCTGAAATGATGTAACGCATTAAGCGGACAGATGTATCAAGCGTAGTCGCCGCAAAAGATACGACGATGACAGATACGATTGTTGCAGCGATGGCAGAAGGGATCATCAACCCCGTAGCCAACTGGGACGCACCTTGGATAAACGAGCCAAGTCCGGAACCGCTCGAAGCAGCGAAACTGCTGTAAGTAGCCAGGAATGCTTCGCGGTTAGGGAAAAATGTGATAACGGCGATGATTGAAATCAATGCCAGAATACCTTCCCCGACAGCCCCAAGGTAACCAACGAAACGTGCATCCGTTTCTTTATCAAGCTGTTTGGATGAAGTTCCCGAAGAAACCAGTCCGTGGAATCCGGAAATCGCGCCACAGGCAATCGTGATGAACAGCAGCGGGAACCAGGAAACATCCGTTACCGTATTTGTCATCGGGGCTGTAATTTCAGGATTCGTGAACAATAAGCCAAGATACAGGATTCCCAGACCGACGATCAATTGATGGGAGTTGATGAAATCACGCGGCTGAAGCAATTTCCATACCGGCAAAGTTGAAGCGATGTAAACATAAATCATTAAGACGATGATCCAGATAAAGAAGGCGGTGGAAATCGCGCCGAGACCGAATAATCCGGCTCCTTCTTCTCCGCCCATGTAGCGGACAAGGTCAATCTGAAGAAATTCATATTGACTTGAGAAAATGGCGGCGCCATACATTACTGCCAGAGCAATCAGCGAAGGCACAAGCATTT
This sequence comes from Planomicrobium okeanokoites, assembly GCF_003428875.1. Lineage (GTDB taxonomy): Bacteria > Bacillota > Bacilli > Bacillales_A > Planococcaceae > Planococcus > Planococcus okeanokoites. The sequence goes on from NZ_QQRS01000004.1 coordinate 199,142, forward strand.
TCGTATTTCGCTTGTAAACTGCGTAACCGATCCAGACAGCAAGCGGAATCTGGATGAATACCGGAATGACACTTGCCGGGAATGAAATGAATAAGTTTGCGATAACCCAGGCAAACACGGCATTAACCATCAGAACAAGAATCAGAATGATGAAAAGGAATAGGACTTTGCCGCGCTGTCCGATCAAGCGGTGCGCAAGTGTGCCGACAGACTGGCCTTTATTTCTTACAGAAAGGACGAGTGTACCGAAATCGTGTACACCTGCAGCGAATACTGTTCCCAGAACTACCCATAATACAGCTGGGAGCCAGCCCCAGTACACAGCGATCGCCGGTCCCAGAATCGGTGCGGCTCCGGCAACGGATGTAAAATGATGTCCCCATAAGACAAATTTATTAGTTGGAACGAAATCGACGCCATCCTTGAATTTATGGGCCGGCGTTACGTAATTCGGATCCAGGCGGAAAATTTTCTCTGCTACAAATTTAGAATAAAAGCGGTAACCTAAAGCAAAGATAAAAAGTCCAATGGCCGCGAGTGCGATAGCATTCAAATCTTTCAACTCCCTCTTCTTTTTGAATTCAGCAAGCGCTTTCACACTTGCCCTTTTATCATAGGTCAATGAAACAATTTTGTAAATGTTCCGTCTATTTAATTTTCAGTTAATTATTTACACCTTTTTCATATAGCTTCAGTTTTGTGTAAACCGTTTCCAGAACCGGGGCGTCTACTTCCACTTCCATCGCTTTTTTCAGCAGATAGCCCTGCAGATGATCGGCTTCAATCGGCATGGCTTTTTCCGCATCACGCTGCATCGAAGATTTCATTCCTTCACCCAGGCTGTTGATTTTCTCGAGCAGCTTTCTGGATATCCCTTGCTCGATCGGGGCGCCGAATTTCGCCATCACATTTTCCAGTTCGTCCAGCAGCGCCGCAATGGTCCGTTGGCCGGATTCCAGTTCACGGATCGGACCGATCGGTTGTTCAAATAAAGTCGTAATGCCCGACATCGTCGTAATGAACAAATATTTATGCCACATTTCCTGATTGATGTTATTGCTCAGGATAAATTCAGCTTTTGTGTTTTCAAAAGCTTGTTTCAAGCGTTTGATCCTGTCACTTTGTTCACCGTTCCGCTCTCCGTAAACCAGTTGATTCAGCGGGCTGGTTTGGACAATCTCCCCGTTTTTACCCAGAGTCGCTTCCACAAAGCATAAACCGCCAATGACCTGCTGTTCACTGAAAGCTTCGGTCAATTGATCGATATGGGAGATTCCGTTCAATAACGGCAGCACCATCGTTTCGTCTCCGACAAACGGCAGTACATCTTGAATAGCCCCTGCCAGCTGGTAGGATTTCGTCGACAGCAGCACCACATCATAGGTTTCCGGCTCACTGTCTTTGGTGATCAAGTTGGGTGTGAGGAGGCAGTCGCCATTCACACTTTCTATTTTCAAACCAGTTGATTCGAGTTCTTCTTTTCGTCTGTCCCGTACCAAAAATGTGACGTCTTCCCCTTTTTCAAGAAGGCGCCCACCGAAATAACCGCCAATGGCACCGGCGCCGACAACGAGTATTTTCATTATTATTGCCTCCTTTTAGAATTGCGCACAAAACTCTCACCTTAAGTTAGAGATGAGAGTTTCATTGCGTCTGTTATGGCTTGAGAACCAGTTTTCCTATTGTCTTGCGGCTCTGCAGCAGACGATGGACGTCAGCTGCATCAGCCAGTGGATAGCTGCCGCCGATTGTCAGTTTCAACTCGCCGCTTGCCATATAACCGAGCAGCTCCTGCAAACTCTTTTGGAACAAGTCGGGTTTTCGCATGATCTGCGGCAGGAAAAAACCGATTACCGATTGGTTTTTTCTCATCAATTGCCCTGGATGGAATTGCGCCTGTTCACCGCTGGCAGCGCCAAAAATGACGAGACGCCCGAATGGCGCCAGGCATTTCAATGTTTTGTTGAATACTTCGCCGCCGACCATTTCAAGCGCCAGGTCGACTCCTTTGTTATCGGTGATGCTTTTCACTTCTTCGACCCAATCTTCTTTTGTGTAATCGACGAGATGTGTCGCGCCAAGTGCTTTGGCATGTTCCAGCTTTTCCGCTGAGCTGGCTGTGGCGATAATTTTTCCGGCACCGAATAATTTCGCGAGTTGGACGGCAATCGCTCCGACACCGCCTGCTGCGGCATGAATCAATACCGTTTCCCCTTTTTCGAGGCGGCCCATCGTCGTCAAGACATGATAGGCACTCAAACCCTGCAGCGGCAGTGCAACCGCTTGTTCAAAATCTACTTCATCCGGAATCGGAATGAGTGTATTCGCGTCGATTGTTACAAAATCAGCATAGGCACCGGATTCGATCAGCGCTGACACGCGCATCCCTGCTTCGAACCTTTTGACCTTGCTGCCCGTTGCCACAATTACACCGGCTGCTTCTGAACCAGGAATGTATGGTAACGGCGTCGGCACCACGTATTGCCCTTCGCGGCGCGCCGTATCCGCGTAGTTGACACCAATCGCCTTCACTTCAACCAGCACTTCATTATCGCCTGGCTCCGGACGTTCCGCTTCTGTATATTGCAGAACTTCAGGTCCGCCGTATTTTTCGAATTTAATTACTTTCATCCCTTTTTCCCCCTTAACTTATATACTGCTCCGCTTCGAGAACAGCCGCCGCGATATGTCGTTTGGTTGCATTGCTTTGTTCCGCGTGAAGGCGGCTGAGTTCGTTGCTGACAAGCGCCATGCTGTCTTTTAATGCGCGGCCGCTTGAAATTCCCTGCATCATTTTACGAGCAGACATTTCAACCGTCAGCAAAGCTTCGTCGAGCAGTGCTTTAGTCAATTCGACTTTCAGCTTCTCTTTTTCTTCGCCATTTTTGGCAAGCGCTTTTTGGGTCCGCAATACCGCTGATTCTGCCGCGTACAGCTGGATGCCGATGTCCGCCAGCTTCATCAATGTTTCCTGCTGTTCCGCCAGACCTTCTCCGAAAGTTTCAAAGGCCATGCCTGCAGCAAGCAGGAAAACTCGGCGGATGGCGAGTACGGCTTCTATTTCCCGGGAAATAATACCGATGGAACCGACTTTCGGGTTGTTCATTTCGGCGACTGCCTGTGCGATATACTCCCCTAACGGCAGAGTTCCTTTGCCCGCCTGTTTTAATAATCCGCCTGGTATCAACAGGCGGTTCACTTCGTTCGTTCCTTCAAAAATCCGGTTGATCCGTGAATCCCGGTACATCTGCTCCACTTTGTATTCTTTGATATAGCCGTAGCCGCCATGCAGCTGCAGCGCTTCATCCGCTACAAAGTCGAGCGTTTCTGAACCGTGCACTTTGCAGACTGCGCATTCAGTGGCATATTCCATCAGGCGTTTTGCAATCAGCGCATGGTCTTCACTGTCATAAAGTCCGCCAAGTGCATCTTCCAGATAACCGGCGGTGCGATATTGCAGCGATTCCGATTCGAAGATGCGGACCGCCATCAACGCCAATTTCTCCTGGGTTGCCGGAAACTCCGAGATCGCTTTGCCGAATTGTTTCCGTTCTTTCGTATAGCCGGCTGCCAGATGCAATCCGTATTTCGCGGCGCCCATACAGGCGGACCCCAAATTGAAGCGGCCGAGATTCAGGACATTCAAAGCGATGACGTGCCCTTTGCCCACTGCACCCAACAGATTTTCCACCGGCACTTTACAATTATCGAAGCTGACCGTACGCGTCGAAGATCCCTTGATGCCCATCTTCGCTTCTTCGGCTCCCAGAAACAACCCCGGGAAATCTTTTTCCACGATAAAAGCGGTAAAAGCAGTGCCATCTACTTTTGCATACACGATGAATGTATCTGAAAATGCCGCATTGGTGATGAACATTTTACTGCCGTTCAGTAAATAATGCGTTCCTGCTTCGTTCAACACTGCCGTCGTCCGGGCAGACAGCGCATCAGAACCCGCTTCCGGTTCAGTCAGGCAATAAGCGCCGATGAATTCACCGGATGCCAGCTTCGGCAAATAATATTCTTTCTGCGCCGGCGTGCCGAAATACGTAATCGGCAATGTCGCGATGCAAGTATGATTCGAATGGGCAACGCCGTAGCCGCCAGCTGACCCGAGGTTTTCTCCAACAATGCCTTTGCTGATTTTATCGAGGCCGAGGCCGCCATATTTTTCCGGCACACTATGTGCCAGCAACCCGAGTTCGCCCGCTTTTTGCATGAGTTCCCTTACCAGTTCGAAATCCTGCTGCTCGATCCTTTCATTATTAGGGCGGATTTCCTTTTCCAAAAACCGTTTGGCCGTTTTGCCGATCAGCAGATGTTCGTCACTCACATCTTCGGGTGTAAAAACCGCTTCTGCCTCTGAAGGCTGGTAAAGAAAACCTGCGCCAGGATAATTCAGTGTTTCATTGGTCATGTACTACCGTCTCCTTCACTAGATGTTTTTCGAGCACGTCGCGAAGATGATCCGGAATCTTTTCTGATTTCTGTGCCTTAAAGTCATAATAGACGGCACTCGCTTCCCCTTTTGCGATCAATTCGCCGTTTTCCGCATCTTCAATCCGGTGGACAATTGTGAAGCTCGACCGTCCGATTCTCTGGACTTCAGAAACCACTTTCAGTTTTTGATTGTAATATCCCTGCCGCACAAAATCGCATTTAGCGGAAGCCATGATGACTTTCCAATCCTCCAGATCTGCTCCGAATCCCAGTTCAACAAAAAAATCAGTACGTGCTTCCTCCAGATAGATAAAATAACTGATGTTGCTGATATGTCCGAGTGCATCGGTTTCACAAAAACGCACTTTCACGTTCGTTTCGTAGGCCATTTCTTCATCTCACCCTCCGTTACGCATATTGATCCCATCCAGAATAATGCTGCTGTATTGTTCAGCAAGTTCATCCGCCGTCAGTTCGCCGGCTGTATTGAACCATTGATAGGTCCAATTGGTCATCCCCAATACCGCGAGTGCTGTTATATCCGGCTGCAATCGCTGCTTGAATTCACCTTTTTTCGCACCTTCCCGAATAACTTCTTCTATATTAAGGCGGAATTGCTCGCGTCTCTTTTTGATTTCCGTTGCATTTTCATCTGCCAGATGGCGCATTTCACGGAAAAACACTTTGCCGCTGTCCCCGTTTCTCGCAATATCTGAAATCAGCAAGTGGATGATCCCTTTCAGCTTGGCGTTTTGGCTTTCACCACTGTCGATGATTTTCTGCTGGCGCTGCAACAGGTCGTCGATATACTCTTTATGAATTTCCATCAACAGCTGTTCTTTGCTGCTGTAATAATAGTAGAACGTGCCTTTTGTGACATTCAGCGCTTCCACGATATCCTGGATTGACGTTTCACTGAAGCCCTTTTTCTCGAAAAAGATGATGCTCTGCTCTTTGATCCTGTCTTTCATTGCCTTACCTCACATTCTTCAAAGGACGTGCATGCCTCCGTCAACGACGACGACATCTCCTGTAATATAATCGGATGCACTTGAAGCCAGGAATAAAGCGGCTCCTTTTAAGTCTTCATCCGTGCCGAAACGGTTCAGCGGCGTCTGTTTCAGAAATTGCTCTTTCCCACGTTCGATCAGGACCTCCGACATTTTCGTCGGGAAAAATCCTGGCGCAATCGCGTTGACGTTAATATTATGCTGGCCCCATTTTGCAGCCAGATCTTTTGTGAACGTGATCACCGCGCCTTTACTTGTGTTATAGCCGATCGTATTCATCAGCTCCGGATCGATGCCGCCGAGTCCCGCGACAGAAGAAATGTTGATGATTTTCCCGCTCTTTTGTTTGATCATCACTTGGCCTGCAGCACGGCTCATCAGGAATGTCCCTGTAACATTGACGTTCATCACTTTCTGCCAGGCTTCAAGCGGCATTTCTTCCGCCAGTGCGCCCCATGTCGCTCCTGAATTGTTCACCAGTATATCGACCGCACCGAATTCTTCGACGGTTTTTCGGATGACGTTTTCCACATCCTGCTCGTTTGTAACGTCACATTTCAATGCCAATGCTTTGACACCTAGCCCTTTCAGCATCTCTGCTGTTTCTTCGCACGCCTCTAATTTTCGCGAACAAACAACGACGTTTGCCCCTGCTTCCGCGAATCCCTGTGCGATTTGTGCCCCGAGTCCCCGTCCTCCGCCGGTGACAATAGCGGTTTTCCCTTCTAACTTAAACAGATCCATTACATGCATTCAGCTTCCCTCCAGCCATTTTAAGATTCAACATACCTACCAGTTGGTATGTTCAGAATACTTAAACTTCATTCTACATTTGCGTCCTTTACAATGCAATGATGACCGGGAAATTGTTTACACAAAAAAGCCCCAGTGATTATTTGATCACTGGGGCTGCAAATTATTTATCGTCTTTTTTCTTCTCGTCATTTTCCTCACGTTGCTGTTCGCCAGCTTTATCCGCTTTTTTAAAATCTTCGCTGTAAAGGACTTCCTGAGTGTCGTTCAAGCCGTTGTTCTTCTCTGTCAGCTTTTCATGAGGCTGTTTGTTGTCTGCCATCTTGATCCTCTCCTTTAGTCATCGATAAATTTTGTTTATACTACTCTTTTCCCGGCACGTACTCTGTTAAACGTCTAATCGGGCAGACAGGTGCGGAGTGCCGGCAAGTCGATATTGCCGCCAGAAAGGACCACGGCAATTTTTTCATTCGGCTCTCCCGCCTTCCCTGTCAGGACTGCGGCGACAGCGGCAGCCGCAGAGGGTTCAATGAGCTGCTTGGTGCGTTCAATGAAAAATTGCATCGCAAATTTTATTTCTTCTTCTGTGACCAGGACGATGCCGTCGATATTTTTTTGCAGGATCGGAAATGTCAGTTCACCGGGTTGCGAAGTGCGCAAACCGTCCGCGATGGATTGGCTGCCCGATACTGCCATGATTTTTCCAGCTTCAAGCGACAGGAAAGTGTCATTGCCGCTTTCCGGTTCGACCCCGATGACCCTGACATTGGACTTGCTTTCTTTTACAGCCATCAAAATCCCGCTGATCAACCCGCCTCCGCCCACCGGCACAACGATGAGATCGACATCAGGCAATTGTTCGAGGATTTCGAGGCCGACTGTGCCTTGCCCCGCGATGATATAAGGATGGTCATAAGGCGGAATATAAACGCCATCGTTTTCTTCCGCTAATTTTTTTGCGCGCGGGATGCGGTCAGCGGAAGTGAAGCCGCAATACTCCACTTTTCCGCCGTATGCCTCGATAGCCGCCACTTTTGCGCGATTCGCGTCTTCCGGCACCACGATTACAGCCGGAATCCCCAGCCTTCCGGCGATATAGGCGACCGCCTGCCCGTGATTCCCGGATGAAGCCGCCGTGATGGATTTTGCGCCTTTCTGGACCGCCTGTTTTACAGCGTTCACTGCTCCCCTTATTTTAAACGACCCCGTCTTCTGCAAATGCTCGGCTTTCAGGAATATCCTCCTGTCCGCTTGTGCATTCAGCAATTCCGATTCCAGCAGCGGCGTCTGATGGATAACATCTTTTATTTCTTTACGGGCATTTTCAATATCACGTAAATTGACCATCTGCTTCACTCCTTTATGCAGGAAATTTTAACACAATCCGATTGATTATTCTGTTAATAAGAAAAGCCGATTGGTTGCGAGTATAAAAGGAAGCAGGAGTACGGTAGACTGGAAATATGAAAATTTAACTGGTGCGAGGTGAGAATTTTGTTGAAACGATTAGTGGTCACCGGATACAAACAGCATGAGCTCGGAATTTTCGACGATAAGAATCCTGGCGTGCGCTTTATAAAAAAAGCCTTGGAAAATCGCTTTCGCGCATTGCTTGATGAAGGCTTGGAATGGATTCTGGTCAGCGGACAGCTGGGCGTCGAGACATGGGCGGCAGAAGTGGCCATCGAGATGAAAGAGGAATTTCCTCAATTGAAGTTCGCGCTTCTCACGCCGTTTCTGGAACAGGAAAACAAATGGAATGAAGCCAATCAGGAAAAATACAAAGAAATCGTTCGGCAGGCGGATTTCCATCGAAGCCTGACGAACCGCCCTTACGAAGCTCCGTGGCAATTCATCGAGAAGAATAAATTTTTCCTGCGGAATTCGGATGGCATCCTGATCATGTACGATGAAGAAACGGACGGCTCCCCGAAATTCATTAAAAAAGAAGCGGAGCAATACGCCGAGAAGAACGATTATCAGGTTATGTTCATCACTGCCGACGATCTGCGTGTGGTCACGGAAGAGGAACAATACGACAGCTGGGAATAAACCGGAAATCTCCTGTGCATATTTCAATTCGGACAGGGTATGGAGATAGGAGATACTAATTTCGGAGGTGCAGCAAAATGGAAGAACCGACAAATGCAATCATCCAATCTTCACTCGATGCATTAATGCAAGATGAAAGTTTTTTACCGGAGCTGAACGAAGGGATGCGTGAGCAAGCTTTCACTTCACTCAGTTCCATCCTGTCAACACCGAACAAAGTGCATAAATCCTATTTGCGCGTTCCATTGGATAATGGAAAAGTCGTGCGGATCCCATCTTTCCGGGTCCAGCATAACGATGCGCTTGGCCCTTATAAAGGCGGCATCCGTTTTCATGAATCGGTTAACGAAGAAGAGGTCATGAACCTGGCTTTCCTGATGACATTGAAGAACGCTTTGCATAACGTGCCATTCGGCGGAGGCAAAGGCGGCATCGTCATCAATCCCCGCAATTATTCCGAGAAGGAACTGAATGCGATATCCCGTAAATACGTCCGGTATTTCGCTGATGTCATCGGACCGGACAAAGATATTCCGGCACCGGATGTCGGTTCCGGAGAACGTGAAATGGACTGGATGATGGCTGAATACAAGAAAATTCATCACGGTACCCCTTACCTGGGCAGTTTCACCGGTAAATCGGTGGTGAACGGCGGCTCTAAAGGCCGACGGGAAGCGACCGGTAAAGGCGTCTACTTTTCATTCCGTTATATGATCCACGATTTCCTGAAGGAAAAAGAGGAATTATTATCTTCAACGGACAACGTCTTCGCCAAAACCACATTGGAAATGGCGCACCGTCCATTGAAAGTGGCCGTACAAGGCTTCGGTAACGTTGGTTCCGTTACAGCGCATGAAGCTTATAAATGTCCATTGGTCGACAACACGGTCGTTGCTGTCAGTGACCGCAACGTAACTTTATATAATGAAGAAGGCCTGAACATCCCGGCATTGATCGCCTTTACCGCGAAAAATAAAGGAGACCTTCCGACAACAGAAGAGCAATTGGCTGAAGCCGGAGCAAAAGCCGAAATCCGCGGACGCGATGAGCTTCTTACGCTCGATGTGGATGTATTATTCCTTGCTGCACTGGAGAACCAGCTGCACGAAGGCAATATGGAAAACATCAAAGCGCGGATTATTGTAGAAGGTGCAAACGCGCCGACTACAGAAGAGGCAGATAAATACTTAAGCGACAAAGGCGTCGTAATCATTCCTGATATCCTGGCGAATGCCGGCGGAGTTATCGTGTCATATTTCGAATGGCTGCAAGGCCGCGAAACCCGCTACGATACTGAAGATGAGATCTACCAAAAACTTGTCGCACAGATGAAGAAAACTTTCGATATGATCCTGCCGCAATTCTACGGAGATCCATTCCCGCTCCGCCAAAATTGCTATATCCACTCAGTTTCGCGTTTATCTGAAGTCCTTTACAGACAAGGGAAGCTTTATTGATAGAAAAGCTGAGGCGCCCGTTAACAATAAAAAGCTGAAGTCCTATTGGGCTTCAGCTTTTTTGTGTCGAGAATGAGTTGATTCTTCACTTTTGAGAGCCTGAAATGTTTTATTTCTTCGGATATGATTGATTTGAAGAAGAGGTTTCTTAAAAAGCCCGTTGCAAGAACGAATAAAGCTACCGAACTAAGAGGAAAAAAGTTCATTTTTGAACAATTAGCAAGTTGTGATCGGCAAGCGAGAGTTTATGATCGGCTACGGGGCATTTGTGATCGGCTACGGTCGATTTGTGATCGGCTACGCCCACTTTATGATCGGCTACCTGCCATTTATGATCGGCAAGCAATATATGCCGCTTTTTCAGCTTCGGCCCGCCTGCTTCTCCTTTTCCCTCCGCATATAGGAAATAGCGTATGCTGGGTTGCGGAAATGCAGGATGGGGTCATCCGTACATTCAACGCCTTCCGCCAGGACAGTCGGATCAAACAGCAACCCTTCCGCATCGTCAGTCTTTTCCGTCAGCACCAGGCGTCCCAGTTCAACTTTCTTTCTGTCTTTAGCCCAGTCTTTTGTTGGGTCATCTACAGGATCCCCTGCATCCCCGATCACCGCTATCAGACGGAAAGCTGTTTCACCCCGAGCCACGCGCTCTTCAAGCTCTTTTTCAAAATCCCCTTTTTCCACAGAGGCAGCCTCTGCCGGATTCAGCGATTCCTCGCCCGCTTCCGGCTGCCATTGGAATTTGACAGGTCCGCGCTGGCCGGTACCGTTCACCAGGTAAAATGCGTGAATGGAATGGTAGAGGCCAGTCGCGAAACTCGCCGGGCTCTGCATTTTACGGATGATGCGGATGGCCGCTCGGCTTTCCGGATATTTGATGAATAAGGTGATGAGGTCCCGCAATCGCGGCCGCCCCTTTTTAAACGATTTCGCGATATCCAACATTTCGGTAAACACTTCCGGTGTACGCGAAAAGAATATCGGCGAAGTGACGCCGACACTGTTCATCACTTGCCCGTCCGGCAACTGAAATTGCACAGCCATGCCTTTTACCGGCGATAGATTATCCGTCCAAAAAGGATCTGGAGCACTGTGCGAAAATCGTACTGTTGCATCTGTCTCCCCTTCCCGCAGATGCTGCGCCACGGTCCATTCCTTCCCTTCGCCGTTTGCCGTAAAAACGGCTCTGTACCCTATCCCTCTTGAATGTGCACGCCTATAGGTTTCATGCTCTCCAAACACTTTCTCGATTTTATTGACTGCAGTTTCGGCAAGTCTTTCATCTGCCATTCGATCACCTCATCCTGACATATTTTTAGATGAACCATGCCTTTCCATACCCGCTATTGAATACTTTTAACGAGAACGGGAATACATCACTATAAATGAAAAAGGAGGCAATGCAATGGATGTGAAACACGACAACAATAAATTCTACGTTGAACGGGACTCAGAGGAATTGGGTTCACTCGCTTATACGCCATCCGGTGATGTGCTGACAGTGACTCACACAGAAGTTTCGCCTGAACTTTCCGGACAAGGCGTCGGCAAGCAATTGGTGAGCGAAGTGGTGCAATATGCCCGTGATGAAGGAAAAAGCATCGATGCCCAATGCCCTTTTGCGCGTGGCGTCATTGAAAAGACTCCGGAATACCAGGATGTTCTGAAGAACTGATTCTCAAAAGCATATCCGTTACGCGGATGTGCTTTTTTCGCCATTTTGACCTCCGATCATTTTTTGAAAGGAAGTGCAGGCATGGATCTTACATTGGAAGAAGCGATCAGCCGGTTTGCACAGCCTGTCAACGGGATAGAGGATTTGGATCCATTGATGGAAGCTGTAGGCGACGCAAAAATTGTCCTGCTGGGCGAGGCAACCCACGGGACATCGGAATATTACCGATGGCGCGCCGAATTCTCGAAAAGGCTGATTCAGGAAAAAGGTTTTTCACAGATTGCAGTAGAAGGCGATTGGCCGTCCGCTTACCGGGTACATCGCTACATCAATAATTTTGCCGAAGCGGATGAAACTGCCCGAAATCTGCTCAAACAAGCATTTACCCGCTGGCCAACCTGGATGTGGGCAAATGAAGAAATTGCGGATTTTATTGATTGGCTGAAGGTTTATAACGCTTCGGAAAATAAAAAAACCGGCTTTTACGGGATCGATGTGTACAGTCTGTGGGAGTCGATGGAGGAAGTGATTCATTATCTGAATGATGTGGATCCCGAAGGCGGCGACGCGGAACTGGCAAAGCAGGCATTTTCCTGTTTCGACCCGAGCAATCGGGAGCCGGAGAAATACGCGATTTCGTACGCAACTTTTTCGGAGAGCTGCATCGAAGAAGTCACCCGGCTGCTGGCTTCCATCCGGAGTAACGCGGAGAATTACACGAATGATGAAGAAGCCGACCTGAACTTGCAGGTCAATTCACTGGTTGCGAAGAACGCGGAAGCTTATTACCGCGCCATGATCAGAAGCGGTGCGGATTCATGGAATGTCCGTGACCAGCATATGGTGGAAACGGTCAATGAATTGCGGAAGTATCACGGCGCAGATGCCCGCATCATCATCTGGGAGCATAACACGCATATCGGAGATGCACGGGCGACAGATATGAAAGAAGATAACATGGTCAATGTCGGGCAATTGCTGCGCGAGCAGAATCCGCCCGCAGATGTATTCGCTGTCGGTTTCGGTTCGTACGAAGGCACTGTCATTGCAGCTGAAGCATGGGAAGCACCGCACGAAGAGATGGTGCTGCCGCCTGCTGCGAAGAACTCATGGGAAGAATTGCTGCACCGCACTGGCGCGCATGATAAATTTCTGCTTTTCGATGACAGCAACCGCCGTTTGTTCGATCGCTGGGTCGGACACCGGGCAGTCGGTGTCGTATACAATCCGGAGCATGAAGCTTATGGCAATTACGTGCCGTCCATGATGTCAAAGCGATACGACGTGTTCCTGTTTTTCGACCGTACCGAAGCGTTGAAGCCGCTTTAGAATGCAAAAAGCCAACTAAGGAATCGTCCTTAGCTGGCTTTATTAGAATGCATTAATTGCTGCGAATTAACGGAACTCGCCGTCAACCACGTTATAGAGGAAGTTCCAGTTATCCGCTTTGTAGAGTTCATGGAATGTCAGGCGGTCTCCATTGCCGAGTGTTACGTCTTCACTCGAAATCGCCACTACCATTGCAGTTGAAGCGTCATCCAAGTTCAGATAGACGTCCCCGATGGACGGACGGATCGCATCGCGCTCACGGATTTTTTCGATCAATTCTTTATCCGCTTCCAGCTGGCTGGCATCGACTTTCGACTTATCGTAATAAGCGATGTCTTTGCTGCCTTGCGCCTCGCCCGGTTCCATAACGAAAAATTCCCTGAATTTCACTGTGTTTTGTCTGGTCGTCACCACATTCTTGCCTTCCACCGATTCCACTTTCTCGAACTCATTCAGTGAATAATGATCCATATAATCAGGATCCGGTTTGCTGATCAGGATGTAGCCGCCTTCATCCGGGGCAATATCATCGCGCAGCGTATAGCGGCTCCCGAAAAACAGGAACGAATCGAGATGCTGCGGCTTGTACAATGATACTTCATCCGCTTTACAATCCACTTGCTCCATATCTTTGATCCGGAACATGTGAACAGATTTCTTGGCCAATGGTTTGACCGAATAGACTTTATGCAATTCGTTATTATAGTAGACGAACTGCCCTTTTCTTACTTGAATTAATTTCATCTTTTTCCCTCCGATACTCTCATGCGTCTTGCGTTAAATTCTAGAGGATTTTTTCATGGAAGTCCAAGCATCCATCTATATTCTTTTAATATTTAAGGTTAAAATTGCTGATAAGGAGCTGATACGTATGGAATATGAAAATCGCGACGAATGGATCATCAAAAAATACCAGCAGGATGAAGCGACAATGATCCAGCTTTTCGTCACCTGGTCCCTGCAAAATGAGCTGGATCCGGTTCAGCTTTACCAAAGAGCTTATCCTGCCCAATCCAAAAACGAAGCACTGGTACGTGCTGTCGAAGAAGCCGATCCGACTGAATTCGAAATCAGCAACGAGACGCTTCTTGATGTGCTGCAATTGTTCGGAAATGACGACCTTGCTTTTGTTGCTTCCGAGGAAATTGAAAAGTTGGATCGTAAATAAAGGAAAGCGGAAGCGCTGGAGCTGGCTCCGGTGAAAAACGGGTTGGCGATCACAAATGTCGCGTAGCCGATCATAACTCTCCGCTTGCCGATCACAAAGTGGGCGTAGCCGATCACAAATGGCACTCCTGCAAAAAAGCGAATCGATTTCCGCTTTTATTCGTGCCAGTTTTTTTATAAAAGAAACGGATACTCGGAAAAACAAATAAATTAAACGCATTACCGTCCTTGTATCATTCATTTGCCGTCAAAAGCTTCTATTCCGGAAGATCCTTTTAACAATGAACAACACTCGACTTGCTATTTACGTTTTTTCCGCAGCTCTTTCGCTTTGTTTTCTATATAACTTGTACGAAGGTTTTCATATTTATTGGAAGCTACATTGCTGTAAATTTTACTGAAACGGGCAGTTTCATTGTTTTCTTCTTCCTCCGGTTCTTCTGGAACTTCTTCCACCGGCTCTGGTTCAGCAGCAGCTTTTTCTTTTTTCGCAGATTTTTTGGGTTTTTCCTCTGCCTTTTCAACCGGTTCTTTAGCGGCTGGCACTGGTTCTGCTTGAGTTTCTGCTGGTTGTGGCGTCGGTTCCGATTTCGGTTCTGGCTTCAGCTCTGGTTCCGCTGCGGGCTCCACCGTCTTTTCTTCCGCTTCCGGCACTGGTTCAACGCGGGTTTCTTCCACAACCGGTGCAGGTTGAGCCTGCGCCTCTTCCATAATCGGATCCGGTTCAACCGATGTTTTTGCCGGTTCCGCAACAGGTTCTTCAGTTACCGGTGGCGATACAGCTTCTGTTTCAACCACTTCAGCAGCCGGTTCAGGCGTCGATTCCGACTTCGGTTCTGGCTTCAGTTTTGGTTCCGCTTCCGTCTCCACCGCCCTTTCATCCACAGGCGACGCTGGTTCAGCCGTCGGTTCGGTCACTTCCGGCACCGGTTCGACAGACGGCTCTTTCACTTCCTCTGATTCTGGTGTTTTATTCAATTCTGTTTTTTCATCTTTGTTCTCCATAATTGCTCACCCCTGCCTTTCTGGTTCCTGTTAAATAGACTCATGTGAAAAATTCCCTAATCCTTGCGCTGTTAAACCAAAAACGGACGCCAAACAAGTTGGGTCCGTTTTGATACCGTACTATTCCCACCGGCTTGCCATTCTGCTGATATTTTCAAGCGTTACGGAGCCTTTTTGCAAGGGCGGCGGACAGGATTTATTGAATTCATGGATTTTCTCGTTGATTCTTGCAATCCGAAGAGGAAGGTCCTTTGTCTTGCCAGCTTCCAGCTTGCCAAGCGCCTCTTGGATCTGACCGCGGATTTCATGCTGCAATTTCAGCCAATGCGGTTTGTATCCCTGCTCGTTCGCGATGCGCTGAAAATGCTGAAAAAGGTCTCCTGAAAAATATTCTGCCGGCAGCGGTTTCCCGGCCCCCGGCAAATTGTCCATTCCGCCTGTCTTCTCGTATTCCCTTAAAATTTCTCCAATCAAATCTGTTCGGATCTCCTGTTTTTCTTCCGCCATTTCCTTCAGCCCCTTAGAGAATTATTTTCCGAATGAAGAAGGCATGACAACCGCTACTACCGTCCCCGTTGCGCATATTGCTCCGTCAGCTGTAACTTCTATAGTCACTTTGAATTTTTTCGGATGGATTTCTTCCACTTCTCCGACTGCTTTCAATGTGACGCCTTGGGGAGTCGGCTTCAGGTAATCGACATGCAGAGATGCCGTAACAAAGCGCGGCGGCTCCTCACCGCTGCCTGGTTCAAAACCGTTTTTCCGATGCAATGCCAATGAAGCCGAGCCTGTTCCGTGGCAGTCGATAAGTGAAGCGATGACGCCGCCGTAAACGAATCCTGGAATAGCTGTATGTTCATTGCCGGGTTCATATTCAGTATAGGTTTTATCTCCTTGCCATATTGTCCGGAAATGATGTCCGGACTCATTTAAGCGCCCACATCCATAACAATGCGCAAATTCCTCTGCGTATTCATCCTGAATTGCTGTAATCGTTGTTTCACTCATTCTTTTCTCCTCTTTTCTTGAGATATTTGCATTTATTTCTGTAAGATATTACCTCAATTTTAACATAAGCACCGAGTAAAGGACGAACTATTCTGAATTTCATTGGCATGGCGAATTGTTTAAAACCATAGAGTGCGGGAAAACAAAAAAAGAGATCAGGAAAGGAGTTTGATATGTATGAAATGTTATAGTGTAGCACCTGACCAGGACGCAACGCGCTGGATCGTCAAACTGGAGGACGTGGCTCCGACCGAGTCATTCCCGAGCAAAGACGGAGCGATTGCCGCAGCTGAAGAACTCGCTAAAGACAATACACCCAGCAAACTTCAGATTCTGGACAAGGACCATAATGTGGTTGAAGAACGAGAATACTAAAAAACAATAAGAAAAAAGCGGATCGCCCCAAGCGGTCCGCTTTTTTGATGAAATTGAACAAATAGAAAAGCACAGCCCTTTTCATCAGGCTGTGCTTTCCCTGTTGCAGCTTCTCCACTCTCGGAGAAGTTTGCGCACGCGGAAAATTTGTCGATCATACTTCTACATTCTTATAAAGGTTGACGAATGTTCTTATCCCGTCAATACAGCTTCTTGTACTGTCTGCATCTTTAGATTTTAGTCGCATCTACCTCTCAGCGAATCCGATGTTCTGCAGTCAGATATTCAGTTGCACTTACACAAAAAACTTACCAAACTTCGTTTGAAACACTTTCTCTTCAGAAAACTTTACAAACTTGGTACCCGACGAGATCACAATCGTCAGTAAAGCAAATTTTCCGCCAAGGCTGTGCATGTCCTCGTCTGGAGGCGATTGTAAACTACTAAACCGTTTACTCGTTTCTCCCTACGGTGGTTCCGCCTTGTATAATCTAAATACCACCTTCAAAATTTTTTAAACCTAATTTATAAGAATTTTTAAATTTATTCGATAAATAGTTTTTACTTTTTTCCGCTTGCCCGCTATACTTGGAATAGTTCGATAACCGTAATAAAAGGAGCGAGATAAATGGTCAAGAGTATGCCCGCACGTTCAGAAGTCAGCATTGATGAAACATGGGATCTGCAGTCTTTATTCCCATCAGATGAAGCTTTTCACGAAGCGCTTTCTGCGCTCGAAAAAGAAGTGGATACATTCGCCTCAACTTATAAAGGAAACACGAAGGATGCGGCTTCAGTAAATGAATTATTGAAAGCTTACGCTGAAATAAACGAAAAATTCGTGCCGGTGGGTACATACGCAAGCCTTAAAATCAGCACAGATCAAACCGATGACGAAGCCCAGATGCTGTCGAGTAAATTCGGTTCATCAGCAGCCAAAGTGAACAGCAAGCTGTCGTTCGTCACCAGTGAATTGCTGGCATTGCCGGAAGAAACGCTGGAACAGGCCATGCAGGAATCCGACGAATTCAAAGTGTATTTGGAAAAATTGATCCGCAAGAAGCAATATCAATTGCATCCGGAAGTGGAAAAGACACTGGCCGCTTATTCATCGACGTTCAACGCGCCATACGGTCTCTACAATACGACAAAAATGGTGGATATGTCATTCGACGATTTTGAAGTGGACGGCAAAAGTTATCCATTAAGTTACGTGTCGTTCGAAGGCGACTGGGAAGCAGAAACGGATACTGCCAAACGGCGCGCCGCTTTTGATGCATTTTCGAAGAAATTGAAAGATTACCAGCACACCACTGCGAAAACGTATGATATGCAGCTGCAGACGGAAAAAACGACTTCCGACCTGCGGGGCTATGATTCCATCTTCGACTACCTGCTGTTCAATCAGGAAGTGGACCGTTCGCTGTACAACCGCCAAATCGATTTGATCACCAGTGAATTGGCGCCGCATATGCGCAAATACGCGAAGCTGCTGCAAAAAGCGCATGGCCTCGAAAAAATGACATTCGCCGATTTGAAGATTTCACTGGATCCGACTTACGAACCGGAGATCACAGTGGAAGAATCGAAGAAATACATCAACGACGCACTTGGCATCATGGGGGAAGATTATCTTGAAATGATCGAACGTTCTTATTCGGAACGCTGGATCGATTTCGCGCAGAATAAAGGCAAGTCGACTGGCGCTTTCTGTTCGAGCCCTTACGGCAACCATCCGTATATCCTGATTTCCTGGACCGGCCGCATGAATGAAGTGTTTGTGCTGGCGCATGAACTTGGCCATGCCGGACATTTCTATAACGCCAACCGCGCGCAGAACATCTTCAACGCGCGTCCATCGCTCTACTTTATCGAAGCCCCTTCCACGATGAATGAAATGCTGATGGCCAACCACCTGCTCGAGAATTCGAAAGACCCTAAATTCAAACGCTGGGTCATCTCTTCCATCGTTGCCCGCACGTATTACCATAATTTCGTGACGCACCTGCTTGAAGCTGCTTATCAGCGCAAAGTGTATGAGCGCATCGATGCCGGGCAAAGCGTAAATGCGGGAATCCTCAACAATCTGAAACGCGGGGTTCTCGAGGAATTCTGGGGAGACACTGTAGAAATCAATGACGGTGCCGAACTTACCTGGATGCGCCAGCCACACTACTACATGGGCTTGTATCCTTATACGTACAGCGCAGGTCTTACTATTTCCACGCAAGTATCTAAACGCATCTTGGAAGAAGGTCAGCCTGCTGTCGAGGAATGGCTGGAAGTGCTGAAAGCCGGCGGAACCAAATCACCGGTCGAGCTGTCCAAAATGGCTGGCATCGACATCACAACCGATCAACCATTGCGCGACACAATCGCCTATATCGGCGAATTGATCGACGAGCTGGAGAAATTGACTGAGGAAATCGAAGGCGAATAAATAATTTTTGATTATATAAAAAGCGTGCCGCATCTCACCGATGCGGCATGCTTTTTAGTATATTGAGAAACATCAACTTCTTTAAACTTTTCGCTGTAGGCGGACTCGTTCCGCATGGAATACATTGGCCGAAGCTTGCGAGGACAAGTCTTTGCTACTAAGCAGCTCAGCGATGCAGGAGCACATCTTTTACCTTCGTCGCCTGCTGTTGCATTTTATATCTGTAGAAACACGTCAATATTTTTTCTCAGAACACAAAAATAGTTAAGCTACTTCTTTGTAGAAAGCGATTCTGAGATATGGAGCAAAACAGCGAGACTCCCAGGGGATTAGAACTGGAGTTGGGGTTCCAACTCCGGTTCGAGCGAAGTGCTGAGATCCACTCGGGCGAAGGGGACCGAGACCGAGTTAGCTCAGTGCAAGCCCCCAGGAAAGCGAAGCTGTTTTGCGCAATATCGGTTTTATTTTTTAAAAGCTAATAGCGTGCCGCATCTCACCGATGCGGCACGCTTCTTAGTATATTGAAAGAATCCCGACATAAAATAGCTGAACGCTGATATATTTCTCTGAACGCCGATTTATTTTGCTGAGCGCCGATATAATTTTCTGAACGCCGATATAATTCGCTGAGCGCCGATATAATTTCCTGAACGCCGATATCCGCTATTTGGCGCCCGACACAAAGAAAATAAGCAGCAGAAAAGCTGACAATTAGCTTTACTGACTTCGGAATTCCTAAAAAAGCTTAAATCTAAAGATGATTAGATGCTTTTCGCGAGCGAAAAGCGAAAGAAACATGCTTTTAAGATTTCTTTTTTGTTAACAAGCTAAAAGCGTGCCGCATCTCACCGATGCGGCACGCTTTTTATTATTTTTTGTTCTTTCTCCAAATTAATGCCTGCTCAAGAATGATCGCGATGATGGTACCTGTGATCAAACCGTTTGATAGAGTCGAAGCGATTACGCCAGGAAGTTCAGCCATGCTTTCCTGGGGAACGAACATGATGCCGACGCCGATCATCAAGCCGAAAGCAGAAACTTTATAGGCCTGCATCCGGTCAGCTTCCTCTTCCAACTCCTTGAATGCCATTTCCACCATTTTCGTGAAAATCGCAAAGATGACCGCATAGGCGACCGGCGCCGGCAAGGCAGCCAGCAATGCCATGATATTCGGGAACAAACTGATGGCGACCACTAGAAAACCGCCGACAATGAACGGTTTCAATGACGGGGTACGTGTCGCACTGACAAATCCGGCTGCTCCTGAGATCGGCACAGGTCCGATGGAAGAGAACAAGCCGGCAATGATGTGGTTCAATCCGGATGCGACGGAACCTTGTTTGACCCGGTCCGGCTGATGGATGCCGAATTCATTTTTCAATAAATACTCCATGACCCGCATCGATGCCATCATATTGGCGATCAGCAGCAGGGTTAAAAACAAGGATGTGACGAACATGCCGCTGTCCCAGACGAGCGGACCGAATACCAGCATCTTCGGCAATGAGATGAAAGTGCCCGCTTCGAACGGCACGGATTCCGTTTTGCCGATTAACAAGAACAGGAGCCAGCCTGCCGCAATTGCAAACAGTACGGAATAGCGGTTGACCCACGGGATTTTATTGCCCATGAAATAGAAAGTGGCGATTACAACCGCGATTCCGGCCATAAAGACGACGAGATCGACAGGTTCTGCTGGTGTCGTGATGCCAAACAGGCCCGACATGATCGATTCGCTGATTTGCAGCACCAATAATAATAAATAGACAAATGTGATTGTCGGGGTGAACAAACGGCGCATTTTGCCTACAAGACCGGTGTAAGCGAAAATGATGAACAGCACCCCGCTGTATAGCATGCCGCTTTGCAGCGCCTGCAGCGCGTTTTCGGCCGTGGCGTAAAGTGAACCGACCAATCCTGCGTAAACGATATAGATGCCCCACCATAATCCGGCCGGCCCTTCGTTGATCGGCATCTTATGGCCGATGAATGCCTGCAGCAAAACCGCGACTCCCAGAACGAAGACCGTTCTCTGGACGAATAATGCCGTATCCGCCGTATCCATCCCGAATACGCTGGCGATGGCGATCGGTGCGGCAATGGATGAAGCTAATAGAAATACGGCCCATTGCAGGCCGCCAAAAAGATTTTTTATCATATGTAAATCTCCAATTCGTTAAATATAATCATGCGGTATCAGTATACACCGATTTCCCTTCAACAAAAAGAAGTCCTGATTTTTGTCAGGACCCCTTTTTGCCGTTATCGTCTTCAGAAGTCTGTTTCACTTCATCCTTTTCCGGCTTATCATCTATAGACAGCGGATCGTCGCTGTTTTTTATATCGTAATTAACGGAATACCCTTGATCTTCCAAGTTCTGAACTTGTCTCTTCGAAGCCCTGACCAATAGCCAGATAATCAGCATTGAGAGAATGAAGATAACAATTACGGAAATGATGCCCGGGATGTACTCGGATTTATCTTCTGGAAAGTATAAAAAATCCATCGTGCTTACCCACCTTTATCTTCAAGTTTCAATTTATTATACATGATTCAATTACGCTTTGAAGAAATGAAGGTGAACGTTTAGTGAAGAAAAGCAGCTGCCGGAATAAAAATCCGGCAGCTGCTTTCCGTATCATTCACTTTCCGCTACTACGGTAAACCGTTTATTGATATGCCAGCCGTTTTCGATTTCATCGACCAGCGCAATTGCGTAATCTTTATAGCTGATGTAACTTTTGCCTTTCCTGTTTACGAGAAACGCATCTTCCCCGATTTGGTAACGGCCTGTACGCTTGCCTTCAGGATCGAAAAAAGCTGCCGGACTCAGGAATGTCCATTGAACTCCTTCCGCTTGCTCTAAATCCGCAAGGTTTTGGGACTGATTCAACGCGATGGCTTTGAAAGCCTCAGGAAACTCAGGAGTCTCATTCAATCGTGTTGTTCTGGCTTCATCGACGAACAGGCTGCCTGCGCCTCCGACCACCAAAAGACGCGTGTCTTTTGCTTCTTTCAGTGCATTGATCAGCGACCGGCCCGCTTCTACATGCTGCTCCGCTTTTTCAGGCGGCACGCCGAAAGCGTTGACGACAGCATTGAATTGTTTCAGATCATTTGCATCAAGGTCAAAAATGTCCTTTTCCAAAACCGCGGCATCTTCTTCCTCAGGGAGTTTCTGTGAATTCCGCACAATCGCTGTCACTTCATGGCCTCTGGATTTTGCTTCCTTCATGATGAGGCTCCCAGCTTTTCCAGTTGCGCCGATGATTCCGATCTTCATTAGAATCCCTCCAGTTAATTCGCTAAGGTTTGCTTTATATCCACTGCTTATTCGACTGGTTTTTGCGTTGTTACTTTTTTCCAATGAGTAATATCATCATCCTGGTCAAACTCAATAATGATATCTGTAACATTCGGAACACGTTTATTGATTTCTGACGCTATATACTCCCGGATTTCATCCGCTTCCTGAATCGTCATATTTGGTGCGACTTCCACTTTCAATTCAACATGAAGATCATCGCCTTCGCGAATAACATCAATATCTTGAATGTCATTTATTTTTGGATGCTTCATGATTTCATTGCCCATGCGATCCTGCATATCGAGATCTGCGACACCAAGAACGCCAGCGGAATTATCAAGGAAAATACGTCCCACTACAACTAGAAGCATAAGGCCGATAATGACTGACGCATAGCCTGTCGCACTATGGAACGGGGTGTAAGTGGCAATCACGATTGCGACAAGTGCGAGCACTGCACCACTGACTGCGACCATATCCTCAAGGAAGACAAGTTTTGTTGCAGGATTGGCTGATTTCACGTTTTTAAAAGATGCGGAAACGATTTTCAAGCCTTTAGTTTGTTCTTTTGGCAAGTTATGTGTAATTTCTTTCATGGCTTTATGCAACACGAACAATTCCAATACGATCGCTATGCCCAACACACCGACGTTCAACCAGAACCAATCTTCGGAATGTGTCGCTGATTGGATATGGTGAATCCCTTCAATAATCGTTTCATAGGCAAGGATCCCGACAATCAGCACGGCTCCCAGCAAGACCAGATTGACGAGTCGCCCAAATCCTCCAGGGAATCGTTCCGTCGGACTCTTTTTGCTGAGCCCTGATCCGATGAATACGAAAAATTGGTTGGCCGCGTCACCAAAACTGTGCATCATTTCAGCGAACATGGCGACATTTCCTGTAATCAGGTAGGCAGCTGTTTTAATAATGCCGAGAACCGTATTTATAATTGCTGCCCATAGCGCTGATTTAGCGCCGAATTTCATCAAACCGAATAATTCCCTCATAATAAACCGTGCCCCTTTCAATAGCTTCTATATTACTAACTTCCCATTAATGAAAGTTAAAACACCTATTCATTCAACTTTTTTCTCTCAAGTAACGTATCTGCTCTCTTAAACAATTAAAGCCGATAGGTTTTACCGATTTCAGCAAATTCAACCGGACCGGAAAATGCTCCTTTGGCAGACTCCAAAATCTCCTCAAGTTCACCATATTGCGGCAGATGGGTTAACACCATCTGTTTCACATTGGCTCCTGAAGCAAGTTCACCCGCCTGGCGCCCGCTCATATGGCCCTGGATGATGCCGACGTATTTTTCATAAAGATTCGATTCGGCAGCAATGAAGTCGGCTCCAGCCGAAAACTCAACGAGTTCATCTTTCCATGCCGTATCGGCTGTGAAAACCGCTGTCTTGCCGTTTGAAGAGAATTTCAATGCCAGGCAATAAACCGGATGAATCGTTTCACAGAAGGATACTTCCCACGGCCCGATCTGAACCGGTTCAGTTGCATGAATCTCTTTGCCTTCCGTGACCCCTTTATATGACAGGCTGTCAAAACCCGCAGCATCCCGGTTATGTGCATAAATCGGCAAAGGTGTATTCCACTCTTTCAATTGCATTCCCACCATTGCCGCATGCTGAAGCACCCCGATATCCGCTACATGGTCCGGATGATAGTGAGTAAGTATAACCGCATCCAATTCACGCAGTTCCACGTAGTTCTGAACCGCCGCCAGCACCCCGCTGCCGCAGTCGATTAAACAGCGGAACCCGTCCTGTTCGATTAAGAACGAAGAGGTCGCTTCGTTTTTATTTGGGTAGCCGCCCCAAATCCCGATAGTCGTTATGTTCATGTCAACTCTCCTCCCAATGCTATTTTCTTTAGTATAACGCATGAGGAACCCATACACTTGTTTAAGGCGGGCGGCTGCGTGGTAAAGAATAAGTGGATAGAAAAATTAGGAGGGATTATTTTGACTATTAAAATGACAGTTGAGAACGCACTCCAAGCAAAAGCAGAAATCGACAAATTGGCAACACAAGGATACGACCATGACGACATCTATATTTTCGCGCATGATAAAAAGCGCCAAAAAGATGTAACTGATGCCCTTGATACTGAAAGCGTCGGCATGAAAGAACAAGGTTTCCTGGACAGCATGAAGAACATGACCAGCTCTCGCGGCGATGAACTCCGCGCGAAGATGGAAGGCGCTGGCCTGACGAAACAGGAAGCGGAAGAATACGAAGAAGAACTCGACAAAGGCAAATTAGTCATCATCGCAAATAAAAACGATTAACTATAATTTATTATGAGAGGATACCGGAATTCCGGCATCCTCTTTTCATTTCCAAATAATTTTTAAATGTTCTCACAATAATATTATTTCGCGCCAAAGTCTTGAATTTTCAAATATATTTTGTCAAAATACGATTTTTTTGCTATATTTACATAAGTTTTAGAATCAAGTTCGCACACATCAAGGGGGACAACATGAAGAAAAGTTTAAAAATCGGCAGCGCGTTTATCGGTATTATCGTCGGTGCAGGATTTGCATCCGGCCAGGAAATACTTCAATATTTCACAAGCTTTGGTTATCTCGGTATTTTAGCGGCTATATTGGCCACTGCTCTTTTTGCCTATATGGGAATGAGTCTGACGAGACTCGGCAGCCGCATGCAAACCACTTCGCACAAAGATGCGCTCTATGGCATCGGCGGCAAATACGGCGGTTTCATCATGGATATCATCATTATCCTGACATTATTCGGCGTGGGAGTTGTAATGATTGCCGGAGCCGGTTCAATCTTCTCCCAGCAATTCGGTTTGCCGGCAGTTCTTGGAAACACCGTGATGGCTTTGATCGTCATGGGCACGATCATGCTCAATATCCAGAAGATCATTGCCATTATCGGCAGTATCACGCCATTTTTAGTCATGGTGGTTATCGGTCTTGCCATTTACAGCCTTCTGACAATGGATGCTTCGTTCGCTGAACTGAACCCGATTGCCAAAGAACAGGATTCAGCTTTATCCAACTGGTTTTACTCAGCAATCAATTATGTTTCCTTCAATATAGCCGTCGGTGCTTCCATGGCCATCGTCATGGGCGGAATCGAAAAAGACGAAAAAATCGCCGCCCGCGGTGGATTGATCGGCGGACTTGGGCTTGGTGCATTGATCATCTTGAGCCACTTGGCTATTTTTTCAGCCGTCGACAGAGTCGGCAGCTCAGATATGCCGATGCTTCAAATAGCCAACGATATTTCTCCCTTGCTCGGGTTCTTCATTTCATTGATTCTTTTTGCAATGATTTACAACACAGCCGTCAGTATGCTGTTTTCGTTCACTGCCCGCTTTGCGGAACAGAATACGGCACGCTTCAAAATTACGGTTGTCATCGCAGTGACACTTGCCTACCTGCTGAGCTTCAAAGGATTTACAGAACTCGTCAGCCAGTTTTATCCGATCATCGGATTGCTTGGGCTGTTTCTTGTTGTCACGCTTGTAGTGGCAAATATCCGCTACGCGCGCAATAAAAAAGCGGCAGCCTGAATATGGCCGTCAAATCCTTACACAAGGGTTTGACGGTTTTTTCATGTTAAAGTTGAACCATAGAATTTTGGAAAGGTGGTTTTTCCATGGAGACAGCCGTTTGGATTGATGACAAACAGATTGAAGCAACAGACTTTAAAAATGAGCAAGTCCAACTTGCAGGTACAGAAAATAAAATAAACAAGATTTCTTTTTCATTTAAAGTGAATAGTGAGGAATACCACGATGTGGCTGTTCTTCTTTATAAAAATGATTTTGAGGTACGGGTGCCGGATTTGAATCTCGAGTTCCCCGCTACCATCCATAATTATGCGACTGATCGAACAGACCTGTACCAAGAAGGGCAAATCGCGGATTACTATCTCGAGTTGATCGAAAAAACAAATTAAAATGACGATGCCCCGGACTGCAATCGGTCCAGGGCATTCAGCTTGTTGAGAAAAAGATAAAGGCAAGTAATCGATATTGCGCAAAACAGCTTCGCTTTCCTTGGGGCTTGCACTGAGCTAACTCGGTCTCGGTCCCCTTCGCCCGAGTGGATCTCAGCACTTCGCTCGAAACGGAGTTGGAAAGCCAACTCCGTTTCTGCTCCCTTGGGAGTCTCGCTGTTTTGCTCCATATCTCAATTCGCTTTCTATAATAGAAATGTCTTTTATTTTTGATATCTAAAGGAGACGATCCTTCAGTTCAGACTAAACTTAAATGAAGCGTCAGGCGGCGACTCCTGCAGGAAATAGAGCGAGTCCTGAGACCTCGCAGGAGCAAAGCGACGAGGAGGCTCAGGCAGCTCCCTGCGGAACGCGTCCGCCTAAAGCGAAATGATTTGAGAAGTGTCGAATTCTCGACAGCCTAAATGCCCCGGATTGTAATCAGTCCAGGGCATTTTTAATTTAGTCTCTTTTATATTTACTGCCGCTGCTTTTCATCCTTAAGTTACCGGTCAATTCATCTGCCAATTGCTCTTTGTGCTGCCGTTCAGCTTCATCCAGCAAGATGGAGAAGTCGCCGTTTTCTTCATAGATGCGGAACCACGAGCCGATGGCGCTCCCATGCGGAAGTTCCTTGAACGGCACAATAATTTCGAAGCCTTGCTCTTCCAGCAGAATGACTGCTTTTCCTCCGTCTTCCATCCTGTCCAAATAGCCTTTCACGTGATCACTCCTCTACACATGCCAGATTCTGCTCTTTGATCGCTTCCACTGTCGCCTGGCCGATGCCGCTTATGTCATCTAAATCTTCAATCGCTTCAAATGGCCGTAAGCGAATAATTTCTTTTGCATACGTTTCACCGATTCCCGTAATCTGCTGGAGTTCAGCGGTGGATGCGATGTTGATGTTGATGCAGCGATTCTCCCCTTCAGTCGGGATTCCGGTGCGGCTGGTCACTACATTATAGGAACTGCCATCTGTTTCAACAATAATCGTGCCATTAACGTCAGTGCCATAAACTTCAGCACCGCTATTTTCGACTGCCGCCAACACCTCTGCGTGAGGGTGACCATAGGAATTATCCGCTCCCGCACTGTAAATCGCCACTTCCGGTGATACCGCATCCAGAAAAGCACTGCTGGTGGATGTATTCGAGCCATGGTGGCCAAGGTGAAGAATTTTCGCTTGCAAATCGGTTCCACTGTCGATCATTTGCTGCTCTTCTTTTACCCCGGCATCTCCAGTGAAAACAAATTGAATTTCTCCGTATGTCAACTTCATGGAAATTGATTCTTCATTGGCTGCACCGGTAATCCGTTCAGGATAGAGAACATCGATGCGCATTTTCCCTACGTCAAAAACATCTCCCGCTCTCGGTTCGTAATAATCGGTTCCACTTGCATCTATCGACTGCAGTACATTCAAATAGGTATTGGATGTACTTGGATTTCCCGACAGCCAAACTTCTTCCACGCTGAATTCGCCGATAATTTGTGCGAGCTGGCCGATATGATCCGCATCAGGATGCGTACCTACAGCAATATCAATCGCTTTGATGCCTGCTGTTTTCAGGTAATCGACAGCTTGGTCAGACTTCCAATGGCCGGCATCAATCAGGATTGCATGCCCGTCGAACTCAAGCAATGTCGCGTCTCCCTGCCCTACATCGATATAATGCACAGTTAATGTCGAATCCATCGACTCTTTAACCGAATCCCCTTGTTCAGCTGGTTTCTTCGGTGCAACAGTGTCCTGGCATCCCGCCAGAAAACCAAGCAGCGCAACAGTTAAAATCAAGATTCTTTTCAAAAACTCACTCCCTTAGTTACAGTGAATTTTATCACAGCTGCTTTAAAAGCGGAGATATAGGAAGACATGAAAAATCCGCCAGAAAGAATATTCCAGGCGGATCTGCAATCAGGTCGACATATAATCTCCACCATTCATATGGAGAAATTGCCCTGTCATATAGGAATTTTGCGGGTCTGCCAAGAAAACGTAGGCTTTTACGAGCTCAAAAGGCTGTCCCGGCCGCCCTGCTGGTACATCTTCCCCAAAGTCATCCGCTACGTTAGGGTTTAAATCCCCGAATGTCTTCGTAATCAATGGCGTCCAAATCGGGCCTGGGGCAATACCATTTACCGCGATTTCTTCCCGAACCAGACGTCTTGCCAACGAACGGGTCATGGCCACCATCGCGCCATTCGCACCTGAATAATCGATCAGATCCGAATGTCCACGGTAGGCATTGATGGAAGCTGTATTGATGATGCGGGACCCTTTTTTCAGATGAGGCAGCGCCGCTCTTACTAAATAGAACATCGCAAAAGCTTTGATTTCGAAAGTTTTGAGCATCTGTTCATCCGTGATATCCAACGGTGAAGTTTGTGGGTATTGATAGCCCGCATTATTGACGAGAATGTCAATCTGGCCGAAAGTTTCAAGCGTAAATTGAACAATCTTTTCGCATTCGGCCGATTTCCCCAAATCTCCTTGGAACGCTTTTGCCTCGCCGCCATATTTTCCGATTGTCTGCAGGGTTGCACTGGCTCCTTCTTCATTGCCTTTGTAGCCGATGACAACTTTTGCTCCTTCTTTCGCGTAGGCTATGGCCACCGCTTGCCCGATACCGCTGCTGGCGCCAGTGATAATCGCCACTTTCCCTTCCAGGGCACCGCTTGCTTTATAATCAGTCAAATCTGTGTTATCGAATGATTTATCTGCCATCAGATCACCTTTCCTTTGGTCGTTCGATAGTGAATTCCCAGGTTATTTTGCGCTAAGGTTTTTCGTCAATTCCTGATAGAGTCCCTCATATAATACGGCAGACTGTTTCCAGGAATAATCCGCCTCCATGCCATTCTTTTTAATCGCTTCCCAATGTCCCGATTCCTGATAGAACGTTAATGCCCTTCTCACAGCTTCTGTGAAAGTCTCATTCCCTGTGAAGTCACTCAGAAAACCATTGCCCGTTTGGGTGACGCGGTCATATTCAATGACTGTATCTTTCAAACCGCCTGTTTTATTGGCTACAGGAACGGTTCCGTAACGCATTGAAATGAGCTGACTTAAACCACAAGGCTCAAAATGGGAAGGCATCAGGAAGATGTCGGCCCCTGCATAAAGCTGGTGTGCAAGGTCTTCGTCGAAGCCAATATGCACCGCTACTTTATCTGGAAATTCTTTAGCCAGCTGCACGAAAAAGTCTTCAAATTTCTCTTCCCCTGAACCCAGCAGGATAAATTGCAGTTCATTGGATTGCAGCAATTCCGGCAGAGCCTCCTCCAGGATATCGATTCCTTTTTGGCCCGCAAGCCGCGAAATCATGACGGTCAGCGGAACATCCCCTTTCACCGGCATACCCATCAATGATTGAGCCTTGCGCTTATTGACCGCTTTTTCTTCGATCGATGAATGGTCATACTCCATTTCAATCGCCAGGTCTGTGGCGGGATTATAAAACTGAGTATCCAATCCGTTCAGGATTCCGACCAGATCGCCTTTACGTTCCTTAAGCACATCTTCCAGCCCTTCACCATATGCAGCTGTTAAAATTTCGTCCCGGTAACTTGGACTGACAGTGGTCACTTTATCGGCATAGGAAATGCCGGTCTTGAGCATATTGTAGTTTCCATTCCATTCAATGGAAGAAAGGTCGAACCGGTTTTCATCCAGTTCAAATCCTTTTGTGAAAACAGTAGTGGCAAAATTGCCTTGAAATTGGAGATTGTGGATCGTCAGAACTGTTTTAGCGCTTTCTCCAAGCACTTTGAAACGGTTGTCTTTTTTTATCAGCAATGGAATGATGGCTGTATGCCAGTCATGGACGTGGATGATGTCCGCTTTTACTTTCATCTCTTTCATTGCGGTCAGGACAGCGATGCTGAAAAAGTTGAAACGCTCCCCATCATCCGGCTCGCCATATATTTTGGACCGTCCGAAATATTCCCGGCTTTCCAGGAATAAATAACGGATATTTTCATCATTGTACTTGTAGACACCACATGGTTTGATTTCTCCGCCGAAAGAGACAGGAATTTCTTCAATCAATGAAAAATGCTGGACGAACTCTTCGGCTATCACATTGTATTTAGGCAGGAATACCGTGACATCGTGTCCGTTTTTCGCCAATTCCTTAGGCAATGCCCCAATCACGTCAGCCAGCCCTCCTGTTTTTGCAAAAGGTACACACTCTGCCGCTGCCATACTAATTTTCATAGGACTTCTCCCTCCGAAACTTCGCTGCCTTTGCGGATAATTACCGGTTTTTCTTTTGTCCCATGCAGTACACTGCCAGCTTTGATGCGTACATCTTTATCCGCAACTACATAAAGCAAATCACAATTATCTTCTATTACACATTTTTGCATGATGATGCAATTTTCGAGTTTTGAATTCCTGCCGATTTCCACCGCTCTGCTCAGAATACTGTCACTGACCTGGCCTTCCAATAAGCTTCCGTTTGCAACCAGGGACCGCTTAACACTCGATCCCTTCATATATTTGGTCGGCGGTTCATCTTTGACTTTCGTATAGATCGGTTTTTCGGGCAGGAACAGCTGCCTCCATGTCACTTCGTTCAACAGCGCCATCGATTCATTGAAATAGCTTTCCATTGAATTGATCAGCACGAAATAACCTTCATATTGGTATTGCGAAAAGGTATATGGCTTTCTCTTAAGATTCACGATATCTTCAACACTCACAACCCGATTTTCCCGGAAACTCTTGATCATCTCCATTAATAATTCCTTGGATAAGATGTAAGATTTCATGCATTCCCCGTCCCGGACCGCCTCTGTAATATCGGCTCCTGACGCTAAATGGGCATCCAGCATATCGTTATAATCCAGTTGCGAAATGGAAAAGGCACTGGTTACAACGACGTAGGGCTGCGTGCTTTTCTTGAAGAAACTGAGATGGTCCTCAAGCGCCGCAAAGGAACCGACACTCAATTGGTCGCCTTCCCGTTGTGAGGTGGGCAAAAAATAAAGTCCGTTTCTGCGGCGGTCCAGATCCCAGCTTTTCCCTTTCCCTATATGATCCATCAGCGAAACACTTTGCTGTGAAGCAAAGACTCCGACTGAACTGATATCCGAATTCACAATATTGGATAATGCAAAATCGATTAAGCGATACCTGCCTGCAAATGGAATCGAGGCGGACGACCGGTACATCGCCAATTCCTTCAGTCCCGGAATCGTGACAGTCGCATCAATTACTGCTGCTAAGCGCATCGTCTTCACTCCCTTCCCAATTCCTGATCGTTTCTTTTGTTAAAAGAGTGATTTCCCCATCTTTTTTCTGCAGCGTAAAATTGGCGGGAATTCTGAGATCAGGCGTTATGATCGCCCTGCTGATTTTTGCACCCGATCCGACTACCGTCCCTGCCATTACCACACATTCATCAATCTCTGCCCCTTCTTTGATATGGACATCCTGAGAAATAACGGATCTCCTGACTTTGCCTTCGATGATGCAGCCTTCATTGACAAATGATTCCTGAATTTCACATGTCGACGTCACTACTTGCGGAGGCAGCTGAGGATTGGATGAAAAAATCCTCCAGGCCGAATCGTGGAGCACGAGACCCGAGTCCAGTTCCAGCAAATCCATATTCGCTTCCCAAAGACTCTCCACTGTCCCCACGTCTTTCCAATAGCCTTTATATGGATAAGCGACCATTTTTTCATTGTTTTCAAGCATGGCCGGAATGATATCTTTGCCGAAATCATGGCTCGACTCTTCTTGTTCCGCGTCTCTTGCCAAGTATTCCTTCAGCTTTTGGTAATTAAAGATATATACGCCCATAGAGGCTAAATTAGTTTGTGGGTCAGCCGGCTTTTCCACAAATCTCTTAATCTGCATTTCTTCATCCGTCTCCATCAAGCCAAAGCGGCTGGCCTCTTCCCATGGCACTTCAATAACTGAAATCGTGGCATCCGCCTGATGCTTGATATGGAAATCGAGCATCAGCATATAATTCATCTTATATATATGGTCACCCGATAGAATCAGGACATATTCCGGTTGATGCGCCTCTAAAAATTTCATGTTCTGATGAATCGCATTCGCGGTTCCGTCATACCATTTGATGCCGTCAGCTTCAGCATATGGCGGGAGCATCGTCACACCACCGTTGCGGCGGTCGAGATCCCATGGGGTTCCAAGACCGATATACTGATGCAATAAATGCGGCTGGTATTGCGTCAAAACTCCAACTGTATGGATTTCTGAATTTGTGCAATTGGATAATGGAAAATCTATAATGCGGTATTTCCCGCCAAATGGAATGGCTGGTTTTGCAACCGCGTAAGTAAGTTCTTTCAACCGGGTTCCTTGACCACCGGCCAATAGCATTGCAACAATCTGCTTTTTCAATCCGCTTCGCTCCCTTTCTCCATCAATTTCCAGATACACATTGTAAATGCAGGCAACTCAATTTCTATGGATTTTTCCTGCCCATCCGCTCCAACATCTTCAGCTGCAGCCGTCTGCATGCCGCCTTTCTGGATGCCCCCATATTTGGCCGCGGCGCTTGAAAAGACCTGTTCATACAGACCGGCACCCGGAACCCCGACACGAAATCCGGGATAGGCGAGGTGCGAAAAATTACACAGGACGATGCATTCATCTCCCGGCTCCTTTCCTCTTCTGATGAATGAAGCGACACTTTGTTCGTGATTATCCGCATCAAGCCAAACAAATCCTTTCGGATGATCATCCAATTGATGCAGTGACCTTTCCCTTTTATAAAATGCCAACAGGTCTTTCGTAAAATAAGCCGTCTTTTGATGCGCCGTCTGTTCCAGCGAACCCCAATCCAGTTCCGGCTTAAATTCCCATTCATCGAAATGCCCGAATTCCTGGCCCATGAATAATAACTTTTTACCGGGATGGGTAATCCAAAAACCAAGCAGCAAACGCAATTGGCTGAACTTCTCTTCCATTGTTCCCGGCAATTTATTCAGCAGCGATTTTTCTCCATGAACCACTTCATCATGTGAAAAAGCCAGGATATAACGCTCATCATACTGATACATCAAGGAGAAATTCATCCTTTCATGGTGATCCGAGCGTTCCGACGGCTGCTCTTTCATATACGAGAGCGTGTCATGCATCCATCCGAAATTCCATTTATAATCGAAACCGACTCCATGTTCTTCCGGTGCATGCGTTACTTTCGGATGCCCCCATGCATCTTCGGCAATAAGAATCGAATCGGGAAATTCTTTTTTTACACTCGAAATTAATGTTCTTAAAAAATTTTTGCCCTCTTCATTAAAAACCCGCGACTCGTCATTTGGTACGAAAAGCTGGGTAATGACTGCATCCATCCGAAAGCCGTCGAACTTGAATTCCTCCATCCAATAGTGGGCGCTCGAAAGCAGGAAACTCACCACTTCGCCTCTTTGAATATCGAAATTCAATGTGCCCCAGTCGTAGTTCACCCGTCTCTCTTCACGGGATTCTTCGTAAAGCGGTTTCCCGTTGAACAACGAAAGCGCAAAAGCGTCACTGCAGAAATGTCCCGGAATCCAGTCCAAAAACAGTCCGATGTCATTTTCTGCGCAAACAGAAACGAAATACTTCAAGTCATCAGCGATGCCATAGCGGATTGTCGGCGCAAAATAGCCGGTTGCCTGGTACCCCCAGGACTCATCTAGAGGGTGCTCAGTAATCGGCAGGATTTCAATATGCGTAAAGCCCATGCTCTTCACATAAGGAACCAGTTCATCAGCCAATTCCCGATAACTCAAAAAACCTCCCTGGTCATTCCTTTTCCAGGTTCCGATATGCAATTCATAGATCGCCATCGGTTTTTCAACGTGGTTTTCAGCCAGTATTCCCTTCTTTTTCATGACTTCTTCCTGCCAATCATGCTGCGAAGCTTCGGCGATTACGGATTTTATCCGCGGTCTCATTTCTCCCTGTCTGGCATAAGGATCAGATTTCTCAAGAAGTTCGCCATTGGACAGAAGAATTTCATAAATATAGGAATATCCCGTCAAATCCTCCGGGATCCGGGTTTGCCAAATCGTTTCATCATGCGGCAGGCGTTTCATTTCATAAGAAACCTTTTCATTGCTGCCAGGCTTATAGACCGAGGCCGTTACCCTTTCAACATCAGGGACCCATAACGTGAATGAGGTGCAGCCCCTTTCGACTTTGGCACCGAAGTATCGGTAAGCATCGTTCATCTTGCCGTCATGGAAGTCCTTCAATTTATCTGCCGTCAACTCTTCTTCCCGGATAATCACACGAACTCCTCCTAACATCGCCTTTCCTTAATTATCTATCTTTAGTAGATTCTACACGCCGCATGATAATCCTTTGTAAATTAACTAAATTTTTCGTAAATTAAATTACAAATATTTATTTTTTTTTTGATTTTCGAGTCGATTTGAACGCTATGAATCCTTCTGTTCGAAATATTTACACATGTTTTTGGAGTCTGGTACTTGTTTGGCGGCTTTATATCCACTACGCTTATAAGGATTCACGATAGCAATTCAGAAAGGACGGGTACTATTGCTGAAGATGAAGTGGTTTGCCCTTTTAATAACGTTAAGTCTTTTTCTTGCCGGCTGCGGCCAGGAAATAAAAGATCCCGTCAATTGGGAAATAGAAGATTTCACTTTCACCAATCAGAATAATGAAGATGTGAGTCTGGAAGATCTGGAAGGCGAGGTCTGGCTGGCAGATTTCGTATTCACCAATTGCACGACTGTCTGCTTGCCGATGATGGCGAATATGACCGAATTGCAGGAGCAATTGAAACAGGAAGGTCTTGATGTGCGGATTGTTTCGTTCAGTGTGGATCCAACGATTGATACACCAGAAGTTTTAAAATCCTATGCTGAGAATTACGGCGCAGATCTGAACAGCTGGGACTTGCTGACAGGCTATTCTCCCGAAGAAATCGATGCATTCGCAATGGAGAATTTCAAAAGCGTCGCCAGAAAGCCGGCAAATGAAGACCAAGTTGTCCACGGCACTTCTTTTTATCTCGTCGATCAGGAAGGTGTCGTCCGCAAATTCTATGATGGCATCGATCCCCCGACAGAAGAAATCATGAGCGATATCGAAATTCTTTTGGCGGAGGAATAAGCGATGAAAAAGATGAAGATCTGGATTTTGCTCGGCATTTTGGCTGCAGCCGCTTTTTTGATTTTCCTTTTCGTTCCGCGTGAGAATGTTCCCCCACCCAACACTCGGGTGGTTCTTGAGCATACCCACCGGACTTATATCGCCCCTTCGTGTTTCCAGGAAGCGGACGCGACAAATTACCTCGAAGAGTCGACGCTTGAGCAAGCAAAGGAATTAAATTATCCGCCGCATACCGACTGTACGGCAGAAGCTTTTGAAGGAAATGTGGAAAGCCGGTTCACAAGCATCTTGAAAGAATTCGGCGTCATCGAAAAAGAATCAGTGGACTGGTAAACAGAAAACAGGCCGCGGACATTTGTCCGCGGCCTGTTTATTCTTTAAGAACAGGAAGAATATAAACGATATTGCGCAAAACAGCTTCGCTTTCCTGGGGACTTGCACTGAGCTAACTCGGTCTCGGTCCCCTTCGCCCGAGTGGATCTCAGCACTTCGCTCGAAACGGAGTTGGAAAGCCAACTCAGTTTCTGCTCCCTTGGGAGTCTCTCTGTTTTGCTCCATATCTCAGATACCTTTCTACAAAGTATGTCTTTTCAAGTCTGTTTCAAATAAGAAGTAGATGTTTTGAATCTGCACAAAACCAGCACAAAATAACATGGAGTGAATGACAAAGACATACTCCCTGAATCACCATTTCCTCTTTTTTCTATATTTCCGGTTCGATGATTTTCACACAGACTGGCGCCTTAGTTTTTATTTCCTGTGCAAGTTCGATCGCCCGGCCGTCTTCCAGTTTCAAAACTGTGAGGGTATCCGATTTCTCGTTAGCCGCAATCAGCCATTCCCCGCCTGGAACCAATGAGAAATGGCGCGGTCCCGCTCCACCGCTGCTCGTGAATTCCGGACTGCGGAGTTTGCCGCTTTCATCGATTTCAAAAGAGACGATGCTGTCATTCCCTCTGTTCGAAGCATAAAGGAATTTTCCATCTTCGGATACAACCACTTCCGCAGCCGTATTTTCTCCCTCGAAAGCTGTCGGCAGAAGTGACACGCGCTGAATTGGCTTGATTTCACTTTCCTGTCCAACCGTCAGAACCGTCATCGTCGAATCCAGTTCACCCAGCGAATAAATCAGTGGCAATTTCGGATGGAATGCCAAATGCCTCGGACCGCTTCCCGGTTCTGTATCTACTGCGTGATCAAGCGCCAGTTTCCCGTTTTGCATATCAAGCTGATAAAAGTAAATTGTATCCGTTCCAAGATCCGAGACAGCAAACAGATTTTCCCCTGGCACTTGAATGATGGAATGCGGATGGGCAGCATCCTGCCTTTCATGATTCGGCCCCGTTCCTTCATGCTGCACTGAGTCGGTCATTCCCCCGATGGACCCGTCTTCTTTCAGTTCAAAGACATTCACGTTCCCACCGGAATAATTGACAGACAGCAGCCATTTGCCGCTTCGATCAATCGTGACATAAGCAGGATGATCGCCATTTCCGCTGCTGCGGCTGTGTTCCTGTATCATGCCGTTATCCGAATCCAGCTTGTAGGATACCAGTTCGCCATCGAAATCTTCACTGCCGGATACCGCTAATTCCTGTGATGGATGAATCGTGAGGAATGATGGACGTTCAATTCCGCTGACTCCTGCCACTTCCTTGAGCGTCCCAGAATCCGTATCGAACTCCCACAGTTTGATGCCTTTTTCTTCTCGGCCCGAATATGAACCTGTAAGCATATGAAGAATTGCCAAACAAAACTCCTCCTTCTGCGTCGCCGACTCCCACTCGTCAGCCGCTCAATTTATATATAGCCTATCAAACCGGATTGGTTTAAGCCACAAAAAATCCACCTTGTGACAGGTGGATGATTGGCTTATAAAAGAATGCTCGTCTGTATAAAAAGCTGGACCATTATATAGAAAGCGATGGCATATCTTAAATTGAAACGGATGCCGTTCCGGATGCCGCTCAAGCCATTCATGCTGCTCAAAATGATGACCGGCATGACGAACGGCGACAGGATGATGGAAATGACGCTCCCTGAAGTTACTGCCAGCACAATCAATTCCGGCGGATACGGCAGCACCGCCCCTTCCAGAATCCCTGTCACCAAAACAATGACAGGCAATGGACCCAGTCCGATAAACCCGAGAACGATCAGGATGAAAGGAAGCAGCAGCAGGATATTCAGAAACGGGATGAGTTCCGTGATGTAATTCATGCCATCAATTACGTATGCGCCTGTCCCTGATCTATTCAGCGCGTAAATCATTAATCCTGCGGACAGCAGGATACTGAACTGCTGTGCCTGCCGTGAAATCCCATTCGAAAAATAAGTTTTACCATCCGCCACATAATTCCCCATCCGCTTTTTAAGCAGGAAATAAAGCAATGTCCAAAACAGAATGACAAGTGGAATCACTACCAGAAAGTCGACCCTCCAGACTTCGTGAATGAAAAATATCGTACCGAACAGGGACACAAACAGAAAAGCGAATTCCGCCACATCCCGGTTCCATTTGCCAGTGTTCCGCGAGTTCTTGATTGCTTTGCCAATTTCAGTGCGCAGGACCGCCGAAAAGTCATCTCCATCTCTCTTCTCCTGACGATAAGCAAAAAATGCACCGAGCAAACTTCCACCTATAGCCGCGCTAAACCCCAGCGCGACTGATTTCCATAAAGTGGCGCCTAAAGCCTCCACCGCAAAGATGAAGCTTGGAATGCTGATGACCCATAGTGTGGACAGAGCAAAGCCACGCAAAATGGCCGTCCCCTTGAATTGTTCCCACGCTTCGCTTTTTTGTTCTTTCAAAAATGAATCGATGAAACTGTACATCATCGGAACCGCTCCAAAAAGAAGGAAATGGGAGATGATTTGGGTCATGCCCGTTAACCCTAAATAGAATTTCCGGCTTTCATTCAAAAATTTATGGCCATAGCTCATGATTTCATCGATATAAGGTTCTTCATTCAACACCCAGCTGATCATCGGTACAATCAGCAATAGCGAAATCAGGCTGCGCATCTGTAAAAAACCTTCTGCCAGCCCTTCCAGCAAAGAGCCATTTGTTAATAACATGACGCCGACCGCAATTGTGGAGAGAAAAATCGGCAATTGCATTTTATTGAGCGGCAGCAGAATCAACCCGAACACTAAGGTCAGTGATCCCAGGACAGATAATACATTGAACAAAGCCTCGTTGAAGAAGAAATAGGTGATGAAATGGAGCAGCGCATAAACCGACACCGAAAAGGTAAAACCTTTTGCTGCGATACCTTTCATACACTCTCTTCCTTTCCGTTTTACCCCTAAGTTATCCTCTATTCTACACTTGTAAAGCCCGATGAAAAGTTTACAGGACTAAAAAAAGACATAAAATTATTTTTTTTAATAGGAATAGTTTTAATTCTATAATATTTAATGATATGCTGACTTCAAACAATCAATTATAATATATCTGGGATACGGGCGCACAGCGTTCTTCTGGATTTTCTTCATGAATTCCCGATGGAAAAAGCTGTATTCAATTCTTTGCCGATCTTCTAGTTTTTCGAGATAAATTAAGTCGTTTGATAGTATAGGAGGAAATATTGTGGGTGTAACTAGAGACTTTTTTATTGCTATGAGCAAAAACCAATTGTTGAACAGCGGTGCAAAAAAATGGGGATTAAAATTAGGTGCCAGTAAGATGGTTGCCGGTACTGATATTGACAGTATGATGAAATCGGTTAAAGAATTGAACAGCATGAAAATCAGTGCGACAATCGACAACCTCGGCGAATTCGTCTACAGCAGAGAAGAAGCGACTGCCGCCAAAGAAGATATCATCAATACTATTGAAGCTATTCAAGAACATGGCGTAGATGCCCATATGTCGATTAAGCTGACTCAAATCGGACTGGATATCGATTACGATTTCAGCCTTGAAAATATTCGCGAAATTGCAGCTGCAGCCGAAAAATACGATATATTCATCAACCTGGACATGGAAGATTATGCCCACCTCCAGCAGACTCTCGATATTTTAACTGCACTGCGTAAGGATTATCCGAATGTCGGTACGGTAATCCAAGCTTATTTATACCGTTCAGAAAAAGATTTGGAGCGTCTGGACGATGTCCGTCTGCGCCTCGTAAAAGGTGCTTACAAGGAAATTCCGGATGTTTCCCTGCAAAGCAAGCAGGATATTGATGAAAACTTCCTGAAATTGATCAAAATCCGGCTTCTCGGGAAAGCGTTTACTTCCATCGCAACCCATGACCATAATATCATCAATGAAGTGAAGAAATTCGTTGAAGAAAACAACATTCCTCATGACCGCTTTGAATTCCAGATGCTTTATGGTTTCCGTACGGAAATGCAGAAAGAGCTGGCCGCGGAAGGATATGCTTTCACAACGTATGTGCCTTACGGGAAAGACTGGTACGCCTACTTCATGAGAAGATTGGCGGAACGCCCGCAGAACATCAACTTGGCTTTGCGCAGCATGGTATCCAAATAAATAGAGTGCAAATTAAAAAGGGGCCGCGGAATATAATCCGCGGCTCCTTTTATTTGTCTTCATCCAAAGTTCTGACACGCAGCGGCGGCAGTTCCTGCGACAGCCGTTTGCGGAATTGCTCATATTGCGGCGGAAGCTTCAGCTCCTGCCCGAGTGTTTCAACCGGTTCATCTACTGAGAAGCCCGGCGGGTCAGTGGCAATTTCAAAAAGGATGTCCCCGTATTCACGGAAGTAAATCGAATTGAAATAATTCCGATCCTGCACCGGGGTGACACCGAGCCTCCAGTTTTCGATTTTTTCCTTCCAGTCGAGCTGATCCGCATCGTCTTCAGCCCGCCAGGCAATGTGATGGACGGTGCCTACTCCCATTTGGCCGGTACCTTGCCGCTCCGTCATGACATCCACGATATTGCCGATTTCTGCCGTAGACTTAAAGCGGATGATATTGCCTTCTTCGCCAATTTTTTCGAGTCCCATGACGGACTCCAGCAATTCCCATGTTTTCTCGGCATTCGCTGAGAAAAGAAGGGCTCCAGCAAATCCTTTGATCGCTTTTTCTCCGGTAATTCCGCCGAAATCCCACGAACTTTTCTGGCCTTCAGTCCGTTCCACCAGCTCCAGAAGCAGGCCATGAGGGTCTTCGAAGCCTATATATCCCTCGCCGAATCTTTCATTTTCAGTAAATGGAACCCCGAATTTAGTCAGGCGCTCCTTCCAGAAACCAAGGCTATTCGGCGGCACAGCAAATGCCGTCACCCCGACCTGCCCGTCACCAATTTTTCCGCGGTAAGCATCGCCCCAAGGAAAGAAAGTCATGATCGTTCCAGGCGCTCCTTCTTCATTGCCAAAATAAAGGTGATAAGTCCCTGGATCATCAAAATTGACTGTTTTTTTCGTCAGCCGCAATCCTAAAACACCTGCATAAAAATCCACATTTTGCTGCACATCACCGACGATGGCTGTAATATGATGAATTCCCGAAATTTTCTTTGCCATCATTCACACACTCCTTTGCTAAGCACTTCACCTGCTATCATCATAGCAAGTATTTATCTCGAATTAAAGACATTAAACCCTTTCCCCTTCATCTCTATTATTCAGGCATGTTTTTCTCATGCTTTTTCTTCTTGGCTTGTTCATGTTTTCCCGCTTTTTCCAGATCCTCAATTTCATCTTGTTTAACTTTTTCAATTTCCGCTTTTTGTTGTCTTTCTTCATATTTGGTATCCGCTTCTTCTGCCGCTACATCTTTCTGGTGTTCTTTCACTTCTTCTATCTTCTCCATTTCTTCTTCATATTGTTCTTCCACTTCACTAGTCGCAGGAATGAAAGGCTCCTCATTAAAATCAGTCCGTTTGCCATAACGCAGCATTTCATAGATGATCAGCCCGTTATTCGGCATCCCGTTGGCTGTTTTCATCGGAACGACATCAAATAGGACATAATAGAACGCATAAAAGATAAACCGATTCCAGAAAGTTTCATATTCCTGGAGCATATCGTTCGCCAGCATGGCGTTGATGACTAACGCCACCACAACGTTCACTAAAATTGGGCCAGCGTACAATAAGATATAAGCAAACTTCCCTTCCCTTTTAAGGGAATCGTAGGAAAACCAACTGTATAGATGATAATATTTCCGAATATCGAACATTCCGACCTTCACGATTCTTGGCCCGGATCCTACCGTTAAACGGGGATTTTTTACACCAAGCAGCACGCCCACAATTACGTATCCCATTTCACGGAGGAATACGACGACCGGCAATATGATGAATGCCGATATCACTAGTGCCACTAAATCCGATAACCCGAACATATAAATCCCCCTTTTCCCTTACAACTTCTTTAAAACATCACCTATTTATTTACCCCTTCTTTATAAAAAGAACCTTAAATCGCACATATTACAACATTTAGGCAGTTAGTCTCTTTCTTTATTACAATCATTACAGATAGGATGAACTTACTAGCCCGAAATCGACAGATCATGACGTTGGGATGTGCTTCATGAAAAAACCAGCTAACTTTATGCTAAATAAAATATGGATTTTCCCTGTTATCATAGGATTGACGCTATTGGCGGTTCTTTTCATGGAAGACATGATGACGCCGAAAGACGCTGTCGCTTCCAGGGAGCCAGCCGGGTCGGCAGTGTTTGCTCCGCCTCCTTATATAGAAGAAGTGCGGGCGGAAGTCACTGTAATCCCAGACCTCATTTACGAAGAGGAATCAGATGCGCTTTTGGACCTTTATATTCCCGCAACGCTGGACGAACCGGTACCAGTGATTTTGTGGATTCACGGCGGCGGTTATGTCGGCGGTTCAAAAGACAGCCGGCGTGATTATGCCATGACTCTTGCCCATGAGGGCTATCTTGTAGCCAATATGGATTACGGCCTTGCTCCTGAACAGCTTTATCCAGGACCGATTTTCCAGGCAAACGCTGCACTGGCATATCTTCAGAAGCATGCCGCTGAGTTTGGCGGAGATATGGACCGCATATTCATCGGCGGTGATTCTGCCGGCGCGCAAATTGCAAGCCAGCTCAGTGCCGTTATCTCAAATGAAGGATTAGCTTCCAGCATGGGGCTTACGCCCTCCGTTGATTCCGAAAAGCTGCGCGGCGCTTTATTGTTTTGCGGATTATATAATATGGCAACAGTGAGTGACACCGGATTTCCCAATATCGATTATTTTTTGAACACATACACCGGAACCACGGCGTTTGAAAACTTCAGGGATTTGGAAGAGCTGTCGACAGTTAAGCACATTACCGCTGATTTTCCGGATACATTCATTTCAGTGGGAGACGGAGATCCACTGGCTTCGCAATCAATCGAACTGGCAAGCATCATCCGTTCACACGGAATAACGGTTGAAACGATGTTTTTCGAGGGTTCGGAAAAAAATCTGCAGCATGAGTTCCAATATGCGCTGGACACACTTGATGCGCAAGAAACATTAAGCGAAACTTTGGATTTCCTTTCAGTTAAAAGCAGATAAAAAGACTCCAATTGAGCAATTTCCGCTCAATTGGAGTCTTTTTCAGTTCTGACTCAGTAATTTTTTCGATGTTGCCGATTTAGAGCTTGGCACATCCGCTTTTGCTTTGCTTCTGGCTGGAATCATATTGAACACGATGTTCAATGCGATTGCCGTTACACTGCCTGCCACAATGCCGTTGCTCGTCAGGATCTGAAAGCTTGGCGGCACCATCGCAAAAATTTCCGGAACCACTGTTACCCCCAGCCCGATTCCGACAGAACAGGCAACGATCATCGAGTTTTCCGTAGATTCACCCATCACTTTGCCAAGCATTTTTATTCCCTGGGAAATAACCATACCGAACATCGCAAGCATCGCTCCACCCAGGACAGCTGTCGGGATGATTGTCGTCATGGCCGCAATTTTCGGTACAAACCCGAGTGTGATGAGCATCATCGCGGCGATGAAAATAATTTTCCGGGATTTGACGCCGGACATCTGGATCAGTCCGACGTTCTGTGAAAATGCCGTATAAGGGAAAGCATTAAAAATGCCTCCCATCATTATAGCCAAGCCTTCCGCCCGGTAGCCTTTCGCCAAATCCTTCTGTTCCAATTTCTTTTTCGTGATATCGCTTAACGCGAAGTAGACACCCGTCGATTCAACCAGCGATACCATCGCCACCAAGCTCATCGTCAGAATGGCGGACCATTCGAAAGTCGGCATGCCGAAATAAAACGGTTTGACCATATGAAAATATGAAGCTTCGGCGATTGGCGCGAAATTGACCAATCCCATGAAACCGGCAACGAGCGTCCCACCGACAAGACCAAGCAGAATCGAAATGGCTCTGACAAAACCGGTTGAGAACTTGTAAAGCAAAATGATGAATAGCAGCGTGCCGAATGCCAGAGAGATATTGACAGTGGAACCGAAATCAGCCGCACCTTGCCCTCCGCCCATATTATTGATGGCAACAGGAATCAGCGTAATTCCGATGATCGTCACCACAGAACCCGTGACGATCGGCGGGAAGAAGCGCACAAGACTGCCGAAGACACTGCTGATCAGGACGACAAAAATTCCTGATGCTATGATCGCCCCATAAATTGCGGAAATTCCAAATTCGCCCCCGATGGCAATCATCGGACCAACTGCTGTAAACGTACAGCCAAGAACCACCGGCAGGCCGATTCCGAAAAATCGGTTGCTGACAATTTGCAGCAAAGTTGCAATCCCACACAGTAAAATATCGATTGATACTAAGTAAGTCAGTTGTTCAGAGTTGAGGCCGAGTGCGCCTCCGACTATTAATGGAACCAATACGGCTCCCGCATACATCGCCAGTACATGCTGCAGCCCCAGAGCTGATTCGCCTAATAATTTTTTCATCGGACCATCGCCTCCTCAAAGAACTCTGCTTTGCCATTTTCCATTGTCTTGATGTTCGCGAGCGTTTCCACGCGGATGCCGCGGTCGCGGATTTCTTTGCCGCCGGGCTGGAAACCTTTTTCGATGACAATGCCGACACCTGCAAGCGACGCTCCAGCTTGTTCAATGATATTCAATAACCCCAAAACCGCCTGGCCGTTAGCCAGAAAATCATCCAAAATCAGCACCACATCATCTTTATCCAGAAAATCTTTTGAGACCGATATTTCACTAGTGACATTTTTGGTAAACGAATGGACGCTTGCCG
The DNA here is from genome assembly GCF_003428875.1 of Planomicrobium okeanokoites. Classification (GTDB taxonomy): domain Bacteria; phylum Bacillota; class Bacilli; order Bacillales_A; family Planococcaceae; genus Planococcus; species Planococcus okeanokoites. Next base: position 243,454 of record NZ_QQRS01000004.1, read on the forward strand.
AATACAAATTATCGGTTAATGTGAGCGACTGGCTTTTGCGCGCAAAAACAGGCTTAACGCCCATTTTGAGGCCCGTCATTACGGCAGGGGCAATCCCTGAAGATTCGATTGTCAATATTTTAGTGACGCCGGCATCCGAGAAGCGCGAGGCAAACTCTTCGCCGATTGCATCCATCAGCACCGGATCGATTTGATGATTCAGGAATGAATCCACTTTCAAGACTGATTCAGATAATACTCTTCCTTCTGATACTATTTTCTCCTGTAACTGCTTCATATCGCTGGTTCCCCTTTCGTCACGGCCGAGGGCATAAAAAATAGCCCTCAGAACCGTGCATCCATTCATAACCATGAGCGGAGCAATGTCCTTCGAGCTGAATTCGAAAGGAAACGCAAAGAAATATGCGCCAAAAAGGGCATAGTCCATCGTTTCGTTGCTTCTCATAGTCGGTTTATTTACGGTAAACCGGTAGAAACTCGCGAGCCATATCCCCGCTATTATATGAGTGAATATTATTTTTGAATGGACCAATTATAGCACGCCTCAAAAATCATTCAAGACAGAATTGAAATATAAAAATTTTCAGATATATGAGCTGTTTGAGGCAATCGTGAAGCTATATTCCTTTTCAAATAATTTTGACCGAAAATAATCGGAATGGATTGATTTTATTTACATCTGACTATATATTTAGAGAGGCGAAATAAATTTCTGCAGAAAAGAGTGGATTAGATGAAATCCTGGTTCATGGACTGGAAGACTAAAATCCTTTCCTTTAATCGAAACGTTAAACTGTTTATGCTCGCCAATGTCCTGATCCAAATCGGGTTGGGCGTTTTCATGGTGATGTATAACCTCTATATAAAAGAACTCGGCATGCCTGAAACCGTCAACGGCAAAGTGATTTCCATGACCGCTCTGGCTTCGGCCATCATGCTGATTCCTGCAGGTTTCCTCAGTGATAAAATCGGACGGAAATGGATCATCATTGCAGGTGCTTTGTTCGGTGCCGTCACTTTATACTATCGAAGCTTTGCGGTTCTGGAATCCCCTCTTGTTACTGCAGCTTTTTTCACCGGTCTTTTCATGGCTTTCGTCCAAGTTTCCGGTGTACCGCTTCTCGCCGAGAACTCAAAATCTTCTGAGCGTGTGCACATGTTCAGCATCTATTTCGCTTTGATGACAGCCGCAAATGTTGTGGGCAGCCTGCTGGGCGGCATCGTATCCGACGTATTCCAAGTCTATCTGTCGATGTCCGCAGTCGACGCCATCCGCTGGTCGCTGCTTTTTGGGGCCACCCTTTTTACAGCAGGGCTCTTGCCTTTATTCGAATTGAACAATAAAGTACCTGAACCTTCCGAAAAAGTGGAGACAAGGATCGATATCGAACCGGATGATCCTGGGTTAAGGCGAAATTTGATCGTTATTTTCCACTTCTCATTCGCCAGCCTGCTGATCGGCCTCGGCTCCGGTTTGGTTGTGCCGTACCTGAATCTTTACTTCGCAAACCGTTTTGACGCTTCCAATGCCTACATCGGTCTGGTGCTATCACTCGGTTCCGCCATGACCGCAGTTGCCATGCTGATTGGTCCGATGCTTGTCCGGCGGGTCGGCAAAGTCAAAGCTTTGATCATTTTCCAGGTGCTTTCCATTCCATTTTTGATCCTGACTGCCTATACGACTTCCTTGTTCCTGGCTTCGTTAGGCTTTTTGCTGCGCCAGGCATTGATGAATGCGGGCAATCCCATCCAAAGTGCGATTGCAATGGAAGTCGTCCATGATAAATATAAAGGGCTTGCGAATTCCGTGAACCAGATGGTCTTTAATGTCGGCTGGGCCACGATGGGTCCGGTTGCGGCAGGCCTGGTCATCGCTTTCGGTTCGTATTGGGGCTATGCCTACGCGTTCTCGATCACAGCCGGATTGTATGTCATTTCATCCACTTATTACTATTTCATTTTCGGAAGAAGGAAGCTGAGTGAGAAGTAAAAAGAAAAGCGGAAGTGCCTGTTCAGCTCTGAAAGGCGTAAGACGGTACAGTGAAGCGATCCTGATCGCGCAGCTGGGCCGGCTTATGACCCGAAGAGCTGGGTCGCCGGAGTCTGGACAATAGAAAAGCGACGGCACCCGTTTAGCTCTGAAAGGCGTAAGACGGTACAGTGAAGCGATCCTGATCGCGCAGCTGGGCCGGCTTATGACCCGAAGAGCTGGGTCGCCGGAGTCTGGACAATAGAAAAGCGACGGCACCCGTTTAGCTCTGAAAGGCGTAAGACGGTACAGTGAAGCGATCCTGATCGCGCAGCTGGGCCGGCTTATGACCCGAAGAGCTGGGTCGCCGGAGTCTGGACAATAGAAAAGCACCGAACCACTACGGGCCCGGTGCTTTCAGCTTAATTGTTAATATACTTTTCAAATACGTCCCCGAAATCTTTAACATGATACTGATTTCTTACTGATGTCAGCCAAGTGAATCCGAAATCGGTCAGTTTTGAATATTGCTCGTCCAGCGCGACATTCGAAGGACGTGAGCTTTGGAGAATTCCAGCCGCTTTATCGAGGCTTTGATTGGCCATGTCAATGACGATGCCGTTCTCATAAGTCATTTCTGATATCCGCAATAAAGATTTATATAAGTCTTTCAATTGTTCGATCTGGTTTTTCTGGACATCAATTTTAAATTGTTCTGCTCCCAGTTTAAAAGCGATCTCTACATCAATATCGATCTTCCCTGCCGTTTCCAAGAAAACATCGGCAATTGGATGTCTCGAATAAGGATAACGTTTCAAAGTTCTTTTTGAAGAAACAGCGCTTTCCCCGTCAACATGGATCAACGCAAGATTTGTAAAACAATATTCATCCGCTCTTGTTTTAATCAGGAAATAGATCTTTTCCTGATCTTCATGCATCACATAATCATCAGAATCCGTCTTATCAAAGTCTTTCGGATCGATTATCTTCCCCACATCACTTAAGCCTAAAGCGTCTGAAGCCATTTTCTTGAACACTTCGTCTCCCCCTTTTTCTTTTGAGAACATTCACATCTCTATTTTATCAAACATACCCAGTTTGACGAACACCTGGGAATTAAAAAATTTTATCATCATGAAAAACAAAAGCTGTTCCGTAAATCCGGTTAAGGATTACTGGAACAGCTTTTCTGCTTTGCCATCCTTTATTGCATCGGAGCAATGACAGAGTTTACATATTCAGCAACCTGCTGAATTTCTTCTTCTGATAGCACGCCTTCAAACGCCGGCATGCTGGATCCCCCATTTCGAATCCGTTCAAGTACTGTATCAAGATCTTCAGCTGCTTCACTCTGCTGGAGGTTCGGTCCATTATGCCCACCAGCTCCCTGGTCACCGTGACAAGACAGACAGTTGCTTTCATAAATGGCCAATCCAGCATCTGTTTCAGCTTGAGCTGTATCGCCTTCTTCCCCGTCAGTCCCTTCTTCACTTTCACCTTCTACATCGTCATCCGCTTCAGGGTTGCCTTCGTCGGTGTCATCCACTTTGTCATCGAAAGCCTCATCATCTTCGACCGGGGCTTCTCCTCCTACCGTTCCGGAGTCGATTTCACCATCCAATGTGAATGTATAGATTTTGTCACCGTGTTTGGAACCAGCCAGCGAGTTACCGGCAGCCAATACGGAAATGTATTGTACACCATCAATTTCATAAGAAATGGAAGGTGCATTTACACCGGCATCCGTCTGATATTCCCAAACCTGGTCTCCTGTTGTAGCGTCATAAGCGATCAGGCGGCCATCGTTATGACCGGCAAAAAGCAAATTCCCTTTGGTCACCAAGAGACCGCTGTATGCAATAGCGTCCCAATCCACTTGCCAAGCAATTGTGTTGGTTTTTACATCCAGTGCTGTGACTGTCCCTCTTTGAGGTGCGTCGGACACCGGCTGCCACACGCTGCCGATATATTCGTCCCCTTCCGAGAACTCGTTTTCACTTCTCGTTAATGAGAAATAATTATCGTTGCCTAATACATAGAAGTATTCAGTTTCTGGGCTATAGGCCGATGGCGGCCAGTTTGCACCACCTTGAGGTGATGGTTTCACTGTCACAGGTTCTTCCCAGAACGGTGTGAACAGTCCGCCGATTTCACCATCGAATTCCGGTGCCAAGTCGCGCTCCACGTCTTCTTCCGTCACTTCCTGCGGCACAAACCCGTCACCTACCGGAATTGGCTGGGTCGGTGATGTTTTTTGCCGTTCGTCCTGCGGCACTTCCTGTTCTTCAATACCCACTAAAGGTTCTCCATTTGTGCGGTCGAGGAAATAAACATAGCCTGTTTTCCCGGCTTGAGCAATCCCTTTTCTCATTTCACCATCCATTTCCACGTCATAGAGAATGACCGGGTTCGCCGGATCCAAATCCCAAATGTCGTGATGGACAGTTTGGAAATGCCATTGATATTCCCCGGTATCCACATCTAACGCAAGAATGGAATCGGCAAACAGATTATCGCCTTCCCGCTGGCTGCCATCCAAATCGGGCGACGTATTGCCTGTCGCAAAGTAAATCATATTCAGTTCGGGGTCGACTGCTGGCGTCTGCCATACAGGTGCGCCCCCAGTCATCCATGCATCGTTATCATCGGGCCAGGTATCGCTTCCAGGTTCGCCCGGTGCAGGTATTGTATAGAAACGCCATACTTCACGTCCGATGTTGGCATCATATGCCATGATTCTTCCACGTATGCCATATTCGCCACCAGCTACGCCGGTATAAACCTTGCCATCATAATACAACGGCGCATTCGTGATGGTATAACCTTCATTCCACTGTGCAACCACCGTCTCCCAAATCACTTCGCCTGTTTCGATATCCAAAGCTACTAAGCGGGCGTCCAGCAGCGTGGCAAAGATCATATCATTCCCCACCGCTACGCCACGGTTATTCCACCCGCAGCAAACGGTGTCCAGACCTTCGGCTATTTCCGGCCGATATGCCCAGATTTCTTCGCCCGTCACTGCATCAAGCGCTATAACATCGTTCGCTCCTGTTGTAACGTACATGACGCCTTCATAAACGATTGGCGTAGCTTCACCGGAATATTTGAATTCAGTTCCAGATCCTAAACTGGCTGTCCATTTACCATTGAGATCACTAATGTTGTCCGTATTGATGGAATCTAAAGGCGAGTACCGGCGGCTGTACATATCTCCGCCATGGAACGCCCAGTCGCTGGTTGGATATTCCACTTCAGGAACTTCACCTTGCTGGGGATCTGATGCGCCCAGCTGCGTAGCTGCTGTTCCTTCGCCAGTGCCAGCTGTTTCTGTACTGCCGTCTTCCTGACTTTCCTCATTACCCAATAAATTAGGTAAAAATACGATTCCTCCGACGATAACAATCAGCGCAATCACCATGACAGTGACAATTTGCCAAGTTTTCATATCTGCACCCCTTTCTACTGGATCGAATATCCTTCGATATAAATTAACACTTCCTTTCGTTGCGTACTACCTTGGATGAAGGGACATTCAACTCCTTTTTTCCCTGTTTACTTTGAAGAAAAACCAATTAAATTGATTATTCTGAATTTAAAAACCGCTATTCTTTTCCTTTTCCCCTTTCACTTTATAAGTGAATTCAAGCTCTACTGTTCTGTCCGCACCCATTCGCACATGAAATTCCAGAGTATGGGCATTTTTCACTTCATAATCGTGAGTCGAAGACTCCATCTCCCAAATGGGATCACTGATCACATGTTCGACAAGTACGGCCACGTTCTCAGTTTTGGTATTTTTAATTTTGTAAATAAAGGTGACGTATTCAAACCCGCCGGTCAGATTGCGGCTTTTTTCAAAAGATTCATTGGTCAAATCGAAAGCTTCACCCAGCATGACTGAGATTTTCCTTTTAGCAGCCGTGTGGCTGATTCTGTCTTCGCCGATAAATTCCAGCTCTTCTTCATTGCTGCGTCTGTATACTTTTATGGTTCCCGCGGGAAGCGGCATATGCGCTTCCCCGCCAACGGCACTGATAAACTGCAGCTGTACCGATGCATTCATATTCCGATTTTCAATTCTGTAGATTTTCTGAAATCCGGCGCGCTGGCCGCGAAGAAATTTAACCTGTTTCAAGACGCTTTCTTCAAGCGAAAAAATTCCATCCAGGCTGTAGACAATCCCTTCTGAAAAACTGGCGGGTTTCAATTCATGAGAAAAGTTTTTTGCGCTGTGCCGCCCGATTTCCTGTAAAGGGGAAGCCGCTTCGACCCTATTGAAAATACCGGCTACCGCTTTGATGCGGCAATTATCGAAATCCGCTCCTATATAGTTCCTGATTGTTATCCAGCCATTCAGCAGCAGTTCATCACCCTCAAGTTCCGCAATATAATTCGCTTCCCAGCTGAGCCCTGAAACGAAATAGTACAGTTCGATTTCCGCATCCCCCTGCAATGGTTCGACGCGGCAGAAAAACGCAGACTCTGAAGGCACTACCTCTGCACTTGCCGGCAGAATAAGATCTCCGGCGGGATTTATGAGGATTTCACCTGTTTCCATAATTTCTCCAATAAAATCCGGTTCCGCCTTCAGTAAACGCACTTTTATTTCACTGCCCGCCTCTGCATTCCTGATTGTCACCAATCCGCCGACATACTTTTTCAGCAGCCGGTTTTTATCCATTATGCCGTCTTGGTAGTCCTGTTCAAGGACGGCTGCCCCTTTAATGAAAAAAGACTCTGCTTCAATTCCAGCCGGAAGGCCTTTGATGGCCAGGCAATCGATTTCTGAATCCGCATGCAGACCCCTTACTTCCCTGACAGCCGTAAAGTCATTATAAATTGTCAGCTCCACCGATTTTCTGCTGGCTTTCCCTGACTGAAGCTCCATCCTGCACCTCCTTTGTCATCGATCAAAATAAACTTTTAAATATTCTATGGTTTCAATCCGGCATGATTCCGAAAGCGGCGATCTTTTATCATGAACCAGATCGCCGTAAAGTAAATCATCCAGAAATCGAACTTCTTCCCGAAACGTTTTTTTCTGCACATCATCAAACACTTCTAAATCCACATAAATGGAAGCATCTTGTTTTGTAAAATCGATGATTATCACTTGATTGTCCATGTGTCCCTCCTGAAAACAGATGTGCTCCATAACAATTAAAATCTCCCTATAAGAGAATTTTATCACTTTCAAATTTTATTGCCATAGATTTCTGATTATTCAAATTATATTTTATTTTAAAAAGCCGATGATGAAACAGGATTGCTGTTCCACCATCGGCTTCAAATCTGTTATTAATAATAATAGCTTCCTTCACTGACCAGCAGTTCAGGAAAATCCTTTTCAATCACTTCTTCAAGGCCATATTCCTGCAGGATCTCAAGCAGCTCTTCTTCATCAACTTTGCAAGAATCCAACAGCTCACTCCTGTCATGGCTCTTAAATTTCAAAATGTATTTTTTACGGCCATTCTTTGACAGCACATAAACGTCCATCGGCACATAGCTTCTGATCGTCCTAAAATCCTGATGCTCGATTACCGATGCTGCATCCATTTTATCCAAGTGGGTATAGATAAAAGCTTCAGATCTTTTTTCTTCCGCTGAAATGAAACTCATCTTTGCATGATGCCTGTTGATGAAGCGTTCAGATAATCGCTGATGGAATGTGATTGTTTCCCATTCAACTTTGGTGCGATATTTTTCAATAAACAATTCTGACAGCACTTGGTGGCGGGTTACAGCAGTCCAGTCCACCCGTTCGGGATGACGGTCGATCAACGACATCGGCAAATGCTGGCAAGCCGATAAGGAAGGCCAGGACAGTTTTTCACTGTGCCGTTCGATAAAAGCTGGCGAAAGACCTTTTGCATTCAACATTTCTTTTTTGCGCGAAACAATTTCCCAATACTGTTTAAGATTAAACGGACTTGCTTCATTTTCCCTTGTCTTGGCTTGTCTTTTGCTTAACTTCTCCGTATCCGCGCTCCATTTTTCCGCCTCAGCAAATTCCTCGATAAACGCCTCTGACACTTTCTGGGTGCGGATGACTTCATCCCAATACAGGCGTCCGCTGAATTCGCGGATAAATTCTTCCGATAATTGCTGATGTCCTGAAACCAGATACCAGTTAACCTGCGCTTCATTCTCCCGGATGAATTCCTCTGATAATTTTTCTGTTTCGCATATTGTATTCCACGAGATTGAACGTTTGTCTTTAATCGCTCTCGCTTCCATTAGTTCGTTCAAATCATCAAACATTGCGTCCACTCTCTTTTCAAATGATATTCCTTTTTCCTCATTCTCCGGCGGCTGACTGTTTATACGAATAAAACCCGCATACCGGTATAACCCGAAACGCGGGAAGCAGATTCTTATTGATTCTTTCTTCTGGTTCTCGACTTTTTTCCATCTATTCAGCTTGCATTATAGAAGCGATTGATTTAATGTCCGGCTGCTTTCGCCAAATATCCGAATCAATTGCCTGATATAGTTTTTCATCATAATTGCTGCTCTCAAAAACCTTCTCTCTTATGTTAACTCTCTTATTCCCCAAAGAAAAGGACTAAAACAGAAATATGTTGTTTTTGATAGTAAATTGACTCTTTATTATGCTAAAACATTCGTTTCAGGGCTAAAGATAAAAAAAAAAGAAAGTCGAAACCGGCTGGAATTTCCAACGGGTTTTGACTTTCTTCTATTAGTATAAAAGTAACAAACTATTTTTTCACCTTTACGATCGCCACTGTACATCTTGAAACACAAACAAGCCGCTCTTCTTCATCTACGATTTTGATATCCCATACCATTGTCGTCCGTCCCTTATGCAAGGGCGTACCAATGGCAGTAACGATTCCGTCACGCTTCCCTCTGATATGATTGGCATTGATTTCAAGCCCTACCGCAACTTCATTTTCCTGATCAACCAGATTCCAGGTGCCCATACTGGCCACCGTTTCGGCAAGTACGACAGAAGCTCCCCCGTGAAGCTGGCCATAGGGCTGATGTGTTGAAGAATTGACCGGCATGGTCGCTGTCACTCTGTCTTTCGTCACTTCCCCCATTTCGATCCCTAAAACTCCGGCAATCGTTTCTTCCATCGGTTTAAGCTTCATTGTTCTTCCTCCTCTTAATATTGGATTGTTCTTGTTGCAAGCATGTCAAATATTACATCTTTTGGCAACGCCTTTTACTTTTGCTGTCTTTTTTTAAGGAAAAACCCGATACATTCATTCTTGTTTCCTTTTAAACCTTGTTTTCATTTTTGTAATCTAATTGTAACAATAAATCGTATTGCCTATTCTATTCGTTGCAGATAGAATAGAGAGTACTAAAATTACTAAGTATACTTTACTGTTTAACTATAAAAAATTTACAAATAAAGGGAGAGAAACTATGAATAAGATTGCCTTTTCAGTAATTGCATCCGGCTCCTTGGCCCTTTTAATCGGAGTTGCAGATGCAGAAGCAAGTTCAACTTACACGATCAAATCAGGCGACAGCCTATGGAAAATTGCCAGCCAGCATAACGTTTCAGTAGCTGATTTGAAAGCATGGAACAAACTGACTTCAGATGCCATTTTCCCGAATCAGGTTCTTAAAGTGGCAACGGCTGCAACGGGCAGTTCAACAACCACTCCGGCACCTGCGCCGACACCGGCTCCTTCCCAGCCAGTCAGCAACACGACCAATACATATACAGTAAAATCAGGCGATACTTTATCAAAAATTGCATCTTTACATAAAACGACCGTCAGCAAAATCCAGGAACTCAATAAGATTTCCGGCCACCTGATTTACCCGGGACAAAAACTTACTGTCAGCGGAGCGGTTTCTGCCCCTGCAGTCACTGCACCAACTCCGCCGCCGGCCACAGCAGCACCAGCTCCAGCTCCATCAGCTGGAACTGCGAGAACTTATAAAGTTGTCAGTGGTGACACATTAACAGGAATCGCTTACCGCAACGGTATTTCGGTGACACAATTGATGAACTGGAACGGTCTTACTTCCAGCATGATCCGCGTTGGGCAAGTTCTAAAAATTGAAAACTCCACAGCGGCTCCTTCACAAACAACGCCTGTATCAAACCCGGCTCCACCGGCAGCGACTGATACAGTCGGCAAAATTGTGGAAACAGCAAAATCGCTTGTCGGAACACCATATGTATGGGGCGGCTCGACTGCCAACGGATTCGACTGCAGCGGGTTCATCTACTATGTCTATAACCAGGCGGGCATCAAAATTCCACGCACCAGCACAACTGGCTATGATTCACGTTCATACGACATCAGCTCACCACAAGTCGGCGATCTAGTGTTCTTTGAAAACACATATCGCGCGGGAATTTCCCACATGGGAATCTATATCGGCAATAATCAGTTCATCCACGCAGGCGGAGACAAAGTTCAAATCACAAGTTTGAGCAACAGCTATTGGAGCAAGCACTTCTCTGGCTATAAACGCCTTTATGCAATGGATTAATATCAACCTTCAGCCTTTCTTCCGTAAACTCGGAGGAAAGGCTTTTTATTTTAATGGCCGATTTTTTGCGGTTTTTCGGTGAATTTATGGAGTTTGGCGTATTTGGCCTTAAGTTGGGCGTAAATCGATGAAAGTTGGGCGTATTTCACTCGAAGTTGGGCATAAATCGATGAAAGTTGGGCATAAACTACAAAAAGGATGCCGGCACCATTCGTACCGACATCCTCTCTCCTTCTTTTATTCGCGTTCCATTTCCGCAACGAGCGCTTCCGCCAGATCCTTGCCGTTCTGGATGCACGCACCGATGCCGACTCCGTAATAAGAGGCGCCAGCCAAACGGACATTCGGCAGCTGCTCAGCCAGTTTCCGCTCCAACCCTTCAACAGCCGCTTTATGATGCATATTATAATTCGGCATATTGCCATTCCAGCCTGTGACTTCCACCGATTTCGGTTCAGCCTCCAATTTCAGGCTCTTGCGGATGTCTGCCATTGCAACAGCGGCCAGCTGCTGTTCCGTCATCCCTTTCAATTCATCGAATCCTGGATTTGAACTCTTATAGAACAAGCGGACCAGCAAGCGGCTGTCCTTTGACGTATGCTGCCATTTCCGGCTTGTCCACGTGCAGGCGTTGCAGCGAAGATCCGTGTTATCGGAAACAATGAACCCTGTGCCGTTCGCGGGCAGTTCCGCATCCGGAATATCAAAGCCGAGGTAGATGCTGATCAGTGATGAATTGTGTAATTCATTGAATTCAGGCTCCAATTCAGGCATCTGCAATACCTGCTGAGCCGAATGATGCGGAGTCGTCAGGATGACGTAATCCGCTTCCACTGCATCACCGCTCTCCAATTCGAGCGTTACAATTCCATCGTTTTTCCGGATCGATGCAACTCCTGTGCCTTTCATAATTGCGGCATCCGTCAGGGTTTCTTCCAGCCGGTCGATCAACACTGCCATGCCGTCATCAAACGACAGGAATTTTTTATTGGCCGCGCCCTGGAACTTGGTCCGATTGGCACCCAGTCCTTTAATGATGCTGCCGTATTCATTTTTATAATCGACCAGGTAAGGCAAAGTCGAAGCCAGTGTCAGCTCGTGCAATTTGCCCGAATAGACGCCTGACAATACAGGCGCAATCTGCTTCTCAACCAGTTCTTTCCCCAAAAAGCTTTCGAGAAACTCGCCGATTGAACTGTCGCGTGTGAAATGCTCATTCTTCGTTTCGAAATCCTTTAGCGCCTCCTGCTTGCCCTGTTCGGAAATCAGCGTCGAACTGAACAGCGCCTCTTCATCCATCGGGATGCCGAACACTGTATCTGCCGGTATCGGATGCAACCCGCTGTCCGTGTACAGATATGAGATGCCTGTGCCGTTATAGACCACGCGGTCCTCGAGTCCCAGCTCTTCGACCAGCGGCCAGACACTCCCGTGTCGCGCCACAATTGAGTCCGCCCCTGTTTCCATGATGAATTCAGCGTCTCTGACGGTACGGATTTTGCCGCCGAGCTCTATATTTTTTTCGATCAACACCAATTCAACATCCAAATTCTTCTTACGTTTCAATTGCTGGAAATAATGCATAGCTGAAAGGCCCGTAATGCCGCCTCCGATAACCGCCACTTTCTTCATGCCAACCTCACTCCTTACTGTTGATTCCATTTTAACAATAAAACCGGCAGCCTGCAGTCGGTGATATTTGTATTCTACGTGAACGAATAACAGGCAGTTTCATTTGTTAGATGCCATTCCGTAAACATGATAGTATGGTAATAAAGTAATACAAGAATGAAGGAGAGTAAAAAATGCAAAACCCTATCGACAAAACGATCATGGATAGACGTTCCATCACCAATTTCAAGTTGGACCCGGTCGACATCGATGAAATCATCGAGCTTCTCGATATCGCCAAATGGGCTCCCAATCATAAAGTCAATGAACCTTGGCGTTTCCTGCTATTTGCAGAAGCCGGCAAAGAAAAATTTGTGGAGGCGTTTCTTGGCGCCGCTTCAAAAGTCAACGGCGCACCTGCTCCGGCTGCGCTCAATAAAGCAGAATATTTCCGTGACATCCCGCTTCACTTGGTCGTCGTCATTTCTGAAGATCCGCGACAAAAACAGCGCGATGAAGATCTTGGCGCTGTCGCTTCCCTGCTTCAGAACTTTCAACTGGCAGCGTGGGAGCGCGGAATCGGCATGATCTGGCGTTCCAACGACTGGATTTATAAGCCGGAATTCCGTGAGGCGCTTGGCGTCCAGCCAGGAGAGAAAATTGTCGCTACGATGATGATCGGCTATCCGCAGACGGTTCCGCAAAAACGCGAGCGGACGCCTATCCGCGAAAAAACGACGATTATTACCGAATAGACAGCAGCAGGCAAGGCCCCGAATCTGAATTCGGGGCCTTGCTTTTGTTTTATTCCCAACTTTGGTCCGTTTATTCCCAACTTTGTCGCTTTTATTCCCAACTTCGTCGCTTTTATTCCCAAGTCACAAATTCCATAAGAAAAGACGCCGCAGATGACGGCGCCGTCCCTCTTTTATTTCAATACCGACATTGCCCCGACTGCTCCTGAGTATTCTCCGTTCTCCAGAAACAGCGGCACGGCGCCTCTTAAAACCGTGTAGCTTTCCACTACTTCTTTTAGCAATGGATTGTGGAAGAAAGATGAGCCGATGTAGATGATTGTGGAATTATTGCACTGCTTCGCCGCATGCACGCTGACGGTGCTGACAGTTTCCCCGACCAGACCGATGACAGCGGCGAGCAATTCCTCTTTCGACAATTCATGTGCAACTTCAAAGATTTTATTGCCGAAATTACTGGCCGTCAGCTCGCCGGAAATCGGCGGCGTTTTGCCTTCGTAAATATGTTTCACTTTCAGATCGATCCGGTCCCGCGACCCTTTGCGCGCCAATGCAACCATTTCTTCATAATCCATCACGCCTGTCAATAATCGGCTTAAGCCGACCAACGTGCCGCCGCCAATCCCGGTGCCGCCGATGCGCTCCTGCTGATTGTTTTCGACACAGTGGATGGAAGTTCCCGTTCCCACGTTCGTTAAGAGATAGGAATCATCATCCCGGCCCATTTTTTCCAACAGGAATTGCACACCCAGATGAGTCGCTTCAAATTCGACCATTTCCAGCGCTTTTTTATCCAATAAAGAAAGAAGAACTCCCGACTTTCCTCCAGTAATGCAAATGTCACTATCGCTCAAATCGTTTACCCATGAAGCCACTTGCTGAATTTCCGCAATTGGATACTTGTCAAAGTGGAGCGTTCCATTTTCGGTGTACGCAACTTTGATCAGCGTACCTCCTGCATCTATTCCGACAATCATACTTGCACCTGCTCTTTCCCGCATTTCAACCATCAAAACGCCAGCTAGTTGTAAATCACATGATGAAATTCTACCACAATAATGACAGCAATGTGAATCACCTGACCTTTCGCAACACGAGATAAGCATATATAATAATTCCATAATGAACTGCGGAGGAACAAACCATGGGTAAAGGCAAAATTATTTTATTAAATGGAGTTTCAAGTTCAGGAAAGTCTACCCTGGCGCGCGAGCTGGTCAATCAGCTGGATGGCTATTTCCATTTAAGCATTGACGATTATGACGGATTTATTGAAAAGGCGGAAAACAGGGAAACGGGACATCTGATTCCTGTGCCGACCGAATTTTTTTACCATCGCACGATTGCCATGTTTTCTGATTTAGGCGTTAATGTCATTGCTGATCAGATTTTACATGATGTTTCCACAACAAAAGACTGCTTCACCGTCTTACAGAGATACCCTGTATTTTTCGTCGGTGTGCATTGCCCGCCTCCGGTTCTTCAGCAAAGAGAAAGCCAGCGAGGCGACCGTCCGATAGGCCTGGCTGAAATACAATTAAATTTTATTCACCAACAAAGGCACCTTTACCATTTGGAAGTGAATACGTACAAAGACACCATTGCAAACTGTGCAAAACAAATTCAGAACGCTTTGCAAGAACATCATCCGCTTGTGGAATGGGCAATTGCTGAAGAATATACACAAGCCATAAAGGATGTTTGATCTTTCATTGAATATGAAAAAGGAAGCTGCCCACTTTTAGGACAGCTTCCTTTTTAAATTTACAGCTCCTTTTCCTGCTTTAGCGCAAAGCCATACGACGAGTTGAACAGCTTGAACAATTGCTCAAATTTGCTCAGGATATCGAGCGCCAATAAGCCGTTTCCTTCAGCTGTTTTCGGATAGCCCAGCGGCACTGTGCGCCGTACGAGCTGGGCATACAGTTCCGCTTCTGTCAGGTCACGGGCGAATTCATTTTCTGCGATGTTCTTGATGAGCGCCAGTGCTCCTGATACATGGGGCGCCGCCATGGATGTACCGGACAGGCTGGCGTATTTGCTGCCGGGATACGCCGAATAAATATCGGTGCCGGGCGCCACCAGATCGATCTCATTATTAGTGTTGCTGAACGGGGCAATCTTCCGTCCGAAATCGACCGCGCCAACTTGAATGACTTCACCGTAAGCACCGGGATAGACGAATTCATCCGTTTGCGGACTGTCATCACCTTCGTTTCCGGCGGCACAGACGACCGGAATCCCTGCATCCACCGCACGCTTCACCGCTTCATACAGCTCCGGAATATCCTGCGGTCCGCCAAGCGACATCGAGATGACGCTGGTCTTTTCACCGTTCGGACCGGTCCAATCCACCGCATAGTGAATACCATTGATGATGCCTTCATAATCACCGTTGCCTTCACCGCTCAACACCTTTAAGATAAGCAAATTCGACTCTGGAGCCACTCCTGCAATACCGCCGGTTTCCTGATGCGAAGCTGCTGCTGTTCCCGCTACATGTGTACCGTGACCATTATTGTCATCAAAATTGGATGGATCTCCGCCAAAATCAGGCGTGAAATTCCTTCCTTCGATGATTCGGTCTTTCAGGTCCGGATGATCCGGCTGACAGCCCGTATCCAAAATCGCGATGACATTCCCTTTCCCTTTTTCCGCGGCATCCCATACAGCAGGCGCCTGAATCATCCGGACACCTTCCGGAATCTGAGGCGCTCTCGATGAAATTTCTTCTATACGATATGGTATCAAATGAATATCCGGCATTTTAACTCCTCCTTTTGTTTTTTAAAAAATAAAACCCGGCATAAACGCTGCCGGGTCTGATTTACACTTCGCCTAGCATACGGGCGCAATGGCGTCCGTTCGGCATTAGATTGAATGCATATTATAATTGTTTGAAGCCGCCTGTATTCGCGCGTACTTTGACTTCCGCAAATTTCTTCTCATCGATTTCACGGGAAACCAGCGTGCCGACAAATCCTCCGATAAAGCCAAGTGGAATGGAGACAATCGCCGGGTTAGTCAACGGAAACAGCGGAGTTCCGGTAAGAATCGCTGCACCAGCTTCCGGGCTTAAGACACTCGGGCTGACCGATACCAGCACCAGAGCGGAAATCAAACCGGTCAGAATGGCTGAAACAGCTCCTGCCGTATTGAATTTTTTCCAGAAAATCGTATAGACGATAACCGGCAGATTGGCGCTTGCCGCAATACAGAATGCCAAAGAAACCAGGAAAGCCACGTTGAGGCTTTGAGCGAAAATCGCCAGCAGGATGGAGAATGCTGCCACACCGACAGATGCATATCTGGCCGCCAGCATCTGCTGGCGTTCTGTCGCTTCCCCTTTTTTGATGATTTGCCCGTAGATATCATGGGCAAACGCTGAAGCACCGGACAGCACTAGTCCTGCAACAACAGCCAGGATGGTCGCAAAGGCCACCGCCGAGATGAATGACATGAGAATGTCTCCTCCCAGCGCTTGGGCCAGTAAAGGCGCTGCCATATTCCCGGCCGGATTTGTTGAAGTGATCAAGTCAGCACCCACAAATGCTGCTGCGCCGAAGCCAAGGAATATGGTCATGACGTAGAATATGCCGACGATCCATGTCGCCCACATTACGGAACTTCTTGCCGTCTTCGCATCCCTGACTGTAAAGAAGCGCATCAGGA
Source organism: Planomicrobium okeanokoites (assembly GCF_003428875.1). Lineage (GTDB taxonomy): Bacteria > Bacillota > Bacilli > Bacillales_A > Planococcaceae > Planococcus > Planococcus okeanokoites. The sequence continues at coordinate 259,948 of NZ_QQRS01000004.1, forward strand.
TATGCGGAAGGCCAGCCGTCCCAAGAACCAAAGCCAGCATCAGGGAAATCGTATCCAACGGGATTTCATATTTCACGCCAGGTTTCAAGTAAGCTTCCCCATGAGGCGTCGCCGTTTTCATTTGTGTGAACATTTCCATGATATTGAAGTTGAAATTCTTCAAAACCAGGAATGACAGCACAACTGTCCCCAACATCAGCAGGACCGCTTTGATGATCTGCACCCAGCTTGTGGCAGTCATGCCTCCGAACAATACGTAAATCGTCATCATGATTCCAACAAGCAGCACCGCCCATAAATAATCGATGCCGAAAAGCAGCTGGATCAGCGCGCCTGCACCCACCAGCTGGGCAATCATATAGAAGATGACTATAGTGATCGAGCTGAGCGCCGCAGCGCCGCGTACTTTTTTGGCGTTGAATCTGGCATTGATCATATCAGCCAGTGTATACTTCCCAAGATTCCGCAAAGGTTCAGCCACAACGAATAAAACCACAAGATAAGCCACTAAATAACCGATTGAAAAAAGGAAGCCGTCAAAACCGAATAAGGCGATCGAACCTGCAATACCCAGGAAAGACGCAGCGGACAGGTAGTCACCGGCAATCGCCATACCGTTTTGCCAGCCTGTGAGTCCGCCGCCCGCTGTATAGAAGTCGCTGGCGGAATTCGTTTTCTTGGCTGCGTAATATGTAATGACCAATGTCATCGCGACGATGACTAAAAATATGATTATGACCGTAGCATTCATCGGATATCCCCCTTCTCTTCATAGCCGAATTCCTTCAATGTCTCTTCGGCCATCTTATCAAATTGGGCAGCCCGCTTCATGTAAACGGTTACAAGTATCCACGTCATCGCGAATAATCCAAATGCAAATACCCAGACCCATGGAATGTCGCCCGCAATCGGCGCATCCAGCCAGTTCGTATAGGAAATAACAATATTAAAAGCCAGATATAAACCTAAAAATAAAGCGGTTGCCGGAATAAGAAACATTTTCTTTTTGCGCATCAAATGTTTGAATCCTTCAGAGCGCTCGATCTTTTCAAAGTCCGGTACTTCCGCTGCTCCTCCCGCGCTTGCAGGTTTCACTTCATTTCCTTCTTTCGTCAAGGGCCCTTGCAGCGCTTCGCCAGTAATCGTTTTTGCCATCCATTCTTCCCTCCAATTAATTAAATATTTTTAATTTAATGATAATTAAAGCACTAACATACCGACCGGTCAATAAACAAATTGGAAAAATTTAAAAACAGTTCATATTCCATAAATTTAAAATATTATCCAACTATTAGGAGGACTTTTTACACCTTTTGAAATCTAAAAGTCCTAAAATAAAAAAGCCGACCATAGGGTCAGCTTTTTTATAGCTTATGGAAAAAAAGGTTAATCTAAATAATCGAAATTGCGCATAACAGCTCCGCTTTCCTGGGGGCTTGCACTGAGCTAACTCGGCCTCGGTCCCCTTCGCCCGAGTGGATCTCAGCACTTCGCTCGAATCGGAGTTGGTTTACCAACTCCGATTCTAATCCCCTGGGAGTCTCGCTGTTTTGCTCCATATCTCAGAATCGCTTTCTATAAAAAGTAATCTAACTCTTTTGGCTTTCTGCGAAAAGGCAAAGTTGTGCTCCTGTCTCTGCGCTGGCTTCGGGAGATTAAAAACTATACATCGAAATGATTGAAGTAGATGAAATTTCTTGTGCGCCTGGAAAAAGCCGAACTCACGGTCAGCTTTTTTGAATCAATTGCATACGTTGGTTGAACAGGGTCGGATACGATAAGAAACCGAGCATTACACTGGTGACTGACGCTGTCGTCAGCAACAGGAACATGATCAGCAATTGGAATTGGACAGCCTGAATCGGGTCGGCGCCTGCAATGATCTGGCCGCTCATCATACCGGGCAATTGGACAAGCCCAACCGTTTTCTGGCTTTCGATGGTCGGGATCATACTGGCTTTGATCGAGTTGATCAATTGGTTATGGATGGCCTGCTTCGGTGTGCCGCCAAGAGATAAGACCAATTCCGTTTCATCCTGATGCGATTCGACTTCCGACGTAAATCGGTTGAGGAAAAGGATCGACAGCACCATCGAGTTGCCGATGACCATGCCGCTGATGGAAATGATGTACTGGGCCGTCGGCGGTGTAATATTCAGGCCGATCAGGATGCCCTGAGTCAGCACTTCGACAAAAATGAGCGTAATGGCCACTTTCCAGGTGATCCCCTTGATGGAAGCACCTTTATTGCGCGCGTTATGCGTAGCGGCGACAATCATCAATGTCACCATCAGGAAGATATAGAGGAGGCTTTCCGAATCAAAAACGAATTTCAGGATAAAGCCGACAAGCAGCAGCTGGATGATTGAACGGACTGTTGCAATAATGGTATCGCGTTCAAGCCCAAGATTCAGGGTTTTTGAAAGGACAAGCGGAATGACAACAAAAATCAGTGTGATCGATAACGTCAGATAAGTCATTGCGCTCCCCCCTGAACAAATGATTTCACGCGGTCATTGGACGGTGCCCGCAATAAATCGCTTTCGCCGGTTTCAACGACTTCACCGTCCATCATCACCCAGGTAAAATCTCCGATATCAAGCGCCTGCTGAAGATTATGCGTTATCCAGATGATGGTCGTGCCGTATTTCTGATTGATCAGCGTAATCAATTCTTCCACTTCCTTCAATGAAGTACGGTCCAGTGAAGACGTGATTTCATCGAGCAGCAAAATTTCCGGTTTGTTGACAAGCGTCCGGGCAATGGATACTTTCTGCCGCTGGCCGCCAGATAGATCTGTGACTTTGCGGTCCAGGAATTTTTCTCCCAGTCCTACATCGCGCAACAGGTTCTCCGCTTCTTTTTTATCGTATTTCTCTCCGCGCAATTCCACTGGCAGTGCTAAATTTCTATAAACTGTGCCACTGACCATCGGCGCACTCTGCAAAGCGATGCCGACTTTCCGGCGGAGTTCGACCGGTTCGAAGCTGTTGATTTGTTTGTCTTTAATGTAAATTTCTCCGGATTCAGGCGACAACAAGCCATTGCACAATTTCAGCAAAGTTGTTTTGCCGGCACCTGATGGCCCGACAAGCGTCGTAATTTTCCCTTCCGGAAATGAACCTGTAATCCCACGCAGTATTTGATTGTCATTGATTGAATAATCCACGTGGTTAAAATGGATGGCCGGTTTGTAATCCGTTGTCACCTTATCATCTCCTTAAAAGAAAAACAGCACACAGTCAGCAGTGTGCTGTTTTCTTTACAACTATTCTTCCAGTTTTCTGGCTGCGAATTCGTCGTCCATTTTCAGGAAGTACTCGCCGCCTTCTTCGATTCCTCTGACGCGTGTAATGATGTCACGGAATGTTTTCTCTTCTTCCATCTGTTCTTCTATAAACCAGTCAAGGAAAGATAAAGTGGCATGTTCCTGCAATTCATCCGCCAAAGTAACCAAGGCATAGATGTTGCTGGTCACTTCTTTTTCCTGCGCCAATGAACTTTCGAGAACGTCGATTGCACTTACGAAGTGGTTTTTCGGTTCAGTCAAACTTTGCAATACCGGCTTTTCGTCCATAGCTGTTAAATAATGATAGAACTTCATTGCATGGAAATGTTCTTCACGGGATTGGACCAAATAGAAATTGGCAAATCCGTGAAAGCCTTTTTTCGAAAAATAAGCTGCCATGGCTGTGTAGGCATGAGCTGCCTGCAATTCATTGTTAAACTGATCGTTCAATGCATTTGTAAGTTTTTCAGGTAACATGTTTAATTCCTCCCTTTTCTAAATAATAATTATTCTAATGTAGACAATATACCATACCTTTATATCAAAAGAAAGTAATTGAGAATTATATAATTTAATTGAGAATAATAATCATTTACCACTGAATTCATTTTTAATTAAACGATAATAATTATCGTTTAAAAAAATAGTTTGATTTCGAGAGAACTCTTTACTTACTTTTAGTAACCGATTGTAGTACTATGTTTTTATTACAGAAATTAATGGGGGAATTTGAATGCCACAAATGAAATTGGAACCGCAGGTATTTGCGGTCTTAAAAGATAAAATACAAATGATCAAATCACAGGAAGGTGCCATTTACCTGGTCGGGCCGATTCGTCTGCCGGTCAATCTGGACGGCGATACAATTATTTTCAACTGGTATTGCTGGTTAAACCTTGAAGAAGTCACAGAAGACTACGAGAAAATCATTGAAAAGCTGTCCTCCGCCAATCTGGCTGAATATCAGCAATCCAGCGTACTCGTCTATGGAGATTTTGAAAACAGCGAAGACGCTTTGATCCGTATGCATTCGATTTGCCATACCGGAGATATTTTCGGCAGTAAACGATGCGATTGCGGTTTCCAGCTGAAGCAATCGATGAAACGCATCGCACAGCATGGCAGCGGCGCCTTGTTCTACCTTGCAAATCATGAAGGCCGCGGCATCGGCTTGTTCAGCAAAGCGATGGCATATGTGCTGCAGGAGAACGGTTATGACACAGTCGAAGCCAATGAAAGCCTTGGGTTTGTAGATGATTCCAGAAGTTACGATGATGCGATAGCAGTATTAAGCGCATTGCGCACCAAACCTGTCACGTTAATGACCAATAACCCGAAAAAAGTGGACGCTATTGAAAAAGCCGGGTTGGCGATCGCTTCCCGCACTTCCTTATGGGGAGACGAATCTGAATATAACGCCGCTTACCTCGATACAAAAGTAAGACGTTCCGGCCATATCAAAGGGGAGGACAGCGTCCATGCCAAATCATGAGTTATATATGGATCTCGCGCTGAACAATGCACGGACCATGAAAGGGCAAACAGACCCTAACCCGCTCGTCGGCTCCGTCATCGTGAACCATAACCGTATTGTTGGTGTCGGCGCCCATTTAAAAGCGGGCGAACCGCATGCAGAAATCCATGCTCTGCGGATGGCCGGCGAAGAGGCGCACGGCGGTACGATTTATGTAACGCTGGAGCCCTGTTCCCATTTCGGGCGGACCGGTCCTTGCGCGCAGGCGATCATCGATGCCGGGCTTAAAAAAGTCGTGATTGCCGCTCTCGACCCTAACCCCCTCGTCTCCGGCAATGGTGTAAAAATGCTGGAAGAAGCGGGCATTGAAGTCGTTTCCGGTATCCGGGAGCAGGAATCCTTTAAAATGAATGAAGTGTTCAATAAATTCATCACCACTAAAAAGCCCTTTGTTACTTTAAAGGCGGCTTCAACGCTTGATGGGAAAATCGCGACCCATTCACTCGACAGCAAATGGATCACATCCGAAGATGCCCGCCGGGACGTCCATGAATTGCGCAGTGAGCATATGGCGATTCTTGTCGGCGTCGGCACAGTGATCGAAGATGACCCGGAGCTGACCGCACGCATCCCGAACGGCCGCAACCCGATCCGCGTCATTCTGGACTCTTCCTTGCGCTTGCCGCTGGATTCCAAAGTGGCTGTGGACGGCGCTGCCGAAACCTGGATTTTCACGAGCCGGACATATGACCGCTCCAAAAAAGAGCAGCTGGAACATTCCGGTATCCGCATCTTTGAAACTTCCGGTGAAACACGTACCGATGTGAACGATATGATGCGGATTCTCGGCGAAAACGGCATATCCTCTTTATTCATCGAAGGCGGCGGTACGGTCAATTCCGCATTTCTTGAAAATGGACTGATCGATAAGGTGGTCCTCTATTTCGCCCCGAAGCTTGTCGGCGGCAAGAATGCCCCCACCTTCCTTGAAGGCAGCGGATTTGAGTTGATGAAAAATGCTGTCGATTTGGCAGACGGAGAATTTACGAAAATCGGTAAAGACTTTAAATTTACCGGTTACCCTGAAAAGTGAGGAATCAGAAATTATGAAATTCGGTTTTGATGTAGATGATACTTTAATCAATCTAAGAGAATATGCTTTTCATTATTACCAGGAAAAATTGGGTCAGAAAGTAGCTATTGACGTGTTCCATGAACTGGACCGCGTAGAGATCCATGAAGCGTTCGGCCTGACCGATGAAGAAGGCAGGAATATGTGGAATAAGTCAGTCGATTATATCTATTACACTGATTGTCCGACTTACCCGGGAGCAGTCGAAGTGCTGCAGCAGCTTAAAGCTGAAGGGCATGAAATCTACTATATTACGGCGCGCTCGGCAAAACACGGTGAAGACACAAAAGCCTGGCTGAAAAAACAAGGGTTCCCTGTAGAGGACGACCGCTTCTACTGCGGGATGAAAGATGATGAGAAAGTGAAAATCATCGAAGAACTCCAACTGGATTATTATTTCGATGACAAGCCTGAAGTGCTTGAAACTCTTGCGCGTGACGGATTGAATGTTTTTGTCATGGACCAGTCCTACAACCGCCACATGAAGCTGCCGCGTTTCAGCAATTGGACAGAGCTGCATGAATTGATCAAAGATGAAATAAAATAACCCGCTTGCCTTGGTTGGAACAACCGCACAGTTTTAAAACGGCCTGGATTTTCCAGGCCGTTTTTCTATTTCCAGAATTTCATTTATCCCATTCTGTCTTCTTCACCCATTGCGCAATATCCCAAAGCTTCATCAAAAAAAGCTGCCAACAGATTATGGCAGCTCTCAAACTCAGCCGATTCAATAATCGGCGTTTTTTATTTTTTTGAAGACGGTCACGAACGTCCCCGGATCATTTGGCACCTTGTAAGTGACAACACCTCTATGTGTATGCAGATAAAGAAGATTGGCATCATCCGAAAAAGACTTGTACGAGATATCCCAGACATTGTTCAAGTTTAACGTAGCAGTGGGGGAAACAAGGACATCTTCATACAAATGAAGATCGAACTCGCTTGTGGTAATTTTCAACTCTCCCGCTTCAATGGAACGTTCCGTATTGACATAAGTGATAGTGGACAATAAATTCGATTGCTCCATTTCTCCGGAAGCCTCCTTCAACTCTTTGTATGAAGTCTACCGCATTCCAAAAGCGTGGCGCAACCAACTCGGGCTGCGAAAAAGCAGATAGACGGCGCAACGGAACAAATGATACAATTTTCACACAAATCGATTTGACGGAGGCTCATGCGCATGGACAGCTGGTTCGGTATAACATCCCAACATTATTTTACGCCGTTCTCAGCCAGCCACCTGACTGTGCTTGCCATTGCTGCTTTGGGTATATTCCTGCTGATCGTATTCAGAAAACAATTAATGTCCCGCCCCCTTCCATTCCAAGTTTTGCGCTGGATCTTGTTTTCATTATTATTGCTGTCCGAAGTTTCCTATCAATATTGGACCATTTCAAACGGAATCTGGAATTTCGCCGGACATGTGCCCCTCCACTTATGCGGAGTGGCTTCGATTACGGCCATGATCGGGTTGTTGACCATGCGCCGGAGCTGGATTCAGATTTCCTTTTTCATCGGCATTGTTCCTGCCTTTCTTGCGCTGGTCACACCGGACTTGCCATTTGATTACCACCACTTCCGTTTTTGGAAGTTTTTCGTTCATCACACCGCCATCCCTTGGGCTTGCCTGTTCCTGGCTTTGGCAAAACCTGAAACTATTACGCTGCGTTCCGTTATCAAAGTCTTCTTATTGCTGGTCGCTTATGCGCTTGCCATCGGCTACCTGGTAAACCCGTTAACCGACGCTAACTACCTGTACCTTATGCAGCTGCCAAATACCGTTACTCCTTTAAGCTTCTTCGGCGACGGCATCTGGTATTACCTGAATTTAGGCATCACGGCTTTGCTGCTGTTCCTGCTCCAGAACTTCCTCTGGAACCGTTATATCAATAAAGACAACAAAAGACTCCTGTAAGGGGAGTCTTTTGTCTTTCCTGTATGGCCCTTATCATTCCGTGTCAAAGTATTCGTTCGTCAGATCGCCATTGACGCCAATCCCTGCTGCACTGCCTTCTCCTGCAGCAATGATCAGCTGGGACGGCACGATCTGGGAAACATCCCCTGCTGCATAAACGTTCCAGACGTTTGTCCGTCCGTAATCATCTGTAGCAATTCCGCCGTGATCGTTTATTTTGCAGCCAAGTTCTTTACCGAATGGAGTCGTGTGGCTCCATTCCGGCGTAGTAAATCCGCCTGCCCGATCTACCAGCGTTCCGTCTTCGAGCCTGACTCTGCGTAATTGCCCATTTTCGCCTTCCAGGCCATCGATCATTTCTTCATGAACTTTTATGCCTTTCGCTTCGAGTTTTGCTTTTTCATCTTCTTCCAGCCTGCCGACGCCATTTGTGAAAACGACGAGATCTTTGCTCCAGTTATATACTTTCTTGGCAAGCTCATAAACCATTTTATCAGCGATGATTGCCAACGGCTGATTTTGAATTTCCCATCCGTCGCAGTACGGGCAACTGTACAAACTGGTGCCGTAAAATTTTTCAATGTCCGGTATATTCGGCAATTTTTCCTTTACTCCGGTTGCCAAGATGATTTTTACGCTATGGAAAGTGTCGCCATCCGCTGTTTCCAGCTGGTAATGGGTTTCAGTGATGCGCTTGATGCTGACAACCCTCTTTTTCTTTAGCTGTACACAATCATATTTTCCCACATCTTCGCGTCCAAGCTTTTTTAATTCCGATGGCTGAATGCCGTCCCGAGTCAGAAAGCCGTGTGCTTCCCATGTCACCAGGTTGCGTCCATGATCATCATCAAACAGCAGTGTATTCCGCTTCGAACGGCCGAGCACCAAAGCCGCACTCAATCCCGCTGGTCCTCCGCCAATTATGGCACAATCATATATCAAGCCTTCCACCTCTTCCTAATTAAGCTTTTCCCGTGCTTTTTCCCGCATCTTCCAGTTCATAAACTCCATCAGAAAAATCAAAAAAGCCGGCTCCCATCAATCAGGAGCCGGCTTGGATTTATTTTAATGGGTTCAATATTTCCGTTAATGTATCGATGAAAAATTCATTTTCTTCATCTGTACCGATGGTCACACGGATATGTTCAGGCAAGCCCCAGGTTTTGCCGTAGCGAACGATAATCCCTTTCGCCATCAGCTGCTGATAAACCTCTTCCCCGTTTGCCCCTATTTGCACCAGGATGAAGTTGGCAGTTGTTTCAGTGTACGGCAACCCCAGTTTTTCAAAGTTTAAGTATAAGAAATCGCGTCCTTTTCTATTGGCGTTGAATGATGCAGTGACATGCTCCGTATCCGTAATTGCTGCCGAAGCTGCAATTTGTGCCAAAGTGTTGACGTTGAACGGCTCTTTCACTTTCAGGATGGATTTGATGATTTCTTCCGAAGAAATGCCATAACCGATCCGCACGCCGGCGATGCCATAGATTTTAGAGAAAGTCTGTAAAGCGATTACCGGCTGCCCCTCGGCTACAAATTCAAGTCCGTCGGTATAGTCTTCTTCATCGGCAAATTGGCTGTAAGCCCCGTCAAATACCACCAGGATATCTTTAAGCTCCGTTAATAAACGCGCCATTTCTTTCCTGGCGATATATGTGCCCGTGGGGTTATTCGGCGAACAGATATAGATGATTTTCGTTTTTTCAGTAATGGCTTCGAGGAGTTTATCTACATTATATTGAAAGCCTTCATCAAAAGGCACTTGTTTAACGACCGCTCCCATAATATGCGCTCCGAAATCGTACTCGCTGAATGACGGAGAAGGTACGATGATTTCATCCCCTTGTTCCAGAAAAGCTTCAGATATTAATGTAATCAATTCGTCAGCGCCGTTGGTCGTAATGACCTGCTGTTTTGCAACGCCGTATTGGTCGGCAATCGCCTGGCGCAGGACACTGGCGTCTGCATCCGGATAGCGGTTCAGGTCCGCAAGGCTTTCCTGAATGGCTTTGACTGCTTTTGGAGAAGGCCCTAACGGATTTTCATTGGAAGCCATTTTGATGACACGGTCAAGCCCCAATTCCTTCTGCACTTCCCATATCGGCTTTCCAGGTGAATACGGCTGGATTATATCAAGTGTTTTACGTGTTTTGATATTGCTGCTTTTCGTCATTCGAATTCCTCCATGATGGTTATTATTATTGAAAGAAGTAATTAATTAATCATACCATCTTTTTGTATCATAGGAATACGGAAGTATTTGTAACCTTCGAACAAATGTGGTTTACTTTAACGAGAAAGATTGAAGAGGAGAATTGCACGATGAAAAAGATGAAGTTAATGGCTTTACCCCTTTCTTTACTATTAATGCTTGGTGCTTGTTCAGACGAAGATAAAGCAGAAGAAACTTCTGAACCCGCGGAGTCAGAAGCAGTTCCGGAAACGGTAATTGATGAACCTGCTACGGATCTCGACTTGCCGGCTGCCGATGATGTAGTAGTTATCGTGAACGGCGAAGAAATCAAAGGCACTGTCTATAATAGTGTAGCCCGGCAATTGGAAAGCTCTGTTGCCACCCAGGGCAAGAAAGCCGATGATCCGGAAGTTGCGGAGCAAGTGAAAGAGCAAGCCATCTCTGTCATTGTGGGCAATAAATTGGTTATCCAGGATGCCATTGAGAAAGGCCATGAAGTGGATGAAGAAGTTTTGGAGCAACGTTTTGAAGATTTGAAAAATCAATTCGAAAACGAAGAACAGATGAATGTTGCGCTGAAGAGAACCGGTTTCACATTGGATGATATGAAACAACAGCTGCGTGAGCAATTGATCTACGAAAGCTATCTTGCGGATGAAATAGAAGGCGCAGAAGTGACAGAAGAAGATCTTAAAGAAGCTTATCAGGGTTATGTCGACTCCACTGAGGGAGAAACGCCAGAATTCGAAGAAATGAAGCCGATAATCCTCCAGTCCCTGGAAGACCAGAACGAAAAACAAGCAGTCTATGATCGCATTGAAGAACTGCGGGAAGCTGCTGATGTGGAAGTTAAAATTTAAATAATAGTAAGAAAAACCTCCAACCCGCTCGGTTGGAGGTTTTTTCTTATAAGGAAAGTTTATCGCGGCAGTATGCCTGCACTTCTGCTTCTTCATCGTCTTCAAGCGCAAACTCCATCGCTTTGCCCGTTTGCTTGTCCATGAAGTTATAATGCGCGATGCGGGCTCCACTTTCATCGGCAGCCATAATGACACGCAGGTCAAGGCCGGCTTCTGTGTAAAGTTCATCATCTTCATCCACTTCGACAGTAAGCAAAAATTCGTAGCGATCGCTTTCCATTATTCCTGTTGGATCATTGATTTTGTGAAATGTAAAATCGATAATTTCCATATGGTCCACCTCCGTCTTATTTCTATTCTAGCCTTTTCCACTTCGTTTTAACAGCTTTAACGGCAAATGCCTGCCTCACTTTCCCTTTACCTTCTTTGCACATTGTTTATTCATTAAAATAAAGGGAATAATAATAAGATAATGATAAATTAGAGGAGTGGAAATTTTAATGGATGTTTTAGTAATTGGAGCAAATGGACAAGTAGGCAGAAATATCGTCAAGGAATTGGCAAATACAAATCATAATGCCGTTGCAATGGTCAGAAAAGAAGAGCAAAAAGCCAAAATGGAGGAGCTCGGCGTCTCCAAAGTAGTATTGGCTGACCTTGAAGAGGACTTCAGCAATGCTTTCGACAATGTCGATGCTGTAATTTTCGCAGCCGGTTCAGGTCCGAAAACCGGAGCTGAAAAAACGTTGACCATCGACTTATGGGGTTCAGTAAAAGCTGCAAAATACGCCCAGGATAAAGGTGTGAAACGCTTTGTTCAGCTAGGTTCCGTCGGATCCGATAATCCGGATGCGGGCGGCGAAGAGATGAAACCATATCTTGTGGCAAAACGCACTGCGGACGAACTTCTGCAGTCAACCAATCTCGATTACACTATTGTACGTCCTGGAGCTTTGTCGGACGAAGACAAAACAGGAAAAATCGAAGTGTCGACAGAAGGTTTCAAGTCACTTGAAGGCCGTTCAATCCCTCGCGCGGATGTTGCGCATGTGCTTGTAAACGTATTGGAACGTGAAAACACATATGGCAAGGTATTTGAAATCCTGCAAGGTGAAGAAGACGCAGAAAATCAATTAGGGACTGTCTAATAGAGCAAGCTGAGAGCGGATGGATTTCCGCTCTCTTTTGTGTTAAAATGAGCATTACGATAATAGAGGACGTGATAAGCATGATTAATATTCAACCACCAAAAGCTGATGTGACAATTACACAGCGCAAACAGGAAATTACAGGCGACGAAGCGGTGATCAAGCCATTGTACGGTTTCATCGACCTTCACGAGATTCCGCGCGATAAAGGCGGCATCATCCAATTCTTCAACCACAGCGGCGAATTGCTGTTTGTCGGCAAAGCCCGCAAACTGCGCCAGCGTGTGAAAAAACATTTCGAGGACAATGTATCGCCACTTAAGAACCACCGTGACGAAGTGCATCGCATCACTGTATCCATTGTGGAAGATCCGATGGAACGCGAAATTTATGAAACCTACCTGATCAACACGCAAAAAGCGAAATACAATGTGGATAAAGTCTTTTATCAGGAATAAAGAAATATTGAAAAACGGCCACCCACTAAGGTGTCCGTTTTTTATTTTCTATAATACATAACTCCTCAATAATTACTCAGTCAGCCGCTTTTCAAAATAATGCTGGCTGTGGCCGGCTGGATGATCTTCGAGCGTGCCGAATTCCCGGAAACCCTGTTTACGGTAGAAACCAGGCGCCTGGAAGCTGAACGTATCCACCGTCATCAGCCTGCACTTCAATTCCCGCGCGTACTGCTCCATCTTCGCCATCAATTCTGCAGCGATGCCGCTTCCCTGCTGTGCCGGGTCGACCCACAGGAAATCAATATGCATGTGCTGCCAAAAATAGGTCCCCGTAATGCCGCCAATAATTTCCCCTTCATCACCTCTCGCAATGAAACTTGTATTACCATATGGACTTTTCAGCTGTTCCGGCAAACTGTTTCTATTGTGTTCGACCACTTTCTGCCGGATAAAATCCCGGTCTTCCTGAATTTCCTGCTGTGTTATTTTCATATCTAAAATCTCCTTTGCTGCGGTTTCTTCAAGTTCACTTCCAATCTTCTCATTTTACAGGTTTTAATTCACCACCAAAACGGGAATAACGTTAGTAATAACTAGAAATTTTGGAGGAAACTATTATGTCAGCATTCACAAAATCATCACCGTCGGCCAGGTGCAAAAGCGAATATGATTCTTTACGACGTGTACTGTTATGCCCGCCGGAATATATGGAAATAAAAGACGTCATAAATGACGTGCAAAAAAGATACCAGGAAGAAAACATCGATACAGACAAAGCCATGCGGCAGCACAAAGAATTTCTGGACGCTTTGCAGCGTGAAGGTGTAGAAACAGATTTACTGAACCCTTCCGATGCTTTTCCCGAGCAGGTTTTTACACGTGATATCGGTTTTACTGTCGGTGATACAGTTTTCATCGCTGAAATGGCTTCTGAAATCCGCCAAGGTGAAGAAGGAGTTCTTCAAAAATGGCTGAAGCAAAATAATTTCAATGCGGAAACACTTAATGGAAAGCGGGTTGAAGGCGGCGACGTCCTGATTGACCGCGATACCGTCTTCGTCGGAATCAGCAGCCGCACCAGCAAGAATGCCATTGAAGGATTAAAAAAGAAACTTCCTGACTTCAATATAATCCCGATTGCTTTTAACGAGAAATACCTGCATCTCGATTGTGTCTTCAATATCCTTTCACCAACCGAAGCTTTGATATTTGAAGATGCACTTGATCAAGAGACAATTGATATGCTCTCTAAACGCTATACTCTATTGCCGGTTGACGCAAAAGAACAATTCGCCCTCGGCACAAACGTCCTGTCCATCGGCGGGCGCCGGGTATTCAGCCAGCCTCAGAACACTAAAGTAAATACACTCTTGAGAGCAAATGATTTCCGCGTCATAGAAGTGGATTTTTCAGAAATCATCAAGTCCGGCGGTGCCTTCCGCTGCTGTACACTTCCCCTTGTACGGGAAGAATGAAGAAGAAAAAAGCGCAAGCCCATAGCTTGTGCTTTTTCATGTCCTTCTTTTTATTGGCAGGCCATACATAAAATCTAATTATTCTGTCATTTTTGACAGATTTACGGTATAACAGGTAATAAGGATATATAAATAGAAAAAGGGAGGATTCTGACATGATAAACAAAAAAATTTCCATTACTTCATTACTTATTATGCCTCTTCTTGCGTTGGCAGGCTGCGCCGGCGAAAGTCCCGACAGCAGTTCTGAAAGTGAAAGCGGATCGGAAGACCGGACACAAATCAGCTTCATCCATTGGCGCGGAGAAGATAAAGAAGTTTTTGATGATATCATCGCCCAATTCGAAAAAGAATATCCCGAAATCGGCGTCGAAATGAATATCTATCCATCTGAACAATATCAGGCAACCGGCCAGCGCATGCTGACAGACGGTTCGACAGGGGATGTTTTCACTTCTTTCCCCGGAGCGCAATTTGAAGCTATTGCAAATGCCGGTTTTTTTGAAGATCTGAGCGGAGAAGATTTCGTCGGAAATTTTGATGAGAGCTTGATCAGTGTCGGTGAAAAGGATGGCCAGCAATTGGCTTTGCCGTATCAATTGGTGTTCAATATGCCTGTCTATAACAAAGGCATGTTCGATGAGCTTGGTCTGGAAGTGCCTAAAAGCTGGACTGAATTTCAGGAAATGGCCGATACCCTGCTCGAGAACGATATTACGCCTATCGCTTTTCCAGGCGCTGATATCGGACCCAATCAATTTATGAACAGCATGATGATGAATAATGCACCTGATGAAGAAGTTTTCCAAAAGTTGCAGAATGGCGAAGAATCCCTGACAAATGAATGGTGGGTTAAAACGCTGGAAGATTTCCAGCTGCTTGAGCAAAAAGGCTATATCCAACCCGATGCGCTTGGTACCAGCCAAGATTCTGCCATGGCAATGGTAGCTAATGAAGAAGCCGCCATGCTCGCCACCGGATCTTATCATATGGCGTCGCTTCTCGATTTGAATCCTGATCTTGAACTCGATTTGATGGCGCCGATTACAGTTGAAGAAAGTGAAGCCGAATATGAAGGAATCAACACCGCCACTTTCATGCTGGCAATCAACAGCAACTCCGAAAAAAAAGAAGAGGCGAAAGAGTTCATCCGGTTCCTCAGCCGACCTGAAATCGCTTCACAGTACGCCAATGAAACCGGGCAGCATTTGACTGTGAACGACGTAGAATACGAATCAGAAGTGCTGCAGAATACCGCTTATTGGATTGATGAAAGAAAAACACGGTTCCAGCCCCGGTTCCTTATCACCAATGCGCAAGTTGAAGCAGCTGTTTTGAGTTCCATTGAAAACGTCCTTGGAGGCGCCGATCCGATGGAAGCGGCGGAGGAAGCACAACAAATTGTCGAAGAAAACCTGGAATAGCTGAATGAAGATTTCAAAGACGATTTATCTGTTTTTCTTACCGGGGCTGCTTCTTTACAGCATCTTTTTCCTGTACCCCACTGTCAGTGCCCTGTTCTATTCCTTTACCGATTGGGATGGGCTGAGTGACGCTTATCAATTTGTCGGAGTCGGAAATTACGAACGGGCGCTGACCGGTGATTCTGTATTTCGGAAGACAGTCGGCAATAACTTGAAGTTCATGCTGATGGTCGTTGTCTTCCAGACCTTGACGGCTCTAGTTTTTGCTATGATTGTTTTGAAAAATACGAAAGCCAATTTATTTCTTCGGGCGCTTTATTTCTTTCCGACTATACTTTCTTCTGTTTCAGTCGCTTTTATCTGGGCGTTCATCTACGACCCTTCTTTAGGGATCCTGAATCAGATCCTGGAATTGCTCGGACTCGATTTTCTTCAGCAGAATTGGCTCGGAAATTCTGATATCGCCATCTACTCCTTGGCTGTCACACAAATCTGGTTCCACGCCGGCCAGATGCTGATCATTTTTGTCGCCGGCCTGCAGGCGATTCCGGAAGACCTTTATGAGGTGGCGAAAATTGAAGGGGCAAGCAAATGGCAGACGTTCCGGAAAGTCACCTGGCCGCTGCTCGCTCCTTCCGCCACCATCGTCATTGCGTATACGACCATTCAGTCCTTCAAAGCGTTTGACCTGGTGTTCGCCATGACTGGAGGCGGTCCGAATAATTCAACGGAAATTATCGCCACTTACATTTTTGATGTCGCTTTCCGAAGTTATAATTTCGGATATGCCAGCGCCATATCGGTTCTGTTCATGATTATTATTGCTTTCATCACATTCCTGCAGTTTAAAGCCTTGCGCTCTGACCGCATTTCTTATTAGAAGGAGGGGATTTTTTGTTATTCCGAAAATTTTCGTTGGCGGTTTATGCTCTGCTGATCTTGATACCGCTGCTGATGGTTGCCCTCACTTCTGTTAAGACATTGCAGGAGACGTTCAGGGACCCGCTCGGATTGCCGGAAGACGGCTTCCAATGGAGCAATTACAGCGCCATCTTCCAGGAACAGACGATGGCCGGGTATTTTATGAACAGCACCATTGTCACTTTGTTCTCAGTTGTTTTGACTTTATTCTTTGCTTCGATGATCGCTTTTGGCATCAGCCGCCTGAAGAACTGGATGGGCAATATTCTCTTCGGCCTGTTTACGCTCGGCATGATGGTGCCAGCCCAGGTTAATATGGTTCCATTGTATTCACTTATGCTGGATTTGAATTTGACGAACAGCCTGCTTGGGTTGATCCTCGTCAATATCGCAGTCACCTTGCCCATCGCGGTTTTCATTTTGACAGGCTTCATGAAGACGCTGCCAAGAGAATTGTTTGAAGCTTCGACGATTGATGGAGCCGGAAATTGGCAGATGTACACGAAAGTGGCCATTCCGCTTTCTCTGCCATCCTTATCGGCCACGGCGATTTTCCTTTTCGTTATGCATTGGAATGATTTACTCTATCCTTTGCTGTTCATCACCGATAACGCCTATAAGACATTGCCGCTTGCCTTGCTTGAATTCCAAGGCGAGTATTCGACCAATTATCCGATGCTGTTCACCGGCGTCATCATCGCATCCGCTCCAATGGTCATCGCCTATGTCTTTCTCCAGCGCTTCTTTGTCGCAGGCATGACCGCAGGCGCATTGAAGGGATGAATTTTCATCGAAATAAAAACTGATGTCCTGCCCATATTGGGGCGAGACATCAGTTTTTCGTTTATTGCCATAGAGTCGGTTTATCCACCATGAACCACAGCATCAGCAATAGCAGCATTATGTAAATCCACAGTGAGCGCTTCAATTTTTCGGCCAGAGCGGATTGATCAGCCTCCGGTTCAGCAAACTTCTTCAGCACGGGAGAAAACGCGCGCGCAAGAAAAAATACCGAAGAAAACATTACCACGAGCGTCATCAGAATCCACGGGGAAAGCCACGGCCAGGGTCCCAGCCAGACCAGCAGCACACCCGTCGCAACCAATACATGTCCAGCATGCATCACCAGCCGGGTAGCCGAGCGGAATGTAGCAACCAGGCCGGATAAGGATTTCGTATCCGCTTCCCTAATTCGATTAACTAGAGGAATCAATACAAAGAACGGTCCGATTGATAATGCTGCACTTAATATATGAGCATATAAAATCACCGTATACATCTCTCTATCTGCCGCCTTTCTTAAGCTCTGGCTTCATTATAATAGAGAGCCCTTCCTTACAATAGGGTTTTGGGCAGTAAAAAGCCTGCCTTTTAGAGATAAGGCAGGACTGTTCACTTATTTGGCAAAAACGTGCTTGCCTATTTTCGTAATGGTAGTCCGGGAAAAAATCCAGCTGTCCGTCACACCGCTTGGATTATAGTAATAAGTCGCACCGTGACTCGGATCCCAGCCTTTGACCGCATCTTTCACAGCTTGATAAGCCGAGCTGTCAGGTACAAGGTAATATTGTTTATCATTGACTGCCGTAAAGGCATTGCGCTGAAATACTACACTCTCGATAGAATCGGGAAATCGCGGAGATTGGCCGCGATTCAAAATGACTGCCGCGACCGCCACTTTTCCTGCGTATTTTTCACCACGCGCTTCACCGTGGACTACGCGTGCCATAATTTCTGTTTCCGCCATTCTGCTTTGTGTCAGCGGGCCATAATAACCGGTAGCAGGAACACCGAAATCCGTTTGATAACCGATCAACGCGTTTTTTGTAATTTCACCGAAATAACCGGTCGGCACCACGTGGAAATAACCAAGTTTCTGCAAATCCCTTTGAAGGGCTGTTACTTCCTCTCCTGCCATTCCGGTATGAAGATCCGGGAAATGAGCTTTCGTTTCTGTTTGAGAAAAACTTAAAAATGCGAATACCATTGCTGTGAATAAAAATGCTTTTACGAATTTCATTTTTTCTCTCCCTTCATTCGATTAACTATATTTTTCATTCTAACCAGTATAGATTTTAAATCAGTTTTTATGTATCCAACAGACTTCCTTGATTTGCTGGGCAGAAAAGTTCAAAAGACCGGTTTACATAAATAAATGTAATTTCAAGACTTTCCAGGGACTCCATTATGACCAGATGAAATGGCATGTTTCAGTAAAAAGGAATCAAAGGCATCAGAAGCGAATAAGGATTGTAGAGAGTTAAGAAGTGTTGAAGGAGGCTCCAGCTATGTTTATCCGCCAGCCATTCGATAAGTTTCTTGAAATGGAATACGAACGAACAACAGAAAACAGTGTAAAGGTGACTTTGCCGATCAAAGAATTATACATCGACAGCGCCGGACTTATACATGGAGGCATCATCTCCACGCTAGCCGAAGTCGCTTTATGCAATACGGTCGCTCCTGATGAACAGGGCCGGCAGCAGGCCGTGACCGTCGACTTGAATGTGACTTTCCTGAAAAGCAGCAAATCTTCAGTGCTGACCGCCCGTGCATTTGCAGTAAAGGAAGGACGCAACCTCATTCATGCAGATTGCCTGATCTACGATGATGAAGACCATGTCATCACAAAAGCAAAAGCGGTTCTCTTTAACAAATAAGTCAGCTTACGCGAATAAAAAAAAGCCACTCCCGGGTGGCCTTCATTGTTTCATATGAATAGTGAATGCAAATTGTTATTCTGCAAAGAAATGGCGGCCGATCTGTGTGAGGACAGTCCTTGAAAATATCCAATCGTCAGTGACCCCTGCTGGGTTGTAGTAGAATACAGCTCCCATTGTCGGGTCAACGCCTTCCATCGCTTCTTTGACTGCATCATAAGCGCTCCTGTTCGGAGTCAGCAGGTATTGATCGTCAATTACAGCCGTAAAGGCATTGCGCTGAAAAATGACTTCTTCCGTACTGTCCGGAAAATCAGGCGATTCGATGCGGTTCAAGACCACAGCCGCCACGCCGACTTTGCCAATAAAGCTTTCTCCCCGGGCTTCCCCGTGGACAATCTTCGCCATCATTTCAACATTTTCCAATTTCATCTGAGTGAGTGGTCCGACAATGCCTGTCGGCGGCAGACCGTAGTCTTCCTGAAATCTCGTGACTGCATTGCTGGTGATGAAATTAAAATAACCAGTGACGTCTTCGTCATAATAGCCCATTCGAGCCAGCTGCTCCCGAATCTCTTCCCCATTATCCACGCCAGGCCCTGAAATCCGGTGTTGAGCCGCTTGGGCTTCCGCTAAAGGCAGACATAAAAAAACAACGGCCAGGACCGCTCCACCAAATATGTTCTGATTCAAGATTTTCATAGTTCCTCTCCATTCTAAAAACTTCCATGCCCGTACATGCGCATTCGGATAGTTTTGTCCTCTAACTAGAAATTCCCTATGAAAATAGATCTAAACATTTTATTTTTAATTCGAGGGAAATTCCCTCTTGATCAGCGGGAGGATTTTACTTCGAAATGTAATGCAATTGCGCGAACTCCCCGTATCTTTTCACCTCTTTCAATCTGTATTCCGTCATCAGGTCGGATTTCTGAAACAAAGGAATCCCTCGGCCGATCACTACGGGAGCGATGGAGATGATAAACTCATCTATCAAACCGGCATCCATGAAGCCAGCCAATAACTCCGATCCGCCAATAATCCAGATATTTTTACCCGGCGTGCTTTTAAGCATATCCGCAAATGCCGGTATGTCCATATCGATGAATTCGATATCACCGCCGACAGACTTGTCTGATACAGACCGTGAATAGATATAAGATTTGAGCCCTTCATAAGGATACTCGCCTTTTTCCATATCCATCACCCAGTCGTACGTTCTTCTTCCCATTACCACCGTATCGATTGTTTCCATGAACTCCGCATACCCGGCATCGCCTTCTCCTTCCACTTTGAACAGCCAATCCAAGGAATCATCTTCTGTTGCTATGTAGCCATCAAGACTTTCAGCTATATAGCAGACAATTTTACGTTCATCAGCCATATTACACTCCTCCTGATTTAAAAACTTCGGACTAAGCCGCTTCCTGCCGCATATATTTCAAGCTGTCATTTACCGCTTTCCAAATTCTCCAGCTCCCGATGTGTTTGCGGAAACCCATTCGCCTGCCATTCCGAACGGAAAGCGGAATCCAATTGCGTCAGCCCTTTTTCCGCTTCATCGTACTGGGCGTTTACACTTTCCTCACGGTCCACGGTAACACTGTTGCGCATATCGTTGTCTTCGTAGACCCATACTTTTTTCCCATTCTTTTTCCTGATATTCCTGAATAGGACAATGCCCCCTGCAAAAACTGTACCAGCGAAAACCATTTTATTCAGACTCGTTTTTTTCATTGTTCATCCCTCCACACTGTACTTGTAAACTGTAATATACAGTTTCCCTTTCGCCCGAATATTAACCATGTCAGTTCTGTGACACAGGCTTAGACTTAGGGCTTACTGTTTGATACAGTAAGGTAAATCCAATTTACTGGAGGCATTTGCTGATGAAAAAAGTTTTGATTTTGTCCGACACCCATATCCCTGCAAGAGCAAAGCAACTTCCGAAAATCCTTTTGGACGCCTGTGAGGAGGCAGACTTGATCTTACATGCAGGGGATTGGCAAAACCTTGACGTCTTCTTTGAGCTCTCTGCTTATACAGAAACTATCGGCGTCGCGGGAAATGTCGATCCGTGGGAAATAGTCGACCGCTTCGGCAAAAAGAAAATTGTTACTGTGGAGAACTTGAAAATAGGAATCGTGCACGGGGATGGCACAGGTAAAACTACCGAACAGCGCGCTGTCGAAGCTTTTGCCGAAGATGAAGTCGATTTGATTGTTTTCGGCCACTCTCACATACCGCTGATGAAAGAAATAAATGGGGTGACTCTTTTCAACCCCGGTTCCCCGACAGATAAACGCCGTCAGCCGCAATATTCCTTTGGCCTGTTAGAAGTGGGTGAAAAGTGGACAGTGCAGCATATTTTCTTTGATAAAGAATAGAAGTTAAGGCACAAAAACCGGAGCTCCTGATAAAGAGGTCCGGTTTTTTATAATGCCATAATATTTTAAATGTCATTTGAATTATTTCGGTGAATGATCGATCGACAATAATCCCTCTGCCGGATTCTCCCGCTGCGATTTAAGAAATTGTAAAAACTCCTGTGGATTCCCACGTGAAATATAAGACATTTCCATGTGTCCGCCGTCGATAAGGTGAATAATCATATTCACCGTTCCCGTCAGTTCCGCTTCTGCTTCTGCAACTTCACTCAGAGGAACTTCCATTACATAGGAGTCTTCTCCTGTACCGCCACTTTTAAAGACTAATGATTCTTCACTTGCCGCAAGCAACCCTTTAAATCCATCCACTTTATCAGATCGGCTTGTATGAAAAATACCGAAAATCCAATGGTCAATCGAAGCGTTCGGCTTATTTTCTTTTAACTCTTTGAGCATTTTTGCCGGATGTGCCATAAAAACGCCTCCGTATATTGTAATTACCTATATTATACAATCTGTTAGACCATTTATATGTTTTATTTCTGTTACAAATGTTTCATTCTTACTAATTATGGGTTCAAGATTTTGGAATTCCGGGTATTGAAAAGAAAAATCTAATGAGGAGAGGTAGATTATGCCGATGCGCCTGGAACTGGAATTACTTGAACAAACCGATACCTCGATATTTTTCATCTGGTCAAATACCGGAGGCACCTGCCGGCTAGAACGCGATGGAAAAGTAATATATAAAGGCACAGACAATTCTTTCAAAGATGAAGGGCTGACGCCAGGTGAAATGTATATTTACTCCATCGAAAGGCTGGACCTTGATGAAAAAGTGATTGACCGAATCAAACTGCAGACGGGAACTGAAAATTATCTGGATGATTTTATCAATCGCCTTCAGCAAATCACCGTAAGTACGATTGTCTCTGATTCAAAAATCGCCATTGCCTGGGGAGCAATTGATGGCATTGCCAGTTTTGATATTTACCGTGATGGCGAATTCATAACGGATACTGATAAAAATCAGTTCACGGATTTGGAAGCGGACAGCAAGAAAGCCTATACGTATTGGGTGCACGGCAAGCGGCCGCTGGAGAAATCCGAAGAAAAGATGAAACACAGAAAATCATTACTGGCGACAGTTTTCGGCATGGTCAATGTGAGATCATCACAGGAGCAGGCGGCGATGGAAGAATTCTGGATTATTAAACGTGTAGCCAAGAGGGAACAGTTATTGGCTGAACAGCCGACCCAAAAAGATCATATCCAGCAACCTGAATGGCAGCTGCGCTATTTAACATTCATTGGAGAAGAAATAATGCCAAACCCAAACCTCATGTCCTTAAACCGCTTTTTTAAAGGGGATGGCCGCAGCTTTGATCCCGTGTCGCCTGAATACAGAACACGCGTCGACCTGAGTGTCCGGTTTACCGAAGATGGGGCTTTAGTGGATTGTTCAAAAGATGTGGGAACAACCACAGCCTATAATTGGAGAAAAAAATTCCGCAAAGCAGATGTCGCTTCTGCGGCGGGCATCGAATTGAAAGAAGTAAAAGAAGACCACCATAAAATTGCCATCGATCTGAAGCATTCCGTTGGCAACCCTTTAGTTGCTTCACCGGACATCGATTATCAGCTAACCGCAAACTTTTACCGGAACGGCGTCTATGACATTATCGGCATCCACGACCAGGCTCCCAATCATGAAGTATATCTGAAGAGCGGACGCAATGCGGAGTGGGGGCAAATCCATGAAGCCGAGGATAAAGGATTATCCTGGATGGCAGGTCCCATTGCCAGCCAATATTGGCGGATCAGTAATTTTGAGTAAGGAAAAGCGACTGCGCCCGCTTAGCTCTGAAAGGCATAAGACAGAACAGCAGAGTGGCGCTCTTCGCCACGGCAGCTGGGCTGGCTTATGACCCGAAGAGCTGGGCCGCAGGAGTCTGGACACTGAAAAGCGACTGCGAAGAGATGAACCAAATAGAATTTGGGACATCTCTTTGCGACGAAGCAGCGAAGCGATGCAGGAGCACGGTTCCGAATTGGTTTAGCGAGTTTTCGCCACAGCAGACTCAAAAAGCGGAAACGCCCAATGGAAACCAGACACAAAAAAGCCAGGATAGAAAGGCAATCGCTTTTCCATCCAGGCTCTCTTATTTTCATTTATCCAAAAATCGTTTGCGGATATGCGGCGGCGGCAACATGCAGCTATTCAGCTTTCCAAATACTTTGTAGCGGTTATTGGCAATAACGTCATATGCGCCATCACGGATCACTGCAGGAAATGGCCGGAGGTGGTATGCCAATTTCCACAAACCTGTAAAATGATGGGAAATCAGCAGCGCTCCTTCAGATTTAACATAGGCTTCCCCATTCTCTATAAGAACAAGACTGTCGACATCGTCCGGTATATTGTGTTCACGCGACAGCTTTTCACCTACTTCACTTTGCAGCGAAGCAAATTGGAAATAGCCTGCCGGGTCATGATTGATGATGAATTGGACACTTGAATCGCAAAAATTGCAATCGCCATCAAACAGCACTATTGCATGGTCCATTGTCTTTTCCTCCTCTGCAAAACGTCTTAGGTTTATAAATAGCCTTTATGGTTTCTATCTAAACCCTACACGGCTGCCACAGTGCCTTGATGGAAAAATAACTTCCAGCCATTCGGCCGTTTTTTCCAGACAGAACTGCGGATTGTGTTTCTGCCAGTTGTCTTATTTTTAATACGGTACGTTGTCAAAACCGCTTCTTCGCCCAACTGGTGCATTTTGAAATCAGAGAGTTCCATGTGATCGGGACTTAAGGGATGATCTCCGTCATATTCTGATCTCAGAATAATTCCGCCGCTGCTGCCGAACTCGTAAAATTCATCATCCAGCACTTCCGCCAGCTTTTCTTGGGATATTCGAACATCCGGCGAAATATGCCGGCACTCCAATTCATAGATTTCACGTTCCAAATCTTTCATCCAGTACCCCCCTGTCATATTTCCCGGGAAATATTTAATTCCCATTTATAATTAAACAATACCTCTTAATACTGGAATAGGAAATACCCCGGTCACGAAAGACCGGGGTATTAATCAATCCTTATCGTCTTCATTTTCGCCATCGTAGAAATCTTTCATCTGTTCATCATCGCCAGGCTGGTCCTGCGGTCCATCTGATGATCCGAAATCTTCAACATCTTCAAAGCTATTATTGAAGTCCCGGACTCTTCCATCCTCTTTTTCAACTGGCTGGTCCGTTGAACCCTGTAGCACTTCTTCTTCAACAGGACGGCTTTCGAGATCCAGTTCTTCATCTGCGTGGTCGATGCATGTCAATGCTGTCGGCAAAGCTTCCATGCGTTCAAAAGGGATTTCCTTGCCGCAGACTGCACATTTACCATATGTTCCATCTTCCATTGCAGATAGCGCTGCTTTGATGTCTTCTATTTCTTCTTCTTTGAACTGCGTCAATGCCATCCCTCTTTCCTGGTCGAAAAGATCTGTCGCATTATCCGCTGGGTGATTATCATAATTTGAGAGTTCCGTTCTTTCAAACTCCTCTGTATGCTCTACGCGATCTTCCAAAGTCTCTAATTGGTCAGTCAATTGTTTCTTCAATTGTTTCATCTGTTGGTCAGTCATGCCGATTCCTCCTCAAAAACTACTTGTTCTGTATATTTCCTAATTGAGAGAAATCAAACCTGTCCGTTCAATCATCAAACCGGTCAAGCAGGCTCAATAAGTATTCATCAAGACGGTGGCGGATCAGCTCATCCGATAATCCGGTCATGCCGAGGCCCGTCCATCCTTCGTAGACTTTTGGCGGACCGTCCAACGTATCCGTCAACGATAAAAGATCCCAGTAAGGATCGTAGCGGAAAGTGTCATCCGCGTATTTGATATACGATTCCAGAAAATCATCTGCTGCAGACAGTCCATACAATTGCGTCAGGTTCACCCGGCAGTGGCCAACGTCCACTCCAGCAGGTCCGCGGCAGGCATTAACCCAGTCCACCACTCCAGAAATTTCTCCATTCTGCCAAAGAATATTGGCGGGATGATAGTCTCGGTGAATCAAGCAATATTCCGGCCGCGGACGGACTCCTGCAACGATATAAAAAGCCCGCATCCAGTCATCCTGGAATTTCGACCATAATGGTTTTTCCAACCTTAACGCATCGTTATAGGAAAAATACTCATATTCGAAATCCCCGGCTTTCTGCTGATGAATCTCCACCAGGCACTTAGCCATCTTATCCAGCCAGTCTGCTCTGTCTGAAGGCTGTAAAATAGTATCTCCGGCAAGTTTTGTCATCAGCACCGCAGGCATTCCACACTCTTCACCGGTTTCATCAAATGCGATAATTTCCGGCGATGGTATTGAGAGAGCCGCTGCTTGCCGGAGGCTTCCCGCTTCGTGTCTGGCCAGATCCGGTTCCATCTCCAACCAGTCTTTTTTATGGAACAATCGAAGAATCAAATTCCCTTGCCGACTTTCATCCTGAAAAGGGATATCGAATACAAGCGAAGAAGTACCTCCCTGCAGCCTCTTTATCCCTTCTCTTTTCACTGGCTTTTCAATAATCGCTTCAGTCCACTCGATGCTTTCTGAAGTCGGTTCCTTATAATTTTGTATGTTCATAGGTCTCACCACTTTCTCACTTTAGGAACATGGATTATATCTCCACTTCATCTTATAACACATCATCGATGACTTCACTCTCCAGCCATCGCAGACTGTATCAGCGTTTAGGCAGAGACTGGAAGGGTATGCTTTTTATATATTATAAATCGCAAATTCACTGCTTTTTTCAGCCATTCGGCTTCATTTCATAAGGAGGATAAAAATCGATGAGAGTTAAAAAACCTATTCCAAAAGCCAAAGAGTTCGACAGCACGATGCATTTGATCAATGAAGGCTTCAACTTCCTGCCAAGCCGCCGTAAAGAATTGGAGTCAGATATCTTCGAAGCGCGTTTACTTGGCAAGAAATCTCTTTGCATCGCCGGGGAAGAAGCGGCGGCAGTTTTCTATGACAATAAGTATTTCAAGCGGGAAGGTGCGGCTCCAAAACCGCTGAAGAAGACCTTGCTCGGGGAAGGCGGACTGCATGGACGCGACGGCGAAGACCACCATCACCAAAAGCGCATGTTCTTATCCATGATGACGCCTGAAAGACTGGAAGATATGAAACGGTTGGCGATAGAAGAGCTGGATAAAAAAGCAGCACAATGGGAAACGATGGACGAAGTCCTGCTGCTCGATGAAATAGAAGAAGTGCTGGCGCGTTCAGTCATGAATTGGGCAGGACTGCCTTTAAAAGAAAGCGAAGTAAAGCAACGGACGCAGGAACTTGTTGCAATGGTGGACTCTTTCGGCGGATCTCTCACCCGGTTCAAAGAAGGGGCTGAAGCACGGAAGAGCCATGAAGCATGGCTGAAAGGAATCATCCGGGACATTCGGTCACGCGTCTATTCACCGCCTTCCCATACAGCCGCGTATATTGTCGCGATGCAAAAATCCCCGGATGGCAAATTACTCGACCTTGATGTTGCAGCTGTCGATTTGAACAATGCCTACAGACCGATTATCGCAGCCGCTTATCTGATTGTTTTCGGAGCTTTGGCTATCCATGAATACCCTGAAATGAAACCGAAATTGCAAGCCGATGAAAAAAATTTCAGTAAACTGTTCGCACAGGAAGTACGCCGCTATTATCCTTTTGCTCCAGCAATGGCTGCAAAAGCGAATCGCGATTTCATCTGGCACGGTTACCATGTAAAAGAAGGCATGCTGGTCGTACTGGATCTTTTTGGAACGAACAGGCATCCGGATCATTGGGAAAACGCTGATGAATTCATACCTGAACGCTTTGAAAACTGGAAAGGCAGCCCTTTCGCTTTCGTACCGCAAGGTGGCGGCGACCATCATGCCGGCCACCGTTGTGCCGGTGAATGGATGACCGTGATGGTGATGCAGTCCTTCTTTAAATATCTGACAGAAAATATCACGTATAAAGTGCCGGAACAGGACTTAAGTTATGATATGGCGAGAATGCCGACTATGCCAAAAAGCCGGTTCATCATCAGCGAAGTCCAAAAAATCCGTCAGTCACCTGATAACATCATCAAGCACCGTCACAGCCAGACAGTCATGTAAAAAAGTGTATATTTAATCTCAGCAAATTCCAGATTCAAAAAAAGCCCTTTCTCAAGGGCTTTTTTTTGCGGTTATTTAATAGAAAAACAAACACTTACCAAAGGTTATACTTTTAACTCTTGATGGCTGAAGCCAGGTTTTTCAATCTGGATTGTTGTGTGTTCAATTTTGCAGTTTTTATTGACCAGCGCCACAGCTTCTTTTAAGATTTCTTGTTCCTTTGCGTGTTCTTGTATATCCAAATGGCAGGTCAGCAAATCCATACCGGAAGTGATCGTCCAAATATGGAGATCATGGACATCCTGCACCCCATCAATGCCCATAAGCATCCTTCTGACTTCTGCCACATTGACCGTAACAGGCGAGCCTTCCATTAAAATATGTATGCTGTTCTGCAATACACCCCATGCGCTCTTCAAAATCAGCAAAGCCACTAAAACCGATATAAGCGGATCGGCAATGGTCCAGTCGAACAATAGGATCAACACCCCGGCAATAATGGCACCGACTGAACCCAATGCATCTCCAATTACATGGAGATAAGCGCTTTTCATATTCAAATTGCCTTCGACATCCGCTTGTCTGCTGATCACCCAGGCGCTCAGAATGTTTGCCAACAGCCCAATGGCTGCAATTGCCAGCATCCATCCACCCATTACCTCCGGTGGGTTATAGAAACGCTCGACTGCTTCGTATATGATGAAGCCAGCCATAACAAAAAGTGTGATGCCATTGAAAAACGCCGCAAGGATCTCAAAACGGTAATAGCCGTAAGTCTTGTTGGCAGAAGCGGCTCTGCCCGCAAACCAGATAGCTCCAAGGCTCAGGAGCAGTGATGCGGCATCTGACAGCATGTGTCCGCTGTCTGCAATGAGCGCAAGGCTATTTGTGAAAAGACCCCCGAAGAACTCCAGCAGCATAATGGAAACAGTAATGATCAAAGCCAATATCAACGCTTTCTTATTGCCGCTCCTCGCGGTTTCAAAATGGTCATGGTCATGCGCCACTTTTCCTCTCTCCCTTCCTGTTATCGTCATTTTAGCAAAAAAGGTGATTGACAGCGAACTCCGGTTCTTATACGATGGTTAAGGAAATTAAATAACCCGGTGACGGGAGAGGTTCATAGCATTTCACCCTCTATAAAAAACTATGGATTTTGAAATTCAGCCAAATCCACATGCGATTTGGCTTTTTCTTTTTCCCTTTTTTATAGCCTCTCCCGAAACTGCATTCGAGGAGGCTTTTTTTAATGGCAGGAAGAAATGAAGACACATTGGACCACTTAACATTGCTTGGCAATCAGGACACAAAATATAAATATGAATACGCTCCGGAAGTTTTGGAAGCAATCGACAATATGCATTCACGCGATTATTTCGTGAAATTCAATAACCCGGAATTTACATCCCTGTGTCCGCAGACCGGCCAGCCGGATTTCGCAACGATTTACTTGAGCTTTATTCCCGATAAGAAATTGGTGGAAAGCAAATCGCTGAAATTATATTTCTTCAGTTTCCGCAACCATGGGGATTTCCATGAAGATGTGGTCAACATCATCATGAATGACCTGATCGATCTGCTGGACCCCCGTTATATCGAAGTCTGGGGAAAATTCACTCCCCGCGGCGGATTGTCGATCGATCCATACACGAATTACGGCAAGCCTGGAACAAAATATGAAGAAATGGCATCGTACCGGATGATGAATCATGACATGAATCCTGAAACGATCACCAATCGATAAGGGGGAAAATCCATGTTACTTTATTTGAACGGCGCGTTTGTAGGCTTATTGATCCTGTCCAATATTCTGGCAGTGAAATTATTCAGCATCGGGGAGTGGATGGTGCTGCCGGCCGCGGTAATCGTCTACGTCTTCACATTCCCGATCACCGATACGATTGCAGAAGTATACGGCAAAGAGGCTGCGAGAAAAACCGTCTTCGCCGGTTTTATCACGCAGCTTGCGGCACTGGCATTCATCTTTTTCGCCATCCATTTGCCGGCTGCACCATTTTTCGGCGATCAGGCATCTTTTGAATCCATCTTTTCGGCCGGCTTCCGCGTCACTCTAGCCAGCCTGATCTCTTATTTCATCAGCCAAAATCTGGACGTCACGATTTTCCACAAATTAAAAGAGCGCCACGGCGAATCCAAATTGTGGGTCCGCAATAACGCTTCTACGATGGTGAGCCAGCTTGCCGATACGACCATTTTCATCACGATCGCATTTGCAGGGACGTTGCCTGTCGGCGCATTGATCGGTATGATTGTCACACAATACCTGTTCAAGTGGATCGTGGCAGCTGCCGATACACCGCTTGTCTATCTGCTTGTCAAATTATGCCGCCGCGAACAGGTTTCCGGCAAGGCTGTTTATAGTTAATATGAAAGGGAGAGCCCAGATGGCTCTCCCTTTTTTCTAACGAAAATATATTAGTTTTCTATTAAGCTTTCGCTTTTGAGTGTTTTTCCTTTTGCGGCGTAAGCTGCTTTTTTCTTGCCAGCATCAAGTCCGCCACAATCGGCAAATGGTCGGAAACATTCGTAGAAATAGTCGCGGTTTGCGCAACTTCCATTTCCGGACTGAAGAAAATATAATCAATGCGGGTGACAGGTTTCAAATCCACACCCGTTGTATGGTATGAATGCGGTGATGGATACGTATAAGCGTCTCCTCTTTTCATTTTCAGGAAAGCATCCGTAAAATGGCGGTTCATTTTGCGGATTGGCGCATAAAACGGCGGAGCGTTGAAGTCGCCCATTACGATACAAGGGAACTTGCTCTTTTCCGTCAACGCCAGAATTTCATTCACACTAAGTTTTAATTCTTCATCTTTCAATGAAAGATGTGCGTTAAAAACATTGATCGCCATATCATCTATTTCGATGACCGCTTCCAGAACTCCGCGCTGCTCATCGTTTCCGTACCATTGTTTGACGGGAGTCATATGGTGATTCTTACTGTATGTGATGGGATATTTACTTAGTATTGCGTTGCCGTATTGCTGATTCGGCATTCCTTCCCGTTCCGGGGGATAATCCAGGTTGGCACCGTATGCGGTGTACATGCCAAGCCGATTGCCCAGCCATTCCACCTGATCCATAAACTGACTCCGTTCCCCGAAGAAACGATCGACTTCCTGCAAGCCGATAACGGTTGCGCAGGAATCTTCAATAACAGTAGCCGTCCTCTCAAGATCCGTAATTCCATCCATACCTAAACCGTGGGCGATGTTAAACGACATGACTTTGACAATTGGCGGTTTCCTGTTTTTCATGCTTCGCTCTCCTTTTTTGGGACAAACTTTGTTTGCTCAAAAGATCTGCTTTTGATTTCGAGTTTAGTATAGCAAGCTCCCGGAGAAATTACTGTATCAGCCGTGTAAAAGTTTGTAAAGTTTATTAAGCTTTAGGGTAGAGTTCCAAAACAGCGAGGATTGGCCTGTGATCGGACGCTTCCGTATCGATGGTTTCCGCCTCAAGCACCTGCCAGTGCCTGCTGTAAAAAATAAAGTCGATTTTCTGCCCATGGTCACCTTCTTTTTTATAAGTTTCGGGGTGGGAAGCGGGCGCGCCGAAAACATTGTCCAGTTCTTCTTCAATCCGTTTCATATGCGGACTGTTCGGTTCCGCGTTGAAGTCGCCGGTCAGAACTGCCGGCAGATCCTGATTCCGGATGATTCCCAGCAATTCTTCAATATTGCGTTCAAGCTGTTTTTCATTCAGAGATAAATGGGTGTTGAAAAATGCGATTGCTTCGTCATTTATTTCAATGGTCGCTTCCAGCAACCCCCTTTGTTCCCTTTCAGGCCCTTCTTCCAGTTTCTTCAACAGGTGATTTTGGTAGCTTTTAATCGGATGACGGCTCAATATCGCGTTGCCATAAGCTTGCAGCGGCCATTTGGCATCTGCCGGATGCGCAGTCAGATTCGGTCCGAATGCTGCGTGCATCCCCAGCCTTTTCGCCAGCCATTTAACCTGATCCGTGAAATCCGTCCGTTCCGAGAAATTCTGGTCCACTTCCTGAAGACCCGCAATATCCACTTCCGCATTTTCGATGACCGAGGCCGTAAGCTCGAGGTCGAGGCGGCCATCCATCGTCAAACCTGAAGAAATATTAAAGCTCATTATTCTGAGCGCCACATCTGCATTGCCCATTTTGACGGCCTCCCCTTTTTATCAGCTTTTCCCTGTCAGCATTATATGAAACTAGCGTTGGAACGATATTTCAAAGTTTATGCAAATGAAAATTGCGATTGCTAATTCGGTTGATTTTTTTCGTTTCATTGTCGAGATATCGGATGATTCAAGAGGAAAATTTCCAGTTAATTGGATGTACTGTCTGTTGGGAATGAAATACCGTCCATTCCATTTTTTTAAGATGGTTAATATAAATTAAAAATCCCATTATTTGGACTTACTTTCCAAATCCCACGAAATACTTTCCATTTGGGCTTAAATACTTTCCAATTCACGCAGAATACTTTCCAAAATGGCCGAAATACTTTCCATTTTCTATTTTTATGTGCCACCAAAAAATATGTATAATATTTCAAAATCTATTCTTCTATAAATAAAATCCCCTCCCCAATAAAAAGAGCCGCGAATATAAAATTCGCAGCCATGCATTATTTTATTTCCTTATTCAAAAGAATTCTCCGGCTCTACGCCGGTATACACCAAGATCGCATCTCGCAAAAACCTTGCTCCGCCTTCGCATGCCTTGTCATAATAAGCGGCAAAACGCTCGTCATCGACATACATCTGCGCAAGTCCCGCATGCGCCTCCTTGCTGTAAGCAGGCCATGTGAACGACAGCCACTCCTTATGGAGGTCAGCCGTTTTCTGGGCGAGCTCGCCTGAAGGATCTCCGGTTCCGCATGCTTCCGCAAGCGCATCCAGCACTTTCTGCTCCAGGCTTTTGAACTCTTCATATTTCTCTTCACTCATATTGAGCATTTTCGCATTCGACTCATCTACCGTGTCGTCGCCGTATTTACCGCGGATTTCTGCTCCGTATTGCTGCTCGTTGTCCTCGACCAGTTTCTGTTTGAACCCTTTGAACTTTTCATTGTCAGCCATTGTGCTCTTCCCTTCTGCTGCGGAAATCGTGGATTCCACATTAGTGATCAGGAGATCCAGCTGCCGGCGCCGGGCGAGGAGCTTTTCGCGGTGCATCCGGAGTGCGGCCGGTCCGTCGAAAGAAGGATTTGAAATGATTTTTTGGATGCTGTCCAGGTCCAGCCCCAGTTCACGGTAAAAAAGAATCTGCTGCAGCTTATCGACTTCTTCCCTGCCGTAAATCCGGTAGCCGGATGAATTTTTCCTGGCCGGTTCCAATAATCCGATTTCATCATAATAACGGAGAGTTCTCGTACTGACTCCCGCCATCCGCGCCAACTTCTGAACGGTATATTCCATCTCCTCACCTCCTGATGAGTCCACATTACACCTTTACGCTGCGTCAAGGTCAAGCATAAAATCTAAGTTAATTGCTGCTCCGCAAATTCACGGTAAAGATTATGGGAACCGGTCAATTCACTGTGCTTGCCCATGCCGGTCACCCGTCCCTTTTCAATGAAGATGATTTTATCAGCGTCCACAATGGTTGAAAGCCGGTGGGCGATGACCAGCGTCGTGCGCCCTTCCATCAGACGGCTCAATGCCTGTTGCACGATGCCTTCCGATTGGCTGTCGAGACTTGCCGTCGCTTCGTCCATCATCAGGATTTTCGGATCGCGCAGGAACGCACGGGCAATAGCAATCCGCTGTCTTTGTCCACCCGACAATTTAACGCCGCGTTCACCGACCTGTGTATCCAGGCCGTCCGGAAATTCCTTGATGAAATCTTCCGCATACGCCATTCTTGCTACAGTCCATAATTGCTCATCCGGTATCGCCTCAGCGTCTGCCAGACCATATGTCAGATTGGCGCGGATCGTTCCGCCCATCATAGCCGATTCCTGTGACACGTAGCCGATCTGGTCGCGCCATGAATTGATGGAGAGCTCCCGAATCGGCACATCGCCGATGAGGATTTCTCCTTGTTGCGGTTCATAGAAGCGTTCGAGCAAACCGAACACTGTCGTTTTGCCTCCGCCGCTCGGTCCGGCAAACGCGATCATTTCACCAGGCTGCGCTTCGAAGCTGACGTCCTGCAGCACTGGTTCACCGGTTTCATACGAAAATGTCACGCCGGAAACGCGCAAGGTCTTGCCGGCAATATCCATTTCCTTGCCTTGCTGCCCTTCTTCGAGCGGCAAGTCCAGAATCCCGATGATCCGCTCCGTCGCTCCTTTCGCTTTTTGCAGCTCCGTGAAGAACATCGCAAAAGTAGTGACCGGCATGATGATCTGGAATAAATACAAGAGAAACGCCACAAGCGAACCTGTCGACATTGTCCCTTCCGCTACCCGGATCCCGCCGTATCCGATGATTGTGACAATCACCGCCATCATCACGACATACATAAGCGGCGCAATGATCGCATAGATTTTCGCTTCTCTCATGCCTGTTCTGAAAAGCTGCTGAATGCCGCTCAAGCCTTTGCGCTCTTCCACCATTTCAGCAGTGGAAGATTTCATCAAGCGGATCTCACTGATCGTCTGCTGGACATGGCCGGAGAATTCGGCGGTCTCATCCTGCAGTGTCCGCGAAATCTTCGCCATGCGGCGGCCCAGAGGGAACATGATCAGCACAGTTACAGGTACAGCAAGCAGCATGATCAATGTCATCTTCCAGTCGAGAATCAGCAGAATCGTTACAGCACCAACAATGGAAACGATTCCTGTAATGAAATTCGGAAAATGATCCGTGATGAGATTCCGTACAACTCCCGTATCACTGACTACCCGGCTGACGGTTTCACCACTGGAATGCTGATCAAAATAACCGACACGCAGGCGGATCAGGCGGATCCACATCTTATCGCGCAATCCGGCGACAATCCGCTGCCCCACTTTGCTGAGCAGGTAAATGGATACACCATTGATGAGCGCCTGGAGGATGAAGGCTGCCACGATGCCGATGATCAACGGCACACTCAACGACTCAACCGAAAAGCCATCGACCAGATTTCTGGTCAGCAGCGGCACGACCAGCCCGACAAGGGTGGTGATCAAACTGGCCAGCAGCCCAAAAATCAAAGCCGCTTTAGGAATCTTTAATGATAGGATTAACGAAACGAAAGGTTTTAACCCCATTTTTTCTTCCTTGTTTTCCATGATTCTAAACTCCTGTCGTGGTCAATTTACTGCCATTTTGCGTAGATGCAGGTATCCGTCAGCCTTTTGCCGTCAACTGATAATTCATCGTTATGCAGAACGCCTTCCATTACGTAGCCCAATTTCTCCGGGACGGCGCGGCTTTTGAGATTCTCCGCGTCACACAGGATTTCGACGCGGCGGCAGCCGAAACTGTTCAGAGCCAGATCGGTCAGGGTGCTCACCGCTTCCATCATATAGCCTTTGCCGCTTTGTGCCGTGCTGATCCAATAGCCGATTTCCATTTTCGGCATATCCCATTCAATATTATGGAAGCCTGTCGATCCAATAAATTCATCTGTTTCCCTATCAAAGATCAAATAACGGAGATTTTCCCTTTTCAGGAAAAGGATATGCGCTTCCATCGTATTGATTTCAGTATCGGCAGGAGATGGATTATCCAATACAAAACCGAGCCACGGTTTCAATTCATCCATGGAAGCTTTAATCGCCGCATTGATCACTTTTCCATCCCCCGGTTTTGGCATGCGCAGTTTCAGCCGTTCTGTGAATAATTCTTCCGGCACTTCCGGTATTTTAACTTTTTTCTCCATAATTACTGTATCCCCCTTATTTAACTGCTGCTATCTTACGGTC
Source organism: Planomicrobium okeanokoites (assembly GCF_003428875.1). Taxonomy (GTDB): domain Bacteria; phylum Bacillota; class Bacilli; order Bacillales_A; family Planococcaceae; genus Planococcus; species Planococcus okeanokoites. The sequence continues at coordinate 295,310 of NZ_QQRS01000004.1, forward strand.
TTTCGGCAGTCCGAGCCCGACTAATCCAAGAAGCGGAAGAAACGATACTACCACCATCGTTTCATAAACACCGATCGAATCCATCAGGATGCCGATGACCACACCGCCGATTGCGCCCATGCCGAACGCCAGGCCAACCGTCAGTCCCGCCATTGTCCCGATTTTACTTGGCACCAATTCCTGCGCGTACACCACTGTGACTGAAAAGCTCAGCATAATGAAAAAGCCGATCAGCCCAAGGAGCAGCAGAACCGCGTAAAGTGGCATGTAGGGCAGCATTAGCGCCAATGGAATCGGTACCGCGAGCGACAGTACGATGACATTTTTCCGTCCAATTTTGTCCGCCAGCGGACCGCCAAAGAACGTGCCGGCCGCACCTACGCCCAAAAACAGGAAGATGTACAGCTGACCTTGCTGAATCGTCAGCCCATACGCTTCCATGAGGTGGAAAATATAGAAGCTGGTGATATTCGTGACGTAAAAAGAACGCGCAAAAATGATGATCAGCAATAAAGTCAAAGCGATGCCGATCTGCTTGCGGGTCATTTCCGGCAACGACGACAAGAGCACTTTCTTCACTTTCTGCAGCTTCTCCTGTTCCAGCTGCTCTTTATACCACCGTGAAATTTTCGACAGGATAAAAATGCCCAGCGCCGCAACGAATAAAAACAATGCAGCTCCCGTCTGTCCAAGCGGCACCAGAATGAACGCACTGATCAGCGGTGCCAGCGCCTGTCCGGAATTGCCGCCGACCTGGTAGATGGACTGGGACAATCCCCGTTTTGATCCAGCTGCCATATAGGAAACACGCGAACCTTCGGGATGGAAAACGGCGGACCCAAAGCCGAGAAACATCACTGACACCAGGATCATCCAATATTCGGGTGCAAAAGCGAGCCCGGCAATTCCAAGGAATGAACTGGTCATTCCGAGCGGCAAAGCATATGGCATCGGTTTTTTGTCACTGATATAACCGACTACTGGCTGCAGGACAGAAGCCACCATATTCAAGGCAAAGGCGATTAAGCCCAGTTGTGTAAAAGTCAGACCCCGCTCTTCTTCCAAAATCGGAAACATGGCGGGTATGACCGCCTGCAAGGTATCATTCAGCAAATGGCATGCGCCGATTGCGAACATGACCGGATATACCGGGTTCCCTGCCATAGATGTCTTTATTGCGTTCGCCATTACAGGTCCTCCAGTAAATTAGTTTTAAAATATGTATGATTCCAGCCGAATCCCATACATCGGCTGATTTATCTATTATAAAACAGTTGGGAAATAAAAAGACACCCAGGGACTTGCTCCCTCGGTGTCTCAGGCTGCTTTCAGCTGCTTCCAATTTTCCAGCCGTCTGTCCAATATGAAATTACCGAACGGTATAAAAGCTACCGCCAGTGCGCCGACGGTAAAACGGAACGGCCATCTCACTGCAAAAGTGGCGTAGATGATCATCAATACATAAACGGTGAACAGTCCGCCATGAAGCGCACCCACCACACTGACAACTTCCGGCATGCCGAAAAAATATTTCAGCGGCATCGCAATAAACAATAGCAGCAACAAAGAGCCGCCTTCAACAAATCCCATGAAACGAAATTGATTCAATGCATTTTTCAAGTCCTTCTACTCCTCTTTCATACTATCCACCATTATAGAAGAGGAGCTTCCCCCTCTACAAGAAGATGACTTGAAAGACCAGCGAAAAAGCTGGAGACATTGCAAATTTTCGTCACATATTGAATGACGTTACGTCAAAGTTTCAGCGTTTATCAGGATGCATCATCCCAGTTTTACAAAGAGGACTTTTAAATAATTGCCTTCTTTGAATTTCGGGTCGACCCGAAAATCCGGAGGCAGGGAATGCTCTTCCACAATGCTGTATTTTCTTCCCAAATCCTTGAATGCCCGGTCAATGAACCCTTTGAATTTTTTCATTCCGAAAGAGGCGCTGTTTGTCGAAGCGACGATGATACCTTTGTCTTCTGTAATCGCAATCGCTTCTTTCATGAGATTCGTATAGTCTTTCGATGTACTGAACGTATATTTTTTGGATCGCGCAAAACTCGGTGGATCCAAAATTACGATATCGAATTTCAATTCCTTGCGCTTGGCATATTTGAAATAGTTGAAAACGTCCATAACCAGGATATCCTGGTTTTCGTAATCGATGCCGTTGACACTGAATTGCTCGATGGTCTTAGCAGAACTTCTTTTAGCTAAATCGACACTGGTCGTTTTATCCGCTCCCCCAAGAGCAGCAGCGATAGAGAATGCACCGGTATAGGAAAACGTATTTAACACCGTTTTCCCTTCTGCGTATTTTTCCTTGATCGCCTGGCGCACTTCCCGCTGATCCAGGAAAATGCCTGTCATTGCTCCATCATTCATGTAAACGGCGTAATTGACTCCATTCTCTTTGACGATCAACGGGAATTCTCCGCGCTCGCCCGCGACAAAATCATCGTCTTCAATGTATTGCCCTTTTGTATCAAAGCGTTTCTTCTCGTATATCCCTTTGAATTCCGCCACATTTTTCAAAGCGGCCACAAAGTCTTCCTTGAATGAATAAACCCCTTCGCTGTACCAGCTCACCAGGAAATAGCCATCATAATAATCGATGATGACGCCCCCGAACCCGTCACCTTCTCCGTTGAACAGCCTGAATGCGGTAGTTTCCGGATTATTGAATAAGTCACGGCGTCGGCGCAGCGCTTCGATAAGCTTCCGCTCGATGAACGCCTGGTCGATGTTTTCAGTTTCATCTCGGGTCAGTACCCAGCCAGCACCTTTGTTTTGATTGCCGTAATAGGCTTTTGCTACAAAACGCCCTTTGCTGTCTGTCAGGTTGATAATTGTCCCTTCTTCTTGAAGGCGCTCGGCTCCTTCAAGCGAATCTTTTGTTATCAAGGGATAGCCCGCGGCAATCTCCGCTTTGGATTTATCTTTCAATTTTATGGTGATTTGCTGTTTCATCAAGTCTCATCCTATCTGTATTTTGCCCATTTATCTTATAATAAGTGTATAACAAAGCCTCTCTCAATACACTCTTTTCATCGGAATAACAGCTGAGGAGGAGAAATCATGAAGAAAAAGATCCACACCTATAACATTCTTCTGTCGAACGGGGAATGGCTGGAGAATATCCGGTTTGAGGGTCCGCTCGAATACCATTTCTCCGGGGTCATGGTCAGTTTGCTTCCTGTTCAGGATGCTGCCGGCAAAACGATTGTGCTGAATATGCATCATATCGTCAAAGCCGAGCTTCTGACTGTTGAAGAAATTGGACCATGAGCAAACAAAGAAACGTTCAGCACGGTAAAAGTGCTGAACGCTTTTTAGATTCATCGGATTATGCTGGCAGCAACGCTGAACGGGCGCTTGCGCTTTTCCTTATTCACTGATCCATTCCCACGCATCTTCCATCTGGTCAATGTCGAAATGCTTTGTTTTGATGGATGGCAGATAGTCACTGGTTTCGACCAGCTTCTCGACTTTTTCATCATCGCTGACCACCGCCAGTTTATTGTATTGGCTCCAGCGTTTCACATCAATTTTCATTTCCTCGAGCAACGCTTTAAAAGAAGCGCCTTCAAAGTGGTAAAGAATCGCGTAAAGGTTGAATTCCCCTTTTTCCGAAAACTTTTCCTGTATAACTTTATCGAGCTTCGTTAAATCATCTTGTGTTACGTGGCCTTCGATTTCCACTGCAATTGTTTCCATATCTTTACTCGGCACTAAAGTCAGCATTTTTCCGCCCCTTCCTTAAAATTATCGTATTATTCTATTCCCTATTCTCAGACAGTCAAACTGGATGCTCAACGCCTTCTCCCGATTTTTGCCCAGAATAAAAACTGTTCCGCAGCCTTTTGGCTTTGAAACAGTTTTAAGTGTCATAATCAGTTTTGATTTCCGGTTGATGTTACGTCTTCCCCTCTGGTGAAGCGGGCGATAATCCCCGTAATAAGAATGGTTGCCAATGCCGGCAGCAGCCAGCCAAGGCCTTCATTATAAAGCGGAAGTATTGTGTTGTAAAAGTCGACGATTGCCTGCAGCCATGAAGGGTTTTCAACGCCAATCGAAGCTGTCAGCGTTTTCATTCCATCGACCGCAGCGATGAAAAACGTCACGATAATCGCCGACGCATAAACGAGGCGGCGGTGCTTAAAGAGTGGTGACAGGAACGCCAGCATTATCAGCACGATGGCCAGTGGATATAAAAACAGCAGCACCGGAATCGAAAAGGCGATGATGTTTGCAAGGCCCGCATTCGTGACAATCAATGAAAAGACGGAAAAAATGACAACATAGATTTTGTAATCGATCACCGGTGCAAGCTTATTGAAAAATCCTGCATTTGCTACGATTAAGCCCACTGCTGTTGTCAGGCAGGCAAGCGTGATGATGACGGCAAGCAATAATTGGCCGAATGTGCCGAAGTAATGGGCTGAGGCTCCACTTAAGACCGGACCGCCTGTTTCGAGGAGCCCTAATGTGCCTGTACTTGTTGCACCAAGATAGGCGATTCCGGTGTAAACGACAGCCAATAATACAGCTGCGATTACGGCACTCTTTAAAGTTGCCGCCAGAACGCCTTTAGCGGAAGTGACCCCCAGCTTACGCACTGAGGCGATGACGATAATTCCAAAAACAAGTGAGGCCAAGGCATCCATGGTGTTATAGCCTTCCAGGAATCCTGTCAGAAATGGGCTGTCCGTATAATTGTCCTGAGGTGCGCCAATTGTGCCCATCGGCATGAATAAAGCAGCCACCAGCAGCACGGCCAGCGTCACCAGAATAGCCGGAGACAGAAACTTCCCGATCTTATTGACGATTTCCAATGGGTTCAAGGACAACGCCAGTGCAATCGCGAAAAAGATGATGGAGAATACAAGTAAGATGACCGTTCCCGAACTGCCCGGTGTAAAAGGGGCGATACCGATTTCATATGCGACCGCGGCAGTCCGTGGCAGTGCGAAGAATGGCCCGATCGTCAAATAGAGCAAAGATGTGAAAACAAGTCCGTAAACCGGATGGACCCGGCTTGAAAGATCACGTAAATCATTGCTTTTTGAATAGCCGAGAGCCAGAATTCCGAGCAACGGCAAGCCTACGCCCGTAATCAGAAAGCCAGTGATGGCAATTGCCACTTCAGTTCCCGCATATTGTCCCAATTGCGCAGGAAAAATCAGGTTCCCCGCACCAAAAAACAAAGCAAACAGCATCATGCCGATTATAAGGTAAGATTTAAAATTCAGATTTGTATCCATCCAGGTTCCTCCTGAGGATGTAAGCACTTGGATTGAACCGTTCCCAAAATTCCTTGATTCGATGCATTACATTAGCCATCTTACAATACTCAAAGCAAAATGCAACTGCTGAAACCATTAATTTTCAAAAAATCTGTCTTTTGAAATCCATTTACTTCTTTTAATATACAGAATATTCATTTCATGTTAAAAGCTGGAGAAAAATTAGCTTTTCTCCAGCTCATGTTTACTATTTTAATGTGGCAATAGATGTGAGGCTTTTAACTTTATAATCTTATTCCCCGTTCAGCGAACCGGAAACCAAATCAGGAAGATCCATTCGAAACTGTATAAACCTCTTCAAAAGGCTGAACGATGACGAAACCGTCTCCCTGGAATTCCATCTGGATCGATTCACCGCTGCCCCGTCCGATAAAGGTGCGGAAGCTGACGTCGGTGCGGAATTCCGGTGTCAAATTGCCTGACCATGCCACTGTTGCATTCGGGTCGGTAATGACAGGCTGTCCCGGTTTCACCAATAATGTCAGCGGCTCGTAATGTGAAGTGATGGCGACACGCCCCCTGCCTTTCAATGTAACATTGAACAAACCGCCTGCCATCATGCCAGCCACTTTGCGCATTAATTTTATTTCCCATTCAATTCCCGGCTCAAAAGCAAGCAAATCATTGCCGTTTACCGTAATGGTTTCATCGTTCAATTCGAAAATCGTGATTTTCTTGCCTTGGTCAGCGAGATACAAGCGCCCTTGTCCATTGGCTTTCATCAGTGAAGTGCCTTCACCCGTCAATGCTTTTTTGAACATCGTGCCAAGGCCATGTTCCATGACGCCTTCCCGCGCAAACTTGATCTGCCCAGTATAGGAAATCATCGACCCTGTTTTCGCCCAAACCATCCCGTCCAGATTCACTTCCAGAATCCTTTCCGTCTCCAGTTCAAAATAATCATTTTCCCGTTCGTCCTGCCGTGTCTTTTCGATAAATTCCTTGATTGTATAATTGCTCATTCCGATTCCTCCATTCGTTTCTTTACTATACGGTCAACGGATTGCAGAAGTTTCATCGCGAATAAAAGCGTTCCATCCATTCCACAATATTTTTTCGCTTTTCATTGATATACTGTAAAATAGAAACTTTTAAGTCTGGGAAATAAAGGGGCGCACGCGCAATGAAATTTTTGATGCTTCTGTTTCAATTCATTTTTATATATGGCTTTTTCTTTCTCGGCCAATTGCTGCGCGAGCTGTTCAGCATCCCCTTGCCTGCCAGCATCATCGGCTTCATGCTGATGTTCGCCGCTTTACTTCTTAAGCTTGTCCCATTGCGTTTTGTGGATTCCACAGCTACTTTGCTGCTGTCTTTTTTACCGCTTTTCTTTATACCCGCCACAGTAGGCGTTATCGAATACCTCGATGTATTCACCGGCAAAGGTTTTTTCCTGATTGTCGTCATTATTTTCAGCACCTTATTGACGATGGCTGCATCCGGTTCCACCAGCCAATATCTTGGCCGGCGGATTGAAGCACGAAAGGAGCAGAAATGATGAGCGATTTACTAGTTGCATTTTTTTTCATCGGTTTTACATTCGCTGCTTACTTTTTAATGAACCTTCTATATTTAAGATTCCACTTTTCCTTTTTAATGCCTGCTTTGACAGCCACATTCATTATTGTGCTGTTCTTACTGATGACTGGGACATCGTATGAAACGTATATGACCGGTGGCCAGTGGGTCGACAGTTTCATGGGCCCTGCCGTTGTCGCCTTGGCAATTCCGTTGTATAAACAGCGAAAACTATTATTCGATAATCTTGTGCCTGTCCTTTCAGGTATCCTGGTCGGAGTAGTCATCGGCATGGCCTCCGGTATCACTTTGGCAAAATTATTCGGATTTTCAAGGACGTTGATCCTTTCCTTACTGCCAAAATCCATCACCACACCTGTGGCTATGGAGGTGACCGAGCAATTAGGCGGTATCCCTTCCCTAGCGGCAGTGTTTGTCATGATTGCGGGATTCTCCGGAATTATTGTCGGGCCCGCCTTCCTGAAACTGCTTCGTATTGAAACGCCGATCGGCATCGGCATGGGCTTGGGGGCTTCGGCTCATGGCATTGGAACCGCCAAAGCTTTGGAATATGGCGCGCAGGAAGCATCAGTCAGCTCAGTCGCCATGTCATTGAGTGCAGTTATCGGTTCATTTTTGGCGCCTGTTTTTGTCTGGTTTTTCTTCCTCTAAAAACTTGCTGCATAAGCCTGCGATATACTGCATATTGATTACTGCCTTTTCTGTTTTATTGGCGTATAATGGATAGTAATAAGAGTTTGAGAGAGGGTAGATTGAATATGCCGGTCCCGACTAACCATTCAAAACCTGTTCGTACAAGTGCTAAAGAAAGTGCCTATTCCCAGCTGGAACAATGGATTATAGACGGTACGCTGCAGCCAGGAGAGAAGCTGACTGATATCGAACTGGCCCAGGCGCTCAATTTGAGCAGAACCCCCATCCGAGAAGCGCTGCAGTTGCTTGAGATGGTGGGTTTTGTGAGAATGTATCCTGGAAAAGCCACAACCGTTACTGAAGTGTTAAAAGAAGATATCAATCATCTGCTGCCGCCTCTTGCCGTGTTGCAAGCGCTGGCCGGCGAGCTTGCTGTTCCGAACATTACCGAGGACCAAATCAGGCGTCTGGAAGAAACCAATCAGCGTTTTGCCAAAGCTATTGAAGCAAAAGACAGTTTCACTGCACTCAAAATAGATGAAGAATTTCACCGGATCATTATTGAAGCCGCTCAGAATCCATACATCACCATTATGCTCAGCCGGCTGCAATCCCATGTGAGAAGGCAGTTTTTCCATCATTCATTGGAGTTGTCGGAAGCTTCCCGCAACGAACACGACCAGATTATCCAGGCTTTCAAAGACAAGGATGCCGAACGCCTTTCTTCTCTGACAAAAAATAATTGGATCCGCTCCATCGAAGAAATGAATGCCAAATAGCAACTCTTCCATTGAAAAAAGCTGTTCCGAAAGCATTTGCTTTCGGAACAGCTTTTTGTGATTCCTATTTAATTCCTTACCGGCTCGACACTTTCACCTTTTCTGCTCGAAGCAACCAAACCGGTGACAACGATTGTGATGACGGCCGGCAATAACCAGCCGAGTCCTTCATTATACAGCGGAAGTACAGTGCCATAGAAATCGATGACTGATTGCAGCCACACAGGATTTTCTACTCCCAGTGTGCCGGTCAGTGTTTTTAATCCGTCAATCACTGCGATAAAGAACGTCACAGTTATTGTCGCGACATAGACAGCACGTGCATGATTAAATAACGGCGATGTGAAAGCCAGGAGAATCAGCACAATTGCCAAAGGATACAGGAACATCAAGACAGGGATTGAATACGTGATGATATTGGAAAGGCCAGCATTCGTTACGACCAATGCAAATACAGAGAAAATGACGACAAACACTTTATAACTGATTTTCGGTGCGAGTTTGTGGAAAAACTCCGCATTCGCCACAATCAGTCCCACAGCCGTTGTCAGACAAGCAAGCGAAATGATGACAGCTATCAGCAAAGTGCCGAATGTGCCGAAGTAATGGGCAGAAGCTCCGCTCAGAACCGGACCGCCTGTTTCCAATAGACCCAATGTACCTGTACTCGTCGCACCAAGCAGCGCGATGCCCGTATAGACAACAGCAAGCAATGCCGCCGCGACAAGCCCGCTTTTCAATGTAGCGGTAAGAACGCCTTTTGGTGAGTTGACGCCCATTTTACGGATAGCCGCAATGACGATGATGCCGAATACCAGCGATGCCAGCGCGTCCATTGTGTTATAGCCTTCCAGGAAACCGGTCATGAAGGCATTATCAAGATAGCCTCCTTGTGGTGTCCCCGCTTCACCCATCGGCGTGATGAACGCCGCAATCAGCAGCACCGCCAAAGTCACCAGGATTGCAGGTGACAGGAATTTTCCGACACTGTCGACGATTTTAGAAGGATTCAATGAGATGAACAAAGCAATAGCAAAAAAGACAATTGAGAATATTAGCAGCATCGTCCCCATCGAACCGTCACTGACAAATGGGGCAATGCCGACTTCATAAGCGACAGCGCCAGTTCTCGGCAATGCGAAGAATGGCCCGATCGTCAAATACAATAGAGAAGTGAAAAGGATGCCGTATATCGGATGAACACGGCTCGAAAGGTCCTGAAGGTCATTGCTTTTCGAATAACCGATCGCCAGAATTCCGAGAAGCGGCAAGCCCACACCTGTTATTAAGAATCCGAGTATTGCAATACCGACTTCCGTTCCTGCATATTGCCCCAATTGCGCGGGAAAAATCAGGTTCCCTGCCCCAAAAAATAATGCGAACAACATCATTCCGACAACTGCATACGACTTAAATGATAATTTACTATCCATACTTTCTCCTCCTCATGCTCTTTTCCTGTATTTGCTTTGCTTAGTCATTATATATTTTCAATATAACTTTAAGGTCTGAAATACATTATGCGATATATTGCATAATGCTATATTACATCCTTTTTTCTAAAAATCAACACTTTTAATCACAAATATTTTAAAAATCTGGCTATTCGAATAAAATAGGTACTAAGTTCGTTCCTAAGTGTAATTTTCTTGAAATAACAATAAATAAAAAGCAGAAAAGGCTCGAGACCTTTTCTGCTTTTTTGATGTGAAATTAAATATACGAGGAGACTTCTCCCGTTCAACTGCCAATATCTCTCCTATTGTATCCGACAAATCCAACCACAATCAATAGTATTGCGACTGCTGTCAGCATCGTCGCCTGCAGCCAGTCGAACTCTTCCAGCGGAATAGCTGAAACATAACCGAAAGGCGTAATTTTCTCCACCCATTCAGGCAATTGGAACAAGCTGCCGAGATATATGACAAAGAAAGAAAAGCTGAGATACAGCCAGATAAAGCCGGTCAGCTTCGGCAGCCAGCCGATCAGCAGCACCGTCAAACCGACCATCACCCACACCGCCGGTAAATAGGCGAGCGCTGCCTGATAAGCCATGGCTACATCAAATCCTTCTTCCATCACTGCATCCGCCACTGTGCCAAGCCCCAGACCGGCCAGTGAAATCATTACAAAACTCGCTATCAGCGAAATCAGCAAATAACTGCCAAGCAGGCGATTTCTTGAAACCGCTCTGCCTAAAATATGTTCGATTCGGTCGTTCTTCTCTTCACCCCGCATCTTCAATATGGCCATAAGCACCGGTATTGTGGCTATGATGGTCATGACAGCCATCAAAGTCGGAACAAACTGCTCAACGAGCGAAAATCCTTCCATCGGCACAAGCAAATCCTGCATGAGGTCGACATCCGCAAAAAAGGATTCCATATCCCCCATCACAGACCCGTAAGAAGCACCCAGCACATACATCGAGATCGCCCAGGCAATAAATCCTGTGCGCTGCAGCCGGAATGCAAGTCCGATGGGACTCAATAACAGCGGAGACGCATGGACTTTACCAGCTCTTGCGGGCAGAAAGCCTGCTCCAAGATCCCTGATTGAATTCAGGTACATCGCCAGCGCGCCGAAGATGATCGCGGCGCCCACCGTCAGCAAAACCGGCCACCAGATATTATTGACATAAACTTCCGAACGGACAATCCATCCAAGAGGCGACAGCCAAGCGACGGCTTCACTCCCCACATCGCCAATCGCACGCACAATATAGGCCAATAACAGAATGCCAATGGATAAGCCCATCGCGCTTCTGGCATTATGCGATAGCTGGGCGCAAACAGCCGTAAGTGACGCAAAAATCATCCCGGTTGCCCCGAGTGCTGCTCCATAAAGAAGCGAGCCTTCCAATTCCATGCTTTCAATGTTCAACGCATACAGACTGATGCCGGTAAGAACCGCCAGCACGGTATTCACCAAAAACAATACCAATAATGTGGCAGCTACATTTGAAAGCCGTCCGACCGGCAAAGAACGGACCATTTCAATGCGCCCATCTTCTTCATCTGTTCTAGTGTGGCGAATCACCAACAGCACACTCATCAACCCGACGACTACGGCGGTCATCAACAGCATCTGGTGAGCCATCATCGCGCCGCTGGTGTAATTGGCAAGTCCATACCCAGGACCCACCATCGCCATCATCGCCGGATTCTCCATCGTTGCCGCTATGGCTTGCCGTTCCTGCGCATTTTCATATAACCCTATGAATGCCACCGCCGTGGCGACGGTTGCAAAAACAAAACTGAGAATCCATATCGGAATCCGAATTCGGTCACGCCGCAGGATAAAACGGCTTAAACTGCCAGTTCCACTGAATAACTGGTTATTCATCAGGATACGCCTCCCGTTCCTGTCCCTTCATAATGGCGCATGAACAGTTCCTCCAATGTCGGCGGCGCACTCTCCATGCGGATGATGCCGAACCCGCTTACGTAGCGGACTACATGATCGAGTTCTTCCTGATCTACCTGAAATGACAAAGCGCCGTCTTTCTGTACAATACCTCGCACACCTTTGACTTCTGCCAGACCCGGCATCGGCTCTTTTGTTTCCACCAGCAGCATCGTTCCCGTCAAATGGCGAAGTTCTTTTAATGTACCCGTTTCTATAATTTTGCCTTGCCGGATGATCGCCACTTTATCGCAAAGCTGTTCAACTTCCGATAAGATATGGCTCGACAGCAGGATGCTTTTGCCCTCTGCTTTTGCTTCGCGGACACATTCCTGGAATACACGTTCCATCAACGGATCGAGTCCTGAAGTCGGCTCATCGAGAATGTAGAGGTCAGCATCTGAAGAAAGCGCCGCAACAAGAGCCACTTTCTGCCGATTCCCTTTAGAATAGGTACGGCATTTTTTGCTGGGATCCAAATCGAATCTGCGGATCAGCTCTTCACGCCTTGAGGTATTGTTGCCGCCCCGCAGTTTGATGAATAAGTCGATAACTTCACCCCCGGTCAAATTGGGCCATAGATTAACATCTCCCGGTACATAAGCGACCCGCTTATGAATCTCGACCGCATCTTTCCAGACATCTTTGCCAAAAATCGTCGCATGCCCTTCCGTAGCTTTCAGGATTCCGAGCAGTACACGGATGGTCGTCGATTTTCCTGAGCCGTTCGGACCAATAAACCCATAGACTTCACCCTTGCCCACTTCAATATCGACTCCATCAAGCGCTGCAAAATCTCCGAATTTTTTTGTTAAGCCGGCTGTTTTAAGAATAGTCATTGATCCCGCTTCCCTTCCTTATAGAAACTTTTTTTCAAAATCTCCAGGTATTCGTAAAATTCCTCCCAGTACGGATCAAAATCAATTGATGCCATGCTTTGTCCCTGTAACTTATGCAAAAGCTCATTCTGATATCCTTCAATCGACCAGCGGATCAGCTTAAATGCTTTTTGCACATCCACGTCATCACGGAAAAGCGACAAATCCACATCTTCATATAACATGGCATTGCCTTTCTGCTGCATGGTTTCGTATTTTTTCTGTATATGCGGTGCCAGCTTAAAATCTGCCGTCAGCATAAACGTGCCCAAAAAGTTAAAGACGTTTTTATTTTCCGTTTGTGCTTCAAATTTCAATTGCGAAGTATGTTTTAAGCGTTCGATGAAATCCGATTCAGCCATATCGATTTTGGAAAAGTATTTTTCCACCACGAAATCCAGGCTGTATTCCGCCAAAAACTCATATAAATCCTTTTTGCTCTTAAAATAATAAAACAGCATTCCCTTGCCGATGCCCGCTTCTTTTACAATCCGGTTTGTCGAAGCCTTTTTATAGCCGTGCTCCGCAAATTCCAGCAACGCCGCATCCAATATCTTCTGCTGCTTCTCTTCATCGAGGCCTTTAAATTTTTCCATCTGCGTTTTTCCGCCTCCCCTTAGACCACTCTGGTCGACTCCAGTATAATCCTATCGACCAGGGTGGTCAATGATAATTTACAGAAATAACGAAATATTTATAGGCAGCAGAAAAACTGTATTCACGCCCTGGAATCAACTCCGGCCGGCTTGAAGATTTGAGTTTATGCCCAACTTTGGGTCGAATATGCCCGACTTTAATTGGAATATGCCCAACTTCAGTCGGAATATGCCCAACTTTCATTCAAATACGCCCAACTCGACAAATCAGCCACAAAAAAAGGAACCGCCACGGCTCCTCTTTGGCGAATTTCTGTTTACTCCCAACTCTGTTCGAAATACTCCCAACTTCGTCCCGTTTACTCCCAACTTTGTTCTGTTTACTCCCAACTTCATCGGTTTTATTCCCAACTGGACGATTCTCAGCCGATATCATCTTCTCTTCCCCTTTCGTCATCCCGCTTAAAGCCCTATACTTAGAGAATAATCAGATTACTCAAGAAACAGGAGGATACGCATGGATTATTCTTTTTCTCCGCTCGGTGACCAGACGATCATTCTTGAAATCGGAAATGAAATAAATGAGGAAACGCATCATCGAGTCAGAGCTGTTACAGCTTTACTTGAAACGGACCCGCCGCAGTGGATGAGCGAATTTATTCCGGCGTTCACGACCGTTTCAATCGTCTATAGTCCACTGCAAGTCTCATATGAAGAAGCGAAATTGGAATTAGCTGCTCTGCTGAAAAATGCTTCTGAAATCACGCTGCCACCGCCACGCACCATTGAACTTCCTGTCTGTTACGGCGGCGACCATGGGCCGGACCTGGAATATGTGGCCCGGCACAACGGCTTAAGCGCAGAAGAAGTGATAGCGATCCATACCGGAGCAAGCTATACCGTTCACATGATCGGATTTGCTCCGGGATTTCCATATCTCGGCGGCATGTCTGAAAAAATCGCAGCACCGCGGAAGGTCTCTCCGCGCGTCACAATTCCGGAGCGCAGTGTCGGCATCGCCGGAAACCAGACCGGCGTCTATCCAATTTCAACGCCTGGCGGCTGGCAATTGATCGGCCGCACACCAACGCGTCTGTTTCTCCCAGATCATGAAATTCCAAGCCTCTTGAGTACGGGAGACACTGTTGTTTTCCGTCAAATTACAGCTGATGAATATCAAACGTTGGAGGAGAAGGAAAATGCTTACCATACATAAAAGCGGCATGCAGACAACTGTCCAGGATCTAGGCAGAACAGGTTCCCAAAAATACGGTGTTGTAGCGTCCGGCGCGATGGATGCCTATGCCCTGCGTATTGCCAACCTGCTTGTCGGCAATGAAGAACACGCTGCGGCACTGGAAATAACATTGATGGGGCCAAGCATTCATTTCAACGAAGACCATGTCATTTCGATTTGCGGCGGCGACCTGACTCCTCAATCGGACGGCAAAACAATAGGAAACTGGCGGGCGTTAAACGCAGCGAAAGGACAAACACTAACGTTTGGTAAGCCTCGGTCAGGCAGCCGTTGTTATCTGGCAATCGCCGGCGGAATCGATGTGCCGGCAGTGATGGGCAGCCGCTCCACATATATGCGTGCTGGGCTTGGCGGTTACCAGGGCCGCGCTTTGGAATCCGGCGATCGACTAGTTATCGGTGAGACAAATGCCGATCAGAAATCGGCTGCTCGCGGCAAGTCGTGGTTCGTGCCTCCACCTCCCTATACTTCCGAACCGGTAATCCGAGTAATAAAAGGCCGCCAATTCGAAGCGTTTTCTGAAGCCAGCCGGAAACATTTTTTATCTGAAACCTTTACAGTAAACCCCCAATCGGACCGGATGGGCTACCGGCTCGACGGATCTCGCCTGGCACTTGCAGCAGCGCAGGAGATGATATCGGAAGCTGTGGCCTTCGGTTCCATCCAGGTGCCGGCAGACGGCAACCCGATCATTTTGATGGCTGACCGCCAGACCACTGGCGGCTATCCGAAAATCGCGGAAGTCATCACGGTCGACCTGCCCCTTATCAGCCAGCTGAAACCCGGAGATCACTTGCGGTTCAATGAAGTCAGCATTGAAGAAGCACAACGTCTTTTGAAGCTTCAAGAGAAAAAGATCAATTGTTTGAAACGGGCTATAGCATTGAAAAAGGAGGAGACAGGATGACTTTTAAAGTGGATTTGAATTGTGATATGGGCGAGAGTTTCGGCGTTTATAAACTTGGCCGGGATGAAGAAATCCTGGATTATGCAAGTTCGGCTAACATCGCGTGCGGTTTCCACGCAGGCGACCCGGCGACGATGCGCAAAACGGTGCGGCTGGCGCTCGAAAAAGACGTGGCCATCGGTGCGCACCCAGGTTTTCAGGACCTGCCCGGTTTCGGCCGACGTAATCTTCAGCTGTCAGCACAGGAAATCTATGATATCGTCGTTTACCAAATCGGCGCACTGTCAGCCTTCGTCAATGCGGAAGGCGGCATTCTGCAACACGTCAAAGCTCACGGCGCCCTATACAATATGGCCGCGAGAGATGCTGTATATGCCGGAGCCATTGCTGAAGCAGTGTATGACGTAAATCCCGCTTTGATCTTGTACGGGCTCGCCGGCAGTGAACTGGTCACAGCAGGCAATGAAATCGGTCTGCGGACAGCAAGCGAAGTCTTCTCCGACCGCACCTATCAGAAAGATGGTTCACTTACCCCCCGCTCCGATGCCAACGCTTTGATCACCGATTCCAGTGAAGCGATTGCGCGGGTCGTGCGGATGGTTAAGGAAGGCAAAGTGCTGACTGTCGGAGGCACAGATACTGAAATGAAAGCCGATACGGTTTGCATTCACGGAGACGGAGTGAACGCCCTGAGCTTTGCGGAGCAAATCTCGAAATCGTTGGCAGAAGCTGGAGTTAAAACCGTTAAAGTTTCTGATATTATCTGAAAAGCATGTTCAGGATTACCAATAACCTTAGTCAAGGCAGGTGAAAAATTTTGAAACAGATAGCAGCCAGGCACCATAGCGCTCAATCATTCATGATGATCGTTTCATTAATCGGCTGGTCGCTCGCGATTTATTCGCTGCTGCAAATGCCTGTTATTGAGAAACCGTTTGAATTGTTATTTCTTCTGACCTTTATTTTTATTTGTGAACATTACCCGATGCCGTTCAGAAAAGGGAATTCTTCTTTAACATTTCCGATTATCTTTTTGACTTATCTTATTTATGGCATCGAAATTACAATTGTCCTTTATTTCATAGGCGTTCTTTTAACCACGTGGATCAATAAGAGGCCGCTCCGAATCATTTTCTTCAATCCCGCTCAACTTATTCTCAGCCTTGCGGGTGCTCATTTTTTCCAGGAAACTTTCATGCCTTTGTTCAGTGCACCGGAAATGTGGAAGAATTTCGTTTCCTTGTTTATTTTTATCGCTCTTTTTTATCTTATAAATAATTTCATCGTTGATATCGTCCTCTTTCTTCGTCCGGAAAAATATACAAAAGAGATTTGGGCAGAAAAAGGGAAAGGCGAACTCTTCAGCTTCAGCATTTCCTTGGTGTATGGTTTTCTCCTGTATTACCTCGGAAGCCAAAACAGAGGGGAAGTCGATATTTTCACTTATTTCTTCTTCCTCTCCCCTTTAATCTTTCTTGCAATTATCAGTTCAATCATTCTGCGCCTTCGTGCAGATAAGCAGCGTTTAAAGGCTTTATTCCATTTTTCTTCCGAATTGAATAAATCCATTCCGACAAAAGAATGGGACAAAGAGATTAAACTGCTCTTGAGCGAAGTTGTCTTTTATGAAGAAAGCTTCTTGTTTACAAAAGATGAGCAGGAAAATTGGGAGCTGGCATTTTCAGAAGGCAGCCGCGCCGACCTGGCAGAAGCGCTTAAGGAAGAAGATCTTTCCAAATTGGAGAAAATCCACACGACACAAGTATTCAACAAACAGGACCTGGATCAGGCGCCTCTGTCCGGGTGCTTTGACAAAAATATGCAAGCTGCGGTTTATGCCCCGTTACTACTGGATAACGAGCTTATCGGCTGTCTGATCCTGACGAAAATACGCACCAACAGTTTTGTGGTGGAAGATGTCCATTCGATTTCGACCATATCCAACCAATTGGCTATTTTCCTTAAGACGCAATTGCTTTTCCGCGAGAAAGAACAACGGATTTTATTGGAAGAGCGCAACCGCATCGCCCATGATATCCATGATGGCATCGCACAAACTCTGGCCGGTGCCGTTATGAAATTTGATAGTGCCGCACGAAAAATCCCATCGAATCCGGAAGAAGCGCAACGGATGATCAATGACAGCAACAATACATTGCGGGAAGGGCTGAAAGAGATACGCGATTCAATCTACGCTCTTCGCCCTTACCCTACTGAAAATCTGAGTTTGGATAGTGCCATCCAGAAAAAAATTGATGAAATAAAGAAAAATGGCAATAACGGTCTTGAGATTTTATTTGAGAAACGCGGCATCCAAACCCAATTAAGTTTATTGACGGAAAAAGTCATTTACTCGATTGCGCAGGAAAGCATTCAAAACTGCATAAAACATGCGCAGGCTAGTTCTTTGAATGTCCTGTTGAGTTATCAAAAAGAACAGATTTTCCTGAAAATCAAAGATGATGGAATCGGCTTTTCATTATACGAGGCAATGACCACTGCCATGAAAGAACCGCATTACGGAATTTTACAGATGAATGAAGATGCGGCAAAAATTGGAGCAACTCTCCAAATCGAAAGCAGCGAAACCAAAGGGACGGAAATTATCGTCAGGATACCGAAAATGGGCTTTGAAGGGGGAATAATAAATGATTCAAGTACTGTTGGTGGATGACCATGCAATTCTGAGGGATGGTTTAAAAACGCTGATTGCTCAGGAAGAAGATATGGAAGTAATGGGTGAAGCGACAGGCAATATTCAATTGATGGAGATGCTGCCGAAAGTTCAGCCCGATATCATCATGATGGATATCAACATGCAAGAGATGAATGGCATAGAATTGACACGTTGGGTAAAAAGCAATTATCCGGTCATCAAAATCATTATTTTGACTATGTACAATAACGATGAATATTTCATGGCCGCCATCCGTGAAGGCGCTGACGGCTATCTGCTGAAAGACTCCCCTTCCAAAGACGTAATCGGAGCTATTCGGACAGTGGCAGGCGGTGAATCGGTCATACCTCCGGCAATGACCAAAAAGTTGATGTCCATGCACAAGCAGGACAATTCAGAAGAAGATAATTCCCTGACACCGCGTGAAATGGAGGTCTTATTGGCGCTTGTTGAAGGCCTATCCAATAAAGATATCGCTTCCCGCCTCTACATCAGTGATAAGACGGTCAAAATCCATGTCAGCAATATCTTCAAAAAGTTTGATGTGAAAAGCCGCTCACAGGCAATCATTTTTGCCGTTCAAAACAATCTGGTGCCTTTAAGATAAAATACTCCGAGAGCCGTACCCTCTACTACCTAAGTAGTAGAGGGTACGGCTTTTTGAGTAGGTGAAAATACGTCACGCGATGAATGGCGTAATAACGGAATAAATGAAATTATTATATGTAGAAATATTCTGAAAAAATAGGAGGATTAATCATGAAGAGATTTCTCATCGTTATCAGCGCCATCTGTTTAGCACTCGGACTCGCATTCAATCCCTTTTCTCTCCACCAAAAATCTTCAGCTTTCAGCGAAGAGACAGTAATTGACTCCAAATTACAGGAGTTATTGCAAAACCGGCTGACTCCCATCGAGGTGCTCATTACCTTTAAAAACGTCGATAGTCCGGATGCCGGAAGTATTCAATTACTGGAAAGCCTCGGCATTACCAATGCAGTCCTTTTTCAAAGCCTGCCAATTGCCGGCGCGCTGCTGACTCCTGCGCAAATCGAAAAATTGTCGGCTTCTGAAGGAATTCAATCTATTTATTACAATGCCCCTCTTCAATATGATAATGAAACATCCACATCTTTGACTGGAGTCGACCAAGTACGTGAAGACGCCGATTTCCAAGCCGCTAACGGCGGTTTGCCGATCACTGGTGAAAATATCGGTGTAGTCATCAATGACAGCGGTGTAGACGGCACACATAAAGATCATGAGCTCGGCAAAAACCTGGTACAGAATGTCATGGCCAATATCAACTTGAACAGCACAATCGGATTGCTTCCGGTTGCCTACCTGGAAAACGTGCCTAACACCGACTCCACTTCCGGCCACGGTACGCATGTAACTGGGACAGTCGGCGGAACAGGCGCTATGTCAGGAGGTAAATACGAAGGCGTTGCGCCTGGGGCAAATCTCATCGGTTATGGATCCGGGGCAGCAATCGCCATTATGGATACCATCGGCGGCTTCGACTATGCCCTTACCCACCAAAACGAATACAATATCCGTGTCATCACGAACTCATGGGGCGACACGAGTGATTCCAATACAGACTTTGATCCGAACCATCCGATCAACATCGCAACCAAAAAATTATACGAACGCGGTATCACCACCGTTTTTTCAGCAGGGAATTCAGGTCCCGGGGAGTCGACCATTTCCGGAAACTATAAAAAAGCCCCGTGGGTCGTTACGGTCGCAGCAGGTGATTCTTCTATGAACCTGGCAGATTTTTCATCACGTGGCGTTGAAGCCAAAGGCGGCACTGTAGTAATCGATGGCGAAACATTCACTTGGGCAGATCGTCCGACTGTTACCGCGCCAGGAGTCGACATTGTATCAACACGTGTAGTTACGCCTTTATCAGCTTTGAGTCTTGAGCAGGATGCATCCGGAATCTCACCGGCCCACCTTCCGTATTACACGACTTTCAGTGGAACATCGATGGCCGCTCCGCATGTAGCAGGCATCATAGCTCTGATTCTTGAAGTGGATCCGACCCTTTCGCCCGCTGAAATAAAAGAGCTATTGCAACAGAGTGCCACGCCTATGCCTGGGTATGAAAACTGGGAGGCTGGTGCCGGCTATGTAAATGCCTATGAAGCGATCACGTTATTAAAAGCTGACACCGCCACAGCAACAACTTCGAAAAAAAATGCCAAAAAATGATTTTTTACCGCCCCTTTACCCAAAGGGGCTTTTTTTATGCTACTCCTTTGGTAGTAAATCAGGTAGGCCAAGGGGGTTTAAAAAATACACCCTTTGCGTAATAGGCAAAATTATGCTGCCGGATGATAATTAAATAGAAGTTTTCAAACTATTTCGAAAAGGAGAATGTGTAAATGAAAAAAATTCTGTTGATCGTCCTGATGTTATTTCTTATCTTCCCGGCTTTTTCGTCCGTTAATGCAAACAGCACAGTATCTGCCACTGCCACAGCAGTAGACGAAAAAGTCTGGGCTGCTCTCGGTGATGCCGAAGTTGCCCAGGTAATTATCACTTTCCGGGGAGATGAAAAGCCCACAGAAGCGCAGCTGTCCCTGTTGGAAGGGTTAGGAATTGAATCCGCCATCAGCATGCAGAGCCTTCCGATTGTGGGCGCTCTCGCAACTAAACAGCAAGTCGAACAACTGGCAGACAATGAACAAGTGCAATCTGTTTATCTTAATGAAAAATTGGAATATTTCAATGCCGACGCCAACCTGATTACAGGCGTCGATAAAGCACAACAGGATGATTCATTCAGAAAATTGAACGGCGGCCTGCCGGTTTCCGGTGACGGCATCGGCGTTGTCGTCAACGACAGCGGTGTCGATGGCACGCATAAAGACCATGAACTGGGCAGGAATTTGGTACAGAACGTTCTGGGAACTACAAATCTTCAAAGCATCACAGGTTTACTCCCTGTTTCTTACACAGAAAATGTGCCTAACACCGATACCAACTCTGGTCACGGAACGCACGTGGCAGGCACAGTTGGCGGGACAGGCGCACTTTCAGGAGGAAAATACGAAGGTGCCGCACCCGGCGCTGACCTGATCGGTTACGGTTCAGGTGGAGCTTTGTTCGTTCTTGATGGCATCGGTGGCTTCGATTACGCCGTTACGCATCAGAACGAATACAATATCCGCGTCATCACAAACTCATGGGGCTCTTCAGGCGACTTCGATCCGAACCATCCGATCAATCTTGCCAGCAAGAAAGCCTATGACCGTGGAATCGTTGTTTTATTCGCAGCAGGAAATGAAGGTCCCGGCGAAAACACGCATAATCCATACGCTAAAGCACCATGGGTGATTTCAGTGGGTGCTGGTGAGAAAGACGGCACGCTCGCTGATTTCTCGTCACGCGGAACAAAAGACGTTGGCGGCACGTTTGATCTGCACGGCAAAACGTGGACATGGGAAGACTCTCCTTCTATCGTAGCTCCAGGCGTTGACATCGTTTCCACCAGAACGGTTTCACCACTTACCGCTTTGGCCGCTGATGCCGATGCTGCCGCCATTGAACCGGCATACTTGCCTTATTACACAACGATGAGCGGTACTTCAATGGCTACGCCGCACGTAGCAGGAATCACCGCCTTATTATTGGAAGCAGATCCAGCACTGTCACCTGACGAAGTAAAAACAGTTCTTCAGCAGACAGCAACGAACATGCCTGGCTATGAATCATGGGAAGTCGGAGCAGGTTATGTGAATGCTTACGCAGCTATCGACGCCGTATTCAACAATAAAACATACGGCGAAACGTTAAATAGCGAAACAGTATTCAATGCCAACGTTTCGGAACAGACCAGCCAGGAGGAGTTTGCTGTGGAATATATCGCTTCTGTGAGTTCACAGCACACATTTACTGTTGAAGAAGGCGTTTCGACAGTCGCGGCAAAAGCGAACGCAGCCGGTTTGCTTGAAGCCACAGGCAATCCAGTGAACTTAGTGTTGATTTCGCCAGACGGAACGGAATACAGTTCAGGGATCAGCCTGCTATTCGCGACTACCTATGACCGTACAGTTATTGTAAACAACCCGCAGGCCGGTGAATGGAAAGCTGAAGTTCGCGGCTTGCGCGGAGATGAACTGAATCCGGTCGGACTGGCTTTGCCGGAAACTGTCAAAGGCACATTAGCCTTTACAAAAGTGAACGAGATAACGGGTCTGACTGATATTTCTGGCCACCCTGCAGAACCGGCAATCGCTATGGGCGTTAAGAACCGTCTTTTCGATTCCAACTCAAAAGGCCAGTTCAGACCGGATGATAAATTGACGCGTGCAGACCTTGCCACTTATTTGGTAATGGGTGCTGAGATCCGACAAAGCCTTCCTGCAACACCAAGCTTTACCGATACAGACTCTGCCGTTACACCCTACGCTGAAGCAGTTACAGCAAAAGGAGCAGCGTTCCGTGATTACGGACAAGTGTTCAACGGCGTCATGAAAGCCAAAGACAACGGAACTTTCAATCCGAAAGGCAATGTAACGAAAGCCGAACTTGCCTACTCACTGGTGCAAAGCCTTGGTTTGCAAAAACAGGCAGAAGCATTCAGCGGCGCTGTCACGGTTCAGTATAAAGATGAACGTGTTGCCATCAAAGATCAGGACAGTATTCCTGCTGATTTAAAACCATATGTCCAGCTCGCGTTGGATTTGAATATTCTTAACGCTCAATTCTCTGTGACACAAGGAAAATACGATTTGAAGCCGACGGTAGAAGCTGTCTTCAACCCTGGCGAACAAGTTCTGCGCGGTGATTTTGCTGTAGCATTCAGCCGCCAGTATGAAGCATTTTTCACAAATTAATCGAAAACCCGCAAAACTGCCTGAAATGGCTGTTTGCGGGTTTTTATTTTTGTTCGCCTCTGCTGCTTCAGAACAGTTTTAACTTCAGTCCAATTCTTTTTGTATCCTTATCACTACCTGCTTCAAATAGGAAGCTCCGTGGGGCACGAGATCCGCCAATGCAACACTTTTCCGTGACGGCGTATGCGAAGAGGCAAGTTCATCCGTACTTTCGATTCTTTCCTTGTCACCCATGCATAAATGATAGAAATCCTGAAAATCGAATTTGAACATGCCCGCCACTTCTTCTTTCTGGAAGCGGTAGGCTCCGTTCAAATCGTGCGCTGTTTTATACAGGAAAACATGGCATCTTTCGTTGTCTTTGAAATTTTTCAACGACAGCTGGTCTTTGATGACACCCAAAGAAATCAAATCCTCAAACTTCACATCAATCCCCAGTTCCTCTTCGATTTCCCTGACTCCATCCACGATCGATTCGTGTGCAAGAATATGACCCGCTGCGCTGATATCCAGCAGATCGGGAAAATCCTTTTTGTCAGAGCTGCGCAATTGCAGATGGATATACGGCGTGCCGTCCACGATTTCCACAATCCAGCAATGGAACGTCTCGTGCCATAAACCTTTTATATGTATTTCTTCACGCGTTGCGATTCTGATCGGCGTGCCGTCTTCCTCGCAAGCCATGATCATTTCTTCATCCATTCATTCAAACCTCTTTTCTTAATTGAAACGGAAAAGGTCTCAGGATGAAGGGGATTTGCTGAGACCCTTAAAATATTCCAGCGATTCTTTTAAAAGCGTTTTATCATAACCGCTCTTCTCGTGGATCCGCGCCACCCATTCATCAATCGTTTCCAGTGGTGGGTCTTCAACGAGTCCATGGCTCGTGCTTAAAAAGCTTTTCCAATCGTCGAATTCCCAATGCGCAATTTCATTGCCCCATGGCAAACGAACCTCCAGCAGCGGTTTCGGATACACATGGCTCTGCGAGTAATCCGCCGCCGCCAGAAATTCCTTCATCGGCACCGGAAGGGATGAATAAACCTGCGTTGAAAACTTGCCGTTCGGCCGGTGATAAACCACTTGAAAATGATCATTTTCCGGCAGCACCTGCACCTCAGCACCCGGAAAAAAGCCTGCCAGCTTTTCATCGGTGTAAGCCTCGTCATCACCATCGATCAAAATCGGCTGCAGCCACTGGTCTCCCAGATCACACAAGAATCGTCGGCCAATGCGGTCGACAGCCATGACCGCCGCATGGTCATCCCCCGTCCCCAGCTCACTGCCGATCGGATAAGCTTTTATGCCTGCTTCTTTGAATGCCTCCAATAACCAGATCGCCAAATCAAAGCAATTCCCTGTTACGCCGAACTCTTCACGATGCTGTTTCATAGTTTCAACATCCCGCTGTTTCCGGTTCCCCCGTTTCGAATAGAGCCACGCCTTCGTCAGTGTTTCCATCGGAAAGCCGTCGAATTTCCGCCATACGGCCAGTATCTCTTCAGATGCTTTCATCTTATTCACCTGCTCCAGTCAATTTCTTTTTTTTTTCGGTAAATAATGATTGCGAGAATCCCGAAGACAATAAATCCTCCAAGTGGAATCAGCCAGTTGCTCCGGCTGAGCAAATCCACTTCTTCTGTCGGTTCCTGCCCTTCTCCCAACACCGCAAAATCTCCTTGCGCCTGGCTTAAAACAGCTGTCCGGTCACAGATGATGGTCGTCAGCTCATTTGCTCCGTACATCTCGGATTTCACTGCATACACCAGATATTCCTGTCCGGCACTGAAATTAATCCCGCAATCCCCGCCACCTTGACCAGTTTTTATTTTTATCTGTGAATGCGCGGGTCCTTTCCAGACCTGGGCCACTTGAAATACAACAGAGCGTGTCGCTGCTGAAAACAGCACCGGTTTTTCATCGACCAGAATCGCCTTGCCGCTGAATACTGCATCGGAACGCTCCAATTCTTCCGCCACGCCAGGTGGTTGTTCACAGGAACAGGCACTTGCTGCTGTAGGCCAACCCACTGCCCCAGAAATCATTACAGCAATCATTATAAACAACAGTATATTTCTCACAACTGACCGCCCTCTCGCCCATAATTGCAGCTTCTTTATCCCATTAGTAGCAATTCCGCCAAAAAGGTTTCACTAAAAAGCTGTCGCAATGAATATGAAGGCGGCAGCTAATTTTTTGTCAGCGATTCACTTATTGTCGCTTGGTGTGACATCCCCGGTTTCCACTAATTGTTTCAGCCCTTCAAACATCTTGTCCCAGCCTTCTTCTGACTGCTCACTGTATTCCTTCATTGCTTGTTGGATGTCTTCAGGTCCCCAGCTTTCTTCGTGAGGCACAACGATTTCCTGCTTGAAGGTCATTTCACATGCCTGCCCGACCGGTGAAACCCAAACGATGACCTGGTCCTGCAAGTCGTTGAATTGCGGCATTTCAAAAGTGAAGCCCAGCCGGTGAGGTGCGTCGATTTCCAGATACTCTCCTGTCGCGCGGTACTCCTCCCCTTCCCGACGGTCCACGATTTCCCATTTCCCGCCGACACGCAAATCGTTTTTCGCTACCACATTTGTGGCTTCCGTCGTGAACAGCCATTTTTTCATCAGTTCCGGTTTGGTCCAGGCTTTAAAAACATCAGTTGAATTCGCGTTGATTCTCCGTGCCATCGTCAGCACAATTGTCGCTGTCTTTTTCATCTTTACGCTCCTTCCCTTAGTAAATAACGGAATGTTCTTATAATTTATTTTAGCATACTTCCATCTTAACTTTTCGGATATAAAAAAGCTGGCACTGCGAAATTTTCGCGGTGTCAGCTTCCTCTGCAATACTGCTCAATCCGCGTAAGAGCCTTTTCTTTGGCGGATCTGATAATAATTAAGATGTTTGAATAATTGCGATGATGTTTCCTGATCAATCGTAAAACCGACTCCGTATTCGACTCTGTCATTTCGCGTCGACTTTCTTACAATGGTTCCTTCAAGCAGAAACGCCTGCTCCAGTATTTCAAAACTGCATTCCAGCCGTTCGCCCATCGGAATATTGACCGGCGAAGTAAATCTCATACCGTTCACACTGATATTGTCTACTACTATAGACATTGGAGCTTCCCCGAGACGGGTGACTTTGCCATTGACCGATTCATGAAAAATTACACGGAAAAACTCGCGGCGATTTTCGCTCATTTCTTTCTCCCCTCAATCTTCTCTCTTTTTTCACCATGCAAAGCAGGAAATTAAGCGGAAAGACCCTTTTTAACTTCGGACACCGCTTTTACATGTATAAATTAATCAGCAAGCCTTTGATTTCTCCGATTGACTGGAGTGTCTCCAAGCCTTCTTTTTCATTATTTAACACTTCGTCCTGAAGTTCAATCAATTTTTTGTCAATGACTTCCACTATTTGATGATTTTTCATGCCACCACCAGGAGAAAAGCTTTGCTTATCAGTTAATTGTATACCAAAACTTAGTGCTTCTCTCATAAATTCTTTTACAAGATTTTTATAGTCACGTAAATTTTCAAAGGTACGCTGTTCGCCCAGTTTTTCTCCTTGGGCGTCGACACGGCTCATCAATTGATGCAAGGCATCCAACTGCAATTTCGATTGTGATTTTTTCATGACGTTTGCAAACGAGTCGATTGATTTGTTTTCCACTGTATTTTTCTGAATCCGGTCGCCCGGAATTTTTGTTTGGCTTTCAATGCGCATCACAGTCACTCCATCTTACTTCTGATAGCTTTGCTTCTTTTTATAGATATTGATGATCAATTCAATTTCCCCTCGTTCCGCCTTCACCACTTTGGCGATTTGTGCTGGAGAGAATCCTTGTTTATGCAATTGCTCTATTTTTTCATTTTCCGGCAGATCAGGGTCAATTTCCGGTTCTGCTGCCTTAACCGTTATCTTTTGTTTCCCCGTTTTGCTCTTTGGCGCAACTGGCGTTTCATCAGCCGGCTGAACAGAATCGGCAATGCCGATTTTCAGTTCCAGTTCACGCATCCGTTCTTCCATGCGGCTTTCTTTTTGAGCAATATGTTCCACCAGCCGGTTATAAAGTTCGTCATTCTCCTGCTCCAGATTCGCTACAAAGTCCTCCATGCTGGAATGGACGGCTTCTGCGTCCTCCAGCATGGCTTTGCGCTGTTTCTGGAATTGGTTCAAGACGATAAACGATCGTATATTTACGGCTATCGCCAATAAAATAAGTCCAATCAGCAGCCAATCCATGGCCATCACCTGTCTTTCTGTATCGTGCGCAGCTTAATAATACTCATGGACCGAAAGTGTCGCCGAATGCAGCCTCAAAATTGCCTTTGAATGCAATTGGGAGACACGGGAAACACTGACGCCCAGAACTTCGGCAATTTCCGTCAATTTCAAGTCTTCGAAATAACACAGTGAAACAACGATTTTCTCTTTCTCAGGCAACCGCCCGATTGCTGCAGTCAATGCTTCCTTGATGGTGCGTTCATAGAGGCGGCGCTCGGGTGAACCCGCGTCGCCGTTTCCTACCATATTGTATTTACCTACCTGGTTATTGTCTTCAAAAGGATTTTCATCCATGGAAATCATCGTCGACAATGCCGCTTCCGATACGGTTTTATTGAGTTCAGCTTTAGAGATGCCGAGATATTTGCTGACTTCGGCATCGGTTACCGAATGATTATTTTCCTGTTCAAGAATCGCGTACGCTTTCTCGATTTTCTTCACTTTCTCACGTACAGAACGCGGCAGCCAGTCACTATGGCGCAAACCATCGATGATTGCGCCTTTGATTCTCCATGCTGCATAGGTTTCGAACTTCAGGTCCCGCTCCAGGTTGAATTTATCAAATGCGTCAAGAAGCCCTTCGAAAGCCAGGCTGCGTACATCATCTTTGTCCACTGTTTTTGGCAGGCTGATCATAAAGCGCTGTGTCACATAATCAACCAGGGGCATATAACGTTCGACTAGGTAATTCCCGGCTTCCGGATCACGTCCCTGTTGCCAGCCTTCCCAGTATTCCAGTTCCTCTTTTGATAATTTATCATTCAACAAGCGTTTCACCACCATTTTTTTGATACCGCGACACGTCTATTTAAACAGCATTTTCAGCAGAAACCCTTTGATGCCAAGCTTATAAGGTACAGGCAAGTCGAGAAATTCACCCGTCACTTTTCTCATCGCCTGTGAAGCGTAAGTGTTCGGAAATGCCAACAGAAACGGCACTTGTTTCTTCACAGCAGCCGGAATATTCGAGTCACTTGGAATATAACCTAATGTGCCGATTTCTTTCCCGAGGAATTGCTGTGTCACCTGGCGGAAATTGTCCGCCGTCTGTCTGCCTTCTTTTTCGGTTGTACATTGATTGATGATCAACTTCATATGGACATTCGGATCTTTTACATGGACCATTTTCACAATGGAGTAAGCATCCGTAATTGATGTCGGTTCAGGCGTCGTAACAAGGATTACATCGTCAGCCGCCAGGATAAAGCGGAGGTTTTCATCCGACAATCCTGCGCCAGTATCAAGAATCACATAATCGACGTGTCCTTGGATTTCACTGAGTTCGTCAAAGAACTTCTTCATCTTTGCTTCATCGAGTTTGAACATTTCGTTGAATCCGGTCCCTCCGGAAATGAACAATAAACCATTAGGTCCTTCTTCAATGATGTCCCAAATCGATAAATCTTTTTCCACCATCGTCGCGATCGACTCTTCAGGTGACCGGCCAAGCAGTACATCAACATTGGCAAAGCCCAAGTCGACGTCGAAGATCAGCACTTTCCGGTTCTGCTCAACCAGACTCAAGGCGAAGTTCAAAGCGAAATTCGATTTACCGACGCCGCCTTTTCCGCTGGTGACAGCAATGGTGCGTGTCTGTCTGCGTTCTTTTTTCGGTTTTTTCTGCATCATTTTTTCACGCAATTGTTTTGCCTGATCAATCATTGTCATCTTCCCCTAGCACAAAATTTGCGATCAACTCCGGAGTTGCCGTTAAAATATCATCTGGAACGTTTTGGCCATTGGCAATATAAGTAACGGGAATCGAATAATGATAGATCAGGTTCAAGATGGCGCCGGATGAACTGGTCTCGTCTTGTTTCGTCAACAGCAGCTGGTCCATTTTGATGGTCTGGAAATTATCGATGATTTTTTTCATGTCTTCGTATTTGGCAGTCAGGCTGAGTACCAGATTGATCTGGATTTTATTCTTATCAGCCAGAAGGGCTTCAAGGTCATCGATGTATTGTTTCTGCTGGTAATTGCGTCCTGCAGTGTCCATCAGGATGATGTCGCATGCAGCCAGTTCCGCCATTGCGCGGTTCAGGTCTTCAGCCGAATCGACCACTTGGATCGGGATGTTCAGGATGCCTGCATATGTTTTCAATTGCTCTACAGCCGCGATACGGTACGTATCCGATGTAATCAATCCAACCTTTTTGCCTTCCCGCAGGAGCAGATCCGCAGCGATTTTCGCAATCGTCGTCGTCTTGCCGACACCGGTCGGTCCGATAAAGCAGATGATTTCCGGATCCTTCAGGACAGGCTTTTGCTGATGCAGACCGATCAGGCGGACGATTTCCGTCTTCGCCATTCTATGGATCTGTGCAACGGAGACATCCGGTTGCTGACCAATAGTCAGCATCATTTTAGCCAGGATTTCAGATTGGATCTCTTTTGTCACTTCCTGGCTGTTCAAGCACTGGTTAAGCGGTTTTAATGAAGCAGGCAAATGATCTTCCTGCATCGACTGCATCATGAATTGCTTGATGCCTTTCAATTCATTGATCAAGTCTCCCGTTAAGTAAGGGTTTGAATCTTCCGGCGCAGCAATTGGAGCAGGCGGCACCGGCACTGATGCCTTTTGAACTGCAGCAGCTTCCTCTGGCGCTTTACTGGCTGCCTTTTTTTTCTTCGGCTGCGCTTCTACAGCGGCTGTCACTTCGAGTCTTTCTTTCTGGAAAAATCCGATAAAGCCGCCAGTCTTCACTTTTTTGGTATTCAGGATCAATGCGTCAGCTCCCAAATCCCGTTTGATCATCGGCAATGCTTCACTGACATTCTGGACGATATATGTTTTTAATCTCATCAGACATTTACTCCTCCACTGATATTGACTACGCCGACGCTTTGAATCTCAATGTTCGGTTCGAGTTCGTTATAGGACAGCACCGGAAGATCAGGTGCAAAACCCTCGATAAACTGGCGCATATAGATGCGGATGGCCGGTGATGTCAGCAGAATCGGCTGCACACCGGTCTGCTGCAATTGCGCAGCCTGTTCGGATATTTTCTGGAAAATCAGCTGGGACGTTTCCGGATCGATCGACAAGTAATTGCCCTGATCGGAACGGTGCACCGACTCGGCAAATTTCTTCTCGACGCTTGCTCCTGCCGTGATGACTTTCAGGGCTTCATTCTGCGGCGCATATTGCAACGTGATCTGGCGGGACAGCGAGCGTCTCACGTATTCCGTCAAAACGTCTGTATCTTTTGTTTGCGATGAATAATCAGCCAGCGTTTCGAGAATGATCAGCAGGTTGCGGATGGAAACTTTCTCTTTCAAAAGCTTCATCAGCACTTTCTGCACTTCACCGATCGTCATTAAATTAGGAATCAATTCTTCAACAACCGCCGGACTTGCTTCACGCATATTTTCAATCAGCGACTTCACTTCCTGGCGGCCGATCAATTCATGCGCGTGGCGCTTGATGACTTCCGTCAGATGCGTCGACACGACCGAAGGCGGATCCACGATGGCATACCCGGCCATTTCAGCGTCTTCTTTCATGCTGTCATTGACCCATAGCGCCGGCATACCGAATGCCGGTTCAATCGTTTCGATGCCTTCAATGCTGTCGTCATCAATTCCAGGGCTCATGGCCAAATAATGGTCGAGCATGATTTCACCCGCTGCAACGCGGTTTCCTTTGATCTTGATGATGTATTCGTTTGGACGGAGCTGGATATTATCGCGAATGCGGATAACCGGCACCACGATACCAAGTTCCATCGCCAATTGCCGGCGTATCATGATGACCCGGTCAAGCAGATCGCCGCCCTGGTTTTTATCTGCTATCGGAATCAACCCATAGCCGAATTCAAACTCGATAGCATCGACATGAAGAAGGTCGATGACACTTTCCGGACTCTTCATGGCTTCAATTTTTTTGCCGTCTCCGGAAACGGCTTCTTTTTCGGATTTCTCTTCCTCAGTCAAAGCTTTCTGCATTCTGAATGCAGCAAATGCAATGACTGCCGCAACCGGCAAGATCAATAAAGGATTGATCGGAGTCAGGAAGGCGATCATCATCAAAGTGCCCGCTACGACATACATCATTTTCGGATAAGCGAAAAGCTGCTTGATGATATCCGAGCCGAGGTTGCCGTCAGACACTGCACGCGTTACAACGATACCCATTGCCGTTGAAATCAACAGCGCCGGTATCTGGCTCACCAGACCATCACCGATGGACAGGAGCGTGAACAGGCTGGCTGCTTCACCGACCGGCAGTCCGTGGACCATAACCCCGATCAGCAATCCGCCGATGATATTGATGATGGTAATGATAATTCCCGCAATGGCGTCCCCTTTTACGAATTTACTGGCAC
Source organism: Planomicrobium okeanokoites (assembly GCF_003428875.1). Lineage (GTDB taxonomy): Bacteria > Bacillota > Bacilli > Bacillales_A > Planococcaceae > Planococcus > Planococcus okeanokoites. The sequence continues at coordinate 326,756 of NZ_QQRS01000004.1, forward strand.
CATCCATGGCCCCGTAAAAATCCGCTTCCTGGCTGACTTTTTCCCTGCGGTTTTTCGCTTCCATATCCGAAATCATGCCCGCACCAAGATCGGCGTCGATGCTCATCTGTTTACCGGGCATCGAATCGAGCGTAAATCGTGCGGCAACTTCCGCTACCCGCTCCGAACCTTTCGTGATGACGAGGAATTGGATGATGACAAGAATCAGGAACACCAGAATACCAATGATGGCACTCCCTCCGACTACGAATGAACCGAATGTCTCGATCACTTCACCGCCGGTTTGATTGGTCAGGATCGACCGTGTCGTCGAAACGTTCAAGCCCAGACGGAACAGCGTCGTCAACAACAGCAATGTCGGGAAAATCGAGAATTGCAGCGCTTCTTTCGTATTCATCGCCACCAGCAGGATGGTCATGGCTAGGCTGATATTTATGAGGATCAATACATCGAGTAATAATGGCGGCAACGGAATGACCATCATGACGACGATCATAAGTACGGATACTAAGACTGCATAATCTCTGATTTTCAAGTTATTTCCCATCTCCTAATGCTTTCGTGAATGTTTTTATGTAATAAAATTTACTTTAATAAGTCGCTTGGCGCTTAGGACAGTGCAAAAATTATGCTCCTGCGCACTGCTCGTCGCAAAGGATGCGCCATCTTCGTATGGCGAACCTTAGCTCCCGCAATAAGCCGAGAAGTGCACTCGTCTTTTACTCCGTCGGCATTCGCCTGCTCCATAGGCGCGCCGGCGCTGAGAGAGTGGCTTTTATTGAGAGAGTATATGAGATATGGAGCAAAACAGCGAAGACTCCTGGGGGACCAAGTGAAGTGCTGAGATCCACTCGGACGAAGTGGAACGAGACCGAGTTAGCTCAGCACAAGCCCCCCGGAAAGCGAAGCTGTTTTGCGGAATATCGTTTATGAATTCTATTTTTCTAACTGATTTTGCCTTTCAAACGGTAGATATATGCCAACACCTCGGCTACTGCCATGAAGAGATCTTCCGGCACGTAGTCGCCCACTTCCACTTGTGCGTACAATGCGCGGGCGAGCGGTTTATTTTCCATAATCACAATATCAAGTTCTTTCGCTTTTTCTTTGATTTTCAGTGCCAGATGATCTTTTCCCATCGCAATGACCTGCGGGGCTTCCATCGTCTCGGCATCGTATTTGATCGCGATCGCGTAATGCGTCGGGTTTGTAATCAGGACGTCCGCATTCGGCAAATCCTGTATCATCCGGTTCATGCTCATCTGTCGTTGCTTTTCTTTGATTTTCTGCTTGATGAGCGGATCGCCTTCCGATTTTTTGTACTCATCTTTGATGTCCTGTTTCGACATCTTTATTCCTTTTTCGAACTCGTATTTCTGATAGATATAATCCAGCACCGCCAGGCATAGCAGAATGATCGAAGCGGTCAGTCCCAGTTTGACGACCAGTCCGCCGACAAAGCTCAAGGCATGTGGCACACTTTGCTGGGACAATAAAAACAATTCTTCTTTCGACGCCCATAGAACAAGGAAAGCGGCAGTTCCGATGATGGAAATTTTTAATAATGATTTTGCCAGTTCCACCAGAGCGCGTACCGAGAAGATGCGTTTTGCGCCTTTGATCGGGTCGATCCGCTCCAGTTTTGCCATCAACGGGTCTGTCGAGAAAATCGGGCCGATTTGTATGTAGTTTCCGAAAAAGCCGAAAATCATGCCAATCAACGCCATCGGGACCATGATTTTCAATCCTTCAAATGACATCTGTTCGAGCAGGGTCCGAGTGGAAGCAGGTGTCAGATCCCAGTTGAAGAACTGCGTCAAGTTGATGCGGAACATAGCAAGAATCTGGTCAAGCATCCAGCCGCCGGTGAAGTATAGCAACAGGACGCCGCCAAGCATGATCATCGCCGCAGCGACTTCAGGGCTTTTCGCAACCTGTCCTTTGCGTTTCGACTCCTGCCTTTTCTGCGGTGTCGCTTTTTCGGTTTTTTCACCCGCGAAAAACTGAAGATCAAGAACCAATCGTTTCTGCACTTATGTCCCTCCCATAATCTTGACCAATTGCGCCATGCTCATCATGATTTTTTCGAATAAAAATTGCAGCAGATAAAAGAAGATGGGCATTGTCAGCAATAACAGGACAAAGCCGGTGAAAATCTTAACCGGAAAACCGACTGCAAAAATATTTAATTGCGGTACCGTTTTCGCCAGAATTCCTAGAGCCACATCGACCAGGAACAGCGCTCCGACAATCGGCAAAGCAATTTGCAAAGCAATGGTAAACATTTGTACGAATAATGCCGATATAAAAGATGAAAGGTCTCCTGCTTCAAAAGCGAAGGTCATCGTTTCTACCGGAAACAGCCTCAGACTGTGCATCACACCGTCCAGCAGCATATGATGGCCGTTGACCGTCAGCATGAAAAGAAGTGCCATCATGTATTTAAAGTGACCGATGATCGGCACCTGGGCGCCTGTTTGCGGGTCAATGACATTGGCGATGGCGAATCCCATCTGAAAGTCGATGAACGCTCCTGCAACCTGCACCGCATACAACAGCAGCGCCGCTGTAAATCCAAGTGCCAGGCCAACACCGATTTCCTTTATGACCATGAACGTATAATAGGCGTCCAGCACAATCGGCTCTTCGGCCGGCAGAGTGGAAACAGCTATCAGCGCAATGAACACTCCGAGGCCAATCTTGAATTGGTTAGGCATGCCCTTCATCGAGAAAATCGGTGCAATGAGAAAGAAACTCGTAAACCGAATAAGTACTAATAAGAAATATGGCAAAACTTCTAAAATAGAATTCATTGCAAGCTCCCTATCCGATTATTCGCGGAAGGCTTTGGAACAGATTGCGCGTGTAATCCAACAGCGTTGTCAGCATCCACGGGCCGAAAACGACCAGCGAAATGAATACAGCGAGTATTTTCGGTATGAACGCCAAAGTCTGTTCCTGAATCTGCGTCATCGCCTGAAACACACTGACGAGCAGGCCGACACCCAGTGCGATCAGCAGCATCGGCGCCGCAATGATGATGATTGTATAAATCGATTGTTCTGCCAGTTTAATTACCATATCTGGAGTCATTGAGTTCTTCCTTCCTTATCTAAAAACTAAGCAGCAGCGATTCGATGATCAGGTACCAGCCGTCGACCAGTACGAACAACAGGATTTTGAACGGCAATGAAATCATTACCGGCGGCAGCATCATCATCCCCATCGCCATCAAGGTGCTGGCCACGACCATATCGATTATCAGGAACGGGATGAAGATGACGAAGCCGATCTGGAACGCTGTCTTGAGCTCACTGATGGCAAATGCCGGAATCAGCGAAGTCAGCGGAATTTCCGCTATGCTGTCGGGCTTTTCCATTTCAGCGTATTTATAAAATAATGCTAAATCTTTTTCACGTGTATGCTTCGCCATGAACTCTTTCATCGGCAAAGCGGCTGAGTCCATCGCTTCTTCCTGTCCGATCTCGCCGTCCAAATATGGCTGAAGAGCGGTTTCATTGATCTCCGAGAATATCGGAGCCATGATGAAGAAAGTGAGGAATAATGCCAGTCCCACCAACACCTGGTTCGGCGGCATCGATTGAGTCCCGAGACCGGTGCGGACAAAGGATAAGACGATGATGATGCGGGTAAAACTGGTCATCAGGATTAAAATCCCTGGAGCTACTGACAAGATCGTCAGCAGGAATAATAATTGCAGTGTCGTTGAAACATCTTCAGGATTATCGTTGCCAAAATCGATTCCGGGAATATTGACGAGCAGGAGAAGAGAATCCATCATAACCCGCGTCCTTCTTTATCCTCGGATTGCTGGCCGCCTAAATCCGACTCCAGTTTTTGCTGCTTTTTACGTTGTTTATCAAGGCTCTGCCTGAACAATTGATCAAACCCTTTCGTTTGGGAAGGGTTCTTCTCCAAGTGTCCGCTGACTTTTTCTTTTATGAAACTGGTGACCGTCTTCGGCAATAATGGCGAAGCTTGGGTCTCCACGTCTTTTTCGATTCCATGGATTTCATCGTCTTCGGTGAATTCTTTGATCAATGTCACTTGATCGCCGACACCGATCAGATAAATCTGTCCTCCCACTTTTACAAGCTGAAGGGATTTATTGTTGCCTAAGGCTGTTCCGCCCATCAGCTTTACAGCTTGGTTGGGCTGGAGATTTTTCTGCTTCATCGACAGGAATTTGATCAGGCCGTATATCATGAAAACAATTAATAAGGTATAAAAGATCAATTGGCCGATCACCACGATAAAGCTTTTTTCTTCCGGCGCCGCCGCTTCTGCAGGTGGTTCCTGCTGTTCAACTGCCGGCTGGTCTGTGTTATAGCTGTCGCTGACTTTCGGGTCGGCGGCTTGTGCAAAGGATGGTGCCCATACTGCCGACAGCGTCAGCAGCAGGATCATCATAATACTGTATAAAGACATTTTTTGGATCAAGCTTGTAGACTCCTTACATAAAGGTATTAGCGAAGCTTCGAGATTCGTTCTTCTGTAGACAGGATATCGGTAACGCGGACCCCGAAGTTTTCATCGATGACTACAACTTCACCCACGGCAATCAGTTTATCGTTTACTAGAATATCGACCGGTTCTCCCGCCAGTTTGTCGAGTTCAATGATCGACCCTTGGGAAACGCCCAGTATTTCTTTGACCGTCCGTTTTGTGCGTCCCAGTTCCACTGTCACCTGAAGCGGAATATCCATCAGCATATTCAAGTTATTTGGTTCAGTATTCGCTGCGGGCGAATCATCGAAACTTGAAAATTGCACCGGCTGGATATTTTGGGATGTAACGGCTTGTTCTTTTTTATTCTGTGAATTGCTTTCATTGTTTGAGTCAAATTGCATATCCTGTGTCTCCTCCAGCTCTTCCTCTTCACCTGAACCGGTTAAGATTCCAGCCATTTGTTTTGCCAGGCGCACCGGAATACACATATAAAATTCCGCGTGCTGCCCGTTCTGCGCTTTCAATTGAAACGCGGCTTCGGCGAACCATTCTTCCGCAGTAAAATTCGCTGCCGGAAAATCTTCCCGGTCCTCGACCATGTCCATGCCGGACAAGGAATGGCTGACTTCCGATTCCAATAAAGCGGAGAATGTCTGGGAAACCGATGCATACATCTGCTGCATGATGTCCTGCAGGATCTCGAATTGGCGTTCTGTATCTTCGCTTGCGCTTTCCGGATCCGCCATCGCAGTCAATGCCTGCACCTGCTCTTTATTCACCGAAACAAATTGGATGCCTGAAACGTCGCCCGTGTATTCACCGAGCAGGACGAAGAAAGGCGCCTGCGTTTTTGCCATGATTTCCGTTTTCGGCTTTACTGATAAATTCGGTGAACTCACTGTCACCTGGTCCGACAGCAATAAAGACAATACAGCCGATGAGCTGCCAAGTGCCACGCTGAACAGTTCCGTCAGCGCTTCGTTTTCAATTGTGGAAAGTGACGTATCCGCCATCTTCTTCTCCTCCTTCTCTCCCCGGTTCAATAAGCCGTTTATTTCGTCTGAAGACAAATTACCTGTTACCATCGCTGTCATCCTCCTGCGTTTGAACATCTGTAATTTGTACGGCCAAACGGCCCTTAGAGACCCCGGCTTGAGCAAAAAACTTCTGTTTATCATCGACGAGCACCGTCACCGGATCCGAAAAGGATTCCTGCAGACGGATCACATCGCCATTTTTCAAATTCAGAAAATCTTCGATATTGATTGTGGAGTTGCCCAAAACCGCTTTAACACTCATCTTGGTGTTTTGCAGCTTTTTCTCCAAAGCTGCCACTTCATGGTTTTCTTTGGTTTTCTTCTGATTCGCCAGCCAATGCCGTGCTGACAGTTTTGGCAGCACTTTTTCCAGTACCAGGTGCGGCAGGCATAGATTAATGACGCCTTCGACTTCACCGATTTTCGTGTGGAGCGACACCATGATGACTGTTTCATTCGGCGGTGACATCGTCAGAAATTGCGGATTCACTTCAATTTCCTTTAATGACGGCGACAAGCGGATGACCGATGTCCATGCTTCCTGGAAACAATCCAGCGCCTTCACGAAAACCCGTTCAATGATCGACGTTTCAATTTCCGTCAAATCACTTGTTTTATTCAATGCATTCCCTTGTCCGCCAAGCAGACGGTCGAACATTACGTACGCTACATCCGGAGAAAATTCCATCACCATGCTGCCAGGCAGCGGGCTTGCTTCGAATACACCAAGCAGTGAATTTTTCTCGATATTCTGGATGAATTCCTCGTATGAATATTGTTCCACTCCCGTTACCGTAAGCTGGACATATGTACGCAGCTGTGTGGAAAAATAAGAAGTCAGCAAGCGCGCAAAGTTTTCGTGGATCCGTGTTAAGGTGCGGATCTGATCCTGCGAAAACCGCAATGCTTTTTTGAAGTCATAGTTATTCACTGTACGTTCTTTGCCGATCTTATAAGGTGCTGGCTTCTCTTTTTTAATGGAAGAAAGAATGGCATCTATATTTTCGTCTGATAAATGATCTACCATGGATGTTTCCTCCTTATTCCATCGGGTCAGGCTTTTGGACTGTCGGCAGAATGTTGATCTGCTGGTAATAGGCGGTCACTTTGTCTGTAACATCCTTTACTGATTCCAGCACATGGATCTTTTTGCCTGACACCAGTGTCACCACTGTGTCCGGTGTAGCTTCGACTCTTTCGATATAAACCGCGTTTATGGTAAACGGCGTCTGATTTAATTTCGTCAATAGGATCATCTAAAAGCGCCTATCGAGGGAAGCTCAGCTTCCCTCAGGCCGCCCTCCTTTATTATCGTTTCAGGTTAACAACTTCTTGAAGGATTTCATCAGAAGTAGTGATAGTGCGTGAGTTCGCCTGGAAGCCACGCTGGGCAATGATCATTTCAGTGAACTCTTCCGTTAGGTCAACGTTCGACATTTCAAGCATGCCGGATGCAACGGATGTGTTGGCTCCCTCAACAGTTTGTGCATTGATGCCAAGGGCACTTGCTCCACCAGTCATTTCATACAGGGACCCCCCAAACTTGTTTAAGCCTGTAGGGTTTTCCGGGTTCGAAATACCTAATCCGAATAAAATCGTTTCTGTTCCATCAGCTGCTTTACCGATTACTTCACCAGCGCGGTTAATGCTGAATGAATCATAGTCATTTGGATTGATAACAATCGCTTCGAGATCGCCAGCGACAAAATCATCACCTTGAGCTGCGGTATTTGTGAAGCCCATTACGTTATAGCCTTGGGGATTCACTAAGTTCCCTTCATTTGTTACGGTGAAGTTACCAGCACGCGTCAAATATTGACCGACGTCTGTTCCAACATCATCCGGGTTCTGCACAATGAAGAAGCCGTCGCCCATCATTGCCAAGTCCGTTCCAACACCTGTCGTCATAGAAGATCCGGCGTTATGGTTTACGTTGATCGCTCCTGTCGAAGCCCCAAGACCGACTTGCATCGGGTTCGCTCCTCCACCGGACATGTTCTGGCTCAATAAATCCTGGAAGTTGATCGTGCTTTTCTTGTAGCCGATTGTATTGACGTTGGAAATATTATTACCGATGACATCCAGTTTCGTTTGGAAACCTTTCATACCTGACACACCTGCATACATTGAACGTAACATTTAGTTTTCCCCTTTCAAGTATTGTCCGTATTCGAGTCGGAATCAGACAATCTCGTTATCATTTTTAATTTCTGTATTCATTTCAATCCTGTTGATTGCTGTGAGTGGAATTTTTTTGCCGCTGTCCAGAAGTTCGACAGTCAGTTCACCGTTTTTGCTTGATAACGCTTTAACGACTCCCTGGCCCGTTTCCATCTGGCCGTTTACTTCATATGACCAGTCGACTGAAGTGCCGATCAGATTCGCATGATTTGCCAATGTTTGATTGTTGCTGGAACTGCCGACAAAATTAGTCATGGTCTTATTCAAGTTCGTCAATTGCTCCAGGCTGCTGAACTGCGCCATCTGCCCGATGAATTCCGTATCCTTTAACGGCTCCATCGGATCCTGATGCTTCATCTGCGTGACGAGGATCTTCAGGAAAGCATCCTGGCCCAGCGTATTTTGCGGATCGGACGTCTTTGCCGCTGTCCCCGCCATCGTGTTGGCTGTTGTTGTATTTGCAACGTTCATCAGAACACCTCTTTTCTTGTTAAACTGTATAGTCCACTTTCATCATTCCCGAGTCGAGGTGGTTTCGCTGCACTGCTGTTTTTTCTTCTATCTGCTGATAGCCGTTGCTTTCGCGTCCGGCGTTATTCTGTCGTTGCTGTTGTGTGAAACGCTGCTCGGATTGGGCATTTTGCTGGCCGAGCGATTGCTGCGAGTTATTTTGCACCACTTCAATCTTCTCAACCGTCAAACCTTGCTGGATCAATGTGCTGCGAAGCTGATTCAGCTGAAGATCCAAGGCATCTTTCGCTGCCATGCTGCTTGTGAAAATCTGTGCGGCGATCCGGCCGTTCGTTTCTGTCAGCCGAATATCCAGATGGCCGAGATGATCCGGTGAAATATTCACTTTGATCTGCGTGCTTTCACCGCTTGTGCTCATGCGCATCGAGTTCTTGAATACCTCACCCAGCTCTTCGGCCATATTGTTCATCCGCACCACTGGGGGCGGCATCATTGGCGGCTCCGGCTTCGCCTGTACCGGAGGAGCAGTTGGCGCTTGCGCAGATGCGGCAGTTGGTTTTGCCGTATCTGGCGCAGCCGCGGTTTGGTTCAGGCTCTGCTTGGTGTCATCCTGCTGTGAAGTTTCCTGTTGCTGTCCTCCGTCGCTTCTACCCGCAGTGACAACAGCAGCAGAAGGTTGTGCTTTAGCCGCCTGTGCTTCATCCGCGTCTACGCTCTTGCTTTCCCCAGCGACTTTTAACTGCTTGTCTGTTTCAACTGGTACCACCGCACCGATTTTCGTTGCCTGTTCGCTTTGAACGATTGCTGCTGAAACTTTTTTTCCGCTGTCAGCGAGTGAGCCGGTGATCTCCAGGATTTTATTGGCGATCTTTTCGATTTTTTCAGCATCCAAAGCGATTGTTTTTCCTTCGACCCCCATTAAACTCGTACTGGCGTCGAACTTTTTAGTATCAGCCGCTCCAGTTGCCGGCAATATATCACTTAACTTTTTAACCAGCTCGATCAGTTTTGACTGGACTTCTTTCGGGATCATCTGTTTTTCAGTATCGGGATTAACTGGTGTGAACTTTCTCTTTCCAGTCGTATCGACAAGAATCGTCCCTTCTTTTCTTGCCGGCTGCAAATTGACCAATTGCATCAATTCATACATAAGTTTTTGCTGTTCTTCTGAAAGCTCTTCAACTGGCTGCTCCTGCAGGGCAGCAAGCATGTCTTCAATCTTTGCCAGCAAGTGATCCGGCAGTGCCTGGCCGGAGCTGTCGCTCTGTTTTGCGCCGCCAGCCAAGGATTGGAACAGGCTTGAGAAGGCTTTCGACCCTTCAGCCGACGGGGCTTCAGCTTTGGCAGATGCTGATTCGCCGGACGGTTTAATATTCATAGTAGATACTGGACCCGCAATATTTATCGGATTCACCCTCTTTCAGCTGTAATGGCTTGTGATGTTCGGTAGAAACGGGTGCTCGCCAATTCGTCGAAGAAATTCTGTTCCTGCACCTTTTTCTCTTCCTGGAACCTGCTGAGTTCCTGTTCTTTCAGATTGCCCCAGGTCTTTTCTTCCTGCGCTTTCTGCTGCAGCTGGTTCTGGGTTCTGGTGACATTGCCCTGAAGGAATTCCAGTTCCCGGTTAGTCATCATGGATTGCTCCTGCAGCTGGTTTATGTACATTTCAAGCTTCCGTAACTCGCCGACATTAACGCCGCCTTGCTGCTTTTGTATTTTCAAATGCTCTGCTTCCACCAGTTTGTCTGTGATCGCCCTGCTTTTCTGATGGCCCGCCTCTTCTTTTTTTATCGCGTCAGCCATCTGTATCTGGGCAAATCCTTTTTCATTCTCTTTCAGTTCAAGGATTTTCTGAAATCGGAAATTGAATTGCGTCAATTCTTAGTCCCCCCAAATTGCTCTGTCAATTTTTCGATGCTTGCATCAAGCGTGGTATTTTCATATATGTCCTGTTGCAGGTAATCTTTGATGACTGGATAAGAACGGATGGCCTGATCTATCTCTTTATTGGCTCCGGCCTTATAAGCTCCGATGTTAATGAGGTCTTCTGCCGAATCATAAGCCGACAGCATCTTCTTGAACTCGACAGCCGCTTTCTGGTGTTCAGCGGTGACGACTTCGTGCATGACGCGGCTGACGCTGGCCATGACGTTGATGGCTGGAAACTGCCCTTTTTGCGCAATTTTGCGGTCCAGCACAATGTGGCCGTCCAATATCCCGCGGACTGCATCCGCAATCGGTTCGTTCATATCATCGCCGTCAACCAACACCGTGTAGAACGCGGTGATCGATCCTTTCGCCGAAGTTCCTGAGCGCTCCAATAATTTTGGCAATAAAGCGAAGACACTCGGTGTATAGCCTTTACTGGTCGGCGGTTCGCCGACCGCAAGTCCGACTTCGCGCTGCGCCATCGCAAAACGTGTGACCGAGTCCATCATCAGCATGACGTTTTTCCCTTGATCCCGGAAATATTCCGCGATGGTGGTTGCCGTCATTGCGCCTTTGATGCGCTGAAGCGGTGTCTGATCGGAAGTCGCGGCCACGATGACCGATTTCTTAAGCCCTTCCGGACCCAGGTCCCGTTCGATAAAGTCGCGTACTTCACGGCCACGTTCACCAATCAGCGCGATGACATTGACATCCGCTTCCGTATTTCGGGCGATCATTCCGAGCAGCGTACTCTTGCCGACCCCGCTTCCGGCGAACACGCCGATGCGCTGGCCTTGCCCGACAGTGAGAAGTCCATCAATTGCGCGGACACCGACTTCCAATGGTTTTTCGATTCTCGGCCGCTGCAATGGATTCGGCGGCGTGTTGTTCGTCGAGTATTTCTTGAGCCCTTTCGGCAACCGTGTTTCATCCAACGGGTTTCCTGTACCGTCGAGCACTTTGCCAAGAATCGACGGTCCGATTTTAATCTGCAGCGGTACACCTGTTGCCACTACCAGACAACCTGGCCCGATCTGGGAAATATCATTCAACGGCATCAGCATCAATTTATTTTCACGGAAACCCACCACCTCGGCTTCAACCGGTTTTTCATAATGATTCGGATACAGCAGGCAAATTTCACCGATTTTGGCGTTCGGCCCTTTGGATTCGATGGTCAACCCGATGACCTGCACGACCTTGCCATGCTTTTTTATCGGTTCCACTTCATCGATCAGCGACAGGTATTCATCTTTCCGCTGGTTCATCATTTGTTTTCTCCTCACAATAAGCGAGTAAATGCTTTTTGATTTCTTCCAATTGGCTGTCGATAGTAACGTCATATGAACCGCTCGGCGTATGCAGCATGCAGCCGCCGGCTTCGACATTTGCCACTGGAATCATTTTTAATTCACAATCTGCCCTTACATAGGTTTTAAGTTCTTCCAGGAAGGGTAAAATTATCGGGTAATCGTCCAAAGACACTTGCATGATGATGTCTTCGGCTTCTTCGATGTGTTTTAAAGCTTGCTTAACAATATTCAAAAGCTGTTCTTCGTGCTGCTTCAATTCTTCTTTGATGACTCGTTCAGCAATGCGGACACTTAATGACAGAAGAAACGTTTCCGCTTCCTGCACGATTTTCGACTTTTCGCTATAGGCTTCGCGGATCAGCGCTTCCATTTCGAGCCGCTTTTCCTTGAAGTCTTGTTCAGCCTGGAGATAACCTTGCTGTTTACCGGCATCGAATCCTTGCGCCGTTGCCACGTCCGCCAGTCGTTCGGCTTCTGCCTGAGCTTCAGTCCGTGCCTGCTCCCACCAGAATTCAATATCGGTCTGCGCCTGTTGCTGTTTTTCCTGCAGCTCATTTTCGAGCTCGTTTTTCTGGGCCAATAAAGCCGCGATTTCCTGTTTTATCGACAGTTTTTGCTGTTCCGGATCTTTTTCATCTTCGGCTTCCTGAATATTCCGGAACTCTATCTTTTTCGTCTTGAGTATTTTTGTCTCGACAGGTTTTCCATGATGATAGCGGATGACATTAGACAATCAGCTCATCTCCATCTCCGCGGGACACCATAATTTCGCCTTTTTCTTCCAGGCTGCGAATCAATGCGACAATATTTGTCTGTGCATTTTCCACATCTTTCAGTTTCACAGGACCCATAACATCGATTTCATCACGAATAACTTCTGCTCTGCGTGCAGACATATTCGAGAAAATGCCTTCTTTGACATCTTCATTCGCCACTTTCAATGCGAATGTCAGATCTGCATCCGATACTTCACGGATGACACGCTGAATTGAACGCGTTTCAAGTGTAATGATGTCTTCGAATACAAACATCCGTTTCTTGATTTCAGCGACAAGATCCGGACTATCAATTTCCAGCTCGGTAAGAATCGCTTTTTCAGTTCCTCTGTCCACGTTGTTCAATACCTGGACAATCGCTTCAACACCGCCCGTAGCCGTGTAATCCTGCGCTCCGGAAGCTGACAGCTTGCGTTCGATGATCTGTTCCACCTGATGGATCACTTCAGGCGACGTGCTTTCCATCAGAGCGATCCGCTTCGCCACTTCCGCCTGTTTAGCTGGCGGAAGCTGAGCAATGACCTGCGATGACTGCCTTGAATCCAGATAGGACAGCACAAGTGCAATCGTCTGGGAATGTTCGTGCTGAAGAATATTGAAAAGCTGGTTCGGATCCGCTCTTCTAGCAAAATTGAACGGTTTCACATGCAGCCTGCTCGTAAGCCGGCCGATCGTATCCATCGCCCGGTCTTTCCCCAAAGCCTTCTCCAAAATATCCCGCGCGTATTCCAGTCCGCCTTCGTCCATGAAGTCCTGGCCCAAAATCATTTCGTAGAATTCATCTATCACTTTTTCTGTCTGGCTGCTTTTCAGCTGCCGCACATTTGAAATTTCCATCGTCAATTGGTCGATTTCCGGTTCCGTCAGCTGCTTGAATATCTCAACAGCCACATCCGGACCCAATCCCACCAACAACACGGCTACTTTTTGTACGCCGGTCAATTCTTTAGCACCTTTAACCATAAGTCACACTCCTACTCTTCCGACATCCAAGTACGCAATAATTTCGTGAAATCTTCCGGTCGGCCCTTAGCCAGTTTTTCAATCGTCTTCCGTTTTGGATTTGATCTTGAGTCAAATTCTGAAAGATCGATTTCCTTCTCTTCTTCTTCCAAAGATCCAATCGGCGTTACCGGCTGTTCGAACATATCAAAGCCGTAATCCTCTTCGATCACTTCACGTTTTCTTCTCATCAATACGAAAATCAGGCTTCCGATGATCAAAATCAACGCGACAGCTGCTCCGGCAATCAATAAAAGACTGTTCGGAATCGTGCCGAACCAATTATCAATCGGATCTTCAGCTTCTACGACCGTTTTCCCTTGGAATTCTGTTGCAAAGACTGAAATCCGGTCATCCAATTCAAGCTCGTTGACTTCGGCGCCATTCATACTGAGTGCGGCGCTCACCGTGTTGCCAAGCAGATTCCGGATATCGCCGACCGTTTCAAGCGTCAGGCTGTCCGGATTCCCCGGCACCGGCGGTTCAACACCCACATTGATCGTAATGTCATCGATCACATAAGGGCTCAATTCGATTTGACGGTGAATCCGGTTGACTTCGCGGTTGATGCGCTCTTCCGTTCTTTCCGATTCACTGTTTCCGCCTGCGCCCGCAGCCGGATAATTGGCGATTTCAGTATCGCCAGTACCAGCGGCGTCTTCTACTGTGGCGCCTTCGCTGGAATAGGTCTCAACAATTCGTTCAACGCTGATATCAATGCCTTCGCCCGTTTCTTCATTAACCGGCTCGACCAATTGTTCTTCACGCTTTTCTTTCGTAAAATCCACACTTGCCATTACCGACACGACGACTTTATCGCGCCCAAGCAATAAACCGAGCATTTGCTGCAATTCTTTTTGGATGTCTTTTTCGATATCCTGTTTGATGTCGCGCTGCTGCTGATACACCGTCAATGTTGTATCGGCTGCTTTTTCATCTTCCATTGTGAAAGTCTGTCCGTTCTGATCCATGATGACTATCTGATCTGACGGCAGACTTGGAACACTCTTGCTGATCAAGTGATATAAACCATTTACTTGCTTTTGATCCAATTGGAATGAAGGCTCGCCTTTGATGACTACAGAAGCTGTCGCCACCTGTTCATCATCCGTCAGCCAAACGTTTTCCTTTGGCAGTGTGATCATGACATTTGCATCTGTCACGCCGTCAATCTGGCGGATCAGCATGGCCAATTCGTTTTGCATGGCATCACGTTCCACTACATCAAAGTGGCGGTCCGTCATGCCCAGTCCCATATTGTCACTGAAAATGCTGTAATTCACATTGCCGTTCTTCGGAATCCCTTCAGCCGCCAAACTCACTTTCAAGTTCGCCACTTCTTCAGGTGGTACACTGATCGTCTTGCCATCAGCCGATACCTCCGTCAGGATTCCCTGTGACTCAATCGCCGCCTTGATTTCACCAGTTTCAGCCGGCGACAGATTCGAATACAACGGCGTCATATCCGACCTTGAACCAAGAAAGATGAAAACCAGCAACAGCAGGAAAGTAACAAAAAACGATCCGATAATCGTCCATTTTATCTTTGGAGAAATATTTCCCCACGTCTCACTGACTTTTGTTTTATAAGCACTAAACTTCTCTTTCATCGATCACTCATCCTATTTGCCAGAATCATACTTGCATTCTCATCACTTCTTGATAAGCTTCCACTACTTTATTGCGTACTTGCATCGTCAGTTCGAGCGACAGACTCGCTTTCTCCGAAGCGATCATCACTTCGTGGATATTTTCAACCTGTCCGGTCGCCAGATCACTTGTCAGCTTATCGGATGCTTTTTGTGTCTGATTGACATTCTGTATAGCCTGCTTAAAAATTTCACCAAAACCTTCCACCTTGTTTTCAGGCTTCGCGATCGGATTGGTCAACCCTTGTATGAATGGTGTCTGTATCTGATTGATTGGATTCATTATATTTCCCCCAGGTTTGTTTCTTCTTATAGTAGGTAAACGATATTCCGCAAAACAGCTCCGCTTTCCTAGTGGCTTGCGCTGAGCTAACTCGGACTCGTTTCACTTCGTCCGAGTGGATCTCAGCACTTCGCTTAGTCACCTGGGAGTCTGCGCTGTTTTGCTCCATATCTCAATGTTTTGTTTCTACTCAATTGTCTTGAAAATTCAAATTTTTATAAGTAAGTAAAAATTTTGATGAATGAGCGGAAGGAGGCGACTCCTGCGGGAAACAGAGTGAGTCCTGAGACCCCGCAAGAGCAAAGCGATGAGGAGGCTCAGGCCACTCCCCGCGGAAAGCGTCCTCCTGAAGCGAATTCATCCATCTACTTACCTTTCAAAATTACTTCCCGATTTCCAAAGCCTTCATGAACATGCTCTTCGACGCGTTCAGCGCGGTTACGTTCGCTTCATATGAACGGGTTGCCGACATCAGGTCGACCATTTCTTTGATCGGATCGACATTCGGCAGCTGCACATAGCCGTTTTCATCCGCATCCGGATGGCTTGGATCGTAGTTTAAAGTGAAAGGTGCATCGTCTTCTTTGATTCTTGAAACCGATACGCCCGATACGGCATTGTTGCCATTGCCCATCATCGCCTGCAATTTCTGCTCGAACGGTGAAACGCCGCTTTGGGTCAATTCGACTGTTTTCCGGCGATACGGTGTCCATTCGCCGTTGACCATTTGAGAACGCGTCGTTTCAGCGTTTGCAATATTGGCTGATACTACATCCATGCGGAGGCGATTCGCCGTCAGGCCGGATGCACTGATATTAAAACTGTTGAATAAGCTCATCTGAATTATCTCCCTCCGCTGATGACATTGCTCAAGCTGCGGAATTTCCCGCTGATTCTGTCAGTCACTGCATTATATAGAAGCTGGTTTTTCGCCAACTCCGCCATTTCGACATCCATATCGACATTATTTCCGTTGATTTTATAATCGGAATTTTCATTGACTGTGACCCTCGGATCAAATTGTGAGGATTCATTGCTGAATGCAATATGTTTCGCATCAGTCTTGTAACTCGCCAACGCCTGTTTGCTGGAAGCATTTTTCAATGCCGTTTCAAAATCGACTTGCTTGGCTTTGTAACCCGGCGTATCCACATTCGCGATATTTGCCGTATGTGTCTGCTGTTTAAGGGCTGAAGTTGATAAAGCCCGTTCCAGCGACTGGATTGTGGGTGAAATGAGATTCAATTTCCTTCCTCCTGTGTAAATATGTATTCATCATTACAAATAAAAATCCACCCTCAATAAAGGTGGACAAGCTTCACAGCTTCCATCTTCCGGCGACCCGGCTGCCTTATAAATGAATACTTAGGCCCGTGGTTTTGCGTCCTTTTCTTTCAAAAAGTTTGCCTTTTTCAGGATAGGTTTTATTACTTTCTACTTTTAAACTCATACTTTTTTCATATTTTCAAAATTTAGTTCCAAGATATAGTATCACATAAATAAAAAATTGTATATTTTTGATTAAAAAATTTTTTATGGTTTTATTTTCCAATAAGCTTGTCAATATTGTCAATAAAATGTTATGCTTACGCATATTAATCTTATTTTCTCGAGAGGAAGAGATCGAACAATGTTTCGTGGTTTATACACCGCCACATCAGGGATGATGGCGAACAACAGACAGCAGCAAGTGCTGACAAACAACCTGGCAAATGCCATGACCCCCGGTTTCAAAAAAGACCAATCCGTCATGCGCGCATTTCCAGCCCAATTGATCAAAGCGATGGAATCCGGTGGAACGACCGTTGGAGGAGCAAAACTTCCGGCGTCCCAAAAACACATCGGTTCTCTTCATACAGGAGTTTATACACAGGAAGGAATTCCTTCTTTTACTCAAGGTGCTTTAAAAAATACAGGAAATTCTACAGACTTGGCTTTGCTCAGTTCGTCGCTGCCAATCAACCCGGAGACCGGACAGCAAGGGGCTGTAAGCTTCGCTGTGTCCCTGCCGAACAATGAAATCCGTTATACCCAAAACGGACAATTCACTGTCGATGATGCCGGATTCCTGACAACAGCGGAAGGATTCAATGTGCTGAATCAAGACTTACAGCCTATTCAAGTGGGTTCGACTGAATTTACCATTGCTGAAAACGGTCAGGTCACTTTGGCTGATGGAACTGTAAATAATTCCCTATTCATTTCTTATACTGAAAATCCGCAACAATTTATCAAAGATGGCCAGAACCTTCTGCGCTGGGCTGGTGATCCCGCTTTGGCCCCTGTATCGATTGAACTTGCTGGCCTTGGCAATACCGGTCCACTTGTGCAGCAGGGATATATCGAACAATCGAACGTCGATTTGACGCAGACCATGACCGACATGATGAAAACGTACCGCGGATTCGAATCTAACCAGAAAATAATCCAGGCCTATGACCGCAGTATGGAAAAAGCGGTCAATGAAATCGGCCGCGTATAATGGGAGGCTCAGCTAAATGAATATCCAGATGAATTCCGCGGCTTCCTCTATGCGCGAATTGCAGAAGAAAATCGACACGATCGCCAATAACATCGCGAACGTCAATACCACCGGCTATAAACGGCAGGAAGCGAATTTCGCCGACGCCCTGGTGCAATCGTTCGAAAAACAAGCCGGTCCACTGGAAGCCGGGCGCCAAACACCCAACGGCATCCGCATCGGCGCTGGTGCAACCGTTTCACAGATTGCACTTCGCACGAACCAGGGTTCAGCTGTCCAAACCGGACGCGAACTTGATTTCATGATCACTGGCGAAAACGGATTCTTCCGCGTCGAGAATGGCGGAAATACGTATTACACCAAAAACGGCTCATTCCAATTAACACCGGACGCAGCCGGCAACCAGCTGAACCTGGTTACTTCAAATGGTGAAGCCGTCCTTGGCGCAAACAACCAGCCAATCACCATCGACAACGATTACGACAACATCACGGTAAATGAAAACGGCACACTCAATGTGACATACAAAACTGCCGGCAAGCCGGCTGATACGTTCCAATTGAGCATTGCTGAAATCAACCGGCCGGACCTTCTTCAGAAAACCGGCGGCAATCTTTACGAATTGCCTGGCACTGAAGCGGCGCAAGTAGCCAGCGGAACCCTGCAGGTTTTGAATCTTGCTGACGGAAATGACGGGACGATCCGCGTCGGCCAAGGCGCGCTCGAAATGTCCAACGTCGACTTGCCCACTGAAATGACCGAATTGATCGCTACCCAGCGGTTGCTGCAATCGCAAAGCAAGGCAATTTCATTTGCTGATGACATGCGCGGTTTGGTTAATACGATTAGAGGATAATAGGAAAAGCGGAGTACCCGATGTATCGGGTACTCCGCTTTTTTCGATTTATGCCCAAGTCGGTGTCTTTTATGCCCAAGTTGGACCCGTTTATGCCCGACTTTTGTTGTTTTATGCCCAACTCCTGTGAAACGCTAAATAGCACGAGTCTCTGCTCGAAGAATCTGTCTATTCAGATGGAATAATTAAACAAAATAATTTTCATTCTCATCACCTTTTGATTTTACTCCCAACTCGGCACCGTTTATTCCCAACTTTCATCGATTTACTCCCAACTTCTTCTGTTTTACTCCCAACTACCTGGAATTCATAACAAATAACGTCCCCTATCATATGAAATCAGCTCACGGCACATCACTATTATTAATATGGATTATTTTAACATCTCTACTTCTTCAAAGCTCCCTTCTTTCCCCACTCCCACTTTTTCCAAAACCCCATATATTGAAAAAATCTCCGCATCCGCGAAGATTTCCTAAAATAAGGAGTTTTTCGCGATGCGAAAAACATCCACTATGTTCTTGAATTCGAGGTTTCCCGCTTTTCGGCCGGGCTTAGGCGAAAAGCATCCATCCAAACTCTTGAATTTCCTGCGATTACTGAATACGATCGATACCCCCAAAACCAATAAAAGAGCATCGCCACAATGGCAACGCTCCTTCGTTCATTTATTATCTCAAAAAGTCCATCAAAGTTGGCTGAATGATTTTTGCTGATGCAGCAAGACTCGCCTGATACAGGCTTTCTTCGCTTTTCAGCTTCGTGATGGCTTCGGCGATGTCGATGTCTTCGATCTTCGACAGCATTTGCTTCAACTCGAGCGTGCTGCCGGAGATGCGGTTTTCGACAGCTTCGACGCGATTTTTGCGAGCTCCGACTTCAGCGGATTTTTGCAGCATCCGGTCGACTCCGGTATCGATTTCATCCAACGAAACTTTTTCGCCGGTACGAAGGTTTTGCGCTGCTTCCGTCAGTTTCGCGAACAGTCCAGCTTCTCCTTGACCGAATAATTCGCCTGCTTTCACGCCAACTTCGAGCGTCAGGCCGTCCGCAATGGTGAAAGTTTTCAATTTCACATCAGTGAAATCAGCTGTTTCATGCGAATTTTTGTCTGCGTAAGGCGGATTTTTCGTATCCGTCCCATTGAACAGGTAATTGCCGTTCACTTGGGTGTTGGCGAACTGGCGAAGCTGCTCCGTCAATTCTTCGACTTCCGTCGCGATGATATTGCGATCTTCATCGTTCAACGTATCGTTATTGCCTTGTACAGACAATTCGCGCACACGCTGCATGACATTGACCATGCTGTTGATCGTCTGGTCCGTTTCATCCAGCACCAAATTGGCTTCACTAGTATTGCGCTCGTATTGGCCGTTTGCCGAAATGGCTGACTTCAATTGCATCGCTTGGCTCACACCATGCGGATCGTCTGAAGGCTTATGGATCTGCTTGCCTGTCGAAGCGTCGTTATACGCTTTGTTCAGGCGGCTCATGTTCTGGCTGACATGGTTCATTGAATTCTGATGTAGCATCTGATGTGAAATTCTCATTTTACTTACCTCCGGTTACCGATTATTAACGTGCAGCCATCCGGTTAATAATCGTATCAAGCATCTGATCCGTCGTCGATATCAGCCGAGCTGCGGCACTGTATGAATGTTGGAATTTAACAAGATTGGCCATTTCTTCGTCCAAAGAAACGCCTGTTACAGACTGGCGGCGATTTTCCGTTGCCTGCAAAGTCGCTTCAAAGTTTGCAACTGAACGTGTTGCCGATTGGCTCTCAGCGCCTAACGTGCTGACCAGCTTCTGGTAATCAGATTTTACGCCTTTAATGTCCGACTCCATCTCTGCTGCCGGTGCACCAAGTGTTGCGCCGAAGTCGACTGCCATTGCGGCAATGCTTGTGGTATTACTGAACAGCGGCGTACCGCCTTCTGTTTTATTGTTGGCTGCTGCAAATGTTGTTGCCACTGACATCAATGCACTGTGGTTTGATTCAACTTTACTTTCAGCTGCAATCAAACCGGCGATCTTCCCGCCTGTCACTTCAGTAGCACCATCAATTTCGCTTACTGTTGTGCCAGTAACGAGGGCAAGCGGTGCGTCGTCTTTTTGAACCAGGCTGATGTTATAAGCCCCGTTCGACTGCGCATCGACTTTGATCGGTGCAAGCGCCGCTAACTTTTCGACAAGTACATCGCGCTGGTCTTTCAAATCATTTGCTTGGTTGCCTCCGCGGACAATCGATTCGTTCAATGAAGCGATTTGCTTCAGATAATCGTTCGCTTCGGAAATGGCTGCTGTCTTTTGCTCACTTAAGTCGATTTTCATGTTAGCCATCGAGCTGTCCATTGCTTGAGCCGCTTCGACAAACGCTTGCGCGCGTTCTTTGACGACTGCCTGGGCGGACACGCTGTCCGGGTTGTTCGAAAGATCCTGCCATGCGTTCCACAACTGGTCCATAGCTGCGTTCAAACCGGAATCGCTCGGTTCATTGATGATCGATTCCAAGCGGTCGAATGCTGCCTGTTTGGTCTGTGCATCTGCAAGTGTCTCTGATTGGTCACGGTATTGATTGTCCAGGAAACGGTCCCGCACACGCGTGATCGAGTCGATGGAAACGCCTGAACCGAGCTGGCCAGGGTTCGTGCTGTTCGTCCAGACATCCAGTGAAGGAGTCGTGCTCTGGTTCACCTGCTGGCGCGAATAGCCTTTCGTATTGGCGTTGGCAATATTATGGCCGGTCGTTGAAATGCTTGCCTGCCCGACGCTCAAGGCGCGTTTTCCAGTCTCTAATCCGTGAAATGTTGAAACCATGTGTTTCCCTTCCTTCTGCTCCGCTCAGGCTTTCGTATCGAAAAAGCCGCGGTTGCCTGTTTGTGATTTTTGGCCGGCTTGGCCCATCGGTGATTGGTAGTTGAATTGCTGCTGCTGTGATTTGGTGATCTGGTCGATCATATGTTGTACAAAGCTCATGGAATCTTTCAGCAGGCGGTCATTGATCTTATTTTTCGCCTGCAATTCCGCGGTAAGCTCCTGTAATGTTTTCAATTGGGATTCAATCTTTTGTCTTGCCTGTCCACCAGGAACTTGGTCCAGAAATGACTGGAAACCTGCTGCTGCAGAATCCTGCGCAACGCTTTCCATTACTGCCATCCGTCCTTGTTCCGCTTGTTCGAGCTGTTTGACCAGCTTCTTCTCTTCTTTCGTTACACCATTCAAACTGTCCACATTGCGCTCGATCAATGCCGCTTTCTTGTTGTCAGCACAATTGATAAGCTGCTGTTGGACGTCTATTAATTGTTCCAGTGCCGTGACCATTGCATCCAATATCCGACACCCTCCTTTTAACTGACCGTTTTATTTTCCGTACCAGAAATCAAACATCTTTTCTGCCACTTTTTCACTGTTCACCTGGTAGTCACCAGACTGGACCTGGGCTTTCAGCGCCTGAATCTTTTCATGGCGGTCAAATTCCGCTTTGCTTTCGAACATCTGCTTAGCCTCATTTGAAATCTGCAGCTGATCCTCTTTTTGCAATGGCTTCGCTTTATCCACCTTCGAAACCTGCATTTGCTTTTGGTAAGATTGAATAAAGGAAGAACCGTTTGTTTTATCGATATTCATTCCTTCACCGCCCCGTCTTTTATATTTTAATTTCTTAGTTTCCAATATCTTGCCGTTTGAGCATGCTCTTTCGGCTTGTTCGCTTCTTCCAGGAATTTCTCCGCTTTCAAGGTCTTATTGACCTCAGCAGTGAACTCTTCGAAACAGCTGTTGCACAGCATCTGCCTCTTGATAAGAGTACCACAATGCGCACATCCGTAACCCAGATTCGGGTAATCCTCGACGTAGATCCGGCCGTCGCGGATGAAATCCGCAATCCGTTTTTCCGCTACGCCTGTAAACGCGCTGATTTCTTCAATGGAAGCAAACCGGTTTTCCTCCACTTTCAGGAAATCGGTGATGATCTTGAACTCCTGCTCCATTTCCTTGTAGCAATCCAAACAATAATCCGTATGATCCTTCAAAAATAACTTACCGCAAATCGTGCAGTTAGCTAATCGATCTGACTGCATAATAATCACCCAGTTCCTTTATAAAATAAATATCGGCATATTTCGCGGTTTGTTTAGCTTTTTTTCAAATTGCTTTTCAATTACTGCACTTTAAATTCAGTAACCAGTACGCGGTCCACTTTTCCAGTCTGGATAATGTCCGCCAATTTCCCTTTCAATTGCTCTTCCAGTTCAGCAATGCCTTCCTGTCCGACCAATTCCTCTTTCGTAAATCCGGCCACTGTCGAAATGATGGCTGCCCGTACTTCCGGCGTCCGCTTTTCAGCCTCTTCCTTCGCCTTTTCGCTGTCCAATAAAATATTGAATTGGACGATGCCGAAATTCGGCGACGCCAAATTTGTTGTAATTATATCTGTATCAATGCTCATTGCTGCGAGTTCTTCCGCAGATGGCTGCTTCTCTTTTTCCGAAGAGCCTTCCGCATCTTTTCCTAAGAAAAAGAACGCACCGGCTCCTGCTGCACCCAATACAAGCAATGAAACTAGCAAGACTTTCATCATTTTCCCCATAACGCACCTCTATTTGCTATTAGTCTGTTTCTTCATGTGTATACAATGAAATCAACACTTCGACCCGGCGATTCTCTGCACGGCCTTCCGCAGTCTCATTGCTGGCGATCGGCTGATGCTCTGCAAAGCCGGTTGCGCTGAATTTCGTTGGATCCAATTCGTTGTTTTCCAGTAGAATCTTCATGAAGTTGATGGCACGTGCCGAGCTTAATTCCCAGTTGGACGGGAATCTGTCGGAAGTCGACGGAATGTTATCCGTATGCCCTTCGATGAAAATGCTGCGCGGTGGATCCGTCACCAGCAGCTTGCCGATTTCTTCTGCGACAGTCCGTGAACTTTCTGAAATATCCGCGCTTCCTGAACGGTAGAGCACGCCGTCTTTAATTTTCAGCACCAAGCCTTTGGAAGTCAGTTCCGCTTCCAATTTATCTTCCATATTGCGCTCTGCGATGTAAGCTTTCACTTTATCCTGTATCGCCGCAAGTTCTTTATAATCTTCCGCAAGAGCCAATTGCTCGATCTCTTCGGCAGTCATTTCAATCTTATTATCAATTTCCTCTTCCACTTCCGGCGGCGTTGTCGCTTCCCCTTCAGTCGGATCGACATCATTCGGTTCCGCCAGCTTCGACGTTTCTTCAAATGTTTCGACCGCTGACTGCTGATCCAAAATACCGGTGCCGCCTTGCAGCTCCCGGTTAAATGAATCGGAAATCTCCTGGAATTTCTGCGAGTTCACTTCACTTGCCGCGAACAGCACGATGAATAAAGCAAGCAGCAAGGTAAGTACGTCTGCATATGGAATCAGCCAGGATTCGTCTACGTGATCTTCATGTTTTTTCTTACGCTTCAACGCCGACACCTTCTTTTACTTCCTCTTCAAGAACTCGGTCCTTGAGCGGCAGGTAAGTCAATAGTTTTTCTTCCACTGTACGGACCGGCAAGCCTTCGTGAACCGCCAGCAAGCCTTCCAGCATGATGCGCTTGGTCCGTGCTTCGTGCTCGGATTTCCGCTTTAATTTATTGGCGAATGGATGCCATAGGACGTATCCTGAGAAAATCCCGAACAGCGTCGCGATGAACGCGGCGGAAATCGATTTCCCGAGAAGTGCGATATCATCGAGGTGGCCAAGTGCTGCGACCAGTCCGATAACCGCTCCTAACACCCCTAGTGTCGGGGCGTATGTACCGGCTTGCGTGAAGATTTTTGCGCCAAGTTCGTGACGCTCTTCCATTGCCGCAATATCTTCTTCCATCATTTCGCGGATTTGCTCCTGCGGCTGGCCGTCAACGACCATTTTCAAGCCGCGCTGCAAAAATGGATCTTCCACATCTTCTGCTTTTTCTTCCAAAGCCAATAGCCCTTCGCGGCGTGCAAGCATCGCCCACTGTGAGAACATCGGCACCATTTCTTTGATTGACAGTGTTTTATTTTCCGAGAACAGGACTTTGAATAAGCTCGGAATCTTTTTAACTTCTTCCATCGGGAACGCGACCATGATACACGCGATCGTTCCGGCAAAAATGATGACGAGTGCTGCCGGGTTATATAAAGCAATCGGGTTGGAGCCTTTCAGGACCATGCCTCCAACCAATACGACTACGCCAAGTATTACGCCAATCCATGATGTTTTATCCACATCTGTAACCTCATTTCACTGCTTTGTCTCTGTCTGTGGGTGTTAATTTATGAGTTGATGATATTCCGCAAAACAGCTGCGCTTGCCTTGGGGCTTGCGCTGAGCTAACTCGGTCTCGTTCCACTTCGCCCGAGTAGATCTCAGCACTTCGTCGAAACAGAGTTGGAAAGCCAACTCCGTTTCTGCTCCCTTGGGCGTCTTCGCTGTTTTGCTCCATATCATTTATAAATATATAGCTTCACTTTTTATCTTTTGTAGTAAAGAACGAGAAAATTACTTCCCCTTCACCAATGCCATTGCTTCTTTCCATGTGTCGCGCAGTTCTTTGACTTGGCCTTCTGCTTCTTCGAGGATGGCCATGTCGTTTTTCATGTTCGCTTCTATAAGACGGAAGTTAATGTATTCGTATAATTGAGCCAGGCCTTCTGAAATTGCGATATCACGGTCAAGTGTGATTTGGAATTCCTGGATGATTGCCTGTGCTTTGAGTAAATTGGTGTTTTTTTCTTCAATTTTGCCTTCTTCCATCGCGCGTTTTGCCAGCTTGATGAACTTCAGGCAACCGTTGTAAAGCATTAGAGTCAGTTCCTGCGGTGATGCAGTTATGACTGAGTTTTGTTGGTATGTCTGATACGGGTTATTGATTGCCAATTGGAGAACCTCCTTGTATTACTTCCGTTGGTCGATGAATGAGCCTTCGGTAGATTTTGTCTGGTACGCACCGACATATTTTTTTGATGCCTGGCTTGTCTGGTTCAGCCGGTTCATCTGGGTTGTGAATGATTGATGCAGTTTATTCAATAGAGGCTGCATTTCATCTTCGTAACCTTTCAGCTGGCTGATGACTTTTTTATCTTCCGAGGTCCATTCGAATTCAACGGCTTTTGTATATTCACTTAGCTGATCGATGACTGCCTGGCGTCTTTCAAACAACGCCTGCATTGATTCGATTTGCCCAGCTTCATTATTATCCATTTTTGTATGGACCGTTTTTGCCTGTGCATTCAATTTTTCTGTAAGCTCGAGAAATTCAGCCAGTCTAAGTTGATACGCGTCCATTACATGCCACCGAACATATTTTGCTGCATCCACATGCTTTGACTATTCATCTGGTTCATCGCTTTTTCCATTGCAGTAAATTGTTTCCAGTAACGGCCTTCAATACGACTCAATTTATCTTGCCAATTGCTGATATCGCTTTCCATCCTTTTTATACTCTTAGACAAAGTACTGTTATCGATAAAGCTTCCAGGATTCCCGGCTCTTGTACTCAAGGATTTAACAGCATCATTCAATCCTTGATAAACCCGTTCAGCAATGCCCAGGTCTCCCGTTTTCTTGGTGAATAAGTTCATCACTTCATCTGGTTTATCCGCTAAAGCTTTTTGGAGTTTGGCATCATCAATGAAAAGCTTGCCGCCGTTTGTATAGGACCCCGTTGTAATTCCAATTTCTGAAAGAGTGCTTATATTTCCAAGAAGCCCCAAGTCATCAACTGCCCCAGTTAAATTTCTTCTTAATTCTTGTAAGGCAGTTTGAAGTGTTGGGTCATTTCTCAATAAGCCGCTGCGCGACTTTTCTTCCCAAAGCTCAATTTCGTTTTCAGTCATTGCTTTTTTCTGGTCATCTGTTAGCGGCTGGAAATCGGGATAACGTTTTTCTATTAGTTTCGCCTCAATATCAGCAATTGTTTTGTTATAATTCTCCACAAAACTTTTAATCGATTCCAATGGTTTTGCAGTATCTGAATTCACAGTGATTGTAGACGTTCCCACTTGATTCAGGTTTAAGGTTAAACCGTTAACAGTGGTCTGGTTTGATTTCAAACCGGTAATTGGAATGCCGTCGAAGTTGACGGAGCCATCTTGTCCGTTGGTCGTCATCGCTGTTGTTGTTCCACCGTTATTCACGATCTTGTCTGCAAGGGCTGCATCACTGAATGACATCGAAAAGTTTTGATCGACGCCCATTCCTTTAGACGCTATAAAGAATCTTGACGTTGTATTGTCAAAACTTGCACGAAGTGCCGGAACTGACGCAGTCGTTGAATCTTGGATCGCTTTGGCTACATCCGAGAAAGTCATTGTTGCTGTTACGTCAACCGTCGCTGTTGCACCGCCAGAGCCCGTCACAGTGATGGTTCCAGCTGTGCCAATTTGGTCTCCTGATTGTGCTTTAACTCCAGGACTGTTTTCAATTCCAGCTGAAGAATTCACTTTTGCAGCACTAGCAATGCTTACAACTTCCGCAGTGTATGTCCCTGTCATAGCACTCGCTGTTGTAGAAACACCTAAACTTGCTGCATTCGATGAAGTTGCACTGTATGCGTTGAATGCGGAAGAAAATCTAAGGCTGCTTGTGCTCGTACGCAAGTTTGACAATGATAAGTTGAACTCACGGTATGATTCCTGTTGCCATTCCGTCCACATTTTTTTCTGTGTCAACCTGTCTAATGGCATCTTTTCAGCAGCCATTAAATCTTTCACTATTTGATCTATATCCATTCCAGTTGCCAATCCACTAATCCGCAATCTCCTTCACTCCATCCATGACTTTTCTTTTAAAATTTTTCGTCCACAATTATTCCCATCAATTCCGCCATCGAAGCATATATATCCAGAAACTTCTTATTAGGAATCTCTTTAAGCACTTCATCTGTATTCGAGTCGATAATTTGAACATAATATTCATTTAATTTTTCATGCAGTTGAAATTTCACAGCGGTCTTTGTTGGTTCGAGAAATTCGTTTATTCCTTCCACCTTACTCTTAACCATCTCTTTCGTTATCTCTTCCTTTTCAATCGGCCATTCTGATTTAAACTTATGTTCCGCTTTGCTGACGTCCATCTTGGGACTCTCAATTTTATTAGGAAATGTGATAACCGGCGTATTTTTAACTTCCATTGCTGTCTATCCCCTTGTCTTTTCGATATCAAGAACATAAATGCTTTTGCTATTCTTATATATCGGCACAAAAAGAGATATTTTTAGTATTTATTATAATTTTATTCTGCAAAAATAATTTATACCTTTTAAGATATGTGAAA
This sequence comes from Planomicrobium okeanokoites, assembly GCF_003428875.1. Classification (GTDB taxonomy): domain Bacteria; phylum Bacillota; class Bacilli; order Bacillales_A; family Planococcaceae; genus Planococcus; species Planococcus okeanokoites. The sequence goes on from NZ_QQRS01000004.1 coordinate 354,481, forward strand.
ATGTAAAAAAAAATAAAACCGATGGATAAGTATCGGTTTTATCTACGTTAATTTATTCAATTGACGATTTACACCTGTTACCCAATGATTATTGAGGCCTGTCGGGTCATTACCTGCACCAACTGGAGCGTATTTTGCGCCGATTGCGGCAATCGTAGTTTTACCTTGGTTCAAATAGTTCTGGCGCAGATTGCGGGCCATATCGAAAATACTTTCTTCGACAGAGTCATAACTGCGGAGACCGTTCTTGCCCATCATCCCAGCGATATTATTTTTTTCATTCGCAGCTCGTGATGTTCCATTGCCTGTTTCGTGGATTGCGATAGCCGACAGAAGATTGGGATCAAGATCATATTTTTTACCGGCATTGATGAAGTGAGCAGAAGTGCCGCTCAATTTGCCGCCTAACGTATTTTCAAGTTTGAGGAATTGAATCGGCTTGAAGTTTAAATCTGTTTTTAAATTCGGCACTGCAGGCTGTGCAACAGTTTCAGCAGCTACAGGAGTCGACGAAGCTGGCAAAGAAACGGAAATCGGCTTATAGGTATTATTCAATTGAGCCATCATCTGGCCATTGTCTGAATTAGCAGTGGGGTTCAACGCCGCCAGCATGGACGGATCCATTTCGCCTCCTTGCATCATGGAGCTTAATAGACTCATGAACATTGAGGTGTTGTTACTGGAGCCGTTCAGCGGATTAGCGGAATTTCCTGTCTGGTTCGCTGCCGATGAAGCCTGGACCAATGAAGCCATTGTTGTATAGTAGAACCAATTTGATGAAATCGGACTCGTCACGAGGGTCACACACCTTTTGTCAGTATAATCATGAATTTATCATACAGGAGAATGAACGAAAAAAGAATAGGATAATTGTGACAATAAAAAACAAAAAGGAAGAAACTACCGGAATCGATAGTATCCTTCCTTGTACTTCATGAATTTTCTCCAACAAAACATTCTACTATTTCAAGAGTTCCAAAACCTGTTGCGACTTACGGTTTGCCTGGGCCAGCATCGCTTGTGTGCTCTCTGCAAGAATAGAATTTTTCGTTAAATTTATAATTTCCTTAGCCATATCCGTATCTCTGATTCTTGACTCAGCTGCTGTCAGATTCAGCGCTGATGTGCTGGCGTTATTATATAAATACCTCAATGCATTTTCATAGGCGCCGAATTTTCCGCGCTCTGCCGAAACCTGCTGAATAGCAGCATCCAATTTTTCAATTGATTTCATCGCTTCTTCCCATGGATCCACTTTCATATTTTCAATTCCCAGCGCAGCTGTTCGGACATCTGATAGATTTATGCCAAAGGTTTCACCGGCGTTAGCCCCTATTTGCAATTTCAAGTCAATATTTTCTTTTGGCAGGAATTCCCCGGCTATATCCGCAGCCAAAGATTGCAACTGCGTTGAAAAGTTTCCTTTTATGTCTAAGTAATTTCCTCCCGTGGGCTCGGAAAGCCGCTGCAATTGTTCCTTAGTATTTCTATCGGTTGGTCCCACTATAGTGAGTTTAATTCCTTGTCCACTCATGCTCAAAGCCAGATCATCAATGTCATAGACGGATAGTCCATCTCCTCCATCCCTATCATCGGCGGTGTTATTATCATGGACAGGAGCATCTGTGACGAGAATGAATTGTTTAGTAGCATCCGCCCTAAATGGATAACGTAATGCTTCTTTGATTCCTTCTAAACCCGACTCTGGAATGTCTCCACCTCCGCCAACCTCTATACTTGTAAGACTACCTTTAAATTCTTCAACATCTCCGGTAAAAGGATTTATCATTATTTGATCACCATTATTAGTCTCTCCATACGACACTAAGCCTAGTCTTATATTTACACCTTCAGTTTGTAAAGCAGTTGCAAAATCCTTAATATTAGCTTCTACTCTATTAATGTCTGCACCCATACTGCCGGTTCTATCGACAATAAAAATAATATCCGATTGGTTACTTGTGATTTCAGGTGTATTGACGGTATCTGTTCCAGGAATATTCAACAAGTTAATGCCATTAAATTCAGTATTGTCAGCAATGTTATCAATATTTCTCAAAATCTGATTTACTTCGTTCTGGATGGCGGCTTTATCACTCGAGCTTAACGTATCACTTGCAGCTTGAACTGATAACTGTCTTAATCGATGCAAATTTGGATCAGCAATTTTAGCCAACCCACTTTCTGCCGTTTGAATAAAAGAAATTCCATCCTGGATGTTCCGTTGCGCCTGTTCTAAGCCTCTTATTTGTGTCCGCATCTTTTCAGAAATGGATAATCCTGCAGCTTCATCCGCTCCCAGATTAATGCGTAGTCCGGTTGCTAACTTTTCCATGCTTTTTGCTGTCAACTTATTATTTTCTGTCAGATTATTATTTAATTTCATCGCCGACAAATTATGTTGGATGTTCAAAGTACATTCCTCCGAAATGGTTCTATATAAACTATTTTAAGAAATTAAGTAATGTTATCTTTCAAGACGTAATTTCACCTTTTATATTATACCTTTATTTACATAAAAAGGAAGAGCAATTAAAAATAATATTAAAGAAAAAAAGATCGGGAAAATTTCCCGATCTCCAAAATACTATTTCTTATTTGAACTCTTAGTTTCCACTGTCGCATGGCCAATTACCAAGTAACCGCCCACCATTCCCCGGAACTCCAACAGTTGCTCGCCATCGATCCACTCGAAGTTCGCCCGCTCAAACCGGAAATGTCCTTTTTGGGCCTGTTGCTCAAATCCTTTTTTCCCATTGATGGCTGAAACTCCATTGATTGTGGCAGTTTCCAATACAAAATCTTTTGTTGAGAACTGAGATGGTAGTGAAACTTCTACTGAGAAAACACCCGAGTTTCCTTTAATGACGCCCGGTTTTACTTTAAAGCTGTCTGCTGGAATATAAACTGCAATTGAATGCTTCAACACAGTAGCCCAACCTGCATGATCCGTCACTGTCAACTCCAGTCGATATGTTCCAGGCTGATCGAAGGAAACTTCCTCGCCTTTAGCAAATTCTTTTCCGTTTACAGTTAATTTTTCTTCTGCGATTCCGGATACAGTATCTTCTGCAAAATAATCCAGCGTCAAGACCGAATCTAAAGCATATTCTTCTTCAAACTCCCATTTCGCCGCCGGAGCTGTCTTATCGATTTTCACTTCTTCTGTTTTTACCTGTTCTTCATTACCGGAAATATCCGTACTGTAGAATTTCACTTCGGTAATTCCTTCAGAAGTTATGTTTAATTTTTCTCCTGCAGTGAATTCCTCATTTTCAATTGAATAATAGGTGCTATCGAGACCACTCAAGCCTTCAATAACGGTGAAGTTAACACCAAAATCCTCTTTCAGCCATTGTCCACTAATATTAGAAGTCGTTTCTGGCGCCGTCAGGTCAATCTTCACATCGACCGTTTTCACTTCTTCCTTATTTCCTGCATGGTCAACGCTATAAAATGATACCTCATTGATGCCTTCTTCAAGAATATTCGTGGTTGCGCCTTCCTCAAATTCAGAGCCATTTACCGAATAAAAAGTTTTAGCCACTCCGCTGAAATCATCAACTGCTGTCAATTCAATTGTAAACTCCTGATGCCATTGATCGTCGGCATTCGAAGTCGTTTCTGGAGCTGTCGTGTCAATATTGACTTCGACAGACTTCGCTTCTTCTACGTTACCCACTTTATCGACACTATAGAACGAAACAGTATTAACGCCTGCTTCCGCAAGAATAACTTCTGTTCCTTCTGTGTATTCAGAACCGTTTATGGAATAGAAAGTTTTTTCAACGCCGCTCTTATCGTCAGTAGCAGTTAATTCGACAAGAGCCTCTTGCTGCCAGCCCTCCGGAACAACCGCCTCTGTCACTGGCGCAGTTTTGTCAATTTTCACTTCTGCAGTCTGAACTTCTTCAACACCGCCTGCTTTATTGACACTGTAGAACGACAAAACGTTGATTCCTTCTTGGTCAATTACAAAGTTTGTGCCTTCTGCATATTCATCGTCGTTAACAGCATAGAAAGTCTGAGCCACTTTGCTCTTATCATCTGTTGCTGTCAGCTCAACAGCAAATTCCTGATGCCATTCGCCGTCCGCATTCGAAACCGTTTCCGGAGCTGAACGATCTATTTTCACTTCGGCAGTTTTTACTTCCTCAACATTTCCTGCTTTATCAACACTATAGAAAGAAATTGTATGGATTCCATCTTCATCGACAATAAAACTCGTTCCTTCAAGGAATTCTGAGCCATTTACCGAGTAATAGCTGGTTTCTACTCCGCTTTTTTCATCAACAGCCGTCAATTCTACTGCATATTCCTGATGCCATTGGTCGTCTGTATTAGAAACCGTTTCCGGAGCGGTCCGATCAATTTTTACTTCTTCCGTTTTCATTTCCTCAGTATTTCCAGCAACGTCTGTGCTGTAGTACGCAATAGTACGGATTCCTTCTTCATTGAAAGTATAGCTGTCACCCTGCTGGAATTCAGAACCATTTACCGAGTAAAAAGTTTCTTTTACTCCGCTTTCTTCGTCCTCAGCTTTCAGCTGCACCGTAAATTCCTGATGCCATTGCCCATTTAGATTCGAACTCGTTTCTGGCGCAACCTTATCAATTTTCACTTGAGCAGTTTGTACTTCTTCAATGTTGCCAGCTTTATCAACGCTGTAGAATGAAATATTTTGAATGCCTGCTTTTTCAACCGCAAAGCCCATGCCTTCAACAAAATCCGTTCCATTCAAAGAATAGTAAGTGGTGTCTACCCCACTCTTATCATCTTCAGCCGTCAATTCCACATTAAAATATTGGTTCATCCAAGCATCAATCGCGTTGGATGTCGTGACTGGCGGAGTCACATCATTTTGCGCCTGCACCATCACTGCATTCGAATAATCCGAATCACCGAAGCGGCTATGCGTAACAGTCACTACGTATTCATGAGTCCCGTCTTCAATATCACTTATTGTGTAGCTGATTTTATCTGTCGACCCCACTAAAACATAATCGCCATCAATCACTTCAAAAACGTGATAAGCGTATGCATTTGAAATCTCGTTCCATCTCAAAACAGCTGCCGCTTCATCAAAAGAAGCCAGCTTAAGTTCAGGGCTTTGAACTGTCGGATGTCCAAGAGTCAATTTAACATTTGCTGGAGCCGATTCCCCGAAACGAGTGCTCACCGCTGTCACTTCATATTCATACCAGTCTTCAGGCATGTCTGTGAACACTCGGTTCAGACGGTCTGTTGACATGATAAATTCTTTCTCACCATCGTTGATCCGGTAAATATTATAACTTGTGGCAAATTCGACTTCTGTCCATTTCAATAATAAATCATTGCCGTTTTGAACTGTCAGCGTCAAACTTGTTGGTGCCTGCATCTCCGGATGCTCGAGTGTCTGAACTGCTTGGCTTGCAGCTTGGGATTCACCAAACCGATCGCTGAAAGAATGAACTTCATACACATAATCGCCCGCTGGCATATTCGGGAACAAACGGTTCAGGCGATCTGTAGTCAGAACCAGTTTCTTTGTGCCATTGATGACCTGATAGACTTTATAGCCTGTGGCAAATTCCACTTCTGACCATCTCAGGAATAAGTCACTGCCATTCATGACAGTAATCGAAGAACTAAGAGGTGCAGCCATTTGCGGATGAATTAATGTATGGATTACTTGGACTGCATTTTTCGATTCACCGAATCGGTCGCTTACTGAATGTACTTCATAAGTATATTCCCCTGCTGGCATATTCGGGAACAAGCGGTTCAAGCGATCTGTAGTTAAAACCAATTTCTTTACACCATTTTTTATTTGATAAATTTTATAAGCAGTAGCAAATTCTACTTCTGGCCATCTCAGAAGTAAATCATTCCCATTCGTGATAGTCGCTGTCAAACTTGAAGGAGGGGCCATTTCCGGATGGACAAGTGTATGAGAAATGGTGCTGGACAATAAGGATTCACCAAAACGGCTGCTCACCGAATGCACTTCATACACGTATCCCCCCGCCGGCAGGTTTGCAAAGTTCCAATTTAATCTGTCTGTGTTTTTAACCAAATCTTTTACACCATTTTTGACTTGATAAATGTTATAGGAAGTAGCAAATTCTGCTGTATCCCACTTTAACAAAATATCATTTCCATTTCGGACAGATAAGTCTAATCCTTGTGGGGGTGTAATTTCAGGATGTGTTAACGAATAAGAAACCCGGCTCGAAGATGAAGACTCACCAAACCGATCGCTCACTGAATGCACTTCATATACATAATCCCCTGCAGGCATATTAGAGAAATTCCAGTTTAGACGATCAGTCGTCTTGACCAATTCTTTTCCAGCACTTGTTACTTGATAAATATTATAGCCAGTAGCAAATTCCACTTCTGTCCATTTAAGAAAAAGATCATTTCCGTTACGTATAGATACACTTAAATCCTGAGGAGCGGCCATTTCAGGGTGAACTAAACTTAATTTCACAAGTTCTGAAGATGGTGACTCTCCTTCAGCGGCATTATATGACGTTACTTCAAAAGCATATTCACCTTCTGCTTGGTTAACCAAATTTAGATAAGGGTATTTCGGTGAACTGATCATTTTTCTTTCACCATTACTTATCTGATAAACATTATAATGTTGCACATTAGTTACAGCTGTCCATCTGACTTGGATATTATTCCCATTGTTCAAAAGAATCTTTACATCATTCGGCGCCTCCAATGGAGCAGCAAATACACTGACTGTCGGCAAAATGAATTGCAGCACCAAAAGAATGCTTAAAACCAATGACATTTGACTGTATTTTTTCATTTTAAAAACACTCCTTTTTACCCACTCGATAGACAATAAAAAAAGCCCTCTAAGCTTATGATAATTTTATAGTGAAAAAAGAGGCTCTCAATAAGAGAGCCTCTGACTTCTTAGCTTCATCTACTATTAACGTAGTAATTGAAGTACTGCTTGTGGTGCCTGGTTTGCTTGAGACAACATTGCTTGAGAAGCTTGAGTCAAGATGTTGTTCTTAGTCAAGTTCATCATCTCTTTAGCCATGTCAACGTCACGGATGCGTGATTCTGCAGCCTGTGTGTTTTCGGCAGAAGCGTTCAAGTTGTTGATTGTGTAGTCAAGACGGTTTTGAACAGCACCTGTGTAAGCACGGGAATCAGATACTGATTGAATTGCAGCATCAATTGCAGTTAAAGAACTAGCTGCGTTTGCCGCTGTATCAACACCGACCATACCAGTTGCCAACGTAGTTAATGTAGTAGCCAAATCAGCTTTGCTCAAATCCAATGTAAGTGTTTCACCTGAGTTGGCACCGCTTTGGATCGTCATTACTCCGTCTGCTGCTGAACCAGCAGAAGCATTAAGTAATTTTTGTCCGTTGAATTGAGTGTTAGTAGAAATATCTGTTAACGTTGAAGTCAATTCAGTAAGCTCACCTTGAATTGCCGTTCTTTCATCGTCACTGTTTGTATCGTTTGCTGCTTGTACAGTCAATTCACGCATACGCTGAAGAATAGCGTGTGATTCGTTCAATGCACCGTCAGCAGTTTGGATAACAGAAACTGCATCCTGAGAGTTTTTAGAAGCTTGCTCAAGACCACGAATCTGTCCGCGCATTTTTTCAGAGATCGAAAGACCAGCTGCATCATCTGCACCACGGTTGATGCGCATTCCTGAAGAAAGTTTTTCCATTGAGTTTGAAGCGTTGCCACTTACCTGGCCCATTTGGCGGTGAGTGTTAAGAGCTGCGATATTGTTGTTAATAATCATTTTGTATTACCTCCGTGTAATGTTTTTTTGTTTTTTGCAAGGGTGTTCAAATCCGTTTGAACTTCCTTACACTATCTTTATCGGAGGGCGCCAGAAAATGTTTAGCGTTTTTTTAATTTATTTTTTAGAAACTTTTATTTTCTTTTGGAAATAGAATAAAGCCCGCATCCCTGCAGGCTCCCCACTCATTTCTTCATCTTCAAAAAATCTCCGATATCAATCACATTCGACATTGCCTTCTTATTTTCTTCCTGAATTTCCAAGTACACTTCTTTCCGGTGGATCGTGATATGCTTTGGCGCTTCGATGCCAAGTTTCACTGTTTCTCCTTCGACGCTTGTAACGATTATTTCGATTTGGTCGTCGATGATGATCGATTCACCTTTTTTTCGTCCGAGTACGAGCATCGCTTACACCTTCCTTGCTTCAGCTTGGAATAGCGGCTGTTTGATTTCGTAGGTTTTATTGTCCAGCACGGTTTGCATGCCGAGTTGCTTCCTATTGTTGATGACAAGCGGCGCTTTGAGGTTGGTCGTCGCGTGCTGCATTTCGCCAGGTACGGTCACGGTGGTCAGCACTAGTGCGTCGGATGGATCTTCGAGCTCGAGGCGCTCGACGGTCTGGTCAGAAATTTTAACGTCATAGTCCTGGAAGAATGAAAACGGATCGACGAGGAAAAAGCTGATGTCTTCCGCTTCCAGCGACTGCAGGAAGAAAAATGGCGTTTCTTCTTTTGTGTCGGCCGGGATCAATACGTATTTCTGGTATTCGTCAAAGCCAGGAATTCCTCTGGTAAATGTTATGACACTTGAGTCTGCTACTTCTATTTCACCGAAACGGGTCGTTTGGAATTTCATTTTGGGTTCTCCTCATTTCTGTTCGTGATTCATTTTGTTAGTTCTTATTTTTGCACATAATGGAATGATTAAACAGTAATTTTTTGCGCTCGTGCTAAAATCCCTATGCATTATTCGATTTACAGAATAAAAATTATTGAAAAGCACATTTTTTATTGTTTAATCTTTTAGAATTTATCCAATAAAACAGGATGCGCCCAACGATTTAATTAATATTTTATTCTAAAGAAATAAAAACACTAAAAATAAATCTAAATATAGGTATTTTTACTATTTTTACAAAATACCACTCTAAGCTTATCTGCACTTGTAGCTCTAGTGCCGGAGACGTATATTCAGATTATATAGATAAAATATTCAAAATATTTAATTTTCACAAAAGGGAGGAATGAGCTTATGAAAAAGAATTTTGTACTTGCTTCGCTGCTTCTGGGAATTCTGCTCAATGGCTGGGCAATCGCTTTTCTCGTATTGCCGTTTTATCAGACAGTGCTTGTACTTGCCGGCATCTCCATCCTGGTAATGACTGCTGTGCAAGAGAGATTCATCTTTTTGTATGCAATAACCATTGCCCTTTCCTACGGTGTCTTTCTTACAATCTATGCTTTTGTCAATCAGCAATCGGCCGAGATTCAGCTCCTGTATATGTACGGGCATCTATTGCTGACGAGTTTTCTTCTATTGTATTGGATCCTGATGAACTTCATTAAAAAAATTGGTTATGAAAATAATGATCTTAAGCACGAGGTTCGGCTGCTGCAAAAATATAAAGGCGTGACAAAGCTGCTGACGCTTCCGGAATTCGATGAACAGGCGCAATGGCTGTTGAAATCGAAGGAACGGAATAAAGAAGAGGCTTGGTTCGTCAAGATTTCCATCACTTCTCCCAATAAACGCGTGAAAGTGAATCTGCAGGAAGAGCTGGAACGTCTGGCGTTGCAGAGTATCCGCCAAAAATTCGACTTGGCGACAGGCGATATGGGGGCTATTTATCTTCTATTGAAGAATACACATTCAGAAGGTGTGCAAATCGTATTGGACCGTTTCCGGGAAAAGGTCCAGGCTGAAATCAATCTATCGGATTCGCCATACGCCACTGTAACCGAGCAGGTAACAGACGCCGAACATTTAGCCGGATTGATGGGGAAACCGTTATGACTTCCATCATTCTTATAATTATGGCCTTTTTCTGGACGCTGCTTATTTTCTACTCGATCTTGACTATTTCAGGTGTGTGGTTCCGGATTACATTCAAAGATCCGGAAGAACTCACTAATTATCCGAGTGTCGCGGTGCTGATCCCTGCCCATAATGAAGGCATCGTCATTGAAAATACACTGCGGGCCATGGCGCGCCTTGAATACAAAGGCAAGCTGGATATTTATGTGCTGGATGACAGGTCGAAAGACGAGACGGCGGAAATTGCCATAGAGTTTGCGGCCGTTTTTTCCAGAATCCATTATATTTCCGTCCCCGACGGTTCGCCTGCGGGCAAATCACGGGTATTGAATTACGGACTGAGCATTTCCGATTCGGATTATTTCATCGTTTACGATGCTGACAATGAACCCGAAACCGATGCACTGGAGAAATTAGTGCGCACAGCGGAAAGCACTAAAAACGCGGCCGGCGCAGTCGGTTATGTGAAGACCAAAAATCGCAACGCCAATACCTTAACCGGCATGATCGCTTTGGAATTTCAAGTGTTTCAATTATTGATGCAATGCGGCCGCTGGAAAGTATTCAAGCTCGGTTCACTTGCGGGCACGAATATGCTTCTCCGGAGATCGGTTCTTGAAGAAATCGGTGGTTACGATGTATTCGCCCTTGCAGAAGATGCGGAACTGACAATCCGCCTCACGTCCAAAGGCTATTTGCTGCCGGTTGTTCCGACGTCGCGGACCTGGGAACAGGAACCTGAAAGCATCAAAACATTTATCCGGCAGCGGACACGCTGGTTGACCGGCAATATCTATCTTCTGGAGAAATCCTTGCAGGATCTGACGCATTGGAAAGGTAAGACGTTTTTCCTCAGCCTCCAGCATGTCATGACTTATCTTGTTTTCGTATTGGTTCTGCTGTTTTCGGATATTTTCTTCATCCTCAGCGTGGCCGGCTACGAGTTTCCGAATATGGGGGCACCGCTCCTGATCCTCTGGTTCATGAGTTATATCGTCTACACCAGCCAATTATTGAGCGCGTTGGTGATCGACCGCAACGTGACGCTGAAAAATGTCTTTTTCGTCTTCACGATGTATTTCACCTATGCCCAGCTGTTTATCGTCCTGCTGCTGCGCAGTTTTTCGCTTTATGCGTGGAGCCGCCTGCGCGGCAGAACAATTGCCTGGGACAAAACGAAACGCTTTAAAGGAATCGGCTGATGAAAATGAAGTTCGTGATGCTGTTTCTGGTTTTATTGATGATGGGTGGTTGCGGGAAAATGGAATCCGTTCAGGAACAGGTCGAAAAAAATTATACGAATGCCGACGGACTGATCCACGCCTACCCGACAGAGCAGGATTCCGAATACTTATCCGAAACGCTCGGCTTATATATGGAATATTTAACGCTCGTTGAAGATGACGTGAACTTTTCCAAGCAGGTTGAAATCCTGAAGAACCATTTTGTTGCCCAGGAAAATGGCCATTCCTTTATCCGCTGGCGCCTGAACGAAAAGGCTTCGACGAATGCGCTGATCGATGATATCCGGATCATCAAAGCTCTGGAGCAGGCGAGTGACATTTTTGGCAATGCAGAATATAGAACTCTTGCCGATAAACTTTCAGAAGCTGTAGCTGCTGTTCAGACTCAAGAGAGTTTAACAGTGGATTTCTATGACTGGTCGCTCAAGATGCCTGCCGAGCGGCTGACATTGAGTTATCTGGATGATAACGGAGTGATTACGCCTGAATCTTACGGGTTGCTGGATATGGCCGATACAGGCGAAGTGTTTTCTCCTGAATACTACGACACAGCGGCCGAACAGTACATCAGCAGCAAAGAAGTGCACATGATCGACCAATTGCTGATTGCGCTGAATCGTGAAAAAAGTGGCCAGCCCTCCGAACAATTCGCGGAATGGCTCAAGGAAGAATGGAACCAGGAACAGAAACTCTACGGCAGATACGACCGGCAGAAGCTGAAAGCGACGGTGGACTACGAGTCCCTGGCTGTCTATTATTATTTGCACACTTATTTTTCATCACTGGGCGAAGTCGAACTGGCAGATGAAGTTTTCCGGCATGCCAAGGAAATTGCCAGAGGAGAAATGCTTGATAATGCCCATTTCTTCGACTTTATCCATTACCAGATACTCGTGCAAAAACAATAGTTTTTCTAAAAGCGCTTAAGGAAGCTTCCTTAGGCGCTTTTTCTGATAGAAAAACAAATAAAAAAGGCTGGATTTTCTCCAGCCACTCCTCATTCACCCCTTCTTCACAAACTCCGATTTCAACTTCATCGACCCAAAACCGTCAATCTTGCAGTCGATATCATGATCGCCGTCGACCAGGTGGATGCTTTTCACTTTTGTGCCCTGCTTCAAGACAGATGAACTGCCTTTCACTTTCAAATCTTTGATGACCGTGACGGAATCTCCGTCCTGCAGGACATTGCCATTAGCGTCTTTTACGACTTTCGCTTCTTCAGCCGATTCAGTTTCCGCTCCTGGCGTCCACTCATGCGCGCATTCGGGGCACACGAGCTGGCTGCCGTCTTCATAGACATATTCGGAATTACATTTCGGACAATTTGGCAGTTCATTCATTATTGTTGCCTCCATTAAATCGATTCAAATAAAACACTCTCAGGAAAAGCTTATCTTAAGAGCACTCTTTTGACCATAAGGAATAGATTAATCATTTGTTCCTAAATCCAGCAAATACATCGCCTTATCTTCTCCTTCGCCGTTGACCACCAAGGTTCCTTCATCTGTAAAACGCGGCCGAACCAGCCGTTCCTCAATTGCGGAGAATGCCGGTACTTCCTCCAATTCGGTTCCTGTCATTCTGTATAGCTGCACGTCACTGGAATCCGCTTCATCCGAGACGCTTAAAGCGAGGTAATCCCCGTACACGGCAAATTCGAAAAAGTCAGGGGCCGGAATTTCTATAAATTCACCGGTTTCAATATCCACATAACCCAATACGCTGTCCGTCATCCCTTCATTGCTGAAATGCGCGTAGATTCGGTTATCGATTAAAGTCACTCCGGCAGCTGACTGATAGGGCAAAGTAAACGTTTCAATCAACGTGTTTTCTCTCAAATCGTACAGATGGAATTCACTCACCACTTTTTCTCCAACCAGTGCACCTTCCGGAATGACAACGCTGTCTCCCCAAACGGAAGCGGCACTATTCGAACCCCGTCCCGTCATTTCATGAACGGTTTGCGATTCCATGGTATTGAGGTCGATCGACAGATATTTCGGCTTGTCATCTTCCACACCAAACCGGGCATATACTAAGTTCTCATCTTCGATATGGAGATCAATTACACTAACGTCTTCAATAGTCTCAACTTCCGCTGTATCCCGGTTCATGATTTTCAGATTGGCGATTTCTTCCCCATTTTCTTCCCAGACCAGCCAGTTTCCTTCAACAGTAAATTGATAGGTGGATACCTTTTCTTCCAGACTTGCCACTACTAATTCTTCTCCGGCAGCCGGATCAAACGAATAAAGATTGCTGCCATCGTTATAAAATAATTTCTCTGACTGATCGTCATACTCAGATTCAATCAGCACCGGATAATCATGTCCTGGGACTACCAGCTTTTGCGGTTCTGATAACTCTGCTTCTCCCTCAGCCCCGCGCCCTTCCTGCCAATCACTCACGTAAGGGTAGCCTAGTATTCCGCCTAGCCCGATCACCGCTACACCCGCAAGCGCCGGCAAAACTTTCGGAACACGCGAAGGCTTCTGTCCATTCCCGCGATTCTGCGCAGCCTTTAAAATCTGCCGCTTCTTCGCATCCGACAGCGTCACATCTTCCGGCACCGACTCATCCAACTTCCCTTTCAGATCCTCACGCATGGTCAATCCCCTCCTCCGTAAATTTGACGCCGGCCTGCTGACGCCCACGGGCTAACCGTGTTTTCACCGTGTTGTCCGAGATCTTCAATACCTCGCTGATTTCCTTCACCGACAGCTCTGCATAATAATGGAGCCAGATCACTTCACGGTATTTCAGGGGCAGCCCACTAATCGCTTCTGCCATTTCGTTACTCCGCTCCGACGCCAGCGCCGTCTCTTCCGCTGAGCCCTTATTCGGCAAAAGTGGGTTCAATTTATTTCTCAGTTCAATTTTACGGTGCGCCCAGCTCCTGAAATGGTTATGGCATTCATTCACCGTGATGCGGTATAGAAAAGTTTTGACGCTCGAGCGCCCTTCGAATCGATCGAGATTTATGTAATAGCGGATAAACACGTCCTGCACGATGTCTTCCGCCTTCGTCCGTTCTTTGACGAACGAATACGCCAGCCGCACCAGATAATGCCCGTATTCATCCATCGCCTCCGTCAGCAGCCGGTCCTTCTCAAGCTTCTCCAAGCCCTCTCCCCCTTTTTCTATCTATTAGACAACGGTCAAAGCATTTGCGTTTCATTTTTGGCAATAAAAAATACCCTTTCTGCCAATTGTAGCGGAAAGGGGTAGAGATTAATGAAAAAGTTTTTATTGTTTCATGAAAAAGAACTCCCTGGAATACCATACTCCCCCAGCAAACAGTAGCAGAGCAATATAGGCAGGCAGAATATGAATAAAAGTGGTATACCCTATCACATAATGAATGATGATGGCAGCGCTGAAAGCCGGGATTCCGCCGAGCAAAAAGGTATACCAAACCCATTTCTGTCCTTGCTGAAATCCCCAGAGCGCGAGCATCAATACAAGTAAACCTACACTGATCAAGGCGCTTCCAAGTCCAGTGCGGTCATGGGCAATTACCGGAATCAACCGATCGTTTATGCCGGCTAATTGTTCCGGGCTCATGCAAATATAAGCGATATCCGTTTGAACAAATACCTCATTCACTCCGATCGTGGAAATGACGAGCCCAGCAACTGCAAGAGCCGTACCGAGTGCCACAAAAGCAAGCTGCCCCCACAAGCTTTTCTTCCATGCCCTGTGATTCGTCCGATTACTCGATGATGCGTGTTCAGCATGATTCTTAGTCATCAAATAGCCTTTCCAAAAAAACGGCAGTAAGATCAACCATAAAATACCATGCAGCCAGTCAAAATAACCGAATCCAAGAAACAGCAAAATTCCCAAAAAGCCCAAGATGCCAGCAATATGAATTGCTCTTTTCGCCCATTGCAGCCCAAAACGGACACCGTTCCGGGCCAATTGCATATAAATGATGCCACCCGATATCATTGTTCCGGCGACCGTCATCCGGTCATGTTGCATAAAACGATAGATATTCGGGTTAATCGCGATCAGTTCTTCTCTTGTCAGTTTCAAAAACGCCTCATCATATGGCAGGACAACGATCGTCATACTGACAATTAAAGCAGCAAGACCGCCAATCACCATCAGGAACCCGAATAACCAATGCCAGATCCACTCGCTGTACGTATTCTTTACGGCAATTTTTGTATCCAGCAAAGCTTCATTGATCCGTTTCGGCAATCCCGGCCCGGTAAAAACATAACCAGCTGTCAGCATCACCAAATCCGCTCCACCCTCGAATAAAGCCAGTGCATCTTTCGGTTCCTTGATGCCTCCGGAAACGATAATCGGGATGCTGCTCTTTTTTTTGATTTCTGTCACCTTTATTGCCAATTTTCCTGCATCGGCTAAAGGATATTCCAGCCCCTTGCCAGTATCTTTTGGCTGTTCATCGATGATGACGCCATCCACCCTATTACCTGCTGTCAGCTTTCCAATCGCATCAGAGTCCAATTCATCTCGTGGACATGCCAGTAATAACGGCTTGTCCTTACTAGCATCCCTCAACAGCTGCCACTCTTCTTCTCTATAATGACCTTCTACAATCAAGGCATCGCCGTAATCAGTGAGCATCTGCATTAAAGAGGAAATTTCGCTAACAGATTCTGCACTTCCAAGCCTGATAAATACCGGTTTCTGAAATTTTTTCAGCTTTCTCAGCTTCGTCACGGTCTGTTCCAGTCCGGGGGATTCCGCATGATAGGGAAAAATAAGATTGTCTTTCGCTTGCGTATATATTGGCACACTATCTTCTTCCGGCTTTGAAGCAACCGGACCAACTTCGATAAAACCGAACCCCAAATGGCCGAATGCCTTAGTGCCAGTCAGCGCAGAATCAATTTTCCCGCTTAATCCCACTGGATTGGAAATTTTGAATCCAAAGAGTTCCGTTTCCAGCTGTGCAGACGGATGGGTATGTCCGAGGTATTCGATTAACCTGCTTCCTCCCGGGTATGCAGAAATTCTGGCCATGCCCTGATGTATAAATTCTCTCCCGTCCTTCGCCCTAATACGGGAGAGCGCCGGTTTAAAAATGGTGTGGTAAGTCCAATCCGGCAAAGAAATCACGTCCTCGAACTAGTATATTTCTATTTTACCTCTTAATTATGTTAAGTGATATAAACTCCTTAAAAAGAAAAAGGCCGTTCGGTGCTGTTCATTATCCAAAATTAAAAGAGGTGGCGTTCCTGCTGGAACACCACACTTTTCGACATTATGCTAAAATTTTCAATTCGCTGCTTTCCGCTTCCCCCACACAAACCCTCACCAGCTCCACCTGCTCTTCAATCCCTTTCAGTTTCGCCGGGAAAGTCTCCACCTGATTGCCCTCCCGCTCCACAATGGCGCGAAGTTTTGGCTGGTCCAGGTAATTTCGGCTGATGATGATGTCGCCACCCGTTCCCTGCCCTTGGATACGCGCCGCCAAATTGACGGTGCGTCCGAAATAATCGAGGCGGTCATTGGACGTCACGGCAATGGCCGGTCCGCTGTATAAGCCGACTTTTAGGATGATCGGATCCTCTTTGCCTTTATTGAATTCGACGAGGTTCTGTTGAATATCGAGAGCTGCCCGCAAGCCGTCCTCCGGCAGATGGAATACCGCCATCACGGCGTCGCCGATCGTTTTCACGACACTGCCCCTATTTTTGCCGATCGATTTCGTCAGGTAATCGAAATGCCTATTGACCTGCCCATAGGCGCTGGCATCTCCCACTGTTTCATAGAGCGACGTCGAGCCCTGCAAGTCGGTGAACAGGATCGTCACATGATCGATGCCGATCTGCTGGTCCGGCGATAACATTTCGGATGAAAATAGATCCCGGAATTCCTGCATCGCTGTCACTTGCGCCGCTGTCACCGTGTTCTTGCTCCAGTCGGATTGTTCCAAAGCAACCAGGATATCATGGCTGCTGGCGTTTTGAACGGTTATTTCGGACGAGCCCGCAACGACTGTCTCTGACCATCCCGCATCGGTATAAATTAAAGGAAGACCGGTCGCTTCCGCATTTCGCTCCACTGCTGCCATATCGTTCGCCTGCAAAACCCGCAGCCGTAAATTTTCTTCACCAGGCACCGGCAGCCGGACTGTCGCTCCTTTAGCAATGACTTTCTGCAGTTTCACATGAGGCGTAATCATGGGACCGCCTACACAATATACTTCAGCATATGCTTTCCGGATTGAGGAATGGACTGAAAAATTGAGCTCGACGAATTGGTCGAAGCTGGCATCGTAATTGATTCCGCATAAATCGCAGTGGAATTGGCTGGTCAATCCGGACAATGAATTCTGTTCAGATTTTGAGACCCGGCAATTCGGACAGATCATATTCCAGCTCAGGTTTAAAACACCGGATTTGGCAGCATACAAAAACAAGCGAAGCACTTCATCTGTTTCCATTCCCCATGCTTCCGCAATCCGGACCGGTTCCATATGTGCAGCGTCATGATCACTCTTGGTAACGATATATGCATGAAGCAAGTCGACGCTCCGGGGTGTTACCGGCCAGTTGCGGAGCACAGTTGTAAGCCTGTCAAGTTCAGCAAAATCCACTGTATGCTTTTCCTTTTTCTGCGGCGGATCGAAGAGATCACCTGATTTCCCCACAATAAACTCTTCAATGTAAGCAAATGTGTTGAGCATGGACTTATATCCCGTCAACGGGATAGCGGCCAGGCCCAGAATATTCTGCGGAACGAATTCAGCAGTCAGACGGACTCTGGTGACGTCAGTTGAATTCGGAGCCGCATCCAGCAGTTCGATTCCGCCGACAAAATGTTTGATCGGACCACTCAGATAACGCCTTTCCACTTCATAACGCTTGTTTTCTTCCCATTGAAAAGGGAACTCCTGCCATCGAAGCGGGACAAGCCCCCCGACTTTCGCAAAGGCTTCGCGATGAAAAACGCCTTCCCCCTCTTTTTTCACGTTGCCGAATTTGACGGGAAAAAGGCCAATATACAAGTTCAACCGGTTATTATCGGCCAGCAATGCCCAGATCTTTTCTTTACTGAACGGATAATCCCGTTCCAAGACGTATCTTTTTGTCGCGTACTTCATCTGTCACTCTCCTACGAAATAGCGATGGCTATCGCTAAAATGATGATGTGGAAAATCTGGTCGGCCACTATGCACAGCCATGCCTGTTCGGGGCCTTTCGCCGTCTGCACATTGCGCACCCAGAATGATACGAATGTCCTTCTGTCCAAAATAATGTGGCTGATGATGATCAAAGCAATCGCCGCGAGCGACAAGCCGCCTGACATAGCGCCGAAAATGCCCACCACAATCGTATAGACTGCGACATGCACCAATAAAGGCAGCCACTTGCTCGCTTTATTTTTCGCCATCCATGACGATTGCAATAAAAAATCACCGATTAAATGCCCGATCAACAGGAAGTCAAACTGGCTCATAAGCGGTACTCTTTTTTGTGGTCCGCTTCGTATTTCGCCAAATCATATTCACTTTCCGCAAGGACCGTTGTAAACGCATCGACGATGGCACTGTCGAAAAGTGTGTCTTTGCAGCGGATCAACTCTTCAGCTGCGTCGCTGTAAGGCATGCCTTTACTATAAGAGCGCGCGGTTGTCATCGCGTCGAATGTATCCGCGACGCCAACGATGCGGGCGAATAAGGAGATTTCATTCCCTTTGAGGCCATCCGGATAACCGCTGCCATCGATGCGTTCATGATGGGAACGGGCGGTTTGGATGACATCCGCCATTGCTCTTTTCGGTTCCATATTTGACAGGATGTCGGCACCGACTACGGTATGCAATTTAATCGCTTCGTATTCCTCTGTCGTCAGCCGGTCAGGTTTGCGGAGGATATCATCCGGGATGCCGATTTTTCCGACGTCATGCAAAAGTGCCGCTTTATACAATTCCTTTTTCTTATCGGCTGCCATGCCCAGCTTACCGGCAATCCACACCGAGTAATTGGCGACCCGCTCCGAGTGCCCCGCAGTGTAGGGATCCCGGGCATCGAGCACTTTCGCCAGAGTGCGGATCATGCTGAGAAACATCTGCTGCAATTCATCGTACATCTGGCTGTTGTGAAGCGCCATCGCCGACTGGCTGGCGAGCGCCACTGCCAGGGAGACATCCGCCTCATTAAAGAACTCACACTGTTTTTTATTCAATAGCTGCAGCGATCCCAGCACCTTGCCTTTTACCGTCAGCGGCACCGTGATCATCGACTTCGTGACAAAGCCGCTCGACTCATCCACCCGATTAGACCAATCGGGATGTTCCTGGACGTTGCGGATCAAAACCGGTTCTCCGCTCATGATCACTTTGCCGGCGATGCCCTCGTCTTTCTTCAAACGGATATTGACGATCTTGTCAGCGGATTCCCCGTATGCCGCGACGACTTTGATCTCTTCGCCGTCCTGGTCCAGCACCCAAAGCGTGCCTGCCTCAGCACCGACCATCGTCACCATCTGCAGCAGGATGTTCTGGAACACTTCTTCTATCTCCAAATTCGAATTCAATTGTTTTGCAGCTTCCAGCAGCTTCAATAATTCCTGAACCTGCAATTCCAAATTCTCTACGCGTTCCACGGTACTCCCCCAATGACAGTCATTTATTGATTATTATCGGCTGAAAGCCCTTTAACCTTAACCCTTCGCGGATAATAAAAAGCTGAACCTCATGGATTCAGCTTAATCCCCCATCGATCCTAAGCTTTCATAGATTTCAAGCAAGTTCCCAGCAGGATCACGGAAATGCGCCACTTTGATGCCCCAGTCTTCCTGCACGGTCGGCTCGGTGAGAAAGTCGACTTTCTTCTGGAGTTCGCGGTACGTTTCCTCCACATCCTCTACTTTGAAAATAAGCGCTGCTTTATCTGACCGTTTCCGGAGCAAATGATATTCCGCACCGATTGCGTCGGCCATCCGCTTCCTTTCAAACAAACCCAATTTTACTCCCGCAAATTCAAAGTCGGCATAATTGGAATCTTCATCTCCCCACACCACATTGAAACCCAGAACATTTCGGTAGAACAGAAAACATTCCTTGTAATTGTCCACCAATAAGCGAATATGCGTCAGTTCCAATTAAATCCCTCCCCTTGCAGTGATTTGCTTTCTTTCTCTTTCTCTACAGTCTGCCGATTTTCCTCTATCGATGTAAAAACAGCTCCCGCAAAAATAGCGGAAGCTGCCTCTTTTATTTCTTCATGCAATATAATCTTCTTTCGCTGCGACCTTCTACTAATTGCTTAAACCGCCCCATTACTATCAGTGGATATATCATCAGGAAGTTTCCTGGAATTTTTTATTGTATTATCATCTTCTTAATCAACGAAGTGACGAGCACCGGATTGTCCAAATGGACAGCATGCCCCGCCTCTTCAATCACCACATGTTCACTGGTTGAAGACAACTCCGCAAGTTCCATTTGGAAGTTCAGCCACTCCCGCATGGACTCTGCCGTATGGTGAGGCTGAGTGCCACCGGTCACTACCAGCAATGTGGTGTTTCCCAAGCTTTTGCCCCGAACCTGTTCAAGACTTTGTTCAAATTCTTCCAAAGTCGCTTCGACGGTAAACTGACTTAAATATTCTTCCTTCACTTGTTCAGAAAACAACGGCACCATCTTTTGGTTCTGGTCTTCGTGGCAGGAATCCAGCAAGATCACACCTGCTGTATCGTCAGGATAGAGATGTGCGAAAAGGCGGACGTTGATGCCGCCGAACGAGTGGCCGACCATTAAATAAGGCGGCTCGACCTTGGCCACTTGAAGCAGATCTTTTAAATTCCAGACAATTTGCAGACTGTGCAAAGGTCCATCACTCTTGTCACTCTTTCCCACACCCGCCCGGTCATAAAAGAACATTTCCACCGATCCAGCCAATCTTTTGCGAATCGGCTCCCAGTTTTCCATGTCCCAGCCATAGCCTGACTCAAAGACGACGACGGGTCCTTTCCCCGTTTTATCCGTCCGTTCATAATAGAGCTCTGCACCGTTTATTGCTATTCTACCGCCAACACTATTCCCCATTCCAAGCACTCCTCTTTTCAGCTGACAGCAATCGGCGGAATATATTTTTCATTGATTTCATCTGCAGCGACTTCAGCAGTCGTATAATCCAGAATAACACCTTGGTCATATGTAAACAGATGCTCCAATCCCAGCCGGCCCTCCAGCACCGCCGGCAAATAAGCACGGAGATTTGAAGCTACACCCCGGTTGTCTTTATGAAGAATCCAGTCAACCTGCTTCCAGTCCAGGATGCCTTCCGCCGTCCCGGCTGGCGTCACCAAACGACTGCCTTCCGGCAAATCAGCTGTAAAAAGATACATGCCTTCCCGACCTTCGTTACTCTTGAATATCACATTACCTGCATAAGTCAGCTCTTTCAGGAGAATTCCCGTTTCTTCAAAAGTCTCCCTGATGACACTTTCAAATGGCGTTTCCCCGTTCTCTATTTTGCCGCCAACACCGTTCCATGTGCCCATCTGCGGCTTTTTCAACCGGTTCAGCAGCAGGAATTGGTTTCCGTTTCTGATCAAACAAAGCGTATATTTCAGCATAATGAAAACCCTCTCGTTTCTTTAGACTAGATTTATCACCCAGTTATCTCCCAATAAACCATCTCTTCACTCTCAGCCACTTTTTTCATCCCGATTTTTTCGAGCACACGGATCGATTCCTGGTTATCCACCAGCGTTTCCGCTTTGATCTTATGTATACCATCCTGTTTCCATGCCCAGTCGACCAAGGCCTTTACCGCTTCTGTCGCATATCCTTTGCTCCAGTATTCTTCAAGCAAACCATAGCCGATTTCCACTGCGCCCTTATCATCCGGCGCACCTTTGAATCCCAGATCCCCGATGATCTTGTCGCCTGCTTTCAGTATCGCCAGCCACGGTCCCCAATAAAGGACGGCGGGATCTTCCGCCAATTGCTTCAGGTGATTTGCAACCTGTGGTCCATTTTCGTATTGTTGTTCATTCAGCATCGGAATTACATCTTCCGTGCAAGTGCTGATAATCAATCGTTCAGTTTCTATTTTCATTTCCCACAGTCACTCCGCTTTCCATCTTGTTGTTCATTGCTTCCTTTAATACCAATAACGCAATTTCATGGTCATCCATTACATGCGGCACTTCTTCCGGCTCAACCCAAATGCGTGTCAGGGTCTCATGCTCCCGTAGAAATGGCAGACATTCCGTAACGTCCATCCGGTAAAACAATTGGTAACCGACCTGCGGATATTTTCCGTTCTCCACGAACTTCACGTTTTCTGTATGATCGACACAAATCGCTCCGATATAGGTTACATCCCCTTTGACATAAGCTTCTTCATATACTTCGCGGTGCAGCGTTTCTTCAGGGCTTTCCCCGAATTCAATATGGCCGCCCGGAACATTAAAGCCTCTGCCATCCACATGGACAAGCACCACTTTCCCTTCAAAAAAGCAGTAACCGTGGACACTCGTCACAATATCATTCGATTTCATCTTTCTGTATGGTTCCCAACTGAGACTGATGGTATGACCGCCCCAATTCACATATGCCTGATTTTCCATGCGCTTGCCCCTTATCTTTGTTTCGTAATTTTTTTCAGCTTTGGCAGTACTATAGAAAAGCCCAATCGCTCCTAAGCTCAATAAAACGTATAAAACAGCACGATTCGCCAATTAAAACCCCTATTTTAATTAATCATATCATCCTGCCGCCAAGTAAAATACTGAATTTTACAATTCCTGAACTCTTATTTTTTCCAACTCCATACCAAATCTCATGGAGTAAATAAGAAAATCTATATTTCACCAGTGAAATATTCATACCATATAATGTAATTTTATGGCGGTGATTGAAAAAGAATATATGTATATTTTCTACTTTCCACTTTCTAAAAACCCTTCAGACTAACGTTAGGAGATTGTTTTTATGAATTACCTGTTTATTATTATACAAAGATATAATATATCAAAAATATATCAAAATATTTAAATGCGTTCACAAAACCATTACAAGGGTTTAATTCGTGAAAACCGCATGCTACACTAATCAAGGCTTCAAAGATAAATGACACGGACCATCAAATTATTAATATCTCATCAGACATTTTGGTTTTAACTATAAAATACGAGAATCACTATTCAACGATATGAATCCAGTGAATTCCAGACATTTAAGGAGAAATAAAAACATGAAAAAAACAAAAAAAGCATTACTATCTTTCACTGCCACTATTGCCCTTTCAGCTGCTATCGCTGCACCTACTAGCGCAGCTACACACCAAGTAAAATCCGGAGATACACTTTGGCAAATTGCACAGGATTATGGAACTACGGTTTCTAGCCTGCAAAGCATCAACGGTATTTCAGGCCATATGATTTATCCTGGCCAAACATTCCAGACTAGCGCAGGTTCTTCTGCAGCATCAAGCAGCACGACAGCGCCACAGGTTTCACAAGTGAGCAACCCCACTTCTTCAGTTGCATCCATTGCACAGCAATATATCGGAGTTCCATATGTATGGGGCGGCTCAACACCAGCAGGATTCGACTGCAGCGGATTTATCGCCTATACACTTAACAAAGCAGGCCACAACGTAGCCCGCACAAGCGCAGCCGGTTACTATAACATGGCGACGAAAGTCAGCTCTCCACAACAAGGGGACTTGGTATTCTTCTCTGGCACGTATAAAGCAGGGATTTCCCACATCGGAATCTATATCGGCAACGGCAAAATGGTCGCTGCCAATAACGGCGGAGTAGAAGTCGTCGACATCTTTGGCCCATACTGGGGAGACCACTTCACTGGCTACGGCAGAATGTAATAAAATCAATACACGAAACAGACCAGGATGTAATTCCTGGTCTGTTTTTTTGCGTGTCTTTAAATCTGATAGCAAAAAAAAGCCGGACCCCTAAGGATCCGGCTCTGCTTTAATCGTCTTTATTCAACCGTAACAGATTTCGCCAGGTTACGCGGCTTATCGACATCACAATCTCTGTGAAGTGCTGCGTAATAGCTGATCAGCTGCAGCGGAATAACCGATACAAGCGGAGTCAGCAGTTCATGCACTGTCGGAAGGACGTGGCTGTCGCCGTCTTCGCTCAAGCCTTCCATTGAAATGATCATTGTGTTCGCGCCGCGTGCTGCCACTTCTTTGACGTTGCCGCGGATGTTCAAGTTTACGGATTCCTGTGTCGCAAGCGCGATGACAGGCGTGCCTTCTTCGATCAAAGCAATCGTACCGTGCTTCAATTCACCGCCGGCAAAGCCCTCCGCCTGGATATAGGAAATCTCTTTCAGCTTCAACGCGCCTTCAAGACCAACGAAATAATCCATCAGACGGCCGATAAAGAAGCAATTGCGTGTTGTCGAAAGGAAATCATGCGCTAATTTCTCGATTTCTTCCTTCATATCGACTTGCGCCTGGATGGCGTTTGCCACAATACCCATTTCCTGTACAAGATCGAAACCAAGATCGCGTCCGCGTGCTTCTGCAGTTACGGCTGCCAAAATTGCCAGTACTGCCAATTGTGCTGTGTAAGCTTTAGTAGACGCTACAGCGATTTCAGGTCCTGCATACAGTAATAACGTGTGGTCAGCTTCGCGTGACAAAGTCGATCCCGCCACGTTTGTGATTGTGAGTGACGGGTGGCCAAGTTCTTTGATGCGCACCAATACCTGGCGGCTGTCAGCTGTTTCGCCCGACTGGGAAATGAAGATGAACAACGGTTTTTCGGAAAGAAGCGGCATGTTATAACCGAATTCACTCGCTACATGCACTTCCACTGGAATGCCCGCCATTTTCTCCAAATACTCTTTGCCGATCAGCCCAGCGTGATAGCTTGTACCCGCTGCGATGATGTACAGGCGATCAGCTTCCTGCAAAGCATCAAGGATTTCAGGCTGGATCGTCAATTTCTCGTCCTCGCCTTGGTAAGCCTGGATGATTTTGCGCATCACTGCCGGCTGCTCATCGATTTCTTTCAGCATATAATGAGGGTATGTGCCCTTATCGATATCGCTCATGTCGATTTCAGCAGTGAACGGTTCGCGTTCCACTTTTTCGCCTTCAAGCGTCAGGATCTCCACGCTGTTTTTGCGGACGATCACGATTTCCTTGTCCATTAATTCAACAAATTGGTCCGTCACTTGCAGCATTGCCATAGCATCAGACGCTACAACGTTGAAATCTTCTCCAAGGCCGACAAGCAATGGGCTCTTGTTTTTCGCGACGAAAATCGTCTGTGCTTCTTCAGCGTCAAGCAAGGCGATTGCATACGAACCTTTCATCAATTTCAAAGCTTTGCTGAACGCATCCTGCGTCGTCATGCCTTCGCCTTCAACAAATTTACCGATCAATTGAACGATGATTTCCGTGTCCGTATCGGATTCCATTTCCACATCAGCCAAATAATCGCGCTGCAGGTGGTGATAGTTTTCGATTACGCCGTTATGCACAATCGTGAAACGGTCTGACGTGTTCTGATGCGGGTGAGCGTTTACCTGGCTCGGCTTGCCGTGCGTTGCCCAGCGTGTGTGCCCGATTCCCGTGTTTCCTGTCACGTCGCCGTTCACAGCTCCGCGAAGATCCGCAATGCGGCCTTTTTCCTTGAATACTGTAATGCCATCGCCGTTGCGCACAGCAATACCCGCTGAATCGTAGCCGCGGTATTCCAAACGCTCAAGGCCTTTCAATAGGATTTCTTTTGAATCTTTTTCTCCGATATACCCAACAATTCCACACATAATTATAGTTCCTCCAATTTTTTTCAATATCAAAAAGAGCGTTCGCCATTTTGCGCGGACGCATGCTTGAACCCATCCATCCTGTTGTACAGCTGATCACTCAACTGCTTTGAAGATGGACATAACGACCGGGCTTCACGGCCGGGAGGTATCCGCCGAAATCTCGATACTCCTCCTCCTCGTCTACTGGGAAATGACTTGTCCGTCCGATTTCCCCAGTACAGGCGCTTCAACTAGTTTCCTTTTTACGCTTTACTACTATCCCCCTTTTTTGGCGGCCTTAAACAGGCTACTATATCATACCTTTTCCAATTACCTTAGTCAATCGTCCCTAAGTCCTTAGACAAAGATGTATTAATATCGAATAAAGGATAAAATTCGATTTTCACCTTTGCTTGCTGACAAAAATATTTATGCTTTTGTTAATTTATTTATTAATGCAGCCCTATAAAAAAACCGTTCCGGAAGCATTTCAGCTTCGGAACGGTCTCAATTTTTATTTCATGCCCATTTCAGCACGGACCACTTCTGCAATCCGCTCGACATAGCGTTCGCAATCTTCTTCTGAAGCTGCTTCCACCATGACGCGCACCAACGGTTCAGTACCGGAAGGGCGCACAAGCACACGGCCATTGCCGTTCATTTCCGTTTCAACTTCTTCGATTTCAGCAGCCACTTTCGCGTTATCCGTAACCGCATGTTTATCCGTTACACGGATATTGACGAGTTTCTGCGGGAAAATTGTCATTTCACCTGCAAGCTCGGACAATTTCTTGCCAGTGACTTTCATGATGTTCACCAATTGAAGGCCCGTCAACAATCCGTCGCCTGTTGTATTATAATCAAGGAAAATGATATGGCCTGACTGTTCGCCGCCAAGATTATAGCCGTTTTTGCGCATTTCTTCGACTACATAACGGTCGCCTACTGCTGTTTTCACGCTGGTCATGCCGTTTGCTTCCACTGCTTTATAGAAGCCCATATTGCTCATTACTGTGGACACCACTGTGTCTTTATTCAAGCGGCCTTCAGATTTCAAATATTTACCGCAGATATACATGATCTGGTCGCCATCGACAATGCGGCCTTTTTCATCCACCGCGATTAAACGGTCGCCGTCGCCGTCGAAAGCAAGCCCGATATCAGCGTTTTTCTCAATAACCAGTTCCGCCAGCTTCTGCGGATGAGTGGAACCGACCTGGTCATTGATGTTCAAGCCGTTTGGTGAAGCGCCCATCGAACTGATATCCGCATCAAGGTCGGCGAATACATGCGTCGCCAATGTTGAAGTGGCACCGTGTGCACAATCAAGCGCGACATGGATGCCGTCGAACTCTTCATCTACCGTCTGTTTCAGATACTGGATGTATTTCTGGCCGCCTTCAAAATAACTCGTAATGGCGCCCAGGTCACCGCCAGTAGGACGCGGCAGCGTATCTTCTTCCATATCCAGCAATGCTTCGATTTCAGCTTCCTGGTCATCGGAAAGCTTATAGCCGTCCGAACCGAAGAATTTGATGCCATTGTCTTCAACCGGGTTATGCGAAGCTGAAATCATGACGCCCGCTTCCGCGCTCATCACGCGTGTCAGGTAAGAAACACCTGGTGTACTGATGACGCCAAGACGCATCACTTCCGCACCGACACTCAATAATCCTGCGGCCAAAGCGCCTTCCAGCATTTCTCCTGAAATACGGGTATCGCGCCCAATCAGAACTTTCGGTTTATCCTTCGAGCTTTTCGTCAATACATATCCGCCGAAGCGGCCCAATTTAAATGCTAATTCCGGTGTCAGTTCGCTATTCGCTACGCCGCGAACTCCATCTGTTCCAAAATATTTTCCCATGCTTATATTCTCTCCTTAAATCCAATGCAATATCGGATAATAATTCCTATTGTATATGGATGGTTGCAGTAGAAGGAAAAGTCAGCCATTTCGCTTTCTTCAATCCTTCTGCCCCAACTTCCAGTTTATGCTGTCCCTTTTTTTCCGCTGCATCTACATATACCACAAAATCTTCCAACTTCAAACTATCCAGCAATTCTTCCGTTCAATACGCTATCAACGAGACCAGACCATCTTCGGGATCGAGAAAATCGGCTTTATTGCCATCGTCCAGCCCTCTGATTTCCAGTGGAAGGTTCTCGAAGATTTGCTGATGAAGTGCCTCATCCGGATTCGCACTGTTGAAATTGATGTCTTCCGGCATCAACACGGTTTCGTCCACACTGATTTCGGCGTCCACGATGATGCTTCCCGGCTCTACAGCGCTCGTTCCTTCAGGGGCCGCGAGATCCACTTCAATCGCCGTATCAGTCAGGGTTACGCCGCTGATATTCACTTCCACTTCGTATTCTTCGATTGTGTCAACGATATTCCGCGGCCCTGAAATCTTGACGGTATCGACATCCGTTTCAATTTCATCCACGGTGATCCCTTCACGTGCCGTTCCCGTCTGGGTCAGTGATATCGGAACTTCCCGGCTGTATTCTTCAATGACAGCTTCGACCTCCACCACTTCCGGTTCGATTGTTACATTGTCCAGTTTCGTCAGGTCATTCGCAAGTACTCGGACTCTCGCTTCCCTCGTCACGGACGAATCCAAGCCTGGCTCTTCCGTTACTGTCGCTTTTACAAAACTGATGGAATCAATGACACTTTTCGGTCCGCTGACTGTAACCGTATTGGGATCAGCCGTTATACTTTTCAGTACATAGTTTTCCGCAATCAGCCGTTCATTCAGTTCGGCATCGATTTTAAATTCTTGAGTGACCCGTTCCTCGATCAGAACATCCAGGAAAGTCGGATCGATCCTGACGCCTAATTCTTGAGAGATATTTTCCGTTTGCACACGGATGCGATGCTCTCCGAGCGGCAGGTTCCGCAAGTCTACAAAGACCGTAAAATCTTTGATTTGCTGCGTTGTTTGAACCTCTCGGGTGGGTCCTGTAATCTGGACATCCACAGTCGCCGGCACACCGCTGACCATCAGGCTTGTATCGTCGTAATACACTTCGAGCGGTACATCTTCGATAATTTCAGTCATCGTATTGCTGGCCGCTGAATTATTGTTTTCTTCTTCCGCTTTTACGGAAAAGAACATAAGAAAGGCTAGCAATAATGCGGTAATCCTCAAAAACCAGGGGTTATCCATCATTTTATCCATTCTTTTTTCCCCTCCAGTTCCACCAGGAAGAAGTTTCGTTCTGCTGTTCTTCGCCAAACCAGATGCGGCGCAGTTTCACTTCAAAATCCTCCAAAGACAAGTTACGGTGCAAATCGCCATTCGCCGTCAGGCTGATGGCGCCCGTCTCTTCCGAAACGACGATGGTGATGGCATCTGTCACTTCACTGATTCCAAGTGCCGCGCGGTGGCGGGTTCCAAGTTCTTTGGAAATGAACGGACTTTCCGATAAAGGAAGATAGCACGCCGCCGCCGCCACTTTGTTCTTTTGGACGATCACGGCTCCATCGTGAAGAGGTGTATTGGGGATAAAGAGGTTTATCATCAACTCTGACGTAATGTCTGAGTTCAAAGGTATTCCGGTTTCAATATACTCACTCAATCCGGTTTCACGTTCAATGGATACCAATGCGCCAATACGCCTTTTCGCCATGTAACTGACGGATTTTGTCATTGCTTCGATCAGCCGGTTGCGTTCTGATTCCTCGTTCAGCGTGCTGCTGGAAAACAGTTTTCCGCGCCCCAGCTGTTCGAGCGCCCGTCTGAGTTCCGGCTGGAAGATGATGATGATCGCCAGGAAACCCCAATTGAGCACTTCCTGCATAATCCAGCCAAGCGTCTGCAGATTCAATGCCTGCGTGATCAATTGGGCGATGATGATGACGAAAATCCCTTTCAATAATTGAACGGCTTTCGTCCCTTTAATGATCGTGATCAATTTATATAAAACGAACCAAACTAATAAAATATCAGCTATATTGATTATGAGTTCGAGTGGTGTTAGGTTTGTAATATTATCCAAAAACGGCATCTGCAACCCTCGCTTTTCTACATCTGCATGAAATAAGTATATCATAAAACATTCTGGTCATGCTTTATAGAAAAGCCATGCGGCACTGAAAGGCTTAAGACAGACCAGCTGGAGTCTGGACAATAGAAAAGCAACAGTAACTGCCGGAAACTGAATGCAAAAAATCCGCCCCCAAAGGGACGGATTTATTCGCCGATCATTGCGTCTTCATTATTAAAAATGGAAGCTGCGTCTTTAAAGCCATTTTTAATGGTATACCATAACCAGTCGAAAATCTGGTCGATTTCTTCCACTTCGCCGGTGATTACCCCACTGGAGGCCATATATTGCCCGTTTACGACGGTGACATTACCATGAAGTTCCCCGTCGACCCGCAGATCGCCGTTCCTTACCGTGATATCCCCCGTCACCACTTCACCTTCCGGTACAATGACAGTATTGCCTTCCACCACCACATTCGGCTGCTTTGTAAAGGAGAATTGCTGATCATTATTAAAGTCCGAGAATAATGTCGCACTCATCAATACGAAGAAAATTGCTGCAGCCGTCAAAAGCGGATGCTGCTTGAACCAGCGCTGCGCGCCTGAACGCTGTTTCTGCTTCGGCAGTTTGCTCATCGTGGCTTCGACAAAGCCTTTTGGCGCTTCTATATGGGATGCACTCTGGACGAATGCAATCGTTTTGTTCAATTCATGGTAGATCTTCTGACAATCTTGGCAGGTCGCCAGATTTTCTTTCAACACCCGTTCTTTGGATGGTTCAAGGTCACCGTCTAAATAATCGTTCATATACTGGACGATGTAATCCGGACACGTCTTCATCCTGCTCGCCTCCTACAAATTGCTTAATTGCTTCCGCAAGGCTTCGCGCCCGCGGTGTATACGTGTTTTCACAGTCCCAAGCGGCAAATCCAGAATTTCGCTGATTTCAGCCAGCGGCAATTCTTCAATATACTTTAATACAATAGCTGCCCGGTACTTATCTGGCAAGCGGCTAATCTCATATTGTACCCGCTCCTGGACTTCCATCTTCACCAATTCATCTTCGGGAAGTTCGTCGTCGTTGGCGATGCTCGAGTACATATTCAAGCCTTCTGCCCCACGCACTTCTGCATCCAGGTGATAATCCGGTTTTTTCTTTCTGATCCGGTCGATGCACAAATTTGTAGCTATGCGGTAAAGCCAAGTGGAGAATTTCCTTTTCTGATCGAATGTATGAATATTGACGTAAGCACGCATGAAAGCTTCCTGAGCTATATCTTCGGCTTCATGTTTATTGCCGAGCATACGATAGCAAATTTGATACAGCTGGTGCTGATACAATTCTACAATCTCTGCGAATGCGTCCTGGTCGCCTTTAATGACTTTTGCTATTCTCTTGTTCACTAACGCATCCATGATCTCATTTCCCTCCGCCTATGCGGCTATGTTTTATATACGTATCATTTATAGAAAGGTTTCATTTATTTTCTCTTTTATATGGTATCAAAGATTACCCAAATAAATCCATCTAAATTTCATACGAAATAACTAAAGGGTTTGTTCCTTATTTCACATAATTACTTTCCATAAAAATAAAAAACAGGCTTTCGCCTGTTTTAAAGTAGTTTTTCGCCAAGCAATGAACCAATCAAAGCCACTGCAACGTCTGCTGTTCTATTTTTTTCATCCAGAATCGGGTTCACTTCCACGAATTCAGCGGATGTGATGATGCCTGCATCATGTAGCATCTCCATCGCCAAATGGCTTTCCCGGTAGCTGATGCCGCCTGGTACTGGAGTGCCAACGCCTGGCGTATAAAGAGGATCAATGCCATCAAGATCCAGTGATAAGTGGACACCGTCTGTCTTGCGCTCTTCTTTTAAGTAGCGGATTGAATCTTCGATAACAAAATCCATGCCCATCTTATCGATTTCATGCATGCTGTAAACTTTGATGCCGCGCTCACGGATTAATTCGCGTTCGCCCGGGTCTACCGAACGTGCACCGATGATAACGATGTTCTCCGGCTTCACTTTCGGTGAAAAGCCGCGAATCTGCGTCAACTTCTCGTGGCCGTGGCCAAAGCTTGCAGCAAGCGGCATACCGTGGATATTGCCTGACGGCGATGTTTCACTCGTGTTCATATCTGCGTGGGCATCATACCAGATCACACCTAAATTTTCGTGGTTCGGCGAGATGCCTGCAAGTGTTCCGATGGCGATACTATGGTCACCGCCGAGTACCAGCGGGAAGTTTCCTGTTTTCGTAACTGCCTGGACTTTTTCGCCAAGCGCTTCCATCGCTTCAGTGATGACTTCCATATTGCGTAGGTTTGTGTCTGTATCGACTTGCCCATCCGCATGGCCGACTTGGATGTCCCCTTCATCCTTGACGGTATGCCCCAGGTTTTCGATGCGCTCAACCACACCCGCATAACGGATTGCGCTCGGTCCCATATCAACGCCGCGGCGATTCTGTCCATGATCCATTGGAACTCCAATAATTGATACATTTAATTTATTCATGTTTTTATACCCCCTTGAGTTGTCAAACCCATTGTAACCGCTAACAACAACATGGCTCAACCACACAAGATTACGTATTTTTATTCATTCGTTTTTTCAGCAATTCTTTAACTGCGGGCCATTCCTCATCAATAATTGAATAAACAATAGCATCTCTTGGCAGGCCGGTCGAACGGATGCGTTCATTGCGCATCGTCCCTTCCTTTACTGCCCCTATAGCTTCAAGCGCTTTCTGCGAACGGACATTTTCACTGTCCGTTTTAAACTGGACCCGTATCATCTCCCGCTCTTCAAAACAATAAGCCAGCAGCGCGTATTTCACCCGGCTGTTCAATCCGCTGCCATGCATTTCTTCCGCATAAAACGTCGAACCGATTTCACAGCTTTTATTCGCTTCATCGATTCCGTAAATCCGGGTCGTGCCGACTACTTTTCCGGTGTCCGGCTGTTCTACAGCGAACACCAGCACATTCGAGCCATTCAATCCGGCTTCCAGCCACTCAACTAACTGCTCGAACGTCTCCACTTTTATCAGCATATGTTCGAAAATATCCGGTGTGTACAGTTCCCATAATGTTTCAAAATCCTCCCGCTTCAATAACCGCAATCTCACGCCTGGCTGTTCGATGATCATCCAACTTCCCCCTTAACTGAAATAAACCGCCTGTATTCTTTCCAAAAATTCCTTTTCCAAGTCATTCTTTTCTTTGCAAATAAAATAAGTAGCGACTTCAGGCAATGGAAACAAGTCAAAATGCGCTTCCAACAGACGGCCTTCGATCAGTTCCCGCCTTACCATCGACCGCGGCAAAAATGATACGCCCAATCCTTCCTGTATAAAACGCTTGGCAATATGCGCCTGCGTCACGGTCATTGTCCGCACCCCCGGTGTTTTCGAGCTTAATTTGACCAATAATTCATCCCAAAACACCGGATGATGATGCGTGAAAAGATAGTGGGACCGCAACATCGTTTCATCGGAAATGACCGGTCCCGACTCATCATCGTAAGCATCCCGCGGAACCACAAAAACAAGCTCATCTTTATAGACCACTTCACTGTGCAGCACACGGCTCACCGGCTGAATGGCGGAAATTCCTGCGTTCACTGCCCCGCTCTCCACCAGCGCCTCTATCTTTTCCGATTCCTCCACCTGGATCACCAATTCCAAATCGGGATGCCGTTTCGTAAACGACTTCAACAGATAAGGCAGCACCGTCTCTGCCATCAAAGGCGAAATCGCCAGCACCCACTTCTTGCGGTATCCCTGCGCAAACGAATGGACCTTTTCCACACTTTGCTCCAGCTGCCGCAGCAGCCTGTCCGCTTCCCCTTTGAACAACTTCCCTTCCTCCGTCAGCGATACCCGGTTCTTCTGCCGCTGGAATAAAACCACGCCCAGGCTTTCTTCCAACAGGCGGATGTGCACAGTAACACTTGGCTGTGACATCAGCAGCCTCTCGGAAGTCTTTCGGAAATTCAGTGTCTCTGCGGCATCGGTAAACGTCTTTAACCAAGCCAAGTCGATGGCGATCACTTCCTTGCTGATTAATATTTTGAATTGATTTAATTATAAATCATTAATTTTCATAATCAATATGTCGGGGTAAACTTTAAGAAAAGGAGGAATTTACATGTTCCAAAAAGGGTTGAAAGATGTAGTGGCTGTTCAGACGAAAATCGCTTCTGTAGATGGAGAGAAAGGAGAATTACGGTATCGGGGAAGCTTAGTTGAAGAAGCGGTCCAGGATAAAAGCTTTGAAGAAACTGCTTACTTCTTATGGCATGGGGAATTTCCGACAGAAGAACAGGCTTATGAGCTGAACCGGCAATTCATAAAGTACCGGACACTTCCTGAGCACATTGCAAAGATTGCTGAAGAGCTGCCGGTTAATGTTCCCCTTATGGATAATATGCGCACTCTGATGTCAGCCTATTATGATGATGAGTATGTCACACTGGCTCCTTCTGAGCAGTCAATTGCACTCACTTCTGCGTTGTCCGTCATGACCGCCATGCTTTACCGGCTTCAAAACGGGTTGGAGCCAATTCATCCGAACGACGGACTTGGTCACGTCGCCAATTATTTATGGATGCTTTTCGGTGAAGAACCAGCCGCTGCACACATCGAAGCGCTTGAAACATACTTGAAGCTGACCATGGAGCATGGCATGAACGCTTCGACTTTTGCTGCGCGGGTCACCGTTTCCACAGAATCGGATATGGTGGCGGCCGTCACTTCCGCGCTTGGCACTATGAAAGGGCCGTTGCACGGAGGCGCGCCTTCCGGAGTCATCACCTTGCTCAACGAAATCAGCACAGCTGATGATATCGATTCGGTGATCAGCAGCAAGCTGGAAGCGGGAGAAAAAATCATGGGCTTTGGCCACCGCATCTACCGAACCGAAGATCCGCGTTCCATTCTTTTGCGCGGGAAATGCCTGGAGCTGCAAGGCAGCGATCCTTGGCTGGATCTTGCAGTGGTTGCCGAAAAACGGATTATCCAGCTGCTTAACGAACGAAAACCCGGACGCGCCTTGTACACCAACGTAGAATTTTACGCCGCAGCCATTATGCGTTCGATTGACATGCCGCCAGCATTATTTACGCCTACGTTCAGCATCGCGCGAATCGTCGGCTGGACAGCCCACACGATTGAACAGCAGCAAGACAACGTCATCTTCCGACCGCAGTCGATTTATGTTGGAAACTAAAGAAAAGCGCAAGCGCCCGTTTAGATTCGAAAAGCATAAGACGATTTGGCGAAGCGGCGTTCTTTGCCGCATAGCCAAAGTGGCTTATGACTCGAGAATCTGGGCGCTGGAGTCTGGACAAAGAAAAGCGACGGCACCCGTTTAGCTCTGAAAAGCATAAGACAGACCAGCAGAGTGGCGCTCTTTGCCACGGCAGCTGGGTTGGCTTATGACTCGAAGAGCTGGGTCGCCGGAGTCTGGACACCAGAAAAGCGCAAGCGTCCGTTTAGATTCGAAAAGCATAAAAAAATCCCGTATCCAATTGAATGGATACGGGATTTTTACACATGGATAGTACAAATACACATGGAACAATGGAGCCTAGGGGGCTCGAACCCCTGACCTCGACGCTGCCAGCGTCGCGCTCTCCCAGCTGAGCTAAGGCCCCGCGCTGAACAGGCGCAAGGTAATTAAAAGATGAGCCATGAAGGATTCGAACCTTCGACCCTCTGATTAAAAGTCAGATGCTCTACCAACTGAGCTAATGGCTCATAAAAAATGGCTGGGGTACCTGGATTCGAACCAGGGCATGACGGGATCAAAACCCGTTGCCTTACCGCTTGGCTATACCCCAATGCCAATATAAAACTGGTGGTGGGGGGCAGATTCGAACTGCCGAACCCGAAGGAGCGGATTTACAGTCCGCCGCGTTTAGCCACTTCGCTACCCCACCGATATGAAATTCGAAATACTACATGGTGGAGGATGACGGGATCGAACCGCCGACCCTCTGCTTGTAAGGCAGATGCTCTCCCAGCTGAGCTAATCCTCCATTTATTTTAAAAATATCATCTGGCATGATTTGCAGACTATGCTTTGCAGAAGTTAAAGGAGGTGTTCCTTCCTCGCTTCGCTGCGTCGTCGCAAATTACCATCTTCGTTTAGTAATTTGGTGACCCCTACGGGATTCGAACCCGTGTTACCGCCGTGAAAGGGCGGTGTCTTAACCGCTTGACCAAGGGGCCTTGATAAATAATGATGTAACCCATGTAAAGAAACTTCATTTTAAAAATAAAAGCTTCCAACCGGGTTCGAACCGGTGACCTCTTCCTTACCATGGAAGCACTCTACCTGCTGAGCTATGGAAGCAAGGCAAAAGAATCTCGGAACAAAAATAAAACATAGAATAGCCCAGCGACGTCCTACTCTCACAGGGGGAGATCCCCCAACTACCATCGGCGCAAAAGAGCTTAACTGCCGTGTTCGGG
>NZ_QQRS01000005.1 GCF_003428875.1 Planomicrobium okeanokoites
TTCCTTAGTGGTTGGTCGATGTGTACCCCCACAGTGGACTTTCACCACCTAGATAGTTGCCATGCCTGGCACACCAAAAAAAAACGATCCAGCATCAGCTGAACCGTCTCCTTCTTTTATTGAGCAGATCATCTGCCGCACCGGAGCCGAACAAGACGCCGATGACAATGAGTACGAAGCCGCCCAGGTGGCCGGGCAGGATGGTTTCATTCAGAATGATGGCCGCGGCGATTAGTGAGAACAGTGTATTGAGATTCATGAAGATGGCCGCTTTCGTCGGGCCGGCCTGTCCGATCGAGTAATTATAGAGCATGTGGCCGATGGACGTGCCGATGACCGCGGAGAAGAAAAAGGCCAGCCAGAACCGCGGCGGAACTTCAGCAAATGCCGCCATGCCGCCCGGCTCCTGCACAAGCGAGATGAGGAACAGCACGATGCTGCCGGTGATGAACATATAGCCGGTCATCAGGCGCGGATCGAGATTCTTCGCCGCGTTGGCGATGACGATATAGCTGAGCACCTGGGTCAGGATCGAGATGAAGACGAACAGGTCGCCGATATTCATGCCGCTCGTCGGACCGCTGCCGACGCGCACCGTGATGACGACACCGGCGAGGCCGATGATGACACCGAGCCATTGCAGGCGCGACGGATAATTACGCATGATCAGCGACACCAGCACCGCCGTCAGCATCGGACCCGTTCCCAGGATCAGGCCTGCGTTTGTGCCGGTGGTCAAAGTCAGTGCATTCGACAGGAAATAATGATGCGAGACGACGTTCAACAACGAGCCGAGCAGGATGTATTTCCAGTCGACGCGTGTTGGCCAGCGTAGCAGCCGGAAGTTCGCAAGGATGACGAAGACTGAAACGCCTGCAAGGAGAATCCGGAAGGCGGTCAACGTGACAGGGCCGACAAATTCGACCATATATTTAACTGTTGCGAGGTTAAATCCCCAAACGATCATGACGCCTGTCAGGATCATGTATACTTTCCATTGCTTCAATCCAGTCATGCCTTCTTTCGGGTTTCGAATAAATATTCATTTTACGCCCTGTCAGCTTGATTGTAAATATCTATCCCGCATAATCATAAGCTTTCCGCCCGACCAGCAGGCTGAATGCGATGAACGCCACCAGCGACAGCAGCACCGGAAACGTCACGGTATGGACGCCGAGCAGATTGCCGTATTCCTGGTTATAGAAATGCAGCGCGACGTAGGTGCCGATCCCTGTAATCATCGAGGCGATGGCCCCGTATTTATTGCCACATTTCCAGTAAAGCCCGAGCACGACCGGCCAGATAAAGGCGGCTTCCAAGCCACCGAACGCGAATAAATTCAGGAAAATCAGCAAGTCCGGCGGGTCGAGGGCCAACAGGAAGACGCCGATTCCGAGCATCGCCGTTACGCCGAACGAAATGCGTTTGATGGTTTTCAATTCCGCTTCCGGTTTTATGTAATTCAAATAGACGTCCCGGACAATCGACGAACTGACGATCAACAGCAGCGAATCGACGGTCGACATGATGGCCGCCATGGGTGCCGCCAGTACGATGCCTGCGAGCCATGCCGGCAGGGTTTCCAGCGCAATCAGCGGAATGACTTTATCACCGACATCGATGCCCGGCAGGATCGGACGCGCAAACACGCCGATCAAATGCATATTAAGCATGATGATGCCGGTGACAAGCGTCCCGATGATCAGCGCGCGGTGCATCGAGCGCGAGTTTTTATAGGACATCGCCCTTACCGCTATCTGCGGCAAGCCGACGACGCCTACTCCGACCAGAATCCAGAAAGACGATACATAAGCCGCAGATAAATTCCCTTCGGCACCATATGGCGTTACGAGATTCGGGTTTTCATTGATTAAGTCCTGGACGATATTCGGAATCCCGCCGCCCGCGACAATGACCGCGACGAGCAGGATCAGTGTACCGATCAGCATGACCGCACCCTGCACGGCATCCGTCAGCGCCACCGCGCGGAATCCGCCGATGGTGACGTAGACCAGCACCGATACCGCAAACAGGAAGAGCGCCGAGTTATACGACAGCCCGGTCAGCGATTCGATCAGCCGCGCACCACCGATCCACTGCGCCGCCATCGCGGAGAACAGGAAAATGATGATGCTGAGCGCAGACAATAAAACCACGGCTTTGCTGTCGTAGCGTGCTTTCAGGAAATCAATCATCGTCACCGCTTTATAACGGCGCGCCATGATGGCGAATTTCTTGCCGAGGATCATCAGCACAAAATAGCCGGTGACCACTTGCGTCATCGCGAGCAGCACCCAGCCAAAGCCCATGGTATAAGCTGTTCCGGGACCACCAAGGAAACTCGACGCGCTGCCGTAAGTCGCAACCATCGTCATCGCCAGCACGAAGCCGCCGAGTTCACGGCCGCCAAGGAAATAGTCAGCAATGAAGTTCGATGACGACGAAAGCTTGCGGCTCGACCAATAGCCGATAAAAAAGATGAGGATTAAAAAGATGATCATCGGAATCAAAACAGCATAATTCATCGTTTCTCCTCCTCTTCCTCGTCAAACGGCACTTCTACAAAAAAGAATTTCACAATGACAATCACGAGTACCGCGATCACCAGGAACCCCACTACACAACTGTAGAAGAACCATGCCGGCAGCCCGAAGACATATGTATATTCTTCCACCGGCGCCGAACCCATGCCATAAGCGAAGCCAAACCACCAAACAAAATTGAACAGCGCCAACCCCACGCCAATCAGCGCTTCCCGGTGGGCAATCTTAAACCGCCAATCCGTTCCGTTCATCTTTCCCACTCCATTTCTGTACCTATCATTTTCTTATCGTACCATTATTTTCTAGAATGAATAATGGTGTGTGGTGATATTTTGTACTTTTACTTTGAATAGTTGTTTTCTTTTGATGAGAGCTTTTCGAAAATTAGATTCGTAAGATAAAATCCCCAAACCGTAAGATAGAAATGCGAAATCATAAGATACCCATCCAAAATCATAAGATAGAACTTCACCTCTATGATTTAACCCACTATCGGCCCAAATCGGGCGGCGGCCGAAGCGCCGCCCACTGGGCAGTCCGCCGGCAGCGGACTGCTTTCCATTCGAATGCACTTTTCTTTTGATGAGAGCCGGATGAAAAGTGCATTTGTAAGGTAAAAAGCTCAAACCGTAAGATAGAAACGCGAAATCATAAGATAGCCATCCAAAATAATCAGATAGAACTTCACCCTAGCATCCCAACCCACTATCGGCCAAAATCGGGCGGCGGCCGAAGCGCCGCCCACTGGGCAGTCCGCCGGCAGCGGACTGCTTTCCATTCGAATGCACTTTTCTTTTGATGAGAGCCGGATGAAAAGTGCATTTGTAAGGTAAAAAGCTCAAACCGTAAGATAGAAACGCGAAATCATAAGATAGCCATCCAAAATAATCAGATAGAACTTCACCCTAGCATCCCAACCCACTATCGGCCAAAATCGGGCGGCGGCCGAAGCGCCGCCCACTGGGCAGTCCGCCGGCAGCGGACTGCTTTCCATTCGAATGCACTTTTCTTTCGATGAAACCCGCACGAAAAATCTGCACGTTAAGTAAAATCTGCTATATGGCAACAAACCGTCGCTATACGTCACCAAAAGCAATCTATACGACACCATCCGCCAGCTATATGACACTAAAACCACACTATCCGACAACGCACCAGACCAACAACACCAAACCCAAAACAAAAAACCCGCAAGCAGCCGCTCACGGGTTCACACTATTCATCTCGCTAACAGATATTCCACATATCTGCGCCAATTGGTATTCTTCGCATGCTCGATGTCCGGCTGGATGCTCGGGAACGGCAGGAATGCCTGTGGCGAAAAGGCGAATTGTCTCAGGATTTCGCTGTCGATCACCGTTGCACCTGGGGCTACCCCTTCACTCAATACGGCTTTGCCGTCGAGGTCAAATGCAATGGTGACTGGCACCGCTTCCGCACGTCCTTCTTCATTCAACATGAAAACATTGCCTGTGCCGTTGTAGCGGTCAAAAATCCAGGCGTCTTTCAAGGCGACGGCATCCGCCGCTTCATTGACGATGATGGACGCATTGGCCGTTTTGCCATAAGGCACGGCGTCCGTAATCGGTTCTTCCGTCATGATGAGGACTTCGTAGATCGCAATCGGATTGTTCTGGTCCACCGGGTCAAGCGCACGGTAGGCGTCGAGCCATTTTGAATTGTCCGCTGGCAGCTGCGATTTGCGCAAAACTTTGCCTGGCATAGCCTGCGCGATGCCGTCGACATGCAGGAAGACCCGGTCGTCGACATTGACTTCAAGCCATTCTTCTTCGATGACATAAGTCATGAACAGTTTTTCGCTCGAGTAGATTTCAATGCTCATCGGCATGCTGCCTGCATCGATTTTGCCTACAACGCCTTCAATCGGGCTGATCAAAGCGGGTTTTGCGGTATTCTGTTCCAACTGGGCTTCGACAACCGCAAGCTGGGTTTCAAGCGCAGCGATGCGCTGTTCGGCTTCCGCAACACCGGCTGCATATGAGCCGTCCTGTGGGACTTCAACTTCCAATTGGACATTCACGTCCAGTTCAACTGTATCCCCGCTGGCAGTCGTTGTGGTGTCACGGTTGGTTGAAGAGCCCGTTGTCGGCCGCGACTGGCGGGACTGCGCGGATTCGAGATCCCTCAGAACCGTGCGGACTTCGCTCAATTCGTCGTTCAGCGCATCTTCTTCCGCTTCCCAGATTGCCCGCTGTTCTTCGCTTTCCGCTTCGTTCAACAGCGCAAGTTCAGTGCCGGCTTCAACATAATCACCTTCGTTGATGATCCATTGTTCGATGGCATCCGAATCCTGGATGAAAATTTCAGTTGCAGCAAGAGGGCCAGTGACTGCTTCTTTAGGCAGTTTTTCCGTGTAGCTGCTGGTGTATGTGCGTTCGTATTCATTTACATAGATTTTTTTCGGCACAATGCTTTTATCGCTGAACAATAAAATCGCGTTGATTGCCAAAAAAGCGGTGATGGCGACGGAGAGGCCGATCATAAAGTATTTATTCACCCGGAACCACCCCTTCCGTAAAGCCTTCGATCATGTCGGCAAGCGGTACAAAACTCAACGCGCCGATAGCCAGTGCGATCAGGACATGCAGCAAGATCAGGCCGAACAAGAGCAATTTCGGTGACATGGTCACGTAATTACGCAGGAAGCGGTACTGGATGGCAATGATGAGTGATGTGAAAATCGTTAATTGATTGAAGAAGAGTATGATAAATGAATGGTTAAAGAGCATGGCCGCTAACGGGCCAAATGAAAACATCGATAAGTATGTAGTGTAGCCAAGCACCGCAAACAGGAAGAACAGCAGCGCCTTTTCAATAATCAGGACAGCTGTTACGTACGTCTGCATGACCAGTGCCGCGCGCCAGGGAACTTTCAGAATGCGGCTGAACAGGAAGGCCGCTCCGTATGTATGGAAAGCTAAGTAGATGCCGGCCCAGATCAATGTGCCCGCGAGTGATGTCCAGCGCGCCAGCGTGTAGGTATCCATATCCCCGGCTACCAGATAAGGCGTCAGGGAAGCACTGTTCATGCCCCAGATCTCCCGCAGCGCAAAAAGAAGGACGCCAAGGGCGAAAATCCACCCGAGCCGCTTATTGAAATGGCGCATTTCCGAATTTTCCAGATTATGTATGAGTTGTCCCTGTCTGGCAAAATAATGCCAGAACTTAAAATCAAATATCATAAGGCTTAATTCCCTTCATGGCGAGTGCGCTTTCGCTTATGTTAATCTTACCTTACTTTACCAAAAAGCGATGGACTTTGGAATGCTCAGACTGGTACAATTTTCAAAAAAATATATTAACAGACTCTTTCTGACAGGTGTCAGCGAAATAAAAACCCATAAAAAAACTCCCGCACAAGGCGGGAGTTTCAGCAAACTTACTCGATCGGTGTATATTTCTTATGTGAGATCACGGTCATATTCGAAGCTGCACCGATTTCTTTTGCATCTTCTGGTGAAATTTCAACAATCACCGAGTTGTCCATGATTTTAAAGATGGTGCCATTGACGTCAACGCCATTGCGGTTAAAGGAAATCCATTCCCCGATGCGGCGAGCCGCTACGAATTCTGATACTTCTTTTTCATGTGGTTGGAATGCCATTGATATCCACGCCTCTCTTTTAGAAACAATATCTATCTATTATATCATAAAAATACGGAAATATCACCTTTTGACCCCGGTCATGTTCCTGCCAAAATGTCATTGCTATTCTTCTATTCCAGGAGAGGCGATGAGCCAATCGCTCACCCATCCATTCGAACGCCAAATTTTCCTTCTCATTCCACTCCCGGCAAGACAGTGAGCGTCATTTCAGTGGCATCAAGTCTTGCCATCACACCAAGCGGCACAGAGAAATGCGGCTCGCAATGGCCGATTTTAAAACCTTTAACCACCGGAATGCCCAGATCTTTGAAATAATGGTCGAATACCTGGTCGAGATTCAATGATTTCTCGGGATCTTCCGGTTCGCAATTCTTGAAGTCGCCGATGACCACTCCAGCAAGCCCTTCGAATTTCCGTGCCATCCGCAGCTGATTCAACATGCCATCGATTTCATAAGGCTGCTTTTCAATATCTTCGATCAATAAAATCTTGTCTTTCGTGTCGATTTCAAATTTCGTGCCGATGCTGCTGCGCAATAAGCCGAGATTGCCGCCGACCAATTCGCCTTGCGCCACCCCTCTGCTGACAGGGGTCAACGTGGAAATGCCTTCGTCGTAATGCAGCTCAAACGGCGCGAATAACTGGCCGAACATGCGCCCGCTCCGTTCGTGGAATTCTTCCTTGCCGACATCGGATGCAAGCATCGGCCCGTGGAAAGTCACCAATTCCGCATACTGGCCGATTGCCGTATGCAAAAACGTGATATCCGAATATCCCCAGAACACTTTCGGGTTTTCCTTGATCATCGCAAAGTCAATTTGATCTGTGATCCGGGCAGCGCCAAATCCGCCTCCCGCACAAATGATGCCCGCGATTTCCGGGTCTTCGAACATTGCGTGCAGATCCGCCAACCGCTCTTCGTCAGTTCCCGCCAGATAGCCTTGCTTCGCTTCCACGGATTTGCCCATCTTCACTTTCAAGCCCATCTCTTCAAGAAAAGGCAGCGCCTGTTTTAAATTCTCCAGGTCCGGCGGGCTGGAAGGCGCGACGATGCCTACAGTATCGCCTTTTTTCAATCGTTTCGGTAATGTCCGCATCTGTATCTACTCCTCTTCGCATTTTCTTTTATTCAATATAGCAATGCCCCCTCTATTCTTCAAGCTGGCGCCATCGTGCATAAATACCCAATACAATTAATACTTATTATATTTGAATTATTTAGAATTTTTAGTAATAAAGTATCATGACAAGAATTTGATTTTTTAATACAATGAAAACAAGTTATAAATCCACTAAGAATTTATAGCTTACACGCAAGATCTTCTGTACAAACTTAGAAAAGACAAAAGGAGTGAATTGGTATGAATTTCGACAAAGTACTTGAAATGGGATGGGAAGATCTTGCACTGGGAATTGGTGGCTCAGCAGTCGTTATGCTGTTCGTCAACTTTTTCACAATGATGTAGAGGTGACTCATGTATACTTACAAACCATAAAACCCCTTTTCCGGATTATCAGGAAACGGGGTTTTTGCTGTTCAAAATTATATGTATGCAAATGAAAACGCCTCCCCTGATTCTTGCCGGGCAGACGCTGTCATTTGAATATGAATTTCACGAGACTGGTATCAGGCTTCACTTGGCAGACCTCCATTAAGCTGTTGTAGCGCCATAAGCTTCTGGAACATCCCTTCGTCCCTCGACTCGAGCGCATAATCGATCATTCGTTCAAAATTCTCGTGTTCTAGGAATTCGATTGCTTCCATTGCTTCGGTCCTTGCTTGATCAGGAATTTCTGCAATACCCGCACTTTCACCTTGCAGGATGGATTGGAGATGCATATGAATATCAGAGACAAGCAGAAGTTGGTACAGCGGCAGACGGATAAACCGGTTCCCTTTCTGGAAAACAAATACTTCAGACAGATTCTCGACCTGGAATGTATTCGTGTTGACTACGATTTCTTTCCCTTCAACCGGGATGAAATGGAATAATTCATCATCTTTCATAATTGAGAGGTACTGGTAGGCAAAGACGAATTTTACAAGATGATCTTCTTTCTTTGTATAGAACGGCTTCATCATTTTGACATGCAACATGACGGTTCCCCCCTCTCTGAATTTAGAATATTCTGTTTAGTTAATCATATCATATATTCCCCATTTCGTAACTAAAAAAACACAAGAATTATCTTCTTGTGCTGAAACCTTTTATTTTTGATTTTCCTGAAGTGGCCAGGAATTGGATCCGATCTTTCTTTACCCGTACGAACAGCTGGGACAGCGCGTCAAACAAGAAACTTTCAAACTCCTTATC
This sequence comes from Planomicrobium okeanokoites, assembly GCF_003428875.1. Taxonomy (GTDB): domain Bacteria; phylum Bacillota; class Bacilli; order Bacillales_A; family Planococcaceae; genus Planococcus; species Planococcus okeanokoites. The sequence goes on from NZ_QQRS01000005.1 coordinate 8,487, forward strand.
GTTGGACACACCTTGGACAAAAATGATTTTTTTGAGATCAAAATCAATTTGGACTGTCGCCAATAAACCATTGCATGCCTCGACATTCCTGAACGTATAGCAGCCTCCGTCACTGGAGACCTGAAAGCGGATTTTTTCGTAGCGTTTTTCAGCAGTCAATAAAAAAAGTTCCCATACCGCAATATCTTCCTGATTCAGAACTTGCTGCAAATCAGGGATTTCCAATACATATACGTTATCCAAGGTTTTGCTCCCGTCTACATTTAGTAGGTATTTTGCCTTACACTTTATCCAGTATAATCTAACTTCCCTCAAAAAAGAACTCTCTCTGAAAATATATTTACAACCGGGTTCCGGCGTCAACTTTTCTTCTTCGTTTACGGACCCGCCTGAAACTAGTATAATAGAAGGAAAGTTTTATTTTGGGGCGATGCAAATGGCTACGGTTCAATCCCTGGCACAACAATATGAAGAGACTATACACAATTATATGGCTGCTATCGAAAGGTCCCTTAATCCCGCTCGTGCGACGGATGAGGAAATGGTTCGAAAAGCAGTCTTTTTAGTGCGCCATGACGGGGTACAAATCCAGTCGTTCAATGAAGAAAGACTGCTTCTTGAAGCGATCGTCAAAGATGCCCATTCCGTTAAAGTCGTGATGAATTTCGAAAAACTGACAGCTGTCTGCGCCTGCCCGCAGGAAGATCTGTGCCGGCACCGGCTGGCGGTGATTTTTGCTTTATACCAAAAAATCGGCTCGCTGTCGCAATGGGTGGCGGATTGGCGCGCACAGGAACAGGAACAGCTGTCCACGATCGGCAATAAACGTTCGCCGCAGCAATGGAGAAAAGTGATCCAAAGTGTCTGGCGGGATCCGATCCCCGACTATACGACAAGAAATTATTTCTATTATGAACAAATGTATGAGGGACGGTTGAAGAATGCATTATCATTTGTGCCTCTTGAACGGGAATGGAAGACGCTTTTCCGCGCCTATGCCCACTTCATCTCATTATCCGAAGTTTGGGGCACCTATATCTCCGGCACCAATGATGTCCACCATTCCTTCTTCAAAACCTGGTTCGAAGATGAACTCCATGACCTCCGTGATTTGCTTGACCAGTTGCACGGCCAGCACCGGACATTCGAATCGGATGCTTTTTTTGACTACCTGCGGGATATGGTGCGGGATTTCGCTTCAATAAAAGACGGTTCTTCGTCGCAGCGTTTTACGGTCTATCAATTGTTCTGGACGAATCTTTTCACGAATGACCGTTTGCGGAAACAGGAGCTTGCAGCTTTCCCGCGGCCGGATGAGCGGATTACCGCCTTTTTTGCCATTCTGCTGAAAGATCCGCTCGAACTGAAAAAAATCACGCCGAACGAAGCCAATGACTGGATCCAGCTGGCGATCCTAGCTGAAGAAGAACAGAACCAACAGGCTCTTGAAGTGATATTGCTGGCAGTCAAGCCGCATGTGAAGACATTCCTGTTTGAAGGCTTGTACACACAATACCGCCATCAATACGTCCGGACATTAAGCCGGCTGTTTTCCCTGATCCATTTGAGTGAAAGGGACTGGGAAGATCTGTTCCGTCAATTCGGCCATTACGGATTGCCCGCCTATTCCACCTATCTAATCGAAAAAGGTTTTTTCAAGCAATGGGCGGAACTTCACCATATGCATAATTCCCCTCTCTACTTCGCAGAAGAATGCGGGTTGAAGGAAGTGCACGAAGCTGCCCCGGATTACGCGCTGCCGCTTTATCACCGCTACGCGATGGCCCATTTGGATGACCGCAGCCGCGCCAGCTACAAACAGGCGGTGCGAATCTGGAAGAAAATGAAATCCGCTTGCAAGAAAAGCGATCAAATGGAATTTTGGAAATCCTATATAAAAGAAATCCGGACACAGAATAAACGTCTCCGCGCCTTGCAGGAAGAGATTGAGAAAGGAAATTTGGTATGACTCAATTCCAGACAGAAGGAAGCCGCATCTATTATTTAAAAGTCACCAAAGGAGAAAGCTTCCGGATTCAAGCCATCAATGAAACCGGCAATCGCATACCTCCAGAAATTTGGACTCCTTTTCTTTATTTCATGGACAAAGAAAGTTTCTTCGGCTTGAAATCTGAAATGGATGGTCTCGACCTGGTGCTGTCACCTGCCGATTTTGTCAGGCTTTTCAACGGCAATGGCCATCATTATGTCACCTTCAAGGGCCAGACAGAAACAGATATCGCCTGGCTGCAGCTTGCCGAAAAAGTATCAGATTCATTGAATGATCCGCGTCTATGGGATCACGTCAGCGTGGACGGCGACGATATCATTATCGACAGTAAGTATGGTGATAACGATATCCAGGCGTTCCTGAGTGATACCATCAGCCAGCAGCTTCGCCAAAAAGGCCTGTCGACTGCACAGCTTCCGTATATCCAGCATTTCATCCAGCAAACGGGCTGGGATGGGCTCGAAGCTGCGGATGATTATGTAATCGCCGTCCAATTGAGTGAACCGGATGAATCACCGGACTGGTCATTTAAAGTAGTCCTCCGCTCCAAACGCGGCAGTGTCTACTGGACGCCTTCCAAACGGCGGATGGATGAGCCGCTTGAAAAGGTGCTGCCTGAGAAATGGCGCAGCCGCCACGCTGAAATAGCGGAAAAACAAGCCCTGATTTTGAGCCTTTGCCCATCTGTTGATGGTTTCGATGAAACGAAACTTTATCACGCTGAATGGACAGATGCCCAAGTTCTTGAATTTTTACGCAGCGATACGGAAATCCTTCAGGCATTCGGCATCGAAGTCTCCATTCCGTCCTGGCTCCAGGCTGTACAGGAATCAAAAGTGCGTGTGAAAGCCAACGTCCATTCACCCGCCAAGAAAGCATCGGTTGTCGGACTCGACCAGATCATCCGCTTTGACTGGCAGTTCTCGCTGAACGGCCACGAACTCAGCATGCAGGATTTTGAAAGGCTCGTTTCCGAGAACAAGGAATTTATCCGCATCGGCAATGAATGGGTACGGGTCGATTCCAACCTCCTGATGCAGCTCCGCAAAATGATCGACGAAGCGGATGATGCCGATTGGACGATCAAGGACATGCTGTTCCAGAACGTACCGGAAATCATGCTGGAAGAAGCCGCAGAAGAAGACGATCCACTTGTCGAATTCAATTTGAATAAATCATTGAAGGTTTTATTGGATAAACTGCTCGATAAACGGGATCTGCCGGAAACAGCGATCCCCGCAAACCTGAACACCGAGCTCCGCCCTTATCAAAAAACAGGCTTCGACTATCTCGTGTTCATGCGGGAGGAAGGATTCGGTCTTTGCCTCGCGGATGACATGGGCCTCGGCAAGACGGTCCAGCTGATTGCCTACCTGCTCCATGTTCATTCGGAAAAACAGGCGCAGCCGTCACTGATCGTCTGCCCGACTTCTGTACTTGGCAACTGGCAAAAAGAACTTGAACGTTTTGCGCCTGATTTGAAAGTCTATATGCATTACGGTCCAGTTCGCCCGAAAGCGGAGGAATTCTCGCAATACCTGGAAGCCGAGCAGCCGGATGTAGTGTTGTCCACATACGGCATCGCTTCGTCCGACGCTGAAGAAATGCAGGACATTCCGTGGACCAGCATTACGCTTGATGAAGCACAGAACATCAAGAATATGTACACGAAACAATCGCGCACCATCCGCCGTTTCAAAGGTCAGCATCATATTGCGCTGACCGGGACGCCGATTGAGAACCGTCTTTCTGAATTATGGTCGATTTTCGACTTCATCAATAAAGGCTATCTGTACCGCATCAAGCAATTCCAGGAAACGTTCATGATTCCGATCGAGCGTGATGATTCGGAAGAAGCGAAGGATAAATTGCGCCAGCGCATCCAGCCTTTCCTGCTGCGCCGCACGAAGAAAGATCCTGAGCTTCAATTGAATCTGCCTGAAAAACAGGAGCAGCTTGAATACTGCCCGCTGACACCTGAACAGGCCGCCCTTTATGAAGGACTGGTTCAGGATACCGTCGAAAAAATGGAAACTTTGACCGGCTTCGAGAAAAAGGGCCTGGTGCTGAAAATGCTCAGCAAGCTGAAGCAATTATGCAACCATCCGTCCCTTTATCTGAAAGAGCCTTATACGACAGCGGAAGAAATTCTGCCCCGCTCTCAGAAACTTGAGCGGATTGTGACCTTGGCCGGCGAAATTGCCGAACGGGGAGAACAATGCCTGATCTTCACCCAATATATTGGAATGGGCCATCTGCTCCAGCAGGCCATCAATGAGCTGTACGGACATGAAGTGCCATTCCTGACAGGCAGCATGCCGAAGAACCAGCGGGATTCACTGGTCAACTCATTCCAGCAAGGTAAATTCCCGATTTTCATCCTGTCTCTGAAAGCCGGCGGAACCGGATTGAACCTGACTGCCGCAACACACGTCCTGCACGCGGACAGATGGTGGAATCCAGCCGTTGAAAATCAGGCCACTGACCGTGCCTACCGGATCGGACAGACACAATTTGTGCATGTCCATAAATTCGTGACAATCGGCACCATCGAAGAAAAAATTGATTCACTGCTGACGCAGAAGCAGACGATGTCTGAACAGTTCATCCAGTCCAGCCAGTGGATGACGGAGCTGTCCGACAACGAGCTGAAAGAGCTGTTCACTTATTCGCTGTAAGTAGAAAAGCGGAAGCGGCCGTTCAGCTCCGACAAGCGTAAGACGATTTGGCGAAGCGGCATCTTTTCAGCCGCACAGCCAAAGTGGCTTACGACTCGAGGAGTTGGCCGCTGGAGTCTGGACAATAAAGAAAAGCGACTGTGCCCGTTCAGCTCCGACAAACTTAAGGCAAGAGATGGACCCATACTTTTTGGGTCCATCTTTTTTTGGATAAGCATGGGATAAAAATTTATTTGGACGTATTATGTAGTTTCTTTTTTATAATTTGAGCATGGTCGGGTCCCCACCCTTCCATGCTCCCCTTTTCTGAACAATGAATGAAACAACTGCTTCAAACTTTTGTAGCGGAACGGAAATGCTCCTTCAGTTCACTTAGCTCCCGTTCCGCCTCTGCCAATCGTCTATGGAGCAAAGCCGTAAGGCGGATCAGCTGCTCCATATGCACTTCCAATTGCTGTTGTACGTCTTTTGGCATGGCTAAGTGCCTCCCATTCATAAATTTGAATTACGCGTTAACCGGTTCCGCATCCGGTACAGGGAAATCAAAATCTGCTTCAGATTGAGGTTCCTTCTGCAATGGGGCGGTTTCTTCCTGCGCTTTTCTTCGGTCCAGAAAACGCACCTGATCACCAAGAATTTCGGTAACGTAGACCCTGGTTCCGTCTTCCCTGTCATAATGGCGGGACTGAAGTCTGCCCGAAATCGCTACAAGCGAGCCTTTCACACAGAACTTCGCGACATTGACTGCCGGCCTTCCCCAAGTCGAACACAGCACAAAATCACTTTCAATCTCGCCTTTCTGGTTCTTGTAATTCCGGGAAACAGCAACGATGAACGTTGTATGTACACGCCCTTCGCTTAATGTCCGTGACGATGGATCTTTGGTCAACCTGCCTACCAGTCCGACTTGATTCATGTTTTTCACCTCCTTTCGGTAAAATCAGCATACTAAATAAACTGAATTTTACGCAAAAGGCGAAAATCTGAATTTGACGAGTTTTCCAGCAGTCATATTTGATTTTTCAATCCCAGTAAAAAATAAATATCTTCTTTATTCCTTACGGATACGGCTTATCCTGCTCCTGGCAAAACAATTGCAAATAAGAATTTTAAAAGCTTTTCAAAACTATTTGAGGATTCGACCGGAAATTCCAGGCTATGCTATACTGGAAAAAAGATTGTTTGGGAGGTAGACAGATGAAGACCTTTAAAATGCTGTCGATGGGGCTTGTCGATGAAGAGGAGATTATCAATTTCCCTCTTGAAGACGGCATTATCATCAACCAGGAGAACAGCCATCGTTCATGGGTTCTCGAAATGCTGATGGACCTGTCACACGAAGAAAGATTCAAGCAAATGATGAATTCGGGGAAAATCTATGATGTAAAAGTCGTCATTTCATATCCGGAAAACGAACCGGCCACGTTTGAAGTCGGCATTTATGCCGTAAAAAAAATCGGCAATCATATTTCCGTCCTGATGAAAGGCACATTAAAACGCGCCCGCCGCAAATATGCGGAAAGCTTGCTGTCGGAACTGTTGGAAGACGGCTTGGAAGGCGAACAATTGCTGACGCGTTTTGAAAGCGATATGCGGTCGCGCCCGGTACTTCGCAAGGATGAAGCCAACAATTAATAATTTGGACATAATAAAAAGCAGCGCAGATAAGAAATTATCTGCGCTGCTTTTATCTTTTATTTTTCAGCAACCGGCCCTAACGCGAATAGGATATCGCATTCACAGGCGATTTCACCGTCCACTGTTGCGATGCCATGCCCTTTGCCCATTGGCCCTCTAAGTTTCGTCAATTCCACTTCCAGGCGCAATTGATCGCCCGGGACAACCTGGCGCTTAAAACGGCAATTGTCGATGCCTGTGAAGAAAGCAAGGCGCCCTTCATTGCCTTCCATTTTTAAAACGGCAGTAGCTCCCACTTGAGCAAGAGCTTCTACGATCAAGACACCCGGCATAACAGGATATCCAGGAAAATGGCCATTAAAGAATTCTTCGTTGGCGGATACATTTTTCAAGCCAACCGCTCTTTTGCCTGCTTCAAGCTCCAGCATCCGGTCCACCATCAAAAATGGATAACGGTGTGGAAGAATCGCTTTTATCTGTTCAGTCGTCAACATGAGTCCAACCCCTTTAAAATGATTAAAGAGCGGCAGCTGTTACTTTTTGCCGCTCATGATATCGATAATATGCTGCCATGTTTCCCACTTCAGCGCATCTTTCGGCTGTCCGTCCCCGATGATGCCATAACCGACCATCGCGCCTAACGCAGCCGCAAGTACGATTAAACCGATGACCAAAATGATGCGAAGCCAAATCGGAAATAATCTGATCTGTACCCACCAGGTCTTTTTCTCCTGCTGTTCACCAGCTGCTTCATCATTTTTATATTCTTTTCTTTTAGATACTTTTTTAGTCGGCTCAGCCATTTCAGTCGTCAACCTTTCCAATGATGCATTCTCTCATATAATCTGTTAAGAGCATTCCGCATCCACAAGTCTATTGCGATTCCGCTAACACGATTTCACTCTGTTGTCATTATACTAAAAAAATGCGGTAGCTGTACATAATTAAAAACGGAAAGACCTTTATCTTCTTTTGCGTGAAAGGCTATCCAGCATGATGCCTGTACCGATAGCTACAGAATTCATCGGGTCTTCTGAAACGAACACAGGAACTTTCAATTCTTCTGCCAGCAATTGCTCGATGCCATGCAGCATAGCACCTCCGCCAGTCAGTATGACGCCTCTATCGATGATATCCGCTGATAATTCCGGCGGCGTTTTTTCCAATACGTTTTTAGCTGAGGCCACAATCATATTGACCGATTCACGTAAAGCCAATTCAATTTCTTCTGAGTGGATGGTAATTACCCGCGGCAGTCCTGTAACCATATCACGTCCGCGTATTTCCATTTCATCTTTGCGGCTGCCTTTAAAGACTGTGCCAATTTCGATTTTGATATTTTCGGCTGTTCGCTCACCAATCAATAATTTATAATGTTTTTTAACATACTGGAGAATATCATTATCGAATACATCCCCCGCCACTTTAATGGATTCACTGGTGACGATATCGCCCATTGAAAGAACAGCCACATCTGTTGTGCCGCCGCCGATATCAACGACCATATTGCCTGTCGGCTGGTAAATGTCCATGCCGGCTCCGATTGCAGCAACCTTCGGCTCTTCTTCGAGGTAGACTTTCTTGCCGCCGGATTTCTCTGCAGCTTCACGGATCGCCTTTTGTTCGACGCTCGTTACATTCGTTGGACAGCAAATAAGAATACGCGGCTTGTTCATGAATCCTCTGACTTTCAATCGTTCGATAAAATACTTCAACATGATTTCTGTTACATCAAAATCCGCGATAACCCCTTCTTTTAAAGGTCTCACAGCAATTATATTCGCCGGAGTGCGGCCGATCATTTTTCTCGCTTCTTCCCCTACAGCAATCACTTGATTGGTTTTCCGATCCATCGCAACGACAGAAGGTTCATTCAGAATAACCCCTTTGCCTTTCACATAAATCAGTACATTTGCCGTTCCTAAGTCAATCCCTATATCTCTTGAAAACAACATCCCTGCTACCCCTTCCGGTAATGGTACTTCTATTATGTATCTCTCTCTTTAAAGACTCTCCTAACTGAATATTTTAACACAAAGATTCAGTCATCTACATAATATTTTGGAAGAATATATGCTATTTTAAGAAAACTTCGTTTAGTCTATTTAATATTCTCTGATAGGGTCAATCTTCTCAGTTTCATTTCCCGGGAAATACTTTATAAACACATAAAAACCCGGGACCGCAATTGCAGTTCCGGGTTTGATATTATGATTAAGGAATTAGACCGTTTGCTCTTCCATGACTGGTGCTTCTTCTGTGATGACGCGTTCGATATCTGCGCCAAGCGATGCAAGTTTCTTATGAAAGTCAACGTATCCGCGATCCAAATGCTGCAATTCGTTTACGCGTGTAATACCCTCAGCGGCAAGTCCAGCAAGGATCAGGGCTGCTGCTGCACGCAAGTCTGTTGCCGAAACTTCTGCTCCCTGCAATTTAGAAGGCCCTTCCATGATAACTGAACGCCCTTCGATTTTTACGGAAGCATTCATGCGGCGGAATTCTTCAACATGCATGAAACGGTTTTCGAAAACTGTTTCTGTCAGGATTCCGTTCCCTTTTGCTGTCAGCATCAATGACATCATCTGAGACTGCATATCCGTAGGGAATCCTGGATGCGGCATCGTCTTGATATCAATTGAGCGCAATGGACGTGATGCCCGTATACGAAGGCCTTCATCAGTTTCTTCGATGCGCACACCCATTTCTCCAAGTTTGGAGATCAAAGCTGCCATATGCTCAGGTACTGCGTTTTCAATCGTTACGTCACCTTCAGTGATCGCTGCTGCCACCATGAATGTGCCAGCTTCAACGCGGTCAGGAATGATGTAATGCTCAGCGCCGTTCAATTCTTCAACGCCTTCGATACGGATCGTATCCGTACCTGCACCAATCACTTTCCCTCCCATTTCGTTGATGTAAGTAGCCAAGTCAACAATTTCAGGCTCTTTCGCCGCGTTTTCGATGATTGTAACCCCATCTGCCAACGCTGCTGCCGTCATGATGTTTTCAGTAGCCCCTACGCTTGGGAAATCCAAGTATATTTTAGCTCCGCGCAATCTGCCATTCACGTCAGCTTCTACAAAGCCGTTGCCGAATGTAATCTTGGCGCCCATCGCTTCAAAGCCTTTTAAATGAAGTTCGATCGGACGTGATCCGATTGCACAACCACCTGGAAGCGCCACACGAGCAAAACCATTGCGTGCAAGAAGCGGTCCCATAACCAAAATCGAAGCTCTCATTTTTCTAACATACTCGAATTGAGCTTCACTTGATAAAGTTGAAGATGAATCAATGTGCATTTCATTCTTTTCCGGGAAGTATTCAATGCCTACGTTCAAGCTTTTCAAAACTTCCTGAATCGTGTAGACATCCGCCAAGTGCGGAACTTCCTTGATGATGCTTTTGCCTGTACCAGCGAGCAATGCTCCGGCCAGGACTGGAAGAACTGCATTCTTAGCCCCTTCCACTCTTACTTTACCGTTTAACTTGTTACCGCCTCTTACAATGATCTGTTCCACTGAAACGCCCTCCATGTGTAAAATAATCTGTAATAAAATTTGTAAAAATGTATATAAAACGCTTAAAAGTCCAATGTCATTATTTAGAAACAAAACCTTTACTATGATACCCGTATTTTATTAAAATAACAAGTATCTGGCAGATTATTTTTGTTAAATATTATCTGCTTGTTTATAAGATTCGTAACAACCTTTTGATTTGTGTCCGTCGACTAACACTTTATATTACAATTTGATTACAGTGAATATTTTCCCCGTATATAGGAAAATAAACATGGTTTTTGAAATTATTTCCCGGGAAATAGCTAAGGTTTGGCAAATTGGCCTGTTCCCACCAGGTGGAAACACGACAATTTCCCAAGTCCTAGAAGAGATAAGGCAGCTGTCTGGACCATGCGGATATGTTCAAAAAGAACGTTGAAACCATTGTACCTAAAGCAATGCTCAGGAAAATATAAAGTATTTGTGCCTGCAGCACATGATTTTTTCGGATCCAATTTTCAAATGTCATAGCGCGCAATGCGTAAAAAGCTACGCCCGTAAAAAAGATGTGGCTAAAGATAGAGATAATTGCCTGCTGGCCAATCATTTGTTCCATATGGCTCTTCCTCTCCGATTGAATAGTATTTAGAAATTATAGAAAAAGCGGGCAAAAGTTAGGATAACTTTTGTCCGCTTTCTACATTGTCTGTCGCTTTTCTGTGTCTAGACTCCAACGGCCAACTCCACGGACTTAAGCTGCCCTTCCTGTGCGGCAAAGAACGCCGCTTCGGAAATTCATCTTAAGCCTGTCGGAGCTGTGCGGCCGTTTCCGCTTTTCTATACTAAACATTACCCTCATAAACGTTGATACGATTCATCGCACGCTTCAAAGCAAGCTCAGCCCGTTTGAAGTCGACTTCATCTTTTTTCGCCTGTAGCAACGCTTCTGCACGTTTAGCTGATTCTTGTGCGCGAGCAACATCGATATCAGTCGCACGTTCTGCTGACTGGGCAAGAATCGTTACTTTTTCAGGACGAATTTCAAGGAATCCGCCGCTTACAGCAACCAATTCCGTCGAGTTTTCTTTCTTCAATCGGACAGCGCCGATTCCAAGAGGTGCTACTGTCGGGATGTGACCGGGCAGGACGCCCATTTCACCGGAAGCTGTAACCGCAATTACCATGGAGACTTCTGAATCGTATACCGGGCCGTCGGGAGTGACAATATTGACTGTAATGGTCTTCATTTTTTCCCCTCCTGGTCCCTGATTTAGACTTCTACGCCCATGCCTTTAGCTTTGGCGATTACATCTTCAATGCGACCTACCAAACGGAAAGCATCTTCAGGCAAGTGATCGTATTTACCGGCAAGGATTTCCTGGAATCCTTTGATTGTTTCTTGAACCGGTACATAAGAACCTTTTTGGCCAGTAAACTGCTCAGCCACGTGGAAGTTTTGAGATAGGAAGTTTTGAACGCGACGAGCACGGTTAACCGTTAACTTGTCTTCATCGCTCAACTCATCCATACCAAGGATTGCAATGATATCCTGTAGTTCACGGTAACGCTGAAGCGTTTCCTGCACTTGGCGGGAAACTGCATAATGTTCTTCTCCAACGATTTCAGGCGACAATGCGCGTGAAGTCGAAGCAAGTGGATCCACCGCTGGGTAGATACCCATTTCAGAAAGTTTACGCTCAAGGTTAGTTGTAGCATCCAAGTGGGCGAATGTTGTAGCAGGAGCCGGATCCGTATAGTCATCGGCTGGTACATAGATCGCTTGAATTGATGTTACAGAACCAGTGCTTGTAGTCGTAATACGTTCCTGCAATTGACCCATCTCAGTAGCAAGTGTCGGCTGGTAACCAACGGCAGATGGCATACGGCCAAGTAGAGCCGATACCTCAGAACCTGCTTGAGTGAAGCGGAAGATATTATCGATGAACAATAGTACGTCCGCGCCTTGTTCGTCACGGAAATATTCAGCCATTGTCAAACCGGACAATGCGACACGCATACGTGCGCCAGGCGGCTCGTTCATTTGGCCGAAGACCATTGCAGTTTTCTTGATAACGCCGGAATCGCTCATCTCGTGGAATAAGTCATTTCCTTCACGTGTACGCTCACCAACACCGGCGAATACAGAAAGACCGCCGTGCTCTTGAGCGATGTTGTTGATCAATTCCTGGATAAGAACTGTTTTACCTACACCGGCACCACCGAAGAGACCGATTTTACCACCTTTGATGTAAGGGGCAAGCAAGTCAACTACTTTGATACCTGTTTCAAGAATTTGAACTTCTGTGGAAAGATGCTCAAATGTAGGTGCTGAACGGTGAATCGGGTCGCGGCGTTCAGTTGCCGGGATTTCTTCACCTAAGTCGATTACTTCACCAAGTACGTTAAATACGCGGCCTAGTGTTACTTCTCCAACTGGAACAGTAATAGCGCTGCCCAAATCGGTTACAACCGATCCACGCTGCAATCCATCAGTGGATTCCATCGCAATCGTACGAACAGTGTCGTCGCCAAGGTGCAAAGCTACTTCTAAAGTCAGAGTAACTACTGCCTGACCGGGACGATCAATTTTTACAGTTAGGGCGTTGTAGATTTCTGGAAGATGGCCATCGGCAAACTTGATGTCTACAACCGGACCCATAACTTGAAGAACGTGTCCTGTGTTCATGCTATTCCCTCCTGTCTTACTTTTATTGAAAATTATTGCAAGCATCGACGGCCGAATGGGCCGTCTGCGCTTCTGTATTATTTTCTATTCGAGTGCCGCTGCCCCACCGACGATTTCAGTGATTTCCTGAGTGATCGCTGCCTGGCGGGCACGGTTGTATGAAAGTGTCAATCCGTCGATCAATTCGGACGCATTGTCGGTCGCGCTCTTCATCGCTGTCATTGAAGCCGCATGTTCACTTGCTTTGCCGTCAAGAACGGCACCAAAAATCAGGCTTTCTGCGTATTGTGGAAGAAGAACTTCCAGGATCGCTTCAGCAGATGGATCGAATTCATAAGAAGAAGTCGCTCCAGTCGGCTTGATATCCGTCAAAGGCAGAACCTTCGTTTCAGTGACTTCCTGTTGAATAGCTGAGACAAAGTGATTATAGTACATATAAACTTCGTCATATGCACCTTCTGAGAACATACCAACAGCTTTGCGCGTAATTTCTTTGATGTCAGCAAATGATGGGTGGTCTGGAAGCGCAATTGCACTTTCCAAGATGGTCATCCCTTGTTTCGCAAAGAAATCCCGACCTTTACGGCCAATGCTGAGGATAACAAATTCATCATTCGACGTATGGCGCTCACGGATTTTATTGCTTACAGTACGCAGAATGTTACTGTTATATCCGCCAACCAACCCACGGTCAGATGTGATTACAAGATATGCGGTTTTCTTCACAGGACGGGTTGTCATCATCGGATGGCTTGCGTCATTCGATCCGGCAGCTATTGAAGCTACGACATCCTGGATTTTCGCCATGTAAGGGACGAACGCTTTAGCGTTCATCTCTGCACGGTTCAATTTTGAAGCGGAAACCATTTGCATCGCTCGTGTAATCTGGCTTGTTTTCTTCGTTGACGTAATTCGGTTTTTTATGTCGCGTAAAGATGCCACTGGTATTTCACCACCTTATTATTTTTTCTTCTGATCCTGCTGAAATGCTTACTCTGATTTTGCGAATGTGCGTTTAAAGTCGTTGATTGCCGCGCCAAATGCTTCGTCAGAAGGCAAACCTTTCGTAGTGCGGATAGTTTCCAAAACTTCAGTGTGGTTTGTATCCAACCAGCTAGTCAACTCAGCTTCGAAACGGGAGATATCTTTGATTGCGATATCGTCAAGGAAGCCTTTTGTCAATGCATAGAAGATAACAACTTGTTTCTCAACTTTGATCGGGTTGTTCAAGTCCTGTTTCAGAACTTCAACAGTCCGTTTACCACGCTCAAGTTTAGCAGCTGTAGCAGCATCAAGGTCAGAACCGAATTGAGAGAATGATTCAAGTTCACGGTATGCCGCCAAGTCAAGACGCAGCGTACCCGCAACTTTCTTCATCGCTTTAATCTGCGCTGAACCACCAACACGTGATACAGAAAGACCAGCGTTGATCGCTGGGCGTACACCCGAGAAGAATAGATCAGACTGAAGGAAGATTTGTCCGTCAGTGATTGAGATTACGTTTGTTGGGATATAAGCAGAGATATCGCCAGCTTGCGTTTCAACGAACGGCAATGCTGTGATTGAACCTGCACCAAGAGTTTCGTTCAACTTCGCTGCACGCTCAAGAAGGCGTGAGTGCAAGTAGAATACGTCACCTGGGTAAGCTTCACGGCCTGGAGGACGACGAAGCAATAGTGAAAGTTCGCGATAAGCTGATGCTTGTTTTGTCAAATCATCATAGACGATAAGAACGTGTTTGCCGTCAAACATGAATTCTTCGGCCATAGTGATACCTGCGTAAGGAGCAAGGTACAATAATGGTGCCGGCTGTGATGCAGATGCCGTCACGACGATAGTGTAGTCCAAAGCACCGTTTTTACGGAAAGTTTCAACTACGTTACGTACAGTTGATTCTTTTTGTCCGATAGCTACATAGATACAGATCATGTCCTGGTCAGCCTGGTTCAAAATTGTATCGATCGCTACAGATGTTTTACCAGTCTGGCGGTCACCGATGATCAATTCGCGCTGTCCGCGGCCGATCGGCACTAATGCGTCAATCGCTTTGATACCTGTTTGAAGTGGTTCATGAACAGATTTACGTGCCATAACCCCTTGTGCAGGGCTTTCGATTGGACGGGATTTCGTTGTGTTGATCGGGCCTAGGCCGTCAACTGGCTGTCCAAGCGGATTTACTACACGTCCGATAAGTTCTTCTCCTACCGGTACTTCCATAATGCGGCCCGTACGACGCACTTCATCGCCTTCTTTGATGTCTGCGAATGGCCCAAGGATGATGATACCAACATTATTGGCTTCCAAGTTTTGTGCCATACCCAATACACCAGTAGAGAACTCAACAAGTTCTCCAGCCATGACGTTGTCGAGGCCATGAGCGCGAGCGATACCATCACCAACTGTGATTACTGTACCGACGTCGTCAACTTTCATCTCTGATTGGTAATTTTCAATCTGCGCTTTAATCAGACCGCTGATTTCTTCAGCTTTGATGCTCATGTATGTCACCCTCTCATAATTTCATTAATTAACCGATCAATTGACGCTGCAAGCGAGTCAATTTCGTGCTGATGCTGCTGTCATAGATGCGGTTTCCGATTTGAAGACGCAATCCGCCGATTAACGAAGGATCGACAATGTTTTCAATTCGTAATGCCTGTTTACCTACTTTTTGTGCAAATACAGTTGAAATCGAAGTGCGTTCCTCTTCAGTCAATGGACGTGTAGAGTAAACTTTTGCATCCTGGATTCCTTGTGCATCGTTGGAAAGGGTGATGTAAGCATCGACCAATTCCCCTACTTCATTTAAACGTCCGCGCTCAGCGATCAATTGGATCGTGTTGATCACGTATTGATTGCCTTGCTTGAACAATTCGTTGATGAGGTTGATTCTTTTTTCAGATGATAATTTCGGTGAAACCATCAGTTGATAAAGTTCCGGAGTCATAGCGAAGACTTTTTTCACTTCGCGCAGATCCTGTTCAACTTCAGCAGTAACCTGATGTTTCTGTGCCGTTTGGAACAATGCTAATGCATAGCGTTCTGCAGCCTGACTCATTGCACTTCGCCTGCCTTCGCAATCGTTTCGTTAATCAACTGGCGGTTGTCTTCCTCAGAGATTTCTTTTTCAAGCACTTTCGTAGCTGCAAGCAATGACAATGCCACAACTTCTTCACGAACTGCAGAAATCGCTTTGTCTCTTTCGTTGGCAATCTCAAGAACTGCCGCATCTTTCATGCGTCCAGCTTCAGCGCGTGCCGTCGTGATGATTTCCTCACGCGAAACTTCGCCTTGCTTTTTGGCGTTCTCTACGATTTCCTGTGCTTGTGTGCGCGCATCTTTCAGAAGGTTGCGCTGTTCTTCAAGCATTTTTTTGGATTCCAGACGGCTGTTTTCAGCAGTTTCGATCTCACTTGCGATCAAGTCTTCACGTTCCTGCATTACGCCCATCAAAGGTCCCCATGCGAATTTTTTCAGTAGCAGCATCAATGCGATAAACACGATCAACGTTGCTGCGATATCTCCAATATTCAAAAACTCCCCGGTAGCACCGAGTACGAGGTGATCAAAAAACACGATTGTTTCACTCCCTTCAAGAGCCTAAAAGTACGTTTCTTCTATAGTAAGATCTTTAATTGCTGCAAGATGATTTTTCGGTTGTAAAATGATTCATAACAAGCGTAAATGGCGAAAAACATGCCGAAGCATTCTCGCCATTTAGCTTTTTGTGTTTAGACTTTTTGTCTAGACTCCAGCGGCCCAGCTCTTCGGGTCATAAGCCAGCCCAACTGCGCGGCCAAGGCCACTTCGTTGTTCTGTCTTATGCCTTTCAGAGCTAAACGGGCGCCGTCGCTTTTCGTTGATTAACGGTTCATTACGATGAACGCGATAACTACCGCGATGATAGGAAGTGCCTCTACCAAAGCAACACCGATGAACATTGTTGTTTGAAGAACGCCACGAGCTTCTGGCTGGCGAGCGATACCTTCAACTGTTTTTGAAACGATAAGACCGTTACCAATACCTGCACCTAGTGCTGCTAAACCTACTGCAATTGCTGCTGCTAATAAACCCATTTTAAAATGTCCTCCTCAGGATAATTGTTTTTTTGTTTTTTGCCGCCGATTAAGGCGATTTTATCTCAATGGTCGTCGGCAACTTTATGCGATATATAAACCATTGTCAACATAACGAAAATGAATGCCTGGATAGCCCCGATAAAGATCGAGAATCCTTGCCAAGCCATCATTGGAAGCGCGGCTGCGGCAAATCCGAAGATACCCGCTCCACCTAAACCTGCAAGCAATCCCAAAAGGATTTCCCCGGCAAAGATGTTACCGTAAAGACGAAGACCAAGTGTAAGCGTATTCGCAAATTCCTCGATGATTTTCAACGGGAACAGGAATGGCATCGGCTTCAAATAATCCGCTCCGTAATTCTTCAAACCTTTTTGCTTGATGCCATAGTAATGGCTCAAGATGATGATTGTTGCTGCGAGTGTCATTGTGACAGTCGGATCAGCTGTAGGTGATTTCCACCAGAGATCTCCGTTGACAATGATTGAGAATGGCAATCCCAGCATGTTCGAAACAAAAATGAACATGAGCAGCGTAATTCCAAGTACATGGAATCGTCCACCGTCTCTCCAGTCCATATTGCTCTTTATGATACCCTTCACGAAATCCATGATCCATTCCATGAAGTTTTGCATCCCGGTCGGTTTCAGCTTTAAGTTCCGCGTTGCAAAGAATGCGATGAGGAACACGATAAGAGCGGCTACGAGCAGCATCATAACGTTGGATAAGTTAAACCAAATACCGAACAGCGGATCTTGCCACATTGGAGCTCCATGATCCACGATTGTTTCACCTCTCTTTCCACATTCTTAATGGTGTTTCACGTGATGGATGATCCGTTCCGCCAAAAGCAGAATGTAAGGAATCATCAATCCAATTACCGTACTGACCAAGTGAATGTGCTCTGCGAACAATATCGCTATCGCAACAGCTGCAACACCTGATGCAAACCGTAATGCCGTTCCTAGGGAACGAACTTTCGAGCCTTCAGCCACCGCCCGGTCAAATTTGTCCATCCGGCGAACCAGTATCCACATATTATAAATGCCGAACAAAGTTCCGATGATCAGACCCGCAAAGATGTCCTGGTACGGGGTGAATCCCCAACCGAGTACACATATTGCGAGGATAAAGATGATTATCCTTTTAAGTCTTGTGAAAATCTCCCTGAGTCCATCCATTTTTTTACTTGTCTCCTGATTCGAATTTTCGGACGGTCTGAAGCATTGCCCAGACGCCTGCTGAGATGCCTGCGAAAAGGCAGATGACCAGAAATAGCGGGGCGGTTCCGAACTGATCATCGAGCCACATACCTGTGAACGCACCGATGAGTACGGACCCGACAAGTTGTGAGAGGATGGCGCTGTAGAGTGCCATCGCTTGTAAGGGACTTTTTTTCGGGTGCATGATAAACCCCTCGAAATTCGTTGATTTGACATTTTACCCCTATAAAAGAGCAGTCGCATCAGGCTTTTACCATAAAAAATTATGTAAAAAAACCTTCTCATGCATACCCTTTGTAAGCATACAATAGGGGTAAAATCATGTCAATTGATAGAAGTGAAAAACTTCACAAGCAAAATTGCCCCGACATATTGTGGACAAAAATTCACAAATTATTTATTTGGCGTCGAAATACTGATGAAGCGCTTCGACAATCCGGACCGATGCCTTCCCGTCCCCGTAAGGATTTGATGCATGCGACATCGCTTTATACGCCGCTTCATCTGTCAATAATTCTTTCGCCAGCCCATAAATCGTCTCTTCATCCGTACCGGCAAGCTTCAGTGTGCCAGCATCGATGCCTTCCGGACGTTCAGTCGTATCACGCAGCACGAGCACGGGTTTGCCAAGCGACGGCGCCTCTTCCTGAATACCGCCTGAATCCGTCAATATAATGAAGGAACGCGCAGCGAAGTTGTGGAAATCCAAGACTTCAAGCGGTTCGATCAAATGGATGCGCGGGTCGCGGCCAAGCACTTCATCCGCCACTTCCCTTACGGCCGGATTCATGTGAACCGGGTAAACAACCTGAATGTCATCGTGCTCTTCAATCAGGCGTTTGATCGCGCGGAACATATTGCGCATCGGCTGCCCCAGATTTTCACGGCGGTGTGCCGTTAATAGAATCATGCGGTCATCGCCGATTTTCTCAAGGATCGGATGTGAATAAGTTTCGGTCACAGTCGTTTGTAAGGCATCAATCGCTGTGTTGCCCGTAATGTAGACAGCTTCCTCTTTTTTGTTTTCTGCCAACAGGTTCTGTGCTGATTTTTCAGTCGGCGCAAAATGAAGATCGGCAATGATGCCGGTCAACTGGCGGTTCATCTCTTCCGGATAAGGAGAGAATTTATTGTGCGTACGCAGTCCTGCTTCTACATGGCCAACAGCTATCTGGTTGTAGAATGCGGCAAGACTCGCAACAAAAGTCGTTGTCGTATCGCCGTGCACCAGCACGATATCAGGCTTCGCTTCTTTCATCACTTTATCGAGACCTTCCAGTGCCCGCGTCGTTACTTCGCCGAGCGTCTGGCGGTCCTTCATGATATTCAAGTCGAAATCCGGTGTGATTTTGAATGTTTCAAGAACCTGGTCGAGCATTTCACGGTGCTGGGCTGTAACAGTCACCAGGGGCTCGATGGTTTCCGGATGTTTTTGAAGCTCCAGTACAAGCGGCGCCATTTTGATGGCTTCCGGACGAGTACCGAAGATCGTCATCACTTTCCACTTCTTCGTCAAAAGGATCAGCCTCGCTTTTCTTTATTCTCTAGACTCCAGCGGCCCTGCTGAGCGGCCGCTTCCGCTTTTCTATTGTCCAGACTCCAACTGCCAACTCCTCGAGTCGTAAGCCACTTTGTGTCTAGTCTCCAGTGCCTAGCTCTTCGGGAAATAAGTCAAACCAGCTGCGTGGCAAAGAACGCCACTACGCTGATTTGTCTTATACCTGTCAGAGCTGAACAGGCACTTCCGCTTTTCGAGACTGTGCGGCTGGAAAGACGCCGCTTCGCCAAATCGTCTTACGCTTGTCGGAGCTGAGCGGCCGTTTCCGCTTTTCTATATTATTTTGTTCCAAATAAACGGTCTCCAGCGTCTCCAAGACCTGGAACGATATAGCCGTGGTCGTCCAATTTTTCATCAAGTGCCGCGATGTAGATATCCACGTCCGGATGTGCAGTTTGTAAAGCTTCCACGCCTTCCGGTGCTGCAATGATGCACATGAAACGGATTTTCACCGCTCCGCGTTTTTTCAGTGAATTGACAGCTTCGATTGCTGAGCCGCCAGTTGCGAGCATTGGATCGACTACAATGATTTCGCGTTCCTTAATATCCGAAGGCATTTTAAAATAATACTCGACCGGCTGGAGCGTTTCAGGGTCACGGTATAAGCCGATGTGTCCGACTTTCGCCGCTGGAATCAGTTTCAGAATCCCATCGACCATTCCGATGCCTGCGCGCAGAATCGGCACGATCGCCATTTTTTTCCCTGCCAATACGTTTGCTTTTGCAATCTGCACCGGCGTTTCCACTTCAATTTCCTGCAGCGGAAGGTCACGGGTGATTTCAAAAGCCATCAATGTTGCTATTTCATCCACTAATTCGCGGAACTCTTTCGTTCCTGTCGATTTGTCACGGATGTACGTCAGTTTATGCTGAATCAGCGGGTGATCAAATACATATACTTTTCCCACGGCGTATCTCTCCTTTTTCCACATTATCTTCAATAGTATAACAGAAATTGAAGGGCTCTGAACTCTCTGCCGAGCATTGTAATTTTTCTGAAATTTTAATTGCCATACAACTTTAGTGTAAGCCCTTGAATCCATTCCACTAAAAAAACCGGAGCATCTGCTCCGGTCTACAATAGGTTTGCATCTTCGAGTGGCATCGGGCGGTAGAAATAATATCCCTGGGCAACATGGCATCCCAGATCCAGCAGCAGCTGTTTCTGCTCTTCTGTTTCTACGCCTTCCGCAACAGCGGTCATGTCCAGATTTTCCGCCAATTGAATGATGGTCCGGACAATCGCAAGTGTATCCGTTTCGTGCATTTTGGAAATGAAGGACCGATCGATTTTGATTTCGCTGACCGGCAGCTTCTGCAAATAGCTCAAAGAAGAGTAGCCGGTGCCGAAATCATCCACCGAACTGGTAAAGCCATATTTCGTCAATTGCTTGAAGATTTTTCTGGCGGCTTCGATGTCGACAAAGCCGATCCGTTCTGTAATTTCAAGTTGGATCAAACGCCGGTCAATATTGTATTCCGCTGTCATGTCCACGAGATTCGGAACAAACGAGTGATGGAAAAAATGATCCGCCGAAATATTAACCGCCACTTGCTGGAGGTTAAGGTTATGCTCCTGGCGATTTTTCAGCCATTCCATTACCTGCTTCAAGACATTCTGTTCAAGAATGCGGATTTTGCCATTCTTTTCAGCTGCCGGTATGAAAACATCCGGAGCAATATTGCCAAGTTCCGGCGAATTCCAGCGTGCCAGCGCTTCGAAGCTCAGAATTTTGCCTGTGCGCATATCCACTTTCGGCTGAAGATGGACTTTTATTTCTTCCCGTCGCAGCGCTGCCGTCAATTCATTGGCTATCCGGAGATTTCGCATCATATACTCATCATGTTCATTCTCGTAGTAGCAGATGGATTCACCCGCCCGAAGTTTCGCTTTCGATAATGCGCTGTCTGCATAGCGGATGAGTTCCTCCACATCCTGCTGCATGGCCGTTATGATGGAGACACCCGTTTTAAGGGATAAGAACAATTCCATATCACGCACGGTAATCGGCTCAGCCAATAATTTGCCCAGTTCTTCAAGGTAATCCGGAATCTGATCCAACGGCATGAGGCTGACAAGTGCCAGCGTCGAATCGGAAAAACGCGCAATCAGCGCTTCTTTCGAAGAAGTTGCCATGCCGAAACGCTTGCCGATTTCCTGGATCAATTGATCACCAGCACGGTGGCCATATTGGTCAACGACTTTGACGTATTCGTCCACTGATAAAAACGCAACGAGCCCTTCTTTGTTTTCTTCAAGCAAAGAAGCCAATTCAATCATGAAATAGTTTCGGTTGCGCAGTCCCGTCGTCCGGTCCGTATAAGCAAGTTTCAGCATTTCTTCCTGCTGTCGCGAATACTTGACTGTCAGGGAAATCGTCGGTGCGATTCTTTCCAGGAACAGGTAGTCTTTTTCATCCGGTATAGTCGTCGAAGGGAAATAAATACCCAATGTACCTATCACATTGCCGTCTTTATCAAGAAAAGGCACTGACCAGGTGGATTTGAAACCATATTGTTCAGCCATGGACCGGTATTCTTCCCATAACTCATCTACCTGCATATTTTCCACTATGACCGACTCGCCCCGGTGATAAGCTGCCCCGCATGAGCCCGATTGAGGAGTCGCGTCTTTTCCATCAATAAATTCACGGAAATCCTTCGGCATTGATTTGCCTGCGACATCCCTGAATTTATTGTTTTCATCAATGAACAGGATGGTGCATGTCGTGCCATCCTTGAAGAACGATTCAATGATCCGGCAGACATTTTCAAGCAGCGAACCGAGCATATAGCCTTTTTCGATGCCGGTATACGCTTCCTGCTGCAGCTGGATCAATGCTTCTTCCCTTTTCCGGTCATTGATGTTCTTCATCAGCATCAGTGTATACCGATGTCTTCCGCCGTCAACGCTGATCGGCTGAACTGTGATTTCATTCCAGAAGGGGTTCTTATTCTTATGGTAGTTAACGATTTCGAATGTGTCTGCCTTATCGGATAAGGTGCATTTCCGGATTTTATCGCTGATTATCTTGTCTGTTTTTTCCCCATGCAAAAACCGGCCGTTTTTACCCAGGACGTCGTTTTCGGAATATCCCGTCATGTCGTAAAACGCCTGATTGGCATAAAGGATCGGCTGCTCATCAAGTTGTGAATTGATGACGACAAAACCTGTCTGGAATTCGACACCGAGACGGCTGAGCCAATCCACAATTATGTATTTTTCTTTTTCTATTTTACTGTTTTGCATCCGGTACCCCTTCTTTCATTATCTATGGGGAGAAAAATGCAGCTGACTGCCCTTGCGAGACAGCAGCTGCATTCCCTTATTTATAGAGCGGGAAGCTGGCTGTTAATTTAGCTGTGCGTTCAGCCGCTTCTTTCTTCGTTGTTTCATCTTCAGGGTTTTTTAGAAGCATCGCGATAATGGATGCGATCTCCTTCATTTCCGTTTCTTTAAAGCCGCGGGACGTAACGGCAGGCGTTCCAAGACGGATTCCTGAAGTCACAAATGGACTTTCCGGATCAAATGGAATCGTGTTTTTATTTGTTGTGATGCCGACTTCATCCAAAACTTTTTCGGCTACTTTTCCTGTGAGGTTCAATGAACGCAGGTCAATCAGCATCAAATGGTTGTCCGTGCCTTTTGAAACGATATCCACGCCTTCAGCCATCAGGCCTTCAGCAAGTGCGTTCGCGTTTTTCACCACTTGGTCGATGTATTCTTTGTACTCAGGCTGCTGTGCTTCACCGAACGCTACCGCTTTAGATGCGATGACGTGCATAAGCGGACCGCCCTGGATTCCCGGGAAAATCGTTTTGTCGATTTTCTTCGCGAATTCCTCTTTGCAAAGAATCAAACCGCCGCGTGGGCCGCGAAGGGTTTTATGTGTTGTCGAAGTCACGAAATGCGCGTGGGGAACCGGATTCGGATGAGCTCCTGTTGCCACAAGCCCTGCGATGTGAGCCATATCCACCATCAAATAAGCGCCGACTTCATCAGCGATTTCACGGAATTTCTCAAAATCAAGTTTTCGGGAATATGCACTTGCTCCAGCTACGATCATTTTCGGTTTGTGCTCCAGAGCAGCTTCACGCACTTTATCGTAATCGATCAATTGCGTTTCTTCATCTACGCCGTATTCCTTGAAATCATACTGCATACCGCTGAAATTCACTTTACTGCCATGCGTCAAATGACCGCCGTGGTTCAAGTTCATTCCAAGAATCGTATCGCCTTTTTCAAGAACCGCAGTATAAACGGCCATATTTGCCTGTGAACCGGAATGCGGCTGTACATTGGCGTGGTCCGCACCGAAAATTTCTTTCAGGCGGTCTCTCGCGATGTTTTCCACCACGTCAACGAATTCACAGCCCCCGTAATAACGTTTGCCCGGGTAACCTTCCGCGTATTTATTAGTCAATACAGAGCCTTGCGCATCCATGACGGCCTGCGACACAAAGTTTTCTGATGCAATCAGTTCGATATTCGCTTCCTGGCGTTCTTTTTCCGCATTCATTGCTTCATATACTGCCTGGTCTTGCGCTTTAATCAAATCCATCCTGATTTCCCTCCTGTAATTGAACAAACTCACGACTGTAGCTGGCGCGTTCACCGCCGATCAGTTTCGGGCGTGTGGTGGCTGCAGAAACAATCGCATCTCCTATTAGTTTAACAGATGTACGCACCGGAACGGCTACTCTTTTTAAATGCATGCCGATCATTGTCTGGCCGATGTCGATTCCGGCGTGCGCTTTGATTTCCTCGACTACGACCGGATCGTTCATAGCACTGTAAGCATAAGCACTCATCGATCCGCCGGCTTTGGCTACCGGAATGACAGATACTGGCTCCCAGCCGTATTTCTCAGCGGCATGCCGTTCAATCGTCAAAGCACGGTTAATATGTTCACATCCCTGGAACGCCAGAAAAATTTTATGGCGTGCCGCGAATTTCTGTAATGGTTCATACAAGCTTTCCGCAATATCCAACCCGCCTCCAGTGCCGATATGCTGTCCGAGCACTTCGGAAGTTGAACAGCCTACCACAAAAACCTGGCCTTTCCTGAAATCAATTGTCTGTTCCAGTTCACCCAACGTTTCTTCTAGCTGCAATTGCCATAAACTTTGCATGCCGACCACTCCTTATTTTTCTAAGTCTGTGATTTTTTGTACCCGTTTTTCGTGGCGTCCGCCTTCAAATTCCTCTGTCAGCCAAGTTTTCGCGATTTCACGCGCAAGTCCTGCTCCGACAACACGTTCACCCATTGCAAGGATATTGGAATCGTTATGTCCTCTAGTCGCTTTGGCACTGAAAACATCATGCACTAGAGCGCAGCGGATCCCTTTTACTTTATTTGCCGCAATCGACATGCCGATCCCGGTTCCGCAGATCAGGATACCGCGATCCGCTTCACCGTTTACTACAGCTTCCGCAACCGGAGTCGCGTAATCGGGGTAATCGACAGAGTCATCGGTGTGCGGGCCGAAGTCCTTATATTCAATGCCCATCTCGTTTAAGAGATTGACCATTTCCTTGCGAAGATTGTTGCCGCCGTGATCAGAAGAAATAGCGATTTTCATGTATAACCCTCTTTTCTATTCTGTTAGCGCTAAAAGCAATCATTTACTTTTACACTTTGGTTTCATTTTAACACCTTTGTGCGAAAAAACATATAAACGGTTAGTGTTATGGCTTTTTTGAGGTTGGGAAAATCAGCGCATAATAAAAACCACCCAAAATGACGGGTGGCAAAATTTTCATTTTCCCTGCAAAAGTTTAGTTTCCAGCCTGCCGATCAGTTCACGCAATTCGTCGAAAGTCTGTTGATACACTGTGACTGAGCCGCCGTATGGGTCACTTACATCATCAGCCGAGCCGGTCACATATTCTTTCAATGTATATAATTTCTCGGACATATACGGATGCTGCTGATGAATCAATTGCTTATGGGAAAGGGTCATGGTCAAAATGACATCGGCCCATTCCAAATCTTCCGGAGAAAGCGGCCGTGACGTATGATCGAATTCAATTCCCTGCTCCGCAAGAACAGCTCCTGCATTTTGTGAAATCGGTGAACTGCCGGCAAAAACCCCCGCTGAACGGACTTCGATGCCGGTGATTCTTTTGGATTCCAAAATCGCTTCAGCCATCGGGCTCCTGCAAGTATTTCCTGTGCAAACAAATACAATTTTCATCATGTCACCTGCTTTCGAGAATTTTCAACTGAACCATTTATGATCTGCTGCTTTTTCCAGGCGGTTCATCATGAAATCACTGTCATTCCGCTCAGCCGGCACCCCGGCTAATATCAGATCCGCGTCGGTCATATCACATTTGCGCAAACTGCTGTATAAAGTCTCCGGACTCAACGGAAAATGAAAATCGGCTTCCGGGTATTCGGTGCTGCTGAGAACAGCAATTTTCTTACCTTTGCCCTGCACGTGTTCAATCGCTTTATGGATTAATTTGCTGTCATCTTCAATCAGATAAACAGGTGCATCCGGCGCATAGTGCGCGTACTTCATACCCGGCGATTTTGGTGCATTGCCATGAAGTTCAGCGGATAACCTGATCGTTCCGATGACGCTTTCAATCTGTGCTTTCGTTACATTTCCAGGCCGGAGAATCACTGGAGGTTCGCTGGTCATGTCCAGCACTGTCGATTCAATGCCTATTTTTGTCGGCCCGCCGTCCAGAATCAACGGTATTTTATTTTCCATATCGTGATAAACATGTTCAGCAAGCGTCGGGCTCGGCTTGCCGCTGGTATTTGCACTCGGCGCTGCGACCGGCAACTGCAGCCGCTTCAATAGATTCAATGCCACTGGATGGTTCGGCACACGGATTCCGACTGTTTCAAGATCAGCGGTCACATTCCGCGCGAAAATATGCGGCTTCGATTTCATGATGAGGGTCAAAGCCCCTGGCCAAAACGCATCCATCAACTTCAAAGCCTTTTCTGAAACTTCATCCACATAAGTAACGGCTGTCTCTTTGGAATCGACATGCACTATCAATGGATTGTCAGCCGGACGCCCCTTGGCCTCAAATATTTTGCTGACCGCTTCCGCGTTGGTAGCGTCTGCTCCAAGCCCGTAAACTGTCTCGGTCGGAAACGCTACAATCCCGCCCTGACGGATGATATCCACAGCTTGTGCATAATTTGTTTCTTTATTCACATGTTTATCCACAAGAATTACTTCTGTACTCATTTCAGCAACTCCCATTCCCTCAGGTTTCTGCTACTTAATCCACAAATTGTGTATAACCATATCATTATTATACCCAAATTGTGCACAAGTCAGGTATTAATACAGAAAACCATCCGGTCATTTTTGTTGATATCTTTTTTACAATAGATTTTTGCCTGTGGAAAAGCCTTTTTCAGCATGTTTTCCACAGCTTCTCCCTGCAAATGTCCGATTTCGAGACCGATAACCCCGGGTTTATTCAGCCGTTCAGGCAAATCTTCCATCATATGCTGATAGAGTGCGAGACCTTCCTGCTCCGCGAATAAAGCAGAGTGAGGCTCGAAATCCTTCACACTGTCGGACATGGCTTCGGCTTCAGAGTAGGCGATATACGGCGGATTTGACAAGATAACGTCCGACTTCCGCCCTGCTAATGGTGCCAGCAGATCACCTAGCTTAAATTCGATATCCGCTCCAAGCTCAACTGCATTCTTCTGGGCGGTATCCAACGCCTTTTGCGAAATATCAGTAGCCGTAACTTTTGAAGAAGGCATTTCCTGTTTCATTGTAATGGCAATGATTCCGCTTCCGGTGCCGATGTCGGCAATCGTCGGGGAAGGTTCAGGAATGTGCTTCTGAATCAGTTCCAATGCTTCTTCGACCAATTCTTCAGTTTCAGGACGGGGAATCAGCACATCAGAATTCACGAGGAATTTTCGCCCATAGAACATTTCATATCCTGTCAGGTGCTGCACAGGTGTCCCGTTGGCATGCCGTTCAATAAGATCCCAAAATTTTACGAAGCTGTCATCATCCATTTCATCGCGCAGCGAAGCCAACAGGCCGGCACGGCTGAGCTCAAGCGTGTGCTGGAGCAATATACCCGCTGCGGCTTCTTCCCGCCCATTATCCAATAAATAAGAAGAAGCCCGGTTAAGGGCCTCAAAAATTTTATGCGGTTTATGCATTGTTCAAGCTTTCCATTCGTGCAGACTGCTCTTCAACGATCAATGCATCGATCAATTCGTCCATTTTACCTTGAAGAATCTGGTCCAGTTTCTGGATTGTCAAACCGATGCGATGATCTGTTACGCGGTTCTGCGGGTAATTATACGTGCGGATCCGTTCAGAACGGTCGCCGGTTCCAACAGCGGATTTACGCACTGCGTCATATTCAGCTTGCGCTTCCTGCTGGAATTTATCATAGACACGCGCGCGCAAAACCTTCATGGCACTCGCTTTGTTCTTGATCTGCGATTTTTCATCCTGACACGTCACGACCGTATTCGTCGGAATGTGTGTCAGACGCACCGCTGACATCGTCGTGTTGACCGATTGTCCGCCGGCACCTGAAGACGCATAGGTATCCACGCGAATATCGTTGTCATGGATTTCGACTTCCACTTCTTCCACTTCCGGCAGACAGGCTACTGTCGCCGTCGAAGTATGGATGCGTCCGCCTGATTCCGTTTCCGGAACACGCTGCACTCGGTGAGCACCGTTTTCGAATTTCATCTTGGAATATGCACCTTTTCCGGAAATCATGAACACGATTTCCTTGAAACCGCCAAGTCCGGTAGCAGACGAATCCATTATGGTCACTTTCCAGCCTTTCGACTCGGCAAAGCGGCTGTACATGCGGTAAAGGTCGCCGGCAAACAGTGCGGCTTCGTCTCCACCGGCTGCTCCGCGGACTTCCATGATAACGTTTTTATCGTCGTTCGGGTCTTTTGGTATCAATAAAATATGGAGACGCTCTTCAATCGCTTCCACTTTCTCTTCCAATTCATTAACTTCTTCTTTGACCATTTCCCGCATTTCAGCATCCATCTTGTCGTCGAACATCGCTTTGGCGTCAGCCAATTGTGCTTTCAAATCCTTGTATTCACGGTATGCTTCCACCGTTTCCTGCAAATCTGACTGCTCTTTCGAATATTCACGAAGCTTATTGGTGTCGCTAACAATTTCCGGGTCACTTAATAATTCATTCAAACGGTCGTATCGATCTTCAACAGCTTGCAAGCGATCAAACATCGCCGTCACCTCAATTTCCTGTTACTATTTTGGTTTTCTTCTATTATATAAGTTAAAATATTAAAATACTTAAATACCGCTTCGACGCTTAGGACAAGCCTCCCGCAATAAGCCGAAAAGAGCACTCGTCTTCTGCCCGGTCGGCATTCGCCTGCTCCATAGCCGCGGCGGCGCTAGAAAAATCTCTAGAGATATGGAGCAAAACAGCGAAGACTCCCAGGGTGCAGAGGTAAATAATCTTGCTCCTGCATCGCTACGCTAGCTTCGTCGCAAAGACATAGCCTCGCACGCGTCGGCTAATGTCTTCGGAGCTGTTTTGCGGAATATCGGTTACTATAGATTCTATGTTCTACTTATTTATGTTATATACAGTATCACTTTCATTCAGAAACGGTAACGCCTGTCGGTACTTCGTGGTGGTGGCGGCATCTTGGTTCGTATGCTTCTGATGCGCCAACCAGTATGGTTGGATCATCAGACCCGGCCGGTTTGCCGTCGATTAAACGCTGTGTACGGCTAGCGGGTGAACCGCATACTGTGCAGACAGCCTGTAATTTTGTTACTTGTTCAGCAATCGCCAGTAAAGACGGCATCGGGCCGAATGGCAGCCCTCTGAAGTCCTGGTCCAACCCGGCAACAATCACACGAAATCCGTGGTTGGCAAGTTTTTGTACGTTCTCGATGATGCCGTCGTCGAAGAATTGTGCTTCGTCGATTGCGATTACATCGAATTCGTCTGTAATGTATTCCCACATTTCTTCGGAATGCGAGATTGGCAGCGCAATCACTGTCGTGCCGTTATGGGATACGACCGCTTCTTCACTGTAGCGATCGTCGATTTTCGGTTTGAATACTGCGATTTTCTGTTTGGCGAATTGCGAGCGTCTTACACGGCGGATCAGTTCTTCCGATTTTCCGGAAAACATGCTTCCACAAATCAATTCGACCCAGCCTGTCTGTTTCATTACATACATTTTAGGGACCCCTTTCAAACACTTGGATAGTTGGTTAGTTTTCTTTATATTTTTTAAAATCACTGAAGCAGTGTAAATAATTTTGTTAATTTATATAGTATTAATAATACCTAATTCCGGCATGCATTACCGCATTTTCTTGTAATTATGTATATGGATTCATCGATAAAAAAGCAAAAAAAAATCCTGCCCGGCGATTTCGCGCAAGGCAGGTATTTTTTTACACTCTTACTCTTCAGAGTTCGGGTTTTCTTCTTTAAGACCGTATTTTTTGTTGAAACGGTCAACGCGGCCATCAGCTGCTGCGAATTTTTGACGTCCAGTGTAGAATGGATGACATTCCGAGCAAAGCTCTACGTTAATATCTTCTTTTACAGATCCTGTAGTGAAAGAGTTACCGCAAGAGCAAGTTACTGTAGCTTGTTTGTATTCTGGGTGAATTCCTGTTTTCATGTGTTTTTCTCCTCTCGCCCTGAACCATCCGGAACAGAGTTTAATCTATTTTACTATTGCCTTACACGGCTCTTTAGGCCGTATATGCAATAGCTTTGCTTTTGACTCATTGATACTATCTTAACAAGATTTAATCTCTATTGCAAGAAATTAAATCGTCTTTTTTGATGCGCGATGAGCTTTCATTTCTGCTGTCAATTGCGCGAAAAAGTCTTCATTGGTTTGTGTCTGGTTTAATTTTTTCAGGAAACGTTCCGCAAAATCGTGGGTATCCGAGAATGTTTTACGGATTTTCCATAGTTTATCAAGTTCTTCTTTGCCAATCAACAATTCTTCCTTCCGCGTTCCAGAACGGCGAATGTCGAGTGCCGGGAATATGCGGCGCTCTGCCAGGCTTCTGTCCAAATGAAGCTCCATATTGCCTGTTCCTTTAAATTCTTCATAGATCACTTCATCCATGCGTGAACCTGTTTCCACCAGTGCTGTCGCCAATATCGTCAAGCTGCCGCCTTCTTCAATATTGCGGGCAGCTCCGAAAAACCTTTTCGGACGATGGAAAGCCGCTGGGTCAATACCACCGGAAAGTGTACGTCCACTCGGCGGGATCACCAGATTATAAGCACGGGCAAGGCGTGTAATCGAATCCATCAAAATGACAACATCCCGCTTATGCTCTACCAGGCGCATCGCGCGCTCAAGAACAAGTTCGGCCACTTTAACATGGTTTTCTGGGATCTCATCAAAAGTTGAAGATACGACGTCCGCATTGACTGAACGTTCGATATCAGTCACTTCTTCAGGACGCTCATCAATAAGCAGGACAATGAGCTCAGCCTCGGGATGATTCGTCGTGATCGAATTCGCAATTTCTTTCAACAACATTGTCTTGCCGGCTTTCGGGGGTGCAACAATCAGTCCGCGCTGACCAAATCCTACAGGCGACACCAAATCCATGATGCGTGTCGAAAGATGGTCATGGCTGGTTTCAAGACGGATGTGGCGATCTGGATATAATGGTGTCAATCCCGGGAAATGGACCCGTTCTTTCGCTACTTCCGGATCTTCCCCGTTCACCGCTTCTACCTGAAGCAAACCGAAATACCGTTCATTTTCTTTTGGCGGACGCACTTTGCCTGACACTTTGTCTCCGTTCCGCAAATCAAAGCGGCGGATTTGCGATGCTGAAATGTAGATATCCTGTGAGCTCGGTGAATAATTGATCGGACGGAGGAACCCGAACCCTTCGGATTGAATAATTTCAAGGACGCCTTCCATGAAGAAGAAGCCTTCCTGTTCAGCACGGGTTTTCAGGATTGCAAAAATCAGCTCTTTTTTCGTGAGCTTACTGTAATTGACGAGCTTGTATTCTTTCGCTAAATTGTAAAGTTCTTTTAAGGTCATATTTTCCAATGCGGAAATTGTAATCGTTGACATGTATGAGGACACCACTCTTATTCTGATTTTTTTAGGAAATAAAAATTGAGGTTAACAATTGGAAGATTTTAAAGAAGGAGCCCGGCTTTTAAGCCGGACCCATTTTGAAGTTCATTCATTAATCGTTCATCACGAGATTCGGTTTTTTCTTCAGACTGTGGCGCCCTTCCACAAAGCGTACCGTGCCTGACTTCGCGCGCATGACCAGTGTGTGGCTTTCTGCAAAGCCGCCCTTTAACTGGATTCCGCGCAATAATTCACCATCAGTGACACCGGTAGCTGCAAAAATTGCGTCGTCACCTTTTACAAGGTCGTCCATCATAAGGACCTTGTCTACATCGATGCCCATATCGATGCATCGTTTTCTCTCTTCATCGTTTTGCGGCATAAGCCTTCCTTGAAGCTCACCGCCAAGGCATTTCAAGCCCACAGCAGCGATTACGCCTTCAGGAGCTCCGCCTGAGCCGAATAGAATATCGACGCCTGTTTCATCAAAAGCTGTGTTGATGGCGCCAGCCACATCCCCATCATTGATGAGTTTGATGCGGGCACCCGCATCACGGATCTGTTGGATGATTTCAGCGTGGCGTTCACGGTTCAGGACTGTCGCCACCACGTCTTCGATATCCTTGTTCTTGGCTTTTGCCACAGCACGAAGATTGTCGATGATCGGGGCATTGATATCAATTTTCCCCACTGATTCAGGGCCGACAGCAATTTTATCCATGTACATATCGGGTGCGTTGAGCAGATTGCCGCGGTCGGCAATCGCCAACACGGCAAGTGCATTCCAGCCGCCTGCCGCTACAATATTCGTTCCTTCAAGCGGATCGACTGCAACGTCCACTTCCGGACCGTTGCCAGTCCCAAGTTCTTCACCGATATAAAGCATCGGTGCTTCATCCATCTCGCCTTCGCCAATTACGACGACTCCCTGCATGGGAATGGTATCGAATACTGTCCGCATGGCAGTCGTTGCCGCATCGTCCGCTTCGTTTTTGAGGCCGCGGCCCATCCATTTCGCGGAAGCGATTGCTGCCGCTTCTGTTACACGCACTAATTCCATTGATAAACTGCGTTCCATATTCATCGTTCCTCCTGTTCGGCTAACTTTGATAGTTGATTAAAATAAATCTTTTAAATCGATATTCATTAATACCAACTCATTCAAAAAATAAAGATTTAAATATAACCAAAGTATATATATGTCCCTATGATTGTAACATATATTGTTAAGCCAAACCCGAGTTAATTGGCGTCTGAGCTAAGGTCTGACCTCGAACTTGTTACCGGGTCGATTGTCTCTCTGCGGATGTCAGCACCCAAGCCACGCAATTTTTCAATGATTTCAGCATACCCGCGCTCGATATGATAGATTTCGCGGATTTCCGTTTCGCCTTCTGCGAGCAAGCCGGCAATCACCAAAGCTGCGCCTGCGCGAAGATCGGAAGCCACAACTGTTGCGGAAGTCAATGGTGTCGGGCCAGTGATGATGGCCGCTCTGCCTTCGACTCTTCCGCTTGCATTCATGCGGCGCAATTCGTCGATATGCTTGAATCTTGCAGAATAGATTGTATCGGTGATCATCGATGAACCTTCAGCCTGTGTCATCAGCACTGAGAACGGTTGCTGAAGATCCGTCGCAAATCCTGGATAAACAAGTGTTTTCACGTCAATCGCCTGCAATTTCTCAGGTTTAGGAATATGGATCGATTCTTCGCCTTCCTGTACATCGACACCCATTTCACGCAATTTGGCTGTCAATGCTTCCATATGGAAAGGAATGACGTTGTCAATCGTGATGCCATCACCAGCTGCAGCTGCAAGAATCATGAATGTGCCTGCTTCGATGCGGTCAGGAATGATTGTATGGTTTGTGCCATGCAATTCTTCAACACCGTCGATGCGGATTACATTTGTTCCGGCACCTTTGATCTTCGCGCCCATGTTTGTCAACAGGGTGGCAACATCGATGATTTCAGGTTCTTTTGCCGCATTCTCGATTGTCGTCTGGCCTTTTGCCAAAACAGCTGCCAGCATAATATTGATGGTCGCGCCGACTGAAACGACATCCAGATAGATTTTAGCTCCGCGAAGTTCATCAGCGCGCAGGTAGATGGCACCGTGTTCGTTCGTCACTTTAGCACCCAGCGCTTCGAAGCCCTTGATGTGCTGATCGATAGGACGTGGTCCCAGGAAACAGCCGCCAGGCAAACCGATGGCCGCGTGTTTGAAACGCCCGAGCATTGCTCCCATCATATAGTAGGAAGCCCGTAATTTTTTGACATTGCCATTCGGCAGCGGCATGTCGATCATGTTGGTCGGGTCGATGCTCATCGTGCCATCTTCAAAGCTGACTTCGCCGCCGATCTCTTCCAAAATATTCTTTAATGTCCATACATCAGAAATGCCAGGCAAACCTTCAATCTGAACAGGTGAATTCGCCAAAATCGATGCGGGGATCAATGCCACCGCGCTGTTTTTTGCTCCATTGACTTTTATCGTCCCAGACAGGCGTTTTCCGCCTGTAATTTTATAAACGTCCATCAGTATTCTCCTTTATCCCACTTTCATGGCTATCCGGTGCGCCAGCTGACGCTTTTCCTGAATACCATGAAAGTCCGATTGGCCCAGTTTGCCTTAAACATTCCGGACTCGGTTTCCTAATTATATTATTTTTCAGTCCGTTTTTCCCAGTCAGCCAAAAATGCTTCGATTCCTTTATCCGTCAATGGGTGCTTGAACATTTGCTCCATTACTTTAATCGGCATTGTACCAATGTGGGCGCCGTTCAATGCCGCATCTGTCACGTGTTGAGGATGGCGGATTGAAGCCGCAATAATTTCAGAATTAATATCGTGGATCGCAAAAATTTCTGCAATCGTCGCAATCAGATCCATGCCGTTATGGCCAATGTCGTCAAGACGGCCAAGGAAAGGCGATACATACGCTGCTCCCGCACGTGCCGCAAGCAAAGCCTGGTTTGCGCTGAAGATCAATGTAACGTTGACTTTTTTGCCTTCGCCCGCAAGAACGGCACATGCTTTCAAACCGTCTGGAGTCATTGGCAATTTAACTGTGATGTTTGGTGCAAGTGCAGCCAGTTCACGGCCTTCTTTGATCATGCCTTCAGCATCAAGAGCAATAACTTCGCCGCTGATTGAACCATCAACCAATTCAGCGATTTCTTTCAAGCGATCGTGGAAAGAAACGTTTTTCTCTTTTGCCACCAGCGATGGGTTTGTTGTAACACCCGATAGGATGCCCCACGAATGTGCTTCTTTAATTTCGTCAAAGTTTGCAGTATCAATAAAAAATTTCATATTTTTTTCCTCCTGTAGTACGGAAAAAAGAGAAGGCGCCTTTTGTCGCTTCTTCTCTCTTCCATCTATTTGCATTCTGTCTGATTACGCTTTGCCTGAGCTTCCGAATTCACGCATTTTACCGATTACAGTATTTTTGATGGCTTCGCGTGCCGGGCCCATGTATTTACGTGGATCGTATACGACTTTATCGTTGTCCAGAACTTCACGGACCGCTTTCGCTGAAGCGATCTGGCTTTCTGTATTTACGTTGATCTTCGCTGTTCCAAGCGATACAGAACGCTGAATATCCTTTACAGGGATTCCAGTACCGCCGTGCAGGACAAGCGGAAGATCGCAAAGCTGTGAAATTTCTTCCATCTCTTTGAATCCAAGATTCGGCTCACCTTTATATGGTCCGTGTACTGAACCAAGGGCAGGAGCCAGGCAATCGATTCCAGTCTTCTCAACCAATTGCTTACATTCCTGAGGATCGGCATAAATGACGCCGTCAGCGATGATATCGTCTTCCTGTCCGCCGACTGTGCCAAGTTCCGCTTCCACAGATACATTATGTTTATGTGCATACTCGACAACTTGTTTTGTTATCTCGATGTTTTCTTCGAAAGGATGGTGGGACGCGTCGATCATTACTGAGGTGAAACCAGCATCGATTGCTTCCTTGCATTTTTCAAAGCTCGAACCATGGTCCAAGTGGATTGCCACTGGCACTGTGATCTTATAATCATGCATTAGGCCTTTCACCATGTTCACAACTGTTGTGAATCCACCCATATAACGGGCTGCACCTTCTGATACTCCACAAATGACCGGAGAATTCTCCTCTTGTGCAGCTTGAAGGATCGCCTGAGTGAACTCCAGGTTGTTCAAGTTGAACTGACCGATTGCATATCCTTCTTCTTTACCTTTTATCATCATTTCTTTCATTGAAACCAATGCCATGACAAACTTCCTCCTCAGCGGCTAAATAAAGCAAATACCTTCCCTATCATAACAAAATCTGTATCTATCCGCCACTTCCTAGTGTATCAGTCCTCTAACAATTTCTTTACAGTCTCGCGCAATTCAAATACATCAAACGGTTTTGTGAAATGGCGCACCGCTCCCCAGGTCTTTGCTTCTTCAATCAGATTCAATTCACCATAGGCGGTCATCATGACGACTTGGACGCCATCACATTCCTTTTTCATGTGTTTCAGGATTTCAATGCCATCCATTCCCGGGATTTTCATATCCAGCAGGACCAGCTCAGGACGCATCTTTTCGAAAATGTCCAACGCCTCACGCCCGTTGCCGGCCGATACGGTCTCAAATCCTTCTTTCGAAAATACTTCTTGCAATAACATCCGTATACCCGGCTGATCGTCCACAATCAAAATCGTTTTCAATAAGATTCCTCCTACATTCTGCCTTCAGCATTTTTCAAGCCCTGCTTCTGCTATACTTTTGCTTGAGGTGAGAGAATTGAAAATATTGTCTGCACAATTATCCGAAATACTCGAGCGCATCGCTGTCCACGAACCGACACTCGAAGAAATTGCCCGCCTTCTTGCACAGGCTGCCATTGGTGAAGGAACCATTTTCATAGCTGCCTTCGGTGAAATGAAAGCTGTGGCCGCTGCCGCACTTGAAAGTACGGAGCCGCTGCTTTCGGCAAGCGAATGGAAACCGGACAGCATTCTAACAAGCGCCGACCGTGTCTTCATTTTAGCAAAAAAAGATGAAGGGGATGAACTGGCAGGCAGATTATCCGATGCCGCCATCCCATTTGCCATGATATCGGCAGAATCCCATAGCACGGATCTTCCGGAAGTATTCCTGTCGCTCGGCATCGACGAAGGTATTTCTGCAGGTGGCCGCACTGTCATTCCCCATGCACTGGCCGCTTTATACGCCTACTACAACATCAAGTTGATGATGGGCGAGATGCTGGATGAAGAAAACTATTAAATAGAAAGGCCATCCCGATTGAAATTGCCGGGATGGCCTTTGTTTTATTATTTATTGTCGATTGAAGCTCTGACAAATTCACGGAACAACGGCTGCGGCCGGTTCGGACGCGAGATGAATTCCGGGTGGAATTGGCAAGCCACGAACCATGGATGGTCAGCGACTTCAATGATTTCAACCAGTCGGCCATCCGGGCTAGTTCCAGAGAAGATGAAGCCGGCTGCTTCGAACTGTTCACGGAATTCGTTATTGAATTCGTAGCGGTGACGATGGCGTTCGTATACTAAACTTTCGCCGTACGCTTCATGCGCTTTCGAACCTTCTTTCAATTTCGCAGGCTGAAGTCCGAGACGCAGCGTGCCGCCCAGATCTTCGATGTCTTTTTGCTCCGGCAATAAATCGATGACCGGATAAGAAGTCTTCGGGTTCAATTCGGATGAATGGGCATCTTCCATTCCCATCAAATTGCGCGCGAATTCAACGGATGCCAGCTGCATGCCCAAGCAAATGCCGAAGAACGGCACTTTGTTCTCACGGGCATATTTCGTAGCGACGATTTTCCCTTCAACACCGCGATCCCCGAATCCACCAGGAACCAGGATGCCGTCGCAATTGCTCAATTTCTCTTCAACGTTTTCGGCGTTGACGTGTTCTGCGTTGATCCAGTCCACTTCAATATCCGAATCGAAAGCAAAACCTGCGTGTTTCAAGGATTCCACTACTGAAATGTAAGCATCCTGCAACTCGACGTATTTACCGACTAGACCGATGCGTACTGTGTTCTTCAGTGATTTCACTTTTTCCACAAGCCCTGTCCATTCCGTCATGTCCGCTTCTGGCGCTTCGATGCCGAAGTGATCCAGAACGATCTGGTCCATGTGCTGCTCCTGCAAACGAAGCGGCATTTCATAGATCACATCAACATCACGCGACTCGATGACTTCTTCCGCTTTAATGTCACAGAATAACGCAATTTTATCTTTCATATCCTGCGGTACCGGATGCTCCGTACGGACGACGATCAGGTTTGGCTGGATACCTAAACTGCGCAATTCCTTGACGCTGTGCTGAGTCGGTTTTGTTTTCATTTCTTTTGCTGCACCGAGGTACGGAATCAGCGTACAGTGGATGTACATGACTTCTTCGCGGCCCAGGTCGGATTTCATCTGGCGAATCGCTTCCAGGAATGGCAAGGACTCGATATCCCCTACTGTTCCGCCGATTTCTGTGATGACAACATCCGCTTTCGCCGTTTTCGCTGCACGCAAAAGACGATCTTTGATTTCGTTGGTGATGTGCGGGATGACTTGGACCGTTCCGCCAAGATAATCGCCGCGGCGCTCTTTTTGAATGACCGTCGAATAGACTTTCCCCGTTGTCACATTCGAATATTTGTTCAGGTTGATATCGATGAAACGCTCGTAATGGCCCAAGTCCAAATCCGTTTCCGCGCCGTCATCGGTTACGAAAACTTCTCCGTGCTGGTACGGGCTCATCGTACCCGGGTCAATGTTGATGTATGGATCGAATTTCTGGATTGTGACGTTCAATCCTCTGTTTTTCAATAAACGCCCAAGTGAAGCTGCTGTGATCCCTTTACCAAGCGATGATACTACGCCGCCGGTTACGAAAATATACTTTGTCATGCTTGTTTCCTCCTCGATTTTTGAAGACGTGCTTTGTGAGAAAAAGCTTTAATAAGCGAGATATTCCGCAAAACAGCTTCGCTTGAAACACAGTTGGAAAGCCAACTGCGATTCTGTTCCCCTGGGAGTGATTGCTGTTTTGCTCCATATCTCTAGAGTTCCTTCTAGCGCCGGCGCGCCTATGGACTGAGCGGAGCAATAAGACGAGTGGTCTTCTCGGCTTATTGCGGGAGCTAAGGAGTGCCATACGAAGATGGCCCTCCTTTGCGACGAGCAATGCGCAGGAGCATAATCTTCGCACTGTCCTAAGCGCCGAAGCGACTTGTTGAAGTATTTTATTATTAAACTATAACCCGG
This sequence comes from Planomicrobium okeanokoites, assembly GCF_003428875.1. Taxonomy (GTDB): domain Bacteria; phylum Bacillota; class Bacilli; order Bacillales_A; family Planococcaceae; genus Planococcus; species Planococcus okeanokoites. Next base: position 47,225 of record NZ_QQRS01000005.1, read on the forward strand.
GAAAAAATAAAAAGCGCCCCTCCTGCTAAGTGCAGAGGGAGCGCATAAACTGTACAAATCATTTCTCCTGTTTTTAAGGAGCCCAGTAAAATCTTATCCAGTCCTACGGTTAAAGTCAAGGTAAAAAAATGTTCTGATTACTTCAACTCTTCGTCTTCTTCTTCATCTTCTTCGTCTTCATCATCAATTATGTTGCCATCGATGTCTTCGACCAGTACGTCAACATCCTCTTCATCCTCGTCTTCGTCCGTTTCCGCATCGAAATCGATCACTTCCACTTCGTCGCCGAGTTTAGGCGTTACGTCTTCATCGTCTTCTTCATCTTCGTCGTCAAAGTCATCGAAGTCGAGTTCATCTTCCATTTCAAGATCCATGTCTTCGAATTCTTCATCGTCCGCAACTTTCGCTTTCTTCTTGCGTGCTTTGACAGTCGGCGCAGATTCTTCTTCAATCTGTTCCACCGGATACCATTCACGAAGGCCCCAACGGTTTTCCCCGAGGATGAGGAAACGTCCATCAATGTTCATGTCCGTATAGAATTGCACAAGACGCGCTTTCATGTCTTCTTTTGAAAGGCCCAGCAAGTTCTCAATGTCCTCGACGATTTCAGGATATGTTTTTGTTTCATGGGTTTCAGCCAATAATGCGTATGTTAAGTCTACAAACGACTCTTCGATTAGTTCTTCTTTGGATAATTCACGTAATTTCAATTACCGCACGTCCCTTCTTCTCTCTTAACTTAATTCATTATATACAAAGTCTCTTCAGTCCGCTACCGTGACTTGTTTTTTCTTTTCCCCAATTCCTTCCACCCATAATAAAACAGGTACAGCGACAGGATGATCAATGGAACGGAGCCCAGTGCTCTATTGTACAGGAAAACGATCAATATGATGCAGACAATGATTATCAAATAATTTACGTACTTCGGCATAGTCAATCATCCTTTATAGCCCGCGTGCAATTTCTTCTATTATAACTGAGTTTCCTGAATATATCGAATAGCTGAATGTGATCAATAGGCTGAACAGATGCTATCGTTTCCAGCAAAGTCAGCTCCATGCAGATTTTTGCTGAACGCACGCAAATTTTTTTAATCGACCATATATCTACTTAATCGCGCATAACTTCCAAAACTCAGCGAATCCAATCATGAAAAACCCGCCTGCAAAGAATGCAAACGGGTTCTCACATGAAATTTTACATATTCCGGCGATATTGGCCGCCGACTTCGTATAATGCAGTCGTAATTTGGCCAAGACTTGCCACTTTTACAGTTTCCATCAACTCTTCAAAGATGTTGCCGCCAGTTTTCACGACGTGTTTCAAGCGGTCAAGCGCTTCGTCCGAATCGTTGCGCTCCTGGAAGGCACGCAAATTGGTGATTTGCGTTTCTTTTTCTTCTTTTGTGGCGCGGGCGATTTCCATCGCGTTGATGTCGTCGTCCGATTGCGGATTCGGGTTCAGGTAGGTATTGACTCCGATAATCGGCAATTCGCCTGTGTGTTTCTTCATTTCGTAATGCATCGATTCTTCCTGGATCTTGCCGCGCTGATACTGTGTTTCCATAGCGCCAAGTACGCCGCCGCGGTCGTTGATACGGTCGAATTCCTGCAATACAGCTTCTTCCACCAGCTGCGTCAATTCTTCGACAATAAATGCCCCCTGCAGCGGATTTTCGTTTTTCGACAAGCCATGCTCTTTCGTGATGATCATCTGGATCGCCATTGCGCGGCGCACAGATTCCTCAGTCGGAGTCGTGATGGCTTCATCGTAAGCGTTGGTATGAAGCGAGTTCGTATTGTCCTGCAGCGCCATCAATGCCTGAAGCGTCGTGCGGATATCGTTGAAGTCGATTTCCTGTGCGTGCAGGCTGCGGCCTGAAGTCTGAACGTGGTATTTCAGTTTCTGGCTGCGTTCATTGGCGCCATATTTATCGCGCATAACGATAGCCCAGATGCGTCTTGCGACACGTCCGATAACCGTGTATTCCGGATCCAGGCCGTTCGAGAAGAAGAACGACAAGTTCGGTGCGAAGTCATCGATGTTCATGCCGCGGCTCAAATAATATTCCACATAAGTGAAGCCGTTCGACAGCGTGAAGGCCAATTGTGAAATCGGGTTTGCGCCCGCTTCCGCGATGTGATAGCCCGAAATCGATACAGAATAATAATTGCGCACTTTATGGTCGATGAAGTATTGCTGGATATCGCCCATCATACGCAATGCGAATTCAGTCGAGAAGATGCATGTGTTCTGTCCTTGGTCTTCTTTCAGGATATCCGCCTGAACCGTTCCGCGGACCACTTGCAGTGTTCCTTCACGTACTTCGGTGAATTCTTCGACTGTCAATGTGCGGCCGAGTTCTTCTTCACGTTTCTTGACTTGCTGATCGATTGCCGTATTCATGAACATCGCAAGGATGATCGGTGCCGGCCCGTTGATTGTCATGGAAACGGAAGTGGACGGTGCACAGAGATCGAAGCCGTCATACAATTTTTTCATATCGTCCAGCGTACAGATGGATACACCCGACTCGCCGACTTTACCGTAAATGTCGGGACGGTGGTCCGGATCTTCCCCGTAAAGTGTTACGGAGTCGAATGCCGTGGACAGACGTTTTGCGTCGTCGTCTTTCGACAGGTAATGGAAGCGGCGGTTCGTGCGTTCCGGCGTCCCTTCACCTGCGAATTGGCGTTTCGGATCTTCTCCAGCGCGTTTGAACGGGAATACGCCAGCCGTATAAGGGAATGAACCCGGTACGTTTTCAGCGTAAACCCAGCTGAGGATTTCTCCGTAATCGACGAATTTCGGCAATACGACTCTTGGAATCTTCAGGCCGGACAAGCTTTCCGTGCGCAAAATCGTACGGATTTCCTTGTCGCGGACAGTGGTCACGAATTCGTCGCCTGTATAGGCTTCTTTCAATGCTGACCAGTTTTCAAGAATGCGTTTTGATTCATTCGTCAGCTCATCGCGAATGCCATCAGCAAGAGATTGGAGTGAGTTGACCAGAGCATCGTCCGGTGATTTCTTCTTCACTTCGTCGATGGCGCCTTCCAATTGGAAGAGGCGGCGGGCGAATCCTGCCTGCTCTTTGGACTTGGCATGGTAGCCGCGGACAGTATCCGTCAACTCACGCAAGTAATAGCGGCGGTCATTCGGAATGATGAGATTCTCTTTTTGGGTTTTCGCGAATTTTTCATAATCCGTTTCCCAGTCGGTGCCGCATTTTTCATTGACGGTCGCAACCAAAGCTGCGAACAAAGAGTTTGTCCCTTTATCATTGAACTGGCTGGCGATCGTGCCATATACCGGCATTTTGTCCAATTCATCATCAAAACGCATGTGGCTGCGCTGGAACTGCTTTTGAACCTGGCGCAACGCATCTTCAGAGCCTTTACGCTCGAATTTATTGATGACAATCAAATCTGCGTAGTCAATCATGTCAATTTTTTCCAACTGAGAAGGTGCTCCGAATTCACTAGTCATGACGTACATTGAAACGTCCGAGAAGTTGGCGATTTCAGCATCCCCTTGTCCGATACCGCTGGTTTCCACGACAATCAGGTCGAAACCGGCCGCTTTGATGACGTCAAGCACGTCTCCCAAAGCTGCGGACAATTCTGTGCGTGAGCCGCGGGTTGCCAGACTTCTCATGAAAACGCGTTTATTGAAGATGGCGTTCATGCGGATCCGGTCACCAAGCAAGGCTCCGCCTGTCTTTTGTTTAGTCGGGTCGATTGAAAGGATTGCAATGTTTTTACCCGGCAGTTCAGTAAGGAAACGGCGGATCAATTCATCCGTCAAAGAACTTTTCCCTGCTCCACCCGTTCCGGTAATGCCCAGGACAGGTGTATTTTTAGACTGGTTTTTCACTGCATCCATCAATTCGCTTGTATCGCCGCCTCGTGTATGCGCTTCTTCAGCGGCAGTAATCAAGTTCGCGACAGTAACCGGATTTTCCGGTGACAGGTTTTCGACAGAAAGGTCCTCTTTGACCGTCGAAAAATCACATTCTTCCACGATTTCCGTGATCATTCCCTGAAGGCCTTTTTTGCGGCCGTCTTCCGGCGAGAAGATGCGGGCTATGCCGTATTCGTGAAGCTCCATGATTTCGCGCGGAAGGATAACACCGCCTCCTCCGCCGTAAATGCGGATATGCGGAGCGCCTTTTTCCTGCAATAGATCGTACATATATTTGAAATATTCGACGTGTCCGCCCTGATAGGACGAAATCGCGATTCCTTGCACATCTTCCTGAATTGCCGCGTTCACCACTTCTTCAACCGAACGGTTATGTCCGAGGTGGATTACTTCCACGCCGCTCGACTGGAGGATACGGCGCATGATGTTGATTGATGCGTCGTGTCCGTCGAACAACGCTGAAGCCGTAACAAAACGGATATGGTTTTTCGGCTGGTACGTTTTTGTTTCCTGGATTGTAGCCATGTATGTTTAGCCCCCTGATATCGAGATTTTTTCTCCTGCCATCCCCTGCAGAAGGAACTTCGTTTGCATTGCGATGAATTCCTGGATGGTGAAATCGCGCAAGGCCCAGCGGCGGAATGCCCACATCTGGCCTTGGACGAATAAATGATGGGACGCCAAAACGATTTCCTTTGGTGTCAGATCCACTTGCCCGCGTTCTGCGCACTCGGTCAATAAGCGCTCGAAAAGGGAAACCATTTCCGTTTCCTTTTTCAGCACGTATTGAAGCGCGTCCTTTGGCAATGACTTCGACTCCTGGTACATGACGACGAATTCATCCTGCATATCGTCGATCAGCCCATAATAATGTTCAAGTGCCGTAATCAGCACTTCCAATGAACCGTTTTCCATGTCAATCGTCGCCAGGCGTGAATGCACTTCATCATAAATCGAGTCACAGACCAAATAGAGCACATCTTCTTTTGTCCGGATGTATTCATATAAAGTGCCGATGCTGAAGCCCGCTGCTTTGGCGATTTCTCTGGTAGTCGTGCGGTGAAAGCCCTTTTCTTTAAAAAGCGTGACAGCGCCGCGGATCATCTGCGCTCGGCGCTTTTCGATCAGGGTTTCATCTTTCACGGAAGACTGTATTGCACGCTTTTCATTCATAGGCCTGCCTCCGATTATTTAGTGACCATACGGGAAATGACCAGACGCTGGATTTCCTGTGTGCCTTCATAGATTTGAGTGATTTTCGCGTCGCGCATGAAGCGTTCAACCGGATAATCTTTCGTGTAGCCGTAGCCGCCGAATACTTGCACCGCTTCAACAGTGACTTTCATCGCTGTATCGCCGGCCATCAATTTAGCCATAGCTGATTCTTTGCTGTAAGAGTATTTATTCGACTCAAGCCAAGCAGCCTGGTAAGTCAATAAGCGTGAAGCTTCGATTGAAGTCGCCATATCCGCCAACTTGAATGAAATCCCTTGGTTTGCAGCGATCGGCTTGCCGAATTGCTCGCGCTCTTTCGCATAATCGATTGCAGCGTCCATAGCGCCTTGTGCGATTCCGACTGCCTGCGCAGCGATGCCGTTGCGTCCGCCGTCAAGCGTCTGCATTGCGATTTTGAATCCTTGGCCAAGTTCACCAAGTACGTTTTCTTTTGGCACACGGCAGTTATCGAAAATGATTTCAGTTGTAGGGCTTGAACGGATGCCGAGCTTCTTCTCTTTCTTGCCGACAGAGAATCCTTCGAAGTCTTTTTCTACGATGAACGCAGTCGTCCCTTTATGTTTAGAAGTCGGGTCCGTCACTGCGAACACGATATAGATATCCGCGATGCCGCCATTTGTGATGAAGATTTTAGAACCGTTAAGGATCCAGTGGTCGCCGTCTTCTTTGGCGTTTGTTTTCATGCCGCCTGCGTCAGATCCTGAAGCCGGTTCAGTCAAGCCGTAAGCGCCGATTTTCGACCCTTCCGCCATCGGACGAAGATATTTCTGCTTCTGTTCTTCCGTTCCGAATGTGTATACCGGCCATCCCGCCAGTGAAGTATGTGCAGAAAGCGTTACGCCTGTAGATGCGCAAACGCGCGACAATTCTTCAACCGCGATGCAGTACGCCAAATAGTCGGATCCGATTCCGCCGTATTCTTCAGGCCACGGAATCCCTGTCAAACCAAGTTCAGCCATCTTGTCGAATAGTTCGCGGTCAAAGCGTTCTTCTTCGTCGCGCTCTTCTGCTGTCGGCGCCACTTCTTTGTTTGCAAAATCGCGTACCATTTTACGGATCATTTCATGTTCTTCGCTTAATTTAAAATTCATTGTCATTTTCCCCCTGCTATTTTAATAGTTGCTTGCTGATAACGATTCGTTGAATTTCACTTGTGCCTTCATAGATTTCCGTCACTTTGGCGTCGCGGAACAAACGCTCTACCGGATAATCTTCTGTGTAGCCGTAGCCGCCGTAAACCTGGATTGCTTCGATCGCAACATCCATGGCAGCTTTCGATGCGAACAACTTCGCCATCGACGCCTCTTTATTGCAATCCTTGCCTTCGGAATAAAGGCTGGCAGCATTGTAGACGAGCAGTTTCGCAGCTTCGACTTGTGTCGCCATATCAGCAAGCTTGAACGCAATGCCTTGCTGCTGGGCGATCGGCTTGCCGAATTGCTCACGCTCTTTGGCATAGGCAACTGAATACTCATAAGCAGCTTCTGCAATACCCAGTGCTTGAGCGGCGATGCCGATGCGGCCGACATTCAAGTTGGCCATGGCGATGCTGAAGCCTTTATTTTCCTGGCCCAACAAGTTTTCAGCCGGGACACGCATATTGTCGAACGTAAGCTGTACAGTCCGCGAACCGTGCATGCCCATTTTCTTTTCGTCCTTGCCGATGATGAGGCCAGGATAATCTTTTTCTACAATAAACGCGGAGATGCCGCGTGAACCGGCTTCGGGTTTTGTTGACGCGAAGACGATATAGGTATCCGCCTCGCCGCCATTCGTAATGAACACTTTTGAACCGTTCAATACATAATCGTCGCCGTCACGGACAGCTCTTGTCTTCAAGCTTCCTGCGTCGGAACCGGCAGCCGGCTCCGTCAGGCAGAATGCGCCAAGATACTCGCCGCTGGCAAGTTTCGGCACATATTTAGCAATCTGCTCTTCCGTCCCGAAATGCAGAATCGGATTTGTTCCGACCGAAGTATGGACGGAAAGAATGACGCCGATGACGCCGCTTGCTTTCGATAATTCATGGATAGCAGTGATATAGGAAGTGAAGTCCATTTCCGAGCCGCCGTATTTTTCAGGAGCTGTAATGCCCATCAGGCCAAGTTCGGCCATTTTTTTTATAATTTCACGAGGAAATTCGCCTTCTTCCATCTTTTCGATAAAAGGTGTAATTTCTTCTTTTGCAAAATCACGCACCATATTGCGCATCATAATTTGTTCGTCTGTGAAGTGTAAATCCATTGCGGGTTCCCCCCCGGTTAATTGTATTCGTAGAATCCGCGTCCTGTTTTCTTGCCAAGCCAACCGGCTTTCACGTACTGGCGCAGTAATGGGCTCGGGCGGTACTTGCTGTCGCCAAAGCCTTCATGAAGAACTTCCATAATGTAGAGGCAAGTATCGAGTCCGATGAAATCAGCCAGCTCAAGCGGCCCCATCGGATGGTTCATGCCCATTTTCATGATGCTGTCGATCGCTTCTTTCGTTGCCACACCTTCTTGAAGCGTAAACACGGCTTCATTGATCATCGGCATCAGGATGCGGTTGGACACGAAGCCTGGGAAATCATTGCATTCCACCGGTGTTTTCGATAGTTTCAATGTCATTTCTTCGATTGTTTTATAAACTTCGTCAGTTGTTGCGAGGCCACGGATGATTTCAACCAGCTTCATGACAGGCACTGGGTTCATGAAATGCATACCGATCACCTGCTCCGGACGGTTCGTCACGGCAGCAATTTCCGTAATCGGAAGTGAAGAAGTGTTTGTCGCCAGAATCGCATGTTTCGGCGCCACTTCATCAAGTGTCTTGAATATGCTGTGTTTGATTTCCATATTTTCAACAGCCGCTTCGATGACGATATCGACGTCATGTGCATCTTTCAAATCAAGCGAAGACTTGATGCGGCCAAGAGTTGCTGATTTTTCATCTTCTGTCATACGGCCCTTTTCCACATTGCGGGAAAGGTTCTTCGTGATATTCGCGATTCCGCGATCATACGCTTCCTGCTTCATATCATTCAGTTTCACATTAAATCCTGCCTGTGCGCAGACTTGCGCGATGCCTGAGCCCATTTGGCCGGCTCCGATCACCATTACGTTTTGAATTGCCATTCTTATTTTGCCTCCTTAGGTACTTCGATCATGATTGCATCGCCTTGCCCGCCGCCTGAACAGATTGCTGCGATACCGATTCCGCCGCCGCGGCGTTTCAGCTCATACGCTAATGTCAGGATGATGCGTGTACCGCTAGCCCCGATCGGGTGTCCAAGTGCTACAGAGCCACCGTTGACGTTCACTTTTTCCGCGTCCAATCCAGCGATTTTCGAGCTCGCCAGTGCTACAGCTGCGAATGCTTCGTTGATTTCGAACAAATCGATGTCATCCAATGATTTGCCTGTCTTCTTCAATAATTCGTTGATGACAAGACCCGGTGTTTCCGGGAAACGATGCGGTTCAACAGCTACTTCTGTGTGGGAAAGCACATAAGCGAGTGGCTTTTTGCCATCTTTCTGCGCGCGTTCTTCACTCATCAGGATAAGTGCAGCCGCACCATCATTGATTCCTGGAGCATTTCCCGCAGTGATCGTGCCGTCTTTGCCGAATGCCGGTTTTAATTTGGATAAGGATTCTGCTGTCGTGCCTTCACGCGGCGCTTCATCGACTTCCACTTTAATTGGATCGCCTTTACGCTGCTTCACTTCGATCGGTGTGATTTCTTCAGCGAACATATCTTTCGCTTTGATTGCGCGTTCATGTGAACGGACAGACCATTCATCCTGTTTTTCACGCGTCAAACCGTGCTCTTCTGCCGTCGAGTTTCCGTATGTGCCCATGTGGACTTTATCCGGATGGAATGAACACGACAACCCGTCATGAACCATGCCGTCAATCATTTGCGCATCGCCCATGCGTAAGCCCCAGCGCGCTTTCGGCAAATAATAAGGCGCGTTCGACATGGATTCCATTCCGCCCGCAACGATCACTTCTTCGTCACCAAGGCGGATGATCTGATCAGCCATCGTTACTGAACGAAGACCTGATGCACACACTTTATTGATAGTTTCTGATTTAACGTTATATGGAATGCCTGCTTTATAAGCGGCTTGTCTTGAAGGGATCTGTCCCTGGCCAGCCTGCAGCACGTTGCCCATGATCACTTCCTGGACATCTTCCGGCTGGATATTTGCACGGTTCATCGCTTCCTTGATTGCTGCAGCTCCGAGGTCACTTGCTGTCAACGAGCTCAGCCCGCCTCCGAATTTCCCGAATGCTGTTCTTGCACCATCAATGATAACTGTTTTTGCCATGATAAATTCTCCTCCCATGTTGTAAACGTTTTCAATTGAAATAAAAAAATAATGGATGTGGCTTATTTCCTGGAATCGACGATAAACGGTTGAAAACCGACGATAAATGATGAAAAATCGACGATAAACTTCTGAAAATCGACGATAAACCTTCGAAAATCGACGATAAATATCCGAATCGCTGATAAACCTTTAAAAATCGCTGATAAACCCAAAAAAATCGCTGATAAATTTTTAAATGCCTCACTAGCTTCAGAGGGTTACCGTTTCTAAAGTTCGATCCAATTTAAACTTTGCTCCTGCATCGCTCTGCTCCGCCTCGCTAGCTTCGTCGCAAACCAAATCGCCGGATGATGTCCGGCGTTTTGGTTGACTGAACGCTCGCTCGACAAGTTCTCGTGAAAAAAGGGAGCTTTTACACTCCCTCCTCTTGTCTTTCATATTATAGAATTTTTCCGCTTTTAGCAATCTTTATTGAACAAGCTGTTCTTCCGGCATTTCAGTTTCTTTGCCGAAGATGGACATTTCAAGCAGTTCGGACACGTCATAAGTGCCTACTGTTTCTTCAACTTCTTTCGCTTTCGTTCCATCTGACAGCATTGTCAGGCAGTACGGACAGCCGGAAGAAATCATTGTAGGATTCACTTCGAGTGCCTGTTCGGTGCGGGCAACGTTGACGCGGTGTCCAGCGTCTTCTTCCATCCACATCAATCCGCCGCCGGCGCCACAGCACATCCCGTCCTGGCGGTTACGGACCATTTCAACCAGTTCGACGCCTTCGATCGATTTCAGGATCTCACGCGGTGCGTCATATACATCGTTGTAACGGCCAAGGTAGCAGGAATCATGGAACGTGATTTTTTCATGTACCGGGTATTGCGGTTTCAGCTTGCCTTGCTGCAATAGTTCAAACAGCATTTCGGTATGGTGGTAGACTTCAGCCTGGAAGCCGAAATCAGGGTATTCGTTTTTGAAGATGTTGAATGCGTGCGGATCGATTGTAACGATTTTCTTGATGTCCGCTTTCTCGAACTCTTTGATGTTCGCTGTCGCAAGTTCCTGGAACAGGAATTCGTTGCCGAGACGACGCGGTGTATCTCCGGAGTTCTTTTCTTTATTGCCAAGAATCGCGAATTTCACTCCTGCTTGATTCATCAGACGGGCGAATGACAACGCAATTTTTTGAGAACGGCTGTCGAATGAACCCATTGAACCAACCCAGAACAGGAATTCGAATTCTTCGCCGGCTTTGTTCATTTCTTTTACAGTCGGGATATGAACGTCTTCACGCGCATCTCTCCAGTTTTCTTTATCTTTACGGTTAAGGCCCCATGGATTACCCTGCTTCTCGATGTTTGTCATCGCGCGCTGAGCGTCTTTATCCATTTTCCCTTCAGTCATGACAAGGTAACGGCGAAGGTCGATGATTTTGTCGACGTGCTCGTTCATAACCGGACATTGGTCTTCACAGTTACGGCAAGTTGTACATGCCCAGATTTCTTCTTCTGTGATAACGTCTCCGATAAGGCTTGGGCTGTAAAGATCATCGATGTTTACGCCTTCAGCACCAGCAGCCATTGCCAGCTGGTTTCCTTGCGTGTTGCTGAATGCCATTGCCGGCACCCAAGGTTTTTTCTGGGTCATCACTGCACCCGTGTTCGTCAAATTATCACGAAGTTTTGTAATCAGGTCCATCGGCGACAGCATTTTCCCTGTACCTGTTGCTGGACACATATTCGTGCATCGACCACATTCCACACATGCGTAGAAGTCGATCATCTGCCCCTGGTTGAAGTCTGTGATCTTTCCGACACCGAATGAAGGCATGGCGTCAGGATCATCTTCATCCGCTTCTTCCATCTCTTCAAAGTTGATCGGCTTCAAGCGGCCGACGTGATCAACGCGGTGGAACCAGGTGTTGACTGGTCCGAAGATCAAGTGAGCGTGTTTTGATTGTGGTACATAAACAAGGAATGTTAGCAGGAACAATAGATGTGCCCACCACATAATATAGAAGATCGTTGCAGCAGCTGTTTCAGGAAGGCCTGCGAAAACCATAGCGAATACAGATGCTACAGGCTCGGTCCAAGCTGTCGGGTGATCTTGCCAAACCATTCCGGCGCCATTGCCGACTAGGACTGTAACCATCAAACCGCCGATGAAAATCAGCACAAGACCGGATTTCCAGCCGCGTTTCAAGCGAACCAATTTTTCAATATAACGTCTGTAGAACGCCCACACGACGGCAACCAGAATTGTCAAAGTCACAATCTCCTGGAAAAACGTAAATGCTGGGTATAGCGGGCCCAACGGTAAATGTGATCCTGGCGATAAGCCTTTGATAATAAAATCGATAGCACTTGCCTGAACTAATAGGAATCCGTAGAAGAACATGACGTGAATTGCTCCACTTTTCTTATCCTTCAATAATTTCTTTTGACCAAATACATTGACCATGACTTTGCGGACACGTTCGTTGAAATTGTCCTCAAACTCCACTTTTTTCCCCAATTGGATATAGTCATAGCGTGACTTCAGCAAATAAACGAATAGGTAAACCGCGTATATCGTCACAGCCAGGAACAAAATCCAGTTTGCAATGAGCAATGGCTCCATTGGTACTCCCCCTTAAAAAATATATTCCAAAAAATCCTTATTCAAAGTTTACGTGAACTCCCATCGAATGTCGATGCTTAGTTCTATATTAAAATATGAATGAGCATTCAGTCAATAGTTCTATTGAAAGGGTTTTCATTCTATACATATTTAATTTCACTATTTTCTTCTTAATTAATAAAATAAAACCCGTGGAGCAAGGCAAGAATTCCACCTTACACCACGGGTACAGTTTATATGTTCATGTCTCGTTTCATATCTTATCGAAATATACCGGGTAGACCGGTGACTCCAGAAAATCCATCACCGTTTTAGTGTTTTGAGGCATAGTGCCCAACAGCACCGATGTGGCCGGTCCACCAGATGCGAGTAAATCGGGCCCCTTTTCAAGCACTTTAATTGTCCTGTTGAGCATCAGATCCACTTCAGCAGCAATACCTTTTGAACCCACCGGCCAAATCCGATGGATGAGTTTCCGCTTCATCAAATCATTCAGCTTTTTCAGATCTGCTATTTTAGCGGGATTTTCCAGCACATCTTTTCCGGTTAGCGGCTCACCATAGACGACCCATTCAAGATTCGATTCCTCTCTTTCACCTTCCTGCCTGCCAATCATGGTCACAGCAAGAGCCGATTGCAAGGTTTGCATATTCGTTTCAGAACTGCCGGAAATTGATGGCTTGGGCAAACCGGCTTCATAAAACAGTTCTTCAATGCCGGCAACGTATGGTTCCCAGTGTTCCGCTCCACTGAAATTATGCAGTAAAACGGCCTGTGGTTCGCTGCCGGCTGCCCATTGTTCCAAAAGAGCCACCCGCGCTGCGAATTTCGCTGTAATAGGATCGGGTGCTTTAACTGCATCCAGACGTTTTTGACCAATTGCTGCTGAATTATCTGTGGTAATGACCATTCCGTTCAAAATGATTTCATGACGCATGGTTCGTTCTCCCGGCTTTTATGCGCAATAAATAGGGCATAGCAGCCGCTGCGGCAGCAGCATTCACTGTTGCTGCCAAAAGAAGTGCCGGTACCGTCGCGTAGAAGAAAGCGGGCGACATCAAAAAATAGAATGGCACAGCTGCTATGACGCCATTGAAAAAGATGAAGGCTAACCATTTTATCCGATCCATTTCTGCTGCATGCAATTTTGCAAACAGCCAGACGATCATGCCCATTTCAGCAGCTATCATGAGATGGAATGGGCCGAGTGGCATGCCTCCCAGAAATGCTGACATCATATGTCCGAAAATCGCAATCAACGCTGCAAGCGGTGCTGAAAAAAACAGCACCGCCAGCAATGCAGGCAACGAATCCAGCGCAATCGATGCAATGCCGAGCGGTATCTTAATCATGCCGCCTACTGCAGATAGACTGATGAATAAAGCTGCCAATGCCAATTTTCTAACACCCATTTTTATTCCCCCTGCTTTTTGGCGCGACCGCCGCCTTTGAAAACTTTTGCACTTCTGACATATTCATTATCCGGTACACCGTTGCGTGAATTGACTACACGCGCTGCCGCAAACAGATAATCCGATAAGCGGTTCAAATAGCGCTGCACCACTGTCGGGAATTCTTCGCCGGATTTCATCAACGTAACCGTCTGCCTCTCTGCACGACGCGTGATGGTACGTGCTATATGAAGAGTGGCAGCTGCCGGAGAACCTCCTGGCAGGATAAATCGTTCCAGTAAGGGTGGCTCATCCATCAAATCATCGATTCTTTGTTCCAGAACTTCAACCGGTGCTTCTGTCATTTTAAATTGAGGATTCGGTCGAACGTCGGCCAAATCACCGCCACAGTCAAAAAGTTCATTCTGGATGGCTTCGAGATCTGTCAGCAGGTCTTCGAATAATGATTTGTCCAATTCAGTCATGGCTTTCCCGATAAACGAATTCACTTCATCGATGGTTCCATACGCTTCGATGCGCGGCGCATCTTTATCTGCTCGTGCCCCGATCAGACTGGTTTGTCCCTTATCCCCTGTTTTCGTATAAATTTTCATCTTGATCCGCCCCTTTGATTGTTTGTGGGATGCCATACCAAATGCGGATGACACCTTTTGCTTCTTTGAAAAGGAATTGATAGATCCTGCCAATTACATCGCGCATTTGGCGCTCCAATGCATCCATCGGTACAATTCCCCTATTCATATCCGTGAGAATCCATATATAGTTTGAACTTGTGCTCCGAAGACAGATTTCATTGATTTGCTGCATGATCTGCACTTCCGATTTCTTTAAAAGCAATTGCTGCTCCACCCATTTTTCCAAGCCTGCAATGACTGCAGACTCTGCTGAAGTATCCGGCAGCGTTCCTTCACACCAGCAGTAATCGCCTACTGTCAGATTTTCTTTTACATATTGCCTTTTGCCGTTAAAGGCACCACCGAATATGATTTGCATATTCTTTCCTCCTCGAATGCTTGCCTGCTTTGCCAGGAAATTGAATGACAGTCTCCGTGGAATGCTTGTTGCTCACGAAAAGTTTCTTTTTTGGCACGCGCCAATAAATAACGGATCGGGCCGCCATGCATGATGATTGTAAATTCATTGCCTGCCGGAAGTTTGCTCAAAGCCTGAGAAATCCGCAGCTCAACCTGGTGAAGGCTTTCGCCGTCCGGAGGTGTCACTGAATAAGGATCATCAATCCACTTCCGGTAAAGCGGTTCACTTTTTAATTCTTCATAGGTTTTCATTTCCCATTCCCCGAAATTGCATTCACGAAAGTCCGGGTCTGCCCGGTAGGCAGCGTTCGGAAAAAGGATGGAAGCGGTTTGGCGGCAACGCAGCAAATCACTTCCCCATATTTCTCCGCTTTTCAGCTGTGCCTCAGTTTCAAACGGTAAAACAGCTTCGTCTGTCCAGCCGATATACTTTTTTTCCAAATTTCCAGCCGTCGGCGCATGCCGAATTAAATGAAGAACAAAAGGAGTATCCATAGGAGCAGTTCCATCCCTTCGATATAGGTGCCGAACAAATCACCTGTGACGCCTCCAAAATGTTTCATGCACCATTTCCGATAACATAAAGAAGCAACTGTAAATGTCAGTATAATCACAAGTGTCAATTGCCAGCCCACCAGCATTGCTGCGGCTGCCATAATCAGAACGAACCACAAGTAGCCCCAGCGTGCAATCTTCCGGTGATCGGTTTTACTTTGGAAAAAAGCGGCGAGTCCAGAACTTTTGGCCGATTGTGTCGAACTGAAAATCAACAAGAGACCGATCCGGGAAGTTGCGGGGATGAACAAAATCATCCATAGCGAGACTGTCAGTGCAGTTTCTGAAACGATGATCAGTTTCCCGGCAATCATTACGATGAGTGCCATAGCACCGAAAGCGCCAATGCGGGGATCGCCCATGATTTCCAGGCGCTTCTCTTTTTCCTTATAGGAGAAAAAGGCATCTGCCACATCAGCCAGCCCATCCATATGAAGTCCACCACTCAATGCCAGACTTAAAACCACCAGTATTAAAGCCAGCAGCAAAGATCCGCTTGAAGTCGTTTCCCTGATCAAAAGAGCTGTCATCGCCAAAATGCCGCCAAACAAAAGTCCGAGCATCGGCAAAAGGATATACATGGCGTTGAGCTGCGCTTTTTTCATCGGTAAATTCTTTTTCACTGGAAAAGTCGAGAAAAACTGCAAAGTCAGCAATAACCCTATCCCAATATGCTTTGCCATCGTCTCTCCCTCCTCATTTCCGCTTGAATGCCAGACCATTCTCCATCTCAAAAGCATGATCAGAGTGTTGCACCAGCCATAAGTGAATCGTTCCCAGCCACTTCATATAAAGCTCATCCCGGATAAAATCGTCCAATACTTCGTTTGAAACAACAACCAGCAACTCTGCTTTATCATTCAACTCAGTTAAAGTCCGCTGAAGATGCGTCCACTTCGCCTCCATGCATCCCGGCTGATCCGCGCACATATCGTTCTGTTCCCAACCATTATACAGCTCATTCGCCAGCCAGGTTGTCACACAGTCCCATAGGACCGCATCACCTTCGCCTATATTCAAAAGTGCCTCCTCAAAACGAATCGGCTGCTCGATTGTGTGCCAGCCATCCAGCTTCCGGTCTTCACGGTGGCGTTCTATGCGTTCTGCCATCTCACTGTCATTTGCCCGTCCGCTTGCAAGATATACTTTGCGGCCACAGGCGGAATTTCGGACCAGCATTTCTGCATAGGAACTTTTTCCGCTGCGCACGCCGCCGCTGATGAAGATCAGTTTTCCCTTAGCCATAAAACCATCTCCCTTCGAAGATTTTCCATAGCTTTTTCTGATTTCATGCCAACCCTGAACCATTGCCCATCCATCCCTTTAAACGAATAGGTGTGGCGTAAAACCATGCCTTTTTTCAGCATATCCCGAAAAAAATGATCAGGATTTTTGCCGCTCGGCAACTTGAATGTGAGAAAATTCACCGCTGCATCCGTAAAATGGCAGCCTTGCTCTTTCAGGAATGACGTCATTTTCTGCCGCTCTTTGTTTACTGACCGAATTACTTCCTTACGGTACTTCTCTTCCTGCAAACAGGAAGAACCGATTGTGGCAGACAGCGCATTCACGTTCCAATGGGCTGCCCCCGCGGCAAGCTGTTTGATCAATTCAGGCATTGCTAAAACGTACCCCAGCCTTAAGCCTGCAATGGCATACATCTTAGTCATCGAACGAACAATGATGACATGTGGATAGGCGGAAAGATGGTCAACGAAAGATGCCTCTTCCCCGATGAAGTCGATAAAAGCTTCATCCACAACCAATTCGCAGCCGGCTTCGGAACTAAGCCTGGCTATCTCCTTCATTTTCTCCGCTGACAATAAATTTCCAGTCGGGTTATGCGGATTGCATATGTACAATGCGGCGCAGTCAGTCAATTTGCCATTAAGGAATTCGACATCCAGCTGCCAATTATTCGCCTCAGTCAATTGAATCTCTTTTATGCTGGCATTTTCTGCTTCCAGTGTTTGCCGATATTCGGAGAACGCCGGTTCCACTAATGCCACCTGCTTTCCTCGATAGCGTCTGGCAAGCCATGTGAAAATTTCCGCTGCACCATTGGCAACAGCGACTTGGCTCTTTTCCACCTGATGAAATGCTGCAGCTGCTGTCCGGAACGGTTCAGCTTCTGGATCCGGATACTGATCTATCAGCGAAAAATAATTCTGCCAATTATTTTGGATGAAGGCTGGCGGTCCCAAGGGATGAATATTCTCACTGAAATCGATAAATGCTGCGGGTGGTTCTACACCAGCCTGCTGATAAAGACGGATTGGATTCGCTCCATGATTAGGTAAGGCCAAGCAAGATTCCTCCCAGAGAAAATAATATGAAAAAGGCCCATGTTGCAATTTGCATATGGGTGACCGCTTCTTTGATATGCAATGCTTCCAGTTTATGTATCGGTTCACCCATTACTGCCCTATATGATGAAACTCCATTATAGGAATTCACGCCGCCAAGCTGGATACCCATTTGAACGGCTGTCGCTGCTTCAAGCCACCCGCTGTTCGGACTGGGATGTTTGGGGGCGTCGGTGAACCAGAGCTTCAAACGCTCTCCTAATGTCATAGTTTGCCTGTTCTTCGTCAACAACAAGATTAACAATCCCGTTATCCTGCTGGGAATAAAGTTCAGCAGATCATCCAGCTTTGCAGAAGCAAAACCGAAGTGCTCAAATTTTTCATTTTTGTATCCCACCATGGAATCACATGTATTGACTGCTTTATATAGCCACAAGCCGGGCGCCCCGAGCAAAAAAGCCCAGAAAAGAGGAGCAGTAATACCGTCACTGGTATTTTCAGAAACAGTTTCCACCACTCCACGGGTAATTTCGCTTTCCTCGAGATGGTCAGTATCCCGGCCAACAATCCAGGACAATTTCTCACGTGCTATTTCTAAATCCTTGTTGATCAGCGGTTGATAAACTTCTTCAGCAGCGACTTTCAAGCTTTTTTGCGCCAAACCGGAAGCAATCAGCAACGCTTCCACCGCTATCCCACTGAATGGGTGGACAGAATACGCACATGCCACAATGCCGAAAACTACCAAAAAAACAAGGGACATCAAAGAACCGGTCAAAATGAAGCCATTCCGGAAAGCCTGCCGCCCTTTGTTCAATTTCTTTTCCATCAGCATAATGTATCGGCCGATCCACCGCACAGGATGTGGCCATCCAGGCGGATCACCTATCAGCCGATCCAGCAACAAACCGATGCCGATCGCTAAAATATGGAAAGTCATCTCCTTTTAGCCTCCCGATATAGTTTGATGCCTTCAACAGTGCATTCGAAAACACCCAGTCCGATCAATTTTCCGACTTCTGTGACAGGACCGGCATAAGGCAGCTGTTCCCCTTGCTGCGTTGCGGCCACTAAGCAGCTGTCCGTTGAAGTTCCGGTTGCAATCGTGCCTGTCAGCGGATCTAATACTTGTTCATGCTGCAGCGCCTTCGTCTTTGCTTCAGTCGCAGTGATCATAGCCTGGATAAAGGCTTCTTCGGATAATATGCCATTGACCATGATCCACGTATTGATCGTGCCGACTTGCATTGTCCGCTCCACTGCTTTTGAAACGTCGACACCATTGCCGACACCTGCTGTAACCGCAATGATTATGGTCCCGAACGGCCCTTCATATTCTTTTACGATCGCATGCTCGGTCTGCACAGCCGTCATCATCCCGAT
The DNA here is from genome assembly GCF_003428875.1 of Planomicrobium okeanokoites. Taxonomy (GTDB): domain Bacteria; phylum Bacillota; class Bacilli; order Bacillales_A; family Planococcaceae; genus Planococcus; species Planococcus okeanokoites. The sequence continues at coordinate 66,003 of NZ_QQRS01000005.1, forward strand.
AGTATCCGTCGACTTGATGCCCTTCTGTTCAATATATGATTTCATCTCTTCCACACTGTCATCAACATTATAATTGGCGTCAACATGGCGATTCATGAAATTCCGATACCAGCCGGAACCTGGATTGACAACCGCAGAAGACACTGTTTTCAATGGAACTCTGCTTCTATATAAGACTCTTTCAGCAGTAATGGAAAAATCTTCAGCCTTTATATTATTAATTTCTGTCTTTCTTTTTACATTCGGCAATAAAGTGATTTGCGGTTTCGGCAACTCAGGATGCGGATGATTAATGACCCTTGTCTGATAAACTGCTTCTATGTCCTGTTCCCGGATCACCTCGTGAGGCTCACCGATCTGGAAAACTTCCCCTTTGTCCAAAAGCAGGAGTTGGTCGCAATACATAGCCGCTAAATTGATGTCGTGAAAAATCGACACGACGGTCAGATCTTTCTCGATTGCCTGTTTTTTTATTGTATCGAGCAATTCCTTCTGATGATTGATATCCAGATGGTTGGTCGGTTCATCCAGCAAGAGGATCGAAGCATTTTGGGCTAATGCCTGCGCAACGAAGACCCGTTGCTGTTCCCCACCTGATAATTGATCAATCTGTGTTTTTTCGTAATGCAAGATATCCATCAGGCGCATAGCTTCGACCACTGCATCTTCATCTTCAGTTGACCATGACGAGAACCAGCCTTGTTGATGTGGATATCTGCCAAGCGATACGGTTTCACGGACTGTATGTGAAAATGCATGCACGTGGAGCTGGGGGAGCACGGCCATCTCCCTTGCCAGTTCTTTGGCAGGATAATCACCTATTTTTCTGCCGCTTATCTTCACTGATCCAACGTTAGCTGGCAATACTCCGCTGATTAGCTTCATCAACGTCGATTTACCGCTTCCATTAGGACCGAGAATTCCGAGCATAGCCCCCTTCTCAACTCTAAAGCTGACATCAGAAATAATATTTTTTTCTCCGTAGCCACCTGACAGGTTAGTAATTTCAAGCATTTGAAGTTCCTCCTTTACGCTGGCGGAAAAAAATGAAAGCAAATACTGGAGCCCCGATAAAAGCTGTTATAACGCCGATCGGCAACTCTGTCGGCGAAATGATCGTTCTTGCTGCAAGATCACAAACGATCAATAAAGCTGCACCATTCATGAACGACAATGGCAGAAGATGACGATGGTCCGAACCCCATACCAGCCGGGTCATATGCGGAACCACCAGTCCCACGAACCCGATGGTGCCGGACACTGCAACAGCTGCACCCGTTAAGACCGACCCACCAATCAATATAGCCAGTTTCCTTTTTTTCACATCCACACCCAAGTGTTGGGCTCTTTCTTCACCAAAAAGCATTGCGTTCAATTCCCGCCGGTTCAACCAGAGCACAAAAGAACCGATGATAATGAAAGGCAGCGCCATCTGGACATACGGCCAGCCGCGCATCGATACACTGCCGAGAAGCCAACCGATAATTTGCCGAAGTTCCTCTCCTGTCAAAGCGATCATGAGAGAAATGAGCGATCCAAGAAAAGAACTGAAGATGATGCCTGTTAAGATCACAGTTTCCATTTTCATCGACCGATCGACCAATTTTGCAAAACCCATCACCAGAAACATTGTCATTAATGCACCAGCCATGCTCATGACCGGCAAAGTGAACGACCCGAGAAAAGGGAGCGAAATGCCGAAAAAAAGTGTCATCACGGCGCCAACAGAGGCACCGGAAGACACTCCCAAAGTGTAAGGATCAGCCAACGGATTTTTCAGGAGACCCTGGAATGCCGCACCGGCAATGGCAAGTGCTGCTCCTACAAGTCCTGCCAGAACCACACGTGGCATACGGATATTCCAAAGGATATTGGCTGCCGCCGCATCCGATGCCGGATTCCATAATACGACAGGTGAAATCGTCACAGTGCCGATCGTTACACCCAGCACGATCGCTCCGCCCAACAGCAGCAGGGAAACGATATATGCCAGTAAATTTTTACTCACTGAAAACCTCCGGATAAACTGAGCGTGCGAGCTCCAGCAGACCTTCAGTCAAGCGTGGACCTGAACGTGTCACTGCATCTGAATCGATACTGTAAACCGCATCTTCCTCAACTGCTGTCACTTCAGCAAAACCGCTCCGCGATTTGATGGCTTCTTCTGCATTTTCAATATAACCGCCTTCTGTCGTCACGATGACATCCGGATCGGCTGCTACTATAGCTTCCGGATCCATGCTGACCCAGCCTTCTTGATCGCCGGCTACATTCTCGGCATTGATAAGTTCAAGCATTTCGTGCATGAATGTACCGGAACCGGTTGTATAGATTTCCGGATCACTGCCCACTTCCACAAACACAGATTTGCTTTCTTCTACATTGCTTGCCTGCTCTGAAATTTCTTCAACCTGCACTTCCATTTCTTCTACAAGTGCATTGGCTTCTTCTGTAGATCCGGTAGCCTGGCCAATAACTGTGATCGTATCATAAACTTCTTCAAAGCTTTCAGCGTTATCAACAACAAATACAGTGAGGCCTGCATCAGTCAATTGCTGAAGACCTTCTGTTCCCATACCCAGACCAGACTCGTGAGCCAGTACAAGATCCGGTTCAAGGCTGATGATTTTTTCAACGTTAAATTCCTGACCGCCTATTTTTTCCACATCCGCCGTTTCTTCCGGGTAGTTATCAAAATCGGATACACCCACAATTTTTTCGCCCAATCCCAGTTCATAGGCAATTTCAGTGTTGGAAGGAATCATAGAAACGATTGCCTGCGGCTCTTCTTCAATGACGACTTCTTCACCCAAGGCATCCACGAGGGTCACCGGAAATTCCGCTTCCGCAACTTCCTCAGGCGGTTCGGCCGGTGTTTCGATTTCCTGTTCTTCATTCGCCGCGTCTTCTCCGCCGCAACCTGCGAGCAGCATTGCTGCGAATCCTGCACTCATACCAAATTTCCAAAATTTCTTCATGTTGTTTTCCTCCAATGTGTTTGTTTGCGGTTCAGCACCGAATCAGCGGAGGGGGTACCGCTGATTCGAAGTTGAACCAAAATAAAATCCCCCGCAGCTATGCGAGGGATTGAAAGGACGCCATAAAAAGACATGCGCATCCAGCCTGTCCTCGCAAGCTTATGGGTGTTCCATAAAGGCAGGTCTCCTGGCTCATGATCATCGCATTCTGCACCTTCCCGGAATCATGTTCCAGTGGCATATTACAGATAGCTCACACTTACAGTGGCGGGACCGCGCCGGAATCGAACCGGCTTCCCTTTTAACTCATGTTCTTAGACATAAGCACCTTTATGATTGATATGAAATTTACTTTTCCATTTCATTATACAGAAAAATTCAGAAATGTCGCTTACATTTTTTCCGGTGCAGATACACCGACTGTTTTCAATGCGTTTGCAATCGTCGTTTTAACGGCTGTGATCAACGCAAGACGCGCACGGGTCATGTCTTCGTTCGACGTATCCAGAACTTTATTGGCGTTATAGAAACTGTGGAATTGTGAAGCCAATTCCTGGATGTAAGTCGTTACACGGTGTGGCGCGCGCTGTTTTGCAGCATCCGCGATGACTTGCGGGAAATCACCGATTTTCTTCAGAACATCAATTTCCTTTTCATCTGCCAATAAATCCAGGTTGTCAGTTGAAGCCGTATAACCCTGCTCCTCTGCCTGGCGCAAAATCGAAGAAATGCGGGCATGGCCATATTGCGCATAGTATACCGGGTTTTCGTTGGACTGTGAAACTGCCAGATCCAAATCGAAATCCATATGTGAATCGCCTGAACGCATCGCGAAGAAATAACGCACAGCATCCAGTCCGACAAGTTCGACCAATTCGCGCATCGTTACTGCTTTACCGGTACGCTTGCTCATCTTCATCTTCTCGCCGTCTTTATACAATTGAACCATTTGGATGATGCTTACTTCAAGCGTGTCACGGTCGTAGCCAAGCGCTTCGATTGCTGCTTTCATCCGCGGAATATATCCGTGGTGGTCCGCTCCCCAAATGTTGATCAATTTGCCGAAGCCACGGGAAATCTTATCTTCGTGGTAAGCGATATCCGGCATCAGATATGTGTATGATCCATCGTTCTTGATGAGCACACGGTCTTTGTCGTCGCCGAAAGTCGTCGAACGGAACCAGGTTGCGCCGCCTTCTTCATAGATATGGCCATTGTCGCGCAGTTTTTGCAACGCCAAGTCAATCTTGCCATTTTCATATAGTGAAGTTTCCGAGAACCAGACGTCGAACTCGACGCGGAAATCAGCCAAATCTTTCTGAAGTTTCGCGAGCTCCACTTCAAGTCCGTGCTTGCGGAATTCAGCATAGCGCTCTTCGTGTGTCATGTTCAGGAATTTATCGCCGTGTTCAGCAACGAGGCCTTTGGCGATGTCGATGATGTCCTGGCCGCGGTAGCCGTCTTCAGGCATACTGTCGCCTTTGCCCAGCTCTTCGAAATAACGTCCTTCAATGGACAGCGCCAGGTTATTGATTTGATTGCCGGCGTCATTGATATAGTATTCACGGGATACATCATAGCCTGCAAAGTCCAGCACGTTGCACAGTGAATCACCGACAGACGAACCACGCGCGTGGCCGAGGTGAAGATCTCCCGTCGGATTCGCTGATACGAATTCGACCTGGATTTTTTCGCCTGCGCCGGAATTGGTACGGCCATAATTTCCCTGCTGGTCCAGCACCGTTTTCACAACGTCCAGAAGATAATCTTTTTTGATTGTGATGTTGATGAATCCTGGTCCTGCAATTTCGATTTTCTCGATGTTCGCAGAATCTTTGTCGACGTTCGAAACAATCGCTTCCGCAATCACTTTCGGCGCTTTACGTGCGATACGCGTCAATTGCATCGCGATATTCGTCGCGTAATCGCCGTTAGCTTTATCTTTTGGCGCTTCCAGGTGGACATCCACCGCTTCTGTCGTCAATTCCGCTTTCTCCACTGCTTCCGCTATCGCCTGTTTAATGGCGTGCTGAACTTTTTCAACTGCATTCATTCTGTAGCCTCCATAAATTGAATTTCCATCTCATACTCGCCGACATGTTCAGCGCCGAGCGCCAAATCATAGCGGACTTTAAAGTGAGTCCCGCTCACCGATAATTCATGCGCGGTCGTCGTCAGCATAAAAGAACCTTGCGCATTCGTCAGGTTCCCCGTCTGCTCTTTATGCAATAAAAACGGTAGCCTCATCTGAAGGCCGCCGCTTCTCATAATTACCGCTTCTTCTTCATTGAATTTCACAATGGTCCGAATCTCAAGCTCGTCCTGCTGCTCCCGGTACTGGAGATACTGGCGGTTGTTCTTTACCGTCAATGTCCCGTGGGATTGCAGTTTCATCACTTGTTCTTCCATATCCGGCTGGCGGATGGTCGTCGTCAGTCTGATATCCACTGATTTTTCCAAAATTGCCGCCTCCCCGTTCAATAATAACCTTTATATTATAGCCCGAGTCCACTGGATTTTTCAATTAAGTTTCTATTCCGAAATAAACAGAAAAAAAGCCGGACCGCTGACCGCTGCATGAAGCAGGGTTCAGCCAGCAGACCGGCAGAAGTGATCAGTAAGTTAATGTACGTCGTTTTCCTGCTCTTTTTGGTTAAGTCCGAGTTTCGCGATCAGAGGTTTTATTGTCAGCCCCTGAACAATCAAGGAAAACAGGACGACCGAGAATGTCAGCAGCAAAATCGTCTCCCTGCCTTCGAAACTAAGCGGCAGACTGAGCGCCAGCGCAATTGATAAGCTGCCTTTCAGACCGCCCCAGTTCAGCAGGATCCGTTCTTTCCGGTTCAGGCTTTTCGCCGGCATCGTCGAGATGAACAGAGCAATGATCCGTGCACCGATGACAATCAGAATGGCGAATACGATGATATTCCATTGCCCCATAAAGTCGATATTGCGGATTTCCAGTCCGACAATCAGGAAAATCAGTGAATTGGCAATCAATGTAATGACGTCCCAGAATGAATTGATATTCCGTTCAGTCGTCGCAGACATCCCGATTTTCCCGCCGTAGTCGCCGAATACGAATCCACCCGCCACAACCGCGATGACACCGGAGACATGAAGATGCTCTGCAATAAAATAACTGCCGAAGAACAGCAGAGCGGAAACAGCGATTTCAAATGGATAATCGTCGTAGAAGCGGATGACCTGAGAAAAGATGAAGCCGAGGATGACACCGACCAAAACACCGCCCACAGCAAACCGCAGAAACAGCCACACGCCGCTTCCGACGCCTGCCCAGCCCATTTCAATATAAGTCAGAAGATAAATGGATGAAATCTGGAACAGGACAATGGCAATCCCATCATTAAAGAGCGACTCGCCTTCCATGATCGTCGAAAGTTTCTGCGAAACACCGGCAGATTTAAAAATGGAAAGGACACTGATCGGATCCGTCGCGCTCATCAATGCCGCAAACGTGAAAGCTACAGCAATCGGCATGCCAATCAGGTAATGTGCTGAAAAGCCGATGATGATGAATGACAGGAAAGTTCCGCCGAGCGCCATGCCGATCACTGTGTTTTTCTGCTGGTAGAGGTGATGGAATGGCAGCTTGAGCGTCGCATCCCCCAACAGAATCGGCAGGAACAAAGAAATGATTATGACCTGAAACACTTCCGATTGTGTGATGAATTCTTCCGCGTGGTCAATGAGCGGGAATGGCAGATTGACCACACCCAGCAATAGGCCCACCAGCACCAGCGCAATCGTATCAGGCTGATTGATCTTTTTGGCTATACCGACGACTGCGATGGCAATCGCCAATAATATGAGGATTTGAATAAAAACTTCGTTGAAATCATGCATTCGGCTCCCCCCTTTTAACTCGTTAGGTAACCATTTCTCTAAACAGACGGGAGTAAACATAAATATGTCTTCTTGTACGGATGAATGGGGAGGGTTTTTGGGTTTATCCGCGGCTGGAGGCTGTTTATCCGCGGCTAGAATGGTTTTATCCGCGGCAAATGACATTTTATCCGCGCCTAGACGGGATTTATCCGCGCCTAGCTGGCTTTTATCCGCGGCAGCCTGAAATTGCCCGCAAAAAAGCCGGTCCGGGAAAATTTCCCGGACCGACTTTTTATAGTTTCGCTTTTCTTTATTTCACCCAACCCAAAATCATTTCACGAATAAGCTTGCTCGCTGTGTTCGCTGTCTGGTCGGAATGGTCGTAGACGGGTGCCAGCTCGACCAGGTCGAAGCCGACAACATTGACGCCGGATGCAGCGATTGCGTGGATGGATGCCAACAACTCGCGCGATGTGATGCCGCCAGCGTCTACAGTTCCTGTGCCTGGCGCGTGCGCCGGATCCAATACGTCCATATCGATCGTCACGTAGACATTGCGTCCTTCAAGCGTCGGCAATACTTCTTTCAACGGCTCGAGAACTTCGAATTTTGAAATGTGCATGCCCTGCTCTTTCGCCCATTCGAATTCTTCTTTCATACCGGAACGGATGCCGAATGAATAAACATTCGTCGGTCCGATATGGTCTGCGATTTTGCGGATCGGCGTCGAATGGGAATATTCTTCGCCTTCATAGTTTTCGCGAAGGTCCGTGTGCGCGTCGAAATGGATGATTGCCAGGTCGTCGTATTTGCTGGCGACAGCTTTCATCACCGGCAATGACACCAAGTGCTCGCCGCCCATGCCAACAGGAATTTTGTCATCGGCTAAAAGCGTGTGGACATACGTCTCGATTTCGAGCAATGATTTTTCAGGATTGCCGAACGGCAATGGAATATCGCCTGCATCGAAGAACTTCACTTCGTGCAGTTCGCGGTCAAGATACGGGCTGTATTCTTCCAGACCGATCGACACTTCACGGATTTTATTTGGGCCGAAACGGGATCCCGGACGGTAGCTGACGGTCCAGTCCATCGGCATGCCGTACAGCACCGCTTTCGACTCGTCGTAATTCGGATGGCTGCCAATAAATACTTTGCCTGAATAAGTTTCGTCGAATCTCATATTTTATTCGCCTGCCAAATCTTTCACGAATTTAGGGAGCGCAAATGCTGCGTTGTGCAGCTCTTTCGTGTAGTATTTTGTATCGATTTCATGGAAACGCTCAGCCGGAACAGCAAGCGGGTCGTATTTTTTCGAACCGATCGTAAATGCCCACAGGCCGCTTGGGTAAGTTGGAATGTTTGCCAAATACAATTTCGTAATCGGGAAAATTTCCCGAACGTCGTTTTGCACCTGCTGGATCAAATCACCTTTGAACCAAGGGTTGTCCGATTGAGCGACAAAAATGCCGTCTTCTTTCAACGCTTTGGAAATGCCGGCATAAAAGCCTTTGGAGAATAAATTCACCGCTGGTCCGACCGGTTCAGTCGAATCGACCATGATCACGTCGTATTCGTTTTCCGATTCCGCGATGTGCATAAAGCCGTCTCCGACAATCACTTCTACGCGCGCATCTTCAAGGCCTGACGCAATCGATGGCAGGAATTTCTTCGAGTACTCGATCACTTTGCCGTCGATATCGACCAGCGTCGCTTTCTTAACAGAAGGGTGCTTCAGGATTTCACGGATGACACCGCCGTCACCGCCGCCGACAACCAGTACGTTTTCCGGGTTCGGGTGCGTGAACAATGGCACGTGCGCCACCATTTCATGGTAAACGAATTCGTCTTTCTCAGAAGTCATGACCATGCCGTCAAGGAACAGCATATTGCCCCATTCCTCGGTTTCAGCCATCTCCAAATATTGAAAATCCGTCTGCTCCGTGTGAAGCGTTTTGTTGATCTTCATTGTAATACCGAAATTCTCAGTCTGCTTTTCTGTATACCAGAATCCTGCCATCTATAATCAAACTCCTTTATCTTATATAGTAATCACTTAAAAAAGTATAAGTGTTTTGGTCAAAAGTGCAATACAATTTTTCACACAGTCTCCTTTACCCGACTGTCACAATATTATTCAGGAAATTAAAAAGGCTTTCTGCACAGAGAATTTTTCCCTGCACAGAAAACCTTTTTAATCCTGATTGGCGAAGAAAGTGACATGAGGCATTGGGCTTGGGTTTGATCCAATCGCTCACGCCACTTGCTTGCCGACAGGTGTCCTAGCTTTCTATTCAAAAGCTGTATTCCTAGTGTACTTCCTTTTTCCCGCAACTTCAACTGCCTGTTATACCCATTTTGAAAAGTCATATTTTGTTCAAAAATAATAAAAAAATACGGTCGACAGCAGATAAATGACTTTTCATTTCAGTGAATCTGTGACTTGGATAAGTGACAGGATATTATATCAGTCAAATGATATGTTGCATTTGTCCATGCGGATTCTTTAAAGAGCTTTATGAAAAAAGAGCTTCAGCCCGAAACGGCCAAAGCTCTTTCCCACTCTATTTATACATCCAGCTCGGTGTGCAGCTGTTCAGAACTCCGCTGCCACATTTCAGCGTTGTGGCTGCGCAAGTATTCCGCAAGCACGCGTTTAGACGGTGCATCCATGTTATCGACTAAAATTCTGCGTTTCATCGATTTGTCCATGCGGTTGACATGGTCGGCCAGGATTTTATAGCCGCGGCGTTTTTCCCGGTTCACTACCATTTCACAAGCAGTGACACCTGCATAATAAGGGCCTTCCGGATTGAAATCGATGGTGATCCAGATCAGCCAGTAATCCTTGCCGCCTGCTGAATCTTCACGGTTAGTGGTGAATTTTATCCCGCGTTCCACTTCACTGCGCGCATGCATCGCACCGATATCGATGAACGCTTCCTGCTCGGCAACATCGATAAACAGCGGCGAGACGTTTTCCAGCGACAGTGATCCGATACCGTAGCCTTTATGGCCGTCGGTTGGATCATCTTTTATAATGGTGAATCCGACTTTTTGTTTTGGTTTTTCATTGTTCGACATGTGTACATTCCCTCCATTCTGCTATGATAAGGCTAACCCAAAGAAAAGGAGCTGTGTCCATTATGCCATACGTAACTGTTAAAATGCTCGAAGGAAGAACGGAAGACCAGAAACGCGCGCTTGTCGAGAAAGTCACGGAAGCTGTTTCCGAAACAACCGGTGCACCAGTCGAGAACGTTGTCGTTTTCATCGAAGACATGAAGAAAACCGACTACGGCACAAAAGGCAAACTTTTTTCAGATCAATAAACGAAAAGCGGAAACGGCCGCTACGAAAAGCGATTGCACTCCCAGCTTCCTTCAAGGAAGCTTTTTTATTGTCTGGAATTAATTCTTCAATTCTTCTATAAAAGCAAAGGCTTCCGTAATCTCTTCCGCTGTAAAATTGAGCTTGCCTTTGACGCTGTGGAGTTTGGCAATCTGCTCATCCCGCCCCAAATCATCGAAAAACAGCAATGTCGCCGTCAATTCCAGGAATCTGGCACTTTTCCCGTTCAGCTGGATAGCGTGTTCACTGTTCTCAAGCACCGGCTTGCCGAGGGCATTGCGGAATTCAAGCCCTTCCGCCGTTACTTCGTAGCGATATTGGACATATGAACTTTTATCTTCTTTTTGTTCGAGAATAAAACCCATATCACACAATTCTTCGATGCGCGCAGTCAATTCCTCTGAATACGGTCCATAGATATGGAATTCGTATTTTTCCTGAAACGGCACGCCAATTTTCTTCAATATGTATATCATCTTCTGCAATTTCTTGCGTCCGGTTACACCTTCCGCCGTGGAGATGAAATCCACTATTTTTGCGTGTTCCTGGAGCAATCAAACCCCTCCTTCTCTTAATAACTCAAGTATTTGCTGTTTTATTTCCTTCTTCTTGCCATCAATCAATAATTCCGCTGGGAAATATAATTTATAGTCTGTGCGGCGTTTGCCTGAAATGCCGTCAACGATTTGGGACAACCGCGACAATTCCTTGATGTCGCCATTCGGCATCAAAAGATGGATCGGCAAGCGCTCCTCTTCCTCGCCCGGCCGGTAGAAATCATAGGGCAGATCCGATGTCGAATCATCTATTAAATAGTATTCCGGATCGATGCCGGCTTTTTGGAACAATTGCGCCAGTTCGCCCAGTTTCTTATAATCCTTGCCAGGATCAAAATCGACGTATTGGAACAGACGGCGGTTGACGAAGCGGTCGCAAAGATCTGAAAGAATCGGGTCGCGTTCTGTAATCCACAGCTGGAAATACGTCATCAGCACACCTTCATCAAGTGCCAGATAATCTTTCAACGTGAAAGATCTATCGAAAAATGCGAGAAAATGCGTCGGCGGCTGCTCGAATTTATAGCCATGGCCGCTCAGATACTTGGCTCGCTGCAGGATTTTCCGAAGAATCACTTCGGCACTGCGCGCGACCGGATGGAAATAAACCTGCCAGTACATCTGGTAGCGGCTCATGATGTAATCTTCAACCGCATGCATGCCGCTCGATTTGATGACGACCTGATCTTCGAACGGGCGCATGACGCGGAGAATCCGTTCCATATCAAAATGGCCGTAAGAAACCCCGGTGTAATAGGCGTCGCGCTGCAAATAATCCATCCGGTCTGCATCGATCTGGCTGGATATCAGGGAAACCACTTGTTTATTGGCATAAGTTTTGCCGATTACTTCCGCCACTTTCTTCGGAAAGTCCGGTGCGACTTTTTTCAGGATGCTGTTGACTTCCGTATCGCCCTGCAGGATTTCACGGGTGAAGTCCTCATGGTCGACATTGAATACTTTCTCGAATGAATGCGAAAACGGGCCGTGGCCCAGGTCGTGCAATAAAGCGGCACAAAGGACGACGAGCCGTTCACTTTCATCCCATTCCGGACGGCCGTGGAAAATGTCGTCGAGGATCCGGCGCACAATTTCATAGACGCCGAGCGAATGGCTGAAACGGCTGTGCTCCGCCCCGTGAAATACGAGGTAGGATGTGCCAAGCTGTTTGATGCGGCGCATACGCTGGAATTCGCGTGCATTGATCAAATCCCAGATGACTTGGTCGCGTACGTGGATATACCGGTGAACCGGATCTTTAAACACTTTCTCTTCCGCTAATTTCTGATTTGCATAATCCACACACGCACCTCCAGATTTTTCTGTTTAAAATTGTTTATATATAGTAGCCGATATTCCGCAAAACAGCTTCGCTTTCGGGCCCACAGGATGTGGGTCATGCAGTCAGCGCGACAGGAAGTCGCGGTGCCGACTGCCGGGGCATTGAAACCCGTGCTCCTGCATCGCTACGCTGCTTCGTCGCAAAGAGTTGACCTCGCAGGCTTCGTTCAACTCTTCGCCGCTTTGCTCCATATCTTCAGTGTCTTCTCTCAGCGCTGACGCGTCCTAAAACTAAGAGAAGCATTAAGACGAGTGTCATTCTAAGTTTATGGGAGGAACGTTGTCCAAAGCGGCCGAAGCGGCATGCAAAGGCAGCTTCTTTATTAAAATCAGTTTACATCAGTCTGCTTCAACCATTCAACTCGTGCTCAGCATTTTCGCATTGCGCTCAACTACACGCTCAAGGTAATAACCGTAGCGCTCGGTTTCTTCCGGCTGGAGCGGTTTCATCTCCGGTTTTTCTAGCAGGTTATACAGATCGACTACCACTTCTGCTACGGTGATATTGCGGCCGAGCAGCTCACTGAGTGAAGCCATGGTTTCAGGCTGGATGGAAGGATAAGCGAATTTCGTTTCTTCTCCTTTTAATCCCTTTTCATAAAAATCACGGATCAGTTCCGCACGTTCAGAACCGCTGCCTTCGACACAAAGATAGACTTGAACGGCGATGCCTTTGCGGATGCGGCGCTGGGAGATTCCTGCAAATTTCCGGCCGCCGATGCTGAGGTCATATGAGCCCGGGCAATAGGAGCCCACGATTTCATAAGCATCGATTTCCGCTTCCGGGAACAGCAGCCGGACAAGATCGAGCATCATTTCATAGCCTTCCGGAATGTCGATGGCGCTTTCCTTTTCAGACAACACGACAGAAATATTCAATACACCTTCGTCGAGAACCACCGCGAGTCCGCCTGAATTCCGGACAATCGGGTTGTAGCCCCGCTCTTTCAGCAATTCGATTCCTTCATTGATATGCGGCAGCCGGTGGTCCTGGATACCGAGTACGACGGTATTGTCATGGACCCATGTACGGATCGCCGGGACGCTTGCACCGGAGCCGACCAATTCACATAATAAATCGTCCGCCGCAAATGATTCGAGCGCGGATCTGTTTTTTGCGCTCAGGGACTGGTCCCAGAAACGCCATTCTTTTTGATCTGTAAATGACGGCATGATTTTTCTCCTCTTCAAAGCTGTTGCTTGGTTTCATTTTACATTACAGCCTGTCCTGTGAAAAGGAACGATGGTCATGTCAAATTGGTGACAGCCATTTCTTTTGAAGGAACTTGCAGGATGGGTATGATAAACTGGTTTTGAGAGATTTTAGATTAGAAGGAGTGTTTACAGATGAATGAAGCAGCAATCACTTTAGACGGCTGGTACGTCCTCCACGATTTCCGTTCGATGGATTGGGTATCATGGAAAATGCTTGAGGAAGACGAACGCCAATTCGCGATCGACGAATACCAGGCATTCATGGACAAGGTAAACCAGGCCGATGAAAATAAAACCGGCGCACACGCATTGTATTCAATTGTTGGCCAAAAAGCTGACTTGATGCTGATGCTTCTGCGCGAAACGATGGACGAATTGCGTGAGCTTGAAACGGAATACAACAAGCTGACATTGGTAGCTTACACGGTCCCGACATACTCTTACGTATCTGTTGTGGAACTTTCGAATTACCTTGCAGGTAAATCAGATGAAGATCCATACCAGAACCCGCATGTCCGTGCGCGTTTGTATCCGGAGCTTCAGCGTTCGCAGTACATCTGCTTCTACCCGATGGACAAGCGCCGCGACGGCGATGACAACTGGTACATGCTGCCGATGGACGAGCGCAAAGATTTGATGCTGTCACACGGCAAAATCGGCCGCAGCTACGCAGGCAAAGTAAAACAGATCATCTCCGGCTCTGTCGGCTTTGACGATTACGAATGGGGCGTAACTCTGTTCGCAGATGACGTTCTTCAATTCAAGAAACTGATCTACGAAATGCGCTTTGACGAAGTCAGCGCACGTTACGCTGAATTCGGTTCGTTCTACGTCGGCACGCGCCTTGATAAAGAAAGAATCGTTAAGTTTTTGGAAGTTTAAATTGTTCGATGAAGCAAGCCGCCTTTTTTGGCGGCTTTTTTCGTGGGGGTTTATTTTTGAGGAGGGCGGCGGAGATTTTTTCGTGAAAATTAAACAGAAATTTTCTGACCGCACCTCATAATGAGATTTCCGCACCTTCTAGCCGATTTTCCGCACCTCAAATGTCTTTTTCCGCACCTCAGAAGCAAATTTCCGCACCTCAATTTGTGCGGCTAAAAATTATGGATTTTATTGGTTAAATTAGCGCTTGAATCTCGGACTTTTCAAGACTGTTTCCACTCAAACACCAAATTTCGCTCTCTCTATTTCCATTTTTCTGGATACACTGTCCGGAAACGACCATATACTGTCCGGAACCATTAATATACTGTCCGCAAATTAAAAATACTGTCCGCAGCGATTCCAATCCAATCCAAACCCCTGATTACCTACAGTTTGCCCCGGCAAACTGCTTAGGTCCGTGAGCGCTGCGCCGCTCACTGCCAACTGTCATTTTTCTGCCATATTCAATTCGTTATTTTCTGACATCTTTCGGTATACTAAAAGAAAAACGGGGTGTTTGTATGTTCGTGATGCGTCAGACAAACTATGCAAAATGGGCTCTCTTTTTCCTTGTACTCGTGTTGGCCAGCAACTTCATCCTTTACCGATCTCCTCTGTCTTCAATGATCATTCCGGAGGAAGCATCTTTGCTGGTCCTTGGCTCACTGCTCGACTTCGCGGTGGTGGCGCCTTTGCTGCTGCTTGCCACATTCCGCCTGACCGCCAAACAGTTTATCGGCTTCGTCGCCGGCGGTTTCATCCTCGCGCGCCTGCTTGTGCCGTCACTCTATTTTGAGCCGTTCGCTGTTTTTTTCTATGTCGGCATTGGTTTGGAGGCACTGGTTTTATTCGCGGAAATTGCACTCCTTGGGCTATTGATCATACATATTCCGAAAATACACCGCTCGATGAAGAACCAGACGGGCAGCCCGCTCTTCACCTTATTCCCGGCAGTTTTCGAAAAAATAAAGCCGAATCCGCTCATCGCCATCATCCTGTCAGAAGCCCTGGCATTCTATTATGCGCTGTTCAGCTGGAAAAAGAAGGCGCCTGAAGGGCCGGCGACGGTGTCGCTCCATAAAGACAGCAGCGTCATCGCGATGAACATCATGCTGATCCATGCAGTGGTGATCGAAACCATCGGCCTCCACTGGTGGTTCCATGAAGAATCCCCGCAGCTGTCGTTGATTCTTTTGATACTTAACATTTATACCGTGGTTTATTTCCTCGGTGAAATCCAGGCAATCCGCTTGAATCCACTGACAATAAAAGACGGCAACCTGAACGTTTCGATCGGACTGAGCAAAAGAATCAGCGTGCCGCTGGAAGCTATCGAATCTGTCCGCTGGGGAGGTAAAGTGGATAATGAGGTTCTCGCGTTCATGGCGAAGGATTTTGAAGAGCCTGTGCCGCAAGTTATCATTGATTTTAAAGCGCCGCAGCAAGCAACACTTTTCTATGGACGAACCAAATCGATTTCGCAAATCGCTTTGAAAGTGGATGATCCGGACAAATTAAGAGCATTATTGGAATCGAACATCGAGCAGACTTGATTGGTTACACTAAACAAATATTTCCCCATCAAAAAAGCTGTCCGCATCTAACCCACGGACAGCTTTTCCAATTCTTATAATGCTTTCATCGCAGCGATGATCAGCATGATCCAGCCAGCTATGAATGCTACACCGCCGATTGGCGTGATGGCACCGAGGATGCTGATGCCAGTCAAACTTAAAACATACAGGCTCCCTGAAAAAATGACGATGCCAGCAAGCATCAGATAACCTGCCCAGCTCAATGATCCCAGTGGACCGAGCAACGCCGAACTCATCAATATGGCAACAGCCACCAGCCCGATTGAATGGAACATCTGGTACTGGACAGCTGTTTGCCAAGTGTCCAAATATTTATCAGCGACGCGGCCTTCCAGCATATGCGCGCCGAATGCGCCGAACGTTACGCTCAGTAATGCGTTGACAGCTCCGGCAATCAAGAAAAATTTCATGCTCTATTCCTCATTCCCATTAAAATTCAAAAAGTGAATCACCGTTCGCTCCGTCTTCTTCCAGTTTCTTTTCAGACAGTACAGGCTGCGGCGCGGGGGACGCTGACAACGGAATCGCGCGCGGTGCCGGGGCAGCGGACTGCTGGTCATCAGTTTCAAGCAGCAGGTCGCATAGCGCACGGATTGCCGCCACAGATTCGCGCATCTTTGCGTAATCGCCTGAACGGGCCTGACGCGCATGCTTTTCAATTTCAGTAATGACACGTTCCTGTCCAATCGCCATTTTAAATCCCCCTTCCTTTTTCATATCGTCCTTTATTTTAACACGCTCGCCTTGAGCACGTCAGTCCAAACAGAAATCAATCGGCTCTTCGCCGCGCTTTTGTAACAGGCTGTTCACTTTTGAGAAAGGCTTGCTGCCGAAAAAGCCGCGGCTTGCACTGAACGGACTCGGATGCGGCGCTTCGATGACATCATGGCGCTCCAAATCGATCAGCCCTTTTTTCGTCTGTGCCGGCTTGCCCCATAAAACGAAGATTACCGGTTCCTTGCGAGCTGACAATTTGCGGATCACTTCATCCGTGAATTCTTCCCAGCCTTTCCCCCGGTGGGAATTGGCGTCCCCTTTCCGAACCGTTAAAACGGTGTTCAGCATCATGACGCCCTGATCGGCCCATTTGGTCAACGTGCCATCAGAAGGCTGTTCGCAACCGATGTCATCGTTCAGTTCCTTAAATATATTGCGCAGACTCGGCGGAATCCTGACGCCGGGTTTGACTGAAAAGCTCAAACCATGCGCCTGCCCCTGACCGTGGTAAGGATCCTGTCCAAGAATGACAACTTTAACGTCTTTGAAAGGCGTATGTTCAAATGCCGACCAGATTTCATCTTGCGGTGGATAAACGGTTTCATTGGCATACTGTTCTTTCAGAAACTCACGAAGTTCTTTGTAATAAGGTTTATCAAATTCCTCCCCGACTACATCCTGCCAATCGTTGGATAAGATTTTTTTTGCCATGACCATCACTCCTTAGTTTTCAAACTCTACCGTTACATCATAGTCCACCAATTGGAACATTTCTTCAACCGACCGCGCTGCATTCGTTTCCGCCAGCTCCAGCACGCCCTGGCCGCGGGTTTCTTCGAGCATCATCTGTTTGGCCTCTTCAGCGAGTTCGTAGGCTTCGGGGAAATCTCTCCCTCCGCTTAACAGACCTTCATTCGTATAAATCTCCACTTTATCCATGAACAACTCAGGACCGCCCAGGAAATCTGCGTTCGGCAATGTCAGCGTCGCGGTTTTCGCTTCTTCATCCACTTCGATATCATCTTCCGTAATTTGCGAGAAATCGATTCCCGCGCGGACAGAGCCAGGGATTACGACAAGCAGCTCGCGTTTCGTCCCTGGAATATCCAATCCGATATCCTGCCCGAATATCTGGTTGTCTTCCCGTTTGATGATGACTTTTGAGTAGGCTTCGGCGGTCGATAGTTCGTTGAGATCCTGCATTCTTTCAAGAAAAGCGCTTTTGCTTTCAGTTGCTGTGCTGCCCTGTGAGATCATCCACCAGGTGCCGAGCGGCAATGCGACCAATAAAAGCAGAGCTATCAGAAGTAATACGAGAAACGAATTACGGAAAACGCCCATCATCACTTTCATTGATTTCCAGAATCCCGATTCTTCGGTCCCTTTTTTGCCTTTCATCTCTTCGAGCAAGCGTTCCATTTCCGTGATTTTCGGATCCTTCGCCAATTAACATCCCTCTTTCTATTTTTTTTCAGCTGATTGTCGTGTTACGATATTTCTATAAAAGGAGCGTTGCCCATGGCTGAATGGCTTAATAAAATCAAAACCGTTTCCTCAACCAAAGGCGAATCTGCGCCTGAAAGCGCAAAAAGCGCAGGTGTTGGCTGTCTTGCTGTCGTAATTGCAATTGCTACCATTTTAACATTCCTGATAGCATTTGGTCTTTTCAGAAGCGGCCACTGGATCATGGGAAGCTTCGCTTTATTGTTTGCGGCAATCGGCGCTCTCACTTCAGTACTGCTGCTATGGCCTCAAAAGCCCAATAGATTGTAAAAGCAGAGCTTTTTGTTAAAATGAAACATAGCAAACATTCTATCTATTAAAGGGGTTATATACATGTCACTCAAAAAGACTTTAACAATTGCAGGATCCGATACATCCGGCGGTGCCGGCATCCAGGCTGACCTCAAAACTTTCCAGGAGCATGGAACATACGGTATGAACGCTTTGACGGTCATCGTCACCATGGACCCGAATAATAATTGGAGCCACGGTGTCCACCCGATTCCGGTTGATACTTTAAAAACGCAAATGACCACTGCTTTTTCCACAGGCATTGACGCGTTGAAAACCGGCATGCTGCCGACTGCTGAAATCATCCAGGCAGCGGGAGAAGCGATTGCCGCTTCCGGCATCAAAGATGTTGTCATCGACCCGGTTATGGCATGCAAAGGCGAAGCGGAAGTCATGTTCCCAGAAAATGTCGATGCCATGATCAAGTATTTATTGCCATACGCAAAAGTCGTTACACCAAACCTTGTCGAAGCTGGCGAATTATCACGCCTTGGCCGGATAAGTACGGTCGAAGAAATGCAGGCGGCCGCTGAAAAAATCCATGAAAACGGCGCTAAATTCGTGGTTGTTAAAGGCGGCAAACAATTGAAGCATGAAAAAGCGGCAGATTTGCTGTACGACGGTGAGAAGCATTATTTGCTGACTGCACCGAAGACAGATACGAACTACAACCACGGCGCAGGCTGTACATTCGCCGCTGCCATCACAGCCAATATCGCTAACGGGCAATCTGTGAAGGATGCCGTATTGAACGCTAAAATTTTCGTCTCGGCTGCCATCGAACATGGCTGGAAGCTGAACGAATACGTTGGCCCCGTCATGCACGGCGCTGCCAATAAATTCCCGAAAACAGAAGTGGAAGTAGTGGAATTGTAATTTCCTGATTTCACACATGAAAAAGGAGGACGCTGAAAAATGCGTCCTCCTTTTTTATTCCTGCAACTCTTTTTTCATAAACACCTGCGAAATATTCTTTTCAAACCCTCTGTCCCGAAGGACCTTATAAGTTGCAGCATTTGCGGTTACCGGAACATTGACCGCTGTCCGGCTGATTGGATCTGCGAAATTTTCAAAGACGCTGTTTAAAAGTGCATTTGTAATTTCTTCCCGCTCCATCTTATCAGGCGCCGTTTCGCATTGATACAGAATTGTTCGGGTATGATTCCCCTGCTCATCGGTCAGTTTCCTGAAAAACGCATAACCGGCGGCTCTCCCTTCATCATTGAAGGCGATCATCCCTTCACCGTCCCGAACGCTTTGCCACTGGGTCTGCCACGGAAAATCACCACGGTAAAATGGCAGCCGTCCGATTTCTTCCGGATCCGCTTTTCGGATATTATATTCTCTTGTGTCACTTGGTACTTTCCTTTCAACCGCGCCGTCCAGCTTCATGAAATGAAGTTCATCCACAATTTCATAACCCAGTTTTTTATATAATTCGATTGCTTTTTCATTGCCTGAGATCGCTTCAAGAGTCGCCACTTCAACATCCTGTTCGTTCAGGATTTGAAGCGTCTTTTCCATTAACAGCTTGCCGACCCCTTTTTTGCGCCAGGACATTGCGACCCCCGTGCCGCCGTTCCAGCCAATTTTTCTGCCTGCTGATTCCCGTGTTCCGTTAAGCACAAGGCCCACAGGTTCCTCGCCGTCGAACGCCACGACGGACAAGTCTCCTGAAAGGCCTTCCTGATCCATTCTCTTTTTAAAAGCTTCGGGTGTTGTCGTCATATCAAAATGATAGCCTTCAAACCCTTTATTCCATGCTTCCACCCCTTGTTCAATCGTGCATTCTGACAACCTTCTGATTTCTACCACGTTCATATCCCCTTTGTTTCGATTCTTTTCATTTTAAATAAATTCGCTGCGATCCTTAAAAGTTCCTTCTTCCAAAACACTATCTTGTTTTACAAAGTAGTTGACTCTGGTTTCGGCGTTATGCTATATTGTATTACAAAGTAGTAACATCACAGCTGAGTATCTTGCTAAACAATATAGCGGAAGAGGTGAAGGAATGTCATCCAGTCAGATGCTTAAAGGAATTCTCGATGGCTGCCTGCTGGCCATTATCAGCAAAGGCGAAACATATGGTTATGAGATGATTGAGAAACTGGAGCTTTACGGCTTCAGGATGGTCAGTGAAGGCAGTATTTATCCCGTACTCCTGAGGCTGCAAAAAGAAGGGTTCGTGAAATCGGTCATGAAAGAATCCCCCAGCGGGCCAAAGCGGAAATATTACACACTCACTCCAAGCGGTGAAAATGAATTTCATGAATTTAAAGAGCGCTGGGAAAGTCTATCTGAATCTGTCAACCGACTGGTAAAGGAGGAAATTTAAATGAGGTTATCAAAAGAAAGTGAAGAATTCATCGCCAACTTGAGGTTGTATTTAATGACTTCAGGAAAAAAAGATTCGGAGATCAAAGACATTGCAGAGGAATTGCGTGCACATCTTGAAGAAGCTGAAAGCCGCGGCAAAAATTTGGACAGTGTTACAGGCGGGTCCCCAGAAGCATATATGAAAAATGTCAGCAGCGAGATGATCACAGATTTTTACGGGCTCATCAAATTCATGCCGATGTTCATCCTTCTGTTAATCGCCTATTTCATCACCGGTTCAGCCATCAGAGGGGAACTGAGCTTCTCGTTATTGAAACTGGCCGCTTTTCCTCTGATCGGAGTGGCAAGCATCGCAGCATATATCGTCACTTTCCGAAAGATGGCAGTGAAAAAATGGTCCAAGAAAAAGGAATTTATCATCTTCATCAGCATTCAATTGATTACGGTCGGATTGATGTCTGCTGTACTGTTACTTGATATCTTCTATTTCGAGCCGTTCTATATCCCATCCAGAGAAGTGATGTGGATCATTGCCGCCCTGGGAGTCCTTATTTTCATTATCGGGGCCATCTGGTCCAAAACTTGGATTACAATCATTCTTCCCCTGTTCTTGTTCGGCCCTGATTTTGTCATGAGTTTTATGGACATTGATGAAATGACTGCTTTGTATGTAAGTATGGGAACTTTCGTAGGCGGTTTCGTCCTGTTTATGCTGTACTTGCTGATCCAAAATAAAAAACAAAACCCTCGCTATTCGTGAGGGTTTTGTTCTGCCTAATTTTCATCTTACTTTTCAGCTTTTATCATTTCCTGCTCTTTGATCCTCACCATATTATTGCGTAGCTGCTCCCGGTTCCATTCGACTGCCGGTTCCTCGACTTTCGCTTTGCGCAATTTTTTAACTTTCGGATTTTTGGAACGCAGATAGCCTTCCATCATCATCGACACGGCGAAAATCGTCAGGCCGATGAAAAGTACCGGGGCAAGCGGAAGCCAAGGGGCACTCTGAAGATAGCGGAAAGTTGATCCGAACAACCCTGCCCATTCATAGGAAATTGACATTGGCGGATCGCCGAACATCGGATCATAGCTGACCTTTGTTCCTCCCAGGAATAATTTCAGAAGACCAAGATGGGCAAAAACGATGAATGTCTCCATGACCTGCTGTCCATATAATACGGCGATTTTTTCCCGCATCTGCGGATACAGATGCTTACGGATGATACGCAACCGTCCGGCTCCGAGCGTTTTCGCCGCCAGGATGAATTCCTTATCACGCAGCAACGCGGCTTCATTGGCAATCAATATAGCAACGATCGGAACCGTCAACAACGCCATAATAACAACTTGAATGCCGATCCGTTCCCAAATGGTATTTGTAAAACCTTCCTGCGGCATCCACAGGACTGGCGTCAAAACAAATGCTGCGAACAGCGTCAGCGGAATATAGTGCATCGAGTCGGCAAGGCTTGAAATCCATTTACGGTGCTTATCCAGATAGGTGCCCAGTATATAACCAAGCGGAACAGCGATCAGCATACGCAATGCTCCTACCGCTAAAGCGGCAAGGATCGTATATTTTGCCCCAAGCATCAGCTTGCCGACAAGGTCATATCCGAATTCATCGGAGCCAAGCGGGAATTGCCAATTCGGCGAGATTGGCGCGCCTTCCACCGCACGCCCGCCTTCCATGATGTAATAAATCTGGCGTGGAACATTACCCCAAATCCATTCATAGACGAAACTGCCTGCAAGGAAGAAGGCGATAATGCTGAACCCAATAACGAAATAAGGCTGTTTCCACATTTATACCTCCCCCTTTCCGCGCATCCGGCGCACAAAATACCATTCGCCGAAGCTATACAAAAAGAACATCGGCAGGAAAAAACTGAATACAGTAACCAGGAACCCGGCTGGGTACATATTATCGCGAAGAAACAGCATGATGCCAGGCAAATTGAACATCAGTTCCAGGATGAAGAGATTCGACAGCATGAACCACATCGTTTTCTTGGACTGGAAAAAGACGCTGATGATGGCATTGCGGAACATGTGGACCAGGACGATATAGACTTTTGAAAAGCCGAGTGCACGGGCAAGGTCCACATACATCTGGCGTTCTTCTTCCTGAAACGTCAGCATCGCCAGACGGTACAATTGGATGGTCGGCAGAATGGCCAGGCACAGCACCGGAAGCCAGTAAATCCGGTCGTCCCCTACTGCGGCTATTTGGGAAATCAGAATTCCTGTCTGCTTGAAAAACAGGACAACCGCCAGCTGAGCCAGCATGATGATCAAAAGGTCTGGAACCGACTCCAGAAAATAGAGAGCCATCTTCACTCTTTCCCGAGCTTTTTCTGAAAGCAGCATCGTAATGATCGTTAACCCTAAAGAAACTATCACTGCCACCAGCAAAGCCAAAAACAGGATCTGCAGTGAGTAAGTTATGTATTCAAAAACATTCGGAAATAATGGCATCGGCCTTTGTGCACGGTAATTGAAAAAAGCGATTTCATTGATCGGCCACAGTTCCTGCAAAGTTGTCTGAATGGATTCGAAATATATCTTCCATCTCCATTCCTTTTGTAGCCAGCCGGCTATCAGAACCGGCAAACTGCTGGCAAGGATAATTCCTCCGACAGCAATAAAAAACTTCAGCAATAATTTCATATGCCCCATCCTCTTTTGTTGGAAAATTCTCTCTTTCATTATTCTACCATTATTTCGGAATCCGTAGAGCTAACTAATCGCAATCTCGGTATTTTTTCCATATACTTAAAAGATACGGATTGTTTGAGGAGGATTTTATCGTGGAATTAGTCGAAGTGAAGAAATTGCAGGTCCAATTGGACGCGTTCGCCGGGAAAGATGTATATCTTCACCTGGAGACCACGAACGGATCTTACGCCAGCCATTTTAATGAAGCATTTTTCAATGCCGGAGCTTTCATCCGCAATGTTGTCATTAATTATGAGTTAGGCAAAGTAGTCGGGGACAGCCCGCACCGTGTCGGCTTGAAACTGCCGCATGGCTGGGTTTACGCGCAAGGCATCACCCATTATGAAATGGATGATCAGGGACGGCTGCTGCTTGCAGGGCATGACGGAACAGGGAAATTGGCGGTTGCGCTGCAGATCAGCGAAACACCGTTCAGTTATTAAGGGGGACTCGAAATGACAATACCAAAAGAGCGACACGTATTGGTGGTGTTCCCTCACCCGGATGATGAAGCGTTCGGTGTGTCCGGAACAATGACTACACATATCAACCAGGGTACGCCGGTTACATATGCCTGCCTCACACTTGGTGAAATGGGTCGGAACTTAGGAAACCCGCCGTTTGCGACTCGGGAGTCACTTCCTGAAATACGCAAAAAAGAATTGAAAGCTTCTGCTGAAGCCATCGGTCTGACCGATTTGCGGATGATGGGGCTGCGTGATAAAACGATTGAATTCGAAGACGACGAAAAAATGGTTGGCATGATGACGGAGCTGATTGAAGAATTGAATCCT
The DNA here is from genome assembly GCF_003428875.1 of Planomicrobium okeanokoites. Taxonomy (GTDB): domain Bacteria; phylum Bacillota; class Bacilli; order Bacillales_A; family Planococcaceae; genus Planococcus; species Planococcus okeanokoites. Next base: position 90,173 of record NZ_QQRS01000005.1, read on the forward strand.
TCCCTGATCATCACCTTCTATCCGAAATTCGCAGTCCATCCGGATCATGAAGCGACTGCACGTGCGGTAGTAAGGGCTGTTCGCCGGATGAAAGACCGTCCGAAACTCCATTGCGTGGCATTTGCCAATAACACACTTGAAGTTCTGGGCAATCCGGACATCGTTTACGATATTACACCTGTCAGAGACCATAAGATGGCGTCCATGAAAGCGCACATTTCACAAACAGCCTGGATGCTTGAAGAGATGGAACACAAACTGGCGCAAGGTGATACCGAAACTGAAAATTGGCTCACGAAAGAGCGATTCTATAATTACCGCTGGGAAGATGATTTCGAATCGTCTTTCTGAGTAATTTGCACCCTTATTTTCTTAATTGAAAATAAGGGTGTTTTTTTTTTCGCTTCTACAATAGTATGGACTTATGAGTTTATTAAATCTTTGCAATCAGAATAGCTGTGTCCAGACTCCAGCGCCCAGCTCTTCGGGTCATAAGCCAGCCCATCTCTGCGGTCAGGACCGCGCCGCTGTTCTGTCTTATGCCTTTCAGAGCTAAACGGGCGCTTGCGCTTTTCTAGTGTCCAGACTCCAGCGCCCAGCTCTTCGAGTCGCTTCAGCCTTGCCGTCAATGGCAAAAAACGCCATTACCGGCAAGGCTTCCAGCGCTTGTCAGGGCTAAACGGGCGCTTGCGCTTTTCTATTGTTATCAGATAAAATAAACAATATTACTGAAAGCGTTCTCGCGGGGAAGAATGCTGTATAATCAGTAGTTATAATGTGTTTTTATGCACAAAGAAAAGGGGAAAATCAATGAAGAAGTTTTCAACATCAACATGGCTCTTATTTTTACTTCCTTCCTTACTTGGTATCCTGCTGTTCCTGATACCTATACCAACCACAAACGCGGATGGAGATACGGAATGGATGGTTACCATCGCAGTGCTGGCCAACTGGCTGGCAGATAACATTGCGTCATTGGTCCCATGGATCATGCTGGTCCTATTATCGATTGCAGCTATCGGGTCATTGGTATACATAACCAAAAAACCGAATACAGATGAAGACGTTCCATTTTTCGACAAGCTGTTCAATGTAAGCCTATTTTGGACCATTACACGTGTTTTGGCCGCCATCTTCGCTTTCATGGTTTTATTCCAGGTGGGGCCAGAAGCAGTGTGGAACGAGAATACAGGCGGACTTCTCCTATCAGGAGACGGATTGTTGTCATTCCTGTTCACAATCTTCCTGTTTGCGGGACTGTTATTGCCGCTATTGATGAATTTTGGACTTCTGGAATTCTTCGGCTCCATGATGGTTAAGATCATGCGTCCGCTATTCCGCTTGCCAGGCCGTTCTTCTATTGACGCTCTTGCTTCGTGGGTTGGAGACGGAACAATCGGCGTACTTTTAACCAGTAAACAGTATGAAGACAATCGTTACACTCAGCGCGAAGCCGCTATTATCGGAACAACATTTTCAGTCGTATCGATCACATTCGCAATTGTCGTAATCGGCGAAATCGGTCTGGCTAGTTATTTCCTTCCGTACTACGGAACTGTAATTCTTGCAGGTATCATCCTTGCATTGATCATGCCGCGCATCTATCCGTTATCCCGCAAACCGACGACGTTCATCGACGGTTCTGAGCAGGAATCCCAAACGGAAGATGTTCCTAAAGGATATAATGTCGTTTCACACGGCATGGAAAAAGCGCTTGAAAAAGCAGATCGCAACCGTTCAATCAGCAAATTCTTTGAAGACGGCTTTAAGAACGTCCTGGATATGTGGATCGGGGTTGCCCCAGTAGTTATGGCATTCGGTACGATCGCTTTGATCCTTGCTGAATATACACAGCTGTTCGTCATCCTTGGTGCACCATTCGTCCCTTACCTGAACTTGCTCGGCATCCCTGAAGCAGCAGATGCGGCACAATTGATGGTGGTCGGATTTGCGGACATGTTCCTTCCGGCGATTCTTGGTTCAGGCATCGAGTCTGAATTGACGCGCTTCGTCGTAGCAGCGCTGTCCGTTACTCAGCTGATCTACTTGTCGGAAGTCGGAGGAATCTTGCTTGGTTCGAAAATCCCGGTCAATATCCTTGATTTGATCATCATTTTCCTTCTTCGCACAATTATCGCATTGCCGATCATTGCCGGAGTTGCCCATCTTTTATTCTAATGAAATCAAAAAATGCCATCCGCGATTGCGGATGGCATTTTTTCGATTCAGGCATTTTGTAATTTCGCTTTTAATTTCTCCAACATATCCGCTGTCATTGCATCCAGATCATAGGCTGTCTTGAAGCCCCATTCTTTTTTCGCTGCGGATGCATCGATGCTGTCCGGCCAGCTGTCAGCGATGGCCTGACGCGCTGGATCTACATCATAATTCATTTGGAATTCAGGAATGTGCTTGCGGATTGAAGCCGCAATCCCTTCCGGCTCGAAACTCATAGCCGTCACGTTGAACGCATTGCGATGTTCAAGTTTTGCAGGATCCGCTTCCATCAAGTCAACGATTGCCTGAAGGGCATCCGGCATATACATCATATCCATGTATGTGCCTTTATCGATATAGGAAGAATAGCTTCCTTGCTCTAGAGCTTTATAGTAGATATCAACCGCGTAATCAGTCGTTCCGCCGCCGGGCTGAGCCACGTAAGAGATCAATCCCGGGAAACGCACACCGCGGGTATCGACGCCGAACTTCTGGTAATAATAATCGCACAGCAATTCGCCCGCAACTTTATTGACGCCGTACATGGTCGTTGGGCGCTGCAATGTGTCCTGCGGTGTATCCATTTTTGGTGTCGAAGGGCCAAATGCACCGATCGAACTCGGTGTAAAGAATTGCATGCCCAGTTCTCGGGACGCTTCCAAAGCATTGACCAGGCCGCCCATATTCAGATTCCAGGCGAGCAGCGGCTTTTCTTCTGCCGTAGCCGACAATAACGCCGCCATGTGCATCATCGTATCTGCACCGAAATCCTTGGCAAGGTCGTGCATTTTCTGCGCATCGGTTACATCCAGGATTTCAAATGGGCCGCTTGTATCAGTAGAAGGACGGATATCCGTAGCCAACACGTTTTCAACTCCGTATATTCCACGCAATTTCCCGGTCAATTCCGACCCGATTTGTCCCAAAGCACCCGTAATCATAATTCGTTTCATTTTATAAGCTCCTCTCGAATAAAACATATGTCCTCTGCAAAAACACAATAAAACCCTTAAAAACATTGATTTAACAGTATTCACTATACCGCCATTATAAATTGTTCCCTTAAAAAACACAACGACTTTAGAGATGTCCAGCCGTAAATGTTTTTTGCTATACTGTTAGAAAGCCTGTATGGAGCGTGTTTCAGTTTAAGTTGGATTATTTTATTTTTCAGTGGAGGTGGATAATGAAGTCATTGCGATTGTTAGTGCTTTTTCTTCTGGGCATGGGCGTCACCGGTTTTTTATTGTCCATCGATACACCACGCTGGCTCGTATTTGCCGTCGTAATAATTTTCTATCTGATTTTGATGGTGCTCCCGGGAATTTACATTACTTATTTCTCCAACTCACTGCGGCAAATTGAACGTTATGTTCACCGTAATCGGCATAAAGCCATCTTCGCTTTCCCTTATGCGCTTGGACATGGTGATGACCAGGATGTCGAAAGGTCAATCGAACGGATCTTGACGCTGCATAAACAGCAGGTGATGCAGTCAATCTATCGTACTTTGTTGGCGATTTATCGTGGACAGCCTGCGATTGCGGCACAGCATGCGGCAGCGATTGACCGTGAACCATTGCGAAGTTATTATCTTGCCCACATTGCTGCATCTTCCGGAGAATTCCAGCGTGCAGCTGAGCTGAGCAGCCGGATTCAGGAACCTTGGATGAATCATTCGATTGATGCGCTAATTGCTTTTGAAAGCGATGACAGCAACTTTCCTGTCTATGTGGAGAAAAGTGTGAAGGCAGCGCGCGGCATTCAAAAATACACCTTGGAAAAAAGCTTTAATCGGATGAAAAAACCTTTGCCATAGAAAATCGCCCCGCCGGAATTTCCGGCGGGGCGATTTGTATTATTTTATGATGTTAAGTTCTTTGCCAACTTTTTCATAGATGGCAATTGCGTCATCAAGCATTTCTTTTGTATGGGCAGCGGTCGGCATGTTGCGGACGCGGCCTGTGCCTTTTGGAACTGTCGGGAAGACGATGGATTTTGCATAAACGCCTTCTTCGAACAGGCGTTTTGAGAATTCCTGAGTCGTTTTCTCTTCGCCGATGATGCACGGTGTAATCGGCGTTTCGGATTCCCCGATATCAAAGCCGAGTTCTTTCAAGCCTTTTTTCAAGTAATCGCCGTTTTCCCACAGCTTATCATGCAATTCAGTCGAATCGATGATCATCTGGATTGCCGCTGTAATTGCCGCAACGTCACCAGGTGTCACTGCAGTCGAAAACAGGAACGGACGTGAACGGACTTTCAGCCAGTCGATCAGGTTCTGTTTACCGGCTACATAGCCGCCGACAACTCCGACAGCTTTTGATAAAGTACCCATTTGCATGTCGACTTCTTTTTCAAGTCCGAAATGCTTCACAGTTCCTTTACCTTTTCCGGTAACGCCTGAGCCATGCGCATCATCCACATACGTGATCAGGTCGAATTCTTTTGCAATTTCCACGATTTCCGGTAATTTCGCAATATCGCCGTCCATCGAGAAGACACCGTCTGTAATGACCATTACTTTATTGTATTGGCCGGATTCAGTCGCTTCTTTCGCTTTAGCGCGAAGATCTTCCATGTCCGAGTGTTTATAGGCAATGATTTTTGCTTTAGACAAACGGCAGCCGTCGATGATCGACGCATGGTTCAATTGATCCGACAAAATCGCATCGTTTTTATCCATGACAGCGGAAATGGCAGCCATGTTGCAGTTAAATCCTGATTGGTAGGAAATCGCCGCTTCTGTCCCTTTGAATTCAGCCAGTTTTTCTTCCAGCTTCACATGAAGGTCCAATGTTCCGTTGATTGTGCGGACTGCGCCTGCTCCAACACCGTATTTATCAATTGCTTCTTTAGCAATTTTTTTCAAATCTTCGTTTGTTGCCAAACCAAGATAATTATTCGATGACAGGTTGATCAGATCTTTTCCACGCACCTGGATTATCGGTCCGTTCGGTCCTTCAACCGGATCGATTTCATTATATAAACCCTGCTCTTTAAGTTCGTTAAGATTCTCGTTAAGGAAAGCATCCAATTTTTTCGACAAGTTAATCTTCCTTTCGTATACCTGAATTCTTCTACCTTCCTATCATAACGCAATTTTACCCAAAAGAAAAAGCGGACCGCAGTCCGCTTTTCAATCAGTTTTTGCTTTTTCCGTTATTCTTGCCTTTGCCTTTGTTCGGGTTGTCCACTTTGTATTGCACTTCATAAGTGAACTCTTTCGCTTCACGCTGACCTTCTGCAGCTGCGTATGAAGTGATCATTTTCACATTGCCTTCGCGCAATACATTTTGCAGATCCAAAGCTTCTTCTTCCGTTACGTTGAATGGATCAACATGGAATACATGCTGCTGGCCATTTTTCTTCGTTTGGATGAATGTCGTTGTGAAATCGACATACTCACCTTTTAACTGGCCAAGTGACTGGAATGCTTCTGTTGAAGATCCATCAGCAGAGAAATCGCCAAGCTGAACATTTTTGATGAACCAGCCTGTATCGTTGTAGCCCCAGTCCGTCAAGTTACGGAATGAAACCAATACATCTTGTCCAGCGTAAGCTGAAAGGTCGAATGTTTCAGTTGACCAGTCTAATTTATGTCCAGTGAATCCTGGTACATTTTCTTTGATAGTTGGATAGCCTTCTTCAACTACATCTGTACGTGTATTCTCGTTTTCAAGTGAAGTCCAAGTTTCACCGTTGTCAGTGGAAACTTGCACCACTGCATAATCCCATTGCTCTTCGATATCATAGTAATGATCGAAAGTAAGAGTTGGATTTTCAGTTGGAACAGTTGCTCCAAAGATTAGAGCCTGATCAGCCTCGTCACCGTTGTTCGCATGCAAGACTTGCTCAGACGCATCCAGCGGATTTGCTGTTGTGCTCCATTGCAATGGAAGGAAATCTACGCCGTCAAATTCAAGGCCGCGCACATCTTTTCCGAAGTCGAATTCTTTAAAGTCGCCGCCCCATGCCGGAACGCCTTCTTTTTCAAATGTTAATGCTTTTTCGAAATCGACAGTTTTTCCGCGTACGCCATCACCAACTGGAAGTTCGCGCAAGTCGATGCTGTCGAAATTGTAGTCGCTGCTTACGTCAGAGTTGTCCAAAGCCAGTGCTGCCATGAAGTTTTGGTAAACTTCTGTGAACGTTTTGCCTGTGCCGTAATCCTGAAGAACTTTATCTACACTCGCCATACCCTGGCTCGTGCCGTCAGTTGCGAGTTCACGGATAAACTCTTTACCGAATTTATCGTACATATAAAGAGTGAACAGGTAAGTCTGGCCGTAATCTGCGATTGTTTCCGGACCTGTTGCTGCTGTTCCATGCTCATCCCAGTTTACAAGTGAGTTTTCCGGGTGATCCAAATAGAAGTTGATAGATCCTTCACCGTGTCCGTATCCTCCAAGATATTCAGAGAACGTTGACATCCCTTCGTTCAACCAGGTTTCTTCAGATCCATCGTTATCGGCTTGGATCAAATGCTGAAGCTCATGGATTGTTGTCCCGAAGAAAGTATTTTCAAGGCGTGTTTCCCAAGAATTTGTATCGATTGTAATGATGTTGCGGTCTGTATAGTTTTCAAGCGTCTGCCAGAAGAAACCTGCGACAAAGAACGGATATGATGGATTGTTCCAGCCTTCATCCTGCACGTTATCAACGAGCATGATCACTTTATCAGAACCTTCGTAATAGCCTTCCGGAAGCCCAACCATACCAGGCAGCGGTGAGTTCGATCCATCCAAGGAGTCCGGTGTGCCGAAGAATTCCGTTGCTACCGGGTAGATATTGCTGTCAAATTCCGCTTTTAATTTATCCACTTGCGCTTGTGTTACAACATCAGCCGGTTTCGGGTTATTTGGTCCGTAAGCCAAATCATTAGCTACCCAAATTTCCACATTGTCACCCACGCTGCGAAGTGTAAAATCTTTAAATTTCAAATTACGGTTAAGGAATTTCTTTGTTCCACCATCATAAGTAAATGTACTATCTGCTGCTGCCTCTTCGCCTTCACCAGCAGTTTCGTCATCCAAAGCACCAGCTTGCGCTTTGATCTTAGCTTCTGCTTCTTTCTGGAATTCAGCGTCATTTGAAAGCTCGTTCAAACTTTGGTCGATATCGATTCTATCGCCGTAGCGCGCTTCATTCCAGTCGGATGTTGACGGTAAAGCTTCTGTTGGTGCCGCCATGGCCGCCGGCGCCATCAGTGATAGTGTTAAAGCACTTGCTGATAATATTGAAACCCACTTGCTTTTAATCATTCTTTTTTCCCCTTCCAAACTTATCAGAATTTTATTACTTGTGAAAATCTTAACACGTCTGATAATTCAGAAGAATAGGGTATATAGATTATTTCGGTACCCGAATCATTAGGTATATAGTATAGGTATTTTTCCCAAAGATACCTAAATATTACCTACTTACCCATTTATGAATAAATTAAAAAAACCGTCATATAGGTGCAAATCCCACTTTCAGCAATATCCGCTGACAAATATATGCTATCCTTCTGACCGTGCCTATAACAATGATGATGATGGTCGAAAATCTTTCAGTTATTTCAAGCCGACAGTCAGCATATAAACAGTTTTTGATAAAAGTGCTCAATACTATATTCGAAAGCACAAGAAAAAGGACCCCCTCAAGGGCCCTTCTTTCATTCTGCCTCTTCAAATAATTCCTGAAGAATATAATAGGACTGTTTTAAACGCTCTTGCGTTTGCGGCAGAGCCCATTCTTCCCACGAATAAATTCTGGTATCATCAAAGCCCATCGTTTCGGACTCGCCGCCTTCCCTTGCGAGAACAGCAGCCATCTCAATTCCTTCAACCTTCCGGCTCGCTTCGATGCCATCTTTTAAAAGATCTCCTGTAAATTCTTTTTTAGCAGGGTCCTTGGCATTCAGGAGCATCCATGGAATACGGATTTCCAGGACACCGGTTTCAGCTGAATAATAATAGTCATTCAATGAATCGTAGCCTTCATGATCAGGGCTGGCTATACCAAAACGCATTTTGCCTGTTTCGTAATAATCGAACGGCACCACTTCACCTGTATCCGGCCGTGTAAACGCCTTGTTCAAGGCAAGTCGGATGGGATGGAATGTCTCTTCGATATCCGCCTCTGCCGGAATCATGTCCAAGCGGGTATGATAATCATAATAGAAGGTATCATAGTCGCCAGCCACCTGCATGGCCGCCTCTTCCCCTTCGATTGCCAATTCGAAATCCGCCAGGAACTCATCTGCAACGGTGATTCCTTCGTCTTCACGGACACTGAAATATAAACGGAATGCATCTTCTTTCCACCAGTTTTCATCTGGATCGAATTCAGCTTTCACATATACATAACGTTCATCAGAATCCATCGACAGCGAACGCAATGCACCTTCTTCTTTCTCATAGAGCACTGAATCTTCCTGCCAGTCATCTACACCGTCCACCTTCACTTTGTGGCGGTCAAAGCTGAGCAGCCCGAATTGCTGTTCATTTGTCTGTGCGTTCGACCAAAACGGACGTTCATTCGGATTATCGTAATCCATCGTGTTCCAGGTCCGCTTGAACCACTCATCCTGCCATGTAAATACCAGTCCGCCAAGCAGACCTTCCTGCAGAATATCCTCATACAAATGACTGACAATCTCTCCCTGTTCCCGCTCGGAAATAAATCCTTGATTCCAGCCGAACGGGTTTTCATGGGTCATGCCGCGGGATGAAGGAACACCAAACTCAGCGATTAATATCGGCATGTCATGGGATTCGTTCAGATCTCTCAGGTAACCTGCGTAATTATTCCGCTCTCCCCGGTGGTCGATGAATTCGGTATATTTTTCTTCCAGATTAAGAAATTCAGGATAGTATGGATAAACATGATAAGAAGCGAACATTCCCACTTCTTCCAATCCCCCTTTTGTTCGGATGTGGTTTGGATCAACCGTCGCCATATCTTCTTCCTCATCCGGTTCAGCAGGCTGCTCGATATTGTCTGTCGTCACCCAGTTTGTAAAACTGAGCGGCCGCATACTTGAGTAATTATCGTATTCATACACTGCCAGCGTGTCCAATTGCTGGGCAAGCCAATGTTCCATCGGGTTGGCGCCGGCAGTTTCGATGTAAGTACCGGAGAATTCACCGAGATCCGGATAGTTCAGTTCCATTTCGTGGACAGTAGCCGGATACCATTCAATGCCGATCATCCAGCCGATGACATAATCAGATATATCTGCTGTATATGTGCCATAGGAATGTCCCGGTTGCTGTTCAATTTTCGCATCGCCATGGACGACATCCACCACAGTTTTCATTTCCCGCTGGAAAGTTTCCGTAATTTCCGGTGTAAAGGCATCCAATGTTTCTGCAAGCGGACCTTCATCAATCCAGACTCCGTGATATAAATACAATGGTGCTTCCGCTGTTTTATTGTATTCAGCAAATGCTTCATAAAAAGCTGGCGGGTGAATCGTGTATACTCGAATGGCATTGGCGTTCATTTCCCCGATCGCCTCAAACCACCTGTCATACTCGTCCCGTGTAATCGCCGCTTCTCCAGGGAACGTACCAGGTTTGGCCATTCCCATATTGACCCCTTTAACGGTGAAATCCTTCCATTCGCCATCTTCGAACACTTCAAACCTGTCGCCTTCCACTCTTGCCGGATACTGGATGCCTTCTTTCGAAGCGGCAGTCGAAACTTGCTCAGTCTCCTGATTTTCTTTCCCATAACTTTCGGCAAGTATTGTCTGCATGACAGGTACATAGGTCCGCCAGTAAAAACTGTCGGCTCCGTCAAACGCATCTGAAGATAAAAAGGCCTTTACCTTTGCAAGACCGCTATATTGATAGAAAGACGGGACATTTTCCACGTCTACGAAGTCGCCTGCAAAATAATACACATCAGAGCGATTGACCGTGTTTTTCAATATAGCTGGAAAGTTTGCCGGAATCCCTTGCTCCGCGAGAATTCCCTGCCCCTTATCTGATAGCTGCCAATCATATTCCGCAAGAACTTCAGCTCCTTTGGCTTCGTTGATATCGAACCAATAGCCGAAAGCCGGGCTGTCAGACAGCTCAAAAGCCGCTTTTCCCGCCTTCGTAAAACCGACCTGCAGACCTTCTTCCATAATGTCACCCTGTTCTTCGGAAAGAACGACAATTTTGCCGCTTTCATCTTCGACCAGTACAAATCCACCGCCAGTATATTGCCATTCATCGTCTTGTTCATAATTATCGACAATCCAAGCCGGCACTTCTTCACCAGCTGTCAAATCAGGAAAATACCTGCCTGTCCAGCCGCTCCATTCAAGTCCCAGGAATTGTTCCATGTCAGCACTTACAGCCTTTTCTGTAGGTGAAGCCAGTGTGTTGAACTCCACGACCAGGTCACTGCCGGCGTCCATCACACGCTGCTTTACAGCCTGCCATTCATCCATCTGCAAGCCACCGTAAATCAGTTCGGACCTTTCAACTTCACCTTCCCCTTCCTGCCAGGGGAGATCTCCTTTATACACTCCATATGTATCCGCCAGGTAGATCAAGTCGTAATCGGAATCCAAAGTGTTTATTTCATTGATGCGATAATCTGCAGCCTTTTCGTCCGGCATAAAGCCATAATAATCCGAATCAGCCTCGTATACTGTTCCATCTTTTTTCTTATATCCGTCATGGTTCAGCACCCATGACAACCCTTTATGTTCACGATAGTTTTCAACAGGTACAGTTTTGTCTATGATCGCCACTTTTAATTGTTTCTGTTCTTGAGCTGCCCAGATTATCAGTGGCAAAGCGAAAATGGCAATAATAACGATCGCTCCTAGAAGCGTTTTTTTCATGATGTCCCTGCTTTCATGCTTATTTAATTTCCTTTGTCATTATATAACAATAAATAAATGATTTGATAGCAATTTATGTTAGTTTAAATGTTATTTTTTTGAAAAAGCTTTCCATAAGAAAAAACAGCATCCGACAATTCGAATGCTGTTTCCTTCATTTAATGATTTTAGCTTAAAGCCTGTCCCAGATCTTCAATCAGATCTTCAACATCTTCAATACCGACGGAGATCCGAACCAGGCCTTCAACGATGCCAAGCTCTCCGCGGCGATCCACCGGAATCGAAGCATGCGTCATCTGTGCAGGCACCGAGATCAAGCTTTCGACCGCTCCAAGACTTTCCGCTAACGTGAAGTATTTCAGTTTCGCCAGAAGTTCTCCCGCTTTTTCCTTGCTGCCTACATCAAAAGAAATCATGCCGCCAAAGCCGGTGGCCTGTTTTTTCATCAAATCGTGGCCCGGATGGTCAGAGAGCCCCGGGTAAATGACTTTCCCGACAGCGTCATGGCCTTTCAGGAACTCAGCGATTTTCTGCGCGTTGCTGCCCGTTTCTTCCATACGGATGCCGAGTGTTTTCAATCCGCGCATCAAGAGCCATGAATCCTGCGGCCCTAAAATTGCGCCAACCGAATTTTGGACGAAATGCAGTTCAGAAGCCAGTTCCTCTGAATTCACTACAACAAGTCCGGCTACCACATCACTGTGTCCGCCGATGTATTTCGTTGCACTGTGCAAGACGATATCAGCGCCGAGTTTAATCGGGCTCTGCAGATAAGGCGTCATGAACGTGTTATCAACGATCGTCAAGAGATTCTTCGTTTTAGCGAATTTCGCCACTGCTTCAATATCCGTCACTTTCAACAATGGATTTGTCGGTGTCTCGATGAAAATCGCTTTTGTATTTTCTTTGACTGCCGCTTCCACTTCTTCCATGTTTCCAGTATCCACAAAAGTGAATTCCAGCCCGAAACGGTTCAGGACTTTATTCATGACACGGTAGGTTCCGCCATAAACATCATCAGTCAGGATGACGTGGTCTCCAGCTGAGAACAGCATCATGACAGATGAAATAGCCGCCATACCTGAGCCGAATGCAAATCCCGCATGGCCGTATTCAACATCAGCGATCAACTCTTCAAGCGCATGGCGCGTCGGGTTGCCTGTACGTGAATATTCATAGCCTTTGAATTTACCGACTGCTTCCTGTTTATACGTACTTACCTGGTAAATCGGCGTGGAAACGGCGCCTGTGGCTTCGTCCCCAAAAATGCCGCCGTGGATCAATCTCGTTTTGGCTCTCATCAATTTTCCTCCTCGAAGGTTCTGTTATAAACATCCTGGCTCATATAACGTTCGCTGGAATCAGCGAACACCGTAACAATATGGCTTCCGGGTTCAGCGGTTTCGGCCTCTTTTAGTGCTGCAACAAATGCGGCGCCAGAAGAACCCGCCACCAATAAGCCTTCCCGTTTTGCCAATTCCTTGAAAGCGGCAAAAGCTTCACGGTCTGTGATCGTATGGATGGCGTCAAAATAGGAGGCATCCATATAATCCGGCAAAAACTCCATGCCGATGCCTTCTGTCAAATGCGGACCTGATTCACCGCCGTTCAAAATGGAGCCTTCCGGTTCCACGATTACCGTTTTAATAACAGCGTTTTGCGATTTCAAATAGCGGGATGTCCCCATAAACGTGCCGCCGGAACCTGCTCCTGCGACAAAGATATCGATCTTGCCATCGAGCGCTTCCCATAATTCCGGGCCGAGCGTCCGGACATAAGTTTCCGGATTGGCCGGATTCGAAAATTGTGACGGTGAAAAAGCCTGCTCGTCTTTTGCAAGCTGCTGCGCTTTTTCAATGGCGCCTTTCATCCCTTTTTCAGTCGGTGTGTTGATGACTTCCGCGCCAAGTGCGCGCATCAGCCCCTGTTTTTCCTGGCTGAACTTCTCAGGAACGACAAACTTCACTTTATAGCCTTTGCCGATAGCGGCAATAGCTAAGCCGATGCCAGTGTTTCCGGCAGTCGGCTCGATCATGGTGCCGCCGGGCTTCAATACGCCGCGGCGCTCGGCATCTTCTATTAATGAAACACCCAGGCGGTCTTTAACGCTTCCGCCCGGATTCAAATATTCAAGTTTTGCGAAAATCCTGCAATTGTTCGGAATGTCCATATTCGTCAATTCCAACAGAGGCGTATTGCCGATCAATTGCTGGATGCCGGTAGCATACTTCATGTCCATTCCCCTTAGACCGTTTCTTCAGCGAACACCTGGTGCCACTCATCTTTTTTAGCCAGCATTTCACGCGCCAATTCTTTTGCGCCTTCTAAGCTGTGGCTAGCTGCCCAGCCGCACTGTACTTCATTGCAGGCCGGAACTTCGTCTGCTTCAATTACATCTTTCAACGTATTTTCGATGATGTTCAATACATCTTCGTAATCGTCATGGTTGATCAACGACAGGTAATAGCCAGTCTGGCAGCCCATCGGCCCGATGTCGATGATCTGGTCGGAATGGTTGCGGCTGTGTTCCGCCATCATGTGTTCAAGTGAATGAAGGCCGGGCATTTCCATGTGTTCTTTGTTCGGCTGTTTGAAACGGATATCGTATTTGCGGATCGTGTCCCCGTTCGCCCCTGTTTTTTCTCCTGCAAGACGCACGTAAGGTGCAGCAACTTTTGTATGGTCGAGGTTAAAGCTTTCAACGTTCATTTTTTTCAATGGAATCGTCTCCTTCTGCTTATACTTATTTTTTAATCGCGTCAATCAGCCAGACATAATTGTTCAGCTGGGTGAACTCTACTGTGAATCCTGCCTGTTCAATCAGCTCTTTCATCACAGGCAAAGTCGTGTAATATTCACGGTTTAAATCTTCTACAAGGTTATCATGACCGCGGGACTTTTCAAAGTCAATCACTTCCTGCTGCGATTCTTTCGACTGGAATAACGTATCAGCGAATACTACACGGCCGCCTGTCGGAAGCAGTTCGGCATACTTTCTAAACGCCTCGGCTTTTTCAGCATCCGTCAAATGGTGGAACGCATATGAACTAACTAAAGACTTTGGCTGGACCGGCAGATCAAATTCCAAAAAGTCTCCATCTATGATGGTTGCATCCGTCAATTTCTCTTTTGTCACGTCGCGCATTGCCGCATTCGGCTCGATGCCGGCAACTTCAAATCCTTTGGCAAGCAATTTTTCAGTCAGGTTGCCTGTTCCTACACCAAATTCAATTACAGGACTAATTGCCGCGTCGGCAACTGCCTGCAGTATATCTTCATATTTAAAGAACACATCTCTGTATTCCGCATCTTTACCACTAACTGATTCATCATAGGTGTGAACCCATTCATCAAATATCGCTACGAACTCGCGTCCCATGTTTTTGCTCCTTTTCGGTTTCATTGTACATAAAACCAATAGTTTTACTCGGCTTTATTTATAACATAAAGAAGCGCCGGTTTCAAACTTTCAAAACCGGCGGCAGCTCGTCTTTCTTTTCAATGATCCTTTTCAATAAAGCTTCGGCCTGCGGCAAGGTGAATTGAACGATTCTGCCGGTTATAAGAGCGACCGCTATCGTACCGATTCCGACCGGCCCGCCAAGTGCCCAGCCGATCAGCGCAGCGGTGATTTCGATTCCGGCACGCACAACAGTGACACTTAGCCCGGTTTTCTGCATCAGCACGAGCATAAGGCTGTCTCTCGGTCCCGCTCCGATTTTCGGCGCTACGTAGATACCGACACCGAAGCCCGAAACGATGATTCCGCCAATCAGGATCATCACTTGACCTGTAATGGATGGGATATCCGGGATCAGGAAATAATAGATGTCGATGAACACACCGATCAAAATCATATTCAGGAATGTTCCGATTTGCGGAATCCTCCGCTGCGAAACAGTGGAAATGACGATCAATATGAATGAAACGATAATCGACCATGTCCCGATTGTCAGTCCAAAATTCATGAACAATCCGACATGCAGCACGTCCCAAGGACCGATGCCCAGCTTATTGGCCTTGATGATCATCGTGAACCCGAGTGCCAATATGATTAATCCGCTGAGAAAAAACAGCCAGCGGTAAAACAGCGTTCTCATCATTAAGCCCCTTCTTTCACTGAGTGTTCGTCTCTTTTTTAAGCTTAAGAAAAATCCACCCATTTAGCAAAATGGGTGGAAAACCGGATTAATCGTCTTTCACTGTCAGGTTGGCATATTGGCCATCAGTGACTTTCAGCAAATTGACGGGATCCAATTTAATCTGCATGCCGATTTTCCCCGCGGATACGATGATTTCTTCCTGCATTTCCGCGTGCCTGTCAATAAACGTCGGGAACGGCTTTTTCATGCCGACCGGCGAACAGCCGCCTTTGACATAGCCGGTAAGAGTCAGGATTTCTTTGACCGGGGCCATCTCGACTTTCTTTTCACCAGCGGCTTTTGCAGCTGCCTTTAAATTCAATTCTTCAGCAACCGGAATCACAAACACATAATGCTGTTTGGATGCCCCTGCAGCTACAAGCGTCTTGTAGACCACTTTTTCCGGATGGCCGATTTTGGCAGCGACAGATACTCCATCTACCAGACCGTCTTCAATGTCATAATGAATGATGTCGTAGGGAACATTTTCTTTATCCAGGATTCTTGCAGCATTGGTTTTTGCAATCTTTTTTCCCATGGCGGCGCTCCTTATCTGATAACTGTAATCATAAAATCAGCTTACCACCATTTTCAAAATATTTCTAATCGTTCTGGTTCATCAATTTTTTCAGCGCTTCGGCCATTGCCGTGTTTTGCGGCGGCTCGTCCTGCTGTTTCAGGTATTTGTTGACGTCTTTTTTGGTCGCTTTCGACTGGCCGGATTTTTTGCGTTTTTCAAATGCCGACAGTTTTTCACGGTGCCCGCATTTGCAGACGAAAATCTTGCCGTCGCCTTCACCCTGCATCTCCAGTTTCTTATGGCAATTCGGGCAGCGCGCATTCGTCAGCATCGCCACTTGTTTCTTGTAGCCGCATTCGCGGTCCTGGCAGACGTTCATCTTACCGCGCTTGCCGTTGACTTCAAGAAGCGGCTTTCCGCAATCCGGGCACATTTTACCCGTGACGTTGTCATGCTTGAATTTCTTGTCGCTTTTTTTAATATCGGAAACCGATTTTTCCGCGAATAAAACCATTTCTTTCATGAAAGTTTCTTTCTTCATCTGGCCTTTGGCGATTTTCGTCAGCTGCTGTTCCCAGTCAGCTGTCAGTTTCGGTGACTTTAAATCTTCGGGAACGAGCTCAAGGAGCTGGCGGCCTTTGGACGTGATTGTCAGGTCCTTGCCTTTTTTCTCGATCAGGAAGGTATTGAATAATTTATCGATGACATCTGCGCGGGTCGCTACTGTACCGAGTCCGCCTGTTTCGCCGAGTGTCCGGATGGCTTCCTTCGATTCACCCGCCATGAACTGCGCCGGATTTTCCATCGCGCCGAGCAGCGTCCCTTCATTGAAGAAAGCAGGCGGCTTGGTTTTGCCTTCTGTCAGGGAGATGCCTTTGATTTTTAGCGTCTGCCCTTTTTCGAAAGGCGGCAAAGTCGTGTCCTTGTCTTCATCGTCCTCCAGATAGATGCGTTTCCATCCTTCATTGCGTACCGTATTGCCCTTGGCCTGGAATGTTTCACCGCCGGCAGTCAGTTTGACCGTCGTCTGGTCATACTCATATTGCGGATAGAATACCGCCAGGAAACGCTTGACGATCATGTCGTATAATTTATGCTCGTTCGCCGACAATTCGTGCAGCGGCGGATTTTCTTCTGTCGGGATGATGGCATGGTGGTCGGACACTTTGGCATCATCGATGACACCTTTCTGCGCCGACACCGGTGATTTCAGGATTGTCGCTGCCAGCGGGCGGTAAGGACCCGTCTGTACGGCTTTGATGCGGTCTTTCAGCGTCTCTTTCATATCGGACGTCAGATGTTTCGAATCCGTCCGCGGGTACGTCACGATTTTATAGCGCTCATACAGGTTCTGCAGCGTATTCAGCGTCTCTTTCGCCGACCAGCCGTAGCGTTTATAAGCCTCTTTCTGCAGTTCGGTCAAGTCGAATAAAGGCGGTGCCGGCTGTCGCTTCGGCGTGATTTTGATATCTGTCACGGTGCCTTCGTGTGTGTTGTCGAGCTTCGCGAATAAACGATCGACTTTCTCCTTATCGAACGACTGCGTTGAATTGCCGTCCGTCCACGTGAATGCAGCTGCGTCCGTTATGGCTTGCATGCCGTAATACGGCTTCGGCTGGAAGTTGCGGATCTGCTGCTCGCGCTCCGCGATCATCGCAAGCGTCGGCGTCTGCACGCGGCCCGTTGATAATTGCGCGTTGTATTTTACTGTCAACGCACGCGTCGCGTTGATGCCGACGACCCAGTCTGCTTCGGCGCGCGCCACTGCCGCCTGGTAAAGGTGTTCGTAGGCTTTGCCGTCTTTAAGGTTATTGAAGCCGTCTTTGATGGCTTTGTCTGTGACCGACGAAATCCACAGGCGTTTAACCGGCTTTTTGGTGTTTGTCTTTTCCAAAATCCAGCGCGCTACAAGTTCCCCTTCGCGCCCGGCATCCGTCGCGATGATGACGTCTTTGACGTCGCCGCGGTTTAGCTGCGATTTAACTGCGTTATATTGTTTCATTGATTGTTTGATTGGCACGAGCTTGAACGGTTTCGGAATGATCGGCAGATTCTCCATCTTCCATTCCTTGAAGTCGTTGTCATACTGCTCCGGCTGCGCATGCGTCACCAAATGGCCCAGCGCCCAAGTCACAATATACTGTTTGCCTTCCAGATATCCGTTGCCTTTCTGATTGCATCCCAGCACTCGCGCAATGTCGCGTGCCACCGATGGCTTTTCCGCTATTACGATTGATTTCATATTATTCATCCTCATTTCTCATTTGGCTATTATAACATTTTCTGTTTTGCGGGTGGTGTGGAGTGATTGATTCACATAGTTTTCGAGTAGTCGGAATTTTCTTGCCCCTTCAATTTATATAAGCTATATTTAAATGAAGGAGATGATAATTATTGATACTTAAAGAGCGTCACCAACCGCCCGAAATTTTGCAGCTCGAAAGTCTGCTGCAACGTGTACCCATCGTCCATCCCCGATTTCCCCACTGGACGGAACAGCTTCGCCGAATGTCTGCCGGCTTCCACGGCGAACAGCGCGTCGACTCCCTCTTCTATGAAATTCCCATTGACAGTCCTCATTACTTTATACAAGATCTTTTCATTCAAAAGCCCAAGTCCTCCCACCAGATTGATAGCGTGCTCATCACCAGCCGCTTCGTGCTGCTGCTTGAAATCAAATCCATTTCAGGCGAGCTGAATTTCGATCCGCAGCTGCGCCAATTCTCCCGTACCAATAAAGACGGCAGCGTCGACGGTATGACCAATCCCGACGACCAGATCCGCCGCCATGAAAAATGGATGCAGCAATTTTTGGCATCGCAAAAAATATCGCTGCCTGTCATTGGCGTGATTGTATTCACATATCCGTCCTCTATTGTAAACAGCCGCCCGAAAAACCGCATCATCATCCAGTCGTCTGGCCTGCCATTTTTAATGGACCAGCTGTTGTTGAAATATCCTGACGAGTTGCTGAATACGCGGAAAACTCGGCAACTTGCTGATCGGCTGCTCAAGTTGCACAGCCTCCGGCAATTGCGGCAGATAGAGGTTCCGGCGGGATTGAGGAGGGGTGTGCTTTGCCCGAAATGCCCTGACTCTAAACTGACATATCGCTACAAAAAATGGACATGCCAAAAATGTTCTTTGATTGATCCACACGCTCACCTGCGAACACTCCAAGAATATCGGGTGCTAATCAATCCGCTCATAAGCAACCGGGAATTCAGAGACTTCACTGGCATTGAATCGGTTTCTATAGCTTCCAAACTTCTAACAGATTCAAAAATGACTTTCCAGGGTAGTTTCAAGGACCGAGTTTATATGATTCCGGAGTCATTTGATGCTCCGGACAGTATTTGATCTGCTCCGGACAGTATTTTTAATCTCCGGACAGTATTTGGTCTGCTCCGGACAGTATTTTTAATCTCCGGACAGTAAGCTCTTTTAATGGAAATCACATTTTTATAACTGTTAATAAAATCCAGCAAAACCCTTTACATTTCCAATTGCATCATAGATTCTCCCGGATTTCAGCTCATAATCTCATCCGCCATTCAAATCTCGACTTCCAACCGACTTTTTCACGACCAAATCACACCCAAATCACCCAATTCCCAACACTCACAACCAACCCAACCCCAATAATTGAAAAAATCTTCGCCAAGGCGAAGATTCCCTCAAAACCAGGACGTTTTCGCCATGCGAAAACGTCCGCTGGGGTCTTGATCTTCCGGTTTTTCGCTTTTCGCCTGGGCTAAAGCGAAAAGCATCCATTTTTCTTTTGAACTTAGCATTGCATGACAGTTGCGGCATCAACCGATCACAAATTTAGAGAGCAAGACAAAAATTAGCCTCCAAAACTGCAACCCAAACAACCTTTCTCCGCAAGAGCCCCCCACTTTTGCCATTGACCTGAAGGTTTTCCGCTTTTCACAAGGTGAAAAGCATCCGACTGGGGTCTTGAACTTATGGTTTTCCGCTTTTCGCCCAAATTCGGCGAAAAGCATCCATTTTTCTCTTGAACTTAGACCCTGCACACAGTTCCATCCATCTCAGCCTAAAACAAAAAGCCTCCCGCAGGAGGCTTTTTACAGTGAAGCTTAGTGTTGATCCAGTGTTTCTTTTGACAGGTGCTTGCTCATTTCGGCGTACTGGACGAAAACGCGGGCCAATTCGCGAAGGCGGTCGTGGACGTCTTCACTGATGATGGTGTTGTCGGCATCGAAATGGCTGGTGTGCGTATAGACGTAATTCGGTGTCACCAGGCAACGGAAATAATCGAGAATCGGCTTGAGCTGGTTCTCGATGACCAGATGGTGCTGGTAAGTTCCGCCGTTTGCCACGATCGATACCGGTTTGTAGCGCATCGTATGCGGATGCAGCAAGTCAAACGCGTTTTTCAATACGCCAGGGATGGAGCCCTGGAAAATGGGTGAAGCGATGATGTAACCATCCGCTTCGCTAAAGCGGCGTGCAAGTTCCTGCATGCTGCTGTTGTATTCGCCAAGCGGACGCCCGTCGACGAATTGATGTTCATAATCCGCCAGGCTCAGGATGTCCAACTCCATATCAGGCTGGAATTCCTGGATATACATCTTGACTTGCTCCAATACGGCGCCTGTCTTTCTTCCCACAATTGTGCCGTCCACTAATAATACCTTCATAAAACTGTTCCTCCTCGAGTCCATATATACTGGGCAGCCAGGCTGCCTCTCAATGATTTTTTATTCGGATTTAAAAGGTAAGCTGCATATCAAACCCGACTTTATTCCATCATAACAAACAGCGTATGCGGATACGTATCGAAAAACCTTATGAAGCCGAGATTTCATTCTTTAGGCTGAGGTGAGTTGTTTTTGGCGCGTTTGTTTTCCAGACGTTCCTGGATGCGGTCGGATTGACGGGCCGGTGATGTAAAGCTGACCACAGTATCGCCAAGCTTCGGCTCAGGAAAGTTGTCGCTTGTGAAGAATTCGATTTTCCCCTGCTCACGGTAAATGAAGAGCAGAATCGTATCTGCACTCCACTTTTTCTTGTAGTCCTCATATGTGTATTGTTCGGTCAATTGTGTTTTGCGGATCGTATAGCCTTCTTCGGCTTTCATGTCGAGTTCATGGATGTTCCATTCATGGCCGAAGAGGGTCCTGCCTTTCAGAGAAGAATGGTAGTCGCCGGGATCGCCTTGGTGGATGGCTGTTTTATAGAGATTTTCCCTGCCGAACTCCGGTACATAATTGTTCATGACCAAAGCGTTATAGGAATCAATTTCCCCTGCCAGGATCATGGTTTCGTAAGGAGTCATGTCCAGTTCGTATTCAGTATGCTCGGAAAGGATTTCACCTGTGAATGTTTTCATTCCCGCAAGGCGCGCAGGCTGCAGTCTCCCCCACGAAGCGTCCATGATCAAAAGGTTTTTATTGTATTCAGAAAGGGCTTCTGCCAGTTTCAGCGCAAAGCGGCCGACCCCGACTATGATGATGCCTGGGTCATCTCCGGTTGCCAGACCCAATTTACGGCCAAGCCATCCGATTGTGAAGCCATGCACGACAACGGTTGAAAATACGAGCGCGAATGTCAGGGCTGTGAGCAATTCAGCATCATCAAACCCTGCTTCCAGAAGGACACCGGCGAAATAACCCGATACGGTAAGGGCCACAATTCCGCGCGGCGCGATCCAGCCGATGAGTGTCTTTTCCTGATTAGTGAGATCTGTACCGATCGTCGACAGCCAGATCGACAAAGGACGTACCACGAATAAAGTTGCCAGTACGAAGGCGACAATACGCCAATTGAAGATTTCAATCAGCACATCCAGGCTTAGAGATGCTGTCAGCATGACAAAGATACTTGAAATAAGCAGCACTGAAATATTTTCCTTGAAATGCCGCATATCATTGATGGAAGCGATATGCATATTGGCCATCACCATTCCCATAGCGGTGACCGCCAGCAAGCCCGTTTCGTGCATGACGATATCCGACAGCACGAATGTGAGCAGTACGACACCGAAAACGATCGGTGCTTTCAGGAATTCCGGCACTTGGCCTTTTTCGAACATCCAGCCTAGCAGCCAGCCGACTCCAGCTCCCAGCGCTACAGCGAACAAGGAAGCCAGGAAGAATAACCCGAATGCACCGGCTGTTTCATCACCAATCGCAAACAGTACAAACTGGAACGCGAATAAAGCCAGCAATGCGCCGAATGGATCTACGATGATCCCTTCCCATTTCAGAATTGCCGCTGGACGGGCTTTGAGTTTAGCCTGACGCAATAAAGGCAGGATAACGGTAGGACCTGTGACAATGAACAGCCCTCCGATGACAAATGCCACTGCCCAGGAAAGGCCGGCTATGTAATGCGCTGCAAGCGATCCGGAGATCCATGCGATAAAGGCGCCGAATGTTACGATCCGCCACACCGGTTTATTGAACCCCCGGATTTCCTTGAAGTTCAAGTTCAAACTGCCTTCAAACAGGATGATGGCAACGGCCAATGATATGACGGGCTTGAACAACTCCCCGAAACTTTCTTCCGGATGGATGATGTTTAAAATAGGTCCGACCAGCAGGCCGGCTATGGACATCAAAACAATTGCGGGCAGGCGAAAGCGCCAGGCAAGCCATTGCGAGATCACCCCAAGAAAGATGATTAACATGAGATCAAATAATAAAGTATCGATCGGCCTTCGCCTCCTTTTAATCTTTTTTCAACATTATACGTTTTTTATTCCCTCAATTAAAAGCCGTAAGCCAATCGAAATGATTTTAATTCCATCAATTTATGCTATAATGAAGGAAAAATGCAGGTGATTATGTGAACAGGCAGGAAATCGAAAACGAAATTGCCGAATTGAAGATGGATTACGTGCGCCATCAAGGCGATATCGAGAAGCTTGAAACGACTGGACACGCCAAAATGGTGGAGAAAGCGGAACAGCGCCTCGAACGGATGGAACAACAATTAGCGGAATTAAACAAAAAACTCGCGGATTTGTAACCGCGGTTTTTTTTTGAGTGTTTTCCTGATACCGATTCAGGGATACTGATATATCGAACACTGTGGACGGTCGCGTAAAGATCTTGTTCTACAGCTATAAATGGAGGAATTACTTACATGAGTTTATTGACAGTAGAAAATTTAAGCCATACATTCGGCGACCGGACATTGTTCAACGATGTGTCTTTCCGGTTGGTTGAAGGTGAACACGTTGGCCTGGTGGGCGCGAACGGTGTCGGCAAATCGACGATGATGAATATTTTGACAGGCAAATTGATCCACGATAACGGACGTGTCGAGTGGCAGCCGAAAACGCATTACGGCTACCTCGATCAGCACACCCAATTGGAGCCTGGCCGGACAATCCGCCAGACGATGCAGGATGCTTTTTTGCCATTATATAAAAAAGAAGAAGAACTGAATGAAATCGCTATGAAGATGGGCGAGGAAGATGCCGACCTTGAAGCATTGATGGATGAGATGGCCGAAGTGCAGGATGCACTTGATGCCGGGGATTTCTATACCCTGGATGTAAAAATAGAAGAGATTGCACGCGGTCTCGGACTTGATGCCATCGGACTCGAACGTCCGGTCGAAGCATTATCCGGCGGACAGCGCACGAAATTGCTGCTGGCGAAATTACTGTTGGAGAAACCGAAAGTCCTGCTGCTCGATGAGCCGACCAACTATCTGGACGAAGAACATATCCAGTGGCTCGTCAATTATCTGAAGAACTATCCGCATGCATTCCTGTTGATCTCGCATGATACAGAATTCATGAGTTCGGTGACAGATGTCATCTTCCATTTGGAGTTCTCACGCCTGTCGCGTTACACAGCCACTTATGAGAAATTCATCGAACTTGCAGAACTTGCCAAGAAGCAGCACCTGGATGCATATGAAAAACAGGAAGAAATGATCAAGAAAACAGAGACATTCATTGCCAAAAACAAAGCTCGCGCTTCGACAACGGGACGCGCGAAGTCACGCCAGAAACAGCTTGACCGCATGGACCGCATCGACAAACCCGAAGTTGCGGCAAAACCGCAATTCGCTTTCAAGGAAACACGGAGCCCAAGCCGCTATGTGGTGGAAGCAGAATCGTTATCCATCGGCTATGACAAGGCCCTATTGCCGCCTCTGTCCTTCATGATTGAACGCGGCGAAAAAATTGCTCTTGTAGGCATGAACGGAGTCGGTAAATCGACGTTGCTGAAAACGATGCTTGGAAAAATCAAACCGCTTGACGGTGATGTGATCCGCGGCGAATATTTGACTCCGAGTTATTTCGAACAGGAAGTCAAAGCGCCAGACCATACACCGCTTGACGAAATCTGGTCAGCTTACCCGAGCATGGACCAGGGCCAGGTGCGCGGAGCATTGGCGCGTACAGGCCTGAAGAACGAGCATATCTCCCGTTCGATGAAACAATTGAGCGGTGGCGAACAGGCGAAAGTCCGTTTGTGCAAATTGATGCTCGAAGAAAGCAACTGGCTCTTGTTCGATGAACCGACAAACCACTTGGACATCGATGCAAAAGCTGAATTGAAGCGCGCTATGCAAGCTTATAAAGGCACGATCGTATTGGTCAGCCATGAACCTGAATTCTATGAAGGACTTGCCACAAAAGTCTGGAATGTTGAAGAATGGATTGCAGCTGGCCAGGAACCGCAAATTAAGTAATATCAAAAAAGATCTCTTCCCAGCTTCGGGAAGAGATCTTTTTTTAGTAGGTGGTCAACTTGAAAATCTTCTGGAATCCGTAGATGCCGCGCTGCCAGAATGTAAAGGTATCCTGGTAAGCGTCAACATGCAATGTGTAGAGTGCATCTTCGTTGGTCCATAAGCGGTCGAAGTATGTTACCATGTCCCCCACCAGTTCGCTGTCGTTTGGCGCAATGATACGGATGTTGCTTTCCAGATTATAATTCTTGAAAGCCCGTTCGGTGTAATTTGTTGAACCGCCAGAAATATAACTTTCTTCAGCTGTTTGGATCATGATTGATTTTGTATGGAATTGCCCAACCACCGCGTTATACCAGCGGACTTGGATTTTGTCGTTGCTTTCTTCAAGCATTTCGTGCACAGCCGGCCGGTTCGGCAAGCCTGTCTTTTCGGTGCCGAACGCATTCTCGTTAGGGTCCAGTACCAATTGCACCTCAACTCCGCGGTTTGCAGCATCAGTCAAGGCCTGAACCACGTCCCCTTCAGCAATATAGAACATAGCCAGATGGATGCTGTCGCCTTCTTTGGTCTTTTCAATATCATCCAATAGCGAATTCAACACTTTCTTTTCCGTTACGTATTGAACCTGGTAATCGCCTTGCTGTTCGCGGGCTTCAACCCTCGGAAAGTCAGGACCACCGGAAAATCGTGAAACTGCCTCTTCCGATGCCAGCATATCATTGATCACCGGCCCGCTCACTTTAAATGCCATATTGCCATGTAAGCCGCTGGCATTATGGGGATTGGCGGAACTGACGATCGCCGCTTTTTCCGTAATGACCGCTTTACGGTGATTCGCTTTGATGTTCATCATCTTCAGATAAGACGACACTGACAGATCTGGTGCATCGCTTGCCATGGCATTGGGCACCCAGCCCCGTCCACCGGCATCGAACCATTGGAAAATCACCCGGTACAACCCGGAATATAATGGCGTTGAATCACGCAGCTTATCGAGATCCGTCACAATCACTTCCACACCTTCATCCCTCAGCGTACCGAGCAGCTGGCTTTCATATGAACCATAACCGAAATTCAGCGGATCGGTAATAAAGTAAATTGGAAAGTCTGGATCTTCCGCTTTTTTTGC
The DNA here is from genome assembly GCF_003428875.1 of Planomicrobium okeanokoites. Taxonomy (GTDB): domain Bacteria; phylum Bacillota; class Bacilli; order Bacillales_A; family Planococcaceae; genus Planococcus; species Planococcus okeanokoites. The sequence continues at coordinate 115,693 of NZ_QQRS01000005.1, forward strand.
CAGCAAGTGATCAGTAAGTGTTTCCGCCACCGCTGGAAAATCCCGCTGCTCATCGGTGTAATCATCAAACAGAAACAGATCGATGACAATGAACTCTTCCGCCTCATCAATCATTTCGTAAATTTCATCAAATATGCGTAATTCGTGCTTTAAATTATCCCCTTTTTGATTCTGCGCAAATGACAGGTCGTAAATCATTTCCACATCCTCCACTTGGTGAAGGTCTCCCGCATAATCCAGCCCTTGAGGCAGAGGTTTTATGGTATGCCAAACAATAACAGCGATATACATGAGCGCCAGTACACCAATAATTCCCATAATAATCCTTTTTCGCTTGCTCCAACCGGCCACTCTTCTTCTCATTCTAAAATCCCCCTCATCTTTCCTAATCTTACTTTAGATGAAGAAAAATTTCTTTAAATTTTTTCCATAATAAATAGTTTCTTTTTCATTGCACATTCCATAACCGTTTTCCAATAAAAAAAGATGCGCCGTAAGTCCGGCACACCTTGATTGTTTTTATTAATATAGAAGATACAAATAGTTCCCGAGTTAAGCAGGCAATACATATTCACGGGTCTGGACGTCTTCAAGCAATAGATCTTTAAGTCTCTGTTTGCCGCGGAAAAGGCGGGATTTGACGGTGCCGATCGACACTTTCATCGCTTCCGCAATTTCGATCAATGATAATTGATGTACGTAGAAGTAGACAATTGTTGTGCGGTAAATCGAATCCAGCTGTGAGATTTTATGCTGCAGCAATACGGATACATCCTGCTGCTCCAATAACTCAGGGGCGCCCGCATTGTCTGACGGAATCAAGTCAAGCAATGAAATGTCGAGTCCCTCCGGCTGCTGCTGGACATGTTTGCTGCGACGTACATTCTTACGGTAGCGGTCACGGAAAGTGTTCATACAGATTGTCGTCAACCAGGCTTTGACATGATCCACTTCCTTGATCGAAGCCTCATACCGAACCACTTTCAGCCAAACTTCCTGCATAAGATCTTCCGCTTCCACCTTATTGCGCGTCAGTTTTAAGCATAAATGATATATATAACGATTATATTCTGTATACAAACTTTCCATTTTTGGTTCCTCCGTCCGTTTTTCTTGTTGATCTTATTGTGCCGGAAAAGAACCTTTCACTCTATCGCTTCCGCTTTCATTTGGCTTACATTTGTGTAATAAAGAGATTAGTTTTATATAAGCGGAAAATACTTTTTCACATATCGCTTCGGCGCTTAGGACAAGGCTCTCACAATAAGCCGAGAAATTCACTCGTCTTATTGCTTCGCCCAGTCCATGGACGCGCCGGCGCTGAGAGAATTCTCTAGAGATATGGAGCAAAACAGCGAAGAGTTGACCGAAGCTTGCGGGGGCAACTCTTTGCGACGAAGCAGCGCAGCGATGCAGGAGCAAGGGTTTTAGAAACCAAGTTGTTTTGCGGAATATCGCTTATTAAGACTTATTAATACAACTTTTATTGAAACAATTGATGTGATTTATATTCTAAAACCAATGAAATAAAAAAAACCCGCCAAAAGGCAGGTTCTACGCGAATACTTCTTCATCTTTTTTTGTGATCGTCAAGCGCACAATGCGGTTGCGGTCCATTTCGTTTACTTCCACATGGAGGTTTTCATAAGTGAACTGCTCGCCTTCATCCGGGACATGGCCAAGCTGCTGCATGACAAATCCGGCAATGGTATCGTGGTCGTTCGGAACTTCCACTTCGAACATTTCGTTCACGTCTTCTATTTCAAGCCGGCCATGGCATGACAATGTATTTTCAGTCATTTCAAAGACCAGTTCATCGTCTTCCACGTCAGTTTCATCCTCGATATCCTGTCCGATCATTTCTTCAATGATGTCTTCATGTGTAACAATCCCAAGAGTACCGCCGTATTCATCCAAAATAACAGCCATGTGTTTCTTCTTGGCCATCATCATCTTAAAGACTTTTTCGACGCTTACTGACTGCACAACGAACAATGGATTATCGTCCATCAATTCCTGTAAGGTGAGATTCGGGTTCATTGACCATTCGATCAATTTCTTCGAATAAAAGAGGCCAACCACGTTATCCATGCTTTCTTCATAGACTGGATAGCGGGTGTAAGAAGAATCCAGGATTAAATCACGGACTTCTTCGTAAGTTGAATCTATGGCGATTCCGACGATATCAGTCCTGTGCGTGGACATGACGTCAGAAACGTCCTTGTGCGGGAAATCGAGAACTCCCTTGATCCGTTCAGATTCGTCTTCTTCAAAAGTCCCTTCCGTCGACGCAATATCGACCATTGTCCGCAATTCTTCCTTGGTCATTGTCGCTTCCTTGACGCTGCCTTTGGAGATGATGCGGATGAAGATATTGGTGAACTGCGCAAGCAGCCATGTGAGCGGCTTCAATAACACAACCAGCACACGGATGACTGGCGCAACGACATAAGCGATTTTATCAGCGAAAGTGGCTGCAATGGTTTTGGGCAGCACTTCACCGAATATGATCAATACGATTGTCAGGATTGCTGTAGCAAGTCCGACTTCCCACCCTCTGTCGATTGCAATCATGGTGACGAGGGTCGGCAGCATGATATTGGCAATATTATTTCCGATTAATATAGTAGTGATCATCCGGTCCGGCTTCGCGATCAACTTTTGCAGGTGCTGTGACTTTACATCCCCCTGCTCAGCGCGAAGATGGACCTTCATCCTATTAACCGCAGTCAATGCCGTTTCGCTTCCCGATAAGAAGAACGACATCATTAAAAATAATACTAACGCTATAAACAAAATTGTTTCCTCCAGTGTCTAAAACACAAAATTTTACGAGCTATTTCCGTACCAACAATTATATCACAGCGATTTTCCTCCTGTCGAAAAGTTCAACTTTCTTATGGTATACTTTTGCCATTGTAAAAAAACTTATTGAAAAGAGGTTTTTAAGAATGGATGCACAGCAAATAGAACGTTATTTCCAGGAACGGCGCGGAGATCATTTGGAAGAATTGGAATCATTTCTCCGCATTCCGTCCGTCAGTTCGCTATCAGAACATAAGAAGGACATGCTGACTGCGGCCGAATGGCTGGTCAAATCTTTTGAAAAAGCCGGTCTTGAGAATGTGAAGATCGATGAAACCGGGGGGCACCCACTGGTGTATGCCGACTGGCTTCACGCAGAAGGCAAACCGACAGTACTGGTTTATGGCCATTACGATGTCCAGCCTGTGGACCCTCTTCACTTGTGGGAATCCCCGCCTTTCGAGCCGCAAGTGCGCGACAATAAATTATACGCCCGCGGCGCAAGTGATGATAAAGGCCAGACTTTCATGCACATCAAAGCGGCTGAAGCTTTATTGCAATTGAATGGTGAACTTCCGGTCAACATGAAATTCATCATCGAAGGCGAAGAGGAAATCGGCAGTCCGAGCCTCCCCGCTTATGTGGAGAAAAATAAAGAAGCGCTTGAAGCTGATTTGATCGTCATTTCCGATACAGGCATGCAGGGGCCCGGTCGTCCGGCAGTGTGCTACGGCTTGCGAGGTCTTGCAGGCATCCAGATTGATGTAAAAGGACCGAAAGGCGATCTGCATTCCGGACTTTATGGCGGCGCAGTGCAAAATCCGCTGCACGCTATCGTCGAAATTCTTGAAAGTTTCCGTGACAAAGAAGGCGTCATACAAGTAGAAGGTTTCTATGACGATGTCCTGCCGGTTTCAGACGAGGAACGCGCAGAATTCGCATCACTCGAGTTCGATCTGGAAAATGAAAAGAAAGAACTTGGCATTACAGAAGATTTCGGTGAAAAAGAATATTCATTTGTCGAACGAACATGGATCCGCCCGACACTTGAAATCAACGGCATTACAGGCGGCTTTTCCGGAGAAGGCATCAAAACTGTTCTTCCAGCGGAAGCGAGCAGCAAAATCACTTGCCGCCTCGTTCCTGACCAGGACCCGGATGATATAGTCGCTAAACTGAAAGCGCACGTCGAGTCGCATAAACCGGCTGGAGTGTCTGTCGAAATTTCAGAGTTCGATAAAGGCAAACCGTTCCTCACACCATTTGATCATCCGGCTATACAGGCTGCCGGCCGTTCATATGAAAAAATCTATGGTGTACCGACTGCGTTCACCCGCATGGGCGGTTCGATTCCGATTGTCGCAGCTTTCGATGAAATACTTGAACGACCTGTTGTCCTGATGGGATTCGGCCTCGCGTCAGAGAATTTCCATGCACCGAACGAACACTTCCATCTCGAAAATTTCGATAAAGGGCTGCGCGTCATCTGCGATTACCTTTTCGAAGCTTCTGCATTAAAATAGAAACACTTCCAACCTTCCCGCCGGCTGATGGCAGGAAGGTTTTTTCATCGGGCAGTTTCCTTCCTGTTGAAAAACTGCTTTACTTATAGACAATAGACCAATTTAACGGAGGCCACTGAATGTTACTTTATTTTTTATTGTCCTATCTGATCGGTACATTGATGACTGCCTGGCTCGTCGGCAAATGGAAAGGCGTCGACCTCAGAAAAGAACGCAGCGGCAACCTCGGTGCGCGCAATGCCGGTGCTGTCATCGGCAAGAGCGCTTTCCTGCTGACATTCCTCGGCGATGCAGGCAAAGGGGCACTGGTTGTTTTTGCCGGTTTCCACTTTAACTTTCCGTTATGGGCAGTCGCTGTCGCCGGCTTTTTTACCGTACTCGGGCACCTGTTCCCTTTTTGGCTGCGCGGAAGCGGCGGAAAAGGAATTGCTGTTTTTATCGGTGTGACGTTCTTTTTGACGCCTGAACTTTTTCTCGCGATGTTCGTCATGTTCATCGCCTTTTATCCCTTCTTTAAAAGCGCCACTTTATGCATGCTGAGCGCGTTTACAGCTTTCATCGTACTGGCTGCAGTTCTCCAGGTCATTCCCATTGTCTGGCCATTGATACTGGCTATAATCATTATTGTCTATAAGCACAGATACGATATAGAAGAGTCCTATGCAAAACGCTTTGTTAAGTCCTGATGCAGGTTTGATGACCACGAACAATTTCGTACACCCGCGCTCTATCCGCGAAAAACTATTCATGTTATAGTTTTATTATTCAAAAAATTAAAAGATGGGATGTTGAATCATGAAAAAACCGATTGCATGGATAATGGATACTACAGGTTACGTAACTGAAGAAATGAAAGCGCATCCAGACGTCTATATTGTGCCGTTGAATATCCACTTCGGCTCGGAGGAATTTATTGACGGAGAGGACCTTACACAAGCTCAGCTATATGAGCGCATTAAAGCGGCTCCAGAATTCCCGAAGACTTCACAGCCGTCTGCAGGCAAGTTCGCCGAGCTTTACGACAAATTGAAAGAAGAATATGACTGCGCCATTGCCGTACACGCTTCCGCTAAATTGAGCGGCACTATCGCTTCTTCGACTGCCGGCGCGGATATGTCTGGTTTCAAGGTCTACGCGGTCGATTCCCTTGCTCTGTCCTATGGCCTCTCAGGTTTGATTGAACGTGGCTTGGAACTTGAAAAAGAAGGTCTCGACGCTGAACAGATTGCGCAGAAGCTTGAGAAAGAAACGGTGAATTTCCGCAATTATATCCTGATCGGCAATCTCACCCAATTGTATAAAGGCGGCCGCATGAGCGGAGCCCAGTACTATATCGGAAGCCTTCTGCAAGTGAAGCCAATCGTCCAGATCAGTCCTGAAGGCGAATTAAAACCGATTGATAAAGTACGTTCCCATAAGAAAGCTGTCAAATACCTGATCGACCATGCGGTTAAAGACAACCAGGAATTTGGCGTCGATACCTTCCAGATCATGCACGGCAATACACACGAAGAAGCCGAGAATTTAAAGCGTGAAGTTTTGAAAGTCATACCCGAATCCCAGATCATCATCGGGGATTTAAGCTCATCACTGGCAGTCCATGCAGGAGAAGGCACTCTCGCGTTAATGTGGAGAAAAAGTCCCCATTAATAGAGCCTCTTCACAGGGTCCAGAGAAGATATACCTTGTTTCTTCTGCTACAATAGAAGCAGAATGACGGCGAGGTGGTATATATGCAGCATGTTGAACGAGAGATTTTTACAACCGTAGAACTATGTGATGCAAAAGGCCAGCTAAATCCCGAAGCGATCGGATTTGCGCGTAAACCCTTGATCATCAGCAACCTTAAAGGCAACTTCATGCGCAAAAAAAAGTGGAATTACTGGTGTGTTTTTGGTGAAGAGATTATGTTTTCCGCAACCATCAGCCATTTGGATTACGCGACAGTCTGCTTTGTTTATTTCCTGAATTATGAAACCCAGCGCTTTTATGAAAAAACAGTCGTCTTGCCATTTTCAAGAAAACGAGTCATTCCGGATCATTCGCTTGATACTTGCAAGTTTCAGCATCCGGATATGTCGATCGAGTTTCTATACTCCCGGAATTCAACGCGCATCACTGTTCAAATCGATGATTTTGATGGCGAAACGCTGAATGCCGATTTGAACATCAGCTCGCCCAACAATCACGAGTCTTTGAATGTGGTGATTCCCTGGAACCGGCAGACATTCCAATTCACCGGCAAGCATCTATGCCTGCCGGCAACCGGCACCGTGAAAGTCGGTGCCCGTCAATATAATTTTGAACCGGTTGAAAGTTTTGCTGTTCTCGATACTGGACGAGGTGTCTGGCCGCGGGAATCTTCATGGAATTGGGCGATGGCTTCCCAGCGCTCGCTCGGCAAAACCATCGGATTGAATTTCGGTGGAAAATGGACAGACGGAACCGGCATGACAGAAAATGCTTTTTTCGTAAACGGCAAAATGAATAAAATCCACGAAGATGTATTATTCCATTATGATGACAAGGATTATAAGGCTCCGTGGAAGATAGCCACAAAGTTTTCCGATGATGTGAAATTGGAGTTCACACCATTCTTCGAACGCGTTTCCAAGAGTGATATGAAATTGGTGAAATCCGAAGTGCATCAGCTTTTCGGCTATTATAACGGCTATGTTCGCTATGAGGACGGCAAAAAATTAAAAATCAGCCAATTGCTCGGCTCCATCGAAGAGCATTATGCAAAATGGTAATAGAAAAGCGACGGCACCCGTTTAGCTCTGAAAAGCATAAGACGGATCAGCGTAGCGGCTTTGGCTGCGGAGCTGAGCTGGCTTATGACTCGAAGAGCTGGGTCGCCGGAGTCTGGACAATAGAAAAGACGCCGGCGGGATGCCGGCGTCTCTTTTTTGAATTCTACTGATTTACAGGACTATCCAGTTCCGCCAGCATCTTTTCCGGGAAATCGGTAAAGATGCCGTGAATGCCGATCTGCTGCAATTGCTGCGCATATTCCAATTTATTGACTGTATAGACGTAGACGATCGCACCTTTTCGCAAGGCATCGGTGGCCATGCGCCGAAATGCTCCAGGCAGGGACATGTGGATGCGGTCTGTTCCTACTACCCGAGCGTAATCGTAGACATCAACATAGACATCCAAAGTAAGGATAGCGGATTCAACAGACTTTTTACGGCTGACTGTCTGAATATCTTCATGATTAAACGATGAAATCAGGACCCGGTGCAGGAATCCGCGCTTTTCTGCCGCTTCAAGTACTTTGTCGACCAGGCCTTCGTAAGGAAAGACATCCGTTTTCAGTTCGATATTCAACCGGTGATTGGTTTTCTCGAATACATCGAATACTTCATCGAGTGTGGGAATTTTTTCGCCGGCAAATTCTTCTGAAAACCAGGATCCGGCGTCAAGCTTTCTCACTTCACTCAGGGTCATATCCTTTATATACCCTTTCCCGTCTGTTGTCCGGTTGACTTTTTCATCATGGATCACAACGATTTCTCTGTCTTTTGTGAGGTGAACGTCAATTTCCACCCCGGTAATCGGCAATTCCGCAGCCGCTTTGAAAGCCGCCAGTGTATTTTCAGGATAAGTTCCTGAACATCCCCTATGTGCGTAGATTCTCATATGGCCCCTCCTAAATTTCGGTTCTGATATCCCATAGTTCCGGGAAGAAATATTGGTCCAGCACTTTTTTCAAGTAATGGACACCGGATGAGCCGCCAGTCCCTTGCCTGAAACCGATGATGCGTTCAACCGTCTTCATGTGACGGAAACGCCATTGCTGCAGCCAGTCCTCTATATCCACCAGTTTTTCCGCCAATTGATACAATTCCCAATGCGTATCCACGTCACGATAAACCGTTTTCCAGGCTTCCCGGACACTGTCGTGCGGTTCATAAACCGTCGTCATGTCACGTTCCAGCACTTCTTTATCAATGTGAAAACCGCTCCGTGCCAATTTCTGTATGGCGGCATCATAGAGCCCAGGCGCTTCAAAAGCTGCGGTGAGCTCTTTCAGAAGTGCTGGGTCTTTCTCATAGATTTTCAGGACATGCTTTGTCTTATAGCCCAGTGCAAATTCGATCATCCGATATTGGTAGGATTGGAAACCACTCGCATTCCCAAGATCATCGCGGAATTCCATATACTCAGCCGGTGTCATTGTCGCCAATACATCCCATCCGTTAATAATTTGCGACTGGATTTTCGAGACACGCGCCATCTGCTTAAACGCAGGCTGCAAATCATCCGCATCAATATTGCGGATTGCCGCGCGCAATTCATGCAGTATTAATTTCATCCACAATTCCGATACTTGATGGATGATGATGAACAGAGTTTCATCATGATGACCGCTGACTCCGTCCTGCGCGGTCAAAAGTTGATCCAAATGCAAATAGTCCCCATACGTCATACTTTCCTTGAAATCTGTCCGGATATTGTTCTCGGAAGCGGCTGCAATATTTTGGCCATTATTGTATTTGTCCATGAAAATAACCCCTTTATGCTCTGCTTTTCCTCTTCTCGGCTTTTGCGTTAACTCCGCTGCTGTAAAATCACCCGTTGTTGAAATGAAAGCTTATGTCCTTGAAAATCGGGAATGCTATAACTAAATGGACAATGAAAGGATGAGCGTAATGATCAATAGAAAATTCACGATTGCGGCAGGTATCCTTTTCTCCTCCAGCCTTGTATTGGGCGCTTGCGGCAATGACGAGCAAGTGACAGAACCGGTCACAGATGAAGCTTCCCAAACAAATGACGGAGTTGAAGGCGCCAACCCTGAAGGCGGCCTTGCCGAGGAAAATGTCGGCGGCGAAGTGTTCGGTTTCACTGATTTTGAATTGGATGTCGATTACCCTGACCAGGATGATGCTCTGACTGTTTCCTATGAAGAAATCAAAGATCTGGTGGAAGCTGAATATGAAGACAAACTCTCCAATGAAGTGCTGGAGGGCAATGATGCCTTCGATAAAATCGAACCTATGCTGGCTGAACTTAAACTGACCGAAGACATGCCAGAAGATGAAGTCATCAGCAAAGTCACAGAAGTTTTCAATATTGAATCTGATTTTGAATCCATCGAAGTCGAAGTGACTTACCCCGAAGGAACCGAAAAAGAATACCAGGCATCAGGAAATTGATGACAGGTGGGCCATCCAGCATCGGATGGCTTTTTTAGGGTTTATTCCAATATTCGACTGTATGCACCGCATGAAATCCTGATTTCCGGTAGACAGCCAGCGCATCGTTGTCAGTTTCAACTTCCAGAACCGTACGATGTTTCCCCTGTAATGATGCATAATGCCGGCACCATAATAAGAATGCCTTGCCATAGCCTTTTCCTTGTTCTGAAGGATCAACTGCAAAAGCGGTAATCCACAGCCCGCCTTCTTCTTCAAACAGTGATGCGCTCGCCACCAGCTCTTCTTCACGTTTCATGATGAATACTTCTCTGTCCGTTCTTTCTATATTATAGTGGACGACAGGAAGAACCTCTTCATCAAATGCAGCGGCCATCAGCTTTTCAAGCTTCTCAATTTCTCCATCATAAGGAACGACTGCCAGGTTTTCCGGTAAATCCAACACTTCCAGCGGTTCAGCTTCCAATTCTATCTCCTTGAAGTCAGGCTGATATCCCAGGCTTGCCAAAAACTTCTTTGCAACCTCATCTTCAATGAAAGCAGCCAGTCCGTCTATGGCCTGGCGCTGTTCCAGCCCGTATGCAATTCCGCCTTCGAGCGCAGAGCCGATGGTCATTCTTCTGAATTCGGGATGCACAAATGCGGACCATTCGTATGAATCCAAACCGATCAGATCCACAGCCACTGCAAAACCAAGCAACTCATTTTCTTCTGTATAAGCAAGCACCGCAAAACCCGAGATATCGGCCAAATGCCAGCTGGAGTCAAACAATGGCTTGCTGTAATCCACCTCCGTCATTTCCAATAACCCATGCATATCATGAATCGTTTCGGAATCCAGAGGAAATGACGCAATCGAAAGAGACAATTCCATCCCTGCACCACCCGTCTTTTTTATTTATCGTATCATACCTGGCAACAGCATGGTTTATGGAGAAAAAAATCCCGGAGGAAAAATCTTTTCCTTCGGGACTTCTTTTATAATTTTGCGTCAGCCAGCATCGTGGCATATAAACCATCTTTTTCAAGCAATTCTTCCTGTGTCCCAGCTTCCACCAGTTTCCCCAGTTCCATAACAAAAACCAGATCAGCCTGGCGGACAGTATTCAAACGATGGGCAATGACAAAGCTGGTTCTGCCAGCCATCAGCCGTTCAAGCGCTTCCTGGATTTTCAATTCGGTTACAGTATCGATGCTGCTCGTGGCTTCGTCGAGAAGCAGGATGACCGGATCTGCAATCAACGCGCGTGCAATTGAGAGCAATTGCTTCTGCCCCTGCGAAATCATGGAACCGTCGCCTTCGAGAACTGTGTCGTAACCGTTCGGCAATTTCCGGATAAAGTCGTGGGCATTGGCTTTCTTCGCAGCCTCGATGACCTCTTCTTCAGTGGCATCCAGTTTGCCGTAACGGATATTGTCGTATACAGACGTTTCGAATAGGAATGGATCCTGCAGCACAAAAGCGATCTGTTTTCGCAGTGTTTCCCGCGGCATCGATGAAATCGGCGTGCCGTCTATCCTAATTTCACCTTCATTGGCGTCGTAGAATCTGGCCAGCAATTGCATAATTGTCGTTTTGCCTGCACCGGTGGCACCTACTAAAGCAGCGGTTTTTCCAATACCGACGGAAAAGCTGACATTTCGAATGGTCCATTCTTCTTCCGCACCTTCATATTTAAAGGAAACATCATCAAATTCAACTTCACCCGCAAACTCTTTGTCCACATTTTTCACCAGATCATCTTTTTCTTCCGTCTCATCCATGATGGCGAAAACCCGTTCCGCCCCAGCAATCGCTGACAGCACTGTATTAAACTGGTTGGCAAGATCGTTCAGCGGTCTGGTGAACTGACGGGAATATTCTGTGAAAATCACGATAACTCCGATCGAAACTGAGCCGTTCAGCGCTAGAATCCCCCCGACCCCCGCCACTATAGCGAAACTGCCATTATTCAAGAAGTTCATCACTTTCGGTATGAAACCGGCATATGTCCATGCCCAGAAACCGGCACGCCGCAGCCGTTCACTTTTCACAAGAAATTCCTCCATCACCCGGGGCTCCTGTGAAAATGCTTTAACGATTTTTTGGCCGGAAATGGTTTCTTCGATCATCCCATTTAAATCACCGACCGCTCGCTGCTGTTCTTTATACAGCCGCCCTGTACGTTTGGTGATCCACTGCACAGAAACATACATGAGCGGAATAATGATGAACGTCAATAAAGTCAGCAACGGGCTCAGTAAGAACATGACCACTGCTGTTCCTGTCAACGTCAAAATACTCGAAAACACCTGGATGAATGATGTATTCAATGTGGTCGAAACGTTCTCGACGTCATTCGTCATACGGCTCATCAACTCCCCGTGCTGACGTTTATCAAAGAAAGATACAGGCAATTTCTGAAAGTGGCTGAATAAGCCTGTTCGCATGCGGTAAATTACCTGCTGAGCGATTCCGACCATCCAGAAATTCTGCAGATACAGCGAAACGGAATGGCCTACATAAATCAGCACAAGCCATGCAATGACTACGCCCATCCCGCTAAATTGCTCCGGAATGATATATTGGTCGATCAAGACCCGTCCGACAAGATAAGGTCCTAAAAGCGCCAATGCGGAACTGACAAACACAAGGGCAAGCACAACGATCAAGAGGAATCGCTGTTCATCTACCAGCTTCCAGATGCGCGTGAGCGTGGATTTCCAATTATCGGCACGCTCGGTTTTTTTATCGGCATCTTTTTTCAGATCCTCTTTCTTAATCAGCGGTTCATACCCGAAAGGGCGACGAATGGCATTAAACATATTCATCCACCTCCTCTTCCTGTTGCGATAAGGCTATCTTTCTGTAAAGCTCCGATTCTCCGAGTAACTCTTCATGTGTACCATAGGCGGAAATCTCCCCTTCCTCCAATAGGAGGATATGGTCAGCGCGCATAGCTGTACGAATTTTTTGCGTCACCACAAGCATCGTCGCTTTTTCCTGCTCCAATTCCTGCCATAAAGCGGCTTCCGTTTTCACATCCAATGCACTTGTGCTGTCATCCAATATCAGAATCGATGGTTTGCGCACCAACGCTCGCGCTATCGATAAACGCTGCTTCTGGCCTCCGGAAAGGTTGACGCCTTTTTGCCCGACACGCGTGAAATAGCCTTTCGGGAAACGCTCCACCGTGTCATGGATTTGTGCTTTGACAGCGGCATCCGACAGCTCTTCCTGATGCGCCTGCTCTTTGCCCCAGGAAAGATTATCCGAAATGGTGCCTGTAAATAATAAGGATTGCTGTGGCACAACGCCAATCGATTTTCTCAGTGCACTGAGCGACCATTCTCTTACATCTCTTCCATGAATCAGGACCCGGCCGCCACTAACGTCATAAAAACGGGGAATCAATTGCAGCAATGAAGATTTCCCGGAACCAGTGGCACCCATGATAGCTAATTTCTCATTGGGTTTGATATGGAATGAAAGATTCTTTAATACAGGAATCGAAGTTCCCGGGTAAGTGAAAGATACGTTTTCAAATACAATATCGCCACGGCGCAGCAATTTCTCCTCGCCTTCCGCATCTTTTTCACGCACGTCGTCAGCCAGCAAAATTTCTTCGATGCGTTCAGAAGAAGCTTTCGACCGGGCAAAAGCCATGATGATAAATGAGAACATCGAGAATGCGCCAGTCATACGCATCGCATAATTGACGATGGCCACTAATTCACCAATCTGTGCATCACCGCTCCTGATTTCAAAAGCTCCGAACCACAAGACGGCGAGCAGCGATAAGTTCATGCCGAAAAGCAGGATGGGCAAAATGATTTCCATGATCCGGAACGCTTTGACCGTATCGGTCTTCAGCGAACCCGCCACTTCCGAAAATCGGTTGGCTTCGTATTTCCCTCTTAAATAAGCTTTAATCAACCGTACTGCCTGCAGGTTCTCCTGCACCATCCGATTGACGCGATCGAGCCTTTGCTGGACGAAGCTAAAATAAACGACCCCTTTTTTCACCATTATATAGAGGAAAGCCAACAGCACCGGAAACACGATCACCAGATATATCGCCAGTTTAGGATTGACCACAAAAGCCATGATCATACTGCCGATGACCAACAATGGAGCGCGCAGCATAATGCGCAGACTCATGAACAGTATCTGCTGGACAAGGGTGACATCACTCGTCAATCGGGTAATCAGCCCTGAGGCGGGGAATTTATTGAACATCGCAAGTGAAAAGGATTGGATGCGGCCGTATACCGAGCGTCTCAGATCAAATGAGAAGCTCTGCGAGACGTGAGCCGCGAAATAGGAATTGGCAACACCAGAAGCAAACGCAATGAGGGACAGGACCATCAGTAAAATGCCGAGCTGAATAATCACATCCCTGTCGCCGGCTACAATCCCATCATCGATGATACCTGCGATCACTAGTGGCTGCATCAACTCCACAGCCAGTTCAAGCAACATGAGAATTAATGCGATGACTATATAAAATGTATATGGTTTAGCGTAAGAAAATACAGTTTTCAACGGAATTGCCTCCTGAACATTTCGAAACTCGAATCTTTTATGTTGACTATTATTACATAATATTTTGATAACGGGTAGTTTTTTCAATCGGCCAAGTGGAAACTTGATAGGATTTCAGGCCTTTTCAGTAAGTATTTTTACGGTTTCATAAAAAGAAAAACACTATTAAACCAATGGCAGGTTAAATTCAAGTTAAAAAATTTAACCACAAAAATAAATTATTAAATATTCAATTTATTCAGATAAAATACTTTATTTTGAAGTTTTATATGTTAATATGGTTAAAAAGATTTACATTATCTCACATTTTTTAAATCTTTCTGTTCAGCTGTGCCTTTTGTTGCATGCCACGGTGCGTTGTCCGTTATTCCACCAAACATCTTTAGGAGGATGAGTATGAAGAAGATTCTTTCAGTTTCGCTGGCCACTGTGCTGGTTGCGTCCACTTTGCCGTCTCTGTCTTTCGCTGCCACCAATGTTGGCCAAGGAGAAGTCACAAATGTAGTCCCTGCGGACAACGCAACAAATGTTGACCGTAACGCAGTACTTGAAGCTGTCATTAAAGATCCGAATGGTGCGTCTTTGAAAACCGTCGATTTTATGGAAGGTTTTACATATGACTATGCCAGCAGCAATGCCATAAATAGTTTTTATGGGGTCTCTGACTCCGATCCTTTAACCTCTCCACTCGGCGGTTCAGCATTCACTGATTCCCATAAAGCAAATGCCGCCTTTGCTGACGGCAAGTTTGCGGTCACGGATGCCGAAGGAGCCTACCCTTTCCACCGGTTTGAAGTTGACGTTTCCAAACATTTGGAATCAGGCAATGAAATCGAATTGAATTGGCAAGGGAAAACATTAGCCAAAGGCAAACTCATCCTGTCAGCCTGGGATTACACGGCTTCCAAATGGGTTGTGCTTGAAGAAGAAACAGCCAATCAAGGCGGAAATATCGGTTTTTCAAAAGTTGTTGCAGACAGCAAGTTTTTCCAGAAAGGAAAAATGCAAGCGATGGTGCATGACGCCGCGCCAGCTCCGGAAGCTGTAGTCGACAACAGTAAATTTACAATGGCCTGGTTTACGGACACTCAATTTTATGCAGCCGACAAGCCCGAAGTCTGGACTTCGATGACAAACTGGATGATCGATGAATACAATAAAGGCAGATTCGGCTATGTCATCAATTCGGGTGACCTCGTCAATCTTTCAACAGACCTCGATCAATGGGCAGTCGCAGATGAAAATTTGAGAAGAATGGATGAAGCGAATATTCCATACGGCGTTATGGCCGGAAACCGTGACGTAGTGAACCAGGATACGATGGAAATTGACTATACGAACTTCTGGGCGTATGCAGGCAAGGACCGTTACGAAGACCGTCCATGGTACGGTGAGCAGATGGATAATAACCGGAACCATTATGACCTCTTCTCCTTCGGTGCACACGATTTCATCATCCTTTATCTGGGTTATGGAAAAGTGCAGGAAGATGAAACGATTCAATGGACCAACCAGATGCTGGCAAAACACTCGGATAAAAACGCCATTTTGGTCGTGCACAACTATTTGTCACCAGGCGGATTCAGATCTAAAGACGGGGATTACATCTTTGCAAATGTAGTAAGAAAAAGCCCTAACGTAAAAATGGTTCTTGGCGGACATTACTTCGGTGCTGACCGTGAAATCCGAACAGTTACCGATCCGGACGGCACAACCCGCGAGGTATTGGAAGTGCTGTCGAATTATCAAGGCAAAGACGGTGCGGAAGGCTATATGCGCTTATTGACTTTCGACCCGGCAACGGACACGGTGGACTTTGACACGTTTTCTCCTTACTACAACGATTATAATTATTTTGAAGGCGACAGCGATGACTTTACCGAAGGTTATAAACTTGAACCGACAGAAGCTGTCGAAGTACCGGCAGTCCGGCAGATCGCAACTGATTATGTAGCTGTAAACGTCTTTACCGATGACGTGATCGGCTCTGTCAGCAACATACCTTCCGGAAACAAAGCATCTGTTGAGTGGAATGAGTTGGATCCATTAACTCAATACTTCTGGTATATCAACATCACAAATACGTCAGACCAGAAGCGAACATCCGAAATTTATAAATTCACGACAAATGACGCTGCACTGCCAGATCCGGAAGAGCCGGAAGAACCGGGCGACCCTGATCCGGAAGAGCCAATTGAGCCTACCTTCCCTGATATTGTAGGCACCAACTACGAATGGGCTCTTGAAGAGATTGAAGCGATGGTTGCGCGCGGCATCATAACAGGCCACGAAAACGGCACTTTCCAGCCTGGCAACAGCATCGAAAGACAGCACGTCGCTTTGATGTTCACCCGGGCAATGGATTTGAACAAAGTCGTTGCTCCGACGCCATTCACAGATGTACCGACAACATTACGCTACTACGATGAAATCATGGCTGTCCAACAAGCCGGCATTGTCGAAGGATACCAGAACAAATTCCGTCCTTATGGAAAAATGACACGCGCTGAAATGGCGAAAGTGCTCGTGGTGGCATTTGATCTTGATGAAGGCGGCACACATCCATTCACCGATGTCCCTGCAAACCATTGGGCGGCAGAATATATCGGACCACTTTACGCAGCAGGCATTACTGAAGGTACAGGCAACAACAAGTTTAATCTGGAAAGAGAAGTGAACAGAGCAGAGTTCGCCACATTCATGTACCGGGCTTTGAAGTATAAAGAGAATAACTGACATTCTTCAGACAAATCAGCAGCTCGCCGAAAAACCTCGGTGGAGCTGCTGATTTTTTATTTATTTCGAGTTTTTTATAGTAATAAATTCACTATTTCCCTAAAATAAAACATGAATGTTTTGAAAAGGATGACGATACGTCTTTTCTCCCCTATAATGGGAGTAGACTTAGGAGAAGGAGCGTTATGGAATGAGTGAATTGCAAGAATTGCTGGCTGATAATCTCGTTTTCAACCATATCCCTTTTCCCATAATAATTATGGACGAAAACGGCCAAACCGTTTGGTGCAGCCGCCATGCAGAAAGAGTTTTTCAAATTGAATCGGATTCAGTCAAAGGCCAGATCAACCCTTATATGAATCCCGAAAAAGCTGCTCTTTATAAGTGTTCATGGGAAAAGATGATAAACAGTAAAGATCCGATTCGCCTTGAAGATGTTGAAGTCCGCTTGGGCAATGGGACACTGACATATACGACGGTTGTAACAAAGGTCTTTAAATCCGAAAAAGAAAAATTTATACTGACTATATTTGAAATGGATGAAGCGCAGCAAGCCGACTCCCCCGCAAGGGAATTGGAAAGCTTACGGGACGGCTTGGACGAATCCTTCATGATGCTTTATTTCGATGAAGAATTCCTGATCACCTATGCCAATCCGCATTTCCTGAAGTTAAGCAGATGGACGCCAAAACGTATACTCGGCAAGCCTATCTGGCAAATGTTCGGAGACACAGAAGAAGATCACCAGTTGATCGAAGAATTGATGGAAACCTTGAAAAAGGGGGAAGTCTGGAACGGCGAAGCCAAAAAAGTGAAGAAAGACGGGGACTTCTACTGGGTGGATTTAACTGCCATCCCTATGATACTTACAGGTGCTGAAACTTACTACATATTCCTGGAGAAAGATATTACAGAAGCTAAAGAAACGCAGCGTCACCTGGAACAAATCGCGTTTATCGATTCGGTCACCGGTCTAGAGAATCGCCATCGCCTTGAGCAGGTGGTCAATGAATTCATCGAAGAACGAAAGCATTTTTCTTTTGTATTTTTCGATATCGACCATTTCTATACATTGCGGGACGTTTCCAATAGCGACACAGAAAAAGAATTGCTGATTGAATTCACGAAAAGACTGCGGATGTACTTTTCGGATTCCTTGATTACACGGACAGGTCTGCACGAGTTCGCTTTGGTGACTCCTTTGAGCCATTGGTTCATCGAAGGGTTCCTTGCTTATTTGCAGCAGCATCCGATTTACATTCAAGGAACCGCTATTCCCTTGACAGTCAGCGGAGCGGTTACACGTTATCCTGAAGATCAGCAAACTTTCGTGCATCTTATGAAGGCCTCTAACGCTACAATCAAAAAAATAAAAGAACGCGGCGGCAGTGCGATCTCAGCATTGACAGCAGATGACCATGAACGTTTGAACCGTAAAGCGCTTATCGAACGCCGCCTGATCCACGCGCTCGACAAAAAGAATCTGGAGGTGCTTTACCAGCCGCAGATCAATCTTAAAACCGGAGACGTTGAAGGTGTGGAAGCGTTGGTCCGCTGGCAGGATACCGAAGCCGGAATTGTATCCCCCGATGAACTCATTCCGATTGCCGAGGAAAATGGCATGATACATGAGATCGGTAAGTTCGTTATCGAAACTGTCTGCAGACAATTAAAGGACTGGGGATCCCGTGATATTCCGATGAATGTCAGCATCAACTCCTCCATCCGTGAGTTCCGCGATAAAGATATGGCGCGCTTGTTCATGGAACACTTGACCATCAATGGCTGTGATGCCAACAGGCTGACCATCGAAATCACCGAGAAGTTCGCTTTGGAAGCTGAAGCGGAACACTCGATTGTACGCCAGATGAAGCAATTGCATCAAAAAGGGATTTCATTCTCACTGGATGATTTCGGTACCGGCTACGCTTCGTTCCGCTATATGCTGCTTCTGCCAATTTCCAGTCTGAAGATCGATAAAGACATAATCCAATCGATTACGCAGCAGGAAAAAATGCAAAAGCTTATAAACGGAATGATCCAGTTCGGCAAGTCACTCGATTTGCAGGTGGTCGCTGAAGGTGTTGAAACCAAAGAACAGCTGGAGCTTTTGAGAGTTATGGATTGTGACAGCATTCAAGGTTATATCACTGGCCATCCAATGACAGCAAATGAATTGGAAACTTGGATGAAAAATGCTTAAGAAAAATAAAAAATCGGTATGTCCCGGAATTTAATTCCGTGTCATACCGATTTTCTTTTGCATTCTTTTCGCCTGATAATTGAAGACAAGCTGCATCAGAACTTCCGCAAATACCAGTCCCATCGCAATGGCCCCTGAAATCATAAGAGCATCCGCAGCGAAAGAGATGGCCTCCAGATAATTATTTTCCACGATGCTGCGCATCGAATTATAAGCCCTGCTCCCCGGCACCAAAGGAATAATTCCCGCGATACTGAAAACGATCATAGGCATTTTAAACTTTTTGGCAAGAATATGAGCGACTAACGCCACTGCAAACGCGCCTGCAAAAGTCGCCTGCACCGAATCATCAGACACAAGGTAATACATCCGATAGATCAGCCAGCCGCTCATGCCGACCAATCCGCAACTGACAAGTGTCCTGCGTGGAGTATTAAAAACGACGCCGAATGCGCCCGCAGCCAGAAAACTCAGAAAGGCTTCAAGTGGCCAGTTCATCCAATTCCCCCTTTAAAATGAAAGTACGAGCGCAATTCCTGCACCGATGGCAAAAGCAGTGAGAAAAGCTTCCGCGCCTTTGGACAAGCCTGACACAAAATGGCCCGCCATCAGATCCCTTACAGCGTTGGTTATTAACAAACCCGGTACCAGCGGCATAACGGAACCGATGATGATGGTATCCAAATCCTGTCCCAGCCCTGCGTAAATGACCAGAGATGCCAGCGAACCGATTGCCAGTGCACCGACAAACTCCGCAAAAAACTTGACCCTTGTTTGTATCAGAATCATTTCAACTATATAGAATGCTGTACCCCCGATTATGAAAGCGAAGGGCAAATCCTCCCAGCCTCCGCCAAGCAGAATAAGAAAACAGCCACTGGCTACAGCAGCAGCCAACACCTGTATCTGTAACGGAAACATATAATCCGTTTGATCAATGATCAGCATTTCATCATACGCCTGTTGAAGCGTCAGCTCCCCGGATACCAGTCTCCTGGAAACCGCGTTCACTAATGCCACCCTCTCCAAATCCGTCCGTCTGCTGTTAATGCGGACGAATCTGGTGGCCAGCTCGTTGCTTGGAGAGAACATGATGCCTGTCGGCGTTACAAAACAATGTGAATCCATCATTTTCTGCGAAACCGCCATACGGATCATCGTATCTTCTATCCGATACGTCTCCGCTCCGCTTTCCATCATGATTTTCCCCGCCAAAAGGAAACAATCAAGCGCTAATTCCCTTCTGGTCTCGCCTGCCTGATTCACAGGAGTCCCCCCTTTCTCTCTACACTTGCCCTAATGATACAGTACATGGACCAAAAATAAAACGCTCCGCATAGGCGGAACGTTTTAAGTCCATTCTCTTCATCTGTTTACGGCTTAAGCACAACTTTCGTACACTCGTCTGTATGATCGTTGAAAATCTGGTAGGCGTCGCTGGCCTGTTCCATCGGCATCACATGGGAAATGATTTCTCGCGGATCGATTTCTCCGCTGTTGATCATTTCAAAAATCCTCGGCATCAGGTGGACTACCGGCGCCTGTCCCATTTTCATCGTTACATTCCGTTCGAAAATATTGCCAAGCGGGAACATGTTATAAGTTAACCCGTATACGCCAGTCAGTTGAATCGTACCGAATTTGCTGACGGCATCTTTTGCAATATCAATGGCACTTAAAGTACCGCCCTGCAGTTTCAGTTTCTGCTGCGCCGCTTCCATTGGAGATTTCTTGCCATCCATACCAACACAATCGATGACGACTCGCGCTCCGCCTTGGGTAAGGTCATGTATGAATGCGCCTGTATTGTCGTGTTGGCTGAAATCGACAATCTCAACATTGTTTATTCTTTTAGCCTTTTCCATACGGTATGGCAATTCATCAACTGCAATGACGCGTGAAGCACCTTTCATCCAGGCGAATTTCTGCGCCATCAGCCCTACTGGTCCACAACCCAGAACGACAACGGTGTCGCCTGGTTTAACCCCAGAATTCTCCACACTCCAATAGGCAGTAGGAAGAACATCAGACAGGAATAATACTGACTCATCTTCAAGCTCCGATGATTCCGGAATGACAAACGGCATGAAGTTGGCATAAGGCACGCGCAAGTATTCTGCCTGGCCGCCTGGATAATTGCCATAGCGTTCTGTAAAGCCGAAGTATCCGCCGGTATCAAAGTGAGGATTGCTGTTCGAGTTGTCACATTGGCTTTCCATTTCATGGTTACAGTAGAAACATTGCCCACAGCTCACGTTAAAAGGAATGACGACACGGTCCCCTTTTTTCACTTTAGTGACTTCAGAACCGACTTCCTCCACTATCCCCATCGGCTCATGGCCGATGACATAATCCTTATGAGTCGGCAATGCACCCTGATAAATATGCAAGTCGGATCCACAAATCGCCGTGGAAGTGACTTTAATGATGATATCATCTTTTTTCTGGATCTCCGGATCTTTGACATTTTTCACCTGAATATCTTTCGCACCTTGAAAAGTTACACCCTTCATCTGCTATCCCTCCAGTGAATTTTCAGAATACTATTTCCCTTCCCTTTTCTGGCAATAAAAAAACGTGCCAGTAAAAATTTCCTGGCACGTTTTTTCTGTATTCAATATTCGATAGTGTCCCTGATTTCAAATGTGTTCAAGTCATAGCTTTTTATTTCGCTGTTGGCGATTGTGAATAGTGAATCTTCAATATAAATGATCCGCTGGATGCTGCTGTTCCAATCTTCGTATTGGGCTGAACTTTCCTTCACGAGATCCGCCGTCTGTTCGATGCCTTCTGGAGTGATTGTATAGATCATCGCCCCTTCGCCCTCGAATTCAATGTAGTCCCCGTTGGTTTCGCTATAGAGGGAAACCGGGAAGCCGAAGAGACTTTTCTCCTGATGGGTGAACAATGCTTTATGATCGTATTGCAGGGCGGAACTGGTTCCCTGCCCGCCAATCACTTCCGTATCTTTTTCCACCGGGTTGCTGAAATCGCTGACATCGAATAAAGAGATTTTCATGCCTCCTGTAACCACCCGCGCTTCTCCTTCTTTGGAGGATTCCACTTTCGTATCGGAACCAAAACCGATAAGGTGGTCTTCACCCAATGGATGCAGGTAATTGGAGAAACCGGGTATTTTCAACTCTCCCAACACCTGAGGCGAAGACGGCACCGCTACATCGATGACAAATAAAGGATCTGTTTCCTTGAAAGTCACCATATAAGCTTTATCTCCCATGAAGCGGGCTGAATAGATCCTTTCGCCTTTCGCCAGGTCTTCGACTGATCCTACCTGCTCCATACCGCCATCCATGATGAAGAGATGGTTTTTTGAAGGCGAGGCTTCATCCCATGCCACCCCTTCAGTAGTTACAATTCTGAAAAAGCCGTTGTATTCGTCCATCGAAAATTGATTCAGCAAAGATCCTTTCACTTCAGTGGAAGCAAGGAAAGTGATATCTGTTTTCTCCAATGCAAATTTAAAGATTTCGGTGTTCGCCAATTGTGGAATCCAAATGTCCATAGACATATTGTCTTCCGTTTCCTCTTCATCCATCGGCACATAAGCTGAAGCTGTCAAATAAAGGTTTTCCTTCGTCATATAGAGCTGCTCACTGCCGCCGAGAAAGCCTTCTGTCGATACTTCATTTTCTTCCGGATCAGACAGATCGATAGCAGAAACTATGCTGTAACTGCCTTCCATGGTACCCGGCAGAATAGAGATCCGGTCGTATGGCAAAGCGGAAAATTTATTTCCATTTTTCGAATCGAAAATCATCGGGCGAAGTTCGACATCATCCTCTTCCTCCATCATCCAAATATCCGGATAATTATTCGTTACGTAATAGAGGATACCGTCTGTGAGTCTCGCACCGTTCAAATTTCCTTCCGTTCCAACTTTCCGCAGCAGCCGTGGTGAAGCCGGATCGCTGATGTCATAAAGAATAACGCTGGTCAAGGATATATGCGGAGCTATTTCCGCGTCGACTTTCCCTTCCATTGGCGCCACGCCGTACTGGCTGCCCATCACCACCAAAATGTCTTCTGACAGGAATAATTGCTGTGGATACATTTCCGGCTCCAGCAATAATTCCGCGCCTTCCGTCAAATCATCGGGATTCCGCGCATCCGTTATCAGCACTCTTGAATCGCTGATCGAATAAATATATGAGCCATCCGTTTTTACGAGATCCGCTTCATCAACCCCTTCCACCTGGTTATTGGTGGAAGAGTGATTGCCGCTTTCGCCTGATCCGGCTGAATCACTGGCAGCCGATTCTTCAGTCGCCATTCCGGAACCTTCACCGAAAGCACCATATCGCTCATTGTTTTTCTGCAGTTCGAGCAATTGTTTAAAATATGCTTTCAGTTCTTCTTCATTGGACAACGCGGTAATTTCTTCCTGAACCGAAAATTCCACTTGACTGCTGGCAAGGCTTTTCAGGAACTTACCTTTTATCGCTGATTTTTTCACATGCAGGATGTATTGCCCTGTTGAAATTTCTGGTATTTCAAGGGTCTTTCCGTTTTCCAGAAGTGTCATTTCGACATCAACCGGCTCTTCTTCTGCGTCCGTCAGATAAATATGCCCTTTTTCAATAGCATCAGAATGGAGCGGGGAAGAAAAGTTGGCTCTCCACCCTTGTTCTGCCAATGCAATGGATGAGGCGCTTATCGACACTTTATCAATCATGAAAGCAAAACCGATTCCTATAGCGGCTATAAGTGCAGCCGCAATGAGCCATAAACTTCTTTTCTTCATGTATCATCCACGTCCTTTCTGTCTGCTTTTACTTTATTAGACAGACATATTACAGAAAAGTTACAGAATTTATATAATTTCTCTGATTAAGTTCCGAAACTTCCCGGAATAGGCCTCCAGACCGCCATCCCGCTTTATGCCGCCTTGTGCCAGACTCTCAGTTCCGCCCACTTTGCCGCCCGCGTCTTCGATAATTTTTCCGAGAACACACTTCATATCGCCTGGTGCATTTTCGCCTTTGGCGCAGACAAAGCGTTCATTTCCTTCTTCCGAAATAAAGAAGAACAAGTAAAGAGAAGGGTTATTTTCTGCTGTCAGTTTCGCCAATTGCAGAACGTCTTTGAAGGGCCGTCCACTGAAATCCATGATCAGCTGGTTTCCATCCGGTTTAAATTTTTCCGCTTCAAGTTTCAAATACTCAAGCGAGATGGTTCTCAATTGTTTTTCCTTGGTTTTCCTGTCATTCAGAACAGCTTCAGCCGCTTCCGGCAATTCAGCCGCCGGCGCGTTCAAACTATTTGTCAATTGATCGGCTATTGATTGCAGCAAATCAAAATGTGCCATTGCGCGTTTTCCGGCTAGAAAGTAAACGCGCGTGCCGCCTTTCGCTTTTTCGGTGCGGATAATTTTCAGCAGACCCAATTCAGCAGTGTTATGTAAATGCGTGCCTCCGCAGGCATTTAGATCGATGTCCGCTATTTTTACAAGCCGGATATCCCCTTCGACTTCCGGCTTTTTGCGCAGTTTCATTTTTGATGCCTGTTCTTGTGTCACCCACTCTGTTTCTACAGGGATCTGCCTATAAATCAGTGAATTCACTTTCTGCTCAATGCTACGTACTTGTTCTTTGCTTATTTTCGGGACATCCAGGTCAATCGAAACTTTTTCCGCCCCCAGATGGAAGCTTTTCGTCGCCATGCCCAATTCATCCTCGAATACGGCGCTCAGCAGATGCTGGCCTGTATGCTGCTGCATATGATCGAAGCGGCGCTCCCAGTCGATTATTAATTCATATTCGCCATTATTCAATTTGTCGGCAGTATAATGCCGTATCTCTCCATTGATTATCTGCACATCCGTCACTTCTGTCTGACCGATCATTCCTGTATCGGCTGGCTGTCCCCCACCCTCAGGATAAAAGCAGCTGCGGTCGAGCGTTGCATAATTCCCTTTTTCATCGGTGCCATGGGCTATTACTTTAGCCGTTGCCGTCTGTATAGCGGCGTCCTGGTAATAAATCCTGTCCGTCATTCCATCAACTCCCAGATTATTTTTTCATGAGTATCATTCTGTATTGTTTATTGATAAGCTTCCAGTGGAAATGTATTTAATAAGAGTAGTTTAAGGAGGATTTACCGTGCCGAAATTTAAGCATTCAGTTTTATTGTATAACGGACAGGCAGGGGCGTCCACGGCAGACTCCGTCATCTCGATGACCGCGCCTGCTTTAGCGGCTGTTTCTGAAAAACTGGAACTTATCCAGACGAACAGCCCCGAAGAATTGAGAGCTGCCTGCAGAACATTGGCAGCTGACACAGACGCGCTGTTTGTCGCCGGTGGAGACGGCACAATCCATGACGCTGTGCAGGCGCTGTCCGACGTGTCCGAACCTCCGCCGCTGGGCATTATTCCGAGCGGTACATGCAACGATTTTGCGCGAACTCTTGATATCCCGATGGACTTGACCCTGGCTGCGGAAGAATTGGCTGGCGGAGTGATAAAAGGAATTGATGCAGCGAGTATCAACGGCCATTCTTTCCTGAATTTCGCGGGTATCGGGATTATCACAGATGCTTCAACAAATATTGATATCCAGTTCAAGGAACGTTACGGCAAGTTGAGTTATTTCATGAGCGGGCTGCAGTCCATGCGGCAAACCGAACCATTTCCCATCCATTTGAGTGTTGACGGCGTAAGGCATGAAGAGAATGGCGTACTCGCACTTGTCATGAACGGAAAATCGATCGGGACCCATTCTTTTCCAATGGATTCAATCGACCCTTCCGATGGACTTCTCGATGTCTTTATCATTCAAAATTCTTCGATTTCCGCTATTTTGGAATGGTTTTCATTGTCCAAACCAGACGTCCCTATCGAAGAACTTGCCCATATCCGTCATTACCAAGGGACACGTGTAGGCATTGAAACAGACGAGCCATTGGACATCGACACGGATGGGGAGATCTATTTGAAAACTCCGGCTGATATTGAAATCCTCCCCCAAAAACTGAAAATGTTCGTCCCAACCCCTCTTGAAATGGAGGGGTGAACGAAAAAAAGAGGCCGCAAAGAAGTTCTTTTCTTTGCGGCCTCTTTCTATTATTATGCTTTAGCAATACTCGTCAATTTTCAAATGGCCATTTCGGCAGCATTTTGTTCAAATCTTTATCTTCTCTCATACCCAATACATATTCCGCCTGCATGATTGTATGAATTTCACGGGTGCCTTCATAAATCACCGGCGCTTTTGAATTCCGCAAAAAGCGAGCGACTGGATATTCATCCGAATAGCCGTAAGCCCCGTGGATTTGGACTGCGTCGTCGGCTGCTTTGTTAGCGAAATCACAAGCCTGCCATTTTGCGAGGGATGTCTCCCTTGTGTTCCTGACGCCTTGATTCTTCAGCTCACCTGCCCGGTATACCAATAAGCGGCTCATTTGATACCCCGCTTCCATGCGCGCCAGCATCTGCTGCACCAGTTGGTGTTCACCTATCAATTTTCCGAATGTCGAACGGGTGCGGCAGTATTTTACACTTTCCTCCATACATGCACTGATCAAGCCGCATGCTCCCGCCGCTACTGTAAAACGGCCGTTATCCAGAGAAGCCATCGCTATCTTGAAGCCTTCTCCTTCTTCGCCCAACCTATTGCCGGCTGGTATGCGAACATCTTCAAAAAATAATTCACCTGTATTTCCTGCGCGAATCCCATATTTGCCCTTGATGGCTTTGGAGGAAAATCCTTCACGGTCACGCTCAACAATAAAAGCGCTTATGCCTTGATGTTTTTTGGCTTTATCCGTATAAGCGAAAACGATGAAATGATCAGCCGAATCACATAATGATATCCAGGTCTTTTGTCCGTTCAAGATATAATCTTCACCGTCCCGGACAGCCGTACTTGAAATTGCAGCTACATCTGAACCAGCTCCAGGTTCGGTCAGTCCGAAACCTCCGATTTTTTCGCCTGTCGCCTGCGGAATTAAAAATTTCCTCTTCTGTTCTTCTGTCCCCCATTGAAGGATCGTCAGCGAATTCAATCCGATATGAACGGAGACAGCCGTCCGAAAAGTCGTGTCGCCTCTTTCCAATTCTTCACAGACAATTGCAAGGGAGTTATAATCCATCCCGCTTCCCCCATATTCTTCAGGAATACAAACGCCCATCAGCCCAAGCTCTGCCAGCCGTTTCCAAATGATCGGATCAAAGCCGCCTTTACTGTCCCATTCTCCTATATGAGGAAGGATTTCGTTGTCCACGAATTGCCTGACAGTCTTTCTTAATAATGTTTGTTCTTCTGTAAAGCTGAAGTCCATATGAAAACCTCCAGACGCTTTTTTCTTATTGCTGAAATGCTGTCCGCTGCACTGTCTCTTTTATTTCAACTCCGCGCTTTGCCATCTCCTTGATGTATTCATCGCCCGGAACGATAAGTTCCGGTGGATATGAACCACGCTTATCGATTAAGCCTGTGCCAATCATCTGTGCAACTGCGGAAATGGTAAAAGCAGTCGCCCGGGCCATCGCTGTCACTCCTGACTGGCGATCTTTTTTTGTTACCATGTTATAGGTGCAGGTTATCCCCTCATCATCTTTTGTACCGGATACCGTTATCCTGAGCACGACTGCATCTTCTTTCTCTCCGAGTTCGGTAATCGGGGTTAGAACTTCCCTCAGAACATCACGTATTTTAACTTTTCGCCCGTCTACTGTGACCGTTTTCTCGCGATCTGTGAATCCGAGGTCGACAAGCAATTGAAATTTTTCCGCGTGCCCTTTATAACGAAGAGTCTTATATTCCAAGTTGTCGATATCACTGAACGTTTCTGTCATTGTTGATGTTCCGCCAGAAGTATGGAAAGCTTCCAGCTCGCCGAATTCTTCAAACTCGACATGTTCGATTTCAGAAAGCGAAGGAACTTCCAATAATTTTCCTTCCCGCAGGACATGCGAAGGATCTGTGTAATGGTCAAAAACCCCATCTAATGAAAAAACGTGATTATACTGAAGCGGCGGTTCCGGATGGACAGGTATGCCGCCTACCAATATTTTGATATCACTGACCCGGTCCAGTTTGCCTGCCCCATAGCCGGTGATGATGTTGATCATACCAGGAGCCACGCCAAGATCCGGAATAAGTGTCACGCCTTTTTCAAGAGCTTTTTCATGAAGGTTCAAAACGGCATCGGTAGCGCCCCCGATATGTCCACCCAGGTCAACAGCGTGAACGCCGCATTCAACTGCAATTTCCGCTACCTTGACATTGAACGTGTAGAAAAGGGCATTGATTACAACATCCGCTCGGGAAATAACCGATATCAGCGATTGATCGTCATTCGCATCCAGATGGAGCACTTCCAGCTTGTCATTGTTCAGTGTCTCCTTGAAAATTTCCGCTTTACCAGTGTCGACGTCCGCCAGATAAACTTTTTCCACTTCTTCATTTTGGATAAGATCGCCTGCAGCCTGCTTGCCCATGAGCCCCGCACCTAACACAGCTACTTTCATCTTGGGTCAGCCCCTTTCC
Organism: Planomicrobium okeanokoites; assembly: GCF_003428875.1. Taxonomy (GTDB): domain Bacteria; phylum Bacillota; class Bacilli; order Bacillales_A; family Planococcaceae; genus Planococcus; species Planococcus okeanokoites. Next base: position 144,159 of record NZ_QQRS01000005.1, read on the forward strand.
TGTTTAAATTTCGTTATCTATTTGTGCCCGTTGCAATTTACCGCTGAAATCCACGTAGACAGATTTCCATTCAGTAAAGACATCGAGCGCCGCCACACCTGAATCACGGTGGCCGTTGCCAGTCCCTTTCGTACCGCCGAATGGCAAATGGATTTCTGCTCCGGTCGTACCTGCATTTATATAGACAATGCCCGTATCCAAATCACGTTGCGCTTTAAATGCCCGATTCACGTCCTGCGTATAAATCGAACTCGACAGTCCATAAATGACACCGTTATTCACTTCGATGGCCGCTTCAAAAGAGTCCACTTCAATAATGGAAATGACAGGGCCGAAGATTTCTTCCTGGGCTATGCGCATGGAAGCTGCCACATTCGTAAACAATGTCGGTGCGTAATAGTTTCCTTTATCGTAATGGCCGCCAGTCAGGATCTCTCCCCCCGCAAGAAGCACAGCGCCTTCCTGTTTCCCAATTTCAATATACGAATGGATTTTTTCAAGTGCTTTTTTATTGATCACCGGCCCCACTTTGATGCTTTCATCCGTACCATCGCCAATCGTCAGGCTTTTCATTTTCTCCAGAAGCCTGTCCTGCAGTTCTTCTTTCGCTTCTCTATGCACAATAACGCGGCTGCAAGCGGTGCAACGCTGGCCCGCTGTTCCAAAAGCGCTCCATAATATGCCTTCAACCGCCAGGTCCAAATCGGCGTCTTCCATGACAATCACTGCATTCTTGCCACCCATTTCCAATGAAACTTTTTTCAGGTTCCGCCCCCCGAGTTCAGCCACTTTTCTTCCTGTTTCGGTCGAACCGGTAAATGAAATGACTCTTATATCTGGATGCTCGATCATAGCGGTACCCACTTCCGACCCTGTGCCGAAAACGATATTGGCGACTCCATCCGGAAGACCAGCTTCAGCAAATATCTTGCTCATTTCATAAGCCATCATCGGTGTCTCTGTTGCCGGTTTCCATAAAAAAGTATTTCCTGCCACAATAGCCGGGAAAGACTTCCATGTAGCAATTGCCACTGGAAAGTTCCATGGCGTTATCAAGCCGACAATACCAATTGGTGCACGGACACTCATTGCAAATTTATCCGACAGCTCGGAAGGCGTCGTTTCGCCAAATAATCTCCGTCCCTCGCCTGCCATATAAAAAGCCATATCGATTCCTTCCTGCACTTCACCTCGGCCTTCTTCAATCACTTTACCCATTTCTTTTGTCAGAACTTGCGCCAGATGTTCTTTGCGCTCTTTCATAATCCGGCCAATTTCATATAAATACGACGCCCGCTTTGGCGCCGGAACTTTCGCCCATGTTTTTTGAGCCGCTTTGGCTGCCTTTGCAGCTCTATCGACATCTGATGCACCAGACAGTTGAACTTGCGCCAGTTCTTTGCCTGTCGCCGGATTCAATACGGCTGTGAATTGAAGATTTTTAGCATCCTGCCATTTGCCGTCCACATAATTAGTTAACTTCATTTTCATTCCTCCTTTATAAATGGTCCGCATAAAAGAAAGCGCTTACAAATCCATTATTTCACATTAAGCTATAAATTCACAGGTGGATTGAAAAAAATATTGAATTTTCTAAATTTAAATTTTCGGTTCAATTTTTCTCATGAATCCAGTTTTATTTCCATGCATAAAGTATCATTTTATTCTGCAAAGCCCAAAATGTATTGACACTTACGGAACGTCATAGTCTAATCATATGGAAGAGGTGATTAATTATGTACAAAGTACAGGAAGTAGCTACAATAGCAGGAGTCAGTGTCCGCACTCTCCATCATTACGACAGCATCGGTTTGTTGAAACCATCGAATATTGGATCCAACCGGTACCGTTATTATAATGACGATGATTTGAAACTGCTCCAACACATCTTATTTTTCAAAGAATTAGGATTTTCTCTTAAAAAAATCCAGGAGTTGGTAGCCGAAGGTTTCGATGCCACTTTTGCCTTGACACAACATGCGGAATTATTACGCCAGAAAAAACAGCGCATCGAAAAATTGATAGAAAATGCTGAGCTCACTCAGCTGGAATATGCAGGAGTGCAGGAATTGACCAATGAACAGCGCTTTTCCCCCTTCAGCATCAAGAAAACAGACGACAACATCAAATTATATCTTGATCCGCCAGCTAAAGTTGAAACTGCAGAAGTTGAAACTGTTGCAGCAGAAACTATGGAAACTCTAAAGGTGGAAGAAGATTTTGCAGGTCAGGATGAAATTCTGGAAGATGTTAATTTCACCGAACCGGAACCGGCACAAGAAGCTGCATCGGATGAGTCAGAGACTGAAGTTGCAACCGCAAATCCAAAGCCGGAAAAAGAAGAAGAGGATCTCGAAGAAATCAACCGTGAAGGCGATCGGATTTACAACGCTGTCTCCAATTTGATGCATTTGCCGCCGGAGTCACCTGAAGTCCAAGTCGAAATGCAGGCATATTATACGCTGCTGGACCGTTTCTATAATTGCTCACCGAAAATGTTCCGAGGTCTTGCTGATCTTTATGCAAACGACAGCCGCTTCGCCAAGAACATCGACCGTCACGGAGCCGGCTTATCCAAGTACCTGCGTGAAGCGATGTACATATATGCGGATGATCTGGCCGATGCTTGAACTTATTGGAATTTGTTCGAATTGCGGGAAGGAAATTTATTGCCGTGATGGTTTCCTGGATGGAGTGTTTATTGAAGGGGAACTTTTCTGTTTCAATTGTGCAGAAAAAGAATCTGAAGTATAAAAGTACCGGGCACAATGGTGTCCGGTACTTTTTTCTCTTATATTCGAGTGTCATTGCGATGGTCTGTATATAGCACAATGCCGTCATCATCGAGAATATCATGAAATTCATCAATTTCTGTTTGGCTTAAATCCAATGCATTCAACTCTTCGCGCACTGCATCTTCGCCGGTGAAAACTGATTTGAATTTATCGGTGATCGTTTCCGTTTCGTGAGTGTGGACTCCTTCCTGTTTTTCAACAGAGTTGAGGATATCCGCATTATTCGCCAAAACATGGATATCGTTTTTGTCATAACCCCACGATTTCATTTCTTCCACTTTTTCTTCAAGTTCCTGTTCCGTATAAACCACTTCAAATTCTCGGTTTTTCGATTTCATGCTGATCAACCTCCTATTTATCGACTTACTATTATTTACCCGAACAACCAAAAAGCTAAAACTTGAAACGTTTTTTTACCTGAACAGAAAACATACTAAGATTAGTAGGACGAACCAAGGCATTGGTTTATCCTACTAATTTTTTTATAGTAGAGGTGAAGCGG
>NZ_QQRS01000006.1 GCF_003428875.1 Planomicrobium okeanokoites
TTCCTTAGTGGTTGGTCGATGTGTACCCCCACAGTGGACTTTCACCACCTAGATAGTTGCCATGCCTGGCACACCAAGAAAAAAGCATCCCGGAGGATGCTTTTAATCTTTTTGGATATGGAGCATGTAATTTACTGTCGTTTCTCTTAATCAACCGGGACTACAGATCCGCCCCACTCTTCTAGAATGAAATCCTGGATTTCTTCTGATTTAAGTGCCTCTACCAATGCTTGTACTGCTTCATTGTCTTCATCACCTGAACGGACCGCAATGATATTTACGTACGGTGAATCTGAATCTTCAAGTGCAATAGAATCTTCCTGCGGGTTGATGCCTGCGTCGATCGCATAGTTGGAGTTGATCAACACTGCATCACCTTCGCCCTGTTCATACATTTGCACCAATAATGCTGCTTCGTAATCTGTTTCAAATTGCAGATCTTTAGGGTTTTCAACAATATCGCTTACTTCAGCTTTTGTTTTATCGATGTCATCAGCCAACGTGATCAAGCCTTGTGCTTCCAGCATGGAAAGGATACGCCCGTGGTCAGCCACTGAACTGCTCATTAAAATTGTCGCGCCTTCCGGAAGCTCTTCAAGTGAATCATATTCCTGGGAGTAGACGCCGATTGGTTCAATATGGATACCGCCGGCATTTGCAAAATCATAGCCGTGCTCTTCCATCTGAGATTCAAAGTAAGGGATATGCTGGAAATAGTTTGCATCAATTTCGCCTGAATCCAGATCTTCATTCGGGAAGATATAATCCTGGTACGTTTCGATCTCCAATTCGATTCCCTGTTCTTCAAGAATCGGCTGGACCTGTTCCAAAATTTCCGCGTGCGGCACATTTGATGCACCCACTTTGATCGTGCTTGTTTCGCCTTCTCCAGATCCGCCGCTGCTTGAGTCAGTACCAGCTTCATTGCTGTCGCTGCCGCATCCTGCTAAAGCTAATGTTGCCAATAAAGTTCCTGTCAGTAGTTTTTTCATAATGTGTAATCTCCCTTTTCTCTGTAGTTGTATTTCTTATGTCAACGGAATTTCCGTTATCAACGTTTGTCTGCTTTTTTGGTTAATGCGTCACCTATAAACTGGATGATGAATACGATGATCAGAATCAGAATGGTTGCCATCAATACGACATCAGGACGGCTGCGCTGAAAACCATCCAGGAATGCAAGCGTTCCGAGTCCGCCGGCACCGATGACGCCAGCCATAGCTGTATAACCGACCAAAGCAATCGAAGTGACTGTGATCCCTGAGATCAAAGCAGGTTTTGATTCCGGCAACAGGACTTTACGGATAATGGTGCCTGTTGTTGCTCCCATTGAACGAGCTGCTTCAATGACGCCTTTATCGATTTCCTGGAAAGCGATGAGTACCAGACGCGCATAAAACGGCGCCGCACCTATAATCAGTGCCGGAAGTGCAGCGTTCGGTCCACGAATCGTGCCGATCAGGAAGCTTGTAAAAGGAATCAGCAAAATGATCAGGATGATGAATGGTATGGAGCGGAAAACGTTCACGAATACCCCAGTGAGCCAGTTAACGATTTTATTCGCCCATAATTGCTTTGGCGCTGTCAGAAATAAAATGATGCCAAGTACAAGTCCGATGATGAATGTAAATAATGTCGACATTGCTGTCATATAGATTGTTTCAAGTGTCGCTTCCCACATCTTGTCCCAGTCGACATTCGGAAATAATGACTCAATCATTTGCCATCACCTCCGCCTGTACATTTTCCTGATTGAGAAAGTCGAGTGCCTGACGGATATCAGCGTCCGTGCCTTTAAACTGTAAAATCAATGTTCCATATGCTCCCCGCTGTGTATGTGATACTTTCCCTTGGACGATATTGACTTCCACAGGGAACTTCCGGATCAGCTGTGTCAGGATCGGCTGCTCTGCCTGTTCGCCCACAAACACCAACTTCACCAATTCGCCTGTAGGATACAATTCACGCAAATGCTTGATGGTTTCGCTCGAATCCTCCGACTCTGTGACTTGAGCCACGAAGCGTTTGGTGATTTCCTGCTTCGGCGTCTGGAAAATCTCAAGTACGTCACCGAGTTCCACTACTTTGCCGCCTTCCATCACTGCCACACGATGGCAGATTTTCCGGATTACATGCATTTCGTGAGTAATCAGCACAATAGTTAAGCCGAGCCGTTTATTGATATCAACCAATAAGTCCAAAATAGCGTCGGTTGTTTCCGGATCCAGAGCTGAAGTGGCTTCGTCACACAGCAGCACTTCAGGATCGTTTGCCAATGCGCGGGCAATACCGACGCGCTGCTTCTGTCCACCGGACAATTGTGAAGGATAAGCATTTTCCCGGCCCCCCAAGCCTACCAATTCAACGAGTTCCTTTACCTTTTCCACTCTCTTTGCTTTTGGAACCCCGGCGATCTCCAGCGGAAATTCAATATTTTCCTGCACTGTACGGGACCATAGTAGATTGAAATGCTGAAATATCATACTCACTTTTTGCCGTGCCTTACGCAATTCGGCGCCTTTAATATCGGTTATTTTCTGACCATTTATGTCGACAGTTCCTGAAGTCGGTTTTTCCAGACCGTTCAGTATGCGGATCAACGTACTCTTGCCTGCACCGCTGTATCCGATGATCCCGAAAATTTCCCCATCGGCAATGGTCAGATTAACGTCATCTACAGCTGTCAATGCAGTCTTGCCGACATCAAATGTCTTCGTCAATTGCTTTAACTCAATCATTGCTACACTCTCCCACTTCAAAATAAAAAACCCTTCCGCTCAGAAATGAGCAGAAGGGCACACGCAAAAATATATACGTCAACCGTTCTCTCATCTTCCAAAGCTTTCGCTTTGTGTGACTTGGCACCATTTCATTTTCATGACGGTTGCCGGGCTTCACAGGGCACTTCCCTCCACCACTCTTTATAAGAGTTACGTTATTAAGTTTGTTGTTCAGGATATTAATTTATCACGGCTTGTTTTATACGTCAACAATTTTCAACTTTTCATAAATATAAGGTACAGAATGGAAGGCATACACCTTTTCTTTCAGCTTGCCGTTTTCTGTGATCAACAGGCATGGCACGCTTTCGACTTCATATAAAGAAGCAATTTCCTGCACATAATTCAAGTTAGCCTTGCCTATTGGCAGATCCGGCATCGCGGCGACCACTACTTCGAGCATCTTGGACGCCAGCTGGCAAGTTCCGCACATTGGCGTATAAAGGTAATAAGCCGCCAGCTTATTGGTGTTTTTGGCTTTGCTCCATTCTTTATGGTTCCATTCTTTCATATATCTTCATCCTTCGGCTAATAGGTTATTGACACGGATATTTGCTGCAATCAGAACATCCGTCAGTATACGGAGAGGCGTGGTGGCCACTTCCTTATAGCTCCGGTCGATATAAAAATGCCGGGCTTCCGGAAACTCACGTTTCACCAATTTCCTCAGCTTTTCACCTGATTTATCTGCATCGACCAATACGATGATATCCTGTCCTTCAAAAGGCAGCAACAGTTCTTCAAGCCTTGTAGCACTTACTGTGCCATTTGTGCAAAGAATGGTCACGTTCTCCGCAATGAGCGGCGCAATCCTGTTCTTATCCGATATCCCTTCAACTACGATCACTTTGTCCATTATCCAACACCCCGCTGATTAATTGGAATAGAGAGCATGTTGACATCTATATATATTATATACCCGTTTCACGCGAATCAATTGATTTGCCTGGCGTTGCTATTACAGAGACACAGAAGGATTAATGAATAATAAAAACTTATAAAAAAAAGCGCCGAAAAACAGGCGCTTACTGGAACTTACTCGTTTGTCATTTCTTTGTATTGGTCAGCATCCATCAATTCGTTCACTTCATCTTCAGAAGGAGCTTCGATGACTACCATCCATGCTTGCTCGTATGGAGATTCGTTAACGAATTCCGGGCTGTCTTCAAGTTCAGAGTTGACTTCAACCACTTTACCGCTGACTGGAGCGTAAAGTTCCGATACCGTTTTAACAGACTCAACGCTGCCGAATGGTTCGTTTTTCTTCAGTTCGTCGCCGACTTGCGGCAATTCGACGAATACGATGTCACCAAGTTCAGCCTGTGCGAAATGAGTGATGCCAATACGTGCTTTACCATCTTCAAGTTTTACCCATTCATGTTCTTTTGAATAACGAAGTTCTTGTGGTGTGCTCATCCAAACGCCTCCAAAATATGTAGTAGCTTCAATTTCAGTTTGACATATTACCGGACCAATTACAAGATTGCACAATGCTTAAGACCAGGTATTTTTATAAGTCTCTTCCTTGAATCCAAGCGTCGCCGTTTTACCGTCCCATGCAATCGGGCGCTTGATCAGCATGCCGTTTGAAGCAAGCAGCTCCAGCTTTTCATCTTCAGACATGTCAGCAAGCTTATCCTTCAATTGAAGTTCACGATATTGCTGGCCGCTCGTATTGAAAAACTTCTTCAAATCGATTCCGCTGGCATCCACCATCTTTTTCAACTCATCCTTTGTAGGCGGGTTATCAACGATATGTATTTCCTTGAAGTCCACCCCGTTCGCGGTCAACCACTTTTTCGCTTTCTGGCAAGTGCTGCATTTCGGGTACCAATAAAAATCCACCATATTTAAAACCTCCTTCTTACGATCATTCTAGCAAAGCTCTGGTATATCGGCGAATAAAAAAGAGCCGCCAAAAGTTGGCGGCCCTTCATAAGATCTTTTAAACTACGTATTTTTCAACATCGATCAACTTAACAGCAGCTTCGCGTTTTTTAGCGATGACATTGTATGGAGTTGAACGAGTCAATTTGCGTAATGCTGAAAGCATCATGCGCTGGTTGTCGCCTTCAATTGCAGCGATCAAAGTTTCCTTCGCATCCTTTTCGATCTTATCGAATGCTTCCTGGCAATAGATTTGGGTATAAAGAAGTTTTTGCTTCGCTTTTTCTTCGCCTGAAGCAGCAATCGCTTTTTCAGTACGCAGAACAGCAGATTCCATCGCGAATACATTGCTGACGATATCAGCGATGTTCACAAGAACTTCCTGCTCCTGTTCCAATTTCGTACCGTAAGTTTGAGCAGCTAGACCAGCAGCAAGGATCGCAATTTTCTTCGCGTTGCCTACCAGGTATTTTTCCTGAGCCAATGCTTCAGTGCCGACTTCTTCCGGCATCATCATCAACAACTCTTCCTGAAGTTTTTGAGCGTGCTGCAATAAAGGCAATTCGCCTTTCATTGCTTTACGCAGCAATGTACCCGGAACCAGCAAACGGTTGATTTCGTTCGTGCCTTCGAAAATACGGTTGATGCGTGAGTCACGGTAGATGCGCTCGATTTCATATTCTTGCATGAAGCCATATCCACCGTGCAATTGAACGCCTTCATCAACGATAAAGTCCAGCGTTTCCGTACCGAAGAATTTATTCATTGAACATTCAACCGCAAATTCTGCGATCGAATCCGCAACCAGTTTACCGTTAGCATGTTCTTCATCCGTAAAGCCGCTCATGCGGTCCTCGAACAAACCGACAGTGCGGTAAACCGAGCTTTCAAGTGCGTATAATTGTGAAGCCATCGTCGCAAGTTTTTCACGAGTCAGGTTGAATGATGAAATCGGTGTTTTAAATTGCTGGCGCTGGTTCGTGTATGGAATCGTGATTTCCATTGCGCGTTTGGAAGCTCCGATCGTACCTACTCCCAATTTGTAACGTCCGATGTTCAGGATATTGAAGGCAATGATGTGTCCACGGCCAGCTTCTCCCAACAGATTTTCAACCGGTACTTCTGCATCTTCAAGGATCAATGTACGAGTTGAAGATGATTTAATCCCCATCTTCTTCTCTTCCGGTCCTACAGAAACGCCTGGGAATTCGCGCTCAACGATGAATGCAGAGAACTGCTCTCCGTCGATTTTCGCGTAAACTACGAATACATCCGCAAATCCAGCATTTGTGATCCATTGTTTTTCACCGTTCAATACGTAGTGTGTGCCTGCTTCGTTCAACTTGGCAGTCGTTTTAGCGCCAAGTGCATCCGAACCGGAGCTTGGCTCAGTCAATGCGTAGGCAGCGATCATTTCACCAGTTGCAAGGCGTGGAAGATAGCTTTGTTTTTGTTCTTCATTACCGAAAAGAACGATCGGCAATGAACCGATGCCGACGTGGGCACCGTGAGTAATTGAGAAACCGCCTGCTTTGGACATTTTTTCAGCAATCAAAGCTGAAGCGATTTTATCGAGGCCCAAACCGCCATATTGTTCAGGAACGTCAGCTCCCAAAAGGCCAAGGTCTCCAGCTTTTTTCAAAAGGCGTACGGAATGTTCGAATTCGTGGTTTTCAAGATTTTCAACCACTGGCATTACATCCGTGTTTACGTAATCTTCCGTGGACTTGGCGATCATCTTATGTTCTTCTGTAAAATCTTCCGGTGTAAATACGCGTGAAAGATCCGCGTCTTCAATTAGGAAACTGCCGCCTTTAATTAATGTTTTAGATTCTGACATTTTATATTCCTCCTATTTTATAAAGCTTTTCATTTAGACGAATAATACTAGTAACCGATATTCCGCAAAACAGCTTCGCTTGCCTGGGGGCTTGCAAAAACCCGTGCTCCTGCATCGCTACGCTAGCTTCGTCGCAAAGAGCCGGCCTTGCAAGCTACGGCCAACTCTTAGCTAACTCGGACTCGTTGCACTTCGCCCGAGTGGATCTCAGCACTTCGCTCGAAACACAGTTGGCAAGCCAACTGTGTTTCTATTCCCTTGGGCGTCTGCGCTGTTTTGCTTCATATCTCTAGAGATCTCTCTCAGCAAAGGCGCGGTTCAGGAGCAGGCGAATGCCGACCGGAGCAGTAAGACGAGTGATCTTCTCGGCTTATTGCTGGAGGCAAGGTTCGCCATACGAAGATGGCGCATCCTTTGCGACGAGCAGTGCGCAGGAGCATAATCTTTGCCCTGTCCATAGCGCCAAAGCGGTATATATAAGTCATTTCATTAGTTCCAAGAATAAGAAAGACTACAGCATTTCAAAGACGCCTGCTGCGCCCATTCCTCCGCCGATACACATTGTGACTACGCCGAATTGTTTGCCTTGGCGCTTCAGTTCACTCAGCATACGTATGGTAAGGATGGAACCGGTTGCACCCAGTGGGTGTCCAAGCGCAATTGCTCCGCCGTTCAAATTGACTTTATCGATGTCGATGTTCAGTTTTCTGATGACTGCAAGTGATTGCGAAGCAAATGCTTCGTTCAGTTCCCAGACATCAATGTCGTTAATCGACAGCCCAGCAAGTTTCAATGCTTTCGGTATCGCTTCAATCGGACCGATTCCCATTACTTCCGGCGGCACGCCGCCTGTAGCAAATGAACGGAATTTCGCAATCGGTTTGAGGCCGAGCGCTTCCGCTTTTTCACGTTCCATTACAAGCAAAGCACCTGCGCCGTCTGATGTTTGTGAAGAGTTACCTGCAGTGACGGAACCGCGTGCAGAAAATGCTGCGCGCAATTTGTTCAGTGTCTGAACAGTTGTACCGTGGCGGACGCCTTCATCCATTTCAAACATGAAAGATTTTTCCTGGTATTTATTGTTTTCATCTACATATCTTTTCGTAACTTCAACAGGCACGATTTCTTCATCGAAATGCCCTTTCTCAATGGCAGCTGCCGCTTTTTCATGGGAGCGCACCGAGAAAGCGTCCTGATCTTCACGGCTGACGCCGTATTGAGTCGCTACCTGCTCAGCTGTGTGGCCCATGCTCATGTAATACTGAGGAGCTGTTTCAGCCAGTTTGGCGTTTGGACGGATGACATTCCCCATCATCGGTACCATACTCATCGATTCAACACCGCCGGCGATGATCGCTTCCGCGTGTCCAACCATGATGCGTTCTGCTGCATAGGCGATTGTCTGCAAGCCTGAAGAACAGAAACGGTTGACTGTGACAGCCGGTGTCGTATCCGGCAAGCCTGCAAGCGCTCCGATGTTACGGGCGATGTTCATGCCCTGCTCGGCTTCCGGCATTGCACAGCCCATGATCAAATCATCTATCGGGCCGTCGTATCCGCCTGCCCGTTTTAATGTTTCCCGTACAGCGAGGGCGCCGAAATCATCCGGACGCACCGATGCAAGAGAACCTTTTTTCGCTTTTCCGACCGGTGTTCTGGCACTGGCCACGATTACTGCTTCGCGCATATTTTTTCCTCCTTTAATATCTTTCGATCAGTTGCGTAACGGTTTGCCTTTAACCAGCATATGCTGCATGCGCTGCTGCGATTTCGGCTGCGCCACTAAGCTCAGGAACGCCTGGCGTTCAAGGTCAAGCAAATATTGCTCATCCACTTTCGTGCCATAAGGAACTTTTCCTCCCGATAGGACAAACGCCAATTTCTGGGCGATTTTCAAATCGTATTCGCTGATATAGCCTGACAGGAACATTCCTTCCGCTCCAAGCAATAAAGTCGCGTATCCCGGTTCACCGGTTACAGGCACTTTTTCGCGTTTAGGTGCCTTGTAGCCATTTTCATACAAGGACAATGCCGCCTGTTTCGCATCATAGATCAGATGGTCGCTGTTGACGCTGATGCCATCCACAAAGTTCAGGAAGTTATTTTCACGCGCTTCTTCCGCAGAAGTCGAAACTTTTGCCATCGCGATTGATTCGAAAACTTTGCTTGCAACATTCTGCAAGTCGAAGTCGATGCCATTCGGCATGCCTTTCAAATGTTTCATATAAAGTTCCTTGTTTCCGCCGCCGCCTGGGATTAGCCCGACTCCTGCTTCAACTAGGCCCATATATGTTTCCATTGATGCTTGGATATGTGCAGCAGGAAGAGCTACTTCAGCTCCGCCGCCAAGCGACATTCCAAATGGTGCCGCTACGACAGGTTTTGAACTGTATTTGATTTTCATCATCGCGTTTTGGAATGTTTTGATTGTGAAATCCAGTTCAAAAATATTATCGTCTTGAGCTTCCATCAGGATCATGCCGAGGTTTGCACCGACGCAGAAATTTTTGCCCTGGTTGCCGATGACAAGCCCTTTGTAATTCTTCTCGACTTCATCAATCGCAAAATTGATCATCTGCATGATATCAAGACCGATTGCATTTGATTGTGAATGAAACTCCAGAAGCGCAATGCCATCACCGAGGTCGATCAGGCTTGCACCTGAGTTCGATTTGATGACGCCGTGTTTTTTCTTATAACGTTTCAAGTCGATCACTTTTTCATTGACCGGAACAGCTTCATAATCGGAACCATTGAAGAAATGAAGATCGCCGTCAACTTCCTTGTAGAAAGTTTCGTTTCCGCTGTCCAGCAGGCTTTGTGCGAAAGCAGGAACGTCATGTCCTTCTTCTTTCATTTTTGCAACAGACTTCTCAACGCCGATTGCGTCCCAGATTTCGAATGGTCCCTGGTTCCAGCCGAAGCCCCACTTCATGGCATTGTCGATAGAGACGATGTCATCGGCGATTTCGCCATTCAATTCAGCCGAGTAACGAAGAACCGGAGCCAGGATGTTCCATAATAATTCACCTGTGCGGTCATCCGCATAAACAAGCGTTTTCATCTTCGCAGAAAAACCTTTTTGTGCTTTAGCCATTTCCTGTGAAGGCGTTTTCAATTTGCCGGCAGGACGGTATTCCAAAGTTTCAGGATCCAGTTCAAGAATTTCCTTGTCTTTTTTAAGGAAGAAGCCTTGCCCGGATTTAGCGCCGATCCATCCGTTTTCAACCATTTTTTTCATGAATTCTGGAGCCTCAAATACTTTTTGCTCTTCGCCTTCAGTTTTATCGTAGACATTTTTCGCCACGTGCATGAATGTATCGAGGCCAACTACGTCCAATGTGCGGAATGTCGCCGATTTCGGACGCCCGATTAACGGTCCGGTTACGGAATCCACTTCGCCGATAGAATAGCCACGGTTCTGCATTTCACGGAGTGTAACCAATAAACCGTAAGTGCCAATGCGGTTTGCGATAAAGTTAGGGGTATCTTTTGCGATAACTACGCCTTTGCCAAGAACATCTTCGCCGAAAGCAGTCATGAAATCGACAACTTCAGGTGCAGTCGATGCCGCTGGAATCACTTCCAAAAGTTTCAGGTAGCGTGGCGGATTGAAGAAATGCGTCCCCAGGAAATGCTTGCTGAAATCTTCTGAACGCCCTTCAGCCATTGCATCGATTGAGATGCCTGAAGTGTTTGAAGAAACGATTGTGTCAGGTTTTCTTACAGCATCAATTTTTTCATACAAAGATTTTTTAACATCAAGATTCTCTACGATAACTTCAACGATCCAATCAACGTCTGCAAGTTTTTCCAGATCGTCTTCCAGATTTCCGGGTGTGATAAGGTCTAAATTCTTTTTGGCTGTCAGAGGAGCCGGTTTCTGTTTCAATAATTTCTGGATTGAAGTTGTTGCGATACGGTTGCGAACAGTATGATCTTCAAGCGTAAGGCCTTTCGCCTGTTCCGCTTCCGTCACTTCACGCGGAACTATGTCTAGTAATAATACTGGAATTCCTATGTTTGCAAGATGCGCCGCAATCCCTGATCCCATGACTCCGGATCCGATTACCGCTGCTTTTCTTATTTGGTATGCCACTAGCAAACCCTCCTCATATTTTTTGAATGAATCCTCATTCATTTTTAAGCTAAAAAAAATAGAACGTTCTCTATATCCATTAGTGTAAGTTATTTTCCTTTTTTTCGCAATATTTAATCCTTAATTTTTTAACTGATAAGTTTCTTTTCTTTTCGAAAATGCTTATGAACGATACACTATAAAAGTTGAATTAAAGAACTAGCATTTAAAAATCACTTCGGTGCTATGGACAAAGCTCCCACAATAAGCCGAGAAGAACACTCGTCTTATTGCTCCGCTCAGTCCTAAGCCGCACCGGCGTAAAGAAAACTCTCTAAAGATATGGAGCAAAACAGCGAAGACGTCGTGGGTGCGAAGGGGAAAATCGTGTTCCTGCTCCGCTTCGCTGCTTTGTCCCGAAGACATATTCTCGAAGCTGTTTTGAGAAATATCGATTAATAAAGGTTTATTAATTCAACTATTATATTATAGAAACAAAAGGAGGAATATTTTTATGAAATCCATAACTACCAATGAAGAATTTCAACAAGCTATTACAGGCGATGAGCCCGTTATCGTCAAATTCCAGGCAGGATGGTGTCCGGACTGCACACGCATGGATATGTTCATCGATCCCATCGTAGCTGAGTACAATAACTATCAATGGTTCGATCTGAACCGTGATGAATTACCTGAAATCGCTGATAAATATGAAGTCATGGGAATTCCAAGCCTTCTTATTTTCAAAAATGGCGAGAAAACAGCCCATCTCCATAGTGCAAATGCCAAATCACCTGAAAATGTTACAGACTTTTTATCAAACCAACCGGAATAGGCACATGCCTATTCTTTTTTTTTGCGCAATTGACCGATGCAGTTATCATCTTCTATGAGTTTATTGCCAATGCCTAACTGTTTTTAATCTTCACGGGCATAAAGGTGCATATTATTGTATACTTGAATTACCAAATTCAGTGAGGTGGCACCATGGATCCGCAGAAAGAAATAAGTGAGTTAAAAGATCTTGTGAAGTATTATGAAATGGTCATCCAGAATATGTCCGCTCCGATCATTCCATCAATCGTGCCTAAAACGATATTGATGCCGATCGCCGGCTTGATTTCAAGTGAACGATTCGAATTGATCCGCAGCAAAGCGCTGCAGCATGCAGGCGAACACCGCGAAACGGAATGTGTCATTTTTGACTTTACCGGCGTGCAATCTGAGGATATCCAGACCTTCGACTACAACGAACTGGCGAATGAATTGACGGCTTTGAACAGCGGATTGAAACTGATGGGGCTTCGTCCCATCTATGTGGGGTTCAATCCCCGTTTTGTCCGTGAAATAGTCCATGCCGGCATTCAAGTGGATCTGGAAGTTTACCAGACATTCCGTGCAGCTTTAAAAGAATTGCTGGATGAAAAGAAAGAAAGCCTTTCTTAATAATGAGTTAAGTTGAGTTTGGAGGCGAACATGTTGAAAATCCTTCTCCCGTTCAAAGGAATGTCCCAGTACGATGAAGCGATTGACAGCCCTATACGTGGCTCTGCCTGTGGTCCTGTCACTGCAGCCGCCATTTTCAATTATCACGAAAATGAACCTTTGGGCATCAACGATGTTTACCGGCTGCTTGGCACTACACGAATCGGCCTTTTTACATGGCGGCTTGTGCGGAATTTCCACAAGATAGCCGGCAGCCAATACGCCATCCAAAAAACCCGCTCCATATCTGAGGTGAAACGCGAGCTGTTGAATGGCAGGCCATTGGCGATGAAATTTGACCGCTACTTCACGTTCCGCTGGTTTTCAAAACCGATGTTCAATTATCATTGGGTCCCACTTATCGGCTTTGAAGATAAGGGCGATGATGTGATCCTCTATTTTCATGACAACGGAAAAAGAAACCGCCCGAGTAAAGTCCGGACGGTCTCTTATAATGAACAACGTTCTGTATTGAGATTTGTAAAAATCATTCCGAGAAAATCGGGATGATTTTTTTATTAGTTAGTAATAATTTAGAAACCGATATTTCACAAAACTGCTTCGCTTTCCAAAAACCGTGCTCCTGCATCGCTGCGCTAGCTTCGTCGCAAAGAGCCGGCCACACTACCTTCGGCCAACTCTTGGCTTGCGCTGAGCTCGAAACGGAGTTGGAAAGCCAACTCCGTTTCTACTCACCTGGGAGTCTTCGCTGTTTTGTTCCATATCTCTAATTGCCTTCTCTAAATAGCGTTGCATAATAGGATACAATAAACATTTTGCAGTAAAATGATTTAAACAAATTATATTTCCTTATTGCTTATAAACTCTTTTCCAGCTGCCTGGCCAAAAGATTCAATTGCTGATCTTCACAAATGCGGATATGTTCTTCGGTGTATTGCTGAACCATAATTTTATCAAGCGGAATATCAAGTTCAATGTCACATTTGATGACTGCAAGTTCCTTGGATAACATGAGCATTTCTTTATTTTCTTCTATCTTTTTCTTTTGCGCAGGCTTAAGTTCATCAATTGCCGAAAGCACGCCGTCAGTTGAACCGTATTTTTGTATCAGCTGCAAAGCTGTCTTAGGTCCGATTCCTTTGACGCCCGGGTAACCATCACTCGCGTCCCCCATGAACGCTTTGACATCTGCAAACTGATTTGGTTCGATGCCATACTCTTCCCTGAACCTGACATCCGTGTAGACATCATATATATGAAAACCTTTCTTCATGAAAGCGATTTTCACTGAGGGTTTGAGCAATTGCAGCATATCCTTATCGCCAGTGATAATGGTGAAATCCACTTCGTCTTGCCATTGTTTCGTAAAGGAACCGATGAAATCATCCGCTTCGATGCCTTTTTCTCCGAAGTTCTGCCAACCCAATTGCTCTGAAATGTTTTTTGCCATATCGAATTGATGCAGCATGTCTTCCGGTGGTGCCGGACGATTGGCTTTATAGCCATCAAACATCTCTGTGCGGAAAGTGTAGGCACCCATGTCCCAGCATACTGCCATATGTGTCGGTTTCATCATCGTCTTAGCAGCAAGTACATGACGGGTAAAGCCCTGGACGCCATTTGTTGCAAGTCCATCTGTTGTTCTGAAATATTGACCGACTGCAGAAGTCGCGAAGAAAGAACGGAACAATAAAGCCATTCCATCTACCAATAATACGTGCGGTTTTTCCATAAAAATAATTCCTCCATTCAATTGATCCCATACCTTATTATACGCTCTTAAACAGAAAAAAACCGCCTGATCGGCGGTTTTATCCCGTTATAACAGTCAGTATAGCTCCCCTTAGATAAAGAGGGAAATTTACTGACTGTTAAAACCTGATTAGATGAACTGGCATTCAATGAGGGTTTCCCATTAAAACAGTTTCTCTTTATCGTTTACGTTTAATTGCTTTGTATTCCAGATTCAATGCTTTGTAGAACGAGCCCATCATCAATAACATGATAAAGGAGAATGGGAATGCCGCAATGATCAAAGCTGTCTGAAGCGCATCCAGTCCGCCAGCTGACAGAAGGATGACTGCAATCGACGACTGCGCGACTCCCCAAGTCAATTTGACGGCATTTGCCGGATGCAATGAACCGTTTGTTGTCTGCATCCCCAAAACAAATGTCGCGGAATCGGCAGATGTAATGAAGAAAGTCGTCACCAGCAAAATGGCGATGATCGACAGGATGACGCCAAGCGGTATTTCATTGAATACGCCGAACAGAACTTCGGATGTCAGTAATCCGGTTAAATCAACACCGCTGTTTTGCACATCAATCGCTGTTGAACCGAATGCTGCAAACCAGATGAAGCTGATCAATGTCGGTATCATTAATACACCGAACAAGAACTGGCGGATGGTGCGTCCTTTGGAAACACGTGCGATAAAGATTCCCACGAACGGTGCCCAAGAAATCCACCATGCCCAATAGAAGATGGTCCAGCCGTCGATCCATGCCCGGTTCTCTCCATCGATAGGCGCTGCACGGAAACTCATTTTAACTAAATTCTGGAAATATGCACCCAAACTTTCGGTGAACATGTTCATGATAAGCAAAGTCGGCCCCAAAATGATGACCAGTACAAGCAGAGTGATTGCAAGCACCATATTCGTATTTGAAAGATACTTGATCCCTTTACTCAAACCGCTCCAAGCAGAAATCATGAACAAGATCGTCACCACTGCAATGATGATCAATTGGACCACAAAGTTATCGCCTGGAATTCCATCAATCAGGAAAGCGAGTCCTTCATTGATTTGGATTGTCCCGAATCCTAATGTCGTCGCAACACCGACCGCTGTAGCAAATACGGCAATGACATCAACAAGTGTTCCAAGCGGACCGTTCATGCGATCACCGAACAACGGTTTCAAAGTTGCAGAAATCAGGCCAGGTTCACCTTTTCGGAATTGGAAATAAGCAAGCGGCAGAGCAACTACAGCATAAATTGCCCAAGCGTGTATCCCCCAGTGGAAGAATGTAAATCGCATCGATTCACGGAAGGCTTCATTGCTTCCAGGTTCGGCGGTAGCCGGATCGATTGCAAAGTGGGATAACGGTTCAGCCGCTCCCCAGAATACAAGCCCGATCCCCATACCCGCTGAAAAGAGCATGGCAACCCATGTAGCAAATGAAAACTCGGGTTTATCGGTGTCTTTCCCCAATTTGATCTGCCCCATCGGACTGATCAGGAAGAACAGACAGAATAGAACCATGACAGAAACGATCAATAAATAATACCAGCCGAATGAAGTTGTCAGGAATCCTTCAATGTTTCCTGTGACTTCCGCAAAATTTTCCGGCGCCATCGCTCCGTATGCTACTGCAAGCAACACAAGCGCCAGTGCTATCCAAAAAACATTGGTAACTTTTTTCATACTAACGTCCCCCTTTTCAATTCTCTGTTTAGTCGATTGATCATTTCACAGCCGTACCAATCGAAACAGAATCTCAGATTTATTCAACAATATTCAAGACTACGGAAAATAGAACTTGAAGTCAAGCGATGCAATCAAGCTCTAAAGAACTGTTGAATTATGTATACATCTTTATGAGTCCACTGTATTAATTACCCTAAACATTTTCTATCAAAACCCATTGATTCCAGTCTTCTCAAACAGACTGTATACACCTTTATGCGTTTCAAAATTTTTTAATCTCTTCATAATTCCACTCTGATCATATAACGGGAATGGGTGATCGACAGCCCTTTTCGGCCAGCTTCTTTCTCAAAAATTCTTTTTATGTTTATGAGTCCTTCTTTTTCCACAGCAGAAATGAGATTCAACGACTGGCCAAAACAGCCATATCGGATTACATCCATTGGCTCGTGAAGATATTCGATCGTTTCGATGATTTCAATTTCTGTTTTAGTGAATGAGCATTCTTGCAGAACCCCTTTTATCTTATCAAGGATTGGCGTTCCCTTTAATGGATTAAAAAATCCAGGAAATAAATCAGCCAGTTCTTTTCCTGAGAAGTCTCCAGGATGAAGTCCTCTAATACCCCCCTCGTTTTTCACAATACGTTTCAAATCCTTATACGCTGAAGTCGGTCCCTTGCGGATATATGCAATGTCAAATTCATTATCTGCAAAAGGCAGCCCTTCTTTGGTGTTTCCCAAAACAAATTTCAAATTGTGTTTTTCTTTCTCCAGCCCGCTCTCCAAAAATGAATCGATGGCATCAAAGCCCGTCACTTCTTCAGCAAATCGGCTGCACATTATTGCAAATTCACCGTGCCCGCAGCCGACATCCAGCACTTTCTTGCCTTTCGTCAGCTTTAATACTTCATTATCAAAAACCGTTTCTCCGTCCGGACCGTCAACCGAAGATTTCCATGGATACAAATAAGCCTTTTGGCTGTCCCCGAGCTGCTGGTACCATTGGAGGGAATGCGGCTCAAGCCATTCCGGATGCTTTCTGGGGTTGTAAAGCAAACTTGCACCTCCTTATATCTTTGAACGATTTTATCGATAATTCAACTATATACATTGCCTTGTCAAAATTCCATCTGATGCCGTTGTCTTCTTGTATAATGAAATGAGAGAT
Source organism: Planomicrobium okeanokoites (assembly GCF_003428875.1). GTDB lineage: Bacteria > Bacillota > Bacilli > Bacillales_A > Planococcaceae > Planococcus > Planococcus okeanokoites. The sequence continues at coordinate 16,633 of NZ_QQRS01000006.1, forward strand.
ATCCATAGACTCGCCAACCGGAGGCTTGAACATGCAAAAACGTGAAATTAACACGCAATCAGGAAAAGTAAGTTATATCGAATATGGGAATATGGCTAAGCCTGCCATCGTTTGTCTGCACGGTCTTGCTGGAAATGGTTTCTATAGTTTTGCGGAACTGGCTGACCGGTTAAGAGATGATTTCCATCTCATCATTTTGGATCTGCCGGGTCACGGGAAAACAAAACCTCTGCCGAATGAAGAAGACTATCTGTTTTCAAATCTGGCGAAGTGGCTGCACTATGTTCTTACTCATATTATACAAAAACCTTATATTGTCATGGGCCATTCCTGGGGAGCGGATGTTGCATTGCACTTCACTCGTCAATTCCCTGATGAGGTTCAGGGATTGATCCTGCTTGATGGCGCATTTACGTTTCCACAAAACCAGCCGGAAATGACTTTTGACTATGCCTATTCGGGATGGAACAACTATATGGATGGATCAATTTATCAAACTGAAGCCGATATTTTTAATGAATATCGAAATTTCACCCAAGATTGGAATGACCGGAAAGAACAATATGTCCGCTCTATTTTTACAAAAAGCCGTGACGGCCATTACGGATTGATTGCGTCGAAGCACACAGTCCTCTCCATCATCAATGCTTTTTTCGAAGAGCCTTTTGCTGATGCCTATCCCTATATAAAAGTTCCCGTCATCCTGATTCATGCAGAACTTCCAACAGAATTAAACAAAGCACGAAATAAAGGGATCGTTCAAATGAAAGAGTCGATCGAGGATGTGTCAGTCTTTTCAATTCCTGACTCTTCACATCTGCTGCAATGGGATCATCCGGTTCAACTGTCATCAGTGATTCAAAAATGGATTGGTGAAAAATCTTAAAAAGCAGAACATCCAAAATTAAGACACAGCCGCACTCCCTTAAGGAATGCAGTTGTGTCTTTAGTTCGCGATAGAAATATTAATCGTCCATTCCCATCGACTTTTTATAAGCCTGCAAGTACCCGATTTCAGAAGGGCTTCCCATTTGCGGGGCACTCATGGCCCGGTGCCAATGCGGATAGATCGGTGCAGGACGTGCGACTGACTCGATTTTGTCATGCTCTTCTTTCGTCAATTGAATATCAAATGACGCGATATTTTCTCTTAATTGCTCTTCATTTCGCGCTGCGATTACAATCGGTCCGACGTTCGGACGGTCCTTGACCCACGAGTACGCTATTTGAGGAACAGAAGCATTGTGGTTCGACGCCACTTCCTCAAGCGCGTCAATCACCTGATAAAGCCGCTCCTGGTCCATCACCCAAGGCTCCGGCCATCCGCCGCCTTGACGCGTATATTCCGGTGCTTCCTTATCCCTGCCGATTTTGCCGTTCAATAATCCTTCACCAAGCGGACTCCAGATCATGGAACCGACACCCAATTCGGTACCGGCCGGAAGAAGTTCATATTCCGCTTCACGCGCTTCTGGCGTATAGTAGATCTGTTGTGTAATCGGCGGAATAAAACCTGCCTGTTTTGCATAAGTATGCGTCTTCGCAAGCGCCCAGCCACTGTAATTCGAAACGCCCCAGTGACGGATCTTCCCTGATTTCACCAGGCTGTCCATCGTTTCGACCGTTTCTTCGACCGGCGTCTGTCCATCCCATAAATGCACAAAATATAAATCCAGATAATCCGTGCCCAGACGCTCCAATGATTGATCAATGGATGTCAGAATGTTATTGCGTGAAGCTCCCTGGCCATTCGGATTTTCGCTGATGGGAAATCCTGTTTTGGACGTCAGCAGCACTTCATCCCGGCGGCCTTTGATTGCCGCACCAAGCACCTTTTCCGCATCTCCCTGCGAGTATAAATTTGCAGTATCAAACATATTAATGCCAGCTTCCATAGATATGTCCACCATCCGGCGCGCTTCATCTTCCTTCACATTTCCCGCTGCTTCAAAACCGTTTGTGCCACTGAAAGGGATGGTTCCCAATATATATTTAGGAACCCTGAGACCTGAGTTGCCAAGATAAATATATTCCATCGAATCCTCCTCAAAATGTCTATTTACTATTTGTTGACAGTAGTTATCTACCCGCCATTTTGATCAGTAAAACAGAATAGATTCTTTTGGGATGAGTCTGCTCTCCGAAAATCAAATGACCTTATACCATATCTCCACTTGTCTGCCCGTCTCGATCGTTTTTATTTTTTCCAGTTCAATCTCAAGGTCATCCAGATGTTCGAAAAAACGGAGCCCTGTCCCAAGAAGTATCGGAGCGATAGCAATCTGCAATTCATCCACCAGCCCTGCTTTCAGCGCCTGCTGCCCGGTACTCGCGCCTAACACCACCAAATCTTTCTCCCCGGCGGAGGCTTTTGCCTGGTGTATAGCACTCTCGATGCCCTCAGTCACGAATGTGATTGTCAGTTTATCGTTTTCTTTCGGATGCCTGGCAGGCGGTTGGTGTGTCAATACAAACAGCGGCACCTGAAACTCATAATTATCTGCATAGGCATCTGTGTCTTCCGTGCTTTCAAAACTATTGCGCCCCATCACTACCGCTCCGGTATTGCCCATCGCCGCATTGATTTCATCGTTCGGCTCAAAGCTCGCGTATAATTTACTCAAACTTCCCTGCCGATCATTGACGAACCCATCAACCGACATGATCATGCCCCACACAACTTTTGCCATGATGTTTCCCTCCTATTTTGTTGAGAGTTTTGCTTCTGATGAATCTAATTCCTTCTATATAACAGTAATTCCTTCTTTTCATTGAATTGAAAAAAACGCCAAAACCCATAAAAGGTTTTGGCGTTCTTATGTAGCTCCATAAAATCTATGGAGACGGCGGGAGTCGAACCCGCGTCCAGAAATTCAGCTACTTGAGCATCTACGCGTGTAGCTTATCGATTTGAGTTTCGCGCAGCACTATGCCGATAAGCAGGCGTCATGTGCGCTAACTTGAAAATCTCCTGCCGGCAGCTCAAGTTGCACTGCCGACCGTATCCCACTAAAGTTGAGCTCTACATAGCCACATGGGCGATGGATACATAGAGCAGATCCGAGCTTACGCTGCGAATGCTAGGTTTTGGTTTGTTTTGCCAGTTGTTATAGTTACGTTGGTGACGAAGCCGATCCTCCGACGCGCAACCCAAGCCCTGGCCATCCCTGTCGAATCCGTAACGTCCCCTCATTATAAGAAGACACGGAGAGAGTATGACTCAATCGTGCTTGTGTTATAAAACCATTATAAGGCAAAGAAGGTCAGACTTCAAGCCTAACGGCTGCGCTCTTTCATCGCACGGTCAATTTCCCGTTTGGCGTCTTTCTTCTTCAGATCTTCACGCTTATCATAGTTTTTCTTACCTTTACCCACACCGATAAGGACTTTGGCGAAACCGTCCTTCAAATACATCTTCAAAGGGACGATCGTGACACCCTGTTCTTTCGAATGGCCTTCCAGTTCACGGATCTGTTTTTTATGCAGCAGCAGTTTCCGTGAACGTGTCGGGTCGTGATTGAAGATATTCCCTTGCTCATACGGACTGATGTGCATATTGGAAATCCACGCTTCCCCGCCGCGTATGCGGACGAAAGCATCCTTCAACTGCACTTTGCCGTTTCTTGCAGACTTGATTTCCGTGCCTTGCAGCACAATCCCGGCTTCCATCGTTTCTTCAATAAAATAATCAAAGCCGGCTTTTTTGTTCTGGGCAATTACATTGCCTGATCCTTTTGCCATTGATTCCACCTCAAATTAGTTGAAAAGAGCGGCCCGTGAGCCGCTCCTTGCTCATTTCTTTTTGCGCTTATTCTTCTTCGCTGCGCCTTCATAAAATTTCTTTTTCGGATTCTTGCCTTTGCGAGTCGGTCCCCCGTCTTGTTTCTTGCCATCACGTCCTACTTTGCCTCCGCCTTCTTTTTTGGAAGCACGGATGACTTTCGGCGCGTCTTTTCTTGTGCGGCGGACATTTTGTGTCATGCCGACAATTTCAAAATCGATAGCCGATTCTTCCGGTTTGACACCGATGACTTTGATCTCCACTTCATCGCCGATTCGGAACTGGCGGTTGCTGCGTTCACCGATCATCATCATCTGGCGGTCATCGAAACGGTAAAAATCATCCGTCATATTGGAAACATGGACCAGTCCTTCAATGGTATTCGGCAATTCAATGAACAAACCGAAGTTGGTCACAGAAGAAACGATTCCCGTAAATTCTTCACCGATCTTATCGGCCATGAACTGGGTTTTCTTCAAAGCGTCTGTATCGCGCTCAGCTTCCACCGCGCGTCTTTCACGCTCAGAAGTATGCGTCGCTATATCATCCATATTGGCTTCCCAGTGCATCAGCGTCGATTTCGAAAGGTCTTTCTCAATCAGATATGTGCGGATCAGCCGGTGGATGATCAAATCCGGGTAACGGCGGATCGGCGATGTGAAGTGGGTATAGAATTCAGTCGACAGACCGAAATGCCCCAGACTTTCCGCTGAATACTTCGCCTGCTGCATCGAACGGAGCAGCATCGTCGATATAACCGGTTCTTCCGGTGTGCCTTCAATCGATTCCACGATTTCCTGCAGGGCACGCGGATGGATTTCATTGCCGGTACCTTTTACAACGATACCAAAATTCGTTACGAATTCAAAGAATCGCTGGAGTTTTTCAGGCTTCGGATCTTCGTGGATCCGGTAAAGGGACGGCACTTCCATGTGATGGAAATGTTCCGCCACTGTTTCGTTGGCCGCCAGCATGAACTCTTCGATCAAGCGCTCTGCAACCGTACGCTCGCGAACGACTACATCCGTCGGGTTGCCGTCTTCATCAACCAATACTTTCGATTCTTTAAAATCAAAATCGATGGCGCCGCGGCGCATGCGTTTGTCACGAAGGATGCTTGCCAATTCCTTCATCAATTCGAACATCGGCACCAGTTCACTGTACTTCTCTTTCAATTCCTGGTTGTCCTGTTCCAGAATTTCGTATACATCCGTATAAGTCATACGTGCTGAAGTCCGAATGACACTCTGGAAGATTTCATGCGAAATTACTTCGCCCTGGTCATTGAAAATCATTTCGCAAGATAAGGTCAACCGGTCTACCTGCGGGTTCAATGAGCAGATCCCATTTGAAAGGCGATGGGGAATCATCGGAATCACGCGGTCAGTCAAATATACGCTCGTCGCGCGGTCATAGGCTTCACGGTCCATTTCTGAACCTTCCGTAATATAATGGCTGACGTCGGCAATATGGACGCCGAGTTTATAGGTGCCATCATCCATTTTCACCACTTGAACAGCATCATCCAAATCTTTGGCGTCCGCACCGTCAATTGTGACGATCTGTTCATTGCGCAAATCTCTTCTGTCATTTATATCTTCAGGATCGATTTCATCAGGGACTGCATTTGCTTCATCCAATACAGCCGGCGGAAACTCAACTTCGATGCCATGTTTATGGATGATCGAAAGGATATCGACGCCCGGATCATTCTTGTGTCCGAGAATCTGCTTGACCATTCCGGTAGCCGACTTTCTGCCTTCCGGCCAGCCGGTGATTTCCACGACCACTTTATGGCCGTCAATCGCACCGAGTGTATCATCTTTGGCAATGAAAATATCCATATTCATCTTTTTATCATCTGAAATGACAAAACCGAAGCCACGGTTGTCCTGGAAAGTTCCGACAACTTGAGTAGTGCCGCGTTCTAAAATGCGGATGATGGCACCTTCACGGCGATCTCCGCCTGATGACTCAGAAATCCTCACCATGACTCTGTCTCCGTTAATCGCGCCGTTGACTTCTGTCGGTGGGATGAAGATATCATCCTGTCCCGCTTCATCATAAGCTACAAAACCGAAGCCCCTTGGATGGCCGATGAATTTTCCACTCATCAGGTTCATACGTTCAGGGACCCCGTAACGATTGGCGCGTGAACGCACCAATAATCCTTTTTCTTCTAATTTAACTAAAGTTTTTACCAGCTCTTTAAACTCATCAGCATCTTCAAACCCGAATTGCTCTTCAATCTCTTGAACAGTCAGGGGTTTATAAGCATCTTCTCGCATAAAAGCCAATAAACGCTGGTCCAATGACATCTCATTATTTCCCATTAAATTTCCTCCTTCTGGCGTTCTCACACGCTCCAATCGAGCGATTCGAGAAATTCCAAAACATCTTCATGCAATTGTTCTTTTTCTTTATCAAGGGTGATTACATGCCCTGATTTCTCGTACCACTTAATCTTTTTATCAAACGATTCAACTGAATCATAGATGATATTAGCTGAATCGGTATCAATAACATTATCCAACGAACCCTGCACGACAAATGTCGGTGCATAGACATGATCCGCATGCTCCCGGACATCCTGCACCAAATCGCGCAAGTCCGAAAGGGACGGCATGCCATGTTCACGCAAGCCCTGTATTTCTTCTTCGATAACATCGTCTTCTTTTCCTTCAAGCTTTTTGTAATTACGGGCATAATTGATAACCCCTTCAAACAGAAGGTCTGTCGTTTTCATGATCATCGGTGAGCACATCGTAAATATGCCCTTCACAGGGAATGTATACCCTGCTTTCAGTGATAATACGCCGCCGAGCGACAATCCACCGACTGCAATTTCCGTATAGCCTTCATCTTTCAGTTGCTGGTAAGCCTGTTCAACTTCCCGCCACCAGCCTTCCGGTCCGCTTTTCACTAATTTTTCAGGCTCCACTCCATGCCCTTCCAAATGCGGGGCAATCGATGTATACCCTTTCTTTTCAAGAAAACGGCCAAGCATCCGCACATCAGCGGAATTGCCGGTAAAGCCGTGAAGCAGCAGTATCGCCCGTGGTCCTGCTTTGAAGAAAAATGGTTTTGGCGGTGTAATCCTCATGCAAATCCCTCCAGAAATTTTGAAATAATTAATGAACTTTTTTAACGCTTCGGCGCTATGGACAAGCCTCCCACAATAAGCCGAGAAGACCACTCGTCTTATTGCTCCGGCCAGTCCGAAGCCGCGCCGTCGCTGAGAGAAATCTTTAGAGATATGGAGCAAAACAGCGAATAGTTGAACGAAGCTTGCGAGAGCAGCTCTTTGCGACGAAGCTAGCGCAGAGATGCAGGAACATTGGTTTGAGCAAATAAGCTGTTTTGCGGAATATCGGTATATAACGCTTTATAGCAATTTATAAAAGAAAACGCCCAACCAGTTTATTGGTCAGGCGATTTAGTCATCTACATTATACTTTCGTTACGGCGATAGCCAAAATAAAGAATAAGGCAGCAAGTACAATCGTTACACGATGAAGGACAAGATCAAGTCCCCGTGCTTTTTGCTTGCCGAAAAGTTGCTCAGCTCCACCGGAGATGGCTCCTGAAAGACCTGCACTTTTACCTGATTGTAATAATACGACAACGATTAATGCGAGCGATACGATGACGAGTAATGTCATTAACAACGTATGCATAAATTCCACCTCCTGAATAAAACCTTCACAACAAGAATAAGTTTACCAAAAATTGCGACCTATGACAATAGCAATAGAAAAAAGAGGCAATGCCTCTTTTGTTCTATTTATTCAAGTTGTAGAAAGTTTTCACGCCGAGGTATTTAGCAGTATCATGCAATTGATCTTCGATACGCAATAATTGGTTGTATTTCGCAACGCGGTCCGTACGTGACGGAGCACCTGTCTTGATTTGTCCGGCATTTGTCGCAACAGCGATGTCCGCAATTGTTACATCTTCAGATTCACCTGAACGGTGGCTGATCACAGCAGTGTAGCCAGCGCGTTTCGCCATTTCAATTGCATCGAATGTTTCAGTCAATGTACCGATTTGATTTACTTTGATCAGGATTGAGTTGCCGATTCCCTGCTCGATTCCTTGAGCGAGTTTCTTCGTGTTCGTCACAAACAAGTCATCTCCGACCAATTGTACTTTCTCACCAATGCGGTCCGTCAATAATTTAAAGCCGTCCCAGTCATTTTCATCCAAACCGTCTTCGATTGAAACGATCGGGTATTTGTTTGCAAGCTCTTCGTACCAGTCGACCATTTCAGCTGAAGTTTTCGTCGTATTGTCACCGGCAAGAGTGTAAATGCCTTTTTCTTTATTGTAGATTTCAGAAGCTGCTACGTCCATTGCAAGAAGTACATCTTCTCCTGGCTTATAACCGGCTTTTTCGATTGCTGTCATGATTGTTTCCAAAGCTTCTTCGTTCGAACCAAGGTTCGGTGCGAAGCCGCCTTCATCACCAACAGAAGTGTTATAGCCTTTTTCTTTCAATACCGTTTTCAGGTTATGGAAGATTTCAGCTCCCATGCGAAGTGCATGGCGGAAAGATTCAGCTCCAACCGGCATAACCATGAATTCTTGAATGTCTACGTTATTGTCAGCATGTTCACCGCCATTTAAGATGTTCATCATTGGAACCGGCAATTGCTTCGCGTTGAATCCTCCAAGATATTGATAAAGCGGAAGGTCCAGATAATCTGCCGCAGCGTGGGCTACAGCCATGGATACGCCAAGAATTGCGTTGGCTCCCAGACGGCCCTTGTTTTCAGTGCCATCCAGTTCAATCAATGCCTGGTCGATGGAAACCTGATCCAAAACGGAGTAGTTCCCTTCAAGTTCTTCAGCAATTTCATTGTTTACATGTTCAACTGCTTTCAGAACACCTTTGCCCAAGTAACGGCCTTTGTCGCCGTCACGTAATTCTACTGCTTCGTGTTCACCAGTAGATGCACCGGATGGTACGATTGCGCGTCCAAAAGCGCCGCTTTCAGTGAAAACTTCAACTTCTACGGTCGGATTCCCACGTGAGTCAAGAACTTCGCGTGCTAAAATATCTGTAATGATTGGCAATATAAACAGCTCCCTTTAAAATAGTGATTTTCCGGTCATTTCTGCCGGTTGTTCGATATCCAGTAATTTCAATACGGTTGGCGCGAGGTCGGCCAGAATGCCGTCCGGTCTCAGTTCTAAACCTGATCTGGTCACGATGACCGGCACCTGATTGGTTGTGTGCGCCGTCATCGGCAAGCCCTCAATCGTCAGTACCTCATCGGAGTTTCCATGATCGGCAGTAACAATTGCAGTTCCGCCTTTTGCGTGCAATGCTTCGATGATTCGTCCCAGACATTCATCCACAGCTTCAATTGCCTGGATGGTCGGCTCCAATAATCCGCTGTGCCCGACCATATCCGGATTGGCAAAGTTAAGGATGATTGCATCATGAGCCTCTGCTTCTATTTTTTCGACAAGTTTGTCAGTGACTTCATATGCGCTCATTTCCGGTTGCAGATCGTATGTCGCCACCTTAGGTGAATCCACAAGAATCCGTTCTTCACCTGGGAATACATTCTCCCTGCCACCGCTCATGAAGAAGGTGACATGGGGATATTTTTCAGTTTCCGCAATTCTTAATTGCGTCAGCCCGTTCGCTGAAATCACTTCTCCCAACGTGTTTTCAAGATTGAGTGATTCAAAAGCGATCCTTGTCGGCAGGACATCACTATATGAAGTGAATGACACAAACGTCAAGTCAACGGGGTGGTTTGGACTCAATGGGAAGCCGTTGAATTCATTTGTGATCAATGTCGATGTCAGCTGAATTGCACGGTCCGGCCTGAAATTGAAGAAAATCAAAGAGTCTTCCGATCTGATTGTCGCTACAGGTTCGCCGTTTTCTTCTATATAAAACGGCACTACGAATTCGTCCATTACTCCCTGATCATATGATTGAACGACTCCTTCACTTGCAGTGGAAGCATTAAGTCCGGTGCCATCCACTAATACACGATAGGCAACTTCTGCACGGTCCCAGCGTTTATCGCGGTCCATGGCATAATAGCGGCCGCTGATCGATGCGAATTTACCTGCACCGATTTCAGCCATTCTTTCTTCCGTTCTTTCGATGTACTGCAATGCGGTTTGCGGCCCGACATCGCGGCCATCCAGGAATCCATGTACATAAACTTCTTCAAGCCCCTGCTGTTTGGCCAGTTCCAATAAAGCGAAAAGGTGTTCATAATGGCTGTGAACGCCTCCGTCTGACAGTAAGCCCATCAGATGGAGGGCTGATCCGTTCGACTTCGCTTTGGCGATAGCTTCCAGAAATGCTGTATTCTGAAAGAAATCTCCATCCCTGATCGATTTATTGATACGGGTCAGGTTTTGATAGACGATTCTTCCTGCGCCGATATTCAAGTGTCCCACTTCCGAATTCCCCATTTGGCCATCCGGCAGACCGACCGCTTCGCCTGAAGCAGTCAACAGTTCATGCGGATAATTATTCCATAGTTTATCGAAATTCGGCTTTTTAGCCTGAGCCACTGCGTTGCCGAACGTTTCTTTTCGGCAGCCGAAGCCATCCAGGATGATCAAAGCCACCGGGTTTTCCGTATTACGCATTTGCACCAGCCTCCAATAATTTGAGGAACGACTCAGTTTCGAGACTTGCTCCTCCAACCAAAGCACCGTCAATATGCTCCATATTCAAAAGTTCTTCAATATTCGCCGGTTTAACGCTGCCGCCGTATTGGATGCGGATTGCACCAGCTGTTTCTTCATCGTAAAGGGATTCGATCTTGTTGCGAATCACGCCGCATACATCGTTGGCGTCCTCTGATGTAGCGGTTTTACCCGTACCGATCGCCCAGATCGGTTCGTACGCGATCACCAGTTCAGCAACTTGTTCAGCGGATAATTGAGCCACGCCTTTTTCCACTTGCGCTTCCACTACATTGCCGGTATCGCCGCTGTCGCGTTGTTCCAGCGATTCACCGACGCATAAGATCGGTTTTAAACCGTGCTCAAAAGCCGAAACTACTTTATTGTTCGCCGTTTCATCAGTTTCATTGAAATATTGACGGCGTTCCGAGTGGCCGATAATAACGTATTCCACACCCAAATCTTTTAATTGCACAGGGCTGATCTCTCCGGTAAATGCCCCTTCTTTTTCTTCATGCATTGTTTGTGCGCCGATTTTCAAATGCGTGTTTTCAGCGGCTTCCACTAAACCTTGAAGAAATAAAGCAGGTGCACAGATAACGGCATCAACTTTGTCAGCCGATGGAACTGCTGTTTTTACTTCCTCTGCGAACGCTTTTGCTTCAGCAGCTGTTTTATACATTTTCCAGTTTCCAGCGATAATCGGTTTTCTCAAACAGACACTCCCTTTCTGATTTTCGAACTGACTATTGTAAAAAGTTTTTATTTTTTATCAGTTAATGCAGTGACACCAGGCAATTCCTTGCCTTCCATGAATTCAAGCGATGCTCCGCCGCCTGTCGAGATATGGTCCATCTTGTCGGCTACATCGAACTTTTCAACTGCGGCTGCGGAATCTCCGCCGCCGATGACTGTGTATGCTTCTGTTTCAGCCATGGCCTCAGCAACCGAACGTGTGCCGTTTGCGAAAGGCTCCATTTCGAAAACTCCCATCGGCCCATTCCAGATGACCAATTTCGAATTCTTGATGACATCCGCATATAATTTTGCGGTTTCAGGTCCGATATCAAGACCCATCCAATCTGAAGGGATCTCTTCAATTTTCACTTGTTTGGTTTCCGCGTCTTTTGAAAACTCGTCTGCAACTGTAGCATCGACAGGCAGATAGAATTTCACGCCTTTTTCTTCAGCCTTTTGGATGAAGGATCGTGCCAGCTCCAATTTATCTTCTTCCACGAGCGAATTGCCGATTTCATGGCCTTGCGCTTTGATGAATGTGTAAGACAAGCCGCCGCCAATCAAAAGATTATCCACTTTATCCAATAAATGATCGATGACACCAATTTTATCTTTCACTTTAGCTCCGCCAATAATAGCGGTAAATGGCCGTTCTGGTTCAGACAATGCTTTTCCAAGCACCTCCAGTTCTTTTTCAAGCAAAAGTCCTGAAACGGAAGGAAGATGTTTTGCAATGCCTGCTGTAGAAGCGTGCGCACGGTGTGCTGCTCCGAAAGCGTCATTCACAAATACGTCTGCGAGTTCAGCAAAGGATTTTGCCAACGTATCGTCGTTCTTTTCTTCACCTGCATGGAAACGGACATTTTCCAAAAGGATAATGTCGCCTTGCTGCATTTCCCCAATTTCTTTTTCAACCGACTCCCCGATTGATTCTTTCAGGCTTTTCACTTCTTTATGTAGCAATTCACTTAACCGCGATCCGGCCGCGGCCAGCCTCATTTCCTCATTGACTTCGCCTTTTGGGCGCCCCAAATGGCTTGCCAATATCACTTTCGCCCCATTTTCAACCAAATATTCGATGGTCGGAACAGCTGCCCGGATCCGTGTATCATCCGTCACTTCTCCGTCTTTCATCGGTACGTTGAAATCGACGCGGCAAAATACGCGCTTTCCTTTCAAATCCAAATCTTTCATGGTCATTTTCTGCAGCATGAAAATACCTCCTATTTGTATTCAAAAAAATAAGGGGTGGGGTAAATTCCCCACCCCTTTTACCCTCTTTTATTATAGAGGTTCATTGGTAATTAAGCTATGATTTTGGGATTACAGCCCTTTGTTGTACATATATACAGCCAAGTCTACACAGCGTGCAGAATAGCCTGATTCGTTGTCGTACCATGCAAGGACTTTGACCATGTTTCCGCCAAGTGCCATTGTAGACAATCCGTCAACTGTTGCTGAAGCTGTGTTGCCGTTATAATCACGAGACACAAGTGGAAGTTCGCTGTATGCCAGGTAGCCTTTAAGCTCGTTTTCAGTCGCTTCTTTAAGCGCTTGGTTCACTTCTTCAACAGAAACATCTTTATCAAGTTCAGCTACCAGGTCGATTAGTGAAACGTTAGGTGTTGGTACACGGATTGCCATGCCATCGATTTTGCCTTCAAGTTCCGGCAGGACTTTTGCAACTGATTTCGCTGCGCCAGTTGTCGTTGGGATCATCGACTCTGCTGCTGCACGCGCACGACGGTAGTCGGAGTGTGGTGCATCAAGCAAAGCTTGGTCGTTTGTGTATGAGTGGATTGTCGTCATCATGGCTTTCTTGATGCCGAATTTATCGTTAAGGACTTTAGAAATTCCAGACAAACCGTTTGTAGTGCACGATGCATTTGAAACGACATGGTGCTCTTCCGGGTTATAAGAATCTTCGTTGACGCCCATAACAAGCATCTTCATACCATTTTTGCCAGGTGCTGAAAGGATGACTTTCTTAGCGCCTGCTTCAATGTGTTTCGAAGCTTTTTCTTCTGTCGTGAAGATCCCTGTAGATTCAAGAACGATATCGATTGCAAGATCTTTCCAAGGCAATTGCGCTGGATCTTTTTCAGAGAAAACTTTGATTTCTTTGCCGTTTACGACAATGTTTTCGCCGCTTGCAGAAACTTCTGCATCCAGGGTGCCGTGGATTGAGTCGTATTTCAATAGATGTGCAAGCATCGCTGCATCTGTCAGATCGTTTACTGCCACTACTTCCACTTCAGGGTTTGCCAATGCTTCACGGAATACTATACGTCCAATGCGGCCAAAGCCGTTAATCGCCATTTTTAAAGTCATATCAATTTCCTCCTAGGTTTTCTATAAGATTATTAATTTCTGTCGCAGCACCTTCATCAGTTACAAGCACTGATCGTTCAGGTGCATTTTTGAAATAAGAAAGTATCGCTTTCGCTTTCGAGTGCCCGCCAGCTACTGCAATGATCACAGGAGCTTTATGCACTTGTTCCAATTGGATTCCCGCTGAACGGATGCGGTAAACAACATTGCCTTCTGCATCGAAATAATAGCCAAATGCTTCACTGACGGCACCGCCTTCAGTTATCATCTGAACTTCTTCTTCGGTTGACTGACGCCTTAAAGCCATCTCTTCGGCATTGCCGATTCCATGCACAACCAGATCCGTCTGTTCATAAAGGTCCATCATCTCCTTGATGAGCGGCTCTTTCATCATCATCGCATATGCTTCTTCGCTGAGGTGATCGGGCAAATACAGGGTTTTAAATGAACCGCCGGTTTTTTCAGCAAAAGCGGATGCAATAGTATTCGCCTGATGCAGAACATCTTCTCCCAGTCCACCGCGTGCCGCAATGAATTGCAAAGAGGGATAAGCTTTATCGCCTTTCAGTTCTTTGGCGATTGCCGCCATCGTACTGCCCCCGGTTACGGCAACTTTGGTTTCACCGATGAAATTCGCTTCAAGAAGACGTGCAGCCTCTTTACCGATCTGATGTTTAACAGTCACTGCTTTATCAGAATCCAAAGGAACTACGATGACATCCGAAATTCCCAAATGCTTTTTCAATCTGTCTGCCAGATCCGCGATCCCTGTCAGCTTCTGCATAAAGGATTTCAAGGAATCGAGGACTTCCTCTCCTTGCCTGGTGATCACCATGCCGGCGGATTTCATCTCGATCAATTGCTGTTCGCGCAGCAGATCCGTTTCTTTTCGGATATCGCGTTCCGTCATTCCGGAAAATTCACTCAAGGTTCTCCTGCCAATCGGCTGTTCCTGATTGATGGTCTGCAGGATCTGATAACGTTTTTTCAGGAGCACGGACATTTCCGGCAACAGTTTATTCTGTGCTGAAGATAAAGCATCCATAGATTCACTCCATTCCAGCTGGACGAAATTTATCCCGCTAGGTAATTTTCTGTCCCACTAAATTCATTCTACCTAATAATAAATCTGAATGCAACAAAAAAGAAGCGTCAGTAATCCAACGCTTCCAGAATTTCGGCATAACCGATATTGCCATATATCAATACTTCCCCATCTTGCTCCAGAACCGGAATCATCAGCATGTATTTTTCATGCAGCCGGTCATCCTCTTCTATATTCACTTCTTTATACTCAAGCGGAAAATCTTCCTGCACCAGCTTGAGCATCAGTTTCGCCTCTTCGCAAAGAGGGCAATTCGGTCGGGTGTAAAGTGTCAGCATGATTGGCCTTCTTTCTTATTAGGATTACATATAGTTCGTAGTACTCGATATTTCGCTTCGGCGCTTTGGACTAAGCTCCCGCAATAAGCCGAGAAGAACACTCGTCTTATTGCTCCGCTCCGTCCTGAGCCGCGCCGGCGCTGGGATAGTTATTTTTGCTGAACAAGTATCTAAGATAGGGAGCAAAACAGCGCAGAAAACCATACTGCTCCTGCAGCGCTATGCGCTTCGTCGCACAGGTTTGCCCGAATGCTGTTCGGCCAAACCTTGCCTGCGGGACCAGCGAAGTGCTGAGATCCACTTGGAAGAAGTGGAACGAGTCCAAGTTAGCTAAGAGTTGGCCGTAGCCTGCAAGGCCGGCTCTTTGCGACGAAGCTAGCGCAGCGATGCAGGAGCACGGGTTTTTGCAAGCCCGCGGCAAGCAAGCTGTTTTGCGGAATATCGATTATTTAAGATTGTCTATAAAAAAAAACCGCTCCGCCATAAATGGCAAAGCGGGTTGAGTCAATATGCCCTCGGAGGGGATCGAACCCCCATTACAAGAATCGGAATCTTGGGTGTTATCCATTACACTACGAGGGCGTTTCTATCTTAGCGACTTTACCAGTATACAAAATATGGCGGTATTTATCAAGTTGATATTTTCAATTCGTTAGATTTGACCTTCATTGACCAAGATGTGTATGATAATAATACAGCTGAAATGTATTTCAGTGCTGAATGTTATCACTTACACAAGGAGGATTTTCTATGAATTTAATTCCAACAGTAATTGAACAGACGAGCCGAGGCGAGCGCGCTTATGACATTTACTCGCGTTTGTTGAAAGACCGTGTCATCATGCTCGGCAGCGGCATCGACGATAACGTTGCCAACTCAATCGTTGCACAGCTTCTGTTCCTAGAAGCCGAAGATCCTGACAAAGATATTTCCATCTACATTAACAGCCCGGGCGGCAGCATTACAGCCGGTATGGCTATCTACGATACGATGCAATTCATCCGTCCGGATGTTCAGACAATCTGCATCGGGATGGCAGCTTCAATGGGTGCTTTCCTTCTTGCAGCAGGTACAAAAGGCAAACGATATGCGCTTCCGAATGCTGAAGTCATGATCCACCAGCCTCTTGGCGGTGCACAAGGCCAAGCTACCGAAATCGAGATTGCAGCAAAACGGATCTTGTTCCTGCGTGAAAAATTGAATCAGATCCTGTCAGAACGCACTGGCCAACCGCTTGAAGTTATCTCGAAAGATACTGACCGCGATAACTTCATGACCGCAGAACGCGCTCTTGAATACGGCTTGATCGATCAGATCATCACGCGCAGCAAATTGCCTGATGGCCATACAAAAGAAGATATCTAATCTTAAAGTTAAAACCCCGCAGCATTGAGCTGCGGGGTTTTCTTATGCTTCTTTTTCGATCAGCGCGGCCAGTGCTTCAACCGCGGACTCTTCATCAGAGCCATCCGCTGAAATCGTTACAGCGGTCCCTTTACTGATTGCCAGACTCATGATGCCCATAATACTTTTTGCATTTACTTTCTTTTCCTCTTTTTCAAGGTAGACATCTGAATTATATCTATTTGCTTCCTGAACAAATAACGCTGCCTGTCTTGCTTGTAAACCTGATTTCAATTGAACATTCACTTGTTTCTCAACCATGCATATCCTCCTCAGAAAATTGACTGTACTGCTGGAAAAATGTCTCTATTTCTTTATATGAAAGAACCGCGGCAGTTAACCGCCGATCGTTTCGCCTTTTCTCAATGATTCAGCGATTTCGTCAATCTTCCGAAGACGGTGATTGACACCGGATTTGCTGACTTTACCGGTTGAAACCATTTCACCGAGCTCCTTCAGTGTAACATCCTGATACTCAACACGCAGCCTGGCTATTTCACGCAGGCGGTCGGGCAGCTGTTCCACGCCGATGACTGAATCGATAAAGCGGATATTTTCCACTTGGCGAAGTGCCGCATCGATGGTTTTATTCAGATTGGCGGTTTCGCAATTGACCAGTCTGTTGACGCTGTTCCGCATGTCCCTGATAATCCGAACATCTTCGAATTTCAATAAAGCTGAGTGCGCTCCGGCGATGCTAAGAAAGTCAGAAATTTTTTCAGCTTCTTTCAAATAGGTGACAAAGCCCTTTTTCCGGTCGATGGTCTTGCTGTTCAGATGGAAAAAGTTCATCAATTCTGTAAGGGAGTCCGCATGATCCCGATCCGATGAATAGATTTCAAGATGATAAGAGGATGTTTCCGGATTATTGACAGAACCTCCAGCTAAAAAAGCTCCGCGCAGATATGCCCGTTTACAGCAATTCTTCTCGATCAGCTTCTTATCAATTTCCTGCTGGGATTGAAAGCCTTCCGTGATGATCAATAAATCTTCGAGAATATGTTTGGAGCCGTCCCGAATCCGGCAAATATAAACGTTGTTCTTTTTTAAACGCATCTTTTTCCGCACCAGCAATTCCACTGGATATGGTGTATAGAAGCGTTTCAATAATGTGTAGATCCGGCGGGCAATCGCTGCGTTCTCTGTCTGTATGTCTACGCTTAATTGCCTGCTTGAGAAAGACAGCGTGCCATTCATCCGGATCAATGCCGATAATTCAGCCTTGCCACAGCATTCATCCACTTCAATTTGCGTCATTTCTTTTTTTGTTTCCGAAGCGAACGACAAATCATTCCCCTCCTTTCAACACTTTAAAAAAACCGAAGTTTCGTATCCTCTTTCATTTGGCCTCCAGCATAGTGGAAGAGCCATTCCGCCACTTTTCTTGGTTCATGGCGCACCGCATTCTCAAAAATATTGGCGATGTCTTCCCGGTGAATTTCCAGACCGAATTCTGACAGCCGGTCTTCATCGTAAGCCACCGGCCTTGCCCGTTCCTGCTCATATAGCTGAACTACATTAGACGGCATTTCCGCTTTGTCCAGGAGCACCGCATCCAAAAAAGGCTCCCCGACATGGTCATACAATGCCTGAATGTGATCGGATGCTGAGTACATATACGTCTCGCCAGCCTGTGTCATCAGATTGCAAATGTAAATTTTCTTGCCCTCCGCTGCCAGCAGCTCTTTCTTTATATCTTTAACCAATAAATTCGGAAGAATGCTCGTATAAAGCGAGCCCGGACCAATAACGATAATATCCGCCTGGCGGATAGCGGTTATGGTATCGGGCAACGTCTTGACATCGACCGGTTCGATGAAGACACGTTTAATCGGCTGTAAATAAGCAGGAATCTTTGATTCTCCGCTGACGATCGTCCCATCTTCGAATTCCGCATTTAACGTGACAATTTGATTTGCAGCCGGTATGACTGTGCCATTGACACTTAACACACGGCTCATTTCTCTTACCGCATGTGAAAAATCACCCGTTAAATCCGTCAATGCTGCCAGCATCAGATTTCCGAGTGAATGGCCGCCGAGGTCGATCGATTTACTGAAACGGTATTGGAACATCTCCGCTACTAATGGTTCTGCATCGGACAACGCAGCCATGACATTCCGTATATCCCCTGGCGGTGGAATATTAAGATCGTTGCGGAGTCTGCCTGAACTGCCTCCATCATCTGCGACCGTGACAATCGCAGTCAAATCCAACGGAAGCTTTTTCAGCCCCCGCAGCAATGTGGATAATCCGGTCCCCCCGCCGATAATGACCAGTTTTTTACGTTGGGTTTCCTTTTCCATGCACTCAGACCTTTCTCGTTTTGACATCACGATGCGTAATAATGGTTTTATTTTTTTCACCAAAAAGTTTTCCATAATACTCCGCTAAGGTGACTGAACGATGCTGGCCGCCGGTACATCCGAACGCGATGACGAGTTGCGCCTTGCCTTCGTTTTTATACCGGGGAATCATAAATTGAAGAAGGTCGGTTAATTTTTCGATGAGCATCTGTGTTTCATTCCATTGGAGGACATAGCTTGAGACCGGTTCATCAAGTCCCGATAACGGTTTTAAGTCTTCTATATAATATGGATTCGGCAGGAATCGGACATCGAAAACCAGATCGGCATCAATCGGGATCCCGTGTTTAAATCCGAATGAAATGACGTTCACCGTAAAGACGTTGCTTGTGTGGGTGGAGAAGTCGGTTATGATTCTTTCTTTAAGTTCACGGGGACTCATCTGGGAAGTGTTGTAGATATATTTTGCACGGCCTTGAAGGTCATTCAGCATATCGCGTTCCTTCTTGATGCCTCCAAGAACCAGTCCACCAGGTGATAAAGGATGTGAACGGCGCGTCTCCTTGTAGCGGCTGACCAGTGTTTGATTGTCTGCATCCAAAAACAGAATCGTTACAGATACTTTCGGTTCTTTTGACAGATTATCGATGGCGTCGACGAGGCTGTCGAAAAAGTCGCCTCCCCGCAAATCCATTACAGCTGCAACCCGCTTCATCGATTTCCCCGAATCGCGCATCAATTTGATGAATGTCAGCAGCAAAGCCGGCGGAAGATTATCAATGGTGAAAAAGCCGAGATCTTCGAAGCTTTGGATGGCTACCGTCTTACCGGCACCAGACATTCCGGTGATGACGATCAATTCTGTTTCTTCTGTTTTATTGTCCATATTGGCGGTTCACCTCTTCTGTTGAAGTTTGTATCATTTCTTTCAGCAGTTCGAATTCCATCGTATAATGGAAGGTTCCATATTGGACACCCGGCTTGCTTACGGCGAACATCAAATTGGTACGGTCGCCTTCTGCCATCGGCAATGTCGCCAGGCTTTCAATCGGATGCCATTCCAGTATACCTTCTCTTGTTTCAACAAAAGGGGTTCCATTCAAATCATGGGCGACAAATGTAAAGAGCATCCATTCATCGACCACTTCGCCTTCATCTTCAATCATCATGGTGTAAATCCCTTTGACATGGGTGTCCAAAGGTTCTGCGTTCGTTTCTTCTTTAAATTCACGGATTGCCGCTTCATACACGGACTCCCCGGCTTCCATCTTTCCGCCGGGTGCAACGTACCAACCGCGTCGGGGTTTTTTCAATAACAGGACCTTGCCATTTTTAATAACTAATAAATTTGCGATTCGCTGCACACTCGACACTCCGTATCTATTATAAACTTTCTCCATTATACAACTTTCCTGGCGTGTCATGCAAAAAAAGAAAAGGAATACTAAACAGTCTGCGGAAAAACTATCAGCTTTTTAAATCGTTTCACTCTAGTCGGAAGTGTTCCGCGGAAAGCTGCCTGACGCTTCATCTTAGTTCTGTGTAGAATTACTGTTTCAACTTCTTTCTTAATTCAGATTTAAAAGGATATTCCTTATAGAGAGTGATATGAGATATGGAGCAAAACAGCGAAGACGCCCAGGTATGCAGGCGAATGCCGACGAAGTGCTGAGATCCACTCGGGCGAAGGATACTGAGCACGAGTTAGCTCAGTGCAAGCCACCAGGCAAGCGGAGCTGTTTTGCGGAATATCGGTTGCTATAGATTGTTAGTTCATTTTTAATATGCACACAAAAAAAAGAGGCCGCTTCCCGATGATTCGGAAAACAGCCTTTCAAAACTTCTATAAAAAGGGGGTCAATTTACTATTCTTACTATACCTCTTATACATGTCAAATGTATTACAGCTACATTAAGAAAGGATTAAATTAAACGTTTTGACCGATTTTTTCAACTAATTCTTCAATATAATGCTGTGCAGCTTGTGCTGCAATGCTTCCATCACCAGTAGCAGTCACTACTTGGCGCAATGTTTTATCGCGAAGGTCGCCTGCCGCATAAATGCCTGGAACTGAAGTTTCCATTTTTTCATTTGTCACGACATAACCTTCGTCGTTTAGAATGCCCAAATCAGCAAATGGCTTCGTCAAAGGCAGCATGCCGATGTAGATGAATACGCCATCGATTTCTTTTTCCGTTTCTTCGCCATCTTTTGTGGAAACCAGAGTTACTCCGGAAACCTTGCCATTGTCACCTTTTATTTCCTTGACAGTATGGCTCCAGATAAAGTCGATTTTATCATTAGCAAATGCACGGTCCTGAAGGATCTTCTGTGCACGCAGCTCATCTCTTCTGTGAACGATAGTCACTTTATCGGCGAAACGTGTCAAATAGACACCTTCTTCGACTGCGGAATCTCCGCCTCCGACTACAATCAGGTTTTTCTGTTTAAAGAACGCGCCATCACAGACTGCACAATAGCTGACGCCGCGGCCTCCAAGTTCGGTTTCGCCTGGAATGCCCATTTTCTTGTATTCAGCACCAGTTGTCAGGATGACAGCTCTGGCTTTGTATTCTTTCGAACCCGCTGTGACGGTTTTGTACTCTTCCCCGTCAACAATTCCTTTTACGTCGCCATAAGCATATTCTGCGCCGAATTTCTTGGCATGATCGAACATTTTTGTCGATAAGTCTGGGCCAAGGATATGGTCAAAACCAGGATAGTTTTCAATTTCTTCCGTATTGGCCATTTGGCCGCCCGGGATTCCCCGCTCAATCATCAATGTGGATAAATTAGCTCGGGAAGTATATACAGCCGCCGTCATTCCGGCTGGTCCAGCCCCGATGATAATTACATCATAAATTTTTTCAGCTTCAGTCATAGTCAAGTCCTCCTAACATTCAATAGCTAAATCGTATAAGATTCCGCCAGTTGCATCAACTTTTATGCTTAAGACTCAAACAATGGCAGAAATTCAATCATTTCATTGATGTATTTTGTCAAAGTGGCTGTTGAAATTCCATAATTTTCAGCAGTCGCTTTTTTAGTGATGCTTTGGTCTCTTGAGGACTTCACCATATAATCCACGGAAGCTGCCAGCGCCTTCGGGTTTTTGAACGGATAATTTCGCTGGAAGGCGTTATCCACCAGCATAAACCACATTTGAAAAGCATATGATCCCTGCTGGGTTACCATCCCTTCTTTTTCATAAAGGATTTCAGTCGCTGTCATCGCCCGCAGAAATGCCCGTTCTTCAGGAACTGTTTCCTTAAACGGATGCCCCAAAGCATAGCCCAGCATAAATGTTTCAATAATGGTCGGCTGTTCACTTTTCAGCCATTTTGGATGCGCGATGATTTCCTGTTTATGTGATGATTTTCCGAGAAGGAACATCCCGTACAATCTTTCACTTCTGTGTGAGTGGTCCAACTTCTCGACCAGATAATCACGGTCATGCTCCAGTGCGTCGGAATGCGGCATTGTCATATTCTCCTGCCACGGCTCGTACCCTTCTTTGCCTGGGTCCATCGCAGTCAATTGTTTCCATGCCTGCCTTGCCACATCTTCATGGTTTGAGTGGTAAGCGGCATGTGACAGCCAGAAGTAAAATGCCGGATCTCCGTCAAAACCTCTTTTCTGCAAACTTCTCAACCAGCGGTAAGCCTCTTTATACTTACCGACAAGCGCAAAAGTCGCCCCTAATTTATAACGGTGTTCAAAAACGTATGGCTGGATCTTTTTAAGAAGATCTAATATATCATCCAATTCATCATTTTTTTCATAATAATGAAAGACGGCTAAATTGCACAAAGCATGAAGGTTGCCCGTGTTTCTGCGCAAAACATCATGCAGCAATGCCTTTGCCATTTCGGTTTCACCAATATAGAAATAAGCAAGCGCCAAATTATTATGCGCTCCCCAGAAATCCGGTTTATCGGCTACCAGATCCTCCAGCATACTGATGGCGTCAGTGAAATTACCCTGTTCCATCAGACGGCGGGCTTTTTCCTGAAGATAGAAGTATTCGCTGTCCTGCGCTTCACCTTCATCATCCAGCAGCTGCCAGTCTTCCTGTTCGGCAAAATCGATGATTTCCATCGCTTCTTCTGCATATTTGCCATGCACATCCGCTTCAACATATCTCTTTGCGTATTTCCGTGCATCAAGAAATAAACCCATATGGGCATGTACTTCAGAAAGGAAAAACAGGATGTCCGTTTCTTCCGGATCCAGCTCCTGGGCTGTCCGCAATACGTCCATTGCCTGTTCAAATTCCTGCATCTCCATCAGTACAATGCCAAACTGCATCATGATCAGCGGATCTTCCGGACTTAATTCCGTGGCCCGCTGCAGATACTTATGAGCTTTCGGGTAATTGTCGCGCTGCAATTCCTTGAGCGCTTTCTTATAGTAATATTCACCTGTAGGAATGAATGACAGTACATTCTCGTGATTGTTTTTCTTTTTATTCTCCAAAATAAGCCTCCGAAAAAGTTATAGGATCGACCTTGATCGCCCTTCCCTTTAATATCCTTTAAGTATAGCATATTCGGCACTTATTTACTTGTGGTTTTTGTCTGGTGGCGCTCCTTTAAAACAGCCATCACCTTGTCCAGATCCACTCCCTGTTCCTGCAGCAGGACCATTACGTGATAGAAGAGATCGGCTGTTTCCATCGACAGTTCTTCAGCGTCCCGATTCTTCGCGGCAATGATCACTTCCGCCGCTTCTTCTCCGACTTTCTTGCAGATCTTATCGATGCCTTCTTCAAAAAGATAAGTCGTATAAGCGCCTTCCGGCATTTCGCTCTGGCGGTTGCGGATCAATACTTTCAGCTCTTCAAGCATATCTCCTGCTGAAGTTTTGCTTTCCCCGTAAATCGTTTCATTGAAGCATGACTGTTCGCCTGTATGGCAGGCTGGTCCATTCGGAATCACTTCATAGATCACTGCGTCGGCATCGCAATCCGCTTTCACAGAAATGACTTTTTGTGTATTCCCGCTGGTCGCCCCTTTATTCCATAATTCCTGACGGCTTCTTGAATAGAGCCAGGTTTCCCCGTTCTCCATCGTCTTGTCGATCGCTTCCTGATTAGCGTACGCTAAAGTCAGCACCTGCTTTGTTTCACTGTCCTGTATGATTACCGGCACTAAGCCGTCCTGGTCAAATTTCAATTGCGTCATCTGACATTCACTCCTTCTGTGCGCAGGTAGTCTTTCACTTCTGCGATGCTTGTTTCTTTATAATGAAAGATCGATGCGGCCAGCGCCGCGTCGGCATCCACTGTTTCAAAAACCTCTTTGAAATGTTCCCTGTTCCCTGCACCGCCGCTGGCAATGACGGGCACTTCGACTGCATCTCTTACAGCTTTTGTCAAAGCCAGATCAAAGCCGTTTTTAGCACCGTCCTTGTCCATGCTCGTCAGCAGCAATTCGCCTGCACCAAGTTCAACACTGCGTTTCGCCCATTCCACAGCATCCCATTCGGTTTTATTGCGGCCGCCGTGTGTGTAGACGTCCCACCCATTGCCGTTCCACTTGGCATCAATTGCTACGACGATGCATTGCGATCCGAAAAAGTCAGCACCTTCTTTGATCAATTCCGGACGATCAAGGGCGGCAGTGTTCAATGAAACCTTGTCCGCGCCAGCGCGGAGCATGCGTTTGATATCTTCAAGCGTACGAATGCCACCTCCGACAGTAAAGGGGATCGACAATTCACTGGCAACTATTTTAACAACTTCGACCATTGTCTCTTTGCCTTCATGCGAAGCTGAAATATCGAGGAATGTCAGTTCATCGGCTCCTTGCTTGTCATAAAATCTGGCGAGTTCGACAGGGTCGCCGGCGTCTCTCAAAGAAACGAAACTGACCCCTTTTACAACTCGCCCCTCTTTCACGTCAAGGCAGGGAATTATGCGTTTTGTCAGCATGACAAAGCCTCCTCCAGTGTAAACCGCTCTTCGTACAGCGCTTTTCCGATAATGACGCCGGTAATCGAGCTGCTGCCAGCTGCCTCTTTGACGTTCAGCACGTCGTTAAGAGTGCCGATGCCGCCGGATACGATGACTTCTGCTGAACCATCTTCGACCAATTGTTTGTTGGCTTCAATATTCGGTCCCGCCAGCGTTCCATCCGTCGCGATATCAGTGTAGATGAAATGACGTGCCCCTTTTGAGACAAAAAAACGCGCGACATCAGCAGCCGGCTGCACAGATGTTTCCGTCCAGCCTTCTGTGGCAGCCAGTCCGTCTTTTGCATCGATGCCGATAACAATGCGGTCTGCACCGAACTCTTCAATGAAAGAAACAACCAATTCCGGTTCACGAATTGCCAGACTTCCGATAATGACACGGGCTATACCATTGTCCAGATAAAAACGGATATCTTCAGCTGTCCGGATACCGCCGCCGACTTGCACTTTCAAGCCCAGTTTTGCAGCTCCGATTACAGATTCATCATTAATCCGATGACCGGCCTTTGCGCCGTCCAAGTCGACCATGTGCAGCCATTCCGCTCCCGCTTCCGCGAATTTTTTCGCCATCTCGACTGGCGAATCACCGTATACCGTTTCCTGTCCGTAATCCCCCTGGAACAGGCGGACACATTTGCCGCCTCTCAGGTCAATTGCCGGATAGATTTGAAAGTTGCTCATTATTGTTCCCCCTGACATTCGCGATCCATTGTTCCAATAAATAATGGCCGAAATCACCTGATTTTTCCGGGTGAAATTGCATTCCGGTAACAAGTCCCTTGCCTACAACTCCCGGAACATTGATATTGCCATATTCGGCTGACGCAAAAATTTCCGTTTCCTCTGCTTCCGTAACGTAAAATGAATGCACAAAATAAACATGCGTATCGACTTGCAGGCTTTTCAGCCAAAATGGCATTGCGGAAAAATCGAGGCGGTTCCATCCCATATGCGGGATGCGGTAGGTCCCTTTTTCAAAACGCCGGATTTTGCCTTTAAGCAGTCCAAGACCTTTTGTCAGCCGCACTTCTGAACTGTCTTCATATAATAATTGCATGCCAAGGCAAATTCCGAGCAGCGGTATGCCCTTTTCAGGCAGCGAACGGATGAATTCCGACAATCCTTTTGAATCCAGAAGCTCCATCGCGTCGGGAAAAGCCCCAACACCAGGCAGCAGAATCGCTTCCGCTTCCAGCAGCGTTTCCGGGTCATCGGAAAGAATGACTGTACAATCGAGTTTCTTCAATGCCTGTTCGACACTGAAAAGATTGCCCATGCCGTAATCGATGATTCCGATGATCATGTCAACAGCCCCTTTGTCGAAGGCACCCCTTTGACCCGCGGGTCTATTTGGGTCGCTTCATCAAGTGCGCGTGCCAAAGCTTTGAAAACAGCTTCGATGATGTGGTGCGTGTTCTTTCCATAATGGATGATAACATGGACATTCAAGCGTGATTCCAGCGCAAATTTCCATAGGAATTCATAAACCAGTTCGGTATCGAATGTGCCCACTTTTTCATTCGGAATGTCACCTCTGAACTCCAGGTGAGGCCGATTCGAACAATCTATGACCACCTGTGCAAGCGCGTCATCCATCGGCACAAATGCATTACCGTAGCGGCGAATGCCTTTTTTATCGCCAAGCGCCTCTCTGACAGCCTGTCCCAATACAATTCCGATATCTTCCGTCGTATGGTGGTCATCGATGTGCGTATCACCATCCGCTTTAATGTCCCCATCAAATAAACCGTGCTTGATGAACAGGTCCAGCATGTGGTCCATGAACGGCACACCGGTTTCTATATTTGCTTTGCCTTCTCCGTCAATTGAAAATGCGATATCTATTTTTGTTTCATTTGTATTCCGTTTCAATTCCGCTTTTCTCATTACCGATTCTCCTTTTTCCATTGCCGTGATTCCACTGCCCGCGCATGGGCTTCCAAGCCTTCAAGCCTGGCCAGTCGGGCAATCTTCTCTTTATTGTCCTGCCAAGCCTGCTCGCTGTAATGGATGATGCTCGTCCGTTTTAAAAAGTCATAGACCGACAGAGCACTTGAAAATCTCGCCGTGCTGTTGGTCGGCAATACATGGTTTGTGCCGGCAAAATAATCACCGATCGGCTCTGAAGAATAGCGTCCGATGAAGATGGCGCCCGCATGTTTAACCTTTTCGGCATCTTCCACTGCGTTAACTGTCATGATTTCAAGGTGCTCAGGTGCCAATTGATTGGCCGCGGCTATCAGTTCTTCCATTGTTTCCCCGAGGTAAATTGCACCGAAATCCTCGATCGCCGCTCGGGCAATGGATTGCCGTGGCAGTTCCATCAATTGTCTCTCCACTTCTTCAGACACCGCTTTAGCCAGGGCTACATCCGTCGTCAACAGCACCGCACTCGCCATTGGATCATGCTCAGCCTGCGACAGCAGATCTGCAGCGATTTCGTCCGGATAAGCCGTTGCATCCGCTATGATGGCAATTTCACTCGGACCTGCAATCATATCGATTGCCACGTCCCCATTCACTTCGCTTTTGGCCAGCGCCACGAAGATATTGCCCGGCCCGGTTATCTTATCGACCGGCGAAATGGATTCAGTGCCATAAGCCAATGCCGCAATCGCCTGTGCTCCGCCGGATTTATAGATTTCCTCAATGCCAAGAATATGTGCTGCCGCTAATACACCGTCCGACAGCGAACCGTCTGCTGCGGGAGGTGACATCAGCACAATTCTTTGGACGCCTGCAGCTTGAGCCGGTATTACATTCATCAGCACCGAGGAAGGATACGCTGCCGTGCCGCCTGGGACATATAAGCCGGCTGATTCAATGGCCGTCACCCGCTGACCGACATAAGAACCGTTCGTCTGGATTACTTTATATCCTTCCTGCTTTTGGTTTGCATGGTATGCCCTGATATTTTCAGCAGCTTCTGCAAGATCACTTAATAATTGCGGATCAAACCGTTTTACTGCTTGCTCAATTTCTTGCCGGGACACCCGCAAATCGGTCAATTCCGCCTGATCCCATTTTTTCGCAAAGCGGATCAATGCAGCGTCACCTTCGCTTCGGACCGTTCGGATAATTGCTTTTACCGCCTCTAATTGATCGGCCGTCGCATTTCCACCAGTTCTTCTAATTGAAACCGCCGACGACAATCGTGTGATGTTCATATTAACGCCTACTTTCTTAAACGCTCCACGATTTCATCGATCCTCTTCTGTTTCAGCCTGTAGCTGACCGGGTTCGCAATAAGCCGTGAAGTGATGTCTGTAATTTTATCGTATTCAACCAATCCATTTTCTTTCAGGGTTTTGCCTGTCGAAACAATATCGACAATCCGTTCCGCCAAACCGATCATAGGTGCCAGCTCGATCGAACCATTCAGCTCGATGATTTCAACCTGCTCCCCCCGGCTGCGGAAAAATTGAGAAGCGATATCCGGATATTTCGTGGCAATACGCGGAGTCATCTCATCCATTTTCGTATCCGGCAAACCGGCAGTCGCAATATAGCAGCGGCTGATTTCGAGATCCAGCAGCTCATGTACATCACGCGCCTGCTCAAGAAGCACATCTTTGCCGGCAATTCCGATATCGGCGACGCCATGCTCCACATAAACAGGCACATCCATCGGTTTCGACAAAATAAACCGGAACCCTTCATTTGGCGCTTCCACTATCAATTTCCGGGAGTCGTCCAATTCCTCCGGCAAATCAAATCCCGCCTTAACAAGCAGTTCATAAGCTTCCTCAAAAATGCGGCCTTTCGGCATCGCAATCGTCAATTTATCCATTTTCTTCACCGTCCATTCGAATCACTTTTGAGAACAGTGAACTGAACTCTTCCTGGGCTTTTACAGCTGAAGCGAATTGAAGTGTCACTCTTTCGCCCGCTTTTCTTAATTTGTTTGCTTCGATATGCGCATTCTCTTCATTTTCTTCATTAAATAAAATCAGGGTTTGCTCCGTATTTTCCTGTTCAGCCGGCATTGCTTCCAGTAACCGATCGACACGCAGGCCAAAGCCGGTAGCCCCGACATGCAATCCGAATTGCTTCATCAAGCCGTCATAACGGCCGCCGTTCCCCAGCGGAAATCCGCTGCCTTCTCCGTAGATTTCAAAAACCATGCCTGTGTAATACGTCATATGGCTCGTAAATGAAAGGTCATAAGTGACGAAATCCGCCAAACCATTGCGATCCAGCAAGGTTTTCAATTTACGCATGTCTTCATAAAGCGACTGCTGAACCGTGTCTGTTTGATCAATCCACTGCTCCCAGTCTTCGAGACGCGTCGTATTCATGATCAATTTAAGCGAATTTTTCGCAGCCGTATCATCGACCAGGTTGTCGACCATATTTTCGTAGGCCACCTTGTTTTTTGCCACCATTTCAGCGCGCAGCTTTTCAGCGAGCGCGTCATCAAGTCCGTAGCCCCGTAATACTTGCTGAAGCAATTGTGTGTGGCCAATGACGATGCGTCCTGATCCGACATTCAGGCCGCGAAGGATTTCTGTCGCCAGTAAAATGACTTCCGCATCTGCGTACAGTGATTCATCACCAATCAGCTCGACACCCATCTGCTCGAACTCCGCTGGGCGTCCGCCTTCCCTCAATTGGGCGCGGAACACGTTTGAATAATAGCCGAGCCGCACAGGCATCTTCTCTTTTAATAATTTGGATGCGGCTACGCGTGCAATCGGTGATGTCATATCCGGCCGCAGCACTAGTGTCTGCCCTTGATTATCCAGCAATTTGAATAATTGATTGTCAGCGATTGCCGAAATCTTGCCGATTGTTTCGTAGTATTCCAAACTCGGCGTCTGCAGCATCTCATAGCCGAATTGCTCCATTATCTTTATACCCACTTTGCTGAGCTTAGACTTCCTTTTTACGATTGAGGGAAAATCATCACGCATGCCCAGCGGTTTTTCGAACATTTGGATTGTCATAAATTCACTTCCTATTTATGGATATTTTACTTTAGTTCGCTAATGTAATAAAGTAATTATTATTTTATCGTATATTATGGTTGAAGGTCAAGAATAAGGCAAAAAAATCCCGGAAGCTACTGCTCCTAGGATTTTTGGCTTGTTGAAAAAATAAAGTGAAAACCGATATTGCTCAAAACAGCTGCGCTTTCCTGGGGGCTCGAGCTGAGCTAACTCGTGCTCGTTCCACTTCGCCCGAGTGGATCTCAGCACTTCACTCGATAGGGAGTTGGAAAGCCAACTCCGTTTCTATTCCCCTGGGAGTCTTCGCTGTTTTGTTCCATATCTCAAATTGCTTTCTTAATAAGAGAAACATTTAACTTCAATATCCGTTTAATAAAGTAAGCACTTAAATTCTACACTTATCCAAAATGAAGCGGAAAGCGTCCACCTATAGCGTAATGTTTAAAGAGTTCGTCGTTTTCTCGAAAATTTAAAAAATCCCAAGAGCTACTGCTCCCGGGATTTTTCCTCGCGTTCTGCCATCTGTTCAGCTGTGTAAATGATCTGCATCGGATTGCCTCCGACAAACGCTCCGGCCGGCACATCCTTGTGCACAAGTGTAGCGGCGGAAACAATTGCTCCATCGCCTATCGTTATACCTGGCAGAATCGTGCTGTTTGCACCGATCATGACGCGGTCGCCGATAACAACATCACCCAGACGGTATTCTTCGATCAGATATTCGTGCGCCAAGATGGTTGTGTTATATCCGATGACTGAGTTTTTTCCAACAGAAATATGTTCAGGAAACATGACATCAAGCATAACCATTAACGCAAATGAAGACTGTTCTCCTACTTTCATGCCGAGAAAATTTTTGTACAACCAGTTTTTCATTGGCAGAAACGGTGTATAACGAGCCGTTTGAATCACAACGAAATTTTTAGCGACTTTCCAGAATGGAACAGTTTTATACACATGCCAAAGTGAATTCGGACCCGTCACAAAATGGCGTTCGGTCCTTCTCATGCCGTTTCCTCTTTCACCAGTTCCAGAAGGTCGCTGATGTGCTGCAGCATATAATCCGGTTTGAACGTCGCAAGGAAATCCTCGCCTTTAGCCGACCAGGCAACTCCCGCTGTCCGGACTCCCGCATTTTTGCCGCCTTCTATATCGTGGGAATTATCTCCGATCATCAGGGATTCGGCCGCACTTGAAGACAATTCCTTCAATGCTTTCAAAATCGGCTCTGGATGCGGTTTCGGATTTTCTACGTCATCCAGGCTGATAACTGTATCGAATAGTTTCGATACCCCCATGAGCCGAAGTCCATGAAGGATAGTATCCCTTTTCTTGGTGGAAACTATCGCCATTTTCAATCCTCTGTTCTTCAGGAGATACAGGGTTTCTTCCACTCCGTCGTAGACTGAAACCATTTCATCGTGAAGCGCAAGATTCAACTCGCGGTATTCTTTGATCAGCTCCTCTGTTCTTAAAGGGGCAATCGTTTCAAATGTCTGTTTCAGAGACGGTCCGATGAACTGGAGAATATCTTCTCTTTCATAGCTGTTTGGAAAATGCTTCTCCAGTACCGTTGAAAATGTATGGATGATCAATTCATTTGTATTCAATAATGTTCCATCGAAATCAAATAATAAAGTCGTTATATTTTTCGTCATGCAGAAAACACTTCCTTTCGGTTTTCTTCAGCTTTGCGCCAGAGATACGATACAAAGATCGTCAAAGCAAGCGCGGTAACAACGCGTATCGCGAGCAACGGCCAAATCGGAATGCCCAGCGGGATGAAAATCAGCGTATCCTCTACAATCGCATGGCAGGCAACCAAAAAGATAAAGGCCAGCGTCGCATCTTTTTTACTGACTCCATCTTCCTGAACCGCCTGGATCATGACGCCCGCTCCCATCGCCAAGCCGAAAATCAAGCCGGACGCCAATGTCAGTGAAGCGTTCTTCTGAACGCCGAGCAGCCTTGTGAGCGGTCCCATCATATCTGAAATCCTGTTAAGGTATTTTGTATCTTTTAAGATTTGAATTGCCAGCATCAATGGTATTACAATAATCGCCAATTGAAGAACTCCGAATCCGGCTTTCTCCAACCCTAATAAGAAAATAGCTAACCATCCTTCAGGCGCTGCCACTGCTTCAGGAGTAAAACCGTATTGAGCGATTTCAGCGCCGCCAGGCCAAGCCAGATTGATGATGATACCGGAAAGCGCCGCCAGCCCGAAACGGACCACAAGCACTACCCACAGCTTAACACCAACCTTCAAAGCCACCCCGGTTTCGATGAACATATTATGGGAAAAGGACAGCATGACCGCAAGTATAAATACTTCCTTCACTGTCAGTTCAAGCGACAGAATACCAGCAATCCCCGCATACAGATTTAACGCATTCCCTAAAACCAACGGGATCGCCGCGTCGCCGCTTAATCCGAATATGCTCATGAACGGCGCTACCAGATTGACGATAAAGGGCAAAACGGGTGTAAATTGGAGCATTGTCACCAAGAGTGTTATCGGAAAAATGATTTTCCCCAATGCCCATGTTGTTTTCAAACCTGCCATCAGGCCATTTTTCAAAGTCGACATTCGCTTATCTCTTCTTTCTATTCGGCAAATTGATATGAGTCTTTATTTCTTTTTCGGCTTCTTATTTGATTTCTTTTTGGGTTCTGCCGGTTCGTCCAGATATCTTGGCGGATTTTTAATCGTTACCCGTCGGTAGATAATCAGCACGACCGCGATGATGATTGCCAGTATAGAGACCAGCTGCGCTGTTCTTAAACCTTCTATCCCGAATACATAAAGGCTGTCTGTCCGCATTCCTTCGATGAAGTAACGGCCGACAGAATACCATATCATATAGAAGAAAAACATTTCCCCGCGGACAAGATTGACCCGGCGCAACAACAGTAAAATGATGATACCGACAAAGCTCCATAATGATTCATACAGGAATGTCGGGTGATAATAAGCTCCATCTATGTACATGTGATTGATGATCCAATCCGGTATAAAGAGGTTCTCTAGAAACGCCCTTGAAACTTCTCCGCCGTGCGCTTCCTGGTTGATGAAATTCCCCCATCGGCCAATTGCCTGTCCAATCAAAATGCTTGGTGCCAGAATATCCGCGACTTTCAAGAACGGCGTATTGCGTTTTTTCGTAAAAATATAGGCAACGATGACCGACATGATCAAAGCACCGTGAATCGCCAGCCCACCGTTCCAAATCGCTATAATCTCTCCGGGATTGTCTTTATAATTATCCCATTCAAATATTACATAATAGATTCTCGCGCCGACAATCGCCAAAGGCACTGCCCAGATCAGCAGATCCGTCAGAAATTCCGGATGCATTCCGCGTTTGACCATTTCACGCTGTCCTACTAAAAACGCTATCACAATGCCGGTGGCGATGATTACACCATACCAATGAACATCGATCGGCCCTAAGCTGAAAGCAACCGGATCAATCGATCCTAAAACTGAAAACATGTCCCGCACCTACCCATTCCTTTAATTTGTATCCATCGAAATTACATCGTCCAGGCGTTTTGAAAATTCTTCGGCTGCATTGACGCCCATCCGTTTCAGACGATAGTTCATCGCAGCAACTTCGATTATAACCGACAAGTTCCGCCCTGGACGTACAGGAATAGTAAGTTTGGTCAAATCCGTATCGATGATGCGCATTTTTTCTTCTTCCAATCCCAATCGATCATACGTTTTTTCCGCATCCCAGAGTTCCAGGTCAATCACCAGTGAAATTCGTTTGAATGTACGGACGGCGCTTGCACCGAATAAAGTCATGATATCAATGATGCCGACTCCCCGTATTTCCAGCAGGTGCTCGATCAGTTTCGGCGGATGTCCAACAAGCGTGTTCTCGCCTTCCTGGTGAATTTCGACACAATCGTCAGCTACCAGGCGGTGTCCTTTTTTAACAAGTTCCAGCGCAGTTTCACTTTTACCGACTCCGCTTTTGCCTGTGATCAATACGCCTACACCGTAAATATCCACCAGCACTCCGTGGACTGCGGTTGTTGGAGCCAATTGGCTTTCCAGATAATTCGTCAGCAAACTTGAAAATCTTGTCGTCGACATTTTCGTGCTCATGACCGGCACATGCCGCTTCGACGATGCGTCGATCAGTTCCTGTGGTACTTTCTCATCATGGGAAACGATAATCGCCGGCGTGTCATCCGTACATAATTTCATCATGCGGTCTTTTCGGTCAGCAGCATCCAGCATCGCAAAGAACGATAATTCGGTCTTCCCAAGCAACTGCACCCGATTTGCCGGATAATGAGTGAAATACCCGGCCATTTCAAGTCCCGGCCGTGAGATGTCACTGATCGGTATATGGCGGCCAATTCCTTCTTCGCCGCTGATCAAATTCAAATCGAATGTTTCCATTACCTGTTTCGTTGTTACCTGGCCCATCTTTTCCCCTCATTCCTTCTCTGCGGGAATCCCTGTACTTTACAGGGTCCCTTTGTTTTCAAGCATTAATGATATTATTTTAACATGGAAATATTGAAATTAAAGCAAACGCTCCCCTTTTCCCGTTCTTTCGATTATACACAGGCCAAATCTGTTAAACTATAAAAAAACAGAATCTTTAATTCTTCCAATACAAATGAAAAGAGGGATGGTTGTGTACGAGCAAAAAACAAAAGAAACGGATGCAGATGTTCTCGAATTTATTGAAAGTGTCGACAGTCCCAAAAAACGTGAAGACGCATACCGGCTGCTTGAGATATTTGAACAAACTTCAGGTTATGAAGCGAAAATGTGGGGAGACAGCATTATCGGTTTCGGTTCCTACCATTATAGATATGCAACCGGTCATGAAGGTGATGCACCATTGGTCGGGTTTTCTCCCCGCAAAGCGAAAATCAGCCTTTACTTCGCAACAGGTGACGAGGACCGCCAAGCGCTATTGGACGATTTCGGCAAACATACTTCGGGCAAGGCTTGCGTTTATATCAACAAAGTCGATGACATCGACGTGGATGTGCTGAACAAATTGATCACCCGCTCCATCCATTTTTTACAGGACCTATATCCGCAAAATCTTGAAAACCGGTGAGCAGCTGTTCTGCCCACCGGTTTTCTCTTATTATTTTCTTCTGCAGCTCCTATTTTCCTAGGATACCGTATGGTACAATTTTACATATAGAACTTGATTGCTTCAGGTGATCAAGAACAGACCAAGGGGGAAACAGACATGAAATTGAATCCTTTATTAACAATCTGGACACAGCCAAAAGAAACTGTCCGGCAGCTTATCGAAGAAAATAAAATCGGCTTGTCGGTGCTGCTTGTCATGATTGCAGGAATCGGAGGAGTCATTACCGCTTTGCAGGATTCCGGCTGGTTTCTTGACCTGTCTCCCATATTATTGATAATCGGGATATTGATTACCGGCCTCTTAAGCGGTTTACTGAATTTAGGAATCAGCACTCTTCTATATACCGGTATTGGTAAATTATATGGTGGCCACGGGAAACTGCGGGATATGGCGATTGCCATAGGTCCCATGATGATTCCACAAGTATTTGTCGTGCCCGTCCTGGTCATTTTCGCACTTTATTACGGTGAAAGGTTTTTCATGGTGCCAGAAGCTTTCGGTATAACTTCCATATCTCTCGGAGCTTACTTATTCCTGACGCTGCTCACAGCGACAGCTTCCATATGGTCAATCGTCATTTCTTCCAAAGCGATTGGAGTGGTTCATGGCTTTTCGAGCTGGCGCGGTTTTGGTGTCCTTATGACACTGCTCGGCATTGTCATTCTGGTCACATTGATCATTGTGGTCACTGTCATCATGTTCATGTTTTGACCTTCTTTAACGAATTGAACAGAAAAAAGCGGATGCCCTGGAGGCATCCGCTTTATTTATTTTATTCGACTGTCAGATAACGAACCAAGACAGACCCGGTTTTTGTTTCACCGTAAACGAGCATTGGTGCCGCTGTTGCTGCTCCGTCT
The DNA here is from genome assembly GCF_003428875.1 of Planomicrobium okeanokoites. Taxonomy (GTDB): domain Bacteria; phylum Bacillota; class Bacilli; order Bacillales_A; family Planococcaceae; genus Planococcus; species Planococcus okeanokoites. Next base: position 52,157 of record NZ_QQRS01000006.1, read on the forward strand.
TCTTTGGAGAAGCGGACCGTTTTCTGCATGAACTGCCCTTGCTCGTGGGTATGGTCGACGTCTGATAGGAGCACATCCATTTTCCCAAGATTCGAGGATACTTGCCCTTTCAGCGGCAGATGGGAAGGAATATACAGTTCCACATTGCCGGCCAGGGTTTTGGCTTCCACTTTCCGCGCTTCTTTGCAGCGGGAAGTGACTACGACATTGCCGTTAAGCGACTTCGTTTCAATCGTTTGAATATCGCCATCCACGTAGATCCGGCCGTTCAAGGTTTCCGTTTCAAGCACTTTCCCTTTTACGTCCTGAACTTGGATCGCGCCATTCGCAGTCTCAAGTTCGGCATCATCAAATTCACCGTTCTTCAGTTCGATTTTGCCGTTCGCCGTTTTCACTTTCAATAAAGACGCATCTATGCGCTTCATTGAAAATCCACCGTTGAACAGACGGACAGTAATCTGATTGAATTGCTTCGCTGGCACATAAAGAACAACGTTGACTTGGGTCGTTTTCAACTCGCTGATAATCCGCAGCTTATTGTCATCCGCTATAAATACAAATTTATCCTGGAAATCACGTTTTGCCTGCTCCTCGGATTCTGCCCGATATGCTTTTACGCTGCATTCGGCGCGCAGCATACCATCTTGGGAAGGATAGATTTCCAGCTGGCCATTTGCGATATCCGCAATCACCGTGCTGACTTCCGTTCCTTCTTCTGCAAAGGTTTCATTGAATTGATAAGCTTCGCCGAAAGGTGAATCGAATTCCATCGTTTTCAATTTGCCGACGGAAGTCTGCATGAACTGCATCATCCGGTCGCCGATTTGATTGATATCATTTGAGACATTTTTCGAAAAATCCTTCGAAAAATCTTTAGAGAATTTCTTGACCATATCTTCAGGACGGAAGAATCCGCGCTTTCCGCGTTTTTCCCGGCGGCCATAATCTTCCCTGCCGTAAGAGGACTCTCTGCCTGAAGATCCTCCGCCGTCGATCGCTTTCAACAGCTCGACAGCTTCACGTGCCGAAATCGTGCCATTTTCAACCATATCCAATATGCGTTCTTTTTCACTTTGCATGTAATGTGGCCTCCTCATCGTTCGTTTATAAAAATTATATTCTTATCATTGATACGTTCGGTGCCTGAAAAGGTTTCATTTTGCCACTTTTTTCCGGCGGCTTGCTTTATTCATTTTTTCTTCCATTCGAGCCCGATCGCGTTCCAGGATCGGTTTCAAATACTTGCCGGTGTATGAATTTTCAACTTCGGCGATTTCTTCCGGCGTTCCTGTGGCCAGGATCGTGCCGCCTTTGTCGCCGCCTTCCGGTCCGAGATCGATTAGATAATCCGCTGTTTTGATGACATCCAAATTGTGCTCGATCGTCAGGACAGTATCCCCATTATCAACCAATTTCTGCAGCACTTTCAGCAAGCGGGATATATCATCCGCATGCAATCCCGTTGTCGGCTCATCGAGAATATAGAAAGATTTGCCGTTTGACCGTTTGTGGAGCTCTGAAGCCAATTTCACACGCTGAGCTTCACCACCGGATAAGGTCGTAGCCGGTTGGCCCATCGTAACATAGCCAAGGCCCACATCAACAATCGTTTTAAGCTTGCGGTTGATTTTCGGGACATTTTCGAAAAATGAATATGCATCCTCGACTGTCATCGCCAATACATCCGCGATGCTTTTATCTTTGTACTTCACTTCCAGAGTTTCCCTGTTGTAACGCTTGCCGTGGCACACTTCACATGGCACGTAAACGTCAGGCAGGAAGTGCATTTCTATTTTTATAATACCATCTCCGCGGCAAGCTTCACAGCGACCACCCTTGACATTGAAGCTGAATCGGCCTTTTTGGTAACCGCGAACTTTCGCTTCATTCGTTTTTGCATAGACATCGCGAATATCATCGAAAACCCCTGTATAGGTCGCAGGATTCGATCGGGGCGTGCGTCCGATCGGCGACTGGTCAATATCGATGACTTTCTCCAGCTGCTCGTATCCTTTTACCGATTCGGTTTTGCCGGGTTTGATTTTCGCTTTGTTCAGTTTACTCGCCAAAGTTTTATAGAGGATTTCGTTTACCAGCGTACTTTTACCGGAACCGGATACGCCGGTGACGGCTGTAAATACGCCAATCGGTATATCGACATCCACTTTTTTGAGATTGTTTTCACTTGCGCCTCGTATGGAAATGGAACGTCCGTCCGGCTCTCTGCGTTCTGCAGGAAGCGGAATGAATTTTTTGCCGCTCAAATATTGCCCGGTAAGCGACTTTCTGTTTTTCATCACTTTTTCCGGAGTTCCTGCGGCGATGATTTCTCCTCCGTGCACCCCTGCACCCGGACCGATATCAATCAGATAATCCGCAGCAAGCATCGTGTCTTCATCATGCTCTACTACGATCAGCGTATTACCGATATCCCGCATATTTTTCAGCGTATTGATCAACCTGTCGTTATCACGCTGATGCAGCCCGATTGATGGTTCATCCAATATATAGAGGACACCCGACAAACGTGAACCGATTTGTGTCGCCAGGCGGATGCGCTGCGCTTCCCCGCCGGACATGGTTCCGGAAGCACGGTTCAACGTCAGATAATCGAGGCCGACATTGATCAGGAAGCCGAGCCGCTCTTTAATTTCCCGCAGAATCAATAAAGAAATCTGCATATCTTTTTCCGAAAGCTCCAGATTTTTGAAGAAATCATCCGCTTCAACAATCGAGAATTCCGAAACTTTCCCAATATGCAGGCCATTTACTTTCACAGCCAGCGATTCCGGCTTCAGGCGATAGCCCGTGCACGCAGGACAAGGCTGCTCAGCCATATATCTTTCCATTTGTTCGCGCGTGTAATCCGACGAAGTTTCCCGGTAGCGGCGGTCCACATTCGATAGGACGCCTTCAAAATTGATATGGTTGTCCCGGATTTGCCCATAATCATTTTCATAACGGAAACGGATTTTTTCACTTCCCGAACCGCGCAGAACCAAATTCATGTGCTCTTCCGGAAGTTCGCTAACAGGCACATCCATATCGATTTTATAATGCTTGCACAACGCTTTCAGTAATTGCGGATAATACTGGGAACTGGTCGGTTTCCAAGGAGCAATGGCATGATCATTCAACGACAGGCTCCAATCCGGTACCACAAGGTCCGGATCAACTTCCAATTTATGGCCGAGTCCATCACATTCCGGACAGGCTCCAAACGGCGAGTTGAATGAAAACATACGGGGTTCCAACTCCCCGATAGAGAATCCGCAAATCGGACAGGCATGATGTTCACTGAACAGCAGTTCCTCCTGTTCCATAACGTCCACCAGCACACGCCCGTCACTCAGGCGCAAAGCGGATTCAAGCGAATCACTGAGGCGCGGTGCGATGCCTTCCTTCATGACGATGCGGTCTATTACCACTTCAATAGAATGTTTCTTGTTTTTATCAAGTTCAATATTATCGTCGAGGTCGAATAATTCGCCGTTGACTCTTACACGGACATAACCCTGTTTTTTGATGTCTTCGAACAATTTGGCGTGCGTCCCTTTTCTGCCTGAAACAAGCGGAGCCAGGATCTGCATTTTGGTTCGTTCCGGATAGACAACCAGACGGTCCACCATTTGCTCGATGGTCTGCGAAGAAATTTCAATGCCGTGGTTCGGGCATATCGCTTTGCCGACGCGGGCATACATCAAGCGCATATAGTCGTAGATTTCCGTAACGGTTGCCACCGTTGAACGTGGGTTTTTGCTTGTCGTTTTCTGATCTATTGAAATTGCCGGCGACAAACCTTCGATCAAATCCACATCAGGCTTATCCATCTGTCCCAGAAACTGACGTGCATAAGAAGACAGCGACTCCACATAGCGACGCTGTCCTTCCGCATAGATTGTATCAAAGGCAAGTGAAGATTTCCCTGATCCCGATAAACCTGTCATAACGACCAATTTATCGCGAGGGATGGTTATATCAACGTTTTTCAGGTTATGCGCACGCGCACCCTGTATCTTTATCTCTTGATTTCTCAATCCGATCACCCTTCCGCTTTCAGTTCAAGCACAGTATCGCGCAGCTCGGCCGCCCGTTCGAAATCGAGCGCTTTTGCCGCTTCTTTCATTTCTGTTTCCAATAAAGCGATCAGCTTCAGGCGGTCTTCCTTGTTGAGCTTTTTGCCTGAAGTCGCTTTTGATACATATTCCTCCGCTTCTTCCGAAGCCACTGTTGCCCGGATAACATCGCGGATTTTCTTTTGTATGGTAATCGGCGTGATGCCGTGTTCTTCATTATATGCCGCCTGTATCGTACGCCGGCGCGTTGTTTCATCTATCGCTTTTTGCATTGAATCCGTTATTTTATCAGCGTACATGATAACCTGGCCATTTGCATTCCGCGCGGCTCGGCCCATCGTCTGGATGAGTGACCGCTCGGAACGCAGGAATCCTTCTTTATCCGCGTCCAAAATCGTCACAAGAGAGACTTCCGGAATATCAAGTCCTTCACGCAGCAAGTTGATCCCGACCAATACATCGTAGACACCCATCCGCAATTCGCGGATGATTTCAATGCGTTCCAGTGTTTTGATCTCGGAGTGCAGATAGTTCACTTTGACTCCAGCTTCTTTTAAATAGGCCGTCAAATCTTCTGACATTTTCTTTGTCAATGTCGTGATAAGCACACGCTCATCCCGTTCTGAGCGCTGCCGGATTTCATCCATCAGGTCATCGATCTGCCCTTCGATCGGACGGATTTCGATGGTTGGATCCAGCAGACCAGTCGGCCGGATGATCTGCTCGACCATTTCCGGTGTATGTTCCAGTTCATATGGACCCGGCGTTGCCGAAACAAATACCGCTTGGTCGATATGCTCCTCGAACTCGGTGAAAGTCAGCGGACGATTGTCCATTGCTGAAGGCAGACGGAAACCATGGTCAACCAGCACTTTCTTTCTGGCCTGGTCACCATTGAACATTCCGCGAACCTGAGGCAGCGTGACGTGGCTTTCATCGACCACCAATAGGAAGTCATCCGGGAAATAATCGATCAATGTATATGGCTGCGCGCCTGGAGGACGCAAAGTCAGATGACGGGAATAGTTTTCGATCCCTGAACAGAAGCCCATTTCACGCATCATTTCCAGATCATAGCGAGTCCGTTGCTCAAGCCGCTGTGCTTCCAGTAATTTATCTTCAGCTCTCATTTCTTTCAGGCGTTCTTCCAATTCCGCTTCGATGTTTTCAATGGCTTTAACCATCTTCTCTTCACGCGTAACAAAGTGGGACGCCGGAAAAATCGCGACATGTTCCCGTTCACCGATTATTTCACCAGTCAATGCGTCCACTTCCCGGATGCGGTCGATTTCGTCTCCGAAAAATTCGACACGCAAACACCTTTCATCTCTCGAAGCCGGGAAGATTTCAACAACGTCTCCGCGTACACGGAATGTCCCGCGTATGAAGTTAATGTCATTTCGTTCATATTGAACATCGACAAGTTTGCGCAAAAGCTGGTTTCGTTCAATTTCCATCCCTTTGCGCAGCGATACCACAAGTTCCCGGTATTCTTTCGGGGAACCTAAACCGTAGATGCAAGACACCGAAGCGATAACGATTACATCATCCCGTTCAAAAAGCGAAGATGTCGCCGAGTGGCGAAGCTTATCGATTTCGTCGTTGATGCTCGCGTCTTTCTCTATATAAGTATCCGACTGCGGCACATATGCCTCCGGCTGATAATAATCGTAGTAGCTGACAAAGTACTCAACCGCATTGTCCGGAAAAAATTCTTTGAACTCGCTGTACAATTGTCCTGCCAATGTTTTATTATGAGCCATTACCAGAGTCGGTTTCTTCACTTGCTGGATAACGTTTGACATTGTATAGGTCTTACCTGTACCAGTGGCACCGAGCAAGGTCTGGAACCGTTTGCCATTATAGATTCCCTTAGTCAATTCAGCAATCGCTTGCGGCTGATCGCCGGCAGGTTCGTATGGTGCTTGCAAATTGAATTCCTGTTTCATGTATATAGTCCTCCCGTTTTTCAATACCTCTATTTTATCATATGCCCTAAAATTCCCCTAACAAAAAGCGAACGTATGTTTTTTCAATGATTATATTGAGGCAAAAAAAAAGAACCGCTCCTGGGAGCGGTTCTTTTTCAATCAGGATTCATCACATTTTAAAGCCTGCAATTGCTGGCTGTATCGATTGAATGCATTGCGGTCGTTAGTGTCCAGGGCTTCATCTATAAGATTCATGAGTTGTTCTTCCTGCTGTGAGCGGTGCACATGCTTTAGGAAAAGATCGAGATAAATCTCGTTCAGCAATTTTTCCGCTTCAGAAATTTTCTTTGTTTGAGCCATCGCCTTCATGAAATCAGCATAAGAATAATAGTTTTCCATTCTACCTCACCCCGAATGCTTTTCATTAGTATACATGATAAATAAAAAAAGAACAATAATTATTTTGAAAATTCCAACGATAATTAAAAGGGCCTATGTTCAAAAATTAAAAAGATTGTATATTTTCCAATTATTATTATAATAGGTAGAGTACAGTAAATTTTGGGGGTGTTTTAGCATGGGCCGAAAGATTTATAATCCCTTTTCCTACACAGTCTGCAATAATACATACGCGCTGCTTCCACATGTGGAAGGTTCACGCCTGGTGACTCGGGTACTTGAAGACCGCAGTGAATTTCTGATTGAACAAACTGCATACAAGACTATTACAGGTTCCTGCTCTTTTTACCGCGGCTCCCTTGAAAGTGCTACCCTATACGCCCAAAAGGCTGTAGGAGTAAAGCACAAACCGCCCATCATCATCGGCGAATATTATGGCAATCCCTTAATATTCTTCCCTACCCATTCACCGAAGAATAAAGAGTCTGTCTGGTTCAATTATGATGCCATCGACTTAATCGAAAGCGATGAGCGCGGCGGCAGCGTAGTCTATCTTGGAAATGGGCAATCCGTCTGTTTGGACGTTTCACCCGTCGCCCTTCGCAACCAGCATTCGTTTGCCGGATCTTTGAGGCGCTATTTTAAAAAAGCGCAGAATCAGCATAAACAGCAGCTGACCTACATAACCAAACGGCCGATGCCTATCCGGCCAAGGCATCCTTCTGATTAAACTTTCATTTCCGCCATTGATAAATAGATGCGTATCAATTCTTCCACCCGGTTGCGCAAGCGCAGATTCAGGTAACGCCGATGATCCTCATATCCGCCATGATAAAATACATATTCGGTGAAAGTATCATCGCCTGTGCCGCGCATCACTTTCATCTGGCGCTCCCGCATATGTATTTTGGTTTCTTTCAATTCCTTCTGCACCTGGCTGATGGCCCCTTCCACCAATTCCAGGTAGGGACGTTTAAGTTTAAAAGAGCCATTTTCAAATATGCTCCTGTCACGTTCCAGTACAGACAATACCATGGGCAGATAAATCAAGTTTTCGAAATGGATGATTTCTTCCTGCGGAATCAAAGGCATATCTTCACCACCTTTACGAATTAGCCTTGATGTGCAGACCACTTGCCATGTGGCTTTGACGATAGACACATAAACAGAACAGGTGTTCTTATTAATAATTGTACTCCCTATTTCCGAAATTGCAATATGCTAAAAATAATAAACCTCCGCGCAGGATGCGCGGAGGTTTATTTTATGGAACGATAGACAATCAATGACGCCACGAAGGCTGCGGAAGAAACCCATAAATACGGTTCGTGCGAAAACCAAACGGAGATGGAAATTCCGGTGAAAGACAAAATACTGAAAATGCCGGCGAACATCCGGCTCTGAAGATCTCTCCGATATTCCCGCATACGTCCATCGCGGTTTTCAAGATAATTGCGCATCCGTTCCGGTTCCTCGAGATAATTGATGACTTTTTGCGGGAACACACGGAGTGGACCGGTCGAATTCAGCACCCAACGCAACACATCGCCTCTTCCGAATACTTTCTCCCCTTCTTTTTGTGACGATGCCCATTCCAATATACGCGGCCGTGCCAATGCCATCAAATCCACTTTCGGATTCAGCACATGCAGGACGCCGACAAAGATTGAAACGGCCCGGCCAAAAAAGGCGAATTCAGAAGGAAGCTGGACAGGCTGGGTACGTACAATTGATTGCAGATCTTTCATCAGCCTTTCGACTACAAAGCTATCCATCGCCATCAGCTCATTCGACTCATAGGCTGTAACCAGACGCGCTATTGCATCTTTCAGCACTTCGCGGTCGGCATGCGGCAAAAGGAAGCGGAGTTCTTCCAGTCCATTTAAAACCTGATCATAATTTTTGAAGATGATGCCTTCCGCTATGCGAAGGACCGACTGCGAGTCGGATTTCCGGATAACACCGGTCATGCCGAAATCAATCAGCACTATCGTGCCGTCTCTTTTTAAGAGAATATTTCCTCCATGCGGATCGGCGTGGAATTGCCCGCCGTAAAGAACCTGTTCCAGGAAGAGGATGAACAACCGCTCCGAGATTTCAAAACGATCCAGGTTATTTTTTTCGATAAAAGCAAGATCGGTGATCCGGGCGCCTTCGATCCAATCCATGACCAGCACATGGCGAGTGGATAAATCATCAAAATAACGTGGAAACTCGATGCCGTCCATTTCATCAAAACGTTCAGCAAAGCTTCGGCCATTCTGTAATTCCTGCTGGAAGTTCAATTCAGCACCGATGGTCTCTGTCATTTCTAAGTATAATTTCGTGAAATCGACTTGTTTCGTAAAGCCGGTAAACCTTCTTGCCATCCATATTACGATGCGCACCGCCTGAAAATCCGCGCGTAAGATGCGGCCAGTACCCGGCCGTTGCACTTTAATCGCTACTTCGGTACCGTCTTTCAGTATTCCCTTGTACACTTCCCCAATTGATGCTGAAGCGATTGCTTCATCAGAAAGATGTGTCAAATAGGTGGTATGCGGAGTATTCCATTCCCGTTCGAGGACAGCGACGATTTTTTCCCTGTCCACGGAGGGTACACGGTCTGTCAGGCCCTCCAATTCAGCCAGGAAACTTGGCGGCATGATATCTGCCCGGGTCGACAAGAACTGTCCAAGCTTGATCATCAGTCCACCGAGTTGGAGAGCGAGAATCTTATACTCCTTGGCCATTCCGGTAACCAGCTTGGTCCACTTTTCTTCAACCAGCGGATTCCAATTGCCGCGGTGGCGCTTCTGGAAGAACGTTGCCCGCATAAAGAATTTTACAGCCATAAAAACGATTCGATAAACACGTATAAAGGTAATCTGATTCATAAGCGGGGTCCCTCCTTGAGTTCATTATAGGGACTGATGGCGGAATAGTCCAAAAAGTGGTATGTTTTTATATGGATGGCAATCAGAAAAAGGGGGATGGAAATGGAATCAATCCATTACGAACAAAAAGGGAATCTGGCTTTCATCACATTGAACCGCCCGGATGCGATGAACGCTTTTAATTATGACATGCTGACGGAACTCGGCCAGGTGGTCGAAGCAATCCGCATCAATCCAGACATCCGTGTCGTGGTCTTTACCGGTGCCGGTGAAAAGGCATTCAGTGTCGGCGCTGATTTGAAAGAACGGAAAACATTGACGGATCAGCACGTAAAACGGAATATTTATAAAATCGGTGAAGTTTTTTCCACCATTGAAAATCTTCCGCAGCCTACTATCGCCATGATTAACGGCTTTGCATTCGGCGGCGGCATGGAATTGGCGCTGGCGTGTGATTTCCGTATTGCCGCTGAAAACACACTGCTTGGCCTGACTGAAACGAGTCTCGCTATTATTCCAGGGGCAGGTGGAACGCAGCGCTTGCCAAGGCTGATCGGTGAATCGAAAGCGATAGAACTGATATTGACCGCTCGACGGCTGAAACCGGCTGAAGCGCTCGATTATGGACTTGTTACACGGGTTGCGCCACTTGAAGAGCTCGCAAAAGTAACCGGTGAATTTGCCGATTCGATGCTGGCAAATGGACCGATTGCGCTGCAGCAAGCAAAATTCGCCATTAAAAACGGGATGAATGCAGACCTGCAAACGGGACTTCACATCGAAAGAAAAGCGTACGAATTGACGATTCCAACAGAAGACCGCGTCGAAGCATTGCTAGCTTTCGGTGAAAAGCGCAAACCTGTGTTTAAAGGGAAATAAAAATACTTAGGTAATCAATAAAAGCCATCCGTCAACCGGATGGCTTTTTACGCATTCTATTGTGAAACGGTCAGCTTCTGTTAATCATTACGCTCTAGGTGGACGCTTTCCGCGGGGAGCGGCCTGAGCCTCCTCATCGCTAACGCTCTTGCGGGGTCTCAGGACTCGCTCTGTTTCCCGCAGGAGTCGCCACCTGCCGCTTCATTCTCGAATCATCTAAAATTGAAGTCCCTGCTTTTTAAAGAGATATTGCAATTAACTGTTTCTCTATATAGAAAACGTTTAGAGATATGGAGCAAAACAGCGAAGACGCCTTGGGGGGCAGAACTGGAGTTGGCTTTCCAACTCCAGTTCGAGCAAAGTGCTGAGATCCACTCGGGTGAAGTGCAACGAGACCGAGTTAGCTCAGCGCGAGCCCCCGGCAAGCGAAGCTGTTTTGCGGAATATCGATTATTAAAAACTATTAGTTAAACTTATATAGTTTTATTATAAGTACTTTTCCATCCAGCCTGCAATCTGTTCCAGACGGGCAAAGCGCAAGTTCGGCTTGCCTGTGCGGGACAGGTTGTGGTCAGCCTCAGGGAAACGGACGAATTCCGTTTCTTTCCCCATGCTCTTGAGAGTGATATATAATTGCTCCGCTTGTTCAATCGGGCAGCGGTAATCATTTTCAGAATGCAAAATCAATAATGGCGTTTCCACGTTTTTCGCGTATTTCAGAGGAGAATGCTGCCACAGCTTATCAACGTCTGTCATATCTGCCTGCATCTGCCATTCCGAGAAATAATAGCCGATGTCCGACACGCCAAAGAATGAAATCCAGTTGGAAATGGAACGCTGTGTTACAGCTGCCTTGAAACGGTTGTCATGCCCGACAATCCAGTTGGTCATGAAGCCGCCGTAACTGCCGCCTGTAACCCCGAGACGATCTGAGTCGATCCAGTCGTTGGCTTCAATTGCACCGTCGAGTGATTTCATAATATCCTCGTAATCACCACCGCCGTAATCACCGCGCACAGCATCGACAAATTCCTGGCTGTAGCCGTGGCTGCCGCGTGGGTTGACGTATAATACTCCGAATCCGCGGGCTGCGAGCAATTGCATTTCGTGGAAGAATGAGTTGGCATACATCGCATGCGGACCGCCGTGGATGTTAACCACCAAAGGATATTTCTTCCCTTTCTTGAATCCGTGAGGCTTCATCAGCCAACCGTGGACAGCCCAGTCCTTGGCGCCTTTGGCAATGATCAATTCCGGCGCCACCAATTCTGTTTCATCCAAATAGGCTTTATTGAAATGAGTCAGTGCTTTCCGTTCGCCTGTCGCAATCGTCAACAGATAAAGTTCGCCCGGTTCAACAGGGTTTGAAATTGTCGCAAGCGCGAACTCGCCGCTGCTCGCAATATCGTAACCGTAGACATGTTCCATATCAGGTGAAGCCGGATAAACTGCGCCGTCAAGCGAGGCGAAATACAAGCGGACGTCGCCCATGGTCGACACCTGGAAATAAAGATGATCGTCCTTTGTCCAAACGACGCCAGGTGCGTTTGCGCTTTGCTGATGATCCGCCACAACGTAATCACCGACCGGAACATCCATGCCTTCCGTCAGGCAGATGGAAGTGTTCGATGCAAGAGTGTGCACGTAAAGTTCAGTATGGGTCGCATTCTGAAATTGGCGTGTACTGCCGATATAAGCGATATATGTGTCGTCATGTGAAAATACGGCATCACCGAAATAGCCTTCTTCATCAACTAGCGCTGTTTCTTTTTTACTCTCTACATCGTAGATGAAAAGAGGCTGGCGGAACACAAAATCCAGATTCTCTTCACGGGTCACCCCGTAAACAAGCTTGCTTCCGTCATGCGAAACAGCTTCCAAACCATGGTGATGCGACCCATCCGTTACTTGTTCCACTTCTTTCGTTTCAATGTCGATGGTACCAATCTGCCGATGAAATTCTTTCGGCAATAACCCCATGCCATCCATTTTGTATTTCATTTTATCCACGACGTAAGGTTCCGGTTGTTTCTTTTCTTCTTTTTCTTCCTTGTCGGTAAAAGACTTGCCTTCCTTCACCATTGCGTCGAACCAGATTTTTTTATTACATGGCGACCAGCGGAAGCTGTTTACGCCTTTTTCAAAATCGGTCAGCCCGCGCGCTTCCCCGCCTTTTGCGGACATGATATATAATTGGTTCTTCTCTGTGCGGTCAGACAAGAACGCCACAGCTTTACCATCTTCCGACCATTGAGGAGAAGAAACACGCTGCTTGCCGTGTGTCCATTGCGTCAATTCCCCATTCGCAATATCAATGTGCCACAGATTTGTTATATATGTATTTTCTTCTTCATCGATATGTGTCTTAACGAATACCGCTTCTGTGCCGTCCGGCGAAATATGCGGATCTGCCACGGATATCAATTTCGTTAAATCTTTCACTTCCACTGCTTTTTTAGCCACATTGTTTCCTCCTCAAAACTATTTCGATTCTCGCAATACTTACTCTTTCACTATAATGAAAAGTGTCAGTACTTTCAATGTATTTCGAAATTAATGAATCACATCTTTTTTGACGGGAAAACAAAAACCCCCAGCATTTAACGCTGGGGGCTCATCATTCTGTTCATTGCTGTTTCAATGCCTGATCTTTCAAAGAACGCCGCAGGATCTTGCCTGTTGTGTTTTTCGGCAGTTCGTCCAGGATTTCAAAGTTCTTAGGCACCTTATATTTCGCTAAATGTTCCGAGCAATATTTATGCAGCTCGCCTGTCGTATGAACCGGATCTTTCAATACGACATAGGCATTGATCGATTCACCGAAGTCTGCATCCGGCAAGCCGACAACGGCAGCTTCCGATACTCCTGGATGCGCAAACAGCACTTCTTCGACTTCGCGCGGATAAACATTATAACCGCCAACGATGATCATATCTTTTTTGCGGTCTACAATGAAGAAATAACCTTCTTCATCGACTGTAGCCAAGTCCCCTGTATACAGCCATCCGTCTTTGATGGCCGCATTCGTTTCTTCGGGCATTTTATAGTAGCCTTTCATGACATTCGGTCCACGGACGATCAATTCGCCTACTTCACCGACCGCCACTTCTTCTCCGAGCTCATTGACGACTTTGTTCTCGACATTGACAATCGATGTTCCAATTGAACCGGCTTTGCGTTCACGGTCAATCGGGTTGAAACATGTGACAGGTGAAGCTTCAGACAGACCATAGCCTTCTGAAATCCGCACATTGAATTTATCCTCGAAATTATGAAGCAAGGCAACCGGAAGCGCCGAACCGCCCGAGATGGCCATGCGGATGCTTTCAAAATCAGATGGCTGAGCCTCCGGGAATTGATACATGAAATTGTACATGGTTGGTACACCCGCAAATACTGTCGCTTTTGTCGATTTAATCGCATCAAAGACATCTTTCGGGTTAAAGCGCGGTACAAGAATGATTGTAGCTCCCTGAATCAGCGGAGCATTAACGACAACCGTCAATGCGAATACATGGAATACCGGCAGCGTAGCAATAACACGGTCAGCTGATGAAATCTTCAAGTATTCACCTACATCACGGGCATTGGAATAGAGGTTGCCATGTGTCAGCATTGCGCCTTTCGGTTTCCCCGTTGTTCCGGATGTATATAAGATCACCGCCGTGTCATCGACTTCAACTTCCACAGGCAATGTAACTGACGAGGCATTGAACAGCAAACTGCTGAATGCATGAACTTTTCCTTTGACAGCATCAGGCAATTGTTTCATCTTATCCGCTGTTGATGGGTCTGTTTCACAAATGATATAGGATTTTACTGCGGGCAGCGCCATGTGCGCTTTTTCAACCAACGGCAACAGAGCATCCAGGGCGATGACAACATTCGCATCACTGTTATTCACTATGTAAGCGATTTCATCCGGGGTATAAATCGGATTGATCGGCACAGCAGTAGCTCCAAGACGCATAGTCGCATACAAGGAAATCAGGAAATGAGGTGTATTGCTCAAAAGAAAGGCAACATGATCCCCTTTTTTAACTCCCAATGATTCAAGTGCATTTGCAAATTTTCCGACTGTCTGTTCAAATTCCCCATAAGAAGTGTCTTTACCCATAAAGTGGTAAGCTGCTTTTGATGGATTTTGCCCTGCTATTTCGTGCACACGTTTAACCAAGTTCATCTTTGCATCCCTCTTTCATATTGAATGAATACTCATTCATAATCGTCGCTTTCTTCATTATAAAATAAATCTTCAGACAATACAACAGACACCGTGAAAATCACGATGCCTGCAAATGTGTTATATAACGCCAGCGTATCAAATAAAAATAAAGCAATTGGACAATTGTGAAGCCTGCCAGTACAATGGCCATCTCGCCCAGGATGGAAAGTTCCGCAAATTCATCCCACACAACCTGCAGTGAAATAAAAGCGAAACTGCTGTGCAGCAGCGCAATTGTCCATGGCAGGAAGAATTGCGGCACTAATTGGCGGTTGACGACTTTAAGCAATTCCTTTTCCGTCATGCCAAGACGCACCAGAAGAGCATATTGTTTCCGGTCCCTCTCCAGGCCAGTGTAAAGCTTAAAATAGATAAAGCTTCCGGCAGCCAACAGGAACACCAGCGCAACCATGACCCCGATAAACAACATCAGCGCAAATGAAGATTTGAACCATCGGTAGTCTTCACCAGGGTTTTCAAAATAATAGGAAATCTGATTGAAATCCCCACTATCGAATGCTGCAGCCATCTGTTCTGACAGCGAAGTGCCGATGCCGAGGGTAGCAGTCCAATCCGGGACGTGGAAGGCATAATAGCTGAAGGAAGATTGATCTTCAGTAAAACCAAGCAGCGGTTCATCGATTTCATCAAAATCCCTGTCATTGACGATGATGCTGTTGGCATTCAAAGTATGGTTGGGAAACAGGATATGCGGATAGGCTGAAGCGATTTCAAGCGGTACTCCACTCTCGAGCAGCACAGTCTCAGTCATTGTTTCATTTAACGCCGCAAGGGACTCCTGCGAATAAGGCACGAAGACCCCTTCACCTTCTGCCGGACTGACTGGCTCATGGCCGAGTGTCGAAGCAAGGCGGTTGAACTCGGACGCTTTCAGGATATCGACTTCATTGCCGCTCGCAGCGGATGTCTGCCTTTTAATCGTCAATTGGGCTACATCGTATGCCAACCCCTTTTGCTCCAGCTGATTCTCCAGCAATGAAATATGTTCATCTTCTTCCGCATTGTCTTCAAAAGAAATATAAATCAGGCTTAAGGGATTCGATTCCCTAAAATCCCCGGTATAGGAAGTAAACGATGCCAGCGTCCCCACTGTCAAAAAGGCTATTGTCGATACGATGGTTACGATGAAGAACATCTGAGCGCTGTCTTTCAATTTGACGGATGCATCCGCAATCGAAACAAGTCGCGTCTTATGCCAGAAAACGGATTTATTTCTTTTATACAGATTGAGGAAGGCGTGGATTGAGTGTGTAAAGAAAAGGTATGTCCCAATCGTCGCGAGCGGCGGAATGATAAATGCCATGATATAGACGGTATCGTCTTCCACTAAAGCCGCGAGTGTATAGGCAATCACCAAAAAGATGACGCCGGCTGCCGACAGGACGAAAGAACTCTTCCCCACTTCATCGGCACGCCAATAACCCTGCAATAAATTCAGGACACGCTTCGTCCTGATAAAACCCACACTGATAAATGAAATGATGATGAACAGGCTGGCGAAGGCGCCAATCGTCAACAGGAATGGTTCCCAGCTGAGATACAGCGGAAGCGATTCAAGTTCCATGATTTCACGGCCGATCATAAAGAAGAATTTCGAAAAAGCAAAACCGAAAGCGATGCCCGATGCTGTAGAAATACTGCCAAGAATCATCATTTCGAAAAAGATCATTTTGCTCAACTGCCGTTTGGTCATCCCAAGATGCACCAATACCCCGAACTCCTTCGAACGCGCCTGTAAAAATGCGCTCATCGAATAGAACAGGAAAAAGAGCGTAAAGATATAAAGGACGACTTCCGCAATCAGCATTCCGCGGACCGCCATCGTTCCCAGCCCGTCCTCTTCGAACAATGGATGGAAGATGAACATCGAGTAAACAAAGAACACCATTACAGAAACGACACTGGCAAGAAAAAAAGCCGCGTAGCTCCTTAAATTGCGCAGCACATTACGGTAAGCGAGCTGCCGAAAGGTCATTCACATTGCCTCCCAACAAAGACAGTACATTTAAGATGCGCTGATAAAAAGTCTGGCGCCGTTCATCACTGTAGATTTCATTGAAAAATTCACCATCTTTTATAAACAGCACCCGGTTGCAATAGCTGGCCGCAATCGGATCATGTGTCACCATGATGATTGTCGCGCCTTCCTCTTTATTAATGCCTGACAGCAGCTCCAACACTTCACGGGAAGTTTTGGAATCCAGATTGCCGGTGGGTTCATCCGCCAGGATCAAATCCGGCTGATGAATCAGCGCGCGCCCGATTGCGGTGCGCTGGGCTTCACCACCCGAGATCTCATTCGGCCTCTTATGGAGGATCGGCTTCAGGCTGAGCCGGTCTGCGATGCCCATGACTCTCTTCGCCATTTTATCCAGCGGAACATAATCGAGCGTCAAGGGCAGCACCAGATTCTCTTCGACCGTCAGCATCTGTAAAAGGTTGAAATCCTGAAAAACGAAACCCAATTTTCTTCTGCGGAACAGCGCCAGATCATTTTTGCCCAGTTCATGGGGATTGACGCCGTCAATCAGAATATTTCCCGACGTAAGGTCGTCGATTGTTGAGATCAGATTCAGCAAAGTGGTCTTGCCGCTGCCCGACGGTCCCATGATTGCAAGGAACTCCCCTTTTTCCACTTCAAACCCCAATTGATTTATAGCGCGATGCGTGACTTTACCTTCATAGACTTTAGTGACGTCGTCAATTTTTACTAACGGCATTTTTATCCTCCTAAGAAACGGTGTCCTGATTTGAAAACAGGATGGATATTGTTGTACCTTGACCAACTGCGGATTCGATCGTCAGTTCATGGCCAAGCCTCTCGCATACTTCCTTCGCGATATAAAGTCCCATTCCAGTGGATTCGGCTGTTTTCCTGCCATTTTCACCTGTAAAGAAAGCTTTTGTCACTCTGGCTAAATCGGTGGATGGTATGCCGATTCCTTCATCGCTGATAGAAAGGTTCATGTGGCTATTGTGGCAGGAAGCAGTAATATAAACTTTTTTATCCTTTTCGAATGTATATTTGACAGCGTTTGTAATAAGCTGGCCCAGCACGAACTTCATCCACTTGCGATCAGTGGCGGCGACGAAATTTTCATCGACCTCAATAACCGGATAGACTTGTTTGGAAATGAATAAGCGTTTGTTTTCAGTAATGATTTCCCTGGCCAAAGATTGGAGATTCACTTTTTCAATCTGCATATCCTGTTCAAATGTATCTAACCGGGCATTCATCAGCACCGTATCCAGACTGGCTTTGAGACGCTCAATTTCTTCGGATACACTGTTTTTATCCAGTTCATCAGGATTTTGCAGCAACAGCTGGATAACCGAAATCGGGGTTTTCATCTGATGCACCCATTGGTTCATGAATTGAAGATGCCTTGACTGGGCAGCATACAGCGCCTGTACTTCGTTTTGATAAACTTTATATAACTTATGCAGGTATAGATCGTTTTGGATCTGTTCGGGCGACCTGCCTTCTTTTTGGAGCATATGCTCCATCGAAACCGGCGTTTCACTGATTTTCCGGTAATAGCGATAACGCTTGATATAGCGGGCGCCAAGGAACGCGCTAGTCAACAGGATGCTGATGACAAATGAATATATGGCTGTATCCATGTTCCGAAAGCCGTCCAGCCAATAAAGGATCATGATAAAAGCGACCAGCACTGCCTGAAACACCATAAAAGCTGCATGTTCTTTGAGGAAGAGGCGCAGCATTAAAGTTCCCCCTCATCGATCAACAGGCGATAACCCGCCCCCCGGACAGTTTCAATGGCGGATTGAACATTATAATCCGCCAGTTTCTTGCGCACGCGGGTCATATTCACATTAAGGGTATTCTCATCCACAAAGGCCTGATCATCCCAAAGTTCTTCCAATAATTGTTCCCTTGAAACCACTTTCGGATAATGCGCGAGCAACAGGCCAAGCACCACTGCCTCTTTCTTTTGCAACGGAATCACTTCGTTTTTCACGTGCAGTTCCATCCGTTCCATATATAAAGTGAGACGGCCTGCTTTCACCGTTCTCTCTTCCTGCTTCAAAGCATATTCACCGAAAGCCCTGCGAAGATGGCTTCTTATTTTTGCAAGGACGATTTCATAATGGAAAGGTTTCGTAATGAAATCATCCCCTCCATTTTCCAAAGCGAAAATCTGGTCCATTTCACCGGAGCGTGCAGAGATGAAAATGATGGGGCACGTGGTTGTCAAACGAAGCTGCCTGCACCAGTAATAGCCGTCATAGGAGGGAAGATTGATATCCAGCAGAATCAGGTGAGGATCGAAGGCTTCGGCCTCTTCCAGAATTCGGTCGAAATCTTTGGCGGTTTCCACTTCATAATGATATTTACGGAGTGTTTCCGCCAGCATCTCAGCAATTTTCAAATCATCTTCCACGATAAATATTCGCTGCGTCAACATAACGATCCCCCTTTCCTTTTTCTTTCCATTCTAACAAAAGAGCCTGCTTAAAAGCAGGCTCTTCATTATTTCTTAATAAATTAATTTTAGAAACTCTTCTTTTGTAATTCCACCGAGCAATTTTGGAATATCGATTCCTTCTATCGCTTCATCCAAAGCAGCACGCTCGTATTTCACACCGGTAATCGCCGTTTCAAGTTCGGCTACATCACCCACACCGAAAAAGTCGCCAAAGATTTTCGCGTCTTCCACCAAACCTTTTTCAACCTGCAAGCGGACGTCGATGCCCCCGACAGGGAATCTGTGGGAATGCTTCACATTGAATTTGGGTGACTTGCCGTAATTCCAATCCCAGTTTCCGTAGCGTTCGCGTGAGATTTCATGGATGCCTTCCCAATCCTTATCTGTCAGTTCCCAAAGTTTCACATTTTCTTCTCCTTCGAAAATGGAATGGAGAATTGCAGATCGGAATTCCATAACCGTCATCGGTTCTTCAAGAAACTCTGAAATATTCGCTACACGGCTGCGAATCGATTTGATGCCTTTCGATTCGATTTTCTCCTTGCTGACTTTAAGCGCCGAAACGACTTCGTCCATATTTGTATCAAACAACAGCGTTCCATGGCTGTACATCCGCCCTCTTGTAGAAAATTGGGCATTGCCGGAAATTTTACGGCCTTCTGCCATCAGATCATTGCGGCCTGACAATTCGGCATTGACGCCTAAATCATTCAGCGCTTTTACAACCGGCTCCGTGAATTTACGGAAATTACGGAAGCTTTCCCCATCATCAACGGTGATGAAACTGTAATTCAAGTTGCCAAGGTCATGATAGACCGCTCCACCGCCGGACAAGCGCCGCACGACATGGATGCCATTGGCATCTACATAGTCTGTGTTGATTTCTTCAGCGGTGTTCTGATTTTTTCCGATGATGATTGATGGTTCATTGATATAGAACAGCAGGAAAGGATCTTTTTCTACATCCATGTTTTTCAAAAGATATTCTTCAATAGCCAGATTGATGCGTGGATCGGTGATTCCCTTATTGTCTACGAAATACATAATCTCTCTCCTTTAGATTGTTTCCTTATTTCAGTTTAACGGATAATTGAAAATTATTCACGGTTTATAGTTGACTTAGCCCAACTGTTATAATACACTAGTTTTAATTAACACAGTACTATAACAAAAGGAGCTGGGATGAATGATTGAAAACGTAGTTGAATTTTTCAAGAACCTGCCGCCGAAACAATGTGCAACTTGTGGAGAACAGATCGAGGAACAGCACGAATGCTATGGTACTAAATGCAACTCCTGCACTGAATGATTTGATGATCAAGCAATTTTTCTTATGGAATCCATAATTGAACAAGAAAAGGCAGGCGCCCAGGCGCCTGCCTTTTCTTGTTGCTTCTATTGAAACTGTATCAATGACCATCATGGCCTTCCATCTTATCCATACCTTCTGCATCATCACTGTCATCCGGAACAATGGAATCAGGATCCGGGCTACCGACTGTAATCTCCTGTTTAGGCATTACATGAAGGCGCCGGGCTGTCGTATGCGCTTGCGCAAAATAAAGTCCCTCTTCTTCGAATACGGTTTCCGCTTCGTATACGCCGTCCCCGATATGTTCAGCCGGCAGCATTTCACTGTCACTCCGATGGCCGGACTCCCAGACTTCATAAACCACTTCATCAGCATCTTCCACGACTTCTTCGCCCTGCACCACAGTCACTGAAAGCGTCATTTCTTCTCCAGGTTCAGCAGTTTCCGGTGAATTAAAAGCAGTTTCAATCGGGTTTACATTCATGCCAGCTCCTGCTGTCTCATCTTCTTGACCACAGGCAGCCAACAACAATACAGCAGCTGGGATGGCCATCCAACTAAATTTTTTCATTTGTTTAATCCTCCAAGGTTTCATTCATTGAAAGTTTGCCGGAATCCCCCAGCTCACTCCAATTTAATCAGCCTAAAAAATGCACCGATTATTTTTCAGCCAATTTCTTCATGACGACATCAGCAAGTCCATCGATGAACAATGGCTGAACGTTCGGCATTTCCGGACGGCGGTATGCTGCACCGATTTCGTCACAGACAACTTTACATTCATAATCATTATCAAAAAGCACTTCCAGGTGATCCGCTACAAATCCTACTGGTGTATAAACAAACGAGTTATAGCCTTTCACATCATGCAACTCACGGGTCAGATCCTGAACATCAGGTCCAATCCACGGTTCAGGCGTTTGCCCGGCACTTTGCCAGCCGACTTCATAATTTTCAACGCCGGCAGCCTGCGCGATCATATCAGCTGTCTCTTTTAATTGGTCCGGATACGGGTCGCCGTTTGCAATAATCTTTTCAGGCAATGAATGCGCTGAAACGATCAGGCATGATTTCACCCGTTCTTCTTCCGACATTTCAGCAAATGCCGCGCTGACTTTTTCGCTCCAGTATTGGATGAATTTCGGTTCTGTATACCAGCTTTCAACTGAAGTCAGGCTGATACCCGCTTTTTCAGCCGCTTCAGCTGCACGTCCATTATAGGATTTAACTGAGAAAGTCGAGAAGTGTGGTGCCAATACGATGGATACAGCTTCTGTGATGCCGTCTTTTCTCATCGCTTCGACGCCGTCTTCAACGAAAGGCTCGATATGTTTTAATCCCAGGTACATTTTAAACTCGATTTCATCCTGAATTTCATTCAAGCGGTCGCACAATCCATTGGCCTGGTCTTCTGTAATTTTCGCCAATGGTGAAAGTCCACCGATTGCCTGATAGCGGCTGCGCAAATCTTCCAGGCTCTCTTCGCTCGGCTTGCGGCCGCGGCGGATGTGGGTATAATACCTTTCAATGTCTTCTTCTTTGTAAGGCGTACCATACGCCATTACCAATAACCCCATTGTCTTTTTCATCATCAGTCACCTCTGAAATTTTATAGTCGATTAGTTTTTAGCTTTATAAGCCGCGCTGTATTCATGTACGAATGCTGTCAGGCGTTTTAATGTGTCCGGATTAACTTCAGGGAATACGCCATGGCCAAGATTGAAGATATAGCCATCATCCTGCATCCCCATATCAAGGATCTTTTTCGTGCGCTCCTCAATCACTGGCCAATCAGCCAGCAGATAAGAAGGATCGAAATTCCCCATCAGGGATTTCGTCAAGCCCATTGAACGGGCTTCTGCAATCGGCAAACGCCAATCGAGTCCAACCACATCAACCGGCAATTCATGCCATTCTTTCGCCAAATGGCTTGCGCCGACGCCGAATATCGTCAATGGCACGCCCTCTGTCCGCAATTCGTTGAAGATACGGTCCATCACCGGTTTGATGAAAATACGGTAATCTTCCACATTCAGAGCTCCCACCCACGAATCAAATATCTGGATCGCTTTTGCTCCCGCTTTTACTTGTGCCTTTACATAAGGAATAATGGTATCCGCCAGTTTATCCATCAGCGCGAACCACATTTGCGGCTGCGACACCATCATCGCTTTTGTTTTATTATAGCTTTTTGATGGTCCGCCTTCGATCATATAGCTGGCAAGTGTGAACGGTGCGCCTGAAAAACCGATGAGCGGCACATTCAATTGTTCTTCAGTCAATAATTTGATCGTTTTTAATACATAATCAACATCCTGTTCAGGATTGATCTGGCCAAGACGGCTGATATCTTCCATTGTACGGATCGGATTGTCGATCACTGGACCAATTCCAGCCTTGATTTTTACATCAACACCAATTGCAGGAAGCGGTGTCACGATGTCTTTGTAAAGAATCGCTGCATCGACATTGTATTGGTCGACGGGCAATTTTGTGACATATGCACACAGCTCAGGCTGGTGTGTAATCTCTTCCAATGAATATTTTTCTTTGATCTTGCGGTATTCCGGCTGTGAACGGCCTGCCTGCCTCATAAACCAGACTGGCACGTGATCCGTTTTCTCTCCTCTGGCCGCCTTCAGGTAAGTATCATTAAAATCCATTGCAAAAAACATCCCTTCAAAATATATCGTCCACTGCATATCGTTCTTATGTCCGTATATACTATAGACTCTCTGTTTTCCATTGTATAGATTCTGTGGGCAAATGTCATAAATTAGACGCTTATGACTTCACCAGATCGACAAAGGGGGTTTGCTGTATTTTTTTTCAGGGAAAGTTATACTGAATATATACTTAGGAGGGATATTGATGAATTTATTCATGACAACAGGCACATACGAATATATGAAAAAAATGCGTGAAAAGCACCCTGAAGAAACGATGGTGGTGATGCAAGGTGAAAACACTACCTTGATCCTGCATGAAACGGAAGGCAAAAGTATTTTTCAAACACCACGCAGATATGAAGTAGTGGACGGCACTGGTGAATTCAAAGAGAAAGGCTTTTTTGTTTTCAATAATATTCCGGTGACCGATGAAGGTCGTCCGATTTTTGAACACCGCTTTAAAAATCGTGCCGGCGCAATTGAAAATGAACCCGGCTATGTCGCTTTCCGCGTTTTGCGTCCCCTCGATTCTGACACATATGTGGTATTGACCGAATGGGAATCTCCCGCTTTCTTTGAAAAATGGAAAGAATCACAGGCGTTTTCAAAAGCGCATTCAAAATCGGAAGAAGCTCCGGCTTCAAAACCGGCCAATATTTTTGCGGGATCTTCCTATGTAACCACTTATTCCGCTAAACCTGAAGACGAGTGAATGATCGGCTCCGCGTAACGCGGGGCAAATACATACCAGAACAGGAGGAAATTTAATTGGTTTTTGTTTATTTCATCATCGCTGGCATCATCACAGTCTATGCTTCGATCAAAATGTCGGAGTACGCCGATGTCATCAGTGAAAAAACTGCGATGGGCGGCATGATGGTAGGTACCCTGCTATTGGCGGGTGCCACTTCCCTGCCTGAAGTTTCAACCAGTTTCTCCGCAGCTGCCATCGGCAATGCTGATATTGCCGTCGGAAATATGATCGGCTCAAACCTCTTCAACTTATTCATACTCGCTGCGTTCGACTTCCTATTGAGAAGGCGCCGTATCCTGGACCGGGCATCACGGAACAATATCTATACTTCCCTGCTTGGTATCCTGTTGACCATTTTGATCATGATGGCGCTGTGGCTCCGGATTGAAACCCAAATTTTCGGTGTCGGCCTGGACGCTTTGATCATAGCTGTTACTTATATTGTCGGTATGTTTGCCATCAATAAATTGCCGTCGCTTGACCCTGTGGCAGAAGAGGCAGCAGAGGAAGAAGAAGAACCGAACAACCCAAGTGCCGGCCTTTCCCCGAAAGGAGCGATTGTCCGTTTTATCATCGCGGCACTTGTCATCCTGGGTGCGGGTACAGCTTTATCGATAACAGGTGATCAGATCGCAATTATTACAGGAATCGGCTCCAGCTTTATCGGCAGTTTCCTCATAGCCGCTGCCACTTCACTGCCTGAAGCAATTTCTGTATTCATTGCATTGCGCCTTAATAATGTCAATATGGCTGTTGGTGCAATTCTGGGATCCAATATATTCAACATGATCATCCTTGCTTTGTCAGACCCTGTTTACCGGGACGGCAACCTGATAGCTGCTGCTACACCAGGAGCAACGATGATCATCGCGACCGGCGTATTGATCATGTCATTCCTGGCATTGTATTCATTGATCAGAAGAAACAGCGCAACCGTCATGACTTACGCACTGCCTTCTCTCATTATTGTCATTGTTTACTTTGTCGCTTCCTATATGAACTTCACTTATTAAGTGAAGACCGGAAGATTTGGATGCTGATGTCCGGCCAGCGAAAGAGGGCGAAATTCGCCCTCTTTTTTTTGTTGCCGTTTTTTTATGTTATTATTTACTGAATAATACATAATTTCAGAGGAGGGATTTTATTGGTGATTGAAAAACTATACGCTGAGCTGGATACCGCTTATCCGGAAATGGTGGACATCCGCCGCCATTTGCATATGCATCCGGAGGTTTCCTTCAATGAAACAAAAACCGCCCATTATATCCGGCATTATTATGAACAATTGGGAGTCGACGTTCGTCATAATGTCGGAGGCAATGGTGTCGTTGCTACGGTGCGAGGGGCGAAACCGGGAAAAACAATTGCGTTGCGGGCCGATTTCGATGCCTTGCCCATACAAGACCAAAAAGATGTGCCTTATAAATCCCAGACACCGAATGTCATGCATGCCTGCGGGCACGACGGCCACACCGCCACCCTTCTTGTATTAGGTAAAATTCTCCACAGTTTGCGCAACGAACTTGAAGGAACTTACGTCCTCATTCACCAGCATGCCGAAGAACTGGTTCCCGGCGGGGCGATGGCAATGATCAAAGATGGAGCGCTTGATGGCGTTGATCAGATTTTCGGCACCCATCTATGGTCTATGACGCCTTACGGGCAGATTGATTATCGCGTCGGACCAATCATAGCTGCTGCCGACAGTTTCACTTTAAAAATCCAAGGACGCGGCGGACACGGCGCCATGCCGCATAATACAAGAGACGCTATCGTTCTCGGCTCCCAAATCGTTATGAACCTTCAGCAATTAGTATCCCGTCGTGTCGACCCTCTGGAATCAGCTGTTCTGTCGGTTGGATCGTTTGTAGCAGAAAATCCCTTCAATATCATCGCTGACCAAGCTGTTCTCAAAGGAACGATCCGCACATTCAATGAACAGACCAGAGATCTGATGGAAGCGGAGATGGAACGAATCATACAAGGTAATTGCCTGGCCGCAGGCTGCACCTATGAATTCACTTACAACCGAGGTTACTCCCCTCTCGTGAATCACGAAAAGGAAACGATGTATTTAAAAGAAGTCGCTGAGCAGGTTCCAGGCGTCGAGAAATTGTATAACACGCCTCCATTGATGATCGGTGAAGATTTCGCCTATTATCTCGAAAAGGTTCCAGGAACCTTTTTCCTTACAGGCGCTATGCCAGACGGCGAGGTCTATCCTCATCACCATCCTAAATTTGACTTCAAAGAAAAAGCGATGCTCCTTGCGGCTAAGACACTGGGCAGTGCCGCAATTCATGCCCATAAATAAAAAAATCCCGTTTCCATCTATAAAGATGGAAACGGGATTTTCTCTCTTTCTAAACTTTCTTTTTATTCGACGCAAAAGTCAATGTGATTAATGAAATCGCAATAACCACCAAGAACACAATGCCGGCTGTAACAAATTGGCCCGCAATAATAAGAGCCAAAGCAGCCAGTAAAGCCTGAAGCAACTGCAGAATAACCACTAATTTCCTGACTGCGCGTTCCCGGGTGAATCGAGATAACGGGAAAAGATTATCCATCCGGAAATGCTGGGTATGATTCAACCCCTGCCATAGCTGAATAGTTGTCGCGAATGCCAATGCACCGGCAAAAATGGCCATGGCTATAGTGAATGGTATAAGCAACACACCAGCTATTGTCAATAATGTCAGCCGTACCCATAGATAAAACAATTCATCGGAACGGATAAATGTGCGCCACACAAGATAATAATGGGCATCTTCCGGATTCTTTCCGATAAATCTATAGATCCAATTCAGCCAGCTGCGCTGTTTGATCTTCCCTTTGATCTGCGGTACATCCGTAAAATAATTCGCGAACTGATAGAAACGCAGCATCCGATTTTCTTCCAACCGGACAAAATGCTCATACGGAAATGGCAGCCCTGCCGCCCGGTTCTGAACCCATTTGCCATATAGGATCATGGCAAACAACAGCAAGGCAGCGACCAAAACCAAATTATCGACGTAAAAATATGTAAAGGCAAATGCCAATACAAACCGGCACAAGCGGTCCAGCCAGGATTTCTGACCTGCGAATGCCTTTCTGAAGGAGAATTCGGTCTGGACATTCCACCATTTGATGATCAGCAATAATATAGGAAATCCGATTAGATAAGATGTCTCCAATCCGTATAATGCGTTGACCATCGGCAAAGACACTATAAAGGCAATCACCGGCAAATATAGCTGGGATAAAAATGACCATTTTCTGGCTGGCTTAAGGAATTCATCCAATTTGCTCTCGAGCGGAAGAAAATAAACCATATCAGCTTCTTTCAGCAAAGTGGATGGCGGACTGTAAGCAAGCAGAACACCAAAAATGACAGCCAGCAGCAAAGCCCCTGGGAAATTTTCCGGAACGTTCTGCACCCAGTCGCTGTAGGCGTAACCAGCTGCACCGATTGCAAAAAGCAGCACTACTGCGATATGTCCGGTAAAAATGTATTTAAAATAATTCTGCACCTCCACTGTGTAGCTGCCGAGACGCTTGGACCACACATCATGCAGGTTCTTCATTATTATCATCCTCGGTCATCGCGATATAGAGATCATCCAATGTGGCATCGGGCATTCCAAATTCTTTTCTCAGGTCAGCCATCGTTCCGATCGCCCGCACTTTTCCATTATGCAGCAGAATGATGCGGTCGCAATATTTCTCGGCAGTCGCAAGAATATGGGTCGACATCAAAACCGATGCCCCTTTTTTCTTTTGCGTTTCCATTTGATCAAGCAACGATTTTATGCCCAGCGGATCCAGTCCGACAAATGGTTCATCAATGATATAAAGCGACGGGTTGACCAAAAAAGCGCTCATGATCATCACTTTTTGCCGCATCCCTTTCGAAAAATGGGAAGGAAACCATTTCAGCCTTTTTTCCATTCTGAATTCCTTCAATAATTCTGCAGAACGTTTTTCGAATACATCCCGATCAAGGCCATAAGCCATTGCTGTCAATTCCAGATGTTCACGCAAAGTCAATTCTTCATATAAAACAGGTGTCTCCGGTATATAGGAGAATGAAGAACGGTACGCATCCATATCTTCCTGAAAACTCTTTCCGTTCAGACGGATTTCACCTGATTTCGCTTGCATGATTCCGATTATATGCTTGATGGTGGTACTTTTACCGGCGCCATTCAAACCGATCAGGCCGACAAGCTCACCTTTCCCGATTGAAAAACTGACGTCCTTCAACACCGGTTTTCGGGTATAGCCCCCTGTTAATGATTCAACTTCCAAAACTGCCAATCCAAACACCTCTTTCTTACTATATAAGTTGAATTAAAGGAGCATCCTTTTATACCGCTTCGGCGCTTTGGACAACGCTCCCGCAATAAGCCGAGAAGTACACTCGTCTTATTGCTTCGCCCAGTCCGGCGACGCGCCTTTGCTGAGAGATATCTCTAAAGATATGGAGCAAAACAGCGAAGACTTATGGGAGTAGTGGGTAAGAACCGTGCTCCTGCATCGCTGCGCTGCTTCGTCGCAAAGACTTAGCCTCGCCATGCGTCGGCTAATGTCTTCGAAGCTGTTTTGCGGAATATCGACTATTGTAAATTAGTATTTCAACTTATATTGTCATTGTATCAAAATCCGCCGTCAAATTCTTTTTCTTAAAATGAATTATGGTAGACTGAAGAAAATGGAAAGGATGTTGTATATGACGAATTGCATTTTCTGCAAAATCATTTCAGGTGACATTCCAAGTGTAAAAATTTATGAAGATGAAAGCGTCTTCGCCTTTATGGACATCATGCCTTTATCAAAGGGACATACCCTTCTCATCCCGAAAACACATCGCGAATCAGTTTATGATCTTACACCCGAAGAAGCAGGCAGCCTTTTCTCAGTGGCACCTAAAATAGCAGCTGCCATCAAAGAAACTTTTAATCCAGAAGGCATGAACCTCCTCAACAATAACGGAGCTAAAGCCGGACAAAGCGTTTTCCATTTCCACCTCCATTTCATCCCCCGCTACGGCGAGTCGGATGGGTTCGGCGCCAAATGGATAACCAAGGAAAAAGAATTCACGGCAGAACGGATCCAGGAACTGGCTGAGGAAGTCAAAAATAAATTAGCCGCTGATGCTTGATTTAATGCAACAGAGAGTATAGAATCAGTAATAAGTTTTTCGCCTGCGGTCACGAGGACACGCCGGGAGGAGCTAAAATAGCCATGAGCTGAGGAGAGATGAGAAATGAATACGAAGAATCTTGTATTAATGGCGCTGTTGGTCAGCGTCGGGGCGGCATTATATGTGGTCATCCCAGGAATCAACGGTGGAATGAAACCGGACTTTATGCTGACTATGATGTTTGTTGGTATCCTTTTATTCCCTAATTTAAAATCGACATTTTTACTGGCAGTAACAACGGGCGTGATTTCAGGACTGTTTTCAACATTCCCTGGAGGATTTTTCCCTAATATCATCGATAAATTCATTACAGCATTTGTCTTTTTGGCATTTGTTTTCCTATTGAAGAGAGCTGCAACTAAATTGCCGGCCGCTATTGCCTTAGTAGCAGGCGGAACAATACTTTCCGGCTCCATTTTTCTGTCAGCCGCAATTTTCTTGATCGGTGCAGAAATTCCCTTCGCTCTTTTATTCACAACAGTCGTATTGCCTGCTATGGTTTTCAACGGCATTGCATTCGGCCTGATTTATCCGATTGTCATCACTTTGGTGAAAAGATCCAAATTTGAAACAGCTGTCTCTCAGACAGTATAGTATTAGCTTTCCGGTATATTATTTGCCGGAAAGCTTTTTTTCTTTGAATAGCAATTCAGTTTTATGTTTTAATTAAGTTAAATAGAGGAAAAGACCTTTATAGGACGAAAGGGGCGCATCATTTATGAAAGCATCGAACTTTTTTATAGGACTTGCGACAGGCCTGGCCGCAGGAGCGGCGGCAACATTATTTTCAACACCTCAATCTGGTGAAGATCTTCGGACTTCTGTCAAAACCGCTTCTTCAGACTGGAAAGAAAAGTTGGCAGATGTCAAAGAACAGGTAAACCAATTGAAGGAATCGGTCAATCACCTGAAAATCGAAGCGAAAACCCAGATTCCACCTGCAATGGATGGATTGAAACAATCAATGGCTGAATGGCAGGAAGGCACAGCTCCAGCTAAGGAACATCTTCAGTTGGAAATAATGGCTATCCAAAATGCAATCGAAGAATTGCAGAAATCCATCAGTAAAGATAAAAAAGAAGATAAAGATGATGACAAAAAGTACGTTAAAAACGAAGAATTTAATGAAATCGAAACAGAAGATGATAAAAAAGTTTCACAATAACCCATTTTTTAGCTGAATAGGAACAAAAAAACTGCCATTTGGCAGTTTTTTTAATAAGTTTTTTTACTATTCGGACTTTTATTCACTTTACTTTATTGCTATAATGAAGAAAATCTCAAAATATGGGAAGAAGGTGCTTTTGTGGTCGAACGCGATTATACGATGAAAGAAGCGATGATGTTCAGCCAGCGTATCGGACAATTATCCAAAGCGTTATGGAAAGCAGTTGAAAAAGATTGGCAATTATGGATTAAACCGTATGACCTGAATATTAATGAGCATCATATTCTGTGGATAGCGTATCATCTGAAAGGTGCCTCGATTTCAGACGTGGCAAAATTTGGCGTCATGCATGTATCAACCGCCTTCAACTTTTCCAAAAAACTTGAAGAACGGGAACTTCTGGCTTTCTCAAAGCGCGATACCGATAAACGGAATACGTATATCGAATTGGCCAGCCAAGGTGAAGATTTGATGCAGGAAATGATTGAACGCTATCACGACACACCTCATTCTGTGATTGATGGATCTTTGAAGCTGCGGGAGCTTTATGGAAAATTCCCAGAGTTTTTAGAGGTTATGGCTGTTATCAGAACCATTTATGGCGATGATTTCATGGAAATTTTCGAGGCCTCATTCAAAAATATCGAAAGCAAGTTCAATGAAGAAAACCATATTGTCGAAGCTGCCGAAAAATAATGAAAACGCTGTCAGGACAGAGTTTTTAAATAGGCTTGCATTTATCGAAAAATCGTTGTATTGTATGTATCGACTCATCTGAAAATACCTAATTGCGGGGGATACATTTTATGCACTGCTGGAAAACGATAAATGTTAAAAAAGAATATGGCTTTAACCGCCTTTTCACATTCGCAGTGTTGGCTGGGATGGGTGTCTTCACGACGTTTTATGTTCTATTAAATTTCTTTTATACCACACCTTTATCCGATCGTTATTTTTTCTTTTTCTTCCTGGCGATATTAGCAATTTATCCGCTTCATAAAATGCTGCACTTTGTGCCGCTGATCGGCAGCCGAAAATGTTTGAAAATCATTTTACGTAAACAAATGGTCTTGTTACCCGGAATATCATTGCATGTAAAAGAGCCGGTGGCAAAAACAAGATTCCTGTTGGCACTGCTGACACCGTTTGTTCTTTTGAACACAGTGATCATTTTGCTTAGTGCCCTCTTCCCTGCCTATATCCATTATTTCGCGATTCTGCTTGCTTATCATTGCAGCCTTTGCCTGACAGACCTTATCTATATCCGTCACTTGCTCCGTACACCAAAGCATGCATTGATTGAAGAAACTGAGACTGGCTTTGAGATCCTGGTTCCACAGGCAATCGGTTAATCCTGTATTTTCTTTCCGAATTTGTTATACTTGAATCTAAGGTAGAGGGGAGGAAATTCATGATTATCGCGTTTATAGTTATGTTCTCAGTGTTTTACCTATTCCAAATCAATAGAATGACTTTGGCATTGGTGACATCACGGGAAATTCCAGAAGAAAATCACGAGAAAATATTCCGTACGATTAATATATTGATTACAATTTTATTGGTCTCGCTTTATGTAGGTGTAGAATTTACTCCTTAAGTCTATTTGCCCTTTGGCAGGTAGATTTTTTTTATCCAAAAATAAATACGGATTATCCGGTTAAAGAAACTTTTTTAATTTTTAAACGTTTATGGTATAGTAACTACGGCAACAAGAATGTATGATAGGAGCGGAATTTATGAAAAAAACAGTATTAACTTTATCTTTAGCGGCTTCGGTATTGGCCCTGGCAGCCTGCAGCGACGACAATGCTGACAGCAAAGTCCTAGTGACATCAGAAGTCGGAGACGTCACTAAAGAGGAACTATATCAGGAAATGAAAACTTCAATCGGTGAGCAGGCGATCCAAATTTTGATGATTGAAAAAGTCCTGTCCGAAGAATATGAAGTAACTGACGAAGAAGTTCAGGCTGAAATCGAAAGTTCGAAAGAAGAATACGGCGAAAACTATGAAGCCTTCCTAGAGCAGAACAATCAAACTGAGGAAAGCTATGAAAAAGTGATCCGTTTGAATCTCTTACAGGAAAAAGCTCTGACTGACGGTGTTGAAGTGACTGACGAAGAGATTCAGGCACAATACGAGCGTCAGACAATGGAACTGAACGGACGCCATATTTTAGTTGCTGATGAAGAGACTGCTGCTACAGTCAAAGAGGAACTTGACGGCGGCGCGGACTTTGCTGAATTGGCACAGGAGTATTCGACTGATGGCTCAGCAGCAGAAGGCGGAGATTTAGGGTGGTTTGGAGTCGGCGCTATGGTGCCGGAATTTGAAGAAGCTGCCTATTCGTTGGAAGTTGATGAAATCAGTGAACCTGTACAATCCCAATTCGGATACCATATCATTCAAATCACTGACAAACGCGAAGTAGAAGGCGCTGAACCACTTGAAGGACAGGAAGAGGACATCCGCAGCGAGATTGCTATGCAAAAAGCCGATCAAGCCGCATTGCTTCCGAAAATTGCAGAATTGATGGAACAAGCTAATGTAGAAATCAAGGACGAAGAACTTGAAGGCGCATTGGACGAAATCATGAATGCAGGAGCACCTGCTGAAGAATAAGTTTTATACAGAAAACCCCCATTTCAAATTGAAATGGGGGTTTATTCTTGCTGATTTTCCTTGTATTATATTTTCGGTTTGTAGAATGAGCGGTTTTCCAATGGGAAAAGCCTTTCGGAGAATTCGCCGGGTTTTGTTTTTTCGAGTGCCCGGTCCAGCATCATCATTTTCGCGTCGATATTGTCGATATAATGAAGCATCTCCGCTTCTTTGATCATCGGACGTTTAGGGCTTCCCCACTCTTCTTTGCCGTGGTGGGACAGAACCATGTGCTGGAGAAGCATCACTTCTTCCCCTTCAATTTCCAGCTCTTCGGCAGTTTTTGAAATCTCCGTCACCATGATTGAGATATGGCCTAATAGATTGCCTTCCACCGTATAGGTTGTAGCAATAGGTCCGGATAATTCGAATACTTTGCCGATATCATGCAGGATGATCCCTGCATAAAGCAGATCCTTATTTAAGGTCGGATAGATGCCGAGCAACGCTTTTCCTAAACGCAGCATGGAAACTACATGATCCGCCAAGCCTGACACGTAATCATGGTGATTGCGGGTTGCTGCCGGAAAAGTCAATACACTTTGCTGGTGTTTTTTCAGGATATGACGTGTAATCCGCTGAATCTGTGGGTTTTCCATTTCGAACAGGTATTGCATGATTTCTTCAAAAAGCTGTTCTGTGCTTTTTTCGGAAGCCGGCAGTAAATCCCCAATCGACTGGTTTTCTTCCGGTTTTGCCGGTCGGATACTCTTTATCCGCAACTGATTCTTTCCACGATAGTTATGGATTTCTCCCCCTACCCGCACAATCGTTTCAGCGGCAAAAAGTTTTTCGTGTTCATCTTTGGTATCCCATAATTTTGCTTCGATATCCCCGCTTTTATCCTGTAAAACCAGTGACATGAAAGGATTGCCCGTTGTGGTCACCCCTTTTACCGATTGCTTGATCAAAAGGAATTCATCTATTGTTTCGCCAACAGCCCGCTGGGTAATGCCTTTTTTCATAAATACACACTCCTTCCAGTGTTGGCCACATCGATTACCTGCGCTTCAGGCCAAGCCTGGCACATATCTTCGTGGCAAGTAAAATAAATGAACTGATGATCCGTCTGCAGCTCTTTTATCAAGTTTATCACTTGCTGCAGCCGCAGGCGATCAAAATGGACAAATGGATCATCCATGATAATTGGGAAAGGGTGGCTCTTCTGCATGGACACAGCCAGACTGAGGCGCAACGCCAGATATGCCTGTTCTTTCGTAGCCTGACTCAATTCCGATATGCGAAAACGAATATTGTCTTTTCTGACTGCTTCAAAATGTCCGTCAGGATGAATTTCCATCGCTATATAGGAATTTCCGGTCAAACGCCCAAAATACTCACAGGCTTTGGAAAGAACGGCTGGCAGCGATTTTTCTTTCAGCTCAGCCATTGTACTGCGAATAGCCTCAATAATCGCTTTGTCCACTGACCACCGAAAAGCAAGCTTGTTGAATTCCGCTTTTTTCTCTTCATATTTCTGCAATTTCAATTCATAATCCTGATTCGTCAGCAAGTGGTTCACTTTTTGCTGAAGCTCAGCTCTTTCATTCAGAATCTGATTGCGTTCCTTTCTTATTTCAGAAAGCTCCCGTTCCAGTTCATTCATGTGTTCTTTTAATGAATTCCCTGTCTCACCTTCCTCAGGTTCGGCCGCTCCAATCGCCCGCCATTGGCTGCTGACGAGTCCAAATTCCTGCTCCAGCTCTTTCTTATGCAGCCACTCAAGATGAAACTGGTAAAACTGTTCCATATTTGCGGCTCCACTCTCCTTAAGAAGCTCATCTTTCTCCTTCTCAAGCTCCTGCAAATAACCTGCTTGCCTCTCAACGTCTTCTTTCAAAGCTTCCCTTTTTTCACTGTGCCTCTGGTTTCTGTCATTCACTTCATTGAATTTTTTTGACTCTGCCCGGAGAACAGTGTACATCTCTCCTGCTTGAACGTTTTTGCCTGTTGCGGCAGCTGCTGCTCTTATCCAATCCGCCTTCTCGATTTCGGCGTTCTTTAAAAACTCTTCAATTCTTTGCAGCTTACTGTGAAGCTCCTGTACTTTTCTGACTGTTTGAAAGAGCTCGATGACAATAGAAGAACTCGCAGAAGATGTAATTCCGATATTTTCGATAAAAGCAGTGAATTCCTTTTTAGCAGGCTGTACATCCCTGTTTGTGGTAAGTTCCTCGATTTTCTGATCAGCCTTTGAGATTATACGCAAAGTTTCTTCAACTTTTCGGTCATGCTCCGCTATTCTATGCTGCAGCGATTCCATTTCGGCTTCTTTGCCACTGAAACGCTTAATGACTTCTTCAAGATCCTCATCCATTGAAACTGGTTTTTGACGTGTTTTCATAAACAGCATTACTCCGGCTGCAACTGCCGCAAAAGCGATAATCGCAACCAGGATATTATCGCTCAAAAAGCCGGCCAGAACTCCGGCTGCGCCAATTGCAGCGAGTATCAAGGGGAAGAGCTGATTCGCCGGTTCCGCGCCAAGCCTTTTCATGGCTTTCGCTTCTGCCAGCTTAAGCGCATTTTCAGGCCATTTTGCCGCTGTCTCCACCTGTTCCGGAGTCGGAGCAATGCTTTCGAGATAAGACATCTCTTTTTCAGCTTCAATCAGTTTCTGTTTTTCCTCTTGAAGATCCCGTTCACGGAATCGGCTGTTCTCTTCTTCCCTATCCGCTTCTACCGCTAAATTCCGCAGCTTTTCTTCATTTATCAAGGAAGTGTCGAATGTCAGCGCCTCATTTAAAGCCATGCCGGCCAAACCAAGCTGCCCGCCAAGTTCATATTTCAACTTTTCAGCTTCTTCTTCCATATTCCTATATTGTGATAAAAATCTCAGCCACTGCGATTCCTTTTCAAGCATTTCTGCCAGTGCGTCACCGCTTGTTCCAGCAGTTTCAATTTCAGGTAATGCTGCTAATTCTTTTTCAGCTTGCTTCATTTTTGCTGAGGCATCGGATATCCTTTCAGACAAACGGTCCATGCGTCTGCTGCCATCCGCTGGAAAAAAGTCGATCGACAACGATGCCAGCTGCTCTTCCAACTGTCTTTTCCGTTCTGCTATCGGAGCCGCCTGCTGGCGTTTGGTGATAATGGACAGCAATTCTGAAATGGAATTTTCCCGCTCCATCAGTCCCTTCAGGCTGCTGTCCAATCCATCCATCCGTTCCACAAAAGGGCCGTATAAATCCGCCTGCCCGCGGTGTTCCTTCAATTCCCGCTCATCGTTCCGGAGCTGCTCGATCAATAGGTTCATCCGGGGATTGCGGCCCCCTTTCTTGAACAGCTCGCCCATATCCTTTTCAAGTTCCGATTCCATCTTTGTAATAGAATCGACTCCTGTTGTACCTGACGCGAGCAGTGTACGGCTCAATTGCTCTTCTGTCATTTTATCCAGCCCCTGCAGTTCATGGATGGAAAATGAAAAAATCGCATCGAATGAAGCCCGGTCATAATCACGTAAAATCTTTTTCAATTCGGTTTCCGCCCCCCGGGAACCATCTTCGAAATAGACCGTTACATCTCCAGCCGCTTTGCCTTTTACGCGTTCAACTATCACTTTTCCATACTGTGAATCATTCAAATAGAGCTGCCCGCCATATTTCCCTCCCGCTTTTGGTTCATAACGGCTTTCCGCCTGGTTGCGAGATGGAAATCCGAAAAGAATCTGAATGATGAATTGCTGAATCGTGGTTTTGCCTGCTTCATTATTGCCATAGAAGACGGCTAACTCCTCATTGACATCCAATGCAAGATTTTCGTGCTTGCCGAATCCGTAGATCATCAATTTCTCGATTTTCATTTCTTCATTCACCCGCTCTCATGGCTTTATGGATTTTGGGTATGGCTTCGTTTGCAATTTCTTTTATCAGTTCATCCGTTAAGGGATTCAGGTATCTGCTTGCTTTTGGATGCTGATAAAGATCTTTCAGCACCCATTTCCAGTCGCTTTGCTGCCATTCACTCATTGTTGTGGAGATTTTCTCACCGATAGCGGAAACACGGGTTTCACCCCAATCTTCACCAACAACGATACCAGTGATCCAGGCATCAGCTGTACTGGATTCAAGTGATTCCTGAATTGCCTCCAATAATGCTTCTTCCGGAATCCCTTCTAAAAGTTCACCTGCATATTCATCTACATCTTTCAGGTGAAGTACAGCCATAACAGCATTATTCTCATTTATGTATCTTTCAGCAACTGCTGTACAGGCATCAATCAATTCATTCATGTGCATCATTTCCTTGCAGGACACTTCGAGCGTTTCGAAACAGACAGCGGATGTCCGGATAAACTGCAGGCTGGTCTCTCCATTACTTATACACACATCATAGAATCCTTTTGGACCGGTTTCTTTCCGATGCCTTCCCTGTATATTTCCCGGATAGACGATGCAGGGATCCGAATGGAGAATTTGGCGAAGATGGATATGGCCGAGCGCCCAATAATCATAATTTTTGCTGAGCAGCTGTTCTTTTCTGAATGGCGCATATACCGCATGGCTGGAATCACCGTCCATACTGCCGTGCAGCATGCCGATATGATAGGCGGACGTTTCATCAGCTTGTGGAAACTCAAGGATTCTCGCTTCTTTTACATGACGCTCCCCATAACTGAAACCCGTGACGGTCACCTTATTCCCGGAAATTATTAAACTGTGGCTGCTGACTTCGTCATTAAATACATGCACATTAGCGGGCAAGTCAAAACGCTTCCAACCGCCCCCAAGATGATCATGGTTGCCGTGGCTGATGACCACAGGGATTCCCGCTTCGTTTAATCGTTCCATTCCTTTTTGGAATTTATACTGCGCGCGAAGCGTCCGATCTTCTCCATCATAAATATCACCGGCAATCAGCATGAAATCGGGCTTTTCTTTCAATGTGTAATCTATCAGCGTGTCAAAGGCCACATAAACACTATCTGCCAATCTTTTCCGCTGCGCTGAAGCAAGACCTGAGACGCCGGTGAACGGACTGCCCAAATGCAAATCTGCTGTGTGTATAAAACGGACTTGTGCCATACTTTCCCCTCTTTTCCGAAAGCGAATATTTGTTCTAATTTTACCATGCCCACCTTATAAAAAAAACTGTTTGCGGAAATCTATCCGCAAACAGCTTCATGCTTCAATTCCTTATTTTTTATTGCCCAGACGAATCGCTTTACCTATATCCTTCAAGGACTGTGAGGAACCATACATCAATACGCCTCCCCGATAAACGCGGGCACCGAACCAGCCGAGCACCCCGATGGTCAGGAGCATGATGGCGATGGATAACAACGGTTCCCAAAGGGGTATATCCAGCATACCTACGCGCAGGAACATGACAAGCGGCGCAAAGAATGGGATGAATGAGGAGATGGTGACATAACTCGCTTCCGGCATGCCGATCCCTGAAAATGCGATGAATGATGAAATGATTATCAGGAACATCATCGGCAGCATCAATTGCTGCACATCTTCGGTCCTGCTGACAAGCGAGCCGAGCAAAGCTGCAAGAACAGCGTAAAGGAAATAGCCCAGCAGGAAAAACAGGACAGCAAACAGGAACGTGCTAATCTTGATATCAGAGAATCCCATGACGCTGAAAAATCCTTCCGCCATATCAGAACCGGAAGTTTGGAAAGCAAAATAGCCGGCGATTCCAAATATCAGCATCTGCACAATTCCAAGAGTTCCGATTCCGGCAATTTTCGCAAACATATGCTTGACCGGCGACACACTGGAAATCAGTATTTCCATCACACGTGAAGATTTTTCGTTCGCCACTTCCATAGCGATCATATTCGGATAGTAAATGACTGCAACATAAATGAGCAGGATCAAAACATAGACAAGCCCTCTGGCCTGGCTCAGCTCTTCTTCTGTTTTCGAACTGTCGGAAACTGCTTCCCTCTCAAATTGAGCCGGCATGAACAGTTCCCCCACTTCGGCACCGCTTAGGCCAAGTCTTTCGGCTGTCTGGGCTGTCTGAATCGCCTGGACAGCGTTTTCCACATCAGAACCCGCTCCGATTTCATTTGCCGATTCAGAGACGTAACGGGCTGTTAAGGTATCGCCTTCTTCAATTATCAGGTACGATTCGATTGTGCCTTCGGTGATGCCTTGCCGCAATTCCTCTTCTGACATTTCAGTCGGCATCGCTTGGATATCACTGTCAGTCTGTTCGAACTGTGCCTGCAATTGGGGAACCAGCTCACCGCTTTCATCGATTACGTGCAGAACCTGGCCATCTTCATCGCCCCCAAAGGATTCGATGATATTCGGCAGATTTGCCAGAAGGAAAAAAGCAGCTGCCACGATGATGGTCGTTATGATGAACGATTTGGTCCGTGCTTTTGTCATAAAAGCCTGTTTAAAAATGATCCAAAAACTATGCATATGCTTTGCCCACCTTTGCAATAAAGATCTCTTCGAGCGAAGGCTCTTCAATGGAGAAATGGCGCAGCTGCCCCAGCTTCATCGCTTCCGCGAGTATCAGATCCGCGGTGGATTCGTCTGTTACCTGGAGGATTGCACCATCGATGGTGCCTGTATATTTTTCAACGCCAGGCAATTGGCTGAGTGCTGTTAATTCCTTATCCATTTTAAGGCGTATATTGTGTTTGCCGAAATTCCGCTTCACTTCTCTGATAGACCCGCCGACCACGACTTTTCCGTGGTCAAGAATGCTCATATCGTCACATAATTCTTCGACGTGATCCATCCGGTGACTCGAAAACACAATGGTTGCTCCTTGTTTTTGAACATCCAATATAGCGCTTTTCAGCATTCCGACATTCACAGGGTCAAGTCCGGAGAATGGTTCATCCAAAATGATCAACGAGGGTTTATGTACCAATGAAGCGATCAATTGGATCTTTTGCTGATTGCCTTTTGACAGCTCTTCCACTTTTTTGCCCGCGTAATGAGGAACTTCAAAACGTTCAAGCCAAGCGGCTGTCTCCTTTTTTGCATCCACTTTTGACATTTTGCGCAGCTGTGCCAGATAGATCAATTGATCTTCCACTTTCATTTTTGGATAGAGTCCCCTTTCTTCCGGCAAATAACCGATAAAAGGGCTTGAATCATAAGTGATCGGTTTACCATTCCAGGTGACTTGGCCGTGAGTCGGATCTAATAATCCCAGTATCATTCGGAAAGTAGTCGTCTTGCCTGCGCCGTTAGCCCCCAGAAAGCCATGCATCTGGCCTTCTTCGACACTTAATGACAAATTGTCGACTGCAGTGAAGTCACCGAACTTTTTTGTTGCTTGTTCAACAGACAATGCCATTTTAAATCCTCCTTTTAATATGTATAGTATCTATACGGCATTTGTCCGGAAATGTTTCAAATAATTGCACGACATTTCCCCTAAAACCCTTTATACTGAAACTGAATAGTGATTCAGAAAGGATTGATATACAATGAGAACTTATAAACTAACCGCATTCGAACAGACCGGCAAATTGATAACCGAAGAAACTTTCACAGCTGAAAACGATGACCTGGCTAAAGAAAAAGGCAGAGAGATCCTTAAGGAAAAAGAACTTGAAGATCAGACCCATCGCCTCGCTTCGCCTGCTGGCAAACTATTGTTATTCCATTCTTGAAACGAATGCAAAAGGTGTCCCGTCATTGTGACGGGACACCTTTTCTTTAACTTACTGACCTTTGAATTCAGGTTTGCGTTTTTGGACAAAAGCCTGAATTCCTTCCATATGATCTTTCGTTTTGCGCATCGCCGATTGTGCGGATGCTTCCATTTCCAACACCTGTTCAAGTTCTTTCAGTTTTAACGTATGAAGGATATTTTTCGAAGCAAGTCTTGAAAGAACAGGCGAACTTAAAACTTCGTTAGCATAATTGTCCGCGTGCTCCATGGCGCGCCCTTCTGCCGTCACTTCTTCGATCAGGCCTTTAGCAAGCGCATCATGGGCTTTCAATGTTTGACCTGCCCAGATGATTTCCTTCGCTTTCGGCACACCGACACGTTCTTTCATGAAGAAATGCCCACCGCCATCCGGAACGAGTCCGATGCCGATGAAGTTCATCGCCAATTTGCTGTTCTCTTCAGCAATAACATGATCGCACGCCAGCGCCATCGAGAACCCGAGTCCTGCTGAAGCACCATGGACTATGGCTATCGTTACTTGTGGAAGCGTATAAAGCGCTTTCGCAAGCCTGCTGACATCCTTCATGACCAATTCGATATCCATCGGATTGTCCGGATCCATCATCTCCTTGATATCGCCACCGGCAGAAAATGCACGGCCTTCCCCGTAAATTTTTACAACCTGGAGTGTATGTTCGTTCTGGAGCGATTCAAAGCAGTCCGCCAGTTCCTTCATCATCTGCCCGTTCATCGCATTCATTGAATTCGGGCGGTTCAATACTACATGGCCAACGCGGCCTTGTTTTTCCAATCGGATTGTTTCAAACATAGAAAAAAGACACCCTTTCATAAAAATGAATTGTCATTCATCTTTACTTATTCGGTGTCTTTTTCCAAATCCCTCTATTTTAGATGAGGGAATTTTTAATTACATGCTTTCATACAAAGATTGTACAGGTTTGATCAATACGCGGTTAACTTCCTCGATCATTTGGCTAAGGCCCATTTCAGCTTCAAGCATCGCAAGAATTTTCTCGTTTTGCTGTGCAGCCTGAGCTGTAGTTTGCGCACCCATCATTTCTTCTTCAGTGATTTCTTCGCCTTGCTGCTGTTTCTGCTGCAACGAAATCTGAAGATCGCGGAAGCTCTTGAATAATTCATTAGCCTCATCGTCTGATTTCACGTTTTCCACAGCTGCTTCAAGTTTCTGAAATTCCTCTGTCGAACGGAAAGTGCTTTCCAATTTGTTGATGTCGTCATAAATGTTAACTGCCATTATGATTCTCCTCTACAATATATTCAGTACCGAGACTAACACTCCCTGGAGAATACCAACAGCTCCCCCGATAAATGCGCCAAGCACTGTGATCATCTTGAACTCTCTCCGTGAAATCCCCAGAACCAATTCTTCCAGACGGCTCAGCGGCAGAGAATCCACTTGCTCTTTCACCATACTTTCAATGTTGATCTTGTGTATGGTCTCTTCCAATTTTTGCTCCCCTTGCTCGAAAATGAAATCGGTGACAAGCGGAGTAAAGTTTTCACTTGTCCATTCTAACCCTCCCGGCCAGGACTGTGCAAGTGTCGTGTTTAAGCGTCCTTCCACATTCGCGGTTTCGCGTACATATTGTTTCACTGCTTCAAGGGCCGGATTAAAGTCAAATTCACTCAGCAAGGCATCGGCGCGGCGATCCTGCAATTTATCCCACTCTGCGTATGCGATGGAGACCAGTAATTCAAATGTTTTCGGCGAATTAAGGAATTTTATGATTTCCGGTTGGATCCGGTCCACTAAGGGACGGGATTCGCCGAGTATCGAATGCAGCATATTGCCGATCCTGCCACGGGAAGCCAAAAATTCATCAAGCAGGGTTTTGATGGCGCGTCTTCCTTCAATCGATTCGAAGTAATCGGAACCTCTGTCAATGCCGTATTTCACCGACTGGATCATTTTCACTTCGGCTTCGTCTTTCCAGGCTTCCGGCATCAATTCACGGATTGTCTTGCCATCGATATAAGAAAGAAGTGAATCGTATTGCCTTTCCACCAATCTGTCGATTTTCCGCTCGATTTTCATCTCCACATTTTTTTGACCGGCTGCATCCAGCCAATTTTTAAACGTTTTCGGAGATTCAAATACATGCTTGGCTAGTTGCCGCTGAATCCATTTTTCTGTCTTCATTCGCATTTCTTCATTGAAAAAACGCTTTTTGAATGTTTCCGGCGTCAGGAGATGCTCCACCACAGTGCGTCCGAGCTGGGTCGAAAGTTCATCCCGTCTTTTGGGTATGAGACCGGGCGTGAACGGGATACGGAAATTGCCGATGTATTTTGCTTCATATGGCCAAAAAAGCATCTTAATGGCAATATGGTTGGTGACGCCACCGATGAGCGCACCGATGAACGCCATGAAAATCAATGTAAGAAGGATATTCAAATTCGTCACTCATTTCTTTTTCATCTTTGTCAATCCTGTTTCCTGCCTTTATAATGAATGCAAGAGACAAAGGGGGATCTTTATGCTGCAGCATTTTAAATTTACACCGATGTTCGAGAATCACCAATTGCCTGGCTGGAACATCTCATTTTTTTATAAGAATGAACGCATTACAGGAGAATACCATCCCGATGGGACCATCACTTGGAGAAACAAACAGCCTGAGGATGAAGAGGCCGTCAAAAAGATGATCCATGAGCTCATGCTCTTTCATGTATATGATTAAAGCGCTGGAAGGTTCCAGCGCTTTTTTTCATCCGTTTCTTCATTATAAAGTAAAGCGTTGCAAATTTAATAGTAATAGCATTTCAGGTACAGCAGCGAATAAAAAAAGGGAATGTCCCCTTACCCAATTTTCTGGGCAGAAGACATTCCTGATTGGATCTGATACATCTGGTAATAGGTGCCGCCGAGTTTCATCAGTTCATCGTGTGAACCGGACTCTGCAATTTCACCGCGGTCGAGCACCAGGATGCGATCCGCATTCTTAATAGTAGATAATCTGTGCGCAATGATGAAAGTGGTTCTTCCTTTTTTCAGCACTTCCATCGCATGCTGGATTATTTCTTCGGTTTCGGTATCGATGTTCGACGTGGCTTCGTCCAGTATCAAAATGGCTGGGTCAAAAGCTAAAGCGCGCGCGAAAGATACCAATTGGCGCTGGCCGGAAGACAGCGTGCTCCCTTTTTCAACAACAGGTTCATCAATGCCATTCGGCAAATGCTTCAGCACCCGTTCACCGCCGACTTCTTCCAATGCTTTGATGGCGCGTTCGCGGGTGATTTTCTTATCGCCGAGCGTTATGTTCGACTCGATTGTGCCAGAGAACAAATATGGATCCTGCAAGACGATTCCCATATGTTCACGGACAGC
Source organism: Planomicrobium okeanokoites (assembly GCF_003428875.1). Taxonomy (GTDB): domain Bacteria; phylum Bacillota; class Bacilli; order Bacillales_A; family Planococcaceae; genus Planococcus; species Planococcus okeanokoites. Next base: position 95,732 of record NZ_QQRS01000006.1, read on the forward strand.
CTGCCTTGACATATCATTGATGTTGACGCCGTCAATCGTAATGCTGCCTTTGGAAACATCGTAAAAACGGAACAGCAGGTTCATGATGGAACTTTTACCGGATCCGGTGTGTCCGACGAGCGCAACTGTTTCCCCCTGCTTCGCTTCAAAGGTCAAATCCTTCAATACGTACTCTTCTTCTTTGTAAGCGAACCAGACATCCTCAAAGCGGACATTGCCGCGGTATCTTGCAATCTTCTCATCACTGACATTTTCCCCGCTGCGGTCTAGCAGGCGGAACACCCGCTCAGCAGCCACCAATGCCTGTTCCAATTTCGCAAACTGGTTGACGATTCCGCTGATCGGATTGAAAAGGCGGATGATGTAATCGACGAATGCATAAAGTACGCCTACCGTTACAACTTCGTTGCCTGACATTGTCGCTCCACCGAAATACCAGATGAAGGCGATAAAAACCATCGAACGCAAAACGCCGACCATATTATGTGAGGCGGCGGCTTCCAAAATCAGCAATTTCTGCTGAAATTTGAAATGCACATTGTTCATGCTCTCGAATTCCTCTTTCATCTGCTTCTCGCGTCTGAAGGCCTGAATGATCGTCATGCCTTGAATCGACTCATTGATCATCGCATTCATGTCACTGACCTTCTCACGGACCACGTGATTGTATTTCGCCGCATATTTCCGGTATACCAGCATCCACACGTATAACAGCGGCACGATGACAAAGGTGATCAGCGCCATGCGCCAGTCAAGGTAGAACAAGGCTGCGTAGATACCAGCCATATACATGAAGCTTGTCGCAAACTGCGACAGCACCGTGACAAATAATTCACGGATGGCTTCCGTATCGTTCGTTATCCTTGCGACAACTTTGCCCGCCGGCAGGTTATCAAAGTAACGGATCGGCAATCTTTGCACGTGCTCAAAAACATCATTACGCATTTTCCGGATGATTTTATTGGCGCCTTTCTGCAACAGGATATATTGCAGATAGCGGAATACAGCAGTGACGATTCCGAGTACAAAGAATAACGCCAATAGGTAAGCAATCGGCTCAAAATCGATCGCTTCACCGGAAGTTGCAATGTGATTGTCTATTATTTCTTTGGCAATAAGCGGTGTCGCTAAGTCAGCAGCAACCGCAATGGCCAGAAATATAAGGCCGACAATCAATATCCCTTTAAAATTCAAAGCATATTTTAATAATCTTTTTCCTGTAGTCATTCCTACACCTCCTCAATCTGCTGACGGAGGAATTGTTCGTTATACCATCCATTTTTCTTCAGCAAATCTTCATGCGTTCCTTCTTCGATGACGACTCCGTCATCCAGGACAACTATCCAATCAGCATGCTGCACCGCCGACAAGCGGTGAGTGGTGATTATAGTTGTTTTTCCGGAACGTTCCTGTTGGATATTTTCGATGATCCGTGCTTCTGTCTTCGCATCCACAGCTGACAGCGAATCATCAAGTATCAAAATTTCAGGATTTTTGATCAGCGCTCTCGCGATTGAAATCCGCTGTTTCTGGCCCCCTGATAATGCAACCCCTTTTTCCCCCACTAATGTATCCAGGCCGTTTGGCAGCATTTCAAGATCTTTCGTGAAGTGGGAAAGGCGAATCGCTTCCGCAATGTCTTCTTCGGTCGCATCCGACTTACCGAACAGGATATTCGCCCGGATCGTTCTTGAAAACAGGACATGATCCTGTGGTACATATCCGATCCAGCCTCTCAGCTGATCTTTCGTCAGATCCTGAAGTTCGATTCCATTCAGCAGGATCGAACCTTCACCTGCCGGATATTCCCGCATCAATTGTTTCACAAAGGTCGTTTTGCCGCTTCCCGTCTTGCCGACGATTCCAAGCGTCTGCCCGCTGTTCATCGACAAGTTGATTCCTTGCAGATTGATGGAGCTTGACTGCGGATAGGTGAAACTGAAATCACGGAAACCGATGTTTTCCGGTTTATCCGCATATGCCGGTTTCGCCGGATCGACAACATCCTCCTCGTAATCCAATGTTTCATTTACGCGGTCCAATGAAGCATTGCCCCGTTGCAGGATGTTGATCAATTCGCCGATAGCGAACATCGGCCAGACAATCATACCGAGGTATACATTGAATGCCACCAGGTCACCGAGAGTCATGACACCTTCCGCCACAAGAAATGCACCGTAGCCGAGGCCGATCATATAACTGATTGCTGTCAGCACTTTGGTTACTGGTGCAAACAGCGCATCAATCCTTTCGACCGCCATATTCTTTTCATAGACGTCATCCGTCATTTCAGCAAACTGCCGCTCTGAAGCACGTTCCTGCACGTAAGCGCGCACGACCCGGACTCCGCCGACTGACTCGAGAACACTGTCATTCATATCACCGAACGCATCTTGCGCCAATGTATAGCGTTCATGGATTTTGCGTCCGAGAATCTGCACGACGATCGCCAGGATCGGCAGCGGGATCAATGCCAATAAAGTCAGTTCCCACGACACCAGGATTCCCATCGCGACGATGATGGTCCCCATATACAGTGTAGAATCGACAAGGGTCAGTATCCCGAATCCGGCGGTTTCTGATATAGCCCGTAAATCATTTGTGGAACGTGCCATCAAATCGCCTGTCCGGTTCTTTTCAAAAAACGTCGGCGTCATTTTCAGGAAATGCCCCATCAGACTTGAACGGAGCTGGCGCTCGATTACATAAGCACCGCCAAACAATTGATATTGCCAGACAAAGTTGATCAGATAGGCAAGTATCATTGCAACCGCCAATACGATAATGTATTGCCATAGAAGTTCTGCTGTCAGTTCATTCTGGGCAATCGAGTCGATTGCTACCCCGATCAGCCAAGGCGGTATGATTTCCAGCACATTGGCAATCAGCAATAAGCCGACTGCGATTGTGTAGCGGATCCAATTTTCTTTAAAAAACCATTTTAATTTCCATAAAACATCAAACATCTGCAATTCCTTCTTTCGTTTCCGATTTCAGCTAGTCTCCTTCAAGCGCTTCCTTCGTCATAATTTTTCTTTGTTGGATTTTTTCCATTTTTATATTCTCCTTTGTTTTTTATTTGGCAACTGTTCCCCAGTGCCTATTATTTAAACAGCAAATGCTGGTTAAAAACGTTTCGGAACCATAAAAAAGCGCATGCCAATTTTTCTCGGCATGCGCTCAGGAAAATGGACAGGTGCTCAGACCTGTCCTGAAACTTCTAGTCACGAAATAAATTCAAAGACAAAAAACAGGATGGCCTGACATAGATATGAAATTGGACTCAGTGTTTACAAATACTTTTTTCATCGTCAAAACCTCCATTCCTTCAAATTTGATAGTTCAAGCCTACCACTGCCTTTTTTGAATTGTCAACATTATTTTTAAAAAATAGAATATTCATTATCTATATTAGTTGAATTAATGATTTTTAATAATCATTGTTCTGCAATACAGCTGGGCTTTCCAAACCCATGCTCCTGCATCGCTTCGCTGGCTTCGTCGCAAAGACTTGCCCTCGCAAGCTTCGGTCAAGGCTTGGCAAACGAATGTTTTCATTGTCAGCCAGGAGGGTACTTTCATAGTAAGAGTAAAACTTAGCGGGGTGAAAGCATATGTATAAAAAATTGGCGGTAGCATACGATGGTTCGGATGGCAGCAAAATGGCCTTTGACAAAGCATTGGAACTGAAACAGGATTTTCCTGATCTTCAATTATCGATCATCTATGTCAATGAAGAAACTGAGGAAGGCATCGGTTTCATGAGTGCGGGAGATGCTTCGGCACCTGTCACATCCTCGAATGTCGACAGCACCTATGCCCAGTTCATGCCTTACGGAATTGGTGAGAATGGCGGCAGCCGTGTACCAAGAGACCCTATGGAGCGGCCATCCGAATTTTCCAAGCATATGCATAATTCGATTCAGCAGCAATTGGATGAGAAAAACATAGAAGCAAATGTTCTGGCTTTGGAAGGAAACGCTTCTAAGACCATCCCTGCCTTCATTGATGAACAAAAAATCGATTTGCTGGTTGTGGGCAACAGCGGAAAATCAGGTATGCAAAAGTTCTTCGTAGGATCGGTCAGCAAGAAGTTATTGAAAGAAGCATCCTGTTCAGTTCTTGTAGTTAAATAATGGTTGATGAACACTTGGGTCGCCGAATTATGGGGCTTTATAGATTTTTGACCCACATGATATTTTCGTGCTATTTCTGTCACAAATATATTAGTTTACTTCAAACCGAAATGGGTAAACATTACTAAGTATAGAAAACTCGAAACAAAGGAAGAAGGAGAACAGCCATGTCTAAGCAAACTGTCTACTTTCTGTCTTCACACCAGCACCGTGGACTGATGGCTGAGATATGGGCAAATCGCCTCGGACTTCCTGATTGGGAAATTCGGAGCGCCGCTTGGAGTCAGCCTTCAATCAGCGAGACTCCAATGGAAATCATGAAGGAAATCATTCTCGATCTGCCAGAGGTTGAACCGAGATCCTATAATCACGATGAAGTCAGCGGAGCGGATTTGATAATCGCGATGCATGACGGTGAGTTGGAACAAGATGATATACCTGCAGATTTGCCCGCTCAAAAATTGCTGCGATGGGATATCCGCAATCCCGAACTGCGGTCATTGGATGAAACAGAACAATGGGCTCTGTATCAGGAAATATGTGATGAAATCGCCATGAACATAAAAAATATGGAAAATTATTTCCGTTCAGACTATATGTAAAAACCTTCACCCGATAATCAGGTGAAGGTTTATTTTTTATTTATAGAGAACTGCTCGCACCGGACTTCCTTCAGCGCCTTTGATCTTCAACGGCAATGCCGCTAACTGATAGACGCCTGCATCGATATTATCCAGCACGATCCCTTCAAGAATATATCTTTCATTTATATTCATAGCCTGGTGCATCGGTAACTCTTTACTGGTTTCCTGATCGACAGATGGCACGTCAACGCCAAGCAGACGAATTCCTTTTTCCTTCATCCAACCGGCAATCGATTCATCGAATACTGGCCAAGATTCTGGAAAATTCGTGCGGTCTACCCACCTGCACGATTTCAATAAAACAGTCGTCACCCCTTCAGCAGGTTGAGGCAGATCGTTGCTGCTGATCTCCTTCAATCCCTGCACATCAATGACCTGTGCTGTGCTTAAGTATATCTCAAGCGGCATCTCCTCTATCGTCAAACCATTGTCATCATAATGGAACGGGGCGTCGATATGAGTGCCCATATGTGTGCTCGTTTTGAATTGTCCGACATTGACAGAACCGCTCTGCTCTTTGGTAACTGACAGCGAATACTCGAACGGTCGGTCTCCCGGCCATTCCGGGGTTTTTGTATTCAGTTCCATGGAAATATCAAAAATCTCTTTTGTTTTCATTTACGCCACCACATTTCTTTCATTGCTGTAATTCTTATAGAGTTCTTCAGCCATGATTTTTTTCAGGATCATTACGGTGCGTTCAACATCTTCAAACGACGTATATAACGCGACAGGCGCCAGTCGAATAATATTCGGAGCACGAAAATCCGGCACGACGCCTTCATCTTTCAGCGCTTTGCAGATTCTGGCAGCTTCAGGATGCGACAGCGCAATATGCCCACCGCGTTCATCATCCGGCCGCGGTGTTACTTCATCAAGTTCCGGGACATTCACAGCAAGCCGGTCACGAAGCAAGGAAGTCAGTTGAAGAGACTTATCACGTACAAGGGCAATGTCGGCTTCTTCAAAGATTTCAATGCTGCCAAGCAGTGGCGCCATACTGAAAATATTCGGCGTACCGATCTGATAGGCCCCTGCACCTTCCGCTTTGCTGAATTGGTGATCCATGTCGAATTGCTTTGTTTTGTCTGAGCCGAACCATCCTGCGTTGCCAGGCAATAGATGATGGTGCCGCTCGTGAATATAAAGTCCACCTGTTCCGCCAGGACCTGAATTCATATACTTATAATGGCACCAGACCGCAAAATCCACATCATCTTCATGAAGCTCATGCGGCAAAGCTCCAATGGAGTGCGCTAAATCGAAGCCAACCAGAATCCCTTTTTCGTGTGCCGCTTCTGTTATTTGCTTGATCGCCAATAATTGGCCGCTGCGGTAAAGCACAGAAGGCAGCAGCACAATGGCAACATCCTCTGTAAGTTGTTCCATTATATCTTCCAGTTCCAATGTATAACCGTTTCGGCTTCTGACCTTTCTCATGTATTGTTCGGGGTCAAGGCCGCGTAAACGAAGATGGCTTTCCACTGCATAAATATCAGATGGAAAATTCAGTTCGTCGACAAGAATAACCGCTCTTTCTGCTGTCGGTAGAAAAAGAGTCGATAACATCTGGTGGATATTCGAGGTGATGGAACCTGTCACCATCACTTCATTCGCTTTCGCACCCACAAAAGGAGCAATGCGGGAACTCATATCCTCCGCCAGTGTAAACCACGGGTTATCTCCTTCGGTCCATCCATCGATCCCGAAACTTTTCCAGCTGTCCATCAAACTCAGCAATTTTGCTTCTGCCCGTTTCGACATCAAGCCGAGTGAATTTCCGTCCATATAGATTTGTCCGTCTTCCATATAAAATTCATCTTTGAAATTTTTCAGCAAATCCTGCTCATCCAATTGTTTGACGGTCACCATTGTCATCTTCCTTTCATCTATAGGAATGCATACATTGCCGCACCTAAAATAGCCGTTATCAAAACAACGATCCAAGGGGCGAGTTTAAAATAGACTAACATGGCAAATGCAATTACCGCAACGGCAAAGTCAGCCGGACCATTGATCGCTGAAGTGAATACAGGATCATAAAGTGCCGCAAGCAGGATCCCCACAACTGCCGCATTCACACCTTTCAATGCGGCCTGGACTCCAGATTTCGTCCGGATAATGCTCCAAAACGGCAGTGTCCCGATAACCAGTAGGAATGAAGGAAGAAACATCGCGAAAACCGCTACCACGACGCCCCATCCACTTCCCATCAATTGACCGAGATAAGCTGAAAGAGTAAATAGAGGGCCCGGAACCGCTTGGGCAGCACCGTACCCCGCAATAAACGTATCTGCGTCCATGAACCCAGGGACTACTTCCCGTTCAAGCATCGGCAGGACAACATGCCCGCCTCCGAAAACAATCGATCCGACACGGTAAAAGATATCAAAAATCGCATAGTAACCGGACTCGATGACTGGACGCAGCAATGGCAATCCAATCAGCAATCCAGCGAAGATCGTCCATGCTGCAATACCCGTCTTTTTACCGAAACTGAGTACCAGCTTCACTGCCTCGGGTGCTTGATCATTTTTGTATATCAAAAAGCCGATTATCCCGGCAATAATGATGACACCAATTTGTGCCCAGGCTGTCGGCACCAATAAAATGGCGGCTGCTGATAAAACCGCTATAGCCACTCGCTGACGATCCGGAACCAATGATTTCCCCATACCGAGCAAAGCGTGTGCAACAACCGCAACCGCTACAATTTTTAATCCCTGTATCCAGCCTGTATCAAATGCGGCTCCTGAAATGAACATTGCAAACAAAGCAAGAATCAGCACAGACGGCATAGTAAAGCCGAACCATGAGATGAACCCTCCAAGAATTCCGCCTCTCAGCATCCCCACGGATATGCCCACCTGCGAACTGGCGGGTCCCGGTAGAAATTGGCATAATGCGACGATATCCGCATACGCTTTATCGTCCAGCCATTTCCGTTTTTCTACGTATTCATCCCTGAAATAACCAAGATGGGCAGTCGGTCCGCCAAATGAGGTTAGCCCTAGTTTTGTCGAAGCTTTCAAAATTTCCAAATACTTATTCTGTGCCATTCGAGCCTCTCCTTTTTTATCCTGTTGCTTTAAGCATAACTGATTGCTTATATGAATTAAATTACAAGCTTGTAAATTTTATTGACGGAATTATTTGTTTTTTTATTTTTCTTCCCGTATCATTGAATTAATTTATATTTCTCCGCGGGAGGTGCAAACTTTGTTCCACTCCTGATTTGACTGGAACAAAGGACTTATTTGGACATAGCCATACAATTGACGCTATTTATCCTGCTTATTATCGCGGCCGCTTTTTTCTCGGCAAGCGAATACGCTATCGTAAAAGTCCGCAGCAGCCGAATTGATCAAATGATTGAAGAAGGCAATCCCAAAGCTCTGGCTGCAAAAAAGGTCATTACGAATGTGGATGATTATTTGTCCGCGTGCCAGATTGGGATCATGATTTCTGTTCTGGGGCTGGGATGGCTTGGCCATTCATCAGTCATCGATTTTATCACCCCTTTAACAGCCAGCTTGGGTATAGCGGAAAGTATTGCCGGCGTACTAGCCTTTTTGATTGCTTTTTTTATCGTCCTCACAGTTTTGACGATTGCCGGTGAGCTGGTCCCGAAAACAATCGCAATCCACAAGGCTGAGCAAATAACATTGGCTACGGCCAAACCGCTTATTGTTGCCTATCACCTGATGTACATACTCCTCTGGTTTTATCATAGGACGACAAGACTGATAGCCGGCTTGTTCGGTGTCAGCCACGTCTCTCAATCGGATATTGGCCACACCGAGGAAGATTTGAAAATCATCCTTGCGGACAGTCTGGAAAAAGGGGAAATCAATCCTTCCGAATATGCCTTCGTCAACAAGATTTTTGAATTCGATGAACGCATCGCGAAAGAAATAATGGTTCCGCGGACAGAAATGAAAATCATTGAAAAAGATCTTACATTGAAAGAAGTCTTTGAAAAAGCCGGCATTGAACAATTCACCCGCTATCCTGTAATCGATGGAGACAGAGATCACATCATCGGCGTCCTAAATATGAAATACCTTTTAACGGCTTATATCCGAAATCCGCTGAACGGTGATAAAGCGGTTGAAAATTTTGTGCTGCCGGTTATCCAGGTGATTGACTCGATGCCATTAAGCGAGTTATTGCTGAAAATCCAGCGTGAACGGATCCACATGGCGATTTTGCGCGACGAATACGGAGGAACAGCCGGCCTCGTCACAATCGAAGACATCATTGAAGAAATTGTCGGCGATATCCAGGATGAATTTGATTTGGAGGAAGTTCCTGAAGTCCAAAAAATGGGCGAGGACCATTATATCTTCAGTGCCAAGATGCTCATTGAGAGCATAAATGATATACTGGGTATTGAAATAGACGAAGAAGATATTGATACCATCGGCGGTTGGATGATGAGCATGAATTTCGATGCCATCCCAGGTGAGAAAATCATTGAGCAGGGTTATGAATTCCAGATCAAAGAAGTTGACGGACATCACATCCTTTACCTGGAAGTCCGCAAAATTGAAGAATCCGAAAACGAAGAATAGCAAAAGCGACTCTCAAGTGAGGGTCGTTTTCAATTTGTTAAAAAGGTTTGGAGGAAGGAAACTTTATGGAGTTATATACAAATTTACGCCGAGGGGAAAAAGGCGCGTGGCTGAGTATTGGCGCTTATGTGTTCCTTAGCACTATAAAGCTTGTATTCGGATTCGCCGGATCTTCGGAAGCGTTAAAAGCGGATGGCCTGAACAACCTGACGGATATCATCGCTTCTGTCGCAGTACTGGTCGGACTGCGGATCTCCCAGAAGCCACCGGATGAGAATCATCATTACGGTCATCTCCGAGCCGAAACTGTCGCTTCCCTTCTCGCTTCGTTCATAATGGCTGTGATCGGGCTTCAGGTATTGCTCGGAGCGGGACGCAATCTTTTCAGTCCCAGCGAACAAACTGAACCTTCCCTCTATACCGCTGGCATCGCATTATTTTCGGCCATCATCATGTATGGCGTCTACCGATACAATCTTAAGTTGAGCCGCGAAATTAACAGCAGTGCTGTAAAAGCCGCAGCATATGACAACCGTTCGGATGCACTGGTTAGTATTGGCGCCGGCATCGGAATCCTGGGCGCTATTTTGGGAGCACCTGTCATTGATGTCATCACCGCCTTTATAGTCGGATTAATCATTCTTAAAACCGCTTTGGATATTTTCAAGGAATCGGTGATGACTTTGACAGATGCCTTCAATGAAGATGAAGTTGAAACCTTGTCTGCCATTATCCGTAAAGTGCCGGGTGTCAGGAAATTAAGTGATTTTAAAGGGCGCCATCATGGCAATGTCATGTTTGTGGATCTGACAATTGAAGTCGATGCTTTGTTGAATGTAACGGAAAGCCACTGGATAACGGAAGAAATTGAAAGAAAAGTAAAAAAATCGAAACCTAATTGTGTCGTGCTCGTACATATAGAGCCGGACTATTCTGACTATGACGATCCGGTACAAGAGGGGGATTAGAAAATGTATGATTTCATTGATCAAAAGAGGATAGTATATATTACGTTTGCGGTTATACTGTTCATCTCCGCTTTATTTGCACCCGTGGCTTTCTTCTATCCAATTAAAACCATGTTCATCACACCAGATGCATTGGCCATCGGCACTTCTTCCATGTCGCTATTGACCGGAGGCATCGGCCTTGCGCTTATGGCGGGTGGATTGATCGTATTAGCAATGCTGGAACAGCGATTGAAGAAATACGGGTTTGCATTTGCTCTATTTGTATCGGGGATTATTGCGCTGAGCTTTTCTTTGACCGATTATTATTACATAACTTCCGACGGGTTTGTTTATAATGCCCCATTATCCATCACATCCGAGAAATATGGCTGGACGGATTTTGAAAAAGTGGAGGAACGTATTGTCAAAGAAAATGGAATGACAAAGATTGATTCATTTTCATTCCATTTAAAAAATGGAACGGTCATCGACATGCCGGCAGGAGCAATCCTCACAATGAGCGGCAGCATCATCAATAACGTCCAGGCTTCCGGTGGTGTCCATGAAAGGATCACAGAAGAATGAATCTGAACTTAAAGCCCCTTGCCATTGACCGGCAAGGGGCTTTAATCATTGGCGGGGGCATCTGCTTTCGCCAGTTCAATATCATTATCAAAAAACAATTTGGCGATAGCGTGTCTCAGCCTGCTTTCCAACTGTTCCTTCATCTGGACGTCGACGACATGCACTTCCACTTGGAAATCAAGCGCAGAATTGCGGAATCCGATAAAACGGACATCAGGCTGTTGATTTAGCGGCACACCCTTCATCGCTGGAATTTCCTGTTCTGCCGCTTCCAAAATGAGCTTTTCCACCTTTGCCGTGTCGCTGCCATATGCCACACTGACTTCCACTCTTGCAAACAACTCGGCACTGGAACGATTTTTAACGATCTGCTCAATGAAGTATTGGTTCGGAACGACCATTGTTCCATCTTTCAATGTTTCAACCACTGTAGACCTCAGCTTGATTCTCGTAATTTTACCGATCTTTTTGTCTATTTCAACCATTTCGCCCACTTCCATGGGCCGTTCAAACAGGATGATGATACCCGATACGAAGTTCGCTGCTATATTGCGGACGCCGAAACCGATACCGATGCCGAGCACACTGAAGACAACGCCCAATGCTGTGAGATCCAAGCCGACAGTCGTGAAACTCAAGGCCAGAGCCAGGAACATGACCGTATAGTAAATCAGCCGATTGATCGTGAAACTTAAACCCACATCTATATCGAATTGTTCATAAATGAACGGCATTACATGCCGGTTGAAAGTCTTGATGATCCGGCTGGCAAATGTCACAATCATGACGACCACAACAATCAGAAATACCGATACCTCTACGCCATCAGTTTCATAAAATGCATATGTCAGCCAGCTTTCCTTCCAAAAATAAAACAGGAAAAGGATGATGGAGCTATAAAAAGCGAGCCAATTCAAGATCGCTTCAATCATCGGCAAAACTCTTTCTCTATATCGGGTATGTTTCAGTATGAATTTAAAAACCCATTCAATTGTCAGCTTGATGACAAATATCAATGATAGGTAAATAAAGAACATAAAAAATTCCCTAACGGATAAATCTTTCAGTACGTCTATGCCATTAAAGAGCTGACTGTTATCCATCTACTCAGCCTCCCCCCTGTTTAATTTCCATTGATGTCCAACAGGTTAACTGCTCTCTTGTTCACTCTTTCAGCTAGAATATCAATTTTCTTCTGCAGAAATATCCTGTCCATCGATTTTAAATCCTTTGCGGCAACTCCTTCTAATATATACAATTGAATATCCCATAAATCGTTCTTATGCTTTTCAGGCACTGTCTCTGACGTGATTATCAAAGAATCCGTCAAGGCGCCCAGCACCGATATATCATCTTTTCCATAATAGGAGAACTGGTAATAGACTTTATACAGAATTTCTCTAAACTTCGGATAAGGGTACAGTATCCGGCCATTCCCCTTTTTGTCAGTCAGTACGACTTCATCTGTTTTAAGGCTGCCGATTTTCCCAAGCAGATTACCAAGCCTGATCACGATATCATTTGCTGTATTCGGATCGTTGATGCCTGGCGATATTGCCCGCAGCGAAATTTCCACTAATTTTTGCAGAGCAAACTCTACATCCTGTTCAGAAGTCCGTTCCTCTCCGATTATAAAATATTCATTGATTGGAAATTCTTCAGAATCAGCCATATAAACATTCACTATGGATTTTGTTTCATGGATGTAATCACCTATAGATACAAGAACTTCCACTTCCATATTATTTTTTTCAGCATATTCCAGAAGTTCTTCGAAGTAGATATAACCTATAAAACCTGCTTTGCCGGCAGCAAATGACCGCTTGATGCCATCCGGCCTCCAAATTGTTCCTTCATCGCTGCTCTTTTCCCATAATCCTTCGAATTTTTTTATAACCCGTTCAGTGTCGCCTATCAGATCAATCACTAATTTTCCTACTTGAACAGTAGTGGATATATGATGAATGAAATAAGCAAAAGTCGCCAAACAGAAGAATGCGATCACGATACCGATAAATGTGGAAATCACATCGTGACTGTAGAGGTGCGCACGCATGAACAGCAACGATAAAGTATTGTAGATGAATCCACCAAGAAAGACGCCAAGCACTCTCCATGTCAGCCGGTCATGTACGAAATTCTTTAACGTTCTGGGTGAAAATTGAGAGGAATACATTGTCAGCACAACGAGGATGGTGGAAAACGTGAATGTCGTCATCGTAAGTAATGCACCTGATAAATTCCCCATGATGGTTTTTGCCAGGTCGACATTCGTCAATAGAATCGAAGGTATGTACTCGCTGAGTGATTCGATTAAATACAAATCGATATAAAAGAAGATGATTGACAGCGCCACAGCAAAAATACTGTAGACGGCCGGAGTCACCCATAACTTTTCCTTGATCCAAAAAGTGAAATTTTTCATAAGTGTCCCCCCAATTCGTCCTTTAATAAATATTTCCCCTGTTACCGCCTATAACAAACACGTTAAACATTTTTCAATAACACCCCACTTTCCATAAAAAATAAAAAAAGCTCCCGATTAAAGGAGCATCTTTCCAATCGAACAAACTATGATTGTCTCTTCATGACGGGAATTTCCTTTACACCCCGGACAATCATTCCCTGTCGCCATTTAAGTTCGCTTTCTGGTATACGCAATTTCAAATCAGGAAAACGATCCAGCAGCCTGCGGATAGCTATCTTTCCCTCGAGCCGTGCAAGCGGCGCTCCAAGGCAATGATGGATTCCCGTCCCAAATGCGAGGTGCGGGCTTTTTTCCCGGCTGATCTCAAATACTTCCGGATCATCGAACTGATCAGGGTCCCGGTTCGCTGCATTCAAGGCAACCACCACCAATTCCCCGCGGCTGATTTCTTTTCCTGCAAACTGAAAATTTTCACCCGCCCATCTGGACGTACTGAATTCAACAGGCCCATCGAAACGCAATGATTCCTCGATTGCCTGTCCAATCAGCTCCGGTTTTTTTCTTAACAGCTCTTTCTGTTCCGGATGCTTCAATAAATTCAGAAATGTATTGCCTATTAAATTGACCGTAGTCTCGTGCCCGGCGATGATCAATAAGGTTACAAGACCGTATAATTCCTTTTCCGTCAAACGGTCTCCCTCTTCTTCCGCCTCTATGAGTTTACTGATCAGATCATCTTTCGTCTCAAGCCTTGTTCTGCTGAACCACTCGCCAAGATAACGGATAAAATCATTCATATGCTGGTAAACACTGACTCCCGGTTCACCGCTGCTTCCTTCAATAAGTGAATTTGACCAGATCCGGAATTTATCGCGGTCTTCCGATGGCACACCGAGAATTTCGCAAATGACGATGATGGGCAATGGAAAAGCGAAATCATCAATCAAATTGATTTCCTTTTTCTGCTCCATTTCGTCCAAAAGCTGATCGGTTATTTCCTCAATTCGTTCTTTCATTCCTTCAATTACCCGCGGCGTAAACGCTTTTTGTGCCAAGCCCCGGAGACGGCGGTGATCGGGCGGATCAGAAAAAAGCATATTCTGAGTAAAGACACTCATTCCGTCCATCGAGCCTCCATAGAGTTTACTGAAATCCTTGATGAAACGCGGCTCTTTCAATGCTTCCACCGCTTCCTCATAACCAGTAATCAGCCAACCCTGCTGGCCATCAGGAAACCTTGTTTTATAAACCGGATCCCCCGCTCGCAGCTGGGCATAATAGGGGTAAGGATTTTCCACAAATGTTTCTGTAAATAATTGCCGGCTATATTTATCGACGTCCATCATACCGCCTCCTTTCTCTCTTCATACCCGCTCCTATCCACCTTTTTCTCCACCAAATCACCTATTTGGAAAAGAAAAAAGACCGGAAATTCCGGCCAGCACTATACCTGAATCTATTTAGTTGCTGTTCCAAGCGCATAGCGGATCAGGCTCTTGACGAATCGATCGAAATTCGCAAAGCGCGGATCCTGCGTCTGGCCATTTTTATACCTGAAATAAATCTGCTGGACTATCACCGCCAGCTTGAAATAAGCGAACGTCAGATAAAAATCAATTTGAGTGACGTCCCGGCCGCTCTTCTCTGCATAGCTGCGAATAAATTCCTCACGTGTGTAAAATCCTTCATTGACAGTGACAGGCGGTTTACCCATCCCCTTTTTCAGGAGTTCCGGGTCATCGGCTTGGATCCAGTAGCTCATCGCCGCGCCCAAATCTGCCAGGGGGTCGCCGACAGTTGTCATTTCCCAATCAAAAAGTCCCGTTATTTCAGTATAATCTTCACTGAACATCGCATTGTTCAATTTAAAATCGTAATGGATGATTGTCGGCTCCTGTGATTCCGGGATATTGGCCAGCATCCATTGTTTCAACTCTTCCACCTCTTCAATATCATCTGTTTTAGCACGTTCATAACGGCCAATCCACCCGCTGACCTGCCGTTCCATAAATCCTTCCGGTTTCGCCATATCGGCTAGCGCCGTTTTTTTATAATCGATGGCATGGAGCTCCACCAGTGTATCCACCATTTTCTCGGATATTTTCCTGCCAAGTTCTGCAGTCGCTTCAGTTCCTGACGGAAATTCGGTATCCAGCACAACGCCATAACGTCTTTCCATGATGAAGAATGGACTCCCTGTTATAGAGGTTTCTTCCGAAAATACAAATGGTTTCGGGGCTGCTGGAAAAATCGGCGCCAGCGATTGCAGAATTTTGAATTCCCTTTCCATATCGTGCGCTTTCGGAGCCACTGGTCCAAGCGGCGGTTTACGGAGAACCCCTTCCCATCCCCCAATTTTAAGTGCATAAGTTAAGTTGGAATGGCCCGCGCCAAATTGGCGGATTTCAAGTTCGCCTTCAGGCAGTCCTTCAATTGACGAACGAAGAAATTCTTCAAGTCTTTGCAGATCGATTTCTTCCCCTTTTCTGACCGGAATCGTTGCTTGTGTAAAATTCCCCATTGGTCCCCCTCATTTCTTATAGATATTTTTTTAATTCCAATTTGGCAATCTGGCTTCTGTGCACTTCATCCGGTCCGTCCGCCAATCGAAGTGTCCGGGCATTCGCCCATTGCGCCGCCAGTGTGAAATCATCGCTGACACCCGCTGCCCCGAATGCCTGAATGGCCCGGTCGATAACGCGCAGGGCCATATTCGGTGCAGTGACCTTTATCATCGCGATTTCAGCTTTTGCTTCCTTATTGCCGACTGTATCCATCATATAAGCCGCTTTCAATGTCAACAGCCGTGCCTGTTCGATATCAATCCGGGAGTCTGCAATCCATTCCCGGATTACGCCTTGATTTGCCAATGGCTTGCCAAATGGCGCACGCTCGACTACTCTGCGGCACATTTCCTCAAGCGCACGTTCGGCAGCACCAATCAGCCTCATGCAATGGTGGATTCTGCCTGGCCCCAGCCTTCCCTGCGCAATGGCAAAGCCTTTTCCTTCTCCCCAAATCATATTGCCAGCCGGAACCCGGACATTATCAAAATTGATTTCGGCATGGCCATGCGGCGCATGATCGTAGCCGAAAACCGGCAGCATGCGCTCGATCGTTACACCTGGTGTATCCAAAGGCACCAAAATCATGGATTGCTGTTCATATTTCGGCGCATCCGGGTCATTTTTCCCCATGACGATGGCGATTTTGCAACGAGGATCGCCAGCCCCTGAAGACCACCATTTTCTTCCGTTGACGATATATTCATCTCCATCTCTCATAATGGTTGCAGAGATATTAGTCGCGTCACTCGATGCCACAGCCGGTTCAGTCATCGAAAAGCACGAACGAATGTCACCATTCAACAGCGGTTCGAGCCATCTCTTCTTCTGCTCTTCTGTGCCGTAACGCACCAATACTTCCATATTGCCGGTATCCGGCGCACCGCAATTAAAGACTTCCGGCCCAATCAGCGATCTGCCCATGATTTCACACAAAGGCGCATATTCCTGATTGCTGAGGCCTGCTCCGTATTCACTGTCCGGTAAAAAGAGATTCCACAGCCCCTGTTCTTTCGCTTTCTGCTTCAACTCTTCCATCACAGGCGGCACTTGAGACCAACGGTTGTTCTGTCCGTTCAATTGCTGTTCAAAAACCTTTTCATTTGGATAGACATGCACTTCCATAAAATTGTTCAAGCGCTTCTGCAAATCTTTAGTTTTTTGAGAATAGGAAAAATCCAAAATAACTTCCACCTTTCTTTATACTGACCAGTTGGTATGTTCAGAATATTAGTTTAATGGTAGCTTTTCTATACATTCTATGCAAGGCTTTGAAAGCCCTTCTTCCGAATTCTCTTAAAAATTGGAATCATGAATAAAAAACTTATTGACCATTTCGGAATTATCCGGTATCTTAAAGATAACTTGAGGAAAGAGGTGGGGTATTATGGCTATTCTATTCATTGCAACGAAACAGCAAATCCAGTCTATAGTATCCCGCTCCGTGTATCGCTGAAGATACGCTTCTTCCATTATGCCCGGGAACCATGGACTGCGATTTGCAAGACGCATCCATGGTTTTTTATTATGCATAAAAATTGGAGGAACTTAAATTGACAATTATTGAAAAGTACGGCTGGAATGAAAACTGGCAAGAGAAAATTGAAACAAACGGTGTACCGGGGCGTGTGGTACTGGAACATAAAAATCTTTACCGCGTGGTTACAGATCACGGTGAATGGCTCAGCTCACTATCCGGAAAATACAGACACAGCCATGCGAAATCAGAATTCCCTTCTGTCGGTGACTGGGTCGTTATCGAACAGATGCCGGGTGAAGAAAAAGGGATCATACATCAAGTCCTTCCCCGCATCTCCAGCTTCTCACGTAAAGCGGCAGGTGAAACTTCCGATATCCAGACGATTGCGGTCAACGTTGACTACGCGTTCCTCGTGATGTCACTGAACCACGACTTTAATGTCCGGCGGCTTGAACGTTATTTATTGGCCACTTGGGATTCAGGTGCTAATCCGGTAATCGTATTGACCAAAAAGGATCAATGCGACGACATCGAACCTTATTTGAAAGAAGTGGAATCGGTCGCTTTCGGAATACCGGTCCATACCGTCTCCAGTGTCACTCTGGAAGGGATTTCTGATTTGCAGAATATACTGGCCGGTTCCAGGACAGGTGCGCTGCTCGGTTCGTCCGGCGTCGGCAAATCTTCCCTGATCAATGCACTCGCCGGCACCGAATTGATGGCCGTCCAGGAAATCCGGGAAGACGACAGCAAAGGACGGCACACGACAACCCACCGTGAAATGGTGCTGCTGCCAAGCGGCGGATTGCTGATCGACACACCCGGAATGCGCGAATTCCAGCTCGGCGATTATTCTGAAGGCGTGGAATCCGGATTTACGGATGTGGAAACTTTGGCGGACGCCTGCCGTTTCCGTGATTGCGCCCACGGCAATGAACCCGGCTGCGCCATCCGGGAAGCGCTTGAAACAGGTGAACTTGAGCCTGAGCGTTTCCGCAGCTATGTAAAACTCAAACGCGAACTTGCCCATATGGAGCGAAAAAGCGATCTGGCGGCACAAAAAGCCGAGCGCTCGAAGTGGAAGCAGATTACGAAAGATTCAAGAAAACGTCCAGTTAAAAAGCGCTGAATAGAAATGAAAAGAGGCAAGACGCATTGATGCGTCTTGCCTCTTTCCTCTCGAGAAACTATATCTACTTCTCAAATCATTCCGCTTTAGGCGGACGCGTTCCGCAGAGAGCTGCCTGAGGCTCCCTCAGTCACTACGAAAACCGATGCTCCTGCGGGGGCTTAGGACTCGCTCTGAATCCAGCAGGAAAGACATTGGCCAAAGCTGGCGAGGACAAGTCTTTGCGACGAAGCAGCGCAGCGATGCAGGAGCACATCTTTTCCTTTCGCCGCCTGCTGCTTTATTTTAATGTTGAGCAGAATCCTTATATCAGCATACACACTTTTTAATGAATTAATAATTTGCCTATTATAGAATGTGTTGCTTAGTTATGGAGCAAAACAGCGAAGACTCCCAGGGGATTAGAAAGGGAGTTGGCTTGACAACTCCCTTTCGAGCGAAGTGCTGAGATCCACTCGGGCGAAGTGGAACGAGTCCGAGTTAGCTCAGTGCAAGCCCCCAGGAAAGCGGAGCTGTTTTGCGGAATATCGGTATTATAAACTCTATTCCATCCCCGCTTCTGTCAGTCCATGCTTAACTGCATAAAGAGCAGCCTGCGTGCGGTCCTGCACCTCGAGCTTCGTAAAGATATTTGAAATATGCGTTTTCACCGTTTTTTCTGTCACATATAACGCCGACGCGATTTCCCGGTTGCTTTTCCCTTTTGTCAATTCCGCCAGCACTTCTTTTTCCCGCGGCGTCAAATAATTGACGGTATGCGGCGCTGGTTCTGCCGGCCCTTTCAACAATTCAGAAGTCGCTTTCGGATGCAGCGTATTTTCGCCTCTCATCAAACTGCGCAACGATTCCACCAGCTCATCCGGTTCGATATCTTTCAGTTGATAGCCCGCCGCTCCCGCTTCGATCGCCGGCACGACGTGGTCACGGTCCGAAAAACTGGTCAGCATCAGCACAATGATTCCAGGATGCTTTTCCTTTATTTTGCGTGTAGCCTGAATTCCGTCCATGACCGGCATCACCAAATCCATCAACACAATATCTGGACGGAGTCTCTCAGCCATTTCGACCGCTTCCTTGCCATTCACCGCTTCACCGACCACTTCAATATCTTTCTGGGTTTTCAGAAAAAACAGCAGCCCTCTCCGGACTACATGATGATCATCCGCTATTAAAACCTTCATCAATCCATCCCCCTCTCTTAATAAGGAATTCTTACAAGAATTTCCGTCCCTTTATCCATTGCACTGGACCATTCCACTGTGCCGCCTTCGGATTTTGCCCGCTCTTTCATGCTAAGCATCCCGATCGATGGAATATACAGCTTTTCATCCATCACAAATCCTCTTCCTTCATCTTTTAACACAAGGAGCACGTCCGTCTGGGTCACCGACAGGAATAATTGTCCCCGGTCTGTGCCCGCATGTTTCCGGATATTATTCAATGCTTCCTGCGCAATGCGGAATAAAGTCTCTTCAATTCTTGAAGGAAGCTGGATGACGCCGTTCACTTTCGTTTCCAGCTCAAGACCCAGCATTTCAGCATAGCCTTTTATCCCTTCCAGCAAGCCGCTTTCGAGTCCTTTAGGCCGCAATTGCCAAATCAGCGCACGCATTTCATTCAGCGCTTCCTGTGTCAGGTGCTGAATATCGCTGAACGTTTCCCGGATTGCCGGCTCCTCTGACATCTCCACGCCGCCTCTTGCGGTAAGTGTTACAGAAAACAGTAATTGATTGACTGAATCATGCAGATCACGGGCCAGCCTATTGCGTTCAGTCACCAGCGCCAACTCCTGCTCCTGCCGGGTCAGGCCAATACGTTTAATCGCGGAGCCGATCTGAAAAGCCACCGATTCCAAAAGCGCCAGTTCATCCGCTGAAAAACGCTCCCGATCTGGTGCAGCAATATTCAGCAGGCCGAACCTTTCTGTACCTGATTGCAGCGGCACCGTTGCATGATGCGTTATGTTGCCATGGTCTCCAGTCTTTTCCGCTATTGAATTCTCGATTCGCTGGCAGGCGATGATATTTGAAGCTTTCTCCAAATCTCCATCGTGATACCTTTTGACACACCAGCAGCCGCCTTTTTGAAGGTGGCGGCAATCATCTTCCTTCAGTGCCGAAGGAAGATTCGCCTGCGCCATGAGCCTGTGCTTCCCTTCCCCGTCAATAAAGAAAATCCAGGCTGTTTCAAAATTCGAACCATCCAAAAGCTTCCGGATGGCCCCAGTCAGCATCCGTTCCATATCCGTTTCCTCATTCAGCAATTCTGCAATTTCCTTCAGCAGAATTACGTTGGAATGCTCGCTCAGCTCCATATTTCCACCTCACCACCGTTAATCCAACCATACCTGTTTTGAGCCTGGTTGCGCTTCATACTTTCGAATGAGAAAAGCCCCCTTTCACAAGGGAGCCTTCCATTTATCCCGTATTAACGGTCAGTTGATCTTACGCTTTTCCAAAGCGTGAGATCAACTGACCGTATAAACCCGTTTGGATCAACTAACATTCAGTGGGGATGAAGCGTCCCCACTGAATGAAGTTTCTCTTTATCTGTTATTCACTGCATCAAGAAAAGATTCCTTGATCAATTCCAGCTTTTCATCGCTTTCCTGTTCCGTATTTCCTTTAACACTGAAATAGAATTTCACTTTCGGTTCCGTTCCGCTTGGGCGAAGGCATACCCAGGAGCCGTCTTCGAGGAAATATTTCAGCACATTGGCCTGCGGCAATTCGATTTTTTCGCTCTTATCCAAGTCGGTGAAGATCCGATTCTGTGTTTCGTAATCTTCTATGGAAGTCACAGCGATTCCGGCTATGGACTGCAATGGGTTCTGACGCATGCCATCCAATAACGATTGTATTTCCCGTGCACCGTCCGCGCCTTTTTTCGTCACCGATACCAGCGCTTCCCGGTACCAGCCATGGCGATTGTATAACTCGACCAGCACCTCGTGCAGGGTTTTCCCTTGCGTCTTATAATACGCAGCCGCTTCAACGAGAAGCAGCACCGATTGCACTGCATCTTTATCGCGTGCAAAATCGCGGATCAGGTAACCATAACTTTCTTCATAGCCAAATAAAAACTCGAATTCTCCTGTGCTGTCATTTTCTCTCAGCTTTTCACCGATGAATTTGAAGCCGGTCAGGACATCAGTGGTTTTGACTCCGTATGAATCCCCCACCGCGCGGCCGAACTCAGAAGTAACGATCGTTTTGAAAATACGGCCGTTGCCAGGAAGTTCACCTTTTGCTTTTTTCTGGCTCAATAAATATTCAATCAGGATGGCCCCTGTTTGATTGCCGGACAGCAATTCGTAATGTTCCCCGTTTGTCACCGCAATACCGACGCGATCTCCATCAGGATCGACTGCGACAAGTAATTCGGCACCGGCTTCTTTGCCGTATTGCTTCGCTAATTCAAAAGCGCCCGCTTCTTCAGGATTCGGTGAAGATACAGTCGGAAACTCGCCGTCCGGTTCCATCTGTTCAGCAACGTAAGTGACGTCTGTGTAGCCTGCTTTTTGGAGCAATTGCTGCACCGTTGCACCCGATGCACCGTGAAGCGGTGTAAATACAGCCTGAATCGGCGAAGCTGCTTGCTGCTCGCGGACAGTCAAAGCATTTGCCAGATAAGCCTGATCGAGAGTATCCCCCACTGTAACCAATAATTCCGGATCATAGTTTTCATTAACAATTGTCAATTCATCTTCTACCTGGCTGACGAAGTCAATGACACGGTCCGCATCTTCCAAATTCAGTTGGGCGCCGTCTTCCCCGTAAACTTTATAGCCATTGTACTCAGGCGGATTATGGCTGGCCGTGATGACCACACCCATAAACGCGTGCAAGTAACGGACGCTGAAAGAAAGTTGCGGCGTTGTGCGTGTACCATTATATAAATATGTGTGGATTCCGTTTGAAGCAAAAGTTCTGGCAGCTTCTTCCGCAAATTCCGGAGACATGCGACGGCTGTCGTAAGCGATGGCAACTCCCCTTGCCATCGCTTCGGCTCCATTTGACTTTATGTAATCCGCTATCCCCTGTGATGCCTTGCGTACTGTGTAAACATTCATGCGGTTTGTGCCGGGCCCGATTTCCCCTCGCATTCCGCCTGTGCCGAAAGTGAGATCCTGATAGAATGCGTCTTCCGCCATTTTTTCATCTTCCTGAAGCAGGTCCAGCGATTTTCTCGTATCTTCATCCAGTCCTTCGTAATCCAGCCAGCGTTTGATCCGTTCCTTCCAATTCATAAAGATCCCTCCATCCATAATACGTACAACATATTTAATCTATTTCCAGTTTACCAAAAATGAAGAAAAAAAACCGCCTCCATCAGGAAGCGGTCCGGGAATTTCATTTTTTGGCTGAATTTAATCTTTCTTGTACTCGACGCGGTAGACATCATGTCTCCGGTCCTTCAATTGTTTGACGGTACCGTTCTGGCGCTGGCGGCGAAGAATTTCCAAGTCGACATCCCCGATCAGGACCATTTCAAGATTGGCATTTGTTTCCCCAACGATGCCATCGCGCGCAAATTCGAAATCCGATGGAGCAAAAATTCCGGATTGCGCGTATTGGATGTCCATATTTTCAGTTTGCGGCAAGTTGCCGACCGTTCCCGAAATGACGGTGTAGATCTGGTTTTCCACAGCACGCGCCTGTGCGCAGTAGCGTACACGAAGATAACCTTGACGGTCTTCCGTACAGAATGGGGAGAAGATGATATTCGCTCCCATATCTGTCGCGATGCGCGCAAGTTCAGGGAATTCGATATCATAACAGATCTGGATGGCGATTTTCCCGCAATCCGTATCGAATACGCGGACTGAATCTCCTGCAGAAATCCCCCACCACTTCCGCTCATTTGGTGTAATGTGGATTTTGTACTGCTTGTCGATGGAACCATCGCGACGGAACAGATATGCGATATTATAGATTTCATCATCTTCCTCTTTCACGAAATGGGAACCGCCGATTATATTGACGTTATAACGGACCGCGAGATCGGTGAAGAGTTCGATATACTGAGGCGTATATTCGGTCAGTTTACGCACTGCCTGGCTCGGTGACGGTTCGTTCAGGAACGACATCAGCTGAGTCGTGAATATTTCTGGAAATACGACGAAATCGGAATGGGCATCGGATGCCACATCGACAAAGTATTCCACCTGGCTCGCCAAGTCATCGAATGATTCAATGGCACGCATCAGATATTGCACAACACAAATACGGACCGGCAGACTCGTCTTGAAATGCCGTTTTGATACCGGTTTGTAATCCACGTTATTCCATTCCATCAATGTCGCGTATTTTCCAGAAGCCTTGTCATCCCGAAGGTAATTCGGATTGATGCGCATCAACTGGAAACCGTTCATTAATTGGAAAGTAAGTACAGGGTCATAAATTTTATGGCGGGATACCGCATCCACATATTCACGCGGCGACATTTCGTCTGCATGTTTGTGATAATTCGGAATCCGTCCGCCGATGATGATCGATTTCAGGTTCAGCTCACGCGCCAACTCTTTGCGGGCTTCGTAAAGCCGCTGGCCGACCTGCATGCGACGGTATTCGGGATGCACCATCACTTCGATGCCGTACATATTGTAGCCGTCCTGGTTATGGTTCGTAATGTAACCGCCATCTGTCACATCGTCCCAGGTATGACGGTCGTCGTATTCATCAAAATTTATCAGAAGACTTGAGCAGGAACCAATCACTTTGCCATCCAGTTCCGCGACCAGCTGGCCTTGCGGGAATACGCCCAAATGGCTTCTTAACTGCTCTTCTTCCCAAGGTTCCATGCCCGGGAAACATAAACGCTGCATCTCTAGAATGGCATTTATATCAGCATAGCTCATCTCACGGATGATCATGCTCTTTTCAAAATGGGATAAATCGAATTGTTCTGCCACTTTAGCCACTCCTTCACAAAAGTATCACATCTTATTATATCGGATATACACAGAGGTTAATATTATTTTACTTGCCCCAGCTAAAGAATTATAATTCTATAGTAGCTATTTAACAAGAGAGGACCTGCCATATGACGAAAATCCAAGAAAATCTTTTGCTTGGCATCTGGGCGACAGCTTTGATAGCCACTGCCGGCTCCCTCTATTTTTCTGAGGTCCGCGGCTATGTTCCATGTGAACTTTGCTGGATCCAGCGTATCTTCATGTATCCGCTGGTCATCGTTGTCGGTGTGGCTTATTTCCAGAAGAATGCCAAAATCGCCCTAACTTCGCTGATCATCTCAGGAATCGGGGGCATGATTTCCCTTTATCATTACGGAATTCAGAAATTGGCCTTTCTTTCCGAGTCCGCCCCTTCATGCGGACAGGTTCCGTGTACAGGCCAGTATATCAATTATTTCGGCTTTATCACCATTCCATTTTTAGCGCTTATCGCTTTCATTTTAATTGCCGGAATGAGTATTTATTTGCTGAAAACAATCAAGGAGGAAAACTAAATTGAAAAAAATGCTTATCATCGGCGGTGTTGTCCTCGCCATTTTCGCTTTGATCATTGTTCTTACACAAATGTCCCAAAATGAGAAACTGGCAAATAACCCGTACGATACAGATGATCTGGACCCTGCAACCATCGACCAGCTGGATGATGAAAATTATCAGAACATCGCTTTGCCGGATGAAGTAGCTGAACAGATTGAAAGCGGCGAGCCCACTACGGTTTATTTCTTCAGCCCGACTTGCGTGCATTGCCAGAACACGACGCCAATTTTGATGCCGGTCGCGGAAGATATGGATGTGGACGTCCTGCAATACAATCTGTTAGAGTATGAACAGGGCTGGACGGATTATTTCATCGAAGCGACACCGACACTTGTCCATTATGAAAACGGCGAAGAAGTTTCACGCTGGGTCGGATCGCAGCCAAAAGAGAATATCGAGGAATTTTTCACAGAAGTCGTTAAAAAATAACTGACAAGAGAGCAATGTGCACTGCGCATGCTCTTTTTTTATGGAGGAAACGAAATGAGCTGGAATTACGAAATCAAAGATGACGGCATGACCGTCGAAGAATTGCTGCGCACCGAATGGGGCCTCGGCAAGAAAGTTGTCCATGAACTGCGTATGGCTAAATCCGTTAAGAACGATAAATTCCAGGAAGTCGTCTGGAAAGAACCGCTTTCAAAAGGAACGGTCCTGCAATTTGATTTGCCGAAAGCGGATTCGCCTTATGAATCAAACCACGACATCGAATTACCGGTGCTCTTCGAAGATGAACATTTTTTGATTGCACAAAAACCGAAAGGCATGAACACACATCCCAATGAAGTCGGGCAAAATGACACCTTCATCAATGCCATCATCGGCCACATCATCCGCGGTGGAGGTTCTTACGGTGAGCACGTACACCGGCTCGACCAGGGCACTTCAGGACTGTTGATGGTAGCAAAGCATCCGGTAGCGAAAAACATCCTGGACCGCATGCTGGAGCAGAAACAATTAGTTCGGGATTACGAGGCTGTCGTCAAAGGCAAAGTGCACAATAAATCCGGCACCATCGATTTCGCCATCGGCCGCGACCGCCATCATCCAACACGCCGCATGGTTTCACCCACTGGTCAAAGCGCTGTCACGCATTATAAATTGCTGCGCCATATGGAAGGCAAATCGCTTTTGCAGCTGTCACTTGAAACTGGCCGGACGCATCAGATCCGTACCCACCTTTCTCATATCGGTCATCCGATCATCGGCGACGAATTATACGGCGGACCGCCGACACAGGACGGCGCCTATCACCTGCACGCCTTCCGAATGTCTTTCATCCACCCGTTCACAGATGATAAAATCGTGGTAGAAGATAAAGCGAGATAAAAAAAAGAAGTTCCCCTTTAAAATGAGGGAACTTCTTTTTCTTATGCTTTGACATCATCCGGATTCGTACCCGTTCGCCAATCCTGGTTCAAACCATCAATCGCTTTTATTTCTTCCGCTGCCAATGAAAAATCATAGACATCCGCATTTTCTATAATGCGTAAAGGCGTCACCGATTTCGGAATCACGATGAGATCATTCTGTAAATGCCAGCGGATGATCACCTGTGCAATCGTCTTATTGTGCTTAGCTGCAATTTCGGCCAGTACGGCGTCATCCAGCAGACGACCCCGCGCAAGCGGCGACCAGGAAGTCACCGCTATTTCCTGCTGCGCACAGAATTCGCGCAGCGGTTCCTGTGTCAATTGAGGATGCAGTTCAATTTGATTGACCATCGGTTTTGTGTTCGCTTTTGCCAAAATCCGCTCCAAATGCGGCTGATGATGGTTCGAAACACCAATTGCGCGCACCAGTTTCTCATCGTACAAGCGCTGAATGGCACGGTAGGTTTCTTCGTATTTACCCGGTACTGCCCAATGCGTCAGATAAAGATCCAGATAATCAAACCCGAGACGCTCCAGGGATGCTTCAAAAGCGCGAAGCGTCTGGTCATATCCCTGATCCGTATTCCATACTTTCGACGTGATGAACAAATCTTCCCGTTTTACAGCTGAGTTTCGTACCGCTTCCCCGACTTCCTGTTCATTTTCATAAACAGCCGCCGTGTCAATCGCCTTGTATCCTGCTTCGATTGCGGTGATCATTGCATTGACCGCCTCTTCCTTGTCCGTCATTTTATAGACGCCAAGACCGAATCGCGGTATTTCCACACCGTTATGTAAGGTTTTTGTAGAATTGATCGTTAAATCCATTAGGCTCACCCTTTCTTCTATTATTGTACAAATTCAACAGCATATTTTCGAGTTTTTCAACTCCACTTTACACCAAAGAAAAAAACCGCCATGAATGGCGGTTTTAGATGCGTGGACGGCTGGCAACAGCTGCGTTGATGAATAGCACGATGGCACTCAGTAAATGCAATGCCCAACCGATGACCGGGAACCAAGCCAATAAACTGGTGATTAATCCCAGAATCGGACCCGATTTCGGCGAATATTCACGGAAACAGAAGAATAAGGTCACCGCGTGCAAGACAAACATGAAACCAAGTACCGCGTAGCCTGTGCTGATGACAAACGATCCGCCGATGAGCGGGATTGCCAGAAATGCCTCTGCAATAGCTGAAACCCATAGCAATGCAGCAGAAATTTTCATTTTCATCGATAATCAACCTTTCCCTCTAATTATTTTCTCTACCTTAGTATACGGACGAAACCTGAAACGGTTTCAGTAGTTTCCATAAAACAATCAAACCGACAGAAAATCTCCATAATTCAATAAGGACTTATATTTCATTTTTCCCTGCTTTCCGCTATACTAAACTAAGATGCATATTTCAAGGAGGTCGTTATAAATGAACTTAATCCTTATTTTAGGCGTTTGTGTTGCTTTCCTTGCAGCGATTTTCACTGCTGGATACGACGACAAACCAGGTACTTACGATAAAGAATAGCATTGTAAAAGGACAGCGGAAATTTTCCGCTGTCCTTTTTTATTCTAAACCGGGATATCCCTGCTGGCGCAGCGCTTCATACATCAGGATCGCAGCAGTATTCGACAGATTCAGCGACCTGATATTATCATTCATCGGAATCCGCAGGCAATGGTCCGGATTCGCTTCGAGCAATTCCGGCGGCAACCCTTTCGTTTCCTGGCCGAACACGAAGAAATGATCTTTTTTCTGATCCGAAAAATCGAATGTCGTATGAGGTTTCGAACCGAACTTCGTGATGTAATAAAACTCGCCATCCGGATAACTGTCAAACAGCTCATCCAGTGAGTCATGGTAGGTCAAATCCACATGCTCCCAGTAATCCAACCCCGCACGTTTCAACATTTTATCATCAGTTGAAAATCCAAGCGGCCGAACCAAATGCAACCTGACTCCGGTCCCGGCGCACGAACGCGCGATATTTCCTGTATTCGCCGGTATCAACGGCTGATATAAAACAATATTTATGGCCACTCTCTTCACTTATCCTTTCGACTTTTCAGCAAAAAATGCCAATCCTTTTTGAATTTCCTCCAGCACTTCGCTGTCTTTTTCCTTTTCTTCCGCTATTTTTAAAGCATGCAGCCCTTCAGCCGTACCGATTTTACCGATGGCCCAGGCTGCCGTTCCACGAATAACCGGACGTTCATCCGATTCCAGCAGATCGATTAAAGCCGGCACAGCGCTTACTTCCTTGAAGTGCGCCAAAGCAAGTATCGCATTGCGCTGAATCGGCTTCTTGCCTCTCCAGGAACCCGACACATAACCGAACTTCTCTTTGAACTCCCGGTTTGAGATCTTTAATAACGGTTCAAGCAACGGCTTGGCTATTTCAGGATCCGGTTCAAATTCGGCGTGGATCTGGTTCGCTTTCCGTTTATTTTTCGGACAAACCGTCTGGCAAGTGTCACACCCATAAAGCCGATTCCCGATTTTCGAACGGAATTCATCCGGCAAAAAGCCTTTAGTCTGCGTCAAAAACGAAATGCAGCGCTGTGCGTTCAATTGTCCGCCTTCTACAATAGCACCTGTCGGACAGGTATCGATGCACAGCCGGCAGTCGCCGCATTGATCTTCCATCGGTTCATCCAGCGTAAACGGAATATTGGTGATCATTTCACCCAGATAGACATAAGAGCCGAATTCCGGCGTAATGATATTGGTGTTCTTCGCACTCCAACCGATTCCCGCGCGCTCTGCGACGGCACGGTCGGACAATTCCCCTGTATCCACCATCGAACGCATTCGAGCATCGGGATAATGCGAGGCAATGAACGCTTCCAGCAAAGTCAGCCGTTCACGCAAAGCCGCATGATAATCTTTGCCCCAGGACGAACGTGAAAAAATACCCCGTCTTGCTCCTTTTGTTCCTTGCGGCGCATCATTCATTTTTGATGGATATGCTATGGCGATTGCTATGATCGTCACCGCTTCTTCCAGCAGCAACTCGGGGTGTGTGCGTTTTTCGACATCCTGTTCTTCGAAACCCGATTGATACTGCAGCTGCTGCTGGCGTATCAATTGATGCTTTAAATTAAAGAATGGTTCCGCTGAAGCAAAACCGATTTTATCTATTCCGATTTCCGAGGCATAAGCAACGAGCTCTTTTTGAAATTGTCCAAGATTCATGCTGATAACCCCTTCTGTGAATATATGATACGATAAAGTAAATTGCTGAGGTGAAAGGATGAGTGCAGTGGAAACAACAGTCGATCCCCGTATTTCTGAAATTCTTTCTGATTTTAAAGTTGGAATCATTCATTATAACAATATCACCGTTTCCGATTCTCCTCAAATGTTAAAAGGCCGTCTCCAGCTTTTCCAGGAACAATTATTCTTCGACCTGGAAGATAAAGAACTGTCTGATTTTCCTGGCCTGCTCGAATGGAAAGTGAACTGGAAAGCGCTTGGTGCGGACCCTAACCGCTACCGCCCGTCGGCAGAAGCACTGTTCCGGAGAGTGAAGAAACAAAATTATCTCACACCGGTCCATTCCGGTGTCGATATGAATAACTTTCTTTCGCTTCAATATGAAATTCCCTTGGGACTATACGATGCCGATAAAATTGAAGGCGATGTCTCCGTAACGATCGGGACTGAACGTGACCAATATGAAGGCATCAATAACCGGCTGAATACGTTGGCCAATATACTCGTTACAAAAGACCAGCAAGGTGCATTCGGCAGCCCATATGTCGACTCCAAAAGGACCGCTGTAACCGAACAGACTACAAACGCTTTGCATATCTTTTATCTGCGCCCTTCCATGGACCGTGACACAGCACTCGAATTACTAGCGGCCGCCGCCAATATGTTTACCGGCATCAACGGTGGAGAAGCAGATTTTTATGTCATTTAACAATATGCCTGAGCCGTTTAACGCTGCTCAGGCATATTTCTTTTCGTGCAGCGCTTACATGCAGTACACTCGGATTAATCTGAATAAAAGAGGGATCTGACTTTGAAGCCTATCTATACTGATGTAATCCAGTTCCGGGGAAGCCATTACGATTTCGGTTATATGCAAGGATTGAAACTGAAAGATTCACTTATCCTGCCAAATCGCCGGAAACAATTTGGCACCTCCAACCGTCACTTGATGATCAACGAAAAAGAAGCAAGAGACATGCTGCTCACATATGCCCCAAGAGTTTGGGAAGAAATCAATGGCCTGGCGGATGCGCTCGGTTGGAACATGCACGATGCCATCCGTGAATTCGGCGGCTATTACCTTGAATACACGAGAAGTGGCTGTTCCATTTTAACCGGCTCTGATTTCATGATCCGCAATTATGACAGTTCTCCACAAGGATATGAAGGGAGATTTGCGCTTTATCAACCAACTGACGGCGGATACGCAACAATCGGACCTACAATGCAAATTACCGGCCGTACCGATGGACTCAACGAAAAAGGCTTGTCCATGGGCTATAATTTCATCAATCGCCGTAACTCGGAAGACGGCTTCATCTGCAATATGATCGGCCGCTTAATCCTCGAAAACTGTGCCGATATCAATGAAGCAATCGAACTTTTAGAAGAACTCCCCCACCGCCGTTCGTTCAGTTATGTATTGCTGGACCGCAGCGGAAGATCAGTGGTCGTAGAAGCATCTCCACGGTCTGTTGTTGTTCGGGAAGCTTCTGTATCCACGAATCACTTCGAATTGCTGACAGAAGAAAACCGTTACCAGTCAGATGATTCAAAGCGCCGTGAGCAGGCATTACTAACGCACCAAAAGCAATCTGAAGACGCCTACAGTGCTTTCAGACTGCTCAACGATCTGGACAGCGGTGTCTTCTCAATGAAGTACAGCACCGCATCTGGTACGCTGCACACCGCTTCCTACTTCCCTCATAACCTTGAAGTAGGTTTTGCATTGGGACCTGATCGTCTCCCCTTAATGATGGATTTTCAAAAATGGGTGGATGGTGAACGGTTATATGCAAAACGCATCAACGGGAAAATAGACACCCATCTGCCTTTTGCACATATGTCAGAAATGTAGTTTAAAATTTCATTATATTAAGATAGAAAAAAGCCCTGACTATTGGTCAGGGCTTTTTTCTTCTTACCGCTTGGCATACAGTAAGGATAATACCGGCGGTCGGGGTCGAACCGACACTCCCGTGAAGGAACGGGATTTTGAGTCCCGCGCGTCTGCCAATTCCGCCACGCCGGCAAAATGTCTAAGCGACAATAAATAATATAACATACTACCTATTAATTAGACAAGCAGTTTTTAAAGAGAATCGAAACTTATATATAAAAAAACACCGACTCTGATTTCAGAATCGATGTTTATAAAGGGCAGGCAGGCCCTTTTGTGATACCGGCGGTCGGGGTCGAACCGACACTCCCGTGAAGGAACGGGATTTTGAGTCCCGCGCGTCTGCCAATTCCGCCACGCCGGCAAAATATAATGGAGGCGGCAACCGGACTCGAACCGGTGATAAGGGTGTTGCAGACCCATGCCTTACCACTTGGCTATGCCGCCAATTTTTGGAGCGGAAGACGGGGGTCGAACCCGCGACCTCCACCTTGGCAAGGTGGCGTTCTACCACTGAACTACTTCCGCATTAAAGCTGGGGTACCTGGATTCGAACCAGGGCATGACGGGATCAAAACCCGTTGCCTTACCGCTTGGCTATACCCCAATAATAAGATGGGGCGGACGAGGGGAATTGAACCCCCGAATGCCGGAATCACAATCCGGTGCGTTAACCACTTCGCCACGACCGCCACGTTATTATTTTATAAGTGCATTAAATTATGTTTTAAAAAAATGGGGCGGACGAGGGGAATTGAACCCCCGAGTGCCGGAATCACAATCCGGTGCGTTAACCACTTCGCCACGACCGCCAAGATGTATTTTTTATAAAAATGGCAGGGGCAGTAGGAATCGAACCCACATCGGAGGTTTTGGAGACCTCTGTTCTACCGTTAAACTATGCCCCTAAAAACTGGTGGTGGGGGGCAGATTCGAACTGCCGAACCCGAAGGAGCGGATTTACAGTCCGCCGCGTTTAGCCACTTCGCTACCCCACCGTGTGGTGCCGGAGAAAGGACTTGAACCCTCAACCTACTGATTACAAGTCAGTTGCTCTACCAGTTGAGCTACTCCGGCATGGAGAAAATTTAAAATATGGTGGGTCAGGACGGAATCGAACCGCCGACACTTAGAGCTTCAATCTAATGCTCTACCAACTGAGCTACTGACCC
>NZ_QQRS01000007.1 GCF_003428875.1 Planomicrobium okeanokoites
CATTGTGGACACGTCCTTTTTCATTGTGATTTCATTATACTTCACTTAATGACTGTCCACTTTTAAGACTAACTTTAATACTTTCCAAATTGGCTTAAATACTTTCCAATTTACCCGAAATACTTTCCAAATTGGCTCAAATACTTTCCAGTTGATTTTCTGAAATTAATTTGCATAATGCTGGAAACTATTTTGCAGTTAATTCCCATTAATTTGGATATACTGTCCGGAATCACTCAAATACTGTCCGCAGACGAACAATACTATCCGCAAAAGCAAAATACTGTCCGGACCAAATACTTCCCATAAAAAAGACGATCCGCACTCAGCGGACCGCCTCCACAACTTATTTCTACTCTTCACCATGACCCATGCAGCGTTCGCATTCGTACACGATCGATTCGCGCTGTTCCTGGATTTCTGCTCCACATTCACGGCATTCTTTCTTAGTGCGTGTCCCGTACGTAGTTGTCATGTTTTTCATAATATCTCCTCCAATAAATTAGTTTAGTTTGTCATACCCCGGCAGTGTCAGAAACTCAGCAAAATCACTTTCCAATGTCAGTTTTGCAAATAATTCTCGGGCAGCGGCATAGTTGCCGGAAACATAAACTTCTTCACCGACGGCTTGCTTGATCTTATCGGTTTCTTCATCAAGAAAATCATGGAATAAACTCACATTGATCTTACGGCCATCTGCAAGGATTCCTTGTGGATGGCGGATCCACTGCCAGACCTGGGAGCGGGAAATTTCAGCGGTCGCGGCGTCTTCCATCAGGTTATTGATTGGAGCGGCACCGTTGCCGGACAGCCAGGACGCGATGTACTGGATCCCGACAGAGATATTGGAGCGCAAGCCCTCTTCTGTAATCGTACCCCGTGGTACTTCAACAAGTTCCGCAGCAGAAACATGAACATCGTCCCGCTGCCGCCCGATTTGATTCGCCTCAGGCATGTGCTCGTCAAACTGTTCCATCGCAACTCCGACCATTCCCGGATGGGCTACCCATGTTCCATCGTGGCCGTCTGTCACTTCGCGTCGTTTGTCTTCAGCAACTTTAGCGAAAGCGGCGCTGTTGGCAGCCTCGTCACCTTTTACAGGGATCTGGGCAGCCATGCCGCCCATAGCCGGGGCGCCTCTGCGATGACAGGTTTTGATGCACAATAAAGTATAAGCTCTCATAAAAGGAACCGTCATCGTCACCTGGGAGCGGTCCGGGAAAATATAATCCGGATTGTTCCGCATCCGTTTGATGACGGAGAAGATGTAATCCCAGCGGCCGCAGTTGAGGCCAGCGGAATGATCACGCAGTTCATACAGGATTTCATCCATTTCAAACGCTGCAAGAATCGTTTCGATCAGCACCGTTGCGCGGATGGAACCGTTCGGAATGCCGAGCTCCTGCTGAGCAATAACGAAAACATCATTCCACAACCGCGCTTCGAGATGGCTTTCAAGTTTCGGCAAATAGAAGTAAGGGCCGGAACCGCGGGCAATCAATTCTTTCGCGTTATGGAAGAAATATAATCCGAAATCGACGAGGCTGCCGGAAGCGGCGCGGCCGCCAATTTCAATATTCTTCTCCGGCAGATGCCATCCGCGGGGCCGTACCATCAATACAGCTGTCTTTTCATTCAACGCATATTTTTTACCGGTTTCAGGAACTTCAAAATCGATTTGACGGCGAACCGCATCGTACAGATTCACTTGGCCGTCGATCACATTGAACCAGTTCGGTGCAGTGGCGTCTTCGAGATCCGCCATGAACATCTTCGCACCGGAATTCAACGCATTGATGAGCATCTTGCGGTTGGTCGGGCCAGTGATTTCAACGCGCCGGTCTTTCATGTCCTCCGGCAGGGAAGCGACCTTCCAATCGCCATCCCGGATGTGCTGCGTTTCCGGCAGGAAATCGAGTTTCTTGCCGGCATTCACTTCTTTCTGCCGCACTTGGCGCCGGTCCAGCAACTCGCGGCGGCGCTGGTCGAACTTCACATGGAGCTTCTCGACGAATTCAAGCGCTTCCGGCGTCAGGATCTTTTCCATATCAGGTGTAATATCGGCAGTGATTTTAATATCCGATTTTGTAATCAAACTGGATCACCCTTTCACCGTCTGGAATTGATCTGTTTCAGTTGAACCTTTCATAGCGGTAGTGGAACTTGTTCCACCCGAAATGACTTGAGCAACTTCATCGAAATAGCCTGTACCGACTTCGCGCTGGTGGCGGGTAGCCGTATAGCCTTTTTCTTCGCTGGCGAATTCAGCCTGCTGCAATTTCGAGTAAGCGGCCATGCCGTGGTCTTTATAATCATGGGCAAGTTCGAACATGCTGTGGTTGAGTGCATGGAAACCTGCCAATGTAACGAATTGGAATTTATAACCCATCTTGCCAAGCTCGACTTGATATTTCGCGATTGTCTCTTCATCCAATTTCGCTTTCCAGTTGAATGAAGGAGAACAATTGTAAGCAAGAAGTTTGCCCGGATATTCAGCATGGATCGCATCCGCGAATGCTTGAGCTTCTTTGAGATTCGGATGCGAAGTTTCACACCATACCAAGTCGGCATAAGGTGCATAAGCAAGTCCGCGGGCAATCGCCTGGTCGATGCCAGGGTTCGTGCGGTAGAAGCCTTCCGGTGTGCGTTCACCAGTGATGAAACGGTGGTCGGCAGGGTCAATGTCGCTGGTGATCAAGTCGGCCGCGTCCGCATCAGTTCTGGCGATCAGCAAAGTCGATACACCCAGTACATCAGCTGCAAGTCTCGCGGAAACCAGGTTTCGCACGGCGTTCTGTGTCGGCTGTAATACTTTGCCGCCGAGATGGCCGCATTTTTTCTCTGATGCGAGCTGGTCTTCGAAATGGACGCCGGCTGCACCAGCTTCGATCATCGCTTTCATCAATTCGAAAACATTCAATGGACCGCCGAATCCAGCTTCCGCATCAGCGACGATCGGTGCAAACCAGTCGATGCCTTCTGTGCCTTCGACATTATCGATCTGATCGGCGCGCTGCAATGCCTGGTTGATTTTCTTAACAACATTAGGAACTGAATCGACCGGATATAAACTTTGATCCGGGTACATCTGACCTGCTGAGTTCGCATCTGCGGCCACTTGCCAGCCGCTCAGGTAAATCGCCTGTAGTCCTGCCTTTACCTGCTGGACTGCCTGGTTACCAGTCAATGCTCCCAGCGCGTTAACGAAATCCATTTCATGGATGGAACGGAAAAGGCGTTCGGCACCACGTTTTGCGAGTGTGTATTCAATTTGGACAGAACCCCGAAGTTTCACAACATCTTCTGCCGAATAAGGGCGCGTAATGCCGTTCCATCTGCTATCCTGTTCCCAACTTCTTTTCAATTCCTCGATTTGCTGCTGCTTGCTGACCATCCAACCATTCCCTTCGAATAAAAAATTTAAGTTAACTGTATTAATACAGTTTGTGTTGATGTATATTAATATATAACAGATAATTCTGATTGTCCTTCTTTTTGGATGAATGGTTTTATTCGCTGACAAAATGGATTATAAGCGGACAAATGACGGGAAGGGGCGGATAGCGTGGAAAAAGGATTAGTAGAACAGATCAGCCGGATCATGGGGGACTGGCTCCCGAAAGAGGCTTCGATCGCTGTAGCAATAGAGAATTCCTATGTATACTTCAAAGCGGGGGAGCTCGACTTACGGATACAGGAAGGCGATCCGGTTCCAGCGGGCAGTGTGGCGGAAATGACTTTCAAAAAGAAAGGGAAAGTCGAAAGACTGGTGGAAAACTCACCGCTCGGCTTTCCTTATTACGGCATCGGCTACCCGGTGGAGTATGCGGGGCAAGCGGCGGCATTGGTAGTCATGCTGCCACCGAACCACATATTGGCCAAGAAGCCGCAGCTCCGCTTTCTGACCGGCAAGCTGGAAGAAAACTGGCGGCCTGTGCCCCTCGAGCGGGTGACCCATATCGAAAGCAGCCAGAAAAAAACATGGTTCTATTCCGAAGAAGAAGCTTACAGCACAATTTATACATTGAAGGAACTGAGGCATCAATTGCCTGATTATTTTCTTCCTGTACACAGGTCTTTTATTGTAAATATCAATTATATAGAAGGTATTGCGCGCGACGTATCTTCAAATTACGTTCTGACCATGAAAGACGGATCGCTGCTGCCGGTCAGCCAGAACTATGCCGGGTCGATCCGTGAACTTCTCGGATTTTGACACAGTAAATATTGATTAACATCCTGACAGCCGGGTAAAGTCCTGTAAAAAGCTTTGGAGTGATGGACCGATGGAAAAAACGAAATTCATTCATTTTGAAGATGACGGCATGATACCGAATAATGAATCTTTGAGAGTGGCCATTTATCCGGGAGCTTTTAAAGACAATCCGGAAAAGATAGAAGATGTGTTCAATAAGAATGGCTGGACGAACAGCTGGACAAACGGAGTATTCGATTATCACCATTACCACAGCAACACGCATGAGGCACTGGGCGTGCGTTCAGGTTCGGCTGTTATACTGCTTGGCGGTGATGATGGGCAGGAAGTGGAAGTCAAAACAGGCGACGTTGCAGTTTTGCCTGCCGGCACCGGACACAAGAAAATTTCGGCCACCGATGATTTTCAGATAGTCGGCGCGTACCCGGGCGGCGTCAGCCCGAACAAGAAAGTCGGGAACCTCGATGAACGGCCCTATGTGCTGGAAGATATCCAGAACACGCCTTTGCCGCAGAAAGATCCGGTCTATGGCGATGAAGGGCCTCTTTTAAAAGAATGGTCATAAGAAATGCGTCACCATTTTGATTTGGACAAAAAATATCCACTGCCCTCAATAATTGTGGGCAGTGGATATTTCTTTTTTATAACTGTATAGAAATATATTTTGTTTCCAAAAATGCTTCGAGACCTTCCATACCGCCTTCACGGCCGATGCCGCTCTCTTTCATTCCGCCGAATGGCGCCTGGGCAGCGGATGGCAATCCGTCATTCCAGCCCACAATGCCATAATCGAGATTTTCAGCGATATAGGTTCCGCGTGTCATGCTGTCTGTGAAGAAATAGGCAGCCAAGCCGAAACGTGTATCATTGGCCAATTTTACTGCTTCTTCATCTGTCTTGAACGTCATGATCGGCGCAACGGGACCGAATGTCTCTTCATTCATGACGAGCATATCGGAATTTGCGTTCAATAAGACGGTCGGATTATAGAAATAAGCATCATTTTCCGTTTTGCCGTCACCGCCGACAAGCACTTTCGCCCCTTTGTCGACCGCATCTTTCACGTGTTCCGCCACTTTCTCGTAACCATCCTTATCAACAAGAGGACCGATTTGCACACCTTCATCCAGTCCGTTGCCGACTTTCAGATCCGAAGCGGCTTCCTGCAGCTTGCGGGAAAATTCATTCACAATCCCTTCCTGTACATAGATGCGGTTGCCGCAGACACAAGTCTGCCCGGCATTGCGGAACTTGGACGCCATTACGCCTTTGACAGCTTCTTCGATATTCGCGTCATCGAGGACGATGATCGGTGCGTGGCCGCCAAGTTCAAGCGACAGGTTCAGCATCGTTTCTGAACTTTGCTTCATCAATTCTTTGCCTATTTCGGTGGAACCGGTGAATGTCAGTTTCCGGACTGACGGATGGCTGGTAAAGACTTTGCCGATTTTGCTGGCACTTCCCGTAACCATATTAATGACGCCTTTCGGGAATCCGGCTTCCTCAGCCAATTCATACATCCTGACGGCTGTCAGCGGCGTCAATTTTGCCGGTTTCGCGACAAATGTGCAGCCGGCTGCAAGCGCAGGCGCCATTTTCCGCGCCATCATGGCAGCTGGGAAATTCCATGGAGTAATTGATACCACTACACCGACTGGCTGCTTGATCACTTGGATGCGCTTGCCGTCTTTGCTGGCAGGGACTGTCCGGCCGTAAACACGCTTGCCTTCTTCTGCAAACCAGGAGATGAACGCCGCAGAATATTCGATTTCACCGATTGATTCAGCGAGTGGCTTGCCCATTTCCTTTGTCATGATTTCAGCAACTTCCTGTTTATTTTCCATTAAAAGGTCATGCCATTTCATCAATAACTCCGACCGTTGATAAGCGGTCGTCTTTGACCATTCCGGAAAAGCGGCTGCGGCAGCATCGATTGCTTGCGTCGCTTCATCCTCACCGCCATTAGGGACTGTCCCGACCTGCTCGCCGGTAGCCGGATTCATGACATTGATGACACCGTCTCCAGCGGTTGACCATTCTCCGTTAATATAATGTTTGCCTTCCATTGCGTATAACCTCCTTGAATATTGTTTCTACTCCAATGGTATACCCTTTTGGCTGAAATTTTAATTGTGCAGAATGGATATTGGGGGAAGATTTGTCCATGTTTTTACAATCTGAAATCGGCCGTGGATGTAAATGACGCAAAATTGTACTTTTTTGCGTATATATGTCTAATTGAAAACAGACGGGGTATAAGTAGTAAAGAATGGAAATAATCAAGTCTGTGAGCAGGAGGGTGAGATTGATGAAGGTCAGCGAAAGCCGCAAAACAGCTTACGATCCATTAACTGAGCGCAAGGTGGAAGAGATTTGCAATGATTGTTTCGCGTCGGAATCAGAACGCATTGCTGAGATCGGTAAGAAGTTTGTCCATTACTTTGCAGATAATGCATCTTCGGATGGTGTCTTATTTAAAACAATAAAAGAAATTACCGGCGATATAAATATTCCACATCAGTCTTTATCGAAAGTGCTGAAAGTTCTTGAAGATAAAAAAGTGATTTACAGGCGAAATGGGATTATAGGTTTATGGAAAAATTAAATACAGGATAATTATTTAAATGATTTTTTTTTAATATTTTAATATAAATATGAATGACTATCGTTTCTTAATATTACAGAACTCTATTCCTCCTTTCATTTATGAAGGCCAGCAAGTCTATAAGAAAGCTCTATTCCTTATAAGGATAGAGCTTTCTTTATTTTTTTATTTAAAAATACTATAAGTCCTTATACCTACTAGTGTAATTTTTGTAATATTTGTAATTATTCTAAGAGACTTTATGCTCATCATTCGTTAATTTTATTTCATTTTTATTAATTTAATAGTAGAAGTACTCATGGTTATGTGATATAAAGGTACTATAATAATCTGAATTTTTAGATATAAAAGAGCATATGGCGATTTCTTTTTTGAAGGAGGAAAATTTATGGCGGAAAAAGTCATGGTTTTTAATATCCTGAAGAGTCTAAAGAATCATGTGAAGTTGATAGCGGGGGTTTCGATAGTCTCCATGGGCGCAATATGGGCACTTCTCACATTTATACTCGCACCGAACTACCAGGCGACCAGCCAGCTTTACATAGAGCAGCCGACAGCGGGACTCCCGGAAGCGGGGCAAGTGGAAAAGTCAGCTGATCCGCAGGTAGTCGAAGCTTACAGTGTAATGATTAAAAGCAGGGAAGTACTGGCGTCAGCCATTGAAGAGACGGACGTAGCACTGACTCCGGCTGAACTGTTTGAGAAAGTTACAGTTTCCAATGTACCGGCATCACAGGTATTGAATATTACGGTGGAAGATAAAGATAGAAGAATTGCTGGTGAACTTGCTAACTCATTGGCGAACTTTGCGGTAGCGGAAGGCTGGAAGCTGATGAAGACGGATAACCTGGAGATCATCGCTAAGGCTTCCGTAGAAGAAGTGCCTTCTGTACTTGAGGAAAATGTCCTTTACGTTCTGGCCATTGGCGGTATATTCGGGGCGATTGTCGGAATTTTAATGGCATTTATCGCTGAACTGTTCAATATGCTGTTCAGTACGGGTGTGCTGCAAAGAAAAAGAAAACAGTCAAATCTGCAGACAGTGTTCAAGTAATCCGGATACTCGAATGGGGGAACTGAAATGTATGAGCTGGTCTCTGCCAGCCAAACAAATCGCTGGCAGCAAATTCTTGATCTTTTCAATATTACAGACATTTATTACACGTGTGAATATCTTGTAAGCGCACTTAAGCTGGATCCTGGCCAAGCGGTCCTCTTCTATTTTCTGGACGACAGCGGAGAAGGAGAAGTCGCGTATCCGTTTATTAAACGGGAGATTAAAGAGGACGGGATCCTATTTTACGATATTACAACCCCTTTCGGTTATGGCGGTCCATTGCTTAATGTAAAAGGGGATGGTTATAAGCTGGCAGCCAATTTCCTGACAGTATTTACGGAGTATTGCCATGCTGAAAAGATCGCAGCTGAATTTATACGCTTTCATCCGCTGCTGAACAATGCAGAGTTCTTCAAAGATCATCTGGATCTGATTTCCGTTCATAACACCTACACTCTCCCTCTGAAAAGTGCAATATTTCATAATCAGACAGATGAGCATGGGAACTCGCCGGAATATACCGTAAAAAAACTTGGCACCGTCAAGCACATGTTCGATTTTCTGGTGCTGTATTATTCGACGATTCGGATGAATGAAGACACGGACAGCTATTATTTTTTCACAAATGATTATTTTGAATCCCTGGTCAGTGCGCTTGGACCGAACCTTCATCTTTTTGGTGCATATAAAGAAAATAAACTTCTTGCCGCCTGTTATTTACTGGCCAAAGGTGAAGTCATCTATCATCATCTCAGTGGAACTGCCGAGGGCCAGGGAGTTCCTGAAGCTGAAAGTGAGCTGAGAAGAAAAATTGCTGTGTGGGGAGCAGAAAATAATTATCTTTATTACCATCTTGGCGGAAAAACGCTTGATGGCCTTGAAAAGAGCCTCACATCCATATCCAGCAAAATATCAATCGACACATCCACATATTTCATCAGCCGCCTTGTCCATGACAAGGAAATATATAAAACATTTCATCCATTAGAGCAAACGGAACTGATAAAAAGATACGGCAATGTCTAAATCGGTGTTCATGAACGAATGAATAAATGATTGAAACGATTATCAGGGAGGGATCTAATTGAGATATCTTCAATATAAAGGGGTAGTGGAACGGGAATATAAAATGTCATTGAAGAAAGTGATGCATCAATTATGTGTGAACGAAAATTTAAATGCCGTAGATGGTGCAAAAAAATTAGGCATCGCCAAGGAGATTTTCGTATATTGGAGAAATTACTTTCGTCTGGAAGAAAGGCAATTACTGTTCGATCAGACAGTAGCTGATTTGATACATCTGCAGGACCGTTACACGGAGGCGGCCGACATAGATTATTCGGATTATGGCACAGCAATTCCGCCAGCCAATACGATAGACGAATTGGAGGATGTAGTGGATAACTTAATCGGTTATTATAAACATATCCATTATTCCAGTGAAGGCTTTTCGTTGAAAACTGCGAAATTGCCGTTATATGAATTCAGCAAATCTCTGATTACAGATTATCGAAATGGAGAGTTGGCCCGAGAAATACAAAGTGGACGCTGAGACAATGGAAATTCGAATAAAAAGGAACAATTTTTATGGAAGCTTTCACTTTAAGAGTCATACAAACAATACAAAATATACCGGCAGGAAAAGTAATGACGTATGGACAGATTGCCGCTCAAGCAGGCAGCCCAAGAGCCGCAAGGCAAGTGGCACGGCTGCTGCACAGCATGAGTGCAAAATATGATCTGCCTTGGCACAGGGTGATTAATGCCGCAGGAAAGATATCTTTTCAAGACGAGAATCATCGTCAGACACAAAAAGAGCTTTTGCTTGGAGAAGGTGTAGTATTCACAGGGATGAATGTTGACTTAATTCGTTTCCGCTTCGACCCGGGAGAGGACTAAAAGAGTGGGAAGAGGTTTGGCTCTGTCAGAGCCGGAGGAGACCGAATAGTCGAATATGTTTTGTGTGAAGAGTATCAGGGGTATATAAGCAGAGTAGAATTCTGCTTATAGGAAAGAGGTACTCAATTATGTCGAATAGAAAAAAACCGGTCATCGGTATTACAGCACGAGTAGAAAAAGATCAAACTTATACATTAGATCCAGTTTATGCGAAAGCGATATTGCAATCCGGCGGTCTACCGTTGATTGTTCCCATCGTAGATGAAGAAGATATTCCATTATTGTGTGAAAGGCTTGATGGGCTGATCGTAACTGGTGGCGGGGACATTAACCCTACACTTTACGGTGAAGAGCCGCATCCAAGTTTAGGCGCTGTATATCCAGGAAGTGACGAATACGAAAAAGAACTTATCACTGAATTCTTAAAACTGGATAAGCCGTTCATCGGTATGTGCCGAGGACTGCAAATGTTGAATATCACTCTTGGTGGCACTAACTATCAAGACTTGGAAGCAGAATTTGAAGGCAAAC
Organism: Planomicrobium okeanokoites; assembly: GCF_003428875.1. Taxonomy (GTDB): domain Bacteria; phylum Bacillota; class Bacilli; order Bacillales_A; family Planococcaceae; genus Planococcus; species Planococcus okeanokoites. The sequence goes on from NZ_QQRS01000007.1 coordinate 10,309, forward strand.
TTTACCAGCACCTTCAATTGGCTATGCGGACGCACCGTACGCATTCTGTCGAATTGGAAGAAGACAGCCGCCTGTATGACATCATGGGTGTTAAGAAATTCCGTGTCAATTCATTCCACCACCAGGGCGTGCGCGATGTCTCTGATAAATTGAGAGTAGCCGCTCGTGCAGCTGATGGATTAGTTGAGGCTTTGGAAAGTGACCATCACCAATTCGTGATGGGCATCCAGTGGCACCCGGAAGAATTCGCCTTACAGGACGATCAGCCTTCCATTAATATTTTTGAAAGATTTGTTGACGAGTGCTTGAAAGATAAATACCAAAATCAATAATAATTAAATAGAAGAAATAGAAAAAGCTGCTCAAGTGAGCAGCTTTTTTGAGTGCATTATTAATTATGCTTTATTTTTTACAGACCAAGGTTCAGGAATGCGCTCTGCAACTTCTTTTGAATTAGACCAAGGTTCAGGAATACGTTCTGCTAATTCCTTTGACTTTGACCAAGGTTCAGGAATGCGTTCTGCTAATTCTTTTGATTTTGACCAAGGTTCAGGAATGCGCTCTGCGAATTTAATAGACCAAGGTTCAGGAATGCGCTCTACGAATTTAATAGACCAAGGTTCTGGGATACGTTCTGTTAAATCTTGTTTTTCGTTCAAATTAAATCCGGCGATACTTGTAATTGTAAGTGCTGCTGCAAAAGTTAATACAAATACTTTTTTCATTATTTTCACTCCTCTTTAATGGCCATCAATTCTTTATATGCTTTTTTCGCTTTCACTAGAGAATATGCAGACTTTTCAAATTCTCCCATTCTGATATAAGTATTACCTAAATGACCATAGTAAAAACCTATTTCGAAATGTTTATTATGATTCTTTAGAATTGGTACTAATTTATTTTCTAAGCATTCTACAAAATTATCAAATTCGTTATTCACAAAATATTTCAAACACATGAATTCAACGTAAACTTCTTTGAATTGGTTGTTTGAAGGTGAATCTACACTGATGTTTCTTTCTTCAATTACATTTTGCCCTTTATTAAGAATCTTCTTTGCAGAATCAAAATCCTCTAGCTCAATGTAGCATTTTATTAAGACACAATAATCTAATATTAGATCTGAAGTGTATTCTTCTGGTACGAATTTTAAAGCATTCTCAAGATGAGTGATAGCAGCTTGGAAATTCTGTAATTGATAATAGTAATATCCATAGTTATATTCAGTATTAAATTTAAGGAAATCATTATCAATCTTATTTCCGATAGTGAATGCATACTTAAAATGTTCTTTAGCTGTTCTATAATTTCCAATTCTACGTTCGTTAATAGCGATATTTAAATGACATTCTACTATTCTTTTTGGTACAAATTCTTGTTGGTAGATTTTGAGTGCCATAGTTGAATACTTGTTCGCTAGATTTATTTCCCAACACTGTGATGCGGAAATTCCAATTGAATAATATAAATCTCCTAATTCAGAGGTTGGAAGAGTTGATGGCGATATTTTTTCAGCCATAAGATAAGTTTTTAATGCTAATTCGTATTCATCGAGAATATAATGATAATTTCCTAAATACTTATGGTACAAGTAAAATTGTTCCTGATTCATAAATTCTTTGAAACGCTCAATGTCTTTCATCATTTCTTCTGCACTATCCAAGTCACCAGTTATGATGAAGAATCTAATTTGCTGAATATTATATTCCAACTCAATCTCTTCATCATTATGTAGTAAGGGGTGATTATGAATATCAGCATATTGTTCCATAATTTTTGCTTTATTCTGGGGGTGTAGTAGTAATGATTTAAAATTTTTCACTAATACTTTACCAACAGGGTTATCCTTTGGAGCAAGGGATATCGATAACTTTTTACATAAAGCTTCTAATTCTTTGAGTCCTGGTTCTTTGAGTCCAGACTCAATTTTTTTCAGCTCTTTCGGGAGAAGAATCCCTGAAGCAAGATCTTCTAAGCTCATTTTTCTCTTCATTCGGTGATATTTGAGCCGCATTCCAGTGTCCATTGATTCTCTCCTTTCCGTTTGCATGGGCAGAACTTCAATCATCCATGTAGGAGAGTTACTGTCGTACTTCTCCGAAATGTTGGGGAAGTAAGAAGTAGAAAGATTGCTTAGTACGATAATTTCCGCCTCCACATCTTAAGTATACTTTATTATATCTCTTTTTTTACCATCTTATCATCAATTTTCTAAATAAACTGCTTTTTTTATTATGCTCTATTAAAAATATAATAAAAAGGTAAAAAATACCTATCATCTCATATAGTTAAGGTTGAGAATTACTCATCTAATTATCGGCATGATTGCTGAAAAGTTTAGCACTTCCGGGCATTTGGGTAATGTACATATAACAACAAATATATTTCTGGAGGTTCTTAGTATGGATAAAGAGAAAAAAGTTTTAGCTGTGGTATTTTCCGAAGAAGATTTGATGAGAAAAATCGAGGGCTTAAAAACCCAGGGATATAAGGAAAGTGATATTCATTTAGTGGCACAGGACGGCGATCGTCTGGACACCATTGAAAACCGGACTGGAGCGGAAGGCGAACAAGTGAACTCATTCAAGGATAAATTCAAAGGGTTCATCAGTGGCGAAGGCAGTGTCAGGGAAGGCGTAAAATCATTAGGCTTAAATGACCAGGAGACAGAGCGCTATACCGCTGATATTGCAAATGGCGGAATCCTTCTTTATACGGAAGAAGAACGTGCCGGAATTCTGGAGGCAGTGGAAGAAGGCGAATTGAGGAATAACCAGGGGACTGAAACTCCCGAAGACCAAAAACGCCATCAGTTCATCAACTCGGTCGATAATAATTTCGATGAGCAGGAAGACCGGTTTGCCCGCGGCGAAACTTTCCTGCAAGATCCGACATTAGTGAAAGATGAGCGGCATGTTTCTTTCACAACTGAGGAAAAACCGGAAGTTGAAAAAGCCAGAGGCGGAACAAGCGAAGCTGAAAAACATACGAAGAGCGACAAGAAATACCGTTAAAAGTTTAAGCCCTTTCCTTTATATATGGAAAGGGTTTTAATTTTGCACAAAATTATCTTCTGCGAATGTCATTACTTAGAACAGCAGGTTTTATTTTTCTGAAGGTTCGGGTAAACACTTATTAAGACGATTATACAGGAGGCTGAATTGAAAATGAGAGAGTCTAATAGAGAATTCGAAATGGTATATAGCCAGGAAGAGATGGAACAGCGCATCGAACAGTTAAAGATGCACGGTTACAGTGAAAATGATATCCATGTCCTTGCCAGAGATAAGGATGTTTTCGATTCATATGAGAGTCAATCCAATGTGGATAAGCATGAAGCAGAATCATTTTCGAGCAAGTTCAAGTCTTTCTTCAGCGGAGAAGATACAGTGCATTCGCAGTTGAGGGATTTGGATCTGGATCAATCATCGATCGACAGATACAGTGAAGATATTAAAAAAGGAGCCATTCTTCTATATACAGATGGTAATTCGCTCAGCAGGGAAAGAGAGAATACTTCATCATTCGGCGATGACACCCGTACACTTGATAGTGATGAACGCAAAAGAAATACTGCCTTTACACCATTCGGCAGAGATATCGAACGTGACGGCAATAAATTCAACGATGAAAAAATAAGAGATCGGGATGTGCGCGCAGATCATATAGATGATACACGTCCGGATGGATTGTCTTCTCGGACAATCGCTGAAGACTCGGATCGTATCTATACATCGGAAGTCAGACGCGAAGATCAGCACGGTGATCCGGGTTATGCAAACAAAACCAAAGATTCAAGGCTGGAAGGCGCAACTATTCATCCGACAACGGATGCTAAGCCTGAAGATGAAGGTTCTTTAAAAGAGAAGAGTTTCGACCACGAGCCGCAATTGGAGACAGAAGCACAAGAAGATGACCTTAATCGTGAAGATGGGGTAAATCGGAGACAGGATGAACCATCTCCGGGTGTGGATCCCAATTTAGGACCGGCCCCTTTCGGAAGGGATTCAGAAGAAGAACATTTAATAAGAGATGATGATGACCGAAACAATGGACATAGAAGCGGACACGACGATCCGAAGCATACACTTGATGGACATGATGATGTGGACAACCGCCACAATCCGCGCGATGCGCGATCATTCCATGAGGATGTGGAAAAGAAAACTTCAACGCCACCTACACCAAGACTTTTCTAAGCAGCTGCGGTAAGCGTCCGGCAAACGGCAGTAAAGGACGTGAAAAGGGTTCCGCTCAATTAAATGAGCGGAACCCTTTTGTAATTAAAAGAAAAACCGGTCGATTTGACCGGTACACCAAGATTATTTTTTGCTTGTATTGTTTTTGAAATCTCCAACGGCGTCCTGGACTTCACCTTTTGCTTTGTCCATTTTACCTTCCCGCTGTTTTTGCTTATCATCAGTTGCATTGCCGACTTGATCTTTCAGCTCGCCTTTACCTTTGCTGACAGCGCTTTTGACTTTATCAGAAAATCCATCCTTGCTCATAATCGATTCCTCCCAATGAATGTCTTAACTCTTGTATAGCCTTTTGCTTCGTTTTTAAACCCTTGGGAAATCGAGGCAAATAAAAAAACTTTCAGTGTTCACTGAAAGTTCTTTGGAATAGGCTGGCTGTGAATTGCTTTTAACGTTTCTTTAGCAGCGTTTTGTATACTGATGCACAGATCTTCTTCTGCTAAACGATTTAAAGTGGTAAGGGGTGTGAAAGAGTTCTTTGCAACATTTTCCCTTACTTCGGCGTGCTGGTCCATGGATAGGTCGACAAGTAATCCTGCACAAGTAATGGATTTTGCAAGTTCGGCACGCTCTTTATGCTGCATTTTCAAAACTGCCGCTTCGTCCCAACCGGTCCAATCCGTTAACGTTGTATAAAATTGCAGATTGCCATTCATGCTGCTTTGCACCCCTATATTTTTAAAATATTCTAACTATATTGTATTATAACAGCTTTACCCCGAAATACTACTAAAATAAACTTGCTTTGGAGGATAAAATATGAAAATTCTTATTGTCGGTGGAACGTCATTTGTAGGACGTCACATTGTTGAAGAAGCTGTGGTAAAAGGGCATGATGTCACATTATTCAATAGAGGAAAAAGCAATCCCGATCTTTTTTCTGAGCTTTCACGCATAACAGGTGACAGACGGCTGGATGCACATAAACTGGAAAATGAAAAATGGGATGCAGTGATCGATACTTCCGCTTATACACCTTCCGATCTGATCCCAGTCTTAGATCATGTATCCACAGACCATTATACGTTCATTTCCACGATTTCTGTTTACGATGATTTCAGTGAAGGGCCGGTGGCTGAAGGTGCTACTATGCATAAAGGCATGGAAGGTGATACGGTAACCGGAGAAACCTACGGACCTTTAAAAGTGACATGTGAAGAAACTGTAAAAGAGTATTTTCCGCATAATGCCTTGATTATCCGTCCTGGAATTGTCGCTGGAGCTCACGACCCGACAGATCGTTTTACTTACTGGGCGCTCAAACTGAACGAATCGGGTGAAGTGCTGATACCGGGCGGTCGGTCGAGGAAAGTGCAGTGGATAGACGCGAAAGATCTGGCCGCTTTTACGGTTTTAAATGTTGAAAATAGAACTAACGGCACGTTTAATCTAACTGCAAATCCGGTTACTATGGAAGAGCTTGTGAAAACGCTGGCTTCTGATGAAGCAGTTCCAGTATGGGCAGACGACCGGATATTATTGGACGCTGGAGTTAAACCTTTTGAATTTCCGCTATGGATACCGGTAAGTGCTGATCATCCGGAAGGCTTTATATTGGCTGACAATACAAAAGCGAAAGAAACTGGCTGGGCTCCCCATGGATTGGCTGAAACAGCCGAAGCGGTCCGTGAATGGAAAAAGGGGACCAGCAGCAACGATCTGAAAACCGGAATCAGTGAAGAACAGCGTAATAAAATTCAATCACTGATTAAAATAGATCGGTAAAGCCCGAAACTTTTCATCTGCAGACAACGTCTAATTGGAATAACAAGGAATAAATATGATTCATGGGAGATTCTGTGCTATAATAGCATTGAATTTCTATGTGCATAAGAATTTTTGAGGAGGAAAGGTATGTTATACCTCGTGCTGGTTTTGGCATTCATTGCTTCTATTGTCCTGACGCCTCTGGTCAAACGCCTTGCCTTCAGGGTTGGAGCGGTGGACCGTCCAAACTACAGGAAAGTCCATGCGCGTATAATGCCGCGTTTAGGTGGATTAGCCATTTTTGGATCGTTTTTGATCGGATATTTTATTTTAAGGCCTGTAGATCCCATATCCAATGCAGTTGAACCTGCTTTTATACCGATTACAACCGCCATTATAATTGGGGCATTTATCATAATCATCACCGGTGTTTTCGATGATATGCTTGAAATTACCGCAAAAGCGAAAATGTTGGGCCAGCTGCTGGCTGCATCGATTGTAGTCGTCGGCGGCGGTCTTGAAATTTCATTTATCAACCTGCCCTTTGGCGGAGAAATTGATTTTGGATACTTCAGTATACCGTTGACGATCATCTGGATTATCGCAATCACAAATGCCATTAACCTGATTGACGGCCTGGATGGTTTGGCTGCAGGTGTTTCAACTATAGCACTTGTCACTTTGGCGATAATGGCATTTATCATGGGCGATATCTTCGTCATGTCAACAGCCGCTATACTGGCAGCCAGTTCAATCGGCTTCCTGTTTTACAATTTTCATCCGGCAAAGATTTTCATGGGGGATACGGGAGCGTTGTTCCTTGGCTTCATGATTTCGGTTCTTGCCTTGATGGGCTTTAAGAATGTCACAATGGTGGCTTTGATCATTCCGGTCATCATGCTTGGTGTACCGATTTCAGATACATTCTTTGCAATAGTTCGGCGCGTTCGTGAAAAACAGCCGATTTCTGCTGCAGATAAATCGCATTTGCATCACTGTCTTCTGAATATCGGATTCTCACATAGCCAGACAGTCTTAATCATTTATGGCATTGCGGCGTTGTTCGGATTGGCAGCTTTGCTGTTCTCCCAAGCGACTCTGTGGGGAGGCATCCTTCTGCTGGGTGTGATGCTGTTGGCCATTGAATTATTCGTAGAGGTTGTGGGGTTGGCAGGAAAGAATTACCGCCCGTTGATCAACCTGGTTAAAATGATAGGTAAATAAAAAGGCTGGCCACAAAACAATCGGGTTTGTGGCCAGTCTTTTTTATGTGCGCTGAACTTGATCAAAAAGAAAAGAGACATTCCATGGAGGAATGTCTCTTTTTGTTAATCATTATTATAAGCTTCATTTCCGAATTCAGTAGAACTGCTGTTGTCAGAGAAAGAAGAAGTGTCCGGTTTCAATCCCAGATGGCTTTGAAGGATATCCTGAACTTCCATTAAGGACTCTTCATCCAGCTGCCAATAATAGATGCCGGTCGACATGTCATCGTAACCGTTGAGTGTAATAGCCTCAACATCAGGCTTGCCGTCTTTAGCGTATTCGAAGAATGCCTGCATGTCTTTGAAAGATAGGTTCGTCTTCATATTATCGCCGACTGCGTCAATCACATCAGCGTATTTAGTGAATGAACCAGCTGATAAAGCCTTGTCCATAATTGCCTGCAAAATCATCTGCTGGCGTTTTCCGCGCTCAATGTCATTGTCGTAATGGCGAGTCCGTGCGAGAGCGAGTGCTTCGCTGCCATCGACTGTCTGGATGCCTTCTTCAAGACTGATAGCGCCTGCATTATCGAATTCGTCCTGTTCTTCCAAGTCGTAAGGAACATTCACACGGATTCCATCAAGTGCGTCGACCACATCGATGAATGCTTCGAAATCCATTCTTACATAATAATCAACAGGGATTTCCAAGAGATTTTCGACGGATTCGATAGTGGAGCTGGGCCCATTATAGGCATATGCATGCGTGATTTTATCTTCTTTGCCTGCATCTGGTATGAACGTGTAGGTATCTCGCGGAATACTCACCAGTTTAATGGACTTATCTTCATTGTTCAATGTCGCCAGCACCAATGCATCAGAGCGGATGCTACCGGAACTCTGGTCCCGCTTGCTGCTGTCATCGACTCCAATGAAAAGAATGGAAATGTCATCGTGGAGAGGCTCAACTTTTTCGTCGCGTAAATCGGACATTTCCCGATCCCCACTCTCAAAGGCGTTGTTGGCGGCGTTTTCGGCTTTTTTAACTAAATAAATGCCATATGCGGAAAGGCATAAAAGCAAGGACACTGCCAGGGTCAAGGAAATTTTGATGATTGTCCGTTTTTTGGACGATTTGTGTTTACGGTATTTTTTACGGTTCATGGTTATGGCTCCTCTGAGTGGGAATGGGCTAACCGATTTTACAAATTCAGTTTTTCCAGTCTTTTCTTCTATATAAAGATGCAATAATTGAAAATCGAAAAGCAAGTATTCTAATCAATTTATTATACAGTGTTTTAAAGGCTGAGTAAATAAAGTTGCTCAATTAACGGGGAATTCCAGATATTCCTTTTCTGTGCAAATAAAGGAAGATTGCCCGTTTGTCAGTTCATTCAACCAAGCGGCAAATGTCTCTTCTTCAGCCACTGGGACGTAAATATACAGGTCAACGCCTTCGGTATATTCAATCTTTTTTAAAGGGTACTGGGACTGTCGGACTTCGTTCTCGACTTTGCCCAGCCAGGTATAGTCGATGGTCACTTTCATCAATGAATGCAGTCTCCGTTCAACAATGCCAGCCGCAGCCAGTGCTTCGGAAGCCGCTTTTCCATATGCGCGGATCAGTCCGCCGCTGCCGAGCTTGATGCCGCCGAAATAACGGGTTACTACAATGACAGTATCTTTCAACTGCTTCTTTTTTAAAACTTCCAGTATTGGGACGCCTGCGGTTCCGCTAGGTTCCCCGTCGTCATTCGCTTTTTGGATTGAGTCATGTTCACCCAGCATATAGGCGGAACAATTGTGATTTGCTGAACGATGCTGTTCTTTTATCGAAGTGATGAAGTCAAGAGCTTCCTGTTCGGTTTCAGCTCTCGCAGCGTAGCCGATAAAGCGGGATTTCTGTATAAGCAGTTCAGCACTGGCCGAACTGCCTGTTGTCATGTAAGATTCTCGCAATTTAAACCCCCCTGTTGTAAAATGAAATCAGATAATTTGTAATGTATATTTAATATTAGCTTACTTATATAGTGATATACTTGTTAAAGCCTATGCAGGCATAAAGATTCAAGGATTTCACCAAATGCACGAAGATTATCTAAGGCGGTTTTGAAATGTCCAGAAAAATCGATGGAAAAGAGTTGGATTCCATTTATGATGAGCTGCTGGCCAAAATGGAGCAGTCAAAAAAGATATTTTCATTATAAGCGAACAAAGTCGCCAGGGTTATGAAGAGATGAAGGACGAACTGGAAGATGTGCGTTTGAACATTTCGGCTGTCATCAAAACCGGAGACTTATTGGAAGAGAAAACACGTGCTGCAAGAAGGCGCCTTGCTGAAGTATCAGGGTCATTCAACTCTTATACGGAAGAGCAGATTCGCCAATCATATGAAAATGCCAATAGTTTGCAGCTTCAATTGTCTGCCAACAGATCCGAAGAAAAAAAATACCGTCAAAAACGGGATCGGCTTCAACGGCGTCTGCAGACATTATTACAGACAATCGAACGGGCTGAAAAGCTTGTGAACCAATTGAACATCACCATGAATTATCTCTCATCCGATTTTGAAGAGGTGGAAGATGCGATTGAAAAGCCGCAGTTAAATCACGATTATAGCCTGCGGATCATCGAAGCGCAAGAAGAAGAACGCAAACGGCTGTCACGCGAAATTCATGATGGACCTGCGCAGATGATGGCGAATGTCCTGCTCAGATCGGACCTGATTGAACGGACGTACCGTGAAAAAGGGCCGGAGCAGGCATTCCGTGAAATATCTTCATTGAAAGAAATGGTTCGCCATGCTTTGACTGAAGTCAGGAGAATCATTTATGATCTTCGCCCAATGGCGCTGGACGATCTTGGATTAGTGCCCACACTGAGGAAGTATCTGGAAACGACCGGTGATTATAACCCGGGTACTGTTCTTGCTTTCAAATCGAATGGGACCGAGAGAAGATTGCCATCAAGTTTTGAGACCTCCATTTTCCGTCTGGTGCAGGAAGCGATTTCGAACGCCATCCGGCACGGAAAAGCGACTGCTATTGAAGTCAAATTGGAATGGTTGAAAGAACATGTCAGCATTAGCGTCAGTGATAACGGCACCGGCTTTGATCAGAGTATCGTAAAGAATCAATCATTCGGTCTACTGGGGATGAGAGAGAGAATCGAACTGATCAAAGGGGATTTCATCATAAATTCAAGTCTTGGGGAAGGGACCATCTTAATGTTTCAAATCCCCTATGAATTGGGTATATAAGAACGGTATTTGAGGAGGACAACATAATGACGAAAATTATTATTGTAGATGATCACCAGCTATTCCGTGAAGGTGTAAAAAGGATTCTGGACTTTGAAGAGACTTTTGAAGTTGTTGCCGAGGGCGGCGACGGTACTGAAGTCATCAAATTATACGAAGAAAATCAACCGGATGTCGTATTGATGGATATCAATATGCCTCAAAAGAACGGTGTCGAAGCTACAGGCGAGTTGATGGAGAAGCATCCGGATGCAAAAGTCATTATGCTGTCGATTCATGATGATGAGTCATACGTTACACATGCCCTGAAAAACGGCGCGTTAGGGTATATGCTGAAGGAAATGGATGCTGAAGCAATCATCCAAGCCATTAAAGTTGTGGCGAAGGGCGGCTCATATCTGCATCCGAAAGTGACCCGCAATCTGGTAATGGAATTCCGCCGTCTAAGCGAACGCGAAAACAAAGGATCCTTCCACCAGACTGAAATCCGCCGTCCCTACCATTTGTTGACGAAACGTGAAAGTGAAGTCCTGCAATTGTTGACGGATGGGCAAAGCAACCGAATCATTGGTGAAACGCTTTTCATCTCTGAAAAAACAGTTAAAAACCACGTCTCCAGCATACTTCAAAAAATGCAGGTCAATGATCGTACGCAAGCAGTGGTCACTGCGATTAAAAATGGCTGGGTAGAAGTAAGATAATTGAAATTCCGCGCGGTGGCCCAGTGCCATCGCGTTTTTATTTTCAGTGATTATTACGATCATCTGCAGGAAATGACACAGATTCTTCATTGATATATGAAATGGCCTGTGTCAAAATGAATCGCAGGAGGAGTGCCCCATGAAAAAAATGATGTTGCTGGCCGGCATGCTGCTTTTGCTGTCTGCTTGTTCAGAGGAAAGTGGTCCTGCCGAGAACACGAATTCAGTTGATGACAGCAATCTTGAAAATGAAAATAATGCTGTGGACCACGGCATGGAAGATAAATCTGCTGGATTTACAATGGACAGTGAAGGAAATGTGCTGGAAGCTGATGTTCCTGAAGAAGAAGAGGAAGCGATCCTTGCGGCATATGACGAATACATTGCAGCTTTTAATGCAGAAGACCTGGATCGCTATATGGCTGTGATTGCGGAAGAGCCGGAAGGTTTCGACAGAGCTGAAGATCAGCTTGCTTTGGAAGAAGCTTTTACTGCATACGACACTGAATACGTTCCATCGAATGAAACAATTGTGAAGTATACACCTGAACGTGCAGAAGTATTTGCTGAAATTGAAGTGGCTGTCGGTGCTGAAACCGGTGCGAAAACTGAACAATCAGGAAGACAAGTGGTGATTTTCAAGAAGGAAGACGCTGAGTGGAAAGTCAGCGGACTTCATTTTATAGGCAATTGATGGTATTCTTCCCGTTTTCACGGGAAGTTTTTTTATGTAGTTTTACAGGAGTACTATTTGGTAAACTGGAAGAGGAGGATGATTTATGCAAAAAACAGCGATAGTTACGGACAGTACGGCATATTTGCCTAAAGATGTCCGTGAAAGATGCAATATACATATGATTCCACTGCAAGTCACGTTCGGCTTGGAATCTTTTGAAGAAGAACAGGAATTGACTGTTGACGAATTCTATAGGAAATCGTCAGTCCAATTGCCGAAGACTTCCCAGCCGCCAATCGGGGAGTTCATCAATTTATATAAGCGTCTTGCTTTGGATTACGATGAAATTATCACCATACACCTTTCCAGCAGCATCAGCGGTACATACGCGGGAGCTGTTCAGGCAGGCGAGATGACTGAACATGCAGCTGTTTATGCATTCGATTCCGAGATATCATGTGCCATGCAAGGTTTTTATGTGTTAAAAGCTGCGGAAATGGCATCTGATGGTGCTGGTGCAACTGAAATTCTGCAGGAACTTGATCAGATGAAAAAATCGATGCGCGCTTATTTTATGGTTGAAGATTTGAAACACCTTCAGCGTGGCGGAAGATTATCTGGTGCGCAGGCACTTGTAGGAGGCATGCTCCAAATAAAGCCGATCCTGCATTTTGAGAAAACGGAAATAGTGCCGTTCGAGAAAGTGCGTACACGAAAAAAAGCCATGAACCGTATGATGTCATTGCTCGAAGCCGATGTACAATCCGGTGATTCCATTAAAGCAACGATCATCCACGCAAACCGGGAAGCGGACGCGCAGCAATGGAAGAAGGAACTGGAAGCGCAATTCTCTACAGTAGAATTTGATATTTCTTATTTTGGACCGGTTATCGGTGTTCATTTAGGAGAAGGATCAATGGGTCTTGGCTGGGTAAAAAAATAACCTGCCAGGACTTTTTTAAAACCGGAAGAACAAAGAAGGAGTTGGGATATGGAAGCTTTACAGAAATTTCTCAGCGGCAGAATCTGGCTGCGTGATTTTACGCCTTTTCCACAGGAAGAAATTGAAAATGCAATTGACGCCGGATTTATTGCTGTGCAAAAAGGCATTACGGAGGACTTGAAATGTGCCCGGTGCCTCGAGCAATCGACTGAAAAAATCGTATCTTACAATTGTGCGAAATGTGAAGCTGAATGTTTTTATTGCAGGCATTGCATCAGGATGGGCAGAGTCAGCTCATGTACAGATTTGATAACCTGGAAAGACCCTCTATCATTAACCCCTCATTCCCATTCATTCACATGGAATGGCGAACTTACAAACCTCCAGCAGCTTGCTTCCGATGAGTTGAGTGAAAGCTTGCGAAAAAACAGATCCCATCTGGTCTATGCCGTCTGCGGTGCAGGTAAAACGGAATTATTGTTTCCGCCGCTGCACAAAGCCCTGTCTGAAGGAAAAAGAATCTGTATCGCGGCGCCGCGCACCGACGTCGTGCTTGAATTGTCGCCGCGCCTCAAAGCGGTTTTTCCCGATACGACCATCCATACATTATATGGTGGATCTGCTTTAGAAGAAGGATTTGCCCAGCTGGTTTTGGCGACAACCCACCAGCTTTATCGCTTCAGCCAGGCATTCGATCTGGTGGTTGTTGACGAAGCGGATGCGTTTCCATATTCATATGATCCGGCACTTGCCAGGGCAGTCATTAAATCGTTGAAAGCAGATTCCCCGATCATTTATGTTTCTGCAACCCCTTCACGCAAATTATTGAAAGCCATACCAAACCAGTCAAAAATCTTCCGCCGTTTCCATGGACACGCACTTCCTGTGCCGGAATATCGATCGTTATGGAATTACCGGAAATCTTTTAACGCCAATAAAATTCCGGAAAAATTGGCAGGATGGGTAAAATTGAGACTTGAAAAAAATGAACCGTTCATGCTTTTCTTCCCTACCATCGAAATGATCCGGCAGGCCGAGCCTTTATTCAAATGGATCGATAATGGGATTGAAGCAGTGCATTCAAAAGATGAGGACCGGAAAGAAAAAGTGATGAAGCTGCGCAACGGTGAAATACGAGGTGTACTGACTTCCACTATATTGGAAAGAGGCGTGACGATCGAAAATATCCAAGTTGGCGTTGTTGGAGCTGATGAAGAGGTTTTTTCGGCATCAGCACTGATTCAAATGGCGGGAAGGGCGGGACGGTCAAGTGCGTTCCCGAATGGTGAAGTGATCTTTTTTCATAATGGCATCTCCCGTCAGATGGATAAAGCAAGGGATCTCATTATTTCCTATAACCGGGAGGGACGTCGATGAACTGTTATTTATGTGATAGCCAACTGGATTTGAAGCCTTCCTGGCGGGACTTGTTTTTTATGGATCCGGAAGAAACCATCTGTATAACTTGCAGATCCGGTTTTGAACGGAACGGAAGCGGCTGCAGGATTTGTGGACTTGCAGGCGCAGAACTTTGCAGTGAATGCAGTTATTGGGAAACGACCGAATTCCGCGGTGCAATCGATTCAGGTAAATGCCTATACATTTATAACCAAGCGATGAAGGAATATTTCCATCAATTTAAATTCCTGCAGGATGTGGTGCTGGCTGAGGTATTTGCGGACGAATTGGCAAAAGCCGTAAGAAAGGCGGGTGCAGTTGCTGTTCCCATTCCAATGAATGGGGAGAAATTAAGGCGACGGACTTTTTCCCAAGTCGACAGCATGCTGGATGCCGGAAAAGTGGGTTATATCCATCTGCTTCAGAAGAATGAAGAGGTTCAGGGGGAGAAGACGAAAGAGGAGCGAATGGCTACGCGCGGATTATTCATGTTGAAAGGCAATCCGGTGCCGAAGAATATTGTGCTTGTGGATGATATGTACACAACCGGCACTACGCTGCGCCTTGCCGCGAAGCTCTTAAAAGAAAGTGGAGCGGAAACAGTCTCGTTCATTGCTTTAATCAGGGCATGAATTTTATGGAAACGGGCGGTAAGAGCCCGTTCCATTAATGTTCATAAATCATTTTCCTGGTCATCCCGCCGTCAATCGTCAAACATTCTGCTGTAATGAAGGAGTTTTCTGGATTGCATAAAAACAGGCAGGCTCGTGCGATATCTGAAACATCTCCGACCCGGCCGCTCCAATGCTGCTCGTGATCGACTTCCCTCAACTCTGATTTGTCGCCTGTATGAATCCATCCTGGAGCGATGGAATTGACACGTACGCCTTTCTCGCTGAGGGAAGCTGCCAGCGAATGCGTCAGCGCATAGATTCCACCTTTAGAAGCGGAATACAATTCCGTATGCGGCTCTGACATAAAGGCGCGTGTTGAAGCCATATTAACGATGGATCGAATATCTTCCGACATGTACCGGGCTGCTTCACGGCTGCAGATGAAGACTGATTTAAGATTAGTATCCAAAATCCCATTCCAGTCATCTTCTTCGATTTCCCAGAGGGATTGGAATTTAGAAACGCCGGCATTATTGATCAGTACATGAATCGCTCCGTGTTTCTCATGGATTTTTCGCATCGTATCGGTCACCTGCTGGAAGCTTCCTACATCGCATTGCATAAACTCTACGCCTTCAATTTTCACTTCTTCAATATCCAGGCCGATCACTTTTGCTCCCTTTTCTGTGAAATGGCCGGCAATGCTTTTTCCTATTCCTTGTGCGGCTCCCGTAACGACGACAAGCTTATTTGTAAACATCGTCTTCACCTCCTTGCCATATAGTTTACCTGTAATCCACATTGCTGAAACTATTTACGTTTTAAGAAGGATTCCTTAGGGAACATGTAGAAATGTAACAGTGTAAGAGATTAAGAAGGAGGAGTTAATATGCTGCAATTTAATTTTAAGGGTGACAACATCGAAGTAACTCCAGCAATTCGAGACCATATCGAAAAGAAAGTTGAAAAAATTGAACGTTATTTCCCTGAAGGAACCAATGCAAATGCTATGGTCAACCTGAAGGCGATCAATAACAGCCAATCCAAAGTTGAAATTACAATCCCTATGAAAAACCTCACATTGCGTGCTGAAGAGCGGCATGATGAACTGTATGCAGCGGTAGATTTGATCGTCGGAAAACTCGAACGTCAAATCCGTAAATATAAAACGAAAGTAAACCGTAAATTCCGTGATCGTGAACCGATGGGCCAAGCATTCGCAAACTATGAAAATGAAAACAATGGCACACAGGAAGAAGACACGGAAGAAGATTTCACAATCGTACGTACAAAGCAGTTCGATCTGAAACCGATGGATGAAGAAGAAGCGGTATTGCAGATGAATATGCTCGGACATAACTTCTTCGTCTTCACTGACGCTGAAACGAACGATACAAACATCGTCTATAAGCGTAAAGACGGAACCTACGGCTTGATCGAAACAAGTTCTTCATAAATTTTAAAAAATAAGTTAAGCAAATAATTGTGAAGCCGGACAGAAGCAACTTTCTGTCCGGCTTTTTCTATTTGCCTTGGATCTTTGCCTCTTGCTGAAACTTGGCTGCCATATTCGTGAATTCCTTCCGTTAAGCAGACTCTTCTTTGTTTGCACGCTTTTATATGCAGTGTTAAAATGAGGAGTGAGATTTTTCGGAAATCAATGGATGTTCCGGCCAATCAGAGATTCTTGAAGTATGCGATCCAATTGACACATAAATAAAGCAATAGCGATCCGGTCCGTTTACGGAACTGGACACTGTGCAAGGAGCGGTATAAATGTTAGGAGTATTAAACAAAGTATTTGACCCGAATAAAAGGGATTTAAAAAGACTGGAAAAGATTGCTGACACTGTGGAAGCTCTGGCGTCCGATTTTGCAGCACTTTCCGATGACGCATTAAAAGCGAGAACAGAAGAGTTCATCAGCCGCCACGCCAAAGGCGAGTCGCTTGATGATCTGCTGCCTGAAGCATTTGCGACAGTGAGGGAAGCTTCAAAACGTGTACTTGGAATGTATCCATTCCGTGTGCAGCTCATGGGTGCGGCTGCTTTGCATGAGGGCAATATCGCCGAGATGAAAACCGGTGAAGGTAAAACCCTGACGTCGACGATGGCTGTCTATTTGAATGCCATCAGCAAGCAAGGAGCACATGTTGTTACAGTCAACGAATACCTGGCCAGCCGGGATGCTGAAGAAATGGGTAAATTGTACACATGGCTTGGCTTGACCGTCGGTTTGAACACCAACAGCATGACAAAAGAAGAAAAACATCAGGCGTATTTGGCTGACATCACATACAGCACAAATAATGAACTTGGATTTGATTACCTGCGGGATAATATGGTTCTTTATAAAGAAGATATGGTCCAGCGGCCGTTGAACTTTGCCGTAGTCGATGAAGTTGACTCGATTTTGATCGATGAAGCGCGTACGCCGCTGATCATTTCAGGACAAGCGGCTAAATCGGCCCAGCTTTACATGCAGGCGAACGCTTTTGCGCGCATGCTGCGTAAAGACGCAGATTACACATATGATGAAACAACAAAAGGCGTCGTTTTGACTGAAGAAGGAATTGAAAAAGTCGAGAAGGCTTTTGGCATCGATAACTTATTCGACATCAACCATGTGCGCCTGAACCATGCAATCAATCAGTCGTTGAAAGCTCATGTAACGATGCATAACGATGTCGATTATGTAGTCCAGGATGGGGAAGTGGTCATTGTTGACCAATTTACCGGCCGCTTGATGAAAGGGCGCCGCTATTCTGATGGTCTGCACCAGGCAATCGAAGCAAAAGAAGGGCTGGAAGTCCAAAACGAATCGATGACGATGGCAACGATCACTTTCCAGAACTTCTTCCGTATGTATAAAAAATTATCAGGTATGACGGGTACTGCAAAAACCGAAGAAGAGGAATTCCGCAATATCTATAATATGAACGTTATTGCAATTCCGACAAACAAGCCGATTATCCGGGATGACCGGGTTGATCTGATTTATGCGACGACTGAAGGGAAATACAAAGCGGTAGGCGATGATATTGCTGAACGCCATCAAAAAGGGCAGCCTGTGCTGGTAGGTACTGTCGCAATTGAAACTTCAGAAATCATTTCGAATTACCTGACTAAAAAAGGGATTCGCCATTCTGTCCTGAATGCGAAGAACCACGCGCACGAAGCTGAAATCATTTTAAATGCCGGCCAAAAAGGCGCGGTAACCATCGCAACAAACATGGCCGGCCGTGGTACGGACATCAAACTCGGTGAAGGAGTGGTCGAAGCAGGCGGATTGGCTGTTCTCGGTACCGAGCGCCATGAATCCCGCCGTATCGATAATCAGCTGCGCGGCCGTTCAGGCCGTCAGGGAGATCCGGGTGTGACACAATTTTATCTTTCATTGGAAGATGATCTGATGCGCCGTTTCGGCTCTGATGCGATGCGTAATATGATGGGCAAACTTGGCATGGATGATTCCCAGCCATTGCAATCCCGTATGGTTACACGCTCAGTGGAATCAGCGCAGAAGCGTGTTGAAGGTAATAACTTTGATGCCCGTAAACGTTTGCTGCAATATGATGATGTTCTTCGCCAGCAGCGTGAAATCATTTATAAAGAACGTATGGAAGTCCTGGAAACAGACAATATGCGCGCATTGGTTGAAAACATGATCGATAATACAGTCAACCGCGTCGTCTATTCACATACGACAGACGAGAAACCGGAAAATTGGCATTTGAAGACACTTGCTGATGTGCTTGCGGCCAACCTCTTGCCTGAAGATGCAGTGACAGAAGCGGATCTGCAGAATAAAACACAAGAAGAGATCATTGATTTCATTAAAGCGGAAGTTGTAAGGCGCTATGATGAAAAAGAAGTTGAAATGACGCCGGAGCGCATGCGTGAATTCGAGAAAGTCGTGCTGCTCCGTTCGATTGATACGAAATGGATCGACCACATCGATGCCATGGATCAGCTGCGTCAAGGGATTCACCTGCGTGCCTATGGACAGAATGATCCGCTTCGCGAGTATCAGCATGAAGGATTTGCGATGTTCGAGGCGATGGTTGAAGCCATTGAAGACGATGTATCCAAGTATGCAATGAAAGCGGAAATCCGCAACAACTTGCAGCGTGAAGAAGTTGCCAAAGGACAAGCTGTAAATCCGAAAGAAGGAGATACTGCGGTCAAGAAGAAAAAAGAACCGATCCGCAGCGATTCCACTATCGGAAGAAATGACCCTTGCCCATGCGGCAGCGGCAAGAAATTCAAGAACTGCCATGGTGCAACTGTATAATGAACACCTGATTGCCGAAGAGCGCTATGCTCTTCGGTGTTATTTACGGAAAAAACGTGATGTTTTAATATTGAATATGGCTCTGGAGGAGCGGTGTACTGTCAAAACTCCAGCGGCAACAAAGCGCTTGCGCTTTTCTTACGAGGAGGAAACATATTATGATGGAATTAGCAGACATACGAAACGAGCTCGACAAATCATCCGCAAAACTGGCGGACTTCAGGGGGTCTCTTTGACTTAGAAAACAAAGAGGCCAGAATTCAGGAATTGGATGAAATGATGATCGATCCTGATTTCTGGAACAACCAGGAAGCGGCGCAAGTCGTCATTTCTGAACTGAACGGTTTGAAGGAAATCGTCAACACCTACCACGATTTTGTAGAATCCCAGGAAAATATGGAGATGACACTTGAGTTATTGCGTGAAGAAATGGACGAGGAATTGCATGAAGACCTGAGTGAGGAATTGAAGGAATTTAAATCCAAGCTCAGCGACTATGAACTCCAGATGCTATTGAGTGAACCATATGATAAAAACAACGCAATTCTTGAGCTGCACCCAGGAGCAGGCGGAACAGAGTCCCAAGACTGGTGTTCAATGCTGCTTCGGATGTATACGCGCTGGGCTGAAAAACGCGGCTTTAAAGTTGAAACACTCGATTATCTTGCGGGTGAAGAGGCAGGGGTCAAATCCGTTACGCTGGGCATCAAAGGCCATAACGCATACGGTTACCTGAAAGCGGAAAAAGGGGTTCACCGCCTTGTCCGCATTTCTCCTTTTGATTCTTCAGGAAGACGCCATACTTCATTTGTATCCTGTGAAGTCATGCCTGAATTCACCGGAGAAATCGAAATCGATATCCGGACTGAAGACTTGAAGATTGATACCTACCGTGCAAGCGGCGCCGGCGGTCAGCACATCAATACAACCGATTCGGCAGTCCGGATCACCCACCTCCCGACTGGTGCAGTTGTAACGTGCCAGCAGGAACGGTCGCAAATCAAAAACCGTGAAAAAGCGATGCAGATGTTAAAAGCCAAACTATATGCATTGAAAATCGAAGAGCAGGAAGCACAGCTTCTTGAAATTCGCGGCGAACAAAAAGAAATCGGCTGGGGGAGCCAGATCCGCTCTTACGTTTTCCACCCTTATTCTATGGTAAAAGATCACCGGACAAACTTTGAAACAGGGAATCTTCAGGCAGTCATGGACGGAGACATCGATGGCTTCATCAATTCGCTGCTGCGTTCGAAGATGCAATAATAGAAGAAAAGCGACGGCACCCGTTCAGCTCTGAAAGGCATAAGACGATTTGGCGAAGCGACGTCAGTCGCACAGCCGAAGTGGCTTATGACCCGAAGAGCTGGGTAGCCGGAGTCTGGACAAAGAAAAGCGACGGCACCCGTTCAGCTCCGAAAAGCGACGACACCCGTTCAGATCCTCCAAGCAAATGCTTGGGGGATCTTTTTGCTTTACCCTGATGAAGTTCACAAGCAGCGTCCGCTTTGGTATACTCTGACAGGGCTTATCAATTATATTCGCCGACTAGAATACAGCATAGGAAAGAGGAAACACAAATTTATGGGTAAAAAAAGCCAACGTAATAGAAAAGAAGCACATCCATTTTTAACGGAATTTATGGATTACATATACGTCATCATCGGTTCAGCGCTGGTCGCGATTTCGTTCAACGTGTTCCTGCTGCCCAACGAGGTGGCATCCGGCGGAGTCAGCGGAATCAGTACCATCCTGTTCGGTTTATTCGAATGGAAACCGGCATTTGTACAATGGGCATTCAATATTCCATTGTTCATTGCGGGAGTCGTTCTTCTTGGAAAGAACTTCGGCCTCAAGTCAGCAGTCGGTACCATCTTTCTTCCATTTGTAGTATATTTGACGGAAGACTGGGAAGCTTGGACGATGAATCCGCTTTTGGGTTCATTGTTCGGAGGCATATTGGTCGGTCTCGGACTGGGCATAGTTTTCCGCGGAAAAGCTTCAACTGGCGGAACGGATCTGGCTGCACAAATCATTACGAAGTTCACAGGATTGACACTGGGAACCAGCATCGCGTTAATTGACGGGATGATTGTTCTTGCCGCAGCTGTGGTTTTTGATATTGAAAGAGGGCTTTATGCATTAATCGGTCTTTATGTCACTTCAAAGACCATTGATTTGGTTCAGGTCGGATTCGGCAGATCAAAACTTGTCTACATTATTACAACGAAGCAAATGGAAATTCGGGATGCGATTTATGAAGATGTGGACCGAGGGGTTACTAAATTGACAGCAACAGGCGGTTACACGGATTCTGAACGTCCCATCCTAATGGTTGTTGTGCATCAAACTGAGTTTACGAAATTGAAACAAGTAGTTAAAAATATTGATCCTGCTGCTTTTGTCATCGTCTCCGATGCATCGGAAGTGTTGGGTGAAGGTTTCAAAAGGGCATAGCTCAGGTATACTTATATTAATGGATCAAGTAAAAGGAGGAATAGAGATGAAAAAAAGCTTAATGGCATTATTATTCGGTACGACACTCATCCTGGGAGCATGTGGTGGCGGCGAAAGTTCAGAATCTGAACCGCCGGAAGAAACTCCGGCAGGGGAAGAATCATCTGTTGACGCAGAGCAAGTCGTGAACCAGAATTGTATTTCCTGCCACGGTGAGAATTTGGAAGGGCAAGGCAACTTCCCGGCACTTAATGACGTAGGCTCGAGATTATCGGAAGATGAAATCCTGACAGTAATTCAGGAAGGCCGCGGCGCAATGCCTGCAGGCATTATTGAAGGCGAAGAAGCAGAAGCTGTAGCTGCATGGTTGTCTGAACAGCAATAAGAATTGAAGCACACGCCAAACCGACTGAAAAGTCGGTTTTTTTATGTGCGAAAATTATATTAAGATATATCGATAAAGTTAAATAACAATAATAATATATAGGTAAATAGAAATACAAAATTTACAAAAGTGTATCTAAATACATAAGAATTGTTGCAAAACACCACGTTAATTGATACAGAACTGTAATATAATATAGGTTTTAAAAGTGCTACAATGGGTTTGCTGGTTTTTTAGGACACTTAATGTTTTTGTGAAATACAATTTATATAGGTGGTTATAATAGATGATACAA
Source organism: Planomicrobium okeanokoites (assembly GCF_003428875.1). GTDB lineage: Bacteria > Bacillota > Bacilli > Bacillales_A > Planococcaceae > Planococcus > Planococcus okeanokoites. The sequence goes on from NZ_QQRS01000007.1 coordinate 32,498, forward strand.
ATGAAGAACGTCTATAAAAAATATCCGAACGGCATTGTAGCCCTTAACGGCATGAACGTTGAGATCAAACAAGGCGAGTTCGTATATATAGTAGGTCCGAGTGGTGCAGGAAAATCCACTTTCATCAAGATGATGTATCGTGAAGAGAGCCCGACATCAGGACAAATGTTAGTGAATGGCGTAGATCTTGCAAAAATTAAAAGAAAAAATGTACCATTGCTTCGCCGTCAAATCGGTGTTGTCTTCCAGGATTTTAAATTGCTGCCCAGATTGAATGTCTACGAAAACGTGGCATTTGCATTGGAAGTAATCGAGGAAAAACCTGAAGCTATCCGTAAACGCGTACTTGAAGTACTGGACCTTGTAGGTTTGAAACATAAAGCACGGATGTTCCCAAGGGAATTGTCAGGTGGAGAGCAACAGCGGATTTCAGTGGCACGCTCAATTGTCAACACCCCGAAAGTGGTTATTGCCGATGAGCCTACTGGTAACCTTGACCCTGAAACTTCATGGGATATCATGAACCTGTTCGAACGCATCAATGCGAGCGGGACAACAATTTTAATGGCGACACACAACCGGGAAATTGTTAATACAATGAGACACCGCGTCATCGCGATTGAAGGTGGGCTAATTGCCCGTGATGAAGTTGGAGGTGACTACGGATATGAAGGCTAGAACACTAACCCGCCATTTCCGTGAAAGTATTAAGAGTCTTGGACGCAACGGCTGGATGACATTCGCATCCGTCAGTGCAGTAACTGTCACATTATTATTGGTAGGCGTTTTCGTCCTGATCATGATGAACTTGAATAAAGTAGCAGATGATCTCGAGAACGATGTTGAAATCAAATCTTTCGTTTCACTGGAAGCTGATGAAGCGCGTGTCACTGAAATGGAAAATGCGATCTTGAGTATGTCCGGCGTTGAATCGGTCAACTACTCCACTAAAGAAGAAGAACTTTCTGATCTGGTTCTGGACTTCGGTGATGAGTTCAGCCTGTTTGAACAGAATAACCCATTACTCGATGTTTTCTATGTAAAAGCGACTGAGCCACAGCAAACTGAAAATGTGGCTAAAGAAATTTCACAGCTTGAAGGAATTGAAGAAGTGAAATATGGCGAAGGCAAAATCGAAAAGTTGTTCACATTCCTGAACACCGGACGTAATGTTGGCCTCGTTTTAATCCTTGCCCTATTGTTTACCGCAATGTTCCTGATTTCAAACACAATCCGTATTACGATCGTGGCAAGACGGCACGAAATTGAAATCATGAAACTTGTGGGAGCAACAAACTGGTTTGTCCGAATTCCATTCATCCTTGAAGGAATGTGGCTTGGCTTGCTCGGTTCGATCCTGCCAATTGCATTGATTGTAACGCTTTACTATAACGTTACTGAGTTCGCGCAGCCTAAATTAAGCGGCGAAATGATCCAGTTGCTAGACTTTGCTCCATTCATTTACCAGGTAAGCGCATTGATCCTTCTAATGGGCGTATTCATCGGAATCTGGGGAAGCTTTATGTCAATCCGTAAATTCCTGCGTGTCTAGTATAGAAGGAAATTAAATATAAGAGTCGTAGAGAGAGAGAAAAGAGACAGATAGAAAAGAACGTAAAGCCGAAAGGGGAACACGAACTTGAACTCGAAGTCGAAATGGATGTTGTCTGTTGTTTCATTATTATTAGCGATTACGATGGTGACACCGTCAGTAAGCGCTAATGATTTGAGCGACCTGAAAAAGGAACAGCAGGAAGCTGAAAGAAAAAAGAGCGAATTAAATTCGAATATCAATGAAAAAGCGAATGCAATCAGCGAAAATCAATCTACACTTGAAAAAATCGTTGCACAAATCAACGAGCTGGAAAACAAGATTACTGAAACACAGGATAAAATCAATTCGGTTCAAGCTGAAATTGACCAAACGATCGTAGAAATTGATGAGTTAAAAGCATCAATCGAAGAATTGGAACGCAAAATTGCTGAACGTGAAGAATTGCTTAAGGAACGCGCACGCGCGATCCAATTAAGCGGCGGTTCAGTGGACTATATCGATGTATTGCTTGGAGCTAACAGCTTTGTTGATTTCATCGACCGTTTCTCAGCAGTAAATATGCTGATCGAAGCTGATCGTGATATCATGCGCGAGCAGGCGGAAGATAAAAAACTTCTTGCTGAACAACAAGCGGAAGTGGAAAAGAAACTGGCGGAGCAGGAAAATCGCCGGGCAGAGTTAGAAGAGTTAAAATCATCACTTGATAGCAAAAAGAAAGAACAGGCAGGCTTGAAAGCAGATTTGGAAGCAGAGCAGAAACGTCTTGCTAAAGAAAAATCCGCTTTGGAAAAAGAGCATGCTGAGGCGATTGGCGTAAGCAATGCCCTGGCGAAAAAAATCGCAGATGAACAGGCGCGCTTACAGGAAATAGCAAGAAAAGCTGAAGAAGAACGCAAACGCAAAGAAGCAGCTGAGCGAGCGGCAGCCCAAAAAGCGGCGGCAAGCAAACAATCTTCAAGCTCATCTGTAACAACTTACAGTGCACCGGTTCAAAACAGCGGAGGCTTCATCCGCCCGGCGGCTGGCCGTTTAACGTCCAACTACGGCGGACGCAATATCGGAGCAGGGAATGAAAATCACCGTGGTGTTGACATCGCCAACAGTGCGGGTACTCCAATTGTTGCATCAGCAGCTGGATATGTATCATATGCCGGTGCAATGGGAACTTACGGCAATGTGGTCATGATTACGCATTCCATCAACGGACAAGCTTACACGACTGTTTATGCACATAACAGTTCGCTTAACGTATCTGTTGGACAGGCTGTATCACAAGGTCAGCGTATTGCTTCAATGGGCAGTACTGGCCGTTCGACTGGACCTCACTCACATTTTGAAATCCATATCGGATCTTGGAATGGTGCGCGTTCAAACGCTGTTAACCCTATGAATTATATCAACTGATCATTTTTTGACCGGCATCGTCACAGATGCCGGTTTTTTCATGGGAATTTATAGCTTTTTATCTTGGAAAGTAGCGGATATGCCTGGTTTTATCGTATGATTAAATGCGAATGGAGTGAAAACTTTATGAAAAAACTGTTGGGTTTATTACTTGTGGGTATTTTAATCACTGTGCTGGTAGCAGGCATTGTGAAGAAAAATGTCGAGGAGAGGCAGGCGACAGACCGTTTGAATGCAGGCAGTGTTGTTGAGTTTCTTCCAACAGAGGAAGGCCTGGCTGAAGGGGAGACCGCTCCCGATTTTGAATTGACCACTTTGGAAGGAGAAGCTGTAAGGCTTTCTGATTATAAAGGAAAAAAAGTGATATTGAATTTCTGGGCTACCTGGTGTCCGCCATGCCGAGCTGAAATGCCGGATATGCAGGCATATTATGAACAACAGGCAGATAAGGAAAATGTAGAAATCCTGGCTGTCAATCTGACGACTGCAGATAAAGGCATGGACAAGATCAATGCATTTGTTGATGAGTTCAATTTGACTTTCCCGATACCGATGGATACAGAGGGTGATATCGGTGAGCTTTATCAGGCGGCGAGCATACCAACTTCTTATATGATTGATACAGAAGGCAAGGTTCAGCAAAAGATTGTGGGACCGATGAATGAAGAAATGATGGAAGAATTTGTTGCAGATATGGAATAGGAGGAAATTAAATTGACAAGCATTGAAACCAAGTCGGTTCACACCGCTCAAATGAAAGAACGGATCATCCAGCCAAAAGTAATGCCGGTTTACCAGACTTCCGCTTTCGCATTTTCGACTCTGGAAGAATTGGAAGGCTATTATGAAGGGAATGGAACTTATCTTTATTCGAGAACAGCGAATCCGAATACGGATGCCCTCGGGTCGACTGTCGCCGAACTTGAAGGTGCACCAAAAGGAGTCGCTGCTTCTTCAGGTACATCAGCCATACTTGCCGGGATTCTGTCGGTTGTCAAAAGCGGAGATCATATTCTCGCTGCGGAGGATGTATATGGCGGAACCTTCCTTCTATTAAAAGAAGAACTCTCTTTAATGGGAATACAGGTCCATTTTGCGGATTTCGCGGATATAAGCGCGATTGAACAAATTCTCATCGATTATCCTGAAGTTAAATTGATTTTCAGTGAATCCATCACAAATCCTTTTTTACGAGTTGAAGATATGGAAGTACTTGATCAGTTGAAAAAGCATTATGGGCTTAAACTGATGATCGACAATACATTTGCTACTCCATACACATTGACTCCATATAAAGACGGCGCAGACCTTGTTGCCCATAGCGCGACGAAATATCTCGGCGGCCACAGTGATGTAACAGCTGGTGTATTGGTGGGGAACGCGGAACTTATTGCAATCGCCGAAAAGCGTATTGTCAATATGGGATTGAACCTGAGTCCATTTGAAGCATGGCTGACAATCCGAGGCATCAAAACATTGGCGCTGCGCATGAAGGCACAAACTGAAAATGCTCAGGCAATAGCAGATTTCCTGAATGAAAAAACGAAGGTCTGGTATCCGGGGAAAGGTGCGATCGTCAGCTTTGAAGTACCAGAATCAATCGATGTTCCGGTTTTCTTTTCATCACTGGGCTGGATAAAAATAGTACCGACGCTTGCGGGAGTTGAAACGACGGTTTCATATCCATACGGTACATCACACCGGGCTCTATCAGATGAAGAAAAAGCTAAAGTCGGCGTCACCCGCCGAATCGTACGTCTTTCGGCAGGAATAGAAGGTGCAGAAGATATTCTGGAACAGCTGGCTGCTGCATTTAACTAGAGGCAATTTTCACGTTGTATCAGCACCCCTGCGGCTCCAACGTTTCGTCGGCTTTGCCGCAAAGCGCCGGCCAGAAAACCTTTGGCCGCTCTTGGCTCAAAAAGGAGTACAGGTTGCAGGGGTTCTTTGGTACAATGGAAGTTAACGTCAATAGCCGGTGAATGGATGGTGAACAAGGATGGTCATGGAAGCTTTATTGGATATCGGCAGATTTTTTGTCAATCCACTTTTATACATAGCACTGCTTGCAGCAATTTTACTTGGTTATTTCAGGGTCAAAAAAGAGAGGAAGCTGTTCCGTACCCGAATTGTTTGGGGTTGGAAGGAATTTGGCCATTTGATGAAAGACGGGATTCTATACGCCCTTATATTTTCAGTCCTGTTCTCGGTAATCGGGCTGACAGTTTCTTTAGAATGGCTCGTCGCTCTAAGTTTAGTCAGTGCCGCAGTCGTGATTTCGGGAATTTACTATCTGGCTTCATTTGTCTATCTGGCACTTGGCGCAATTGGCCTCGGCTGGCTGCTCGCCAAGTACGGATGGACAATTCCATTTGGGGTGTTCGATTTCAGCGGCTACGCGGTGGCATGGAATTGGCTGCTGCCAGTAGCTCTGATAACTGGAGCAATGGTTTTCCTGGAGGGACGGCTTGTGGTGCGTCGGGGCGAGGAAGCTTCTTCACCAAGGCTCCAGAAAACGTCGCGCGGAGGGACAGCTGTCTTCTATAAAGCAAAGCGTTTATGGTTGATCCCTTTGCTTTTGGTAGTGCCGGGTGATCTATTGGAAGCCTATCTGCCATATTGGCCGCAATTTACAATTGGCAGCACCGGTTTTTCGTTTATTTTATTCCCTGCTGTAATCGGTTTTCAAGGCAAAGCGCGCAGAACATTGCCGGCATATCTGTACCCTCAGCTCGGCACCCGGATCTGGATGCTCGGATTGTTGATCATGATTCTGGCGTTGTTTTCCTATCTCTGGCAGCCGATGGCGCTTGCCGCATTGCTCGCGGGTGCAATTGGGCGCATGGTTCTTTCGATCATCGCCTTAATCAATGAAAATAAAGGAAACCACGCAGTCGCTCCGCAAACAACTGGAGTGATGATTGTAGATGTTCTCGCAGATTCGCCAGCAGAAAAAATGGGGCTGGTCCGCGGAGAAATAATCCGTAAAGTAAACGGCCTGACGGTTACGAACGAAGCGGAGCTTTATGAAGCAATCCAGGTCAACGCCGCTCATTGCCGACTGGAAGTACTGGACCACAATAAAGAAATGCGCCTCAGGCAGCATGTCATTTTCAGGCATGACCATTACCGCCTCGGTTTGATTGTAGTCTGATACGGAGGAGATGATTCCATGGATTCAATGATCACTAAATTTTTTCTATCTTTGCTGATTCCAGGTCTTCTCGTTATCCTGTTCACCCGCGTGACTTTCAACCACATTGTGGGCCTGGTCCTGACCGTAGCGCTTATCGCGGCCGCTGTCTATGCCGGCTATACAAATACATGGTTTCTCTATGCCGTAAACGCCGCTTCGCTCACCGCCGGATTCTGGTATGCCACAAATATGTACAAACGCAGCAAAAAAGCCGACATTCATGAAGATGAATGACGGCTTTTCTATTTCAAATAAATAAACTGTAGACAGCCAGAACAGCGATTGACCCCAGAACAACAACCATGACGTTGGCTCCAAGCAATGCGATGCCAAACGCAGCGGCGGCTCCAATGACACCAAACCAGATGTTGTCCTGTATGAAAAAGATCGCCGGAAAAATCAGCGCTCCAAGAACAGCGAAAGGAATATTCCGTAATATATTTTGAAGAGAAGGCGGCAACTCACGCCCTTCCAGAAAAGTGAGCGGAATGGCCCGGGGAATATATGTAACGACGGCCATGCCGAGAATGGTCCACCAAATCCATGATCCCATTACGAACGACCTCCTTTCGAAGCTATCAATTCGATGATGACGGCGGAAGCTAGAGTGGAGACCAGAATTGCCCAACCTGTAGACAGCCAGCCGGTAAAAAAGAAGAGCGAATTCAATGCAGCCGCAATGGCAGCGAGACTCACAACTTTACGATTGCCGCGCATGGATGGCACGAGCAGTCCAACGAACATGGCGTACAGCGCAATGGACATGGCAGCCTGCAGAAACTCCGGAAGATTAGCGCCGATCAGGTGGCCGAGCGCGGTAAAGACGATCCAGCTGCCGTATGAAACAGCGATGACCCCGGCGGCAAATGAAGTCCTGAGATTATCTTCTTTCTGGATTGCCAGAACAGAAAAAGATTCATCCGTAATACCGAATGCGTATAGCGCCTTCTTCCATCTTGCATCCGGCTGCATCTTTTCATTGAGCGAAGCCGTCATTAGAAAGTGGCGGATATTCACGATGAATGTGTTTAGTATGATCACTGCAGGTGCAACTCCCGCTGTGATCAAAGACAAAGATATGTATTGGGCTGCACCAACGAAGACAAATATGCTCATGGCTGTCGCTTCCAAAAGCGAAAGGCCCGTAGTCTTGGCTAAAAGACCGAATGTCAATGCCACCGGAAAATAGCCGATTGCGATACTGACACCAGCTTTCAACCCCGCAGAAAATCCGCGATGTTCCATCTTCTTCTCTCCTTATCCAAAAGTATTTCTCTTTTCCAAACAAGGGCAAAGAGTGTAAAGTAGTTATAATAGCATATCACAAGAAAAGCGGAAGCGAAGAGCCGGACCGAAATTTTTCGGACCGCTCTTTGCGACGAAGCAGCGCAGCGATGCAGGAGCAGCATTCATGACCACTAAATTATGCAGCGCTTTTGCCATAACTGCTAAGGCCGAAGCGACCCGAAGAGCTGGGCGCTGGAGTCCGGTCACAAGAAAAGCGGATTCTGAATCCGCTTTTGAAAAATTTTGTAAGCAGAAGGAATGAGCCTATGTCGGAATTCTTTTCACAGGAAAATATCACAGCATTATATGAATCCTATCGCTCAATCGGTCCGTTCATCGGATTTTTGCTTCCTTTCATCGAAGCATTTCTACCGTTTCTTCCGCTTTTTGTATTTGTTTTCGCTAATGCCGGAGCGTATGGCCTGCTTTTCGGCTTTTTAATATCCTTAGCCGGTTCTGTAGCGGGATCGTACAGCGTATTTTTAATTATCCGCAAGTATGGGCGAGCCAAGTTTTTAAACTTTATGACTAAGCACCAGAAAGTTGAAAGGTTGATTCATTGGGTGGAACGCAATGGTTTTGGCCCTTTGTTCCTGCTGCTGTGTTTTCCATTCACACCATCGGCGCTCGTGAACCTGGTGGCCGGGTTATCCAATATCAGCAAGCATTATTATTTATTGACTCTGATTGCGGGCAAGACGGTAATGGTTTTCATGATTACATATGTCGGATATGATATCCGCGCGCTGTTCAATAATCCAGTCAGGACAATTATCGTGATCATTGTCATCATCCTGCTTTATATAGTAGGAAAAATAATTGAAAAAAGGCTGAATAAGAAAGTTGAAGAGGATTTTCGCCAAGCGGCGAATAAAGACCGTTCGAAAGAAGACTAGTCCATAACGGCCGTGAAACTGGCTGATAAGCGCTGGTTATTGTAAAATAAGAACAAACGTTCTTAGAAGGAAGGGTGTTCAGATGTCATTAAGAATAATCTATGGACGTGCCGGTTCCGGAAAAACCTCTTATATACTGGATGAAATAGTGGAAACCCTACAAAGGAGTGCGGACGGAGATCCGATTTTTTTCATTGTTCCCGATCAGATGTCCTTTTCAACCGAGTATCGCCTGTCATCTGCTGATGGCATGAAAGGGATGATCCGCGCGCAGGCAGTGACTTTCAAGCGCCTTGCCTGGCGGGTGCTTCAGGAAGCTGGGGGGATCAGCCGAAAAGAAGTGGACAGCTTCGGTTATCGTATGCTGATCCGCAGCCTGCTCGAAGAACATCGTGATGAATTCCAATTGTTCCGCCGCGCTGCTGGAAAACGGGGTTTCACTGACCAAATTGAGCAGCTGATCAAAGAATTTTCAAGGTACTGTGTCGATTGCGGTGAATTGACGGAAATCCGCTCTACTTTGGCAGAAGCAGGTGCGCCGAGGACTTTACTGGATAAGGCTTCGGATCTTGAACTGATCCTGGCGGAAATAGAGAACCGATTGGGTACGGTTTTCGTTGACTCAGAAGGGCACCTGACATTATTGTCCGAAAAGATCCGTTTCTCTGAGCAGGTGAAGCGGTCTGATATCTATATTGACGGCTTCGTCACATTTACTGCGCGTGAATATGAAATCATCTTTGAGTTGATGAGACATGCCAAATCAGTGACGATTGCGCTGCCGATGGACGGAGCGGCAAATGCCAATGACGAACAGGCATTGTTTTTCCAATCCGCAAATACGGCACGCAGATTGGTCGATCAGGCAAAAAAAGAGGGCATTCAAGTAGAGAATGCGGTGCATCTGCCTTCGCCTCAGCGATTCACCAACTTGGAATTGGCGCACCTTGAACGACATTTTGATGATTATCCGCTTCAGAAATTGAAAACAGAAGGACATGTCAATCTGATCGAAGCCGCCAACAGGAGAGCTGAAGTGCATGCGATGGCACGCTCGATAAGGGAACAGGTCAGAGGAGGCATGCGGTATAAAGATATCGCTGTTCTGTACCGGCAGCCTGAGGTTTACGATGAATTGATAAATACCATTTTCCCTCAATACGAATTGCCTTATTTTATCAGCCAAAAAAAATCCATGCTTCACCATCCGTTGATTGAATTCTGTCGTTCAGTACTTGAAGCTGTGCAATCGAATTATTCCTATGAGCCGGTTTTTCGCGCAATCAAAACCGATCTTTTCTTTCCTCAGGGAAGTGTGGGGAAATGGCGGGAGCGCAGCGACGTCCTAGAGAATTTTGTTATTGCCAATGGAATATATGGAGAACGCTGGTTTGATGAAAAGCGCTGGTTCTATAAAAAATACCGGGGACTGGAATTTCATACCGGAGTCCAGACCGATGAAGAATTGGCGCTTCAGATGGAACTTCACGCGGTAAGGGATTTGGTCCGTGAGCCGCTTTCTGTGCTGAAAGAACAATTGGAAAGTTGTTCAACCGGAAGGGAAATAGCGGAAGCCCTCTTTGTGTTTGTAGAAGACATGGACGTCTATGATAAAATCCTCGACTTGAAAGAGCGGGAAGAGTCAGAGCACAAATTATTGGCCGCGGCTGAACATGAACAGGCATGGAAACAATGGATCGGAGTTCTGGATCAGTTCGTGCTGATGTTCGGTGACAAAGAACTTGAGCTCGGATCTGCTGTAAGGATCCTTGATGAAGGGTTTGAGACACTGGAGTTTTCACGGATTCCGCCTTCACTGGATGAAATTACAGTTTCAACGATTGATTTGGCGAGACTGATGGATATCAAGTCGGTTTTTGTCATTGGCGTGAACGATGGTGTTTTACCGAAACGTATCGAACAGGAAGGTTTGCTGACAGACGCTGACCGCGAGTGGTTTGCGAAAATCGGTTTTGAACTCGCACCCAGCACTAAAACAAGGCTATTGGATGAGACATTCATGGCTTACCGCGCCTTCACATCGGCTTCTGACTTTTTGACGGTTTCATACCCGATTGCTGATGAAGAAGGGAAAGCGCTTTTGCCTTCAATGTATATCCAGAAGTTCATTGATATGCTTGGCGTGGAACTGACACCTGCAGTAGCGGATCCGGAGGAACTTAAGCAAGCTGATCATTTAAGCTATATTTCGCATCCCCGAGCCACATTGGCGTATTTGTCTTCACAGATTCGAAGCGGTTCCCTGACGCCTGAATGGCAGGCAGTGCTTTCTTATTATAAGGAAGATCCGTTCTGGTCATCAGTGGTTGAGCGGATTATGGAACCGGCGAAACCGAATATAGCCGATCAGCTTCGGGAGGAAATTGCTGAACCATTATATGGTACGCCTATTTCTTCAAGCGTATCGCGTGTAGAAACTTTTTATGGCTGTCCGTATGCGCATTTTGCCGCGTATGGTCTGCGCCTCGAAGAGCGGAGCCAATATAAATTGGCGCCGCCAGCAATGGGGGATCTGTTCCATGCGGCCATCAAATGGATTTCGGATGAAGTCAACAGGCTTGACGTTTCCTGGTCTTCATTAAGCAATAAAGACTGCCGTGAATTGGCGAAACAGGCGATGGATCAATTATCGCCATATTTCGTCAACCATATTCTGATCAGTTCACACCGTTATCGGTACATTCAGCATAAGCTGGAGGCGATTATCCGCCAGACAGCTTTCATGTTGAGTAAGCATGCGAAAGTCACCGGCTTTACGCCAGTGGCATTAGAGGTCGGATTTGGTACGAAAGAGACGATTCCGCCATTGGATATTCCGCTGAGAAGAGGAAGGAAAATGAACATCCGCGGAAGAATCGACCGCATCGATTCGACGGATATTAACGGTAAACCGTATATCCGTGTAGTCGATTATAAATCATCCAAACATGGACTGGATCTTGGTGAAGTTTATCACGGCATCGCTTTGCAGACATTTACTTATCTGGATGTTGCTTTGACACATTCCGACCGCTGGTTGGGTGAGCAGGCAGAACCGGCGGGAGTGCTGTATTTCCACATGCACAATCCGATGCTGAAATCGACGAAGCTGATGACGGCTGAAGAAGTGGAAGAAGAAATGGCGAGGTCGTTCAAAATGAATGGGCTGGTCGTTGAAGATGAAGAAGTGATCAAAGCGATGGACAATGAAATCGATGGCTATTCGAACATCATTCCGGTGCGGATGAATAAAAACGGCAGCATTTCAAAATCCCAGTCGCGGACAGTAAGTAAAGATGATATGGAAGTCATCCGCCGATTCGTGCGGAGCAAACACCAGGATGCGGGCAACGGAATATTGGACGGCGTCACTTCCATTACACCATATAAGGTGAAAGATGATACGCCATGCCAATTCTGTTCTTACCGGTCGATTTGCCAATTTGACCCATCAGATCCGGAACAGACATACCGCAAACTGCCGTCTTTATCATCCGATAAGGCTGTTGAATTGATTCGAAAGGAGACTGGCGACCATGATTCCGACAAAACCGAATGATGCCACCTGGACCGATGAACAATGGCAGGCAATCTGGGCAAAAGGGCAGGATATGCTGGTCTCAGCAGCTGCCGGCTCTGGCAAAACGGCGGTTCTGATCAACCGCATGATTGAAAAGGTGCTGGATGAGAACGAGCCGATTTCAGTCGATGAACTGCTGGTTGTCACGTTCACCAATGCCTCAGCAGCTGAAATGCGCCACCGAATGTCGAAGGCGCTGGAAAAAGCGGTGACTGAAAATCCGGAATCGAAACATTTAAGGCAGCAGCTGCGCCTTATTAATAAAGCACAGATTTCCACGCTGCATTCTTTCTGCCTCTCGGTAGTGAAACAATACGCCTATCTTCTTGAAATAGATCCCGGGTTCCGGATTGCCGGGGATACAGAGGCGGCGCTGCTGCGTGACGATGTGCTCGAAGCTGTTCTTGAAGCAGCTTACGAAGGTGAAAATGCGGAGGCAGTTTACCGCCTGGCCGACAGTTTTACATCAGACCGCAGCGACCAGGCGATGGAAGTGCTGGTCAGTAAGCTGTATGACTATTCACGCGTTCATCCCAATCCTGAATATTGGCTGCAGCAAGTTCCCGCGCTCTACGATGTGCCAGATAAAGCGGTAATCGACGAGCTGCCGTTTATCGGTGATCTGAAAATGACGATCCGCCATGCCTTTGAAGAGGCGCTGCAACTGACAAGAGATGGAATTGATATTGCTCAGCAGCCGGATGGACCGGCAATCCTGGCCGATACTTTTGAAATGGATTCGGAATTGATCAAGTCGGCAATTGCCGACTTGGACCGCTCCTGGAACGATATTTATGAATTTTCACAGCGCATCATCTGGCAAAAAGCAGGGAGCATCAAGAAGGATTCATGCGACCCTGTCCTGGCGGATGAAGCAAAAGCGCTGCGCAATGAAGTGAAGAAGATAGTTAAAGGCATAACGGATGCTTATTTTATCCGCAAGCCGTCCAGGTTATTGGACGAAATGCGCGAAATGGCCCCGTTGATGCAAACATTGGTGGATTTGACGAAACGTTTCGCTGAGCAATATAAAGCCCTGAAAGTGGACCGCGCCATTGTGGATTTTTCAGATTTGGAGCATTATGCGCTCGAAATTCTAAGTGAAGATGGAGAACCCTCTCCTATCGCAAAAGAATACCGAAGCCGGTTCAAAGAAATACTGGTGGATGAATATCAGGATACGAACATGCTGCAGGAAACGATATTGGGTCTGGTGAAATCAGGCGGCGAACAAGACGGCAACCTTTTTATGGTAGGGGACGTAAAGCAGTCGATCTACAGATTCAGACTGGCTGAACCGATGCTGTTTCTGGGAAAATACGGCCGTTTCACCAAAGAAGCGCAAGGGACAGGCATGAGCATCGACCTCAATGCCAATTTCCGCAGCCGAAAAGAGATCCTGGATGGCACCAATTATATTTTTTCTCAGATAATGGGGGAACGGGTCGGTGAGATCGAATATGACGAAGCCGCCGCTTTAAAACATAAAGCACCTTATCCCGACAATGAAACACCGATTGAACTGGCGTTGATCCATGAACCCGAAATGGAGGAAGAACAGGCTGAAGAATCGGAAGACCTGGCTAAATCCCAATGGGAAGCAAGATACATCGCCGCGAAGATCCGTGAATTGATGGAGCGTGAAACGTATGTGCACGATCCATGGACCAATGAAAAGCGGCCACTGGAGTATCGTGACATTGTAGTGCTAATGCGTTCAATGACATGGTCGGGTGATTTTGACGATGAATTCAAAATGGCGGGGATTCCTTTGTATACGGAATTGGCAGGCGGTTATTTCGATGCCCTGGAAGTGATGATCATGATGAACACACTTCGGGTCATCGACAATCCGTATCAGGATGTGCCGCTTGTTTCAGTATTGCGTGCACCGTTTATCGGCCTGCGCGAAAACGAGCTTGCTGAAATACGGCTGGCTGCTCCACAGGCGACTTTCTATGATGCCGTCAAATCGTTCATCCGGAGCGGCACCGGCATCGACAGGGAAGCTGCTGAAAAATTACAGCGCTTCATGCTGCAACTGGAAGACTGGAGGAATCTCGCCCGCCGAGGCTCACTGGCGGAATTGATCTGGCAGGTATATCTTGATACCAATTATTACGAGATGGTCGGCTCCATGTCGAACGGCAAGCAGCGGCAGGCGAATCTGCGGGCACTTCACGACAGGGCTTTGGAATATGAGAAAACATCATTCCGTGGCTTATTCCGCTTCCTGCGTTTCATCGACCGGATGCGTGAACGCGGTGATGATCTTGGAACTGCCAGATCGCTCAGTGAAAAAGAGAATGTGGTCCGGCTGATGACCGTCCATAAGTCGAAAGGTCTTGAATTCCCTGTAGTCTTTTTTGCGGGCACTGGAAGGTCTTTCAATGAAATGGACTTTCGCAAATCCTATATGTTTGACCAGGACTATGGTTTAGCCGTCAAAGCGGTCAATCCCGAGACCCGGGTGGAATATACCTCGTTGCCGTTTCTTGCCGTGAAAGAAAGAAAGCAATTGCAGATGAAAGCGGAAGAAATGAGAGTTTTATATGTAGCGATGACCCGTGCTAAAGAGCGGCTGTTCCTGACAGCTTCCGTGAAAGATCCCGAATCTCTTTTCGAACGCTGGAAAATGGCGTCATCTGATGTCAGACTGCCGGATTTCGTCCGTTCGCGGGCCAAAGGCTATCTGGATTGGCTCGGTCCGGCAATAGCTCGGCATCCGGATGCCGAAGGATTGATGAACCGATCCGGAATCCTCTTGCCGCACCATTCGAAATTTCAGGTCGAACTTGTCGAGAGCCAATCGCTTCTGCCGGCGCCGCTAGTATTTGAGGAGCTGTCGCCGATGCAGGGCGAGCTGCAGGACCTGGAAACTGAAATCAGAAACAGATTCGATTTTCGCTATCCGCATCAGCAATCAGTAGAAAAACGTTCCAAACAATCAGTGTCGGAGATGAAACGTCTGCAGATGCTGCAGCGTCTTGATGAGCCGGAATCATTTATTCAAAGCATCGGTCCTTCCAAGCGTACTCTGCATGACCGTCCTGATTTTCTGCAGGAAAAACGTCTTGCCGCATCCGATATCGGGACAGCTGTCCACTCGCTGATGCAGCATATTCCGCTGGATAAAAAGTTGTCCGCTGCAGAAATAACCGAACAGATTGAAACGCTCGTCGGCATGGAAATTCTGTCACGTGAAGAAGGAAGAGCTATAAGGATGCGGGAAATTGCAGCGTTTTACTCAAGTGATACAGCCCGCAGGTTAATGGAGGCGAAACAAATTAAAAGGGAAGTCCCCTTTACCTATGCGAAGGAAGACGAGGAAGGCGATTATCAGATCATCCAAGGGATTGTCGATTGTCTTTTCGAAGAGGAAGACGGCTGGGTGCTGCTGGATTACAAGACGGACCGGCTCTATCAGATTGAAGACGTCCAGTCGGAAATGTCAGCCCGTTATGAAGTTCAATTGACGGTTTATACTGAAGCTGTTGAAGCAATTTTAAAAGTACCGATCAAAGAAAAACTGCTGTATCTGTTTTCGGCGGAAAAAGAGGTAAGAATTTAGGGGGATTTTTGTGAGATTACAACCTGTGGCTCTGGATGAACGTGTGGAAGCGATCGATTTGATGAGAGGATTCGCCTTGCTGGGCATTCTTCTTATCAATATGCTGGCTTTTCATTCACCGCTTTATTATATAGACCCGTATACATGGTTTGACGCTCCTGGGGATACAGCGACATTTTCTTTTCTTGATGTATTCGTCCAGGCCAGTTTCTATCCGTTATTCGCTATGCTTTTTGGATACGGATTGGGCATGCAATTTTTAAGGGCGGAGGAAAGGAACAGATCATTTGCGCCAATGGCGGTAAAACGGCTGTCAGTGCTGCTGATTTTCGGTATTCTGCACGCATTTCTCATTTGGTATGGGGATATTCTGATCACATACGCAATCATGGGGTTCCTGCTGATCGGCATGATCCGGCTTGAGTCAAAATGGCTGCTGTCGCTGGGCGTCATCATATATGTGATTCCCCAGACTTTATTGCTTGTCATGATGTTTGCGGCGGTAGCGCTGGATTCGAGCTTTTATGTCGGAATCCAGCAAGTGCAGAACTCGATTGCCGCCTACGGAGGAGGCACGTTCGCCGAAATTTTCCGGCAGCGTTTTGATGACTGGATGTATGGCAATAATCCGTTGAATTACATCATCTTGATTGTTACAATTCTGCCCCTTACGATGATTGGCGCAGCTGCAGCCAAATGGCAGCTGATCGAACGCACGAAAGAATTGAAGAAATTATGGATTGCGCTTATGGCGGCAGGATTAATTGCTGGTTTGTTGCTGAAACTGACCCCTTATATTTTCGGCCCGAATATCGCGCTGACTTTCTTACAGGAAATTTTTGGTGGACCGCTGCTTGCGGTAAGCTATGCAGCGATCATAGCGCTCCTTGCACAAAGTGACGGAACTCGGAAGTTGCTCCGGCCATTGACTAAAGTGGGCCGGATGTCGATGACAACATATATCATGCAATCACTTATCGCTACGACAATCTTCTACTCATATGGATTAGGTCTATACGGACAGGTCAGCCTTCTGACCGGGACATTGATGGCATTCGGCATCTTTGCATTGCAATTGATTTTTGCCGAAATCTGGCTGACCAAATTCAGCCAGGGACCGCTGGAAATTTTCTGGCGAAAGGTGACGTATGGATTAAATTTCGAAAAAAGCAACAAATCGAATAATTAATGTGTATAATTAATGGAACCAAAGAAAAGGAGTGTTTATTAAATGAAGCTGTTATCATTTCGCTATGAAGGAAAAGAAGCATTCGGACCAAAAGTGAAAAAAGAAGAAGCCGTTTGGGATGTCTTAAAAATCCAGAATGAACTTGGTGTTCTTCCGTCTTTTCCGGCACAGCTGATTGAAGGATTATCACAGGGAGTGGAATTTGTTGAGCAAATCCGCAAGTTGGCGGATGCAGCAGCCCAAACGGAAAATCCCGCTGATTTCAAACACTCTTTTTCGGATATCGAATGGCTGGCACCCGTGCCGCGCCCACCTAAAAATGTACTGTGCGTAGGCAGAAATTATTCTGAACATGCCAAAGAGATGGGCGGTGAGGCGCCTGTTGATCTGGTCGTCTTTACGAAATCCCCTGCAGCTATTGCTGCTGACCATGAAACTGTGCCAGTCCATAGCGGCTTAACGGATTCCTATGATTATGAAGGAGAGCTTGCTGTTATAATTGGAAAAGGCGGCAGTTCCATCCCGAAACAGATGGCTTACGACCATGTCTTCGGATATACGATTGCAAACGATATGACAGCGCGGGATCTTCAATCGAAACATCAACAGTATTTCCTGGGCAAAAGCCTGGTTAAATCCTGTCCGATGGGACCTTATATTGTAACGAAAGACGAAATACCGCAATCGCAGAATCTGTCGATTGTCACTAAAGTCAATGAAGAAATACGCCAGAATGGCAATACGAAAGATATGATCCGAAGAGTGGATGACCTTATTTCGGAGATTTCAAAATACACGCCGCTTGAACCGGGTGATGTCATCTTGACTGGGACGCCGGCTGGTGTCGGGAAAGGCTTCAATCCCCCGAAATTCCTGAAAGCCGGAGATACAGTGAAGATTTCAATTGAATCAATCGGAACACTCGTCACACATTTGTCATAGCACCTCCTTGCTGCCAGCAGTGAAAATTATGGTAGACTATAGGAGAACTATATCAAAAGAGGTGACGAATTGGACTTTTTAACTGAAACTACACATCTTCACATCACGACTTGGGTCATTGCTATTCTGCTTTTCGTAATAGCTGCATTCATGGCCCCTGAAAGCAAAGGACGCAAAATTATCCATATGATTCTGCGCTTGTTCTATATTCTGGTCATCATTACCGGGTTGGCGTTATTCATAGCACACTCATCATTTGATGCCATGCAATATGGAATGAAATTCCTGTTCGGCCTATTGACCATCGGTATGATGGAAATGGTGCTGGTACGCGGCAAAAAAGGGAAATCCGTGACTATGTTCTGGATCCTGTTTGCTGTATTCCTGGCAGTAACCATGTTCTACGGCTTTAAATTACCGATCGGCTTCAGATTTTTAGCTTAATAAAAAAGACGGATGCCCACGTGGCATCCTTTTTTTATGGGGAAATTTTCTTCAGCATTCACAGTTTAGACGAAACTGTTGAACCGCACAGCGAATTCATTCATCTTTAAATAGCAGGGGGGACGGTAGTTTGTTAAAATAGACCGAGTGGCATGCAATAAACCCTCATTGAAGGAGGACATAGGATTGAAAGCGAAATGGATTTCCGGTATCTTGAGCATGATGCTGTTGCTGGGCATAGCAGCTCCCGCATCGGCAGATGAAACAAGACAAATAGAAGATGAAAGCATATACGATGTACTGGTCGATCGGTACTTCAATAAGCAGCTCGCAAATGATTTTGAGGTAAATGCGACAGATCCTTCCGCATTCAACGGTGGAGATTTTGCGGGGCTGTCGAGTGAGATTCTCCATATTAATGATATGGGCTTTACCGTCCTGTCGATAGGATCGGTGTTTGCTTCAGCTACATACGACGGTAAAGAAGTGATCGATTACAGCCAATTTGAAAGACATTTTGGAACTGAAGAAGACTTTGTTGATCTTTTGGAAACTGTCCATGAAAATGAAATGAAACTGATGATCGACATTCCTACTCAGCAACTCAGCAGCCAGCATTTCTGGTTAAAAGACAACCCGGAATGGTTTATTGAAAATGAAGATGGGACTTATGCGCTGGATACAGCTAACCCTGATGTGCAAGACGCCTTGATAGAAGTTGTCAGCGGCTTTATTCAGCAATATGAAATTGATGGATTGAGGCTTCAGGAGACAGAGAAATTGGATACAGGCTTTATTAACCGTTTTTCAGAGGAAATTAAATCAGTGCGTGATATTTATCTGATCGGCGATGCTGAAATGGAGCCGGTAGAGGGTCTTGATGCGGTTGTTTTGCCTGGCGTCGAGGAAACTTTACGCAATAGTTATAAAAACTTTGACCAGGATACATCCGGGTTGCCGGAGTTGATGGAAAATGCTGAAGGGAAATTGATTCAGGCCGATTCACTGCGGGGATCACGCATTACTTCTGATATTGTGGAAGCACAGGGGTTCCCGCCGACCCGCATGCGTTTATTGTTCACTCAATTATTGACGATGCCGGGAATTCCAGTTGTCCAATATGGTTCAGAGATTGCGATGAACGGAAAAAGCTTGCCGGAATCCCATCAATTGCTGAACATGGCGGTTGAAAAGGAATTGATTGACCACATCAAAAACTTGAATTCGCTGCGCAACTCGTCGGAGGCTTTGCGGACCGGCGAGCTGGAAGTCATTCACGAAGAAGACGGATGGCTCATCTATAAAAGATCGAACGATGAAGAAACATGGATCATTGCCATCAATAATTCCTCGAGCACAAGAAACTTCACGATTTCGGCAGATGAAATCGGCAGTGACAAACAGCTGCAGGGATTGTTCGAAAACGATATTGTCCGCCAGGAAGAGAATGGCGATTATAAAATCACACTGGACCGTGAAATAGCCGAAACTTTCCACGTCATCGACGAACGCGGGTTCAACAAAGCTTATATTGCGGCATTGATTGTTCTCTATGTCGTATTTATGATTTTCCTATGGGTGGTCTGGAAAAAAGGCCGCCAGCGAAGAGCGGATGAAGCAGCTAAAACTGCGAATGAAAAGCAAGGCGAAAATTGAATAAGTTATAGAAAAACGGCACAGAAAGAAAACTTCTGTGCCGTTTTTACTTATATTTTTTTATCTGCCTTATAGCCAGCCATGTTCACAGGATCTTTTGGTGATGAGTAAGGTGGGGCATAGCAGAGTTCAAGCGCTTGAAGATCATCGACGGTCAGCCCTGCATACATCGCTGTCGCAATGACATCTATCCGTTTATCCACACCTTTCGTCCCCAGACACTGGGCACCGAAGATTTCCCTGGTATTCGGGTCGTAATGGATTTTCAATTTCAATTTGCCATGGTCAGGATAATAACCGGCATTTGAATTGCCGTTATGGATGAGAGACACGGATGGAATTTCAAGTTCGCGCAATTTATTTTCGTTCAAACCGGTCATCGCAGCTGTTAAGCTAAAAATTTTAACGATTGAGGTGCCAAGCAGCCCTTTTTTGGGAATGGATTCACCGTTTATATGCTTAGCGGCGATATAGGCCTGGCGATGTGCGGGCCAGGCAAGAGGCACGCGTTTCGGTTCACCGGTAACCATATCGAAATTCTCTGACGCGTCCCCGATTGCGTAGATTGAGGGGTCATCAGTCTGCATATAATCATTGGTTACGATTCCGCCAGTTTTTCCGATTTCCAGTCCAGCATCTTTAGCCAGACCGACGTTGGGCGCGAGACCGACACTCATGATGATGAAATCCGTTTCAAGGACATCCCCATTTGACAGGGTTTGCGAACGTCCATTTATTTCTGTGATATAAGCATTAGTCTGCAGATGGATTTCATTCAATAATAATTCCTTTTCAATTTCCCGGGAAATGTCTTCATCAAGGATTGACATGACGTAGTCTGATTTGTGGACCAGATGAACATCGATGCCAAGCTCCTTGAGATTTTCCGCCATCTCGAGGCCAATAAAGCCCCCGCCTGAAATGGTGCAGCTTTGTGGATTATTCGAGCGGATATACTCTTTGATGGAGAGCATGTCGTTATAGCTCCGCAGAGTGAAAATATTCGCTGTTTCGCTGCCTTTCACTTGTGGCACAATTGCGGTTCCGCCAGGTGCGAGTATCAGTTTATCGTAACTCTCCTGGAACTCTTCGCCCGTCTCCAAATTTTTTACATGAATACTTTTATCGTCGCGGTCGATCGCCGTCACTTCGTGCTTCAAGTGGACATCGATATTGCGTTTTTCATGGAATTGCTCAGGATTGGCCATTAATAAGGATTCTTCGTCTTCAATGACTTCGCCAATTGCATAAGGTGTTCCGCATGCAGCATAGGACATGACTGAATCCCGGTCGAAAACTTTAATGGTTGCTTCCTTATTATAAAAGCGCAGTTGGCCTGCCGCTGTGGCGCCTCCGCCAACTGCTCCGACGATCAGGATCTTTTCCATCCAACAGCACCCCTTTAGGAATTTAATTTATTCTGGAAGAATACCGCAA
The DNA here is from genome assembly GCF_003428875.1 of Planomicrobium okeanokoites. Classification (GTDB taxonomy): domain Bacteria; phylum Bacillota; class Bacilli; order Bacillales_A; family Planococcaceae; genus Planococcus; species Planococcus okeanokoites. The sequence goes on from NZ_QQRS01000007.1 coordinate 53,655, forward strand.
GAGTACCCGGTCCTGTATGGGCTGCGATAACTGAGCCGATCATATAAACTTCCACATTTTTCGGGTGGAATTGTTCTTCAATCGCTTCTTTCATCAAGTTGGCAAATTCTTCGTCATCACCGTGGCTGATCGAAATGATTTGTTTTTCAAGCTGCTCGCCGCGTTCTTCCATTAATTCCACGATGCGTTTAACGACTTTTTTTCGGCCGCGCAACTTTTCAATCGGCACTAATTTCCCGTTTTCGACGTGGAGCAATGGCTTGATATTCAATAGTCCGCCGACAAACGCACTACCTTTTGAAATACGGCCGCCTTTAGCCATATAATCAAGGTCTTCAACAGTGAACAGAGATTCTGTGTGATCAGCCATAAAACGGATCCGTTCAATGATCTCTTTTAGAGGATGTCCCTGTGAACGGAGTTTTACCGCTTCTTTGACCAGCATTCCATATCCAAGGGAGGCCAGTTTCGAATCAAGTACGGTGAGCTTCAAGTCCGGATATTCTTCACGAACTTGTTCCGATGCCATCATTGCCGTCCCATAAGTGCCTGATAACTCGGAAGAAAAGGCGATATAGAATCCTTCCTCATCATCTTTCGCTAATTGTTCGAAGGCGTTAAGCATTTCGTCCGGTGATACCTGTGAAGTTTTTGGCCGTATATCATTGCGGATGGCTTCATAAACCTTCAGCGAATGGATGGTCCGGATATCTTCGAACTCCTCATTGCCGATATGCACACGCAACGGAAACAATTCCACGTTTTCCTTTTCAAAAAACTCTTTAGGTAAATCTGATGCGCTGTCTGCGAATAATCTCATTCCAATCCCCCATTCCTTATTTTAAATTCAAGCGGTCAATCAATAATTCTGCTATTCCATCTTCATTATTGCTCAAAGTGATTTCATTGGCTATATTTTTTAATGGCGAAATGGCATTCCCCATGGCTACGCCGACTCCTGCGAAGTCGATCATTTCCAAGTCGTTGTCTTCATCGCCGAAAGCAATTATATTTTCTTTTGAAATGCCGAGTGATTTAGAAACCTGATCAAGACCGACCGCTTTGCTGAGGCCGCTTTTTACGATTTCGATTACATGCCACGGAGCACCCCATCTTCTATGGTCAATAACTTCGGCATGCACTTGATTCAGGTGGTCATGGATCTCGCCGACTCTTTCATATGGCGCATGGATCAGCATGGAAGTTGGGTCGACTTTCAAGTAATTACGTAAATCACCTGTCGTGATATAAGGATTTCCGAATCTGAAGATATCCATCAGCTTCTCATCGTGATGATGGACATAAACGTCATCCAGAACTTCAGCTACGATATTATGGAAATTAAAATCATGCATCGACTCCACAACTTCGTGGACGGTTTCCAAACCGATCGGGGTATGGAATCTTCCCCAGCTGTTGTCGGTCGGGTGATGAACAAACGCGCCGTTGAAATTGACGATAGGAGTTTTCAATCCTAATTCTTTATAATAAGGTTCACTGGAACGATATGGCCGTCCGGTTGCAATCATTACTTGATGGCCCTGCTCCATCGCTTGTGCCAATGTTTTTTTCGTTTTTTCGGAAATGACTTTTTGGTCTGTCAATAAAGTTCCGTCCAGGTCGAGAACGATCAAATGCTGTTTCATGTAAAACGGCTCCTTTCTATATATATACAGTTTAGCGATAATTAGAAGGGTTAGTCAAAAAATCTTGAGTTCAGAGCATTCAATTAATTGCTTTTATGATACTTATCATTATGAAATATGAGATGAATATTGGTAGGATTAGAAGAAAAGGGGGTAAGCAGCAAGTGAAAATCATTAAGGAAATTTGGGAAGGCATTCCGCTGCTGCATGTCGCTCCGGACGATGCTGCAGACACGGAGCTTCCGATGGTCATATTTTTACATGGCCATATGAGTGCAAAGGAACATAATTTGCATTATGCTTACCAGCTGGCGGACAAAGGGATCCGTGTTTTATTGCCTGATGCACATCTTCACGGAGAAAGAGAAGAAGACCAGGATGGGATTCAATTGAGTCTCAGATTTTGGGAAATCGTCCTTACTTCTATCGAAGAAGTTGGAAAAATACATAAACTGGCAAAAGAAAAGCATCTAGTGAAAGGCGAACCTGCTATAGGGGGCACTTCCATGGGAGGAATCACAACTCTCGGCGCATTGACCGTCTATCCATGGATACCAGCGGCAGCCGTCATGATGGGAGCCGCAAATTATGTCGAGCTGGCAAATGCACAGATGACCCAATTCGAATCAAGAGGTTTCACTTTGCCGATAACTGAAGAAGAACGCGCTAATATGCTTAAAACACTGGGACAGTTCGATGGCACAAAAAAAATGGACTCTTTCAACAAGCGGCCGTTGTTTTTCTGGCACGGCGAGCAGGACATCATCGTTCCATTCGGACCGACTTATGATTTCTATAAGAAGTTAAAAAATTCATACGGGGAAGCTCAAGACAGGCTGCAATTCCTGCGTGAAAAAGAAACTGGCCACGCCGTAAGCCGTCCCGGGATGCTTGCCGCGACAGAGTGGCTGGCAGAGCATTTGGGGAAATAAGCGTGTCAATTTGATTCTGCCTGGAAATTTGTTAAGATGGAGTTAATAGAAAAAGGAGGGATCGTCATGGATCAAGAGATGAAGGACAGCATGATGGGAGCACTTGAAACAGTAATCGACCCGGAATTGGGTGTTGATATCGTAAACTTGGGCCTTGTATATGATGTCGAGTTATCTGAAGACGGATTTGCAGTGGTTACAATGACTTTAACTTCAATGGGTTGTCCAATGGGGCCTCAAATCGTTCAAATGGTCAAACAAGCTTTGTATGAGTTGCCGGAAGTGGAAGAAGTCGATGTAAAAATCGTCTGGCAGCCGGTATGGGGCAAAGAGCATATGTCAAGATACGCAAAAATGGCGCTTGGCGTCAGATAAGCAGTACAGAAACCTTTTCGGAATGTTGATTCCGGAAAGGTTTTTTTTATGGATGCTTATAGTTGCGCAATGAGAATAAATTTCCTATAATTAAATTAGTCAAAGAAGGTCAAAGAATTTGGAGGGGATTATAATGGTTCAATTTGCAGCAAATAATGAAGAGCAAAAGTCGCCTTTGGAACAGTATGGACGCAATATGGTTGAACAGGCACAATCCGGCAAAGCGGATCCGGTCATTGGCCGTGATGAAGAGATTCGCAATGTCATCCGCATCCTGTCACGTAAAACCAAGAACAACCCGGTGCTGATCGGTGAACCCGGAGTTGGTAAAACAGCTATCGTTGAAGGGCTGGCGCAGCGGATTGTCCGTAATGACGTGCCCGAGGGTCTGAAAGACCGAATCATTTACGAACTCGATATGAGCGCGTTGATCGCTGGGGCTAAATATCGCGGGGAGTTTGAGGAGCGCTTGAAAGCGGTGCTGAAACAAGTCAAAGACAGTGAAGGGCAGATTATTTTATTTATTGATGAAATCCATACAATCGTCGGAGCCGGTAAAACGGAAGGCGCGATGGATGCCGGTAATATGCTGAAGCCGATGCTGGCGCGCGGCGAATTATATTGCATCGGCGCCACAACGCTTGATGAATACCGGATGCACATTGAAAAGGATCCGGCGCTTGAAAGACGATTCCAGCAAGTTCTGGTCCGTGAACCGTCGGTCGAAGACACGGTTTCAATTTTGCGCGGTCTGAAAGAACGTTTTGAATTGCATCATGCGGTGCGCATCCATGACCGGGCGATTGTTGCCGCGGCAGCTATGTCCGATCGCTATATCACCGACCGTTTCCTGCCGGACAAAGCAATTGATTTGATAGATGAAGCTTGTGCCATGATCCGGACGGAAATCGATTCGATGCCGCAGGAGCTCGACCAGGTGACGCGTCGGCTGATGCAGCTGGAAATCGAGGAACAGGCCTTGATGAAAGAGAAAGATGCAGCGAGTAAAACCCGTCTGGAAACTCTGCGTGGAGAAATCAAGGAATTGAAGGATTCTTCATCAGGTATGAAAAATCAGTGGAATGAAGAAAAAGAATCCTTGAAGAAAATCCAGGAAAAAAGGGAGCAGCTTGACCAATTGCGCCGTAAACTGGAAGAAGCGGAAAACAATTATGATTTGAATGCGGCAGCAGTTCTTCGCCACGGGCAGATTCCGGAACTTGAAAAAGAATTGGCCCTCATGGAAGCCGATTTGGCTGCAGATGGAGCTGAAAGGCTCCTGCGTGAAGAAGTGACGGAAGAAGAAATCGCCGGCATCGTTGCCCGCTGGACAGGCATCCCGGTAACTAAACTCGTGGAAGGGGAACGCGAGAAATTGCTGCGGCTAGATGAAACGCTTAAAGAAAGAGTCATTGGCCAAGATAAGGCTGTCGAACTTGTAACTGAAGCGGTTTGGCGTGCACGCGCGGGGATAAAAGATGAAAGAAAACCGATTGGATCATTCATTTTCCTGGGTCCGACAGGAGTCGGTAAAACTGAACTTGCCAAATCCCTGGCGGCGAATCTGTTCGACTCGGAAGATCATTTCATCCGCATCGATATGTCGGAATATATGGAGAAACACAGTGTATCCCGTTTGGTCGGAGCTCCTCCGGGTTATATCGGCTATGAGGAAGGCGGCCAATTGACGGAAGCGGTGAGAAGAAATCCGTATTCGGTTGTTTTGCTGGATGAAATTGAAAAAGCGCATCCGGATGTCGCGAATATCCTGCTCCAGATATTGGATGACGGACGTATTACAGACAGTCAGGGCAGACTGGTAAACTTTTCTAATACAGTCGTAATCATGACGTCAAACATCGGATCGTCCCATATTCAGGCAAAAGACACTGACCATGATATAGAAGATATCGTAATGGCTGAATTGCGCAAGCATTTCAAACCGGAGCTGTTGAACAGAATTGACGATATCGTCATTTTCCATGCACTGGACAACCGCCACTTCTATCATATTGCCAAGAAGATGATCAATGAACTGGCTGATCGTTTGCAGCAGCAGGAAATCACATTGGAAACGGATGATTCGGTCATCAATTATGTACTGGAAGCAGGAACCGATCCTCTATTCGGTGCAAGACCGCTGAAACGTTTCATCCAGCGTGAGATCGAAACGAAAATAGCAAGGGAATTGATCAAAGGCGAAGTTGTGCCAAATACGACAATGTATTTGGAGATGGGCGAAGACAATCAATTGAAGATCACAAAAAAAGAAGCGTAGGCCAATGTGGCCTGCGCTTCTTTTTTTTGTCGCTTTTCTTTGTCCAGACTCCAGCAGCCCAGCTCTTCGGGTCATAAGCCAGCCCAGCTGCCGTGGCAACGAACGCCACTCTGCTGTTCTGTCTTATGCCATTCAGAGCTTAACGGGCGCTGTCGCTTTTCTGTATCAGTGTTTCTCTGGAGCCGGTGATTCAGGAATGATTGAACCGATGACGAAAATTAGAACGGAAACAACAAGTGACATGTAGATTCCCGACATGAAGTTAAAGTCTACGTTCTGTACAGCACTGACAACGTAGTTTAGTGTTGTGATCAATAAAGCTGACCAGAATAATGTTCCGATAAATTGCATCTGTTTCACCTCTGCATAAAATGTCTAGCTTAATAATAGCATAGCTTCCGCTTGGCAGAAAGAAAGTTTCATCATTCTTGAAAGTTTTTGTCGGAAATATGTCAGCAACTTGAATAAATCGTTTCAATGACGTATTATTAATACCAGGTACTAAACATTTAAAGCAAGTTGAAATGAGGGAAAATATATGAATGCTGGCATATTGGGAATTGGCCGTTGCTTACCGGAAACCATATTGACGAATATTGAACTGGAACAGCGGATGGATACGTCTGACGAATGGATCCGGACCATGACGGGAATAGAAGAACGCCGTATTGCCGGAGACGAACAGGATACATCACATATGGCTCGGGAAGCAGCGCAAAAGGCTATAGATGAATCTGGAATCGATCCGAAGGAAATCGGATTGATTTTAGTTGCCACAGTTACAGGAGACCAGCCGTTTCCTTCAATGTCCTGTGTCATTCAACAGGAAATCGGTGCAGTTAATGCAGCGGCGATGGATATTTCAGCGGCTTGTGCTGGATTCATGTACGGAATGGTTACAGCTAAACAATTCATCGATTCGGATGTTTATAAATATGTACTGGTGGTTGGAGTTGAAAAACTCTCAAAAATCACGAATTGGGAAGACCGGAATACTGCCGTCCTTTTCGGAGATGGAGCGGGTGCAGCTGTGATGGGCAAAGTTTCAGAAGGCAGAGGGATCCTGTCATTTGAGCTTGGCGCAGATGGAAGCGGCGGCAAACATCTATATCAGGACGATTACCTCGTCATGAATGGCCGGGAAGTTTTCAAATTTGCTGTACGCCAAATGGGTGAATCAGCTGAAAACGTAATTGAAAAAGCGGGACTCGCAAAAGAAGATGTCGACTTTTTAATACCTCATCAGGCTAATATTCGCATTATGGAAGCATCCAGACAGCGTTTGGATCTGCCTGTTGAAAAAATGTCCAAAACGATCCATAAATATGGCAATACCTCGGCCGCTTCGATTCCGATTTCATTGGTTGAAGATGTCGAAGAGGGAAGAATCAAAGATGACGATGTGATAGTGATGGTCGGATTTGGCGGAGGATTAACTTGGGGTGCCATTGCAATGCGATGGGGCAAATAATCAGGAATGCGAAAGGACAGATCAGAAATGACGAATCGTCGTGTAGTTATTACAGGAATTGGAGCGGTTACACCGCTCGGAAATAATATAGAAACAACATGGGAAGCTATCAAAGAAGGAAAATCAGGCGTCGGTCCTTTGACACGGCTTAATCCTGATGACTACAGTGCTAAAATAGCGGCTGAAGTAAAAGATTTTTCTATAGAAGATTACATCGAGAAAAAAGAAGCCAGAAAAATGGACCGGTTTACACATTATGCACTTGCGGCATCCATCATGGCGATGAAAGATTCAGGTTTGGAACTTGATGAAAAAACGGCATTGCGCACAGGTGTCTGGATTGGTTCAGGCATCGGCGGCATGGAAACCATAGAAAATCAGATGAATGTTTTGAATACAAGAGGCGTACGCCGGATCAGCCCATTTTTGATTCCGATGATTATTCCGGACATGGCTTCCGGGCAAGTATCAATCTATTTCGGAGCAAAAGGCATCAACTCCTGTTCAGTGACAGCCTGTGCTTCCGGAACCAACTCTATCGGAGACGCATTCCGTGTAATTCAGCGCGGTGATGCGGACGCGATGATTTCGGGCGGTGCAGAAGCGCCGATCACACAATTATCAGTTGCCGGTTTTACAGCTAATACGGCATTGACGACAAATACGGATATCAGTAACGCTTCACGTCCGTTTGACAAAAACCGTGATGGTTTCGTAGTAGGTGAAGGAGCAGGCATTGTAATCCTTGAGGAATACGAACAGGCAAAAGCACGCGGTGCGAAAATCTATGCTGAAATCATCGGGTACGGCTCGACGGGCGATGCACATCATATAACTGCACCTGCTCCTGGCGGTGAAGGCGCAGCTCGGGCAATGGATCAGGCAATAGCTGACGGCGGTGTTGAGAAAACGGCAATCGGCTATATTAACGCGCACGGAACAAGTACACCTTATAACGACTTGTTTGAGACAATGGCGGTAAAAACAGTCTTTGGCGAGCATGCCTATAAGCTTGGCATGAGTTCGACAAAATCGATGACGGGCCATTTGCTGGGTGCAGCTGGTGGTATTGAAGCCATATTCACTGCTTTGGCATTGAAAGAAGGCATAATGCCGCCGACGATCAATTATGCGACGCCGGATGAGGAATGCGATCTGGATTACGTTCCGAATGAAGCCAGAAAAGCGGATTTCACATATGCCATGAGCAACTCTTTAGGTTTTGGCGGACATAACGCTTCACTGGTATTTAAAAAATATGAATAATGAAATCAGGCCCTGCAGATTCTTGCAGGGCTTTTTTTAATGCAATTCAACAACTCATCAAAAGAAAAAATAATTTTCTTCAAGCATGCTAACCCAGCTTTAACAAGGAAATATTCCCTTATTTGATTTCCAATTGACAAAATATTTTTTAAATTACAAAAAAGAGATTGATTATGTAATGTTTTTGTAATAAACTTTATAAAAGTTGAATTAACAGAAAAAAAAGAATTTTGAGGTGTTCGCATGTCAGCTAAAAAAACATCATTTACACAGACGCCGCTTTTACAGGTTGAGAACCTTCAAACCGGCTTCAAGATTGATGGCGACTTCTATAATGCTGTTGAAGGAGTTTCATTTGAAGTAAATCGTAAACAGATAGTCGGAGTCGTGGGGGAGTCAGGCTGCGGTAAAAGTGTAATGTCCCTGTCGATCATGCAGCTATTGCCAACTGGAATTGGAAAAATTCGCGGTGGCGAAGTGAAATTTGAAGGGGAGAATATTTCCAAACTATCTGATAAAAAAATGAACAATATACGTGGAAAAGATATTTCAATGATTTTTCAGGAACCGATGACTTCGTTGAATCCGGTTTTCACCATCGGCTATCAAATAGAAGAAGTTATCCTTAACCATGAAAAAATCTCGAAAAAGGAAGCCCGTCTCCGTTCAGTGTCATTGCTGAAAAGCGTAGGCATACCCCGTGCAGATAAAATCGTGGATGAATATCCTCATCAATTATCAGGCGGGATGAGACAGCGCGTTATGATTGCAATGGCTATTGCCTGCCAGCCGAAACTTCTGATTGCCGATGAACCGACGACTGCACTCGATGTAACAGTACAGGCGCAGATCCTTGATTTGCTGAAAGGCATACAGGAAGCGAATGATATGGCAATCATTTTAATCACTCACGATTTGGGCGTCGTCGCTGAAATCTGTGACGAAGTGCTGGTCATGTATGCGGGGAAGATAGTGGAAAAAGCTACAGTCGATGAACTGTTCAATAACCCGAAACACCCTTATACGGACCTTTTGATGAAGGCTATTCCAAGAATGGATGAAGACGTTGAAGTTCTGGCTACTATAGATGGCCTGGTTCCTTCGGTGATGAACATGCCTGAAGTCGGCTGCCGCTTCGCGAACCGCTGCCCATCGGCCATGGCCGAATGTTTGACAGTGACTCCTGAACTCGGCGAAGTAGCCTCAGATCACGAAGCGGCTTGCCTGCTCTACGATGAGAGCTGGCCGAAAGATGCAAAACCTCATAGAGAAGGGGCGTCCATGGCATGACAACAAGGGATTTTATACAAGACAGAATTGACAGTCTCGAGAATCGGGATGTGCTTCTCGAAGTCCAGAATCTTAAAACCTATTATCCGGTTACCGGCGGTTTCTTCAAAAGAACTGTCGGACATGTAAAAGCGGTTGATGATGTTTCATTCACCATACGTAAAGGCGAGACGCTTGGTCTTGTAGGTGAATCGGGATGCGGCAAGTCGACGACAGGAAGAACTATTCTTCGGTTGTTAAAACCGACAGACGGCCAAATTCTTTTTGAAGGAAAAGAAATCACCAAAATATCGGGGTCGAAACTTCAAAAAGCCCGGCGTGATTTTCAGATGGTTTTCCAGGATCCTTATGCGAGCCTCAATCCGATGCAGATGGTCGGCGATATTATAGCTGAACCGATTCTGAATTATGAGAAGCGCAACAGGAAAGAGCTGGAGCAGGAAATAAAATCGTTACTGACAAGGGTTGGACTGCCGGAAGCGGCATATTATAAATACGCACATGAATTTTCAGGCGGCCAGCGTCAACGCATCGGTATAGCCCGGGCACTCGCGTTGAATCCAAAATTGATTGTGGCAGATGAGCCGGTTTCTGCACTCGATGTTTCTGTCCAGTCGCAAGTTTTGAATCTGCTTAAGGAATTGCAGATTGAATTCGATCTCACATACTTGTTTATCGCGCATGATCTCAGCGTGGTAAAACATATGAGCGATCGAATCGGTGTTATGTATTTGGGCAATCTCGTCGAGGTTGCTTCAAATAGAGATTTATACAAGGAGCCGCTGCACCCTTATACACAAGCCTTGATTTCTGCGATCCCTGAACCGAATACGGCGATCAAGAAAGAACGGATTGTTCTTGAAGGAGATGTTCCGAGTCCGCAAAATCCGCCAACCGGCTGCCCGTTCCATACGCGCTGCCCGATGGCAATGGAAGTCTGTTCGAAAGAAAAGCCTCCATTAAAAGAAGTGCGGCCAGGCCATCATGTTGCCTGCGTCTTGTATTGATCAAAAAAAAACAGTAGGGGGAAAATCATGAAAAAGAACAAATCGTTATTATGGCTTTTCGCTTTGATTCTTGTCCTGTCTGCGTTCCTTGCAGCATGTGGCGGAGATGACAACGGCTCGTCCTCGGATGATTCGGAGAAAAAAGAAGAAACAGAAACAGAAACAGAAAGCACTGCTGAAGGAGAGCCACAAACAGGCGGAACTTTGGTATACGGCATTGACGCTCCACCAGAAGGATTATTCTCATCTGCTTTTTACGGCATCGCAACGGATGCTGAAGTTATCGCTCTTTTCGATGAGCCATTAATTGATTATAACGAAAACCTGGAACCAGTTCCTAACGTAGCTTCATGGGAAACAGAAGACAATAAAGTCTTCACATTCACATTCGAAGAAGGCGTAAAATGGCATAACGGCGAAGAACTTACAGTTAATGACTGGGTATTCGCATTAGAAACGATCGCTGACCCTGATTATGACGGTCCTCGTTATTCGAACGTCCAAACAATTGAGGGAGCAGAAGCTTTCCGCAACGGTGAAGCTGATACGATTTCAGGAATTGAAGTTGTAAGTGACTACGAAATCAAAATCACTTTCGACGAGGCACGTGTAAACAACTTGACTAACCTTTGGGCTTACCCGCTTCCAGAAGCAGCTATGGGGGACATTCCAGTTGCTGAAATGTCAGCTTCTGAATTTGTTATCACAAACCCTATCGGAATCGGACCTTTCAAAGTTGATAAGATCGTACAAGGTGAATCAGTGGAATTCTCTAAATTCGAAGACTACTGGAATGGTGATGTAAACCTGGATAAAATCGTATTGCGCGTAATCGACAACTCTTCAGTTGTTGGTGCATTGCAAAACAACGATGTTGATATGATCTCGCTTCAGCCGGTATCAGGACCTGAAGTTGAGCCTTTGGAAAACGTTGAAATTACAACATATCCTGGCCTTTCTTACTATTATGTAGGATTCAAGCTCGGTAAATTCGACAGCGAATCACAAACTATCACTGAAGAAAACCCGAAATATCAAGACAAGCAGCTTCGTCAGGCGATGATGTATGCACTGAACCGCCAGGAGTGGGTTGATGCATTCTTCTTCGGCTACGCAAACGTAGTAAACGCTCCAGTACCAAGCTCTCACTGGAATGCTGCTGATAACAGCGAATTGAACACATATGAATACGATCCAGAAAAAGCGAAAACTTTGCTTGATGAAGCTGGATATGTAGACCAAAACGGAGATGGCTTCCGTGAAGATCCAAACGGTGATGAATTTGTTGTTAAATTCTCCCACTACGCAACAGGCAACCCGACTTTCGAAGCCCGTGCACAAGCAATTACTCAGTACTGGGAAGAAGTTGGCTTGAAAACAGAATTGGAAATGGTAGAAGTTAACTTGTACTATGACATGGTCGAAAAAGATGATCCATCAATCGAAACATTCTTCGGCGGATGGGGAACTGGGGCAGATCCGGATCCTTCAGGTCTTTGGAAAGCAGATCAGCTTTGGAACTACCCTCGTTACAACAACCCTGAAGCGGATAAATTGCTTGATGACGCTTTAGATATAGAAATCGTTGGCACTGATCAAGACAAACGTACAGATTTGTATATTGAATGGCAAAAGATTGTCAACGAAGAAGTTCCAATGCTGTACATTGCTGAACTTGAAGAAATCGTTGCTTTGAACAACCGTGTGGGCGGAGTTGAATATGACGTTTCTGGTCAAAACAACCCGGCTGAATGGTTTGTAACAGAATAATATAGGAAGTAAACCTTCAACGATGGGCTGACACTAGCCCATCGTTGAAAAATTATATAGGGCTCTTATGCACGGTAAGGGATGTTTGGCACAAATTACTCTTACCGTGCCGAAGAGTGCAGCAGAGAACGTTACAGACAAGGAGAGTATGTATGCTTAAATATTCGATTAGAAGATTGCTTGGTATGATTCCTATGCTCATCCTTATTTCCGTAGTCGTATTTTCATTGGCAAAGCTGATGCCAGGTGATTCGCTCAGCGGCGAAATTGACCCGAATAATACCAATCCGGAATATATTGCAGAGATGAGAGAGAAACTGGGTTATAATGACCCGCTTCCGGTACAGTATTGGAACTGGATTACCGGATTCGTACAAGGGGATTTCGGCAAATCAACGAAATATAAGAGACCTGCATTCGATGTCATCATGGAGAAAGTGCCGAATACATTGTTTTTGGGTATCATGTCACTCATAATCACTTATATTTTGGCGTTTATGATGGGGATGTACTCGGGACGCAAGCCATATACAATTGGAGATAACGCAATCGCCGGCATCAACTATGTCATGCTGGCCATTCCATCATTTGTCGCGGCTGTATTCGCAATTTACTTTTTCGCTTTCAATCTGAACTGGTTCCCGTTTGGAGGATCCGTCGATATTCTTGTTGAAACCGGTAGCGCGGAATATTACCTCAGCAGGTTGCACCATGTTCTTTTGCCGGCTCTCGTTCTTGGTGCTATGAGTACGGCTTCTTACACGCAATTCCTGCGGAATGACATTATCGAAAACTCACGCAAGGATTTTGTCCGTACAGCCAGAGCTAAAGGGACGCCGATGAAGAAAATATACAATGTCCACATCCTGCGGAATTCAATCATTCCACTGGTAACATTTTTAGGCTTCGATTTTGCCGCATTGATCGGTGGGGCAATTATTACTGAAACTATCTTTACATATCCGGGCATCGGCATGCTGTTCCTGGATTCCGTCACAAATCGTGACTATCCGACGCTGATGGCTTTAACAATGCTCTTGTCGTTCCTGACATTGGCAGGGAATTTGATCGCAGACTTACTGTATGGAATCGTGGATCCACGAATCCGTCTGGAATAGGAGGAAGCAAAATGGCATCATCCAATACGTTAACCCAGCAAAAGAAGCCGGAACGCAGCTTGTCTCCATGGCAGATTGCTCGTAAAAAGTTCATTCACAATAAATTGGCTATGATCAGTACGGTATTTATATTGATTGTAACTGCTTTATCGTTTGCCGCACCGTTTCTTGCACCATATTTGTCACCGATTCCTGATGTATCCCGGGTGAATATCGGTTCCATGAATATTCCGCCTAATAGTGAACATATTCTGGGTACAGATAAAAGCGGACGGGACGTATTGACGCGATTATTCTACGGCGGACGAATTTCCCTCGTGGTCGGGTTCAGCGCAACATTGATGGTTATTACACTTGGTACGCTGGTTGGTTCGATTGCCGGATTCTTCGGTGGTCTGGTGGATAATATCCTTATGAGATTCACCGACTTCGTTCTCAATTTTCCATTTTTGGTATTTGTTATCGTACTGAATACTATTCTGCGCGATACAATCGACGGAGTATCCGTATTGATCATCGTAATCGGCGTCTTGAGCTGGGGAGGCGTAGCCCGTCTGGTACGCAGTAAAATCCTGGCTGAAAAAGAAAATGAATACGTTTTGGCAGCTTTATCGATCGGCTGTTCACCGATGAAAGTCATCCGTAAACATTTGTTGCCGAACGTTATGTCGACGATCATCGTTCAGGCTACCTTAATCTTTGCCAGTATGATAGTCGTTGAATCAGCTCTAAGTTATTTGGGCTTCGGCGTTCCTCAATCGGTCCCAAGCTGGGGCAATATGCTGTCGTCTGCAAATGAACCCGATGTGCTTCAAGGCAAGCCGTGGATCTGGATGCCGCCAGCTTTGATTTTGACACTGACGATTCTTTCCATAAACTTCATCGGTGAAGGATTGAAGGATGCGTTGAATCCTAAATCGCTGAGATAATAAGAATTGCATAAACGCCTATACAGATTTGTCTTATGACACTGGAATCTTGGCGCTGTATTCTGGACAAAAAAAGTTCCGCACATCAAATTGTGCGGAACTTTTTTTATGGCTTTTAGCGTTTTCTTCCGAGACCCATTGCGTTTTCCATCTTCTTTAATGTTTTATTCGCAAGGCGGGCTGCTTTCTCTGCACCTTCATCAAGGATGCGGTCCAGTTCGTCCGACTCCACAAGCTGTGCATAACGTTCCTGGATCGGCGCCAGATGGTCTGTTACAGCTTTGGCTACAGAAGCTTTGAAGTCACCGTAGCCGGCACCGTCATACTTGGCAGTCAGTTCATCTATTGATGCACCAGTCAATGCTGCTTCAATAGTAAGAAGATTTGAAACGCCGGGTTTGTTTACAGGATCGAAACGGACAATGCCTTCTGAATCGGTGACAGCACTTTTAATCTTTTTTTCGATGGTCTTTAAGTCATCCAATAAAGTGATGATGGATTTTTTATTGGTATCTGATTTGCTCATTTTTTTAGTCGGATCCTGCAAGGACATGATGCGTGCACCGTGCTTAGGAATCCGTATTTCAGGTATGGTCAGAACATCATTGTATTTCTTATTGAACCGTTCAGCCAAATCACGCGTCAATTCAATATGCTGTTTCTGATCGTCGCCGACCGGGACGATATTGGTCTGATACAAAAGGATGTCCGCAGCCATCAATGGGGGATAGGTAAGCAACCCGGCAGAGACAGAGACATTTTTTAATGACTTATCTTTATATTGTGTCATCCTTTCGAGTTCGCCGATCGTAGCGATGCATTGAAGCATCCAGCCGGCCTGGGCGTGTGCCGGCACTTCAGACTGGATGAACAAGGTTACCTTGTCGGGATCGATTCCTACGGCAAGATAAAGTGCTGCGAGAGCTTTGATGTTCCTGCGCAGTTCCAGCCGGTCCTGCGGCATTGTGATTGCGTGCTGATCAACGATGCAAAATATGCAATCGTACTCTTCCTGAAGCTCTGTAAATTGCTTGAACGCTCCGATATAATTCCCGAGTGTTACAGTTCCGGTAGGCTGTACGCCTGAAAAAATTCTGTTCATCCAAATTCCTCCTCAAAATAAAAAAACACAGCATGCATCCCTGCAAAGGGACGAAGCTGTGTTTCCGTGGTACCACCCTAGTTGCCGTTTCCGGCCACTCTTCTTCATAACGTGAAGATGACGGAGCAGGATACTTCGAATTTCACCCGCTCAGCTCGAAAGCCCATTCAATGCACCCCTCCATCTGTTTCCACCAGCCACAGACTCTCTATTATAGAAGGAAATACATTTACTCTTCTTTCTCAACGCCTGATATATTGTACTTATTATAGTATAAGCAAGAAATGGATTGCAATATTATAATTCATATACCAGCAAGGAAATGCTCATCATCAGGATGGTGACCAGGCCGATAATAAGCAGTGGGGCAGCCGAGAATGGGATGACTTCGGAAGGAAGCCGCATTTCATCATCCTCCAATGTGCTTTTCCGCCGATAAAATTTGCGCATGCTCATCGTGAAAATATCGAAAGCGCCAGTTTGCACGACGAAGATCCAAGCACCGAAGAAAACCAGGATTCCACCATAAACAAATGATGTGTTGATATAGGACAAAAGAGATAAGTCTTCTGGACGTATAAAGATGGTCAGGAAAATTACAGCCTGAACAAGTAAAATCCACATGAGTATTTTTTTCAATTTCGCACTCTCCTCTAGATGATTGTAGTTGGAAAACGGAAAAAAATCAAAAAAAACCCACAAAAATTTCTAACAAGAAAACGCTTACAAACGTAATATTCACGCGATTTGTTTTGTAATAAATGTCACACTATTATTACAATCGCAGATTAAATATAAAAAAAACGCTGTACAGGCTAAAAATAATATGTATAATAAACAGTGTACCAATTTTTCAGAAAATTTAAGGGGGTCACCTAAGTGAAGAACAGCAAGCTATTTTGGCTACTTGGCCTAGTTCTTGTTCTCAGCATCTTCCTAGCTGCATGTGGCGGCGGAGACGATACTTCGAACGAAACTGAAACACCAGAAGAAACAGACACAGACGCTCCTGCTGAAGGAGAAAATGCTGAAGGCAATACAGGCGAGCCTGACGCAGAACAAGTACTTAACCTGGTTGAAGGTGCAGAAATTCCATCAATGGACTCAGCAATCGCTGAAGATTCTGTAGCATTCAACATCTTGAACAACGTAAACGAAGGTTTATTCCGTTTGAACGAAGAGAATGTTGCAATTCCTGCTCTAGCAGAAGCTGAACCTGAAGTTTCTGAAGACGGATTGACTTACACATTCAAATTGCGTGATGCTAACTGGTCGGACGGTACACCGATTACAGCACAAGACTTCGAATTTGCTTGGAAACGCGCGCTAGACCCTGAAGTAGGATCTCCTTACGGACCTTACATGATGGCTGGCACAATCAAAGGCGCTACTGAAGTATCAGAAGGCGCTGACCCATCAGAACTTGGTGTAGTTGCAGAAGACGAAAAAACTCTAGTGGTAACACTTGAGCGTCCAACTCCATACTTCATGTCATTGATGGCTTTCGGAACTTTCTATCCACAGAACGAAGCATTCGTTACTGAAAAAGGCGACGACTACGCTTCTAACTCTGATAACTTGCTTTACAACGGTCCATTCATGCTTACTAACTGGGATGGCACTGGCTTGACTTGGTCTATGGAGAAAAACCCTGAGTACTGGGATGCTGAAACAGTTCAACTTGAAACTATCAACGTTGACGTTGTTAAAGAAACATCTACAGCTCTAAACCTTTACCAATCTGGCGAGAAAGACCGCGCTGGACTATCTGGTGAATTCGCAATGCAATATGCTGATGATCCAGAAGTTGTAAAAGAACTTGAACCAACTTTGTTCTACTTGAAATTCAACCAAGAACGCAATGGTGAAGAAACACCACTTGCAAACGAAAACATCCGTAAAGCGATTTCTATGTCTTTCAACAAGCAAGATCTAGTTGACGTAGTATTGGCTAACGGTTCACTACCAGCTAACTACCTTGTTCCTACTGAGTTCACATTCTCAGAAGACGGCGCTGATTTCCGTGAAATCAACGGCGACTTGACTGGCTTTGATGCAGAACAGGCTAAAGAATTCTGGGCTACTGGCCTTGAAGAAATCGGCCAAACTGAAGTAACTCTTGAACTACTTGGCGGCGACAGCGAATTGGCTGGTAAAATGGACGCTTACTTGAAAGAACAAATGGAGACTAACCTTGAAGGTTTGACTGTAAACTTGAAAGCTGTACCATTTGGCGTTCGTCTTGAACTTGACGAAGCACAGGACTACGATATGCAAAACTCTGGTTGGGGCCCTGACTATCAGGATCCAATGACTTTCATTGACTTGTTCGTTACTGGAGCTTCACACAACTTGATGTCTTATTCTAACGAAGAATTCGACAGCTTAGTTGAACAGGCTAAAGGCGAACTAGCTCAAGATCCTGCAGCTCGCTGGGAAGCTATGGCTGAAGCTGAAAGAATCCTGATTGAAGAAGATGCTGCTATCGCACCGATTTACCAACGTGCTACAATGGCTCTTCAAAAACCATATGTACAAAACATCATCTCTCACCCATTCGGTGGAGATTACAGCTACAAATGGGCTTTCATTTCAGGCAAAGAATAATTTAATCTGAAGCCACGGTTCTAAAACCAAATAGAAAGAGAGTATATCGCTACTTTAGCTCGATATACTCTCTTTTCTAATGTAGGAAAGTTCACCGAAAATTAACCCTTTTCTGCTAAATTTGAAAAAAATAAGTTTTTGTTTCCAAGGAATAACAGAGCTTATATAATAGAAGTATTCTATTTCGGAGG
This sequence comes from Planomicrobium okeanokoites, assembly GCF_003428875.1. Lineage (GTDB taxonomy): Bacteria > Bacillota > Bacilli > Bacillales_A > Planococcaceae > Planococcus > Planococcus okeanokoites. The sequence goes on from NZ_QQRS01000007.1 coordinate 71,637, forward strand.
TGCAACATGGCAAGATATATTGGCAAACGGATAATATATATGGTGATTACATTGGCGTTGATTGCCACATTCACTTTTTTCTTGATGAAGATACTACCAGGTTCCCCTATCGCTTCCGCAGATAAATTATCTCCAGAACAAAGGGCAGTCGTAGAAGCAAGGTACGGTCTGGACGACCCCCTTCCGGTACAATATTTCAACTATATGTTCGGCTTGGTTCAAGGCGATCTTGGTATTTCGATTAACCAGTTTAAAGGCGCAGATGTAACCGACGTTATTTTAAGTCGTATGGGTCCGTCCGCACAAATTGGTTTCCAAGGGATGTTGTTGGGTACAGTGCTTGGCATTTTGTTGGGAATGATTGCTGCATTAAGGCAAAATACATGGATTGATTATTCCAGCACAGTGGTTGCGATAATCGGTATTTCGATTCCATCCTTTGTATTTGCCTCAATGCTTCAATACTCCCTGGGATTGAAATTAGGCTGGTTCCCGGTCGCTTTGTGGAAAGACGGATTCATGTCCAGTGTTCTTCCATCGATTGCTTTAGCAATGTTCCCGCTTGCAACAGCAGCGCGGTTCATCAGAACAGAAATGATTGAAGTATTAGGTTCAGATTATATTACTCTCGCCAAAGCTAAAGGAGCGAGCGGTTCCGAGATTGCATTTAAGCACGCATTCCGTAATGCTTTGATTCCTTTGATTACGGTCCTCGGACCGATGGCTGTCGGTATCTTGACAGGGTCACTGGTTGTAGAACAAATTTTCGCAATTCCTGGAATCGGCGAACAGTTCGTTAAATCGATCATGGTAAGTGACTTCTCGATCATCATGGGTACTACAATCTTCTTCTCAGTATTCCTGATTCTAGTAATTCTTATTGTTGATATCATGTACGGTATTATAGATCCTCGTATCCGTCTTTCAGGAGGTAAGAGTTAATGACTCAAAACTATGAAAAATTGCCTCAAGGGTCTTTTGACAGAATACCAAGAGACACCCAGCAGGCAGAACGTATTTCAAAACCAAGTGTCAGCTTCTGGCAGGACGCATGGCGCAGACTTAAAAAGAATAAAGGTGCCATATTCAGTTTGTTCCTGTTTGGTTTGATCGTCATCATGGCATTACTGGGCCCGGTCATCAGCCCTTATTCACCAAACTCACAAACGATTACACACGCAAACCTGCCCCCGAAGATTCCGGTGATTGAAAATCTTGGAATTTTCGATGGTGTTGGTACACTTGGCGGTAAAGAAGTGGATTTGTATGAAATGAAGAACGTTGAACAAAACTATTGGTTCGGTACTGATGGACTTGGTCGCGACATGTTCTCTCGTGTTTGGAAAGGTACGCAAGTATCATTATTCATCGCATTTGCCGCAGCGGCTATCGATATGTTGATCGGCGTCATTTATGGCGGGATCTCCGGTTACTTCGGCGGACGAATTGATGACGTAATGCAGCGTATTGTCGAGATTTTGACTGGTATTCCAAACCTTGTTGTCGTAATCCTGTTCATCATGATCATGGATCCAGGGATTCTGGCCATCATCATCGCTCTGACCATAACCGGTTGGACCGGTATGTCACGGGTCGTCCGTGGACAAGTGCTTAAATACAAAACACAGGAATTCGTTTTGGCTGCCCGCACATTGGGAGCCACTGACGGACGCATTATCTGGAAGCATTTAATGCCTAACGTTTTGGGTGTAATTATCATCAACACAATGTTTACGATTCCAGGAGCTATTTTCTTTGAAGCATTCCTTAGCTTTATCGGACTGGGGCTGCAGGCTCCGGACGCTTCACTTGGAACGCTCATTAATGACGGTTATAAACTAATCCAGTATCAGCCGCATATCTTGGCGATCCCGGCATTCGTACTTAGTTTAATCATGATCGCATTCAACTTGATCGGTGATGGATTGCGCGATGCCCTCGATCCTAAGATGAAAGATTAAGGAGGAAAGCCGAAGATGGAGAAAATTCTACAAGTGAAAGACCTCGAACTTTCCTTTAACACTTTTGGCGGGGAAGTAAAAGCTATACGAGGTGTAAATTTTGATCTATATAAAGGTGAAACTTTAGCAATCGTTGGTGAGTCGGGTTCAGGTAAATCTGTAACCACGAAATCCATCATGCGTTTATTGCCTGAAAGTTCAGCTGAATTTAAAAATGGAGAGATTTTGTTCGGTGGAAGAGACCTGACAAAACTATCCGATAAAGAAATGCAGAAAATCCGCGGTAAAGATATTTCGATGATTTTCCAGGATCCGATGACATCATTGAATCCAACAATGCCAATCGGACGCCAAATCACAGAACCTTTACTGAAGCACCAAAAAATCAGTAAATCTGAAGCCCGTAAAGTTGCTATCGATCTTTTACGACTAGTGGGCATGCCAAAACCGGAATTGCGGATGAAACAATATCCGCACCAATTTTCCGGTGGACAGCGCCAGCGTATCGTAATCGCTATTTCACTTGCTTGTAATCCGCAGATTCTCATTGCAGATGAGCCGACTACAGCGCTTGATGTTACAATCCAGGCTCAGATCCTTGAGCTGATGAAAGACCTTCAGAAAAAAATCGATACATCGATCATCTTCATCACACACGACCTTGGGGTTGTCGCGAATGTTGCAGATCGTGTAGCGGTCATGTACGGAGGCAAAATCGTTGAGATCGGGACTGTGGATGAAATTTTCTATAACCCGCAGCATCCATATACATGGGGCTTGTTAAGTTCTATGCCTTCATTGGATACTGAAGATGCGAAACTTTACGCAATTCCAGGAACACCGCCAGATCTTTTGGATCCTCCTAAAGGGGACGCGTTCGCTCTTCGCAGTGAATATGCGATGAAGATTGATATGGAAATGGATCCTCCATTCTTTAAAATCACTGATACTCATATGGCTGCCACATGGCTGTTGCACCCGGATGCTCCGCAAGTTGAGCCGCCGGTGAGTGTCATTGAAAGAATGAAAAAGTTCCCTGGAAGCCGTTATTATGAAGGGAGCGCAAATTGATGGCTGAAAAATTACTGGAAATCAAAAATTTGAAACAGCATTTTAATGTTGGCAAAGCCAATGAAGTGAAGGCTGTCGACGGCATCTCTTTCGATATCTATAAAGGGGAAACGCTTGGACTTGTTGGTGAATCTGGCTGTGGGAAATCCACTACCGGACGCTCCATTATCCGTTTATATGATGCAACAGATGGTGAAGTATTGTATGAAGGTGAAAATGTCCACGGCAAAAAGTCCAAAAAAGATCTGAAGAAATTCAACCGCAAAATGCAGATGATTTTCCAGGATCCTTATGCTTCATTGAACCAGCGGATGAAAGTCATGGATATCATTGCAGAAGGCATTGATATCCACGGATTGGCTAAAAACTCGAAAGAACGCGAGCAGATGGTTTTCAGCCTGCTTGAAACTGTAGGGTTGAACAAAGAGCACGCCAACCGTTATCCGCACGAATTCTCCGGTGGACAAAGACAGCGTCTTGGGATTGCCCGGGCACTTGCAGTAGATCCGGATTTCATCATCGCCGACGAGCCGATTTCAGCTCTTGATGTGTCCATTCAGGCACAGGTCGTCAATTTGCTGAAAGATTTGCAGAAAGAAAAAGGGCTCACTTATTTATTCATTGCCCACGACCTTTCAATGGTAAAATATATTTCTGATCGCATCGCTGTTATGTATTTCGGCAGAATGGTGGAACTTGCACCAGCAGAAGATCTTTATAACAATCCGATGCATCCTTATACACAATCGTTGCTTTCAGCAATTCCGCTTCCAGATCCGAACTACGAGCGCAACCGCGTCCGTAAATCTTACGATCCGGCTACCCACAACTATGCAGAAGGCGAGGATGTCCGTATGAGAGAAATCACTCCCGGACATTTCGTGGACTGTTCTGAACGTGAGTTTGAAGCTTTAAAAGCTGGTTCTCTGAAAGTATAAAAAATTTAGCAATGCCACATTGTGGTATTGCTATTTTTTTGTTTCAATTTGTCAAAATGATGATAAAATGGAATAAGAAAGACAACTGAGAGGATGTTAAGTCGAATATGAAGAAAATACGTTTAGCAGCAGCCACCGCTTTATTGTTTAGTGGATTGGCTACAGCTCCCGTTATGGCAGCAGAAGAAAAAGCGGAGGATTTTACCACACGTACATACAATGCTATTGAAATAAACTCTGAAGTACTGTCGAGTTCGCAATTGTTCAGATACAGTTCCGGTCTTACATTTGAATACCCGGACGCTGTCCGTGGAATATTCGTCACAGGCCATTCTGCAGGAGGCGCCCGTTTTGACAGTTTGATCGATTTAGTCAATACAACAGATTTGAATGCTATGGTCATTGACATCAAAGAGGATTTCGGCTATTTGACTTATGAACCTGAAGAAGGTTCTGAGCTTGAAGAGTTTGGAATCGGTCAGCCGTATATCAAAGATCCACGCGCAATGCTTGAACGTTTGGAGCAGGAGGAAATCTATCCTATAGCACGGGTCGTCGTATTCAAGGATTCGGCATTGGCAGAAAGCAAGCCGGAATGGTCGTTTAAAGAAGGCGGTCAGGTTTGGAAGAACCGCAGAGGAGAAGCTTTCGTCAATCCATTCATGAAAGAAGTTTGGGATTACAACGTCGATATCGCAATTGAAGCGGCTAAACTTGGATTTAAGGAAATTCAGTTTGACTATGTCCGTTTCCCTGAAGGTTTTGAAAACCGTGCAGACACTCTGGAGTATTCAAAAGGTGAGTACGATGGAGACGACTATGATAATGTGCAGCGCCGCGTAGATGCAGTAACGGACTTCGTAGCGTACGCTCATGAACAATTGGAGCCTTATGATGTGGAAGTATCCGTTGATATCTTTGGTTATTCTGCAACGTTGCCGGAAGCGCCGGGCATCGGCCAGAACTTCTCTAAGATTTCTGAGAATGTTGACGTAATTTCTTCTATGATCTATCCAAGCCACTGGACGTCATATTTTGGAATTGCAAAACCTGATCTTGAACCGTATAAATTGGTAGCTGAATATGCAAAAGTCGAGAATGCCAAATTGGGTGAACTTGAAGATCCGCCAGTTTCACGGCCATGGCTTCAGGATTTTACAGCTTCATATCTTGGCGCAGGCAATTACCTGAACTATGGGAAAGCTGAAGTGGAAGCACAGATCAAAGCTCTAAATGACAATGGCATAGATGAATTTTTATTATGGAATGCAGGGAATACCTATTCACCAGGTGTCGATTATACACCAAACAATTAATAATGAAAAAAGAGCTGATTTCATGAAATCAGCTTCTTTTTTTTGAAACTTTTTTGTGTTGAAAACGTACTATTAAGTGTAAGAAATATTTTCAAAAAGAAAAACCTAATTGAGAATAAAATAATTTTATTTTGGGTTTAACTGTTAAAAAAATCGGGTAAATTTATATTGTATAGCTAATAGTTAAAGTTTAAATATAGCGAATGTGTGACAAATATTATGCATTTCCTATATTAATATGCGATTTCTATATTCAATTGAAGCCTGATATTGTATAATGAATGTAAAGCTATTAAATTATATTCATTCTAATTTAGTAATTAATAGAAATGAATTCCCCGAATCCGAAAGGAAGTGTTCAATTATGATGGTAACGCTATTTACTTCCCCAAGTTGTACATCTTGCCGTAAAGCAAAAGCATGGTTGGAAGAGCATGATATTCCATATACAGAACGCAATATATTTTCTGAACCTCTTACAATCAGTGAAATAAAAGAAATTTTACGCATGACTGAAGATGGCACTGACGAAATTATTTCAACTCGTTCGAAGATTTTCCAAAAATTGAACGTAGATGTTGAAAGTCTGCCTCTTCAGAGATTATATGAGCTAATCCAAGAACACCCTGGCCTATTGCGCCGGCCGATCATCATGGATGAAAAAAGACTGCAAGTCGGTTATAACGAAGATGAAATCCGCCGGTTCCTTCCTCGTAAAGTGAGAGCGTATCAATTGCTTGAAGCTCAACGAATGGTGAACTGAAAATAAGCTAAAAGCTGTCCGGCCTTTATGTCAATTCATAATGGATCTTTGGACAGCTTTTCTGTATTTATTTCAGTTATAAATCTTGCATTTCCTTGCTAATTAGCATAAACTCTTAACTAATTATCCGTCGCCGGACTTATGAATACAGGCATTAACTTTCTCATATAGTTAAAAACGCGATATAATAAGTAAAGCAACACCGCACGGCTTATGAGGAAGATCCTCTTGGTCCAATTCGAAAGGAGAGGTGTAAAATGGAAATAGAACGCATTAATGATAATACAGTCAAATTTTACATTTCCTATCTCGACGTTGAAGAACGTGGGTTCAGCCGTGACGAAATATGGTTCAACAGAGATAAAAGTGAAGAGCTTTTCTGGGAAATGATGGATGAGGTCAATGAAGAAGCTGATTTTGTTATGGAAGGTCCTCTATGGATCCAAGTCCAGGCAATGGACAAAGGACTGGAAGTTACAGTAACGCGTGCCCAACTTACTAAAGACGGCCAAAAACTTGATATGCCGGATGATATAGAAGAACGCCGCAAAATGTTCTCAAGTGATGAAGCAGCGGCTGCTACTGAATTTGATGAGTTTGAACCTGTTTTCAATGAGCCGGACACTAAAAACCTCGAATACAGTTTTGTGGTATCCGAAGTGGAAGAATTGCTTCCATTGTCACGCCGGTTACAATATGTACCAATCGAAACAGCGCTCTATCATTTTGAAGGGAAGTACTTCCTTCATGTCAGCTTTGATGAAATCCTGCACTCAGACGACGACATTAAAGACCATGTGAGTGTCTTTACAGAATATCTTCAAGGTTCTCCTGTGACGATCCATCGTCTGGAAGAATACGGCAAGGAAATATTCAAAAAAGATGCGTTATCAAACGTGCTTCATTATTTTGGCTAAACATTAAATCTATTGCAAGAAGACCTGAAAGTTTAAGCTCAGCTTATTCTTACAGGTCTTTTTATTTGGGTAAAATGAAAAGTTAGAAAACTGAAAATTAAAATTGTTTAAATCCGGCCTTCCTTCTATAATTTAGAAAAAGGAGAGTGGAAGAAATATTAGTCGCCAGGACTGAGGCAGGAAATCTAATTTATTTGACTAATACTTACAGCGCTAAAGAATTGACAGGTTTAAAGGCAGTTCATCAGTTCTTTTGCCCTGATTGCGGAAGTAAAGTTCTTCTGAAAATCGGGGAAATCAAAATCCCGCATTTTGCCCATAAATCAACTGCTTTATGTGGCAATGGAGAGCCGGAATCTTCACTGCATCTCCAGGGAAAAATGCTTTTACATCAATTCTTTTCTGATAAAAGAATATCAGCTGAACTGGAAACTTATTTACCGGAAATTCGACAAAGGGCTGATGTACTTGTCGAGCGGAAATCAGTCATTGAATTTCAATGCAGTCCCATCGCCTCAACTGATGTTGTCAGGCGATCTGCAGCATATTCCCGGCTTGGTCTTCATTTCACCTGGATAGTCGGTATAAAAGAATCCCGTGATAACAAAATTCAGATTTTGAACATTAAGGAATATCAGAGGGAAATGATTCTTCGTCAAGATCATCTGAGCTATTTACTGCTCCTGAATCCTGCAATGAAACAATTCCAATACTATTCTAATCTCTTCCATATCAGCGGCAGCAGATGGATAGGAAAAGTGGCGTCAATATCTATGGACCTGCAAAGCTATCCTTTTGCGATGCCTAGGCTATTATCGAGAAATGATTTTGACTCTGTTTGTGCGGTGTTTTTGAAAGCCAGGAATGATTTCATCAGGTCACAGTTTTTCGCTAAGAAAAGATATCAGAACCCTTTCTGGATTCTCTGCTATGAACTGGGGCTTGATATGCGGAATCTGCCGCAAATAATCGGTGTACCGATCAGAGGAGCCGAAAGTGTGGCAGGGAATGCTGTTATATGGCAATTGCAGCTGGCTCGGGCTAAGCGCCTTGGCATCTCCTATGAAAACCTGCTTTCTTCCGGCAAAATAAAATTACAGAAGCAGCAAGATACAGATAAGGCATTAAGGGTTTTAAAAGACTATGCAGATTTTCTGGATGAAATGGAAGCTGGAGAATGGATGTCGGCCAAGCAAAGGGACGTGTTATATGATATCTATTGCAAAAGCGTATGAAAATTGAGAAAATAAGATGTAGTTCGACTCCCGAAAGAGAAGGACAAAGGAGGAAATAAAATGGCCAATAAAATACTGAAACGTGAAGAAGTACCGGTTGAACTGACGTGGAAACTGGAAGATATATTTTCGACAGATGAGTCTTGGGAAAGTGAGTTTAAAGAAGTAGCTTCCTTAGCTGAAAAAGCAGGTTCATATGAAGGGAAATTGAAAGAGGGAGCTGAATCCCTATTCGAAGTTTTGACTTATAAAGATGAATTGTCCGAACGTTTGAGAAGATTGTATACATATTCCCATATGCGTTACGATCAGAACACGACCAATTCGAAATATCAGGCGATGGATAGCCGGATCAAAGCTTTATACGCAAAAATTTCTGCGGGCTTATCATTTTTGACGCCTGAAATTTTAGAGCTTGATGAAGATGTTTTAAATAAATTTGTGGAAGAACACGAAGGGCTTAAACTTTATCGGCATGCGCTGGAAGAATTGAACTCGATGCGTCCGCATGTTTTGCCGGCAGAGCAGGAATCATTGCTTGCCCAATTATCTGAAGTTGTCAGCGCTTCTTCGGAAACATTCGGTATGCTGAATAACGCGGATCTGGAATTTCCCGAGATAAAAGATGAAAACGGTGAAACAGTTCAGATTACACACGGCAATTATATCCGATTCCTTGAAAGTAAAGACCGGCGCGTCCGGGAAGATGCATTCAGAGCCGTATACGCTACTTACGGCAAATTCCTTAATACTTTTGCCTCGACATTAGCTGGCACAGTGAAACGCGATAACGTAAATGCCCGAGTACGCAAATACGATTCGGCAAGACATGCCGCTTTATCGGACGATCATATTCCAGAGAGTGTATATGACAATCTTGTGGAAACTGTAAATAATAATCTCCATTTATTGCATCGCTATGCGGCTCTGCGCAAAGAAGTCCTTGGCATCGATAAAGTGCACATGTGGGATATGCACACGCCGCTTGTTAAAGAAGTGAAGATGGAAATTCCTTATGAAAAAGCGACAGACATCATGCTGAAGGGTTTGTCCGCACTTGGTGAGGAATATACAGGAATTGTAGCGGAAGGCATCAAGAACAGATGGGTGGACGTTCTGGAGAACAAAGGCAAGCGGAGCGGCGCATATTCTTCTGGTGCGTATGGAACAAATCCGTATATCCTGATGAACTGGCAGGATAACGTCGATAATCTGTTCACTTTGGCGCATGAATTCGGCCACAGTGTGCACAGCCATTATACTCGCGCGTCCCAGCCTTATGTCTATGGCGATTATTCCATTTTCGTCGCTGAAGTTGCTTCCACTACAAACGAAGCGTTGCTGAATGAGTACATGGTGAAAGCCACTGATGATGACCAGGAACGAATCTACCTCCTGAACCACTGGCTTGATGGTTTCCGTGGCACTGTATTCCGCCAGACGATGTTTGCGGAATTTGAACATACTATCCATAAGATGGATCAGGAAGGCGAAGCCTTGACAGCTGACCGTCTGACGGAAGTCTATTATGAGCTGAATAAAAAATACTTTGGTGAAGATGTGGCAGTGGACGAAGAAATTGGTATGGAATGGGCGAGAATCCCTCATTTCTACTATAATTACTACGTTTTCCAATATGCCACTGGGTTTAGTGCCGCAACAGCATTAAGCAAAGGCATCCTGGAAGAAGGGCAGCCGGCTGTCGATCGTTTTATCAATGAATTCCTGAAAGCGGGAAGTTCTGATTACCCGATTGAAGTTCTCAAAAAAGCGGGTGTTGACATGACGTCGTCATCTCCGGTAGAAGAAGCGTGTAAAGTGTTTGAAGAAAAACTGATTGAATTGGAAAAATTATTGCTGAAAAAATAATTTGTCTAAAAAGGAGCCCCTAATCAAGGGGTTCTTTATTTTTTAAGTATATTAATATAATTAAAAATTTCTCATTCTGCTTACCAATATGACAAATTTGTGAATTTGCTTGTGAATTATTGCATAAACAATTATTCTGTGATAAAGTTAGGTTGTGAAATAAATCACATACAAACATACACCCCTTTGTTTGAGCGTGAACATTTCTCCCATCCCCTTTGTGTAATGAGAAACGCCTGCCGGACGTGGCAGGCGTTTTTCTTTTGGACAAAAAATAAGCACGGCGCCTATGAGGCGCCGTGCTTATTTTATTTTCCAAAGAGTTTCGTCGGGAAGGCAGATGCGTTCAACTTTCTGCTGCAGCATCTGTTTTTTCATTTCCCGTTCTGCAGTCTCTGCAGAAATATTATAGATCGAAGCGATTTCTCTTGTCGCTATCGTAGTATATTTTGTGAAAAGCTGTTCCAGTGGTGGCGGCGCCTGTCTGTTCAGTGTGTCAGTGCCGAGCATCTCCTGAAGGATCGTGATATAAGTATCATATGAATGCAATCCTGAAATTTTCAATCCCTCATCTTCAATGCATTCATTGAAGAATACAATGCTTGGGACCTCAGTGATTTCCATCTCTCTGGTAATCTGCAAATCGCATTGGAAAGCTTTTGCAGTATGGACGGAATGGAAGTCTTTTTTGAATTCCTCCTGATCGAGATTAGCATCTTCGGCGATTTCAAGAAGCACCTGATAGGAAGAGACGTCTTTGGTTTTTAGAAAAAGCTGTTCCTGCAGCTTGTGCAGGAATTGATTGCCTGCGCGTTTTCCCTGCAATTCCGCCGCTTTGACGGCTACAGATGCCAGTACAGGATGAGCTAGGCTGTCTGTAGCAATAGAAGAAGTTTTTTGCTGGCTGTTCAAGCTGAATAATTTTGTGCTCAGAACTACACGCATTGAAAAATAATGGCCATATTCGATCTGGAGCTTCCTCATCACGGATTGGAGTTCCCAGCATTCCGAATTGAGGGGATCTAAGAAAACATACAGTTCCATAGGCTTTACAGGGTTCGGGTTGTCATAGATCTCTTTTGCCAAGTCCAGGTTATTCAAACCATTTCCTCCTCACTGTCCGGTTCATTGACCATATGGTGAGCAGTCAAGACCAGCCGATTATAGAAGGTTTCACGGAATTTCCCGGTCAATCCGATTTCATCCATCGCTTCACTCATACATTCGAGCCATGCCTGGGCACGCTCAGGTGTTATTGGAAAAGGATTGTGTCTAGCTTTTAGTCTGGGATGTCCATGCTCTTCCGAATATATATTTGGCCCGCCAAGATATTGTGTCATAAACTGTTTCTGTTTTCTGGCGGTTTCTGTTAAATCATCAGGAAATATAGGCTTTAGCTTTGGATGCATAGCAACGCGGGCATAGAATGCGTCCACTAATTGAGACAGTCTTTCCGCGCCGATTTCATCGTACGGAAGTATAGGTTTTCCAGTCATCATTATGTCTCCTTTGCTGTAGCTGTAAATTCATTCTAACAACGGAATAGGAATATCTCAAATAAATCGCTTATTCGATTTACAAATTATGTCTGGAGAATGTTTTTATTGAATAATTTTACGTTCTTTTAACGTTTTTTTGCGGAACTCATGAAACGGGCGATTTTCTTATCAGTGCTTCTGGCGGGTATGCAAGCATCGTCCAATAGGTCTTTGAAAATCTGCTTGCCGGTATCATAATCCTCCACTTCATACTCGAGTTCAAAATCTTCTGTACCGTGGTATTCAGAGTGATCGAGCACCAGCAGTCCTTTCTTGTAGGGAAATTCGATGCGATGGGTCGTTAGACTTCCTAGTCTGATAAGGTTTTCAGGGAATACATCCATTTCTGCCAGTGCTTCTTTAACTTCCGATGCAGCAAATCCGCGGTTTTCAATTATATCTCTCGCCTGGGGCGGATCAAGTTTGTCCGTAATTTCATAATAGCCATTTTCTGCCGGAGTCTTTAACGTGCACTCCATCTGCTGGCCTTTTTCCCGTATGCGAAGGGCGGATTTTTGGTTCCGTAATGTATAATCTGCTGTATCAAAATAATGATTGGTTTGAGTGACGGCGTCATGTTCTTTATATCCGAAGCGTTCCAATAAATTTATGTATTCTTTACGGGTCAATAAATTCTTGAATTCAATCTCAAGTTCTTTTGTCATTTTCTGCACCTCACTTGATTTTATTATGGGATAATTCCAGTCAAACTGCAACGATTGACAGTGCTGTGTTAAAATATCACTAGATAATGAAAAATTCCTAAGTAAACTGACAGAATAATCAGCACGTTAACGGAGACAGAAGTGGGGGACTGGCTATGGGACAGTGGGATCGATTTTTAGCGCCTTATAAACAGGCAGTCGATGAATTGAAGATAAAGTTCAAAGGCATGCGCAGACAATATGAAACCGATAATATCAACTCGCCGATCGAGTTTGTAACGGGTCGGGTCAAACCGATAGCCAGTATATATGACAAATCGCTTGAAAAAGGGTTGCCTTTCGAGCCTTCAGAAGAACTTGCGCGCGAATTACAGGATATAGCGGGAATTCGGATGATGTGCCAATTTGTCGGTGATATTGAAACTGTTGTCGATTTACTTCGCAATCGAAACGACCTGCGCATCGTAGAAGAGAAAGATTATATTTCCAGGGAGAAACAAAGCGGCTACAGATCATATCACGTGATTGTCGAGTACCCTGTTCAAACTATCAACGGGGAAATATGGATATTGGCAGAAATTCAGATCCGGACGCTGGCGATGAATTTCTGGGCATCCATCGAGCATTCATTGAACTATAAATACAAAGGGGTCTTTCCGGATGAAATAAAGCTGCGTCTGCAGCGGGCGGCGGAAGCGGCTTTTCAGCTGGATGAGGAAATGTCGCAGATCCGGGATGAAATCCAGGAAGCGCAGGCATATTTCACTGAATTCAAAGATTCGCCAAGAACCCACTTTCCAGATGGCCAAGAAGGAGGCAGAACAAAGAGATGAAGTATTTCATAATGTCGAGAAGTGACGATTTATCGAATGAATTGATGGACAAAGCACGTGCTTATTTGATTGATTTCGGTATGGAGTGGAACGAAGAGGAGCCTGATATCGTTCTTTCAATAGGTGGAGACGGTACTATGCTGCATGCCTTCCACAAATACTCGGACCAATTATCTTCGGTGGCCTTTGTCGGAATACATACGGGGCATTTAGGCTTTTATGCTGACTGGAAACCGATTGAAATTGAAAAATTGGTGCTGTCGATCGCTAAAAAAGAATACGAAGTCATTGAATATCCACTGCTTGAAACGAGTATCCATTACCGCAATAAAGAAGAGCCTGCCGTATATCTGGCAATGAATGAATCGACGGTGAAATCACCTGACGTAACGCTGGTCATGGATGTCTTATTGAACGAAAGCCATTTTGAACGGTTCCGGGGAGACGGACTGTGCATGTCGACGCCATCAGGAAGCACTGCGTATAATAAAGCGCTTGGCGGCGCGATCATCCACCCCTCACTGGAAGCGATGCAATTGACTGAAATGGCCTCAATCAATAATCGGGTTTTCCGTACCGTCGGTTCTCCCCTGGTTTTGCCATCGCATCATCGCTGCGCACTCCGTCCGGTTAAAGCGCCGGATTTCATGGTGACAGTCGACCACCTGCAATTGCTTCATAAAGATGTTCGTTCGATTGAATACAGAGTAGCCGATCAAAAAGTGAGATTTGCCCGTTTCCGTCCATTCCCGTTCTGGAGAAGGGTGCATGATTCCTTCATCGACAGCGAGGAAGCCCGATGAAACCGTTCGAATTGAAATATGTTGCCGGACAACAAGGACTGCTTCGCGAAGCCTTGCACAATTGGGGGATTTCAAAGCGGACACTGGCTTCTGTAAAGTACGGAGGCGGACAGATAACAGTAAACGGCAAAGAAGTGACGGTCAGGCATCCCCTGGAACCAGGAGATGCTGTGACCGTTGTTTTTCCGTTGGAAGAGCTGGGGAAAGGCCTTCAGGCAGAAAAAGGGGATTTAAAGATTGTTTTTGAAGACGACTCTCTCCTGATTGTAGACAAACCTCCATTGCAAAATACGATCCCTTCCCGTGAACACCCATCCGGCAGCCTGGCCAATATAGTAGCGAAACATTTTGAGGAAAATGAAATTCCGGCAACTTTGCATATCGCAACGAGATTGGACCGTGATACCAGTGGACTCGTATGCATTGCGAAAAACCGCCACATTCATCATATGCTGTCGATTCAGCAGCAGGAAAAAAAGATGTCCAGACGTTACGAAGCGCTGGTTCATGGTCGAGTGGACCATGAACGGTTTACGATTACAGCACCGATCGGCCGGAAAAATTCCAGTATTATTGAAAGGGAAGTTCGGGCAGATGGCCAATTCGCGGAAACTGAAGTCCGGTTGCTAAAAGTTTTTTCGGATTTCAGCCATGTCCAACTCAAATTAAATACGGGGCGCACCCACCAGATACGGGTGCATCTGGCTCATATCAATCACCCGCTTGTAGGCGACGATTTATACGGTGGCAGCAGGGAACTGATCAGCCGACAGGCTCTTCATTGCCGGGAACTGGAAATGATCCATCCGGTAACGGGTGAGGCGCTCAAGTTTAAATCGGCTAACAGGGAAGACATGCTGTCACTTATTAAATAAAGCGGTGAAAGCGGTCGGGTTGGTAAGGCTGTATGGAAGGGACAGCCACTAATTCCTTTTCAGGAAAACGGAATGCGGTCAAGGAACCCCCGAAAACACAGCCTGTATCGATATTGGCGGTTTTATTTATAAGATAAGGTTCCTCGGTAGGTGTATGGCCATAGACGATCCATGGTCCGCCTTTATAGGATTTTGCCCAATCCCTCCGGACCGGCCGGCCATCGGCATGGAATTTGCCGGTTATGTCTCCATAAAGCGTAAACACCGCTATTTTCCTGTTGACGGGTACGCCGATCATTTCCTGTTTCAATCCGGCATGCGCCACGATCAAATCATCGCGCAACACCAGGTATTGAGGCAGCTCTTCGTAAAACCTGATATATCTTTCGCGGAAATTCTGCTGTTCTTTTTTTGGCATGGACTGCCAATCCGCAATTGTAATTTCAAGGCCGTGTGCCAGCTGGACTTGATTTCCTTTCATGAAGCGGTAGAGTTTATTGCAATGGTTGCCCGGGGAATAATGGAGAATGCCGCGGTCCTGTCTTGCAAAAAGCAATTCCATGACCTTCAGTGAATCAGGACCTCTGTCCATGGCATCCCCGACAAATGCAGGCATCCTGCCATCGGGATGGATATGGATACCGTCATCAAACCGATATCCCAGCTTTTCAAGCAAATCCATCAGCTCATCATAGCAGCCGTGGATATCACCGATAATGTCAAATTTCATAAAATACACCTCATTGCTGAAAATTTCACTATACATACTTATAGTGTAACGTATAGACTACTAAAGCGGAGAGTCGCAAATTCGAAAGGAGGGAGCCATGATGCTGGAAGAAAAAACAGTGCGTGACGAAGAGTTGAATGAAGAAATGCTGATGCAATTGATGGAAGAAGGGGATTTGGAGAAATTCAGGGAAGAATTCCTGTCCCACCATCCTTATGACCAGGCAGGATTTTATGAAAAGGCGGAGGTTGAAATCCGTCAAAAGCTGTATGAGTATCTCTCTCCTAAGGAAATGGCGGATATATTCGAAGCGATTGAACTGGATGACGACGAATACGAAAACCTCTTCAAAGAAATGAATTCCATGTATGCTGCAGATCTGCTGTCCTTCATGTACCGGGATGATGCGGTAGACGTATTGAATAATCTCAATAAAAATCAGGTGGCAAGCTACCTGACCATTATGCCTAAAGATTCGGCTAGGGAAATTAAAGATCTTCTTCATTATGAAGAGTACACAGCCGGCTCCATCATGACGACCGAATTTGTTGCCATCCCCAAAAACTCCACTGTGCGGTCTGCAATGAATATCTTGCGGAATGCTGCACCGAACGCGGAAACGATCTATTACGTTTTTGTTATAGATGAAGGAAAACGGCTTGCCGGAATTGTCACATTGCGGGATTTGATCATTGCTGAAGAAGATACACTGATCGAATCCATCATGAATGAACGGGTGGTCAGCGTTTCTGTCGGAGAGGATCAGGAAGAAGTTGCCCGCATGATCAAGGATTATGATTTCCTGGCAATGCCGGTTGTGGATTTTCAGGACCATCTTCTGGGTATCATCACTGTTGATGATATTATCGATGTCCTTGATGAAGAAGCTTCAGACGATTACTCAAAACTGGCGGCTGTCTCGGATATGGATAATTTCGACAGAGGACCTTTCAGCGCCGCTAAAAAGCGGCTGCCTTGGCTGATCCTTCTGACCTTTTTGGGGATGCTGACAGCAAACTTGATGGGGATGTTTGAGTCAACTCTTGATCAAGTGGCGCTGCTGGCGGTATTTATTCCATTGATCGCAGGTATGGCAGGAAACAGCGGTACACAAGCGCTGGCTGTAGCTGTCCGAGGCATTGCTACCGGGGATATAGAAGAAGAAAGCAAGATGAAGCTGCTGTTCCGTGAAGCCGGGACAGGTCTCATCACCGGACTTGTTTGCGGTGTGGTAGTTGTAGGGCTGGTCTATTTCTGGAAAGGCGAGCTGCTGATCGGGCTGCTGGTCGGAACAGCTGTAGCAGGTTCCATTTTTGTAGCTACACTTGCAGGATCGTTTATTCCATTGTTGATCCACCGCTTGAATATTGACCCGGCTGTTGCATCAGGGCCATTTATAACTACTTTGAATGATATTATCTCCATTTTAATTTATTTGGGACTGGCGACCACATTCCTTAGCAACCTTTAGAAAAGTGTAAATTGCACTTTTCTTTTTTATGATGTAATATTAGTACCAGGTAATAAACAAGTATCAGGAGGAATGACAATGTCCATATCATTGAAAGGCAAAACTTTCGTCATCATGGGAGTGGCCAACAAACGCAGCATCGCTTGGGGTATCGCCCGATCGCTTGACCAATCGGGTGCTAATTTGATTTTTACATATGCCAGTGAGCGTTTTGAGAAGTCGGTAAGGGATTTGGTTGCAACACTTGAAGGAAAGCATGAACTGATTCTTCCGTGTGATGTGACCAGTGATGAAGACGTTGAGAAATGTTTCGGCACGATCAAGGAACAGGCAGGCAAAATTGATGGCCTAGCCCATTGCATCGCTTTCGCTAAAACGGAAGAGCTTGCTGGTGATTTTTCTGAAACGTCAAGGGAAGGCTACTTACTTGCACAAAATATCAGTTCCTATTCACTTACCATCATCTCCAAATATGCCAAACCATTGATGGCTGAAGGCGGCAGCATCGTTGCGCTGACTTATATCGGCGGTGAACGTGTATTGCCGAATTACAATGTAATGGGTGTCGCTAAAGCCGCATTGGAAATGTCGGTACGCTACTTGGCTGCAGATCTTGGCAAACAGGGAATTCGTGTAAATGCCATTTCTTCCGGACCGATCCGTACGTTGTCGTCCAAAGGGGTCAGTGATTTCAATTCGATTCTTCATGAAATCGAAGAGAAATCGCCGCTTCATCGCAATACAACACCGGAAGAAGTGGGCGATACAGCTGTATTCCTGTTCAGTGACATGTCCCGGGGGATTACAGGTGAAACGATCCACGTGGATAGCGGGTATCATGTTCTTTAAAATTTTTCCTTGAGTCCAATGCTACAAAAAAATCCAGCCTCTCTATTAATAGAGGGCTGGATTTTTTATGCATGAAGATTCTTTTCCATCGTTCTGTGCGGGATTCCTGCGTCGAGGAATTCCGGAGAAGTCACGATGTAATTCAATTTTTCATAAAAAGGGATGGCATAAGATTGCGAGTTGAGTTTCAGGCTAGACATTCCAGCGGAGCGGGCGTATTTTTCCATCGCTTCCATCATCAGGACACCGACATGCTGTCCACGGAATTCCGGTAATACTGATACCCGCTCAACTTTACCGATGCCGCTTTCGATTTCGCGGATGCGTCCAGCTGCAATCGGCTGTTGGAGATTGTAGCCGACAAAATGTGTCGCTTCGTCGTCATATTCGTCCATTTCGATATGCAGAGGGACTTGCTGCTCATCCACGAAAACCTTGCGGCGAATCTCAAAAGCCTGTTCTTTTTCCAGTTCGGTTTCAGCTATTTTGACTTTCTGCAATTATTCTTCATCTCCAGTCAATCTGAATGTGTCGTAGACAGTCCACGACCCGTCTTCAAGTTTGTATAAGAGATGGAATCGGTCGATTGTTTCCTCATGGTCGATGCCTGCCATTTTCAGCTGTCCGAAGATGTCCGAATGCTCGGAATCAGACAGTTTTTGGGCAATGGTGATGTGCGGCACGAATGAATAATGCGGCATGCCTCCGAAGAAATCGGAATGCAGGTCTTCATGCAAAGCGAGCAGGTCTTGATTTGGTTCAACTTTGAAATAAAGTGTGTTTGTGACCGGCGAAAAAGAACTTACGCGGGTTGCATGCAATTTGAAAGGCTTTTGGCGTTTGGCGATTTTCGCCATTTCTTCTGCAACTTTTTTAATTTCTGTGCCGTCCGCTTCAAACGGTTCCTTCAATGTGATATGAGGGGTGATCAACTCATAGTGGGGATCATACCGTTTGCGGTAAGAATTGGCGATGTCCTGTAATTGTTTTGACGGAAATGCTGCAACACCATATTTCATAAATATGCCTCCTCGTAGGTTAAAGATCTTATCTTATTACAGTATAACAAAAGAATCTTATAAATTGCGAATCCATGTTATACACCGAAGTTTTGGATCAAGGCCCGCTTAAGATCCGGCTGCCAGTATTTCCAGGTATGCTCTCCGTCGAATTCATCATAAAAAAGAGGGAAAGACTTTTCTTTCAATAATTGATGCAGCTCCTGGTTAGGTTTTAGGAAATCGGCTGTCTCGCCGTTGGTTAATTTCACTTCGGTTTCGCCCTTGCCGATTACATGATAGACGGTGAAGGCGTGGGCAGAATTGAAATTGGACACCGTGTCCATCAGTTCCGGGCCGACTTTAGGGGATTGAAGGATTACACGCCCGAAAATATTCGGATATTTCAATGCGGCCATCATACTGACGGTGGCCGCAAGGGAATCACCGATCAACGTCCGACCCATCCCCACCTGGTAAGTCGGATACTTTTCATCCAGGAAAGGCACGAGTTCATGCGCCAAAAACCTTAAATAAGCGGCATGCTGTTCCCCGGAAGGTTCATATTTTTTATTGCGGTCATCGACGCTCTTATAAGGAATACCCACAAAAATGATGTTTTCAATTTCTCGTTTTTCCAATAATTCATCCACGACACGGGGCACTCTGCCCAACTGGAAATAATCTTTGCCGTCTGATGCGATGACCAGGCTGTATTTGTATAAAGGTGAATAATTATAAGGGAGATATACCAGCAACTGCATGTCTTCCTTCAATTCCTCACTGTAGATAGTGATGTCTTCAACTTTTCCTGTATTCATGAAGAAGCCTCCTTGATGGGTTTTGTATAAAAATTGTATCATATTCGGACTGCAAGGTATAATGGGGGAGCAAGCAGCAAATACAGAGAGTGGGGTTTTTGATATGGAAGGATTGGATGGCGGTAAATTCCGTGTACATTCTGACGAAGTGACGAAAGCGGCACATGAAGCGCTGGAAAGACGGGGAGTCTCAATTGAAGAAATTGCTAAAATCGTATTTGAAATGCAGGAACCTTTCAACGAAGGGCTTCAATTGTCGCATTGCATTGAATCTGTAGAAAGTGTCCTGCTGAAAAGGGAAATGCAGCACGCGCTTCTTGTCGGCATTGAAATGGATGAGCTTGCTGAGCAAAGAAAGCTGTCCCGCCCGTTACAGCAGATCGTCGATTCGGATGAAGGGCTGTTCGGCGTGGATGAAATGATCGGCCTTGGTGCGGTATTGACATATGGCAGTATAGCAGTCACAACATTCGGGCATCTCGACCGCAATAAAATCGGAGTCATACGCGAGCTGGATACAAAAGTGGGTGGGCAAGTCCACACGTTCCTGGATGATCTCGTCTCAAGTATTGCAGCCTGTGCCAGTGCCAGAATTGCACACAGACAGCGCGACCTCGAGGAAAAAGGCAAAGGTTTCAAAGACATTTCACCGGATGAAACTGCTCCGGAAATGCATGTGGATGGCGCAGAGACATAATGCTCTAAAGGGCAAGAGATGAAAGCGGTTGCGAATTCTTAATTTCATTGACATTTGGATATAAAGTCATGGTATTATGATGATAGGAACATATAAAAATTATTAAGGGGAGGTCAAATTATGGTAAACAAGAAATTTGGTTTATTCGCGGGAATCGCATTGGCTGGATCTGTATTCCTTGCTGGCTGTGGAGATGATTCTGCAGACACGGATACGGAAAACGGCGGAGAAAGCGGCGGTTCATCAGATCCTGAATTCATCAGTATCCTAACTGGCGGAACAACGGGAACTTACTATCCGCTTGGCGGAGCAATGGCTCAGATCATCGAAGACGAAACAGGCATTGACACGACTGCTGAAGTTTCACAGGCATCTGCAGCCAACATGACTTCACTTAAAGACGGCACAGGGGAAATTGCATTCGTTCAAACGGATACAGCTTTCTATGCTTCTGAAGGCACGAATATGTTCGACGGCGAAGTGATCGATTCAGTTTCTGCAATCGGCGCTTTGTATCCTGAAACAATCCAGTTGGTAACAACTGCGGACTCAGGAATTGCTTCATTTGAAGATTTGGCAGGGAAATCGGTTTCAGTCGGGGCACCTGGATCAGGTACTTACATCAACGCTGAACAATTACTCGAAATCCACGGCATGACAATGGATGATATCGATGCTCAGAACCTTGACTTCGGTGAATCCCAGGAAAGCCTTCAATCGGGCCAGATCGACGCTGCGTTCATCACAGCAGGTACACCTACTGGAGCTGTTGAAAGCTTAAGCGCAACTGCTGATGTAGTGATCGTACCGGTTGCTGAAGACAAAGCGAACGAACTGATTGAAAAATATCCGTACTATGCACATGATACTGTACCATCAGGTGTCTACGGCTTGACGGAAGAAGTGCCGACTGTATCGGTTTTGGCTATGTTGGTGGCACAAAACGACTTATCGGAAGATACGGTTTATAACATCACAAAAGCGATCTATGAAAACACAGATAAAATCCAGCACGCAAAAGCTGAATTCATCAAATCTGAAACGGCTCTTGAAGGAATCGGAATCGATATCCACCCAGGTGCACAAAAGTACTTTGATGAAGTAAATCAATAAGAATTTGTTGAATAATTGACGATAAAGCGAAAGCTTTATCGTCGTTATTTGTTTTGAACAACGGAGGAGAATGAATTATGCGAGTAAATAACAAGCAGCGTTTTCTTCTGATTCTGATAGTCCTCATCTTAATCAGCTCCGCTTTCTTATTCATCCCACTAAAAAGAAGCATAGTGTTCATCAATAACGAAACAGAAAACCTCACGGCCTATTCGCTATTGACTCAGCCCCGTTTTCAGATAAAATATACACATTCCATCCATTTATCAGATGTAATTGAAACTTTCATAGCCCTTCCAGATAACACGATAAAATTGACTGAGCTGGAATATGAAGATTTTAATATTGGAATGCCTTCCAATGCAGGAGAAGGGGAAGTGTTTGTCGAAAAAGACGGTAAGTATTTCATCAAAAATATGGACAGGCGATTACCGGAATTCAGTATCCTGATCGGTGATGTCGATGCTGGCCTGTCTTTGATCAAAAAAGGAAAAGAGTATGATTTGAAAAAGACACTCGTCAGAGGAAAGACGTATACGTTCCGTATTCAGCGGCTGTCATTTTTCCAGCAATTAAAAGGAGTGAATATTGATGACCAATAAATTACCGCCGGAAGAAAGAGAAGAGCAGAAATTGCCGCCGGAAGATGATACATATATTTCAGAAGAAAAACAGAAAGAAATTCTGCAGAAATACGACCCTGAATCCAATACACGTGATTTATCAGGCATTATGAAACATGTTGTCTTCTACGGACTATTGGCTTTTGCGCTGTTTCAGTTATATACGGCGATTTTCGGCCAATACACAGCTTATATCCAGCGTTCAGTCCACTTAGGATTTGCGCTTTCCTTGATCTTCATCCTGTTTCCTGCACGGAAACGCAAAGGGGTCCGCCATAAAGTTTCGTGGTATGATTACGTTCTTGCCTTATTGTCCCTTGGAGTCGGTGCATATTGGCCGATCATGTATGAAGACTTGGTATTCCGTATCGGACGGGTTACGGAACTCGATTTCATCGTTGGGGTCCTGGCTGTCCTGCTGGTGCTTGAGGCTACACGAAGAGCAGTCGGAATGCCCATAACTGTCATATCCGCGCTATTCCTGACATATGCCTTTTTCGGTCCTTATTTCCCTGGATTCCTGCGGCACAGAGGGCAGGACCTGGATTCATTGATCCAATTGATGTTCTATACGACAGATGGAATTCTTGGAACGCCGATCGGTGTTTCCGCCACATTCATCTTCACGTTCCTGTTGTTCGGCTCATTCCTGGTCAAAACAGGAGTAGGCCAATACTTCAATGACCTGGCTGTATCATTAGCCGGTAACTTGACTGGCGGACCGGCAAAAGTGGCCATCTTCTCAAGTGCTTTGCAAGGGACGATTTCAGGCAGCTCGGTAGCCAACGTTGTAACTTCCGGTTCTTATACAATTCCTATGATGAAAAAATTGGGGTATAAAAAGGAATTTGCAGGCGGGGTTGAAGCGGCAGCTTCGACAGGCGGACAATTGATGCCGCCGATTATGGGAGCTGCAGCATTCCTGATGGTTGAGTTCATCGGAGGCGTAACGTATTGGGAAATTGCCAAAGCGGCAGCTATTCCCGCGCTTCTTTATTTCACTGGTGTCTGGATCATGACCCATTTCGAAGCGAAACGAATCGGCTTGAAAGGCTTATCAAAAGAAGAGATGCCGGATCGCAAAGAAGTTTTGAAGAAAATCTATTTACTTACACCGATCTTTGCCATCATCATTTTCCTGTTGATCGGTATTCCGACAATGCAAGCTGCATTATGGGGTATTGTTTTAACAATTGTCGTCAGTGCTTTTGATAAAGAGACACGCTTGAATTTCAAGGATATGATCCATGCCCTGGTCGATGGTGCCCGGACGGCGCTGGCTGTAGCAGCTGCTACGGCGGCGGCTGGTATTATTGTCGGGGTTGTTGTTAAGACAGGGCTTGGATTAAGTCTTGCCAATGGCCTTGTTTCAGCTTCAGGCGGGAACGTCCTGTTGACGTTATTCTTCACGATGCTTGCCGCAATTGTACTGGGGATGGGTTCGCCGACCACGGCCAACTATGTTATCACATCCACAATTGCAGCTCCGGCAATCATCACATTGCTGATGCTCGAATATCCTGAAGGAGCTGCGACACCATTAGTGGTAGCTTTATCTGCCCACTTGTTCGTATTCTATTTCGGCATCATCGCCGATATCACCCCACCGGTCGCCCTTGCTGCCTTCGCAGCTGCAGGAATATCCGGTGGAGAACCGATCAAAACCGGTTTTAATGCCGCTAAACTGGCCATTGCCGCGTTCATCATTCCGTATATGTTCGTCTTGTCACCATCATTGCTGATGATCGATACGACCTGGCCGGAACTGATCTGGGTGCTCATAACGGCTATTTCCGGGATGATTGCAATTGGTGCCGGATTAATCGGTTACTGGTATCGCAAGCTATACTGGTTTGAGCGAATCATCACATTCGCCACTGGTATCGCGTTAATCTATCCTGAAGGTCTGTCTGATACAATTGGTGCAGCAGCCTTTATCGTCTTGTTCGTTATCCAATGGCTCGCACGCGATAAAAAAGAACCAAAAGCAACTGAAGCATAAACTAACCCCCGTAGAGCTCTGAATGAACAGAGCCTTACGGGGGTTTTTACTTTGGTAATAAGATTTATTGCTAGAGTATTGACATTTTATGAGATGGCGATATAATTAAAAATGTCCTTGAAATTGCGATTCCTTAGCTCAGCTGGGAGAGCGCTACCTTGACAGGGTAGAGGTCGCTGGTTCGAGCCCAGTAGGAATCATAGTGGAGTGAAAATGGAGAAAGCCGTGTAGCCGTTGAGGTTGCGCGGTTTTTTCTTTGCGCATTTTTAGTTATATTCTGTGGACGGATGATGCGCTAGCGACAAAAAAAGCGACACTTTTGCGCAAATGCTGCTATTTACTCCAAATTATCGAATACATCGCTTGCCCGTTTATCGTCTTTTTCGGTGATGTGGGCGTAGACGTTGAGTGTGGTATTTGCGCGCTTATGACCGAGACGTTTTTGTAATATTTTAATGTTGACACCTTCGCTTAATATCAAACTTGCCATCGAGTGGCGTAAGTCCTGGAAGCGGATCCGCTTCAACTGTGGGTTTCGCTTCATAAATTTCCCCCAAAATTGCGTGATGGAGTTGGGGCGCAGCGGTTTGCCATACTCATCAGCGAATAGCAGCGTAACTTGCCGTCCATCCGTATCTTCCCAACCCTTCCACAGATGGCCGAGTTTGGCGCGGTGGTGCAACACTTCGAGATAATGTAAGCGCAATTCCATCATCAACCATTTCGGAAACGTGACGATGCGTGAGTCGCCTGTTTTGGTACGCTTCAAGCGAAGTCCACCTTCTGTGGAAAACTGAACGGAACGGAATACTTTAATCTGATTTGTTTCCCAGATAACCGCATCTTCGGCAATGGCTAACACTTCCCCTCTACGCAATCCACCTACCACAGCGAGTTTTACTTTAAGCTGCTGTTTGCGTTCCATCGTCTTAACTTCTTCCAATACTTCGCGAATCTCATCCCGATCATAAAACTCCATTTCCTTCTGTGGATTGCGCGGCTTCTTCACGCCTTCCATCGGATTGTATTTGATGTACTTCCACTTCACGGCCCATTTGAATATCGATTTTAGGACGTTGTACTTTTTCTCCAACGAACCTTTGCCGTTCAACTTTTCGTTATTCAGGAATTGCGAGATTTGCATTCCGGTGATGGCCGCGAGTTGATGGTTGCGGAAATGGTGGAGAATCGGTTTTGATACGATTCGGTAGATTTCGAGTGTGGATGGTTCGAGATGCGGAATCGCATAGTCTGCCTTCCACAGTTCATAGAATTTACCAAATCGAATCGCTTCACCTTTCGCCAGCGTTTCCTCTTCCAATTCCTTCTCAAACTCCCGCAGCAGTTGTTCGGCTTCACGCTTGCCTTTAGCATCCACAGTTTTGTAACGCCGTATACGCTTACCATGCTCATCAAATCCCTGGCTGATTGTCAGTTTATACTTGCCTTTCGCTAAACGTTGAACGGATCCCAATCAAACCACATCCTTTACTGGTATGTAAGCTGATTCATTTTCTCGATATGTAGGTCGAGCCGGCGTTCGGCAAACGGGCGTGTCACATGAAACGTCTCCATCATCCTGTGGATGGCGTGGCAGCGGTCGGGTGGCATTTCCATACGCATCAGCATATCGGTCGGGATACAGGCGTACAGGGCGAAATTATTGGCTTGCCGTTCCTGCATGTCGATGAAGCTTTGCGTTAAGTGTAGCTGATTATCGGGATGCCACAGCACATGACACAGTTCATGCCCAAATTGTTCCCATTGCTCTTCTATGGATAGCCGGTCGTCAAGATAGATATTGCGGTTGATGCGCATGGAGTTAACGGGTAAGTAAGCAAGTTCGATATTCAAGAATTCAGCAATCAGAATAGGCGACAGGTGGTCGGGATGCGACAGGTTGATGGAACTGTAAATCTTCTTTACGGTTTCGTCTGCGGTGTGAAATACATAATTCGACATGACTTCCTCCTTGTTTAGAACGTATGTTCTTTTTGCGGCGTAAAAAAGAGCGATTGTGAATCACCCTTATGATATTATCCGAATATAATTAGTCTATTATACCTATCCAACATTAAGGTAAAATTTTAGATAAAAGAACTAAGATATAACTATATCGGTATATATATCCTACCAAAATATTCAGAAAAAGATATAGAAATTACAAATTATTTACTTTTATTGTTTTTCTTGCGCCGTTCATACTCAAAAATAACCGCCATATTATCCAGCATTTCCTTCAATTCTTCTGTGCTGTGGAAGGAGAGCGCTTCCTGCTGCATGGCCCATTCGAGGACCAGTCGTTGATTCTCGGATAAATCGGATGTGTCGACTTCTTCGCCGCGGATCGTGTGTTTGCTGTCCACAGAACGGCCTGTTAATTCGTCTAAGCTAATATCATATATATCTGCAATACGGCTCAATGTTTCCATGTCCGGTTCGCGTGTGCCATATTCATAATTCGCATAAGTGGAAAGTGTTTTAATCCCTAACTTCCTCGCTACAAATGTTTTCGTCCATCCTTTACGTTCCCTGAGCGCTGTTAATTTTTCGCCTAATGTCGTCATGTGGATTCCTCATTTCAATAGGTAGTATTCCGTCCAATTTTATCATTGTTTCATAAGGTGTGAAGAAAGTTTCACGAAAAGTGTAGAAAGTTGTTGACTTACTCAAAACGAGTATGTATAGTTAGGATATAAAGTTACACGATACGTGAAAGAAGGTGATAAATGATGATTCAGGAGCGACTGAAACAAGCGCGAAAAGCAAAGGGAATCTCGATGACGTTCATGGCTGAAAAGCTAGGCTACAAGTCGGCTTCCGGTTACGCGAATATCGAATCAGGCCACACCAAGTTGTCGCTTGAAGCTGCTAAACACATTGCGGAGATATTGGATGTGGAGCTGGACGAGCTTTTTTTTAAGGAAAAGTTACACGTTTAGGGTAGAAAGGAGTTGTAGAAATGCCAAAATACAACGACAGATTTATTAAGGGAAGTATTTGCGACAGATGGCATGCAATGAGAAGTCGCTGCACGAATCCAGCAAACCCTGCATATAGACTTTATGGCGGTAGAGGTATAACCGTTTGTGAAGAATGGCAAGACTTCGACAAGTTCTATAACTGGTCGCTCGCAAATGGATTTTCACATGAATTGCAAATTGATCGCACCGATAATGACAAAGGTTATTCGCCTGAAAACTGCAGATGGGTCACAGCTTCTGAAAACAGCTACAACAAAAGCACCGCCGTTTTAGTTGAAGTGAAAGGCAAGTTATACAGAGTACCCGATTTAGCCAAAGAGTATGGATTTCATTTAGCTACATTAAGGTCCAGGTATAGGAATGGTGATCGCGGAGAGTATCTAGTACGGCCGTTAAGTAAACCATAACCCACCACCTTGTATAACCGGTATAGCCGGAGGGATACAGTTTTGGGGAGTGGAACCACAGAAGGAGGTATTGGATGAATAAAAGACAACGCAAGAAGCTGGATAAAAAGCTAACTTTAGCAATTCGACAACTGAATGACGATGTTGCTTTGGATGCAGGCTTCGGCTTTATTACAGACGAGGAAGTGCAGGAAGCGTTAGTGCGAGTTAAAAAATCGAAAAGCAGTATAAACCAAACTTTAAAAGACCACAAAGAATTGAATAGGCTTATTTATTAAAAGGTTCGCACAAAAACCCAACAAAAGGAGCTGATTCCCATGCCAATCAAGCGTTCAGCCTATGTGGGCGAAACGCTAGGACGTTTAATCGAAGAGGAAGGCGCATCCAGGGATCAACTGGCTTTCGACTTCTCTGTATCCAAGCCAACGATAACGAGCATTAAAGCGAATAAGCGCACGATGGCCGCTGATGTGGCGAGTGAGAGTATACGCCTATACGACAATCCCGAATACATTATGGACATTCTGCATGAGTTTTCACACGGATTTACATCGCCCGTTATGCGTGGCAAGAAAGTTGAGCAGCATCGATTAGCGCTACGCCACACCACAGCAAAGGAAATGCGCAACGTACTCCAAATGATGGAGGAAGCTGGACTCGAAAAGAATATCGAATCACTATCCACAGTTGAGCGAGAACGGATCGCCAATCTGATGGATGCGCTATTACACAGCCGGCTGCACTCGGACAATTTATTGAAGCAGTTGCAGGTTGAATATCGCATGAGTTTGAAGATGCGGATCAAGGATGTGCTGGTGAAGTGGAAGGCGCTTGGGTGGATATGAATAGGAGGTGGAAAGAATGATTGTCAAATGGGAATGCAGCGATTGCGGTAAGTGGAATCAAACGAATATGGCTCACTGGTTATCAGCTAAAGACGGGCAAGGTTTTCAAGATAATTGCAAAAGTTGCCACGGAGAAGTTGAGGTTGATATTGAAGTAAGCGTGACTACTATCTAATGACGCCATCCACAGAAAGGAGCAACGCCCAATGTTCAATGAAGAAAATATCATCGATACAATCATCGCCGCAGGAATGCTCGGTGGATTTCTCGGACTACTGTTCGCTGGTTTCCGACAAGAAATTCAAATGATGCGCAAGAATGAAACGCAAATCGCGGAAGTGAATCGCACGGCTACAAATTACGGTCGCAAAACCGCACAACTCGCAACAACATCAGAAGTTATCCGAAAGGGGCATCAATAAAATGTGGATAAAAGTAAACGAAGTATTGGGGCGCGAAAACCTCATCAACCTGGACAAAGTGGAGCGCATCACATCGGATGGCAGTACCGGTTCAATGTTCTGGTTCGGCAAGGATGACGCAGACAGCATGCACATTGTGGAAAGCTACGAAGAAGTCGAGTTGATGATTCATTTTAGCGAGAAGGTGAAGGGTGTTATGGATCGGGAACAACTGCACAATTTTATGAATCAGCCAGCGGATATGGTGTTTTGAGTTTCCACACAGTTGAACCATATAACGAGGTAAAGGGGAGAATGAAAATGAGAATTTTAGTAGCGTGTGAAGAAAGCCAAGTAGTAACGAAGGAATTTAGAAAGTTAGGACATGAAGCATATTCTTGTGACATTTTAGAATGTAGTGGAGGTCATCCAGAATGGCACTTACAACAAGACGTAACGGAGTTGTTAAAAGAAAAATGGGATATGATTTTAGCTTTCCCACCATGCACATTTTTAACAGTTACTGGAAACAGATGGTTCAATATTGAAAGATACGGAGAAAAAGCGATTAAGAGAACGAAAGATAGAGAGGAAGCAATTGACTTCTTTATGTTATTCGCTAACGCAGACTGCGAAAGGGTAGCGATTGAGAACCCAGTTGGGGTTATGAGTTCACATTGGAGAAAACCAAACCAAATAATACAACCTTATGAGTTTGGCGATCCGTTTGAAAAGAAAACGTGCTTTTGGTTAAAAGGACTACCCAAATTAAAACCCACAAACATAGTAGAACCACCACCAAGAACAAAGTTTGATAGTGGGAAATCAATGCCAGCGTGGTACGCAGAAGCGTGGAAGTTACCGAAAGAAGAAAGAGCAAAACTAAGAAGTAAAACATTCCCCGGTATAGCAGAAGCTATGGCGGAACAATGGGGAAATTCATAATATTAATTACTGCACAGTTCGCACACAAAGTCCGATACCAAAAACTTCGAAAGGGGTGATTAACCATGATCGCAACCGAATGGAAATGCGAGTGCGGCGGAACGTTCTTTACCGTTGAAAATACGCCGTCACCGAAATGCTGCGCGTATTGCGCCAGTGAGCAGATTAAGCGGGTGTAGGCTGTCCACAGATTATATAGAAGGAGTTGATGAAAATGAACGAGTTTTCGAATAACGACCCGCACCAAACAAATTTCCAATGCGAATGCGGTTCCGGACTTTTCGAAACAATTAACGACGACCATCCACACGGTATGTCAGCGCTTAATGATGATTTTGATTACGTTTGCTACGAGTGTAGGAGACTAGTCAACAGTTCTAACTATGTAACCGAACCTGAGCCGGAAGAGTATTAGCCTTCCACAGAAATGAGGTGATACGAAATGGATATCGAACACAGCGACATTAACCGGATAGAGCGCATCGGCTATCCCAATCCCGAATATCTCGAATGGGAGTTGCGCCAAGCGAATGAACCGAATGTTGAAGATGACGAAATCTGGCCCGATGGATTGACGCTCGATGAATGGCAAAAAGAAAAACGCTCACCGGCTAGGGTGAACGCTTGAACCGTCACATGTGGCGTGTAACGAAATTTAATAATCTACCGTAATTTTACCACAGAAATGGAGTGTAAGTAAATGGCATTCAAACTTTACGAACTAAGCGCACAATACCAACAACTTATCGACTTAATCAGCAGCAGCGATACCGAACGTCCGGAATTTACCGATACGCTGGAATCCATCGAAGAAGCGATTGACGACAAATTGGAAAACACAGCGAAGGTGATACGCGCCATTGAAGCGGAAGCGAACGCCATTAAGGTGGAAGAGGAACGCCTAAAGAAACGCCGCCAAGCGCTGGAAGGCAACGCGGATCGCTTGAAGGATTATATCTTTCAGACGATGCAGGCGACTGGCAAGGACAAGGTAAAAGGCGCTCACGTTGGTTTGCGCTTGCAGTATAACCCGCCGAGTGTGCGCTTGCTCGATGAAAAGTTAGTACCGGCGCATTACCTGGTTGAGCAGCATCCCACAGTTGATAAGAAAGCGTTGTTGGCTGATTTGAAGAATGGGATTGCTGTGGAAGGCGTGGAGTTGAAGAGGGAACAGAGTTTGCGAATTGTATAGAAGGAGTTGGGAATATGCGAGAAATTAAGTTTCGAGTATGGATTGATGGTTACAAAATGATTGCACCATTCGACTTGTCGCAACATCCGCAATATTGGGCGCATGAATTGAAGGATGGCGTTAGGTTGCAATATACCGGCTTAAATGATGTAAACGGTTTTGAGATTTATGAAGGAGATGTTATGCGCCTAGCTGGATATCCTGATATGCACATCGTGTTCCTCAATGGTTGTTTTGTTGGGAAATCGACCAATAAAATACAAGCGATGAATTGGGTTCCGAATTCGTTAACGAGTTTAAACCTGTTGAGGTATGAGGTTATCGGAAACGTTTACCAAAACCCTGAATTGTTGGAGGTGTCCACAGAATGAATAAATCAGATTCCATTGTGGAAATCGCCAAAGCGCTCTCAGCGTTTCAAGCGGAAGTGAAGCAACCGGAGAAAACAGCGGCGAATCCCTTCTTTAAAAGTTCGTATGTTCCGCTTGAAGAAGTAGTAAAAACAATCAACACTTTCGGCCCGAAACACGGATTGTCATTCACACAGTGGCCATCCACAAATGAGCAAGGTAAACCAGGAGTTGCAACACTCCTTTTACATTCATCGGGTGAATATATCGAATACGATCCGGTGTATATGAAATCAGATAAGGATACGGCGCAGGGTGCTGGCAGTGTCATCAGCTATCTCAAACGTTACGCCTTATCAGCAATTTACGGCATCACAAGCGATGAAGACGACGACGGCAACAACGCCACCGGAAATGGCGCGACGAACAAAAAACAAACTAAAAATGACGACTTTTAAGTCGAAAAGGAGAAATGCAAAATGGCTATCAAACTTAACTTAAATCAAGAGGTAAAAGAAGCGCCGCAACAAATCAAAGCTGGTGAATACGAGGTAACAGCAACAAACTTCGATACAAAGGTTGTAGGTGATAAAAACGTAATTTCATTCGAGTACGAGATCCGCGACGATGTAGAGCAAGAGTTTCAAGGAAGAAAGATTTTCCAGGATGATTTCTTTTGCACAGAGAAGGCGCTTTGGAAGATTGAAAACGCATCAATTGCAGCCGGTTTCACAGAAGAAGAATCTGAGTTTGAAAAGTACACAGAATGGGCGAAAGCGTTTTTGAACAAGAAACTGCGTTTAGTTGTGAAGTATGAAGAAGCGAACAACGGTAAAGAATATCTGCGTGTTAAGTATTACAACAAATCAAGAGTTGCTCCACCTGCACCAGTTGACATTGACGAATCGGAGCTTCCTTTTTAATAGGGAGCTTCACCGTTAATAAGCGTGAATTTGAACAATAAAGGAGAGGAATTATATGTTCATAGAAGTTACTTTGAAAGACGGTACAAAGAGTACTTTTAATCGAGATCATATCGTACATGTTTGGGAGATGGGTGAATGTGCAGGGGTAGAGACTGTAATTCATAGAGCGGGAGATTACTTCGAGGTAAAAGAGTCCTATCAAGAACTAAGGGGACTTTTAATTCCTTAATAGCAGTCCGCACGCAAATAACTGTAACGCCATCCACAGAAATACTAGGAGTTGAGACCATTGGCAAAGTATAACCTGCAAGACATTCCATACGACCTTCAAAAGCTTCGGCAGTGGGTCTTGTGGAGTTTGGAGGAACGACCGGATAAGAAAAACGGTGGCGTGAAGCTAACCAAAGTACCGAAGCAAGTTGACGGCAACAACGCATCACCAACTTACAAAGGTACATGGTCCAGCTTTTCCGCAGCCAAACACGTAATGACCGAATACGGATTCGACGGTATCGGCTTTGTGTTCACAGCAGAAGATGAGTTTATCGGGATCGACCTGGACGATTGCGTTGACAGTAAAGGTAACATTTCCGAGTTTGCTAAAAAAGTAATCGAACAACTCGACAGCTACACAGAGTTTTCACCATCAGGCGAGGGCATCCATATCATTATCAGGGGCGCTCTCCCCGCTTCCTTTAAGAAGGGGATGCGTAACGACGAGTTGGGCATTGAAATCTACTCAGAGGGGCGTTACTTCACGTTTACAGGCAACCGAGAGAATGAGAACGATGTGTTTGAACGAACGGACGAATTAGCAGAGTTGGCAAGTGAGTTGTTCACCTTTGAAGAAGCAAGTGACGACAACGATTTTGAAGTTGATAAGGATATTGACTATGACGAAAACAGCATCACCGGCATTTGGAACAAAATGTTCAAGTCGAAAAATGGTGATGATATCAAGCGTATGTTTAACGGTGAGTTAATCGTCAACAACGACCACTCAGCAACAGATCAAAGTTTAGCGAATCACCTGGCGTTCTGGTGCGATAAAAATTATTCGTTGATGGATCACATGTTTAGGCAAAGTGATTTGATGCGCAGCAAATGGGACGAAAAGCGCGGCTCTGAAACATACGGCGAGATTACATTAAAACGGGCCATCCGCGACACCAAAGAAACGCTTAACCCGAAAACGGAACGCCTAATCAAAATTAAAGAAGCAGACCAAACAACACCAGTATTCATGCACACCGAACTTGGCAACGCTGAATGGTTTGCACATGAATACCGCGAGCGCATCCTTCACAGCAATCAATACGGGTGGCTGGTGTGGAATCAGAAGAAGTGGGAAATTGACGACATGAGCAAGGTGGAAGTACAGGCGACGAAGTTATTTAAAACATTGATGGCCTTCCACAGTGATATTGATGATGAAGAAGCTGCGCAAGCTGAGGAAAAGGCAGCGCGCAAATGGGGCCACGCTTCGCAAAGCAGACGAGTTATCACGAATAGTTTGCTACTGGCGAAGGCGTTGCTTCCAGTGAAGAATGAACAACTCGACACCAACAAATACTTACTCAACTGTCAAAACGGCATTGTGGATTTAAAGACCGGCACGCTACTCCCACACGCATCGCATCATCTAATGACGAAAATCGCGGATGTGGGATACGAGAAAGATGCCGATGCGCCTACCTGGAAGAAGTTTTTGGAAACGATATTCGTTGACGAAAAAGGCAATACGGATTACGAACTGATCCGATATGTGCAGAAGTTAATCGGCTACACGATGACTGGCGACATTACCGACCAAAGCATGTACTTCCTATACGGCGGCGGTAAAAACGGTAAATCCACTTTCATCAACACGGTGAAGGACATACTGGGCGATTACGCACGCCAAACCAACAAAGAGACGTTCATATCTAAAGAACACAACGGCAGCGCAAACAGCGATGTGGCGAGGTTAGCAGGCAGTCGGTTCGTCTCTGCTGTGGAAAGTAACGAGGGCGAGAAGTTGGATGAATCGATTGTGAAGCAAATCACCGGTGGTGAAAGCATCATCGCGCGCTTCCTTCATAAAGACTATTTCGAGTTTTCACCAGAATTCAAAGTGTTCTTCACAACCAACCACAAGCCGATTGTAAAAGGTTCAGATGAAGGGATATGGCGGCGCATCAAACTAATTCCATTCCTTGCCTTCATACCGGAAAAGAATCGAGATGCAACGCTGCCAGTGAAGTTGAAAGAAGAAGCGAACGGCATACTCAACTGGATGGTCGAAGGGTGCTTGCTGTGGCAGAAGGAAGGATTGAAACCACCGGCATCCGTTGAAGGCAGCAACAAAACATACCGAGAAGAAATGGATCTTCTGCTTCCATTCATCATCGAGTGCTGCAACATCAATCCATTGTCCGGTGTTGGCTTCAAAGAACTGTACAACGAATACAAACTGTACTGCCAGGAAAACGGAGACTTCGAGTTGAAGAAGCGGACGTTTGGCCGAGAATTGGAAAACAGAGGTTACAAGAAAGAAAACGGCACTGGAAATAAAGTGGTGATTCGAGGATTGGAATTAAACGAAGTGGTGATGAAGCAAAAAGAAGCGGTTCGCTTTAAAAATTCCAAAAACTGGAGATAGTTAATAAACGAGTGATTTTCGATTCAAAAATTAACTCTTCGCAAACCCAGTCATATCAAGGGTTTAAGTACCTAATAGTTAATATAGTTAATTTATTTCTCTATTGCAGAGATGAAAGAAATATATATATAAAAGGAAAAGGCGTTAAGGGTGTAATAAACGTAAGGAGCCTACAATGCAAAAAATGGTTAACTAAATTAACTATTTTGACCACAAACCCAGTCATACCAACGGTTTGAGCGAGTTAATTTTAGTTAAAAAACGAGTTTCAAAAGTTAACTATTCCGGAAAGGATGATAATTCTGTGGAAATCGTAGCGGAAAAATCAGTAAAAGCGACCATTCACAAAATTGTGGACTGGTTAGCCGGTGAACCTAATCAGCGAATCCTCGATTGGGTGAATGCAGACGACGGATCGTACCAGGACATTATCAAGTTTATGGATATTTGCGCATCGAACGGCTGGAAGCAATTGAGCGATTCACCTTTTGAATACGCCACTCCTGATGCTGTGGAAATCGCAAACAGTCTTTATAAGCGGGCAATGGAGAATTTTGGAGGTAAGCGGTAATGGTGCAAGCGTTCAGATACAACTACTCAGATACAGAGGTAAAGAAAATACTAGCGACTTTGATGATTATTGTGGATACGCGTGAAAAGGAAAATCAGCATGTGACCGATTACCTGGACAAGAAAGGCGTTCCGTATATGAAAAGGACACTTAAAACAGGTGATTACGGATGCTTGATACCAAAGAACGAAGAACTCGGCATTATGCGAGATATCCAATTAACTGCCGCTGTGGAAAGAAAAGCGCACATTGACGAAATAACCGGCAACTTATCGAAGCTAAAAGCAACGGCCTTCGAGAATGAATTGATACGCGCTAGTGATATTCCATTCGTGCTAGTTTGCGAAGATCCCGACGGTTACGGCAAAATATTGCGCGGCGAATACCGGAGCCAGTACGATCCGAAAGCGCTGCTCGGCAGACTCAAAACGTTTGAAGCGCGTTACGGTTTCAGTATCGTGTACTTGGACAAAGCGTATACAGGAAATTACATTTACCATCACTTTTACTACGCGGCGATGGAATGTGTGAAGAAAGGGTTGATTTAATATGACAGTCAAAACAAACCCCTTCAATCGCGGCGGTGTCGTGAAATCGGAGTTGGGGAGCGAAGAAGAACGTGCAGATAAAATTTTGGAGATGAATCAACGCGGATTTGTAGCAGTCGCCACGTATGAATACGAAACCACTTACCTCGACCGTGTAGCAACAGGATACAAAAAACATACTAAGATTAGTAGGACGAACCAAGGCATTGGTTTATCCTACTAATTTTTTTATAGTAGAGGTGAAGCGG
>NZ_QQRS01000008.1 GCF_003428875.1 Planomicrobium okeanokoites
TTCCCATCCCGAACACGGCAGTTAAGCTCTTTTGCGCCGATGGTAGTTGGGGGATCTCCCCCTGTGAGAGTAGGACGCCGCTGGGCACAGAAAGAAAGGTCGTTACCGCGCAAGCGGTAGCGGCCTTTTTTTATTAATAAATGGAAGTTATAAATGTTTATAAAATCATTTCCCTACTATATTACTATAGAAAAACAAATTACGTAGATGCTTCTCAAATGAATGCCGTCCGTAATCGAGGCAGTTCCTGTTAAAAGCAGAATAATGCAGATTCCCCAGTAAACATAAATCTTTGGAAGACCTTTCGCCCTTGCTTTATAGAGCGGTTTCCACTAATATGTAATTTGATTCTTAAGGGAAAATGAAAGGGTGTACAAATTGGACATAAATCCATGGTTGATGATAATCATCATTTTCTCCATCAATATTGTTTATGTATCATTTTTTACTGTAAGGATGATCATGACATTAAAAGGCTACCGCTATTTAGCGGCGTTAGTCAGTATGGTAGAAACAGTAATATATATAGTAGGGCTTGGATTGGTGCTGGACAACTTGGATCAGATCCAAAACCTGGTAGCCTATGCAATCGGATATGGTTCAGGAGTTATTGTCGGTTCTAAAATAGAAGAGAAGATGGCTCTGGGTTATATTACGGTGAACGTTATCACAAGTGAACAAAACCAGCAGTTGCCTAATGCGCTGCGCGAAAAAGGTTATGGTGTTACTGATTGGGCAGCCAATGGCCGGGACGGAGACCGTCAGTCTATGCAGATATTGACGCCGAGAAAAATGGAATTGAAACTATATACCACTATTAAGGAAATTGATCCTAAAGCGTTTATCATTGCTTATGAACCAAAATCGATACATGGAGGTTTCTGGGTTAAGCAGGTTAGGAAAGGGAATCTTTTTAAATGAATAAAAAAACAGTATGGTTTGAAGTGGCTGAGAACGAAACAATGGAAGATTGTTTGAAACGTATGAAAACAGAAGGTTATATGGCTGCCGGCAGAAAAGAAGAACCGTTATTCGAAGAAAAAGATGGTGTACCGGTACCTGTAAGGCAAATAATAAAATTTAAAGGGTTAAAAATAGAAGAATAATTTGTTAAAAGAGTAAAATCCGAACTATAATATATTCTGAAAAATTATTGTTCGGATTTAATTATTGACTAGTAAATAATGAGTTGTTATGATTGATTAGGAAACCCCATATATGCAGAAGAATTGGCTTCTGCGTCTCTACCAAGACACCGGAATGTCTGGACTATGCGGGAAAGCAACTTATGGAAATGACGCGAGGGATGTGCATGTATGCCATCAGTCTCTATTTCGTTGATTTTGAAGTCCTTAAGTAAACTGCTTTTCACGTAAAAGTGAGCAGTTTATTTGAGGGCTTTTTACTTTTTAAAAGGAGAGATACGATGAATCCGAAAATCGGTGTGATTATGGGAAGTTCGAGTGATTGGGAAACGATGAAAAATACCTGTGAGATTCTGGATGAGCTTGATATTGCTTATGAAAAGAAAGTCATTTCCGCTCATCGGACGCCTGAATTGATGTTCAGCTATGCAGAAGATGCCAGAAACAGCGGGCTCAAGGTAATTATTGCCGGCGCAGGTGGGGCGGCGCACCTTCCTGGGATGGTAGCAGCAAAGACCACTTTGCCGGTCATTGGAGTTCCTGTGCAATCCAAAGCGCTGAATGGATTGGATTCATTATTATCGATTGTACAAATGCCTGGAGGAGTGCCGGTAGCTACTGTCGCAATTGGTAAAGCGGGTGCTGTAAATGCCGGTCTTTTGGCTGCCCAAATTCTAAGTACCTCTGATGAACGTGTGGCAGAAGCGCTGCAGAAGCGCAGAGATCATACAAAAGCTGAAGTTTTAAAAAGTACGGAGGATCTAATATGATGAAAAAGATCTTACCGGGTCAAACTATCGGAATCATCGGTGGCGGTCAATTAGGACGCATGATGGCCATGGCAGCGAAAGAGGCTGGTTTTAAAATAGCGGTTTTAGATCCTTCAATGGATTCCCCGACGGGCCAGATTGCTGATATGCAATTGATTGCACCGTATGATGATTTGGAAGCGTTGGAAGAATTGGCTTCGGTCAGTGATGTAATCACTTATGAGTTCGAAAATATTGATGTTGAAGGATTAGCGCATTTAAGTAAAATTGCATATGTTCCACAGGGCTCTGAACTTATCCGCATCACACAAAATCGCGTTTTTGAAAAAGAAGAAATAGCTAAAGCTGGAGTTCCTGTAGCGAAGTATATCGTAGCCGAAAATTTTTCGGATTTATTGGAACAAAAAGCAACTATCGATTATCCGTTTATAGTAAAGACCGCAAAAGGCGGTTATGACGGAAAAGGGCAGCAGACCATTCAATCAGAAAAAGAGTTGGAGCTGGCAAAGCCGCTTTTTGATAACGGAATCTGTGTTGCTGAGGAATTTGTAGGCTTCACGAAAGAAATTTCGGTTATCATCCAACGCAACGGCAACGGCGAAACTGTTTTATTGCCGATAGGGGAAAATATCCATAAAAATCATATTTTGCACGAAACGATTGTTCCAGCCCGAGTGGGTGAGGCGACGATTGCAAAAGCGACCGAGGCCGCCAAAAAAATTGCAGAGCATCTCGGGATGATTGGGACATTGGCGGTTGAAATGTTCGTTTTGGAAAATGGCGATATAATGGTGAATGAACTGGCACCGAGACCACATAATTCGGGGCATTATTCAATTGAAGCGACAAGCAGTTCGCAGTTTCACCAACATATCCGGGCTGTATGCGGATGGCCGCTGCGTCAGTCGGAGTTATGGTCGGATACGGTGATGGTCAATGTATTGGGGCAGCATGTAGCTCCATTGGCCTCGAAAATCGCACAATATCCAAATTGGTCGATTCATCTGTATGGAAAAGAAGAAGCAAAACATGACCGAAAAATGGGGCATGTGACCATACTGACAGACGATTTGGAAGCAACATTAAAAGAAATAGACGAATCTGGCATTTGGTCGGATAAACTGGAGGAAAAATAATGATCGCACGTTACACAAGACCCGAAATGGGCGCAATCTGGACAGAAGAAAATAAATACAATGCTTGGCTTGAAGTGGAAATTCTGGCTTGTGAAGCTTGGGCAGAGATTGGGGATATCCCGAAGGAAGATGTAGCTTTAATCAGAAAAAACGCTTCATTTTCGGTGGATCGCATTCTTGAAATTGAAGAAGAGACGCGCCATGATGTGGTGGCATTCACGCGTGCGGTATCTGAAACGCTTGGAGAAGAGCGTAAATGGGTGCATTACGGCCTGACCTCTACGGATGTTGTGGATACAGCGTTGTCTTACCTATTAAAACAGGCAAACGAGATTATCCACAAAGATTTGACAAATTTTATTGAGATTTTAGCAAATAAAGCCAAAGAGCATAAGATGACTGTCATGATGGGCCGTACGCACGGCGTACATGCTGAGCCGACGACTTTCGGTTTGAAACTCGCTTTATGGCACGAAGAAATGAAACGCAACCTGGAACGTTTTGAAGCAGCGGCTAAATCGATTGAAACCGGCAAAATGTCGGGAGCGGTCGGGACTTATGCCAATATCGATCCGTTTGTTGAAGAGTATGTGTGTAAGGAGCTTGGCCTTGCAGCTTCTCCGATTTCGACACAGACTTTGCAGCGTGACCGCCACGCGCAGTATTTGAGTGTGCTGGCTTTGATCGGCTCATCCATAGAGAAATTTGCGACGGAAATCCGCGGCCTCCAGAAATCGGAAACGCGTGAAGTGGAAGAGTTTTTCGCCAAAGGCCAAAAAGGTTCATCGGCGATGCCGCATAAACGCAATCCGATCGGTTCAGAGAACATGACTGGGCTGGCGCGTTTGATCCGTGGGTATATGCTGACGGCTTACGAGAACGTCTCACTTTGGCATGAACGCGATATTTCGCATTCATCTGCAGAGCGTGTGATTCTGCCGGATGCAACGATTGCTTTGAATTATATGCTGAACCGCTTCGGCAATATCGTGAAGAATTTGACGGTATTCCCGGAAAATATGAAGCGCAATATGGATTCGACACTTGGCCTGATTTATTCGCAGCGGGTATTGCTGGCATTGATCGATAAAGGGATGGCCCGTGAAGCGGCGTACGATACGGTGCAGCCATGTGCTATGGAAGCGTGGGAGAACCAGACGCATTTCCGCAAAATTGTGGAAGCGAACGAGACGATCACTTCGCAGCTGACAAAAGAAGAATTGGATGGTTGCTTCGACTACAACCATCACTTGCAGCAAGTGGACATGATTTTCAACCGACTTGGATTAAACTAAACGGAGGTCTCCCTACATGGAAAAAGGTCAGCTATTGTACGAAGGCAAAGCCAAACGCTTATATGCAACGGACGAACAGGATATTTTATGGGTGGAATACAAAGATTCAGCGACAGCTTTCAACGGTGAAAAGAAAGCGGAAATCACCGGAAAAGGCATGTTGAACAATAAGATCACATCATTGATTTTCGAAAAATTGCAGGAAGCGGGGATTGCTTCGCATTTTGTGGAACAATTGTCTGACCATGAACAGCTGGTCCGACAGGTTACAATCATTCCTGTCGAAGTTGTGGTAAGGAATATTGTAGCCGGCAGCATGGCCAAACGCCTTGGTTTGGAAGAAGGAACGGTTTTGAAACAATCGATTGTCGAATTCTATTATAAGGATGATGCACTGGGTGATCCGATCATCACAGAAGATCATATTGAGATGCTGGAACTGGCATCGACAGAAGAGATTAAACAGCTGCGCACGAAGGCACTCGAAGTCAATGAAGTTCTATTCGGCTTTTTCAAGGAAGTTGGCGTAGATCTTGTCGACTTCAAGATTGAATTTGGCCGTGACAATGACGGTCAGATCTTACTGGCGGACGAAATTTCGCCGGATACGTGCCGTCTTTGGGATGCAAAAACAAAACAAAAACTCGATAAAGATGTATTTCGTCGGGATCTCGGCAATTTAACGCAAGCATATGAACTCATTTTAGCTAAACTGGGAGGACAACATTCATGAGAAAAGTTAAAATCTACGTCACTTTGCGCGAAAGCGTACTTGATCCACAAGGATCCGCGGTAATGGGTTCACTTCATAAAATGGGTTACGGGGATGTTGAAGATGTACGGATCGGCAAATACCTTGAATTGATGATTTCCGATGACGCAAATGATGTTGATGCACTTGTAAATGAAATGTGCCAGAAGTTATTGAC
Organism: Planomicrobium okeanokoites; assembly: GCF_003428875.1. Classification (GTDB taxonomy): domain Bacteria; phylum Bacillota; class Bacilli; order Bacillales_A; family Planococcaceae; genus Planococcus; species Planococcus okeanokoites. The sequence continues at coordinate 5,276 of NZ_QQRS01000008.1, forward strand.
GAATACGGTGATTGAAGATTACCGTTTCGAAATCGAGGAGGCTGTCTCGCAATGAAATTCGCAGTAATCGTATTTCCTGGATCCAATTGTGATTTGGATATGTACCATGCGGTCAAGGATGAACTTGGTGAAGAAGCAGAATATGTTTGGCATGATTCAACTGATTTAAGCGGCTATGACGGAATTTTATTGCCGGGAGGCTTTTCATATGGCGATTACTTGCGCTGCGGTGCGATAGCCCAGTCTTCACCGGTGATGGATGAAGTGAAGAAAGCGGCGGAAGCGGGCAAACCGGTACTTGGCATCTGCAACGGATTCCAGATTCTTACCGAAGCAGGACTACTTCCGGGAATTCTGCTTCGCAATAAAAACCTCAAATTCATGTGCCGTACGGTCGGCTTGAAAGTTGAAAACGCCAATACCTTATTCACGAATGAATACATGGCCGGGCAGGAGATTCAAATTCCAATAGCACACGGTGAAGGAAATTATTACTGCGATGACGCGACTTATGATCAGTTGAAGAACAATAACCAGATCGTGTTCTCTTATGCAGATGACTTTAACGGCAGCCGCAATAATATTGCAGGAATCGTCAATGAACGCGGCAATGTCCTTGGCATGATGCCGCATCCGGAACGTGCCGTTTCCGATTTGATCGGCGGCAGCGATGGACTTTCTTTATTCAAATCAATCGTTAAACAGTGGAGGGAAGCAAATGTCAGTCACGCTTGAGCCAAATACTGAGCAGATCAAAGAACAAAAAGTCTATCAGCAGATGGGATTATCCGATGCAGAGTTCGCCATGGTGGAAAAGATTCTAGGAAGAACGCCGAATTACACGGAAACCGGCTTGTTTTCGGTTATGTGGTCGGAACATTGCTCTTATAAGAATTCAAAACCTGTATTGGCGAAATTCCCGACGAAGGCGCCCCGGGTTCTTCAGGGACCAGGGGAAGGGGCAGGAATTGTCGATATCGGCGACGGCCAGGCAGTGGTATTCAAAATGGAATCGCATAACCATCCTTCAGCAATTGAACCTTACCAAGGAGCAGCGACTGGTGTAGGCGGTATCATCCGTGATGTGTTCTCAATGGGTGCCCGGCCAATCGCGCTTTTGAATTCGCTGCGCTTTGGCGAACTTACTACCCCTCGCGTGAAATATTTATTCGAAGAAGTGGTTGCCGGCATCGCTGGATACGGCAATTGCATCGGCATCCCGACAGTCGGCGGCGAAGTGCAGTTTGATGCTTCGTATGACGGCAATCCACTGGTTAACGCTATGTGCGTCGGTTTGATCGACCATAAAGATATTCAAAAAGGAATCGCTTCCGGTGTCGGCAATCCGGTGATGTATGTCGGAGCCAAAACAGGCCGTGATGGAATACACGGAGCCACTTTCGCTTCGGAAGAATTGACGGAATCCTCGGGCGACAATCGCCCGGCGGTTCAAGTGGGAGATCCATTTATGGAGAAGCTATTGCTTGAGGCCTGCCTTGAACTGGTAAAATCCGACGCGTTGATCGGTATCCAGGATATGGGAGCTGCAGGTCTGACTTCTTCTTCAGCTGAAATGGCGTCAAAAGCCGGTTCAGGAATTGAAATGGACCTGGATCACATCCCGCAGCGTGAAACTGGCATGACAGCTTACGAGATGATGTTGTCGGAATCGCAGGAACGCATGTTGATTGTAGTGAAAAAAGGTCGTGAACCTGAGATCGTCGAGTTATTCGAGAAATACGGGCTGGATGCGGTAACGGTCGGAAAAGTGACGGATGATTCCACTTTGCGTCTCGTCCATAAAGGTGAAATCGTAGCGGAAGTGCCGGTCGATGCACTTGCGGAAGATGCACCGGTCTACCACAAGCCTTCGAGCGTGCCAGCTTATTATAAGGAGTATCAGCAGATGGACAACGTTGAACCGGAAGTTGAAAATTACGGTGAGACGCTGAAGGCTTTATTGCAGCAGCCGACCATCGCTTCGAAAGAATGGGTTTACGATCAATACGATCATCAGGTCCGCACGAGCACTGTGGTCAGTCCTGGATCAGATGCAGCGGTTATCCGTGTTCGCGGTACGAATAAAGGACTGGCGATGACGACGGATTGCAATTCGCGCTATATTTATCTCGATCCTGAAGTGGGCGGGAAAATTGCGGTGGCGGAAGCGGCACGCAATGTCGTGGTATCAGGTGCGAAGCCGCTCGCAATCACGGATTGCCTGAACTTCGGGAATCCTGAAAAACCGGAGATTTTCTGGCAGCTTGAGAAAGCGGCTGATGGCATGTCTGAAGCCTGCACAATCCTTGATGCACCGGTTATTGGCGGAAATGTCTCTCTATACAATGAAACAAACGGAACGGCGATTTATCCGACACCGACAATCGGTTTGGTTGGCCTGGTTGAAGATTTATCGCATGTAACAACACAAGACGCCAAAAATGCCGGCGATGTGGTCTATATGATCGGTGAAAGCTTTACGGAATTCGGCGGCAGCGAACTGCAGAAAATGGTGGAAGGACGCATTTTCGGCAAAGCGCCGTCCATCGATTTAACTGTTGAAGCACAGCGTCAGCAGCAAATTCTTGAAGCCATTCAAAAGGGACTGGTGGCATCCGCCCATGACGTGGCGGAAGGCGGCGTTGCGGTGGCTCTTGCGGAGAAGGCTTTCGGCAACGGCTTAGGAATGGATATCACACTAACAGGTTCACCAACGACAGCTCTTTTCAGTGAATCGCAATCACGGTTCATCGTATCCGTTTCTCCGGAACATGCTTCACAATTCGAACAGATCGTTCAAGATGCCAAGGAAATTGGGACAGTCACAGACTCTGGAGAATTAACGATCAAGAGTGAAGACGGCAGCGTCTGGGTCAACGATTCGGTCGACGCGCTTCGCGCATCTTGGAAAGGGGCAATACCATGCTTGCTGAAATCAGAAGCTTAAACGAAGAATGTGGTGTCTTTGGAATCTGGGGACATGAAAATGCCGCGCAGATCACCTATTATGGGCTTCATGCCTTGCAGCACCGCGGCCAGGAAGGTGCGGGTATCGTAACGACTGATGGCCAAAAGCTGAAACCGGTCAAAGGTGAAGGTTTGGTCAATGAAGTGTTCACTCCTGAAAAACTTGCGAAAATGGCAGGCAATGGAGCTATTGGGCACGTCCGATATGCAACAGCCGGAGGCAGCGGCATCGAAAATGTCCAGCCCCTTCTGTTCAATTCAACGACAGGCGGCCTTGCCATATCGCATAACGGTAATTTGGTGAATGCCAATCATCTGAGAGAACATCTCGAACGGCAGGGCAGTATATTCCAGACTACATCCGATACTGAAGTTTTAGCGCATCTGATTAAACGGAGCGGCTATGAAAGCTTCGAAGAAAAGATAAAAAATGCGTTGTCATTATTGAAAGGCGCATTCGCCTGTGCAATCCTGACAGAAGAAGCGATGTATATCGCGCTTGATCCCCATGGCCTTCGCCCGTTTTCCATCGGCAGACTTGGTGATGCCTGGCTAGTCGCTTCGGAAACTTGCGCCTTTGACATCGTCGGTGCGGAATTCATCCGATCTGTCGAACCCGGAGAATTTATTGTCATAGATAAAGAAGGGATGCGGGCTGAACGCTTTGCTTACCCGAATGAACGCTCGATCTGTACAATGGAATATGTCTATTTTTCACGTCCGGATTCAGACATCGACGGCATCAATGTGCATTCAGCGCGTAAACGCCTAGGCAAGCAACTTGCGAAAGAAATTCAAATCGATGCAGATGTAGTTACAGGCGTACCAGATTCAAGTATATCTGCCGCTATCGGCTATTCAGAAGAAAGCGGAATTCCTTATGAACTGGGGTTGATTAAAAACCGCTATGTTGGGCGAACATTCATCCAGCCATCCCAGGATCTACGGGAACAGGGAGTGAAGATGAAATTGTCTCCTGTTCGCCAGGTTGTTGATGGCAAGCGTGTCATCATGGTCGATGATTCCATCGTCCGCGGCACCACTTCCCGTCGGATCGTCACTTTGTTGAAAGAGGCGGGGGCTACGGAAGTGCATGTGGTCATCAGTTCACCGCCAATTAAAAATCCGTGTTTCTATGGAATCGATACAAGCACTTCAGGTGAATTGATCGCTGCCAACAATACAGTGGAAGAAATGCGCGAACAGATTGGCGCGGATTCACTTACATTTCTGTCAGTGGACGGTATGGTCCAAAATATCGGACGCACCGATCCTGGTTCTAAATGCGGCCATTGCCTGGCTTGTTTTACAGGGGACTACCCTACGGATATATATCCGGATACCGTTTTACCTCATGAAAAAGAAGTCAGCCAATAGGAGGAACCGATTTGTCTAAAGCATATGAACAAGCAGGTGTGAATATCGAAGCCGGCTACGAAGCGGTCAACAGAATGAAATCCCATGTTGAACGAACTGCAAGAAAAGGGTTGATGGGTGCATTCGGCGGCTTTGGCGGCATGTTTGATTTGACTGAATTGGATTTAAAGGAACCGGTCCTTGTATCAGGCACTGATGGTGTCGGCACGAAACTGAAATTGGCTTTTCTCGCCGACAGACATGACACAATCGGCATCGATTGCGTCGCCATGTGTGTCAACGACATCGTTGCTCAAGGAGCGGAACCGCTTTTCTTCCTCGATTACATCGCGGTCGGCAAAGCTGTTCCCGAGAAAATAGAGAGCATCGTGAAAGGTGTGGCGGACGGCTGCGTTGAAGCCGGAGCAGCGCTGATTGGAGGGGAAACGGCGGAAATGCCGGGGCTTTATGAAGAAGATGAGTATGACATTGCAGGATTTGCAGTCGGTGCGGCTGAAAAATCAAAAATTGTCACTGGTGAAAAAATCAGTGCAGGAGACGTATTAATCGGCCTTGCTTCCAGCGGCATCCACTCGAACGGCTATTCGCTGGTGCGCAATATCGTTTTTGAACAGAACCATTTTCAACTTGATCAAATTATTGAAGGCTACGAAGATCTCGGGCCGCTTGGCAATGAACTCCTGACCCCGACGAAAATATATGCAAAAACAGTGGCTGCAATCGCTGAAAAAACTGAAATCCATGGCATGGCGCATATCACTGGCGGCGGATTTATCGAGAACCTGCCACGAATGATGCCTGTTGGATCGGGTGCAGAAATCGAGCTTGGAAGCTGGCCGGTATTGCGGGTTTTTGAAATGCTGAAGGAAAAAGGTTCATTGTCAGACAGGGACTTATTTTCTGTTTTCAACGCCGGCATCGGTTTTGTTCTTGCGGTTGCCGCTGAAGATGTTGAACAGGTATTGGCATCAGCTGAAGCGAGCGGCGAACAGGCCTATGTAATTGGCCGTGTTTCTGAAGTGGAAGGCGTCCAATTCAAAGGTGAACAGGATGGAACACTCAATGAAGAATAAGATTAAAATTGCCGTTTTCGCTTCTGGAAACGGCTCTAATTTTCAGGCGATCGCAAATGCAGTGAAAGCAGGCACTCTGGAAGCGGAAATTGTCCTGGTTGTAACAGACCGTCCGAATGCCTATGTCGTCGAACGGGCTAAACAAGCCGGTATCCCATCTTTCGCTTTTATGCCATCCGACTATGATTCCAAACAATTATATGAAGAGATGCTGAAAGAAAAGCTTGATAGTCTGCAAGTGGAATGGATTGTACTTGCCGGCTTTATGCGATTGATCGGGCCCGTACTTTTAGGGGCTTATGAAAACCGCATCGTCAATATTCATCCGTCAGTGCTGCCGGCTTTTCCGGGGAAAGACGCAATTGGCCAGACAATGGCGGCAGGAGCGGAATCAGCAGGAGTTACCGTACATTTTGTGGATGCTGGAATGGACACGGGCAATATCATTGCCCAGGAGTCTTTCAAAGTGAACGGCCGCAGCCGGGAAGCTGTTGAGAAAGAAATCCATGCAATCGAACATAAACTCTATCCTGCAGCTTTGCAGCGATTATTCAATCTAAATAATATGCATTAAAGAATCAGTATATATATACCGCTTCGGCGCTTTGGACATAGCTCCCACAATAAGCCGAGAAGAACACTCGTCTTATTGCTCCGCTAAGTCCTGTGCCGCGCCGGCGCTAGAGGAATCTCTAGAGATATGGAGCAAAACAACGGAGACTCCCAGAGGAGTAGAAGCGGAGTTGGTTTTCCAACTCCGGTTCGAGCGAAGTGCTGAGATCCACTCGGGCGAAGTGAAACGAGGCCGAGTTAGCTCAGCGCAAGCCCCCAGGAAAGCGGAGTTGTTTTGCGGAATATCGGCTACTATATTTTATTAATACAACTTATATAGAATAAAACATCTGCATTATTCAAAGGAGGATTCGATTTGAAAAAGAGAGCGTTGTTAAGTGTATCGGATAAATCAGGCATATTGGAATTTGCGCAAGAACTGGAAAAAATGGACTATCAAATTCTGTCAACAGGCGGCACTAAGCGTTTTTTGGAAGAAAACGGTGTCGCGATTACCGCGGTTGATGAAATAACGAAATTCCCCGAAATTCTTGGCGGACGCGTAAAAACTCTCCATCCACTGGTCCACGGCGGCCTTTTGGCTAAACATGATGATCCCCAGCACCAAAGTGAAATGGCTGAAAACGGCATTTCTCCTATCGAAATCGTCTGCGTTAATTTGTACCCTTTCCGCGAAACGATTGCAAAGCCGGAAGTGACAGTCGACGACGCTATTGAAAACATCGATATCGGCGGTCCGACGATGCTCCGTTCCGCAGCTAAAAACCACGCCCATGTTACTGTCATCGTCGATTCAGAAGATTACGCAAATGTCCTGGAAGAATTGCATGGCGCTGGAGCAGCGACCAGCCCTGAAACCAGAAGACGTCTGGCGGCGAAAGTATTCCGCCATACAGCGGCTTATGACTCGTATATCTCGAATTATTTGACTGACCTGACGGGAGAAGAATATCCGGAAGCATTGACGCTTACATATGAATTGCAGCAATCACTTCGCTATGGCGAAAATCCGCATCAAAAAGCGGCGTTCTACCGCAGTCCTCTGGGATCCGATTTCTCGATTGCCGCCGCTGAACAACTGCACGGCAAGGAAATGTCGTATAATAATATTCAAGATGCGAATGCCGCTCTCCAGATCATCAAGGAATTCAAAATGCCTGCCGCCGTTGCAGTTAAACATATGAATCCATGTGGAGTGGGTACCGGTGATACTATTGCCGATGCATTCAATAAAGCTTATGAAGCGGACTCAACTTCCATTTTTGGCGGTATTGTTGCGTTGAACCGCGAAGTGGATGTTGAAACTGCAGAAAAATTATCCGGCATATTTCTGGAAATCGTTATAGCACCAAAATTTTCAGCAGATGCGTTGGCAGTTTTGACACAAAAGAAAAACATCCGCTTGCTGACCATTCCTTTTGATGGAACAAAACAGGATAAGTGGAATACAGTCACTGTTGAGGGTGGTTTGCTCGTTCAACAGCCTGATGCTTTCGGCTTTGATGATGCGGATATCCGTGTTGCGACAGAAAGACAGCCGACTGAACAGGAACTGGAAGCGCTGAAACTCGGATGGAGCGTAGTCAAACATGTGAAGTCCAATGCCATCGTCGTCTGTGATTCAGCTATGACGCTCGGTGTCGGAGCCGGCCAGATGAACCGTGTCGGTGCTGCGAAAATTGCATTGGAGCAGGCAGGTGTTCGTGCGGAAGGAGCGGTTCTGGCTTCAGATGCATTTTTCCCGATGTCTGATACAGTTGAAGCAGCGGCCAAGGCCGGAATAAAAGCCATCATCCAACCGGGTGGTTCAAAGAAAGATCAGGATTCCATCGATAAAGCCAACGAATATGGCATTGCTATGGTCTTTACGGGAATTCGTCACTTTAAACATTAATGTGAGAGGGGCAGAAGCATGAAAGTCATGGTTATTGGGAGGGGCGGACGTGAGCATGCAATCGTCCGCCAGTTTGCAAGATCTGCTTCTATAGAAAAAGTATACGCTGCGCCAGGAAATGATGGTATGCGCCTTGAATCAGAGCTTGTGCCGATTGATGAAATGGATTTTGCCGCACTGGCTGATTTTGCAAAAGAGCAACAAATAGACTGTACTTTTGTGGGGCCGGAACAACCGCTGACAGCGGGCATTGTTGATTTCTTCGAAGGTCAGGGACTGAGGGTTTTCGGACCTTCGAAAGCGGCTGCACAAATTGAAGGAAGTAAAACTTTCGCTAAGGAATTGATGGCGAAATATGATATTCCGACTGCTGAATACAAAACATTTTCAGAAATTTCGTCTGCCATCGACTATATCCGCCAGATGGGAGCTCCGATTGTCATCAAAGCGGATGGCTTGGCAGCCGGCAAGGGCGTCGTTGTAGCGAAAACCGAAGAAGATGCAATTGCCGCAGTGCATGATATGCTGGAAGATCAGAAATTCGGTGAATCCGGTTCACGGGTTGTCATCGAAGAGTTTTTGGATGGTGAAGAATTTTCGTTCATGTCATTCGTCTATGATGGCGCGATTTACCCAATGGTGATTTCCCAGGACCATAAACGCACATTTGATGGAGACAGAGGACCGAATACAGGAGGGATGGGCGCCTATTCACCAGTGCCTCAAATTTCTTCTGAAACGGTTGAAACAACCTATAGCACAATTGTCAGACCAGCGGTTGAAGCCATGGCTGCCGAAGGGGCTCCCTTTAACGGCATCTTGTATGCCGGCATTATTTTGACGCCGCAAGGGCCAAAAGTGATTGAGTTCAATGCGCGTTTCGGCGATCCTGAAACCCAGGTGGTGCTGCCGCGGATGAAATCGGACTTCGGTGATTTCATGAATGCTTTGCTTGAAGGCGAACCTTATCAGTTGGAATGGCAGGAACGTTCTGTGCTTGGTGTAGTGATAGCGGCGGAAGGTTATCCTGAAAAACCGGTGAAAGGGCAAACCCTGCCGAATCTCGCAGGCCTCGCCGGAGTCGACATTTTCCATTCCGGGACAAAGGCAACCAGCAAAGGATTTGCGGCAAATGGCGGCAGAGTGCTGTTCATCTCTTCGGAAGGCGATTCCATCAAGGAAGCTCAGGAAAAAGTATATGCACAAGTCAATGCTCTGTCCTGGTCCGGTTTCATGTACAGAACGGACATCGGATGGCGTGCATTAGGCTAAATTACATGGTATAATAATCAATGACACAAATTCGACAAGAACTGTGTCATTTTTTCTTTCGTTTTTCTTATCTGGAATAGAAAGAAAAAGTTGAGGATTTTCAACAGCCCACGTTTACCTCTATTTAAACTCCAGAATCAAGACCCATCGTTACCCCGACAACAAAATCAGCAGGGCATCCAAATTTGAAAGGAGCAATAATTATGAATTGGTATGAAAAATTGAACCAGTATTTCCCGATTGTAGAAATGAAGTCTAAAGAGCACATGGATACGTTATTGAAGGAAAAAGGCAGCGTCTATTATAAGGACGAAGGTCCTTATCATGTATTGATGTATGCGGAATTTCCGAATTTCACTTTTGTGGATTATCTGTTTGTGGCTAAGGAATCCCGCGGTATGGGGATTGGCAGCAAAACGCTTCAAATGCTGAAAGACAAGAAAAAACCGATCATCCTTGAAGTGGAACCGGTGAATTATGAAGATACAGATACAGAAAAACGTCTCCGTTTCTATTCACGAGAAGGCTTTGAACATGCTTCATCAATCGGCTATAACAGACGCTCGATTGCAACCGGCGAGGAGAATTCGATGGAAATCCTTTACTGGGCGCCTAACAACGAAACAGAAGAGGAAATCTTTGAAGGCATGAAGAAAATGTATGAAGATATACACACCTATAAAGATGAACATTTCTACGGTGAGTCATATGAGCCTGTTGAAGATGTTCTGACATTCAAAGAAAATGACAAAAAAGACGTTCTGAAACAATTCAGCAACCCGATCAATAACTAAACGGCTAAAATTGTCAGGTCAGGGAAGAACGAAAGCGCAGCTTTCGTCTTTCCTGGCTTTTTTCATTGCACCGTTAAAAGAGGCAGATATAACTGCTATTGCTCCTATCAGAATGTCACCTTTAATCCCCAGTTGCACTGTATTTAAATGCATTACTATGCTAGTATATAAAGTACTAGTTATGCATCGGAAAGGAGCGGGCTCATGGATAATCCACTTTGGAAAAACATTGAAATACGCAATCAATTGAAAATTATCGGGAAAGAACAGTCACCGGATCTGGTTCTGACCAACGCTTATTATCTGCATGGAATCTATAAAAAATGGATGACCGGAAATATTTGGATCCATGACGACCGTATTGTATATGCCGGGCAGGAAATGCCGAAAATCGGTGATGAGACGGAAGTTGCTGATATGACGGGGAAATTTATCGTACCAGGCTATATCGAACCTCATGTACATCCATTTCAGCTTTACAACCCTCAATCGTTCGCGGATTATTCAGCACAATTGGGAACAACCACATTCATATCCGATAACCTGACCTTATTTTTGTCGATGGAAAACGAGAAAGCGTTTTCAATTCTGGATCAGCTGAATGAATTGCCTTTCACATTCTATTGGTGGACACGTTTCGATTCGCAGACAGAGCTGGCGGCTGAAGACATGCTCTTCACATCCAAATCTGTCGGTGAATGGCTTGATCGCCCGGAAGTATTGCTTGGCGGTGAGCTGACAGGCTGGCCAAAACTGATGGCTGGCGATGATCAGATGCTTTATTGGATTCAAAAAGCGAAAATGACCCGCAAGAAGATAGAAGGGCATTTCCCGGGGGCTTCCGAAAAGACGCTTGCGCGCATGAAATTGCTTGGTGCTGATGGAGATCATGAAGCGATGACAATCGATGAAGTGGAGATGCGCCTGCTGCATGGCTATGGCGTGACGCTCCGGCATTCGTCGATCCGCCCGGATTTGCCGAGTCTCTTGAAAGGCGTCGTGGACCGCGAACTGAATGTCTATGAAAAATTGATGATGACAACTGACGGGTCTACGCCTTCATTCCATAAAGACGGTGTCATGGATCTTTGCATACGGATTGCTCTGGAAGCTGGCGTTCCGGCGATTGAAGCGTATATGATGTCATCCTATAATGTAGCCAGATATTACAATATGACAGCGATGCACGGACTGATAGCAACTGGCCGTTACGCAAACCTCAATATATTGGATTCAATCGACAATCCGGTACCATCAAGTGTCATTTCAAAAGGCAAATGGCTGAAGCGGGATGGTGAAAAAGTGCTGGCGCTTCCTGAAATAAACTGGGATGTGCTGCCGGACCTGAATATGGATTTCGAACTTACTGAAGATGATTTCCAGTTTTCAATGCCGTTCGGGCTTGATATGGTTAACGATGTCATCATTAAACCTTATTCGGTCAATATTGACACACACGACGGGACTTTATCGAAAGACCATGATGAAAGTTTTCTCATGCTCATCGATAAGCACGGTAAATGGCGTGTGAATACACTGATCAAAGGCTTCACCAATGCGGTTGAAGGATTTGCCTCTTCTTACTCGAACACAGGTGATATCATTCTGATCGGCAAAAACCGCAGACAGATGTGGCTCGCTTTTGATAAATTAAAAGAAATGAACGGCGGCATCGTTCTGATGGAAAGTGATGAGATGATCTGCCACATACCGCTTCCTCTTGGAGGCGGCATGTCCGAACTTCCGATGGAACAGATTATGGAACAGGAAACCGTCCTGAAGCAGGCATTGAAAGAGCGGGGCTATAAGCACGGCGACGCTATTTACACCTTGCTGTTCCTGCAGGCGACCCATCTGCCTTATGTGCGTGTGACGCAAAAAGGGATCTATGACGTCATGAATAAAAAAATACTGTTTCCGGCTTTCATGAGATAGTTTTCACGGAATCGGAGGAGTCTAGAGCTAAGTGGTTTATTTGTTAGTAAAGGAAATGCTAAGCTGACAACAGCGAGATTTCCTTTTTCCCGCAATGGACAGCAAGGAAAGGACGGTAAAGCTGAATGCAAGTTGACAAAATCAGAGGTCCACAAACTGATCAATTAATCGATGCAATATTGGCATTGAAAGACCGGGAAGAAGCTTACCGCTTTTTCGATGATCTTGCCACGATCAGTGAAATCCAATCGTTATCCCAGCGCTTTGAAGTCGCGCGCATGCTGCGGCTGAAAAAAACATATGAAAAGATCAAAAATGAAACCGGTGCAAGCACAGCAACGATTTCCCGTGTGCGCCGCTGCCTGAATTACGGCAATGACGGCTACGATGAAATGCTCGGGCGTCTGTATCCGGATGAAAAACCGTTCCAGTTGCCGAAAGAATAAAAGCATGGCGGAGCGGTAAACAGGATGGAATCTCACAAATATCCACAGCGGAATTGAAAGGCTGTCCATTAAGTCAGTAATCGGGCTTAGTGGATAGCCTTTTTGCTTTGTTTGAACTTTATCATTGTTAGGACACGAGCGGCGCTTACGCTTTTCTTTTGTTATAATAAATAGATGAAAATGATATGAAGTCAGGTGAAGCGAAATGGATTATCAATCGTGGCGGCATGTATTCAAATTGGATCCCGCCAAGGAAATTTCCGATGGACATTTGGAACGAATTTGTGAATCCGGGACTGATGCCATCTTGATTGGCGGCAGCGATGATGTCACACTCGAAAATGTACTGGATTTAATGGCGCGGGTGCGCCCTTATTCTATTCCGGCCGTTATGGAAATTTCAACAATTGAATCAGTGGCGCCCGGGTTTGATTTTTATTTCATCCCGACTGTACTGAACAGCCAGGATCCGAAATGGATCAAAGGCCTTCACCATGAAGCGATTCGGGAATACGGCGATCTGATGGACTGGGAAGAGCTGGTTCCGGAAGGCTATTGCATCCTGAATCCGGATTGCAAAGCGGCACGATTAACCGATGCCGACTGTGTGCTTGACGAGGATGATGTTGTGGCATATGCCCGGCTGGCTGAGCATTTTTTCAAATTGCCGATTTTTTACCTGGAATACAGCGGTATTTACGGCGATCCCAAATTAGTTGAAACGGTTAAAAGACATTTATCGGATACCCGCCTGTTTTATGGCGGCGGCATCGATTCGGCGGAAAAAGCGCGGGAAATGGCGCGATTCGCGGATACTGTCGTTGTGGGAAATGTCATTTATACAGATATTGAACAAGCGATTAGAACCGTTGCGGCGGTTGCGGAAACTATAGATCAATCGTTATAATAAGAACAAACGTTCGAGGTGGTGCACAATGGAATTAATAACGAAGAATCTGTTAAAGGGAATGAACCCGGAACAGGAAGAAGCGGTCAAAACGACTGAAGGCCCATTGCTGATCATGGCTGGTGCCGGGTCAGGAAAAACGAGGGTGCTGACACACCGGATTGCGTATCTCGTGCTGGAGAAGCAGGTTTACCCTTCCAACATACTGGCGATTACATTTACGAATAAAGCGGCGCGCGAAATGCGCAACCGGATTGATGAGCTGCTGGGGCACGGCACAGGTGAGCGTATGTGGGTTTCCACATTCCACTCGATGTGCGTCCGTATCCTTCGCCGTGACATCGATAAATTAGGATTTTCAAGAAATTTTTCCATCCTTGATTCGACCGACCAATTGTCGGTTATTAAAAATGTCTTGAAACAGCAGAACCTCGATCCAAAAAAATATGAACCGAGAACGATTTTAAACGCCATTTCTTCGGCAAAAAACGAGTGCATCACAGCCTCGGAATTTTCAGGCAACGCAAATCCGCATAACCCTTACGAGAAGACGATTGCGGATGTTTATGAGGGCTATGAAAAACGCCTTCAAAAAAATCAGTCGCTCGATTTTGATGATCTGATCATGACGACGCTGACTTTATTCAATAAAGAACCGGATGTCCTGGAATTTTACCAGAATAAATTCCAATATATCCATGTGGATGAATATCAGGATACGAATAATGCGCAATATCAGCTGGTCCAGAAACTGGCGAGCAAGTTTAAGAATATTTGTGTGGTCGGAGATTCGGACCAGTCGATTTACCGCTGGCGCGGAGCCGACATCACCAATATCCTGTCATTCGAAAAAGACTATCCGAATGCCAAAGTGATTATGCTTGAACAGAATTACCGGTCAACGAAGCGGATTCTGCAGGCGGCGAATGATGTGATCAAGCGGAATACAAGCCGCTATCCGAAAGAATTGCGCACCGATAATGACGAAGGTCCGGCTATTACATTGCACAAAGCGAGTGATGAGCGGCAGGAAGCGCAATTTGTCGTCCAGACCATCCAAAAGTTGATGGATGAGGAGAATTACAAGACTTCCGATTTTGCAATTCTTTACCGCACCAATGCCCAGTCGCGGATCATGGAGGAAATGTTCGTGAAATCGAATATGAACTACACGATTGTCGGCGGAACGAAGTTCTATGACCGGAAGGAAATCAAGGATCTTCTTGCTTATCTTCGGCTGATCGCCAATAACGATGACGATCTGTCGCTGGCGCGGATCATCAACGAACCGAAGCGCGGCATCGGCGCGACTTCCTTTGAACGGATGGCAGGATTCGCCATTGAACAGGACCGTACCATCATGGATGCTTTGCAGGAAGTCGACTTCATGGGCGTGTCTCCGAAAATTGCCCAGACGGCGCTTGAATTCCGCAATATGATTGCCGGGTTCACCGAAATGCAGGAATACTTGTCAGTAACTGAATTGGTCGAGGAAGTCCTGAAGAAATCCGGTTATCGCCAGATGCTCCAGAATGATAAGACCATCGAAGGCGAAAGCCGGCTTGAGAACTTGAATGAGTTCCTATCGGTTACTCAGGCATTCGAAAAACAAAGCGACGATAAATCACTTGTTGCATTCCTGACCGATCTTGCATTGATTTCCGATATCGATTCTTTGGATGATGAAGAAGAAACAGATGGACCGATTATCCTGATGACGATGCACGCAGCCAAAGGGCTGGAATTTCCGGTCGTCTTCATCATCGGGCTGGAAGAGAATGTGTTCCCGCATTCCCGATCCAATAATGATGAAGAAGAAATGGAAGAAGAACGGCGCCTGGCTTATGTGGGGATTACAAGAGCAGAAAAAAGGTTATATTTAACACATGCGTCTTCCCGTACTTTATTCGGCAAGAGCAATTGGAATATGCCGTCCCGGTTCATCAATGAAATCTCTGAAGAGTTGATCGAGCAGACGCTTGCGCATCATCGCGCCGGCGCGGCGACGAGCTACAAGCAGGCACCGAAACGCGCTGCTGTGACGCGCCCTGCCTATCAGCAATCTGGCGGCGACAAGCTCGGCTGGAAGCCTGGCGATAAAGCGACCCATAAAAAATGGGGCACCGGCACTGTAGTGGGTGTCAAAGGGGACGGGGAACAGACAGAACTGGATATCGCATTCCCGAGCCCCGTCGGCATCAAGCGGCTATTGGCCAAGTTTGCGCCGATTGAAAAAGAATAAGCGGGAGGTATATTATGGACCGTATCAAAGCGGAACAACGGGTGAGTGAATTGAATGAATTGCTCGGCACCTACGGACACGCCTATTATGTGCTGGATAATCCGCAGGTTCCCGACGCTGTTTATGATCAATTGCTCAATGAATTGATCGAGCTGGAAACCTTATATCCGGATCTGGTATTCCCGGATTCACCGACTCAAAGAGTCGGCGGGGCACCGATCTCAAATTTTGAAAAAGTGACGCACGACCGTCCGATGCTGAGCTTATCGAATGTTTTCGGGGAAGATGACCTGCGGGAATTCGATAAGCGCGTCAGAAATGGAGCGGGCGAAAAAATAGAGTATGTCTGTGAGCTGAAGATTGACGGGCTCGCTGTTTCACTTATATATGAAGACGGCAAGTTTGTCCGCGGGGCAACGCGCGGCGACGGCCGTGTCGGAGAAGACATTACAGTCAACCTTCGGACCATCCGTTCAATTCCACTGAAGTTGAAGGAACCGGTATCTCTTGAGGTGCGCGGTGAAGTTTTCATGCCTAAAAAATCCTTCCATCAATTGAATGAGCAGCGCGGCGAAAAAGGTGAAGAAGTTTTTGCCAATCCGCGCAATGCGGCTGCCGGTTCACTTCGGCAGCTTGACCCCAAAATAGCAGCAAACCGCAATTTGGATGTCTTCATTTATGGCATCGGCGGGGATGCCGAAAACTATGGTTTGAATGAACATGATGAGTCGCTGGATTTCCTCCAGAAACTTGGCTTCAAGACGAACGGGGAACGAAAAGTCTGCCACAGCGTCGAAGAAGTGTTGGCATATATCGAAACATGGACAGAAAAGCGCAATAACCTGTCGTATGAAATCGATGGAATCGTCATCAAAGTCAATCGTTTTCTGCAGCAGCAGGAACTCGGATTTACGGCGAAAAGCCCGAAATGGGCGACAGCCTATAAATTCCCCGCTGAAGAAGTGATAACCAGTCTCATCGATATCGAACTAAGCGTCGGCCGTACAGGCGCTGTTACGCCGACCGCCATCCTGGAACCTGTATCAGTGGCAGGCACGACCGTCCAGCGGGCATCTTTGCATAATGAAGATCTGATCAAAGAAAAGGATATACGCATCGGCGATCAAGTGATCATCCGCAAAGCGGGTGACATTATTCCTGAGGTTGTCCGTGCTTTGATTGAACTTCGTTCGGGTGAAGAAGAACCTTTCCATATGCCTGAAAATTGTCCTGCATGTGACGCAGAGCTGGTTCGGATCGAGGGAGAAGTCGTGTTACGATGCGTCAATCCGAAATGCCCGGCTCAAATCACGGAAGGATTGATCCATTTCGTATCACGTAATGCGATGAATATCGACGGACTTGGTGAAAAAGTCATCGAACAGCTTTACCAGGAGCAATTGATCGCGGATATTGCCGATATTTATAAATTGACGAAAGATCAATTGATGGAACTCGACAGGATGGGTGATAAATCGGCATCCAACTTGATTGCAGCAATTGATGCTTCACGCAGCAATTCCATGGAACGTTTGTTGTTCGGCCTTGGTATACGCCATGTCGGCGAAAAAGCCGCGCGCATTCTTTCAGAGCATTTTGGTTCAATGGAAAAATTGATGGATGCCACGCTTGAAGAATTGACAGCCATCCATGAAATCGGCGATAAAATGGCTGATGCCATTGTCACTTATTTCGACAGTGAAGAAGTCCGCGCTTTGGTGGAACGTTTAGCTTCTGAAAACGTCAAT
Organism: Planomicrobium okeanokoites; assembly: GCF_003428875.1. Taxonomy (GTDB): domain Bacteria; phylum Bacillota; class Bacilli; order Bacillales_A; family Planococcaceae; genus Planococcus; species Planococcus okeanokoites. The sequence goes on from NZ_QQRS01000008.1 coordinate 22,504, forward strand.
TTAAGTTATACGGGTAAACGGGTGCAGGTGGAAGCTGGCGCAAACGCATTTGCCGGCAAGAAAATCGTGCTGACCGGCAAGCTGGAACAGCTGACCCGCTCGGAAGCTACAGAACGCATCGAAGCGATGGGCGGTAAATTATCCGGCAGTGTCAGCAAGAAAACGGATTTGCTGATTGCCGGAGAAGATGCAGGCTCTAAACTCGACAAAGCCTTGGACTTGAAGGTTGAAGTCTGGAATGAGCAGCAATTGATAGAAGAATTGAACAAATGAGGAGATATTTAAAATGAAACGCTTTTGGTGGATCCCTGCCAGCATCTTGCTGCTAACCGCCTGTGTGCCGACACAAACGAATGAAACAGAAGTGGTTGGCACAGAGGAAGTGGAAACGGCAATTATTCCAAGCATGCAATTGGATGATCAGTTTTATCGGACCCTTTTGCCATACAAACAAAGTGCCACCCGAGGAAAAATCGTCAACCGCCTGAATTCCCGCTATGACATAGAAGAAGCGGAAAAAGGGCTGTTGCGCTTGTCACAAAACCAATTTTCCCCTGACGACTATTATTTTCAGGAAGGTCAGAAGATAACGGATGAAGAAGTTTCCGCTTGGCTGCGCCGTTACCATCCGGAAGATAATCCGACAGGGTTGAATGCGGAAGACAAACGCCCGCCTTTATCTGAGGAAGAATTGGCATCTGGCGAGACGCGTGACAATCCGTCACCGGAAATCCTTGCCCATATTATCGAACAGAACTACTTGGTGAAAACCAATGAAGACACGATCCGGCTTGGCGGTGTTTCTGTAGGACTTGCCTTGAATTCAATTTATTACAGTGAAAACGACCAGGGCGTATCTTATGAAGAAACGATTTCGCAGGAACAATTGGAGTCGGAAGGCAAGCGGATGGCAGATGAAATTGTCAACAGACTTCGCCAAAAAGAAGGAATGGCGGATATACCGATCACCGTCGGCCTCTTCAAGCAGAAAAGCCGGAGTACAATCACCGCTGGCACTTATTTCACATATGGAGTCGCTCCGGGTGGTGAAAATTCAGTAGCCAAATGGAATCCGATCAATGAAGAATTCGTGATTTTCCCTTCGAGCAATCCTGAGGAGAAATATCGTGAAGTGGATACGGCATTCAAAAATTTCAAGCAGGATGTCGAAGAGTACTTCTCCAACTTCACCAGTGTCATCGGAACTGGCTTCTATCAAGGGGATTCCATCCGTAAGCTTCAGATTGAAATTCCAATCCAGTTTTACGGTTCCTCTGAAGTCATCGGTTTCACACAATATTTGACGGGTCTGGTCATGAAGCATTTTCCAGAAAATATCCAAGTGGAGATTGATTTGAACTCTGTCAATGGAGCGGAAGCGCTGATATTAAGAAAAGCCAATGAAACTGAACCAATCGTCCATATTTATGAATAAAAAAAGTCTGCCCCTGATTTAAGGGATGGATTAAGGGGCAGCCAGCGCGGCTGTCTCTATTCTTTTGAGTCAAGGAATGGTATGATATAGCGTATGTTTACTGATTTCGGAGGTGTAAGGAAATGGCGAAAATGACGAAAGAAGAAGTGATCGAGGTTGCCCATTTGGCGCGTTTGGCGATTACTGATGAAGAAGCGATCCATTTTGCAGAACAATTGGAAGCCATCACAAATGCGATGGAGCTTTTAAATGAATTGGATACAGACAACGTTGAACCGACAACACACGTATTGCCGATGGTCAATGTATTGCGTGAAGATAAAGCGGAGGCAGGATTGCCGCGCGAAACGGTTTTGAAAAATGTTAAAGAACATGAAGCCGGACAAGTGAAAGTTCCGACCATTCTGGAGTAATAGCGAGGAGGGAAACCATGAAATTCTATGATAAGACAGCTGCTGAATTACAGGAAATGATACATAGTAATGAAGCGACGATTTCAGAAATAACAAAGCAGACAATTGAACGGATCAACGAACTTGACCCGAAAGTCGATGCTTTTTTGGCAATGAATGAAGAACAGGCGATGGCCGATGCAAGTGAAATGGATAAAGCACCAATGGAACAGCGGGGGCCTTTATTCGGTTTGCCGATCGGTGTGAAAGACAACATCATGACAGAAGGTTTGGTAACGACCGCTTCAAGCCGTATCCTGGAAGGTTTCAATCCTATTTATAACGCGACTGTAGTCGAAAAACTGCGCGCTGCAGGAATGGTGATTGTCGGGAAGTTGAATATGGATGAATTCGCAATGGGCTCATCGAACGAAAACTCCTATTATAAAAAGACAAGAAACCCTTGGAACCTTGATTATGTGCCAGGCGGTTCTTCGGGCGGCTCAACTGCTGCAGTGGCTGCAGGCGAAGTGCCGTTCACACTTGGTTCCGACACTGGCGGTTCTATCCGCCAGCCGGCTGCATTCTGCGGCGTTGTCGGCATGAAGCCGACATATGGCCGTGTATCACGTTTCGGTCTGATTGCATTTGCTTCTTCACTGGACCAAATCGGTCCTGTAACACGCAATGTAAAAGACAACGCATTGTTATTGCAGGCGATTGCCGGACATGACGAAAAGGATTCCACTTCAGCGGATGTTGAAGTGCCTGATTTTGCGGCAGCGTTGACTGGCGATATCAACGGTCTCCGTATTGGCGTACCTAAAGAGTACTTTGCGGAAGGTGTCAGCGAATCCGCTAAAAAGGCGGTGTACGATGCACTGGATGTGTTGAAGGAAAAAGGGGCGACCGTAGAAGAGATTTCATTGCCTCATTCAAAATATGCGTTGGCGACATATTATCTGCTGGCTTCTTCGGAAGCATCTTCGAACCTGTCCCGATTTGACGGAATCCGTTACGGTTACCGCACGAATAAAGCGAGCAGCCTATTGGATTTCTATATGAATACACGGGCAGAAGGCTTCGGTGATGAAGTGAAACGCCGGATCATGCTTGGAACATATGCGTTAAGTTCCGGTTATTATGATGCTTATTATAAAAAAGCGCAGAAAGTGCGTACATTGATCAAAAAAGATTTTGACGATGCATTTGAAAACTATGATGTCATCATCGCACCGACAACACCGACACCGGCATTTAAAATTGGTGAAATCATTGATGATCCACTCACGATGTATGCAAATGATATCCTGACAATTCCTGTAAACCTTGCGGGCGTTCCAGCGATTTCGGTGCCATGCGGATTTGAAGGCGATATGCCGCTTGGCCTGCAGATCATCGGCAATTATTTCGATGAGGAAACGGTTTATCGTGTAGCCGATGTGTTTGAGAAGGCGACAGATTTCCATAAAATAACTCCTCAATTATGGGAGGGAGCAGCACAATGAATTTTGAAACAATCATCGGACTTGAAGTGCACGTAGAATTGAAAACCGATTCCAAAATGTTTTCACCGTCTCCTGCACATTTCGGAGCAGAACCGAACACGAACACAAACGCCATCGACCTTGGTTATCCCGGCGTTCTTCCGGTAGTCAATAAAACTGCGGTGGACTGGGCGATGAAAGCGGCGCTTGCGTTAAACTGCGAGATTACACGCCACACGAAATTCGACCGGAAAAACTATTTCTATCCGGACAATCCGAAGGCTTACCAAATTTCCCAATTTGATCAGCCGATCGGCGAACATGGCTGGATTGAAATCGAAGTGAACGGCGAGAAAAAACGCATCGGCATCACGCGCCTTCATATGGAAGAAGACGCGGGTAAACTGACGCACACCGATAAAGGCTATTCGCTGGTCGATTATAACCGCCAGGGAACTCCGCTGATCGAAATCGTTTCTGAACCGGATATCCGTACAGCTGACGAAGCATATGCATACCTGGAGAAAATCAAAGCGATCATCCAATACACAGGCGTTTCCGATGTCCGCATGGAAGAAGGCTCACTTCGCTGCGACGCGAATATTTCCCTCCGTCCGTATGGTCAGGAGCAATTCGGTACGAAAACGGAATTGAAAAACCTGAACTCGTTCAACTATGTTCGTAAAGGAATTGAACATGAACAGATTCGGCAGGAGCAGGTATTGCTGTCAGGCGGTGTCATTCCGCAGGAAACCCGCCGCTATGACGAATCCACTGGTAAAACAGTATTGATGCGTATTAAAGAAGGGTCTGACGATTACCGTTATTTCCCGGAACCGGACCTTGTGGATATTGTTATCGATGATGCCTGGATTGAACGCGTCCGTGCAGAAATTCCGGAACTTCCGGATGCGCGTAAAGCACGCTACATTTCCGAACTTGGCATGTCTTCGTATGATGCGATGGTATTGACGCTTGCGAAACCGATTTCCGACTTTTTCGAGGCGACAGTCGAAGCCGGAGCAGACGCGAAACTGGTTTCCAACTGGCTGATGGGGGAAGTTTCCGCTTACCTGAATGCCGAACAAAAAGAGCTGGGCGATACGGCATTGACTCCGGAAGGCCTGGCAGGAATGATCAAGTTGATTGCCGATGGAACCATTTCGTCTAAAATCGCTAAGAAAGTGTTCCGTGAATTGATTGAAAAAGGCGGCGACGCCAATGATATCGTGAAGGCGAAAGGGCTTGTCCAAATTTCGGATGAAGGCGTTCTGCGTGAATTTGTAACGAATACATTGGATGCCAACCCGCAGTCGATCGAAGATTTCAAAAATGGTAAAGACCGTGCGATCGGCTTCCTGGTCGGCCAAATTATGAAAGCGACCAAAGGGCAGGCGAATCCGCCATTATTGAATAAGATCCTTTTGGAAGAAATCAGCAAACGATAAAATGATGGGTGGCCCTTTTATGGGCCATCTTTTTTTAGGATGATATAATTTGATGGTTTTGAAAAAGACAAGTAAACTGGATTTAAAGGAGATGTGATACCATGACACTGGAGCAGAACTATTTTGACAATGCGATTACGCTTGAAAATTATATGTCCCAAATGGAATCGAACCAGGAAAAATCATATTCGATCTATGAAAAATTCACCCTGCCGGAAGATAAGGAATTCATCTCTTTATTGAAAGAGAAGAATCCTCATATCCTCGTCATCACGGAGGACTGGTGCGGCGATGCCATGATGAATAATGCGATTCTCCGTAAAATCGCGGATGCGGGAGACGTTGAGGTCCGGTGCGTGTACCGGGATGAAAACCTGGATTTGATGGATCGCTATTTAACGAATGGCGGACGTTCCATTCCAAAATACATCATTTTATCGCAGGACGGCGAAGTGCTGGGGGACTGGGGTCCGAGATCTGAGAAGGTCCAGGAATTCGTGGATGATTTGAAAGCGAAATTGCCCGAGAAAGAAGATCCGCAATACGACCTGCATTTTAAGACTGTGATCGGCGAGATATCAGACGGCTTTGTCTACAAAAGCGAGTTTTGGGACAGCGTTTATCAGGAATTAAAAGCAGTTTTGACCAAATCACTGGCTTAAAGAAAAAACTTGCAAAAAAGGAACTTTAATCTTTTTTTATTGTCTTATTTTCTAGAGTAAGTGGAGAAAGGCTGAAATCTTATGAAACGAGCACGCATTATTTACAACCCGACATCCGGCAGGGAGTTGTTCCGCAAGCATCTGCCGGAAGTGCTGGAAAAAATGGAAATCGCAGGATACGAAACATCCTGCCACGCTACGACCTGTGAAGGTGATGCTACGGCTGCTGCCATAACGGCTGTCGAAAGGAAATTTGATCTGATTGTCGCAGTTGGCGGCGATGGAACATTGAATGAAGTCGTATCCGGCGTTTCCACATTTGAAGAACGGCCGAAAATAGGATTGATACCGATGGGGACGACAAATGACTTCGCCCGTGCCGTACATATTCCCCGCGACATCAACAAGGCTGTCGATATCATTATTCAAGGGGATTCGGTTCCGGTGGATGTCGGCATGATGAACGATCGCTATTTCATCAATATCGCCGGCGGCGGAAGAATGACTGAGCTGACCTATGAAGTGCCAAGCAAACTGAAAACGGTCCTTGGGCAGATGGCTTATTATCTGAAAGGGATTGAGATGCTGCCGTCCATCCGCTCGTCCAATGTCCGCATCGAGTATGATGGAGAAGTTTTTGATGACAAGGCGATGATGTTCCTGATCGGCTTGACTAATTCAGTAGGCGGCTTCGAAAAACTGGCTCCAGACGCCAGCATCAACGATGGCAAGTTCACGCTGCTGATTTTAAAAGAAGTGAATATGGCAGAATTTATCCGATTGGCTTCACTGGCGCTTCGCGGGGAGCATCTGTCAAACCCCCACGTCATCTATGCAAAAGCCAGCAGAATTTCGGTGTCATCCGAAGAGCGTGTCATGCTGAACCTTGATGGAGAGTTTGGAGGAGTGCTTCCGGCAGTATTCCAAAACCTTGAAAAACATATTGAAGTGCTGGTGCCGATCCAGTCACTGAACGAAAAAGACATAAAATGAAAGAAGCCCAGCAGTCTCAAGACTGCTGGGCTTCTTTCATTATTTCTTATAAAAGTTCGATTGCCGTGTCCTGTTCCATTGCGAGCTTAGGCAAATTGTCCACGGGTTCCCACCGGAACAACAGTGTCAAACCGTTATCGCGGCCATCGCTCTTGATGGTATGTTCCCACTGGTCGACCTTTTCACCCGTATATTCGAAGTGGAAAATATTGCGTTCGTATACTTTGTCACGATGTTCAGGATAATAATTATATTTATGGATTTTTCCTGCAAAATCCAAAACGTTGCTTGGCAGTCCGGTTTCTTCCTGGACTTCACGATAAAGTGCATCGATAAGCATTTCTCCATCAGCGATGGAACCACCAGGGACCTGGACACCGACTTCCGGTTCACCTTTGTATTCGAAAACCAGCAATTCACGGTTTTCATCAGGGCCTCTTGTGATGTAGGCGAATACTTTTCTGCTTGTTTCCATATGAATCACCCTTTTTTTATGTTCTTAATAGAATACTAAAAATTCTAAAAAATATCAAGCGCTTAATTCAGCTATTGTCACAGCTTATTCAAAGTTTAGCGTAAATCTGTGGTTTTTAAATTCGCTCCAGAAGATTCAGCCGGCCTCCTTAGGGTACAATAAATGTAGAACTTACGGAGAAGTATATTCCATGGGAGGGGTAAGGAAATGGGATTTGAAGATACAGCTTTATTAAGCCGTATCCTGACAACGATGACTCTTTCATTTCACATTTTGTATGCAACAATCGGAGTCGGTGTACCACTGATGATTTTGATCGCCCAGTGGGTCGGGATCAAAAAGAAAGATGATCATTATATTTTGCTCGCCAGAAGATGGGCGAGAGGATTTGTAATAACTGTAGCGGTCGGAGTTGTGACAGGGACCGCAATCGGTTTGCAATTGTCGCTGCTTTGGCCGAACTTCATGCAAATGGCAGGTAATGTAATCGCTTTGCCATTGTTCATGGAAGTATTTGCATTTTTCTTTGAAGCTATTTTTCTGGGCATCTATTTGTATACTTGGGACCGTTTCGAAGATCAGCGAAAACACTTACTGCTGTTGATTCCTGTTGCACTGGGAGCGGCCGCATCCTCGGTTTTCATCACGATGGTCAACTCATTCATGAACGCACCGCAGGGCTTCGATCTGGTGAATGGTGAATTGATCAACATCAGCCCATTGCTGGCGATGTTGAGTCCAGCTGTTCCGACGAAAGTGGCGCACGTCATGTCCACTGCTTTCATGACCAGCGCGTTCGTGCTCGCATCTATCGCAGCGCTGCGCATTGTTCAGGGATCGACGCATGTCTATCATAAAAAAGCATTGCTGATGACCATGAAACTCGGATTTGTCTTTTCAATCGCCACAGCATTGATCGGCGACTTTTCCGGTAAATACCTTGCCGAATACCAGCCGGAGAAATTGGCCGCAGCTGAATGGCATTTCGAAACAGAAGATGAAGCAAGATTAATTCTTTTCGGTGTGCTTGATGGACAGGAACCGAAGTATGCGATTGAAATTCCATACGCACTAAGTATACTGGCTCACGGTGTGCCGAGTGCTGAAGTGACCGGGCTGAATGAATTTCCCGAAGACGAAATTCCTCCGCTCTGGATCCACTATCTCTTTGATACGATGGTCTCCATCGGCATGTGGCTCGCTTTCTTCTCATTCGTGTATGTCGTAGCGGCATGGCGCAAATGGCCAATTATCACTAAAAAATGGTTCCGCTGGCTGACTGTGGCGGCCGGACCATTGGCATTGATCGCTATCGAAGCCGGATGGTGGTTCACTGAAGTCGGCCGTCAGCCATGGATTCTGCGGGGTTACATGAAGACAAGCGAAGCCGCCACTACAAGCGGGCAGGTTGACTTGATGATCATTTTATTCGCAGGATTGTATTTTATCCTGGGCATCGGTACAATCGTTGTATTATCACGGATGTACAAACGGAACCCAGTAGAGAAAGAACTTGCCCAAAGACAAAAAGCTGATAAAGGCGGTGATCCGGAATGACACTTGAAATAATCGGAGTTTCGGTTTTATGGCTGTTTCTGTTTCTGTATGTAATCGTGGCGTCCATCGATTTCGGTGCCGGATTTTTCAACGCCTACAGTGCGTTTACAGATAAACAGCACATCCTGACCAATATTATCCAGCGTTACCTGTCGCCGGTGTGGGAAGTCACCAACGTTTTCTTTGTGTTCTTCTTTGTGGGAATCATCGGTTTCTTTCCGCAAACCGCTTTCTATTACGGAACGACCTTGCTCGTTCCTGCCAGTCTGGCGCTGATCTTGCTCGCCATCCGCGGCTCTTATTATGCCTTTGCGACATACGGGGCTAAAATCAATCACCGCGGTTATATATACATGTATGGGTTATCCGGTCTGCTGCTGCCGGCGTCATTGTCACCGGTACTCGCTATGTCGGAAGGCGGCTTCATCAAGATGAAGGGTGATCAGCCCTATCTCGATTACTGGGCGCTGTTTACAAGTCCGTTGATGTGGAGCATCGTTGTACTGAGCATCACTGCTGTACTTTATATCTCTGCCGTATTCCTGACCTGGTATGCCAATAAAGCGGGAGACGTCAAGGCGACCGATCTGATGCGCAAATACGCGCTTGTGTGGGCGGGACCTGCCATCGTTACAGCAACAGGGATCATATTCGAATTGCGCGGCCACAATCCTGAGCATTACAGCCGGATCCTGGATCTCTGGTGGGTCTTCGCAATCTCGTTCCTGTTGTTCATCGGTACCGTTTATCTGATTTGGAAAAAGAAAAATTACGGCCTGGCGTTCGTTCTGCTGGTCGGTCAGTTCTTTACCGCTTTCTTTGCATATGGCGTTTCCCATTATCCATATCTGCTGTATCCGTATTTGACCATCTACGACAGTTTTACGAACGAAGCAATGGCGATTGCCTTAATCATCGCTTTCATTGCAGGTCTTGGTTTACTGCTTCCGTCACTGTATCTTTTGTTCCGGCTGTTCTTGTTCGATAAAGACTATGTCAAAGGCAAATCGGATTACCATGCATAAAAGGGGGAAGTTTCCATGCAGGATTTCTTGATATTCTATGCACCATTTCTCGTATTGCTCGCTTCATTGATCTTCGGTTTCTGGTTCGCGCTGAAAGACGGGCCGATATCGAAAGACCATGACTGACTGACGCGCCCAGGCTTTGCCGGGCGCGTATTTTTATTGCCTGAAACCTGCCGTCCAGATGGTCGCCTGAGCTTTTCTATAGTACAATAAACCAATGTGAAATGGAGTGAACGAATTGAAACCTGTAAACAAAAACGACCGGCTGCTGGTCCATGTGGAAGACTTGACCCACGACGGAGCAGGAGTCGCAAAAGTAGACGGATATCCTCTATTCATCCACGGCGCGCTGCCGGGAGAAGATGTCCACATCCATGTCTTGAAGACATTGAAATCCTATGGTTTTGCAAAATTGCTCGAAATTGAAAATGCTTCGCCGTTCCGGGTGGAGGCCCCTTGTCCGGTCTTTGATACATGCGGCGGCTGCCAGATCCAGCACCTGTCATATGAAGGACAGATGACATTCAAGCGCAAGCTTGTGCGCGATGCCATCACACGCATCGGGAAGTTACCGGATGTTCCGGTCCACGCTGTTAAAGGCATGGGAAATCCATGGCGCTACCGCAATAAATCACAGATTCCTTTCGGCATGGAAGATGGGCGTGTGGTCGCCGGGTTCTACCAGCCGCGCTCACATCGGATCGCGGATACCGATATTTGTCTCATCCAGACGCCGGAAGCGGACAGCATCATGGCCGGCATCAAACAGAAGCTGACAGAAATAGGTATTGAACCATACGAAGAAGAGACGCACCGCGGACAGCTCCGCCATGTCATCGTCCGGAAAGCTCGTGCCACCGGTGAAATCATGGTCGTGCTGGTTACCAAGAAAAAGAAATTTCAGCAGGCGGCACAGGCCATCGAACTGATCCAGTCACTTGTCCCTGAAACGGTGTCGATTGTCCAGAACATCAATCCTCAAAAGACCAATGTCATATTTGGCGATGAGACGATTACACTTTGGGGCAAAGATGTCATCGAAGACCGGATCGGTGATGTGCGCTTTGAAATTTCAGCGCGTTCTTTCTACCAGATCAATCCGGAGCAGACAGAAGTGCTGTACGGTCAGGCGCTCGAATATGCCAACCTGACCGGCAATGAAACCGTCATCGACGCTTATTGCGGCATCGGAACGATTTCCCTGTTCCTCGCACAGCGTGCGAAATTTGTGATGGGTGTGGAGATCGTTCCACCTGCCATCGAAGACGCGAAACGCAATGCGGAACTGAACGGACTCAGCAATACATTGTTCGAGGCTGGTCCCGCAGAGCAGGTGATTCCGCGCTGGTATAAAGAAGGCAGAAAAGCGGATGTCCTTGTTGTTGATCCGCCAAGAAAAGGCTGCGATGAACAATTGCTGCACACTATCTTGAAGCAGCGGCCGGAACGCGTTGTCTACGTTTCCTGCAATCCGGCGACACTCGCCAGAGATCTGCGCATACTTGAAGACGGCGGCTATCGTACGCAGGAAGTGCAGCCTGTGGACATGTTCCCGCAATCGACACATTGTGAGGCAGTCGCGTGGCTGCAGCTTGCAGAGTAAATTTTCAGGAAACTAACCGGATGCAATTCGCATCCGGTTTTTCTTTTTTTATTTCACAGAAACGTTTCATGAATGGTCTCAAATGGGTAAAGACAAAGGAATACTTCACAAGGAGAGAACGAACATCATGGAACAGATACCCGAATCGAAATTCGAAGATAAACGCTCGAACGTCATCGAGGAACTGGTGGCGCAAAATGTTTTTAAAATCAATGGACGGCAATTATATGAGTTGAGTTTATATGAATTGATGAAAGAATATACGCAGAAAAGCCTTAGCTCGTAAGCTGCGGCTTTTTTATTTTCATGAGTAAAATTCTTATAATGGATAAAATGCTTATGGGAGGGAATGCCATGCATCAGAAAAAGCTGGAAGATTACCGCGCCAAGCATCTGGACGAAATGACAATAGCCCAAATGCAGGAAGAAATGCAGGCGGGGAATATAACTTCTGAAGATTTGGTTTTGATGTATAAGGAGAATATCTCATTGCGAGATAAAAACATTCACGCGATTATTGAAATCAATCCGGATGCTTTGCAAATCGCACAAGCACTGGATTTTGAACGCCAACGGAAAGGTGCGCGCGGTCCTATGCACGGGATTCCGATTGTTGTGAAGGACAATATGGATACCGGTGATAAGATGCATACCAGTGCCGGTTCCCTGGCGCTTGAAAACCATTATGCCCAGAAAGATGCATTTCTGATTGAAAAACTGCGTAAAGCAGGCGCAGTGATTATCGGCAAGACAAACATGACTGAGTGGGCAAACTTCATGTCGGACAAAATGACAAATGGCTACAGCTCCCGGGGTGGCCAGGTGAATAATCCTTACGGCGCTTTTGATGTCGGCGGCTCGAGTTCCGGTTCTGCCGCTGCAGTGGCTGCGAACCTTGCAGCAATAGGAGTCGGGACGGAAACTTCCGGCTCCATTATAAATCCTGCTGCCCAGAACAGCATCGTCGGATTAAAGCCGACTGTCGGAATGATCAGCCGGCGGGGCATTATTCCTTTGTCACATACTCAGGACACGGCGGGCACATTAGGCCGGACAGTTGAAGATGCCGTCAATGCTTTTTCAGTTCTGATCGGCTACGATCCCGAAGATCCCATCACCCGTATGTCAGCTGACTTTGAGACATATGAATGGAATGTCCATTTGAAAAAAGACGGCTTGAAAGGTGTAAAGCTGGCAGTCACACCTGAATTGTTCAAGGAGATAACCGATGAACAGCTGGAGCTGTTTGAGCAGGCGAAGAAGAAACTGAAAGAATGCGGTGCCGAAATTATCGAAGACGTGGACCTCGGTTCCAATCAGGAAGACCTTGGCTTTGCGGTCCTGCTGCATGAATTCAAAGCGGACCTGAATGCCTATCTGGCAAAAACTGATCCGATGAATCCGATCAGAACGATGGATGATGTGATAGCATTCAATAGTGAACACTCGGATAAAATGCTGAAGTTCGGCCAGAATCTTCTGGAGCAGGCAAATAATCTGACAGGGATGCTGACGGAAAAGGAATACGTGGAAGCCCTCGAGCGGAATCGCTTCCTCGCTGCAGAACAAGGCATCGATGCAACTTTGAAGGAAATCGGAGCTGACGCCATCATCCTTCCACAGGATTTCGGCTGTAATGTTGGAGCAGCTGCAGGTTTCCCGTCTATTACAGTGCCTTATGGCTTTACCGGTACCAGTGAACCATTCGGCCTGACCTTTTACGGTATCGCTTTCAGCGAACCCCGATTAATCGAATATGCTTTTGCATTTGAACAAGCTTCAAAAGGCAGAAGAAAACCATAGAATAAGGACGGCCCGATTTAAGGGCTGTCCTTTTTCTATGGCTATTTACAGCTTGGCAAGTTTTTTCCAAACCTGTTCAAGTAAAATCATGAGATCCGACTCATGTTCCGGCTGTTTGGCGAGTGTGCCCAAAACGCTTTCCACTAATGCTTTGCGTGGCGCTTGCTCCCTCAATTCTTCCGCAAGGAACAGGACCAGTTGACGTGAACCATGTTCTTCCTCAAAAGCTTGGCTGCAGGTTTCGAGCTGCTGTGCCAGTTCTTCAATTGAAAGGTTATCCGATGTTTTTTCAGTATAGACGGTTGGCGCCGATATAAATCGTTCACCGGATTTTATTTGATCCGAAATGGTGATTTGCAATCGGTTGATGACGAAGGCGGCTAACTTCTTCGTTGGAAGATCCTCATCCGTAGTCAATTGCCAGATATTGACGAGCTGCTGGATCGACCCGTGTACAGCGGCGGCATTATCCAATGCATAGGGAGCGGCTTTAACGCCATGGACATCAATAATGCGCGAGGTGATCCAATCCAGTTCTTTCCGGTAAGTGTTCTTAGCGAAATCTTTCAGCTCTTTGTCCTGGGAATAGAAAATGCTTTCATATAATGAAAAAAGATTTTTCTCGCGGTTCATTTGAATTCTCACACACAGCTGCTCCGCCAATACTTCCGGATCATCCACCGGCTTTCCGGCAGCGGCTTCCATCCGTTTCTGCCTTATTTCATTGGCGACAGATTCCATGATGGCAATCAGACATTCCGTTTTGGAAGTGAAATAATTATAGAATGTTCCCTTGGATATGCCGGCTTCATCAAGAATATCCTGAATGGAAGTGGAATTATAGCCCTGCTGGATGAAAAGGGAGTATGCGGCGTCCAGTATATTTTGTTTTTTTCGATTCATTTTACTCACCTTTATACTCATAGTCTATGTTTAGAATACCTGTACCTGGCTGATTAAGCAATGAAAATAAACAGCCGGTATATTTTTGTTGATAAATATATACTACAGGTATAGAATAATGAAATGGAGATTGAGGAAAACAAATTCAGCATGAAATATATGGAGGAAGAAAGAAAATGACCGAACAGAAAAAACCGCCTTACGGCATAATCGCAATATTATTTACAGGGGCATTTGTAGCGATTTTCAACCAGACATTATTGAATATCGCATTGCCTGAAATCATGGCGGATTTTGGCATAAAAGCAGCTACCGCCCAGTGGCTGGTCACTGGATATATGCTGGTCAACGGGATATTGATACCGGCCAGCGCCTATTTTATCCAGCGCTTTTCAAATCGCTCGATCTTTATCGTTGCAATGTCGTTGTTCTCACTGGGGACATTGATCGCTGCGCTGGCACCGACTTTTGCTTTCCTTTTGGCCGGACGCCTTTTGCAGGCTTCCGGTGCTGCATTGATGATGCCGCTTTTGATGAACGTTATGCTCGCTGCATTTCCTGTTGAAAAACGTGGGACAGCAATGGGATACTTCGGGCTGGTCATGGTTGTCGCACCAGCAATCGGTCCGACCTTATCAGGGTATATCGTTCAAAATTATGACTGGCGGGTGCTTTTTTTCATCGTATTGCCGGTTGCGTTGATTCCTTTACTGCTTGGGATTTTCAAATTAAAGAACTTAACCTTCCAGAACCGGGAAATTTCACTCGATAAATTTTCACTGGTTTTATCAAGCTTAGGTTTTGGCGGCATTTTGTACGGCTTCAGTTCGGCTGGCACAATGGGCTGGTCCGACCCTGTCGTCTACCTGACAATTGCCGTCGGTCTGGCATCATTGGTGCTCTTCGCGCTGCGCCAGTTGAAATTGGAAGAGCCGCTGCTCGAGATCCGCATCTATAAATATCCGATGTTCGCATTGTCGTCAGTCATTTCAATTGTCTTGTCGATGTCGATGTTCTCTGCGATGATCCTGATGCCGATTTATATTCAGACCATCAAAGGGATTTCACCGATCAACTCAGGATTATTGATGCTGCCCGGTGCCTTGATCATGGGAATGATGTCTCCGATCACCGGCCGACTGTTTGATAAATGGGGAGCTAAAGTCTTGGCGATTCCGGGTTTGTCACTTGTCGTCATCACAACATATCTGTTCAGCCAGTTATCATTGGATACAAGCTATTGGCAGATCATGATCATCTATTCCATCCGGATGCTCGGCATTTCATTGGTCATGATGCCGGTCATGACCAATGGCTTGAATACGTTGCCGATGAAAGCATATCCACACGGGACGGCCATCAATAATACACTGCAGCAGGTGTCAGGAGCAATCGGCTCCGCATTCCTGATCACGTTGATGAATACACGCACCGAGTCAGCCGCAGCCGATTTGATGGCGAATGGAACAGCACCGGAAAGCATTGTGAACATGGCGATGCTGGAAGGGATCAATTTTTCATTTTTTGTTTCTACATTCATCGCATTAACTGCATTGCTTTTGGCGCTGTTTATCAAAAAGCCGCAGCGTCCCGTAACCGAACAGGAAAAGGACATTGTCTATACCCGCCAGGAAGCAACAGAATCCTGATTTTCAAACCGCTCCGACAGTTGGAGCGGTTTTGTTTATTTTACAGGAATCAAGCAAGTCCAATTCAGCAAAAAAAGGCGTTAGACCGCCAAATATGGTACACTGTAAGCATTGAAGAGAAGGTGGAATTAAAATGACATTTATAGAAGAATTAAAGCCAGTGTGGCAGGAAAAATGGAAAAAAACAGGTTTTGAATCAATTATGCCGA
Organism: Planomicrobium okeanokoites; assembly: GCF_003428875.1. Classification (GTDB taxonomy): domain Bacteria; phylum Bacillota; class Bacilli; order Bacillales_A; family Planococcaceae; genus Planococcus; species Planococcus okeanokoites. The sequence continues at coordinate 38,148 of NZ_QQRS01000008.1, forward strand.
TCCAGGAGCAGATGATTCCAGAGATGCTGGCCGGCAATGATATCCTGGCGCAATCACCGACAGGGTCAGGTAAAACATTGGCGTACTTACTGCCGATTTTAGAACGGGTCAATCCCGAAAAAGCAGCGACACAGGCCATGATCATCGCCCCTTCCCAGGAGTTGTCGATGCAGATCGTCAATGTGCTGAGAGAGTGGACAGAAGGTACAGATGTCACCGTTGCCCAATTGATCGGCGGAGCCAATATGCAGCGCCAACTGGAAAAATTGAAGAAGAAACCGATTATTGTGGTGGGTACACCGGGCCGCTTGAATGAGCTTGTCAAAAGCAAGAAGCTGAAAATGCATGAAATCCGTATTCTGGTCCTGGATGAAGGGGATCAATTGATGGCGCGCGAGCATCGTAATGTGATGAAAGCGCTGATTGAAAAAACACAGACTGAAAGACAGCTCGTTCTGGTATCCGCAACAATAACCGAAGAAGTGGAGCTGGTCGCCGACCGTCTGATGCAACACCCTACACGCCTTCAAGTCACAGCTGCGGATATGCCGATGCAGGGCAAAGTGACGCATTCATTCATCAAAGTGGACGAACGCGATAAGACGGATCTATTGCGCCGTATTTCGCACATCGACAATGTCAAAGCGCTGGCATTCGTCAATAATCTCGATCAGCTGCTGATGAAGGAAAATAAATTGAAATTCCGTGACACTAAAATAGTGACCTTGCATTCTGAAATGAATAAAGAAGAACGAAAAGGGGCACTGGACGCATTCCGCAAAGGGGAAGTTTCGGTTCTTATCGCGACAGAGGTCGCCGCACGCGGACTCGATATCGATTCTGTGACACATGTTATCCATGTGGATGTGCCCAAAACAATCGACCAGTATCTTCATCGGTCAGGACGGACAGGGAGAGCCGGAAAAGACGGTGAAGTATTGACGCTATTAGCTTATCAGGATGAAAGACACTATAAAAAATTCACGAAGGACTTGCCATCGAAGCCTGTTCAGAAAATCATGCATGGCGGAGAATTGATTGAAGGGTCAAGCAAGACTGTGAACACAAAGGGGAAAAAATAATGGATTTTCAGAAGAAAATGGAGCAGTATGCGGAGTTGACCGTATACGTTGGACTTAATGTCCAAAAGGATCAGCACGTTCTAATCAACACCACGACAGACACAATCGATTTCACACGTCTGGTTGTAAAGAAAGCCTATGAAGCCGGTGCGAAAAATGTACACGTAAATTATTCCGATCCAGTACAGACACGCACCCATTATGAACTTGCGCCTGATGAGGCATTTACGGAATATCCGGAATGGTCGGTCTTGCAGCGGGACGAAATTATTGAAAAAGGCGGTTCATTCTTGTGGATCGATGCGGAAGATCCGGATTTATTGACCGGTATCCCAGCCAAACGTTTATCGAACTCACAAAAAGCAGCAGGCAAGGCATTGGCCAGATACCGCCAGGCAGTCGGTTCCGATAAAATCGCCTGGTCGATTGTGGCAATCCCCTCAGAAAAATGGGCTGCCAAAGTCTATCCGGATCTAGCACCTGAACAGCAGATTGAAGCTCTTTGGGAAGCAATATTCAAAACCGTGCGAATCGGGGGCGGAGACGCTGTAGCATTGTGGAAGGAACATATCGATTTTCTTGAGAAACGCGCTGCCCAATTAAATGATCATCGTTTTGTAAAACTGCAGTATTCCGCTCCTGGCACTGATCTTACAATCGAGTTGCCAGACAAGCATATCTGGATGTCTGGCGCTTCCAAAACGCCGCAAGGCAATCCGTTCATCGCGAATATGCCGACAGAGGAAGTTTATACAGTTCCATTAAAAAATGGAGTCAACGGTTTTGTCCGTAATACAAAGCCATTTGTTTATCAAGGCAACATCATCGATGGATTCACACTGACCTTCGAAAATGGCAAAATCGTTAAAGCTGAAGCTGAAACAGGTGAAGAGCTGTTAAATGAAATGATCAGTTCTGATGAAGGCGCAGCTTATCTCGGCGAAGTGGCATTGGTGCCGCACCAGTCGCCAATTTCAGATTCAGGCCTGTTATTCTTCAATACTTTATTTGATGAAAACGCCTCAAACCACTTGGCAATCGGCGATTCCTATCCGACATGCTACGAGGGCGCACGCGATCTTGAGCGTGAGCAATTGGAAGAGCTGGGATTGAATACGTCCATTGTCCATGAAGACTTTATGATCGGCAGTGCTGAAATGGATATCGATGGCGTCACTGCAGATGGATCGAAGATTCCGGTTTTCCGAAAAGGCAACTGGGCATTCTAAGAGGTGATAATAATGAAAAAGACTGCAGCATTACTGCTGGCTGGGACCTTTGCAATCAGTATGGTGAATACAGCGGCAGCTGAAGTGAAAATTCCGGCTGCCTATATTGCGCTGGGTGATTCGCTCGCTGCCGGGCAGACACCTGACAGCCAGATTGATGCTGGCTATGCTGATTTGATTGCACAGGAGCTGGGCCGGAACCAGCCGGTCGCATTGTTTTCGAAAGATCTCGCTTTCCCCGGATTCACGACAGCAGATGTTCTGGAGCGTGTAGAGGAAGAAGAGACGAAGGAACTTCTGGCATCGGCAAATATCATTACATTGTCAGCAGGAGCCAATGATCTGCTGCGGCTGGTCCAGGCGAATCCTGCTGACGGTTCACTTCAGTTCCAGCGCATCCAATCTGACTTTGCTTTGAATAAAGCCAGAAAAAATATTGCCGATATATTGAATCGGCTAAATGAAGCTGCGCCAAACGCGGATGTATATGTCATGGGATATTATTTTGCCTACCCGCATGCTCGTGAGTCGCAGAAAGAAGGCATAGCTGAACAATTGGAGATCTTAAACAGGATACTCGAAAATGAAGCTGAAAAAGCGGATGCGATTTTTGTGTCAGTGGACGATGCATTCGGTGAAAATGCGACATCAAAAGTGCCGAATCCAGGGGATGTCCATCCGAATTTAGAAGGCTACCAGGCAATGGCCAATGAATTTTTGGCAGAATACCGAAGTGGATGGACGATCGAAAGCAGAGAGCTGCCTCAACCGAACCCTGTAAGTTTTGAAGAAATCCTGCAAGTGCAGGAAGAACAAGCGGATGAGAATCCTCAACCGGCTGCAGAAGGAGAAGAACCTGCAGAAGGTGAAGCCGAACAGACGGCGGATGATCAGTCTGCACAATTGTTTCCAAGTCTTCAATCGGATTATTTGGCTATAAGAACAATCCTTCCAATAGTATAGAACTAAAAAATCCCGCTACCTGAAATTAGGAAGCGGGATTTTTGCTTATCTTTTTGTCTGTTTTGTTTTATACTGGCTGGTGTTTGTTTGAGCGTTGCTTTTGGCTTTCTTTTTATTCATGAATTTACGGATAACCGGATATGCTATAGGACCATATTTGATCGCTGTTCTTAATAATCTTCCTACTGCCATATTTATCGCTCCATTCGTTTTAAAGATACTATTTAAATGCCCTTTTTCGGACTCCCTTAAACATGGCACTTAACTTAAGGCATGAGTCACCAGAATGTCTTTATACTCATGGACACTTGAAATTTCCACGTATTCAGCATTGCCGTGCCAGTCATCGCCACTCGGGCCAAACTCGATCGCCCCTTCGCCTCCATTGACAGCGGCGTAATAGCGGGTATCTGCAGCACCATGCTGGCCGAACAGCACAGGGTCATTTCCGGTATTGCTCCGGATGCTTTCCTGCAAGGTCTGTATATATGGATTATCGGCTGTCGTTGTCAGCGCCGGTGTCGTGGAAGAACTTGATTTATAATCAAAATCGATTCCCAGTGTTTCACCGAGTTCAACCATCTGATTCGTGATTTCTTTCGGATCCTGTCCCGGCATAAAGCGGATATCGTATGACATTTCACAAAGTTCGGGAACCACATTATAGCGCTTGCCGGCATTGATGATGGCCAAGTTGACGGAAGGCTGCTCATAATATTCCGTGGATTCTTTGCGGAAAGGCAGTTCGCCCATCGCCATATGATATTTCATCGCTTGCTCGATGGCATTTACGCCTTCCCACGGCCGGCTGCCATGTGCGGGTTTGCCTTTGAATACCATATCCATATGCAGGATGCCTTTGGACTGGAGGCCAACTTTCAACCCTGTCGGCTCACCGCAAATGACGAAATTGCCGCTGTGTCCTTGGGAGACCAGCCATTCAGAAGTATTATGTCCGCCGATTTCCTCATCAGTGACGATATGGAGATGGACTTCGCGCTCCAACTGATCCGGGTCAAGTTCGATAAATGCCTGCATCATAGCAGCGACGCCAGCTTTCATATCTGCTGAACCGCGGCCATACAAGCGGCCGAGCTCTTCCATCGGCGTAAATTGTTCATCATGACCGGGAACCACATCGACATGTCCATTCCAGACCAATTTTTCTGATCCTTGGCCTTTTTGGGCAGTCAGCATCAAAAACCCTTTGTTGTCGTGGACTTCAACCGCTTCACCATGTTCTTCGAGCCAGCGGGCGCAAAAAAGAAGAGCGTCATTGGCGCCTTCTTTGGTATCACTTTTAATTTTTATCAGCTCTTTCAATAATTCGATCATACGCGTGCAGCAGCAATTTCAGCTGCCTCCACCATCCTTTCTGTAACATTTACTTTCTCAATACCCTAATGGCTCCTGTTGAAACGAACTTGCATACCATCTTTATGTCCGTTACAATACAGATGTTAAGAAAATAACTGTATACACCACAAGGGGAGCTTTTGCTGAGAGTGAACGGAACCGTTCTTACCCTTTGAACCTGTAAGTTAATACTTGCGCAGGGATGTGGATGGAAACCTGCCCTTATGCGGCGTCAGGGTCTATCCTGGCGCCGCTTTTCGTATGGTTTTTATTGGCGGCCCTTCTGGTGATGTGCAAACATTAGGGAGGATATCATGAGAAATAAAAAATTATTATTGATGCTCGAAATCGCGATTTTCGGAGCCCTTGGCTTTGTGCTGGATTTTATCGCGTTCAGTATGCCACAGGGGGGATCGGTCAGTCTGGTGATGATTCCGATTATCCTGATGGCGTTCCGCCGCGGGATGGGTGCCGGTATCCTGACCGGTCTCACAGTTGGCCTGCTGCAGCTTGTTACGGGGCGTGTCTATATTGTGCCTTTATCATTCGGATTCGCTTTTACACAAGTGACACTCGATTACTTGGTCGCTTTCGCGAGCGTAGGGGTGGCAGGAATAATGAGATCCGCTTATCTTAAAAATTTGCGGAATGGCGCGCGGGGAAAAGCCGTCTCATCGATTGTCGCTGGAGCTTTAATCGGTGCATTTCTGCGCTATATCATCCATGTTATTGTAGGGATCTGGTTCTTCAGTGAATTCGCGACGGGCAACGTTTATATCTACTCTTTCGTATACAACGCGACTTATATGGTGCCGGCGTTTCTGCTGACAGCTTTCGTTTGTTCGATTCTGTTCATAGCCGCTCCGAGATTAATTGATGTGAAAGAATAAAATAAGAAGGCTATCTTATGATAGTCTTCTTTTCATTATCCAGACTCCAGCGGCCCCTGTCGCTTTTCTTTTATGTTATAATTTTTGAATAGAAAAGCTTGAAAGAAGGGTATTTGATGATTGCAACCAATGAAAAAGATATTGAAATGTTAAAAAAAGCGGGGCAAATGGTAGCGAAGATCCGTGAGGAAATGAGAGCGGCAACCAAGCCTGGCGTAACTACCAAAGAAATTGATGAGTTGGGCGGACGATTGTTCGAAGAACTCGGCGGCGTTTCCGGTCCGAAATCCGAATATGATTTTCCGGGCTATACGTGCATCAGTGTAAATGAAGAAGTGGCACACGGTATTCCGGGGAAACGTGTCATCAAGGAAGGGGATATCGTCAACATTGATGTTTCCGGTTCTTATGAGGGGTATTTTTCGGATACGGGGATTTCTTTTGTCGTAGGGGATAATCATCCTGAAAAAGAGAAGATTTGTGAAGCGGCTGAAAAAGCATTCGAACGGGCGATGACTAAAGTCAAAGCGGGTTCAAAATTAAACCAGATCGGTAAAGCGGTTGAGCGGGAAGCGAAAGAGCAAGGTTTGTTTGTCATCAAAAACCTGACAGGCCATGGCATTGGAAAATCACTCCATGAAGCTCCTCAGCATATCCTGAATTATTATGATGCCTGGGAAACGACAATCCTTAAAGAAGGAATGGTTCTCGCTGTCGAGCCTTTCATCTCGCAAAAAGCTGAGCATATCATTGAATCTGGGGATGGCTGGACTTTCATTACCCCGGACCAGTCGCTTGTCGCGCAGATTGAACATACAGTGCTGGTGACAAAAGGTGAACCGATTTTATTGACTAAACTAGAAGAATAAAAAAAAGCCTGCATAGCGCAGGCTTTTTTGATGGAAACATTTTCTCTTCTCACAGGGCAACATCACTTTTTCTTGATAAGAAGTATTCCTGTAATGATCACCCCGCTCAGGAATAAGGAAGCTGTTGTAACGAGCATTTCATCCAGTCCATGTTTGACTGCAATACCGATGAATGCCCAGACAAATACTAAAGTGAAAGGAATATCGGAGTGATGGAAACGGACATGCAGTGCAAGAGCTGTAGCAACAGTCAGCATGATGACTGCCCATAATTCATTGCTGAGGCCCCAGCCGCCCCAATTATAATAAGTGAGTACATAACTGATATTTGTAATGGTCGCAATACTGATCCAACCCATATTTACTGAAATCGGCAGCCGTTCGGTAAATTTTCTCTCATTATTATCATATTGGAGATATAACAGAATAAGTGAACCGAGGTAGAGGAGCATCGCTGCTATAGACCAGGCGAAGTATTCATAATGCCATAGGAATAGCCAGGTGATATTGGCCGCAGCGCTTAAGATGAAATACAAACTGATGGCTCGGGAAGGAAGTTCTTTTTCTTTCGTGTAACGGATCCAGAATCCAGCAATCCAGATAGCTAATAATATGTATATGACTGACCAGATCGAAAAGACATAACCGGCAGGGGTGAACAGAACAGGAAGCCTGTTGGAAATTTCTCCTGTGGTTTGACCGTTGATCGGCAGGATATTGGCTAATACGTTAATTGCAATGATGGCCAAAAAGGCGATTGTCATTAATATCAAACGGAACATCTGTGATCCCTCCTCGCTAACAGTATACCGTTCCTTGTTTCTGACAACAATTAACTGTTCGTTGATTTGAATAAAAAGTTCCGGGAAATCGTCAATATTATGTCATCGTGTCCGATCGGCTTTGCCAAATATTCCGTAAACCGAAGAACAATGGTATACTGATAAGTGTTTTTAGAAAATTTAGTTTATCAGGAGGAAAAGCCATGACAGTGAAATTTCCGGAAGTATGGGACTTGGATGTCTTGTTCCCAGGAGGCAGTGAGTCAGAAGAGCTCCGCGTACATATGGATGAAGCAGGACCCAAATTGGAGAAGTTTGAAAAACTTTCCCGTAATTTTTCCGTACCTGAAAAAGCCGCTGATGCCCAGCAAGTGGCAGAGGTGCTTGAAGCTGTAAAAGAAATGATGCTGCACCTCCGCCAGTCAAGCGCGTTTATCGGCTGTTTGCAGGCGCAAAATACAGAAGATAAAAAAGCGTCGCTGCTGCAGAGTGAATCTGCCAGCCTGAGTGCACGCTTCAATTCGGCTCTTCAGAAAATTCAGCAGGACCTGACGAAAACGGATGATGCTGTATGGAATGAGTTGATGGATGACGAAAAACTTCGTGAATTCTCTTTCGTTTTAAATGAATGGCGGGACGAAGCAAAGCAATTGCTATCCGAGAAGGAAGAAAACTTGATCACTGCTTTGAGCATGGACGGTTATCACGGATGGAGCCAGCTCTACGATATGCTTGTGGGTGACATTAAAATCAAAATAACCGTAGATGGTCAGGAAAAAACCATGTCTGTCGGGCAGGCAAACAACTTAAGTTCACACGCGGATCCTCAAGTAAGAAAAGAATCATACGAAAAGCTGGAAGATGCATGGACAGAAAAAGAAGATTTCTTTGCGAAAACGTTAAATTCCATAGCGGGATTCCGTTTGGAAGTATACAAGAAACGCGGATGGGAAAATCCGTTGCAGGAACCGCTGCAGATCAACCGGATGAAACAGCAGACTTTGGATGCTATGTGGAGCGCCATTTCAAAAAATAAACAGCCGTTCGTCGATTACCTTAATCAGAAGGCGGAGCTGCTCGGAAAAGACGGGCTTGACTGGTATGATGTGGACGCTCCGGTAACTGAGAGCACACAAACTTTTTCCTATCAGGAAGGTGCGGAATTCATTCTGGAGCATTTCAAAAAATTCGGTCCGGAACTTGAAAAATTCTCACGCCATGCTTTCGAAAAAGGATGGATTGAAGCGGAAGACCGTCCGAACAAACGGCCAGGTGGTTTTTGTACAGGCCTTCCGTTAACTGAAGAATCGCGTATTTTCATGACTTACAGCGGCTCGATGTCGAACGTTGCAACCTTGGCGCATGAATTGGGACATGCTTTCCATTCGTACGCGCTGCGCCCGGTTCACCAGATCAACCGATCTTACGCAATGAATGTCGCAGAGACAGCTTCTACATTCGCTGAAATGATTGTTGCTGATGCGGCAGTGAAGAACGCATCATCAAATGATGAGAAAATCGCTCTGCTTGAAGATAAAGTTCAGCGCAGTGTCGCTTTCTTCATGAATATCCATTCACGCTTCCTGTTTGAAACGCGATTTTATGAAGAACGCAAAAAAGGAGTCGTACCGGCTTCCCGCCTGAATGAATTGATGGAAGAAGCACAGCATGAAGGATTCGGCGGCGGGTTAAAGTCCACGCATCCGCATTTCTGGGCATCGAAGCTTCATTTCTATATAACTTACGTGCCATTCTATAATTTCCCTTACACATTCGGTTATTTATTCTCGTTGAGTGTTTATGCCAAAGCGCTTGAAGAAGGAGCCGGATTCGAGGAGAAGTATATGGCGTTATTGCGGGATACGGCGATCATGACTGCTGAAGACTTGGCGATGAAGCATCTGGGTGAAGACATTACACAGGAAGCTTTCTGGGAAAAAGGGATTGCTCTATGTGTGAAAGATGCTGAAGAGTTTATTTCGCTGACGTCATCTGCTGAATGATATGAATTTTCTATTGACCGGTAAGTTGTGCTACCTTCGTATTTTGACAGTTGAGGACGCTGAAGAAATGGTGCAATTGCTTGTGCGCAACAAGGAATACTGGGCAATCTTCGAACCGAAACATCGGGACAGTTATTTCACTGCTGCTGTACAACGGGAAAAAATACGTGAATCCATTTATCAGGCCAGGGAAAATCGCGAGTACAGTTTCGGAGTGTTTGAAAATGGAAGCGATAAACTGATTGGCCATATTTCCATGTACAGCATTAAGCGATTGCCGTTTCTCAGTGCGTTGGTCGGTTATTCAGTCGATGAATCATATATTGGGCGAGGGATTGCGACAGAAGCTGTAAAGCTGATTGTGGCTTTCGGCTTTGAAAAAATCCAGCTGCACCGGATAGAGGCGTATGTGTCTCCCCGAAATACAGGTTCCGTTCGTGTGCTTGAAAAAGCAGGATTTGAGAATGAGGGATTATTGAAGGAATTTCTTCATATCAATGGAGTGTGGGAAGACCATTATCACTACGCCATTTTGGAGAAAGATTTTTGAAAGGGCAAGGCCGCCTATAAAAAATGGTGGATCGAAATGAAGAGATGGTTATGGGAATAAAACATTGACAGAAAGCAGGTGCCTTATGTTAAGAGATAAACTGTTTGCCTACCATCAATGGGCCAGCCAGGAGATTCTTTCACATACAGAAGGCCTCGGTGATGCGGTTTTTACCCGGGAAGAGGATAGTTCATTTGCTTCTATCAAAGAAACAGTCAGGCATGTAATCACTGTTGAAAAACTCTGGCTGCTGAGAATGACAGGCATTGAAAAACCTGCAGCTGAACAATTTCACGTGGACACTGCAGCTGAAGCGAAACAGGCTTTTATGCTGCTTCACGCAGAAATGGAATTGTATTTTTCTTCATTGACTGAAGACCAGTGGCAGGAAGTCATGAGATTCACAAATCTTCGCGGCAATTCCTTTGAGGAGACCAGGGAAGAGATGTTATTCACTTTCATTAATCATGCTTCTTATCACCGGGGTCAGATTGTTTCCTTGCTGAGGCAATTCGGCGAGGAAGGGACTGTACTTGATTATATTTATTTTCCAAAGGAAAACCGCTGAGAAGGTTCGACCGAACAGCATTCGGTCGAACCTTTGCGACGAAGCTAGCGAAGCGATGCAGGAGCACAGGTTTTGTACAGCGATGCTGTTTTGTGAAATATTATTTCTAATACTTTTTTATAAAATAGAAAACCGCTGAGAAATTTTTCTCAGCGGTTTTCTTCATCTATTTTCATTTCCGTCCACTACCAAATCCAATTTCCCTGTCTTAGGATCAATTACCAATCCGTGAACCGGAACTTCATTATCCATTAAAGGATGATTGCGTACCATATTGACACTGTGACGGACGCTTTCGGTAACATTATCGAAGCCGCGCAGCCACTCATCGAGATTGACTCCCGAATAGCGCATCATCTCAATAGTTTCTTCCGCAATGCCTCTGGTTTTCATTTTTTCCATTATTTTTTGTGGTTCAATTGCGGACATTCCGCAATCATGATGGCCGATAATATAAACTTCATCGGCATTCAATTCATAAATTGCCACAATCAGACTGCGCATGATTCCACCAAATGGGTGATTGATGACCGCACCTGCAGACTTGACGATTTTTACATCGCCATTTTTCAAATTCATGGACTTTGGCAATAATTCGAATAAGCGAGTATCCATGCAAGTCAAAATGACCATTTTCTTATCAGGAAACTTAGTGGTTATGAATTGTTCGTACTTTTCTTCTTCAACAAAATTTTTGTTGAACTCCAGTATTTCATTCAGCATCGACACATTATCCACTCCTTAAACATTTACTCTCCTATATTTTAATCGAAATTTGAACTGATGACTAATCTCAGTCCGGAAAAATAAAAAATTCCGGAAGCGCAAGGCTTCCGGAACAGGTTTATTTTGAAATTTTATCGAGCTTGTCCATCATGACCAAAGAACGTCCGGTCCCGATAGCCACAGATTCGAGCGGCATCGGTGCCATGTGAACAGGCACTGAAATTTCTTCAGAAAGCCATTGCTGCATGCCTTTCAGCAGAGCGCCGCCGCCAGTGATGACAACTCCCTGGTCGACGATGTCGCCAGACAGTTCGGCAGGGCAATTCTCAAGAGTTGCACGGATGCATTCGAGGATGGCCAACAATGGTTCTTTCAGTGTTTCCTGGATTTCTGTAGATGTTAATGAGACAACTTTCGGCAAGCCAGTCATGATATCCCTGCCGCGAATTTCCATTGTTTCCGCTTTATGTGGAATCAAAGCATAGCCGATTTCTTTTTTGATATTTTCTGCCGTACGTTCACCGATTAGAACATTATAATGTTTACGGACATATTGGATGATATCTTCATCCATGCGGTCACCCGCAATTTTTACTGTGTTGGAAGAAACAACGCCTCCAAATGAAATGATGCCGACTTCAGTAGTGCCACCACCGATATCCACAATAACGCTTGCTATCGGTTCGCTGACAGGAAGGTCAGCACCAATCGCGGCAGCCACCGGCTCTTCGATCAAGTGGACGCTTTTAGCGCCGCTTTGTTTAACCGCATCGTGAATCGCACGGCGTTCTACCGATGTTGCACCGGATGGAGTGCAGATCATCACATTCGGCTTACGGTAAGCGCCTCCCAACTGTTTGGCTGCTTTCTGCATGACCATTTTCAATAAATCAGTGGTGACGTCAAAATCTGCGATTACGCCGTCTTTCAGTGGACGCACAACGCGGATGGATGTTGGCGTCTTACCGATCATAGCTTTGGCTTCTTCGCCGATGGCGATCACTTTCCCGCTTTTTGTATCAAGTGCCACTACTGACGGTTCGTTTAAAATTATGCCTTTTGCTTTTGTATAAACAAGAATATTTGCTGTTCCTAAGTCAATTCCAATATCCGATGAAGAAAACATGCCTAAACTCCTCCTAATATAAAACAAGTCCATTTTGAATTTTAACACGCTTAAAATAGCGTCTCTTTTCAATTGCGTCAGACTGCAATATTACGAGGGTCTATTGGCTCTTTGGGCAGATCATTTATAGGACGTTTGATGCCTTATGTAATCGATGTGCAAATGAAATGTTTCTGAATTGTAATCTGTCAGTCATTTAAAACTATTAAAAAAGCAGACCTTTTTAATAAAAAGGTCTGCTTCGAAATTTAATGATCAGAATTTGCGTTCCGGATGCGGATCTACATGTTCTGCGTCATGTGTATGCAACTCTTTCCCCAAAAAATGGAGCAGTGTGAAGAAAAACATGAAGATTACAGCCATAAAACCTAATACTGTGACAATACCAGACAACATGATGATAACTCCCCTCTCGACTATGATTATCATAACTTAGTATACATGATAATAGAAAAAAGATTAAGTGTCGAATTAGTGAGATTTAAAATGCCCAGTTGCCGTTCCTGAAAATCGGCTCGCGTGTGCCGTCTTCCAAAATACCGTCAATATCCATCTTATCAGAACCGACCATGAAATCGACATGGGTAATACTTTGGTTCAAACCGTGCTTAAGCAGTTCTTCGGACGACATCTTCTTGCCGCCTTCCAAACAGAAAGAGTAAGCGCTTCCGATAGCGAAGTGATTTGACGCATTTTCATCGAATAAAGTGTTGTAGAAAAGGATATCGGAAGCGGAAATTGGTGATTCGTGAGGCACTAAAGCAACTTCACCCAGGTAATGGGAGCCTTCGTCCGTATCTACCAATTGCTTCAAAACATCTTCCCCTTGTTTTGCTGTTACATCTGTAATTCGTCCATTTTCAAATGTGACTTTGAACTCATCGATGATATTGCCGCCATAGCTGAGTGGCTTCGTGCTTGAAACGTAACCGTTGACGCCATCTTTTTGCGGCACAGTGAAAACTTCCTCGGTTGGCATATTTGCCATGAAAGCATCGCCTTTTTCATTGATGGAACCAGCGCCGCACCATAAATGCCCTTTAGGAAGAGCGACTTCGAGATCAGTGGAAGGGGAAGTGTAATGTAATTTCGCATATTTTTTGCCGTTCAGATAATCGACTTTTGTATGCAATAATTCGTCGTGCTCTTTCCAAGCTTCGATCGGCTGATCCAAGTCGGCACGGACCGCTTTGAAAATAGCATCCCATAAAGCGTCAACTTGCTGATCTTCCGGAAGCTCCGGGAAAACTTTTGCCGCCCAGGCTTTTGATGGAGCTGCCAGGACTGTCCAGCTGATTTTATCTGATTGGACGTATTGGCGATACTTATTGAGTGCTTGTCCAGTCGCCTTCTGAGAAGCGGCAATTCGTTTCGAATCGATTCCTTTTAAAAGATCCGGGCTTTGAGAAACAATGCTCATGAATGCAGCACCTTGTTCGGCCAATTGCTCACGCTCTTGAACTTTCCAGGAAGGGAACTCAGAGAAAGAATCCTCGGGCGCCATTTCGAAGCGCAATCTTGAGACTTCATCATCATTCCAGTCAACAAAGACTTGTTTAGCTCCAGTCTCGTAGGCTTTTTTTACAATCAGGCGCACAAGCGGTGCAGCCTCCAGTGAAGCTGCTATGTATAATTGTTGGTTTGGCTGTATATTAACGCCGACCTTTACCGCCAATTCTGCATAGCGTGTCAATTTATCATTTAATGATGTCAAATGAATCTCTCCTCTCATCATATATTATAGTATCAATTTTCAGTCATAGTCCGCAATGCCTGCCTGCTAAATATCCAGGTTATTCTAAAAAATATTGGAAAAATATAGTTTCATAGGTCTTAAGTATTGTTTTGGAACTGAAATACTGAAGTTTATTTAATGTATCGCAGTTATGGAGGTTTTTATGCGAGGGGTTTGAGGAATACATTAGAGAGGAGCTGAGTTTGATGAAAACACAAGTCTTTATCAGCGGTGGCGGCATCGGTGGCCTTGCACTGGCCCTTAAACTTGTTCAGCGCAACGTCGATGTGGTGATGGCGGAGCGATTGAAAGCTAAAGCACCGACTTATAAAGGTGAATTGCTTCAGCCTAAAAGTATGCAGATATTCGAAGGACTGGGCCTGTACGACGAAATCACTGCGCGCAGCAACGAAATCAAAATCCTCGATATGCTCGAGCTGTCAAGTTCACTTCAGGTCCGCGACCAGACGTTTATGGATTACAGCGTATTGCCTGGCAAATACAATGCGGCATTTATGGTACATCATGAAGAACTAAAAGATATTCTATTAAAAGCTGCTTCCGAATATAAAAATTTCCGCTATATGCCGGGAACGTCTTGCACAGGGTATACCGACAATAAAGCATTGCTCAAATCAGGAAAGGAAAAATTGGAAGTTGAAGCTGATTTCTTCTTTGGTGCAGAGGGCAGGGCATCTGTTACCAGAAAGCATATGGACATCGAAATCAAACAGACTTCCTATAACCATCATTTCTTAACTGTATCTTTTCCAAGGCCAGAAAATTTCAAAGATGGCCAAATTATTTCTACATATAATCGATTCCTCGGATTATTCCCTTTGCCGGATAATCAGGTGCGTTCCGTTTATCTGATTCCAGAAGGAGATTATAAAGAATTGAAAGAAAAGCCCATCAGCCACTTCCACAAACTATACACAGATCTTGCACCGGCAATGGATGGCTATGTACAACAGTTGACTGACTGGAAAAAAATTCAATTGATGATTCCGGTCATGTTCCATGCCCCATCATATGTCAGGGACAATAAAGCGATTATCGGGGATGCGGCGCATGCCGTACACCCGATGGCCGGGGAAGGCATGAATATGGCGATACAGGACGCTGATGTTTTAGGTGAGCTCACTGCGGACATGGTTGAGATTCATAAACAGAATCCCAAAAATCTGAAATGGTATGAAAAAGTGCGTTATAAGAGGGCGGATCATGTAATCCAACTCAGCCATCTGGCTGCACTTGCGTATTCCTATCCATTTAAACCGGTCAGCTTTCTTCGGCAAAAAACATTCGAGCGGATGGAAGAAGACCCGATTCTTCATTTCAAGCAAATGCTTAATGTCTCAGGGCTTGGCATGTGGAAAGAAAACGTAAGGGACAGATTCATCCAGGGCGGCATCATCCCAGTCCGGCTAAGGGATCTTCCGAAAAAATCAAAAGAGCTGAGATATTATACCAGGGAAGACGACTATCCATGGAAAGATGAGGGATTAATATGATAGATGTGATGAAAATGTTTAAAGCCAGGATGTATATGAAGAGAAACGAACCGTTCCTTTACAGTTGGCATGCCTATGTCGGTTATGAATTGGATCTGTTCAAGGCATTTGAACGGCCGATGGCAAAATCGGATGTAGCAGATGCCTACGGATTAGATGAAAATCTTCTGGAGCAATGGGTGGCGGTAGGCGTGTCGATCGGCCATCTCAAGGAGGCTGGACGAGGACGCCATAAGCTCGCCAATTCCTGGAAACTGCCTAAGCCGAAAGGAGATAATTCCTCAGGGGTATTGCTGAAGGAAATGATGGAGCTTCATATTCCGACACTGCTGAGTTATCCGGAAATGATGCGCAACAGCAACCGGCTTCACTTTGATGAAGAAAGGCATGCCGGCACAGTTGCAGAAACCAGCAGATTGCTCGAAGTGCTCGCGATGCCTAAAATGTCGAAGCGCATCCGAGAATATAATATCCGATCAGTTTTGGATATAGGATGCGGTGAAGCCGGTTACATCAAAAAACTGGCTGGACGATTTTCTGATACTCAATTCACCGGAATTGAAATCAGTGAGGAAGTGACAGAGAAAGCTCAGCAGCTGACAGCAGAAGATGACAATATTAAAATTCAGAATGCGGATTTGTGGGATTATAATCCTGAGCAGCCTTTTGATATGGTCATGATGAATAATGTCCTGCATTATATCGATCTTGAAAAGCGTGAGGCGCTGATTCATGAACTGGCTGATTGGGTAAACCCTGGCGGCATTCTGTCCATTGTCACACCTATTGCAGGCAGCACTGATGATCCTCCTTTTGCGAATGTATTCAACAGCTTCTTTTCTTCCTTCGACAACCTGTACCGCCTTCCCACCCGCGATGAATTGCGTGATTGGGGAGAAGCCGCGGGACTGGATATGCTCGGCATCCATACAGTGATTAAAGAGGGTGGCTGGTATATTGCACAGTACAAGAAACCGGCATAGAAATTAAAGAATAATAAGAAAAGCCTCCGAAATTTTTTTCGGGGGCTTTTTAGCTCATTGTGTAAGGAAGCTGTGAATCCGATATTTTGCAAAACAGCTCCGTTTTTTTCTAAAAAAAAGCGGAAACCCCGGGAAAATCTCAAGGTTTGCCGCTTTTCATTATTTCCGCAATGAGCCAAGTTCCTGGGCGATTGCCTGCATTTCATTTGGTGTGATGTTATCGCGCTTTTTGACCATTTCATACAAATCACGCAAATCTTCATACTGTGAAGCATTGAAATGTTCAGCTTTCATCGCATCGACATTGACCATGCGTAATTTCGCTTTTATTTCCTCGATCATGTAATTGACGTTTTCTGGAGACTGTTTCGATAAGTCCATCATAAGTTCCTGCCTTTCGGTATGGTATGCCTTATCATTTCACTTATCAAAAAAAATGTCAATTTCCTGAACGGGCAAGTTCAGCTTTCTCGTTTTTCTCTTCTTTAGCTTTTGCAACGATTCTCTTCGTTTCGTACACGATTACACCTGACAGACCAAGAAGGCCGATTAAGTTAGGAACTGCCATCAGGCCGTTCATCACGTCTGAGAATGTCCAGACAACGGTAAGTGAAGCAGTTGCTCCAAGGAAGACAGCCGCAACGAAGAGGACGCGGTATACAATCAGCAAACTTGGATTCTTGAAAAGATACTGGAAACATTTCTCACCATAATAAGACCAGCCGATAATTGTCGAAGATGCGAAGAAAATAAGGCCAAACGCGACAATGTAAGGACCTACGCCGCCAAGGTACTGGCCAAATGCTGCACTGGTAAGTGGCGCGCCTTCGAGTCCTTCTTGTGTGTAGAGGCCAGACATGACGATTGTAATTCCTGTAATCGAGCAGACAATCAATGTGTCAAACAGGACCTGCGTCATCGACACTAAAGCCTGGCGGCCAGGCATATCCGTTTTTGCAGCAGCAGCTGCAATCGGTGCTGACCCAAGGCCGGCTTCGTTGGAGAATACCCCACGGGCAACACCATAACGGATTGCGGCACCGATCGCACCGCCGGCAGCAGCTTCACCTGTGAACGCAGCGCTGAAGATTGTGCCAATAGCAGCAGGAATCAAGTCGAAATTCATGACCATGATGACTAATCCTGCAATAACATAAAACAGAACCATAAACGGAACAAAGAATGCAGTAACCTTACCGATAGTTTTGATTCCGCCTAAAATTACCAAACCTGCAAAAGCAGTGAGGATAAGTCCGGTAGCCCAAGGAGCCAAACCGAAAGTCTCATCGACGATTGACGCGACAGAATTGGATTGTGTCATATTGCCGATCCCGAATGCTGCAATTGCGCCAAAGATGGCGAAAAGGACTGCAAGCCATTTCTGTTTCAGACCATGCTCCAGATAATACATCGGACCTCCGGCCATCTGTCCTTTTGAATCGGTAATGCGGTATTTTACAGCTAATACGGCTTCACCGTATTTTGTTGCCATCCCGAAGAATGCGGACAGCCACATCCAGAAGACTGCTCCAGGTCCGCCAAGCACGACAGCGGTTGCAACCCCGACGATATTACCGGTGCCGACTGTTGCCGCCATGGCTGTTGATAGAGCCTGGAAGTGAGATATATCGCCTTCGGAATCTTTATCGACATTTTTGGAGAAAGTTAATTTAAGTGCATAAGGCAATAAGCGAAGCTGAAGGAATCCGAGCCGTACTGTAAGGTAAATTCCTGTACCGACAATCAGGATCAAGAGTGGGACGCCCCATACTAAACCACTGATTTCTCCCAATAATTCTTCAAATCTTTCCATCTAATTTCCCCCTAAGTTATGTAATTCTGTTCTCCTGAAATAATTTTGCACCTCCTGTTGATTTAATATTCCGAAAGTTACGCTCAAGAGTCAAGGGTTTTTTAAATTTTTAGGAGATAAGTTTAAATATGTTGAGATTAGGGAAAAATTCAAAAGACACGTTAGAACAAACTATTCTTTGGGAGGAATTCAGAATGAGCCAAAACAAATTGATGACAGGATTATTAGTGGGGGCAGCGGTGGGTGTGATCATTTCCCTGTTTGACCGCAATACCCGCAACGATGTAATGCAGAAATCGAAAAAGGTCTCTGAGAATGCGAAATACTATGCAAGCAATAAAGACGAATTGAAGTCTGCGGTTCAGCAGCAGGCAAACAAATTCCAGAATCTTTATGAGCGCGTTTCCGAAGACGCATCTTATGTTGGGGAAAAAGTCAATGAATTGAAAGAATTGACTCCTCAGGTAAAAGAGATGGCTATGGATACGAAAGAGGCATTCGTCGACACGAAGGAAGCAGTGGTGGATTCGACTCAGGATGTTAAATCTGCTCTGCAGGAAGATAACCCTTCCGCTTCATCATCGTTGACTGATGATAACAGCAGTTCATCTAACAATAATTCGAACCGCGATGCGGAATATGGGAAAAAGCAGTAATTCACTGAATAAGCCCCATAAGACAGAATCCGATCTTCCACAGGAAGGGACGGAGGCGAAGGGACCGAGTTACGATGTCACCCGCTTCCCGGGGTTTATGAAAGAATTATGGAAAAGAATCAATGATGTGGATGTCACAGGACTTGGAGCGCAATTAGCGTTCTTTTTCCTGTTGTCTATTTTTCCATTGCTTATCTTTTTGATAACGCTGTTGCCTTATTTGAATATTGCTGAAGATCAAATCTATCAATTCATGGCGAATGTTGTGCCTGGCGAAATCTATCTTCTTATCGAAGAGACGCTCAACGAAATTTTGACCCAGGAAAATCGCAGTCTGCTTTCATTCGGACTCATTGCCACCATCTGGTCCGCTAGCCTTGGCATGAATGCACTTATAAAATCATTGAACCGATCTTATAATGTTGAGGAAAACCGTCCGATCCTGATAGCGAGAGGCATGTCCATCATTACCACTGTGTTAATGATTTTTATTTTATTGATTGCATTGGTCCTGCCAATATTCGGACGCCAGATCGGAATTTTCATCTTTTCGTTTTTTGGTTTGGAAGCAGGATTTTTGGAAACCTGGAATACATTGCGTTTTACGATTCCGCCGTTGATCATTTTTGTTGTGGCGGCAGTAATTTATTGGGCAGCCCCTAATGTGAAGCTGGATTTCAAATCTGTGCTGGCTGGAGCGGCTTTCACGTCGATCGGCTGGCTGGTTGTCTCTTTCGGGTTTTCGATCTACATCAATAATTTTGCGAATTACTCAGCGACCTACGGAGGAATTGGCGGTGTGATCATGTTAATGTTGTGGTTATATGTATCAGCCATCCTATTGATGGTCGGAGGCCAGGTGAATGCAGTCATGCAATCACGCCGCGATATCATAAAACGACTAAACAAAAACACCGGAACAACTTGAATTCACAAGTTGTTCCGGTGTTTTTTGGCGATATTTGGTTATTTAAACAATCAGTTCTCATCGGTAGGCCGTGTTTTGAATTGCTGCATTTTATCGTCCAATTCATCAACCATCGTGATTAAACGATCAATATCTTCCAGTTCTGCGGTTTCCGGTTCAATCGAATCAAGGACTTCCAGGAACATGTTCAAACGTTGTTTCATATAACTTACTTGCTTTTCTCTATCGGTAATGGATTTTCCCATAAGGCACACCTCATTTCGCATTCTATCGTAGCTGATTTACCAATGGATTTCAATCAAACATAGGTAAAAAGAAGATTTTAATAGTTTTTCCATTTAGAATATTTACTTAATTATATTTCTGTGTTAGTGTATGAGTAATCAATAGAGAGGAGGCCATGATGAATAGTCGAAACCATTTACTAACTAACAAGTAAAAGGAGGGGGTTCGAACATTTCACCGGCACAAGCCGGAAAATGGTCTTATGAGAAAAGATGAAAATGGAAATCTAACATAAAAGCTCAGTCGTGATCTGGCATACAGATACGGACTGAGCTTTTATTGATTTATACGAGTTCGTATGTTTCCACAATTTCAATCGAATCTTCCACAGAACGGACCATCGAACAATTCTTTCTTGTCAGCTCCATCACACGCGGCATTTTCGAATCATTGATATCGCCTTTGATCAGGAAATGCAGATGGACTTTTGAAACGCGTCCCGCTTCTTCATCGATGCGTATAATTTCTTTTACTTCCACCTGTATATCTTCTGCAGGCATCCGTTGTTTTTCCAGAACTTTCCTTATAATTCCAGCGCTGCAGACTGCAAGGGAAGCCACCAGCAACTGATATGGCCGGAAACCGTACTCCTCATTTGTTGAAACGGCCAGTTCACCAAAAGGCAAATCGCCCGAAAAACCATTTTCAGTCATTGAAAATTTCATCTTCCATCTCCTCCTTATGATAAAATTGTATCTGAATTCCATTCAAATACAAAAGAAGGTGCTTACTGGAAGGAGCCATCATGAAAAATTACTTGCAAAGTGACAGTGGGCGTTTCTGGATCCTTGTCGCTATAGTATCGATCTCCGGGTTTTCGCAGGGTATGCTGTTGCCGCTCATCGCGGTTATTTTTGAGCAGGATGGCGTGTCATCTGCTTTAAACGGATTGAGTGCCACCGGCTTATACATAGGTACATTAATTATCGCACCCTTTATGGAACCTCAATTGCGGCGTTTCGGTTTTAAACCGATCATCATAATTGGCGGTGGACTTGTCATCTTGTCCCTGTTGCTGTTCCCGTTATGGAAATCAGTCCTGTTTTGGTTCTTCCTGCGGATCCTGATTGGTGTTGGAGACCAGGCGCTGCATTTTTCGACCCAGACCTGGATCACCAGTACATCCGCACAGAATCGCATGGGCAGGAACATTGCCATATATGGGATGTCATTCAGCATTGGATTTGGAGCTGGACCGTTATTTGTGCCTCTCGTTAATATTTTTGAAGCGTTGCCGTTTATCATATCGGGGCTTTTATGCCTCACGGCCTGGGTTCTCGTTTTCTTCCTGCGCAATGATTTCCCTGAAACTACGACAAGTGCCATGACGGCAAGTGGAACGTTAAGCCGTTTTAAAGCTGCTATCGTCATTGGCTGGTTCGCTTTTTTGCCGCCGCTTGGTTATGGATTCCTGGAAGCTTCCTTAAATGCCATCTATCCTGTATACGCCCTGAGGCAGTCGATAGATGTTTCCATGGTTTCCTATATGCTCGCCGCGTTTTCGCTCGGTGCCATTGCAACTCAGCTGCCACTTGGTGAACTTAGTGACAGGATCGGCAGGCGCAAAGTTTTGCTGCTTGCACTGTTCGGTGGTGCAGCTGCATTTGGCACGGCCAGCTTGTTTGAATCGAATGCATGGGTAACTTTGGCATTTTTCATCCTAGCCGGTATGTTCGTCGGTTCGACTTTTTCACTGGGAATCTCCTATATGGCAGATCTCATGCCGAGGGAACTGCTGCCTACAGGCAATTTATTGTGCGGCATAGCATTCAGCATCGGAAGCTTGGCAGGACCTGTGCTTGGCGGATTATTTTTGGATGTTACAGAAGAGCTGAGTTTCCTTTTGCTGATCGCTTTGATACTGCTCATCATTTTCGCCATCATCGCCTTACGGGGCAATAAAATCAGCAAGCCCGCATCCGGTTGAATTATATAGCAACAAAAAGAGACTTCCGATTTCAAACCGGAAGTCTCTTTTTCATTTCAAAACAAGTTTCGTTACAGATTCAACCTGTGCCGTCTGTGGGAACATATCGACAGGCTGGATGTATTCGATCCGGTAGATTTTCGTCAATTGCTGCAGATCCTTCGCCAGTGTGGAAGGATTGCACGACGTATAAACGAAACGTTTCGGCTTCACCTTCAGGATCGTTTTCAGCAGGGAGTCAGCCAGTCCGGTGCGAGGCGGATCTACAGTCAGTACATCAGGAACAAAATTTTCATTGCTCCAGACATCCAGCCATTTTTCCGCAGTCCCGGTTACGTATTTCGCTTTGACGCCTTGCCGTTTCGCATTTGCCTTTGCATCGACCACACTGTCATGGATGGTGTCCATGCCGCGGAGTTCGCCAGCGCCATCAGCAAGCCATAAACCGATTGTACCGACGCCGCAATAAGCATCGACGACTTTTTCGGTGCCGGTCAACTCTGCAGCGCGTTTAATTTCGTCATACAATTTGACTGTCTGCTTTGGGTTCAACTGGAAAAAGGCGCGGGCGGAAAGGTCAAAGGCAAGTTCCCCCAATTTTTCGTGGATGGTATCTTTGCCATATAAAGTAACCGTCTCTTCACCGAAAATAAGCGATGTTTTTTCTGGGTTGATATTCTGGACAATCGAGACAAGATTAACATCCAAGTTTTTCAGCTTTTCCAGCAGCAATTCCTTTTTGGGAATTTTAGAGCGGGTTGTCACCAGCACCAGTTGAATTTCACCTGTTTCAATGCCGGTGCGGACGACAATTGTCCGGATAACGCCTTGCATCGTTTTGCCATCATAGATCGGAATACGCAATTCTTCGAGAATCCGCTTCACTGAGTTGGTGATGACAGTGGTATCCGGATGCTGAACGATGCATTGTTCGATATCGAGTAATTGATGGGAACCTTCCGCAAATAAACCCGCGATGACTTTTGAACCTTTCAGCCGTGTCTGGAACTGGCTTTTATTGCGGTAATGCCATGGATCTTCCATGCCGATCGTTTTTTCGATTTTGACATCGACGCCTTTCAAATAACGTTCGAGCGCCTGGACCACCAGATCCCGCTTTTCAACGAGCTGCTGGTCGTATGTCAAATGCTGAAGCTGGCAGCCGCCGCATGCTTCATAGACTGGGCAGGGTGGAGTCTGGCGGTGAGGGGAAGGTTTCCGCATTTTGACAATCCGGGCTTCCGCGAAATTCCGTTTGACTGATGTAATTTGTGCTGTGATTTCTTCGCCGGGCAGTGCACCGGCGACAAAAACAACATTCCGTTTAAAGAAACCGATGCCTTCGCCGTTGATGCCAAGCCTTTTGATCGTCAACGGAAATTTCTGGCCGGTCTCCATTATGGGTTTTTCATTCATAGTGCACACGTCCTTCTTTTGGTCATCCCTACATTATAGCCTTATTTATAGATATCAGCCAGAGCTGATCTCAGATCGGGGTATGCAAATTCGAAACCATGCTGCTGCAGAACTTCCGGCAGTACGCGCTGTCCTTCAAGAACGAGGCGGCTTTTGTCGCCGAGCACAGCTTTTAGGGCGAACTCAGGCACCGGGAACCAATGCGGACGCCCCAAAGCGTGTCCGACTTCTTTGCCGAAATCCTTCATGCGCTTCGGATAGGGAGCGGTCACATTAAATGGTCCACTCAGTTCTTCTGTTTCAATAGCGAATAAAACCGCGCTGGCGACGTCATGAATGTGGATCCACGACAGCCATTGCCGGCCGGAACCGACTGTGCCGCCTCCAAAAAGCTTGTAAGGAAGGGCCATCAACGGCAAGGCACCTTCTTTTTTGCCAAGGATAATGCCAAATCGTCCATACGCTACCCTCACGCCGAAGTCTTTCGCTTGATCTGCAAGGCGTTCCCATTCGATAACAGTTTCAGCAAGGAAGTCGTCGCCGCGTTCCGTCGATTTCTCTGTATAGGATTTTTCCGTTGACGCAGGATAAATACCGACAGCGCTTGCATTCACCAGTACTTCAGGTTTTCGTTCCATTTCCTTGATGATGCGCAGCACTTCATTGGTCGATTCGACGCGGCTGCTGTAAATAAGTTTCTTCTGTTCATCATCCCAGCGTCCATCGTTGATGGATGAACCTGCCAGATTTACAAAAGCATCGATGCCTGCCAGTTTCTTTTCCGGTTCTGCGCCATCTGTCAGCCACTCAACATAATGGATGCCGTTGTCTGATGGTTTCGGGCTTCTCGTCAGGATGAAAACTTCGTGTCCGTGCTGAGTGAATAATTTCGTCATTTCATTGCCGGCAAAGCCGGTTCCTCCAGTGATTGCAATCTTCATGCCTATCGCCTCCATTTCCTATATAGTACCCTGAATCGATGCATTTAAGCTCTTAAAAGGGTATACTGAATAAGGAAGAGAGGTGCCGCTGAATGCCTATAATCACAAAGATCACACAGGGGAAAAACAATCCGGAACGCTATAATATTTTTCTGGAGGAAAAGTTCGCTTTCAGTGTTGATGAAACGGTGCTTGTCAGATATCAATTGACCAAAGGCAAAGAGCTGGACCAATGGACCATCGAAGAAATGAACTTCGAAGATGAAATCCGTAAAGCGTTCAATAAAGCCCTTGATTTTTTAAGCTTCAGGATGCGCAGTGAAAATGAAGTGCGCCAGAAGCTGAAAGATAAAGAATTCGGGGAAGCAGTAATAGATGAAGCCATTAAAAAATTATATGAATTGAATTTTCTTGACGACCGCGCTTTTTCGGAAGCATTGATGCGGACGCAGATGAGATCATCAAAAAAAGGACCGAAAGCGATCCAGCAGGACATGCAAAAGAAAGGGATTGATAAACAGGTGCAAAAAGATGTTCTCGCTTCCTATTCAGAAGAAGAGCAATTAGAGCTCGCCAAGGAGATGGCTGAAAAAATCGCCGATAAAGAAAAGACGAAAACACCAAGGCAGATTGAACAGAAAATCAGTGATACCCTTCTTCGTAAGGGTTATTCGTATTCATTGATCAAATTGGCAATCGCCGATCTGGATTTAGATAAAGATGAAGACCAATGGACGGATATTGTAGCGGCACAGGGTGATAAATTGTGGCGTAAACACAGCGGCAAGCTGACCGGCTACGACTTGAAATCGAAAGTGAAGCAAGGTCTTTACCAAAAAGGGTTTCCTGCTGAAGTGATCAACGAATACTTGGAAAAAAAGGAGAACGAAGATGAGTGAGGAAAAACGCTATAACCAGATGGACGAACAGGAATTGCGGACGGAAATCGCGCGGCTGAAGGAAAAAGCGCGGAAAGCCGAACAGCTCGGAATCATCAACGAATTTGCGGTATTGGAGCGCAAAGCCATTATGGCGGCGTCCTACCTGTTGGATCCGGAAGATTTCAAAAAAGGGGAAGTCTACCATATAGAAGGAGATCCCAATGTATATTTCCAAATCGATTATCTGAAAGGCCGATTTGCATGGGGTTACCGTCTCGGGGGAGAAAAATATACAGAGGCATTGCCGATATCCATGCTGCGTCCTTTAAAAGAAGGGAAGTAAAAAGATGAAAGAACTTATCGAACAATTAACATACGAGCTGCAGGAAAAGAATCCGAAAATAACCGAAGAGAAAGCAAGAACATGGATCGAGCTGCTGGCATCGGATTTTGAATCATCCTATGCGAAAGCGGGCTATGATTACCAAGGAACAGAAGTGGTGGAAAAAGTTGTCCGCCAGTGGATCGACAGCTACGGTGAAAATATCCATGAATTTGCAGCGAGTAATCCAAAATATGCTCACTTGCTGAATGATTAGTTCAAGCTTCACAGGTTGGAAAGCAATACAAAAACGCACACCCTGGAGTGTGCGTTTTGTGGTTGCCATCAATTATGGCTGAAATCCAATTTTTTCCGAAGCTTGTCTTCGCTGAAAATCCAGCCGGTATATGAGTTGAGGATATTATAATCCTGGTCCAGATGGGCAACTGCCACAAAAGGGTAATAATCATTGCTGCGGTATCTGAGATCAATTAACCTTACTTCATAGATATCACCATATTCGTTGATTTCCCAGCGATAAAGTGGTGAAAATGATACAAACGCTGAAAGGTTCTTGTCTTTGAGCGCCGTCTGGATCAATTCACTTTCCGGCAAAGGCTTCTTCATGAACTTGTCGTAGAAGTTGATTGTCCGTCCATATGCGCGTCCAACGTAATGGTGTTTATCTGTATCTGCTGCGATCCGCCAATGGAAGAAACGCATTGTGGGCGCAACGAATATTTCAGTGGCGCCAGGGACAGTATTCCTGATTGCGTGTTTGATAGCAGATTGCAGGGCAAATCGTGATATATAATAAAACACCAGCACGGTATACAGGATGCTGATGGTCCATACCGGATCTGCGCCGAATGCCCAGATCATCAAAGCAATGACATGTGCGCCGAAAATAATGGGATCGAAAGTATTGATGACCCCAAGAGCTACCCATTTATTCGAAAACGGCCTCAATGCCTGGGTGCCGTACGAATTGAAGATATCGACAAAAACATGCAGAACAACAGCGAGGAACGTCCACAGCCAAAGATGGAGCAGATTCACTTCCGGGAAAATGAACCATAATGCGCCGCTTAATAAAAGCGGCCAGGTCAATACAGCCGGAATCGAATGGGTTGCACCTCTGTGGTGACGTATGTAGACTGCGTTGTCCCGCAATTTGAGCACGGTATCAACATCCGGGATCTGCGAGCCGATGATGGTTCCTGCGATGACTGCTGTCATGGTTACAGTATCAGTCGCTACAACAGGGTCAGCCATTGCGAGGCCGCCGAGCGCGATGCCCATGACGAGGTGTGTGCCTGTATCCATCGTCTCATCCCCCTTCGGAAAAATTTGCTTTATGACGGCTGTCTCTTGTAAAGATATCCGTCGCTGCTACTTATTACATACCCTGAATACAAATGAAATAATCTAGAATCAATGGAGGGTTCCACTATTAATATAGAAAAAAAGCAATTTCAAACTGACTTGATTGATTGGTTCCACGCAGAAAAAAGAGATCTGCCCTGGCGGCGTACCGCCGACCCTTACCAAATATGGATTTCGGAAGTTATGCTGCAGCAGACTCGGGTGGATACAGTGATCCCCTATTACAAACGGTTCGTTGAAAAATTTCCCACGCTGCACGATCTGGCAGATGCTGATGAAGAAATTCTTTTGAAACAATGGGAAGGGCTCGGCTATTATTCACGGGCGCGAAATCTTCAGGCAGGAGTGCGGGAAGTAGCTGAAAATTACGGAGGCAAAGTTCCGGCAAGCCGAAAAGAAATATCCGCTTTGAAAGGAGTCGGACCTTACACAGCCGGCGCGGTGCTCAGTATCGCTTACGGATTGCCGGAACATGCCGTTGACGGTAACGTCATGCGGGTTCTATCCCGCATTCTTTTAATCGACGAAGATATAGCCAAACCGAAAACACGTAAAATTTTTGAAGAAGCGGTCACAGGATTAATCAGCCATGAAGATCCATCCGCCTTCAATCAGGGATTGATGGAGCTTGGCGCGCTGATTTGTACGCCCACTTCGCCAAAATGCCTGCTGTGTCCTGTACGTGAACATTGCTCCGCATTCCTTGAGGGGCGCCAGCAGGAGCTTCCTGTAAAGACCAAAGCGAAAAACACGAAGGCAGTCAATTATGCAATGGTCGCTATTCGGAATGGAGAATCTTTTTTGATGGAGAAACGTTCTTCGAAGGGACTGCTGGCTAATATGTGGCAATTTCCGATGCTGGAATTTCCTGTTGGCATAGACGGCGCGGAAATCGAGGAGCTCCTTTCCGAACAGTTTAAAGGAACAATTGTAAAAGCGGAGAAAATTACTTCTTTCAAACATGTCTTTTCTCATTTAACATGGAACGTGGATGGCTTTATTGCCGAAGGTGTAAATTTAGAGATACCCGACAATATGAAATGGGTCGATTCGGCGGAAATGGAATTGCTGCCGATAGCCGGGCCGGTTCAAAAAATGAAAACAGCTTTGAAAAGCAGAGGAGATGTATGACGATGGCCGAACAGAAAGTGGCATTGGTAACAGGAAGCAGCAGGGGACTTGGAAAGGCGATGGCAATCGCTTTGGCGGAAGAAGGATATGACATTGTAGTCAATTACGCGCGCAGTAAGACAGCGGCACTTGATACAGTAAAGGAAATTGAGGCAAGAGGCCGCAAAGCATTGCTGGTCAGAGCAAATGTTGGAGATGTCGAGAAATTGCGCGGCATGTTCGAAACTATTAAAGAGGAGTTTGGCAGGTTGGATGTATTCGTATCCAATGCCGCGTCAGGTGTGCTTCGTCCGATTATGGAGCTGGAAGAATCCCACTGGGACTGGACAATGAACATCAATGCCAAAGCGATGCTTTTCGGTGCGCAGGAAGCTGCGAAACTGATGGATAAAGGCGGTAAAATTGTAGGGATCAGTTCACTTGGATCGATACGCTATCTTGAAAACTATACGACTATCGGCGTTTCGAAAGCGGCTGTCGAATCAATCACCCGTTACTTGGCAGTGGAACTCGCGCCAAAAGGAATTGCAGTCAATACGGTTTCCGGCGGAGCGCTTGATACAGAAGCGCTGAAACACTTCCCGAACCGTGAAGATTTATTGAATGATGCCCGCGTCAACACACCGGCAGGACGCATGGTCGAAATCGAAGATATGGTCAAGACGGCCATGTTCCTTATTTCCGATGATTCAGATATGATCCGCGGACAGACTATTATCGTAGACGGCGGACGCTCGGTCGTTATGTAATTTTTTGCCTTTCTCGCCGTATTACTGTATGTTTTCAGAATTGATTGATATAATATTGAAATAGCAGATAATATAAGGGCTTAGACGAGAAGGTGGGATGGACATGGCGATTCCCGCAGAGGGAGAAACGATACAAATCCACAGCTACAAGCACAACGGCCGAATCCACCGTGTCTGGCAGGAAACAACTGTTTTGAAAGGGACGAATAACATTGTAATCGGTGCAAATGAACGGACCCTGGTAACCGAATCGGATGGCAGGACGTGGCTCACACGTGAGCCTTCAATTTGTTATTTTCATGCGGAGCATTGGTTCAATATCATTTGTATGCTTCGTGATGATGGGGTCTATTATTATTGCAATATCAGTTCACCATTCGTATATAATAATGGTTCTTTGAAGTATATCGATTACGACCTGGATGTAAAAGTGTTTCCGGACATGTCTTACACATTACTGGATGAAGACGAATATGAAGACCATAAAAGGCAGATGGGGTATCCTGAAGTGATCGACCAGATTCTTTATCGCAATGTTGAAAAGCTGATCGGTTGGATCAAACAGCGCAGAGGCCCGTTTGCCCAGGACTTCATCGAAGTATGGACGGACCGTTATGAGTTTCACAGACATAATAGGATCCGCTGAGTAGTATGAAAACCTGTTGCCGGCCAACAGGTTTTTCATTTTGAAGAAAGAATGGAGTGAACAGTTTGAGCGATAAGAAACAAAGCAGCATGAAACGGTACATGCATTTTGTAAAGCCATATTATTGGCAAATAGCATTAACTATCCTTATTGGTATATTTAAATTTGCAATTCCACTTTTCATCCCTTTGCTGATCAAAATTGTCATTGACGATATCATCGGAGCGGAGGCGTTGTCGAGCCAGGAAAAATTGGAGCAGCTTTACCTCTGGCTGGGCGGAACGGCAATCGTGTTCTTTCTGCTTCGGCCGCCGATCGAATATTTCCGGCAATATTACGCGCAATATGTAAGCAATAAAATCCTCTACGACATCCGCGGATATCTTTACGGACACCTTCAACGGCTAAGCCTCAGATACTATGCCAACACACGCGCCGGAGAAATCATCTCACGCGTCATCAACGACGTAGAACAGACGAAAAATTTTGTGATGATCGGATTGATGAATGTCTGGCTCGATCTGGCGACGATTCTTATCGCCATCGGTATTATGCTGTCGATGGATGTCTCACTGACTGTCGTGGCTTTATTGGCGTTTCCATTCTATGCGCTCAGTGTGAAGTATTTCTTTGGCCGCCTGCGCGATTTGACACGTGAACGTTCCCAGGCACTGGCGAATGTCCAGAGTTATCTTCATGAACGTGTCCAGGGAATGAGCATCATCAAAAGTTTTGCTCTGGAGAAGCATGAGCAGAAAATCTTCAATGACACCAATGATCAATTTTTGGACAAGGCAATCGACCATACAAAATGGAATGCGAAAGCTTTTGCAGTCGTCAATACCATTACCGACGTAGCACCTTTGCTGGTGATCGGCTATGCGGGCTATCAGGTTATTCAAGGCAATTTGACCCTGGGAACAATGGTTGCGTTCATCGCATATATTGAACGTCTTTATAATCCGTTGCGCCGGCTTGTCAATTCTTCGACTACGCTTGTGCAATCTTTGGCATCGATGGACCGTGTATTTGAATTGGTCGATGAAGATTATGACGTTACTGATAAAAAAGGTGCACGTGATTTGAAAGTCGTGGATGGCAAACTGGAGTTCCGCAACGTTTCCTTCCATTATAATGATGGCGGAACTGAAGTCCTTTCCGATATGAGTTTTACGGTGAAACCGGGCCAGACCGTTGCACTGGTTGGAATGAGCGGCGGCGGGAAGTCCACTATTGTATCACTGATCCCCCGGTTTTATGATGTGACGGGCGGCGGCATCTATATGGATGACCATAACCTGAAAGATGTCAGCATCCATAC
Organism: Planomicrobium okeanokoites; assembly: GCF_003428875.1. Lineage (GTDB taxonomy): Bacteria > Bacillota > Bacilli > Bacillales_A > Planococcaceae > Planococcus > Planococcus okeanokoites. The sequence continues at coordinate 68,926 of NZ_QQRS01000008.1, forward strand.
ACTCCGTGACCAGATCGGTCTTGTGCTTCAGGATTCGATTCTTTTCAGTGATTCGGTCAAAGCCAATATCCTGATGGGGAAACCGGATGCTACAGACGCAGAAGTCGAAGCGGCTGCAAAAGCGGCAAACGCCCATGCTTTCATTGAATTGCTGCCGGAAGGCTATGACACCAAAGTCGGAGAACGGGGCGTGAAATTATCAGGGGGGCAGAAACAGCGTATTGCGATTGCCCGAGTATTCCTGAAAAATCCGCCGATGCTGATTCTCGATGAAGCGACTTCTGCACTTGATCTGGAAAGCGAAGCGCTGATTCAGGACTCTCTTGAGCGTTTGGCACACGACCGGACAACATTAATTGTTGCCCATCGTTTATCGACAATCACCCATGCCGATCAAATACTTGTTATTGACCATGGCGTTCTCAAAGAACAGGGGACGCATGACGAATTGATGAAACGGGAAGGGGTCTACCATAACCTTTTCCAAGTTCAGCATTTCAATTAAAAACAATTCTCTTCCATAATATAGGTGTTTATAAGAAGCCAGCCGGGTAAATAACCGGCTGGCTTTTTTTCATTCATAAAAATTTATCAGATGGCCCTATAAAAAGAACTATTGCATATAGTCTGAATTTCCGTATAATAAAAAGAAATAAAATATTCAGAATTATCCATGTGTAAAAAGGGGTGGCCAGATGATAGAAAGAGAGAAGATTTTAGAAGTAAAAGGTTTGCAGACTACCTTTTTCACGGACGACGGCGAAGTGCCGGCAGTAGATAATGTCGACTTTCATATTCGCGAAGGGGAAGTCTTGGGGATAGTAGGTGAATCGGGATGCGGCAAGAGTGTTACGTCCTTGTCGATCATGGGACTGGTTCCCAGTCCTCCCGGGAAAATTACCAACGGTGAAATCTTATTCGAAAACCAGGACTTAACGAAACTGCCCGAGAAGAAAATGCGTGACATCCGGGGCAATGATATAGCCATGATATTCCAGGAACCGATGACTTCACTGAATCCACTGTTCACAATCGGCAACCAATTGCAGGAAGCTGTTAAAATCCATAAAAAGGACTGGTCAAAAAAACAGATTTACAATCGTGCAGTTGAAATGATGAAATTGGTCGGACTGCCTCGTGCGGAAGGTTTGATGAAAGAGCATCCACACCAATTATCGGGAGGTATGCGCCAGCGTGTCATGATTGCCATGGCATTGCTGTGCGATCCGAAAGTGCTGATTGCGGATGAGCCCACAACTGCACTGGATGTTACGATCCAGGCTCAGATCCTGAAACTGATCAAGAATTTGAATAAAGAACTGAACACAGCTGTATTGCTTATTACACACGATCTCGGGGTCGTTGCGGAAACGTGTGAAAGAGTCGTTGTTATGTATGCAGGCAAGGTTGTTGAGGAAGGTCCGGTCGATGCCATATTCAAAGATCCGCAGCATCCTTATACACGGGGGCTTCTGGAATCCGTGCCGGATATGAGGTTTAAAAAAGAACGGCTTTATTCGATTCCAGGAAATGTTCCAAAACCCGGTTCGATTAAGACAGGGTGCAGATTCGCGCCAAGATGTGAATTCGCTTTCGACCGTTGTTTAGAAGAAACTCCGCCGCTTTATCAAACAACTGAAGAGCATCAGACCCGGTGCTTCCTATTTGATCCGAAGGAGGCAGAAAAGCATGACCGAACAATTGTTAAAAGTTGAGGGCCTGAAAAAATACTTTCCTATCAAATCAGGTATTTTTGGCAGGGTGAGCAACCATGTAAAAGCGGTGGATGATATCTCGTTTTCAGTAAAGGAAGGCGAGACGCTAGGCATCGTAGGGGAATCTGGTTGCGGAAAGTCCACAACCGGCCGCATGTTGATGAGGCTCCTTGAACCGACTGAAGGAAAAGTCACATTTGACGGACAAGAGCTGACTTCACTTTCAAGTAATGATATGCGCAAGGCAAGGCGTGATATTCAGATGGTCTTTCAGGATCCTTATGCTTCGCTGAATCCTCGTCATACGATTGAAAAAATATTGATGGAGCCTTTGAACGTCCACAATATAGGTGATCCGAAAGAGAGAAAGCAAAAAGTGTATGAATTCCTGGAAATCGTCGGATTGAGCAGTTATCATGCCAAACGTTACCCGCATCAATTCAGTGGCGGACAGCGTCAGCGTATCGGTATTGCGCGGGCGTTGATGACGAATCCGAAACTCATTATTGCTGACGAGCCCGTTTCAGCGCTCGATGTGTCGATTCAGGCCCAGGTTCTAAACCTGATGCAGGATCTTCAGAAAGAGCTGAAACTGACTTATATATTCATTGCCCATGATCTAGGGGTGGTTCGCCATATCAGTGACCGTGTTGGAGTAATGTATCTGGGTAACATGGCTGAAATGGCTGATACCGAAGACCTCTACGAAAAGCCGCTGCATCCGTATACGCAGGCACTGCTGACAGCAGTACCGGTACCGGATCCGGCATTCGAGAGGGAAGAAGTTGTAATAAAAGGGGATGTTCCAAGTCCCGCAAATCCGCCGAGCGGATGCCGTTTCCATACGAGATGCCCATTCAAAATGGATATCTGTGAAACGACAGTACCGATTTTTGCGGAGGTTGAAAAAGGTCATTCTGTAGCTTGCCACCTTTACGAGGAAAGCAGGCCGCAATGATAATAAACAAAAACGGAGGGGTTAATTTGGGGAATAAAAAAATCATGTCCCTTGCATTTTTGATGCTTTTACTGATCTCTACAGTGCTTTACGGCTGCAGTGGCGGATCGGAAGAAGGCTCAGAAGGCAATGGTGAAACTGGTGGCGAAGGGGAATCCGGTGAAGAGAAAGTATTGATCTTCGGACGCGGTGGAGACTCGGTATCACTTGACCCTATCACTGTTACAGACGGTGAATCATTTAAAGTTACGAAGAATATTTTTGATACGCTTGTGAACTTCGGTGAACAGGATACAGAAATTGAACCAGGTCTGGCTTCTGAATATACAGCAGCAGAAGACGGATTGACTTACACATTCACGTTGGAAGAAGGCGTAACATTCCATGATGGAACAGACTTCAATGCTGAAGCTGTGGTTGCGAACTTTGACCGCTGGGCTGCAGGAGATGCAGATCAATTCCCATACTATGGTTCAATGTTCGGCGGTTTCGGTGATGAAGAAGGGCACGTAATCGAATCGGTTGAAGCTACAGGCGATTACGAAGTTACAATCAAACTGAAACGTCCGATGGCACCATTCCTTAAAAACTTGGCGATGAGCCCGTTCGGTATTGCTTCACCTACTGCAATTGAAGAGCAAGGTGATGCATTCGGTGATAACCCGGTAGGAACAGGTCCATTCAAGTTTGTTGAGTGGAACCGTAATGATACTGTACGTATTGAGAAATTCGAAGATTATTGGGTTGAAGGCGAACCTAAATTGGATGAAGTGGTATTCCGCGCAATTCCGGATAACTCTGGCCGTCTAAATGCACTATTGGCTGGTGAAATCGATCTGGCTGATGGGATCAACCCTTCAGACGCTGAAACAATTGAAAGCAATGACGATCTTCAATTATATGAGCGTCCATCTATGAACGTAGGTTACCTTGGTCTTACAACGACCAGAGAGCCATTTGATGATCCAAAAGTTCGTCAGGCAATGAACCATGCCATCGACAGACAGGCTATTGTTGATGCCTTCTTCGAAGGTCGCGGTGAAGTTGCGAAAAACCCGCTTCCACCAGTAATCAGTGGATATAACGATGCAATTGAAGGATATGATTACGATCCGGAAAAAGCAAAAGCATTGCTTGAAGAAGCAGGTCTTGGCGATGGATTCGAAATGGAACTTTGGGCTATGCCTGTTCCTCGTCCATATATGCCGGATGGCCAAAAAGTTGCTGAAGCGATCCAAAGTGATTTGGCAGAAGTAGGAATCACTGCTGAAATCGTTTCATATGAATGGGCAACTTATCTTGAAAAAGCTGCAAACGGTGAAGCTGATGCCTTCCTATTAGGATGGACTGGCGACAACGGCGATGCAGATAACTTCTTATATGTCTTGCTTGATCAGGATAATATCGGATCAAACAACTACACTTATTACGAAAATCAGGAATTGCACGATATTCTGATTGAAGCTCAGACTGAAGTTGATGAAGAGGTTCGTAATGAATTGTATGCACAGGCACAGGAAATTATTCATGAAGATGCACCTTGGGTTCCGTTGGCTCACTCAACACCGCTACTTGCGGGAGGCAGCAATGTGGTGAACTTCAAACCACACCCAACCGGTTCAGACAAATTAGCAGAAGTGGATCTGGAGTAGACTTTTCGAGAGGGGAGATCGTACAGATTTCCCCTCTTTTTAAATTATTCTATACATATTTGTTAGAGATGGAGAGGTGAAGAAATGCTTCACTATATTGGTAAACGGCTATTGCAATTGATTCCGGTTTTGCTTGGAATGACATTCATCGTTTTTATGATTATTCGTGCAATACCTGGCGATCCTGCTCAAGTAATTCTCGGCCAGCAGGCTTCTGAGGAAGCCATAAAAGCCCTGAGAACAACTTTAGGCTTGGATAATCCATGGTACATCCAGTATTTTGATTATTTAAAAGGACTGGTTACAGGTGATCTGGGGCAGTCGCTGCGAACAAGAACTCCAGTAGTGGATGAGGTTTGGCCATATTTGGCGGCAACAATCGAGTTGTCAGTTTTTGCTGTTATCATTGCCATTATAATCGGCATCAATGCCGGAATCATTTCTGCATGGTTCCAGAATTCATGGTTCGATTATCTTGCTATGATCATCGCGCTTATCGGTGTTTCAATGCCGATATTCTTTTTGGGACTTTTAAATCAATGGATTTTTGCAATAGAATTGGATTGGCTGCCAACTTCCGGAAGGATGAATGTGCGGGATCCTATTGAATCCATAACAGGTTTCTATATCATTGATACTTTAATTACTGGGCAATTTGATCAGCTTTCGACTATAATGCGCCACTTGATTCTTCCCGGCACTGCTCTTGCCACCATTCCAATGGCGATCATTGCCAGGATGACCCGCTCAAGTATGCTTGAAGTCATGAGATCTGACTATGTCCGTACAGCTCGTTCTAAAGGATTGCGGATGTTTTGGGTCGTCTACAAGCACGCGTTAAAAAACGCCATTATTCCGGTATTGACTATTATCGGGCTTCAAATGGGATTGCTGCTTGGTGGAGCGATTTTGACTGAAACAATCTTTGCGTGGCCAGGAATCGGAAGGTATATATATGAAGCGATCAATTATCGTGATTATCCGGTCATCCAGTCCGGCATCCTCATTGTGGCATTCATATTCGTTATGATTAATCTGTTTGTGGATCTGCTCTATAGTTTAGTTGATCCACGCATCAAATATGATTAGGAAGGAGGAGAACAATGGCTGACACGACTGTAAAAAATGACAATATTGAAATGCAGAAAGTTGCTGGCCCGTGGAAAGAGGCCTGGCGGGGATTCCGGAAAAGTAAAGTAGCCGTAGTGGGTATGGGGATTGTTATATTTTTCATCCTCTTGGCTATAATCGGTCCGCTGTTTACGCTGCAAGGCATCAATGAGCAAGACATGTCCCAACGTTTTCTGCCTCCTTCCTCTACATATTGGATGGGAACAGATGATTTTGGAAGAGATATTTTATCCCGTATTGTTTATGGAGCAAGAATTTCTCTTTGGGTAGGATTCTTAGCAGTAATAGCATCCGCAATTGTGGGAAGTTTCCTTGGAATTCTTGCAGGTTACTACGGTAGATGGGTAGATACCATTATTTCAAGGGTTTTCGATATTATGCTGGCATTTCCAAGTATCCTCTTGGCGATTGCTGTTGTTTCAGTATTGGGCCCTTCATTGCGTAATGCTTTGATTGCTATTGCAATCATCAATGTACCTAACTTTGGGCGACTTATAAGGTCGAAGGTTTTGAGTATAAAGGAAGATGAATATATTATGTCCGCCAAAGCGATCGGTATGCAGGATAGTCGAATCCTGTTTTCTCATATCCTGCCGAACTCGATGGCACCTGTCATTGTTCAAGGAACATTGGCGATAGCGACAGCGATCATTGAAGCTGCAGCACTCGGATTTTTAGGGTTAGGAGCACAGGCGCCTACTCCTGAATGGGGAAAGATGCTTGCAGATTCCAGATCCTATCTGACCAACGCCCCGTGGACCATGATTTTTCCGGGGTTGGCTATCATGCTGACAGTACTTGGTTTTAACCTGATGGGCGATGGCTTGCGCGATGCGCTTGACCCTCGTATGAAATCATAAGAAAAACGTGCGGAGAATTTATCTCCGCACGTTTTTTATTTGCATTGTATTAAATCATGCTTTCCAAGTGTTCATCGACTTCATCGCTATGGTAATTCAAGTAGGCAATGATCAATAAATCGAGGTGTTCGAGCTGCTCTTCGTAATCCAGGATGGCTGATAAAACATGCATCAAGTGATAGACCGAAAAGTCGCTGTCTTCGGATTCCAATGCTATATTAATTTCTTTTACAAATATTGCCATTACCTCGTGGCGCTTTATCGATGCGTCTGTTCCTGATGACTCACTATGTTCAGGACGCAATTTTCCCACATATTTCATGTAGAGCTGCTCATGATAGCTGGCCAGGCTTTCGAGTCTTTCCTGCACCATCATATGGAATTGTTCCGGCAGTTCCGTCAATTCATTTTCAAACCGGTGTAATCTTCTCAACACCTCAAGGCTTTTCTTGGATGTCGCAATCATCTGGCGGTAGAGCACCAGCTTTCTCGCTTTCGTATATTGCTGCTTTTTCGTATAGCTTCGTTCTTCCTTATAGAATAGATACCATTGATCCACTTTCACGAGTTTATCCGTCAATTTGTCGATGTCTTCTTTCACCGATGCATGATCGGATGCGTGCCTGATCGACACCCGTATCCAGCGGATCACTTCTTCACTGACTTCGTGGATGGAGGTGAATAAGCGGCTTTCGTATTTAGGCGGAAGAAAGATCATATTAACAATAAAGGCGGAAAGTATTCCCAATAAAACCGTCAAAAATCGTAAAGACGCGAATGAAAGGAAGTTATTGGTCTGTGAATCCATAATGATGATAATGGTGACGAGTGTTAAAGGAACAGTGTTTTCGAGTTTCAATTTCAACATGATGACGATGGCCAGTATGGCCGCCAGTCCGATGGTCAGATAATTGCTGCCAAGAGTCAATACAAAGATGACGGCAATCGATGCACCAAGTAGATTTCCATATATTTGGTCAAGAAGTGTCAGGTAGGACCTGTATATGGAAGGTTGAATAGCGAAGATTGCTGCGACGCCTGCGAATACAGGAGAAGGCAATTCCAATAAGCTGGCTAAAAACAAGGCCATTGAAATAGCCACGCCGGTCTTTAATATACGTGCACCTAATTTCATAACTTACGATTCCCTTCTTCCCATAATAGATTGTAATTTATAATTGGCTGAAGGCTTTCCTTACTGCCTGCAGCGCTGTATCAATGTCTGCTTCAGTATGTTCGGTGGTCAGGAACCAGGCTTCGTATTTTGAAGGAGCAAGATTGATACCCTGCTCAAGCATCAATTTAAAGAATCGCCCAAAGATTTCTCCGTCTGTAGCTTCAGCTTGTTCATAATTTTCAACTTTGACATCCGTAAAGTAGATAGTTAAAGCACCTTTTAAACGGTTTACTGTAATCGTTACATCAAATTCTTCGGCTGCTTCCAAAATGCCTTTTTCGAGGCGTTCCCCCAAACGGTCCATTTCTTCATATACGCCATCAGCTTGGAGAATTTCCAAACAAGCGATACCAGCCTGTATGGAAGCGGGATTTCCAGCCATTGTGCCAGCCTGGTAAGCCGGTCCAAGAGGTGCTACTGTTTCCATGATTTCCTTCTTGCCGCCATAAGCACCGATCGGCAGTCCTCCGCCGATGATTTTGCCGAGCGCAGTCAGATCGGGTTTGAGCCCAAGCATATCCTGTGCGCCGCCGTAGTGGAAACGGAATGCCGTAATCACTTCATCATAGACGATTAAAGCTCCTTTTTCAGCCGCTATGCGATGGACTTCTTCAAGAAATCCTTTTTGGGGCTCCACAATGCCGAAATTACCGACAATCGGTTCTACAAGGATACAGGCAATTTCATTGCCCCAGCGGTCCATCGCTTCAGCGAAAGCTGCTGGATCATTGAAGGGGATAGTGATGACTTCTTCCGCAATGGTTTTCGGAACTCCTGCGGAATCCGGGGTGCCAAGCGTAGCGGGACCTGATCCGGCTGCAACCAGTACAAGATCTGAATGGCCATGATAACAGCCGGCGAATTTCATGATTTTCGTGCGTCCAGTATAGGCGCGGGAGACCCGGATAGTGGTCATGACGGCTTCCGTTCCGCTGTTGACGAAACGCACACGGTCCATATTAGGCATTGCTTCTTTCAGCATTTTCGCAAATGTGATTTCATGGCGTGTCGGTGTACCATATAAAACGCCGGTCTCAGCAGCGTTTGAAATAGCTTTTGCGATATGAGGGTGGCCATGGCCAGTAATGATCGGTCCATAGGCTGCCAGAAAATCGATGTATTTATTGCCGTCGACATCCCAGAAATAAGCGCCTTTTGCACGCTCCATGACTACAGGTGACCCGCCGCCTACAGCTTTAAAAGACCTTGAAGGACTATTGACGCCTCCGACGATATGTTCGAGCGCTTCTTTGTGCAGTCTGTTTGATTCTGAATGGTTCATTGATTCAATTCCTCCTACTTAATGTCTATTCCTTATTGTAGACAAGTTTATACATTAACGCCAAAGAAATTGAAAGTGCTGCGGCAGTTAGGTACGATAGACTTAAGAGAAGGAGTGATGGCATTGACGACATTAGAAGGTTTGCACGCACCGGATTTTACATTGAAAAATGAAAACGGTGAAACAGTTTCTTTGGAGGATTTTTCAGGTAAGAAATACGTAGTGCTCTATTTTTATCCGAAAGACATGACGCCGGGTTGCACTACACAGGCCTGCGATTTCCGTGATGCAGAGAAAGATTTTTCGGAATTGGGAGCAGTCATTCTGGGCGTCAGCGCAGATTCTGAAAAACAGCATAGTAAGTTTATCAGCAAACACGGTTTGCCATTCTCTTTATTGGTCGATGAAGATCATAAAGTTTCTGAAGCATACGGAGTGTGGGTGGAGAAGAAAATGTACGGAAAAGAATTTATGGGAATTGAACGCTCCACATTTTTAATCGATCCAACCGGGACTGTTGTGAAAGAATGGCGTAAAGTCAAAGTGAAAGACCATATCCAGGAAGTCCTTGAAACGGTTAAAGAGCTCAGCCAAGCATAGGAGGAAGACATATATGGAAGTATTATTCACGTTTCTGCCGAATGAGAAAATGCAGCAAAGCATCATCGACGATTTTCCGGAAGCGGATTTTCATTTCGTTTATAAAGACAAAAGTAAATTGCCGACAGCGGATGTATTGGTCACTTACGGGGAAGATCTGGATGACGGAGACATTGAGGATGCAAAGAATTTAAAGTGGATCATGGTGATAAGTGCCGGTATTGAGAAGATGCCTCATGAAGCTATTTCAAAACGGGGCATCACCGTTTCCAATGTGCGCGGAATCCATAAAACGCCGATGGGTGAATCGGTTCTGGGCCATCTGCTGGCACTGAAAAGATCCTTGCCCGAAATCTATGAAAACCAGCGGAATCATAAGTGGGAACGCAAATTCCGTTCAACCGAGTTATTTGGCTCAACAGCGCTGATACTGGGTCCTGGTGCAATCGGGTCTGAAATAGGCAGGCTGCTGCAGGCTTTCGGTGTTATGACCATCGGCTGCAACCGCTCAGGGAACCAGGCGGATCATATGAACGAAATGATTTCTTTCGATGAACTGATTGGAAAACTTCCGGAAGCAGATATCGTTATTTCAGTGCTGCCAAGTACGGCAGAAACGAATGGTTTGCTGAACATTGAGCATTTTAAAGCAATGAAAGAAGATGCGATATTTATGAATTTTGGTCGAGGAGACCTGGTAAAAGATGAAGTGCTGATAGAAGCAATGCATGAAGAGATGATAGCCTATGCGGTACTTGATGTTTTTGAGCAAGAACCTTTAGCTGAAGACCATCCCTTCTGGGGAATGAAGAACGTCATCGTATCTCCGCACGTTTCCAGTAAATCCGGGAAATATGTAGAGCGGGCAATGGAGGTTTTTCTTCCAGATTTGCGTAAATGGATTGAAGGAAATCAGGAACCGACAAATCTTGTTAATATGGAAAAGGGGTATTGACCATGAAAATTTACACGAAGACAGGAGATAAAGGGACCACTTCGCTGGTGTACGGTTCAAGAGTCCCGAAAAATGATGTGCTCGTGGAAGCTTATGGTACATGTGATGAAGCGAATTCGATGATCGGGTTGGCCGTCGCGCACTTGAATGGCGAATTTTTCGGCGAAAAAGAAGAGATTTGCGATGTGTTCCATGAAATCCAAACGACTTTATTTCATGTTGGAGCAGAACTCGCAACGCCTGCGGGGAAAGAAGTTAAGTGGAAACTGGAGACCGCTGATACGGAAAAGCTGGAATCCTGGATCGACAAATATGATGCGGAACTGCCGGCATTGAGCAACTTCATCCTGCCTAGTGGACATCCAGCCGGAGCGGCGCTGCATGTAGCCCGTACAGTCGTCAGACGGGCAGAGCGTCTTGCCACCTCTATTGGAGCAGGGACGTCTACGGAAGTGCTTGCTTACTTGAATCGGCTGTCAGACTTCCTATTTGTAGCAGCCCGCTTTATCAATCAGCGCATGGGCAGCAAAGAAAATGAACTCCATAGTAAGAAATAACGTTTAACAAGCAGCTCTTAACCAGCGTGCTTATAGTGATTTCTTGACATCTGCCGTGCATTTTGAGTACACTAATTATAACGATTATAAAGTAAGAATCTTTATGAAGTGAGGTGCACGGCGATGTCTGAAGTATTATTAAAAGACGCGCTTGATGCTTTGAAGTCTACAGGTGTCAGAATCACTCCGCAGCGCCATGCGATTTTGGAGTACATGATTCATTCTACAACGCACCCGACAGCGGATGACATTTATCGCGCGCTTGAGAAATCTTTTCCCAATATGAGTGTTGCAACTGTTTATAATAATTTACGTGTCTTTAAAAAAGCCGGTCTTGTGAAGGAATTGACTTATGGCGATTCTTCAAGCAGGTTCGATTTTGTTACGCACGACCATTATCATATGATCTGCAATGATTGTGGAAAGATAGTGGATTTTCATTATCCCGGCTTGGATGAAGTGGAACATTTGGCATCACATGTTACTGGGTTCCAAGTGGATTACCACCGTCTTGAAATCTATGGAACTTGTCAGGATTGCCTTTCCGATTCAGCAAAGGCGCAATAAGAAAGCGTGCATAGGATCTTATGCCCGCTTTTTTATTTTGAAAATTTTTCATTGAGAATAAAAAACCGCCAGCGATCCAGTCGCTGGCGGTTTTCGTTTATACTTTTGAATTCTTTTTGTTGTATTCAACGTCGAATTCTTTACCTTCAAGTGATGGATCCATAGTCAGAGGTTCACGGCAATGCATGCACATATCCACACGCCCGAGCATTTTTGTATGTCGTCCGCAGTTCGGACATTCGACAGGAACGGTTTTCATGGAAAGAAGACCGATCCAGGCGTAGACTCCTGTACTGCCGATGATGGCAACGACTCCAAGCAGCATGAAAGTGACCATGATTGCGGGCTGTTCTCTAAAGTAAATGCCTATATACATTATAACGATGCCGATGAAAATCAAAGACAGCGCAAAAGTCCGGATACGATTGATTTTATTTTTATAAGGCTTCATGTTTACTCCTCCTTGCATCAATCATACTATATCATAATCCATGTGAAAAAGTGTTAATGCTTTTCTTATGAAGGAATCAGCGGAAATATGTCGAAATAGAGAAAAGCGGGTCTTGCCTGAAGAAGTTTCAGGAGAACCCGCCACGATGATTCAATAGAATGGACAAAAAATATTTGAGTTGATGAAAAAAGGGTATACCCGTAAGCAAGCCTGAATCTGCAGGGAGTGAAATAGAATGGAACAAATATTAAGGCCGATTTATCAGGAACGCGCCAGCCAGGAAAGCACACTTGGCGTTGTGCTCGTTGAGAAAAGGGAGAAGGTCAGTCCAAGTACGGATACTTTCGACACGATACTGCTGATCATCACGAAAGAAAATGAAACGGCTGTTTTCACGAAGCATTATACTTACGACGAGAAAAAAGCTGCCATGCATATCATTACCGAAAAGCAGCTTAAGAAATGGCTGTTGCTTGGAACGAACCGCAAAATAGTGGACTGGCTGTTCAATGGCCGGATCATTTATGATCGAAATGAATTTATGGAAAAACTAATTACAGAGCTAAAGGAATATCCGTTTGCAGGAAGAAAGATTAAAATGGGTCTCGAGTATGCCAAGCTGATACGGCGCTATCTGGAAGGGAAAGTTCTCTTTGAAGAAAAAAATTACCTGGATGCTTACCGCCACGTAATTGAATCTCTTCATCACCTGGCACGGCTCTCGGTGTTGGAAAACGGCCTGCCGCCAGAAGTGACTGTGTGGTCCCAAGTGAAAAAGATAGAACCGTCCATTTATAAGTTGTATGAAGAGCTGGTTCTAAGCGATGAATCCATTGATAAGCGATTGGAGCTGTTATTTCTGGCCAGTGAGTTTCTCATACATTCCCGCACAGCTGATGGAGCGCAGCACATTACGGAAGTAATGGCGAAAAAAAGGAGCTGGACCATCCAGGAACTTCACGAACAAGAAGAACTGAGGAATTATTCTTCTGATCTGGAAGTATTCATTGAATATCTTGTTGATAAGGAAATCGTGTTTACTGAAGGCGTCATGACTAAGAGCGATAGAATTTTCCATCGCTATTATTTTGTTAAGGCTGCTAAGTGAGTGCATCTTTTCCAAACCGGATTGTCCTCGGACAATCCGGTTTCTTTCATTAGAGGAGACACACAGAATTGTAAAAGGAATAATAATATTTAATATAGCAATTGCCATGCATCCAAAGATTTTCTTTTTTTGTCCTTTTATCGTTGACAAAAGAGGGGGTATCGTATTATGATATTTCATGTCGCTTCGGCACATTAAGTTTTTTAGAATAATAAATAAAGCTTGACTCCGAGGATAGACGATGATAAATTAGAGAAGTCGCTTTTACAGGACGCGGAATTTTGAACCTTGAAAACTGAACAGCAAAACGTCAACATAAATGTTTGGAGCGCTTAGCGCGACAAACAATTATGCGATGGCCGCGCAAGCGGTCGGAGCAAACTTACTGATCAGTGCAAACAGATCAAAGCGAATCGTGCGTTCTTCGGAACGGCGATGCGCCAGCAGTATTGAGCAATCAACTACTTCTATAATGGAGAGTTTGATCCTGGCTCAGGACGAACGCT
>NZ_QQRS01000009.1 GCF_003428875.1 Planomicrobium okeanokoites
TCCGTCTTTTAAAAGATAAGAACTCACGGAAAAACCTCTTTGAAAATGATTAAAAACTATTGACTAATCGTAAGAAACACCCTGCCAAAAGGCAGGGTGCATCGATATTTGCGGCGTCCAAGCCACGCTCCACAACGTGTTCCTCTAGGGAATGCTTGTCCGTCTTACGCAAATGAGCTCATCGCGTCTCTAACAATAAGCCCTAAACGGCAATAAGTCAATGCATTTCGCTCATCGCAACGCGTATTCGGCCGCTGTGATCTTGTAGAGCACATGTCTTTTCAACGGGCTGCCGTCTTTCAGTTTCGGGTGGTCGAACTCGCCCGCTTTTTTCATGCCGATCCGTTGCATGACCGTTTCGGAAGGATGGTTGAGCGTCGCTGTAAATGACAGAATTTCATTCAAACCCAAAACACCGAACGCGTAATCCAGACAGGCTTTTGCCCCTTCTGTGGCATAGCCCTGTTTCCAGAATTTATTGTCCAGCCGCCAGCCAATTTCAACTGCACCTTGGAAACCGGCGTCAAAGCCCACTTCCAGCAATCCGATAAAACCGATGAACGCAACGTCTTCCTTGCGTTCGACTGCCCAGATACCAAAACCTCTTTCATCTGTATGCTGCTCGAAGCGCTCGATCAGACCATCGGATTCAGCTTGCGTCAGCATGTTCGGAAAATACTCCATTACCTGCGGATTTGCATTCATGCGGGCAAACGCTCCTCTATCGTCAGCCTTCCATCTTCGGAAACCCAGCCGTTCTGATTCGAAAATGTACCTGCCGTCCATCATGTCGCCGCAGCCGCAGCTGCTTCATCCGCCTTCACGCAATCGATTGCCACGACAAGCGCAATCAGAAGATGTTCCATCTCTTCGTCGATCACTTTAACCTCGTACGTGTCGCCCCAGGTCAGCCATTGCTTGCTGACGGAACCGACGACTTTGCCGTGCTGCAATACTTCGAAATTCATATCCCACCAATTGCCCTGCACTTCGACCCCTTCGGCATCAATGGTGTATTTCGCTTTGAAAAAAGTGAATTCCTTTTTGATTGTCAGCACTTCACGGCCATCCACTTCCACGAAAAACTTCGGCAGCAGGCTGAATGTTTTTTTGGTGATCAACGCAATTTCCTTGCGGGTAGGATCCATGATGGTGAATGTCTTCGGAATTTGCAGGAAGCTGCCTTCAACGTAATAGATATCCTGCTGTTCCTTGTCCTTCACCGTGAATTTGCCGCTTAGACTAAAGACTTTCTGCTTCATGTAAAGCTGTCTCATTGCCGTTCCCCCTTATTCGTTTTCAATTGACTTATCAATCGGAAATCGTGTGAAGAAAATCGTGCCTTCAGGACTGGTTTCAATTTCGATTTTAGCGTTGTGCCTCGCTGCTACAGCGTAGCAGATGCCAAGGCCAAGACCCGTCCCTTCATCTTTGGTCGTGTAGAAAGGCGTGCCGATTTTCTCGATGATTTCGGAATCGATTCCGCAGCCCTGATCCTGCACCGCCAGCACGACACAATTATCATTCTCCACATAAGTCCCGATTGTCAGCGTCCGTCCCGGTTCCATCGCTTCCAGGCCGTTGCGGTATAAATTGATGATCAATTGACGGATTTCGTTATGATTCAGCAATAAATCAGGAATTTCCTGCGTATAGATCTCAAGGTGTTTATTTTGATTGAACGTATCGACTTTGATCAATGGCGAGATATCATTGATGATGGTATTCAGATTCATCTTTCTCATATCCGAAGTCCGGGTGTTGCCGACCGACAGGAACTCTGTGATGATGGCATTGGCACGATCGAGTTCATCAATCATCAGATTGAAATGCCCTTCGTGCGGCGCCAATAATTCATCTGTTTTCAGCAATTGCAGGAAGCCTCTCACCGTCGTCATGGGGTTGCGGATTTCATGGCTGATTCCTGCTGCCATCTGGCCGATCAAGTCCAGATTCGCTAACCTCTTCAGCTCTTTTTCATACTTCTTTTTTTCCTTGACGTTTTTGAGCATACAGCAAATGCCATCGTCGAAAGGATACGCCGTTACTTCATACCAATAATCTTCCTCGTCGGATTGCGTCTCAAAACGCACGGTCATCCGCTCATCCATCGCCCGGTGGAATTCAGTATAGATGACGGTATCCACTGTATCCGGGTAGACTTCCCAGATGTTTCTTCCCATCACATCTTCCGCTTTTTTTCCTCCAGGCAGAAAATGATGCTGATTCATGAAGACATATTCCCAATTTTTATTCAGCGCGAAAAATCCGTCGGTAATACTTTCGACGACACTGTTGACCCGCTTGTTTGCAGCGTACAGTGCACTCGTCCGCTCTTCGACCATCACTTCCAATTGATCCATGTACAATAAATTCGAGAATACCGGCGCAGTAGCGTCCACAATCGATTGAGCCAGAAGAATCTGCGGATCTTCAATATAATTCTCCCGTTCCAACGAGCTTATCGCTGAAATGACGCCCTGCACTTTCCCCATCGAAACCAACGGAAACAATAGTAGATCTTTATCGCCGTTCAGGACCAGCCGCATCCGCTTCCTTAAAGAAACCGCGTCATCCAGTAATTCCTTATAGCTGGCCAGCGAACCCAGCTGTATCAGGTGTTCATTCCATTCCGCTTCCGTCTTTTCGCCTGCCTTATAGAATTCCAGCCGCTTGCCGCCTTGTTCCAAGGAAGGCTTTACAATATGCGCTGCAAGCTCACAGCCGGCAGCCGTTTTATCCAGGTAAGTGAAACAGGTTTTCAAGCTTTCCCGTATCGTCGAACACAGCGACAGCTCTTGGGCAAGATCCAGCAGCAATTGCTTTTCTTCAAGCAATTTTTCTTTCTGGGAAATGGATTTCGCATTTTGAATGGCGACGGCCGCCATATTCACGTAAGCTTCAACACTTTCTATCTCGGACTGGGTCAAATCCATCGGTGTGCCGGAATCGAACAGAAACACCAGGCCGAATAATTCCCCGTTATAGGAAATCGGCAACGCCAGCAGCGACTTGATCTGGAATGCTTCAACCGAACGCGGATCCGGACGATGGTCGGTCGCGGTGTCCCGTATATAGATGGTTTTTCGGGTTGCAATGACATCCGCTGCGAGGGGATCGTTTGCCGGATCGATTACCTGCGATTGCAAAGTCATACCACCCATCAGCTCAGGTTTCCCCACGAAGCCCCGGTAAGTGCCATCTTTTTGCGGCAGGTAGATGCCAACTGAATTGCATCGCACAATCTCCTCTGAAATGGCCGTTGTCACCTGCTCCAGCACTTCCCGCAATTCCAGTTTCGTATTAATGATTTGGGTGATATTGGCAAGCCTCGAATATCGCGACTGTTCGTTCTCCATACAAGTATTCTCCAATCTATGCCTGGCAAATTAAAAATCATGTATCTCTCGAATCAATTTCATACTGACATTGATTCGATTGCTCCCTACATTTTACCAAAAAGAACCCACAGATACGCGGGTCAACCTACTTTATTAAACTGACCCCTAAGAATTTATCGGAATTGGCACTTTTAAGTGGGTCAACCCTTTGCTATTCTTATCAGGAAAGTAAGATGACTAAAAGAACCGAAGAAAGAAGGTAAATCCATGCAAAAAACAACTGCCCCAACAACTGTTTCCAGCAAAAGCACGTTCGACCTGATCCTGACGTCGATGGCGATTGCGCTGGTATTCGTAGCTACATTATTATTGAACATCCGATTGCCGATTGCCG
Source organism: Planomicrobium okeanokoites (assembly GCF_003428875.1). GTDB lineage: Bacteria > Bacillota > Bacilli > Bacillales_A > Planococcaceae > Planococcus > Planococcus okeanokoites. The sequence goes on from NZ_QQRS01000009.1 coordinate 3,736, forward strand.
CAAACGGCGGACTTGTCCATCTCGGAACAGCGATGCTGTTCATCATCGCCATGCTTTTCGGCCCGAAAAAAGCCGCGCTTGCCGGCGCTTTCGGTATGGGATTATTCGACCTGGTATCCGGCTGGACAGCCTGGGCACCGATTTCATTTATCGCACGCGGCCTGCAGGGCTATATCGTCGGCCAGATCGCCTGGTCCGCTAGCCGCATGGGCAACAGCAAAACTTTCAACATCGTCGGAGCCATCGCCTCTGTGCCGGTCATGCTGGCCGTCTATTACATCGGTGAAGCCATCATCTTCAGCAACCTGATCATCCCGGCCGCTTCGATTCCGGGCAACCTTGTCCAAAACGCTGTCGGTCTCATCGTCGCCATTCCGGTGGTCATCGCGTTGAAGAAAGTGCCGTTCTTCAAAAGAGATTTCCAAAAATAAAACCAATAAAGGAGAGAGCTTCCGTGACGGAAGCCTTCTCCTTTTTATGTGCAGAAAAATTCTTTCTCATTCTATCCTATGTAATGGCGAATAATTTGATAGCACGCAATGGCCAAACCTAAAAAGCAGGCTTTCATTTTAGCTGTATGATACCTTTCACTCCGGAATAAGTAAAAGAAAACAACGACAAACCCGATAGGAAACATGAGCTGAAATTCACCGTCTCGGTCTGAATAGCTGGAGTAAATCGGCATGATATAAGCACTGATCAAAAAATAGAAGTAAACCGTAAACTGACGGTTCTCCAGTTGCTTGCTCCACTTCACTAAAAGGTAAATAATAATGACCGCCATAATCATGACATGCAAAGAAGGCAGCATAAGCGTCCCGTTTCCTAGTTTGAACTCCATTCGGATTCACCCATCTTTTCTATTACGTATTCTGGTATACAGCAAAATTTGAAATACCAATTTATAGTATTTCCACATATTTTATGTAAAACCCTTTATTGGGGGTTAAAAGCTTTAGGATGAAAAGCTTTCGCGGACGCGAAAGCTCCTTTTAAGACATTGGAGTTTTTCGCATGGCGAAAAACATCCGCTTTAAGCTTTTGAATTTTGGTGTGGGAAATAGGAAGCTGGGTCAAGCTTTACAGATTACGTAAATTCACTAAATTTCGCACATATTTGGTACTGCGCACATAAATTTTATTCACCGCACACAAGTCTCTCTCACCGCTCGCAAATCTCGTTCACCGCACACAAATCTCGCTGTGCGCACATAAATCCCACTCACCGCACACAAACCAAAAAAAGAAGAAAGCCCCACCCGGGACTTTCTCCTCCACTCATCTATTTACGCTTTTTCTTTAACAGACTTCGCTCCTGCTCCGACTGTTTCATTTGTATCAACTTCAATATTATTCAAACCAAGTGCTTTATCGGTCATTTCATGGATTTCCTTGAACAATTCAGGGTTGTCCACTAATGAGACGCCGTACGATGGCACCATTTCACGGATTTTCGGCTCCCATGCTTCTTTTTGTTCCGGGAAGCATTTATTGAAAATCTCGAGCATTGCATGCACTGCTGTAGAAGCACCCGGGGATGCGCCAAGAAGTGCGGCAATCGAACCGTCTTCAGCTGTTACGATTTCCGTACCGAATTGAAGTGTTCCTTTGCCTTTGTCGTCTGTGTCTTTGATGACCTGGACGCGCTGGCCGGCTACGACTACGTCCCAGTCTTCAAGTTTTGCGTTCGGGATGAATTCACGCAATTCTTCGACGCGTTTTTCATCTGACAGCATAACTTGCTGGACGAGGTATTTCGTCAAGCCCATTTCTTTAGCTCCAGCTGCAAGCATCGTCAAGACGTTGTTCGGTTTAACCGATCCGATCAAATCCAGGTTCGATCCAGTTTTCAGGAACTTCGGTGAGAAGCCTGCAAATGGTCCGAACAGCAATGATTTTTTATTGTCTATATAGCGTGTGTCCAAATGCGGCACGGACATCGGCGGTGCGCCGACTTTCGCTTTACCATAGACTTTACCGTGGTGCTGATTGACAAGCTCCGGTTTGTTGCAGACCAGGAACAAGCCGCTTACCGGGAAGCCGCCGATTTGCTTGGATTCCGGGATGCCTGTTTTCTGCAATAAAGGCAAGCTTCCACCGCCGCCGCCGATAAAGACGAATTTTGATGTATGGTATTCGATTTTGTCGTTTTTCACATCGTGGACTTTGACTTCCCACGTGCCGTCGCTCAACCGTTTGATGTTTTTGACGGTATGCTCGTAGTTCACTTCGACATTTTCCTGCTCCAGATATTCGAACAGCATTTCAGTCAATGCGCCGAAGTTTACATCCGTCCCAGTGTCGATTTTCGTTGCCGCGATCGGCTCCGCAGAAGTACGGCCTTCCATAATCAACGGGAACCATTCTTTCAATTTTTCAGGAGAATCCGTGAATTCCATGCCGTCGAACAATGGAACCTGCGTCAACGCTTCAAAACGGTTTTTTAGGAATCGCACATTGTTTTCACCTTGCACCATACTCATATGTGGAATCGGCATAATGAAGTCCTGTGGATTCGTGATGCGTTTGTTATTTACAAGGAACGACCAGAACTGTCTGGAAAGGTGGAACTGTTCATTGATCTTGATCGCTTTGTCGATTTCGACAGTGCCATCCGCTTTCTCCGGGGTGTAGTTCAATTCGCATAACGCCGCATGTCCTGTACCCGCATTATTCCACTCGTTGGAGCTTTCCGCTCCCGCTTTCTCGAGTTTCTCAAATACTTTGATTTCCCAGTCCGGTGACAGCTCTTTCAACATTGAGCCCAATGTCGCGCTCATCACGCCGGCTCCGATTAAGATAACGTCTGTTTTCTTTGGTACACTGCTCATTATACCCTTCCTTATCCTATAAATTTGCAAAAAAATGCCGGCCATCCTGCCTCATTCGTTCTCAAGCCAGTCTTTCCGGAAGTCATCTCTTTGCCTCAGTTTTTCGTAAAATCTATCGCAACTTGCCATAAAGTAAATAGTTCTACTTCTAAATGATAATTATATACCATTTCCGGGCGGCAATAAAGAAAAGCTACCTATTTTACAGGGTATGAACGTAAAATTCTTTAGCTGGCTCAAAAATCTTTTAATTTCCTATGGAGAGGATAAAAAGTCGGCACAAGAATAAAAACACAAAGCAAAAGCCCACGATTCCGATATATCCGGAATGCGGGCTTTCAGTACTTGTAAGGAAACTCAATCGTTATTCATGAAGTTCTGCTTCTCCAAATAGCTCAGCACTTTCTGCGAAAAGGCCGTATGCGATTCTTTCGTGTACTTCGCCATCGTATACACTTGGGCCAGGTTTTTCACACCCAGCTCTTCCACCATTTCTTTCAGGCGCGGAATGGCCATATACCGGTTCCATCCGTTTTCATTCCGTTCCTCATAGATCTTCAAAATGTCGTCCTCTGAATAATCCTGGTACTGCTCATAATGGACGATCCCCTCCAGCGGCAAACGGTCCCGCGGCGCCGGATCTTCTGCCGGATAGCCAAGCGAAAAGCCGACAATCGGGACAACGTTTTCCGGCAGATTCAATAATTCGCCGACCTGGTCACAGTTCGCCAGCGTCGATCCCATATAACAGATCCCGAGCCCCCGGTTTTCCGCCGCCAGCGCGCAATTCTGCGACGCCAAAGTGGCATCGATGGCGCCGATCATGAGGCTCATGAAATTATCGAAATGGACCGGCGCGTCATTGAGCACCAGCCATTTCCGCATCCTATTGAAATCCGCGCAAAACGTCACCAATACCGGTGCATCCACTACCATCGACTGCTTCATATGCGCTTCGTACAATTTCTCACGCAACGCTTTATCTTTCGTCACCACAATCGAATAGGTCTGCATATTGCCGCTCGAAGAAGCCCGTATTCCCGCTTCCAGTATCTCATCCAGCAATTCTTGGCTGATTTCACGGTCCTCGTATTCGCGTATTGATTTATGGTTATGTATAACATCCTTCAATTCCAAATTCACCACTCCCTATGATAAATAATAGCATTAATAGGAATGTTCAGATATTGGTTTTAAGTAATTGAGTTCGGATTCCTTTTTATCAAACAAGGAAATTCCTCCCCCAACGTCAAATAGTTACAGAATAAAGAGGGGGAATTGTCATGCAGGAACTGGCTGAAAAAATTTTGACGGCATTGCCGACGATGGACTTCGAAAAATATTGGGACGCATTCCATGGAAGCGCATTTGCCATTTACAACGCCGACGAAGTCTGTCTGTTCAATCATCCGAAATGTGCCGGCAATTCCTATATCTCCATTCCCAAGACTGATCAATTTGTTTCCTGCACTTACATATTCTTTGAAGAAGTTCCCACCGCGATCGTCGATATCCGGTATTTTGATTCGTTTGAGGATATTTATTCGCTTATCGTCCATGAATCGTTTCACGCCTACCAGAATTCACTTGGTGAAAGCCGTTTTCCAAACGAAGCCATCGGTCCCGCCTTCCCTGCCGATTTTCAGCTCATCCAGCTGCGCATCCTGGAACGAAAGGTGCTTTTTGATGCTGTAATGCAAGGTTCGAACGGCCATCTGCTGGATGAATTTATTGCGCTGCGCGATGAACGGCTACGGCTTTTCCCCGCGGTGGTCGAATATGAAAACCGCGTCGAAACGATTGAAGGTCCTGCTTTTTTCGTAGAATACCAGGCGCTGCGTGAGATCGACGACAGTGAAACCGCTCTCCAGCGCTATTCCAGCCTGCTGTTGAATGCTGAAGATTCCCATGTCCATATCCGCAAAAGCTGCTATGGCTCGGGGCTGTTTCTCTGTCTGCTGCTCGATCAGATTGCTTCCCGCTGGCAAGACGATTTCATGCATTCCGAACTCGACCTTTATCATTTTTTCAAAACGCTGAAACCTGATTATCGCTCTGCCCCCATTTCGTTGGATGGCAATAAAGACGAAGTAAATTACATCATCGAGAAAATGCAGCAGCAAAAAAAGGATGCTTTTCAATCCTTCAATGATCATTCCGGCATCAAGCTGACGCTTACGGGCACGATCCAATCTGCCGGTTTCGATCCGATGAACCTCGTTATTCACGGCAACCAGGCCCTCCACAAGCATTTTTTGAAAATACGCATCGGTTCAAATGAATATTTTATAGATGGTCCTGTGCTGACCCTGTTTGCCGATGATTTTATGAAGATAAAGACACTGGAAGTCTTTTTGAAAGAACCGCCTGCCAGATCGGGCGATTCGCTTGAGATTGAAGGCATGGGCACGTTCACGGGTCATATCGATGATACAAACAAATCTTCAATTCAGGTTTCATTGAAATAAAACCGGAAGGAGCCAGGAAAATGGAGATTGAGAATCTAATCAGCGTGCAGACCAGAGAAGAATTACGTGCCTGGCTGGAAGAACATTCGCGGACAGAAAAATTCTGCTGGGTGCTGCTGGGCAATGCTGACCAGGCAGATCGCCTCCAGTATTTGGATGCGGTGGAAGAAGCATTGTGTTTTGGCTGGATTGACAGTACCAAAAAGAAAATATCCGATACTGAACTGGCCCAACGCCTTTCTCCGAGGTCGAAAAAGAGCAATTGGACCGAGTTGAACAAAGAAAGAGTGAGGAGACTGGAGAAACTGGGGTTAATGACAGAGGAGGGCCGGAAAGCCCTTCCCGACATGCGCCCTGAAGCGTTTACGATTGATGAAGAGATTGAAAAACGGTTGAAAGAAGACGAACAGGTCAGCCAGAACTTCCTCAATTTCCCGGAACTCTACAGAAGGATTCGAATCGACACAATCCAAAGCATAAAAAAAACCCTGCCGTTTTCAATGCAAGGCTGGATAAATTCATAGAAAACACACGCGCCAATAAGATGTATGGGCAGTGGAATGATAAGGGGCGTTTGCACAAGCAGGAAGAAAAATATCCATAAAAAAAACCGCAAGCACTCAGTGTGCTTGCGGCAAAATCGAGAGGTTCGATTTATTTTTTCAGATCAAAACGGTCAGCGTTCATCACTTTGTTCCAAGCTTTGATGAAGTCGCGAACGAATCTTTCTTTGTTGTCATCTTGTGCATATACTTCAGCAATGGCACGAAGAATCGAGTTAGAGCCGAATACAAGGTCAAAACGTGTCGCAGTCAGGCCTGTTTCACCTGTTTTGCGGTTTTTGCCTTCGTATTTGTTGAACTCGGACGGCGTCCAATCGATGTTCATATCCAGTAACTTGACGAAGAAATCATTTGTCAACACACCGACGTTGTCAGTGAAGATGCCTTCTGCAGCGCCTGCATGGTTTGCACCAAGGGCACGCATACCGCCGACAAGCACAGTCATTTCCGGTGCAGTCAAGCCGAGTAATTGCGCTTTATCAAGCAGCATCTCTTCAGGGCTTGTCGAATATTCTTTCTTCTGGTAGTTTCTGAAACCATCCGAAACCGGCTCCAGCACGTCGAAGCTTTCTGCATCCGTATGTTCTTCAAGCGCATCTCCGCGGCCTTGGGCAAATGGTACTTCCATATCGAAACCTGCCGCTTTTACAGCCTGTTCGATTGCAGCATTTCCTCCAAGGACGATCAAGTCAGCGATGCTGATTTTATTGTCCATGCTTGCTTGCAGTTTTTCATAGAAAGAAAGCACTTTTTCTAATTCTTCCGGCTCGTTCGCTGCCCAGCTGCGTTGTGGAGCGAAGCGGATGTGAGCTCCGTTTGCACCGCCGCGTTTGTCTGAATCGCGGTATGTGCTGGCAGATGCCCAAGCAGTTTTGATCAATTGCTGCGGGTTTAATCCGCTTTCCATGATCTTCCCTTTCAGCTCTTCCAATTCAGCTGCAGTCAGAACGCCTGGTGCTGCTGGAACTGGATCTTGCCAGATCAATACTTCTGTCGGTACTTCCGGTCCCCAATAACGCTCGATTGGTCCCATGTCGCGGTGAAGAAGTTTGAACCAAGCACGGGCGAACGCATCCTGGAATTCTTCCATGTTTTCATAGTAACGGCGTGAAATCTTTTCATAAGTCGGATCCATGCGAAGCGCCATGTCCGCTGTTGTCATCATTGTCTTCACTTTGACGGAAGAATCTTCAGCATCAGGTGCCATGTGATCTTCCGGTAAATCTTTAGCCGTCCATTGGTATGCGCCGGCAGGAGATTTCGTCAATTCCCATTCGTAGCCGAATAATTGCTCGAAAAAGCCGTTGTCCCATTGCGTCGGGTTGGCAGTCCAAGCACCTTCGATACCGCTTGAAATCGTATCGCGGCCTTTTCCTGAACCGTAAGTGCTCTTCCAGCCGATTCCCTGGTTTTCCATTACGGCTGCTTCCGGATCGTCACTGACGTTGGAAGGATCTCCAGCGCCGTGGGCTTTACCGAATGTGTGGCCGCCTGCGATCAACGCAACAGTCTCTTCATCGTTCATACCCATACGTCCGAAAGTTTCACGGATATCGACAGCACTTGCAAGCGGATCCGGTTTGCCGTTAGGCCCTTCCGGGTTCACATAGATCAAGCCCATCTGAACGGCTGCGAGCGGGTTTTCCAACTCGCGGTCGCCGGAATAACGGTTGTCTTCCAGCCATTCTTTTTCATTGCCCCAATATACGTCTTCTTCCGGTGACCAGATATCTTCACGGCCTGCCCCGAATCCGAAAGTTTTGAAGCCCATCGACTCAAGTGCCACGTTACCCGTCAACACAAGCAAGTCAGCCCATGAAATTTTGTTTCCGTATTTCTGCTTGATCGGCCAAAGCAAACGGCGCGCTTTGTCCAAGTTTACGTTATCCGGCCAGCTGTTAAGCGGTGCAAAACGCTGGTTTCCGGTAGAACCGCCTCCGCGGCCATCTGCTGTACGGTATGTCCCTGCAGCATGCCAAGACATACGGATGAACAGACCGCCGTAATGTCCGTAATCAGCCGGCCACCAGTCCTGGCTGTCAGTCATCAAGTCACGAAGATCCTGTTTCAGTGCAGCGTAATCCAATTTCTCGAATTCCGCTTTATAATCAAACTCATCCCCTAGAGGATTTGTTTTTGTATCGTGCTGATGCAGAATATTCACATTCAGCATGTTCGGCCACCAGTCTTTGTTCTGTGTTTTGCCTGGTTTGTTGGATGTTGTTATTGCACTGTCAGCGTGTCCGCCTGTTTGGCTGCTTGGCTGTCCGCCGCCTGCACCAGTAAACGGACATTGTGCATCCGAAGCTGCAGTGTGGTTTTTTTGCTCGTTAGTTCCTTGTTCATTGTTTCCCATTCTCTAAACCCTCCTAATTGATAATGAAAAAACTAAATCTCTCTTTAAATCTGCGATTTTTATGCATTACTGCTGGCAGATAATAATTCTTACATTAGAATTATACTAAACTAGAGAGGGACTGAACAGCAGAATGACTGCAAATGACGATTTTTTTCATATACACCCTAATTAATGTAAAAAAGCGTATGCGGACGGTTTCATTCCAACCGCCTGAATACGCCAGCCAATATTTTATTCACCGCTGAAGAAATGAAAACAAATGGATGTTCAGCAGACCAATTAACCCTACATCTTAAAAAACGTTGCCGGGCATTAACAGCAGTTCCGGAATGAATATGGCTCTTTTTATCCTGACCTCCCTTCCTAATTAAACATATTGAAAAATGAGGCGAAAAGGACAAAGATGATAAGAACGACAATTATCCCGATAATAACGCCTGGAATCACGACGATGAAAAATCCTTTCCAGGATGACACCTGATGTGCTTCACCCACCGCCTTACAGACGATGACAAATGTCCAGATTGAAACTGCGGCCATTACAATAGACATGATGACCGTAATCGGATTTCCTTCCACATCCATACGATCCGCAAAGAACGTTTCCGGGGATGCCAGGGCCCAGATGATCAGCAGCGGCAGGAGCCAAATCTGCGGTATCTGCGCTGTGGGAAGCGCCTTAAACATTTCCTGATAAGTGGCCTTTCCTTTGAATAGGCGTCCGACCAGTGTCAAGATAGCGGCACCTATAAAATAACCGAAGGCACTTCCGATCGGACCGCCGATCAACACCTGGAAAAAGGCCGCCCAGGGGCCCATTTCAGCGCTGCGGTTGTTCATGAGTCCAATCAAGCCTGATGCAAACCCCGTGAGGACAATCAGCAGAATAATGTATTGGGCAGATTTCCGTTCGATGACGAAACGGACGGTTTCACGCGTTCGCAGCCAAATATCCGTGAAAGGATTGATATCTTGCTCCTTGCGTATTCGATCTTCCCTTACCATGGTTTCTTCCTCCTTTCTTTGTGGCGATAATCGTGTACGGCAGAGGCATCTCCTATTTATTCTAATGTATAGCCTGATGCATTGCTAATATATTTATCAGAATTATCAAATAATTTAAAGCGATTTGCTTTTATTTATTACTCTTCAATTTGAAGAGGTTTGTTCAGCAATGGTTATACAAGCAAAAAAGCGGATGAAATTTGCTCACCCCCTTTTTTCCGTATTTTATCCTGCAGTTGAATAGACGATCCTGTTTCTGCCGCTGTCTTTTGCCGCATAAAGCAATTTATCCGCTTTCTTCACCAATTGATCCGGTTTTTCTCCGTTTTGCTTACAACTTCCGAAACTCATGGTCACAGAAAAAGTTTCTCCGTTGCTGTTGAATACGTGGTCCGCAACGGATTTCTTGGTTGCGACCAGCAGCTTATCCACCTCATCCTGTTTATTCGTATAGAGGATGATGGCGAACTCTTCCCCTCCATACCTGAATACCCTTCCTTGTTTGACTGGAATGATGGAAGTGATGATCGCGCCAACTTCACGCAAAACGGCATCCCCCATCACATGTCCATACTTATCATTTACCGCTTTGAACTTATCGATATCGGTGAGAGCAAGGTGGAAATCTTTGCCGCTCTCCAAATCTTTCCGCAGGCATTCCTGAAATGACCGATGATTTAGTAAGTCGGTGAGGTAATCCCGGTTTGCCGCTTCTGCCAATATATTTTTATCTGAATGATGCTTTCTTTCTCTCGAAACGATAATGCCGCCCAAGCCGCCGATTATCACTAAAAAGACCGTCTGACTGATATATTCGGTAAAACTATTTAACGTAAACACGTCCGGGACCTGTGTGAAGAAAATAATCGAATAGACAAAAATGAACAGGAATGCAGCGATTATTCCGCCTGTGAACCTCCAATAAACCGTGATATGCAAAATAATTAAATAGGCCAAAGGAAAAAGCGGACTGTCCACTCCCCCAGTTAAAGGTATAAGGGCAGAAAAAGAAATAAAGTCAAAAAGCGGCCCGCATTTTGTCATGATCGTGTATCTTTTAGATCCTTCAGGTGATTTATGTAAATAATAATCGGAGACAGCCATGTATAAGATGCCAAACGCAACCAAAGATGAGAATAGAATCATTGTTGTCCGGTCTGGCTGTCCAATGTATTGAATATAAAAAACAGCTATTGCCATGACCAGAAAAAACCAGCGCAGCGAAGAAAAGATAATCTCCAGCGCATGATCCGAATGATGCGTATTCTTCGATAAAATCTTCATCCTTTTCACATCCCATACAAATTCTTACTTTTCTTAATTATAAGGTAAAAATTATTATTTGCGCTAATTTCAAAAAAATTATCACGCTTCAGGCCTATCCATGGGCAATTTCCCTTCATAATAAAAACTGCCCCAAAAGTTAAACTTCCGGGACAGCTCCTCTCATTTCCGCGCTTCTATTCCAATTCCTCTTCCGCAATCAGCTTGAAGCCTTCGATGATCGTATCTTCTTCCACTTCAATCAGCAAACAGCGCTTGCCGTTGTAATTCACTTCTTTGACGTAACGTAAGTCTTGCGGGCTGATCTTGATATCCGCGACTTTCGTGCTGATCTTGATCGATTTCGAAGCGTAGCTTGGTACAATATGGCTCGCTTTCATCTCGTAATTGCGGTCTTCCACAACTTGCTGGAATGCCCGCTCCACTTTTTCCGTGCTTAAATCCTTCACGCCGCTCGCCTTCAGCACCCGCTCCATTTCTTTTGCATCCAGTACAGGCGTCTCTTCGTCTTCGTCGTCGTACTCTTCATCCACTACAAGCATGGCGTTGATTTCGTCGTAGACGTTGGCCAGCGTTTTCGAATTCACTTCGTCCCCGATGACCGCTTTGACGATTTCCTCGAATACCGCTTTATCTTCTTCTGCCGTGACGATTTCGTCTCCGTTCAGCACATTCTCGATAAACTGGAAATCCGGTTTATTGGCCTTGCTCGCCGCGTAAAGCACGTGATGGATGTCTGCCGCATTGTCCGTAAAGCTTGGGAACAGGAATCCGCCGATCGGCGATGTCAGTTTGATGACCGGATCCGTCACCAGGTTCGATTTGAATTCCTTTTCGACGAAATCAAACACCAGCGAACTTTTCGGCAGCTCGGTCGTGTTCATGCTGCACAGGATAAACGGCGTCGTGAACACTTCATCGCGCATATCGATCTCTGTTTCATCCGCCTCGCGCTTCGTCGTCTTGAAATAAGTCCCGCGGATGAACGTGACGACCATGTCCTTCTCATACTGCTTGTCCAGCACCATCTTGAGCGCAAGCTGCTGCATATTCTCCTGCCACTCGGCCGAATCGTCCGCTTCCAGCCCTTCATAGAGAAGATGCTGCGTGTGGTCCGTCTGCCCTTCTTCCTGCGGCTGGAACTTCACTTCGAACAGCTTCTGATCCAGCTTCCCGCCCAATACCTTCTTGAAGTTGGCAAGAAACAGCTCCTGCTGCTCCCGGTCCAATAACGAAAAGGAACGGCTTTCTTCGTGAAAAATTTCACTGCTTTCCTTTTGGATATATACATTATAAATTTCATTGATTTTCAGTAAATCCGTATCCAGCTTAAACCGTTTGCGGATATCGGCTATGTCTTTCTTATTCATCTTTAATTCCAACTCCCTGATTAGTAAAATCCGTGCTGTCTATAAAAAAAGAGTATCGAAAGCTGGGATTCAGCTCTGACACTCTACCATTATAACAATATCTTTCACTGCCGTTTAATCCGGTTTTCTATATAGCTGCGGCGGTCTTCCAGGAAATCCGGAAGAAATAAAGGAATAGCATCATAATCCTCTGTTTCTCCAGGCAACTTTACGAAGTTCGTCTGTTCAGTGGCTACTTCTATCAATAAATTATTCGGCTCACGGTAGTATAAAGATTCAAAGAAATCACGTTGTTTTATGCCCGAGTATCTGAAATTGATGTTCAGGATCATTTCTTCCACCTTCAGTAAATAATCACGAGTTACAGCATTCAGCGCAATATGCTGGACGGAACCGATGCCCTCCTGTTCAATATCACGGTTACGGTCTTCAATCAGATGGAGCTGCTGGCCAAACAAAACATGATTGCGTCCCAAGACGGTTACCTGGTGATCATTGTGTTCATAGGTCTCTATCTTTTGTAGATCGTGCATTTTTATGAATGCACGTGCAGAAGCATCTGCGTACCGTACGCGGCACTGGAAAGAATCAATGCCCAGGATTGCATGCTCCAGTGGAATACCAGCCGATTGATGCGGTGCCTGCTGAGATGGATCGCCGCTTCTCAGAGGTGTCAACGCGAGCTGTATGCCGTCACGGTCTTCAAAATGAAGATATTTTCTGCCCTGATATTGTTCAATTTCACAATTGAATACATCAAAGGCTTCGAAACGGGCTAACCAGAATTCGAGCGACGCTTCAGAAGGCACTGCAAAAACAGTGCGTTCCAGGCTATTGGTGCCAAACTGCTTTTCCGGGGCGCTTGGCATTTCAAATACGCTGAATTCGGTTCCTGGACGGCCTGCTTTGTCGCCAAAGAACAAATGGATCATTTCTATCTCATCCTGGTTTACGGTTTTCAATAGAAATTCCAAACCGAGTAGCTTATGATAAAAATCAAAGGTCACGTAACGGTCACGGTTGATAACTGACACATGGTGGATAATCGGACTTGTCATAGGACACACACCTGCTTTATTGGGATGGGAGAATGAATTATGGAACAGTTTAACATAGCTGCAAAATCAAATACATCCTTTGTCGTTTTTCACGGTACAGGCGGAAATGAATATTCGCTGCTGCAAGTTGTAGGGGATATCGATCCGACTGCCAATATCCGCGCCTACATCGGTGAAGTGGGCAAAGGAAAAGAACGCCGCTTTTTTGCACCGCTGCAAAACGGGCAGCTGGATCGGGCAGACCTTGATATCCATGTAGCCGCATTTTTGAAAGACTGGGTTGAGCAAAAACCTGAAGGCAAAGTCATCATGCTTGGCTATTCGAACGGAGCCAATTTCTTGCTGGCGCTTCTGGAAAAAGAGCCGAACCTGGCAGATGCAGTCATCCTGATGCACCCTTCTAATCTAACTTATCATTATTCCGGTATATCCCATACGACGCTTATTATGACCGCCGACGCACGCGATTTCATCTCTATTCCAGGTGAATCCCTGAAATTATCGAAATCGCTCGCTGCCCATTTCCCGCAAACCACGTTCAAATTATTTGATCACGGACACGAAATTGCAGACGATGAGGTCCAATGGCTTCGTGCCCATCTAGCACAACTATAAGGATAAAAAGAGAAAAACATACAGAGTCGTTTTCTGTATGTTTTTTACCACTTCTATATCGAGTTGAAATTAGACCATTCTAGCTTTCAACCACTGTTTACCCTTTCACCTCATGCAGCCGCCGATGGAGCTGGTGAACCATTTCCGCGAGTTCCGGAACAGGGCCGTCGACTGCCGGATCTTTAATGACATCTCCAATGGCCAGATTCCGGACAGGCGACGGCGGAGCACCTAATTCACTTAGCCAGCCGCTCAATTGCTCCGATGAACTGGCGTAAACGATCCTGCCGAGGCCAACCCAGCCGTGAGCCGCTGCACACATCGGGCAATGTTCGCCGGACGTGTAAACCGTCGCCTTGCTTCGTTCTTCAGGAGACAGGTTATTGGCCGCCCACCTGGCAATCGCAAATTCGGGGTGTTGCGTATGGTCGCCTCCCGCCACATGGTTATGGTCTTCAAACAGCACTTCGCCATCAGCTGAAACCAGTATGGATCCGAACGGCTCATCGCCTTTCTCCAAAGCCGTTTCGGCCAATACCACACAGCGGTGCAAATGTTTTAAATCGATTTCGTTGATCATTTTGGGTCCTCCTTTTTAATGCCCTTTATCTTTAATATTTATGGTTGGCGTATAGAATCTCATGATTTGGATGAGTTGATCCGCCATATACGCCGAGGCGTTTTTGAAATCTGATTCGATCCATTCCTGGATTATGCCGATAATGCCGTATATCCGATAAGTGATAAAAAGCTCAATATCAATATTGGGCGCATTTTCAGTAATCGGGAATTCAAATTCTTCCCGGAATAAGCGATTCAATTCTTTTATCATTTTCGTGTGAAACGGATATGTGGTTGAAGGTTTCAGCATAAGTCTGTAAAATCTTTTATTCTCCAGGAAATGATCAAAGAGAATAATGGAACTCGCGGGTATTTCGTTGAAATCGACAACCGATAAACCAGCATAAGGTTTCCGGATCGCTTCCGTCAATTGCTCAAACATCCCCTCCACAATCTCTTCCAATAAATCTTCCTTTTTCTCATAATGGGCATAAAAAGTTCCACGATTGAAATCTGCCCGCTTAACGATTTCTGTAATCGTGATCTCATCGATGCTTTTTTCTTCCATCAGGTCCAACAGAACTTCGCTGAGTTTCTCTTTTGTCCTCATCACACGCTTATCGGGATATTGTATAGGCATATTCAGGCTCCTTCTAAATACTTTTAACATACAAATTCCAATGCTTTGTCCATTAACATACATTTTTCTAATTATTGCATATTGAAACTCTTTTACAACTATTTTATGCTTGAAGCGTCAATATATCTCGACTTCAAGATAATAAAGTAAGAGAAGTGTAAATTCTTCGCTTCGGCACGACCAAAAATTTTATTAAAAGGAGAGATTTCAAATGAATTTCGAAGGCAAAGCAGTCATCATTACAGGTGCAGCCGGCGGTATTGGAAAAGAAGTAGTACGCAAATTAGCCAACGCACAAGCGAAAGTCGTATTGGTGGATGTAAACGAAGATGCGATCAAAGCTGTCCAAAAAGAACTGGGGTTAACAGAAGCAAATAGCCTAGTCGTCAAAGCGGATGTTTCAAACGAAGCAGAAGTCAAAAGTTATGTAGATCAGACCATCTCCAAATTTGGACGCGTTGATGGCTTTGTAAACAATGCTGGTGTTGAAGGACCCGCTAAGTCGATTGAAGAAATTACAGAAAAAGATTTCGATTTTGTCTATGGCATCAATGTAAAAGGCGTACTTTACGGCCTGAAATATGTGCTGCCAGTAATGAAAGAGCAAAAATCCGGTTCAATCGTGAACACATCATCAGTAGCCGGTTTAATCGGTTCACCGAACATGGCCTTGTATAATTCGTCTAAACATGCGGTCATGGGCCTTAACAAAGTTGCTGCTGCAGAAGCCGCTGCATTCAACGTCCGTGTGAACACAGTGAATCCAGGCGTGATCAATACCCAAATGATGCGCAATATCGAATCTAACGTTGCGGCAGGCTCGGCCGAAGGAGCGAAAGCTGCACAAACGGCATACAATGACGCTGTGCCGATGAAACGTTACGGGGAGCCTCAGGAAGTAGCGAATGTCATTGCGTTCTTGTTATCTGATGAAGCTTCTTACGTAAGCTCGTCTTCTTATACTATCGATGGCGGTTTGTACAACGTATAAACACGTATACAAAAAGGGATGTCCCAGCAAGTCAGTAAAATGACTCGAGGACATCCCTTTTTTGGGTTGAAATCGGTTCCTTCAGAAAGTGAAATCCTGATTGCAAGAACATCAAACCGTCTTCTGCTGCTCAATATACTCTTTCAATTTTTTCAAATGATCTTTGTCTTCTTTTTTCAGAATCCGTTCGAACACGGGACGGATTAATGCGTTTTTCAAGCCTTTGGAATGGATGGAACCGGTAAAATCGATGGTCGTGCCGCCTTCTTTTGCGGCGAACTCGTACCGGTAAACAACGGTCATGCCGGTACTGTCACTTTTCACCGAATAGGTTTGATGCGGAACGTATTCAGCGACCGTCAGTACCGTTTCGATTTCCCGCCCTCTGACATTTCGGACTTCCTTAATCTCGGTCCCCGCCTGCATCGGCCCGTCCGTTAACTTTTCCGTCCTGATGACAGTTTCCATTATCGCTGTCGCGTGTTCAAAATCCGTGGTGATGTCAAACACCGTTTCCACAGGTGCATCGATATAAACACTTTCCTTAAAAGCCATGTCCACTCACTCCTTCGTCTCTGTAGTGCCTGATGAACGGTGATGCAATAAAAAGATGGATTCCCCATTCTCTTCATCAACCTGTGCAAACCCCAATTTCTCCAGCAACTGTATAGAAGCAATATTCTCCGGCGCCGCTCCGGCCATAATCTTATAATCGCCCTGCCGCTGGATCCACTGGATCAATGCCCGGGTTATTTCATAGGCATACCCCTGCCTTTTAAAGGCCGGGCTGATGGTATAGCCGATCCAGAAAGTATAATCTTCCTTTTTAATATAGACATCGCCAAGGAGCGTTTGGTCGGCTTTCCGGATGATCGCAAATTGCGCCCCGCTTTCCACCGACTGTTCCTTCAATAAAATCTCTTCATATTCTTCCCGCGACAGCCCTTTAAAATATTGATATTTCATCCATTCCTCGTTGTTGCGGTAGGTGATGAAATCATCGAGATCGTCTGCGGCGAAGGGTCTTGCGCAGCATCTTTGGGATTGGAAGATTGGTTGTGGGTTATTCATGTTAAACACCTTCACTCTCGTTCATCATTCACTGATGATCATTTGAGCTAGCTTAATAGTCTGTAGTTCCTTTTGAACGTTGTTTATCGATGTAATAGTGTCTTGGGATTGTTTAGCTAATTCATCAGGTAGATTTTTAAGCTTTTCTTTAGAAGCTGCTAAATCTTTTTCAGTCTCTTCTTTTATGCGTGCTTCAATTTCAGAAACATCATCATTGTCTTTCCAAAATTGAACTGCATCTAAAGTGTTTTTTCCAGTTTCTTGAACAAAATTTAAAATTGCTTCCGCTTGATTAACAGTAGTAATAATACTTGAAGATAGTTCAACAACCTCATAAGCTTCAATAGTAAGAGTTCTTAAATCATCAATCTGATAAACTAAGTTTGAATTTAATTCTTCTTCAATTAAAAGTAATTGCTCCATGTTTCTTTCTTTTTCATATTCTTCAAATAATGACTTTAATTTCTGATTAGAATCACTTATTTCTTGTTGGATGACAGCTAAGTTCTCTAACCGAACTAAAATATTATTAACTTCATCAAGTTTGATCTTAGCTAATTCTATTTTAGTACCATATTTATTTACAAGAGGTATATTAGTAAGAGTATTAACTCCACCAACAATAGTAATCACTGTTTTAAATGCTCCGGTTGACTCTCTTATAGGAGCTAAACTAGCTTTTAACCATTTAATATTTTCATCAATTAAGTTTATATCCTGATTATATTCATCTAAATCGGAAATTATTTTTGGTAGTTCTGTTTCTATTACTTTTATTGATTCATTCCTAGCCTCTATTACTTCCTTCTCCATTGCATTTATCTCTGCTGATTCACTCGCATTATTGCTGATCGCTAATTGACTGGCTCCATATCCCACCACACCGGAAATAAATATTGAAGAAATTATAGTGATTGGAAACATATATTTTTGAATTGCTTTTTTCGGACCAGACTTAGCTCGCTTATTTTGCATATGCATCTGCAGCTCTCTCTTCTTATAGGATTAAAATACTTTAAAACTTTAATGAATATAGGTATTAACTCAAATATATGGTTTTTAAAAACAAGCGGATACATCATATCTTTGATAATCTTTTCATCCCCTCCATTTTTTATATTATCACTTACTTTTCCAAAGTATATCCTTATTATTAAAAAATACTAAATGTTTCCATAAATAAAAAAAGTCTACACTGATGTATAAGTTTTTTTATTAATATATTTATTAAATTGAAAGTGCTATGTGTGAAAACACTCTTTGTACTGCATCTAAATGAAGTTTATCTGCTTTATTTTTCTTTAAAACAAAAAGAGCTAAGTCTAATGACTAAGCTCTTTTCGCGAAGTTGCGTTTCATCAATTCTATTATGTGATTGCAAACTCATTAAAATCGTATCCCTGTTTACTTATAGTTATTTTTTGGTCCCTGATCCATCATAACCTCTACCATATTCGAAGATCCCATCTTAAGTTTAGGTCTATATTCTGAGTTTGGCATACTGTAAAGCTCTATAGGACTGATAATCACACCGTCTTCTGTATTTTGAAGAATTCCAGGCACACAAGTATAAATTCTGTCATTATTGTTTGCATTTTTGGAGGAGATGGTAACAGAAGTCCCATTGTGATTATCTATACTCATGGATACCTTGTATCTGTAGAATGAGCCTGTTCCATTTGACTGAGCAGAATAAACCACGGGAACCACTGCGAGAATATCATTCGTTAATCTTAATTTAATGATCTCTTTTTTCACTGAGCCGCTGTTTCGTCCAACATCCCCCATATGTTCCACTGCGCCGTTGCCAAACCGGCTGAGAGGTGGGGTTCCAGTTGCACCAAACATAGCGACATCCACCTGCTTGCCGTTCTTTGTGTAGACTAAAGCATATATATCGTAGTCTGTCCCAGTCTTCCAGGATACTGTAGCTGTAATCTCCGGTGTTTTATCAATTATAATCGGCTTTTGACCTTTATCGAGATTTATCTTGCCTTTTACTTTTTCAAGATTTATCGATGAAAATGCATTCTGGCTGCTTTTATTTTTAGGTTCCGCGGGGAGTTTCTCCGGCTCTTTTGGCTCGGAAGGCTTTATCGACTCCACCGGATCAACTTCCACTCCATAATTCTTACATAGCCCTTCAAGACCGGAATCAAATCCACGCCAGATTGATTTGGCCTTTGTTTGGCCATTCCTTAAATATAATTCTAATACTACTATTCCATTTTCCTTTGAGAAGTTAGCGGGAGTTAACTGGATACTACTATCACCGCTTCGTATCTCTGCCTTTAAGTTTTTTACGTTTGAAAAACCCGTGTTATTATCCTCCGTAAGCGTAACAGCTATTTTAGTAATACCTGGTGGAACTTTACTCAGATCAAAATCAATCTTATGTACTTTTGTATTCCCCACTTTTGCAGAAGGTCTAAGAGCAGCTGCTCCAGAAGAGCTCTCCGGCTGATTATAAAATATAATTCCATTGTCTCCCTGTACTTTTTCTAAATCAGTTAAAAGGAAAGCCGTTAAGGAAATATCTATTGCATCTGAAATTTCGTAGCTCACCGCAACATTACCTTTTGGAGAATTCAAAGCGGTGTTTGCTCCCATTTGAAGCAGTTGATTCATTTAAACCACGCCTTCCTCATTTATGGATTAACTAAGTGTTGTAAAGTTTTCTTATTATTAATTCTCTTTCATTATAACAAAAATTTACATTTCGATGAAATATATCTATTTGTATTCAGCAACCAAATTTCAAAAAAAAAGAGGCATTAAATTTCTTTAATACTTCTTTTTTGCTTCCTTATCTTTAAAATTTTTCGTTACTTGTGACAAGGTTCTCCGTAATGAGTATAAGTGCCGTCTTCTCTTTAAAAGAAGAATGAACCTTTCTCGTAAACTCTATAAATTAAGAACACCTGCCTCAGACTTCTAGGTTAGAAGAAAAAGGCAGGTGTTTTCTAAAATCTAATTATAATACAGGTTCTCAGTTGGATATACCGGATCATTGGTGATGTCGATTCCAAGCTTCTTAAAGGTTTGTTCGTTTTCTCTATTCAATATGACCGTGGAATGAGCCTGGGTGTCTTTTAAATTTGGCAATTGCTTATAAGCCAGCTCAGAAGTAGGGTTGGTGACCGCACTGATTGCCAGTGCAATGAGCACTTCATTGGCGCTTAATGTCGGCACGCGGCTATTCAAGTCATCGGTTTTCAAACGTTGAATCGTCTGCAGAATCATCGGCGACAACAAATTGATTTCATCAGAAATATTGGTCAATTTCTTCAGCCCATTCAGAATCGCGGCTGCCGAAGCATCCATTAAAGTGGTCGTTCGACCGGTGATCATCTCGCCATTCGGCAGTTCTAATGCAATTACGGCCTGTAAATTCGTGCTGTCAATTTGCGCTTGGATTGCTTTCGCATAATTACGGGCCGGCAATACAGGTGCCCGGTCCTCTTTCTTTAAACCGGTCTCTTCCAGAATCACTTGCATGTGGCGTACACTGTCTTCATCCGCAAGCCCTTTTTTATAGTCGTTCTCTACGATGAAACTGCGCCGGATGATTTCCTGCCTGGCAGCTTCCTGGACAACCATATCGTCGGTGATGCCCGATTTCAGGCGATTAACCCCCATATCAGTCGGTGAGCTGTAAACAGAGTCTTTGCCGGTAATCCTTTCAATAATCCGTTTGATGACAGGAAACGTCTCAATATCACGATTGTAATTGATCGCAACTTTGCCGTATGCTTCATAATGATAATTATCAATCATATTTACGTCTTTCAAATCGACGGTAGCCGCTTCATAAGCGATGTTTACCGGATGCTTTAACGGCAAGTTCCAAACCGGGAAAGTCTCAAACTTGGCATAGCCGACTTCATTTCCCAGTTTGTTCTCATGGTACATTTGGTTAAGGCAGGTGGCTAGCTTTCCGCTGCCCGGACCAGGGCCCGTTACTACCACGATCGGCTTTGTCGTTTTGATATAAGGATTTGTCGCAAATCCTTCTTCCCCAAGGACCGCATCCACGTTTGTCGGATAGCCTTCGATTTCGCGGTGAATACAGACGCTGATTCCGCTTCTCTCCAGCTTTGTCATAAATACTTTGACTGTTGGCTGCCCTTGATAACGAGTGATCAGGACACTGTTGACAGAAATGCCATATGCCCGATATTCATCGATTAAGCGTAAGACATCCTGGTCATAAGTGATGCCGTAATCTTCACGGACTTTGTTTCGTTCGATGTCTCCAGCGTATACACAAATGATGATTTCCGCATTTTCTTTCAGCGTGTGCAATAGTTTGATTTTGGCATCTTCATCAAATCCAGGCAAGACACGCTTGGCATGTTTGTCGCCTATCAATTTTCCGCCAAATTCCAAGTAAAGTTTATCGTACTGCTCCACCCGTTCCAGGATGTAGGCTGATTGTTCCTGCAAATATTTCTCCGAATCAAATCCAATTTTTTTCATTAATTTCCGTCCCGCCTTCTATGCTTCAAGCTTTCTCTTAACCCAGTATATAAAAACTCCTTAAGAGAAAATCTCAAATAAAAATCCATACTTTATCATTATAAATTTTTGAAAAAAAAGTAAATCGGTCCAATTGCTTCATTGAGTGGGTCATTCTCATAAACGCAGTGGCCTTACCAAGGATATATTCAACTAATATAAAAGAATTTAAACGTCAAGTTTAGCACATCCAGATGATAAAAACCTGTTTCTCTTGGATAGTCTCAATAACTGAATTGATTTGATTTATCGGTATAAAGAAAACAGTATAATTCAGTTTAATAACTGGATTGCCTTTAACATTTGGACAAATCATGTATAAGTTAGAGTTTATTTAATAGTATAAACCTCATTTACTTATGATACGGTTCACCCTTCATAATCCTAAAAGCCCGATACACCTGCTCCACCAATATCAGCTTCATCAATTGATGCGGGAACGTCATCTTGGAGAACGACAGTTTCTCATCCGCCCGCTTCAAAACCTCGTCATGCAGACCCAAAGATCCACCGATGACGAAGACGATTTTGCTGCGGCCGTAAGTCATCAGGGATTCCAGGTCCTTTGCCAGCCCTTCCGACGTTTTCATCTTGCCGTCGATTGCCAGGGCGATGACATAAGCGTCGGCCGGGATTTTTGCGAGG
This sequence comes from Planomicrobium okeanokoites, assembly GCF_003428875.1. GTDB lineage: Bacteria > Bacillota > Bacilli > Bacillales_A > Planococcaceae > Planococcus > Planococcus okeanokoites. Next base: position 25,715 of record NZ_QQRS01000009.1, read on the forward strand.
ATGCGGTCGCCTTCCTTCTTTTTGACGATTTCCATGTCCGCGTCGCTCAATTGCTCGGGCGCTTTTTCGTCGGCCACTTCGATTTCGCTTATTTTGCTGTAGCTCCCCAGCCGCTTCGTATATTCTTCAATTCCTGATTTCAAGTATTTCTCTTTTAATTTTCCTACAGTGATAATTGAGATATTCACAAGATATCCCCCTTTACAGTAAATTTACAAACAAGTTATCCACCATTGTTATACACATATCCACAGGCATTTCTATATGTTGTGGCGAATTAAGAACTGGCCACAAGATACAAAGCCGGCTCTTCGCAGTACTCGCACTTTGTGGATAACTTTTCGTCTTCTGATAATTCTGTTAGGATAGGATAACTTTCTGTCTTAGCGACAAATACATCCAAGCCATGTTCCACGTGGGTTTTGCAGCATTTAATCTCCATAAATTCCATTCCTTTCGATTTCCGAATATTCCACACAGTTATGCACAATTCATTCACTTTTATCCACAAGTCATTGTAACAGAAGAAAGCGTTTACGTATAATCATGTTTTCTTCCTTCTGTGGATAGTTGCTGTTTCTCAATTCGCATGAAAGTTATCCACATGTCATTTTTCTGCTTTTCCGAACGATACAACTGTATTCTATGATTTTTCTTAACAAATTTTACAATAATGTTACAAAATAAAAAGAGGGCACGTTAAAACGAAAGTAAAAAACCGCAAAGCCCGACAGCTCTGCGGTTCCATTTATACAATCGGAGGCTCTGCTCCCATAGCAGCCCATTCTTCTTTGGCCGGTCCATACAATCCCGGCACTTTCAATCCAGCCTGGCGCATCAATACGGTCATCTGTGCCCGGTGATGCACTTGATGGAGCAGCAGCACTTTCAAAAGAGTGGCCACAGTCCACGTTTCTCCGTACAGGTCGTGTTCTTCATCCAGCGTTTCATCTGTCCATTTTTCTTTCATTGCCGTGATCATCGACTGGTTCGTGAATCGATAAGCTTCAGCAATTTCTTCTGCCGTATCGGGTACCGGCTTGCTGAAATCCGCTCCTGAAAATTGAAGGCCCGTAAGCGAGACCATTTCTTCCAATGTTGTTGCCAAATGCCATCCGAGACGTCCCAGCGTGCGGTAGCCGGCTGTAAATTCCTGATGCAGCGATTCATCCGTCAGCGACTCGAGCACCTGCTGCGTGCCTTTGGCTTCATCTTTCCAGACTTCATAAAAGTCATCCATCGATCTGAACATTTCCATCCTCCGTTCTTCTATTTCTGCTCTCTATTCATTTCGCCCGAAACTCTGTTTTTCCTGCATAGAAAAAGCCGGAGATTTCTCTCCGGCTACCTTACAGATTTTATTGCAATGAAGAATTATCCACCAGCTCAAATTCGAACTCCAATAATTCCCCGTCACGATACGCTTTCACCTGCAGCGTTTCACCAATTTCCTTTTCTTCATATAGATGCTTGCGAAGCGCGATGCTGCCGTTTATCGGTTCACCGTCCATTTCAACGATGACGTCAAACTCCTGCAGCCCCGCTTCAGCAGCTCCGGAATCCGGAATCACCGAGTTGACCACGACGCCGGCAGTAACGTCAGCCGGCAAGTTCAGCGTATCTTCCCGGTACATCTGCGGCACTTCGTTCAGGTCCATCAAGGTGATGCCCATCGCCGGACGGATCATCTGCCCTTCGGACTCCAGCGTTTCAATGATCGGGATGGCTGTGTTGATCGGAATGGCAAAACCGATGCCTTCCGCCGTCGCCGCATTGATCTTCATCGAATTGATGCCGATCAGCTGGCCGCTGATATTGATCAACGCGCCACCGCTGTTTCCTGGGTTGATCGCCGCATCTGTTTGGAGCACATCGACCTGCCAGTCGATCACATTGTCTCCATCGATGTCGACGGGTACTGCCCGGTCCTTACCGGACACAACGCCGGTCGTTACCGATCCATAAAAATCAAGTCCCAGCGGATTTCCGATGGCAATGACCGTCTCTCCCTGTTTGAGAACATCCGAATCACCGAATTCGGCAATATCTTCAATCCCATCGCCGTCCATGCTGAGGACAGCCAAATCCGTCCACACATCACTGCCGACAAGTGTCGCCGATTTTTTCGCGCCATCCGGCATTGTCACTTCAATATCGGTGGCTCCTGTCACAACGTGATGATTGGTCACCACGAACGCGGTGCCATTTTCATTTTTATAAATAACTCCAGAGCCTGTGCCCACTTCCTGGCTTGGCGATTCGGAAAAGAAATCCGATTCCGCCTGCAGGTTCGTGATGCCGACAACTGTATCATCGGCAATTTCCACAGCCTCGGTGACATCATTCGTTACTTCGACTGAACGCTGCTCCGTCTGCCCATCTTCACTGGTCTCCACCGTTTCAACCTGGTTCTGTGACGTTTGCGCGCTGTTGCCCGGCAGTAAATCCGGACGCGAATAAAACAGCAGCCAGATCAGCAACGCGCCAATCAGCACACCGCCCAATCCCGCCAAAAATGTGCGCCCTCGGTTCGAGCGCCGTCTTCCATTAGGTGTCTGATCGTAATACCCCATCTGCTCCATCCTCTCAGAAAACTTCTTTCTCTAATTTTATGAATAGAATTCTGACAATGCAAGCTTGAGCACTCTGTTAGAGCTTCTATATATCTAGACTTACGAGTAAGAAAATTTGAAATCGATATTACGCAAAACAGCTTCGAAGACTTGAACGAAGCTGGCGAGGTCAAGTCTTTGCGACGAAGCAGCGAAGCGATGCAGGAGCACAATGGTTTTTCCTAGGGGCTTGCACTGAGCTAACTCGGACTCAGTCTCCTTCGTCCGAGTGGATCTCAGCACTTCGCTCGAAACGGAGTTGGAAAGCCAACTCCGTTTCTGTCTCTGCATCGCTGCGCTAGCTTCGAGACATGGAAGGGCGCTGTTCCCTTGGGAGTCTTCGCTGTTTTGCTCCATATCTCTGATTGCATCTATAAAGGATTATCCGCTTATGTCTGTTAAAAATGGTAAGTCGACATTTCAATACTTTAGCTAAACTGAATGAAGCAATAGACGGCGACTCCTGCGGGATTTAGAGCGAGTCCTGAGACCCCGCAAGGAGCGAAGCGGATGAGGAGGCTTAGGCCGCTCCCCGCGGAAAGCGTCCGGCTAAAGCGAAATGATTTAAGATTTTATTGTTTTTCGATAACTAAAAAAGGCTCCGCAAGTGCGAAGCCCTTTTCTTTATACCAATACTAGTTTAGTCGGCACATTCGCGTCCGTATCGAGCAGATCGACATACTCGCCGACAATGATGCCTTTCGTCTGCAAGGTCTGCTCCACGCTCATGCGCGCCAAATCCTTCATATTATTGTCTTTGCTCAAATGCGACAGATAAATCTTCGTCGGCTTTTCAGCCATCACTTCGCTCATCGCGACTGCCGCGTCCTCATTGGAAACGTGCCCGACGTCGCTCAAGATGCGGCGTTTGACCGACCAAGGATAACTGCCCATCTGCAGCATCCCCACGTCGTGATTGCTTTCAAACACGTAGGCGTCGGATGCCTGGATGATGCCTTTCATCTTGTCACTGACATAACCGGTGTCCGTGATCAGCGCCAGCTTGCGACCGTTTTCATGGAACACATAAAACATCGGGTCAGCTGCGTCATGGGATACCGCAAATGACTGGATATCCAATGAACCGAAAGTCTTCACACTATCCATATCAAAATGGAATCGCTGTTCAACCGGAATGGCACCGACCAGATTCTCCATCGCCAGCCAGGTTTTGGCGTTGGCGTAAATCGGCACTTTATGTTTGCGGGCTACTATTCCAAGCCCTTTGATATGATCGCTATGTTCATGAGTGACCAGGATGCCGTCCAGATCACTCATTTTTTTGCCGATGGAAGCGAATAATTCTTCCATTTTCCGGCCGCTTAAGCCTGCATCCACCAGGAACGAATGCTGGTCATTTTCTATATAGATGGCATTGCCGCTCGAGCCGCTTGCCAATACACTAAAACGCATAGTAAAAACTCCTTATTGAGAACCTTCTTCTTCCGGCTTGTTGAATTCAATGACTCCGTCTTTGATGGCATTCACAAAGTGATCCGTCGTTGAACCATCTTCAAGTTCCACCATGATCCGCCAAGTCGGCAGGAACATGCGTGTATCTTCAGAAACGGAAACGTATACCGAATAACCAAGAACCACTGAAGTGATTTCGGAATTCTGCTGCAATGTACCTTTTCCATAGAGTGTTTCAATCGCTCGTTTTGGAGGAATGACATCTTTGCTCTGGGCATTTTCAACAAGGTCCGTAAAGATGGTTTGTTCGTAGCGCACAGCTTCTCCTTCTTCATTCCAGAGAAGCGTCACTTTTCCGCTATCACTATGATACAACGTTTTGCCGTTGATTTCCTGATAGAAGATTGCTTTGTTCTCTTCTTCCATGACATCCCATAGTACATAGTCTTCGCCTTTATAGATGTTCGCAGCAAGAAAAGCTTCGAGGCTTTCCTTGTTTTGCTCGTCCCCGATGCGAATGGGTTCATTGAATGCGACATTCAACATATATTTATCGACGACCGCGACCCGGGTGTCTTTAACCGGTACGTCTTCTTTAGTGAACACTTTCCGGGTGCCGCTGATATACGGCTCCTCGCCCGGCTCCGTTTCCAGATCATCCGGGTAAGTGATCTGGTCACCGGCAAGCCTGTCGTCCACCGCTGATTCCGTCAGGACTGAAAAGTTTTCGGCTTCTGTGTAACTTTCCAAATACAGGGTGTATAAAAAGATATTCAAAATGGAAAAGACGATGATAAAAATCGACTTTGTTCTACTCCAGTCCAAATGGTCCCCCCCCTAACACTTCATTCGTCAACTTCAGCCATGTGTCGTTGATTTTGAAATACCAATTCGGTTCGACCATCATCAGACGATCGGAATCGTTCGCATTCCGGGTCAACTCATAGCCCGGCATGATTTCTTCGACTTGCGCTCTTTCTTCCTCACTCAAGCGTGACAAGGCCGCAAGAACCGCCGTACCTGATGCCTGTTCTTTCGTCACTGTTCTGCCGGTAGGTTCCACTATATAAATTGGCCGGTTATAGCGGAAAACCTGCTCTTCGCCGTCGGCCGTCCCCCATTGCAATTCAATGACAGGCGATACGGTTGAACCGAATACCGGAAGATTGTTGATGAACAAGCGATAGTCGATCAACTGGTTGATCGGCTCCATGCCGAAATAATAATAGTCGTTGGTCCAGCCGCCATGGTCGTTGATGAACTTTGTCGTATTGAAAACTAGTTCAGAAGGAATGGCAGGATCGGTTGTTTCTGCCTTGGATTGAACAAATTCCAACCCTTTCGTGGTTTCATTTCTTTCCAGGAACGCCCCGGTATTATCTGTAAAGCTTCCGTCAGTAAGATTGTTTGCCGGTCCGTCGAAGAGCCGGCTCGCATATGCGTCCAACGGCGTTTCTTCATATAGATAAACATAACTCGAAGTATCGACAGGCTCTTCCGGTATATAAATCGGCAGCGTTCCTATCGAATTATCGGTTATATAAAGGGGATATTGTTCAGCAGGGACGATAATGCTCTGTTCAAAGCTTGCAATATCACCCAATTGCACAGCACCTTCGTAGATGCGTCCCGAATCCGAGTTCACGAAATAAATTTCAAGCGCTCCGTTCGAAGAGCTTTCCCAGTTGATGACCATCCGGTTGAAGGTTGCTTCCGGCACATTGGTGTCTGTAATATTCATCATCGCGTCGAACACCGGAAATGGCACGGCACCCGGGTAATAGAGAACCGCGCGGGCCGGGTCATGCATGATGTCTGTCATTTCACTCACTGTCGCTTCATCCGACAGCAAGGTCAAATCGCTGATTTCCCATTGGTTCATCGACTTCAATAATAAGTCTATCTCATCTTTATTCACTGTTCCGTTGACGTCTTCTTCCCCGTGGTAAAGAATTTTCACCGGTCTGACTACTTGCTCGATTTTTTTCGTTTCCACAATCGCGGATTCGAGCGAAGGTGCCGGGTCATCAATCGGAGCCAGCGTCTTCGGCGTGAAATTCCAGATTGTAAACGTCAGACCGAGACTGAGAAACACAAGCAGGAACAGGACGATCGATTTTATCTGTTCGATATATTTCATTCCCACTCACCTCCGTCATCTGTTTCAAATGGAAGCGTGAAGAATATCGTTGTCCCTTTGCCGTAATCGCTTTCCGCCCAAATGGCGCCGCCATGGACATTGATCACTTCCTTGGAAATCGCGAGCCCCAGTCCGGTGCCGCCCATTTCCCTTGAACGAGCCCTGTCGACACGGTAGAAACGATCGAAAATCTTATCCAGATTCTCTTTCGGGATACCCATCCCCTGGTCGCTGATTTTCGTTTGCAGCAGGCCATCCACTTCACTTACCTGGAATGAAACCTTGCCGCCGTCAGGTGAATACTTCAGCGCATTGGAAATGATATTATCGAAAACCTGTGTCATCTTATCGGTATCGATTTCCACAAAATACGGGGATTTAGGCATATCACGTTCAAAAATGACATTCTGGGACTTCGACATCTCAAAACGGTCGATGATCCGGTTGAAGAATACTTTGAAATCAACCATTTCCTTATTGAGTTCGGTTTCGCCTGAATCCATTTTCGATAATTTCAGCAAGTCATTCACTAAACGGATCATTCGCTCTGTTTCCGTTTGCGTGACATTCAGGAAATTTGGAGCCAGCTCTTCATCCCGCCATGCGCCTTCCGCAAGCGCTTCAAGATAGCTGCGCATGGTCGTCAGCGGCGTACGCAGTTCATGCGATACGTTCGCAACGAATTCCCGGCGTTCCATATCAATTTTTTCCTGTTCCGTATTATCATGCAATACAGCAATCAAGCCATTCACAAATCCGGTCTCTTTCTGGATAACCGAGAAATTTGTCCGCAGCAAAGCACTCTGATCGTAAGTACCGAAATCGAGTGTGATCGCATCTTTCATGTGGATCAGATCTTCAAATGTATATTCACTTTCAAGTCCAAGAACAGTTGTAATCGGACGGTTCATCACCGTTTCACGTGAAACATTCAATAGGCGCAGCGCCGGATCGTTGATCAGGATGATTCTTCCCCTGCGGTCCGTCGATAGAACGCCATCCGTCATATTCGCCAGAATGGAAGCCAGTTTTCGGCGTTCACTTTCTGTTGATTGCTGGGATTCCTGCAAACGGTTCGTCAAATGGTTGAATGCTTTCGCCAATTGCCCGATTTCATCGTCGCCGTAAACACGGACCTTGCGGGAGAAGTTCCCTTTTGCCATGGCCTGGGCGTGTTTCCGCATATCTGAAATCGGTTTGGAGATGGTTTGGGCAACCAGAATACCCAGAATTGCCGTTATCACCAGGGACAATGCCGTCCCTCCGGCTAAAATCGAATTGATTTCGTCCATCTGGTCATAGACATTTTCCACTTTCGCTTCTATATAGAGGGTTCCGAGCAACTCGCCTCCAACCGTCATGATCGGCTGCGTGGCGACCCATACCCGTCGTTCGGTTTCTTTGTTTATTTTAATCTGCTGTTTGGCTTCCCCACTGAGGATGGTTTCCCTTACCAATCCATCCGCAGAACGGTGACCGATCAACGGCTGTTTTTCGATGGCCGAAGAGCCGATGATCCGGTACTGGGAATTGACCACACGGATTTCAGAGATATCATCGGATCTGAAGCCGTTCAATACTGAACGCAGGCTTTGCTCCACGGTCAAGTCGTCATCCGTCCGGTTCCTGATCATCTCTTCCCGCACACTGAATTCGATGATTTCCATCCGGTCGTTCAGGGATTCTTCAAAGCTCTCAATTAACGATTCTTCCAATTGCTGTACAAAATAAAGGCCGATGATCTGCATCGCCAAGAGGATCAGCAGGATATAAATCAGCACAATTTTCACATGAATTGATTTAAAAAAGGTTACTTTCTGCATTCAGTCTACTCCTGTTCAGGATTTCGCAAATAATACCCTACTCCGCGGCGTGTAACGATCCATGCCGGATGGCTCGGGTTATCTTCAATTTTTTCACGCAGGCGTCGGATGGTTACGTCCACTGTGCGGACATCCCCGAAATAATCATAGCCCCATACTGTCTGGAGTAAATGTTCACGCGTCATGACCTGACCGATATGCTTGCCCAGATAATGCAGCAGCTCAAATTCACGATGCGTCAATTCGATCGTTTCCTCACGTTTAAGTACCAGGTAGGCATCCGGCTGGATGGTTAAAGCACCCACTTGGATGTCATTCGAATTCGGTCCTGTTTCTTCAGAAGGAACGATATTCTGACGGCGAAGATTGGCTTTCACGCGCCCCACCAATTCTCTCGTCGAGAACGGTTTCGTCACATAGTCGTCCGCGCCCAATTCCAGACCCAAAACTTTGTCGATTTCCGAGTCTTTCGCAGTCAGCATGATAATCGGGAAATCGTATTTTTTGCGTACTTCCCGGCATACTTCCATGCCATCGCGGTTCGGCAGCATGATATCCAAAAGCATCAAATCGGGCTTCACTTCTTCCGCCAGTTTGATCGCTTCATCTCCGTCGTAGGCACAAACGACATTGAATCCTTCTTTTTTAAGATTAAACTGCAGAATGTCTGCAATCGGCTTTTCATCATCCACTACCAAAATTGTCTTATTCATCAATGATCTCCCCTTTTTTGAATAGGAATTCCCATCCTGATCGTAAACTTTTCTACCTTAACTTTATCACTGTTCAAGCGGTTTAGCATCTCTCATTCATTGCGTGATATTTCCCGGGAAATATTCAAAGGTTTTTTGGCGGAATTGCCTGTTTATTTGCCGTAACATCCAGGTTTTTACGCCGACAGAAAAATGAATGCCAGCGAATCGGAAATCATATTTCCTGCTCGCTGGCATTTCTATCATTTTATTGTTTTACATAATCCAATGGATTTTGAGTGGCGCCATTTTTCGAAATCTCGAAATGCAGATGGATTCCGGTTGATCGTCCTGTCGTTCCCATCACACCGATTTTCGTCCCCTGCGGCACTTTAGCGCCGACTTTGACGTCGATAGTTTTGAGGTGCGCATATATCGTTTCATAGCCATTGCCATGATCAATGATGACGCGATTGCCGAAAGTGCCATCTGCACCTGCCGCTTTCACGACGCCGTGATCCGCAGCCAGAATATCAAAACCGTCCGGCTGGGCAATATCGATGCCTTTATGCTCTCTGCCCCAGCGCGGCCCTTTTTTGCTTGAAATGTAACCGCCTTGAGCCGGCCACACAAATTTGCCGGTTCCGACAGACGGCAATTCTTTCACGCCATTCAATACCACTTTTTCAACCGGCTCTGCCGTCACTTCTTCCTCCACGGCTTCACGTCCAGATTGTTCTCCATCAGTTTCCGTAATCGTGTAGACGACCTGCTTTTCACCGTCTTTGCCTTTTTGCTCGACTTTTGACTTGCCGATAAACAGCTCTTCGTCTTCTTTCTCGACTGTCTCAAATTTGAGCCCTTCTTTTACTTTTTCCTCTTTCTCAACAGTCACTGTGATGTCCTTTTCTTCCAATAGCAGCGTTGCCGCTTCTTCAGGCGTACTGATGTCTGCCGGTGCAGCCTGGTCGGACATGCCGGAAAGATTATCTTCTATATCGATCAATGTGACGCGGGTTTCGCCTGCTTCCAGTTCAGGTAAAGCTTCTGGAGTACGTTTGCTGGCTTCCCACTGATCCAATTCTTCCGGACTTGCGTATGCTAGCAGCACTTGGCGGAGCGTTTCATCGTAAGCTGAACGGTCTTTCAGTTGGGCGATGACTTTACCGTCCATTGCCAAAGCGAAAGTGGATGCTTTCACCTCCAGCTCTTCGTCCAATGCCGCCAGGATCTCTTCCTCATTCTTGGCTGCCGGTTCGAAAACCTGCTCCGCGATCATATTGAAGCTTTCGTCAGGCTCCAGATTCAATTCCTTAAATTCCTGTCCGGCTTCAGCGACTTTCGCCTCCACCAAGTCTTCCACTTTTTCGTCTTCATTTACGGCGCCGATATACTTGCCGTCATTATATATGTGATAAATCGTTTTTAAACCATCATGGCCAATATTTTCTGCTGCTGCAGGGTTCGTATTCAAGCCCATCACCAGAAAAACCGATGCCGCTATTTTAATAAGGTTTGAGCCGCTAATGCTGAAGCTCTTGTCAGTTAAGTTCCTCATATAGTACTCATAATCCCCCTTCATTGATTCTCTCTGAAAATCTCCTGTTCAATTAAACCTCCATCACTTTATCACAAACTTATACCAAAATAGCATAAAACTGCTCAGTGTAAATAAAACGTATTGTTTAACCCATTTAATTACATTTAATGGTTTTTATTAGAATTATTTCTTACGTATACGGTTGTTTTTTCTTTTTCTATTCAATAAAAAAGCCTTTTTAAGGTAAAAATCCGTCATATATGTCATATATCTGTAGCATTTAAAGTAATAAAATGTGGATGTTTTATTAACATAGCGAAAATTATGGACAGAATATGTACGACTTTAATAATCACTCTAAAAAAGAAGCCGGACTAAGCGTACGGCTTCTTTTGGGTCTATTGAATAGCAGATGATAACCGATATTCCGCAAAACAGCTCCGAAGACTTGAACGAAGCAGCGAAGAGATGCAGGAGCACATCTTTGCCTTCATCGCCTGTCGCTTCATTTAAGTTTCATTTGAACTGAAGAAGCGTCTTCTTCAAATATCATAAGTAAAAGACTTTTCTATTATAGAGAGCGAATTGAGATATGAAGCAAAACTGCGAAGACTCCCAAGGGAGTAGAACCGGAGTTGGCAAGCCAACTCCGGTTCGTGCGAAGTGCTGAGATCCACTCGGGCGAAGGGGACCGGGGCCGAGTTAGCTCAGTGCAAGCCCCTAGGAAAGCGAAGCTGTTTTGCTGAATATCGTTTTAAAAAAACTTTCTATTTCTCTGAATCAAAAAAAGCCGGACACAATGTCCGGCTTCTTGCTATATATCAAATCAACGTGTCCAGTCTCCGGCGACCCAGCTCTTCGGGTCATAAGCCACTTTGGCTGTGCGGCTGAAAACACGCCGCTTCGCCAAATCGTCTTATGCCTTTCAGAGCTTAACGGGTGCCGTCGCTTTTCTTTGTCTAGACTCCAACGGCCAACTCCTCGAGTCGTAAGTCTCTCTGGCTAGGCGGCTGAAAAAACGCCGCTACGCCAGAGCGCCTTACGCTTGTCGGAGCTGAACGGCCGTTTCCGCTTTTCTATGCTATCTCCAAACACTAGTAACAATGTTCGTTTGGTTACGGTCAGGTCCCACAGAGAAGATGGAAATTTGGACGCCTGTCAATTGCGCGATGCGCTCCAGGTAATGGCGCGCGTTATCCGGCAATTCGCCAAGCGATTTGCATTTCGTTACATCTTCCGTCCAGCCTGGAAGTTCCTCGTATACCGGCTCACAATCAGCCAGCATGCGAAGGTTCGCTGGGTATTCCGTGATCAATTCACCTTTATAGCGGTAGGCTGTACAGATTTTCACTGTTTCAAGACCTGTCAAAACGTCGATCGAGTTGACCGTCAAATCCGTCAATCCGCTGACACGTCTAGCATGGCGCACGACAACGCTGTCGAACCAGCCGATGCGGCGCGGACGGCCCGTCGTTGTGCCGTACTCCTTGCCGACTTCGCGGATCTGCTGGCCCGTTTCATCGAATAATTCAGTCGGGAATGGTCCGTCACCTACACGCGATGTATAGGCTTTGCAGACACCGATAACATGTGAAATCGTCGTCGGTCCAACGCCCGCTCCGATCGTCACACCGCCAGCAACCGGGTTGGATGACGTGACGAATGGGTATGTCCCTTGGTCGATATCAAGCATGACTCCTTGTGCACCTTCAAATAGGACACGGCGGCCTTCGTCGAATGCGTCATTCAATACTTTCGATGTATCCGTTACGTATTTGGCGATTTCCTGGCCGTATTGGTAGTATTCTTCCATGATTTCCTCGACAGTAAAGCCTTCTGTTTCGTAGAATTTCTCGAACAGGCGGTTTTTCTCTTTCAAGTTCATGCGAAGTTTTTCTTCGAATACGACATGATCCAACAGGTCGGCCATACGGATTCCGACACGCGCAGCTTTGTCCATATAAGCCGGCCCGATGCCTTTTCCTGTAGTCCCGATTTTATTGGCGCCGCGGCGCGCTTCTTCGACTTCATCCTGTTTGATGTGGTAAGGCAGAAGCACGTGCGCGCGGTTGGAAATGCGCAGGTTTTCAGTGGTCACTCCACGGTCGTGAAGGCCTTTCAATTCTTTTACCAAAGCTTTCGGATCCACAACCATGCCGTTGCCGATTACTGAAATCTTATCTTTATAAAAAATCCCCGATGGAATCAAATGCAGTTTATATGTTTCTCCGCCAAAGATGATTGTGTGCCCAGCGTTATTTCCGCCCTGATAGCGTGCAATCACTTCCGCGTGCTCGGATAGAAAATCCGTGATTTTCCCTTTTCCTTCGTCTCCCCATTGCGTTCCTACTACTACGACTGATGTCATTGTCCGCACCTCCGTCAGGCTTGCGCCCTTGTTTCAAACAGGGTTAATTGTATCAATGAAAAGCGCTTTAGTCAATCAAAAACCAAAGAAAACACGAACGCAAATGTGTTTTCACATTTGAACGTTCGTGTTTAGAAGTCTCCGCCGGATTCGTGCTGACTCCAGTCGATGGTGACGAATTTATTGTATTCCTTCACAAATGCCAGCTTCACCGTACCGGTCGGGCCGTTACGCTGTTTGGCGATGATGATCTCGATCATGTTCTGGTCTTCTGTTTCTTTATCGTAATAATCCTCACGGTACAGGAACGATACAATATCGGCATCCTGCTCAATACTTCCCGATTCACGAAGATCCGACATCATCGGGCGCTTGTCCTGGCGCTGTTCCACTCCACGGGACAGCTGGGACAATGCGATGACGGGAACTTCAAGTTCACGGGCAAGGCCTTTCAGTGAACGGGAAATATCCGATACTTCCTGCTGGCGGTTTTCACCGGATTTGCCTGGTCCCTGGATCAACTGAAGATAATCGATCATGATCATGCCAAGGCCGTATTCCTGTTTCAGGCGGCGGCATTTCGCACGGATATCGTTGACCCGGATGCCTGGCGTATCATCTATGAAAATTCCGGCATTCGACAAACTGCCCATCGCCATCGTGAGCTTGCGCCAGTCTTCATTCTGCAAAGCACCGGTACGCAGCACCTGCGCATCGATATTGCCTTCCGCGCAGAGCATACGCATGACGAGCTGCTCCGCCCCCATCTCCAGTGAGAAGATGGCGACGTTTTCGTCCGTCTTGGTCGCGACGTTCTGCGCGACGTTCAGCGCAAAAGCCGTCTTACCGACAGAAGGCCGTGCAGCCACGATAATCAGGTCGTTCCGCTGAAACCCTGCCGTCACCTTATCGAGGTCCCGGAAGCCTGTAGGGATCCCTGTGACGTCCCCTTTGCGCGTATGCAGCAATTCGATATTGTCATACGTTTTCACCAATACATCTTTGATGTGAATAAAATCTCCAGCGTTCTTGCGGCTGGATACTTCCATCATTTTCTTTTCCGCTTCAGCAAGCAACGCTTCCACTTCGTCTTCGCGTGTAAAACCGTCTTCCACAATAGTAGTAGCCACACGGATCAGACGGCGAAGCAGCGCTTTTTCTTCGACGATATGGGCGTAATGGCCGACGTTCGCCGCGGTCGGAACCGCGTTGGCGATTTCCGTCAGATACGACAGCCCGCCGACATCTTCCAATTCCTTTTTGGCGGAAAGCTCTTCAGTGACTGTCACTACATCAATCGCTTTTCCGCGATCCGATAAATTGATCATCGTCTGGAAGATTTTCTGGTGCGCAATGCGGTAGAAATCTTCCGGCATGACAATTTCCGCGACCGAAATCAGGGATTGCGGTTCCAAGAAGATGGCGCCAAGAACCGATTGCTCGGCTTCCTGGTTATGCGGGGGGACACGATCCATAATATCGTTCATCGGTCCATCCCCTTACGCTTCTTCTGTTACGTGAACTTTAAGCGTCGCTGTTACGTCATGATGCAATTTCACCGGCACATTCGTGTATCCGAGCGCACGGATGGCGTCATCCAATTCCATTTTGCGTTTATCGATTTTGATGCCATGTGTTTTTTCAAGTTCCTTGGCAATCTGTTTCGTTGTGATCGAACCGAATAGACGGCCGCCTTCACCAGATTTTGTCTGCAGTTCGATTGTCAGGCTTTCAAGCTCTTCTTTCAGTTTCTGTGCTTCCGCCAGTTCATGCGCAGATTCTTTTTCCTCTTTTTTCTTCTGGCCAGCCAATTGGCTGATGGCTGCCTGATCGGCTTCTTTCGCCAGGTTGTTCTTCAACAGGAAGTTGTGTGCGTAGCCATCCGCCACGTTTTTGATGTCGCCTTTTTTGCCTTTGCCTTTTACGTCTTTCAGGAATATAACTTTCATTCGGTTTGCTCCCCCTCATATGTTTCTGAAATGGTTTCTTTTAATGATGCAATCGCTTCTTCGATTGTCGCTTCCGGCATTTGGGTTGCCGCATTCGTCAAGTGGCCGCCGCCTCCGAGATTTTCCATGATCACCTGGACATTCACTTCTCCAAGCGACCGGGCTGAGATGCCGACGCCGCCTTCATTCCGTTCAGCTACAACAAACGATGCGTTGACATCTTTCATCGTGAGCAGAATATCAGCGGTCTGCGCAATCAGCACCGGGCTGTAGACGCGGTCCGGCTGGCCGTGGGCAATCACGATGCCATTGCCCACAAATTCGACGGTTTCCACGATTCTCGCGCGTTCAAGGTACGTGTCCATATCTTCTTTCAATAAACGCTGTACAAGCACCGTATCGGCGCCATTCGCACGGAGATAGGATGCCGCCTCGAAAGTACGGGCGCCTGTCCGCAATGTAAAACTTTTCGTATCCACGATAATGCCGGCAAGCATCGCTGTCGCTTCAAGCATCGACAGCTTTTCATGCTTCGGCTGATATTCAATCAATTCCGTCACCAATTCGGCTGTGGAAGATGCATAAGGTTCCATATAAACCAGCATGGTGTTGGTGATGAATTCTTCGCCTCTGCGGTGGTGGTCGATCAGGACGACCCGTTCCATCCGCTGAAGCAGCCGTTCTTCTATCACCATCGACGGTTTATGGGTATCCACTACGACAAGCAGGGAATTATCCGTCATATCGGCAAGCGCCTCTTCCGGCGTGATGAATTGCTCAAACAGATCGGCGTCCCCTTCAATTTCCTCCATCAGCCGGCTGACACTGCGGTCATACTCATCAAAGTCGAGGACGATGCGCCCTTTGACTTTATTCATCGCGGCCATTTTGGCTACGCCTACCGCCGCGCCGATGGAATCCATGTCCGGCATCTTATGTCCCATGATGAAGACCTGGTCGCTATCCTGGATCAAATCACGCAAAGCGTGTGAGATGACGCGTGCACGAACCCGCGTCCGTTTTTCAACGGGGTTGGTTTTCCCGCCATAGAATTTCACCTTGCCGCTCGGATGCTTGATGGCCACCTGGTCGCCGCCGCGCCCAAGTACAAGGTCAAGCCCCGATTGCGCCATGCTGCCAAGTTCGACGAGCGATGCGGAGCCCGCACCCACTCCGATGCTTAACGTAAGCGCCAGATTATCCTTCGATGTCACATCGCGGATATCGTCCAGAATGGCAAACTTCGAAATTTCCAGTTGTTTCAGGATCGATTCATTGAAGACCGCCATGAAACGGTCGGATGAAACCCGTTTGACGAAGATGCCATGCGTCGCTCCCCAATCATTGATCAGCGAAGTGACCAGGCTGTTCAGGTTGCTTCGCGTCTGGTCATCCATGCCCTGCGCCAGTTCATCGTAATTATCGATGAAAAGGATACCGATGACGGGTACCTCAACTTCCTTTTCCTAAAAAAAGCCGACATTCATTTCAGCTCCTTATTTTCCTTTAAAATCATGTGCCTTTTTGACCCAGCCCCGGATATCGAATCCGAGGTCCACGATTCCAACGATTATTGTAAATGCCTGCAGCGGGAACGCGAAAACAGTGACGATCACTTTAACCCAATTCGGCCAGCCTTCCTGCTGAATATAGAAATGGTAGAAAGCGATCCCTTGCAGGAATAAAAGCATCTGTAATAGAACCATGGCGTTAGCGAAAGCTAAAAAGGCGATCGTGCCCGGTTCAAATTCTGAAAGCAGCGAAATAAGTAATACGATTAAATAATACCATAATACAGATTTCGGCAATTTCATATCAGCAAATGGCGGGAATTTCGGAATCGCTGTGCCAAGCCGTTTCAAAATCGGCAGATTGATCAGGAGATGGAACCAGACAATCACGAAAACCGATAAAATAATCAGAGCCGGCAATGTCGTCTCAAAAGTTGTCAGCATATTGCCGACAGATTCATTGTATTGTTCGATTTGTTCTTCCGTGCCGCCCAGGCGCTCCATCCAGTTGCTGCCATTCCTCAAAGTGGCTTTGGAAGCGGTGAGGTACTCCTCAATGACATTAATGCCGAACAGCCAGATCATGGCCACGTATTGCACCATCACCGATATCAGCCAGACAATGGAAGAACCCATAAACAGGAACAATTTGCTCTTCCCATAATGGATCGACAAGCCGATCATCAAACCAAATGGAATGTACAGAAGCGCCACCGGCACCGCGAAAACTCCGCCGATGATCAGACTCAGCAAGAAGGTTGCCAATGAAAACAGCGCAGACGGTTTCCATGGATATTTTGCGCTGTACCAGGCTATCGGCAAAGCCAGGAAAAACAATGTTGCTAAACTAATAATAGGAACGTATACAGTGATAGCCATCAATACCGTAAAAACGGCTGCCATCAACGCACCGTTCGTAATTTGCCTTGTTCGTTGATTTTGCATGAAGCTGTTTTTCCCCTTCTTTCGGGTTTATTTCATCCTTATAATTGTAACACGATTGAAAGTCGGGAACAAAAAACGGATATGGCGGCCCGAAGAACGTTTTCGCCGTGAAAATCGCGGCTTTTTCCTCTTCAGCGGCTTGCTGGTTGTCCATATTCCGCTTTGCCGGCCGCGATTTCCACTTTATCCGCGGCTAGGCTTCATTTATCCGCGGCATCCGGCTGTTTATCCGCGGCAAAAGACGGTTTATCCGCGCCAAAACATCATTTATCCGCGCCAGCCCTTTTCGCCGCCATCTAGGCAAATAAAAAAAGACCGGTTTCCCGGTCTTTTCTGCAGTAATTATCTTTCTTCCGCAACAAACGGAATAAGTGCCATGATACGAGCGCGTTTGATAGCGATTGTCAACTTACGTTGCCATTTAGCGCTTGTGCCTGTAACACGACGTGGCAAGATTTTTCCTCTTTCAGAAATGAATTTCTTCAATAGGTCAGTATCTTTATAGTCGATGTGCGTGATGTTGTTTGACGTAAAGTAACAAACCTTTTTACGCTTTTTGCCTCCGCGACGTGGTGCCATATCGAATTACCTCCTTTTTGTTAAGATTTTAAGCCCTCTGGCCAGTCGTTCTTAGAACGGCAAATCGTCATCCGATACTTCGATCGGGCCGCTGCCGCTTGAGAATGGATCCTGGTCTACACGGGTATGATTGTTTTGCTGACTTGTCGGTTGGTTCTGCTGATAGGATGAAGGCTGCTGCCCTTGTGAACGGTCTGAACCGGCTCCGGCATTCCGCGGTTCAAGGAATTGAACGCTGTCCGCCACCACTTCAGTCGTATATACACGTTTTCCATCCTGTCCCTCGTAGCTGCCTGTCTGGATGCGGCCTTCCACACCTGCCAAACTCCCTTTTTTAAGGAAATTCGCTGTGTTTTCAGCTTGTTTGCGCCAAACAGTACAGTTGATAAAATCCGCTTCCTTTTCACCTTGCGCGTTGGAGAACGTACGGTTTACAGCCAGTGTAAAACGTGCCACCGCCGCACCGCTTGGTGTGTAGCGAAGATCTGGATCTTTTGTAAGCCTTCCGACTAATACAACTCGGTTAATCATCAGAATTCAACCTCCTTTAAGTCAAAGTTATTTACAGTTCCATATGCTGCTTACGCGTCTTTGCGTACAGCGATATGGCGAATAATGTCTTCGTTAATGTTCGCAAGACGTGTAAATTCGTTGATAGCTTCAGATCCAGCGTTAGCTTTTACGATCTGGTAGAAACCTTCACGCAAATCGTTGATCTCGTAAGCTAAACGACGTTTACCCCACTCTTTCGACTCGATGATTTCAGCACCGTTAGAAGTAAGGACTTCGTTAAAACGCTCAACTAGCGCTTTTTTCGCTTCCTCTTCAATTGAAGGCTGAATAATGTACATTAGTTCATACTCTCTCATCGTGTTGTCACCTCCTTATGGACTTGGGCCCTACTGATTTCAGCGGGCAAGGAGCAAGCAATTAAAAATATTACTCACATCACTGTATTGTATCACAAATGGATCTTCCCCGCAACCGCCATTTCCTTACGAAAATCAGCTATACTTTTCCTGGAAGCTGTGTTTAATTAGCATTAAGTCTTTCCACCTGAACAAGACCGTACTCCACGCGAATAAAACTTTTGCAACCGACTCTCACCGTTAAAGGACGTGAACCGATGAAACCGTCATCCGTAATCGAGTTGAAACTTGAAGAAGTCGCGACGAAAATGCTCTGGATCAATATCTTGCTGGTTGCCGTTTTTGCTGCCGCTTATCATCTGCTAGTCGAACCGTTGGCATTCGGATTCTCTCTCCGGGGCATCCTTTACTTCATAATCGGCTATATGGTGCTGATCATTTTGCACGAATTATTCCATTTGATCGGATTCGTCATTTTCGGCAGAGTGCCGCTCTCCTCCCTGACCTACGGCTTGGAGCTGTCGAAAGGCTATGCTTACGCCACAACCAGTTCACCGCTGCAAAATAAAAAAATGCGCCAGGTTTTGCTGCTTCCCTTCTGGACGACCGCAGTGATTCCCACCATCATCGGCTTCTGGATACAGGATCAGGTGCTTGTGCTGCTCGGCGCGATGCTCGCTGCCGGTGCCGCCGGCGACTTTTTCATGTACCGGGAATTGCGCAAAGAAAAAGACGAAGCCTGGATCCTGGATGATCCGTCCCAGCCCCGTCTGCATGTATACAATGAATATCCGAATCCAAAAGAATCAGCGCATGACTGATGCTTCGGGATCTACTTAAAATATAAAAAAACATTTATTAAAATGGTAACTTTTAAAGCTTTGGAAACTTCCGCTTTATAGAAACCTTCTAAAAGATATGGAGCAAAACAGTGAAGACTCTATAGGGAGTAAGCGAAGTGCTGAGATCCACTCGGGCGAAGAGC
The DNA here is from genome assembly GCF_003428875.1 of Planomicrobium okeanokoites. Classification (GTDB taxonomy): domain Bacteria; phylum Bacillota; class Bacilli; order Bacillales_A; family Planococcaceae; genus Planococcus; species Planococcus okeanokoites. Next base: position 45,141 of record NZ_QQRS01000009.1, read on the forward strand.
AGGAAGCCCGAGTTAGCTCAGCGCAAGCCCCCAGGAAAGCGAAACTGTTTTGCGGAATATCGATTAGTTAAGACTTAATTCCTTCAATACTAGACGTAAACAATCTCCCAATTCCCGCTCGAAATCTTCGTTTTCAACAAGCTCTTATCTTTTGCCAGATAAACCGTCGCTTCCAGCACTTCGCCGTTGACTTCAACTGGAATCACCGATTTTTCGTAAAGATCGGTCGCTTCGTCCCCTGTGCAATCCTCCAGGAAATCGAGTGCCGGCCACAGCACTTCCGGAATTTCGTAAACTTCGCCGTGGATTTGGTCCGTCCCTTCCAGGCTCATTGCCGGATAGCCGAGACCTGTATCGTAAAGTGAACCTGTGGCAACTGCCTGCTCAGCTTTCAAAGACGCTTCTTCCAGATAGAAATGGTATTTTCCACCTGTTTTTAATGTTCCGTATACAAATAACAACATGTTTTTTCCCTCCCAAATTAAAAACCGGATGCAAATAGGCATCCGGTTTGGTTTATTATTCCTGACTCGGTATGTCGCCCTAGTTATTCTTGAATTGTATCCATGGCAACATCCAACGTCTTACACATTAAATCTGAACAACATAACGTCGCCGTCTTTGACAAGATATTCCTTGCCTTCCTGGCGAACCTTCCCTGCTTCTTTTGCGGCAGCCATCGAACCGGCTTCCACTAAATCTTCATACGCCACTGTTTCTGCGCGAATAAAACCGCGTTCGAAATCGGAGTGGATGATACCGGCACATTGCGGTGCTTTCATTCCTTTTTTGAATGTCCAGGCACGAACTTCCTGCACGCCGGCAGTAAAGTATGTAGCCAGTCCAAGCAAACTGTACGATGCTTTGACCAGTTGATCCAAGCCCGATTCTTCAATGCCAAGTTCTTCAAGGAACATTTCTTTTTCCTCGTCTTCCAGCTCAGCCATTTCTTCCTCGATTTTCGCACAGACAACGATGACATCCGAATTGTCTTCCGCCGCATACTCACGCACTTTTTGTACATAAGGGTTGCTGTCAGCTTCGGCAATTTCATCTTCAGACACGTTGGCAACATAAAGCATAGGCTTTAACGTCAATAAATTCAAGTTTTTTGCAATGCGCATTTCATCATCAGTGAAATCGATGGAGCGGGCAAGCTTTCCAGCTTCGAATGCTTCACGCAATTTGAAAAGAACCGGCTCTTCAGCAACAGCCTCTTTATCTCTTTGCTTCACAAGTTTCGCTGCGCGCGCAATTCTCTTTTCAATGCTTTCCATATCAGCCAGGATCAATTCGAGATTGATGACTTCAATATCAGAAACCGGGTCTACATTCCCCGATACGTGTGTAATGTTGTCATCTGCAAAACAGCGTACAACCTGACAGATGGCATCAACTTCACGGATATGGGAAAGGAATTTATTTCCAAGCCCTTCTCCTTTGCTGGCGCCTTTGACGATGCCGGCGATATCAGTAAACTCAAATGCAGTCGGTATGGTTTTCTTCGGTACGACTAATTCAGTCAGTTTGTCCAAGCGCTCATCCGGAACTTCTACAATCCCGACGTTTGGATCTATTGTACAGAACGGGTAGTTTGCCGCTTCCGCGCCCGCTTTTGTTATGGCGTTAAATAATGTGGATTTCCCTACGTTTGGTAATCCTACAATCCCTGCAGTTAATGCCAAAGGATTCACGACCTTTCTTCTTTGAAAAACGATTTATTTTTATACAGCCATTCTATTATAGGAACAGAATACTGAAATGTCCATTAATCATTCCGCTTCTGTTTCTGCCTTCACAAGCACTTTTTTCATTTTTTTGTTGAATTCCACTCTTGGAATCATGACACTATGCTGGCATCCTTCGCATTTGATGCGGATATCGGCGCCCATCCGAATAATTTTCCAGGCATTCGCGCCGCAAGGATGCCCTTTCTTCATTTCGACGACATCATTCAAACCGAATTCCTTCATTTCCATCGCCCATTCTCCTTCCAAATCAAGTGACACCAAAAATCCGATCTACCCACGCTTCACTTCTTGGCAATAGCAGCCGAATTCGAAGCTTCCGGCGACCGCTGCATCATCACCATGCGAGGATAAGGAATTTCAACCCCACGCTTATCGAGGAATTCCTTCAAATCACGGCGCATGCTTCTGGCAATTGCAAAATGCTGCATCGGCAGCGTTTCCGCTGTAATCCGCATGACCACTTCAGTGGTCGTCAAATTCTGCACCCCCAGCAATTCAGCCGGTTTGATGATCTGTTCGTAACGGTCCTGCAAAGTTTCAAGAAACTCTGCGATGAGATTCTCCACTCTCGCAATATCCGATTCGTAGGAAATATTGACATCCACTACAGCAATCGAATTATGGATGGAAAAGTTGACAACGTCTGTAACATTGCCATTCGGGAAGATGAATAACTCCCCTGTCCATGCTTTCACTTTCGTCGTCCGCAAACCGATTTCTTCCACCGTTCCCTCGGCTTGGCCGATACGCACGTAATCCCCGACCGAGAACTGGTCTTCAAAAATGATGAAGAATCCGGTGATAATATCGCGCACCAGGTTCTGTGCGCCGAAACCGATGGCGAGACCCAACACACCGGCACCGGCGATCAATCCGGTGATGTCTATTGTAAATGCCGACAAGACCGCTATAATAGCCACAAAATATACAACATAAGCTACGATATTCTCCAGCAATTTCGATAATGTCTGCTGGCGCCGTTCGTTGTACTTCAACGGACCGCGGATCCTCACAGAGAAGGTCTTCCTGATAACAACCCTCGCGACAATAACGACAATGTATGCGGCCAATAAGATGAAAATCACTTTCAGGAATACAACCCCGATACCAATCCACATTTTTTCATCGGTCAGCATATCAACGGCTGTCTGATAAAGGCTTTCTATAGTCAATCCTGCATCGCTGTCTAAACCTAAACTCATTTCGTTCACTTCCTTAAGGCATTAAATTGAATTGATAAATCACCGTGACTGCCAATGCAACAACTAAAATACCTGGCAATAAATTCGCCACTCTAATTTTTGTAATGCCCATCAAGTTCAAACCGATGGCAACGATCATTACGCCGCCGGTCGCCGACATTTCAGCGATAAACAGATCCAGCGCCGCTTCCGGAACCATCAAACTGATCTGCGTCGCAAAAAGCGCAATCAATCCCTGGTATACAAACACCGGAGCTGCGGATATCAAGACTCCTATGCCAAGCGTCGACGCTAGAATAATCGATGTAAATCCATCTATGATCCCCTTGGAAATCAGGACTCCATGTTCATTGCTCAGCCCGCTTTCCAGCGCGCCAATTACCCCCATCGCTCCAATGAGAAATATCAAAGTAGCGGTTACGAACCCCTGTGCGATGCTCCCTTTGCTTTCCTTCGCGCCGAGTTTCCTTTCAATCCAGTGGCCGAATCGATTTAATTTCTGATCAAGATCCGCCCATTCACCTATCACTGTACCCAGTACCAAACTGATGATGACGATGACAAAATTCGTGCTTCCGAATCCCATTTGCAAACCCAGCACAACGACAGCAAGTCCGATGGCATACATCACTGTCTCTTTCATCTTTTCCGGAATATTTCGAAGAGCTCTGCCGATAAGGGTTCCCACAATTATTAATGCTGCGTTTATCAATGTCCCCAAGAGAACCATTCATCCAGCTCCTTCCCCCACACTTTATAGCTCCAGCACATAAACAGAACCTATTCCCCATTATTGGAGAATAGGCACCGTCTCATTAATTCAAAAGTTCCAAAATCCGTTCCAGATCTTCTTCCGAGAAAAACTCAATTTCAATTTTCCCTTTATTCTTGTTCTTCTTGATTTGCACATTCGTTCCGAAGCGGTCACGAAGTTCGGATTGTTTTTCTTCTATAAAGATATCTTTCTTTTTTTCGATTGTTTCACGTGGAACATCTTCGTTCATCCGCTGGACCAGATTTTCAAGCTGGCGGACGTTCAAATTGTCTTTAACGACTTTTTCTGCTACATCCGGAATGCTCTTCTTCGCACGCAGTCCAAGCAGCGTCCGTCCGTGCCCCATCGATAATTTCTTATCTGAGATCAATTGGCGGACATCTTTCGGCAACGCCAATAAACGCACGTGATTGGCAATATGCGGGCGGCTTTTCCCTAAACGAAACGCGAGCTGTTCCTGGGTCAAATTTAATGCTTCCATTAATTTCTGATAGGCTTCAGCTTCTTCAATTGGGGTTAAGTCTTCCCGTTGAAGGTTTTCTAATATAGCAAGTTCCATCATTTGCTGATCAGTCAACTCTTTGACGATTGCTGGAATTTCATCCAGTTTTGATAATTTAGCTGCCCGGAAACGTCGTTCCCCGACCACCAATTCGAAACTTTTACCCGCTTTTCTTACGACAACCGGTTGCAGGATGCCATGTTCTTTGATCGATTCCGCCAATTCATTCAAGGCGGCATCGTCGAAAATTTTACGCGGCTGATAAGGGTTCGCTTTTATATCAGATACACTGATTTGACTGACCGTTTCATTTGTCGTTAAGTTCTCGCCTGGAAACAAGGCGTTGATGCCTTTGCCTAATCCTTTAGCCATTACGAATCACTTCCCTCGCCAATTCTAAGTACATTTCCGCGCCTCTGGATTTTGCATCGTAGATGATGATCGGTTCACCATGGCTCGGAGCTTCGCTCAAGCGCACATTCCGCGGAATGATGGTCCGGTAAACTTTGTCCTGGAAATATTTCTTCACTTCTTCGATGACCTGGATACCCAGATTCGTACGGGCATCAAGCATCGTCAATAACACACCGTCAATCTGCAAATCATGGTTCAAATGCTTTTGGACCAGACGGATCGTGCTTAATAATTGGCTCAAACCTTCAAGTGCGTAATACTCACATTGCACTGGAATGATAATGGCATCGGACGCAGTCAGGGAATTGATCGTCAATAAGCCAAGCGATGGCGGACAGTCGATGATGATGTAATCGTACATCTCCTTGACTTCTTCAAGCGCATTTTTCAAACGGACTTCACGGGACATTGTGGATACCAATTCTATTTCAGCACCCGCCAGGGAAATCGTGGCCGGCACCACATGAAGATTTTCAACTTTCGTTTCCATGATCGTATCTTTGATATCGACGTCATCGATCATGACTTCATAGATGCATTGGTCGACGTCCCCTTTATTGACGCCTACCCCACTGGTTGCGTTCCCTTGCGGATCTATATCTATTAAAAGAACTTTTTTGCCCAAGTATGCAAGGCAGGCACTCAAGTTCACTGAAGATGTTGTTTTTCCTACGCCGCCTTTCTGATTGGCGATCGCAATTGTTCTACCCACACCTGCACCAACTTTCTTTATGCTCTTCTCATTTTTTTACGGGAAACAGAGCTTGCGCATTTGTTTCCACCCCCGTCCCCCTATTGTATCAAAATATTTCTACAGTAGGATTACAAAGCTATTAAAAAAAGCCTTTCCCTCGCAGGAAAGAGCTTTTATGATTTTTTCTTCGGTATTTTCACGGTTATCTGGTAGTAATCATCATGCTCTTCCTCTTCAGAAGAAACATCAATCCCGCTTTTGGTCACCATCGTCAGCGATTGCTTGATCGTATTCATCGCAATCCGGACATCACGGCTGAACGCTTTGCGTTTCGGCTTCGCTTTCTTCGGCTCTGTAGACAGATGGTTTTTCACTTTCAACTCCAATTGCTTCACATTCAAGTTCTGCTCAACCGCTTCATTGAAGAACTTCAGCTGTACAGCAGGATCCTTCAATTGCAGCAGCACCCGCGCATGGCGTTCCGTGATTACCCGGTCCAATAAAGCCTGCTGCAGTTCTTCAGGCAATTTCAGCAAGCGCAGTTTGTTGGACACAGTGGACTGCCCTTTACCCAAACGCTGGGCTAAGGCTTCCTGTGTAATATCATGGATTTCCAGGAGATTCTGATAGGCATTAGCTTCCTCAATCGCAGTAAGCTCTTCGCGCTGCAAATTCTCTATTAAAGCAATGGACGCTGTTTCTTTGTCGTTCAATTGACGGACGATGGCCGGAACTTCTTCCCAGCCCAAAGATTTCATTGCCCGGTAACGCCGCTCCCCTGCAATGATTTCATAATTATCATCTTCATCTACACGGACGACAATCGGTTGAATGACGCCGTGCATATGAATGGTCCGTGCCAATTCTTCGATCTTTTCTTCATCAAAGATCGTTCTTGGCTGGAACTTATTCGCAATTACTTTATCAATCGGCAGTTTAACAACTTCTTCAGAAGCTTCACTTACCGGTTTTTCAACAACTTCTGTCTCTTCTTTATCTCCGCCCCCGAAGAAACGTGAAAAAGGACTTTTCATCCTCAAGCACCACCTTTTTAAAGCTCACTTGTACACAATTCGCTGTTTTCTGATCCAATACCTGCTTTTGTCAATGTTTCACGTGAAACATTCATTTTCGCCTTTTCAGGAAATAGGCGATTTATTTGGTACACCCGGTTTTCTTGGGTATTTTTTTGGTGTTTCCTTGAATTTGCGGAACACTTGGATATAACGTTCGCTTTCTTCGATCGGCAAGGTGAAAGCATGTACGTCTTCCAGTTTCACGCCGAGTTTTTCAAGCGCCGGCTTGGCGTCTTTCAGCTCATCCGGCGCAGAAGCTGCTTTCATTGCCGCAAATATTCCGCCATTTTTCACCAGTGGCACACATAATTCAGCTAATACAGACAATCTTGCAACGGCTCTGGCTGTCACAAGGTCATAGCTTGCACGGTGCAGGGACTGGCCGAAATCTTCAGCGCGGGCATGGACAAATTCAACATGGTCCAATTCCAATTTATCACTTAGATGATTGAGGAAATTTATGCGTTTATTCAATGAATCCACTATCGTCACCTGAATATGAGGAAAACAGATTTTCAATGGAATGCTTGGAAAACCGGCTCCCGCTCCTACGTCACAGACTTTCAGCGGCTTCGTGAAATCCAAGTAAAACGCGGCTGTTATGGAGTCGTAGAAATGCTTCAGGTAAACAGATGGCTGATCCGTGATGGCTGTCAAATTCATCTTTTCGTTCCATTCAACCAATTCTTGATAATAGGTGCTGAACTGACTTAACTGCCGGTCGTTCAGTTCAATTCCTTTTTCACTGAGGGCGTCTTTAAATTGCTGTTCATTCAATTCGCTTCTTCCTCCCTCTTTTTGTTCAACTTTCGCGTACTTGTATCAATATGTAAAAAGGGCTGGTGTATCCCAGCCCTTTTAATCGGCTTTTGTTTAATTATTAGTTAAAGGTCCAAAAGCTATTATTTTCTCTACCTGGATTACACCGAAACTTTAGCAATTCTTCCTTGTTCAATATACACCAAAAGAATCGAAATGTCAGCAGGGTTTACGCCTGAAATTCGGGAAGCCTGTGCGATGGAAAGAGGTCTGACTTCTGATAGTTTACCTCGGGCTTCCGTTGCAATCCCGGAAATCGCATGGTAATCGATATCTTCCGGAATTTTTTTGTTTTCCATTTTTTTGAGTTTATCCACTTGCTGCAAAGATTTTTCGATATAGCCTTCATACTTCACTTGAATTTCGACTTGCTCTTTGATTTCATCGCTGAGTTCAATGTCGGATTCTGTGAGTTTAGAAATCATATCGTACGTCATTTCCGGGCGTTTCAATAAGTCTGCCCCGCGGATGCCGTCTTTCAGCTCGCTGCCGCCTGCATCACGGATAGCTGCCTGCGTTTCTTCATTCGGCTTGATCATGACTTTCCGCAAACGTGCGATTTCATCTTCGATCAATTGTTTTTTCTCGACAAAACGCTCATAGCGCGCATCGTCGATCATGCCGATTTGATGGCCCAGCTCCGTCAAACGCATATCAGCATTGTCATGGCGGAGCAACAGGCGGTATTCAGCGCGCGATGTCAATAGACGGTAAGGTTCGCTCGTCCCTTTTGTCACCAAATCATCGATAAGAACACCGATATAGGCGTCGGAACGGCTGAGAATCACTTCTTCTTTGCCCAAAACTTTCGCTGCTGCGTTGATGCCAGCCATCAATCCTTGGCCTGCCGCTTCTTCGTAGCCGGAAGTTCCATTGATCTGGCCAGCTGTATAGAGATTTACAATTTGTTTTGATTCGAGTGTCGGCCATAATTGAGTCGGTACGATCGCATCGTATTCGATGGCATAGCCGGCACGCATCATATCCGCTTTTTCAAGTCCTGGAATGGATTCCAGAAGCTTGCGCTGGACGTGTTCAGGAAGGCTTGTAGACAGCCCCTGTACATAGACTTCACTTGTATTGCGGCCTTCCGGCTCAAGGAAAATCTGGTGTCTCGGCTTGTCGGCGAAACGGACGATTTTGTCTTCGATGGATGGGCAGTAACGCGGCCCTGTACCTTTTGCCATACCTGAATACATCGGTGACAAGTGAAGATTTTCATCGATGATCTGGTGTGTTTCGGCAGTCGTGTACGTCAGCCAGCAAGGCAATTGATCAAGAATAAATTCTTTTGTCTCGAAACTGAAAGCGCGCGGCTCGTCATCGCCGGGCTGGATTTCTGTCTTCGAATAATCGATGCTTTTGCTGTTGACGCGCGGAGGTGTACCGGTTTTAAAACGTACTGTTTCAAAGCCAAGCTCCTCAAGATGTTCAGCCAATTTGATCGATGGCTGCTGGTTGTTCGGTCCGCTTGAATAGCGGAGGTCACCGATGATGATTTCACCGCGCAGGAAAGTACCTGTCGTGATGACCACTGAATTGGCGCGGTAAATGCCGCCAGCCTGCGTAATCAACCCTTTGACTGTGCCGTCTTCAACAATCAGCTTTTCAACCACTCCCTGGTGGAGAGCGAGATTTTCTTCGTCTTCCATCAGGCGTTTCATTTCCTGCTGGTAAAGCACTTTATCGGCTTGTGCGCGTAACGCACGCACTGCCGGCCCTTTTGCCGTATTCAACATTCTCATCTGAATGTGTGTTTTATCGATAACGCGTCCCATGGCTCCGCCAAGTGCGTCAATTTCGCGTACAACAATCCCTTTCGCCGGTCCACCGATGGACGGGTTACATGGCATAAACGCGATCATATCCAAATTCATCGTCAAGGCGAGCGTTTTCGCTCCCATGCGGGCAGAGGCGAGTGCTGCTTCAGCACCTGCGTGTCCCGCTCCTACAACGATTACATCGAACGTGCCTGCTTCAAATTGTGGCATGTCCGTTCATTCCCTTCAAAGTTTATTTCCCTAGGCAGAACTGCGAGAATAATTGGTTCAGTAGGCCGTCATCCGCTGTATCGCCGATGATTTCCCCTAGTATTTCCCAAGTGCGTGTAACATCTATTTGGATCATATCGACCGGCACGTCCATTTCCGCGGCTGCTATCGCATCCGAGATGGTCTGGTGCGCCTGGTGCAGCAATGAGATATGGCGTGCGTTCGAAACGTATGTCATATCCCCTGCTTCGATTTCCCCTTCGAAAAACAGGTCGGCAATCGCCTGTTCCAGCTGGTCGATTCCTTCTTCTTCTATTAAAGAGGTTGTCACCATCAATTTATCGCCCGCAAGTCCCTGCAATTGCTCCATGTCGATTTTACGGGGCAAATCGGTTTTATTGACGACAACGATGTAATTCATCCCTTTGACCGCTTCAAACAATAAAACATCTTCTTCGGTCAATTCTTCAGCATAATTCAGCACATAAAGGATCAGATCTGCTTCCTTCAGCACTTTGCGTGAACGTTCCACGCCGATGCGTTCAACAATATCCTCAGTTTCCCGGATTCCGGCCGTATCGACCAGCCGAAGCGGTACACCGCGCACATTCACATATTCCTCTATTATATCACGGGTCGTCCCCGCAATTTCAGTGACGATGGCTTTATTTTCCTGGACCAGGCTGTTCAGCAAGGAAGATTTCCCGACATTCGGCCGCCCCACGATCACCGTGGAAAGCCCTTCCCGCAAAATTTTCCCCTGGGAAGAAGTCTGGAGCAATTTATCGATCTCCGCTTGTACCCATTTCGCCTTTTCAAGCATCATCGGGCGCGTCATTTCTTCGACATCGTCGTATTCCGGATAGTCGATATTGACTTCCATCTGCGCAATCGATTCAAGCAGCGCCTGGCGCAGCGTGCCGATCAGTTTCGACAGCCGCCCTTCCATTTGTCCGAGCGCCACATCCATGGCACGATCCGTTTTCGCCCGAATCAAATCCATGACAGCTTCCGCCTGCGACAAATCGATCCGGCCATTCAGGAAAGCGCGTTTCGTGAATTCACCCGGCTCTGCGAGGCGTGCGCCTGCGCGCAGCACAAGCTGCAGCACACGGTTTACCGAAACGATTCCGCCGTGGCAATTTATTTCAATGACATCTTCACGTGTAAAGGTTTTCGGCCCTTTCATGAAAGACACCATGACTTCTTCCACTACTTCCTCTGTCCACGGATTTTCGAGATGGCCGTAATGGATGGTATGTGTGGCTTGTGCAGCCAGATTTTTGCCGCTTGGTGCGCGGAACAGCCGGTCGGCAATTGAAATCGCTTCCGGTCCGCTCAAACGGACAATGGCGATGGCTCCTTCGCCGCTGGGTGTCGATATCGCAGCAATCGTATCGAACTCCATGATAGATCCTCCTCTATGTGCAGAAAAATTAAATGCCGGGCCAGAAAAATTATCCACACCCGCCATTTCATCTTTACATCTATAAAAATTATTGTTTGCTCTTTAAAAAAGTTGTCCACATGTGGACAACCTGGAAAAGTACATGACTTTCTAACATATTACAATAGCATAAATTGCCTTGAACCGAAAGACAGAGAACTTGGTTTGGCGGATTTATTTCGCCCACTGTCGGCTGAATCTTTCTATGCATTCATCTGTATGTTTACTCATTCTTCCTACTTTTACTGATCCCAGCCTCTTCTCCCTCTTTTTCTTCCTCGCTCCCCTCAGATTTTTGGCAATAAAAAAAGCAGCCCACTTCTGAAAGTGGACTGCTCATCTTCATCGCAATGGTTCAATGACCAGATAGCGGTTCGGATCTTTTCCTTCTGAATAGGTATCGATGTCAAGCCTTCTCGACAAAGCCTGGTGAATCACTTTGCGTTCGTAGGACGGCATCGGTTCAAACTGGACGCGGCTTCCGGTGCGGATCGCTTTGTCAGCCATCCGGTCCGCCAGCTGCTCCAATGTTTCCTGGCGGCGTTCCCGGTAATTTTCAGCATCCAATTCGACCATCATGAAATGATTTGCGTATTTATTGGCCACTAATTGCGCCAATTGCTGAAGTGAATTCAAGGTATGGCCTCTTTTTCCGATCAGCATCGCCACTTTTTCGCTTTCCAGATAAAAACTGGCTTGCTTGCCTTTGACAGTGTGGCTGATCGACAAATCTTCGATGCCCATTTCTTTCGCAACAGACTGCAGATATTTCTTGGTTTCTTCAATCGCCTGGTCATTTGAAGGGCGGGATTTTTCCTGCACATCGGCAGTCGCTTCCTCTTCTCCCTCTTTTTCAACCGTTTTTTCGCCAGGAACTTCATTTACTGCAGGAATTTCCGGTTCAACTTCGTTTTTCGGCGTTTCCGGTTCCGGTTTGTTCACCGTCACTTCGACTTCCGCCTCTTTCGCGCCAAATCCGAAAAATCCTTTTTTCTCTTCCTGGATTACGTTGATGCTCACTTCTTCGCGTGTAACTTGGAGTTTTTCTAATGCTGCAGATATCGCGTTTTCAACAGTTGTACCCGTCTGCGTAATCTGTTTCACTTTTTAGCCCCTCCTGCTTTCGTTTTAACAGGTTGCTGCACTGCTTTCTTTTCCCATGGACGGTAAATGAACATATTTTGAATGATTGAAATGATGTTTCCGACTACCCAATAAAGCGTTAGAGCCGACGGCAAAACGATACCGAACCCGACAATCATGACCGGCATGAAATACATCATGGCCTTCATTTGCGGATTGTCCATCGCAGGACCCGTACGCAACACGACAAATTGCATCAAGCCGGCGATTACCGCCAGAATAATGCTTGGTTCTGCCAGCGGAAAAATAAAGAACGATCCCAGATTAATCTCCGGAGTGCTGTTCATGCGGCTGATCGCGTGGTAAAAACCGATCAGAACCGGCATCTGCACGACAACTGGCAGACAGCCCGCCATCGGGTTGACGCCGCGTTCCTGGAACATCGCCATCATTTCTTTTTGGTATTTCTGCTGTGTTACAGCATCTTTTGATTTATATTTTTCTTTTAAATTCTTAAGTTCCGGTTGGATTTCCTGCATCCGCTTTGAACTTTTCGTCTGTTTGATCATCAATGGCAGCATCACCAAACGGATGATGATCGTTACTGCAATGATCCCGAATGCATAAGTTCCCAAGAGATCTGCAAAATAGGTGATGGCTGATACTAAGGGCCAAACTATAAATTCGTTCCAGAATCCTTCGCTGTCTCCGCTGATCGGCTGGTCAAATTCTGTACAGCCGGACAACAGCAAGGCAACGCCTATCAGCGCGATAATCAATAAATTACGCTTATTCAAGCTTCTTCCCCCAAACTGATTCTATATTACTTCTATAGTAACATTCCCTTATGCGCGCTTTCTACTTCTTTGGCAAAGCGCGGGCAATTTTTAAAACATGCTCCAAACTCTTCTTGCTTTCATGAAAATCCATTTTGGCCGCCTGTTGCCGGGCGATGATAACATAATCCGCATTTGGCGCCAGCTCTTCCTTCATTTCCAGGAAAGCCTGCCTGATATAACGTTTGATGCGATTCCTTGCCACCGCGTTTCCGACCTTCTTGCTGACTGATAAACCGATCCTGAATTCGGGCTGGTCGCTTTTCAGCACATAGACAATGAATTGGCGGTTCGCAAATGACTTTCCTTGCTTAAAAACCTTTTGAAATTCTTTGTCCTTCTTGATCCGTTGATGCTTGTTCATTTTTTCACCTGCTTATTGAGCTGTATATAAGGAAGTGCGGTTTTAAGGGCTGAACGGCCGTTTCCGCTTTTCTAAAAAAAAAAGACCACTGATGCGGTCAGTGGACTTAAGCTGATAATACTTTTCTTCCTTTACGACGGCGTGCTGCGATAACGCGACGTCCGTTCTTTGTGCTCATACGTGCTCTGAAGCCGTGTACTTTGCTGTGTTTACGTTTATTTGGTTGATATGTGCGCAATGTCATATTAGGACACCTCCTGAAATGAGAGTTAACTATTCATCTTTATTAATCTTAAAGACAGTCTCGACTATTATAATGGCTGAGCCCATCAAATGTCAATATCTTATTCTGACTCCCGTTATTCTTTGATAATAATGTTATCCACATCCCCGAAATTTTTTTCCGGATTTGCTGTGCAGTATTTTTTTCGGTAAAATAATTATCCACACCCCTTATCTACAAGTTCCGCACATAACAACGGCCTGTGGACAGCCTGGATGTGCATTATTCGGCTTATGTGGATAACTGTAAGAAGTTCTTGTATTGTCTATTCTTTTTTGGTAACATTAACTTGTTTTCACTTGTTGATAATTTTTATACCAAAATACTTATCCACAAACTGTGGGTAAGATGTGGATAGTTATTCACCACCCTGTTCACGAATGTTATCCACAGCCTGTGGCTTTGTGTATGATATACTTAAAAAATATTTTACATATAAAGGAGAAACGCTATTGGAACACTTAGACGAAATTTGGTCGAGTGTCTTAGCTCAAGTCGAAACAAAAATCTCCAAACCCAGTTTTGAAACATGGTTAAAATCAACAAAACTACTATCTTATCAGAGTGACACCGTCACCATATCCGCTCCTAATTCCTTTGCGCGCGACTGGTTGGAAAACCATTACGTCCATTTGATTACAGGAATCCTTTCGGATCTGACGGGGGACGATCTGCTGATAAAATTTGTTGTGCCCAAAGATCAGGACATGGATGATTTTCAGCTTCCAGCGCCCCGCATTAAGCCGGGCCAGAATGATCAGCAGGAGTTTTTGCCGGGAATGCTGAACCCCAAGTATACGTTTGATACTTTCGTAATTGGATCAGGCAACCGTTTTGCGCATGCTGCATCTCTTGCAGTAGCCGAAGCTCCCGCAAAAGCATATAATCCGCTGTTCATCTACGGGGGCGTAGGACTTGGCAAGACCCACCTCATGCATGCAATCGGACATTATGTCCTTGAACACAACCCCAATGCCAAAGTGGTTTATTTGTCATCGGAAAAATTCACCAACGAATTCATCAACTCCATCCGTGATAACCAGACCGTCGATTTCCGCAATAAATACCGGAGTGTCGATATTCTTTTGATTGATGATATTCAGTTTTTGGCTGGAAAAGAGCAGACGCAGGAAGAGTTTTTCCATACTTTCAATACGCTGCACGAAGAATCCAAGCAGATCATCATCTCCAGCGACCGGCCGCCGAAAGAGATCCCTACACTTGAAGACCGCTTGCGGTCGCGTTTCGAATGGGGGTTGATTACGGATATTACACCGCCTGACCTGGAAACACGGATCGCCATCCTCCGCAAGAAAGCGAAAGCGGATGGCCTCGATATTCCGAATGATGTGATGACATACATCGCCAATTCGATCGATTCCAACATCCGTGAATTGGAAGGTGCTTTGATTCGCGTTGTGGCTTATTCTTCATTGATCAACCGTGATATGAGCGCTGATCTGGCAGCGGAAGCGCTGAAGGATATCATGCCGAACGCAAAACCGAAAGTCATTACAATCCTGGATATTCAGCATGCTGTCGGTGATCAGTTCAATATCAAAATTGAAGATTTCAAGACGAAACGCCGTACGAAAGACATCGCTTATCCAAGACAGGTGGCCATGTATCTTTCCCGCGAGCTGACTGATTTTTCATTGCCTAAAATCGGTGAGGAATTCGGAGGGCGCGACCATACGACGGTCATCCATGCCCACGAAAAGATTTCAACGATGCTGAAAGACAATCAGCAGCTCCAGCAGGATGTAAAAGACATCAAAAAAGCGCTCACCAACTAAAAAAGAGCTGTGGATAAGCGTTTAAATAGTCCCGTGCTTTGCGCACAGCTTATCTACATGTGGATAACCCGTCAGGATTCAGTAAAAAGGGGTTATCCACATATTCACAGGCCCTACTACTATTATTACTTTAAAAGCTTTAAACAAAATATATATATAAGCGAGGTTCGAGAATGAAATTCGAGATAATGCGTGAACGATTAGTCGAAGGTTTAAACGATGTAATGAAAGCAGTCAGTTCAAAAACGACGATCCCGATTTTAACGGGGATCAAAATGGACGTTTCTTCAGAAGGAATGAGATTGACGGGCAGTGATTCAGATATCACGATCCAGACTTTCATCCCGGCTGAAGAAGACGGCGAACAGATCATTCGGGTCGCACAGGGAGGAAGCATTGTTCTCCAGGCAAAAGTTTTTGGGGAAATCATCCGTAAATTGCCGACAAGTGACGTGGAAATCGAAATCACAGGCAACTTCCAGACCCACATTCGTTCAGGTAAATCCGAGTTCCATCTAATAGGACTGGATGCAATGGATTATCCACAATTACCGGAAATTCAGGACGATCGCCTGTTTTCAATCCCGGCGGATCTATTGAAGACGATCAACCGTGAAACTGTTTTTGCCGTATCGAGTTCTGAAACCCGTCCGGTTCTTACTGGCGTCCATTGGGAAGTCAAAGATGGGGAATTGGTTTGTGTCGCTACTGACAGCCACCGCCTTGCCCGCCGCAAAACGAAATTGGAAACTCTTCCTGAAGGCGAATACAGTGTCGTCATTCCAGGTAAGAGCCTGAATGAGCTTAATAAGATCCTTGATGACAATTCCGAACCGGTTGAAATCGTCATGACGAACCAGCAGGTATTGTTCAAATCGAAGCACATCCTTTTCTTCTCAAGATTGCTGGAAGGGAATTACCCGGATACTTCACGTCTGATTCCGGCTGAATACAAAACAAATGTCACAGTAAATGGCCGTTCGTTGCTGCAGGCAATTGACCGTGCATCTTTATTGGCACGCGAAGAACGCAATAACGTCGTTCGATTCTCAGCATCTGAAGGCAGCGATGTCGAAGTTTCTTCCAATTCACCGGAAGTCGGTAAAGTCGAAGAGCAGCTTCAGGCACAATCTATAGAAGGGGAAGATCTGAAAATCTCCTTCAGCGCAAAATTCATGATGGATGCATTGAAAGCGATCGATGGCCAGGATGTGGTCATTCAATTTACAGGTGCAATGCGCCCATTCGTTTTGAAATCGGCACTGGATGATTCGATTCTTCAGCTTATTCTTCCTGTCCGGACATATTAAACACCCAGTAACACCTCAGGATAGCCCATACAGGCTATCCTTTTTTACTTCTGGGGGTATTTAGGGTAAAATAGAGGGATAGACTACGAATTGAAGGATGAGTGCATTTTGAGAGAAATCGGTATTGAGACAGAATTTATTACATTGGGTCAATTATTGAAAATGACAGATACGATCAGTTCCGGTGGAATGGCGAAATGGTTCCTGAGTGAGCATGAAGTTTTCGTCAACGGTGAAGCGGAAAATCGCAGAGGCAAAAAGCTGCGTCCGGAAGATACAGTATCCATTCCAGAAGTGGGAGAATTTCGTATCGTGATCGCCGAAGGCATGAGCTTCGATGCGGATTGACCGTCTCGAACTTCTGAATTACCGCAACTATGAAAAGCTGGAGCTGGAGTTTTCTCCCGAGATCAACGTTTTTATAGGAGAAAACGCGCAAGGCAAAACGAATATCATGGAAGCACTCTATGTTCTGTCGATGGCCAAATCCCATCGTTCCTCAAACGATAAGGAATTGATACGCTGGGATGCGGAATATGGTAAAATTAAAGCTGATGTTTACCGCAAATACGGCAAATTGCCGCTTGAAATCACCTTATCCAAAAAAGGCAAAACAGCGAAAGTCAATCATCTGGAGCAGCGGAGGCTGAGCGATTATATCGGACAATTGAATGTGGTGATGTTCGCACCGGAGGATCTGCATCTTGTCAAAGGCAGTCCACAGGTACGCCGCCGCTTCATCGATATGGAAATCGGACAGATATCGCCTGTCTATCTGCATGATCTTTTGACTTACCAGAAATTATTGAAGCAACGGAATCATATATTGAAGCAGAATTACGGCAAACAATCGATCAATGACGTCATGTTTGATGTCTATACTGATCAATTTATAGAAGCAGCGGTGAAAATCATCCGGAAAAGGTTTCATTTCATGGATCTGCTCCAGAAATGGGCAGCCCCGATTCATCAGGGGATTTCAAGGGGACTCGAGCAATTGGAGATCCGCTACCAGCCGATCAGCGGTTTGGATCCCGATTGGACGCCGGAAGAAATGGCGTCTTTTTTACAGAAAAAGCTGCTTGAAGTGAGAAAAAGGGAAATCGACCGCGGAGTGACGCTTGTCGGACCGCATCGGGATGAACTTCAATTTATCGTCAATGGCTATGATGTCCAGACTTACGGCTCGCAGGGCCAACAGCGGACAACCGCCCTGTCGTTGAAATTGGCTGAAATCGAGCTGATCAAACAGGAAGTGGGAGAGCCTCCGGTTTTATTGCTGGACGATGTATTGTCGGAATTGGACGATTACCGCCAGTCCCATCTGCTGAATACGATTCGCGGTTCGGTCCAGACGTTCGTGACCACGACGAGTGTGGACGGCATCCAGCATGAAACGATTCAAAGCGCGCGCCTCTTTGAAGTAACAAAAGGCACCGTCAAAGAGTAATACAGCAAGTGGAAGCAGCCGAATAGCTGAAAGTTGGGCCGTCATCAGGCATGTAATGTAAATGGCGGTGTTTTTGTGCGGCCGGCGATGAAAAATATTTTATTTGCATAAAGTGAAGCAGTTCAGAGAATTACAGCTTGCCATGGGAAATAGAAATGTTGTGAGGAAGAGCAGGTGAATGGAATGGCTATGGAAGAAAATGAACTTCAGCAATCATATGGCGCCAATCAAATCCAGGTGTTGGAAGGATTGGAAGCGGTACGTAAAAGACCGGGTATGTATATCGGTTCGACAGGCTCACGAGGCCTTCACCATTTAGTATGGGAAATCGTCGATAACAGTATCGATGAAGCACTTGCCGGTCATTGCGACCAGATCAAAGTGACCATCGAAAAAGACGACTGGATCCGCGTTGAAGACAATGGCCGCGGGATTCCGGTCGATATGCAGGAAAAAATGGGGCGCCCGGCTGTCGAAGTCATCATGACCGTGCTCCATGCCGGCGGTAAATTCGGCGGCGGCGGTTATAAAGTATCAGGAGGCCTGCACGGCGTTGGGGCTTCAGTTGTAAATGCCCTGTCAGAAGTGACGGAAGTTTTTGTAAACCGTGATTCCAAGCGCCATTATATTAAGTTCGAGCGCGGAGCGGTGACGGAAGAATTGAATGTCATCGGTGAATCCGATCATACAGGTACGACTATCCGCTTCAAGGCGGACGGCGATATCTTCAAGGAAACGACTGTTTATGAATTCGATATCCTCGATCACCGCCTGCGTGAGCTTGCGTATTTGAACAGAGGGTTGAAAATCGTCGTTGCCGATGAACGCGAAGGTGAAGAAAAAGAGAAAGTCTATCATTTCGAGGGTGGGATCAAGTCCTACGTCGAACATTTAAATAAAACAAAAGATCCGATCCACGAAGAAGCGATTTTCGTGGAAGCTGAAAAAGAAGGCATCAATGTAGAAGTCGCTATGCAATACAATGCGGGCTATGCAGCCAATATTTTCTCTTTTGCCAATAATATCAATACACATGAAGGCGGAACGCACGAATCCGGTTTCAAAACTGCGTTGACGCGGGTCATCAATGATTACGGCCGCAAAAACGGCATGCTTAAAGATGCCGATCCGAATTTGACGGGCGATGACGTCCGTGAAGGGTTGACGGCAATCATTTCCGTTAAACACCCGGATCCTCAATTTGAAGGCCAGACTAAAACGAAACTGGGCAATACGGAAGTAAGCACAATCGTCAATAACCTGTTTTCCGGTGGATTTGAACGGTTCATGCTTGAAAATCCTGCCACGGCGCGCAAAATCGTCGAAAAAGGCATCATGGCTTCCCACGCCCGTATGGCTGCTAAAAAAGCGCGTGAATTTACACGCCGCAAATCGGTCCTTGAAGTTTCAAGCCTGCCCGGGAAACTGGCGGATTGCTCTTCACGCGATCCGAAAATCAGTGAAATCTATATTGTTGAGGGTGATTCTGCAGGAGGATCGGCCAAATCCGGCCGTGACCGCCATTTCCAGGCGATTCTGCCATTGCGCGGTAAAATCCTGAACGTTGAAAAAGCCCGTTTGGACAAAATTTTATCAAATGCAGAGATTCGCAACATTATCACTGCGTTAGGGACAGGAATCGGAGAAGAATTCAACCTTCAAAAAGCCCGTTACCATAAAGTGGTCATCATGACTGACGCCGACGTCGATGGCGCGCATATCCGGACTTTATTGCTGACGTTCTTCTTCCGCTATATGCGTCCGTTGATCGAAGCCGGTTACATTTATATCGCACAGCCGCCTTTATTCCAGATCAAACAAGGCAAGCATGTTGAATACGTCTATACGGATGCGCAATTGAAAGAAGCATTGTCGAAGCTTTCAAGTAATCCGAAACCGAATATCCAGCGTTATAAAGGGCTCGGTGAAATGAACGCTACACAATTATGGGATACGACAATGGATCCGGATGTCCGCACGTTGCTGCAGGTGACATTGAATGATGCCATGATGGCGGACGAAACCTTCCATATTCTTATGGGGGACGACGTGGAACCGCGCCGGAACTTCATTGAAGAAAATGCCCGCTATGTTAAGAACTTGGATGTTTAAGGTGATACAGGTGAGAGGAGGCTGCGGAAATGGCGGAACGGCCTAGCAGTGGAGTAGAAGAAATAAATATAAGCACGGAGATGCGCACGTCGTTTTTGGATTACGCGATGAGCGTCATCGTATCACGTGCCTTGCCGGATGTTCGCGACGGATTGAAACCGGTCCATCGCCGTATCCTGTATGCAATGCATGATCTCGGAATCACTTCCGATAAAGCCTATAAAAAATCTGCGCGTATCGTTGGGGATGTAATCGGTAAATACCACCCCCACGGTGACAGTGCGGTTTATGAAACAATGGTCCGTATGGCGCAGGATTTCAGTTACCGCTATATGCTGGTTGACGGACACGGAAACTTCGGTTCAGTCGATGGCGACGCGGCGGCTGCCATGCGCTATACCGAGTCAAGAATGTCCAAAATCGCAATGGAATTATTGCGTGACCTGAACAAGAACACGATTGATTATAAAGAAAACTATGATGGCCAGGAAAAAGAGCCGATCGTCCTGCCGAGCCGTTTCCCGAACCTGTTGGTTAACGGTACGTCAGGGATTGCTGTCGGTATGGCTACCAATATTCCACCGCATAACCTGGGTGAAACGATTGACGCTGTTTTGGCGTTGGCGGAAAATCCTGCAATCACTACAGAAGAACTGCTTGAATATATCCCTGGCCCCGATTTTCCGACTGGCGGCATTATCCTGGGACGGAGCGGGATCCGCCGTGCTTATGAAACAGGAAAAGGCTCTGTTCTCATTCGTTCAGTTGTAGAAATTGAGACGAAACCGAATGGCCGTGAGACAATTCTGATCCACGAATTGCCTTACCAAGTCAATAAAGCGCGGTTGATTGAAAAAATTGCTGAATTGGTGCGCGATAAAAAAATCGACGGCATCACAGACCTTCGGGACGAATCCGACCGTAACGGTATGCGTGTTGTCATTGAAGTCCGCCGTGACGCAAGCGCCAATGTGCTGTTGAACAATCTGTATAAGCAGACTGCAATGCAAACGAGCTTCGGCATCAATATGCTGGCTTTGGTAGACGGCCATCCGAAAGTTCTTGGTTTGAGAGATGT
Source organism: Planomicrobium okeanokoites (assembly GCF_003428875.1). Taxonomy (GTDB): domain Bacteria; phylum Bacillota; class Bacilli; order Bacillales_A; family Planococcaceae; genus Planococcus; species Planococcus okeanokoites. The sequence continues at coordinate 66,124 of NZ_QQRS01000009.1, forward strand.
ATTATTCCATTACTTAGAGCATCAGAAAGTTGTCATCCGCCGACGCACTCAATTTGATCTGCAAAAAGCGGAAGACCGCGCACATATTCTGGAAGGATTGCGCATAGCGCTGGATCACATCGATGCAATCATTGCGTTGATCCGCGGATCGCAGACAACAGAAGAAGCACGTAACGGATTAATGAACGATTTCAACCTTTCTGAGCGCCAATCCCAGGCTATCCTTGATATGCGCCTTCAGCGCCTCACGGGTCTGGAACGCGATAAAATCGAAGATGAGTACCAGGGATTGGTGAAAACCATCGAAGAGCTGCGCGAAATTCTGGCCAATGAGTACCGGATCATTGAAATAATCCGTGAAGAGATGACAGAAATCAAAGAGCGTTTCAACGATGAAAGAAGAACCGAAATCACTACTGGCGGTACTGAAATGTTCGAGGATGAAGATTTGATTCCACGTGAAGATTCAGTGCTGACATTGACTCATAACGGTTATATCAAACGTTTGCCTGCAAATACGTACCGCAGCCAGAAACGCGGCGGACGCGGCGTTCAGGGGATGGGCACAAACGAGGATGATTTTGTAGAACACCTTCTATATACCTCTACCCATGACACGATCCTGTTCTTTACGAGCAAAGGGAAAGTATACCGTAAAAAAGGTTATCAGATTCCTGAGTATGGCCGTACTGCAAAAGGTTTGCCTTTAGTGAATCTGCTTGAAATCGGCAAAGACGAAAAAGTTACAGCTGTTATCCGTGTAGAAGAATTCAAGGAAGACGCCTTCTTCTTCTTTACAACACGTGACGGAATCAGCAAGCGGACTCCAGTAACCAATTACGCGAACATCCGCCAAAATGGTTTGATTGCCATCGGTCTTCGCGAAGAAGATGAGCTGATTTCAGTCAAACTTACCGATGGAACCAAAGAAATGGTTATCGGAACACGCAACGGCGCATTGATCCGTTTCCCTGAAACCGATATCCGCAGCATGGGCCGTACGGCAAGCGGAGTCCGGGGCATCCGACTCCGCGAAGGCGATAAAGTCGTTGGTATGGAAATATTGGATCCTGAAGATAATGTCCTTGTCATTACAGAAAATGGCTACGGCAAACAAACGAAGGAATCCGAATACCGCGTTCAATCCCGTGGGGGAATGGGAATCAAAACGTGCCAGATCACCGATAAGAACGGACCGCTTGTCGCAGTCCGGACTGTCAGCGGCACGGAAGACATCATGCTGATTACGATCAACGGCGTGCTGATCCGAATGGATGTTAATGATATTTCTACAACTGGCAGAAGCACACAAGGTGTTCGCTTGATCCGTTTAAGCGAGGATGAAATTGTGGCCACAGTTGCTAAAGTGAAGAAAGATATCGATTTGCCGGAAACAGAAGAAGATGGCAGCGATGAACTTCTTATAGAAGAAAGCGCTGGAGCAGACGTTTACGCGGAAGATGAAATCGTAGTGGACGATGCAGCAGACGGCGTTGAAGAAGTACCAGAAGAAGACGAAGAGTAAATTTTAAGGACCTGCAGAGGAATTCTGCAGGTTCTTTTTTTGGCATTTGCTGTTGACGCAATTTTTTTGCAATTCAGCTGAAAAATAATCTCCGAAAACAAATCGTCCCAATCAGAAGTTTTTTCTGGTTTTGTATTGACGCAGCTTACGTGGCGTGGTATATTAATCAAGTCGCCAATGAGCGCGGCGTTATCATTTGAACCTTGAAAACTGAACAGCAAAACGTCAACAAGAGACGTCACGAGCGCCTTGGCGCGAGAACGGCTTTTGCGATGGTCGCCTCCGGCGATCGGAGCACAGCCTTCGAACTTCTTGGGTTCGTGACTTAATTACTGATCAGCACTTGTGCAGATCAAAGCGAATCGCGCGTTCTTCGGAACGGCGATGCGCCAGCAGTATTGAGCAATCAACTACTTCTATAATGGAGAGTTTGATCCTGGCTCAGGACGAACGCT